>CAVPVN010000006.1:0-518215 GCA_963709265.1 uncultured Actinomycetes bacterium | reverse complement strand
ACGAAAGCGCTTTCAGCTCTCGCTGCACGTCCCGATCATCATGCGGGTGCTGTGCCAGGCGATCCTGGTGCCGCCGCGCGGCTTCTGGAAGGAGTTCGACATCCCGCGTTCGGTCAAGCGCGAGGTGTTCTTCCGGGCGCCGGAGCCGGCAAATGCTCTCCCCGACATGTTCGCCGACGTCCGGATGCTGTGCGACGACACCGGGCTGATGAACCCGGCGGCCCGGCTGATGTGGCGGATCTGCCGCATCGACGGCAAACCGTCGCGGTATCGCAGCGAGCCGCAGCGCCAGCACCTGCCGTCGGCGCTCGTGCCGCAGCCCGCACCGGCTGCGTCTGATGGTGCTGCGCACAATCCCGAGACCGTTCCCGCCTGAGCGTTTAGATGCCCCACGTCATCACCCAGTCGTGTTGCAGCGACGGGTCCTGCGTCTACGCGTGCCCCGTCAACTGCATCCATCCCTCGCCCGATGAACCGGGGTTCGCCACCGCCGAGATGCTGTACATCGACCCGGCGTCATGCGTCGACTGCGGCGCGTGTGTGAGCGCCTGCCCGGTGGGCGCGATCGCTCCCGAGAGCGGGCTGGACAGCACCCAGTTGCCGTTCATCGCGCTCAACGCCGCTTTCTATCCGGAACGGCCGGCGGGGGAGAAGGTGCCGCCGACGTCGAAGCTCGCATCGGTCATCCCCGCGCCGGTGGTTCGCCAGGGCGGCCGGCCACTGACCGTCGCGATCGTCGGGTCGGGTCCGGCCGCGATGTATGCCGCCGACGAACTGTTGACACAGCCGGGTGTGCGGGTCAACGTGTTCGAGAAACTGCCCACGCCCTACGGCCTGGTGCGGGCCGGTGTGGCCCCCGACCACCCGAGCACCAAGCGGGTGACGCGATTGTTCGACAAGATCGTCCGACGGCGCGGCCTGGCGTTCTACCTCAACGTCGAGGTCGGCAATCACCTGAGCCACGCCGACCTGCTGGCACACCACCACGCCGTGCTCTACGCCGTCGGCGCCCCCGATGACCGCCGCCTCGACATCGACGGAATGGGGTTGCCGGGCACCGCGACCGCCACCGAGGTGGTGGCCTGGATCAACGGTCACCCCGACTTCGCCGGGTTGCCCGTCGACCTGAGCCACGAACGGGTCGTCATCGTGGGCAACGGCAACGTCGCCCTGGACGTCGCACGCATCCTCACCGCCGACCCCGATCAGCTGGCCCGCACCGACATCGCCGACCACGCGCTGGCGGCCCTGCGCACGTCGAAGGTGCGTGAAGTGATGATCGCCGCCCGCCGCGGTCCCGTGCACTCGGCGTTCACGCTGCCCGAGTTGATCGGCCTGACGGCGAACGCCTCCAAGGTCCCAGTCGTGCTCGATGCCGCGGATCATCAACTGGTGCAACAGGATCTGGCCCGGCTCGGCTCGGACCGCGACAACGCCCTGACGCGAGCAAAGCTGGTGGTCCTCAGCAAGCTCGGCGATGCCGTTGCGCCGTCCACGCGACCGCGGATCCGGTTGTCCTACCAGCTCACCCCGCACCGCGTCGACGGGCCGCAGCGCGCGGAGGCGATTGAGTTCCACGACACCGGCACCGACGAGGTGCGCCGTATCGACACCGGACTGGTCCTGACGTCAATTGGCTACCGCGGCAAGCCCGTCGCCGATCTTCCGTTCGACGACGCCGCCGCGGTGGTCCCCAACGACGCGCGGCCGGGTGGTCGATCCTGAAACCGGCAAGCCGACGCGCGGCGCGTATGTGGCCGGCTGGATCAAGCGGGGCACGACGGGCTTCATCGGCACCAACAAATCGTGCGCCCTGCAGACCGTCCAGGAACTGGTCGCCGACTTCAACGCAGGTCTGCTGACCGACCCCGCCGACCGGCCAGCCGCGCTCGACAAACTGGTCCGGGCGCGTCGGGCGGGCGTGGTCGACGCCGCCGGTTGGCAGGCCATCGATGCCGCCGAGATCGCCCGCGGCGCCGCCGCCGGCCGTCCGCGCAATAAGTTCACCGCGGTGGCGGACATGTTGGCGGTGGCCGCCTCCGTGCCCAAACCCACAGTGCGCGAACGGATTCTGGCCGGAATCCGCGGCTGACTGGCTAGTCGGCCCCGCGCCGCAGTACTCGCGATCTCGCTGATATCGACCTCGCGCACCGTCTCCGCCAGCGACCACTGGTGTCCGAACGGGTCGCGCACCGGCCGTAGCGGTCACCCAGAACTGATCCTCCAGCGGCATCATGACGGTCGCGCCCGCGTCGACCGCCTGCTGGAATCGGCCTTCGACATCGGCGCCGTGCAGGTGGATGGTCACCGGTGTGCCACCCAGCGCAGTCGGCGTCGACGACTTGCCGTCGTTGTACTCGGGATAGTCGTCGTTCAGGAACACCTGCGCGCCGTTGATCGTCACGCAGGCATGCATCAGCGTACGCTGTCCGGTCCGCGGGCAGCCGAACCTCTTCGGTGGCATTGAACGCCCTGATGTAGAAGTCGATGGCGGCCGCGGCGTCGTCGACGACGAGGTGTGGCACCAGTCTGGGGGTGTTGTCGATGGCCATGGGGATCTCCTCGGTGGTTGGACAGTTACGGATAGAGACCACGGTGGGGTGCGAATCTCATCGCTACACCACCGAGAACGACGGCGGCAGCGCCGACCGACCGGTCAACGCGGTCAGGACGGTCTCGCCGTCGCCCAACGTCACCGCGGTCCGCGCGGCCAGCGTCGTCGCCGCGTCGAGGACCGCGGGCGGCAGCCGGAACTCGATCCCGGTGGCGCGGACGATGTCCAGACTGTGAACCGCGAGTTCGAAGACGCGGGTCGGCAGGTAGGTGTGCAACCGATCCCGAGGCCGCCGATCACCGTGATCAGCGGGTCCTCGACGGCGGCCACGTCGGCCAGCGCACGTTCGGCCAACGCGTCGATCGTGGCGGCGGGATGCTCGCCCAGATCGCGGCCGGCCTGCCGACCGCGCTCGACGATCTCCGAAGGGCCGGCGATCCACGCGGTGTCGCGGATCAACGCGTAGTAGTCCTGCGCGCTGGCGATGTCCTCGCGCTGCGCCGTCGTCTGCAGATAGCTGCTCACGGTGATCAGCGAGCGCGACGTATGGCCGACGAGTGCGCGCAGATCCCATTCGCCCAGGCCCGGTCCGGTCCAGCGGAAATGCGGGATCTCCCGGACAAGGGTGGCGAAAGCCCTTGCCGCGGAGGTGAATACCGGGTCAGTAGTCACGGCCGGGCGATCTGATCCCAACCCTCGACGGACTGCGGGCTGCGGGGCGCGGGGCCGATGTAGACGGCCGCCGGCCGCACCAGTTTGCCGAGCCGTTTCTGTTCCAGGATGTGCGCACACCAGCCCGCGGTGCGCCCGCAGGTGAACATCGCCGGCATCATCGCGGCGGGCACTCCCGCGAAGTCCAGGATGACCGCGGCCCAGAACTCCACGTTGGTCTCGATCGCGCGGTCCGGCCGTCGTTCGCGAAGCTCGGTCAATGCGGCCTGCTCGAACGCGGCGGCCACCTCGTACCGCGGGGCCTTGAGTCGCTCGGCCGTTGCCCGCAGCACCCGGGCGCGCGGGTCCTCGGCGCGGTACACCCGATGCCCGAATCCCATGAGTTTCTCGCCGCTGTCGAGGATGCCTTTTACGACGGCCCGGGCGTCGCCGGTGCGTTCGGCGTCCTCGATCATCGGGCCAGAACGCGTGCCGGGGCCCCGCCGTGCAGAGGACCGCTCATCGCGCCCACCGCGCCCGACAGAGAGGCCGCGACGTCCGCGCCCGTCGAGGCGATCACCCGTGCGGTGAACGTCGAGGCGTTCATTCCGTGCTCGGCGGCCGACACCCAGTAGGCGTCGATGGCTTCGATGTGCCTGGGATCCGGTTCACCCTGCCATCGGGTCATGAATCGCGCTGTGACCGTGGAACATTCATCGATCAGCCGCTGCGGGACGGCGGGGTGGTAGATGCCCCGGGCCGACTGTGCGACGTAGGACAGTGCCATCACCGATGCGCGGGCGAGCTGGTTGCGCGCGGTTGCGTCGTCGATGTCCAAAAGCGGCCGGTAGCCCCAGATGGGAGCCAGCATGGCCAGGCCGGCCTGCACGTCGACCCGCACATCGCCGGTGTGGATCGGCAGCGGGAACGGTTCGGCGGGCGTCAGGCCTTCGCCGAACCGGCCGTCGACCAGCAGACCCCACACGTCGCCGAAAGTGACCCGCAGGTTCACCAGATCCTGGATGTCGACCCCGCGATAGCGCAGGGCGCCGCCGTCCTTGTCGGGCTCGGCGATCTCGGTCTCGAACGCCACCACCCCCGCCAATCCGGGGGCGAAATCCTCGGCACCGCAGTCATGGCGGAAATTGTCCCACCACGTCCCGGCAACGTCACTACCGGCCGGTAACCCCTTTGGCGCGGCTCCTCACCGGCTCGTGCCTCGCCGGCTTCGTCGTCCGCGGGGTGTGTTGGCGCGGCTCCTCACCGGCTCGTGCCTCGCCGGCTTCGTCGTCCGCGGTAGCGTTACCGCCATGGCGGGACCGGACAGCGGGCACCTGGCGGGCATGCGCGTCGAATACGGGTCGGTGGAGAAGGACGGCAGCGCCGACCTGGACGCGGACTGGCTGGATGACGGCTGGCTCTCGTTGCTGCGCAAGTGGATTGCCGACGCGGAACGTGCGGGCTTGGCCGAACCCAACGCGATGGTGCTTGCCACCGTCCGAGAGGGAAGACCCGTCAGCCGGTCGGTGTTGTGCAAAAGCGTGGATGAATCCGGTATCACCTTCTACACCAATTACGACTCCGCGAAGGGCGCCGAGCTGGCCGGCACTCCGTACGCGTCGGCCACTTTTCCCTGGTACGGGCTCGGCCGGCAGGTGCATGTGCGTGGCGCGGTCACCAAGGTCAGCCCCGAGGACACCGCGGACTACTGGGCCAAACGCCCGCGTGGATCTCAGCTCGGAGCGTGGGCATCGCACCAGTCGCAGCCCGTCGCGTCCCGCGCGGCGCTGCTCGATCAACTCGCCGACGTCACCACGCGGTTCGCCGACTCCGAAAGCGTCCCGGTGCCTCCGAACTGGGGCGGCTACCTGATCGCCCCTGACGTCGTCGAGTTCGGCAGGGCCGGGAGAACCGGTGCACAACAGGATCCGGGTGGCTGGGGGACGCGCCGAGCGTCTCCAACCGTGAGGCGGCTGTTCGCCGACACCACACCGCTGCGTCAGCCGGATTTCCGGCGGTTGTGGTGGGCCGGGATACCGACTGTCATCGGCGCGAACCTGACCATCTTCGCGGTCCCGGTTCAGCTGTACGCACTGACCCAGAGCTCCGCCTACGTCGGGCTGGCCGGTGTGTTCGGACTCGTGCCGTTGGTGGTGTGCGGGCTGTGGGGCGGCGCGTTGGCCGACGCGATGGATCGGCGCGTACTGCTCGCATCATCGCCACCTGCGGGCTGGCGGTGGCGTCTGTGTTGCTGTGGCGCAGGCGGCGCTGGCGCTCAACAACGTTTGGGTGGTGTTGTGCCTGTTGTCGGTGCAGCAGGCGTTCTTCGCGGTGAACCAGCCGACCAGGTCGGCGGCCATCCCGCGGATGCTGCCCATCGAGCAGCTGCCCGCGGCGAACTCGCTGAACATGACCGTGCAGCAGTTCGGCGCCATTGTCGGCCCCCTGCTGGCGGGCCTGCTGCTGAGCTGGGTCGATTTGTCGACGCTGTATTCTCGATCGACGCGATCACCTGCGTGGTCCCGATCTGGGCAACGGTCCGCCTGATGCCCATGCCGCCGACGGAGACCGCTGCGGTGGGCGGGTCATCGAAGTGGGGGTTCGCGGCGGTGCTCTGGACGGGTTCCGCTATCTGGCCGGCAACACCGTCGTGCTGATGTCGTTCGTCGTCGACCTGATCGCCATGATCCTCGGCATGCCCCGCGCGCTGTTCCCGCAGATGGCACACGAGAGCTTCGGCGGTCCCGTCGAAGGCGGCGCCACGATGGCCCTGCTCGCGGCGGCGATGTCGGTCGGTGCGGTGGCCGGCGGGGTGTTCTCGGGTTGGCTGCCCCGCGTCCGCCGGCAGGGTCTGGCCGTGGTGGTCGCGATCGTCGTCTGGGGTGCAGCGATGGTGGGGTTCGGTCTGGCGGGTGGACTGGCGCATCGGAGCCTCGTCGACTGCCGGAGTGCTCCGGTCAGCGTGCCCGCCAAGTCGTGCCTCCTGATCGGAATCCGGCTACGCGCAAATGTGGGCTCTCATTCCTTGGGAGAGCAGACGAAGCTTGAGTGTCGGTCGGCCATCCCTAATGGGTGACGACGCGGGATCAACGCGGCGACGCGGCAAGGACGAACTGGTATGCAAAGAGCGAGGGGCGCACCCGCGCGACGCAGTTGGCGATTCGCTCGAGCGTGGGAAGTTTCACAAACGGAACTGGAACTGTGTAATCAAATTCGACAACGCGATACCCGGCGCGATCGATAGCATGGACTAGCGACCTCCGGGTGAAGAGATGCGTATGCGTACGGTCGAGGATCCCACGATCCGTGTATTGCCATCGACCCGTGAGAAGCGAAATACGCATCGCCCAGTTTGCGACATTCGGCGTGGTTAGGACGAGCCGGCCTGCGGGCCGCAGCAGCGGACGCACCCTCGCGAGAGCAGCGCCAGGGTCACGAAGATGCTCGATGATGTCTCCGCACAGGACGACGTCGAACGAAGCAGGCTCGAAGGGCAAGTCCATCGACTCGACATCGCCCACGTAGACCTCTGCGCAGACGTCGCGCGCCTCGGCGGCCGCGGCATCATCGACCTCGAGACCCACGACTCGGGCGCCCGTCTCGGCTAGCGGCCGCGCGAGATAGCCGGTCGAGCAGCCGATGTCTAGGACATCGCGAGGACTGTGCTTCAGCGCTAACGTGAGAAGTCGCGCGTGGCCGCCGAGCGGCCGCTCGTTAAGCGGCACGTAGCCGTTCACGAAGCAGGAACGCCTTCGACGAGTTTCATCCTCGACGACTCGGTCGTGCGCATGGTCAGCAGGCTCAAGAAGAATGAGCCGAGAATCACCTGTGTGCCGACCGCAATCAGTGTGAAACCGAACGCAGTCGCGTACTCGTGCGAGAGCGTGCCGAAGCCCTCGAACGCCCACCCGACGAAGATCACGCTCAGCGCGAGCAGCCCGACAAGCAGCAAGAGACTTCCGAGGACGAGGCCGTGTTCGAGACGTACACGGCTACGAAACCGCTCGAAGATGCCATCCGTCTCCCCGAGATGGGAGGCGCCGAACGCCCGCGCGAAGACACCAAGTTGAACGACCTGTGTACCGAGCAACACCGCGGTGATGCAGGCGAACAGCGCGTGGATCTGCCACGTCCGGCCCAGCAACGTCACAGGGCCCGCGACGAGTGCCATCGCACCGATCGCGCCGAGAACGAGTAGGAGCAGTCCCGGAATGAAGTAAAGCCAACTGGGGCTGTAGAGCAGCATGAACTTGACGTGCCGCCATGCATCGCCGAACCGGTTGAGCTTCGACTCCCCGACACGTGGGAAGTAGTCGATTGGGAGTTCACTTACAGCCAGATCACGTCTGAACGCTTTGAAAACCATCTCTGATGCGAACTCCATGCCCGTTGCATGAAGATCCAGCGTGGGAAGCGCGTCACGTCTCACAGCTCGCATCCCGCAGTGGGCGTCTGACACCTTGACACCGAAGAACAGGTTGAGCAGGCCAGTCAGGATCGGATTGCCGACGTGACGATTGAGCCACGGCATCGCCTCGCCGTGGATCGTTCCATTGAAGCGCGAACCCATCACGAGATCGTCTCCGGCGGCGAGACGGTCGACGAACCGTGCTAGGTCGACGATCGGGTACGTGGCGTCGGCGTCACCCATGACGATGTAGTCGCCCTGGGCTTGCGCCAAACCCGCGAGGTATGCGCTTCCGTAACCCGGTCGCAACTCACGGACGACGGACGCTCCGCGCTCTGCAGCGATTTCCGCCGAGCGATCCGTCGACCCGTTGTCAACCACGATGACCTCCCCTGGGCGACCTGACCGTTCGATCCCTTCCCACGCGTGGTCGACCACGAGACCCACAGCGTCCTCTTCGTTGAGACACGGGATGACGACGGAGATCTCGGGCAGCCCCACCTTGTGGCGGTCGAGGGGCGAATCGAAGCCGTTGACTGGCTTTGTCCGCATTCTCGGATCGAGGCTCCCGGATGATTTGTGTCTGCCACGCAGCGTGTCCGAGGTCGTCAACGCAAGCGGGACGGACAGGCTTTCAGCCCTGCCTTCCATGGCGACAAGCATGGCGGACGGGTTGGCGGCCGTCCCGGGCCGGATGTCCGAGCCGCACCTGGACCATAAGCCAGATCGGGACCCGCCGGGCTTGCGAGCACCACTCAAACGAGCGGTTGCCGGGGCTTCCGCCCTAAGTCTCGCAGGGCGCCCTCCAGCCCACGGGCCGCGGCTTCCCGCCGTCGGCTCGGCGCCCGTCCGGAAAGCCGGCGAGCGCGCCCGACCCCGGGTGCACCTCCTGGGTGGCCCTCCGCGGAGCGCGAGATCGTGACCACGTCGACCACGAGCAGGACGACGGCGATCGTGCCCGCCGCGTACCCGAACGTCGGGTCGGCATGGCTCCGCGCCCAGGCCTGCTGCGGGACGCCGGCCGCGCCGCAGCAAACCTCCTCTCGACCCGCCGCGGAGCGACATCCCGAGGATCCAGGTCGGGTCACCGAAGAACCCGGGGGGTCCGCGAGCACGAGCAGCGCGGCACCCGATCACCCTCGCGGAGGCGCGGGCGAGCGTGGCCCCGGGGGCACCGAGCGCCGCAACCGCGGTCGAGACCGACACGCTCCGCACGCTGAACACCTCCTCCAGCGCCTGCAGGAGCGTCAGGTAGCCGCGTTGGCCCTGGAGCCCGAGCGCGGAAGCCGCGGCCCATCCGCCGCCCTGAACTGGCGCGTCGCGAGCAGCCACACGACGAGCGGCCACGCGAACAGCTTCGCGGCGACCGCGAGCCCGACGAGCATCCCGGCCGCCGCAGCGCGGTCGCGGAACCGCCATGCGAGCGCCACCAGCAACACGAGCGCGATCATCAGCTTCCCGAAGAAGAGGCCCCGCACGACGACGGGAGACGCGACCGCGTGGAGTGACAGCGGCAGTCGCGGACACCGAGCGCGAAATCGACGCGAGCACGCACCCGGCGGCGGGAAGAATCAGAGCCACGACGCGACCACGGCGGGAAGGAGCGCGAGCGGTATCGAAACCGGCACCATGACAAGCCGGCAGACGGCCGGGTCCCGTAGACGACGGCGGCCCGCGTCGGCTCGGGATACATTGGCGCTCCCTCGATGAGCGCCCGTGGAGGCCCCAGAGCGTCCCGCGGAAGTCGAAGCCGATCGGCCGCGCGCCCACGCGCCCAGGTAGCCGAAGCCCGATCGTGACGAGGGCGACGGCCGTCGGCAGAACAGCAGGATCAGCGGATCGCGGACACGGCGCACCATGAGTGGCAGGCCGACCGGCGACCCGTCGCGATAGCTGACGACCGTCGCGCGCACGCTCACGTGAACTCCACCGCACGTATCGCAGGTGGGCCGGAGCCCTGAGCGCGCCCGCTGCGAACGCAAAGGCCGTCGAGAGCGCCGGGGTCCGCCGAAGCGCGTGATAGCACTCTCGCTCATGCACGTCGAGGCGGAGCCCACGGGCGGGTCGGCGCCGACGCGACCGGTCCCGTCGCCGAGCCGCGTCGACGCCCTCCGGCGGGTCGCGGCGATCACCGTCTGCGGTGTGCTCCCCGCTCTGACGCTCGTGACGATGTTCGCGGTCGGGCTGAGCGACGACTCGCTCTCGGCCGACTTCCACCACGAGATCTATCCGCAGGCCGAGGAGATGCTCGCGGGTCGGAATCCATACCCCGCGCCAGACTTCGACCCGACCGTCGAACACAACTACATCTGGCCGCCGCTCGTGGAGTTCGCCATCTCACCGCTGACCTTGATGCCGGTCGAGGTGGCGAACGTCACGATGGCGCTCGTCGGGCTCGCGTGCTTCGCCCTCGCGCTGTTGCTGGTCGGTGTCCGGGACTGGAGGGTCTACGGCGCAGTCGCTCTCTGGCCGCAGGTCGCCGGCGAGATGAGGGTCTCCCATCTCACGGCACCGCTGTGCCTGCTCGTCGCGCTCGCGTGGCGCTCGCGCGACGCGCGCGCCACCGCCGGAGTCTGGCTGGGGATCGCGACCGCCGCGAAGTTCTTCGTCTGGCCCCTCGGCGTGTGGCTCGCGTCGCGCCGGCGCCCCCGGGCGGTGCTCACCGCCGCCGGGATCGCAGGAGCCTCGCTCCTCCTCGTCCTGCCGTTCACGTCGCTCGTCGACTACGTCAGGGCGCTGATGCAACTCGGACGGGGGTTCGACCAGGACTCCTACACCCTGTTCGGGCTCCTCGTGCAGAGCGGGGCGTCGGAGACAGCCGGACGGTTAGCGGCCGTCGCCGCGGGCGCCGTGCTGCTCGCGGCAACCTGGCGCTACCGCAGCCTCGCGCTGGCGGTCGCCGCGGCGCTGACGTTATCTCCCATCGTGTGGCTCGACTACTTCGCCCTGGCCGCCGTGCCTCTCGCCCTCGCACGACCGAGGCTCACGTGGGTGTGGTTCCTCCCCCTCTTGACCTGGGGGCTCCGTGGCGCGGGCCTGGGAATCGGTGACCCGTCGGAGATCGCCCGCCAGCTGATCGTGTTCGCGATCGTCTTCGCGCTCGCGTTCCGCGAAGAGCCCGATCGGCTCCGCGGGCGCGAGCCCGTCACGGCATGAGCGCCGCCCTCGTCCGCGTCAGCGAGATTTCGGCTCTCGCCGTCCTGCCCGTCGTCGCCCTCGCGATCGGGCTCTCGACGTTCTCTAGCCAGGACCGCGTCGCCCTCGACTTCCACCACGAGCTCTACCCGCAGGCCGAGCTGGTGATGGACGGGAAAGATCCCTATCCGCCGCCGGGCGCGGACCTCTCCGACGGGACGAACGGGATCTGGCCGATGGCAGCCGTCTTGTCGGTCGTGCCGCTGACGGCACTGTCCCCGCCCGCCGCCGACTGGGTCGCCACCGCGATCGTCCTCACCACGCTCATAGCGGCGCTGTGGGTGCTCGGCGTCCGGGACTGGCGCGCCTACGGGGTGACGCTGCTCTGGCCGCCGGTGATCGACGCGTACCAGACCGCGAACGTCACACTCCCCCTCGCGCTCCTCGTCGCGTTGACGTGGCGGCACCGGGACCGGGCGCTCACGGCAGGATGCTCGCTGGGCGCCGCGCTGGCGTTGAAGTTCTTCCTGTGGCCCGTCGCCGTCTGGCTGCTCGCGACTGGGCGCCGCGGGGCTGCCGGGCTCTCGGTGATCGTCGGCGCGGCCTCGCTGCTCCTGCTCCTACCGTGGGTCGACCCTCTCGACTACGCGCACCTGATCCGGAACCTGAGCGACACGTTCGACGGCTTCTCGTACACGCCGTATGCGCTCCTCGTCGACCTGGGCCTCGCGTCTGGCGCCTCGCGCGCACTCACGCTCCTGCTCGGTGCCTCGATCCTGGTGCTCGCCTGGCGCCGCCGCAGCCTCGGGCTCGCCCTCGGTGCAGCGCTGGTCTTCTCTCCGATCGTGTGGCGCCATTTCTTCGCGCTGCTCCTCGTCCCGCTCGCGGTCGCGCGCCCGCGCTTCGACGCCGCATGGCTCCTCCCGCTCGGGTTCTGGCTCGTTCCCGGCACATACAACGGGTCGACGGCGCAGACCGCCCTGGCGCTCGGCCTCACGGCCGCCGTGCTCAGCGTGTGCGAGCTCCGCCCGCGCACGAGCAACGCCTCGGTGGTGTCGTCGGCTTCCGCGCCGGCGAGCGCATGACTCAGGCGACGATGTCCTCGAACCGCGGCGCCGGCCGGTAGGCCTGCGTGAGCGGGCCCGGGTCTTCGCCGCGCTGCTCAATCAGCTCCGAGCGCGACTGCCCGAGGAAGCGACCGGCGTCCATCAGGTACGGCACCTTCTCCGGATCGATCCCCATCAGGCGCGCACCGGTGACGTCGGCGGCCACCGGATCGCGTGAGAAGAGGACGACGCCCGAGTGCACCGGGTCGCCGGCGATCGGCCCGTCCCCCTGCATGCCGACGATGCCGTCCACGATCGCGAGCGAGGGACGCACCGTCGCGGCGATGTCGAGGATCGACTCCGGGATGCCCGCGGACGTGGAAGACGTCCTTGGGCCAGCCGTACACCCTGCCCGGCATGCACCCGAAGCAGTTCTTGAGCGAGAGCGTCACGCCGACCCAGTGGTGCGTCTTGAGCTTCGGCATCGACACGATCACCTCGGTCTCGCGGAGCACCCGCGGCACCCAGAGCGCGTCGAGCCCGGTGTAGCGCGTTCTGAGCGGCGTGCGCACGAGCGGCGCGTCGTTCAGGTCGACGAACCGGCAGGCCCGCGTCGTCGAGCGCCTCGCGCAGCCCCGACGCGGCGACGATCGCCTCGGTGTCGCGGCGATGGCCGGGGCCCTCGGCGACGACGACGGACGAGGCTCCCGAGCCGGCGGATCGCGTTCGCCGTCGCGACGACGAGCCTCGGGTCGGTGTTCACCACGGATCCGCGGAAGAACTCGACGAGGTTGGGCTTGAGCAGCACCGACCGGCCCCGCAGCGTCCATCTCGACCAGCCGCAGCCCGTCCAGCACGAGCGCCTCGAGGTCGCCGTCGTAGCTGTCGGCCCGCAGGACGGCGACGGCCGAGCGTCCCGGCTCGGGGAAGTCCGCCCGGTCGAAGGGCGGCGGGTCGTCGAACACGCCGAGCTGCCTCGCTGCCAGGACCCCGCCGCCCGCGACCCAGGCCGCGGCGACGCCGGAGCGCACGAGCAGATCCCGCCGGGTCATGCTCACGACGACGGCCTCAGCGGCTCGAGCAGCTCGTCGGGCCCGGTCGCAAGCGCCGCCCACGCAACAGCGAGAGGCCGCTCACGGAACGACGGCCGCGCAGCGAGCCCGGCCAGGTGCTCGAGTCCCGGCGTCAGCTCGTCTCGGACAGCATGGAGGCGGAACGCGACGAGCGCCTGCGCCGCGGTCAGCCCGCCCGGCTCGCGCCGCCACGACCGACGCAGGAACGCTATCCCGGGTGCCGTGAGCGCCTCGTTCTCCCCCTGCAGCGCGATGAGGGCGACCGCGGTCGTCTGCGCGTACGCGCGCAGGTCGACGTCGTAGACCGAGCGTTTCCGTAGTCCAGCCCCCGCTCTCGCACTGCCGCTCCGCGAAGAGCCGGAGCGCCTCGAGTCGGGTCGCCCGGTCCGACGGCGTGAGCCGCTTCACCGCGAGGAGCACGCGGGCGGTCGGCTCCACGAGCGAGCGGGCGTCGCTGGTCCAGCCCCACGCCTCCCGGCGCTCGGGGTCCTTCGCGTTCGGAAGCGGCAGCCCGCGCCGCTCGACCGCGAAGCGGAGCGCCGACCGGGCACGGCCGCGATCTTGGAGCACGAGCGCCGCGAGAGCGGCGGTCGTCGGGCCGTCCGACCGTCCGTTCCGCTCGCCGAAGCCGCCGTCGGGACGCTGACGTCGACGGAGCCACTCCTGCGCCCGGAGCCGCATGACGAGTGCCGCGACCGCGGTCGGTTCCACCTCGGACGGCCCTCCGATGCTCGTGGGCAGGCCGCCGTCCGGCTGCCGGAGCGCTTCGAGCTCGTCGACGAGCCTCGAGTGCAGCTGTGCGTCCACGGGGGAGGAATAGTGCCCGTCGATGAGGCTATCCATCGACCGGAATCGACCGACAGGGAGTTCACCCCCTGGTCTAGCCAGGACTAGACCCTCAGGGAGTACCAGCGCACCCGTGCAGGAAGCACCATCCGTGGGCCTCCCACACGGGGGGAACGTTCAGAGGCACCACGCTCGGGGGGGCGTTCCCCCTACCCACGAAGGAGGAAGCACAGCATGACGGCACTCGTCGTGTATCTCCAGAACACCATCTCGAGGCTCCGCGAGCGCGAGGAGGGCCAGACCATGGCCGAGTACGCGCTCATCCTCGGCGGCATCGCGATCGTCGTGATCGCGGGCATCCTGATCCTCGGCCCGGCGATCGAGCGCCTCTTCGAGGAGACCGGAAGCTCGGTCGACAACTTCCCGGCGTCGTAACGAGCCGAGGAGTCTGACAGGGCGGTCTGCCCGGGCGCCGCGCCGGCCCCAGGCAGACCGCCCCTCTCACGTTCCATGTCAGGCAGCGACGATCGGCGAGGAAGGGCTTCAGTGGCCGCGGGTTCCCGCCGATGACGGGAAGACCGAAAGTCGACGGCAGGCAATCCGAAACGTGCGGCATCATGTGTGCACCCAGAGGAGGGGGACGGCGGTGAGACGTATCAGGCTGAGAGGCGAAGAGGGCGTTGCGATGACCGAGTTCGCGCTCATCCTGCCCGTCTTCATCTTGATCATCGTCGGACTCTTGTCGTTCGGCCGCGTCCTGTTCTACTGGATCGAAGCAAACCACGTCGCGAGCGAGACGGCGCGCTGGGCGATCGTCGACCAGAACCCGTACGCCGCTCGGCGCGACCCCCCCGGGAACGGGCGGGCAGACGCTCCAGGAGCACGCGGCGCAGAGCTCCACCAACGAGTTCGAGAACGACGTCAGGGTCTGCATCTCGCTGCCCGACGGCGCGGTTCTGGGCCAGCGGGTCGTCGTGAAGGTTCAGAAGCCGTTCTCGCTGGTGCCGATCCTGAACGCCGGGACGATCACGATCCGCGGCACGTCCACCATGCGCATCGAGAACTTCCAGAACGGCGCGAGCCCCACCGCCTACACCGTGGGCAACTACAAGGGAAGGGCGTGCACGTGAACCGCCTGCGATACGACGAGCGCGGCGGTGTTTTCGTTGTCAGCGCCTTTCTCATCCCGGTCATGCTGCTGTTGACCGCGCTCGTGATCGACGTCGGCAACTGGTTCACCCACAACCGCCAGCTCCAGAACCGCGCCGACGCCGCTGCGTACGCGGCCGGGGTCGAGTACGCGAACAACTGGAAAGCATGCATCTCGTCGAACGCCGGTGTCCGGCAGGCCACGGCGGACACGATCGCGGACATAGCGCGGCAGTACGCGGGAGATCCCGAGCAGGCGGACTACTCGACCGGCACGCTGCCGGCGCTCCGGAACACGGAGATCGCCAATCAGGCGAACCTGGACGTGTCGATCAACTCGCCCAGCCCGGACTACAACGACGATACGGACTACCAGGACGGCGGCCCCGCGGTGACCGCAGACCCGTGCTACAAGCACCTGCCCAACACCGACCCGATCTCGCCTGGCGGTGGGCAGTGGACCGATGTCAGGGTCAAGGAACGCGACCTCCCGTCGATCTTCGGCGCCGTCGGGCTCCCACTGGCCCGCACCGGCGCGCGGGCCCGCGTCGAGATCCGGCCGGCGTCGAGCGGTCACCGGTTCCTCCCGCTCGCGATACCGAACAACGTGATCGAGAAGGTCCAGATCCGCTACTACAACGAGTGCACCGGCACCGAGATCACGAGCGCGAGGCGCAATCTCGCACCGCTCGGAGGGCTCTCGGGCGGCGGAACGTTGTGGGCCATCGACAACGGCTCGGGGGTGGGCGACAAGGGCACCTCGGTCGCCCTCCCACTTCCGCAGTACAACGCGTCGTGCGGGGACTACGTTGCGGTCGGCACCGAGGTCCGGCTCGCGAGCCGAGCCGAGGTCGACCTCAACCAGACGTGCGCGCAACTCGTAGCGGCACGGTACGCGGACTGCTTCCACCGCCTGTCGCAGATCCGCATCTGGAACGACGGCAGCGCCCTCTCGCAGCCGCGGCTGAGGGCCGTCCGCGTGACGGACGATGGCTGCGGCACACCTGGCGACGGCTACTTCGGCAGGCTTCCCTTTGGTGCGAACGACTGTCGCTTCACCGTGACGGCCGATGTCCTCTGGGGCACCAACCGCACCGATGTCGACCCCGGCACGCTCGGCGAACTTCCACGTCTCGGCCAACGGCGTCCAGCTCAACCCGCCGTCCGCCAGCAGCCCGGACGGTGTCTGGTCTTCGAATCCGCAAGCCGTGACGTACGCGCCTGGGGCGAACACGGTGACGATCGCCCTCAACTGGGACGACAACGACACCTCGCACTTTTACCTCTCCCCCGGAAACAACTGCAAGAACGGCAACAACAACCCCTGCAGCTACAGCGGCACCCAGCCGGCCCATCAGACGTTCGTCGGCACGAAGGCGAATTCCGGAGCCGTCGTCGTCGTGAACAACTCGTTCGACCAGGCCACGGCCACGGGCTCGGTGTTCGAGCCCGGGACTCCGTTCGACAATCACCGTTCGGGCGGCGAGCCCTCGCAGTGCAACGGACGAGACACCTGCGACGTGTTTCCGACCGTCGGGACGGAGAGCGTGCTGACGACGGGCGTCTACACCACGCTGCGCCTCGACGACCCGCAAAGCAACCAGACGCTCCAATGCGATCCCGCCTACGCGCAGGGACAGGAGTTCTCGACGTTCCAATACGGGTGCGAGCCGTGGTACACCGCGAACAAGTGGAAGCCGAACTGGTGGGTCAACAAGCAGTGCCCCGACTCGGGCCAGTGGTTCTCCTACGCGACGACGCCGTTGTTCGGCAAGAACGGCGCCCACCAACGCCTGGCAGTGCGTCCTTACGGCACCGGGCATGTCCACGGGTCAGGTCGGGGACGACATCGCGGTCGCGACCGAGAACTGCAGCAACATCAACAACAACTCGTGCCAGCAGTTCGACTGCAACTACCACGGCAACTACGACGGCAAGCCAGATCGGAGCCGCCGGGCTGGCTAGCACCGTGAGAAGCGGCGGCAGCGGCAAGGCGACGATGCCGCGCCGAACCCGGAGAAACGGGCTCGGCCTATCCGCGCGTCGTCAACCTCTTCATCGTCCCGTACCAGGGCGGCAAGGGACTGACCGGCAGCGGGTGACACAATTCCCGGTCCTCGGCTTCGCCTCCTTCTACGTCATGAACTGGACCGGCGCGAACAACAACCAGAGCGACCCCTGCCCCGACCCGACGTCGGAACGGCATCCCCGTCCCCGACCCGGCCGAAGGGCGCGATCACGGGCGTCTTCGTGGAGACGGTCGACTACGAGCCAGGCCCCGTCGACAAGACGGCGACCTGCGCGAGGGAATGCTCGGACAGTGCAGGGCTACGCTCGTCCGATGATCTGCCGATAGAAGGAACCCAGGAGGAACTCCCCGTGTCGAACACCTCACTCACCACCAAGGTCCAGCAGTCGCGCGGCTGGACGCTCGCGCTCGGCATCGCCGCGGCGGTGCTGGCCGCGATCCTGCTGATCGCGTACCTCGTCCAGTACCGCTCGAGCGTCAACGACTCGACCGCGCCGACGCCCGTGCTCGTCGCGAAGAACCTGATCCCGAAGGGCACCTCGGGCACGGTCATCGCCGAGAAGCAGCTCTTCCAGGCCGCGACGCTCGCGAAGGACGACCTCAAGGTCGGCGCGATCTCCGATCCGGCGTACCTCAACGGCCGCGTCGCGGTCGCCGACATCTTCCCGGGCCAGCAGATCACGACCGCCGACCTGAGCGCCGGCCTCACGGACGCGATCCCGACGCAGCTCACCGGGAAGCAGCGCGCCGTCGCGATCCCGTCTCGGGTGCGCGCGGGCTCGTCGGCTACGTCGCGAGCGGCGACCGGGTCGACATCTACTACGAGACGCGGGTCAACGGCGGCACCATCCTCGGCCTCCTCGCGCCGAACGTCCTCGTGATGCGCGCCGCCGCGGCCGACGGCCAGCCGGCGATCCTCCGAGCGGATGCGCCGCTCGCGCAGAAGCTCGCGCTCGCGTCGGACATCGGGCACGCTGTGGTTCCTGCTGCGTCCCGCGGGCGATGCGAAGAACGCCGCCGAAGAAGTCGCATCATCGAGCACCGAGCTCCTCGCAGCAGATCAACGGGCAGCAGGTACGGTAGTCGGATGGAACGCTCCATCCGCGCACTCGTCGCCGTCGAAGGCCTCGACGTCTTCGACGTCCAGCGGGCCCTGCCCGACGACCCGGCGTTCGAGCTCGTCGGCGTCACCGACGGCGTCGACGAGACCGTCCGCACGCTCCAGAGCCGCGAGGTCGACGTGATCCTCGTCGCCTGCCAGGGCCGCGAGGACGACCGGTCGCTCCAGATCATCGACAACGCGCACCGGACGTCCCCCGACGTGCCGATCATCGTGCTCTCGACGTCGTCGCCGAACGGGTTCCTCCGGCGGGCGTTCGAGTCGGGCGCGGCCGACATGGCGCTCTTCCCGCAGTCGAAGGAGCAGCTCCGGTTCGCGATGAGCAAGGCGATCGCGCGCGCGCCGCGCAAGGGGCAGCGCGCTCGCGGCGAGCGGACGGACGGGCGGCTGATCTGCGTGCTCGGCCCGAAGGGCGGCACCGGCAAGACGCTGACGTCCTGCAACCTCGCCGTCGCGCTCGCGCTCGCGGGGCAGAAGGTGCTCGTCATCGACCTCGACCTCCAGTTCGGCGACGTCGCGCTCTGCCTCGGGCTGCCCCCCGAGAAGACGATGTACGACCTCGCGATCTCCGGCGGCTCGCTCGACGAGGACAAGCTCGCGCGACTACGTGATGACCCACGACACGGGCGTCGACGTCCTCCTCGCGCCGGCACGGCCCGACCAGGCGAGCGCGATCACGATCGAGCTGCTCCGCGACGTCCTCGTCGTCGCGCGCGGGGTGTACGACTTCGTGATCGCCGACACGCCGCCGGGCTTCACCGCCGAGGTGATCGCGACGATCGACGCGAGCTCCGACCTCGTCATGGTCGGGACGCTCGACTCGCTCTCGCTCAAGAACACGAAGCTCGGGCTCGAGACGCTCGGGCTGATGGACTACGACCCGAAGAAGATCCAGCTCGTCCTCAACCGCGCCGACACGCGCGTCGGCATCAGCCAGCACGACGTCGTCGCCGTGCTCGGCAGCGAGCCGAACGTCTTCATCCCGTCCGACCGCGAGATCCCGCGCTCGGTGAACGAGGGCATCCCGATCACCCTGTCGCGGCCGCAGTCGTACGCGGCGGCGTCGTTCCACGACCTCGCCTCGATCTTCTTCACCGAGCGTGCCGAACGGCGGCGAGCCCGCTGCGGCTTCGGCGGGCTCGTCGGAGCGCGGCCATTCCCGATCCCTGTTCCGCTTCAGAAGGAAGTAGCGCATGGAGCTCCACGAGCGTCTCGTCACCACGAAGTCCGCGGTCGCCGCTCCGAGCAAGGAGCCGTTCGCCGACCTCAAGAACTCGATCCACATGCTCGTCATCAGCGAGCTCGGCCCGCAGCTCACGGGCCAGGCGATCGACCCCGTCGGCATGCGCGACCGCGTCGTCGCCGACATCCGCCGGCACCTCTCCGGCGAGACGGGCATCTCGCGCGACGACCGCGAGCGGCTCACCAACGAGATCGCCGACGACATCCTCGGCTACGGGCCGCTCGAGCGCCTCCTCGCCGACGACTCGATCACGGAGATCATGGTCAACGGGCCGGGCGAGATCTGGATCGAGCGTCAGGGCCGCCTCTACGAGACGACGGTGCGCTTCAGCGACGACTCGCACCTGCGCCGCATCATCAACCGGATGGTCGCGCAGATCGGGCGCCGCATCGACGAGTCCTCGCCGATGGTCGACGCCCGCCTCCCCGACGGCTCGCGCGTCAACGCGATCATCGCGCCGCTGTCGCTCTCGGGCCCGCTGCTCACGATCCGCAAGTTCGCGCGCAAGCGCCTCGGGCTCCAGGACATGGTCAACATCGGCTCGCTCAGCGAGGAGTCGGTCGACTTCCTGCGCCGCTGCATCCAGGCGCAGCTCAACGTCCTCATCTCCGGCGGTACGGGCTCGGGCAAGACGACGCTCCTGAACGCGCTCTCGTCGGGCATCCCCGACCACGAGCGGATCGTGACGATCGAGGACGCGGCCGAGCTCCAGCTCCACCAGCGCCACGTGCTCCGGCTCGAGGCGCGCCCGCCGAACATCGAGGGCGAGGGAGCGATCCCGATCCGCGACCTCGTGCGGAACTCGCTGCGCATGCGCCCCGACCGGATCATCGTCGGCGAGTGCCGCGGCCCGGAGGCGCTGGACATGCTCCAGGCGATGAACACGGGCCACGACGGGTCGCTCTCGACCGTCCACGCCAACGCGCCGCGTGACGCGCTCGCCCGCATCGAGACGATGGTGCTGATGGCCGGCTACGACCTCCCCGTGCGGGCGATCCGGCAGCAGGTCTCCTCGGCGCTCGACCTGATCGTCCACATCGAGCGCATGGAGGACGGCTCGCGCCGCTGCACGGCGGTCACCGAGGTGCAGCGGATGGAGTCCGACGTGATCACGCTGCAGGACATCTTCGAGTTCAAGATCGACTCGTTCGCGCCCGACGGCACGATCAACGGGAAGCTCCAGCCGACCGGGCTGCGGCCGATCTTCCTCGACAAGTTCGCGAAGCGCGGGATCGACCTGCCGGCAGGGCTGTTCTCGCACCGTCCCGTCGCCACCAACGTCGCGGACCTCCGCCGGTGAGCCGCTCTCGCCCGCTTCGTCACGCTGGCGGCCGTCGCGGTCGTCGCGGCGATCGCCGCGCTTCCCGGCGGCTGCCGCCGAGGCAGAGCGGCGTCCAGGTCGTCGAGGCCGGCACGGCGCTGTTCCCCGACCGCGCGTACGTCCTCACGCTCGCCGAGAAGCGAAGCTCGGCGCTGACGACGGACGACGTCAAGGTCACCGAGGACGGCAAGCCGGTCAAGAACCTCGAGCGTGCTCTCGGCGGCCTCGGCGGAGGGCATCGGCACCGTGCTCCTGATCGACGCCTCGAACAGCATGAAGGGGTCGATCAACTCGGCGATGGAGGCGGCGCGCGCGTTCGCCGCGCGCAACCCCGGCCAGCCGCTGTCGGTCGTGTTCTTCAACGTGAAGCCGACCGTCGCGCTGCCGCTCACCACCGACCGGAAGCAGATCAAGGCGGTGCTCGCGAAGCCGCCGAAGCTCGCCGAGGGCACGCGGCTCTACGACGCCCTCGTCGCCGCCGTCGCGCAGGTGCGCGGGTCGGCGCTCGGCGCCGCGCGCGTCGTCCTGCTCACGGACGGCGACGACGTCGGCAGCACCACGACGCCTCGACTCCGCCCTGGCGCAGCTCAACGCGCAGAAGATCCGCGTGTTCACCGTCGGCATCCAGTCGCCGGACTTCACGCCCGACGACCTCGAGAAGATCGCCGACGAGACCGGCGGCACGTACGCGGCCGCGACGTCGCCCGACGCGCTCACCAAGATCTACGACGAGCTCGGCTTCCAGCTCGCGAACGAGTACCTGCTCCGGTACCGCTCGACCGCGCAGCCCGACCAGAACGTCGACGTGCAGATCGCGGTCGTGGGCACCGAGCCGGTCTCGTTCTCGTACCAGAGCCCGTCGACCGGGACCGCGGCTCCGTACAAGCCGGCCTTCCGCGACCAGCTTCTTCCAGTCGTGGCTCCTGATCCCGCTCATCGTCGCGCTCGTCCTCGGGCTCGCGCTTCATCGTCGTGCGGTCGCTCCTGGAGCCTTCGCTCCAACAAGGCGCTCGTCGCCCGCCTCGGCGACTTCGTCACGCTCCCGGCGGAGGAGCACGCGACCGAGCGCCGCAAGGAGGTCGACGCCCTGCTCCTGGCCGTGGGCCAGCAGCGGCAGCGGCGGCGCAACTGGCGCTGGCTCGAGGGCTTCTCCGAGGACGTCGACGTCGCGCAGATCGAGCACGACCCGAGCAGGATGGTCTGGTTCTCGGTCCTCGCCGGCCTCCTGCTCGCCGTGGTCGCCGGGGTGCTGTTCAGCCCGTTCTGGGTCGCTCCTCGGGATCGTGCCGCCGCTCGTGCTCAACCTCGTCGTCCGCGGCAAGGCGCGCAAGGTCCGGAACGACTTCGGCGAGCAGCTTCCCGAGAACCTCGACGTGCTCGCGTCGGCGCTCCGCGCCGGGCACAGCCTCGCGGGCGCGATGGGTGTGGTCGCGGACGAGGCACCGGAGCCGTCGAAGCGTGAGTTCAACAGGCGTCGTCACCGACGAGCAGCTCGGCATCCCGCTCGACGAGGCGCTCGAGGTGACCGCGAAGCGCATGCAGAACACCGACATCGACCAGGTCGCCGTCCTCGCGCTCATCCAGCGCGAAGCCGGCGGCAACACGGCGGAGGTGCTCGATCAGGTGACGGACGAACATCCGCGCGCGCATGGACATCCGACGGCTCGTCACGGTGCTGACCGCGCAGGGCAAGTTCTCGGCGGTCGTCGTCGCGTGCGTCCCGCTCGGGATCTTCCTCTTCCTGATGCTGGTGAACCCCGACCACCTCGACCCGCTGTTCCACCAGACCGCTCGGGCAGGTCGCGGGGATCAGCGCGATCTTCATGACGCTGCTCGGCTTCTACATCATCCGCCGCATCGTCACGATCGAGCTCTGACCATGATCCATTTCATTCTCATCCTCGGCCTGTTCCTCCTCGCCATCGCGGTGACGATGGTGCTCCGGGCGCTCACGACGCCTGCCGGACCTTCCACCGAGACGCTCGAGCAGATCAGCGCGTACGGCTTCGCCGGGACGCTTCCCGACCGCGGTCGAGCAGGGCCCGAGCCTTCGGCACGCGGATGGGCGACATCACCGGTGCGACCGGTGAGGCGCTCAGCCGGCACTTCTCGCGCCTCCGGGGGAAGGACTATCGCGCGCGGCTCATCGTCGGCCGGCATGTACACGACGACGCCCGAGCGCCTGCTCGGCACGCAGTTCCTCGGTGCCATCGCGCTGCGTGCTGGTGTGGCTCTGGCTCGGCGCGCTCATGGGCGCCGCCCCGGTGCTCCTGTTCCTCGGCATGCTCGGCGCGGCCGCGCTCGGGCTGGGTCGCTGCCGATGTTCGTCGTCGACCAGCGGGCGCGGAAGCGCCGCGATCAGATCGAGCGCGGGCTGCCCGACCTGATCGACCTGCTCGTCGTCACCCTCGAGGCGGGCCTCAGCTTCCCGCAGTCGCTGCGGCTCGCGGCGACGAAGATCAGGGAGCCGCTCTCGTCCGAGGTGCGCCTGACCCTCCAGGAGCAGAACATGGGCCTCACGCTCGTCGAGGCGCTCGAGAACCTCCTCGGCGCGCGTCGACACGCCGGGCGTGCGCATGTTCTCGCGCTCGATCGCGCAGGGCGAGACGATGGGCGTCTCGACCGGTCAGATCATGCGGAACCTCGCGATCGAGATGCGGAAGCGCCAGCGGGCCGCCGTGGAGGAGCGCGCCCAGAAGGCGCCGGTGAAGATCCTCTTCCCGATCCTCTTCCTGATCATGCCGGCGCTCTTCATCGTGCTGCTCCTGCCGGTGATGATCGCCGTCATGGACGTCCTCGGCTAGGCGAGCGAACGGCGTGCGCAAGGTCCCGAACCTGACGCTGCGCCGCGAGGACGGCCGGGTCGTCGCGGAGTCGGTCGTCGTCGCCGACTCGACGGGTCGGCGGCTCCGCGGCCTGCTCGGGAAGAAGGACCTCCCGTCGGGCCACGGCGTCCTCCTCCGCCCCGCGTGGTCGATCCACACGGCGTTCATGCGCTTCCCGATCGACGTCGTCTTCCTCGACGCCGACCAGATCGTGATCAAGATCGTGCCCAACCTGTCGCCATTCCACACCGCCTCCTGTCGCGGTGCACGCGAGGTCGTGGAGCTCCGCGCCGGCGAATGCGAGCGGCGTGGGCTCGCGCTCGGCGACCGCGTCGCCTGGGCTGCTCGGGCGTCGGACGAGCCGGCACCGGTGGCCGTCGCGGACCTCGAGGGCGAGCGCCGGGGCGCCGTCGTGCTCGCCTCCAGCGACCAGCGCTACCTCAAGCTCGTCCGCTTCCTGCTCGACGGGAAGGGCATCGGCGTGGTCGCGAGCGTGCCGCCCCAGGGCGCGGCCGAGGCCGCCGGCGGCGAGTCGGCGGACGTCGTCGTGATCGACGCCGGCGCGGTGACGGAGGGGCTTCGGCTCGCGAACGTGACGCGCGCGCGCCGTCCCGAGGCGACCGTCGTCCTCGTCGGCGAGGACGCCGCCGAGCGAGCCCCGGCCGGGATGCGCGTCTACGAGAAATGGGACGACACGGAAGGTGTCGTCGCCGCGATCGAGGACGCGATCGAGCACAAGGCCGTGTAGTCTCAAGGGTTCGTGCAGGGGTCGTGTCCGACAGGGTGAACGAGGGGGCGACACGAGATGACTCCAGGCGAACGGGCAATCAGGCGAGAACCATGACCAGTGTTCCGGCGGGCAGCGCGTCGCCGGCGGGTCCCGTCGCGCCGGTTCCGCGCGCGGACGACGTCCTCGACCCCTCGCTCGCCCCGCGACCACGCCGATCGGCCGCGGCGCGAGCACGCGGCTCGAGGCGGCGCACAGGGCGCTCCACGCGGAGACACGCGAGCGTGTGCACCCCTTCCTGAAGGCGGCGCACCGCGTCGCGCTCGTCGCGTACGACGGCGCGGGACGAAGCGATGCCGCCGACAGGATCGCCGTCGGCGTGTACGTCGCGAACGTCGTCGTCTCGCTGGCCGCCGAGGGCACCTGGACGAGCACGACGCGACGGTTGCCGTCGCGACCCTCGCCGAGGCACGGGACGAGCCGCTCGAGGCCGCCCGCTTCGACCTCCACCGGACGGCGTGCTCGAACGCGCTCCTGCTCGAGCTGCCGCCGCTCGTCGCCTGCGAGATCCAGCTCCGGCTCCTGGTACTGCTCGGCGTCGGGAACGACGTCTCGCTGTGGCGCACACAGGACGGCGTCGTCGAGCCGCTGCTGTCGCTCGGCGAGGGAGCCGCGAGCCGACGCGCCCGGGCGACCGCGAAGGCCGCGCTCCGGCGCGGCGGTGCGCTGAGCCTCCTCGGCGGGCGCACGCTCCGATCCGCGCTCGTCCGGCGCTTCAATGCGCCTTGCGCTGCGATCGTCGCGCGGGTGGCCGAGCCCGTTGCCCGGGCCGACGCATATCTGTCGGCGACCGCCGCCGCGATGTCGGCCATCTACGAGCGGGAGCTCCTGCTCGAGCGCTCCGCGGAACGCGAGCGGATCCTCGTTCGGGCCGGCGAGCAGCGTCTGATGCGAATCGGGTTCGACCTCCACGACGGCCCGATCCAGGACGTGCTCGTCGCTCGGCGCCGAGGTGGCGCTGCTCCGCGACCAGGTCTACCCGTTCGTCAACGACGCCCACCGCGAGCGTGCCGCCGGTCGCTTCGACGACATCCTCGCCCGCGTCACCGAGCTCGATCGCCAGCTGCGGGAGCTCTCGCGGTCGCTCGAGTCACGGAGCATCATCACGCGGCCCCTCGGCGAGACACTTCACCGGGAGGTCGACGCCTTCGCAGGAGCGCACGGGGATCGACACGCGGCTCGAGATCCGCGGCGACCCGGAGTCGCTGACGTCGGCGCAGCGGATCGCGGTCTACCGCGCGATCCAGGAGTCGCTGTCGAACATCCGCGAGCACTCCGGTGCGTCGACCGCAGAGATCCGGCTGCGGATGCGACGGGCTTCGATCGAGGTGCGAGTGACCGACGACGGCCACGGGTTCGAGGTCGGCCGCGCGCTCGCGCGGGCGGCCCAGCGCGGCCGGCTCGGCATCGTCGGGATCGGCGAGCGCGTGCGGATGCTCGGCGGGACGTTCGAGATCGACAGCGCCCCCGGCGGGCCGACGATGCTGACCTTCGCCCTCCCGCGCGTCACGCCCGACGAGCGCTCGGCGTTCCGCTGAGCCGGGTGTCCGACTTCAAGTCGGACGCCTACGCCCCACGCCCTCGCCGGTGTCGACCGAGTCCCGACCGACGCAGCGTGAGTCACACCAAAATGAAGGGGAGGGCTCCGCCGCCGGTCGCCCTCCCCAACTCTCTGCTCTCCCCGGCCCCCACTCCGGGGTGAGCAGCGATGTGGGACCCCTCTACGGCTGCAGGAGCCGCCCCTTGTCCGACATGCAACGGCCGAGGCTCCCGTACGCCGACCCCCCGCGGGCGAGAGCTTCCTTGCACCGTGCCGAGAGTGACGGCCTCGCCGCGGCGGCCGCCTTCGCCGCAGCGAGCTTCTTTGCCGTCATCGACACACACCGGCCGAAGATGTTCGTCTTGTCGAGTCCGTTCCCGGCCTTGGTCGTGAACGCCGCCACGTATCCGCCGTTCCCGGGAAAGAGCGTGTTGAGCTTCTCGAGTTGCGACCCCGCCTTCCACGCCGTGCACCACTGGGCGCGTTCTTCGGCGCCGCCGACGGCTCGGCCGCATGAGCCGCCGGGACGACGAGAGCGAGGCAGAGGAGCGCGGTGAGTGAAAGTGTCTTGGTCACGTGTTCTTGGCCCTTCACCCACGAAGATGCGCGGGGGCCGAAAAACTTGCGCGTTCGGTTGTAAGGACTCTGTAAGGGGGATGCGCGAGCCGGCGAAATTCGTGATCCTGAGGGGCGGCAATGGCTGCCACTGAGATCAGCACGCGCGCAAACGCCGCGCTCGACGACCTCTACCGGCATCACGTCGGCGAGGTCTACCGCTACACGTACGCCGTTCTCGGCAACCACGCGGACGCCGAGGACGTCACGCAGACCACGTTCGTGAACGCCCTCCGGGCGCTCGAGCGCGGCGAGACGCCGCACAACGCGTCGAGCGTGGCTGATCGCGATCGCGCAGAACGTGGTCCGGCAGCGGTGGCGCCAGGCGGCGTCCCGGCCGGCCGAGGTGGAGCTCGTCCACGACGTGCCGGACACGCCTGCCGAGGAGGACATCGAGCTCGACGAGCTCGTGCGCGCCCTCCAGCGGATCCCGCCGGCGCAGCGCGAGGCGCTCGTCATGCGAGAGCTCGAGGGACGGTCGTACAACGAGATCGCCGGCCTGCTGGGGCTCACGACCTCCGCGCTCGAGACGCTGCTCTTCCGCGCGCGCCGGTCCCTCGCCGAGGAGCTCGAGAATCTCGTCACGTGCCAGAACGCCGAGCTCGCGATGTCGAAGCAGCTCGACGGCCGGTTGGGTCGCAAGGAACGCCGGCGGCTCGACGAGCACCTCGCCGAGTGCCCCGACTGCGCCCGGCTGGCGGAGACGCAGAAGCGCCAGCGGCGGGCGTTCAAGGGCCTCGCAGTCCTTCCTCTTCCGATCGGGCTCGCGCTCTTCAAGGGCGCGCCCAGCGCGTCCGCTGCTGCCTCCCTCCCGACCATCGGCCTCGGCGCGACCGGGACGACGTCGAATCGGCGCCGCCGGTGCGACCGGTGTCGGCGTCGGCGGCGCGACGAGCGGCGGCGCGGTCGCGGGTGGCTCGCTGGTCGCCGCCGCGGCGAAGGTGGCCGCGGTGATCGTCGGCGGCGACGGTCGCGACCGGCGTCGCGTACAAGGGCGTGCAGCTGGCGCTCGGCGACCCACCGTCGTCGACGACCGCGAGCGCGAGCGCGGCTCACGCGCACAAGACGGCCGCCAAGCCGGTCGTGACGGTCGCAACGCCGGCGAAGGCGACCGCACTGCCCGCCGCACAGCCCACGAGCCCGCTCGGCGGCACGCCGCAGAGCACCGAGGCAGTCGCAGGCGGCGTCGCCATGGAGAGCCAGACTCCCGTCGTGGGCCACGTCGCCGGCGACGGCACCGCGAGCGACGGCGGCACCGGACCAGCGCAGCGACGGCCGCACGGAGCCCGCGGGCGGCACCGGACCCGCGGGCGGCACCGGACCCGCGGCGCGGCACCGGACCCGCGGGCGGCACCGGACCCGCGGGCGGCACCGGACCGCGAGCGGCACCGGACCCGCGGCGGCGACCGGGACCGCGGCCAGCGGCGGCGCCACCGGGACTACCGCGGCAGGCGGCACGACGTCGTCCGCCCCGACGGTCCGGCGCAGCGGCCGCCCGGCGTGTCACCGACGGCGTCCGCGCCGCCGAAGGCGAAGGCCAAGCCGAAGAAGCCGACGGCCCGGAATCCGAAGGCGTCCCCGAAGCCAAGACCAAAGCCGACGCCGAAGCCCACACCACCGGCCGTGAAGCCGAAGCCGGCGCCGCCTGTCGGGCCGGGCGCGTCGAACGGCAGCGGCGCCGGGAACGGCAGTGGTGGGTCGGGCTCGGGCGGGAACGGCAGCGGCAACGGACAGCCCGCGGGCAGCGGCGAGTCGGTCGGCGGAGGCCAGCCCGGCACGGCGACCGGCGGACCCACTCCGGGCAGCGGGAGCGAATCGCCGGCGTCCACGCCGTCCACCGGCCCCTCGACCGGCGAGACGACCGCCCCGGCACCGGGGTGCCCCGGCGGCGGCGCGGTCCCGGCAACGGCCAGGGCTGCGGCGTCGGTAACGCGTACGGGCAGGACAAGGCCAGGGCAAGCCCTAGCACGAACGAGGGCCGGCCGTCTCGGAGCCCCACGCACGAACCCCCAAAAGGGGGGTAGTCCCTGGAGCCCCTGACCGACGATAGGATGCGCAATGCTCCGCGCGCGGACAATCGTCGTGCTGCTCGTCGCACTTGTCGTCCCCGCGAGCGCTCTTGCCGCATCGTCTACCACCGCGTCTGCGACCGCGACACGTACGGCGACGAGTCGAGCCGCGTCCGTCACGCGGGCAGCCGTCGCTCGAGGAGCTCGTCCTGCAGGAGATCAACGCGGTGCGCGCCCGGCGCGGTCTCGCCGGCCTCGCCGCCTCCCCGGCGCTCTCCCGCTCCGCCGCGGCCCACTCCCGCGCGATGGCGACGTACGGCTTCTTCTCGCACGAGTCCCGCAGCGGAGCGGCGTTCTCGGAACGGATCAAGCGCTTCTACGGTCCGCGCTCCGGCGCCTGGACGGTAGGCGAGAACCTCGCCATGTTCGGCGGCTCGACGCCGAGCGCCGGTGCGATCGTGGACGCCTGGATGGGCTCGCCGGGCCACCGCGCCAACCTGCTGCGCGGGCGTCTTCCACGAGGCCGGCGTCGCGATCATGTTCAACCCGGCGGCGGGCGGCGTGTTCGGCGGCGAGTCGACCTGGGTCGTCACGCTCGACCTCGGCAGTCGCTGACCGCAAACCTGCTGCGCCAGGCAACGCTCGTCGTGATTCGTGACGAGCGGCCGTCAGGCTCTGGCGCGGAGCCAGAGCCCGAATCCATCCCCCTCTCGGAGAACGGGACCTACGCCGCAGGAAGCGAGCGGAACGCGGACTGGCGCGGATCGATCGCGCGGTCGAAGCCGCGCTCCCACTCCACGACGACCGTGCCGCCGGCCTCGATGCCACGGACGACGCCGCGGTCACCGGCCCGGAGCTCGGGGTCCGTGTCCGACACGAGCTCGATCATGCTTCCGATGCGCACGCCCGCCGCGATGCGCGCGGCGAGGAGACGAGCACCCATTGCATCCATGTTCACACTTGTACGCGGAGCGGCGCCTGCAGTCCTCCCCCGGACGGATGAGTCGACCTACCCCTTCGGGGAGGAGCCGGTCGAGATGTGGCGAACGCCGGAGGGCGCCGGCGGCTCATTCGAACTCGACGGCTGAGGATGTGTCGCCGGCGCTTCCGGCGAAGGGAGCGAGATGCAGGGACAGGCACCGAACGAGCGCGAGTGGGAGCAGTGGCCCGGTCGCGGCACCGGCGGCGACAGGCGTGGTCGGCTCCGTGGTCTGTTCAGCCCCTCGGACGCCGCCGACGCCGTAGCGGAGCTCATCGCCGAGCGCGGCCGGGAGCTCGAGGAGCGATCGGCGCAGATCCGCGCCGCTGTCGAGGAGCTCGAGCACCGAGAGGAGCGCGCACGCGAGCTGCACTACCGTGTGGAACAGATCCTTCGCGACGGCGCGGCCGAGCTCGACCTGCGCCAGGCCGAGTTGAGTGTCAGGTCGGCCGAGCTCGACACCCGCGAGACCGCCCTCGAGCAGGCCGAGGCGAAGCTCGACGATCGCCGTCGCGCCCTCGGTGCCGTCGAGCTCCGCGCTGCGGCGGTCGAAGGACGTGAAGAGGCCGCGCGACTCCGCGAGGCCGAGCTCGAGCAACGCGCCGGCGAGCTGGCCGAGCTCGCCCGTCAGCTCGACGAGCTCGGCCGGGCAGTGGAGAGCGCCGGAGCGCCCCGTCCCGTTCGCGAGGACGAGCACGTCGCGCTCGCCGCGGCGGACCGGTACCGCCTCGTCGTCCGCCCCGGCCCGGCTCCGAAGCCCGGAGAGCTCGTCGAGCTCGAAGACGGCCCCTACCGGTGCGTTCGGATCGCGATGTCCCCGTTCCCGGGCGACGACCGGAGCTGCGCCGTGCTCGAGCCGGTCGTCCTCTCCGACGACGAGTAGCTCAGCCGAGCCAGGCGTCGAGGATCGCGTCGCCGAAGAAGAGCCCGACGACCGCCCCGGCCGCGAGCGCGGGCACGTACGGGAGCGTCGTCCGCCGCCCCGCGGCTCCGCGCCGTACGAGCATGGCGAGCGCCGGCAGCATCCCGAGCAGCGTGCCGACGAACAGGGCCACGAAGACGTCCCAGCCGAGCCAGGCACCGAGGAACGCCACGAGCTTCACGTCGCCCATGCCGAGGCCGGCGGGGTAGACGAGCGCGAGGACGAGGAAGAACCCGCCCGCGCCGAGCGCGGAGAGGAGCCACTCGACGCTCGGGTCGCGGATCGTCTGCACGACGAGCGCGGCGGCGAGCGCGGGCAGGACGATGCGGTTCGGCACGATCCGACGCTCGAGGTCGGTGACGGTGACGGCGACGAGCACCGCGCAGCCGAGGACGTCGACGAGCGCCTCGACGGTCAGCCCGAACACGGCCACGCAGACCGCCGCGAGCACGAGCCAGACGACGAGGGCGGCGAGCCGGAGGCGCACGCAGCGAGATTCACCGCGCGACACGGCGAATCCTCTCCCACCCGAACGAGGGACGGGAACCCCCCGCTCGGGTGGGAGCCGCCGACCTTCTCCTCCGCGACGATCCGGTTACTGCGGAGCACGCGCCCGCTCCATGGCGTCAGGGCGCGAGAAATCGAGGGGGAAGTGCGTGAGCCGTTCAATCGACGGGCTGCGCGACGCTGGCTGGCCTGGCCCGCGGCGGCGGTCGGCCTGTTCGGGCTGGGCAGCCTCGCCGCGCTCGACCTGAGCCTCACCGACCGGCTCCAGGAGGCTTTCGTCCTGTCGATGGTGCTCGCCGGCTATGCCGGCGCAGCCACGACGTTCCTCGTCACGAGGATCCTCGCGGCGCAACGGCTCGCCCTCCGCGACCCGCTCACCGGGCTCCCGAACCGCGACCTGCTCGACGACCGCATCGCACAGGCGCTCGCGCGCTCCCGGCGCTCGGACGAGCCGTTCGCGCTGCTCGTCGTCGACCTCGACGGCTTCAAGGGCGTCAACGACATGCGCGGCCACGAGGTCGGCAACGCGGTGCTCCGGGCGATCAGCCGACGGCTCGAGGCGGTCGTCCGCGAGACCGACACGGTCGCGCGGGTCGGCGGCGACGAGTTCGTCGTGCTGTCGCTCGGGACGGCCGAGGACGAGGAGGCGGCCGCCCTCGCCGGCCGGATCCGGCACGCGCTCCGGCGCTCCTATCGGGTCGACGGCGGCGTCGTGGAGCTCGACGCGTCGATCGGGTGGGCGCTGTTCCCCGAGGACGGCGTCTCGCCGGAGGAGCTGCTCGCCCGCGCCGACGACCAGATGTACGCGACGAAGCGGGACACGAGCGACGAGTCGGTCATCCCGCGGCCACCGCTGGACGGAGGCGTCGTTCGTGATCTCGAGCACGCGCTCGAGCGGGACGAGATCGTCGTCCACTACCAGCCGATCGTCGAGCTGCCGTCGGGGGTCGTCCGCACCGCCGAGGCGCTCGTGCGGCGGATCCGGGGCGACACGCTCGTCGGCCCCTCCGAGTTCGTGCCCCATGTCGAGCGGACGCCGCTCGTCCGTACCCTGACGCTCGCGGTCGCGCGGGACGCGCTGCGCCGCCTCGCCGAGTGGGAAGCGCTGGGCCACGAGCTCGGTGTGGCGGTCAACGTCCCCTACCGAATGGTCGACGACGGAGAGCTCGTCGAGGGCCTCGATCGCCTCCTGCGGGAGAGCGGGATCGCCCCGGAGCGCCTGACCCTGGAGGTCGTCCCGTCGGGGCCGGGAGCGGGCTCCGAGCTCGACGCGACCGTCGTCGCGCACCTGAAAGAGCTCGGTGTTCGCCTCTCGCTGGACGATCTCGGCCGCGCGTCCTCCGTCGCCGCGATCCGCACGCTGCCGCTGCACCAGGTGAAGATCGACGCGATGTTCCTCCACGAGGCCGGTCGCGGCGGTCGGGCAGACGCGATCGTCAGGTCGCTGGTCGAGCTCGCGCACGGGCTCGGGCTCGAGACGGTGGCGGAGGGCGTCGAGAGCAAGCTCGCCTGGGAAGCTGCGCTCGCGCTCGGATGCGACCTCGCCCAGGGCTTCTACCTCGGCCACCCGATGCCGCCCGCGAAGCTGGCCGACTGGCTCACGGGGACGTGGCCGATCGTGGCGGTCGCGGGCTAGAAGACGACCGCGCCTGCCGCGGCCGCGAGCGGCACGACCGCCCAGACGGGCAGGACGCGGAGCAGCACGAGGAGCCCTGCGGCGAACGCGACGTCCCCGATGCCGTCGATCGACGTCGTCAGCACGGGGTCCCAGAGAGCTGCGGCGAGCACGCCGACGACTGCGGCGCCGACGCCGGCGAGCGCCGCCTGGACGGCCGCGTGCCGGCGGATCGACGACCAGACGGGCAGCACGCTGCCGAGCAGCAGGAACGACGGCAGGAAGATCGCGCCGAGCGCGATCACCGCGCCGGCGACCCCGGTCGGTGACGGCTCGCGAACGGCGCCGAGGTACGCGGAGAACGTGAAGAGCGGCCCGGGCATCGCCTGCACGAGCCCGTACCCGGCGAGGAACTCCTGCTCCCCGACCCATCCGGGAGCGACCACCGCGTCGTGAAGCAGCGGTAGGACGACGTGGCCGCCGCCGAAGACGAGCGCCCCCGAGCGGAACATCGCGTCGACGAGCGCGGCGGTTCCGTCGTCGCTCGGGTCGAGGAGTGCGGGAAGGCCCAGGAGCAGAGCTGCGAAGACGGCGAGGCACGCCAGGGAGCCGAGCCTTCGTCCCGGAAAGCGCCGCGTGAGGACGGGCGGCCGACCGAGTCTCCGAAGGACCACGATGCCCGCCACCGCGCCGAGCGCGATCGCGGCGGCCTGCCCGCCGAAGCCGCTCCACGCGAGCGCAACGACGGCTCCTGCGACGGCCAGCGCCAGTCGCGGGACATCGGGCGCGAGCGAGCGGCGCATCGCGAGCACGGCGAGCCCGACCACGGGCACCGCGACGAGCTCGAGGCCGTGCACCCACCCTGCGCCGGCGACGTCGACGGAGGACACGGCGAGCGCGAGCACCGTCATCGCGATCGCGGACGGAAGCGTGAAGCCGATCCACGCGGCGAGCCCGCCGAGCCGCCCCGCTCGCCGCGCGCCGATGGCGATCCCGAGCTGGCTCGACGAGGGGCCCGGCAGGAGGTTCGCGATCGCGACCAGCTCGGCGAACTCCTGCTCGCCGAGCCAGCGCCGACGGACGACGTAGGCGTCGCGGAAGTAGCCGATGTGCGCCACCGGGCCGCCGAAGGACGTCAGCCCGAGCCGCAGCGCGACGGCGAAGACCTCGGCGGCGCTGCCGCCTCCGTTCAGCCGCGGTGTCGCGCCCGGCTTCCAGAGCGGCTCGTCGTGCTGCGAGAGGGCGTTCGCGCTGCGGGCGAGGATGAAGAGGAGGTCGGAGAGCCGGTTGAGATACACGGCGACGAGAGGGCCGAGCTCCGTGCTCTCGCGACGCCCGTAGCGTCTCGCGCTCGGCGCGCCGGCAGATCGTGCGGGCGACGTGGATCCCCGCAGCCGCGGTCGTCCCGCCGGGGAGGACGAAGCTTCGGAGCTCCGGCAGCTCGGCGTTGAAGCGGTCGCAGTCCTCCTCCAGGCGGTCGACCATCGACTGCTCGACTCTCAACCGACCGTCGACTTCGGCCGGCACCGACAGGTCCGCGCCCACGTCGAAGAGCTCGTTCTGGACGCGCTCGAGAACGCTCCGGAGCTCACCTGGCACGTCTCCCGCGAGGACGACGCCGACCGCGGCATTGAGCTCGTCGACGGTGCCGAACGCCTCGATGCGGCCGTCGAGCTTCGAGACGCGCGACCCGTCGCCGAGCGACGTCTCCCCCGCGTCGCCGCCGCGCGTGTAGATCCTCGTCAGCCGAACCGGCTCGTCGCGTGCCCGCGGCATGTGCTGAGGATATGCGGCTGCTCGCGTTGGGCGCCCTACGGCGTGACCGGGTCGAGCCGCCGTTCGGCGGTCTTCAGGAGCTCGCGGGAGATGACGATTCGCTGGATCTCGCTCGTGCCCTCGTAGATCTCCGTGATCTTGGCGTCGCGGTAGTAGCGCTCCGCCGGGAACTCGCGCGTGTAGCCGTAGCCGCCGAGTACCTGGATTGCCTCCTGGCTCGCGCGAACCGCGACCTGGGAGGCGAACAGCTTCGCCATCGCGCCGGCCGTCCCATGCGGCAGGCCGGCCTGCTTCAGCCACGCCGCGCGGAGCGTGAGCTGCCGTGCCGCCTCGATCTCGGTCGCCATGTCCGCCAGCTTGAAGCGGATCGCCTGGAACTCGGCAAGCTTCGAGCCGAACTGCTCGCGCTCGAGCGCGTACGCGCGCGCGGTATCGAGCGCCGCCTGAGCGATCCCGACTGCCTGCGAGGCGATGCCGATCCGCCCGCCGTCGAGCGTCGCCATGGCGACGGCGAATCCCTTTCGCTCCTCGTGGAGCAGGCGGTCGCCGTCCACGTGGACGTCGTCGAGGCGGAGATCCGCGGTCGACGAGGAGTGCAGACCGAGCTTCTCCTCCTCGCGCGTGACCTCGACGTGACTCGCGTCGAGCACGAACGCGGACACGCCGCGTGCCCCGGCCGTCTCCGGGTCCGTCCGGGCAAAGAGCAGGAACGTCGACGCATGGCTGCCGTTCGTGCACCACTGCTTCGAGCCCGACAGGCGCCAGCCGGCGCTGTCACGGACGGCGGTCGTCCGCAGCGACCCCGCATCGGAGCCCGACCCCGGCTCGGTGAGCGCGAACGCCCCGATCGCCTCGCCGCGCGCAAGCGGTGGAACGAAGCGCGCCTTCTGCTCCTCCGTCCCGAACGTGACGATCGGGAGTGTCGCGGCGCTCGTGTGCACCGCAACCGTCACGCCGACGCCGGCGTCGGCGCGGGACAGCTCCTCGAGGACGAGCACGTAGGAGACGAAGTCGGCTCCGGCCCCTCCGAGCTCCTCGGGCACGCACACGCCCATCAGGCCGAGTCCTCCCAGCTTCGCGAAGACCTCGCGAGGGAACCGGTGGTCGCGGTCCCAGTCGGCCGCGTGCGGGGCGATCTCGGTGTCCGCGATCTCGCGTGCGAGCGCCTGGATCTCGCGCTGCTCCTCGGTCAGGGCGAAGTCCACGGCGGGAGTGTAGGCCGCCGATCTCAGGAACGGTGACGCAGCGGCCGCGTCCGCCGCTTGACCGTGCGCGCCAGGCCGCCGGGCGTGACGAGCCTGCGCAGACGCCCGGGCGACAGCTCGGTGCAGAGCACGGCCGACGCCGCAGGTCCGCGATCGCTGTAGCCGACTCCCTCGGCGCGAAAGCCACGTGCGACGCGCCAGCCGTCGACCGTCAGCTCGTACGCCTCCTGCTCCTCGATGAAGAGCCCGGCCGACTCGAAGAGCCGAGTCCAGCCCGTCACGTCGTCCAGGCGGTACCAGCCGTGCTCGCCCGGCTCGCCGAGGGGAACGGTGACCAGGAGGCGACCTCCTGGACGGAGCACGCGCCCGAGCTCACGGAGCGCGTCGACCCGCGAGCCCGGCTCGCTTTCGGCGGCGAGCCCGTAGCCCGTGTTGTCGGCACCGACGTGCTCGAGCGTCGAGACGAGGAGGACCTGGTCGATGCTCGCGTCGTCGAGCGGTATGGAGCGGACGTCGGCGACGACCCGCTCGACCCCCTCGACCTCCCGCTCGGCGAGGTCGACGCCGACGAGCTCGACACCGGCCCTCAGGAGCCCGGCGAGATACGCTGCCTCGGCGAACGCGTAGCCGACCTCGAGCACCCGTCCCGACGCGACGAGGCGCGAGAGCACCCAGGGAATCTCGATCACGCGCTCGTCGGTTCCCGCAGGCGCCTGGAGCCACGACAGCCTCTCCCCTCGCGCCCGCGCGCCGAGCCCGAGCGCGACCGCGTCGTCGAGCTGGCGGACGCGGGCCGCCTCGGATGCGGTCACGAGCTCGTGGAGGAACGTCGCGCGTGACAGCGTCCCGTCGGCGAGCTTGGCCAGCGCCCGCTCGCGGGCCTCGTCGTCCGGCGGGCGGCGCAGCGCCTCGCGAAACGCGCGCTCGACGAAGGCCTCGTCGTCCCCGACCTGGGCGCCGAGCTCGGCTTCGACGCGAGGGTCCAATCGGCTAGCGGTACTCGTAGAAGCCGCGCCCCGACTTCCTGCCGAGCCGTCCTGCGGCGACGTGACGCCGCAGCAGTGGGCACGGTGCGTACTTCGGGTCGCCCAGCCCGTCGTGCAGCACGTCCATGATCGCGACGCACGTGTCCAGCCCGATCAGGTCGGCGAGCGCCAACGGCCCCATCGGATGCGCGAACCCGAGGCGAGCGACCGTGTCGATCGCCTCCGGCTCGGCGACGCCCTCCATCAGCGCATACGCGGCCTCGTTGATGAACGGCATCAGGATCCGGTTCGAGACGAAGCCCGGGAAGTCGTTCGCCTCTGCCGGGGTCTTCCCGAGGTCGCGGGCCAGCGCGACGATCGCCTCGGCGGTCTCGTCGGAGGTCTGCTCCGCCCGGATCACCTCGACGAGCGCGAGCACGGGCACGGGGTTGAAGAAATGCATCCCGATCACCTGCTCTGGCCGGGACGTGACGGCGGCGAGCTCGGTGATCGGGATCGAAGAGGTGTTCGAGGCGAGGATCGCGTGGCGAGGCAGGGCGTCGTCCGCCGTGCGGAAGAGCTCCTTCTTCGCGTCCGCGCTCTCCACGATCGCCTCGATCATGAGATCGGCCTCGCCGAGCGAGTCGACCGGCGTGATCCGATCGAGCACGGGCCCGGGCTCGGGGCCACCCTTCTGGTGCAGCTTCCCGAGGCTCGAGGCGATCGCCTCGAGGCCGCGCTCGGTCGCGCCGGGCAGGGTGTCGTGCAGGAGCACGCTGCGGCCCGAAGCGGCCACGACCTGGGCGATGCCCGCGCCCATCTGCCCGGCGCCGACGACGAGGACGCGGTCGAACGTCACCGGTCGAGCCTACCGCGGGCCGCGAGCTCGGTTTGCCGATGCCTGAGCCGCCGGATCGAGTACGCGAGGACTGCAGCCAGGATCGCGAGCCCGATGACAACCTTGATGCCGTTGCCCCGGGGCTCGTCGCTCACCGAGAGGAGCGCCCCGGGGTCGCTGAGCAGACACGACTCCGTCGTCAGCTCGGCGCCCGAGAGGTTCGCGAGCACTCCGAGCGCCTCGTCGTGGAGGATCGGCTTGTCGGCCGCGTCGACGAGACGAGTCGCAGAACGGACCTCGATCTCCCGCCCAACCGGGCCCTTGACGTTCTGGTCGACCACGAACCTGTAGACGACTCCCGTCGCCGTGTCTCGCTCGGCGGTGACTCGCCCGACGAACGCGGCGTCTGCGGCGTCCAGCCGCTCGTCGAGCGGGACGTTCGGGCAGTCGAGCGCGAGCGCGGGAGGCGCGAGGACGAGCGACGCGAGCAGGAGCGCCGCGAGCCGGGCGGTCACGCCTCGAGCAGCACGGCGTCGCCCTGCCCGCCGCCGGAGCAGATCGCCGCGAGGCCGAGGCCGCCGCCCGAGCGGCGCAGCTCGTGGACCAGAGTGCCGACGATGCGCCCGCCCGACGCGCCGACGGGATGACCGAGCGCGACCGCACCGCCGTTCACGTTGACAAGCTCCTCGTCTGCTCCCAGCATGCGCGTCGAGTTCTTGGCCACCGACGCGAAGGCCTCGTTGATCTCCACCCGCGCGACGTCGCCCATCGACCGGCCCGCGCTGGTCAGTGCCTTCTCCGCGGCCAGCGCCGGCACGCGGGCGAGGTAGGCGAACTCGTCCGCGACGTACGCGTGCCCGATGATCCGTGCGAGCGGCTCGAGCCCGCGCTCCTCCGCCCACTCCTCGGAGCACACGACGACGCACGACGCGCCGTCGGTGACGCCGGGGGCGTTCCCCGCGGTCGTCGTGCCGTCCGAGTCGAAGACCGGTTTCAGCGTGGCGAGCTTCTCGAGAGTCGTGTCGCGCCGGATGCTCTCGTCGGCGGCGACCTCGCCGACCGGGACGATCTCGTCGTCGAAGCGGCCCGCGTCCTGTGCGGCCGCGGCGCGCTCGTGGGAACGAACGGCCCACGCGTCCTGATCCTCGCGCGAGATGCCGAGCTCGCGCGAGACCGCCGAGGCCTGCTGGATCATGTGGGAGCCGTCGAACGTGGAGGTGAGGCCGTCGAAGACCATGTGGTCGAGCACCTCGCCGTTCCCCAGCCGGTAGCCGAAGCGCGCGTTCGGGAGCAGGTAGGGCGCGCGGGACATCGACTCCATCCCGCCGGTGACGACGACGTCGTGGCGGCCGGCGGCGATCATCAGCTCGGCGATCTCGAGTGCCCGGATCGACGACGCGCACACCTTGTTGATCGTGTCGGAGGGCACCTCCTTGGGGATGCCCGCCGCGACCGCGGCCTGCCGCGCGGGGGCCTGCCCCGCCCCGGCCTGCAGCACCTGGCCCATGACGACGTAGCCGACTTCCTCCGGGTCGACCTTCGCGCGCTCGAGCCCGGCGCGGATCGCGATCGCTCCGAGCTCGGTCGCCGGGACGCCCGCGAGACCGCCGCCGAGACGCCCGAACGGCGTCCTGACGGCCGAGACGATGACTGCGCGCGCCATGCGCGGGTCAGCGTAGCCGCGCTGTCTCCCGTCGGCGCCGGGTTCGTACGCGGGCTCATCCCCGCCCGTTGCGCAGCGGGGGACTGGGCGCTAGGCTCGATCCGAGATGGCTTCCGCCCGCACGCATGTCTGGTCGTGGCGCCAGGAGCGAGGCGGGAGCGTGCGCTAGCGCAGAGCACCACATCCGTTTCGCCCGAGGCCTCCCGACGGAGGTCTCTTTCGTCTCGAAGACGCGATGACACCGAACGCGACCATCACGACCGACCTGCTGACCCCACTCGGGGCGTATCTCCGCCTGCGCGGGATGGGGAGCGCGAGCTTCCTGCTCGAGTCGGTCGAGCGCGGCCGGCTCGGCCGTGCGTCGTGGATGGGAGCCGGCTGGCGGCTCGGGACGTTCGAGGAGGCCGAGGCGGTCGGCCTGCCGGTCGTCGGCTACCTCGCATACGACCACGTCGCGTCGCTCGAGCCGTCGGTCGAGCTCCCGGACGTGGGCCACGGCTTCCCGGACAGCCGGCTGGTCGTCGCCGAGACCCTCGTCCGGTTCGACCATGGCGCGGGCACCGCGGAGGTGCTCGCAGGTGACCGCGACGAGGTCGAGGGACGACTCGAGTCCGGCATTCCCTGGCACCGCGAGACCCGCGGGTCGGCTGGGCCGATCACGCGAACCCCGGGCCGCGAGCGCTACGAGCAGATGGTGCGGGAAGTCAAGCGCCACATCGTCGCGGGCGATGTGTTCCAGTGCGTCCCATCCCAGAGAGCCGAGCGTCCGACGTCGGCGTCGCCGCTCGAGGTCTACCGCGCCCTCCGCCGGGTGAACCCCTCGCCCTACCTGTTCCTGCTGGAGCTCGACGGCCTGGCGCTCGTCGGGTCCTCGCCCGAGCGTCTCGTCGCCTGCGAGGACGGGCGCGCGAGCCTCTGCCCGATCGCAGGCACCACCGAGCCGACCGAGGGAGACGTCGAGCGGCTCCTCTCCTCCGAGAAGGACCGTGCGGAGCACGTGATGCTCGTCGACCTCGGCCGCAACGACCTGTCGCGCGTCTGCCGCGCCGGCACCGTCCACGTTGCGAGGAGCATGGAGGTCGAGCGGTTCTCCCACGTCTCGCACCTCGTCTCCGAGGTCGTCGGGGAGATCCGGCCCGGCGTGACACCGTTCGACGTGCTGCGCGCCTGCTTCCCGGCGGGGACGGTCAGCGGCGCGCCGAAGATCCGCGCGATGCAGCTGATCTCGGAGCTCGAAGGGTTCCGCCGCGGCCCGTACGGCGGCGCAGTCCTGTACTCCCTTCCGGACGGCACCATGGACGCGTGCATCGCGCTCCGGACGACGATCATGCGTGACGGTATCGCCCACCTCCAGGCCGGTGCCGGCATCGTCGCGGACTCGGATCCGGCCGCCGAGCACGAGGAGTGCTTGCGCAAGCTCGCCGCCATGGAGGCGGCGATCGACCTCGCGGAACGTACCGCGACCCGACCATGAAGCTGCTCATGATCGACAATTACGACTCGTTCACCTACAACCTCGTCCACCTGTTCGAGGAGCTCGGCGCGGAGGTGGTGACCGTCAGGAACGACGCGATCACTCCCGACCGGGCGATGGAGCTCGCGCCCGACCGGCTGGTCGTTTCACCCGGCCCGGGTCGACCCGGCGCCGCGGGCGTCTCGATCGAGGTGATCCGCGCGCTCGGCCCGACGACCCGGACGCTCGGCGTCTGCCTCGGGCACCAGGCGATCGTGGAGGCCTTTGGCGGCGAGATCGGCCAGGCCCGGGCGCTTCTGCACGGCAAGTCGAGCGTCGTGACGCACGACGGCCGCGGCATCTACGACGGCCTCCCTGCGGAGCTCGAGGTCGGGCGCTATCACTCGCTCGCTGCGACGACCGTGCCTGACGCGCTCGAGGTGACGTCGCGGACCTCCGACGGCGAGGTGATGGGCGTCCGGCACACCGAGCTTCCGATCGAAGGCGTCCAGTTCCATCCGGAGAGCGTCCTCACACCGCTTGGGCCGGCGATGGCGAGGAACTTCCTCTCGTGATCACACGCGCGATCGCCGAGGTCGTGGACGGCCGGAACCTCTCGCGCGAGGAGGCGCGCGAGGTGATGGCGGGGATCATGGCCGGCGAGGCGACGCAGGCCCAGATCGCCGGCTTCCTGGTCGCACTGCGCGCGAAGGGAGAGACAGCGGACGAGATCGCGGGCTGCGCCGAGGCGATGCGCGCGCACGTTCTTCCCGTCAGGACGAGCCGGGACGACCTGGTGGACGTCGTCGGCACCGGTGGCGACGGCGGCCGGACGCTGAACATCTCCACGGCTGCGGCGATCGTCGCCGCCGCGGCCGGCGCGGCGGTGGCGAAGCACGGCAACCGGGCCGTCAGCTCCGCATCCGGCTCCGCCGACGTGCTCGAGGCACTCGGCTTCGTCCTCGAGCAGCCTCCGGAGCGGATCGGCGAGTCGATCGACCGCCTCGGCTTCGGCTTCATGTTCGCCCCCTCCCACCACCCCGCCATGCGACACGCCGCACCGGTGCGGCGCGAGCTCGGCACACGCACGATCTTCAACGTCCTCGGGCCTCTGACGAACCCGGCCGGCGCCCGAGCCGGCGTCTTCGGCGTCTACTCCTCGGCGCTCGTCCGCACGATCGCCGATGCGCTAGCCCGCCTCGGCACGCGGCGTGCGTTCGTCGTCCACGGGTTTGCGGGCATCGACGAGCTCTCGCCGTGCGGACCGAACGAGGTCTGCGAGGTCGTGGACGCGGCCGTTCGCGAGCGCGTGATCGACCCGGCCGCGCTCGGCCTCGCGCGGTCGGACCCGGCCGCGCTTACGGGCGGCACACCGCAGGAGAACGCGGCCGAGATCAGGTCGATCCTGGGCGGTGGAGAGGACGTGCCGAAGCGCGACGCGATCCTCCTGAACGCTGCAGGCGGGATCGCGGCCGCAGGGCACGCCGAGGACCTTCGCGAAGGGCTCGACGTCGCGCGCCGGACGCTCGAGTCCGGGGCCGCCGCCGCGCGCCTCGACGAGCTCGTCGCGTTCACGCGGGAGGCAAGCTGAATGGGGCGCTTCGAGGAGGCGCTCCGGCGACCGGGGCTCGGGGCGATCGCGGAGATCAAGCGCCGCTCGCCGTCGGCGGGCGACCTTCGCCCCGCCGCCGACCCGGGCCGGATCGCTCCCGCCTACGCGGCCGTCGGCGCGGCTGCGATCTCGGTTCTCGTCGACGAGCGGTTCGGCGGCACCTGGCACGACCTCCGCGCGGCGCGGGCGACAACCGATGCACCGCTCCTCGCCAAGGGCTTCTTCTCGACCGCGGAGGACCTCCGAACCGCGCGCGAAGCCGGAGCGGACGCAGTCCTCCTCCTCCTCCGGGACCTCGATGACGAGATGACGAGGCGCCTGTCAGTCGAGGCCGCGGGCCTCGGTCTCGACACGCTCGTCGAGGCCCACGACGCGGACGAGCTCGCCCGCGCGATCGCGCTCGACGCGCCGGTCGTTGGCGTCAACGCACGCGACCTCACGACCTTCGCGATCGACCGCCGCGCTCAGCTCGAGCTCGTCGCGAGGGTGCCGTCCGACCGCGTGGTGATCGCCGAGTCGGGGATCGAGTCCCGCGCCCAGGGCGCCGCCGCGGAGCTGGCGGGCGCCGATGCGATCCTCGTCGGCTCGACCCTCATGCGCGCGCCCGACCCCGCTGCCAAGCTGGAAGAGCTCCTCTCGCGCCCACTCGTCAAGGTCTGCGGCCTCACGCGGGACGAGGACGTGTCGGTGGCGGCGGAGGCTGGCGCCGACCTCCTGGGGTTCGTGCTCGCGCCCGAGAGCCCGCGTGCGGCGAAACACGTGCTCCCGGTGCCGGAGCAGACGCTCGCCGTGGCCGTCTGGGTCGGCGAGGCCGGCGCGAGCGAGGCCGATCTCGATCAGGTGCACACGGTCGAAGAGGGCAAGGTCCGCGGCCGGGAGGCGACGCTCTTCCGGAAGGGCGCGCCGGTCGCCCGATTGCTCGACCTCCCCTGGGGAGAGGCGGATCCCGCTCACTGGGAGCGAGCCGCGGCGGCGGACGGCCGCGTCGTGCTCGCGGGCGGCCTCGGCCCGGAGAACGTGGCCGCCGCCATCGCCGCAGTGCGACCGTGGGCCGTCGATGCCTCTTCGTCGCTAGAGACGTCCCCCGGCATCAAGGACCACGGTCGGGTCCGGGCGTACGTCGAGGCGGCGCGAGGGTGACCGCGGTTTCGGAGACTTTTGGGGAGTACGGCGGGCGGTACGTCCCGGAGACGCTGATCCCGGCGCTCGACGAGCTGGCCGTCGCGTGGAGGGCGGCAAAGGACGACCCGGCGTTCCGCGCGGAGCTCGACGAGCTTGGGCGGACGTACGTCGGCCGCCCGTCGCCCGTCACGCGCGTCGACCGCTTCGTGCCCGGGAAGCGTCTCTACCTGAAGCGCGAGGATCTGAACCACACCGGCGCGCACAAGATCAACAACGCGCTCGGGCAGGTCGTGCTCGCGCGTCGCCTCGGGAAGCGCCGGATCATCGCCGAGACGGGCGCCGGCCAGCACGGTGTGGCGACGGCGACGGCCTGTGCCCGTTTCGGCCTCGAGTGCGTCGTCTTCATGGGCTCCGAGGACATGCGACGGCAGGCGCCCAACGTCGAGCGCATGCAGCTCCTCGGCGCCACCGTCGAGCCGGTGGAGACGGGCACGAGGACGCTGAAGGAGGCGACGAGCGCGGCGATCCGGGACTGGATCACGAACGTCGAGACCACGCACTACGTGATCGGGTCGTGCGTCGGCCCCGCCCCCTACCCTGAGCTCGTCGGCGAGCTCCAGTCGGTGATCGGGCGTGAGGCGCGCGAGCAGCTCCTCGAGGCTGAGGGCTCGCTCCCAGAGGTGGTCGTCGCCTGCGTCGGCGGCGGCTCGAACGCGATCGGCATGTTTGCGGGCTTCGTCGACGACGCGGAGGTCCGGCTCGTCGGTGTCGAGGCCGCCGGCGCAGCGTCGCTCGGAGCGGGCCGCACCGGTGTCCTCCACGGGTCGCGCTCGTCGGTCCTCGCCGACGAGGACGGCCAGATCGCCGACGCGCACTCCATCTCCGCCGGGCTCGACTACCCGGGCGTCGGCCCCGAGCACGCGTGGCTCCGTGACACCGGGCGCGCCGCCTACCTCTCGTGCACCGACGAGGAGGCGCTGTCCGCGTTCGAGCGCCTGACGCGCACGGAGGGGATCATCCCCGCGCTCGAGTCGGCGCACGCGCTCGCGGTCGTCGACAGGCTCGACGCGGAATACGTCGCGGTCTGCCTCTCGGGCCGCGGCGACAAGGACCTCGCCGAAGCGCTGGCCGCGCTCCAGCGGACACGCCCGTGAGCGCCAAGACGCTCGTCGTCTACCTCGTCTGCGAGCCCGAGACGCCGGAGCTGGCGCACGCCGCGGTCGAGGCCGGCGCCGACGTGATCGAGCTGGGCTTCCCGTTCTCGGACCCGCTCGCGGACGGGCCCGATCATTCAGCGTGCGTCCGAGCGTGCGCTCGCGCGCGGGATGCGGACGCGGCAGTGCCTCGACTGCCTCGCCTCCACACGCGCCCTGATCGGCGAGACGCCGATCGTCCCCATGACGTACGCCGCGCTCCTCGAGGCGTACGGCTGGGACCGCTTCGCCGCCGACGCCGCGTCGCACGGCGCGACGAGCCTCATCGTCTCGGACGTCCCCGCCGGCCAGCGCCCGGAGCTCCGCCGCATCCACCTGGTCGCCCCGACGTCGACCGACGAGCGGATCCGCCTCGCCGCCTCGACGACCGACGGCTGGCTCTACCTGGTCACGCTCACCGGGACGACGGGAGCGCGAACGGAGCTCTCGTCGTCGCTCGCAGGGCTCGCCGACCGCGTGCGCCCCGTCGCGGACGGCGTCCCGCTCTACGCCGGCTTCGGCATCTCGACGCCGCGGCACGCCGCGGCCGCCGCCGCCCTGGTGGACGGCGTGATCGTCGGCTCACGCGCCGTCCAGGTCGCCGAGGACGGCCCGGCCGCGCTGGCCGCCTACGTCGCGACTCTTCGGGCCGCGCTCGACTGAACGCCGCTGCGGCGCCTCAGCGGTTGACCCGGACGCGCTTGCCGCATCGCGCGCAGCGCGCCCTCCGCTGCGTGAGGAAGAAGCGCTTCCCCGCGGGAACGCGGTGGCCGACGACGCGGCAGACGTACCGCCTCATGCGTCTTCCGGCCCCGGCCCCACCCGGACGAGCATCTTCCCGACGTTGGCGCCCTCCAGCATGCCGATGAACGCCTCCGGGGCGTGCTCGATCCCGTCGACGACGGTCTCCCGGTAGCGAATCGTGCCGTCCGCGACGAGCGGTGCGACCTCCGCCATGAACGCCGGGAAGCGCTCGTTGTGGTCGGAGACGATGAAGCCCTGCATCCGGAGGCGCTTCGTCACCACCATGAACAGGTTGCGAGGCCCCGGGAGAGCCTCGGTCGCGTTGTAGCGGGAGATCGCGCCGCACGCGACGATGCGACCGCGGAGCCGCATCGCGCCGATGGCAGCCTCGAGCGTCTCGCCACCCACATTGTCGAAGTAGAGGTCGATCCCGTCGGGCGCGAGCTCGCGCAGCGCCTGTCTCGTCGGCGTCTCCCGGTAGTCGAACGCGCCGTCGAGCCCCAGCTCGCGCAGCCAGGCGACCTTCTCGGGGGTCCCGGCGCTCCCGACCACGCGCGCCCCGCGCGCCCGGGCGAGCTGGGCGGCGATGCTCCCGACCGCTCCCGCGGCGCCCGAGACGAAGACGGTCTCCCCTTCGCGCACCTCACCGATGTCGACCACTCCGACGAAGGCCGTGAGGCCGGTCATCCCCAGGACGCCGAGCGATGTCGACACCGGCGCGAGCGCCGGGTCGACGGGGCGGATGCCTCGTCCCTCCAGCACTGCCGCCTCGCGCCACCCGAGGTCGTGCTGCACCCACGTCCCCTCCGGCCAGCGATCGTTCCGGGAGGCGACGATCTGGCCGACGGCACCGCCGCGCAGCGGCTCACCGAGCGCGAACGGCGGGACGTACGACCTGGCGTCGTTCATGCGACCGCGCATGTACGGGTCGACGGACACGAAGGCGTTGCGCACGAGGATCTCGCCGTCAGCCGGCTCCGGGAGCTCCACCTCGGCGAGCTCGAAGTCGGACGGGACGGGGGCTCCGCGCGGCCGGACGGCGAGTCGGATCTCGCGGGCGCGGAGAGGCACGCGCGGATCCTACGCCAACCCTTACCGAATCCTCCCAGACCATTGCTACCCTGCCGCGCGGCTTTGTGTGTCGACCAGGTGACGGCGCGCCGTCCCAGGCTGCAGCGCCTGGGCGTGGCCGTCCTGCTGAAGGGAGCTTGATGCGTCGATTCCAACTCATTCTCACGTTCGTTCTCGTTTGCCTCGCAGGCGCGACCTTCGTCCCCGGCGCAAGCGCCGGGAACTTCGACAAGTCCAAGATGGGCTGCGCCGGCGACGCGCCGGCCGTCTGCCCCACGGCGACGGTCGGGCAGAACTACTCGTTGACCATCTACCTGTTGCCGCCGGACGGCGGTCGCGGCGAGGACTTCGCGTGCGCGACGTTCCACGCCACTTCGGGCTCGTTCCCGCCCGGACTGTCGATCTCGGACGAGGGCCTCATCAGCGGAACTCCGTCAGCCGCGGGTCAGTACCGCTTCTTCCTCACGGTCCGGTACGACAAGCCTAACTGCCCCTTCAAGACGGCGTCCGACGACGAATTCGTCCTCAATGTCAACGGGCCGGTTCAGCGCCTGATCGTGTCGACTACGTCCCTGCCCGACGCGAACATCGGGCAGGCGTACACGGCGCCTGCGCTCACGGCCTCGGGCGGTACGGTGAGCTCCTGGTCGGTCGCCTCGGGCACGCTGCCGGCGGGCCTGACCCTCGCCTCGAACGGGGTCATCTCGGGGACGCCGACGCAGAGTGGCACCTTCGGGTTCGCCGTGCAGGCGAACGGCTCACCGAACAACGACACGAAGCAGCTCTCGATCTTCGTGCTCGCACCGCTCGAACTGCAGTCCGTGACCGGCACGAAGCCGCCTGCGACCGGCCTGACCGCCAAGGCGGCCGTCAACGCCGCGCTCACGACCGGCGTCAAGGCCGTCGGCGGCCGCGGGCCCTACGCGTTCACGTCCGCCGGCGCGCTCCCGCCGGGGATCACGCTCAACCCGACCACCGGGGCGATCACCGGCGCGGGGACGACCTCCGGTCGCTTCAGCTCGACCGTCACCGTCACCGACGCCACGGGCGCCAAGGTGTCCGTGCCGTGGTCGTTCACGATTCTGCCGCTGCTCGACTTCGCGAAAGGCAAGGGCCTGGCGGCCGGCAAGGTCGGCCGGCTCTACTCGGCCCGCGTTCCGGTCACCGGCAAGGACGCCCGGACCGCCGAGTTCGCGCTCAGCGGGCAGATCCCGCCCGGGCTCGAGCTCGACGAGACGACGGGCGCCTCACCGGCACCCTGCTCAAGGCCGGCAACTACCGGGTCCGCGTCTTCGCCTTCTCGGCCAACGGCGCGCCCGTCTCGAAGGTCTTCCGGATCAGGGTCAGCGCGTAGGTCGTTGCACAAGCTCCTCGCCCGCCCGGGACACGTCCCGGGCGGGCGAGAATGCCGTCGTGAGCTCACTGCGGGGACAGCTCCTGGTCGCCGGGCCGGCGCTCGAGGACCCGAACTTTCGGCGAACCGTGGTGCTGGTCGGAGAACACGGCGACGAGGGTGCGATGGGCATCGTCCTCAACCGCGTCTCGGGCGTGCCCGTCGCCGACGCCGTCCCGCCGATGTCGTCACTCACCGGGCCTGACGAGTCGGTGTACCTCGGCGGCCCGGTACAGCCACAGGCCGTCGTCGTCCTCGCCGACTTCGCCGACCCGGCGGAGGCTGAGCTCGTCGTCGAGAGCGTGGGCTTCCTTCCCGGGGAGCTGGAGGACGTGGGGCAGCTTGGCGAGCTCAGGCGGGTCAGGGTCTTCGCGGGCTACGCCGGCTGGGCGCCCGGTCAGCTCGAGGGCGAGCTCGAGGAGGGGTCGTGGATCGTGCTCGACGCGCGCGCCTCGGACGTCTTCACAGACGCACCGGAGCGGCTCTGGGGCGACGTGCTGCGGCGGGGAAACCCCGCGCATGCGGTCCTGGCCCTGCTCCCGGACGATCCGCGCGTCAACTGACGCCGAAATGGGGCGATATAGCAAGCGAAACGTAAACAATTCGTTCGGAAACGGCCCCTGGGAATGACACCGGCCGCTCGACCGTTCACACTCTCAGGAGAACGCCGCGCCGTAAGGCGGAAGCACTGCTGCGGCGGCGTCCCACCTCAGACACAGACCACACCGCGCAGGCCCGTCTGCGCCGCGCGCACGAGAACGAAACGAGGACACTTGGAGACCAGCATCATCGAGATTCCCGCACTTGACACGTTCGCCGCCGAGGCGGAGGAGCGCGGCAAGGTCGAGGCCGCCGAGCTCGACGCGCTCGTCCTCGAGCACGAGCTCGACGAGGACGCCGTCACGGCGTTCAAGACGCTCCTCTCGGAGCGCGGCGTCGAGCTGCCCGCCGCGGAGGAGGAAGAGGACTTCGAGCTCGACCTCTCGCCGGGCTCCGGCCCCGTGACGACCGATTCGCTCGGCATGTTCCTGTCGGAGATCGGCCGCTACCAGCTGCTCACCGCCGCCGACGAGATCGCGCTCGCGAAGCGTGTCGAGCGTGGCGACCTGTCCGCCAAGGAGCGCATGATCAACTCGAACCTGCGCCTCGTCGTGTCGATCGCGAAGCGCTACCGCGGCCACGGCGTGCCGTTCCTCGATCTCATCCAGGACGGCGTGATCGGCCTCAACCGGGCAGTCGAGAAGTTCGACTACCGGAAGGGGTTCAAGTTCTCCACGTACGCGACGTGGTGGATCCGCCAGGCCTGCCAGCGCTCGGTCGCGAACCAGTCGGCGACGATCCGCGTCCCGGTGCACGTCCAGGAGCGCCAGCAGAAGCTGAACCGCGCCCGCCAGCGCCTCGAGGTCAGCCTCGGCCGCCAGCCGACGACCGAGGAGCTCGCGAAGGCGACCGGCCTGAAGCTGCACCACGTCGAGGAGGCGCTCGACGCCGTCGAGGCGTCGGTGTCGCTCAACCAGGCCGTGGGCTCGGACGGCGACGGCGAGCTCGGTGACCTGTTCGCCGACCGCACGGCCGCCGACCCCGTCGAGGAAGCGGACGAGTCGTTCCAGCGGGAGCGCGTCCGCTCCGCTCTCTCGGGCCTGCCCGAGCGGGAGCGCCGGGTGCTCGAGCTCCGCTTCGGCTTCGACGGCCAGGAGAGCCTGACGCTCGAGGAGATCGGCCGCGTGCTCGAGCTCACGCGCGAGCGCGTCCGCCAGCTCGAGAAGTCGGCGCTGACGCGCCTCCAGCACGCGCTCGACCACGACGCGCGGCCGCTCAAGAGCCGCCGCGACCTCGCGGAGTCCGCGTAACCGATTCGGTACCGGGAGATCCGCCAGGCGGATCTCCCGGCTGCTACCGTGCCGATCGTTCAATCAGAGCGTGGTCCGGTCGTGCTGTTCCTGCACCTTCCTGCCCGTTCGTGAGTCAAGGCAAGGAGGTGTTTCAGACAAATGGCAACCGGAACCGTGAAGTGGTTCGACGACGCCAAGGGGTACGGCTTCATCACCCCTGACGACGGCGGCAAGGACCTCTTCGTCCATTTCAGCGGCATCACGGGCGAGGGCTTCAAGACCCTCCCCGAAGGCGCGAAGGTCGAGTTCGTGGCCGAGCAGGGTCAGAAGGGCCCGCAGGCGACGAACGTCGTCCTCGCCGGCTGATCCGCCAGGACGGGCGCGCCCCCTCGGGGGGCGCGCCCGTCGACTCTCGGGAGACGAATGGCCGACAACGAGGGCAAGGTCGAGATGCAGGGCGAGATCGTCGAGGCGTTCAGAGGCGGCATGTACCGCATCGCCCTCGACAACGACCACGAGACGCTCGGGTATGTCTCGGGCAAGATGCGTCGCTACCGAATCCGCATCAACCCGGGCGATCGCGTCACGGTCGAGCTCTCGCCGTACGACCTGACGCGCGGCCGCATCACCTATCGCGAGCGCTGACCCCCGCCGCCACACGCCGCGCGTAGGCTCTGCGCGTGCCTCCGCCGATTCTCTGGGCACCCGACGAGTCACGGGTCGAGCGCGCGTCGCTGACCCGCTACGCCCGCTGGCTCGCCGAGTCGCGCGGTGTCGAGACGAGCGGCTACCACGACCTCTGGCGCTGGTCGACGACGGACCTCGAGGGATTCTGGGCTTCGATCTGGGAGTTCTTCGAGATCCAGTCCTCGACGACCTACGAGCGCGTGCTCGGCGCCCGCGCGATGCCCGGAGCGGAGTGGTTCCCGGGAGCGCGGCTCAACTACGCGGAGCACGTCTTCCGTGGCCGCGACGACGCAGCCGTCGCCGTGCGACACGCCTCGGAGCTCAGGCCTCTCGCCGAGACGACGTGGGGCGAGCTGCGCGAATCGACGGCCCGCCTCGCGGCGGCGCTCCGCGCGACGGGAATCGGGCCGGGCGACCGGGTCGTGGCCTATCTCCCGAACGTGGTCGAGGCCGTCGCCGCCTTCCATGCGTGCGCAAGTCTCGGGGCCGTCTGGTCGAGCTGCTCGCCCGACTTCGGCGTCAGGAGCGTCGTCGACCGCTTCGCGCAGATCGAGCCCCGCGTGCTGCTCGCGGTCGACGGCTATCGCTACGGAGGTCGCGATCACGACCGGCTCGACACGGTCCGCGCGCTCCAGGAGGCGATCCCCACGCTCGAGCGGACGGTGGTACTCGGCTACCTCGACGACGAGCCAGCACTCCGCCCGCTGAAGGACGCGACGCGGTGGGACGAGTTCGCGCGAGAAGGCGACGATGCCGGGCTCTCCTTCGCGCAGGTGCCCTTCGACCACCCGCTCTGGGTGCTCTACAGCTCCGGAACCACAGGGCTACCCAAGGCCATCGTGCACGGCCACGGCGGGATCCTGCTCGAGCTCTCGAAGCAGGTCGGGCTCCACGTCGACCTCCAGCGCGACGACCGGCTGTTCTGGTTCACGACCACCGGCTGGATGATGTGGAACTTCCTCAACGCGGCTCTGCTCACCGAGGCGTCGATCGTGCTCTACGACGGCAGCCCGGGACACCCGAGCCTCGACACGCTGTGGGACCTCGCCGCCGCTTCGGGCGTCACGTGCTTCGGGACGTCGGCGAGCTACATCGCCGCGTGCCTGAAGGACGGGGTCGAGCCGCGCGCAGGGCGCGACCTTTCGCGCCTCGAGGCACTCGGGTCGACGGGCTCGCCGCTCTCGCCCGAGGCTTTCGACTGGGTCTACGACCAGCTCGGCCCGGACGTCTGGCTCTTCTCGACATCGGGCGGCACCGATCTCTGCACGGCGTTCGTCGGCGGCGTGCCGACGCTGCCCGTCTACCGCGGCGAGCTCCAGGCGCGCGCGCTCGGGGCGAAGGTCGAGGCGTGGAACGCCGATGGGAAGCCGGTCGTCGGCGAGGTCGGCGAGCTCGTGATCACGGAGCCGATGCCGTCGATGCCGCTCTACCTCTGGGGCGACGATGACGGCTCGCGCTATCGGGCGAGCTACTTCGAGACCTTCCCGGGCGTCTGGCGGCACGGCGACTGGATCGAGATCACCGAGCGCGGGACGGCGATCATCACCGGGCGCTCGGACGCGACGATCAACCGTGGCGGGATCCGCATGGGCACAGCCGAGATCTACCGCGCGGTGCTGTCCGTGCCGGAGGTCGTCGACGCGCTCGTCGTCGACCTGCCGCGCGAGGGGACGCAGGGGTACATGCCGCTGTTCGTGGTGCTCCAACCCGGCCGTACCCTCGACGACGACCTCGTCGCGGCGATCCGCGATCGCATCCGAGAGGAGTGCTCGCCCCGGCACGTGCCGGACGAGATCCGGGCCGTGCCGGCCGTCCCACGGACGCTTTCGGGCAAGGTGCTCGAGGTGCCGGTCAAGCGGATCCTCTCGGGGGAGCCCACCGAACGGGCCGTCAGCCGCGACTCGCTCGTCGATCCCGACGCCCTGCGACCCTTCGAGGAGCTCGCCGCCACGGCGGACTGGAGGAGGGAATGAGCTACACGGCCGACTCCACGCGCTACGAGCGCATGCCCTATCGCCGCACGGGACGAAGCGGCCTGCTCCTGCCGGCCGTCTCACTCGGTCTGTGGAACAACTTCGGTGCCGACAGGCCGCTCGAGACGAGTCGGGCGATCGTACGCCGCGCGTTCGACCTCGGCGTGACCCACTTCGACCTCGCGAACAACTACGGCCCGCCCTACGGCTCCGCCGAGGAGACGTTCGGGCGGCTCCTCGCGACCGACCTCGGCCCGTATCGCGACGAGCTCGTGATCGCGACGAAGGCGGGCTACGACATGTGGCCGGGGCCGTACGGCGAGTGGGGCTCCCGGAAGTACCTCCTCGCGAGCCTCGACCAGAGCCTTCGGCGCCTGGGGCTCGACTACGTCGACATCTTCTACTCGCACCGCTTCGACCCCGACACGCCGCTCGAGGAGACGATGGGTGCGCTCGACACCGCGGTGCGGCAGGGCAAGGCGCTCTACGCGGGGATCTCGTCGTACTCGCCCGAGCGGACCCGCGAGGCGGCGGAGATCCTCGACCGGCTCGGGACGCCGCTGCTGATCCATCAGCCCTCGTACTCGATGCTGAACCGCTGGATCGAGGACGGGCTGCTCGACGTCCTCGGCGAACTCGGCGTGGGATGCATCGGCTTCTCCCCGCTCGCGCAGGGGCTGCTCACGGACCGCTACATGGAGGGGATCCCGGCGGGCTCGCGCATCGACCGCGGTCTCTATCTCACGTCCGACTCGCTGACCGAGCAAGCCCTGGCGAAGGTACGGGCGCTCCGCGGCATCGCGGAGCAGCGCGGCCAGACGCTGCCCGCGATGGCGCTCGCCTGGACGCTGCGCGACCACCGGATGACCTCGACGCTCGTCGGCGCCTCGAGCGTCGACCAGCTGGAGACGAACCTTCGGGTGCTGGAGCGCCTGGACTTCTCGGACGACGAGCTCGCCGAGATCGACCGCTACGCAACCGAGAGCGACATCAACATCTGGGCGACGTCGAGCGAGGAGTAGCGGCGGGTCAGCCCCAGCCGAGGCTGCGCCCGAGCAGCGACTCGAGCCTCCGGTTCGACTCCACGAACGTCGCCGCAAGGGCGGCGCGCGTCTCCGGCTGCATCGGCTCGTAGTCGCGGTCGAAGACGCGCGGGTACTCCGGCAGCTCGTACGGATCGGCGCCGAGGAACGAGAGGATCGACGCGTAGGTCTCGGCCGGCCGCTCCCCGAGGTCCTCGGTGCGGACGACGAGCAGCTGCTCGCGCGGGAAGACCGCGAGCCAGCGCTCGAGCTGCTCCGCGTACCGGCCGCGGGAGGCATAGCTGTGATCCCACCATGCGCGGCTGAACGCCCGCGGGTCCGCGACGAGGCGCTCGACCTCGCCGCGCAGCCGCTCGTCCTCGGCGGCGAGGGCGTCCTCGAACGAGAGCAACTCCCGCCCGAGAGCGACCTCGTGCTGATACTGCGAGTACGCACGGTCGACGGGATCGCGCAGGAGGGCCACGAGCCTCGCGTCGGGGACGAGCAACCGCGCCCGCTCGGACGCGAGCGGGTGAAACAGGTAGCTCGGGCTCGCCTCGCCGACAAGCCTCTCCCCCGCCCTGAGCGGGAACTGCCCCCGGTACCACGCCTCCCCGCGCCACCAGTGCCGGTCGAAGAAGCTGACCTCCTTCCACGACGGCCCGGTGATCCCCGGGTGCCAGCGGAGGTAGGCGTAGAGCGCAGTCGTCCCCGCCTTCTGCGCCCCGATCACGAGGAAATCGGGCAACGGCCGCCGGCTCGAGGTCGCCCGGCCGAAGGCCCAGACCGCGTTCCGCGCGACCTTCCGCGCGGGCTCCGGGATCCGCGGGATCACCTCGGCGGGCAGGCGGCGCATCGCGCAACCCTACGGGTCTTCACTGATGCCCGGCCCACGCTCGATCTGAGACGATCCCGCCACGAAACGAGGAAGGGGACCTACCGTGGCCGAGGACACGCTCACAGTCACCGACAACCGCACGGGGCGCGAGTACACGCTGCCGATCACCGACGGGACGATCCATGCAACCGACCTCCGCCAGGTCAGCTCGGAGGAGGGGGACGGCGGGCTGATGTCGTACGACCCCGCCTACCTGAACACGGCCTCCTGTCGGAGCGCGATCACGTTCATCGACGGCGACCGCGGCATCCTCCGCTACCGCGGGTACCCGATCGAGCAGCTCGCCGAGGAGGCCACGTTCCTCGAGGTTGCATACCTGCTCCTCGAGGGGGAGCTCCCCACGACCGATGCGCTCCACCGGTTCGAGGACGAGATCCGCTTTCACACCTACGTCCACGTCAACGTCCAGAAGTTCCTCGAGGGCTTCCGCTACGACGCGCACCCGATGGGGATGCTGCTTGGCGCAATCGGGGCGCTCTCGACCTTCTACCCCGATGCGAAGCACATCGCCGACGCCGAGAGCCGCTACCTGCAGCGTCTCCGCCTGCTGGCGAAGATGCCGACGATCGCGGCCTTCGTGTTCCGCCACTCCCGCGGGCTCCCCTACGTGCTCCCGCGGAACGACCTCGACTACATCGGCAACTTCGTCAACATGACGTTCGAGATCGGTGGACGCCACGAGGCGAACCCGGTTCTCCAGCGGTCGCTCGAGATCCTGCTGATCCTCCACGCCGACCACGAACAGAACTGCTCGACGAGCGCCGTGCGCGGCGTCGGGTCGTCGCAGGTCGATCCGTTCTCCGCGGTGTCCGCCGGGATCGCCGCCCTCTACGGGCCGCTCCACGGCGGCGCGAACGAGGCCGTGCTGCGCATGCTCGACGAGATCGGCGACACGAAGAACGTCCCTGCGTTCATCGAGGAGGTCAAGGCCGGCCACGGACGCCTGATGGGCTTCGGACACCGCGTCTACAAGAGCTACGACCCGCGGGCGAAGCTGATCAAGCGCGTCGCCGACGACGTCTTCGAGCAGACCGGGCTCAACCCCAAGCTCGAGATCGCGCTCGAGCTCGAGCGGATCGCGCTCGAGGACGAGTACTTCGTCTCCCGGAAGCTCTATCCCAACGTCGACTTCTACTCGGGCCTGATCTACCAGGCGATGGGCTACCCGACCGACTACTTCACCGTGCTCTTCGCGCTCGGCAGGTTGCCCGGCTGGATCGCGCAGTGGGAGGAGCACCTCTCCGACCCCGAGCAGAAGATCTCCCGTCCCCGCCAGATCTACACGGGAGAGGTTGAACGGGCCTACGTGCCGCGCGCGCGCCGCGGCTGAGGGTTCCGGCCCGACGACGCCGCCCCGGGCGAGAGCCGTAGTTCACCACACCGCGGATCGGGGGCTCCGCCGATGGCGCCCCGGCCGGTGCGGCGGACGCTTGGGGCAACGAATGCCGCGGGAGGAGCTGCCATGAGCACGAGCCCGATCGTCGACGCGCGCTCGATCGTGAAGACCTACGACACCGGGGTCGTGCAGGTCGCGGCCCTCCGTGGTGTCGACCTGACGCTTGCACGCGGCGAGATGGTGGCGATCATGGGCCCGAGCGGCTGCGGCAAGACGACGCTGCTCAACTGCCTGTCGGGGCTCGACTCCATCGACGAGGGCGAGATCCTGATCGAGGGGACGTCCCTGTCGGAGATGTCCGACCGCGAGCGCACCGACTATCGCGCGCGGCACATGGGGTTCGTCTTCCAGTTCTACAACCTGATGCCGGTGCTGAGCGCGGTCGAGAACGTCGAGCTTCCGCTCCTCGTCGCGCGAGAGAGCGCGCGCAGCGCCCGAAGCCGCGCGCTGGACGCGCTCGAGCTCGTCGGGCTGGCCCACCGGGCCGACCATGTTCCGGACGAGCTGTCGGGCGGAGAGCGCCAACGGGTCACGATCGCCCGCTCGCTCGTGAACGACCCTGCGATCGTCTGGGCCGACGAGCCGACCGGCGACCTCGATTCCGAGAACGCGCAGGAGATCGTCGCGCTCATGCGTGAGCTCAACGTCCGGCGCGGACTCAGCTTCCTCATCGTCACCCACGACATCTCGGTCGGCAGGAGCACCGACCGGATCGTCCGCATGCTCGACGGCGCCGTCGTCGAGGAACAACTACTGGAGGTGCCGCATGTACTCGCGGGTCACGCTGCTTGACATCGACACGCTCCGGGTCGAGATCGACGACGTCCTGGAGCGATTCGAGACGGAGATCCTGCCCGCCGTGCGCGAGCTGCCCGGCTACGAGGGCGTCACGGTGATGGTCACGCCCGAGGGCAAGGGGATGGTCGTCACCTTCTGGGACAGCGAGGATGCCGTGACGGCGAGCGCCGGCCTGGCGGCGACTGCGGCCGAGGAGTTCGTGACGGTCTACCGCTCACCCGCGGGCCGTGAGCACTACCGTGTCGCGTACGCCGAGATGCCGCAGGTGACCGTCGCGTCGTGAACGAGCTCTTCGGCATCCCGCTCGACACACTGCTCCTGATCCTCGCGATCGGGCTCGGGCGTGGCGTTCGGGATCCTCGCCGTACTCGCCGTCCGAAACCCCGTGCTCGTCCGGCTCGGCGTGCGCAACTTCGGCCGCCGGCGCGCGCGGACGAGCCTCATCGTGCTGGGGCTCATGCTCGGCACGACGATCGTCGCGGCCGCGCTCGTCACCGGCGACACGATGAGCCACACGATCCGCACCACCGCGACCGCGGCGCTCGGCGAGTCGGACGAGGTCGTCTCGGCCAAGGGCGCCGTGGACGACATCCCCGGCGATCTCGGCGACGCGAGCGGCGTCGGCTGGTTCCCCGAGACGGTCGCCGGCGAGATCCAGTCGACGCTGGGCCCCGACCTCGCGGACGGCGTGGTCAACGTGGTCGTCGACCACATGGCGGTTCAGGCGCCCCGGACGAGGCAGAGCGAGCCGACGGTCACACTGTTCGGCGCCGACCCGGCCGGGATGGACGGCTTCTCGCCCATCGTCGGGTCCGACGGAAGAGACGTGTCGCTCGCCGACCTGAGCCCGGGCCAGGCGTACCTGAACACCGATGCCGCCGACGAGCTCGGCGTGCGCCCGGGCGACACCGTGATCGCGTATCCGTCCGGCAGCCGTGCCGTCCTGCGGGTGCGGGACGTCGTCGAGTTCAACGGTGCCGCGACCGCGGACGCGGCGCTGCTCGTCCCACTCGAGCAAGCGCAGCTCTTCTTCGCGCGGTACGGCCAGGTGCTCGGCGTGATGATCTCCAACCGCGGCTCCGGCGCCGATGCCGTCGCGCTCTCCGACTCCGTCGACCGGAAGCTCCAGCCGACCCTTCGGGCGCACGACCTCGAGCTGCAGACGATCAAGCAGGACGCGATCGAGGCCGCCGACGAGGCTGGGAGCGCGTTCATGGCCTTCTTCACGACGTTCGGCTCGTTCTCGATCGCAGCCGGGATCCTCCTGATCTTCCTGATCTTCGTGATGCTCGCCGCCGAGCGCCGCGGCGAGCTCGGCATCGCCCGCGCGGTCGGGACGCGACGTGGCCACCTCGTCCAGATGTTCACGTTCGAGGGAGCGGCGTACGACGTCGTGGCCGCGGTCGTCGGGGCGATCCTGGGCGCGATCGTCGCCTTCGGGATGGTCTACGTGATGGCCAAGGCGTTCGGCGCCGAGAACGAGGACGCGGGCCTTCAAATCCAGTTCGCGTTCACGTGGCAGAGCCTGCTGATCGCCTTCGCGCTCGGCGTGCTGCTGACGCTCGTGGTCGTCGCGTTCTCCGCCTGGCGCGTCAGCACGATGACGATCGCCACGGCGATCCGGAACCTCCCCGAGCCGCCGATCGTCCGCCGGCGCCGCAGGATCGTCCTCGGCGGGCTGGGCGTCCTGCTCGGCGTCCTGCTCGTCCTCACCGCGGGGAACGCCGCGACGCCCCTCATGCTGGGCGTCTCGCTCGTCATCGTCAGCCTCGTCCCGTTCGCCCGGCTCGTCGGGATTCCAGACGGGTCGCGTACACCGTCGCGGGGCTGGTGATGGTCGTCGTGCTGATGCTCCCGTGGAGTGTCTGGGAGTCGGTCTTCGGCCCGCTGTCGATGGACTTCTCGACGTGGATCGTCTCCGGGCTGATGATCGTCGTCGGCGCCGTCTGGGTGATCGTCTACAACGCCGACCTGCTGCTCGGGGCGATGATGGCGGTTCTCGGCCGGGTCAAGGCCCTTACGCCGCTCCTGCGGATGTCGATGGCGTACCCGCTTCGGAGCCGGTTCCGGACGGGCACGACGCTCGCGATGTTCACGCTCGTCGTCTTCACGCTCGTCACCGGCTCCACCTCGACCGGGTCGTTCCAGGCTGCCCTGAACGACGTCGACACCTTCGGCGGCGGGTTCGACATCCGCGCGGGCACCGGAGCACGTGCCGCGATCCCGGACATGGGCGCCGCGCTCGACGAGCGCCTCGGCGCCCGGGCGTCCGACTACCCCGTGGTCGGCAGCCAGTCCGTCCTCGCGGTCGACGCTCGCCAGCTGGGGACGGGGCGGCCGTTCGAGAACTACCACGTGCGGGGGCTCGACAGCTCGTTCCTCTCGCACACGACGTTCCACCTCGGCGCCGTCGCACGCGGCTACACGAGCTCACGCGACGTCTGGACGGCGCTCCAGGAGCACGTCGGCCTCGCGGTCGTCGACAGCCTCGTCGTGCAGCGACGCGACAACTTCGGCTTCAACGTGATGCCGTCGGACTTCAGGATCACGGGGTTCTACGCGGACGACGGCAAGCCGTTCGACCCCGTCCCGATCGAGGTGCTCGACAAGCAGACGGGCGAGAAGACGCGGCTGACGATCATCGGCGTCCTCTCCGACTCCGCGCCCCTCGAGATGAGCGGCATCTCGAGCTCGCAGTCGACCCTCACGGCGGCGTTCCCAGGGCGGGCCGAGCCGACGATCCACTACTTCACCGTCGCTCCCGGCGTCGACCCGGGCGCAGCCGCGCAGCGGCTCGAGTCGAGCTTCATCACCAACGGCCTCGAGGCGGAACCGATCCAGAAGGTCGTCGACGACGCCGTCGCCGCGAACAAGACGTTCAACCGGCTGATCCAGGGCTTCATGGCCCTCGGGCTCGTCGTCGGCGTCGCCGCGCTGGGCGTGATCAGCGCCCGGGCCGTGGTCGAGCGGCGCCAGCAGATCGGGGTCATGCGTGCAATCGGCTTCCGGCGAACGATGATCCAGACGGTCTTCCTGCTCGAGTCCTCGTTCGTCGCCCTCACGTCCATCGTGGTCGGGACGGCGCTCGGGCTCCTCCTCGGCTGGAACATCATCCGCGACTCGCGCGAGACGCCGAGCTGGGCGAACCTCGAGATGGTAGTGCCGTGGGGCGACCTCGTCCTGATCTTCGTCCTCGTGTACGCCGTCGCGTTGCTCGCGACGCTCGCGCCCGCGATACGCGCGTCGCGCATCGCTCCCGCGGAGGCGCTGCGCTACGAGTGAGCGGCGACGGGCGCAGTCGCCGTGCGCCGGCTCAGCTCGTCGCGCACGGCCGGAGCGACCTCCGTGCCGAAGAGCTCGATCGCCTTCATCAGTCGGTCGTGCGGGATCGTCCCCACGGACAGCTGCAGGAGGAAGCGCTGGTGGCCGAAGATCTCGTGCTGGAAGAGGATCTTCTCGACCACATCCTGCGACGTCCCGACGAAGTTCGCGCCGCGGAGCGACCGGGCGGCCTCGAACGTCTGCGGCGTCATCGGAGGCCAGCCGCGCTCGCGGCCGATGCGGTCCATCATCGTCGCGAACGGGGCGTACGAGACGTCGACCGCCTCCCGTGCGGTCTCGGCGACGAATCCGTGCGAGTTGATGCTCAGGGCCGGCTGCTCGTGACCGGCCTCGCGCGCCGCGCGCCGGTGGAGCTCCGCGAACGGCGCAAACCGCTCCGGGAGCCCGCCGATGATCCCGAGCGCGAGCGGCAGCCCGAGCGTGCCCGCTCGGACGGCGGATTCGGGCGTGCCCCCGACCGCGACCCAGACGGGGAGCGGATGCTGCAGCGGCCGCGGGTACACGCCGCGGTCCTCGAGCGGCGCGCGATGGCCTCCCGACCACGTGACGCGCTCCGCCTCACGGACGGCGAGCAGCAGGTCGAGCTTCTCCGCGAACAGCGCGTCGTAGTCGCGCAGGTCGTGTCCGAACAGCGGGAACGACTCGATGAACGACCCACGCCCGGCCATGATCTCGGCGCGACCGCCGGAGAGAAGGTCGAGCGTCGCGAAGTCCTGGAAGACCCGGATCGGGTCGTCGGAGCCGAGCACCGACACGGCGCTCGTCAGACGGATCCTCTTCGTCCGCTCGGCCGCCGCCGCGAGCACGACTGCCGGCGCGGACACGGCGAAGTCGGGCCGGTGATGCTCGCCGACGCCGAAGATGTCGAGGCCGACCTCGTCCGCGAGCTCGATCTCCTCCAGGAGGTCGCGCAGGCGCTCGGCGGGGCTGACGGTCCGACCCGTCGCCGGGTCGGGCGTCAGCTCCGCGAACGTGTAGATCCCGAGCTCCATCACATTTGCTTGCATACGCAAGTAAATATAGCAAGGAGCTGGGTCGGTCAGCGAGACACCTGCACCACCGAGTAGGTCGTCGTCGGGCCCGGGGTCGTGCTGAACCGCGCATTGACGGCGTAGAGCGACTTCCCGTGACGATCGATCGTGGTCGGCACGTCGAAGTCCGAGTCGGTGATCGTTCGCGCGATCGTGCCCGACGCGAAATCCTTCGCGAGCGCGACGACTGCGATCTTGTTCAACTGGTTCTGGACGACGTAGAGCGTGCGGCCGTGCAGAAGCAGCCCGTCGCCGTTCGGAACCGACCCGCCGCCGAGCGAGATCTCCTTCGTCGCTCCGGTTCCCGGGTCGACGCCGAAGAGCTTCCCGGTGGCGCTCTGGACGACCACGAGCGTCTTCCCGTTCGCCGTCGCGTCGATGCCGTTCAGGTTGAAGCCGGCGACGAGCTGGAAGTCACCGGTGAGGGGGATCGACTGGGCCGACGCCGCGGGATCGCCGTTCTTCGACAGCGCGACGCGGTAGAGCACGGCGCGGTTCGAGTCGGTGAAGTACGCAGCGCGCTTCGTCACGACGACGTCGTTCACAAAGGTGGCGCCTGCGCCCATCGCGAGCTGCAGCTCGCGGATGCTCGCGCCGGTTCGGGCGTCGTACACGAACCCTTTGCCTGTCGAGCCGCCGGCGACGAAGAGGCGCCCGCGGTCGAACTCGACGCCAATCGCCGCGCGGCCTGAGCCGCCCTGGATGAGCGTCGCACCCTTCCCTGTCCGCAGATCGCCTCGGTAGACGGCGCCGGTCGGAATCGAGCCGACGTAGAAGGTCGTTCCGTGCCCGACCGCGATTCCCTCCGGCTGCCAGCCGTTGGGCAGTGGGATCACCTCCGGGAACGACGACTTGGCCGCGGCGGCGGTGACAACGAGGAGCGCGGCGGCGACGGCGGTCAGCAGCGTTCGACGCATCGTGAGACCCCTTTCTCGAGCTCGCCCGTCCACTAATAGCGGAATCGGGCCGGTCCCCGCATCGCCCGGCGGGTGCGATCATGACCCCGACGTTCGTCGGGAGGATGCGTGGAGAAGGTACGGATCGACAGGTGGCTGTGGGCGGCGCGGCTCTTCAAGACGCGCGGAGCCGCGACCGAGGCCGTGCTCGGGGGCCGCGCGCACGTCAACGGCGTCCGGGTGAAGCCGTCGAAGGAGGTCGGCACCGGCGACAGGATCGAGGTGACGGTCGGCGACGCGCGGCGTGAGCTGGTCGTCCGCGCCGTCGCGGAAAAGCGCGGTCCGGCATCGGTCGCCGCCACGCTGTACGAGGAGACGCCCGAGTCGGTCGCCCGGAAGGAGCAACATTCGCTGGAGCGGAAGCTCTCGCGCCCCCTCGGCGCCGACCTCGGCGCGCGCCCGACAAAGCGCGACCGACGCCGGCTCGACGCCCTCCGCGCGCAGATGCGCAGCCGGCGGCCCTGAGGTGGCGGCCGGCGCCGCAGGCGGGCCCTCGGTCTGCGTCGTCGGCGCCGGCCCGGCCGGGCTGGCTGCGGCGGCGATGCTCACGCGGGCCGGCGCGCGTGTCGTCGTGCTCGAACGCACCCAGGTGGGCGCCTCCTGGACGTCGCGCTACGACTGTCTGCATCTCCACACGGTGCGCTGGCTCTCCGGGCTCCCCGGGTACGCCATCCCCCGCTCCTCGGGCAAGTGGCCGTCTCGCGATCGTGTGGTCGACTATCTCCGGGCCTATGCGGCCCGGAGCGCCCTCGACGTCCACGCGGGTGTCGACGTCACCCGGATCGACCGCGCTGACGGACACTGGGTCGTCCATGCCGCACGCAACGACTTCCACCCCGACCGTGTCGTTGTCGCGACCGGGTACAGCAACGTCCCCTTCGTGCCGAACTGGCCGGGGACGCTCGGCGGCGAGATCGTCCATTCCTCCGCGTACCGGAACCCGGAGCCGTTTCGAGGCCGTCGGGTCCTCGTCGTGGGCAGTGGCAACTCCGGCGCCGAGATCGCCGCCGACCTCGCCTCCGGCGGCGCCGCCGAGGTGTTGCTCTCGGTCCGCACTCCGCCGGCGATCGTCCGGCGCGACACGGCCGGCGTCCCGACGCAGCTTCTCGGCATCGCCAGCTCGCACCTGCCCGTCGGGGTGGTCGACCGGATCGCGTCGACCCTGCGACGGGTTGCCTTCCCCGACCTCGCACCGCTGGGCCTCCCCGCGCCCGAGCGGCCGTACTCGGAGTTCCTCCGCCGCCGCGTCATCCCCGTCATCGACGTCGGCATCGTCCGCGCCGTCCGCGCCGGCCGCGTCCGCGTGGTCGCCGACGTCGAGCGCCTCGACGGCGACATTGTCGGGCTCGTGGACGGGAGCGGCGTCGCGGTGGACTCAGTCCTCGCGGCAACCGGGTTCCGGACGGGCCTCGAGCCGATCGTCGGCCACCTCGGCGTGCTCGACGAGCGCGCAGTGCCGCTCGTGCACGGCGCGGACGAGCACCCGTCGGCGCCGGGCCTGCACTTCGCCGGCTACGACGTGACGCTCGGGGGGATGCTCCGCGAGATCGGCGGCCAGGCGCGACGGCTTGCGCGCGTCGTCAGCGCGTGATCGGCCAGATCGGACGACATCGTCAATCCTTCCGGGCGACGCCCCATGAACGGCGAAAGGCCCTGGATTACAGGGCCTTTCCAGTAGCGGGGGCAGGATTTGAACCTGCGACCTCCGGGTTATGAGCCCGGCGAGCTACCTGACTGCTCCACCCCGCGTCGCGGCCACTATGGTAGCACCGGATCGTGCCTTTCTGGATCTCACTCGCCGTCTTTCTCGTGGGCCTGCTCGGCGGGCTCGCCTACGCGGTTTTTCGGGGAATCGCGCTCTGGCGCAACGTGAAGCTCACGAGCGGCGCGTTCTCGGCCGAGTCCGCCAGGATCTCCGACGCCTCCGCCGGGATCCAGGAGCACCTCGACCGCGCGGAGGCCTCGAGCGCACTCCTCCGCGATGCGGCGGCTCGGCTCGCGGTCTCACGCGCTCGGCTCGACGTGCAGCTCCAGGCGATCCGCGAGGCGCGATACACGGTGCGCCGCGTGCTCTGGTTCCTGCCGGGCGTGTGATCTTCCCTGAGCCCTGGCTCGCCGGCCCGGCCGCGATCCTGCTCCGGCCGTAGGCATCGAGTACGGTCACAGCGTGCGCGTCGCCGCCGTCGACCTCGGCACGAACACGACTCGCCTGCTCGTCGCCGACGTCGAGCACGGGCTCGTGGAGGAGATCGTGCGCCGGGAGGCCATCACGCGGCTCGGGGAATCGGTCGATCGGCGGAGGATCATCCTGCCCACCGCGATCGCGCGAGTGCGGAACGTGCTCGTCGACTACCGGCGCGAGGCGGAGGCGCTCGGCGCGGAGCGCGTGCTCGCCGTCGGGACGAGCGCCGTCCGGGACGCGGACAACGGCGAGGCGTTCCTGGGCGAGATCGAGTGGAGCTACGGCTTCACAACACGCATGCTGGACGGCGGCGAGGAGGCGGAGCTGATGCTCCGCGGCGTCGCGAGCGACCGCACGATCGGGAATGGCACGCTCGTCGTCGACATCGGCGGCGGATCGACCGAGCTCGTCACGGCGAACGGCCGCCGGATCGCCTGGGCGGTGAGCACCGAAGCCGGCAGCGTGAGGCTCACCGAGCGGTTCCTCCGCTCCGACCCGCCCGCCGTCGAGGAACTCCACGCCTGCGCCGCACACGTTCGCTCGCTGCTGCCCGTGCTCGACGTGACGGCAACCATCGGCGTCGCCGGGACCGTGACGACCGCCGCGACGATCGCCCTCGGCGAGCCCCGCTCCGTGCACCGCCACCGCCTTGCGCTCGCCTCGGTCGAAGGCACTCTCGGTCGTCTTGTCTTGATGACGCTCGCGGAGCGGGAGCAGGTGCCCGGCCTCGACCCCAGGCGTGCACCGGTGATCGTCGGGGGGCTGATCGTGCTTCGTGAGATCCTTGCTCGGTATGGGCTCACCGAGATCGAGGTGAGCGAGCGGGACCTGCTGCACGGCGTCGCGCTTGCCGCCGCCGAGTTGCCCGAGCCCGAGGAGGGCTCGGTCCCGCCGATGGCTTTCACCTGCTGCTGACCCATCGATGCAGGCGTCGAGACGAACCGAGGGCTGCCGCCGCGACGAGGCAGTCCGCTTGGGCGAAGGTCACCCCGCGCCCCGGCGAGGCTCGACGCCGGTCACCCCACCGCTGTCTTTCCTCCATCCGCAGCGGCGCAATCCGGATCCCGAAACGGGCCCGTCAGCCGCCCGACGTCAGCGCCTTTCGGTGACCACTCGTCAGCGGGCGGCCGGCGTGGTCGGCTCGAGCAGGAGGGCGCCGCCGGCGCGCAAAAGTGCCGCCGTCGCGGGGTTGCCGCGCTCGTCCCACGTCCAGGCGCTCTCGGGCCGAAGGACGAGTGCGACGTCGTCGTACGCGAGGAACGCGCGGACCTCCGGCAGCGCGGCGCCGACCTCGGTCAGGTAACGGCGGTGCACCAGGTCGACGAGCTCGACGGCGGCTGGACGGCGGACGAGCTCGACGCGTCCGCGGATCGACGCGCCGCATACCTCGGCGCCGGGTCGCGAGTCGTGGAGGCAGAGGGTCGCGCGCGCGTCGCGCTCGAGGTCCCGCACCTTGCGGCTACGGGACGACGTCGCGAAGATCACCACGCCCGGGCCGGCCGCGAACCAGATCGGCACGACATGGGGAGAGCCGTCCTCGTCGAGGGTCGCGAGCACTGCGACAAGCCGCTTGGCGAGCAGCTCGCGGACGAGCGCATCGGCGAGGACGGCTTCACCTGCGAGCCTGCGGCTGGCGTCCGGAGCAGCGTCCTCGTCGCTCACGGCCTGTGGATACCACAGCGGCCATCGCGGTGTGATACTGACCGAGGGTCGAGACAGAGCGACAAGGGAGGGTCTGTATGGCGATCGCGGCGATCGACGGCGAGCTGCTGGACGCGCTCACCGCGACATTCTCGGGCACGGCGTTGCTGCCCGACGACGACGGTTACGACGACGCGCGGAGCGTCCACAACGGCTCGATCGACAGACGGCCCGCCCTGATCGCCAGGTGCCACGGCGCGGCGGACATCGCCGATGCGATCGGCATCGCCCGCTCGAGCGGGCTCGAGATCTCGGTCCGCGGGGGCGGTCACAACGTGGCGGGCCGAGCCGTCTCGGACGGCGGCGTGATGATCGACGTCTCGCCGATGAAGGGCATCTACGTCGATCCGGCCGCCCGGACCGTGAGGGCGCAGGGCGGCGTCGTCTGGAAGGAGCTCAATCGCGAGGCGCATGCTCACGGGCTCGCGGTGACAGGCGGCGCGATCTCGTCCACGGGGATCGCCGGCTACACGCTGGGCGGCGGGCTCGGCTGGCTGATGGCGAAGTACGGGCTCGGCGCCGACAACCTGATCGGGGTGGAGCTCGTGACGGCGGACGGCGAGACCCTCAACGTCGACGACGAGAGCCACCCAGACCTGATGTGGGCGCTCCGCGGCGGGGGCGGCAACTTCGGTGTCGCGGCGTCGCTGGCCTTCCGCCTCCACCCCCTCAGCTTGGTGACGGGTGGGCTGATCGCCCACCCGTTCGAAGCCGCCGGCGAGATGCTGCGCTTCTACCGTGACGCAGTCGCCGACTGTTCCGACGACCTCACCGTCTTCGCGGCGGTCGTCCACGCGCCGGACGGCTCGGGGGTCAAGCTGGCCGCGATGGTCGTGTTCCACACGGGCTCGCCGGACGAGGCCGAGCGCGACCTCGCGCCGTTCAAGACGTGGGGCTCGCCGCTGATGGTCGAGGTCGGGCCGATGCCCTACCCCGTCATGAACACGCTCCTCGACGGCGCGTACCCGAAGGGCGCGCTCAACTACTGGCTCTCGAGCTTCACGACCGGCCTGCCGGACGCACTGATCGACGCGATGATCGAGCGGTTCGCGTCGGTGCCGTCGCCGATGAGCGCGATCCTGCTCGAGCACTTCCACGGCGCCGTGACGCGAATGGCGCCGACCGAGACCGCGGTTCCGCACCGCGACGTGGGCTGGAACCTGCTCCTGCCGTCGGAATGGCTCGACCCGGCGGACACCGAGGCCAACATCGCCTGGACGAAGGACACGTTCGCGTCGCTCTCAGAGCACTTCAGCGGCGGCCGCTGGCTCAACTACCTGGGCGACGACCAGGACGACGCGATCCGCTCCGCCTACGGCCCGAACTACGATCGGCTCGTCGAGGTCAAGCGCCGCTACGACCCCGACAACGTCTTCCACCTGAACCACAACATCGTGCCGTAGAACGCGCGGTCAGCGAAGCGCGGTGCGGGTGGCGCCGCGCTTCGCGCGGTAGACGATCGGCGAGCGTGTGAGATAGCCGACGGGAACGCTCCACACGTGGACGAGCCGCGTGTACGGCCAGACGGCGTAGAGCGCCCACGCGATCGTCACGTGGGCCTGGTAGACGAAGGGCGCGTGAAGCATCAGCTCGCCCTTCGGCTGCAGCGTGAAGATGCTGCGGAACCACGGGGAGACGGTCTCGCGGTAGTGGTACTCGTCGATCAGGCCGCCGAGGAACGTGCAGAGCATCCCGAGCACGATCGTCGTGAGGAGCAGCGGGTACATGATCCAGTCGCTGCGAAGCGTGGTCGCGCGGATCCGGTCGATCCGAAGACGCCGATAGACCAGGACGAGCGCGCCGAGGCAGAGAAGCAGGCCCGCCGCCCCGCCGAGAATCACCGCCATCCAGTGGTAGAAGCGCTCGGAGATCCCGATCGCGTCCGTCCACGTGTCCGGGACGAGGATCCCGATCACGTGACCGCCGATCACCCCGAGCATCCCGAGGTGGAACGCGACGCTCCCGACGAGGAGCAAGCGGCGCTCGAGCAGCTGGGTGGAGCGCGCAGTCCACGTGTAGCCGTCGCGGCGGTAGCGCCACACATGGCCGACGACGAAGCTCGTCAGTGCGACGTACGGCAGCAGCACCCAGAAGAAGGTGTCGGCCCTGCTCATCGAACGGCCTCCGCAAGCCCGGCCTCGGCGAACGGCTCGAGGCCGACGAGCTCGGCCGGCGGCCCCTCCTCGGCGAGCCGACGTGCCTCATCGAGCTGTTTCGCGGTCGGCCGCGGCAGCGCCTGGCAGAGGGCGTCGAGGACGCCCGCGTAGAGGCTGCCGCGGTCGTGAAGCGCGGCACGGATCAGCTCGAGCGGCGCCCGGAACGACGCGAGGAGCTCGGTTCCCTCGCCCGGTCGGAGCGCAGCGAACTCGAGCAATGCGGGAAGGTAGTCGGGAAGCTCCGAGCCCTCGAAGGGCAGCCCTGCCTCGGCGTAGCGGCGCTTGAGCCGGATCAGCTCGAGGCCGCGCTGACGCCTGTCGCCATGGGTGTGATAGGTCAGGTGGAGCCCGCAGCGGCGGTCGAAGTCGAACGTCTCGACGTAGTCGCGCCGAAGCTCCTGGAGGGAGCTGGCGCCGATCCCGTCGAGCACCGGGTCGAGCGCGCGCCGCTCGCCGCGCGGGAGCCCGTCGACAGCGCTCCGGAGCTCCGGCAGGCTCTCGAGGAGCTCCGCGTCGGGGTAGACGAGCAGGACGGCGAGGAGCTTCGCGTTCACGAGCGCCGCCGAAAGTCGAGGAACGCCACGTTCGAGCCGTTCCCCGCGGGAGCCGCGAGCGGCTCGGCGCCGAACGGATCCTTCGTCTGCTGCAGGGCGCCGCAGCTCCCCGGGCCGCCCTCGAAGTCGAGCCCGCACGCGCCCTGGCGGGAATGCGGGTTGATGCCGATCTCGCCGTGCGTCTGCGGGATGACGTAGCGCTCGTCGTACTTCGCGATCGCGAGTAGCCGGAACATCGCGTCGATCTCTGCCGGCTCCATGCCGACCGCGGCGGCCAGGGCCTGGATCGGGCTCGCCGCCGAGGTTCTTCTCCCGTGTCCAGCCGCGCATCGCGGCCAGCCGTCGCAGCGAGACACGCACGGGCTCGGGGTCGCCCGCGGTCAACAGGTTCGCGAGGTACTCGATCGGGATCCGGAGCTCCTCGATCGCCGGGAAGACGTCGTCCGGGTCGGCCTCCGAGCCCGGCCCTTCGACGAGGCTCATCACCGGCGAGAGCGGCGGGACGTACCACACCATCGGCAGCGTCCGGTACTCGGGGTGCAGCGGCAGCGCGACCCGGTGCCGCACCGCGAGCGCGTAGACCGGCGAGCGGCGCGCCGCGTCGAGCCAGTCCTCCGCGATCCCGTCTCGCCGCGCCTGCTCGCGGACGTCGGGGTCGTTCGGGTCGAGGAAGAGCGACAGCTGCGCGGGCAGCAGGTCTTTCTCGTCGGCGACCGATGCCGCCTCCTGCACGCGGTCGGCGTCGTAGAGGACGACGCCGAGGTAGCGGATCTTCCCGACGCAGGTCTCCGAGCAGATCGTCGGCTGACCCGCCTCGATCCGCGGATAGCAGAGCGTGCACTTCTCGGCCTTCCCGGTCGACCAGTTGAAGTAGACCTTCTTGTACGGGCAGCCGCTCACGCACATCCGCCAGGAGCGGCACTGCTCCTGGTCGACGAGCACGATCCCGTCCTCCACGCGCTTGTACATCGCCCCCGACGGGCACGACGCGACGCACGACGGGTTGAGGCAGTGCTCGCAGATCCGCGGGAGGTAGAACATGAAAGCCTTCTCGTACTCGAGGCGCACGTGCTCCTCGACGCCGTCCCGGAGGTTGGGGTCGAGCCGGGCGCGCTCCGGGGCGCCCGCGAGGTCGTCCTCCCAGTTGGGGCCCCACTGGAGGTCGAGCGGCCGCCCGGTGACCTGGGACTCCGGGCGCGCGACCGGCTGGTGCTTGGACGGCCCGGCCGTCGTCAGCGTCTCGTAATCGTACGTCCACGGCTCGTAGTAGTCGTCGAGCGTCGGCAGCTCGGGGTTGAAGAAGAGCGTCGCGAGCTTGCGCAGCCGGCCGCCCGCCTTGAGGCGCAGCTTGCCGCCCTTGAGCTCCCAGCCCCCCTTCCAGCGGTCCTGGTCCTCCCACTGCTTCGGGTAGCCGATGCCCGGCTTCGTCTCGACGTCGTTGAACCACACGTACTCGGTGCCGCGGCGGTTCGTCCAGACGTTCTTGCACGTGACCGAGCAGGTGTGGCACCCGATGCACTTGTCGAGGTTCATCACCATCGCGATCTGGGCGCGGACCTGCATCAGTAGACGATCTCCCCGAGGAGCTTTCGGACTGCGACCATCTCGTCGCGCTGCGTGCCGCATGGGCCGTAGTAGTTGAACCCGTACGAGAGCTGCGCGTAGCCGCCGATCAGGTGCGTCGGCTTCATCGAGATGCGCGTGACGGAGTTGTCGGTCCCTCCGCGCGTGCCCGACAGCTCGCTCCGCGGCACGTTCACGTGCCGGTCCTGCGAGTGGTACATCAGCCCGACGCCCGGCGGGATGCGGTGGGAGACGACCGCGCGCGCTGTGACGACGCCGTTGCGGTTGAAGACCTCGACCCAGTCGTTGTCGGCGACCTCGATCTCCGCGGCGTCCACGTCCGAGATCCACACGACCGGCCCGCCTCGGAAGAGCGTCAACATGTGGAGGTTGTCCTGGAACTCCGAATGGATCGACCACTTGGAGTGCGGGCTCAGCCAGCGGAGATGGAGCTCCTTGCGGGTCGGGTCGCCCGAGAGCTGCTCGCCGACGACGCCGAGAACGTTGAGCGGCGGGCGGTACGTGGGCAGGCCCTCACCGTACTCGAGCATCCACGCGTGCTCGACGTAGAGCTGCTGGCGCCCGGTGAGCGTCCTGAACGGGACGTCGCGCTCGACGTTGATGGTGAACGGGTTGTAGCGCCGGTCGCGGGACTCCATGCCCGACCACTCAGGCGAGGCGAGCACCTTGCGCGGCTGCACCTGGGTGTCCCCGAACGTGATGCGGACGTCGGCGTGCTCCTCGGCGATGTCGACGAGGTGCGTCCCGGTCCGCTTCTCGAGCCCTCTGAACCCCTCGACCGCGAGGCGGCCGTTCGAGACACCCGAGAGCGCGAGGATCGCCTCGCACATGTGGACGTCCCGGGTCAGTGCCGGCCGGCCGTCGATCTCGCCGTTCGCGGCGCGCAGATGGTCGATCTCGACGGTGGGCAGCAGCGGGATCCCCTTCGCGGACGAGCCGAGCTTCTCGGTGAGCGGCCCGAGCGAGCGCCACTTGCGGTGGACGGCCGTGTAGTCCCGCTCGACGGCGACCAGCTTGGGCATCGTCTTCCCCGGGACCGGCTCGCACTCGCCGCGCTTCCAGTCGCGCACCTCGCCGAAGGGCTGCGCGAGCTCGTCCGGCGTGTCGTGCAGCAGCGGTGCGGCGACGAGGTCGGTGCGGGTGCCGAGGTGCTTCTCGGCGAGCTCCGAGAAACGCTCGGCGAACGCGCTCGAAGATGTCGAAGTCGGTCCGCGCCTCCCACGGCGGCGGGACGGCCTGGTTGAACGAGTGGACGAAGGGGTGCAGGTCGGTCGAGGAGAGGTCGTGCTTCTCGTACCAGGTCGCTGCGGGCAGGACGACGTCGGAGTAGAGCGCCGAGCCGTTCATGCGGAAGTCGATCGTCGTGAAGAGGTCGAACTTGCCGGTCGGGGCCTCGTCGCGCCAGACGACGTCGCTCGGCCGCTCCTCCGGCTGTCGACTCCGTGTTCCGCACCGCGGCGTCCTCCACGCCGAGCACGTGGCGCAGGAAGTACTCGTGACCCTTGCTCGAGGAGCCGAGGAGGTTCGCGCGCCAGAGCGTGAGGACGCGCGGGAAGTTCTCGGGCGCGTCCGGATCCTCTGCGGCGAACCGGAGGTCGCCCGCCTTGAGCCGGTCGACGACGTACGCGGGTGCGTCCACCCCGGCCTCGGCGGCCTCGCGGGTCAGCTCGAGCGGGTTGCGGTCGAACGTGGGGTACGACGGCATCCAGCCGAGCCGGGCGGCGAGCGCATTGCAGTCGGCGATGTGCATCCCGTCGAGCACGCCGCGCCCCGAGCGGGCTGGAGTGGGCGTCGGCGCGCGTGCGCTGGTAGCGGAACTGGTCGCTCGCGAGGAACCAGAAGGGCGTCGTCGCCTGCTGGCGCGGCGGCCGGTTCCAGTCGAGGGCGAACGCGAGCGTCGACCAGCCGCTGATCGGGCGCACCTTCTCCTGGCCGACGTAGTGCGCCCAGCCGCCGCCGTTGACCCCCTGGCAGCCGCAGAGGGCGACGAGCTGAAGGATCGCTCGGTAGATCTGGTCGGAGTGGAACCAGTGATTGGTCCCGGCGCCGAGCACGATCATCGAGCGCCCGTGGGAGCGCTCCGCGTTCCGTGCGAACTCCCGGGCGACCCGGGTGACGCGGCCCGCGTCGACACCGGTGATCGGCTCCTGCCAGGCGGGCGTGTACGGCTCGGAGGCGTCCTCGTAGCCCGTGGGCCACGTCCCCGGCAGCCCCTCGCGCTGGACGCCGAGCTGCGCCGCGAGCAGATCGAAGACCGTCGTCACGAGGCGGCCGCCGACCCGCTTGGCGGGAACCCCGCGGCGCAGGACGCCCGTGTCGGTGCCGCCGACGTCGAACCGCGCCACGTCGAGCTCGACCAGCTCGTCGTGGCGTCCGAGCAGCGTCAGGGCCGGCTCGACGTCCCCGAGCTCGAGGTTCCACTTCCCCATCCCCTCCTCGCCCCAGCGGAAGCCGATCGAGCCGTTCGGCACGACGGGATCGCCGCTCCGCTCGTCGAGCAGCACCGTCTTCCACTCGGCGTTCTCGCTCGTCTCGCCGAGGTCGGAGGCACGCAGGAAGCGGTCGGCAACGTAGGCGCCCTCCCGCTCGCGCAGCGTGACGAGGAACGGCAGGTCGGTCGTCCGCTTCACGTACTCGTCGAACCACGGCACGGTGCGCTCGACGTGGAACTCCTTGAAGACGACGTGCGCCATCGCCATCGCGAGCGCCCCGTCGGTCCCTGCGGCCGCGGGAAGCCAGTGGTCCGCGAACTTCGTGTGCCCCGCGAAGTCGGGCGAGACGACGACGACCTTCTGCCCGCGGTAGCGGGCCTCCGTCAGGAAGTGCGCGTCCGGCGTGCGCGTCTGCGGGATGTTCGAGCCCCACAGCACGATGTAGCTCGCGTTCCACCAGTCGGCCGACTCGGGCACGTCGGTCTGGTCGCCCCACATCTGCGGCGACGCGGGCGGCAGGTCGGCGTACCAGTCGTAGAAGCTCATGCAGATCCCGCCGATCAGCGAGAGGAAGCGCGTGCCGGCCGCGTACGAGACCATGGACATCGCGGGGATCGGCGTGAAGCCGGCGACCCGGTCCGGCCCGTAGCGCTTCACCGTGTGGACGTGGGCGGCCGACACGATGTCGACCACGTCGTCCCAGCTCGCGCGGACGAAACCGCCCTTGCCGCGCACGGACTTGTAGGAGCGCGCCTTCTCCGGGTCGTCGACGATCGAGGCCCACGCCTCGACGGGGTCGCCGCCGTGACGCTCGCGCGCCTCGCGGAACAGATCGAGGAGCACGCCGCGGACGTACGGGTAGCGGACGCGGATCGGCGAGTACAGGTACCAGCTGAACGAGGCGCCCCTCGGGCACCCGCGCGGCTCGTACTCGGGGACGTCGGGCCCGTTCGTCGGGTAGTCGGTCTGCTGCGTCTCCCACGCGACGATCCCGTCCTTTACGTGGATTTTCCAGGAGCACGATCCGGTGCAGTTGACCCCGTGGGTCGACCGCACGACCTTGTCGTGCTGCCAGCGCTCGCGGTAGAAGCGCTCCCACTCGCGCCCGTCCGCTTGCAGGGCGCTCCAGCCGTCGGCCGAACCGGCCTTTCCGAAGTAGAGAGGCCGCGCGAGGAGGCTCACGCAGTGACCCCGTGGGGCATCCGCGATGCGCGACGCATCGTCACGGCGACCACGAGGCAGATCACCGCGAACACGAGCAAGCCGACGAAGCCGAGCGCATAGGTGTCGAAGTGATCCTTCACGATTCCCATCACCACCGGCGGGAAGAACCCGCCGAGCCCGCCCGCGGCGCCGACGATCCCCGTTGCCGCCCCGGTCGCGTCAGGGAAGTCGTGAGGCACCAACTTGAACACGGCGCCGTTCCCGAGACCGAGGAACCCGGCGAGCGTGAGGCACGCGATCGTCACGGGGACCCACGTCGGGTCGCCGGAGACGAGCGCCAGCCACGTGGCGTCAAGGCCGGCGCCGACGAACACGACGATCAGGACGGTGGCCGCGCCGATCCGGTCGGAGAGGAACCCGCCGACGGGCCGGGCGAACGTCGCGACGACCGTGAAGCCCGCGGCCCGCAGCCCGGCGTTCGTGAGCGAGATGTCGAACCAGTCGCGGAGCAGCTTCGGCAGGAACACCGCCATCGCAACGAAGCCGCCGAACGTGACGAAGTAGAGGAGCGCGAGGCGCCACAGCCTCCAGCCGGAGCGCAACACCGCGCCGTAGTGGACTGCGGGCCCGCGGGGCGGGTCCTCGGCCATCCGGTAGAAGAGGAAGGCCGTCGCGAGCAAGAGCACCGCGGCAACGATCCCGAGCGCCTCTCGCCCGAGCCAGTCGACGATCGCAGGAGCGCTGAACGCGGCGACCGCGGTGCCGATGTTCCCCATGCCGTACACCCCGAGCGCGAACCCCTGCCGTTCCTTCGGGTACCAGCCGGCGACGAACGGGACGCCCACCGCGAAGGACGAGCCGGCGATCCCGAGGAAGAAACCGACGACGATGAGCGCTGCGTAGCCGTCGACGAAGCCGAAGATCGCGGCGGGGACGGCGGACACCGCGAGGACGATCGGGAACATCACGCGCCCACCGAGACGGTCCGTGAGTGCGCCGACGGGGATCCGGAGCAGCGAGCCGAGCACCACGGGCACCGCCGTGAGCATCAGCGTGCGGGTGTTCGAGAGGTCGAGATCGTCCTGGAATCGCTTCCCGAGCGGCGCGATCAGGCTCCACCCGACGAACGCGACGGCGAACGCGAACGTGGCGAGGACGAGGTTCCGGGTCGCCACCCGAGCTGCATCCATCGTTCTCCCCTCCTTAGAGGATCCCGAGCCGGTGTCCCAACCCGCGGAATAGTACACTGATCGGGTGAACGTTTGTCGGAGAACCCACTGATGCGTCTGCGGTTTTCCCGCACCGCCGACTACGGGCTCCGGGCGACGCTCGAGGTGGCGCGCGCGGAGGACGACCGGCGCGTGTCGAGGCGCGAGCTCTCCCGGGTCACGGGCGCTCCCTTCTCCGTCCTCGCCGAGCCGCTCGCCGCGCTCGTGCGCGCGGAGATCCTGGTCGCCCAAGCGGGCCCCCGCGGCGGATACAGGCTGGCGCGGCCCGCGGGCGAGATCTCCGTGTACGACGTCGTGCACGCGATCGACGGCGAGGCCCCTCCCGCACGCTGCGTGCTGCACGAGGGCGTGTGCAGCTGGGAGGGCGCGTGCCCCTTCCATCCCGTGCTCGCGACCGCGCAGGAGCGGTTCACGGACACGCTCCGCTCGACGAGCCTCGCGGACGTGCTCGAGCGGGTACAGACCGCTGCCTGAGGGCGGGACGCCACCCCGCGGGCGTCAGGCGACCGGCTCGGGCTCGCCCGGCTCCTCGTCCTCGGCGAGGCGCCGCTGGAGAACAGCGCGCGAGACGACGCCGACGAGGCGCCCCCCATCGACGACAGGAACGCGCTCGGCGTCGTGCTCCTCGATGAAGGCGAACGCCTCGTCGAGCGCGGTGTCGGCGTCGATCGTGTAGTACGGCGGCTCCGCGATGTCGCCGACCCGGATCGCGGCAGGGTCCCGTCCCTCCGCCACGACGCGGGCGACCAGCGTCTTGCGCGTGACGACACCGACGAGCTCGCCGTCCGGGCCGACGACGTACACCGCTCGAACCTCCACTGGCGTGAGCACCTCGCCCGCCTCCTGCGCCGAGGCCGTCGCCGGCAGAGCGCGCGGCTCCGTGATCATCGCGTCACGGACGCGGATGGCCTGCTCGTCCGTCACGGGTACAGCCCGCGCGCCTCGAGCGCGGACGACACGTCGCGGATGCCCGCCACGAGCGCCGCGGTGCGCATCGACACGTCGCGCTCGTGCGAGATCTCCCAGACACGGTCGAACGCGTCGTTCAGCTTCTCCGCGAGCTTCGCCCGGATCTCGTCGCGGCCCCAGAACAGGCGCCCGAGGTCCTGTACCCACTCGAAATACGAGACGGTGACGCCGCCTGCGTTCGTGAGGATGTCCGGAAGGATCGGGATCCCTCGCTCCTGCAGGATGGCGTCACCCTCGAGCGACGTCGGCCCGTTCGCCCCCTCGGCGATCATCCGGCACCGCAGACGCGCCGCGTTGTCCCCGTGGATCTGGTCCTCGCGCGCGGCGAGCACGAGGATGTCGCACTCGAGCTCGAGCAGCTGCTCGTTCGTGATCCGTGCACCCGTCGCCCATCCCTCGAGCGAGCCGTGCTCGCGGGCGTACGCGCTCATCGTCGGGATGTCGAGCCCGTCGGGGTCGTGCACGCCGCCCGACACATCGGAGACGGCGAGGACGGTGGCGCCGCGGTCGACGAGCTCCTGTGCAGCGATGCCCCCGACGTTGCCGAAGCCCTGGACGACGCAGCGCTGCTCGGACAGGCGCCAGCCGAGGCGCTCGCAGGCGCGGGCCACGACCATCACGACGCCTGCGCCGGTGGCCTCGTGTCGGAAGACCGAGCCGCCGATCGAGATGGGCTTGCCCGTCACGATCTCCGGCACCGCGTGGCCGCGCTGCATCGAGTACGTGTCCATCATCCACGCCATTGTCTGCTCGTTTGTCGCCATGTCCGGCGCGGGGATGTCCTCCTGCGGGCCGATGAAGGGCAGGAGCTCGGACGTGAACCGACGCGTGACCCGCTCGATCTCGCTGGGGGACAGCTCGCGCGGGTTGCAGCGGACGCCGCCCTTCGCGCCGCCGTAGGGCAGCCGCAGCAGCGCGCACTTCCACGTCATCCAGACCGCGAGGGCGGCGCACTCGCCGAGGGAGACTCCCGGGTCGTACCGAATGCCGCCCTTCGTCGGGCCCATGACGCTCGAGTGCTGTACGCGGTAGCCGGGGAAGACGACGCGCGTGCCGTCGTCCAGGCCGACCGGGCAGGCGACGATGACCGACCGCTCCGGGTGCCGCAGCCGCTCGGCGACGCCGGGGTCGACGTCCGCGTGCGGCACGGCCTGGTCGAACTGGGCGATCGCGGTGCGGTAGAGCGGCGTGTCGTACTCGAGGTGGGCGAACGACGGGACGTGCTCGGTGCTCGCCATCGCGCGGTGAGTGTATCCGGCGCCGGTGTCCGACTTCAGCCGGACGCCGAATGTGCCGGGGCTGGGAGTCGAACCCAGATGTCCCGAAGGACAGCCGGTTTTAAGCCGGCCGCGTCTGACCAGTTCCGCCACCCCGGCGGGTGCGGGAGCGACGTTAGCTGCGGCCGGGAAGCAGTGTGTCCGGCGGGAAGCGCTCCGGGCCCTGGAACTGGTACGCGTCGAAGAACGCCACGAACGCCTTGTCGTCGACGGTCGTGCACTTCGCGAGGTACGCGGTGCCTTTCGCCGGCTCGGAGGCGCTTTTCGTGACCCAGGCGCCGAGCGAGATCTTGTTCCCCAGCGCCGGGTAGGGCGCGAGGACCGTGCCGCGGGAGTGCGCCTGGACGAAGCTCCGCAGCTTCAGCACGACGGCCGCAGGGACGTCCGTGCCGTATTGCACCGCAATCGCGCCGTGCTCGAGGTTGTGCACGAGCTGCGCCTCGTTGACCGGCTCCTCGTACGAGCCGTAGACGACCGGGACCTGGTAGTGCGGGCCCGAGGTCGGGGGCACGGTGTTCCACTTCTTCGACGTCCCTGTCGGAGTGGTGACCGTGTGCTCGCCACGGAGCGCCGGCGTCGCGCTGAGGGTGCACCCTGCAGCCTCGAGCGCCGCGCGGGCGTCTCCGCCCCCGCTGCCCCCGCCGAGGGTGAACGCGAGCGCCACCGCTGCGATCACGAGGACAGCCGCTCCACCGATTCCGAGCATCAGGATGCTGCGGCGGTCACCGCCCTGGCCGGGCGGCTTCGGCTTCGCGTGCGTCTTTCCGTGGGGACGTGGCCTGGGCGGCATCGGCCGGGAAGGATAGCTGCGCCCCTCGTCGGCTCCGTCCGCCCCGGGCGCTACGGTCCCGTGCCCTCATGACGATCGTGGCCCTGCTCACCGGTCTTCTCGTCGGCGCCGGCGGCGTCCTTCTCCTCCTGCGCTCGGCGCTCGTCGAGCGTCGCGAGCGGGGCGAGCGAGCCCTCGAGCTGGAGCGCGATCTCGCGGGGACGACTGCCCGTCTCGAGGCTGCCGAGCGCTCGTTCGACACGAGCCTCGCAGAGGCGGTCCGGTCGGCGTCGATGGAGGCCTTTCGCGACAGCGGGACCCGCTACCTCGACGCCGCGCGGGGGCAGCTCGAGAGCACCGTCGCCCCGCTCAAGCAGTCGCTCCAGGACGTCGGGCTCCGCGTCCAGGAGCTCGACCGGGCCCGCGAGCACGCCTACGGCGCGCTGCGGCAACAGGTCTCGGTACTGAGCGAGCGGACGGGCAGCCTCGCGAACGCGCTCCGGTCGCCGTCCGTGCGCGGCCGATGGGGCGAGGCGCAGCTCCGGAACGTCGTGGAGCTGGCCGGGATGATCGAGCACTGCGACTTCGTCGCCCAGGCGTCGACGCGGGATGCCGAGGGAGATCTTCTTCGGCCCGACCTCGTCGTCCGCATCCCGGGCGGGAAGCAGGTCGTGGTCGACGCGAAGGTACCGCTCGCGGCGTACCTCGAGGCGTTCGAGACGAGCGACGAGACAGAACGGCGGGAGCGCCTTGCCGCCCATGCGCGGCAGGTGCGCGAGCACGCGACGAAGCTCGCGGCGAAGGCGTACTGGCGGCAATTCGCGCCTACGCCCGACTTCGTCGTCATGTTCGTTCCCGACGAGACGCTGCTGCGTGTCGCGCACGAGCACGACCGCCGGCTCGCCGAGGACGCGTGGGCGCAGGGTGTCGTACTCGCCTCGCCGAGCACGCTCATGACCCTGCTCCGCACGGTCGCCGCCGTCTGGCAGCAGGAGACGGTCGCGCGAAGTGCCCAGGCCGTCCACGAGCTCGGGGCGGAGCTGCACAAGCGGCTCGGCACGTTCGCAGGCCATCTCGCGAAGGTCGGCCGCTCGCTCGACGGCGCGGTCGGGGCCTACAACGAGGCCGTCGGCTCCTTCGAGTCGCGGGTGCTCGTCCAGGCGCGGCGCCTCGAGGAGCACGGCGTCACCGGTGAGATCGGCGCTCCGGCGCAGATCGAGCGCCAGGCGCGGTCGATCGACGTCCACGAGCCGGACGAGGCGTCCGTCCATGAGCTTCCCCGCGACGCGCACGCCGCCTGAGGCAGTGGCGCGCGTTGGAACACCCGGGGCGGCCGTTTCGTTCCTACACTCGAGGGGTTACAAGCGACCCGGGGAGCACTGAAGCATCGTGAACGACGTTCGCAACGTGATCGTGATCGGCGGCGGGCCCGCCGGCTATACGGCCGCCCTCTACGCGGCCCGGGCGAATCTCGAGCCGCTCGTGATCGAGGGGTTCAACTGGGGCGGCCAGCTGATGATCACGTCCGACGTCGAGAACTACCCGGGCTACGCGGACGGCGTGATGGGCCCCGCGATGATGCAGGACTTCCGCCGCCAGGCGGAGCGGTTCGGCGCGGGCTTCGTGACGGACGACGTCACGCGCGTGGACTTCTCCCAGCGCCCCTTCCGCATCTGGGTCGGCGACGACGAGTACCGGGCCGAATCCGTGATCGTCGCGACCGGCGCGAGCGCGCGGCAGCTCGGGCTTCCGTCCGAGCAGCTGCTTCAGGGGCGAGGCGTCTCGTACTGCGCGACCTGCGACGCGGCCTTCTTCCGCGACAAGGTCGTGGTGGTCGTCGGCGGCGGCGACTCGGCGATGGAGGAGGCGCTCTTCATCTCGCGCTTCGCGAGCAAGGTGATCGTCGTCCATCGCCGCGAGGAGTTCCGCGCCTCGCCGATCATGGTCGACCGCGCGCGGTCGAGCGAGAAGATCGAGTTCGTCCTCAACACGGTCGTCGAGGAGGTGCTCGGTGAAGGCAAGGTGACGGGCGTCCGCGTCGTCGACACGGTGACGGGTGCGGAGTCCGTCCTCGACGCCGACGGCGTGTTCGTCGCGATCGGCCACGACCCGACCACCGCGCTCTTCCTCGACCAGCTCGACCACGAGCCGGACACCGGCTACCTCCTCACGCGGGGAAAGTCGACGGAGACGAACATCCCCGGTGTCTTCGCCGCGGGCGATGTTCAGGACCACACGTACCGCCAGGCGGTCACGGCGGCGGGATCCGGCTGCGCCGCGGCCCTCGACGCCGAGCGCTGGCTGAGCGAGCAGCGGCACGCGGCGTTATCGACCGCCTCTGCCGCCGCGAACTAGCCCGTCGGCCTGGCTGTCGCAGCGTCGCCAGCCCGGCGCGAGACCGCGCTCGGCGACCGGTCGCGAGGACGGGTCGCCGAGCGATGGTGGGCTAGTAGCCCGTGGACGAGCCGCCCCCTCCGTAGAGGACGAGCAGCACGACACCGACCGCGACGACGGCGACCGCGACTGCGATTGCTATCCACCGTGCGTGGCTGGATCCGGTTCCACCTTGGCTCATCTGCTGGTCGCGCGATGACATGTGGGCCTCCTTCGTTCTCCGTCACCTGGAAGTACGAGACACGGCACATGTGCGGATGAGCACCCGAACATCACGACAACAATTTCGGTTCGAGACGATCGAACGCGGTGGGTCGCGCACGCAGCGAGCCGCGCCCGCCGACGGGGGGAGTAGCCTCGATGCGCCTTGGCGGCGCAGTGGACCGATCTCGTCGACCCGACACGGGAGGAGCTCCTACGTGCGCTCGCGATCCCGCTCGACCCGGAAGCGGTCGAGATCCTCGTCGAGCCGGCGCGGGACGGTAGAAGCCTTCGGCCGCTGTGCGAGGGGCACGGTCGCTACGTGCTCTCGGTTCTCGCCTTTCCGCAATTGGGGCCGGACGGGCGCGCCGAGTACCTCGAGCTGGGCGTGGTCGCGACGCCGACAGCCGTCGTCACCGTGCGGAAGACCGGGCCGCGGCGCCAGCTCGCGCCTACGGACAGCGTTGCGGCGCTCGTCGACGCCGAGGCCTCCGCCGGGGCTGTCTTCCAGGGTCTCGTCGACGAGGTGGCGGACACCTTCCTCGACCTCCTGGACGGGCTCTACGAAGCGATCGACGAGCTCGAGGGGGACGTCGAGCAGTTGCGACCGGCCGACGTGCGCCGGCGCATCGCCCTGTTGCGCCACGAGCTTCTCCTGGCACGGCGAACGTCGAGCGCGACACGCGGCGTCGCACGACGGATCGTCGACGGGCGCATCGACGTCGGGCATTCCGAGCTCTTCCCGCCGGAGGTGGAGAAGCGGTTCGTCGACACCTACGAGACGCTCGTCCGCGTGACGGAGGAGCTCGACGTCGCCCGGGACCTGCTCGGCGGCGTGCGCGACTACTACCAGGCGAAGATCGCGGAGCAGCAGAACGAGGTCGGGAAGAAGCTCACGGTGATCGCCTCGCTCGTACTGGTGCCGAGCTTCATCGTGGGCTTCTACGGGCAGAACTTCGCCGGGCAGTTCAGCGACTGGTACTGGGGCATCGGCGTCTCCGTCGGCCTGATCGTCACGACGACCATCGTCCAGCTGGCGCTCTTCCGCTGGCGCCGCTGGCTGTAGCCGCCGTCACGACGTGCGCCACGCGATCGGGTACACGGCGGCCCAGTGCTCCGGGTGGGCGCGGAGCTGCGCAGTCCACCGGTCCGCGAGCTCCTGGAGCAGGACGCGCTCGGCTTCCGCCCCGCCGTCCCGGTCCGGCGGGAACAGGGGCGATTCGGCCTCGACGCGCCAACGCCGCGGCCCCAGCGGAAGCACCGTGAAGGGGACGATGGGCGCCCCGCAGAGCCGCGCGAGCGCGGCCGCGCCGGCGGGAAGCTCGGCGAAGGCGTCGAGGAGGCGCACCGTGTAGGTGCGCATCGAGTCCTTCGCGTAATCGCCGAGGACGAGGACGGCCTCTCCCGCGCGCAGGAGCGACGCCGCGCGCGACGCCGGCTCCGTGTCGTACAGGAGGCATAGGCCCGCACGGGCACGGAGCCCGGCGACTGCCCAGGCAAGCCAATCGTCGGTCACGATCGCGGTCGTCGGCACCGGGACGAGCGCGCGCGGCAGCGCGGTGGCGACCTCCCACCCGCCGACGTGGGCCGAGACGAGCAGCACACCGTTGCCGCGGCCGAGCGCGGCGAGCACGTGCTCTCGCCCTGCGACCTCCGTCGTCTCGAGCAGCTCGTCGGGTCTGCCGAGCGCCCAGAGGAGATCGGCCGAGCGACGGGCCTCGTTCAGAACCTCGCGGCGGACGAGCGCCTTCACGTCCGGGTGCCCGGCCGGAAGCCCGAGCGCGTGGCAGAGGTTCTCCGCCAGCCTGCGTCGCTTGCGGGGCCGGAGTACCCACTCGGCCGTGCCGCCGCCGACGGCGAGCCCGTGGGCGATCCGGGCGGGTAGCCTCGATCCGCCCGCGCTCGCGACGGAGATCGCGCCGCGGAGGAGGCGGGCGGCAAGCGGACCCTGGCCGAACGGCGCCAAGGGGCGCGGCCTGCCGTCCGGCGCGAGCCGGAGCGTCGCAAGGCGCGCCCCGACGTGTCGCGCCTTCACCGCCTCGGCGCGAGCGAGGTCAGTTGCAGCGACACACGCTCCTGGTAGTGGACGTCGCCGATGAGCGAGCCGTTCGTCGTCCGGCTCACCATGGTGATCCGAAGGGGCAGCCCGGTGGCCCGGGCGAGCAAGAAGTCGTACGTCGCGCTGCCGGTCGTGGCGCCCGAGAACGACGTTGTCGTCCGGATCCGGATAGAAGGTACGGGCGTGTCCCCGACGTCGACCATCTCCTTCCTCACCACCCGTCCCGGCCCGTGCTCCCTCGCCTCGCCGGTCGAGCAGGACACCGTGAACGTCGTTCCCGGCCGGTCGCCGACGGGGCGGAACGGCGTGCCGGTGCAAATGTACGTCGTCTTCTGGGTCACGCCGAAGAACCTGTGGCGCTCGTCCCTGCTCCGCTCGGCCCAGCCACGCGACCCTGTGCAGGCCGTCCACGTGGTCGAGCGTCCCTCCAGGACGTCCCAGCGCAGGCGCACACCGCATGGCGCCGCCGTGACGGTGATCGTGGACGTCGACGGGTACGTGTGCGTCGCACCGCGCAACGCATCCGTCCGCTCGGAGCCGTGGGTCGAGTAGAGGTACACGCCCGGCGGGATCGGCGAGGCGCCGCCCTCCCCCTGCTGCCTGTACGCGGCGACCGCGTCGCTGACGCTCGCGGGCGCCGAGACATCGCGAAGCAGGAACCACCACGCTCCGAGGAGACCGACGGCCGCGACCCCGGCCACGGCGACGATGCCGGCGACGAGCCACCTCCGGGACATTCCAGCGAGCCTAGCGCCCGGCCGGCCCGGGCTCCCGCCGACGCCGCAGCTACCCTCGATCAGGGTGAGCGCCCCGGCCCACACCTCGTCCGCCGCGCGGCCGGTCGCCCTGGAGGCACGCGTGCTGGCCGTGTTCGACCGCGCACTCCCCTACCTCGGGCCGGGGCTGGCGCTCGTGCTCGGGATCGTCGCGCTCGGGCGCCGCTCGCTCGACGTCGGGGAGGCCGCCGCGGTCGCAGCCGCCCAGGGCTCCTTCTCGGACGTGGTCGAGCGTGCGCTGTCGGACGACCCAGCACGAGCGGGGTACCTTGCTCTCCTCCACCCGGTCGTCGGGTGGAACGACGCCGAGCACTGGGCGCGCCTGCCGTCGGTCGCAGCCGCGGTCCTCGCCGCCGTCGCCGCCTACCGGCTCGGCCGCCGCCTGGCCGGACGCCATGCGGGCGCGGCCGCGTCCGTCCTCCTCGCCACGTCGCTCGGCGTCGTTCTCCTCTCGCGCACGGTCGGCCCGCTCGCGCTCGCGCTGGCCGCCATGCTGCTCTCGAGCGCGCTCTTCGCGCGTGCAGTCGAGCGAGGGAACGCGGTCTGGTGGGCCGTGTACGCGGTGAGCGCGGCGCTGCTCCCGCTCACCCATCCGATCGCCGCGGCGGCGCTAGGGGCACAGATCCTGGCGCTCGTCGCTGCGCGGCGCGAAGTGAACCTGAGGCTCGCGGTCCCGGCGATCGCCGTCGCGACCGTGGAGTGCGCCTTCTTCCTCGCCGCCGCCGCGATCGACCGCGCGGACGCGGCGGACGGGGCGGGAGCGCTCGAGCTCGGCGACATCGGCACCGGCGTGGGCAGGGCGGTCGGCTGGAGCCCCGTCGTCGCGGGTTTGGCGATCTGGGGCGTGCTCGCCTTGTTCCGGCGCGCGGACCGTGCTGGCGAGGGGCTCTGGAGACCGGTCCTCGTCGGTGGCCTTGCGGTCCTGCCGCTCGTCGCAATCCTGCTCGCCGGCATCGGGCTTCCCGTCTATCCGAGAACCGCGCTCACGGTCGCCGCTGGAGGCGTGTCGCTCGCCGCGGGCGTCGGCCTCGTGTCGATCCGGGACCGCGCGCTGCGGCTCGTGTGCCTGGCCGCGGTCGGCGTCGTCGCCGTCGCCGCGCTCGGGATGGCGGCGGGTCAGAAGCCTCGGGAGGACTGGCGGGCCGCCGCGCGCATCGTTCGGGCCAAGACCACGCCGCGCGACACGGTCGTCGTCCTGCCCGAGCGCGCGCGCTCCGCCCTCGCCTACTACGCCCCCGGCGTGCGCACGAACCTGGCCGGCCGCGGGGACGGGGTGACGGTCGTCGTCGTGGGCGACCCCGACGTCGCGGCCGCGGTCGCGCGACAGGTCATCGCGCCGCCGCGCTACGCATTGCTCTCCGAGGAACCGGCGGGCTCGCGCCTCGTCGTGCAGCGCTGGGTCAGGCCGTAGGGCCCGGTCAGGGCAGCCTCGCCGCTGGACAGAGATCGAAGAGGACGCAGTCCTCGCAGCGCGGACCGCGGGCATGGCAGACGCGGCGCCCGTGCCAGATGAGGAGGTGGGGGAGGCGGGCCCAGTCAGCGCGAGGGACGACGCGCTGGAGGTCCCGCTCGATCTTCACCGGGTCGTCGTGCCGGGTCAGGCCGAGTCGCTGCGAGAGACGGCGGACGTGGGTGTCCACCACGATCCCCTGCGCGTAGCCGAGCTCTGCCGCGACGACGTTGGCGGTCTTGCGTGCGACGCCCGGGAGCCGCAGCAGCTCGTCGAGCCGCCGTGGGACCTTCCCGTCGAAGTCCTCGAGCAGGACGCGCATGGAGCCACGGATCGCCTTCGTCTTCTGGCGGTAGAAGCCGGTCGCGTAGACGTCCTGCTCCAGCTCCTCGACCGGTACGGCGAGGTAATCCTCGGGACGTCGGTACTTGCTGAACAGCTTCTCGGTGACGCGATTGACGTTCACGTCCGTCGTCTGGGCGGACAGCATCACGGAGATCAGGAGCTCGACGTCGGTGCGGAACCGGAGCGCAATCGTCGCGTCGGCGTGCTCCTCGGCGAGCCGCTGGACGATCGGGCCGATACGCTCGCGCCGCCTTCCGAGGCCGCGGCGCCTGGCCTCGCCAACGTAGCTACGCGCCACGGCGACTCTCGAAGAAGGCTGTCGCCTCCTCGGCCGCCACGGGCTCGAGCAGCCATCCGACGAGATCCTCCGCGCCGTCGTAACCGGTCGCACGAATTTCCTCGACGGCGTGGTCGATGTCGTAGTCGGTCGAGAGGAGACGCACGTCCGGCCCCAGCAGCGCCCAGAACGCGCCGCGCCGGCCCTCGTATGGGCTGCCGACGCTGCCCGCGTTGACGAGCCGCGTCTCTCCCACCAGCCGGTCGAACTGCACGTGTGTGTGCCCGCAGACCACGACGGGAGCGCCACCGCAGGCCTCCCGAACGAGCGTGTCGGGCGTGGCCGCCGTGAGGATCTCCTCGTCGCTCCTCGGAGAGCCGTGGCAGAAGACGACCTGGCCGAGTCCATCGACATCCAGCTCGACGGTCGTCGGCCATCCTCGGAGCGTCCGACGGTCGTCCTCGTCGAGACGCCCCGCCGCCCAACCGGCGAGCTCTCGGTCGGCGTTTCCGCGCACGAACACGACCCTGTCACCGAGCTCGTGCAGCCGCTCAATGCACTCGCGCGGGAAGGGTCCCGCGGCCACGTCGCCGCCTGAGACCACGAGGTCGACCTTCGCGAGACGCGCGTCGCGCAGGACGGCGTCCAGAGCTGCGAGGTTCCCGTGGACGTCGTAGAGCGCGGCGACCCGCATGGCGTGACGCTACCCCGCGGCCGTCAGCTCCTGTGCCACTGCGCCGTCCGGCGCGTTTCCGAGCGCCGGCCCTGCGCAGACCCGGCCGAGGGCCGGGCAGCCGGAGCAGGCGAACGGGCTCGGCGTCGGGTAGAAGTCCCCGTCGCGGATGCGCGCGATCGCCGCCCCGAGCTCACGCTCGAGCCCCGCGACCTCGTCCGGCCCGAACGTCGCCGAGACGACCGCGTCGGGCGCCTCGAGAAACTGGTAGACGACCTCGACCCCGCCGGCCCCGGCCCGGAAGCACGCGAGCGCGTAGACGGTCTGCTGCAGGCGGTACTCCGCGTCCACGATCGCGGAGGGCTCACGGCCGTCGAGCGCGTTCGTCTTGTAGTCGAGCACGAGCGCGTGCGTGCCGGAGCGAGCGAGGACGTCGAGCCTGCCATTGAGCAGCACGCCGTCGAGCTCGAACGCGAAAGGCCGCTCCACGTGGACGTTCTCGAGCGCGGCGATGCGCCGCGCGAGAGACGACTCGCAGTACGCGCGCACGTGACGCGAAACGTGCTCGACCTCGGCGTCGCTGATGGCTGGGTACCAGCCCCGGACGAGCTGGTCGAGGTCTTCGGGCTCGGCCGGATGTGCCAGGTCCACCCGTTCGAGCAGGCGGTGGACGGCGTCGCCGATCTCGGTCGGATGTAGCCCACCGGCCGCTCCGTCGCCGTCACGGCCCCAGTCGACGGGCCGCATCCCGGCCACGCGCTCCGCGTAGTAGCGGTACGAGCAGCGCTCGAAGAGCGCCACCGCACTGAACGAGAGCCGCGTGACGCCGTGCAGCGGCGGCTCCGGCACCGCGGTGAGCTCGCGCAGCCTCGGGGCCGGCGGGGGCAGGCTCTCGCCCGAGCCCTCGAACAACGCGAGCTGCCCGGTCTCCGCCGCGAGGACGAGCTTCGGCTCGCTCGGAGCCGCCGAGGGACGCTCGGCCTGGCCCCGGTCGACGCGGAGCAGCACCGTCGCCCCACCCCGTTCGACCTCGACCGGCGAGTCGCCCCGGTGATCCCGCGCGTCGTCCTCGAGGCCGAGCCGGCTCAGCACCCAGCCGATCGGCGTCTCCTCGCTCTCCTCGCTCGGGCCGCCGATCGAGCCCGAGACGAGCAGGCGCTCCATCGCCCGCGTCATCGCGACGTAGTAGAGGCGGAGCCGCTCCGCACGCTCGGCGTGGTCCCGGTGCTCCTTGACGTCCTGGTACGAGGCGGTGCTGACCCTCGTCCCGGTCGCGGGATGGGCGACCTTGAAGCCGAACCGGCCGTCCGAGAGCGCCAGGATGTCCGATGCGGGCGGGCGGCTCCTCCCCGCGTCGGCGACGACGACGACCTTGAATTCGAGGCCCTTCGCGGCGTGGATCGTCAGGAGCCTGACCGCGTCGGCTCCCTCCTCTTCGGAGACCGCGTCGGTTTCCTTCGCGCCGACGGCCTCCTGGCCCCCGACAAAGCGGACGAATCCCTCGAGGTCGCTGCCGCGCAGCTCCTCGTACGACCGGGCGAGGCGGGCGAGCTTGCGGAGATTGGCATAGCGTCGGCGGCCGTCGTGGCGGGCGAGAATGGCGAGGTCGTAGTCGTGCTCCGCCAGCACACGCTCGCACAGGAGCTCGAGCGGCGCGTGCGCGGCCAGCTCGAGCAGCCGCTCGTAGCGCTGACGGAACGCCAGCAGCAGCCGGCGGTCGCTCTCGGCGAGATCCCCTGGCAGCGCACGCTCGAGGCCGCGGAAGATCGGTTGGCGCTGCGCCTCGGCCCGGATCAGCACGAGCGCGTCGTTCGAGACGCCGACGAAAGGCGATGCGAGCACGGTGAGCAGCGCCTCGTCGTCGTACCGGTTGTGGAGTAGTCGCAGGTACGCCAGCAGGTCCGCGACCTGCTGCTGTCCGAAGTAGTTGCGCCCCGCAGCACGGTACGTCGGAAGGCCGACGGCGCGGAGCTCCTCCTCGAACCACTCGGCATCGGTCCCCGCCGCGAAGAGCAGGACGATGTCGCCCGGCGTCGCGTCGCCTGCGTCGACGAGCTCGCGGACGCGCCGCGCGACGTGGCGCGCCTCGGACCGGCGCCAGTGGACGCCCGACTCGCCCGCGTCGGCCTTGTCCGTGACCAGCAGCTCGAAGGCGTTCCGCAACGCGGGCACGTCGTCGTCCGCGGGCTCCAGCTGCCGGAACTCGTCCCCGAACTCGGCGCCGAAGAGCTCGTTCACCGCCGCCAGCACCTCCGGCCGCGAGCGGTGGTTCCGCGTCAGCGGCAGGACCGTCGGCGCCGCTGTCCGCCGCTCGCGGAAGACGGCGACGTCTGCATGGCGGAAGCCGTAGATCGACTGGAACTCGTCGCCGACGACGAAGAGGTCGCTCTCGGCACCGTCACAGAGGAGGTCGAGCAGCTCGGTCTGGAGGCGGTTCGTGTCCTGGAACTCGTCAACCATCACCGCGCGGAAGCGCTGGCGCTCGCGCTGCCGGATCGCCGCATCGTCACGCAGGAGGTCGCGCGCCTCGAGCTGGAGGTCCTCGAAGTCGAGCGCGGACTCCCGCCGCTTCGCCTCCGCGTACGCGGCCGCGAAGGTCGTCAGAAGCTCCTGCAACAGCACGCGATCGCGCGCCGCGAGATCCTCGAGCGCGGCGGCGACGACGGCGTCGCGCGCCTCGGCGAAGCCGGCCGCGCGCGGTCCGCGGGCTTTCAGCTCCGAGAGGGCGAGGAGCCGCTCGGGGCGTGTCGCCGACTCGACAAGCTCGAGCGCGGCGCCTGCGGCACCGCGCTGTGCATCGGTCGCCCCGGCGTCGTCGACAAGGCAGCGGGCCGCCTCACGGAGGGCGTCGACGCGGTCGGCCAGGGGCGCTCGCGCGCCGGGCTCGAGCACCAGCTCCCGGCCCGCGGAGCGAAGCGTCGCGTAGACCTCGACGAGCATGTGCCGCAGCCCGACGGCCCCGTAGGTCGCGAGTAGCTGCCAGCGGTCCGGCTCGTCGACGGCGCAGAAGCGCTCGAGGGCGGTTGTGAAGGCCTCTGCCTGGAGCACGAGCGCCTGAGGCTCGTCCAGGACTCGAAAGGCGGGGTCGACCCCGGCGGCGAGCGGGTACGCGCCGAGCAGCCGGCGACAGAAGCCGTGGATGGTCGACACCCAGGCGCCGTCGAGCTCGAGCGCGAGATCGGGGCGGCCGAGCTCGAGCAGACGCGACCTGATTCTGGCGCGGAGCTCTCCGGCGGCCCGCTCGGTGTACGTGATGACGAGCATCGAGTCGACGTCGATGCCGCCGTCCACGACCCCCCGGACGAACCGTTCGACGAGCACGGCCGTCTTGCCGGTTCCGGCGCCCGCCGCGACGAACACGTCGCCGCCGGCCTCGATCGCGGCTCGCTGCTGCTCGTTCGCCCCGGCGCTCACGGCCGGTCCTTTCGGCACATCCGCCAGAGGTCGCACCAGGGCGGGCAGTCGCCGCCCTGGGGATCGTGGCGCACGTCGCCGCCGCGGATCCGCTCGACGAGCCCGACCGCGGTCTCGCGCGCGGCGCCGATCGCCTCGTCGAACTCGTCGTGCTCCAGGTAGTCGCGGGCGCTGAACCCCGGCACGGAGCCGTCTCCGGCCCGCAACATTCCCCGCGGCCGGCGACCGCCACCGACAGGGACGTAGACGCCGCCCATGGGCTCGAGCCCGAGGTTCTGCCGCAGGACGAGCATGTAGAGCGGCAGCTGGAGCAGGTCCCTGTCGCGAATCTGGCTCGCCGACGCCGCCGCCCCGGACTTGTAGTCGACGACGATGCCCCTGGCGCCCATCCGGTCGCCGTCGACGCGGTCGATCTTGCCGCTCACGACCACGCCGGGCTCGAGCTCGAACGACCGGAACGAGATCTCGATGTGGCGCGGGACGAGGGGCGACTTCGAGGTCGCCTCGTCGCGGACGAGCTGCTCGAGATCGCGCTGCAGGCCCTGCTCGAGCTCGCGGCGATCGAGGTCTCCCGCGTCGATGCGCAGGCCCGTCTCGACGGCGTCGGCCACGCACTCGCGCATCAGCGCGGCGGCCTGCTCGACGTTGTCCTCGGTCACGCGGTCGGCGCCCGGTACCGCGCTCGGGAGCTGCTGGTAGAAGCGCTGCAGCGCCGCGTGCAGGATCGATCCGCGCAGCATCCGGTCGATCTGCTTGTCGATCGTCGCGGGGCGGAGATACCGCTCGACGAACCAGGCCGACGAGCAGGACGCCATCCGCTCGAGCTCCGAGACGGAGTACGACTCGCGGCCGAGCAGGCGAAGCGCCCGCTCGTGGGTCACGCGGGTCGGCCGCGAGAACGCCGCCGTCGCACGGCCGAGACGCCGGTCCCAGCCGTTCTCGCGGGCGAGCGCGGCGGCGTCGCGAGGATGCTGAGCCGCGACGACGGCGAGCGCCCGCAACCGCTCACGGTCCGTCGGGGCGGCCTCCAGCTCCGGGACCAGCGCGGACAGCGGCCGCCGATACGTATGGCGCCGCACGTCGTCCTCGTCGAACAGCTCGCGCACGGCCTCCCAGAACGGGCTCGGCTCTCGCGGGGAGCCCTCGTCGCCGACGGCCTGGCGCACGAGGACGAGCCGCCGCCGCGGCCTCGAACAGGCGGTGGCGAACAGGTACCGGTCGCGGCTCGCAGCGTCCGGGCGCACGAGTCGGGCTCCTCTGCGCTCGTCGAGAGCTCGGCGCGCCTCGTCGTCGACGAACGGGTCCGGCCGCGGTCGCCGCGGCAGCGACCCCTGCTCGAGGCCGAGCACGAAGACCGCGTCGAAGCGACGGGTGCGCGCCCGCAGGAGGTCGAGCACCGCGACCTTGCCGGGCGCCCCGGTACCGTCGCCGCGCACGGTCGCCCGTTCGAGGGCCGACAGCACCTCACTGCGCGAGACCTCCGCGCCGTCGGCACCGAGCGACTCGAGCTCGTCGAGCGCCCGTGTCACCGCGTCGTGGGCCCTCAAGTCGGACTGGGCGCGGGCTCCGAGCGGCGGCGCGGAGGTGCCGTGCGCGTTCCTCAGCATCGTCGCCGCGAGCCGGCGCACGCCCTCGACGGGCACCTCGCCGGCGTGGAGGACGTCGAGCGGGGGCAGCGACCGTCCGTCGCGGAGCTGGACCGCGACCTCGACGGCGCGCTCGCCGTTCATGATCCCCCGGCCGCGGAGCCGCCCCTCGACCCAGTCGACGTCCTTGCGCTGCAGCCCCGAGTACGGCGACCGCAGGTGCGCGAACAGGGTCGGCCGCTCGCCGTCGAGCCACGCGAAGCGGACAAGGGAGAGCAGCGACTGTCCGAAGGGCGTCGAGCGGAGCGGCGCCCGCCCCTCGAACGCCACCGGAATTCCGAGCGCGGCGAACGCTGTCGCGAGCGGCAGTCGCACGCCCTCCACCGATGCACAAACGATCCCGATCTTCTCGGGAGGGGTGCCGCCGCGGACGAGCCCGAGCACCTCCTCGCCGACGAGCTCGTAGGTGCCGCGTGTGCCCGCGCCCTCCAGCCAGCGGATCGAGCCCTCCAGGGGAACTCGCCGCGGCGTGTCCGCGAAGAGCACCCGCTCGAGGTGGGCCAGGTCCGGAGGCAGGAACTCCTCGGAACGGGACGCCAGCTCGACGACGTCGTCGCCGGCAATCGCCGTCAGGTCGTCGACCGTCCTCCGTAGCGAGGCGTACACGGCGCGGCCGGGTTCGTACGGGATCGAGACGTGCACCTCGGTGCGCGCCGACAGCGCCTCGAGCAGGCGCCACTCGGCGCCGGTGAGATCCTCGAACCCGTGCGCGAAGATGGGACGCCCGTCCCACGCGTCGAGCTCTCCCGTCAGCCTCTCGACGGCGCGCCGCCGCAGCATGCCGCGGTCCCAGGCTCCGAGCCGGCCCAGCTCCCCGCGGTAGGCCACGGCGAGCGCGCCGAGCGGCGGCGAGAGCTCGTGCGGCTCGAGCAGGGCGCCGTCGAGCTCGGCGAGCGCACGGCCGACGGCTTCCGCAAAACCGGGGTAGCGCGCGCCGTCGACCTCGGCGGCGTCGCAGATCCGCCTGACGACGATGGTGCGCGCGGCGTCCCCGAGCGCCGGCCTCCCCATCCCGTCGCCGTGGGCGAGCGCCTCGAACAGCGTGTCGAACGTCCCGATCGTGCCGGAGAGGAGCCCACCGCAGCGCGCGACGAGCTCGCGCTCGACGCGCTCGACGTCGGCGCGGTTGGGGACGATCAGCCAGGGATCACGGTCGACGGCAGCGAGGAACCCGTCGAGCAGCCGCCCGACCTTGCCGGCGTGTGCCGGACCGACGACGAGGGAGAGCCCCACCGGCGCATGGTAGTCGGGCGCTTCCCGCATCCCGGCTTACGCCACAGGCGCCGCGAGAGCTTTTCCCGCACGGAGCGCAGATGGCGTGCGATCGGGGCTCCGGCACGGCCGGAGCCCCCGGTCTCACGCGAGCGACTTGGGTTTTCGCCCCCGGCGGGCGACGGCCGCACCGGGCATTCCGCCGGCACACGAATCGCAAAGGTCCGCGGCCTTTGCACCGCGGCGAGCGTCGGTGAAGGTGACGCGCATGACGGCGCCTTTCCCTTCCTCGACCTCGGCGCCGCACTTGTCGCAAACGAGCACGGTCTTTCGGGCCACATTTCCTCCAATCGAGGAAATCACGCTCGGTGATTTCCGCCGGATAGACGCCATCGAGTTGTCGGTCAGTATACGACCGCGTTTCGGCAGAAATCCACTGGTTCACCTTCGGCTCCTCCACCACTAGACTTTTGCGTCCATGGACGCACGAACCATCGTGGTTCTCGAAGGAGATCAGACCGGCCAGGAGCTACTCGAGGCGGCGGTGCGCGTGCTGCAACCGGAGGTTCTCGGCCTGGAGCTCGATCTGCCGCGTTACGACCTGTCGCTCGAGACGCGGCGGGAGACCGAGAACCGGGTTGTTCACGACGCCGCGCGGGCGATCGCGTCGCGCGGGCTCGGCCTCAAGGCGGCGACCGTCACTCCGGAGGGCCGCGACGACGTCGGCTCACCGAACCGGATCCTGCGCGAGGACATCGGCGGCAAGGTGATCGTTCGCACCGGGCGGCGGATTCCAGGGGTGCTTCCCGTCGGCGGTGTCCACTCACCGATCTCCGTCGTTCGCATGGCCGTGGGCGACGCGTACGGAGCCAAGGAGTGGCGCGAGGGAGACGGCGACCACGAGGTCGCATTTCGAACGGAGCGAATAGAGCGGAGCGTCTGCCGGGCGGTCGCGGAGTTCTCGTTCCGTCAAGCGGAGCGAATGGGCGCGAAGGTGTTCGGCGGTCCGAAATACACCGTGAGCCCGGTCTACGAGGGAATGCTCAAGGAGGAGATGGACGCGGCCGCGGAACGCCACGCCGACGTTCCGTACGAACCGCAACTGATCGACGCGACCTTCGCGCTTCTCATCTCGTCGAGCGGGGCACCAATGGTGATCCCGGCGCTGAACCGCGACGGCGACATCCTTTCCGATCTCGTGCTGCCGCTGTTCGGCTCGATCGCCGGCTCGGAATCGCTGCTCGTCGCGTTCGGCGACGAGGGCGTCGACCGACCGACCGCTCTGATGGCCGAGGCCGCGCACGGCACCGCTCCGGCCCTCCAGGGCAAGGACGTCGCGAACCCGATGGCGATGATCCTCGCGGCGGCCGCGCTCCTCGCGCACACGGAGGACGAGGAATGCCAGCAGGCCGGTCGCGCGATCCGCGAGGCCACGCTCGAGGCGGTCGCCGAGGGCATCCGCACGGCAGACCTGAGCGGTCACCACGGCACGACGGCGTTCACCGACGAGGTGATCCGCCGCACGGGCACGAAGCTCGAGATCTGGGCGTCGCTCTAGGCGGCGGCCGCCGCCTCGCCCCAGACGATCTCGCCCGCGTCGAGCGCGGCGAGGAACGCGTCGGCGACCTCGGGGTCGAACTGCGTGCCGGTGCATCTGTCGATCTCACCCGCGGCCTCGTCCGGCTCGAGGGAGGGACGATAGGGACGCCCCGACGTCATCGCGTCGAACGCGTCGGCGACCGCGAGGACGCGGCCCTCGACGGGGATCGCCGTCCCCGAGCGGCGCGTCGGGTAGCCACGGCCGTCCCACCGCTCGTGGTGGAACAGCACGTACGGCAGCGCCGGCTGCAGCGACGGGACCCCGGCGATCAGCCACAGGCCCTCGACAGGATGGGCCTGGATCTCCGCGAGCTCGGCTTCGTCGAGCCTCCCGGGCTTCGCGAGCACCTCGGGGCGGACGTTGACCTTGCCGACGTCGTGGAGTGCGGCGCCCAGCCGGAGCGCCTCGAGGCGCGATTCGTCCCAGCCGAGCCGCAGCGCCACGGCCTCCGCGTTCGCTGCCACGCGCGCCGCGTGAGCGCCGAGGGCGGGGTCGCAGACGTCCATCGCGGTCGCGTAGGCGGCGAATCGAACCACGGGATGTCTGGTTCCCTCCCCGCGAACGGAACCCTTCCCGTAGATTTCCTCGGCCGATGCGAGTCTCCGTGCCCCGCGAGTCCGCGCCCGGCGAGAATCGGGTGGCCCTGACTCCCGAGGGCGCAGCCAAGCTCCAGGCGGGCGGCTTCGACATCGTCGTCGAGCGCGGCGCGGGCGTGCTCGCCGGGTTCCCGGACGAGCGCTACTCCGAGCGCGGCATCCAGCTCACCGATCACGAGCACCTGCTGGCCGACGCCGGCGCCGTCCTTCGCGTCCGAAAGCCGACGGCGGAAGAGCTGTCGGCTCTCGGTCGCGGCGTCGTGCTGATCGGCTTTCTCGAGCCGCTGACGGACGCCGCCGGCATCGAGCGGCTGCGAGAACGAGGGGTCGTCGGGTTCGCGATGGAGTCGGTACCGCGGATCACGCGCGCGCAGTCGATGGACGCGCTCTCGTCGCAGGCGACGATCTCGGGCTACAAGGGCGCGCTGCTCGCCGCGGACCGCAGCCCCAAGCTGTTCCCGATGCTCATGACGGCGGCCGGCACGATCGCGCCCGCACGCACCCTCGTGCTCGGCGCCGGCGTCGCAGGGCTCCAGGCGATCGCAACCGCGCGCCGGCTCGGGGCTGTCGTCTCGGCCTTCGACGTCCGGCCCGCCGTTGCCGAGCAGGTGGAGTCGCTCGGCGCGACCTTCCTCGACCTCGGTGTTCGCGGTGAGGAGACGGAGGGCGGCTACGCCAGGGAGCTCACCGAGGAGCAGCAGGCCGAGCAGCAGCGGGCGCTGGAGGCCCGTCTGCCCGACTTCGACGTCGTGATCACGACCGCCGCAGTCCCGGGGCGCCCCGCGCCGACGCTCATCCCGGCCGAGGCGGTCGAAGCGATGCGACCCGGATCGGTGATCGTCGACCTGGCCGCGGAGAGCGGCGGCAACTGCGAGCTGACAGAGCCGGGACGCGAGGTCACCCATACGGGCGTGACGATCGTCGGGCTCACGAACGTCCCGTCGCTGATGGCGGCGGACGCGAGCCGGTTGTACGCGCGCAACGTGAGCGCGCTGCTCGAGCACCTCGCCCCGGGCGGCACGCTCGAGCTCGACTTCGAGGACGAGATCACCGCGGGAACCTGCGTGACGGGCGCCCCGGCAGAAGGAGCGGCATGACCGACATCGGCCTGATCACCGAGCTGACCGTCCTCGTGCTCGCCATCTTCCTCGGCTTCGAGGTCATCGCGAAGGTCCCGACGATGCTCCACACCCCCCTCATGTCGGGCACGAACTTCATCCACGGGATCGTCGTGGTCGGGGCAATCGTCGTGCTCGGCTTCGCCGACGACGGGTTCACGAAGGTCATTGGGTTCGTCGCGATGGTGCTCGCCTCGGCGAACGTCGTCGGCGGCTGGTTCGTCACCGACCGCATGCTGGAGATGTTCAAGCGGCGGCCCGAAAAGCGGGAGCCGAAGCGGTGATCTCCGACCCGGACGTCGTCGGGATCCTCTACCTCGTCTCGATCATCTGCTTCATCCTCGCGCTGCGTTTCCTCTCCTCGCCGAAGCACGCGCGGCGCGGCAACTGGGTCGGCGGCGTCGGCATGGTGATCGCGATCGCGACGACGCTCGCCCTCGACGGCATCTCGAACTGGCTGCTGATCATCGTCGGCGGCGCGATCGGCTCGATCGTCGGTGTCGTCGGCGCCCGCACTGTGAAGATGACCGCGATGCCGCAGATGGTGGCCCTGTTCAACGGGGTCGGAGGCGGCGCTGCCGCGCTCGTCGCGCTCGCGGAGTTCCACGTCACCGAAAGCGGTGACCTTGGATCGGAAGAGATCGTCTCGATCGTCCTCTCCGCGCTGATCGGTTCGATCTCCTTCTCCGGCTCGATGATCGCGTTCGGGAAGCTCCAGGAGCTGATCTCGGGACGGCCGATCGTGTTCGTCGGTCAGAACATCGTCAACGTCGCGATCCTCGCCGGTGGGGCGGCCCTCGGGATTGCGCTGATCGCGGGGGTCGACGAGCAGTGGGTGTTGATCGCGCTGATCGGCCTCGCGTTGCTCTTCGGCGTGATGTTCGTGCTGCCGATCGGCGGTGCCGACATGCCCGTCGTGATCTCGCTCCTCAACGCGTTCACGGGCCTCGCCGCGTCGGCGACGGGCTTCGTCCTCAACTCGACGCTCCTCATCGTCGCCGGCATGCTCGTCGGCGCGTCCGGCACGCTCCTCACTCTGCTCATGGCGAAGGCGATGAACCGCTCCATCGCCAACGTCCTCTTCGGGGCGTTCGGCCAGGTGCAGGCGGGGGCGGGGGCAGCCCGGGTCGACGACGGTCGCACCGTTCGCGCGACGACGGCCGACGACGTCGCGGTGCAGCTCTCGTTCGCTCGCAAGGTGATCATCGTTCCCGGCTACGGGCTCGCGGTCGCCCAGGCCCAGCACGACGTGCGCCAGCTCGCCGAACTGCTCGAGGAGAAGGGGATCGACGTCGCGTATGCGATCCATCCCGTGGCGGGCCGCATGCCGGGCCACATGAACGTGCTCCTCGCCGAGGCCAACGTGCCGTATGACCAGCTCAAGGAGATGGACGAGATCAACCCCGAGTTCCCGCAGACGGACGTGACGCTCGTCATCGGAGCGAACGACGTCGTGAATCCCGCGGCGCGCAGCGACACGGCGAGCCCGATCTACGGGATGCCCATCCTGGACGTCGACAAGGCGGCGAGCATCGTCGTCATGAAGCGCTCGATGGCGCCGGGCTTCGCGGGCATCGACAACGAGCTCTTCCTCGACCCGAAGACCACGATGTTGTTCGGTAACGCGAAGGATTCGATCGTCAAGCTGATCGCGGCAGTCAAGGCGTCGTGATGCCCGATCAGGTGATCCAGCCCCGGAGAGACCGGTGCGATGACTGAGACGAGAGCGGTGGAAGCCACGCTGAACACGATCCGCGACGAGGAGGAGCTCCGCCTGCTCCTCGGCGAGCCGAGCGACCTCGTGCGCGCCAAGGTCGGCGACCGGCTGAACGACCTCACGCGGCAGTTCGTCGACCGCTCGCCCTTCGTGCTCGTCGCCACGTCGGCGCCGGACGGGACGTGCGACGTCAGCCCGCGCGGCGACCCACCCGGGTTCGTGCGGGCTCTCGACGAGCGGACGCTGCTCGTCCCCGAGCGCCCCGGCAACCGTCTCGCCGACTCGCTCCGCAACATCCTGGGGAACCCGAGGGTGGGGCTCCTGTTCGTCGTCCCGGGCGTGGGCGACACGCTTCGGGTGAACGGCCGCGCGACGCTCGTCACCGACGAGGAGTTGCTCGCCCCCTCGGCCGTGGAGGGCAAGCTGCCCAAGCTCGGGATCCTCGTCGACGTGGACGAGGTCTTCACCCACTGCTCGAAGGCGTTCCTACGCTCCCAGCTCTGGGACCCGTCGCGGTTCGTCGAGCGCAGCGAGCTGCCCTCGTCCGGCGAGATCCACCGCCGCCGCGACCCGTCGTTCGACGCCGAGGCCTACGACGCCGAGCGCGCCGAGCGCTACGCGCGGCGCGAGGGCTTCTACTAAACCCTCATGTCGATCCCGGTCTTCTCGCGCGACGCCGTGCTGGAGGCCGTCTCGCCACAGGACGCCTATGCGGCCGTCCGCAATGCGTTCGTCGCTCACCACCGCGGCGAGTGGGCGATGCAGCCAAAGATCTACGTCACGAACTATCCCGCCGGGGACTTCCGCGCGATGCCGGCGATCGGCGGCGGGCATGCGCTCTTGAAGTGGGTCACGTCGTTCCCCGGCAATCCGGCGCTCGGACTGCCGACGGTGACCGGGCTCGTGGTGCTGTCCAATTCCGAGACGGGGCAGCTCGAGGCGATACTGGACGCTGCCTCGGTGACGGCGCTGCGAACCGCCGCCGCCGGCGTGCTCGCCGCCGACACGCTCGGTCGCGAGAACGGATCGTCGATAGCCGTGGTCGGATGCGGTGTGAACGGCGCCGAGACGGTCCGCATGCTCGTCGCGCACGGCCGCACGCCCCTCGTCTGGGACGTCGACGAGACACGGCGCCGGTTCGTCGCCGATCAGCTGGGCGCGGAGGTGGCGGGCTCCCTGGAGCAGGCGTTGGCCCGTGACGTCGTGGTCACCGTGACGCCGGGACGCGACGTCCTCTTCCCGGAGGGCTCGCTGCGGCCCGGCCAGCACATCTCGCTAATGGGGGCCGACGGTCCGGGGAAGGCCGAGATCGCGACGGGGGAGCTCGGCCGGGCGCACCTGTTCTGCGACGACTGGGAGCAGGCGAGCCACGGCGGCGAGCTCGCCGCCGGGGTCGCGTCAGGCCTCGTCGCCCGCAACGACGTGACGGAGCTCGGCGCGGTGCTCGCCGGGGAGGCGGGCGGCCGCTCGGACGACGACGATGTCACCCTCTTCGATTCGACGGGCCTCGCGATCCAGGATCTCGCAATCGCGCGGGCGGCACTGCTCCGCTCCGTCGAGCTCGACCTGCCTCGGCTGGAGCTGTAGTCCGCTCGCCGCGATTGCGGGCCCCTCAGCCCAGCAGCCGTGCGGGCTCGAACAGATCCAGTAGCGGGTCGCGGTCGCCGAGAATCGCGCGGGCGACGAGACGGCCGCACGCAAAGCCGAGGACGTTCCCGTGGCCCGAGTAGCCCGCTGCCACCCACGTCCGGGGCGAGCCGGGAACCCGTCCGACGACGGGCAGGAAGTCGAGGACGAGCCCGAAAATGCCTGCCCAGCGGTAGTCGACGCGCAGCTCGCGGCCGACGAGGTCGTTCACGAACGCCGACAGCGCGTCCTGGACGTCGTCGGTCACGGACTCCTCCGCCGTGAACTCGCGGTCGAGCGAGACGTCGCGGAAGCCGCCGGCGACGATCCTTCCGTCCTCGGCCTGATGCCAGTAGTCGAAGCCGTGGCGACCGTAGTGCGGCGTGTCGAAGAGGCGGTCGGAAAGCGGCTCCGTGGCAATCACCTGACCGCGGGTGGGCACGATCAGTCCCTCGAGCTCGCCGAGGAGGCCGCTCGGATAGCCGTCCGTCGCGACGACGAGGGCGTCCGCGTCGAGCTCGGCCGGGTCGGCGACGCGGCGGCATGTGACGAACGCCGCGCCCGCATCGCTCGCTCGGCGTGCGAGTCGACGCACGAGCCGGACGGGCTGCAGGGCGGCGTCGGTCGGGTGGTAGATCGCGGCGGTGAAGCGGCCTGACAAGGGGGCCGCGGGCGCGTCGATCCAGTCGGCGGCGAGCCCGTCTGCATGCAGCGCCTCGAGCTCGTCGCGCAGGTCCTCGCGCTCCTCCCCGTCGGCTGCCAGGCGGAGGCTGCCAAGCGGTCGGAACGCGTCACCGGCAAGCTCCGCAATCGCCCTCAGCTCGGCCTCGGTCCACTCCCACAGGGCCAACGCACGCTCGCGGCCAACCGCGGCAACGACCTGGTCGTACGGTGCGGCCGTCCCGCGCAACGCGAAGCCGCCGTTCCTCCCGCTTGCGCCCTCGGCGATCCCCCGCTCGTCCACGACGCGGACGCTCACACCGGCCTCTGCGAGGGCGAGCGCGCAGGCGCAGCCGGTCACGCCCGCGCCGACGATGCCGACGTCGACGTGCCCGGCGCCGTCCTCGGCCGGCGACGACGGCCCCGCGTCGGCGAGCCAGTACGGCGTCACCGCGCGATCGTACTTCGCACCATCCCCTCGTCGACTCGGACCGCGCCCGCCAACTCGAGCAACGCGAGCGTCGCAGCGAGCTCCGACGCGCCGAGCCCCGTCGAGCGGCCCAGCTCGTCCGCTGTCCCGGCTCCGTTGGCGAGCGCGGAGAGCACACGCTCCGCGAGGGGATCGTCCACCACACTCGGTGCGGGCTGCCTCGGCTCGAGACCGGCGGCCTCGAGCACGTCCGCCGCGCACGTGGCGGGAGTCGCCCCGAGACGGAGCAAGGCGTTCGTGCCACTCGAGAGCGACGACGTGATCTCGCCGGGCACGGCGAGCACCTCCCGCCCGTCCTCGAGCGCGAAATCGGCCGTGATCAACGCGCCGGAGCGCTCCCGCGCCTCGACCACCACCGTGGCGCGGGCAAGGCCGGCGATGACCCTATTGCGCGCGGGGAACCTCCACGGGGCGGGCTCGACGCCGACCTCGTACTCGGAGACCACGAGCCCACCGGCAGCCACGATCGTGCGGGCGAGCTCGGTATGCGCCGCTGGGTAGTCGCGGTCGATCCCGCACCCGAGCACGGCGACGGTCGTCCCGGTTGCCGCAAGTGCGCCGCGGTGCGCCTCGCCGTCGATGCCGCGCGCCATCCCGCTCACGACCACCGCGCCGGCGCCGGCGCATTCCGCCGCGAGCGAGCGCGCGACCGTCCGACCGTAGCCAGAACACGCCCGCGCGCCGACGATCGCGACCGCCGGGCGATCAAGCACGTCGAGCGGTGCGTCCCCCCGGATCCAGAGTCGGTCCGGAGGGTCGGGGATCTCCGCGAGCAGCAGCGGGTAGCCGCGTTCGCCGCGCCCGACGGAGCGGACGGTCACCGCTCACCGAGCCCCGTCGGAGACCGGTACGAGAGCGCCTCGGCGACGTGCTCGGGCAGGACGTCGTCCGAGCGGGCGAGGGCGGCGATCGTGCGCGCGACACGCGCGACCCGCGCGCGGCCGCGTCCCGTGAGCGGCAGGCGGTCGACGGCACGGTCGAGCAACTCGGAGGCGGCCTGGACGCGCCGAGGGGGGTTTGCGCGGAGACGCGCTGCACCCGCGACCACCCGCACGCGTACGGCCGCGGAGGCCTCGGACGGGCCGGCGGCGAGCTCTTCTGCCCGCGGCCTGGGCATCGCGACGACGAGGTCGAACCGGTCGAGCAGCGCGCGAGAGACCTTGTTCCGGTAGGCGGCGATCCGCGCAGGCGTGCAGACACACTCGAGCTTCGCGTCGCCCCGGCCTCCGCACGGACAGAGGTTCATCGTCGCCACGAGCCTGAAGCGCGCCGGGAACAGGGCGCGCCCGCCCACGCGCGCGACCGAGACGACGCCGTCCTCGAGCGGCTGCCGCAGGGCCTCGAGCACCGAGCGCGGAAACTCTGGTAGCTCGTCGAGCAGCAGCACACCGCGGTGGGCAAGGCTCACCTCCCCGGGCCGCGGGACGGCGCCCCCGCCGATCACCGCCGCGGCGGACGCCCCGTGGTGCGGCGCGCGAAAGGGCGGCGTCGTGAGCAACCCCCCGCCCGGCCGGAGCGTCCCCGCGACGGAATGGATCCGCGTCACCTCGAGCGCCTCGTCCTGGGTGAGCGGTGGCAGGATCGACGGCAGGCGGCGCCCGAGCATCGTCTTGCCCGTACCGGGCGGGCCGGCCAGCAGCAGGTTGTGCGATCCGGCGGCCGCGAGCTCGAGCGCACGTCTGCCGCGCTCCTGGCCCCGGACGTCGGCGAGATCGGGAAGCCGCTCCTCGACCGCGGTCGTAGCCGGCCCGGGCAACGCGGGTTCGATGTGGTCCTCGCCGCGCAGATAGCCGACGGCCTCGGCGATGTGACGGACGCCCACGGCCTCGATGCCCGCGAGCGCCGCCTCCGGCGAGGAAGCGGAGGCGCAGAGCAGCCGCGAAAACCCCGCCCGGGCGGCTCCCTCCGCCGCCGCGATCGTCCCCGCGACGGGCCTAATGCGCCCGTCGAGCCCGAGCTCGCCGATGCACGCATGCTCGGCGAGCCGATCGGCGGGCACCTGGTCGGACGCGGCGAGCAGCGTGAGTGCGATCGCGAGATCGAACCCGGATCCCTCCTTCCGCAGGGCAGCCGGCGCAAGATTCACGGTGATCACGGTCTCCGGCCACGCGAGGAGCGCCGAATGGACACCGCTCCGCACGCGGTGCTTCGCCTCCTGGCATGCGCGGTCGGCCAGCCCGACGATCGAGAACGACGGCTGCTGGCCCGATCGGAGGTGCGCCTCGACCTCGACGCGCCGCGGCTCGAGCCCGACGAGCGCGAACGTGACGGCGCGACCGAGCACCCTTCGACCGTACGAAGGGACTTCGGACGGAAGTGCGCCGTCTTCGTGCCAAGAACGTGACGTCAGGAAAGGGTCGTGAAGCTCGGTGGATACGCGAGCCGTCGCGGCCGAAGGGCGGCTCGGCCGCCCGGGAGGCCAAACCGCGACCGAAATTGCCGCCTGCTGGAGGAGGGGGCACGTGGGGGAACCAGGGGTTCCCCCACGATCACTAGCCCGTGTAGCAGAGGACGTACAGCGTGAACGTGCTCGTGTTCCCGCTGTCGTTGCCGCCCGTTCCCCGGTAGCCGGTGACGGCATTGTTCGTGGTGACCGGCGTGATGCGCTGCGTCCAGAGCTCGCGGTCGGCAGCGTCGTCGCTCCAGCCCGTGCCCGCCGAGATCGCCTTCTCGTTGGCGTTGCAGTTCACGCTCACCGTCTCGGTGTCGTAGGCACCGTTCTGCGCGACGCCGCCGGGCACGACCACACTCGCCTGCCGCACGGTGATGGGGCCGATCGTGCCTGCAGGGCCCGCAGGGCCTGCGGGTCCGGCCGGGCCTGCGGGGCCGGCAGGGCCGGCCGGGAGCGAGCTCGCGACGAAGTCGGCGCGGGTCAGCGAGCCGTTCAGGACGAGGGAGCCGGTGACCGCGTTCCTGGCGATCTTCGCCCCGGTCACATTGCGGTTCTTGATCTTCGCGGCCGTCACCGCGTTGGCCCTGATCTGCGCCGTCCCGACCGAGTTCGGGGCGAGCGCCGACACGGCGGCGACGCTGGTTCCGGTCAGCGCGACGAGCAGCGCGAGACACGCGACGACCATGGCCGGAGAGGGCCGGTGTCGGATCAACCTGTCCATGTGACCTCCTGTTCGGAAGCGGATCGATCGCAAGGATGGAGCAGCCGTGTGAGCATCCTGCAAAGGCGCCGGAGGGCCCGGTCAGGCCGCGCGGCAGACGAGGATCGACTCGAAGTACTCCCCCGCGCGCCGACCGGTGCGCCGGTTCACGTGGCGCTCGAGGCGGTCCTCGAGACGAAGCTCGGCGCGGCGCAGGATCTCCGGGTAGAGGTCGCGCCGGTCGTTGACGACGATGCAAACGGAAGCGCCGGGAACGAGTCGCCGGCGGGCGTTCGCGAGCACCTCGGCGACCCCGTCGACATAGGCGCGGATCGCCTCCCGGCCGAGCCCTCGGGCAGGACGGCCGAGCTCCGCCTCGCGGCGCTCGTCGAGGCCGAGCAGCTCGTACGCGTACCGGTGCTGCTCGTGGTAGTCGATCAGCCCCGGGTACGGCGGCGAGGTGACGACGCCGTCGAACGGCCCGACGAGCTGGAGCTCACGGGCGTCGCCGTGCTGCACGGACGCGTTGACGTCAGCGCCACGGACGGCGGCGAAGGACTCGATGCGATCGAGCGTATCGAGCGTGTAGCGCAGCAGGAACCTGCGTGCCTCCCCGACCGGACGGCACGTGCGACGGTGCTTGTGGCACCAGTACGGCTCGAGTTGCGGCGCGCGGGGAAAGTCGAGGTCGAAGTGCGTCGTCCGGCGGGCAGACCGCGCCGCCCGCGCAAGGACCACGCGCAGCACGTCGGCCGACGCGACCTGCTCGACCAGCGACCGGAAGTGCAGGAGCTCGGCGACCGCGCGCGGGGCGAACCAGTCGCGGAGGTACGGGGTCGCCTCGAACGCAGTGCGCGCGTCGGCCTCGAAGGCCGACGCCTGCGCGTGTGCCCACATCAGGTCTCGTCGGATCGCGTCCAGGTTGTGGCGGCGGGTCTTGACCCGCATCAGGAGGCAGTTGAAGCCCGCGATATCCACCCCCGTCGCGTCCCGGCCCGACTCGAGCGCCTGGACGAGCGTCGTCCCCGAGCCGGCAAACGGGTCGAGGACGTGCCCGCCGGGCGCGACGTACCGTCCGAGGAGTGTCTCGACGAGCTGGGGCACGAACTTGCCGAGGTACGGATGGAGCCGATGGACGTGCTTCGTGCGCTCCCGCTCGGGGAGCTGGCCCTCAGACCACGAGAGGTCGAGGTCGAGCCGGCCGGCGTAGAGCGCCTCCTGCGTCGCAGCCATGGGCGCCTATTCGGCGCCCATGGCCAACTTTCCTGGTCCGAGAGTCGCGTTACAGGCCGCGCGCGGCGTCGAGCGCCTCGAGCCGCGCGATGCGCACCGGGATCGGCGGGTGGGTCGAGAAGAGCGACGACATGCCGCCCCTGGAGAGCGGATTCGCGATGTAGAGCGACGCGGTGGCCGGATTGACCTGCATCGGCAACGCCTCCACGCCGCGCTCGAGCGTCCCGAGCGCGTCGGCCAGCGGCCGCCCGGTGCCGAGCAGCTCGGACGCCGTGGCGTCGGCGAGGAACTCGCGCTGGCGGGAGATCGCGAACTGCAGGAGCATGGCGGCGATCGGGGCGATCAGGATCGCGGCGATCGTCCCGATGAACCCGAGCGGGCTCTCGTCGTCGTCTCCGCCGAAGAGCCACTGAAACTGGAGGAAGTTCGCGATCGCGGAGATCGCCGCGCCGATCATTGCTGCGATCGTCGTCACGAGCACGTCGCGGTTTCGGATGTGCGACAGCTCGTGGGCGAGCACGCCCCGCACCTGCTCCCGCGGCATCAGCGCGACCAGTCCCTCGGTCACGGCGACTGCGGAGTGCTGGGGGTTGCGCCCCGTGGCGAAGGCGTTCGGCTGCTGCGAGGGGATCACGTACAGCCGCGGGACCGGGATCCGCGCCCGCGCCGACAGATCTTCGACGTCGGCCACAAGGTCGGGCATCTGCCCCGCCTCGAGCGGACGCGCACGGCTCATCCTGAGGGCGATGCGGTCCGAGAACCAGAACATCGCGAAGTTGAACAGGATCGCGATCGCGAGGAACACGACGATGCCGCCGGTGCCTCCGACGAGCCCGCCGACGGCGACGAAGAGCGCCGAGAGCCCGGCGAGCAGAATCCAGGTACGGGTACGGCTGGTCATGGGGCGGTTCGATTCCTTTCCGGCTGACGTCGATTCCCTGTCAGCCGGAGGTTTCTCCCGCCCCCGCTCTGCGGAGGCCGACGCGCCCGGGCACGTGGGTGCTGCCACCTCACGGCCGTCCTGACGAGCGCGCCCGTTGGGGGATAGTGCCCCCCGGCTCTTTCGTTCGTGGTGTCGAGTGTAACGGAACGGGCGTTCCCGTCATTCCCGGCTCAGCCGTCTGCGAGCTGGAGACGCTCGACCCGGCCGTCCCTGACGGCCGCGACCTCGAAGCGGATCTCGAGCGCGGCAGCCTCCGGATGGGCGTGGAGCCAGGACGCGGCTGCACGGCGCACCCGCCGCCGCTTCTCCGCATTCACCGCTCCGACGCCGCCGCCGAAGAGATCGCGCGCCCGCTCCTTGACCTCGACGAACACGAGCCGACGGCCGCGGCGGACGATCAGGTCGAGCTCGTAGCCGCCGCTGCGGACATTCGTCCCGAGGATACGGTAGCCGCGCAGCCGGTAGTGGCGCACGGCGATCCGCTCGCCGCGGTTCACGCCGCGACAGTCTCGAGGTACGCCCGGCTCTGGAACGACCTGCGGTGCTGCGGGCACGGCCCGTGCGCGAGGACGGCCCGGGTGTGCTCCGGCGTGATGTAGCCGACGTGGGACGAGAAGCCGTAGCGGGGGTAGAGCGCATCGAGCCGGCGCATGAGCCGGTCGCGGGTCACCTTCGCGACGATCGAGGCGGCCGCGATCGCCGCGCTCTTCGTGTCGCCGTCCACAACGGCGGTGTGCGGCGGCGCGAGAGGCCCGAGCCGGAACCCGTCCACCAGACAGGCCTCGGCGGGCGGGTGGAGGTCGGTGAGGACCGCACGCAGGCCGCGAAGGTTGGAGCGGTGCAGGCCGTGGCCGTCGATCTCCGTGGAGGAGATGACGCGCACCGTGACCGCGGTCGCCGCGGTGAGCACGGCGTGGAAGAGGCGTTCACGCTCGTCGGGGTCGACCTGCTTGGAGTCGTTGAGGAGCGCCAGGGGCCGCACGCGATGGCCACGCAGAGCGGAGTAGTCGAGCAGGACGCCGGCGACGACCAGCGGCCCTGCGAGCGACCCGCGACCGGCCTCGTCGGCGCCTGCCACGAACCGGACGCCGAGGCGCCGATCGTGGCGGAGCAACCGCTGGCCGGTCGAGAGCGGCACGGCCCGAGGATATCCCCCACTCCCGGACGGGATCGTGCCGACTTCGTGCCGTCTCTACACGCCGAGGGTGCAGCCGGCGTCCGGGGCGTCGAGCCGCACCCGTGTCGTCATGGCATTGCCCACGGGGATCAGATCGACGTGAAACCAGTCGCACCCGCCGCCCGAGCGCCGAACCGCGCAGATCGACTCCACCGCTTGTCGCTCGACGAACCACGGCCGCGGATTCCCTGTGCAGTGGATGCGGTCGGCGTCGTAGGCGGGATTGCCGGCGACGTGGGCCTCGACCGCTTCGCGCGCGAGGCGCTGCGATGCGTCCTCCACCCCGCCACAGCCCGCGAGGACGAGGATGGCGCAGAGCAGCACGAACGCCGCAACGACGCGCATCGGATGAATCTAGATGCGCCGCGCGGAGGGCAGGGCTACGACTGGCGCAACTCGCGGACGCGCGACTTCTTGCCGACGCGGCCGCGGAGATAGTAGAGCTTCGCCCGGTTCACGTCGCCGATCATCGCGACCTCGAGCTTTTCGATCTTCGGCGAGTGGAGCGGGAACGTCCGCTCGACCCCGACGCCGAACGAGTTCTTGCGCACCGTGAACGTCTCGCGGGCGCCCGACCCCTGGCGCTTGATGCAGATGCCCTCGAACACCTGGACGCGCTGGCGGTTCCCCTCGATCACCTTGAAGTGGACGCGCAGCGTGTCGCCGGCCTTGAAGGCCGGCACGTCGCGCAGCTGGCGCTGCTCGAGGCTCTCGATGATCGTGCTCATGAGGAAGGCGGCCGAAGGCCGGTGGCCGATGATAGCGGATGCCCCAATCGCCGCAGGTGTTCTCTCGGGCTCGAGCGACGGGTGTACCGCTCACGTCGGTCGAAACGACACCTCGGGCAGTTGCGGCCGCGAAGCGGCCGCCTTCAGGGATCTGCCCCGCCCGCAGGGCGGGGATCAAGCGGCGGAATTCCGCTCCTGCGGAATTCCGCCTCGCGAGCTAATGCAAGACTCAGCCGGTTCGGCGGCCAGTAGGTCGCGAAGACCTTGCCGATCAGGTTGCCGCGCGGCACCGAGCCCCACTCGCGCGAGTCGCACGACTGCGAGCGGTTGTCCCCCATCATGAAGTAGCCGTCCTGCGGAACCTTGACCGGCCCGAACTCCTCGGTCGAGCGGCGGGTTGCCTGGATGTACGGCTCGCGCAGCTGCTTCCCGTTGACGAAGACGTAGCCCAGGCCACGCTGCAGCCGCACCTCGACGGTCTCGCCGGGAAGCCCGATCAGGCGCTTCACGAAGGTCCCTCCGGCGCCGCACTTGACCCGCGCCGCGTCGGGCGTGTCGAACACGACGATCTCGCCGCGCCGCGGGTCGCGGAGGTGGTAGATGAACCGGTTCGCGAGGACACGGTCCGAGAAGCGGGCCTCGCAGCCGGACGCCGGCTTCGCGCAGTGGAGGGTCGGCTCCATGGACGACGACGGGATGCGGTACGGGTTGACGACGTAGGCCTTGACCAGGAGCACGATCGCGACTGCGCCGACGATCGTGATCACCCAGTCGACGACGACGCGAATCGGGTCCGGCAGGCCGCGCGTCAGCCGGTCGACCGGGTTCCGGGAGTGCCGGTGCGTGCGGGGAGGAGCGGCGGGAGGTGCCGGCGGCTGGTCGGCCTCGTCGACCGGGCTCTCGAGCGGGATCTCTGCGGGGGTCGTCGGCCAGCCCGCCTGCGCGTGGTCGCCGTCCGCCTCGGGCAGGGGCGCCGGGCGGGGCACGATCGGCTCGTCGGGCCGGGTCTCCGGGCCGCCGAGCCCGCTCACGAGAGGCTCCGAGCGCGACTCTGCTCGCGGCGCCAGCGCTCGATGCGCCCGTGGTCGCCGGACAGCAGGACCCCTGGGACGTCCCACCCTCGGTACTCGGCCGGACGCGTGTAGTGCGGGTACTCGAGCCCCCCGTCGAGCTCCTCGGAGAAGCTCTCGTGCTCGCCCGACCCCTCGGCGAGGGCGCCCGGCAGCCTGCGGGCGATCGCGTCGAGCAGCACCATCGCGGGAAGCTCCCCGCCGGAGAGGACGTACGGCCCGACCGACACGGCGTCGGTGCAGAGATGGGTCACGATCCGCTCGTCGAAGCCCTCGAAGCGCGAGGAGAGAAGCGCGAGCTCGCCCTCTTGCGCGAGCTCTTCGACGAGCGCCTGGTCGAGCTGCCGGCCCTGGGGCGTCAGCGCGACGATTCGCGACGGCCGGCTCTCTCCGTAGACGCCCTCGAGCGCGGCGTCGACGACGTCCACCCGGAGGACCATGCCCGCGCCGCCGCCGTACGGGTCGTCGTCGACCTGCCCCGCCCGGAGCGGGGTCGTGTCGCGGTAGTTCAGGAGCCGGAGCTCGAGCTCGCCGCCGAGGACGGTCGCGAGCGGCTTCTGCTCCGTCAGCCAGCCGAAGGCGTGCGGAACCTGCGTGAAGACGTCGATGCGCACGGCGATGCAGGGTACCCCCTCGCGTGGACGCTTCCGGCGCTCCCGCGGCCAGCGTAACGCCGCCTTTGCGGCGCATCACGCGAGAAATCCGCGGTTGACGACGATCATCCCCTCCTCGAGGCCGATCGATCTGACGGCGTCCTCGATCAACGGGACCAGAGACCCGTCGTCCAGCTCGAGGTTGTCGTTGGCCGCGCCTGGGTGGACGGCCACGACCCGTCCCAGCGTGCCGCCGTCCTCGTCGACGACGCGCAGGCTGACGAGCTGGAAGGCGTAGTAGCTGTCGGGATCGAGGGCAGGAAGCTCCGAACGCTCGACCGCGAGCTGGGCACCACGCTCGACGGGCCGGTCGAGCCGGATCGCGCGGCGACCGCCGCCGACGCGGCGCGAGAGCTCGATCGTCGCCGCCCGGCCGTCGACGAGCAGCGACGCTCCGATCTGCCAGCGCCGCTCGTCGTCGCTCGCCTGGTCGACGACGAACGCGCCGTCGAGCCCGTGCGGACGGCCGACCCGGCCGATCGGCACGAGCTGGTCGTCCACGGTGCTCAGTCGGCGATCTCGAGCACGAGTCGGCGGTCGCCGCGGGCGGCGGCCGACCGGACGACGGTGCGCAGGGCGCGGACGACGCGTCCCTGGCGTCCGATCACCTTGCCGATGTCGTCGGGCGCGACGTGGAGCCGCAGGACGACGACGTCGCCCTCGTCGAGGCGCTCGACCTGGACCGCCTCGGGGTCGTCGACGAGCCCGCGCGCGATCCAGGCGAGGAGCTCCTCCACCCGCTAGGCCTCGATGCCGGCTGCCTTGATGAGCCGCGCGACCGGGTCGGACGGCTGCGCGCCCTTTGCGAGCCAGTCCTTGACCTTGTCCGCGTCGAGGTCGATCGTCGACGGGTCGGTCTGCGGGTTGTAGCGCCCGATGATCTCGATGAAGCGGCCGTCGCGTGGCGAGCGTGAGTCGGCCACCACGACGCGGTAGATCGGGTTCTTCTTCGACCCGACGCGCGTCAATCTCATGCGTACTGCCATCCCTGGGAGTCCCTTTCTCGTGTGTGCGACGGCGAATTGTGCCGGAAATCGCGTGCGATCACCGGCGCCCGCGCTTGCCGCGGGCCTGGGATGCGCCCGTGAGCTCCGGCGGCAGCGTCGGCAGCTTGCCCTTCCCCATCGACTTCATCATCTTCTCCATCTGCTTGCGCGCCTGGAGCAGGCGGTTGACGTCCTGGATGGTGGTCCCGCTCCCGGCGGCGATCCTGCGGCGCCGCGGCCCGTTGATCACGTGCGGCATGCGCCGCTCGTGCGGCGTCATCGAGAGCACGATCGCCTCGATCCGCCCCATCTGGCTCTCGTCGACGTCGAGCCCCTCGAGCTGGCGGCCCATGCCGGGGACGAGCTTCATCACGCCCTGTAGCGGGCCCATCTTCTTCAGCATGCGGGTCGAGGCGAGGAAGTCGTCGAAGGTGAACTGCCCGGCGAGCAGCCGCTTCTCCATCTCCTCCTGCTCGTCGCTTTCGACGGCCTGCTCGGCCTTCTCGATCAGCGTCAGCACGTCCCCCATGCCGAGGATCCGCGACGCCATCCGGTCGGGGTGGAAGACCTCGAGCTGGTCGAGCTTCTCGCCCACCGAGGCGAACTTCACAGGCCGGCCGGTGATCGCCTTGACGGACAGCGCGGCGCCGCCGCGCGCGTCGCCGTCGAGCTTGGTCAGGACGACGCCGTCGAAGGCGATCCGCTCCTGGAACGCGCGCGCGACCGAGACCGCCTCCTGGCCCGTCATCGCGTCGAGCACCAGCAGCACGTTCAGCGGCTTGACCGCGTCCCGGACGTGCGCCAGCTCCTCCATCAGCGCCTCGTCGATCTGGAGGCGACCGGCGGTGTCGACGATCACGATGTCGCACCCGTCGGCCGTCGCGCGCTCGAGGCCCTCACGCGCCGCGACGACGGCGTCGGTGGTCTCGGTGCGGTAGACCGGCACCTGGAGCTGGCGGCCGAGCTGTTCGAGCTGGTCGATCGCCGCGGGGCGCTGGAGGTCGGCGGCGACCAGGCCCGGCGTCTTCTTCTCGTGCTTGCGCAGATGGAGCGCGAGCTTGGCGGCGGTCGTGGTCTTCCCCGAGCCCTGGAGCCCGCAGAGGAGGACGACGGTGGGGGGGCGCCCGAAGGCGAGCTTCGAGTCGGCCGACCCCATGAGCTCGGTCAGCTCCTCGTGGACGATCTTGACGACCTGTTGGCTCGGGTCGAGGCCCTTCAGCACGTCCTGGCCGAGCGCCCGCTCCCGGATCGAAGCGACGAACTCCTTCACCACCTCGAAGTCGACGTCGGCCTCGAGCAGGGCCAGGCGGATCTCCCGCGTCGCGCGCGTGACGGTCTCCTCGTCGAGGCGTGAGCGACGGCCGAGGTCGCCGAGGGCGTCCTGGAGGCGGTTGGAGAGCGCGTCGAACATGGGTCGAAAGCGTACCGCCGCGCTCCGTGCGGGCCGTTCGGGGACGCGACGTTGCTCGTAGAGCGAATCCAACCGTCCTAGACTCCGGCCGTGGCCGAATGCGACCACTGCGGCGAGCACAACCTCGACTCGGCGCGTTTCTGCAGCGCGTGCGGGACGGCGCTGGCGAGGCGGGTTCACGAGGGCCTCGAGGTCCGAAAGACCGTCACGATTCTCTTCTGCGACGTCGTGGGCTCGACATCGCTCGGGGAAGCGACCGATCCCGAGACGACACGCCGCGTGATGGCGCGATACGCGGCAGCGATGACCGAGGTCATCGAGCACCACGGCGGAACGGTCGAGCGCTTCCGCGGGGACGAGGTGATGGCGGTGTTCGGGATCCCGGTCGCGCACGAGGACGACGCACTCCGCGCGGTGCGGGCGGCGACGGCGATGCAGCGTCGTCTCGCCCAGCTGAACGCGGAACTCCGCGGCGCGTGGGGCGTCGAGCTCGCATGCCGCATCGGCGTCAACACCGGTGAGGTCGTCGCGGGCGATCCTGGTACCGGAGAGACGTTCGTCACCGGTGACGCGGTGAATCTCGCGAAGCGGCTCGAGCAGGCCGCCGACTCGGGAACGATCCTGATCGGCACGGCGACGTACCCCCTCGTGAAGGACGCCGTCAAGGTGGGGCCGCGGGAGCGGTTCAGCGCGAGGGGGAAGAGTGAGCCGGTGGCGCGGTTCCGCGTCGACGAGGTCGACGACGCCGCGGCGGGTTACGCACGGCGCCTCGACGCGCCGCTCGTCAATCGCGTCGACGAACTCGCGACGCTCCGGCGCCTCGTCAAGGACGCGTTTGCCGAGCGCCGCTGTCAGATCGTCGCAATGCTCGGGCCGGCCGGCATCGGGAAGTCCCGGCTGGCGCGGGAGCTCGTGACCGAGCTCGGCGACGTCGTGGACGTCGCGACCGGGCGCTGCCTCCCCTACGGCAGCGGCATCACCTTCTGGCCGCTGCAGCAGCTCGTCACCGATCTCGGCGGAGTCGCCGCCGCCGAGGTCGTGTTCGCCGGAGCACACGACGGGCACGTCGTGCTCGAGCGGCTCCGGGCGGTGACGGGCGAGGGCGGAGCACCGAGCAACGAAGTCTTCTGGGCCGTGAGGCGCCTCCTCGAGCGGATTTCGGAGCTCCGGCCGCTCCTCGTCGTGTTCGAGGACCTCCATTGGGCCGAGCCGACGATGCTCGACCTCGTCGAGTACCTCGCGGCGTTCGCGACGGGACCGCTCGTGCTCGTTTGCATCGCGCGGCCTGAGCTCCTCGAGGCCCGCCCCGGCCTCGCCTCGGCGAAAGTCGAGCTCGAGCAGCTTTCCGAGACCGAGACGGCGGAGCTCGTCGAGGCGTTCGGTGTCGGCGACGCCGACCTGCAGCGGCGCATCACCTCGACCTCGGAGGGAAATCCGCTCTTCGCCGAACAGCTCGCCGCGATGATGGCCGACGCCGCACCCAGCGACGCGATCGAGCTGCCCGCATCCATCCACGCACTCCTGGCCGCCAGGATCGACAGCCTCGAGCCCGCCGAGCGCCGGACGCTCGAGCGCGCCTCGATCGTCGGCAAGGAGTTCTGGCCGCGCGCCCTCGTTGGCCTTTCGTCGCGCGCCGACCAGCCGCTCGTCATGAGCCGACTGCTCAGCTTGGTGCGCAAGGGGCTCGTGCAGCCGTCACGCGCAGAGGTGCCGGGCGAGGACGCGTACCGCTTTCGACACTCACTGATCTGCGACGAGACGTACGCGGGTATCCCGAAGGCCGTGCGCGCCGAGCTGCACGAGCGCTTCGCGCGCTGGCTCCAGGCGCAGGGCCGGGAAGGCCGAGGTCTCGGCGAGCACGACGAGATCATCGGCTACCACCTCGAGCAGGCCCACCGCTGCCGCACGGAGCTCGTCCCGCACGACGACGAAACCCGTGCGCTGGCGATCGAGGCCGGCGGCCTCCTGGCGGCCGCGGGACGACGGGCACTTGCGCGGGAGGACCTGCCCGCCGCAGTCGTGATGTTCGAGCGGACGCTCGCGCTGCTGCCGGAGGACGACCGGAGCCGGAGCGCGCTCCTGACCGAGCTGGGGAGCGCCGCGATGCGGGCGGGCGAGTGGGATCGCGCCCGCACGCTGCTCGAGCAGGCGATCACGTCCGCGACGCACGACGGCGACCGGAGGTCGGAGCTTCGGGCGACGATCGAGCTGCAGTGGCAGCGCTCGTACACGGAGCCTGCCGGCGCCGCCGAGGAGGACCGGCGGGTGGCTGAGGCGATCATCCCGGAGCTGGAGGAGATCGACGATCATCTCGGGCTCGCCAAGGCGTGGTGGCTCCTGAGCGAGTCGCACGTGATCGCAGGTCGTTGGGGTGCCAGGACGGACGCGCTCGAGCGTGCGATCCTCCATGCGCGCCGGCTGCCCGATACAGGGCAGCTTCACGTCCTCGTCGTGCTGTACGCGCAGGCGCTGTATTACGGGCCGACGCAGGTGCCGGAGGCGGTGCGCAGGTGTCGAGAGCTGCTCGCCGAGGCCAGCGGCGTTCCGACGTCTCCCACGTTCGAGGCGGGCATCGCCACGACGCTCGCCGGGCTGCGCGCCATGGAGGGCAGGTTCGCCGAGGCGCGCGAGCTGTACGCCAGCTCGATCGCCGTCTACCAGGAGTTCGGACTGCGCTTCCGGCGCGCCGCGCGCGCGATCGTCGGCGCCCAGATCGAGGTCTTCGCGGGCGACCTCCCCGCCGCGGAGGAGGAGCTCCGGATCGGCTACGCGATGCTGGAGGAGATGGGCGAGAGCGGCGTCCGCTCGACGATCGCGGGCCTCCTCGCCGACGTCCTGTCTCTCGAGGGCAGGGACGGGGAGGCGGAGCGATTCGTCGAGATCACGCGAGCGACCGCGTCCGACACGGACGTGATGCCACAGGTGCTCTGGCGACGTGCACGTGCGCGGACGAGCGTACGCCGGGGAGACGGCGTGGCAGCCGAGGATCTGGCGCGGAGCGCGGTCGAGCTGGCAGGCGCGACCGACTTCCTGGACCTGCGCGCCGGCTCGCTCGTTGCGCTCGGAGAAGTGCTGCGCGACACGGGGAGAGCCGCCGATGCATCCGCGAGCCTCGACGAGGCTCGCTCGCTGTACGAGCTCAAGGGAAACCTCGCCGCGACCCGGGCCGCAGACGCGGCGCGCCAGACCGTCTCCTGACTTCCTTCCCGGCAATCGTCACCGTAGGATCACGGTCCAAGGAGGTGGGGAATGATGCCCAGAACCCCTGGGAAAATTTATGAAGGCAGCGCCAGCGGCTGGCGCGCACGTCCGCCGGAGGAGCGAGCGGAAGGCGAGGATCTCCTGTTCAGGCACGCAATCCTGGACGCGTATACAACCGCACGCGAGAACGGAGACGGGTCGGGCCAGTTCCGAGTCGTCGCGATCATCATCGAGGGATCCAATCCACCGAGCGACTACAAGGTCCAGGTCGTTCCTCACCCGTAGCACGGCGTGCTGACCGGGTCGGAACCTCCGTCGAGGTACCGCCGATGACGCGCGATGACGGTGCCGCGCTCCTCTAGAGCGCGGCACCCGCGTACGTGCCGGGCAGCGAGACCGCGCCCATGCGTTCGATCGTGTCCATCTCGACCGCGAACAGGTTGTGCAGCTGCGTGATCTCGATCGTCGGGCGCGACAGGTAGCCCCGCATCTGGAGAGCGGACACGAACCGGTCGTTGAACGCCTGGAAGGCCTGCTCGGTGCGCCAGATCTCGGCGACCTGCAGCGCCTCCTCGCTCTCCCCCACGACGTGGAGGATCGCTCCGATCGGCGGGTTGGCGTCGAGATCGAGAGTGCCGACGACCTCGTCGTAGACCTGCGGGCTCAGGCCCGGGTAGCGTGCAAAAACCGTGACGGCCATGTCGCTCGAATCCTCCTCTTCCCCCTCGACCCAGTTGTCGAACTCGTCCTGAGCGTACCCCGGAAGGGGGACGACACGCAATCCCCCGGACGGTTATGCGCGCGTTGCCGGCTTCAGGCGACGAGCGCGCGGGCGTAATCGCGTGCGTCGAACGGACGGAGGTCGTCGACGCCCTCGCCCACCCCGACGAGCTTGACGGGCAGCCTGAGCTCGTGGGCGATCGCGATCGCGACGCCACCCTTGGCGGACCCGTCGAGCTTCGTGAGCGCGACACCCGTGACACCGGCCGCGTCCGAGAAGAGCCTTGCCTGCTGGAGCCCGTTCTGGCCAGTCGTCGCGTCGACGACGAGCAGGGTCTCGTGCGGCGCGCCCTCCAGGCGGCCTGCGATCACCCGGCGGATCTTCGCGAGCTCGTCCATCAGGTTTCCCTGCGTGTGGAGCCGACCGGCGGTGTCGACGATCACGACGTCCGTGCCTCGGGCACGGCCGGCCTCGAGCGCGTCGAACGCGACCGCGGCCGGGTCTGCACCGCGCGAGCCGCCGACGAAGTCGGCGCCCGCCCGCTCCGCCCAGATCTCGAGCTGCTCCTCGGCGGCCGCCCGGAACGTGTCCGCGGCGCCGACGAGCACCGAGCGTCCGTGCTCGGAGAGCGTCCGCGCGAGCTTGCCGATCGTCGTCGTCTTGCCGGTCCCGTTGACGCCCACGACCAGGACGACCGTGGGCGCCTCGGCAGCTTGTGCGAGCACGGGCGGTTCGCCGAGCAGCGCCTCGACCTCCTCGGCGAGCGCCTCGCCGAGGTCGGTCAGCTCGCCGCGTGCCTCGAGCCGCCGGACGAGCTCGGCGGTGGCCGGGACCCCGACGTCCGCGCGGATCAGCGCGACCTCGAGCCGCTCCCATGCGTCCTCCTCGTCCGGGTCGAACGACGCGCCGAGCTCCGCCACGAGCGCGCGCCGGCTCTTTCCGAGCGAGTCGCGCAGCCGTGAGAGGAACCCCGTCCGCTCCTCCGCCTCGCGCGCCCCGTCCTCGGCGTCCCCGAGCAGCTCCGCCCACGTTCTCGACATCGGTGGGAGGCTAGATGAGCTCTCAGGCCGTCGCGGCGGCGCGCTCGTCGCGCGGGAGGCGGCGGGAGACGATCTGCGAGATGCCGTCGCCGCCCATCGTGACGCCGTAGAGGACATCCGCAGCCTCCATGGTGCGTTTCTGGTGCGTTATCACCACGAACTGCGCACGGTCGGCGTAGCGGCGGAGCAGCTCGACGAAGCGGGCGATGTTCGCGTCGTCGAGCGCCGCCTCGACCTCGTCGAGCAGGTAGAACGGGCACGGCTTCGCGAGGAACAGCGCGAAGAGGAACGAGATCGCGCCGAGCGCCTTCTCGCCGCCCGAGAGCAGCGTCAGGCGCGTGATCTTCTTCCCGGCCGGCCGTAGCTCGACCTCGACCCCCGGCTCGACCTCCGCCTCCTCCTCCTCGCCCGGCTCTACGAGCCGCAACCGGCCATCGCCGCCGGGGAAGAGCGTCGCCGCGACCTCCTCGAAGTTCGCCGCCACCGCGGCGAACGTCTCGTCGAAGCGGCGGTTCACCGTCTCGGTCAGCTCGTCCCGTAGCGCCGCGAGCTCGGCGAGCGACGCCTCCAGATCGGCGCGTTGCGTCGAGAGCTCCTCGAGCCGCTCCTTCTCGGCCTCGTACTCCTCCTTCGCGAGCGGGTTGACCTTGCCGAGCGCCTCGCGCCGCGCCTCGAGGCGCGTCACGTGCGCCGCGAGCTCGTCGCGATCGACGCTCTCGGAAGCCTCGGTGTCGGCGTCGGTCTCGACGGCGCCCGCGGCGAGTGCGTCGCCGAGCCGACGCTGCGCCTCACCCGCCTCGCCTTCGAGGCGCGCGAGCTCCACCTCGACGGCCGTCACGCGCTCGGTTGCCTCCTCCACTGCCTTGCGCACCTCGAGCTCGGCCGCACCCAGCCGACGCAGCTCCGCGCCGAGCTCGCCCGCGCGTGTGGCACCCGCGTCGACCCGCGCCCGAACGGGCGCCTCGAAGCGCGACGCCAGCGCGGACGCGAGGTCGAGCGCCTCCCGGAGGGCTCCAGCAGCGTCGACGAGCCGCCGGAGGAGATCGACGTCGAGTCGGCTCCGTCGCGGCGCGCGCTCCACGAGCACCGCATCCGCCGCTCGTGCAGCGTCGGCTGCGGCCCGGGCGGCCGATGCCGCCCGGTCGGCCTCGGCGAGCGCCGCCACCGCCTCGGCGGCGAGATCCTCGCGTGGCCGGTCGGCGGCGGCGCCGACGCCGATCGGGGCGCCTCCGAGCCGGGCGAGGACAACCTCCGTCTCGGACGCACGGCGGGCCGCGTCGGATGCATCGCGGCGTGCCTCGGCCTCGATTCCGGCAATCCGCCGCAGCTCGTCTCCCAGCTCATGCGAGCGCCGGTCGGACGCCGCCACCCGCGCCACGAGGGGAGCCTCGATCCGCGCCACGCCGTTCGACGCCCGTTCCGTCTCCGCGGCGAGCCCGTCCGCCACCGCAGCGAGCCGCGCGAGCAGCTCCACGTCCAGCCCGGCCCCGCGCAGGTGCGCGACCTGCGAGTACGACGCCTCGGCTTCCGAGGCCCGCGCGGTGACCTCGTCGGCCTCGCGGGCAGCGGCGTCCGCCCGTGCGGCGAGCTCGGCCGCCTCGTCTGCGAGCGCACGCCGGCGGCCGTCGAGCTCGAGCAGCACCGCCTCGCCCGTCTCGCCCGCGAACCAGAGCTCGCCCCGGTCGGCGTCATGGCCGTCACCCTCACTCGTCACGGCGATGCCGGAGCGGACATCGCGCAGCTCATCCCGTTCGACGAGCCAGATTCCCTCGAGCAGTCCGACCGCGTCGTCGGCGCCGCTCACCAGCGAGGCGAGAGCACGCGCGCCCGACACCGGCGGGGCGCCATCACCGCGGCGCCCACCTCCGATCACGACCGAGAGGGAGCCGAGCCCTCGTCCCCGTGCGCTCTCGAGGAGCGCGAGCGCGTGCTCGGAGTCGCCCGCGAGGATCGCCGAGGCACGCCAGGCGAGCGCGGCTGCGACCGCCTTCTCGAGCCCCGGCTCGACCTCGAGCTGCGCGAGCGCCAGCCGTTCCCCCTCGGCCGCGAGCGCGCGCGCGGCCGGCGCGACTCCTTCTCTCTCGGCAAGCGAGCGCTCGAGGGCGGCGAGGCGTTCCCGGGCGGAGCGCGCACGCTCGGCGAGGTCGTCCCGCTCACCAGCCGCGGCGCGCGCGAGCGCTCGTGCCTCGTTCGCGCGCTGCTCGAGCTCGGCGGGGCTCGGAGCCCCGCCCCTGGCGTGCACCCGGGCGACGTCGTGTTCGCCGCGCAGACGGCGCGCGAGCTCGGCGGCGCGCTCGTGCCGGGCCCGAAGCCGCTCGCGCGCCGCTCCGAGCGCGACGAGCGCGCGGTTCGCGTGGCCGTGGCCGCCGGTGAGCTCGCTCAGGCCGCGGTCGACGGCCTCGCGCTCGCGACCGACCACCTCGAGACGGCGCTCGGCCTCGCCCGAGAGGGCGCGCTCGGTCGCGGCGAGGAGCGCCTGCGCATGGCGCGCGCGCTCGGTGGCCTGCCCGCTCCGGGCGGCTGCGTCACGGGCGGTCGCGGCCGCGGCGTGGGCCGCGTCCTCGAGCGCGCGATGCGTCTCGTCCGTGCGGGACTCGGCCGCACGCTCTGCCTCGGCGAGGTCCTCGCGCAGGCGGGTCGTCAGGCCGGCGGCGGACTCGCCGCGCAGCGTGAGCCGCTCGCGTGCTCCCTGCAGGCGGTAGAGCGCACCGACTGCCGCCTCGCGGGCGCCCGCGGCATCCGAGAGCTCGACCTCGGCGCTCTCCCGCTCGCCGAGAACGGACTGGAGCCGCTCCTGCGCCGAACGGCGTGCAAGCGCTGCGGCGGTGCGCCGCCCATCCGCTTCCGTGCGACGTGCCTCGAGGGCCGCGAGATCGAGCCGCGCGAGTCGGGCGCGCAGCGTCGCGATCTCCCCTGCGAGCTTCTCGGCCCGCTCCGCGGCCGTCGCCTGCAGCGCCAGCGGGCGGAGGCGCTTGCGCACCTCGTCCTCGACATCGCGAGCGCGCTCCGCCTGGGTGGCAACGCGCGCGAGCTTCAGCTCCGCCCGATGGCGTCGCCGCTTGAACTTGCCGAGCCCGGCTGCCTCCTCGACGAGCGCGCGGCGGTCCTCCGGCCTCGAGGCGAGCACGGCGTCCACCTTCCCCTGGCTGACGATCGAGTGCATCGAGCCCCCGAGGCCGACGTCGGCAAGCATCTCGACGAGGTCGGTACGCCGGACCGGTGTCCGGTTGACGAGATACTGGCCCTCGCCCCCGCGCACCAGCCGGCGGGCGATGGAGATCTCGGAATAGTCGAGCTCGGCGCCGAAGCCTCCGTCCTCGTTGTCGAAGAGGAGCTCGACCTCGCACTGGTCGGCAGACGGACGGGTCGCAGAGCCACCGAAGAGGACGTCGTCGGGCTTCTCGGCACGGAGCTCGGAGGGCGTCAGCGAGCCGGCCGCCCACACGATCGCGTCGGAGACGTTCGACTTCCCGGAGCCGTTCGGGCCGACCACGACGGCTACCCCGGGCTCGAGCTTCACCTCGACCGGGTCCGGGAACGACTTGAAGCCGCGCAGCTTGACAGAGCGCAGGTGCACCGGCCGCGAACGCTAACGGCGGCGACGGACGGCGGATCCCTCCTGCGGGGCGCGTCAGGCGGCCGAGGGGTGCACGCCCAGCGCCGCGAGCGCCTCTGCGGCCGCTTCCTGCTCTGCGGCCTTCTTCGTCGAGCCGCTGCCCGTGCCGAGACGCTCGCCGTCGATCAGCGCCGCGCACACGAACCGACGCTCGTGCGGCGGCCCTTCGACGTCGAGGACTTCGTACTGGACGCCCCGGCCCGTGCGCGCCAGGGCCTCCTGAAGCTCCGTCTTCGAGTCGACGTGCCCGGTGCTCGCGTAGTCGATCCGCTCGCCGAACGCCTCGACGATCGCCGGAGCGACCACGTCGTAGCCGGTCTCGAGGTAGACCGCGGCGATCGCCGCCTCGAGCAGCGCCGCAAGCACGTTGCGGCTCAACGAGATCCGGTGGAGCTCCGGGCCGGGAACGTCCTGGGCGCGGGCCACGAGTACGGCCCCGAGCTCGAGGCCGCGCGCGACGGCGGCGCAGCTCTGCCGCGAGACGACATGCGCCCTGATCTTGGCGAGCCTTCCCTCGGATGCCTCCGGGAACCGGTCGTACAGCTCCCGCGCGATGGCGAGCTCGAGCACGGAATCTCCGAGGAACTCGAGGCGCTCGTAGGAGGACGCGCGGTCAGGCGCCCACGACGTGTGCGTGAAGACGTGCTCTCGGCGCTCGGGGGGAAGGGCGTCGATCAGGCGCGTGAGCGCCTCGCCCTCCCCCTCGCGCACTTCACTGATGCTCGACGACGTAGTCGACGGCCTGACCGACGGTCGTCAGCTTCTGGGCGTCCTCGTCCGGGATCTTGATCCCGAACTGGTCCTCCAGCTCCATGATCAGCTCGACGAGGTCGAGCGAGTCGGCGTTGAGATCCTCCTGGAACGCCGCTTCCTCCGAGATCGCGCTCTCGTCGGTGCCGAGCTTGTCGACGAGCGCCACCTTGACGCGCTCGTATACCTCATCGCGGGATAGAGCCACGGTTCGAACCTCGCTGTCGCACGGATGGATTGAGTCGGACGACTCTAACAGCACGGCGCGGCGGTTACGCCGGAGGCTCCGAGCGCGTGGCGGGGAGCCGCTCGGCGAGACGTTCGACCAGGCGGTGCTCGACGCCGCGGGCGGCCATGCGAGTCGCGTTCGCGATCGCGACGCTCGAGCTCGAGCCGTGCGCGACGACGACGAGGCCACGGAGACCGAGGAGGTAGCCGCCGCCGTAGGTGTCGGGGTCGAGCCGCGCGCGCAGCCCTCGGGCGGCCGGGCGGATCAGCAGGCCGCCGAGCCGGCCGCGCGACGGAGGAGCGGATCTCCGAGCGGAGCGCGTCGAGCACGCTGCGGATCGTCCCCTCGAGGGTCTTGAGCGCGACGTTTCCGGTGAAGCCGTCGCAGACGATGACGTCGGCGTCGCCCTCGAGCAGCGAGCGGCCCTCCGTGTTGCCCTCGAAGCGGAGCCCCGCAGCGTCCGCAAGGAGGGCGTGCGCGTCGAGCGTCAGCTGGTTCCCCTTCTCGGGCTCCTCGCCGATCGAGAGCAGCCGTACCGACGGGTCGCGGACATCCAGGATCTCCTCCGCGAAGACGGCCCCCATGTATCCGAACTGCAGGAGATGCTCGGGTCGCGCGTCCGCGTTGGCGCCGGCGTCGATGAGCACGGTCGGGCCGCGCCGGCCGGGGATCACGATCGCGATCCCGGGCCGCAGGACTCCGGGCAGCCGCCGGACGTGGAGGAGTGATGCCGCGAGCATCGCGCCGGTGTTGCCGGCCGACACCGCGGCATCCGCCTCGCCCTCGCCGACCGCGCGGACGGCGCGCACGAGGGACGAGTCTGGCTTGGTGCGCACCGCCTCGGCGGGTTTCTCGTGCATTGCGATCGACTCGTCGCAGGGCACGACGCCGAGCCCGCGCGGATCGAGGTCGGCTGGGCCGAAGAGGAGCGGCGCGATCGTGTCGGAGGCGGCAGCGACGGCGCCCGCGACGATCTCGCCGGGTGCGTGGTCGCCGCCGAGGGCGTCGACCGCGACGCGGATCGCCACGAGGCTCGCTCTACGGGGCGGGCGCCCGCAGCGGCCTGATCTCGCGACCGCGGTACGTCTTGCACGTCGGACAGACGCGGTGCGACTGCTTCGGCGAGCCGCAGTTCTCGCACGTGGAGACGCGCGGCGCGGCGATCGCGTGCTGCGCCCGGCGCTTGTCGCGACGGGACTGCGAGGTCTTTCGCTTCGGAACGGCCATGAGCGGCCGCGCAGTGTACCTGCTCGCAGGGTTGGATCCGGGTTCGCCGGATCCCACGGCTCGACGCCCGCCGTATTTCGGACTCAGCCGAGAGCGATCGTCCGCGTGGGGGCTACGGCCTCCAGGAAGCGGCGGTCGTGCGAGACGACGACGAGCGCACCGTCCCACGTCGCGAGCGCCTGTTCGAGCTGCTCGACCGCCTCGAGATCGAGGTGGTTCGTCGGCTCGTCGAGGACGAGGAGGTTGACGCCCGCGGCCTGGAGCTCGGCGAGGTGCGCGCGGGTGCGCTCGCCGGGCGAGAGCGTCTCGCAGGCGCGGAGGACATGCGCCTCGCCGAGCCCGAACTTTGCAATCAGCGTCCGCGCGTCGACCGCGTGCAGGCCGGTTCGCTCCGCGAAGGCGTCGACCAGCGGCTCCGCCGAGGCGTACGCGATCCGCTCCTGCCCGATCACGGCGGAAACGACGCCACGCCCGATCTCGCGCGTGCCGGCGGCGAGATCGACCTCGCCGAGCAGCGCCCGGACGAGCGTCGTCTTCCCCGTCCCGTTCGGGCCCGCGATCGCGAGCCGCTCACCGGGCTGCAGTTCGAGGTCGACCGGCCCGAGTCGGAAATCGCCGCGCTCGACGACCGCGCCGGAGAGCCGAAGGACGGGCGACGGCAGGCGCCCCGAGGCGCGGAGCTCGAGGCGGAGCTCCCACGGCTCGAACGGCTTCTCGGGCAGTGGGTTCCGCTCGAGCAGCTTCTCGGTCTGCCGCACCTTCGTCCGGAGAGCATTCGTCCCCCGGCGGTCGGCGCCACCCGACTTCTCCCCGAGGCCGGCACCCTGGGTGCGCGCCTCGGTCCGCCGCTTCGAGAGGAGCATGGTCAGCTCGCGGCGACGCTGCTGCGCGCCGGCGAAGTGGAGGTACGCGGCACGCCGCGCCTCGTCGCGGCGCCTCGCGTAGTCCGACCACCCCCCGGCCCACTCGACGATCGCATGCGAGCGAGGTTCGACCTCGGCGATCCGCTGCACGGTCCGGTCGAGGAACTCGCGGTCGTGCGACACCAGGACGATCGCGCCCGAGAACCCGACGACGAACGCCTCGAGCTGTGCGAGCCCGTCCGGGTCCAGGTTGTTCGTGGGCTCGTCGAGGAGCAGCAGATCGGCCCGCGCGAGCAGGACTGCGGCGAGCGAGGCGCGAGCCGCCTCGCCGCCCGAGAGACCCTCGAACGGCCGGTCGAGGTCGACGCCGAGCCCGAGCCGCGCGCAGGTCGCGGCGGCCCGCGCGTCGAAGTCGCCGCCGCCGAGCGCGAGGAACCGCGCGAGCGCGCCGTCGTAGCGGTCGGACGACGACTGTGGTTCTCGCACCTCGGAGGCGAGGGCGGCTGCCGCCTCTTCCAGCGCCCGCTCGGCGGCCGCGACACCGGTCAGGCGAGCGAGGCGCCGGCGCAGCGTCTCGCCGGGAAGCTGCTCGGGCTCCTGCGGCAGGTATGCGACCGTCGCGCGCGGGGGGTCGATCGCGACGATGCCCGTGTCCGGCACCTCCTCGCCCGCGAGCAGCCGGAGCACGGTCGACTTGCCGACGCCGTTCGGCCCGACGAGGCCGATGCGAGCATGCGGGCCGACCTCGAGCGAGACATGCTCGAGCACGACCTGTGCTCCATGGGACTTCGAGACGCCGGAGAGGCGGGCTCGCACGACGGGGACCTCCTGACGGGACGGGCAGCTGCTGGCGCAGCGCTGCCGAATTCGCGATGTCCGCTGTCAGTCCGTCATGGGCGCGCGCCGAAGCGCCCGCCCACCGTATCAGGACTCATCCCTCGCCGGGCTCGCCGCGCAGCGCCTCGAGTGCCGCCCATCGGGGGTCGACCGCCTGCTCCTCGTGCGTGTGCGGCTCGGCGTTCAGGTCCTTGCCGCAGACCGGGCAGAGACCGGCACAGTCGGGGCGGCAGAGGATCTGCCCGGAGACACCGAGTGCGACCTGGTCGCGCGCCCACGCGGCGACGTCGAGCTCGCCGTCGGAGACGTACTCGGACCGGAGCTCCTCGTCGTCGGCGGCGTCGGTCGCCTCGTACTCCCGCGCATCGACCTCGACGGGGACGACCGCAGGCGCAAGGCACCGCATGCACGGCCCCTCGAGCCGCGTCGAGAACGTCAGACCGAACAGGTCGCCGGTCGTCGCGCGCTGGACGACGAGTTCGGCCGGCACCTCCGACGGGCTCGCCACGTAGGTCTCGCCGCCGAAGGCGAGCGGCTCCAACGCGAGGGAAAGCACCTCCCGGTGCTCCTCACCCGGTCGCAGTCGCAGGCGCCTGACGGGAAAACCGGCCATGATTCGAGGGTAGCCCCGCAGGTCGCGTAACGCCGCGGTGCGCCGTACGACGATAGCGTCATGAGACGACATCTTCCTCTCCTCGTCGCCCTCGCCGCGCTTGCGGGCGGCGCGACGACGCTCCCCGCCGGCGCTGCTCCGAGCGCGTCGACCACCCTCACGATCCGGTCGTCCGACTTCGGCCGGATCGTCTTCGATCGGAGCGGCAGGGCTCTCTACGCCTTCACGCGCGACCCGAAAGGTCGCAGCGCCTGCTACGGCGCATGCGCCGCGGCGTGGCCGCCGTACATCGTCCGCGGACAGCTTCGCGTCCCCGCCGGTGTCTCGCGATCGCTGCTCGGAACCACACGCCGCCGTGACGGCACTCGTCAGCTGACGTTCGCCGGCCGCCCGCTCTATTTCTACGTCGGCGATACCGGCCCCGGGGTCGTCCGCTGCCAGAACGTCCGCGAGTTCGGCGGCCTGTGGCTCGTCGCGCGCCCCGACGGGCGGCTGGTGCGCTGAACCGGGCGAACGGGCGGATGGCCTCGACGGCTTCTCGCTCGGGCGGCCCGTGGTGGCCGCCATCGTCCGCGCGACGCCGTTAGGCGGAGCCGTTAGGCGTCGAGCCCGAGCCGGTCGGCCACCCAGGCGGCCCGCCAGTCCCGCTCCGCGTCGTAGGCGTTTCGGGCCCCCTGCGAGCTCGCCCCGGAGGCCCCGGGCGAGTGGTTCGTGGCCGACGTCCCGAACGCGTTCGCGCTGTCCGCGTTCCGCCACCCGAACGCGTTCGGGCCGGGCAGGGCTGCGTAGCCGTCAGGCCGGCGTCCCGTCGAGGAACATCCGCAGCTGGGCCCGCACGTTGTCGAGCTGCCGCTCCCGCGGCTCGGCGTCGAGCGCGAGCGCCAGCGGACGGGTGACGGCGGCGCGGCAGATCCAGCCGAGCCGGAGCGCTTTCGCCATTGCCGCCTCGAGGTCCTCGCGCCGCGAGAGACCTGAGAACGGCTTCAGGTAGGCGTCTCGGAACGGCGTTGTGTCGACCGAGCCCTCGACGTCGTCCAGCCCCCATGCGAGGAGACCCTCGAGTGTGACGGACATTGTCGTGAACGGGTGTGAGACGCACGAGTCGCCCCAGTCGAACACGAGAAAGCGGCCGTCCGAGACGAAGACCTGCCCGTCGTGGAGATCGTTGTGCTGGATCGTCTCGGCCACTCCGATCGCGGCGAGTTCCGTGCACATCGCGTCCACCTCGGTCGTGTAGTCGATCAGGCGGCCGCGTTGCTCCGGCGCGAGGCCCTCGGTCTCTTCGACCAGTCGCGAGTAGACCTGCGGGAGGCTTGCGAGCCTGAGGTCGGGCGTGCCGAGGGCCACCAGCTCCTCGGCCAGGGATGCGACCGCGAGCTGCAGCTCACCGTAGAGCGGCAGGACAACGAGCCAACGATCGAGCCGGCGCTCGCGCGCAACGACCTCCCGCAGCCGTTCGCCGCCGTCCCGCATGAGCATCCAGCCGCGGTCGGGCTCGACTCCGACGAGCTCGGGAACCAGGTCGGGACGCACCCGGGCGAGGGCCTGGACGACCCGCGCCTCGTAGGCCAGCACCGGAGCGTTCGCCTTGAACCACAGGTCGCCGCCGGTTGTCGGCACGCGCATGGCCGTCGACCAAGGGCGGATGTGGGGCTGCTCGACGTCGCCGGATCGTGTCAGGTCGAGATCGGAGAGGCGCTCGCGGATCCAGGCATGTGCCTCCGCGACCCACGCGGGGTCGGTCCAGGGCTGCACGGCGAGACGGTAGTGCATCCGCTCGTCCAGCCTGGGCGCTGGCGATCGCCAGGGGCGTCACCGTCGACGACGTCGCGACCGCGCACTACGCGGCCAAGGCTGCCCTCGCCTCGACGCCGGTCGGCTGACGACGACCCCAGCTGTCATCCCGCGGTCAGCGCGGCGTGAAGGATCCGTAAACAGGGTGAAACTTCCGTAAGCAGGCGGTTCGGTGCCTGGGATCCGGGTTATCTCCTGTGTCGTCCACATCGAGGAGAGGACCGCGCGATGCGTACGACACGAAGGATCACCGTCGCCTGGACGCTCGCAGCCGCCGCGCTCGCGTCGCTGGCGACCGTCCTGGCGCTCCCGGGTGGCGGCGGAGCCGTCACCACGGCAGCGCCGGACAACACGACCGAGCCGCGGATCAGCGGCAGCGCCGTCGTCGGCTCCGAGCTGACGGCGAGCCAGGGGTCGTGGACCGGCTCGCCGACGAGCTTCGCCTATCAGTGGGTGCGCTGCCCGCGGGGCGGCGGCCTGCCGACCGGGGCCGACTGCGCCACGATCGGCGGCGCCACGACGACGAAGTATGTCGTCGCGACGGCCGACGTCGATCGTCGCCTGCGGGTCCGCGTGACCGCGTCGAACTCGGACGGCTCGAAGACCGTCGCGTCGAACGCGACCGCGCTCGTCCGGGCAGCCGACGCCGGCCGGCCCGCGAACGTCCAGGCCCCCACGCTGAGCGGGGCCGCGGCCCAGGGTCAGACGCTGCACGTGACCCCGGGGACGTGGAACGGCCAGCAGCCGATCACGTTCACCTTCAACTGGCTCCGCTGTGACACCGGCGGGAACAACTGCGTCCTGCAGTCCGGATTCCGCGATGACGCGTACACCCTGCGCGAGGGGGACGTCGGCAAGACGATCCGCGCCCGCGTGATCGCGCGGAACGCGCGTGGCGAGTCGAGCAAGCTCACGGCACAGAGCCCCACGGTGCAGGGCCCTCAGGCGCCTCCGGGCCCCGCCGGCGTGATCACGCTGCCGAACGGCGAGAAGTCGATCCCGGTCACGAGCGTCCCGTCGACCGAGCGGCTGGTCGTCGACCAGGCGCAGTTTTCGCCGAGCCCGGTTCGGTCGCGCACGGAGCCGATCACCGTCCGGATCAAGGTGAAGGACACACGCGGCTACGTCGTGCGCGACGCGCTCGTGTTCCTACGCTCCACGCCGCTCGTGACGCGGAACGCCCAGGATCAGAAGACGGGTCAGGATGGGTGGCTCCAGCTCACCGTCACGCCTGAGGCGGACTTCCCGGAGATCCGGCCCGCGTACGCGGTGCAGTTCTTCGTCAAGGCGTACCGCCAGGGCGATCCGGCGCTCGCCGGCGTCGCCGGGTACCGGCTCGTCCAGGTCCCGATGGGCTGACGAGTGTCGGATGGGGATCCGCCGGGGGGGATCCCCATCCGAAGCGACCCTCGGAGCCGCGAGGCGAAGCCTCGCGGCTCCCTAGTGGTAGCTCTCGACCTCCGGCGACGCGCCGTCTCGGTCGATCGGGCCGATTCCGGCGACGACCGTCTCCTGCGAGCGCTCGTGGAGCCGCTCGCGGCCACGCCGGACGGCGCCGAGGAACTTGTCGAGGTTGACCTCGAGCGTCGAGAGGATCCCGTCGGCCCAGTCCTCCATCTCGAGGCGCGTCTCGCGGGCGTCGCGCCGCGCCTCCTCCACGATGTCTTGTGACTGGCGCTCCGCAAGCTTCACGATCTCCGTCTGCGACGCTTCGCGCATCGCCTGCTCGCGTGCCTCGCCGATGAGGCGGTCGCACTCGCGCTTCGCCTCCGCGAGCATCTCCTGGCGCTCCTTCACGATCCAGCGGGCCTGCTTGATCTCCTCGGGGATCGTCGCGCGCATCTGGTCGAGGATGTCGTAGATCTCCTCCCGGTCGATGCGCACCTGGTCGGTCAGCGGCACCGCCTTCGCGTTGTGCACGAGATCGTCGAGCTTGTCGATGAGTACGAGGACGTCCATGCCCCGGATGGTACTTGCGGTGCCGGATGCGCGGGAGGTCCGCGTCCCCGTGGTGCTCAGTCCTGCGGGCTGAGCGGGGCGCCCGGGCGGCCGTTCGGGTACAGCTCGCGGAAGCGCTCCGCGACCGCGGGCGTCACGAGGCTCTCGACCCTGCCGCCGAAGGAGGCGATCTCCTTGACGCCGCTCGAGGAGACGAAGGCGTACTCCGGGCTCGACATCACGTACATCGTCTCGACCTCGGGCGCGAGCAGGTGGTTGAGCCGGTTCATCTGGAACTCCCACTCGAAGTCGGCGATCACGCGGAGTCCCTTCACCATCGTCCGCGCGCCGTGCTTCCGGGCGAAGTCGACGACGAGCTCGCTGAAGACGTCGACCACGACGTTGGGGACGTCCGCGAGGGCGTCCTCCAGGAACGCGACCCGCTCCTCGACGGTGAACAGCGTCTGCTTGTGCTGCGGGTCCCGCACGACGCCGATCACGACCCGGTCGAAGATCGCCGCGGCGCGTCGGATCACGTCGACGTGCCCGAGCGTCACGGGGTCGAACGTGCCCGGGTTGATGGCGACGATGGGCTCGCGGTCGGTCATGGGTCGAAGAGGGTGAGACGGGCGGAACCGTACCGCCGTGTCGTCCGGAGGGCGAGGGGGAGCGTCGGCTGGATCGCGGCATCCGTCTCGACGACGACGACCCCTGTGTCGGCGACGATCTGCGGAAGCAGCTCGCCGAGGCGCCCCTCCGCATCGGCCCAGCCGCCGTAGGGCGGGTCGAGGAGCACGAGCTCGTGGCGGCGCTCCGCCGACGCTTCGTCCCGGAGCACGGCGAGCGCGTCGCGCTGGACGACGAGGCCGCCCGTCAGCCCGAGTGATTCCAGGTTCGCCCTGATCGCCCGGCACGCCGCCGCGTCGGTCTCGGCGAAGACGCACCGCCGGGCGCCGCGCGAGAGCGCCTCGAGCCCGAGAGCGCCGGAGCCCGCGTACAGGTCGAGCACAGAGGCGCCGTCGACGGGGCCGACGAGGTTGAAGAGCGCCTCGCGCACACGGTCGCCCGTCGGACGGGTGTTGGCGCCCTTCGGCGCCGCGATCCTGCGCCCCCTGTGCGTGCCCGCGATGATCCGCATGCCGGGACGCTACGACTCGCCGACGTGCTCCGCCTCGCCGAGCAGGCGTTCGACCGCCCCCTCGAGCAGCGGCTCCCCGTCGAGCACGGCGGCGAGCTCCCTCGCGCGCTCGAGGAGGTCACGATCGGCGCGCAGGCTGGTGAAGCGGAGGTCGGTGAGCCCGGACTGGCGGGCGCCGACGAGCTGCCCCTCGCCGCGGATCTCGAGATCGCGCTCGGCGAGCTCGAAGCCGTCGGTCGTCGACACCAGCGCCTCGAGCCGCTCGACGGCCGTCTCGGACAGCTCGTCCCGGTGTCGCGAGACGAGGAGGCAGTACGACTGCTCGGCCCCGCGGCCGACGCGGCCACGGAGCTGGTGCAGCTGGGCGAGGCCGAACCGGTCGGCCTCCTGCACGATCATGATCGTCGCGTTCGGCACGTCGACGCCGACCTCGATCACCGTCGTCGCGACGAGCACGTCGAGCTTCCCTCCCTTGAACGCGGCCATCGTCGCACGGCGCTCCCCGGTCTTGAGCCGACCGTGGACGCAGCCGACCTGGTAGCCACGCAGCTCGTTCGCCTGCAGCCGCGCGGCCTCGTCCTCCGCGGCGCGTGCGAGCGTCGTCTCGGAGGCTTCGACGAGCGGGCAGACGACGTAGGCCTGTCGGCCGTCGTCGAGGTGCGTCCGGAGCCGCGCGTAGGCCTCCGGGCTCCGCTCCTCGGTGACCCACGCCGTCGTGATCGGCTTGCGGTTCGCCGGCGGGGCCGCGATCTCGGACACGGCGAGGTCGCCGTAGACCGTCAGCGCCAGCGTGCGGGGGATCGGCGTCGCGGTCATGTGCAGGACGTGGGGGCTCCGTCCCTCGGCGAGCGCGGCCCGCTGCTCGACGCCGAAGCGATGCTGCTCGTCGACGACCGCGACGGCGAGGTCGGAGAACTCCACTTCTCGTTGGATGAGCGCGTGCGTCCCCACGGCGATGCCGACGTCGCCCGAGGCGACGAGCTGATGGGCGGCCCGCCGCTCGCGCGCCGTGAGGCTCGAGGTGAGCAGGGCGACGCGGACGCCGAGCTCAGTGCAGAGCGCCTCGATCGTCAGGAAGTGCTGCTCCGCGAGCGTCTCCGTCGGCGCCATCAGCGCTCCCTGGCGCCCTCCCTCGACCGCCCGCAGCAGCGTGTAGAGCGCGACCGCCGTCTTCCCGGAGCCGACGTCCCCCTGGAGCAGCCGCTGCATCGGCGTCGAAAGGGCGAGGTCGGCGTCGATCTCCACGATCGCCGCGTCCTGCGCGGCCGTGAGCGTGAACGGCAGCGCGCCGCGGTACCGGGAGACGAGCTCCGCCGGCGGCGGGAGCGGCTCTGCGACGAGCACCTCGCGCTCGGCCGCGCGCCGCCGCAGCGCGAGCTGCAGCGTGAGGAGCTCGTCGAGCGCGAGGCGGCGGCGGGAGCGCTCCGCCTCGTCCTCCGAGCGCGGGCGGTGGAGTCGCACGACCGCGTCCGCGCGGAGCGGCAGCGCCTCGGTCGCGCGGACTGCCGCCGGCAGCGGCTCGCCGGCGTCCCGGGCGAACGCGAGCGCCGCGTCGGTGATCGACCGCAGGGTCTTCTGCGCCAGATCCGCCGTCGACGGGTAGACGGGCGCGAAGTCGGCCGTCTCGACCGCCTCGCCGATGTCGTAGGAGGAGACCTGGAACCCGTACCGGCTCGGCTTGCCGCGGAGCCGTAGCCGCGTGCCCGGCACGAGCTTCGCCTCGAGCCAGGGCTGGTTGAACCACGTCGCACGGATGTCGCCGGTTGCGTCCGCGACATGGGCCGTGAGGATGTGGAGGCGACCGCGCCGCCGGGCCGACGCGCGGCGCACGGTCACGTCGAGCACCGCCTCGTCGTCACCGAAAAGCCCCGCGATCGTGCGTTCTTCGGCCGCTGACTCGTAGCGCAGCGGCCGATGGGCGAGGACGTCACCGACCGTCGCGATCCCGAGACGTGCCAGCTTCCGCCGTACGGCCGGGCCGACGCCGGGCAGCGTCTCCACGGGGCGCTCGAGCAGCGCGGGGCGCGGTACCGCACGGGTCTGCGGCAAGCGCGCGGGCAGGTCCACCCCTGCGAAGCCGGCTCGCTGCCGGGTGCGCTGCGTCGCGGAAGGCACCGGAACCGAGTCTACGACCCGGTTCCGGACGTCCCCGGGGCTAGTGGGGTGCCCCCCCGAAAGCCGGAGACGCACGACGGCGACCGTGCCTCCACCGGGCGCGTCCTCCAGGATCCGACCCACGACGGGCGCGACGACCGAGTCCGCGCGCGCGGGGATCAGTCCTGGAACCAGAAGAAGCCGACGGCACCCGGCCCGGCGTGGGTGCCCACGACCGCGCCGAGAGGCTCGACGAGCTCGAGCGTCGCCTTCGGCCTGACCTTGGCGGCCATGTCCGTGAGCACGTCGACCCACTCCGGCGCGTTCACGTGGGCGATCGCGATGCGAAGGCCCTCCCGGTCCTCGGTCTCGGCGGCGAAGAGCTTCGCGAACTCCTCGAGCGCCTTCTGCCGGCCGCGAACGCGGCCGAGGGGCACGATCACACCGTCCTCGACGGTGAGGATCGGCTTGACGTTCAGGAGCGACCCCGCGAGCGCCTGGGCCTTGCCGATCCGCCCGCCCTTCTGCAGGTACTCGAGTGTCGCGACGGTGAAAACGACACCGTTCGTCGCCTTGAACCGCTCGACGAGGCTCTCGATCTCCTCGTCCGTGGTGCCGGCCTCGAGCCGCCGGTCGATCGCCTCGGCGAGCAGGGCGACGGCGAGCGACGCCGTCTCGGTGTCGACGAGCCGCACCCGTTCGCCGCCGAGCTGCTCGGCGGCACGAACGGCGGACTCGTAGGTGCCGGAGAGCTTCGAGGTCAGGTGGAGCGACCAGATGCGCTCGTAGCCGGCGGCGACGAGCTCCTCGTAGCAGGCGAGGAAGTCGCCCGGCGTGGGCTGCGACGTGGTGGGGAGCGTCTTCGCGGCCGCGAGCCGCTCGTAGAACTGCTCGGGGCCGATGTCGACGTGGTCGCGCAGCGACTCGCCGTCGAACAGGACGTAGAGCGGGACGAGCCGCATGTTCGCGTGCCGGTCGCGGGCATCGACGAAGTCCGAGGTCGAGTCGAGGACGATCGCGGTGTTCTCGCGCGTCAGCCGCACGCGCGAACCCTAGTGTCTCTAGGCTGCGGCGGCGCGGATCGCCGCCGCGAGCCCGTCGATCGGGCTCCCCTTCTCGAGGAGCGCGACCGCGCCCGCGCGCACGATCTCGTCGCGCTCGTCCGGGGTCGCCTCCGCCGTGAGGCAGACGACCGCCGCGCCGGACGCGGCGATGACCGCCCGGGTCGCGGCCGCGCCGTCGAGGCCGGGGAGGCGATAGTCCATCACCACCACGTCCGCCGCGAGCTCGCGCGCAGCCTCCGCGGCCTCGTTGCCCGTGCCGACGGCGCCGACGACCTCGAGCCCGGTCTGAAACCCGAGGAGGAGCTCGAGCGACGAGCGGTACACGTCGTTGTCCTCGACGAGCAGGACGCGGGTCGGCACTGACCTACTCCGCCCAGACGAGGAGCGGGTAGAGCGGCTGGCCTCCGGACGGAGACGTCGGCCTCGAGGCCGCGGGCAACGGCATGCGCGCGGAACTCCTCGTCGTCCGGGGCGTCCTCACCGAGCAGCGCATGGACGTACGAGCGGCCGTCCGAGGCGAACCGGTCGAGGAGCGCGTCCAGCACGGCCCACAGGTCGGTACCGGCGGCAACGGCACGTCCGTCGACGAGTGCCAGGTAGTCGCCCTCGGCCGCGGTGACGCCGTCGACGGTCGCGTCCCGGGAGGCCCGCGTGATCTCGCCGGACTCGATCGCCGCGGCCGCCTCGCGCATGGTTGCCTCGTTGTCGTCGACGCTCCGCGACGGATCGAACTCGAAGGCGGCCACGATGCCCTCGGGCACCGAGGCAGTCGCGATCACGCGGACGTCCTTCGTCGACTCCGCCGCAGCGTTCTCGGCCGCGAGCCGGACGTTCGGGTTGTTCGGCAGCACCACGACGTGCTCCGCGTTCACCGCGGTGACGGCCTCGAGGATCTGGCCGACCGACGGGTTCATCGTCTGGCCGCCCTCGATCACGATCGACGCGCCCTCGCTGCGCAGGATCTCGCGGTTCCCGACGCCCTGGGCGACCGCGACGAGCGCCACGCCGGACGGTTGGGCCTGCGCGGCCGCGTGGAGCTGCGCGAGCCAGCGCTCCCGCTCGGCCGCCTGGCTCCGCATGTCGCCGATCTCGACCCGCTCCTGGTCGACCACCCCCACGGCGCGGCCGATCGCCAGTGCGCCGTCCGGCTCGTCGGTGTGGACGTGCACCTTGGCGACGGTCTCGTCGCCGGTCACGAGCAGCGAGTCGCCGAGCGGCTCGAGCTGCACGTGGAGCGCATCGAGGTCGAGCGACTGACCCTCGACGACGAAGACGGTGCAGTACCGGAACTCCGACTCCTCGAGGTGGATCGCCTCCTCGCTCAGCTCCTCGGTCACGCTCGTGGCCTCCGGCAGCTCCTCCCCGGTCAGCTCGTGGAGAACGCCGCGCACGAGCTCGACGAGCCCCGCGCCGCCCGCGTCGACGACCCCCGCCTCGCGGAGCTTGTCGAGCATCTCCGGCGTCCGCTCGACGGCGTCGTCACCGCGCACGACGACCCTGGCGAGGGCCTCCACGACCGGGAGGGCCCGGACGTCGGGGCGCTCGGCCTCCTCTGCCATCTCCCGGATCACGGTGAGCATCGTCCCCTCGACGGGCACCTTCACCGCCTGATAGGCGCTCGTCGCGCCGGCACGCAGCGCCTGGGCCAGCACGTCGCCGTCGACGCGCTCGGCCTCGCCGAGCACACGGGCCATGCCGCGGACGATCGTGGAGAGGATCACCCCGGAGTTCCCCTTCGCCTCCATCGTCGCCGCCCGCTGGACCTCGGCCGTGACGCCTGCCGTCGTCGACGCCTCGGAGCGCTCGAGCGCCGCGACGATCCCCTGCATCGTCTTCTCGAGGTTCGTGCCGGTGTCCCCGTCCGGGACGGGATAGACGTTCAGCGCATTGATCCGCGTCCGCTGCCGCGTGATGCTCTCGAGCGCGGCACCGGCGAGCGACCGTGTCGTGACGAGGTCGATCACTCGGATCTCCGGGCGCTGTCGACGTGCACGTCGACCGCCTTGACGGGCAGGCCCGTGTGGCGCGCGACCTCGTAGGCAACTCGTGACCGCACCATCTCGGTGACCTCGGCCAGATTGACGCCGTAGTCGACCACGACGTGGAGCTCGAGCGCGAGCCCGTCGTCGGACTGCCTGACGCGGACGCCGGGGTCGTGCTTGCGGACGAGCAGCCGGAGCGGCCCTCGGCGGTCCGCCTGGTCGACGACGCCGAAGGACTCCTCGACCGCGCGCCCGGCGATCGCGGCGATCGCCCCCGTCGTCATCGTCACGCGACCGAGCTCGGTCTCGCGCAGGAGGACGGCGCCCTTCTTCACGGCGCGAGTCTAGACCGGCAGGCGGGCCCGCAGGCCGTCTCTGACTTGCCGGGACCGGGTGCCGACGGCCCCGGCTGACACGTCAGACCGCTTTCTGGACCTTGCCGGCCTTGAGGCAGCGCGTGCAGACGTAATCCCGGGTCGGCTTGCCGTCGAGCACGAGGCGGACGCGCTGGAGGTTCGGGTTGAAGCGTCGCTTCGTGGCGACCATCGAGTGCGACCGGTTGTTCCCGGTCGCCGGCTTCTTCCCGCAGATGACACAGACCCTGGACATGCGACGCGCCATGGTAGCAGCGCGCGTTTGCCGCTCGAATGCGGGGGAGTCGGCCCCCCGGATCGGCTATCTGGCTGCTGCGGCGCGCAGGTTCGAGAAGAGATCGGCCATCTCGAGCGCGGTGCGGGCCGCCTCGGCGCCCTTGTCGAGGCGCGCCGCGGCCTGGTCGGCCCGGTCGAGCGTGAGAATGCCGAAGGCGACTGGCACGCCCGTCTCGATCGCCGCCAGCTGGAGGCCGGACGCGGCCTCGCTCGCGACGTAGTCGAAGTGCGGTGTGTCGCCGCGGATCACGCACCCGAGGGCGACGATGCACGCGAAGCGCCGGGTTTTCGCAAGCGCCATGGCGGCCAGGGGCAGCTCGAACGCGCCGGGGACGGGCATCACCGTGACGGAGCCGGCGTCGACGCCGCGCGCGTCGAGCTCGGCGAGCGCCGAGCCCAGGAGGGCTCCCGTGACCTCGCCGTTGAACCGGGCGACGACGATGCCGACCGCCCGCCGCCCGCCGCGCGGCTCGCCCTCGAGGACGGGGTAGCCGGGGGGAATCGCGAGGTCACCGGGCGCGTGCTCCGCAGTCGTCTCGGCGGGGGACGGCGCGAGGACTTCCTCCGGGCCGGGCTCCTCGACCACCGATGCCTCGTCGCTCTCCACCGGAGCGGCCTCCGCTGCCACGGCCTCGTCCGTAGGCTCGAACGGCGGCGGCTCGACGACGGTGTCGAACGGTGCGGGCTCCTCCTCCGGCTCGGCCGCCTGATCGTCGACGGGTGTCGCCGGCCAGTCCTCGAGGACGTTCTCGCTCGCGCGCTCGAGGTCCTCACCCTCCTCGGTGCCCCAGCGGCGCTCGTCGTCGGGCTGCCGCACGTCGTCCTCCTCGATCCGGCTCATCCCACCGTCCTCAGGTCTCGTCGTCGCCGTAGCGCTCGCCCTGGTGGTGGAGCCTGCGGCCGATCGTGTGGCCCAGCTTGTCGCGCTTCGTCTGGAGGTACCCGCGGTTGTCGTCGTTCGGCTCGACCTCGATCGGCTCCTGCGACACCGCGGTGAGGCCGTAGCCCGAGATCCCCGAGATCTTCCGCGGGTTGTTCGTCAGCACCCGGATGGTCGTCAGGCCGAGGTCGGACAGGATCTGCGAGCCGATGCCGTACTCGCGCGGGTCGGCCTTGAAGCCGAGCTCGAGGTTCGCCTCGACGGTGTCCAGCCCCTGCTCCTGCAGCTCGTAGGCGCGCAGCTTGTTGAGGAGGCCGATGCCCCGCCCCTCCTGGGCGAGGTAGAGCAGGACGCCGAGCCCCTCCTGCTCGATCCGCGCGAGGGCGCGCTCGAGCTGCGCGCCGCAGTCGCAGCGCCGCGAGTGGAAGACGTCGCCGGTGAGGCACTCGGAGTGCACCCTGACGAGGACGTTCTCCTGTCCCTCGACGTCGCCCTTGACGAGCGCGACGTGCTGCTTGCCGGTGAGCGTCTCGCGGTACGCGACGGCCTGGAAGTCGCCGTGCTCGGTCGGGAGCCGCACCGAGACGACCCGCTCGATCAGCTTCTCCGTCCGCTTGCGGTACTCGATCAGGTCGGCGACCGTCACCAGCTTCAGGTCGTGGCGCGCACAGAACTCGACGAGGTCGGGGACGCGGGCCATCGTCCCGTCGTCGTTCATGATCTCGCACACGACGCCCGCCGGAGCGAGACCGGCGAGGCGGGCGAGGTCGACGGCCGCCTCCGTCTGGCCCGAGCGCTGGAGCACGCCCCCGCCTCGGGCGCGGAGCGGGAAGACGTGGCCCGGTGACACGAGGTCGTGGGGCGTGGACGTCGGGTCGACGGCGACGTGGATCGTCCGCGCGCGGTCGGCGGCCGAGATGCCGGTCGAGACGCCGTCGCGCGCCTCGATCGTCACGGTGAACGCGGTCCCGAACTGCGCCTCGTTCTGGTCCGTCATCTGGCGCAGCCCGAGCTCCTCGCATCGCTCGGGGGTGAGACAGAGGCAGATCAGGCCGCGGCCGTGGATCGCCATGAAGTTGACCGCGTCGGGCGTCACGAACTGCGCGGCGATGGTCAGATCGCCCTCGTTCTCGCGATCCTCGTCGTCCACGACGACGACGAACCGCCCCGCCCGGATCTCCTCGATCGCCTCCTCGATGCGGGCGAACGGGCTCGTCTGGGGCTCGGACACCGCGGTCACCGGGCCATCGTAGCCTGGGTCAACGGGGTGCCACGAGCCGCTCGACGTACTTCGCGAGCACGTCGACCTCGAGGTTCACCGGCTGGCCCGGTGCGAGGTCGCGCAGGGTCGTGGCGGACAGCGTGTGCGGCACGAGGGCGACCGCGAACGCGTCCTCGAGCAGCTCGGCCACCGTCAGCGACACGCCGTCGACGGTGATCGATCCCTTCTCGACGCAATAGCGGAGGATCTCCGGCGGCGCCTCGACGACGACCCGCAGGCCGTCACCCTCCGCCTCGACCGACGAGATCCGGCCGAGCCCGTCGACGTGCCCCTGCACGACGTGGCCGCCGAGCGGCTCGCCGGCTCGGACGGCCGGCTCGACGTTGACCTCGCCGCCCGCGGCGAGGCGACCGAGCGACGTCCGCCGCAGCGTCTCCGTCACGGCGTGGAACCGGATGCGGCCGCCGTCGACCGACTCCGCCGTCAGGCAGACCCCGCCGATCGCGACCGAGTCACCGACGGCGGTGGAGGCCGCGGTCGACGGGGCCTCGACGACGAGCGTCCGGCCGCTCTCGCCACCGTCGGTCGACACGACGCGCCCGACCTCCCGCACGATTCCCGTGAACACCGGTGCCGAGGCTACCGCCTACGCCTCTCGCAGACGCCACGCCAGGAGCACGTCCTCGCCGACGCGCTCGACATCCGGCGAGCCGAGGTCGAGCGGCTCGGGCAGCTCGCGGAGCATCGGCACGCCGCCGCCGGCGATCACGGGCGCGACGAAGACGAGCAGCCGGTCGACGAGCCCGTCGGAGAGGAAGGACGTCGCGATCGTCGGCCCGCCCTCGACGAGCAGCGACTGGACGCCCTCGGCCCCGAGCGCGGTCAGCTCGACGGCGAGCGGGCCGGTGCGGAGCTCGAGCTCGGAGCCGCCCGGGAGCGGGCCGCGGCCGAATGCGAGCCGCCTCGGCTGTCGTGTGACCGGGACGTCCCGTGCATCGAGGCGCGGCGCGTCCGCGAGGACGGTCCCCATCCCGACTCCGACCGCGTCGACGGTCGCGCGCAGCTCGTGGACCCGGCGGCGCGACTCCTTGCCGGTGAGCCAGCGCCGCCCGGGTACCACCGCGGAGCCGTCGACGGAGACCGCGAGCTTGAGCGTCACGTGCGGCCGACCGAGCGACGCCCACGTTCGCCAGGTCTCGTTCTGGCGCCGTGCCTCCGGGAGGTCGAGGAGCTCGACGCCGACGCCGGACGCCCGCAGCCGCTCCGCGCCGCCGCCGGCCTCGGAGCTGGGATCGGCACACGCGGCGACGACCTGGGCGACACCCGCATCGACGATGCGGTCGACGCACGGCGGCGTGCGGCCGTGATGGGCGCAGGGCTCCAACGTCACGTAGAGCGTCGACCCGAGCGCCGCCTCCCCTGCGTGGTCGAGCGCGACGACCTCGGCGTGGCGGCCGCCGGCAGGCTCGCTGATGCCCTCGCCCACGGAATTGCCGTCCCGGCCGACGACGACCGCGCCGACGGTCGGGTTCGGGTAGCCGCGGCCCGGCGCTGCGTCGACCAGCGCGAGCGCCCGCTCGAGGCTCACGCGACGGCCGCGGCGAGGCGCCCGTACGCCTCGGCCGGGTCGGGTGCGCCGAAGATCGCGCTTCCGGCGACGAAGAGCGACGCCCCCGCCGCGCGCAGCGCCTCCACGTTGTCGGGGCCGACGCCGCCGTCCACCTGGATCGGCACGTCCACGAGCCCCGCGAGCGTCCCGATCCGCCCGAGCGCCTCGGGCATGAACGCCTGACCCGAGTAGCCCGGGTGGATGCTCATGCAGAGCACCATCTCCGCCTGGGCGCCTGCGGCCGCCGCGGCCGCCCGCTCGGGGCTCGTCTCGGGGTTGAACACGACGCCCACCGCGAGGCCATGCGCGCGGGCCCGATCGGCGACCCCTGCCACATCGTCCGCGACCTCGACGTGGAAGGTGACGGAGTCGGCGCCCGACGCGGCGAACTCCTCGAAGTGATGCACGGGGTCGTCGACCATCAGGTGGCAGTCGAGGACGCCGCCGGCCGCCTTGATCGCGGGGGCGATCGAGCGGAGCACGACCGGCCCCATCGTCACCGGCGGCACGAAGTGCCCGTCGCCGCAGTCGAAGTGGAACACGCGGCAGCCGGCTTCGAGGAGACGGTCGATCTGCTCGCCGAGCCGCCGGAAGTCCGCCGCGTAGAGGGAGGGCTCGATCTCCGTCCCGCCACGAATCCACTGCTCCCAGGCCACGCGGCGATCGTACTCGGGCAGGCAGGGCGCCTTACCGCACGACAAGCCGAGCCACGAAGAACCCGCTCGTACCGTGGAGGTGCGGCAGCGTCTGCAGGAATCCGGGCCGTGTGCGGTGGCGGAACGATGGCCAGTCGTCGCCGGGCGTCGGATCGACGTCGGCGAGCTCTTCGGCGACGACCGTGTCGACGACGTCCTCGCACTCCTCCCCGTTGACCGTGCAGGTCGAGTAGACGACGGTCCCGCCGGGCCGCACCCGCCCGATCGCCGCCCGGAGGAGCTCGAGCTGCAACTCCGGAAGCGGCTCGGCTCGCCAGCGGAGGTCGGGCCGCGAGGCGAGGACCCCGAGACCGGAGCACGGCGCGTCGACGAGCGCGTGGTCGAAGCCGTCGAGCCCCTGGGGGAGCGTGCGGCCGTCGGCGTGGACGACGCGGACGTTCTCCGCCCCCAGCCGGCGCGCCGTCTCCGCGAGCCGCTCCGCGCGCGCCTCGTCGACCTCGACCGCGACCACCTCGCCTGCGAGCATCGTCGCCTTGCCGCCCGGGGCCGCGCACAGGTCGAGCGTCCGCTCGCCGGGGTGCGAGCCGACGACGTGGCCGACGAGCTGCGAGGCGCGGCTCTGCGGCCAGATCCGCCCCTCGGCGAGCGCGTGCTCGTCGACGCGGTCGACGAGCCAGGCGCCGGGCACGACGGGGTCCGGGCGGCCCTCGATCTCGCCGCGAACGAGCCGCACGGCGGTCTCGGGCTCCTCGTTCTGGACGGCCATGAGCGCGCGGGCCTCGTCGGGCCCGAGCTCGCGCCACCAGGTCTCCGCGATCCAGTCGGGGTAGGAGTGGCGGAGCGCGGCCGCCTTCGGCGTGCCCTCCGGCAGCGCGGCGCAGAGCTCGCGGGCGCCGTCGGCGAGGCGTCGTAGCACCGCGTTCGCGAACGGCACCGCCCGCTCGAGGCGCGCCCGCCGGACGAGCTCGACGGACTCGTTGACCGCCGCGTAGCGCGGCACGCCGTCGAGGAATGCGAGCTGGTAGCAGCCGAGGCGGAGCGCGGCGCGCACCGGAGGATCGAGCTTCCGAACCGGACGGCGGCCGAGGGCCTCGATCGCATGGTCGAGCGTCCTCGCCCGCTGGATCGAGCCGTACGCAAGCCTGCGCGCGAGAGCGCGGTCGCGATCGTCGAGCCCGTCGGACGCGGAGCGAAGCGCGCGGTCCGCGTACGCCCCGTCCTCGAACACGCGCTGCAGCACCGCGAACGCGGCGCGCCGCGCCGCGCTCACCTGAGGCCGCGATGCCACGCCGCGACCTCCATCCGGCGGCCGCCTTCCGGCTGCACCTCGAGTGGGACGAACGAGCCGTCCTCCCCCACCCGTGCCCGCCAGACGGTGACGCGCCGCCCCTCGAGCTCGGCCCTCGCGCCGATGTGCGGGCTCAGCGCGCGCACGACGCGTACGAGCTCGGCCGCGGGCCGCGCGAGGTCGAGCAGGCGGTCCTCCGGCCCGATCCTCTCCGCGTATGTCGGCTCCCCGGCCTGCGGCCGGAACCGCGGCTCGGGCTCCGTGAGAACCCCGTCGAGCAGCCGTACGGCGACCTCGGCCGAGCGGGCGAAGACGTCGCCCGCGTCCTCCTCGGGGCCGATCGGGAACACCTCTTGCGCCGCGACCGGGCCGGCGTCGAGCTCGCGAACGGTCTCGTGGATCGTGACCCCCGTCTCCGTGTCACCCGCCATGATCGCCCGCTCGACCGGCGCCGCGCCGCGCCAGCGTGGGAGGAGCGAGGGATGGACGTTGAGCCAGAGCCGCTCGGCGAGCGTCTCGGGCGGGATCAGCAGGCCGTACGCGCACACGACGACGACAGGCGCGTCGAGCTCGATCCCCGGGAGGGGGCGCTCGGGCTGGAGCACCGGGATCCCGAGACGCTCGGCGAGGGTCTTCGCGGGCGGCGGGGCAAGGCGCCGCCCCCGTCCTGCCGGTGCGTCCGGGCGCGTGAGGAGCGCCGCCACGTCGTGACGCGCGGCGAGCCGCTCGAGCAGGTCGGCCCCGAACGGCGCGGTCGCGGCGACTGCGATCCGTGCCATGCGGAGCGTCCCGCTAGGAGGAGAGCACGAGCCGCGGCCGCAGGGCGCGGAGCGCCTCGCGCCTCGACTCGTCGTCGGTGCGGTCGAGCATCAACCTGCCGTCCAGGTGGTCGAGCTCGTGCTGCACGACGCGAGCCGGATATCCCTCGAGCTCGAGCGAGACGGGCTCGCCGGCCGCGTCGCGCGCCTCGACCACGACCTTCGTCACGCGCTCGACCGGGACGCGCACCGAGCCGAGCGAGAGGCAGCCCTCGCTGTCCACCTCGGTGTCCTTTCCGACCGGTGTGACCGACGGGTTGACGAACACGCGGTCCTCGCCGTCGATCGTGCAGACGAAGAAGCGACGCAGGATGCCGACCTGGGTCGCGGCGAGACCGACGCCCTCCGCGTCGTGCATGACGCCGATCATCCGCTCGGTGACGGCGCGCAGCTCGTCGTCGAACTCCTCGACCTCCTCGGCGCGCATCCGCAGCGCGGGATCGCCGTACTGGCGGACCTGCGCGAGCGCGATCTCCTTGCGGACGAGCCGCTCGGCCTCCGCCTGCGCCTCGGCCTCGGTCAGCTCGTGGTGCTCGTGCTCCTCGTCGTGATCGTGATCGTGATCGTGCTCGGGCTCGGCCACGTGGCGAGTTTAGCCGCCGTCACCGCCGATCACGGCCTGGGTCTGAAGTGTCCGCGAGACGAGCCGACCGTCGTCGGCGGCGACGTCGACCTGCACGACGATCGTCCTGCGGCCGGCATGCACGAGCTCGGCCCGCGCCGTGACCGAGCCCTCCCGCACGGCCGCGAGGAAGTTCGTCTTGGCCTCGATCGTCGCCGTCGTCGCCCCCCGCGGCAGGTTGAGGTACGCGAGCGTGGCCGCCGCGGCGTCGGCGAGCGTCATGAGGTAGCCGCCGTGGAGGACGCCCGCGGCCGTGCAGCGCTCCGCCGCCCACGCGCCGCGGACGACGACCGCCTCAGGGCCTGCCTCGACCCCCTCGAAGCCCAGCAGCGCCGCCAGGGGCATCGCGTCGCGGATCATCGCGGTGACACGCTCGTCCACGAGGCGTGTTCTATAGCGACTGGGGATCGACGTCGACGACGGCCGTCAGCCCGTCGCGCCGCATCGTCCGCGCTGCGGCGGCGAGGAGCGCGGAGGCGTGGCGGGCCACCGAGCGGGGCTGCGTCGTCTTGGCCACGAGCTGCGCCCGGTGGCGCCCGCGTAGCCGGAGCACCGGCGCCGGCCCCAGCAGGTCGCCTTCGACTCCCGCGGCCTCGAGCCGGCCGCGCAGCTCGCGCAGCGCCGACAGCGGCGGGGCCGGCTCGGGCCCCGACACGAGGATCGAGACGAGATGCCGGAAGGGCGGGTAGCCGAGCGCCTCGCGCCGCTCGAGCTCGCCGGCGAGGAACCCGGGCACGTCGTGGTTCTGCGCGTGCCGCAGCGGCGTCGCGTCGGGCTGGAACGTCTGCACGAGCACGCGGCCCGGGGCGTCGCGGCCGCTTCGCCCGGCGAGCTGCGTCACGAGCTGGAAGGTGCGCTCCTCCGCACGGAAGTCGGGTAGTGACAGGCCGGTGTCTGCGTCGACCACCGCGGCGAGCGCGACGCCCGGGATGTGGTGCCCCTTCGCCACCATCTGCGTCCCGACGAGCACCGCGCGCTCGGCCGAACGGAAGCGCGAGAGGACGTCGTGCACCGCCCCCGGCCGCCGCGACACGTCCGCGTCGAGCCGAAACCGCTCGAGCTCGGGGACGCGCTTCGCCAGCTCCGCCTCGAGCCGTTGCGTGCCGGCGCCGATCCGCGCGAGCTCGACCGACCCGCACTCCGGGCAGAGGCGGGGGACCTCCTCCACGCGGCCGCAGTGGTGGCAGTGCAGCCGATCGTCGGTGTGGAGCGTGAGCGCGACATCGCAGTTCGGGCAGCGGCGGGACACGCCGCAGGCGCGGCAGTGGATCGCAGGCGCGACGCCGCGGCGGTTGAGAAGGAGGATTGCGCGACCGCGCTGCTCGACGACGCCGCCCAGCGCCTCGAGAAGCGGCGCCGAGAGCGGATAGCCCGCCTCGCGGCGGAGGTCGATCAGCTTGACGGGCGGGAGCGGCGCGCCGATCCGGGCGGCGAGCGGTAGCCGCGGCAGCCGCGCCCAGCTCTCGGGCCGCGGCGTCGCAGAGCCGTAGACGGCGACGGCGCCCTCGAGCGCCGCCCGCTTCGCCGCGACCGTGCGCGCGTCGTAGCGGGGGTCGGACTCCTGCTTGTACGCCGTGTCGTGCTCCTCGTCGACCACGATCAGCCCGACGCCGCGCATCGGCGCGAAGACGGCCGACCGGGCGCCGACGACGATCCGTGCCTTGCCGCGCGCAACGCGGTCGCGCTCGTCGCGCCGCTCCGCGTCGCCGAGTGACGAGTGGATGATCGCGACGCGGTCGCCGAAGCGGCGGCGGAAGCGTCCGACCGTCTGCGGCGCGAGGGCGATCTCCGGAACGAGCACGATCGTCCCCAGGCCGCGCTCGAGCGCCGCTGCGCAGGCCTGGAGGTACACCTCGGTCTTGCCGCTCCCGGTCGGTCCCGCGAGCAGGACGTGCTCGCCGACGCCCTCGTCCAGCGCCGCAACGATTTGCTCGACCGCAGCCTCCTGGTCGGACGTGAGGCTCTCCGGCTCCGCCTCGCCGTCGAGCGCCTCGCGAACGGCCGGGGACGGTCGCTCGCCCCGAGGCGCGCGGCGCAACGGGGCGACGAGCTCGAGCGCGCGGGCGGGCGTCGAGCCGTAGTAGTCGGCGACCCAGAGCGCGAGGTCGACGAGCGTCGCCGGGATCTCGTCGAGCAGCCGGCCGACGAGGGCCGGCTCGACGCCCGCGGGAGCCTCGACGCCGACGTCCGCAACGACGCCGCGGGTCGCGCTCCTCCCGAAGCGGACGGAGACGACCGCGCCCTTGCCGACGCTCTCCGGCACCTCGTACGTGAACGGCTTCGCCAGCGAGCGGGTCGAGACGAGCGGATAGACCGACGCGAGCGGCACGGGTGCACGGTAGCGCCGGCACCGGAGCAGACCCCGCGGTCCGACGCGTGCCTACCAGACGGGGTAAGGTTCGCCTTACATCATGGGAGTGGCGATCCGACTGGACGGCGTGACGAAGCGCTTCGGCGACGTCTCGGCCGTGCGCGACGCGGCCCTCGAGGTCGCCGGCGGCGAGATCCTCGCGCTGCTCGGGCCGTCCGGCTGCGGCAAGACGACCCTGTTGCGCACGATTGCCGGCTTCGAGCGGCCGGACGCCGGAACGATCGAGGTGGGCGGACGGGTCGTCGCCGGACCGTCGTGGGCGCCGCCCGAGGCGCGCGGCGTCGGGATGGTGTTCCAGGACTACGCGCTCTTCCCCCATCTGACGGTCGCGGAGAACGTCGGCTTCGGCCTCGCGCGGCGGGATCGCGCGGCCCGCGTGCCGGCGCTCCTCGCGCTCGTCGACCTGTGCGGCCTCGGCGCGCGCTACCCGCACGAGCTGTCGGGCGGCCAGCAGCAGCGCGTCGCCCTCGCCCGGGCGCTGGCGCCGGCTCCCAGGGTCGTCCTGCTCGACGAGCCGTGGTCGAACGTCGATCCGCAGCTTCGCTCGGACCTCCGCGCCGAGGTGTCAGCGGTTCTGCGCCCGCTCCGCGTGACGACGATCCTCGTCACCCACGACCGCGAGGAGGCGTTCTCCGTCGCCGACCGGATCGCGCTCATGCGTGACGGCACGATCGTGCAGGTCGGGACGCCGGAGGAGCTCTACTTCGCGCCCGCCGACCGTTGGGCCGCCGAGTTCCTCGGCGCGGGAAACGTGCTCACGGGCGCCGCGCAGGGCGGCGTCGCCCACACCCCGCTCGGCGTCGTCCCGACGAACGGCGCCGCCGGGGCGGTCGAGATCCTCGTTCGCCCCGAGCTCGTCGGGCTGGCGCCGCATCCCGAGGGCGAGGGCGAGGTCGTCGGCCGCGAGTTCCGCGGCCACGACGTCTTCTACCGCGTGCGCGTGAACGGACTGGAGCTCGTCTCCCAGCGACCGTCGAACGAGGTCGTCCCGCTCGGCGCGCGGGTCGCGGTGACGCTGCACGACGGGCGGGTCGCCGTCCTCTCCTGACTTTTGTAAGGTTTGCCTTACATCGATCGCAGGGCAAACCTTACGGGAGGTCGGATGAAGGGAATCACGACAATCGTCGTGCTGCTGCTGGCGACGCTCGCCGTGGGCTGCGGCGGCGACGAGACGAGCGGCCCGCTCACGGTCTACTCGGGCCGCGAGGAGGAGCTCGTGGCGCCGCTCTTCGAGAAGTTCACCGACGCGACGGGCGTCGAGGTCGAGGTCCGCTACGGCGACTCCGCCGAGCTGGCGGCGACGATCGCAGAGGAGGGCGACAACTCGCCGGCGGACGTGTTCTTCGCGCAGGACCCGGGGTCGCTGGGAGCCGTCGATGCGCAGCTCGAGGAGCTGCCGACCGCCACGCTCGACCGGGTCTCGCCGCGCTTCCGTGACGCGGACGGACGGTGGGTCGGCACCTCCGGGCGCACCCGCGTCCTCGCCTACAACACCGACCGAGTCGAGGAGAGCGACCTTCCGGCGTCCGTGCTCGAGCTGACGAGCCCGAAGTGGAAGGACCGGGTCGGCGTCGCCCCGACCAACGCGTCGTTCCAGGCATTCGTGACGGCGATGCGCCTGACGCTCGGCGACGACCGCACGCGCGAGTGGCTCGAGGGCCTCAGGGCCAACGGCGCGAAGACCTACGAGAAGAACCTGCCGATCGTCGAGGCGGTGGCGGCCGGCGAGATCGACGTCGGGCTCGTGAACCACTACTACCTCGCGCTCGTCAAGGAAGAGCAGCCGGACGCCCCGGTCGCAAACCACCTGTTCGAGGCGGGCGACCCCGGGACGCTCGTCAGCGTCGCGGGCGCCGGCGTGCTCGCGGGCACGGACCAGCGCGACGACGCCGAGGCGTTCGTCGAATTCCTGCTCTCCGACGACGCGCAGCGGTTCTACGTCGACGAGGCGGAAGAGAACGAGTACCCCCTCGTCGCCGGGATCGACCCGCCCGCCGGCCTCGTCCCGCTCGACCAGATCCAGGGCCCCGACGTCGAGCTGACCGCGTTCGGCGCCGAGCTCGAGTCGACCGTCGAGCTGCTCCGCCAGACCGGCTGGCTCACGTAGTGCCGGCGGGCGCCGTCAGGCGTCCGCCCCTGGCACTCGCGCTCTGCGCGAGCGCCGTCGTCGCGCTCCTCCTGCTGCCTCTCGTGTACCTCGTGATCCGGGTCGCGGGCGGCGGCGGGCGGGCGCTCGATGTCCTCTGGGACGAATCCACGCTCCGCCTCGTCGTAAACACCGTCCTGCTCGTCGCCGGCGTCGTCGTCGCGGCAATCGTCGTCGCCGTCCCGACCGCCTGGCTCGTCACCCGCACCGACCTGCCCGGCCGCCGTGCCTGGGCCGTCGCGGTGGCGCTGCCGCTCGTGATCCCGAGCTACGTCGCGGCCTTCTGCCTGCTCGGCTTCTTCGGCGAACGCGGCCTGCTCCAGCAGGCGCTCGGGGTCGAGCGCCTGCCCGACCCGACCGGCTACTGGGGCGCGGTCGCGGCACTGACGCTCTCGACCTATCCGTACGTCTTTCTCCTGACGCAGGCCGCGCTTCGCGACATGGACCCGGCGCTCGAGGAGGCGGCCCGCAGCCTTGGTGTCGCACGCGCCCGCGCGCTCGCGCGAGTGACGCTCCCCGCGGTACGCCCGTCGATCACGCTCGGCTCGCTCCTCGTGGCGCTCTACGTCCTGTCCGACTTCGGCGTCGTCTCGCTGATGCGCTACGACTCGCTCACCCGGGCGATCTACCTCCAGTACCGGAGCCTCTTCGACAGGACGCCCGCGGCGGTGCTCGCGCTGGCGCTCGTCGGGCTCACCGCGGTCGCCCTCGCGTTCGAGCTCCGGACGCGGACACGCGGCAAGCTCTGGCGCACGGGGCCGGGGACGGCACGGCGGGCGCGCCCCGTGGAGCTCCGAAAGGCCCGCTACCCCGCCCTCGTGTGGTGCGCGCTCGTCACGGGCCTCTTCCTGGTCCTCCCGGCGGGCGTGCTCGGCTACTGGCTGGCGCGCGGGATCGCCAACGACCGGGAGCTGGAGATGCCGTGGCACGAAGCTCTGCACTCGCTCGGCGCCTCCGGGCTCGCCGCCGCCGTCACGCTCGCGGCAGCGCTTCCCGTCGCGCTGCTCGCGGCGCGGTACCCGTCGAGGCTCTCCCGGGCGCTGGAGCGCCTCGCCTACGCGGGGAACGCCCTCCCCGGGATCGTGATCGCCCTCTCGCTCGTCTTCTTCGCAGCCCGCTACGTCTCGCCGCTCTACCAGACGCTCGCCCTACTGGTCTTCGCCTACGCCGTCCGGTTCTTCCCGCTGGCGCTCTCCGGCCTCGACATCGGTCTCTCGCGCGTCGGCCCCCGTATCGAAGAGGCCTCCCGCGGCCTGGGACGGGGGCCGATCGCAACGGCCTGGCTGGTCACCGTGCCGCTCGTCAGGTCGGGCGCGCTCGCGGGCGCGGCACTCGTCTTCCTCTCGGCGATGAAGGAGCTCCCGGCGACGATCCTGCTCCGTCCGATCGGCTTCGACACCCTCGCGACGGAGATCTGGGCCGCGACACAGGTGGGCGCCTACTCGCAGGCGGCGGTACCCGCGCTCCTCCTCGTCGTCCTCTCCGCGCCGGTGCTCTGGCTCGTGCACGGTGACCGGGGGCTCGCGAAGGCCGGCGGGTAGACTCCCGCCGTGGCTGGGCACGGGCACTCGGTCGACGAGTACCTCGAGGTGATCTACTTCCTCGCCTTCCCGATCGGCGAGTACCGGCCGGCCGGAGAGAGCGCGATCGCGTCGCGGGTCGCGGAGATGCTCGGCGTCTCGCGCGCCTCCGCGGGGGAGATGCTGAAGCGCCTGGAAGCGGAGGGGCTCGTCGAGCGGGGCGAGCAGAAGGAGGCGATCCTCACGCCCAGTGGAATCGAACGGGCGGAGCGAGTGGTGCGCAAGCACCGGATCATCGAGCGCTTCCTCACCGACTTCATGGGTTACACGGCCTCCGAGTCGCACGTCCACGCGGACGAGATGGGCGACACGTTCACGGACGAGATGATCGAGCGCATGTACGAGCGGCTCGGCCGCCCGGACCGCTGCCCGCACGGCTGGCCCGTCGAGCCGGAGGTCGAGCAGACGGAGAACGTGGGCCTGCTCGCGCTCGCGGAGCTCGAGCCCGGCCAGCGTGGCGAGATCGTCCGGCTCGCCGAGCACGACGGGGACCTGCTCCACTGGTTCTACGACGAGGGCTACATCCCGGGGTCGAATGTCGAGATGCGCGAGGCGCAGCCCGCGGCGGGCCAGCTCAAGGTCGTTCTGGGAGACGGGGAGCGCGCGATCGGCGAGAAGGCCGCGCAGGGCCTCTACGTCCGCGTCGCCGCGTAGCCGCGCACAGCGGCGACTTACGTTCGGCTTACGCGGAACTCACCGGATGCCAACGTCCGGTTGATTGGCTTGCCACAACCGCCCGACCCGAGGAGAATCGACGCATGCCCAGGATCACCGCAATCGCCGCATTGGTCGCCGCCACCGCAGCGCTCGCCCTCGGAGCGGGCGCGGCCGCCGCGGCCGACTCCCCGTCCCTCGTCGACGACGCGGCCGCCCGGCTCGGCGTCTCGCCCGACAAGCTGCGCGACGCCTTCAAGGCCGCCCTCACGGCCCGGGTCGACGCCGCCGTCGCAGCCGGCCGGCTCACGCCCGAGCAGGGCGCGAAGCTCAAGGCGCGCATCGCCGCGGCCAAGGGCCTCGGAATCGGCCTCCGCCGTGGGTTCGTCCAGCGCCACAAGGCCATGGTCGGGGCGATCGCCGCGAAGGCGAGGGGCCGCGGTCCGGTGGCGACCTACCTCGGCATGACGCGCGCGGAGCTCCGGGCGGAGCTGCGAAGCGGGAAGTCGCTCGCCCAGGTCGCGGCCGCCGAGGGGAAGACGGCGGCCGGCCTCCAGGCGGCGATGCTCGCCCCGGTCAAGGAGGCGCTCTCCCGCGCCGTGGAGCGCGGCCGGCTGACGCAGTCGCGGGCGGACGAGATTCTCGCGCGGATCACGGAGCGGGTCGCGACGGCGATCCAGAAGGTGCCGAAGCAGCGCTAGCCGCTCAGACCGCCGCCGGCGCGCCGAGCCCGGCCGCGGCGCGAAGCGATTCGGCCTTGTCCGTCCGCTCCCACGTGAAGTCGGCCGAGTCGGTGCGGCCGAAGTGCCCGTACGCCGCGGTCTTCGCGTAGATCGGGCGGCGCAGCTCGAGATCGCGCACGATCGCCCCGGGGCGCAGGTCGAAGTGCTCGAGCACGAGCGAGGAGATGCGCTCATTCGTGAGCCCCTCCGCTTCGGTGCCGAAGGTGTCGATGAGCACGCTCATCGGGTGCGCCACGCCGATCGCGTAGGCCACCTGTACCTGGCAGCGGTCGGCGAGGCCCGCGGCGACGACGTTCTTCGCGACATACCGGGCGGCGTAGGCCGCGGAGCGGTCGACCTTCGTCGGATCCTTGCCGGAGAAGGCGCCGCCGCCGTGCGGGGCCGCGCCGCCGTAGGTGTCCACGATGATCTTGCGGCCCGTCAGTCCCGTGTCGCCCATCGGCCCGCCGATCACGAACTTCCCGGTCGGGTTGACGAAGAAGAAGTCCTTGGCACCCAGCTTCGCGGGGTCGTAGAGATCGCGGTAGTCGGCGTGGAGGATCGGCTCGACGACGTGCTCGAGCAGGTCGGGCTTGATCAGCGACTCGGCGTCGAGCCCGTCGCGGTGCTGCGTCGAAACGAGCACGCGCTCGATCTCGACGGGACGCTGGATCCCGCGCTCGTCGATCTCGTACCGCACCGTCACCTGGGTCTTGCCGTCCGGCCGCAGGTAGGGGAGAACGTCCGCCTTGCGCACGGCCGCGAGCCGCCGGGCGAGCTTGTGCGCGAGCATGATCGGCAGCGGCATCAGCTCCTCGGTCTCGTGGGTCGCGTAGCCGAACATCATCCCCTGGTCGCCCGCGCCGATCCGGTCGATCGGGTCGGTGTCGCCGTGCTGCGCCTCGAACGACTCGTCGACGCCCTGGGCGATGTCGGACGACTGGTCGTCGATCGCGACCATCACGCCGCAGGTCTCCGCGTCGAAGCCGTACTTCGCGCGCGTGTACCCGATTCCGGCGATCGTCTCGCGCACGATCGACCGCACGTCGACGTACGTCTTCGTCGTCACCTCGCCGGCGACGACGACGAGGCCCGTCGTGATCAGCGTCTCGCAGGCGACGCGTGCCTCCTCGTCGTCGCGCATGACGGCGTCGAGGACCGCGTCGGAGATCTGATCGGCGATCTTGTCGGGATGCCCCTCGGTGACCGACTCGGACGTGAACTGGAACGTGCGGACGCTCATTGCGTGTCGAACCTTAGCCGGGATCCCCGGGAGTGCCAGCCGCGGTCGGTCGTCACTCCACCGTGGGGTCGCGGCGCATCAGCTGCGCGAGCAGCTCGGTGAGCGGCACCCCGTCGAGCACGGCGCAGACGCCCTCCGTGATCGGCATCTCCACCTCGAGCCGGTGCGCCAGCCGGCGCAGCGACGGGGCGGTGGTGAGACCCTCGACCACCATGCCGATCGAGCGCGCGGCCTCGTCGGGGGTCATCCCCTGTGCGACGAGCTCCCCGCAGCGACGGTTCCGGCCGGAGGGCGACCAGCAGGTGACGATCAGGTCGCCCATCCCCGCGAGCCCGGCGAACGTCTCCGGCCGGGCGCCGGCGACCTCGGCGAGGCGGCCCATCTCGGCGAGGCCGCGCGCGACGAGCGCGGCCTTCGCGTTGTCGCCGAGTCGAAGCCCGTCCGCCCCGCCGGCGGCGAGCGCGATCACGTTCTTCGCGGCGGCGCACAGCTCCACGCCGACGAGGTCGTCGTTGACGTACACACGGAAGGCCGTCGAGTTGATGGCCAGCTGGAGCTGGACCGCGAGCGGCAGGCTCTCGCACGCGATCACCGCCGCGGCCGGGAGGCCGCGGACGACCTCGTCCGCGAGGTTCGGGCCCGAGAGGACCGCCACGGGCCGGTCGCGCAAGAGCGTCGACAGCCGGTCGCCCGTCGACGGGTCGAGCCCCTTCGTCAGGCTGAGGATCGGGGCGCGGCCGGGAAGCGCGCCGACGACGTCGCCGAACGACGCGCTAGGTACGGCGACCACGACGAGGTTCGCGTCGGCGACCGGCGCCTCCCCGATCAACGCCGCGCCGATGCCCGTCAGGTCGACGGTCGTCAGGTAGCGCGGGTTCCGCCCGGTGTCCCGGATCGCCTCGACCTGCGCCGGGTCGCGACAGGCGAGCGTCACGGCGTGGCCGTGGTCCCGGAGCAGGTGCGCGAACGCGGTGCCCCACGAGCCGCCGCCGACGACGACGACGTCCATCACTCGGACCGCTGGAAGTCGATCGACACCGGGACGCCCTGCAGCTCGAAACGGGCCCGCAACTCGTTCTCGACCCAGAAGCCGTAGTCGCGCGTCACGAGCCGAGGGTCGTTGACGTACACCCGCAGGCGCGGCGGCCGCTTCGCCGTCTGCGTCGCATAGAGAAGCTTCAGCCTGCGCCCGCGCTCGCCGGAGGGCCCTGGCCGCGCCTCCTTGAGCTCGCCGAGCGCCTTGTTGAGCACCGGTGTCGGGATCCGCGCCACGTGCTTCGCGAACAGCGCCTCGACGTGGTCGAGGAGACGCCCGAGCCCGCGGCCGGTGTGCGCCGAGACGGCGATCGCGGGCGGCCGCTGGCGGAGGCGGCGGTTCAGGAGGCCGCGCGTCTCCTGGAGGTCGACCGTGGTGAGATCCCACTTCGAGAGCACGACGAGCGTCGAGCAGCCCGCCTTGCGCGCGACGTCGGCGACCGCGAGGTCCTGCTCGACGACGCCCTCCGACGCATCCACGAGCACGAGGGCGACGTCGGCCCGCTCCGCGGCCTCGAGCGCCCGGAGCTCCGAGTAGTACTCGATCCCCTGGCGCTGCCGGCGCTTGCGCCGCAGCCCGGCCGTGTCGACCAGGAGGAACGTCGTCTCGCCGCGGGTCAGCACCGTGTCGATCGTGTCGCGCGTCGTCCCCGGGACGTCGGACACGATGACCCGCTCCTCTCCGAGCAGGGCGTTCAGGAGCGACGATTTCCCGACGTTCGGGCGGCCGAGGATCGCGACGCGGATCGCTTCCTCGCCCACGATCGCCTCGTCGCGCCCGGGGAGTCGCGCGACGACGTCGTCGAGGAGGTCGCCGGTGCCGTGCCCGTGCAGCGCCGAGAGCGGGACTGGATCGCCCAGGCCGAGCCGATGGAACTCGACCGCGTCGAGGTCGCGGCGCGGATCGTCGATCTTGTTCGCGAGCACGATCACGGGCTTGTCGGCGGCGCGCAGGATCGCGGCGAGCTCCTCGTCCCCCGGGGTGATGCCGGCACGCGCGTCGACGACGAAGAGGACGAGGTCGGCCTCGCCGATCGCGGCGCGGGCCTGGTCGGCGACGTGGCGCCCGAACGGGCCGGTGTCGGCCTCGTCGACGCCGCCCGTGTCGACGAGGCGGAACGTGACGCCGTTCCAGTCGGCCAGGAGTTCCTTGCGGTCGCGCGTGACGCCCGCGGTCTCGTGGACGACGGCGGCGCGGCTCTCGGTGAGCCTGTTGACGAGCGTCGACTTGCCGACGTTCGGGAAGCCGACGATCACAACCGTCCCGGCGCTCCTCACGGGCTCGGGCTCGGCCGTGCCTCCGAGTTCGGCCTCGTCCATCGCCTAGCGGCGCTCCGCCCCGGGCGGGACGCCGTCCGGCCGGCCGAGCCGGTGCACGTCGACGAGCCAGTCGAAGAGCCGCCGGATCTCCGCCTGGACCAGCGCCGAGGCCTCCTTGTAGCCCTTGCCGCCCTTGGGCAGTCCGTCGAACGTCATCGGCTCACCCCAGGCGATGGACACGGGCCGGAACGTCCCGGGCTGCCATGTCTGCGTCCCGTGGATCGCGACCGGGACGACCGGCGCGGCCTCCTGCAGCGCCACCATCGCCGCGCCCGGCTGGACGACGCCCGGGACGCCGGACCGCTGCCGCGTGCCCTCGACGAACAGGCCGAGCGCGTGCCCCTCGGCGACGATCCGGCGCATCGTCCGCACCGCCTCGCGGTCCGACTCGCCACGCCTCACTGGGAAGCAGCCGAAGCTGCGGATGAAGGCCCCGAACCCCGGCACCCGGTGCGCCTCGACTTTCGCCATGTAGTAGAGGACGCGGGGGCTGGTCGCGCCGAGGACGGCCGGGTCGAGCCAATGGAAGTGGTTCGACGCCACGACGAGACCTCCGTCGAGCGGCACGCGGTCCGTCCCGTAGACCTTGAGCCGCGACGCGAGCGCGGCCGCGAGGCCGATCGTCGGGCGCCCGAGCGCCCACGTGACGTCCGGGAGGCTCATCCGACCCCTGATCTCGCGGCCACGACGAGCGTCTCGATCCGCGTGATCACCTCCGGCAGCGAGAGCGCGGTCGTGTCGACCTCGATCGCGTCCGGCGCGCGGTGGGTGTTCGGGGCGTCGCGGGAGTCCCTGCGCCGAAGCTCCTCCGCGAGCTCCTCCATCCCGAGCCCGTCGCGCTCGGCGTGCCGCCTCCGCGCGCGAATCGCCGGGTCGGCGACGAGCCAGATCTTGACCTCGGCGTCCGGGACGACCACCACGCCGATATCACGTCCCTCGATCACCGAGTCGCCCGCGTGGCCGAGCGCGCGCTGCCGCTCGCGCATCACGCTGCGCACCTCGGGGTGGCGCGCCACGACCGGGACCGCGGAGTCGATCTCCGGCTCGCGGATCCGCTGCGTGACGTCCTCGCCCGCGATCGACACCGTGCCGTGCTCGCCGAACCCGACCGGGCTCGCGGCCGCGAGCGCCTCGAGGGCAGGTCCGTCGTCGAGGGGCACGCCCTCGTGAAGCGCCAGCCAGGTGAGGGCGCGGTACATGGCGCCGGTGTCGAGATAGCGGAACCCGAGGCGCTCCGCGAGCGCTTTGGCGACGGAGCTCTTCCCCGCTCCGGCCGGGCCGTCGATCGCCACGATCATCGCGGCGGAGGTTAGACGGTCGGCGCTCTACCGCCGGTCCGGCTGCTCGACGGCAGACGTGCGGCGGAGCTCCTCGAGCATCTCGAAAAAGCCCGGGAAGCTGACGTCGACGGCGTCCGCGCCCTCGATTCGCACCCCGTCGCGGGACGCAAGGCCGGCCACGGCCCCGAGCATCGCGAGGCGGTGGTCGCCGCGGCTCGCGATGCGTCCACCCCTGAGGCGAGCCGGGACGCCGGTGACGGTCAGGCCGTCCTGCCGCGCCCGCGCCCGCACACCGATCGCACGGAGAGCGTCCACCGTGGCCTCGATGCGGTCCGTCTCCTTCGCGCGGAGCTCCTCGGCCCCTCGGAGCACGCTGGTGCCGCGTGCGCAGGCCGCCGAGAGTGCGAAGAGGGGCAGCTCGTCGATCGCCAGCGGTACCTCGCGCGCCTCCACCGTGGTCCCGACGAGCGGCGCCGAGTGGATCTCGAGGTCGCCACCCGGCTCGCCGCCGATCGGGCGGCGGTTGTAGACGGTGACCTTCGCGCCCATCCGCTCGAGGATGTCCAACAGCCCCGTTCGCCTCGGGTTGAGGTTGACGCCGTGAACGTGGAGCTCGGAGCCGGGGACGAGCGTGGCGGCGACGACGAAGGGCGCGGCGGAGGAGAAGTCGCCCGGGATCTCGACCTCACCGAGAGAGAGCCGCTCCGCGGCGCTGATGGTCACGCTGGTCGGGCGGACCGCGACCCGTGCGCCGGCGGCATCGAGCATGCGCTCGGTGTGGTCGCGGGTCGGGCCGGCTCGACGACGGTCGTCTCGCCCTCGGCGTAGAGCCCCGCGAGCAGGACGGCCGACTTCACCTGGGCGCTTGCGACCGGCAGCGCGTAGTCGATCCCCCCGAGCGCTCCGCCCTCGATCCGCAGCGGCAGGCAGCCGTCCGTGGTCTCGATCGTCGCCCCCATGCGGCGGAGCGGCTCCGCGACGCGCTCCATCGGGCGGCGCGAGAGCGAGTCGTCGCCGGTCAGCTCGAAGCGCTCGCCCGCCTGGCCGGCGAGGATCCCCGCGATCAGCCGGACGAGCGTACCGGCGTTCGCGCAGTCGACCGGCCGGCCCGGCGCGGTGAGCCCGCGCAGCCCCTTCCCGAAGATCCGCAGGGTGCCGGCGCCGTGCTCGTAGACGTCGACCCCGAGCGCGCGGACGGCCGCGATCGTCGCCTCGGTGTCTGCCGAGCGGCCGAAACCGGCGATCCGGGTCTCGCCGTCGCAGATCGCGCCGAGCAGCACCGCTCGGTGCGAGATCGACTTGTCGCCAGGGACGGCGAGGTGGCCGACGAGCCGCGGCGCCGGCTCGACGACGAGGGACGCGCCGACGCTCACTCGTCGATCACCGGGGAGGCGACGACGCCGTAGCCCTGCTGCTCGAGCAGCTCCGCGGCGCGCACGGCCTCGCCCTCACCGGCGACGAGCACCGTCAGAGAGCCGCCGCGCTCGGCCGACACGTGGTCGAGCTCGAAGTCCTCGACGTTGATCCGCTCCGCGCCGAGCGCCTGGAAGATCCCCGCGAGCACGCCCGGCCGGTCTGAGATGTGGATCCGCAGCCGGTGGAGCTCGCCCGGGTCGGCGAATGCGGTCGCCAGCATCCTCCGGCGATGGCCGCTCGCCTCGCCGATCCACCGCGCGAGGAAGCCTGCGTCGCCGGCCGCGAGCGCCCGCTCGACCTGCTCGAGCTGGCGGCGCTGCTCGGCGAGGGCTCCTGCCAGCGCTTCGCGGTTGTCCAGGAAGATGTCGACCCAGATGCGCGGGTTGGCGCCGCCGATCCGCGTCATGTCCTTCAGCGAGCCGCCCGCCGCCTGCAGCGGGTCGTGCCCGTCGATCCTCGTCGAGCCCGCCTGGTTGAGCATGACGTTCGCGAGGACGTGTGGGAGGTGACTCGTCACCGCGACGAGGCGGTCGTGGGCGTCCGGCCCGATGGCGACGGGGCGCGCGCCGAGCGCCGTCACGAGCCCGTGCACGGCGCGGAGCCGTTCCGGAGCCGTCGCCGCGGTCGGCGTCAGGAACCACGTGGCGCCGTCGAACAGTTCGGCCGTCGCCCGTTCGGGGCCGCGCGTCTCGGCGCCGCAGATCGGGTGGCCGCCGACGAACCGGGGATCGCCGCCCGCCGCGGCTGCGACCGGTTGCTTCGTCGAGCCGACGTCCGTCACCGTGCAGCCCTCCGCCGCGTGGGCGAGCACCTCCCGCACGGTTCGCGGCAGCTCGCTGACCGGCGACGCGACGACGACGATCTCCGCGGCGCCGACCGCGGCGCCGAGATCGGCGGCCGGCTCGACGGCGCCGCGCTCGGAGGCGAGCTCGAGATGGTCCGCGTCCGGGTCCCAGCCGAGGACGGTGCCGACCCCGGCCCGTCGGGCCGCGAGGCCGGCGGACGCGCCGATGAGGCCCGTCCCGACCACGGCGAGCCGGTCGATGCTGGCGGTGGCCATACGGCGCGGCCTACCGTCGCGATCGCCGCGAGGCGATCACGCGGCCCGCATCATCTCCGCGACGCGAAAAGCCAGGTCGAGCGACTGGCGCACGTTGAGCCTCGGGTCGCAGAGCGTCTCGTAGCGGTGGTCGAGCTGCTCCTCCAGCACGCTCTCGGAGCCGCCGAGGCACTCCGTCACGTCCTCCCCGGTGATCTCCAGGTGCACGCCACCCGGCCACGAGCCGACCTCGCGGTGAGCGCCGAAGAACCCCTCGATCTCGCGGAGGACGTCGTCGAAGCGGCGGGTCTTGTGTCCCGACGGCGTGACGAACGTGTTCGCGTGCATCGGGTCGCAGGCCCACAGCACGGGCACACCCGTCTCGCGCACCGCGCGCAGGAGCGGCGGCAGCGTCTCGCGCACGCGGTCTGCCCCGAGGCGGGTGACCAGCGTGAGACGACCGGCGACCCGGTGCGGGTTGAGCCGCTCGCAGAGCGCGACGAGCTCGTCGGGCGTCGCGTGCGGCCCGACCTTGACGCCGACCGGGTTCTCGACCCCGGTGAGGAACGCGACGTGCGCCCCGTCGGGCTGGCGCGTCCGCTCCCCCACCCAGAGGAAGTGCGCCGAGCACGCGTACCAGTCGCCCGTCGTCGAGTCGCGGCGCACGAGCGGCTCCTCGTAGTCGAGGAGCAGCGCCTCGTGGCTCGTCCAGACGTCGACCTCGTGGATCGTGCGCTCGTCGCCGAGGTCGATGCCGATCGCCTGCATGAACCGCAGAGCGCGGCCGATCTCGTTCGCGATCACCTCGTAGCGCCGCCCCTCGAGCGAGCTTGCGACGAACTCCTGGTTCCACGTGTGCACCTGGGTGAGGTCGGCGAAGCCCCCCTTGGTGAATGCCCTCAGCAGGTTGAGCGTCGAGACCGCCTGGTAGTACGCCTGCACCATCCGCTCGGGGTCGGGCACCCGCGCCTCCACCGTGGGCTCGTCCGAGTGCACGGCATGCCCCCGGAACGTCGGCAACTCGACGCCGTCGACCTGCTCGGTGAGCGCCGAGCGCGGCTTCGTGAACTGCCCTGCGATCCTCCCGACCTTGACGACCGGAAGCGTTGCGCCGTACGTCAGCACGGCCGACATCTGGAGGAGCGCCTTGAGCCGCTCGCGGATCGCGACCGCCGAGACGTCGCGGAACGACTCGGCGCAGTCGCCGGCCTGGAGCAGGAACGCCCGGCCCTCGACCGCCTCGCCCAGCGCCCGGCGGAGCGCCCGCGCCTCGCCCGCGAACACGAGCGGCGGCAGCTGCCGGAGCCGGTCGCGGACGACGTCGACCGCTGCCGGATCGGGCCAGTCCGGCTGCTGCAGCGCGGGGAGCGAGCGCCACGTCGACGGCGTCCAGGGCTGGGCAACGGCCATTCGTCGAGTGTAACCGCGGCGTTTTGACGCTCCGCACCAAAACGGCTAAAAGAGACGCATGCCAGGGCTCGACCGCCACTCGCTCTTCTGGGCCAACGCGTCGACACGACGTGGCGGCCGGAGGCGCGTCTAGGTTCCTTCGGCCGCGAACGCGGACGAAAGGAACCCATGACGATCTTCTCCGGCATCCAGCCGACGGGCGACAAGCACCTCGGCAACTACATCGGCGGCTTTCGCCAGTACACGCAGACGCAGGAGCTGGGCGAGGCGGCGTTCTTCTGCATCGTGGACCTGCACTCGATCACCGTCGACCACGACCCCCGCGACCTGCACGACCGCACGCTCGACCTGTTCGCGATGCTGATCGCGACCGGGCTCGACCCGGACCGCTCGGCGGTCTTCGCGCAGAGCCACGTCAGGGCGCATGCCGAGGCGAGTTGGCTGCTCTCGGCCGTCACCTCGTACGGCCAGCTCGGCCGCATGACGCAGTTCAAGGACAAGGCCGACAGGCGTGAGTTCGTGTCGGCCGGCCTCTTCACCTACCCGGTGCTGATGGCGGGCGACATCCTTCTCTACCAGACGGATCGCGTGCCGATCGGGGACGACCAGCGCCAGCACCTCGAGCTCGCGCGCGACGTCGCCGAGCGGTTCAACGGACGCTTCGGCGAGACGTTCGTCGTCCCCGAAGGCATTTACCCCGACGTCGGCGCGCGGATCATGGACCTCCAGGAGCCGACGCGGAAGATGTCGACGACGGGCGGGACCCAGCAGGGCACGGTGAAGGTGCTCGACGAGCCGGACGTGATCCGCAAGAAGTTCAGGTCGGCCGTCACCGACTCCGGGCGCGAGATCCGCCGCGGCGACGACAAGCCCGGCGTCTCGAACCTGATCGACATCCTCGCAGTGGCGACGCAGCGCACGCCCGGGGAGATCGAGGTGGGGTACGAAGGCTCCGGGTACGGTGATCTCAAGCGCGACGTCGGCGAGGCGGTCGTGGAGATGCTCGACCCGGTGCGCGAGCGGTACCTCTCGCTCCGCGCGGACGAGACGGGGCTGCTGCACCTGCTCGCGATCGGCGCGGAGAAGGCGCGCGCCGCGTCGGCCCCCACCCTCGAGGCGATGTACGAGCGGATGGGGTTCGTGCGGCCGTGACCCGCACGCTCATCGTGACGGCGGGCATCTTCGCCGTCGCGGTCCTCGGAGGTGTCCTGCACTACGCCGAGGCCGAGCCCGTGGTGACGTTCGCGGTCACCGGGGCGGCACTCGCCGGCGTGGCGTGGACGATCGGCATCGCGACGGAGTCGGTGGGCGCGAGGTTCGGCCCCGCCGTCACCGGCGCGCTCCAGTCCACGCTCGGAAACCTTCCCGAGCTCTTCATCGTCCTCTTCGCGCTCTCGGCGGGCGAGCTGGTCGTAGCGCAGTTCTCCATCCTGGGATCGCTGTTCGCGAACGCGCTGCTCGTGCTCGGCCTCGCGATCGTGGCCGGCTCGACCAGACGACCGGACGGCACGATGTCGTTCGGCGCCCGCTTGCCCAACGACACGGCGACGCTCCTGATCCTCGCCGTGTTCCTGATCGCGATCCTCGGCCTCTCCGACCAGGTGGGCGACAAGGCGAGTCACCACCAGGTCGAGATCTCGGTCGTGGGGGCGATCTGCCTGCTCGTCGTGTACGCCGCCTGGCTCATCGGCTACCTGCGTTCCGACCGAACCTCCGAGGCAGCCCTCGTCGAGTCCGCACACGCCGTGCTCCCCTTCAAGCTCGCGATCGGCCTCCTCGCGCTGTCGGGGGTCCTGGCGGCGCTCGTCTCGGAGTGGTTCGTCGACGCGATCGACCCGGCCGTCGAGGCCCTCGGCATCTCGAAGGCGTTCACGGGGCTCGTGATCGTCGCGATCGCAGGCAACGCCGTGGAGAACGTCGTGGCAGTGCAGCTCGCGTGGAAGGGTCAGAACGACCTCGCGATCTCGGTGGTGAAGAACTCGGTCGCCCAGATCGCGTGCTTCCTCTGGCCGGTGCTCGTCCTCGTCTCGCTCTTCTTCGAGGAGCAGCTGACGTTCGTGATCGAGCCCGTCTTCCTCGGCGCCCTCGCGCTGACGGCGATCGCGCTGTGGCAGATCACCGGCGACGGCAGGGCGGCGCTGTACGAGGGCCTCGCGCTCATCAGCCTCTACGTCGTCCTCGCGACGCTCGTGTGGTTCGAGTAGGGCCCGCCTACAGCCCCGCGAGGCGCCGGAGCGCCCGCACCTCGTCCCGCGTCAGCTCCCGCCACTGGCCGGGCCGCAGCCGCCCCGGGCCGAGCCCGCCGTACCGCGACCGGCGCAGCCTGACGACGGGGTGCCCGACCGCCTCGAGCATCCTCCGCACCTGCCGGTTCCGGCCCTCGTGGAGGACCAGCTCGAGCTGCGACGGACCGAGCCGGCGCACGCGCGCCGGGGCGGTAGGGCCGTCCTCGAGCTCGATCCCCTTCGCGAGTGCCTCGACGACGTCGTCGCCGGGCTCGCCCTCGACTTCCGCGACGTAGGTCTTCTCGACGCCGTAGCGCGGATGCGCGAGCCGATGGGCGAGCGGGCCGTCGTTCGTCAGGAGGAGCACGCCGGTCGTGTCGCGGTCGAGCCGTCCCACAGGGACGATCCGGGTGTCGCCGCCGACGAGGTCGACGACGGTCGGCCGGCCCCTCGGGTCGCGCGCCGTTGCGATCGCCCCGCGCGGCTTGTTAAGGATGACGTGACGGAGTGCCTGCTTCCCGACCTCGCGCCCGTCGACCAGGACGACGCTCGTCCCCTCGACGAAGGTGTTGAGCTCGCCCGCGCGGCCGTCGACCGTCACCCGCCCGGCCTTGATCAGCTCGTCGGCGCCACGCCGCGACGCGACGCCTGCCCGGGCGAGATACGCGTTCAACCGCACCCCGGCATTGTGTCCCGGCTAGATGATTGATTCCGAATGGGGGTGCCCGCGGGGAGGGCATGCACCAAGCAGCGTGGTCGGCTCGCTCGGCGTGCAGGCCGGATCGCCTGGATGCCGAGCGAGACGGCCGCGATGCGTCGTGCGCAGGCCCCCAGCCGAGGGTGCCATCGATTCGGAATCAATCATCTAGGCTCCTCGCCGGTGCAGGACTACGCCGACCTGAACCGCCGCCTCGCCGATCTCGTGGTCGGCTACGGCGCCAACGTCCAGCCTGGCCAGATCGTCGGGGTGACGACGTACCCGGGCAAGGAGGAGCTGACCCGCGAGGTCGCTCGGGCCGCCTACGAGCGCGGCGCCAGCTGGGTCGACGTGGTCAGCTTCGACCCGTGGGTGAAGCGGCAGCGCCTTGCCCACGCCGACGAAGCCACGCTCGACTACATCCCGCCGTGGCTGATCGACCGGCTCCAGTGGCTCTCGGACGAGCACGCCGCGCGCGTGACGCTGAACGGGCCGGCGACACCGGACGCCCTCACCGGCGTCGACCCCGCCCGCGCCGGCCGTGACCTCCTGCCGTACCTGCCGAACACCGGCGACGTCGTGAACGCGGGGACGACCAACTGGTGCGTCGCCCCCGCTCCGACACGCGGCTGGGCCGAGCTCGTCTTCGGAGACCTCTCGCCCGACGAGGCCTTCGACCGGCTCTGGCGCGAGATCGCACACGTGTGCCGCCTGGACGAGGACGACCCGGCGGACGCGTGGCGCCGGCGCGCACACACGCTCCAGAGCGTCGCCACGCGGCTGACGGAGCGCCGCTTCGATGCGATCCGGCTGCATGGCCCGGGCACCGACTTGACGGTCGGCCTCATGCCGACGTCGGCCTGGCATGCCGCGGACTTCACGACCGTCGACGGGCTGCGCCACTTCCCGAACATCCCGAGCGAGGAGATGTTCACCACCCCGGACCCGGCGCGTGCCGACGGCCACGTGACGGCGACCAGGCCCCTCGAGGTCTACGGCGCGATGATCAACGGGATCCGCGTCGAGTTCGCCGATGGGCGCGCTGTGGCGATCGACGCCGACCGCGGCGCCGACACGCTCCGCTCGATCGCGGCCAAGGACGAGGGCGCCTCCCGGCTCGGCGAGCTCGCGCTCGTCGACGGCGAAGGCCGCATCGGGCCTCTCGGCACGACGTTCTACGAGACGCTGCTCGACGAGAACGCCGCGAGCCACATCGCGCTGGGGAACGGCTACGACCTGGGTGTCGAGTCCCCGGAGGACAAGGCACGCGTCAATCCGTCCTCCGTCCACGTCGACTTCATGATCGGCTCCCCCGAGCTGGACATCGACGGCATCACCGGCGACGGCGACGTCGTGCCGCTGCTTCGCGGCGGCGCCTGGCAGGTGTGACGCCGCTCACCACGCCCGCAACGTCGGCGCGTACCTCGAGTCCGTCGGCACGCGGCGCTGAGGGTGGCAGCCCGGCTCAGACCGGCGGCTCGGGGTCGTACTGGATGTAGCGGCGCACCTCTCGCGCGCGCTCCACCGAGTGGAGCCGCGCGACGAGGTGGAGGGCCATGTCGATCCCCGCAGACACGCCGGCCGCCGTGACGATCGCGCCGCTGTCGACGAACCGGTCGTCGGGGCGGACCTCGATCGTGGGATCGAGCTCGGCCAGGGTCTCGAGCGCACCCCACCAGGTCGACGCGGGGCGGTCGCGGAGCAGGCCGGCGGCGGCGAACACGAGCGCGCCGGTGCAGACGCTCGTCATGAGCGTTCCTCCGTCACGGAGGCCGCGAAGCCGGTCGAGCACCTGCGGGTCGGCGAGCTCGCGGCGCGTCCCGCTGCCGCCGGGATAGACGAGGACGTCGATCGGTGGGGCCGTCTCCCAGGTGTGGTCAGGCAGGACGCGCATTCCCTTCGCGCACGTCACGGCGTCCGTGGACGGCGCGACGGTGAAGACCTCGATGCCGTCGTCGGGCCACTGCGTCGCCCACGCGGCGAGCACCTCCCACGGCCCCGCGAAGTCGAGCTCCTCTGCGCCGTCGAACAGCGTGACCGCGATGGCTGTCATGCGGCCATCGTAAGCGTGCGCCGGAGCCTGGCCCCGGCGTACTGGGCTCACACCGAGAGCCTCTGTTGCGCTGGCGCTCGTCCGGGCCGCGGCGGCGCGCGCCTATGCGGCCGAAGGCCGGTCTTGCCGGCCGGGAGGCCAGCCGACCGCCAACGGGTAGCTGCGGCAAGGAGGGGGCACGTGGGGGAACCAGGGGTTCCCCCACGCCTCCATCACGAGGCGCGCGCTTCGGCGACCGCGAGCAGCCGCTCCCGGATCGCCTCCGGCTCGCCCCCGAGGTCGTCGAGCCGCGGGAGCTCCGCCAGCGAGTCCAGCCCGAAGACGCGCTCGAAGAGCGGTGTCACCCGGTAGCGAACGGCCCCGCCGGGCCCGCTCTCCCGCCCCGCCTCCGCAACGAGCCCCCGCTCGACGAGCGACGCGACGGCGGAGTCGGCGGCCACGCCGCGGACACGCGCGATCTCGGGTCGTGACACGGGCCCCAGGTAGGCGACGATCGCGAGCGTCTCGAGCGCCGCCTGCGAGAGGCCGCGCTCGACCGGTCGCTCGAACAGCCGCCCGCAGGCCTCCGCGGCCTCGCGGGAGGCCCGGAACGCGTAGCCGCCCGAGACCCGCTCGAGCACGATCCCGCTCCTCCTCTCGGCGAAGCGCTCGCGCAGCAGGCCGAGCGCCGTCTCGACCCGCTCGGCGTCGTCGGCGGCGGCGGCCGCGAGGTCCTCGACGGAGAGCGGCTGGGAGGCGACGACGAGCAGCGCCTCGATCGTGCGTGCGAGGGCGTCGATCGGGGTGCCGACGATGGTGTCGGCGGAGATCAGGCGGAGCGGACGGTCCACGCGTGTGTCCTTTCTGCCTCGTCGCGGGAGACACGGATGGGGGCGAAGGGAGCGGCCTGCGCGAGCGCGACCTCGCCGGCCTTGCGGAGCTCGAGCAGCGCGAGGAAGGCGACGGCCTGCTCGACCCGCGAGAGGCCGGCGACCTCGCCGTCGAAGTCGAACACGCGGCGGCGGCGAAGGACCGCGCGGAAGCGCTCGAGAAACTGGGCGACGGGCGGAAAGCGAAGGGCCATGTGCGAGAGGGACACCTTCGGCGGCGGGACGGCCAACCCTTCGAGCGCCGTGGCGAGCTGGGCGGGATCCTGGTCCGCGAGCCGCCGCTCGGCACGCGGCGCGAGCGGTGCCGGGCCGAGGCGGAAGTACCGCTCCCGCTCCGTCTCGAGCCGCTCGCGCAGCCACACGGCTGCCTCCTTCATGCGCCGGTACTCGGCCAGACGGCGCGCGAGCTCCTCGGCGGCCTCCTCCGGCTCGAGCTCGGCGAGCTCGGCCCCCTCATCGGGGAAGAGCTGGCGCGCCTTGATCTCGAGTAGCGCGGCGACGAGCACGAGGAACTCGCCGCACGCGTCGAGGTCGATGTCGTCTCGCAGCGATTCTTCGCGCTCCAGGGGCGGCGCGGTGCGTGAGGTCAAGTGCTCGACGAAGGCGACGACGATGGACGCGATGTCGATCTCCGCCGGCTCGAGCTGCTCCTTGAGGATCAGGGTGAGGAGCAGGTCGAACGGGCCCTCGAACGCGTCGAGGTCCAGCTCGAGGTCGCGAACCGCCGACGCCACGGGCTCGAATCTAGCCGGGCGGTCGGACGCGCTTCCCGTGCGGGACGGCCATCTTCCGCGCCGGGGCGACCGGCTTCTGCTTCCTCCTCTTCGGTCGCGCAGGGCGGTCCGAGCGTTGCGAGAGCACGTACCACACCGTCCCGCCAGCGATTCCGAGCAGTGATACCCAGGCGTTGAGCCGCAGGCCCGCGATGTGGTGAGCCGGGTCGATCCGCAGCAGCTCCTCCCCGAACCGACCGATGCAGTAGAGGACGATGTACGCGGCGAAGAGGCCGGGGGGCTTCGGGCGCAGCCGCCGCTCGATCACGTAGACGAGGAACGCCGCCGCCCCGAAGTCCCAGAGCAGCTCGTACAGGAACGTCGGGTGGAACGTCGCCTGGTCGAGGTGGTCGATCGGCCGGTTGACCGGGTCGATCTCCAGCCCCCAAGGCAGATCGGTCGGCTTGCCGAAGAGCTCCTGGTTCCACCAGTTCCCGAGCCGGCCGAGCCCCTGGGCGAGCAGGAGACCCGGCGCGAGGCAGTCGGCGAGGAGCCAGACGTCCGCACCTGCCCGCTTCGCGACGATCCCGCCGACGAGACAGCCGAGCGCGATGCCGCCCCACACTCCGAGCCCGCCGCGCCAGATGGCGAACACGCCCCACCACTCGTCGGGCACCTCGTTCCAGCTCGTGGCGATGTGGTAGAGGCGCGCGCCGACGATGCCCGCGGCCACGCCCCAGACGGCGCAGCGGAAGATGAGGTCCCAGTCGCCGCCGCGTGCGACCCACCGCGTCCCCGTCACCCAGACGCAGAGCGCGATCGCCGCCAGCAGGGTCAGGCCGTACATGTGGAGCGTGAGCGGCCCGATGTCGAGCGTGCCCGAGCCGGGCGAGGGGATCGAGGCGAGGAGGCTCACCGCGCGAGCATCCTAGGCGTCGAGCCCGATGCCCTTCGCCCGCAGCTCCGCGAGCGCGGAGTCCGTCTTGCCGAGCCCCGAGAGCCCCATCCCGGCGAGCACCTCCGACGCCTTCGTGAACTGGATCTCTCGGTAGTCGACCACCTGCAGGAGGTTTCCCCAGGGATCGTGGAGGTCGAGGGACGGCGGCCGCGAGACGGCGATGCCCGCGGCGACCGCGGCGTCGCGCACCGCCTCCTTGTCGTCGACGACGATGCCCACGTGTCGGTGCGCGTCTGGCGCGCCGGCCGCCTCCCGCATCAGGGCGACGAACTGGTCGCCCATGTCGACGAACGCCATCGACGCCGACCGGCCCCGCAGCGTGAGCGGGCCGAAGATCCGCTCCCAGAACGCGAGCGCCTCGTCGATCGAGCCGACCTCGAGGGCGACGTGGTTGATCCCGACGAGCGCCACGCCCGGAGCGTAGACGTCTGCGGCCGGGAACCGGGCCGGCCGCAGCGGTGTATGTCGTCGAAACGAGAGAAGGGAGCGTCCCCGTGCGCAGGTCGATCGCAGTGCTCGCCCTCGTCGTCGCCGTCGTCCCCGCCACCGCGCTCGCGGGCGGCTGGGCGACCGTGAAGCTCAGCTCGACCCCGGACGGCGTCGAGGCCCGCACGCCGTGGGTGGTGAACCTGACGGTGCTCCAGCACGGCGTCACGCCGCTCGCCGGTGTGAAGCCCGAGGTGCGGATCTCCCAGGGGACGCTGCGCCGCGCGTTCGCGGCCCGGCCGACCGGCCGCGTGGGCGTCTATCGCGTGCGCGTCGTCTTCCCGCGCGCGGGCACCTGGCGCTGGACGATCTGGGACGGCTTCTCGCGCACGCATACGTACGCGCCGGTCCGGATCGCTCCCGCAGCCTGACATCGGCGGAGGCGCATCCTCTCGAGCGATCCGCGTGCCGAACCGGACGAGGCAGTTGCGGCGGCGAAGCCGACGCCTTCAGGGATCTGCCCGCGCCGCAGGCGGGGGATTCAGCGGCGGGAATCCGCTTCTGCGGATTCCCGCTTCGCGAAACAAATCAGACCGCGTCGGCGTGGAGGCGCGCACCGAGGCTCTGCAGGACCTTCGTGGCGATCGAGGGCATCTGCTCGATCAGGCCGCGGAACGCCCTGTCGGTGACGACGAGGAGGCGGACCGGCGACGTCGCGGTCACGGTCGCGGTGCGCGGGACGTCGGAGACGAGGGCGATCTCGCCGATGAAGTCGCCCGCGCCGAGATCCCGCAGCTTCTTCCCGCCGCGTGTCACGCGTACCGTCCCGTCGACGATCACGATGAACTCACGTCCCCGCTCGCCCTCGCGGATCAGGGTCGCGCCCTCTCCGAGGTCGAGCTCGTCGGCGAGGGCCGCGAGCTTCTGGAGCTCGGCCTTCGAGCACCCGGCGAAGAGCGGCACGGCCTTCATCAGGTCGACCTTCGTGTCTTTGTGGAGGCGCATCCGGCGATCCTACGAAGCCGCAGGCCTGCACCGCAAGTCCTGCCGCCCCGCGGCCCGGCCGCAGAGACCCCGAGGATTTACACCTCCTTCACCCGGGTACAGCAATTCCCAGACGATCGTCGCGTACAACAGGACAACCGGAGACGAGGTTCGTGCGAATACCCAGGTGAGGAAGGACGTTCGCAGAAGAGAGCACCCATGTCGATCATCGACGTCACCGATACGAGCTTCGAGCTCGAGCGCGTCGAGCTCTGGCGCCTCGACACGCTCGAGCGCGCGGGCTACGACGCCGAGTCCGCGGCGGTTCTCGCGGCCTCGCCCGAGGTCGACCTGCACCTCGCCGTCTCGCTCGTCGAGCGCGGCTGCTCGGTCGATCTCGCCCTCCAGATCCTGCTCTGAACGCAGGCTGCGCCGCCTTCGAGCTGAATCGGGTCGACTTTCTCAGCTTCCTGTGGGTGCCCCGAGCCGCTACAGGAGAGCCGCCGAGCCGCCGAGCACCGACCGTGCCTCGGCGATGAAGTCCGGGTCGGGCCGGACGCGGAACTCGGGCCCGAGCGCATAGGTCTTCGGCCCCTCGGACGTGTCGAGCGCGAGGTACACGGGCGAGTCGCCCGGGAACTCTCGCACGAGCCGCGCGAGCTCGCGGATCACGCCGGCGGGCGCCTCGCGGGCGTCGAGGGCGAACCGCACCTCGCGCCGCTCGGGCACGGCCTCGAACGCCGTCACCTCGGCCGCGACGACCTTGGTCTCGCCCTGCTGCTTGTGGTCGATGCGGCCCCGGACGATCAGGATCCGGTCGGTGACGCAGAGCTCCCTCGCCGCCTGGTAGGCGGAGTTGAAGACGACGACCTCGGCAGTCCCCGTCGGGTCGTCGAGCGTGAGGAAGACCATCGGGTCGCCGCGCTTGGTCGTCAGGTGTTTGACGTCCGAGACGATCCCCCCGACGGTCACCATCTCCCCGTCGCGCCGCCGCTCGAGCTCCGAGAGCGTCGCGTCCGTCTTTCGGCGCAGCTGCTCGCGGACGCTCGAGAGCGGGTGCTCGGAGACGTAGAGACCGAGCGTCTCCTTCTCGAGCCGGAGAAGTTCCTGTTTCTCGTACTCAGCCGTGGGGATCGCCGGATGGTGCGCGGGCGCTGCCGTCTCGGCTGCGTCGCCGAGGTCGAAGATCGACGCCTGGCCCATCAGCCGGTCGGCGGCGAGCTTCTGGCCGTAGCCGAGCGCCTGCTCGAGCACGGCGAGCATCCCCATCCGCGACGCGCCGGTGGAGTCGAGCGCGCCGCACTTGACGAGCGACTCCAGTGAGCGCTTGTTGACCACCTGCGGGTCGACGCGCTCGGTGAAGTCCCAGATCGACGCGAACGGCCCGCCGTCGGCCCGCGCGGCGACGATCCGCTGCGCGGCGGTCTCCCCGACGTTCTTGACGGCGTTCAGGCCGAAGCGGATCTTCCCGTCGACGACCGCGAAGTCGACGGCGGACGAGTTGACGTCGGGCGGGAGCACCTCGATTCCCATCTCGTCGCACGCGTTGACGTAGAACGGGACGCGGTCCTTCGTGTTCATCACGCTCGAGATGAGCGCCGCCATGTACTCGTACGGGTGGTTCGCCTTGAGCCAGGCGGTTCGATAGGCGATCAGCGCGTAGCAGGCCGCGTGCGCCTTGTTGAAGGAGTAGTCCTGCGAGGACTCCATGTCCTTCCACAGCTGGTCCGCGACGGCCGGCGTCACGCCGTTCGCGGCGCACCCGTCGAGGAACTTCCCCTTGAGCGACGCCATCAGCTCGTGGATCTTCTTACCGATCGCGCGTCGCAGGGTCTCGGCTTCGGCGGGCTCGAACCCCGCCAGCTGCTTGGCGATCTGCATGTACTGCTCCTGATAGATGCAGATGCCGTAGGAGTCGCCGGTGATCGGCTCGAGCCGCCGGTCGATGTACGTCACCGCCTCGCGGCCGTTCTTGCGCGCGGCGTACGTGGGGATGTACTGCATCGGGCCGGGCCGGTACAGCGCGACGAGCGCGATCAGGTCCTCGAACTCGGTGGGCTTGACCGCGCGGAGCGCGTCGCGCATGCCGGAGGACTCGAACTGGAACACGCCGGTCGCGTCGGCCCGTGCGAGCATCTCGTACGTCCTCCGGTCGTCGAGCGGGACCGAGCCGATGTCGACGCCGCCGACCAGCTCGACCGCCTTGTCGATCACGTCCAGGTTGCGAAGCCCGAGGAAGTCGACCTTGAGGAGCCCGAGCGCCTCGACGTTCTTCATCGAGAGCTGCGTCACGACCTCCGCGTCCGGCCCCTTCTGCTGGAGCGGGACGACGTCGATCAGCGGCTCGGCGCCGATCACGACCCCCGCCGCATGGATCGAGTCGGCCCGGGTCAGCCCCTCGAGCGGCCGCGCGAGGTCGACGATCTCCTTCGCGACCGGGTCGTCCGCGACCGCACGGGCGAGCTCCTGACCCGGCTTGAGCGCCTCGTCGAGTGTCTGCCCCGGGCCTTCCGGGACGAGCTTGGCGATGCGGTCGACGACGCCGTAGGGAATCTCGAGCACGCGACCCGCGTCGCGGAGCGCCGCGCGGGCCGCCATCTTCGAGAACGTGATGATCTGCGCGACGCGGTCGCGCCCGTACTTCTCGGCGACGTAGTTGATGACGCGCTCGCGTCCCTCGACGGCGAAGTCGATGTCCATGTCGGGCATGTCCTTGCGCGCCGGGTTCAGGAACCGCTCGAACAGAAGGCCGTAGCGCAGCGGGTCGATGTCGGTGATCTCGAGGCAGTAGGCGGCGAGCGAGCCGGCGGCGGAGCCGCGACCGGGCCCGACCGACACACCGTTTCGCTTCGCGAAGCCGATGAAGTCGGCGACGATCAGGAAGTAGTCCGCGAAGCCCATCTCGCGGATCGTCTTGAGCTCGAAGCGCAGCCGCTCGTCGAGTTCGGGGGTCGACGCGCCGTAGCGCTTGACGAGGCCCTTCTCGCAGAGCTCGACGAGGTACTCGAAGGCGTCGCGTCCGTCGGGCACGGGGAACTTCGGCAGCCGGATGCGGCCGAGCTCCAGCTCGACGTTGCACCGCTCCGCGACCTCGAGGCTGCGGCGGAGCGCGTCCTCGTGGCCCGGGAAGTCGAGGGCCATCTCCGCGGGCGTCTTGAAGTAGAACTCCTCGGCGCCGAAGCGCCAGCGGTCCGGGTTCTTCAGCGAGTCGCCGGACTGGATACAGAGGAGCGCCTCGTGGCTGTACGCGTCCGTCGCGTCGAGGTAGTGGACGTCGCCCGTCGCGACGAGCGGGAGCTTCTGCCGCTCCGCGAGGGCCGGGAGCCCGCGAAAGGCCGCCTGCTGCACGTCGAGCCCCACGTTCTGGAGCTCGACGTAGGTGTTGTCGCGCCCGAAGATCTGCGCGAGCCGGTCGAGCTCGGCCGCGGCGTCCCCGTCGCGGCTCTCGGAGAGCGCCCGCGAGACGCGCCCCGAGAGGCAGCCCGAGAGGGCGATCAGCCCGGGTGCGTGGCGTTCGAGCAGCTCCCAGTCGACGCGCGGCTTGTAGTAGTAGCCCTGGAGGTAGCCGAGCGAGCAGAGCTTGACGAGGTTCGCGTAGCCGGTGTTGTCGGACGCCAGGAGGGTGAGGTGCGCGTGCCCCTTCAGCTGCGCGCGACGGTCGTCGACCACGTAGACCTCGCACCCGTAGATCGGCTTGATCCCCTGCGCGGCCGCGGCCTTGTGGAGGTCGACCGCCCCCGCCATCGAGCCGTGGTCGGTGAGCGAGACGGCGGGCATCTCGAGGTCTGCGGCCTTCTTCGCGAGCGCCGGGATCCTGCACGCCCCGTCCAGGATCGAGTACTCCGAGTGGACGTGCAGGTGGACGAACGGGGCGCTCACGGGAAGGCCATCGTAGTTGGGCGGTCCGCTGGACAACTTCACCGTTTCTGCCGATAACCGGTGTATGCGGCACATTCCGATCTCTCTCAAGCTGGTGGCTGCGCTGAGCCTCCTCGCCGAGGCGACGGCGGCGGCGCTCGTCTTCTGGCACACCGGCCCCCGGGCTCGCTGAGCACCCACGCGTCGGTGCGACGCTCGGTTCGGGCGCCCCCGGACCGGGTACAACCCTGGGCGTGCTCCTGGTGACGGGCGGAACGGGATTCGTCGGCGGCCACGTCGTGCGCGCGCTGCGCGAGGCGGGCAAGGGCGTCCGCTGCCTCGTCCGCGACCGGCGCCGCGCCGAAGCGCTCGAAGGACTCGGGTGCGAGATCGCCGAAGGCGACATGACTGAACCGGGCAGCCTCCGACGCGCGGTCCAAGGCATCGAGAGCGTCGTGCACCTCGTCGCGATCCGGCAGGGCAAGGAGGAGCAGTTCGAGCGGATCATGAGCAAGGGCACGCAGGACCTCCTCGACCAGGCTCGGGAGGCGGGCGTACGCCGGTTCGTGCACATGAGCGCCCTGGGCACGACCGACCAGACGAAGGATCTCGTCCCGTACTACCGGGCGAAGTGGGAGATGGAACAGGCGGTCCGGGGCTCCGGCCTGCCCCACGTCATCTTCCGGCCGAGCTTCGTCTTCGGGCCCGACGGCGGCATCCTCCCCACGTTCCGCAGGCTCGCCAAGCTCGCGCCTGTCACCCCGATCGCCGGTTCGGGCGAGCAGCGGCTCCAGCCGATCTGGGTGGACGACGTCGCGTCGTACTTCGTGCGGGCGCTCGAGGACGAGGCGGCGACCAACCGGACGTTCGAGCTCGGCGGGCCGGAGGTCGTCAGCTGGAACGAGCTCTGGGGTCGGCTGAAGCAGGCGCTCGGCGTGCACCGGCCGAGCATCCACGTGCCGATGGCCTTCATGCGGGCGAACGCGTTCGTGACGGAGCGCCTGCCTGGCGACATCCCGCTGACGCGCGATCTCCTGAAGATGATGGAAGCAGGCGACAACATCGTCACAAGCGACGACGCCGGACGCGTGTTCGCACTTCCCCTGCTGCCGCTGGACGAGCAGCTCCGGCGCAGCGCCTAGCTTCCCGAACGCCGTCCGGTTCGCGCCTCGCGCCGGGGTCGGGCATACTGGCCGGGTTCCCGACGAAGGAGGTCGACGATGACCGATACCGCTTCCTCCGCGCCGCGCCCCGCGCGGCTCGTCGGCTGAGCCACGAGACGGGCCTCTCGCGACGGGCGCTACGCGCGTCCTTCGTTCCGTAGTCCGAGAGGAGACCTTTCGCGTGCCCGATCTCATCGCCCTCGGCTGGGATGACACCCTCGCCGACCAGTTTGCCCCGTACGCGGCCGACGGCCTGGTCGCCGGCCGCGTCGCGGTGCAGCACCGCGGCGCCTACGACGTCGTGACGGAGCCCGGCGAGCTCCGCTGCGACGTCGCGGGCCGTCTTTACGAGGAGTCCCGCTCCCCCGCCGACCTGCCGGCGGTGGGCGACTGGGTCGCTGTCGCGCCCCGTGCCGACGAGGACGCCGGCACGATCCAGGCCGTCCTTCCGCGGCGCACGAGGTTCTCGCGCAAGACCGCCTGGCACGCAGCCGAGGAGCAGGTGCTCGCAGCGAACGTCGACGTCGTCTTCATCGTCAGCTCGCTCGACGAGGACCTGAACCTGCGCCGTCTCGAGCGGTACCTCATTCTCGGGCGGGAGAGCGGCGCGCAGCCCGTCGTGCTTCTGACGAAGACCGACCTCGCCCGCGACCCGGTGGGAGCGGTCGCCGCGGTCGAGGGGATCGCGGCGGACGTGCCTGTCCACATGCTGTCGAGCAAGACAGGCGAGGGGCTCGATGCGGTGCGCTCGCACCTCCGGCCGGGCGTCACCGCGGCGCTGCTCGGCTCCTCCGGCGTCGGCAAGTCGACGCTCGTCAACACCCTCGCCGGCGAGGAGCTGCTCGAGACGCGGGAGCTCCGCAGCGACGGCCAGGGACGCCACACGACGACTCGCCGTGAGCTCGTCCAGCTTCCCGGCGGGGCGCTCGTGATCGACACGCCCGGGATGCGCGAGCTCCAGCTGTGGGTCGCCGACGAGGCGCTCGAGGAGACGTTCGACGACGTGACGTCGCTGTTCGCGCATTGCCGCTTCTCCGACTGCAGCCACGACAGCGAGCCCGGCTGTGCGGTCAAGGAGGCGCTCGCGGATGGGACGCTGCCGGCCGAGCGCTGGGCGAGCTACCTCAAGCTCGAAGCCGAGATGGCCGCGCTCGAGCGGCGGCTCGACAAGCGCCTCGCCTCCGAGGAGCGCAAGCGTTGGAGGGGGCTCGCGCGGCAACGCAGGCGCTGACTTTCCATCGGGCGGGCAGAGGTCTACGATCGGCGGCATGCCAAGCGTGAGCGAGATCATGACGGCGGACGTGCTCGCGCTCGATCCCGCGACGAGCCTCGTCGACGCGGCCAGACGCATGCACGAGAGGCGCGTCGGCGCGGTCGTCGTGACGGAGGGCGACCACCTCGTCGGCATCGTCACCGAGCGAGACGTCCTCCGCGCGGTCGCGACGGGCGGCCTGGAGGGGCCGGTCGCCGACGCGATGACGCGCTCCCCCGAGACGATCGCGCCCGACGAGAGCGCGGGCCAGGCGGCGGCGCTGATGATCCACGGCGGCTTCCGGCACCTGCCGGTCGTCGACGGCGCGGACGTCGTCGGGATGCTCTCGATCCGAGACCTCGTTCGCGTCTCGGTCGACGACGAAGCCCCGCGCGGGGTCTAGCTCCTACCCCCGAACGCCGACTGCTTGTCGTCCTCGGACAGCCGGCCCGCCGCGTAGGTCGACGTCCCCTGCCCGGAGAGCTCCCGCGCAGCCGAGGCGAGCGCTCCGTAGGCGGTCGCTGCGAGCAGGCCGCCGGTCGAGACGCGCCTGACCCCCAGCTCGGCGAGCTCCGGTACGGGCGGCGCGACCGGAAGGGCGAGCACGTTGACCGGGGCAGCCACGGCCTCGACGACCGCGGCGATCTGCGCGGCAGTCGTGAGCGCCGGTGCGTAGACGCAGTCGGCGCCGGCGTCGCGGTAGGCGACGAGCCTGGCGATCGTGTCGTCGAGGTCGTCGACGCCGTGGAGGTGGTTCTCGGCACGGCCGGTGAGGACGAACGGCGGGTCGAACGCGTGTGCCGCCTCGGCCGCCTCGGCGACGCGCTCGACGGCCGGCGAGACATCCTCGATCCGGCCGTCGACCGGGCTCCAGTCCTCGATCGAGCACCCCGCCGCGCCGGCCTCGCCGAGCAGGCGGACGGTCTCGGCCACGCCGCCGGGGTCGTCGGGGAAGCAGCGCTCGCTGTCGACGTTGAGCGGCAGGCCGGTCGCGGCAGCCAGCGCGGCGACATGGGCGACGAGCTCCTCACGCGTGACCTCGCCGTCGAGCTTGCCCAGCGACCAGGCGAGGCCGGCGCTCGTCGTCGCCAGCGCCTCGAAGCCGAGCGACTCGAGAAGGCGCGCGGAGCCGGCGTCCCACGGGTTCGGCATCACGAAGAGCCCGTCTCGGGCGTGGAGCTCGGCAAAGCGACGGCGGCGTTCGGCTGACATGGCGACCTCCGTGCGACGGGACTCCATCTTGACCTGCGGCACCTCTATGGTGTCGCCGCCACCGACCCGGAGAGGAGAGCGATGCACTGTTCCGTCTGGCGGTTCACGGGCGACCCCGAGGCGCTCGAGCGCGGCTACCGCGAGCTCATGGCGCAGATTCCCGCGTCGAACCACGTGCTCCACGCCGCGGCGCGGACTCCGGATGGTCTCCTCATCTTCGACACGTGCCCCTCGAAAGAGGCGTACCACGCGTTCTTCGGCTCCGACGAGGGTGCGCGCGCTTTTCTCCGCGCACGGCCTCGTGGACGGCGTCGTGGAGAACTTCCCGGTCGTCCAGGCGTTCGCGAGGCGAGGCGAGCTGACGGACGAGAACTGGGCGGATTAGAGGCTCAGCGCTTCCACGGCGGGACCGGCTCGGTGTCGATCCCGTAGCGCTCGATGGCGGAGGCCACGACCGACGGCTCGATCGTTCCCTCGTCGGCGAGTGCCTTGAGCGCCGCGACTACCACGTGGTAGCGGTCGACCTCGAAGAACTTCCGCAGCTGAATGCGGTAGTCGCTGCGCCCGAACCCGTCCGTCCCGAGCACGACGTAGCGACCAGGCACGTACGGCCGGATCTGGTCGGCGTACGTCCGGATGTAGTCGGTCGCGGCGACCTTCGGGCCGTCGCGGCCGGCGAGGCACTCCACCACCCAGGAGCGGCGCTGCTCCTCCGTCGGGTGGAGCATGTTCCAGCGCTCGACCTCCATCCCGTCACGCCGGAGCTCGGTGAAGCTGGTCGCGCTCCAGACGTCCGCCGCGACCTGGAAGTCGCCCGCCAGGAGCTCCGAGGCCGCCTCGACCTCGCGCAGGATCGAGCCGGAGCCCAGCAGCTGGACGCGCGGCCCGTCTCCGGTCGGCGCCTCGCGCAGGAGGTACATCCCCTTCAAGATCCCGTCCTCGGCGCCCGCGGGGAGCGGCGGGTGGGGGTAGTTCTCGTTCATCACCGTGAGGTAGTAGAAGACGTCCTCCTGCTCGGTGACCATCCGGCGAAGCCCGTCGCGGACGATCACCGCAACCTCGTAGGCGTAGGTCGGGTCGTAGGCGACGCAGTTCGGGATCACCGAGGCGAGCACGTGCGAGTGCCCGTCCTCGTGCTGGAGCCCCTCGCCGTTCAACGTCGTCCGTCCGGCGGTGCCGCCGATCAGGAAGCCGCGCGCTCGGCTGTCGCCCGCCGCCCAGGAGAGGTCGCCGACCCGCTGGAAGCCGAACATCGAGTAGAAGACGTAGAAGGGGATCATCGCCGTGCCGTGGTTCGCATACGACGTCGCGGCGGCGAGCCAGGACGAGAAGGCCCCGGCCTCGTTGATCCCCTCCTGGAGGATCTGGCCGTGCTGGTCCTCGCGGTAGAACATGAAGTCGCCGGCGTCCTCGGGCTCGTAGAGCTGGCCCACCTGCGAGAAGATCCCGAGCTGGCGGAACATCCCTTCCATCCCGAACGTCCGTGACTCGTCGGGGACGATCGGCACGACCCGCGGGCCGAGCACGTCGTCGCGCACGAGCGTGTTGAGGATCCGGACGAGCGCCATCGTCGTCGAGTTCTCGCGCTCGCCGCTCCCCTCGAGGACGTTCTCGAACGGCGGCGGCGTCGGCAGCGGCTCGGCCCCCGTGTGCCGGGCGGGCAGGCTTCCGCCCAGCGCCTTGCGGCGCTCCAAGAGGTGCCGCAGCTCGGGGCTCGACTCGGGCGGCCGGTAGAAGAACGCCCCGGTCGCCTGCTCGTCGGTGAGGGGGATGCCGAGCCGGTCGCGGATCGCGAGGCGCGCCTCCTCGTTCATCGACTTCTGCTGATGGGTGATGTTGCGGCCCTCTCCGGCCGTGCCCATCCCGTAGCCCTTGATCGTCTTCGCGAGGATCACGGTCGGCTGGCCGGTGTGGCGGACCGCAGCGTCGTAGGCCGCGTAGACCTTCCGCGGATCGTGGCCGCCGCGCCGCAGCGCCCAGATCTCGTCGTCGGTCCAGTCCGCCACCATCGCCTTCGTCTCCGGGTAGCGGCCGAAGAAGTGCTCGCGGACGAAGGCGCCGTCGTTCGCCTTGAACGTCTGGTACTCGCCGTCGACGCACTCCTCCATCAGCTTTCGGAGCCAGCCCTCGTCGTCGGCCTCGAGCAGCGGGTCCCAGTTCGAGCCCCAGATCACCTTGATCACGTTCCACCCCGCACCGCGGAAGTTCGTCTCGAGCTCCTGGATGATCTTCCCGTTCCCGCGCACGGGCCCGTCGAGGCGCTGGAGGTTGCAGTTGACGACGAAGACGAGGTTGTCGAGCTTCTCGCGACCGGCGAGCGAGATCGCGCCCATCGACTCGGGCTCGTCCATCTCCCCGTCGCCCATCAATGCCCACACCTTGCGGTCGCCGTGCTCGACGATCCCGCGCGCGGCGAGATACTTCATGAAGCGCGCCTGGTAGATGGCCATCAGGGGCCCGAGCCCCATCGACACCGTCGGAAACTGCCAGAACGTCGGCATCAGCCAGGGATGCGGATAGGACGAGAGCCCGTCGCCGCCCACCTCCTGGCGGAAGCGGCGCATCTCCTCCTCCGAGAAGCGACCCTCGAGGAAGGCGCGCGCGTAGAACCCGGGCGACGAGTGCCCCTGGAGGTAGACGAGGTCGCCGAGGTGGTCCTCGGAGCGCGCCCGCCAGAAGTGGTCGAAGCCGACCTCGTACAGCGTCTCGGCCGACTGGTAGCTCGCGATGTGACCTCCGAGCTCCGTCGACTCGGCGTTCGCCTGCAGGACGATCGCGATCGCGTTCCAGCGCACGAGCGCGGTCGCGGCCGCCTCGAGCTCCGGGTCGCCCGGCGGGTCCGGCTCGTCCTCGACGGGGATGGTGTTGACGTACGGGGTCGAGACCCCGGCCGTCGTCTGGACGCCGAGATCCTGGGCGTGGTCGACGACGCGGTCGAGGAGGTAGGACATGCGGCCGCGGCCGTCGCTGTCGACGACGGCGTCGACCGAGTCGAGCCACTCCCGGGTCTCGACGGGCTCGGTGTCGGCGTTCGTGCTCATGCCCCAAGTGTTGCGGAAGAGCGCCACCCGGGTCCCGGTTGGCCGTCTACACGACTCCCTCGTACGTGTCTCGGAGGTAGCCGAGCCGGGCCTCGCGGTCGCGCGCGGAGCCCAGGAACCGGGTCCACGCCATGCGCTCGTACGCGACGGCCCCGAGCTCCCACACGCAGAACGTGGGCCGGTGCGTCCCGTCGAGCGGCCAGGGGTGGAACTCAGGGTCGTCCGGCCCGTCCTTGGCCCAGACCGTCTCCCACAGCTCGTTGTCGTTCTGCCACGTCGAGACGAGCAGGAAGTAGAAGGCCTCGCCGCAGCGGTGCAGGATCACGAATCCGAGCTCGCCGCCGAGCCGGAGCTCGCCGAGCCTCGCGGCGTCGGCAAGGCCGAGGCGGGCGAGGTCGGACACGGTCGGCGGCACCGGCTCGTCCTCTCGCGCGATCTCGTACCACTTGAGCAGTGTGTTCCCGAGCGCGACGCTCTGCCCCGCGCGGACGGTCTTCGAGGCGTGCTCGTACGAGAGCCCGACACCGGATCCGTTCCGCTCGACGACGCTCACGGCGCGTCACCCGCAGACGTGAAGTCCATCACCCAGTTCGTCTCCCAGGTCCTGCCGCCGTCGTCCGAGAACGCCTGCTCCCAGCGCGGCGTCGACGTCGTCACCCCCGACCAGGTGAAGCGGACGAGGATCGGGCGGCCCTTGAAAAGGTCCTCGCCCTCGAAGACGCCGACGTCGCCGTCGAAGCGGCCGAACAGCGGCGTGTCGAGCTCGCCCGGGCGCCGCGAGTCCGCCCAGTAGATCGACCAGCGCTGCCGCGCCGGGTCGAAGAACCTGAACGACATCCCGACGAAGCCCCCGTCGTGGTCGGTCGTGAAGACATCCTCGTTGCCGAGGCCGTCCAGAATCGGCCGCGCGACCGAGGTCGCGGCGAACTCCTCCCAGTCGTCCGACCCGGCGAGCCGCCGCTTGAGCCGCCGGTTCGCGACGTGCCAGCTCCCCATCCAGAAGTCGAAATCCCTCGCCGTCGCCTCGACCTGCAGCGTGTCGCTCATCGCTCTCCTCCCGTCTCCGTCTCGGTGCCCGGACGCTATCGTGGAAATAGGGCAGATCGTGCCCTCTATTCCTGGTTGACTTGTCGGCATGCAGACGCCGACCGCACGGCTCCTCGAGCTCCTCGAGCTTCTGCAGGCGAGGCCGCTGACGACGGGCCGCGAGATCGCCGAGCAGCTCGAGATCGACGGGCGCACGGTGCGCCGGTACATCGCGGCGCTGCAGGCGCTCGAGATCCCGGTCGAGGGACAGCGTGGCGTGGGCGGCGGCTACCGCGTCCGCCCCGGCTACCGGCTGCCGCCGCTGATGCTCTCCGACGACGAGGCCGTCGTGGTCGTGCTCGGCCTGATCGCCGCGCGGCGGCAGGGCCTCGACAGCGACTCGGGCTCGGTCGACGGGGCTCTGACGAAGATCCATCGCGTGCTTCCCGACCCGCTCCGACGCCGGGTCGAGGCGCTCGAGACGGCGCTCGGGTTCACCGCCAGCCCTCGCGCCGGGGCGCCTGTCGCCGGGGACACGGTCCTCCTCCTGGCGGAGGCCGTTCGGCGCGGCCGCCGGGTACGAACTGCCTACCGCTCGTACGCCGGCGAGCGGACGCGCCGAGAGCTGAGCCCGTACGGCATCGTCGTGCACGCCGCCAGGTGGTACCTGGCGGCGCACGACCACCTCCGCGACGACATGCGGACGTTCCGGATTGACCGGATGTCGGCGACTGTCCTGCTCGGCACGGCCGCGACTCCCGCCCCCGACGGGTTCGACGCCGTCGAGCACGTCAGCCGCTCCCTCGCACGCGTGCCCTGGGGCGTCGAGGTCGAGGTGCTCCTCGACGTTCCCGTCGACCGAGCGGCGAGCCGCCTCCCGTCCAGCCTCGCCGAGCTGGTCGAGACCGAGGACGGGACGCTCCTGCGCATGCGCGTCGACTCGCTCGAATGGATGGCGGGCACGCTCGCGAACCTCGGCTGCGGGTTCACGATCCGCGCACCCGAGGAGCTGCGCGCGAGCGTGCGCGAGCTGTCTGCCCGGCTCGCAGTCGCCGGCTGAACCCGAGCGTAACCGGAGCGTGCGCTCCGCTTCAGGCATACTGAGCGGATGACGAGGACGCCCACGCCCGACACCGTGCTGCGACGCGACGCCCGCGCCAACCGCGACCGGATCCTCGCGGCGGCGCGCGCGGCGTTCGCGGCGGGAGGTGTCGACGTGCCGGTCGAGGAGATCGCCGAGCGCGCGGGGGTCGGGATGGGGACGCTCTACCGGCGCTTCCCAACCAAGCACGACCTTGTCGAGGCCGTGATCGAGGAGTCGCTCGACGCCTTCGTGGCGGCCGCGGAGGCGGGTCTCGCGGACGACGACCCGTGGACGGGCTTCAGCGGCTTCGTCGAGCGGGTGCTCGAGCTCCACGTCGAGAACCGCGCGCTGCGTGAGGTGCTCGCTGGCACCGAGCACGGCCACGCACGCGACGCCGTGCGCAGGCGCGTTCGGCCTTTGGTGCGCCGGTTGATCGAGCGCGCCCACGCGGACGGCTCGCTGCGCCCCGACTTCACCCCGGAGGACATGCCCCTCGTCTTCATGACCGGAGGCCGCGTGCTCGAGGCCGCGCGCGGCGTGGCGCCGGACCTCTGGCGACGCTATCTCGGGCTGCTGCTCGACGGCCTCCGCGCCGAGGGGGCAACGGCCCTCCCGCGCGGCCCGCTCACGCGGGCGCAGGTGAACAGGCTCCTCGACGGAGAGCGACGATGAGCGAGCGCGACGGCCGCGGATCCGAGATCGAGATCCCCGACGAGGGTCTCCAGGGACGAGCGCTCGCGACGGTCTTCGTCGCGCTCATGCTCGGCATGTTCCTCGCCGCGCTCGACCAGACGATCGTGTCGACTGCGCTGCCGACGATCGTCGGCGAGCTGGGCGGCCTCGACCATCTCTCGTGGGTCGTCACGGCCTACCTGCTCGCGTCGACCGTGTCGACGCCGCTCTACGGCAAGCTCGGCGACATGATGGGCCGCAAGCCCGTCTTCGTCGCCGCGATCGTGATCTTCCTCGTCGGCTCGATGCTCTCCGGCCTCTCGCAGTCGATGATCCAGCTGATCGCGTTCCGCGCGCTGCAAGGTCTGGGCGCCGGCGGGCTGATCGTGGGCGCGCAGGCGATCCTTGCGGACATCATCCCGCCGCGCCGGCGCGGCCGGTACATGGGGCTGATGGGAGCCGTCTTCGCGGTGTCGTCCGTCGCGGGGCCGCTCCTCGGGGGCTTCCTCGTCGACAACCTGTCGTGGCGCTGGGTCTTCTACGTGAACATGCCGATCGGCGCGCTCGCGCTCGCGATCGTCGTCTTCGGGCTACACCTGAGAGTTCCGCACACTCGCCACCGAGTCGACTACCTCGGCGCGGGGCTCCTCGCGGGTGGGGTCGGCGCGCTGATCCTCATGACGACCTGGGGCGGAAACCAGTACGCCTGGGGCTCGCCGGAGATCGTCGGGCTCGCCGTCGCCGGCGTCGCGCTGCTCGCCGCGTTCGTCTGGCAGGAGGGGCGCGCCTCCGAGCCGATCATCCCGCTCTCCCTCTTTCGCTCGGGCACCTTCCGGCTCGCAAGCGGGATGGGCTTCACGGTCGGGATGGCGATGTTCGGCGCGATCATCTACCTGCCGCTCTTCCTCCAGCTCGTCTACGGCGCGAGCCCCACGAGCTCCGGGCTGCGGATGATCCCGCTGATGGCCGGCCTCCTCGTCGCCGCGATCGCGTCGGGCAGGGCGATCACCCGGTTCGGCCGCTACAAGGTGTACCCGGTGGTGGGAACGGCCGTCCTCGTGCTCGGGATGTACCTGCTCTCGCGCCTGACGGTCGAATCGGAGCCGTGGGTCGCCTCCGTCTACATGGCGATCGTGGGGATCGGGCTCGGCCTCGTCATGCAGGTGCTCGTCCTGATCGTCCAGAACGACGCCCGCCCGCAGGAGATGGGCGTCGTCACTTCGACCGCCACGTTCTTCCGGTCGGTCGGCGGGTCGTTCGGGGTGGCGCTGTTCGGCGCGATCTTCGCCTCTCGCCTTACGAGCGAGCTGACACGGCTTCCGCCGGACGTCGTCGCGAGGCTCGGCGACGTCGGCAATATCGACCCCGCGCGCGCGAAGGAGCTGCCGCCGGAGGTGCACGCCGACTTCCTCCATGTCTTCGCGAACGCGCTCCACGGCGTCTTCCTGTGGGGCATGGCGATCGCGATCGTCCCGGCGGTGCTCGCGTGGTTCCTGAAGGAGGTGCCGCTCCGCACCACGCTCGGGCGCCGCACACCGCCGGTCGAGGAGTCGCTGCCGGAAGTGCCCGTCGAGCCGGAGGTCAGGGCCGCCGCGCGCTGACCGCGTCGGCGAACGCGCGCATGCTCGGATGGGTCTCGTCCGGCGTCGTCTGCGCCGGCGGAGTCGCACCGGATCCTGGCCGGTCGTGGCGGCGGTCGATCCACACCGTCGAGAGGCCCAGCTGTTTGGCGGGCACGTGGTCGTGGAACAGGCTCTGGGCCACATGGAGGATCCGCTGCCTCGGCACGGAGATCGTGGCGAACGCGAGTTCGAAGCCCGCCAGGCCGGGCTTGTAGCTCCGCGCCATCTCTGCCGTCACGACCCAGTCGAAGGCGGTGTCGAGCCGCTCGCTCGACGCCTCGAAGAGATCCGAGTCGCAGTTGGTGATCACGCCGAGCCGGAAACGCTCCTGGAGCCGCGCCAGCGCCTCCGCCGAGTCGGGGAACGCGGGCCAGTCGCGGACGCTCTCCGAGAAGCGCGCGACCGCGTCGTCCTCCACCTCGAGGCCGAGATCGGCCGCCACGCCCCGCACGCCGCTCGCCAGTACGTCGCGGTAGCTCCGGTATGGCGGTCGCTCGGCCTCGGCCTCGTGTCCGGCGTAGAACTCGAGCAGCACATCGTCGTCGACGCTCCCGGCGCCCGGCAGTGCCTCCCGCAGGGCGGCGAGCAGCCCCGTCTCCCAGTCGATCAGGGTGCCGTAGCAATCGAAGGTGAGGACGTCGTAGTCGTCGAAGTCGACGGCCATCGCCCGCAGTCAACAGGATCGGGCAGCTCAGTCCGAGTGCGTGGCCGGGGCCAGTCGCCGGGCGAGCGCAGGCGCCGAGAAGTCGTCCATCGCCTGCCGTTGGCCGATCGGCAGCTCGAGCGGGCTGACGCGCGTCCCTTCCGCGGAGGTACGACGCACGTCGAGCGCGGGATGCTCGCCCCCCGGAAGTGCGCCCGTCGCCAGCACGACCGCGACGACGGCGGCTGCCGCTCCCGCCAGGTGATGCCCTCGCGCCGACGTGCGCGGTCGGACGAGCCGGGCACCACGCGACTCGCACCGGAATCGGGCGAGCGGCGCGCGCCGGATCCGCCCGCACGCGGCCTCCATCCGCGCCGCGACTCCCGCGCACTCGGCACACAGCGCGAGGTGGTGGTCGAGCCGCACGCGGCCGACGTCGTCGAGCTCGCCGTCGAGCGCGAGCGACACCCGGAGGCGCGCCGCGTCGCACGCGCTTCCGTCGGGCCGGATGCTCGACACGGCCGTCACAGCGAGGTGGTCGGATGGAGAGCCACGCCGAGCAGGACGAGGAGCACGCCGACCCCGACGAGGAGCGCGGAGAGATGGAAGGCCTCCGTCCAGCTTCCGAGCCCCGCCGTCCCGGTCGAAGGATCTCCGCGCGCGACACGACGCTCGCACGCCCGCGTGGGATCGCGCAGCCCGACGACCGCACCGGCCGTGAAGAACAGCGAGCCGACCAGCAGGAAGCCGCCCGAGAGCGCCCGTTGCAGCGAGAGGCCCGCCGCCGCGCCGATCGCGAGCGACCCGAGAGCGGTGAGCCCGCAGATTCCGAGGAGGCCGACGCCGAGGTCGCGGAGGCCTCGGGCGATCACGACTGCCCCCGCGCGACAGCCAGCGGCTCGGTCTCGTCACCCGGGGACGCGACCGCCTCGGGGCGGCGCATCTCGTCGGCGGTGAGCGGCCACTTCTCGAGCGGGAAGAAGCACGCAGTCTCGTGCCCGGGGGCTCGCTGCTCGAGCAGCGGTTCGCTCCTGACGCACTCTTCCTGGGCCCGCGGGCAGCGCGGATGGAACCTGCAGCCGCTCGGGGGGTTGATCGGGTTCGGCACGTCGCCGCCGAGCACGAATGCGCTCCTCCCCCGGCCCCGCCGCGGGTTCGCGATCGGGACCGCGGACAGCAGCGCGCCGGTGTACGGATGCCGCGGCGCGGCGTAGAGGTCGCGGGACGCGGCGAGCTCGGCGAGCTTCCCGAGGTACATCACCGCGACGCGGTCGGAGATGTGGCGTACGACGCTCAGGTCGTGCGCGATGAAGACGTACGTCAGCCCGAACTCGCCCTGCAGGTCCTTCAGCAGGTTGAGGATCTGCGCCTGCACCGAGACGTCGAGCGCGGAGACCGGCTCGTCGGCCACGATCAGCTTCGGGTTGACGGCGAGCGCGCGCGCGATCCCGATCCGCTGGCGCTGCCCGCCCGAGAACTCGTGCGGGAATCGGTTGTAGTGCTCCGGGTTGAGGCCGACGACCTCGAGCAGGTCCTGGACGCGCCGCTTCCGCTCCGCGTCCGTGCCGAGACCGTGGATCTCGAGCGGCTCGGAGACGGTGAACCCGACGCGCTTGCGCGGGTTCAGCGAGGCGTAGGGGTCCTGGAAGATCATCATCAGCTCCCGCCGAAACGCGCGCATGTCGCGCTGCGTGAGCTGCGTGATGTCACGGCCGTCGAAGCGCACGCTCCCGCTCGTCGGCTCGAGGAGCCGCATGATCACGCGCGCAAGGGTCGACTTGCCGCACCCCGACTCGCCGACGATCCCCAGTGTCTCGCCTCGTCGCACCGTCAGCGAGACACCGTCGAGCGCCTTCACCGAGGCAACCTCGTGCTTGAAGACGATCCCCTCGGTGATCGGGAAGTGCTTCGTGACGTCCTCGACCTCCAGCAGGACGTCGCCGCTCATGGTCCGACCTCTGTTGGCCCATGAGCGAGCCGCAGGCGAGCCACGCTCACGCCGCGGCCTCCGCCTCGAGCCCGAGCTCCGCCACGACCCGTGCCGACTCCTCGAGCTTGCGCGTCTCGTCGAGCAGGCAGGCGTCGAGATGCCCGGGGTCGAACGCCGCCGGCACCGCGTCGGGCAGCTCGGCGCGGCAACGGTCGAACGCGAACGCGCAGCGCGGCCGGAACCGGCACCCGGCCGGCGGCCGCAGGAGCGAGGGGGGCTGGCCACGGATCTGGGAGAGCCGCTCGAGCTCGACGTCGAGCCGCGGCAGCGACCCGAGGAGCCCCCAGGTGTAGGGATGCAGCGGGCGCTCGAAGAGCGAGAACACCGGGGCCCGCTCCGCGACGCGCGCGGCGTACATCACGACGATGTCGTCGACCGTCTCGGCGACGACGCCGAGATCGTGCGTGATGAGGACGACGGCCGTCCCGCGCTCGGCCTGCAGTCGGCGGATCAGCCCGAGGATCTGGGCCTGGGTCGTCACGTCCAGCGCGGTGGTCGGCTCGTCGGCGATCAGGAGCGCCGGCTCGTTGATCAGGGCCATCGCGATCATCACGCGCTGCCGCATGCCGCCGGAGAACTGGTGCGGGTAGTCGTCGATCCGCCGCTCGGGCCGCGGGATCCCAACCTCCTGGAGCCCCTCGATCGCGAGCTCGCGCGCCTCGCGCGTCGTGACGTCGCGGTGCAGCACCACGGCCTCGACGAGCTGCTTCCCGATCGAGAGCACCGGGTTGAGGGACGTCATCGGGTCCTGGAAGATCATCGAGACCTCGCTCCCGCGCAGCGCGCGAAGGCGGCGCTGCGACGCCTCGAGGAGGTTCTCTCCGCGGAACAGGGCCTGGCCGGTCGAGGCAGACGTGTGCTTCTTCGAGGCGCGCAGGAACGCCTCCATCTGCGAGCCGGGAGACGTCCCGGGCGCGACCGCGACCCTCCCGGGCTTCGGGTTGAGCCCGAGGATCGACATCATCGTCACGCTCTTCCCGGAGCCCGACTCACCCACCACGCCGAGCGTCTCCCCCGGCCGGATCTCGAACGACACGCCGTCGACGGCCTTCACGATCCCGTCGTCGGTCTTGAAGTAGGTGCGCAGGTCGCGCACGTCGAGGAGGGGCTCCGGTGCCCCGAGGTGCGCGGTGGCCGTGTTCGCGTCCGGAGCCGTCACGCGAGCCGGATCCGAGGGTCGATCATCGCGTAGACGAGGTCGACGACGAGGTTGAGCAGGATGATCGCGAGCGTCGCGAATACGACGACCCCCTGCATGGTCGGCAGGTCGAGGTTGAGGACGCTGTTGAGCGCCAGCCGGCCGAGCCCGGGCAGGTTGAAGATCGCCTCGGTGAAGATCGCGCCGCCGAGCGCGACCCCGATGTCGAGGCCGAGCATCGTCACGACGGGCAGCAGCGCGTTGCGGAGCACGTGGCGGCGAATGACGACGTTCTCCGGGGCGCCCTTCGCACGGGCGGTGCGGACGTAGTCCTCGCCGAGCGTATCCATCACGTTCGCGCGGATCATCCGGGCGTAGCTGGCCGCGAAGAGGATCGCGAACGTGACCCAGGGCAGGATCATGTGGTACGCCCAGTCCCCTGGCCCGCCGCAGCTCGCGCCCGCCGGCGGGTCGATCACGTCGCAGTAGCCCGCGTTCGGCGTCAGGCCCCACTTGAAGCCGACGAAGTACTGCAGCAGCAAGCCGATCCAGACGACCGGAGCGGAGATTCCGACGAGGATGAAGATCATCGCCCCTCGGTCGAGCAGCGACCGCGGCCGAAGCGCCGAGAGAATCCCGATCGGCAGCGCGATCAGCATCCAGAGGACGGCGCCGCCCAGCACGAGCGCCGTCGTCACCGGGATGGCCTCGCCGACCATCTCGTTGACGCTGCGCCGGTTCGCGTAGGAGCGGCCGAGCGAGTGGTCGACGACGAGCCGCTTGAGGAAGAGGGCGTACTGCTCGTGCACCGGCCGGTCGAGGCCGAGCTGGTGCGAGACGCGCGCGACATCCTCGGCGGTCGCCGACTTGCCCGCGGCGAGTCGTGCGGGGTCGGCCGGGAGCAGGAAGAAGAGGACGTAGGTGATCAGCGTCACTCCGATGAAGAGGACGCAGGCCCAGAGAAGTCGTCTGATGATGTAGTTGAGCATCGTCGCGTGTCGTCGGTCGACGGGGAGGGGCGGCCACCAGTCCGCCCCTCCCCTTCCTGTTCGCCTGCTACTTCAGGCAGAGCACGTTCAGCAGCGGTCCTGTCCCCGTGATCTCGTTGATCGTCACGCACCCCACGCGTGCCGACAGGAAGATCCGGTCGTTCGAGTTGACGAGCGGAGCCCACGGCGGGTTGGTGCGCATCATGTTCCCGTCGAGTGCCGCGTACGCCACCCCGCGCTTCGGCCCCGTCAGGAGCGACGCTGCGGTCATCTCCTTGTTGTATTTCGCGACGTTGAAGTACGCGTAGTTGTTGTGCTGCGGCTGGGTGACCTGACTCCCGTCGAGCAGGATGTTCATGAAGTCGTACGGGTCGGCGTAGTCGGCGCCCCACCGCTCGACCGTCATGTCGAACGTCGCCGTCTGCGGGTTCCCCGCGTTTGTGAACTGCTGCGCGCGGGGCAGGAGCTTGATCTCCGCGTCGATCCCGATCTGCTTCAGGTTGTACTGGATCAGCTGCGCCTGGAGCGGAGCGGTGCCGGCGTTCGACGACCAGAGCACGGCCTTGCCGCCGCGGAGGTTGCCCTCGGCGAGCTTCCGCGCCTGCTTGATCGTGTTCGCCGTGACCTTGAGCGGATAGATCCCCTGGGGCTTGTAGCCGAGCATCCCCGGCGGCAGGATCTGGCCCGTTCGCTTGCCGTACAGATAGCCGCCCTGGGCCGAGAAGGCCTGGCGGTCGACGGCCCAGTTGACCGCCTTCGCCAGCTGCGGGTTGTTCTTGAACAGCGGCCGGGAGTGGTTGAGCGCGACGTAGCGGATGTCGAGCTGCGGTCGGACCTGCACGCGGCCGTCCTTCTTGTTGAGCCCGTACTTCGTGACGATGTTCTTCCACTCCGTCGCGGGAATCCCGCCGGACGCGTAGTCCGACGTGCCCTTCTCCACGTTCTGGTATTCGACCGCGACGTCGTTGCCGATGTTCACCTGGATGGTGTCGGCGTTCGCCGTGCGACCGCCCTTGTAGTACGTGTTGCGCTTGAGCGTGATCGAGCGGCCCGGCGTCCGCGAGGCGAAGTAGTACGGCCCGCACGACGCGTACTGGTTGATCCCGTTGGCGTCGATCTGGCGGGCGAGCGTCGGGTCGATCGCCTGGTAGAAGGGCATCGCAACCCGCGCGAGCAGGTCGGGCGATGCCTTCGTCAGCTGGATGACGAGCTTGTTGCCCCGGGCCCTGACGCCGGAGACCGAGCCCGCCTTCCCGTCGACCGCCGCCTGCGCGCCCTTGATGATGTCGAGGAACTGGACGCCCGTCGACTGCATCTTCGGGTTGGCGAAGCGGTTGATCGCGTCGACGAAGCTCTTCGCGGTCACGGGCTTCCCGTTCGAGAAGCGGAAGCCCTTCTTGATCGTGAAGGTGTAGGTCTTGCCGTCCTTCGAGACGAGCGGCAGCCCGGCGGACACCTCGGGCGTCGCGACGGCACCCGACGCGCCCTCCTTGTCGGGCCAGTTCATGAGCTTGCAGGCCGTCGTGGCCTCGAGCTTCCACGTCTCGCCGTAGTACGAGAGCTGCGGGTCGATGTAGTCGACGTCCGTCGTCATGTCGAGGACGATCGTGCCGCCCCTCTTCGCGCTCGTGGCGGCCGTCGAGGCGGCGACGAGCAGGAGAGACAGGCTCGAGATCGCGAGCACGATCCCGACCAGGCGCTTGCCGTGCATGTGGCTCCTTTCCGAGGTCAGGCGTCGGGTGGCGGGGGTCACCGGGACCCCCTCGGGTCGAACGCGTCGCGCAGGCCGTCGCCGAGCAGGTTGAAGGCCAGCGTCGTGAGGAGCAGCGCGACGCCCGGCCAGACCATCAGGAGCGGCCGGGACGTGTAGTACTGCGGCGCGTCGGCGAGGAGGGTCCCCCAGCTCGCCGTCGGCAGCTGGATACCCAGCCCGAGGAACGACAGGCCGGCCTCGGCGAGGATGAACGCCGCGACGTTGAGCGTCGCGAGGACGATCAGCGGCCCGAGGAGGTGCGGGAAGACGTGCGAGCGGATGATCCGCCAGTTGCTCGCGCCGACCATCCGGGCCGCCTCGACGAACTCCTTCTCGCGGATCGATAGCGCGACGCTGCGCATCACCCGCGCGGAGTAGAACCAGCCGAGCAGGCCGAAGACGAGCACCAGCGTGATCACGCCCTCGCCGAGGAAGCCGAAGGTCACATGGTTCAGCCTCGTGCCGACCGTCCCGGCGAGGGTGATCACGAAGAGTAGGTACGGGAACGCCATGGTGAGGTCGACCATCCGCGAGATCGCGGTGTCGGCCCAGCCGCGGTAGAACCCCGCGACGGCGCCGAGGATCGACCCGAGGAACAACGAGAGCAGCGTCGCCCCCACCCCCACCTCGAGCGACACCTGCGCGCCGTAGAGGAGGCGCAGGAACTCGTCGCGGGCGAGGGTCGAGTCCGAGCCGAGGACGAAGAGCTGCTGCTCGAGGTCGCCGTCCTCGGTCAGCTTCCCGACGTGCGTCCACGGGCCGGCGGGCAGCTGGTCGGCGTCCAGCCCGCCGGACACGAGGAAGGGCTCGTTGGGGCCGTGTCCGAGCATTCTCGACGCGAGCGGCGCCCCCGCGAACGCCACGAAGAACAGGAGGACGATGAACACGGCGCCCGCGAGCGCAAGCCTGTCGCGCTTGAGGCGGAGCCAGACCCCCTCCCAGTAGCCCCGGGCGAGGACGCTCGACCCCTCGAGATCGGGGTCGAGCTCGTCGTCCAGCAGGAAGCCCGCGGGCGGCAGGGCGGCGGCACCGCCCAGGAGGGAGACGACCTGACCGTTGGACGTCGCTTCCGCGCTGTCCGCGACGTTGCTCACCTCGGCACCACCGCCGCTGCCCGCGGCACCCAGTTGTCGACAACCCAGCGGGCCTGGCCGCCGGCGCCGACCTTCTTCAGCCCGAGGAAGAACACCTGGGCCCGCACGCCCGAGCCCTTGCGCGGGAGCAGCGCGACCTCGAGCAGGGCGCTCCTCGTGTACGCCTCGTCGATCTTGTACGGCGCCACCTCGAGCTTGTCGATCGGGTAGGGGACGACCGGGTTCTCCCCGGTCAACCAGCGCTCCTTCGTGAGGCCGCCGCGCAGGTTCGGGCCCACCAGCGTCCACGCCTCCTCGAGATTCCGGCGCGCGACCGCAGTCTGGATGAAGCGCACCGCCACGCGGCGGGCCTCGTGCGGGAGCGGAGCCTTGACGAGGTGCTCCGGCTGCTGCGCAGGGGTGGCGCTGACGTGCTGCGGCGGTGGGTTCTTGTTCGGCCCCAGGACGAGCACCAGCACCACGCCCGTGGCAGCCGCCACGCCGCCGAGGGCCCAGAAAACGCGTCGACGGGCCCGTGACGCTCTCAGCATCCCGGACGCACTCCCGCGCGAGAGCCGAGCGCCCGGTCAGGGGTGATCAGAAGGTGGTCGCTCGGGGCCGGTGTGGTCATCGTCGTCCGTCTGTCGGTGCGGGCCGGCCCGTGGGGCACTCCGCGGGCCGGTCGCCCGACGTCTGACGGCCAGACGTGTCTACAACACCGGCGACACGGTTCCCAGGAAACGTCGAGAACTTCGACGTTTGCCGGAGATCACGTCACCGGGCCCGCCTCCACGGCGGACCGAGACCGCGCGGTTGCCTCAGCCCTGGGCGGGGCGCGGAGAGCCGGGCGGCTCCCAGCGCGCCGAGCCGAGCGAGCGACGCGCTCGCTCGCGTCGGGCGAGCTCCGCCAGCTGCGCCTCGGCGTTCTCGAGCACCTTCAGCACCGCCCGGCCGTGCGCCACGACGAGGCTCCCGGCGGGCGTGACCGTCACCGATCTCGAGCCGCTGCCCCGGACGACGAGCGACTCCCCGATCGCCGACTCGAGCTGCGCGATCTGGTGGCTGATCGTCGAGCGGGAGTAGCCGAGCCGCCGCGCCGCCTGGACGAAGCTCCCCTCCTCGGCGACCGCGACGAGCGCCAGCAGCGAGCGGATTTGCAAACCGAGCCAGCGCGAGCGCTCGAGCGGCCGGCGCTCGGGCTCGTCGTAGGTTGGCGTCCACGCACGCGCCTGGTCGGCCCGCTCCTTCGCGAGCTGGATCGCCCACTGGCGGCGGAAGGTGTCATCCATGGCGAGGCGCGCCGCCCACGCGCCGGCCGGCACCTGCCGGGGAACGAGCCCGACTGCACCGCCACCGCACCGCCACGCCCGGGATATACCGCTGGCGCAGGACGACGGGCAGCACACGGACGTTCGGCGTGCGCCGCCGCGAGCCGCGGCACGCCGCGACGGCGCGAAGCACCTGGGACGTACCGAGGATCGGCCCGAGGCGACTGATGCCGCGTAGGACGTCGAGACGGCGAGAAAGTTGGCGCTCGACCGATTTCGGCTGGGGGATGGCGGGACCTGCGGCCAAGTGTTTACTCTCTGGGTGGAGAGGGAGGAGAGAACGCCATGAGACTCGCTGCGTCACTCACGCTGGCGCTCGTGTCGGCCATCGTTCTTCTGTACGTCGGGCTCTGGCTCGGCAGCCAGCCCCGCACGTGCGCGGTGGTCCGAAGCTCGCAGGGCAACGTGGTCCTCTGTTCGAACGAGTGGGCCGACAGGGTGACGCAGTAGCGATCAGCGCAGCGTCGCCCCGCCGCCCCTCCCCCCGAGCGCCGGCGGCACCCGAGACACAGCGGCGACCGCCCACACGACCACGCTGCTCACAGCGCCTTCGGTCACGCGGCCCGTGATCGCGTGACGACGCTGGTCGACGAGCTCTCAGCTCTAGACTCAACCTCCGTGAGTTGGCTGCGCACGCCCGACGAGTCCGAGCTTCCCGAGGACGTCCTCGCGCTCTTCGAGCCGCCGCGCGAAAAGCTCGGATTCGTCCCGAACGTGCTCCGCCTGTTCGCCCTGCGCCCGTCGCATCTCGTGGAGTGGGATCGGCACTACTCCGAGCTGATGACGGGCGAGTCGGGGCTCTCGCGGGCGGAGCGGGAGATGATCGCGGTCGTCGTCTCGGTCGCCAACGACTGCGCGTACTGCATCGCGGCGCACTCGGCCGCCCTGCGGAAGCTCACGAAGGATCCCGCGCTCGCGGACGCCGTTGCCTCGAACCACGCGACGGCTCCCGTCGAGCCACCTGTTCATGCCATGCTCGACTATGCCGTCAAGCTGACGCTGCACCCCGCAGAGATGCGCGAGACCGATGTGAGCGCGCTCCGCGATGCCGGGTGGTCGGACGAGGACATCATGGACATCGCCGAGGTGACGGGCATGTTCAACCTGACCAACCGGATGGCATCGGGGCTCGGGTGGACGCCGAACCCGGAATACGAGGACCTCGGCCGCTGAGCGGCGGCTATCCCGCGAGCCGCGACGCGGTCCATTCGACGAGGCCGCCGGCGGCTCCGACCTCGAGCACGAGCGGCGGCGCGCGAGGGGCGTCGAAGGCGACGCCGTCGACCTCGACCGCGCCCGCGGTGTCGATCGCGATCCGGGATCCGTCGCGCGCGGCATCGACCGCCGCCGGGCAGGCGACGATTGCAAGGCCCAGGTTGACGCAGTTGCGGTAGAAGATCCGCGCGAAACTCCGGCCGACAACGCCGCGAATCCCGCTGCCCTTCATCGCAAGCGGAACATGCTCTCGCGAGGAGCCGATACCGAAGTTCGACCCGACGACGAGGATCGTGCCGTCGACCAGCCGCTCCCGTAGCGTCGAGTCGAAGCCCTCGAAGAGGTACTGCGCCATCTGGTCGGGATCCTCGACGTTGAGGTACGCGCCCGGGTACATGACGTCCGTGTCGACGTTGTCGCCCTGCACGACGAGCGCAACGCCCGCGACTCTCACGCGATGACCTCCGGGTGGACGAGCTCGCCGGCCACGGCCGCGGCAGCAGCGACCCACGCGTTCGCAAGGTAGACGCCGGCATCGGGTGACCCCATCCGGCCGCGGAAGTTCCGGTTCGTCGTGGTGACGGCGCTTTCTCCCGCGGCGAGGATGCCGTTCGAGCCGCCGAAGCACGCGCCGCACGTCGGCGTCGAGACGATGGCGCCCGCCTCGACGAACACGTCGAGCAGGCCTTCGTCCGCCGCCTGGCGCCAGATCGCCTGCGTCGCAGGGACGACGATCACCCGTGTCCGCGCGTGGACACGGCGGCCACGGAGAATCGACGCGGCCTGACGGAGGTCGGTCATCGTTCCGTTCGCGCAGTTGCCGATGTAGACCTGGTCGACCGGAACCGGGCCGGCCTCCGACACCGCCTTCACGTTGCCGGGTAGGTGCGGCAGCGCAACGAGCGGCTCAAGCGCCGACAGGTCGATCTCGAGACGTTGCCGGAATGTGGCGTCGGCGTCGGAGCGGTCGGCCGTCCACGCGCTCCGTGCACGACCCTCGAGATACGCCTCCACCGTCTCGTCGGCGGGGAAGATGCCGGTCTCCGAGCCGGCCTCGACCGCCATGTTCGCGACGGCGAGCCGCTCGTCGACCGAGAGCGCTTCCGCGCCGGGACCGACGAACTCGAGCACGGCGTTTGTTCCACCGCCGACGCCGATCTGCCCGATGACGGACAGGATCACGTCCTTGCCGGTCACGAAACTTCCCGGCCGGCCGGTCAGCTCGATCCGGATCGTCTCGGGCACCGTTTGCCAGAACGAGCCGAGCGCGAGGCACGAGGCGATGTCCGTCGAGCCGAGCCCCGTCCCGAACGCGCCGAGGGCGCCGTACGTGCAGGTGTGGGAGTCGCCGCCGGCGACGACGGCTCCCGGCACGATCCACCCCTCCTCGCAGAGGAGCGTGTGCTCGATGCCGCCGCGGCCCTGGCCGTAGTACGTGACGCCCTGCTCCTCCGACCACCGCTGCAGGCGCGCCTGCAGCTCGGCCGACCTCACGTCCTTCGCGGGCATGAAGTGGTCGGCGACCATGACGACGCGGGCGGCGTCGAAGACGCGCTCGGCGCCCATCTTCTCCATCGCTCGGAACGCGACGGGGCCGGAGACGTCGTTCGCCATGACGACGTCGCAGCGGACCGTGACGACGTCGCCGGGACGCACAACGTCCGCGTCGCAGTGGAGGCGCAGGATCTTCTCAACGAGCGTGTGTGACAACCAACTCCTCCAGTGCCGCGAGGCACTCGTCGAGCGACACGACGTCGCCGTACTTCAGATCGATGTCGTAGAGGGCGGCGTCGTGGGCCGCAGTGTTTCGGTCGCCGACGGCCTCCCGCGGCACGACCGGGCGGTAGCCGTACTGCAGCACGTCGACGGCCGTGGCACGCACGCAGCCTGAGGTCGATGCGCCAGTGACGATGACGCTGTCGCACTGGTGCGACGCGAGCAGGCTGGCGAACGGCGTACCGAAGAAGGCCGACGCGTAGAGCTTGTTCAGCACCGGCTCGTCGGGACGCGGGGCGATCCGCTCGTCGATCTCGACCCAGCTCGAGCCCGCTTCGAGCGTGAGGAGCGCAGGCACTTTCTCGATGAAGGCCTTCGCCGTCACCTTGTCGCCCTCGCCGTACGAGACCGTCGTGTAGACGACCGGGATCTCCGCGCGTCGCGCGACCTCGAGCAGCCCGCGGATCGCCTCGATCGTGTCGTCGAGCTTGCAGACGAGCGGCGAGGCGGGATCCGTGAAGCCGTTGTTCATGTCGATGATCACGAGGGCCGGGCGTCGGCCGACGCCGCCGCCCCGTTGCCCGAAACCCTCGAACTGCTGCCCGCTCATGCCTTCACGCCTTCCCGCTCGCGGAGGCGGGCAAGCGCCTCGGTCCCGTCCTCGAGCGGCGACCAGCGCAGTGGCTTCGCCGGCGTCGGCGGGTCGAGCCCCGTCTCCTCCTTGCAGCGCGCGATCGTCTCCTCGAGCGACGCGCCGAAGTCGAACGCCGGCGGCTCGCCGCGCTCCTCGCGCTGCCGCTGCCGCTCGGCCTCCGTCGTCGCCTCGTCCACCGAGCCGTCGTCGTCGACGACCACGCCGTAGCCCTCCCGTGCGAACTCCCGGCTGACGAGGCCGAACGAGACGTCACGTGCGACGGACTCGACCGGGCGCTCGAGCCGGTCCTTCCAGCCACCGCCACCCGCGGTGCGGTAGACGAGCATGTCGCCGGGCTCCACCTCGACGTTGTCGCACTTGGACGGCAGCACCTGCTCGGTTCCGTCCGCGCGCTTCAGGAGCTTCGTGGAGCGCGCCCCCGGCAGGCCGCCGAGCACGCCCCAGGGGCGGGTCAGCCAGCGGTCGTCGTGGATCGACACCTCGCCGGGCTCGAGATACACGTAGCGCTTCTCGACGCCGTTGCCGCCGCGGTGCAGGCCGGGGCCGCCGGAGTCGGTGACCGTCGTGTACCCGTCGATCCGCATGGGGTAGTAGGCCTCGAGGTACTCGGTGGGGATGTTCTCGAACAGCGGCCACCACGAGTGGCCGTCCATCCCGTCGCCGATCGGCCGCCCGGGGATTCCGCCGTAGAGGATCTCCATCGAGTAGAAGAACTCGCCCTGGCCGTCCCACCCCGAGTAGAGCATGTACGGGCTCGTGCCGTAGCCGGCCGCCGTGTTCAGCTCCGGCGCGTTCTTGCAGAGCGCCCCGCCGAGGACGTCGAACTGCCGCGCGAGCGCGTGGGTGCGGCAGCCGAGCGCCGCCGGGAAGCGCGGCCGCAGCAGGCTCCCCTCCGGCATGACGACGTGGAGGAGTGGGTAGAAGCCGTCGTTGAAGAGGATCTGGGGATCGTTGACCATGATCAGGTAGATCCCGATGAACATCTTGAACATGCCCTCGGAGAGGTAGAAGTTCACCGGCCCGAGGGCCTGCGGATCGGTGCCCGACCAGTCGAAGAACGCGTGGTCGCCCTCGCGCCAGATGGTCAGCTGCATCTTGTACGGCCCATTGCCGAGTCCGTCGTCGTCGATCCAGTCGACGAACGTCTGCGGCTCCTCGGGGATGGCGAGGTTGATCAGCGTCCGCATCGCCTCGTAGGTGCGGTCGAGCAGTGCCTGGAGCGCAGCCAGGTACGTCTCCTTGCCGAACCGCTCGCAGAGGTCGATCACCCGCTTCTCGCCCGCGCGGCAGCCGGCGATGATCGCGAACAGGTCGGCGCGGTTCATGTCCGGCAGCCGGACGTTGTTGAAGATCAGTCGGAGGATCTCCTCCTGGACGACGCCACGCTCGACGATCTTGAGGGGCGGGATGATGATGCCCTCCTCGAAGATCGTCCGCGCCCCGGTCGGCAGCGACCCGGGGAGCGGGCCGCCGGCGTCCATCTGGTGGCCGAACTGGCTCGACCAGCCGACGAGCTCGTCCTCGAAGAAGATCGGCACGAGCACGAGCCAGTCGTTGGTGTGCGAGATCGACGCCGAGCACTTGAAGGGATCCGACGTGAGGATCACGTCACCCGGGTACACGCCCCGGTCCCACTCGGCCATCATCTCGTTGATGTAGGCCCCGAACTGCCCCACGACCATGCGTCCGCGCGGGTCGGTGAGCATCGGGAACTCGTCGTGCTGCTCGCGGATCACGGGGCTCATCGCAGAGCGGAAGAGCACCGCGTCCATCTCGAACCGGGCGCTCTTGAGCGCGCCCTCGATGATGTCGAGCGTCACCGGGTCGACCTCGACGTCGGTCGGGATCTCTGCGATCCGGAGCTCGTCTGCTGTCGTCGTCATCGTCCGCCCCTCAGGCCGTCGGGTTGATGAGGATGTTGAAGCTCGCGTCGACGTGCGCGGTGTACCCGGGCAGGACGACGGTCGTGGAGTCGAACTCGGTCACGATCGCGGGGCCGTCGAACCGCATTCCCGGTTCGAGCTTCGCGCGATCGTAGATCTTCGTCCGCACGCGCTCGCCGTGGAACACGATCTCGTGCTCCTCCGCCACGGCGCCCGCGGCATCGGCGTCGCCGAGGTCGCCCGTCGGGAGCTCGGGCTTCGGCACGGCCCCGAAGCCGACGGCGCGGAGGTTGACGATCTCGCAGGGTGTGCCTGCCATGCGAAATCCGTAGAGCTGGTCGTGGAGCCCGTTGAAGCGGTCCTCGAGGTCGGCGAGCCCGGCGGCGCGCATCTCCGAGGGGTCGATCGCGACCGGGATCTCGTAGCCCTGCCGGTGGTAGCGCATGTCTGCGGTGTACGTGATGCGGCGGGCGTCGGGGTGGATGCCCTCGCCCTCGAGCCACTCCAGGGCACGCTCGCCCTGCGACTCCAGGATCGCGGCGACCTCGCCCGCGTCGGCGTCCGACAGGACACGGATGTAGGTCTGCGCGAACTCGTCGCGGAAGTCTGCGACGAGGTCGCCGATCGCGCACAGGAGGCCGGGCGCCGGCGGCACGAGCACGGGGAACGACCCCATGATCTCCGCCACCGCGTTCGCGTGGAGTGGGCCCGCACCGCCGTAGGCGACGAGTGCGAACTCGCGGGGATCGTGGCCCCGCTGCACCGAGACGAGGCGCAGGGCGCCCGCCATGTTCTCGTTGACGATCGCAAGGATCCCCTCCGCGGCCGCCTCGACGGAAGGGAGGCCCATCGCCTCCTGCACCTTCGCGACCGAGGCCCGCGCCGCGTCGGCGTCGAGCTGCATCTCGCCGCCGAGCAGGCGGGGCGGCAGGTGGCCGATGACCACGTTGGCGTCGGTCACCGTCGGGTCGGCGCCGCCCTTGCCGTATGCGGCCGGCCCCGGCTCGGCGCCCGCCGACTGCGGGCCGACGCGCAGCGCCTTCGTCAGCTCCGGCACGTGGGCGATCGAGCCGCCGCCGGCGCCGACCGTGTGGACGTTCACCGACGGCACCTTGATCCGGAAGTGGCTGATCGACGTCTCGCGACCGATCGTCGGCTGGCCGTTCTGGCAGAGCGCAACGTCCGTCGAGGTGCCGCCCATGTCGAACGTGAGGATGTCGTCGAACCCGGCCTTGCGGGCGACGTAGAGCGCGCCGGCGACGCCGCCGGAGGGGCCGGAGAGGATCCCGTAGATCGGGTTCCGCATCGCCTCCTTCGTCGTCATCAGCCCGGCGTCCGACCGCAGGATGTTGACCTCCGCCTTCGCGCCGATCCCCACGAGCTCGGACTGCAGGTGGTCGACGTAGCTCGCCACCTTCGGCCGGACATAGGAGTTCATGCACGCTGTCAGCGTGCGCTCGTACTCGCGGAACTCGGGCAGCACGTGGCTCGACAGCGTCACCGGGAAGCCGGGGTAGACACGCTCGACGATCGCGCCGATCTGCTCCTCGTGCGCTGGGTTGACGTACGAGTTGATCAGCCCCACGGTGAGCGTCTCGACACCCGACTGGACAAGGTCCCGGACGATCTCCTCGACCTGTGCCTCGTCGACGGGGACGATCGTCTTACCGTGCGCGTCCATCCGCTCGACCGCCTCCCGAGTGTCTGCGAGCGAGGCCGGCGGGTCGGGCTTGATCATGATGATCCAGCCCGCCAGCGGGCCCGGTGTCTGCGAGCGGGCGAGATGGAGGATCTGGCCGAAGCCCTGCGTCGTGATCAGACCGACGCGGGCGCCTTTCGACTCCAGCACGGCGTTGGTGGCGACGGTCGTGCCGTGGAGGATGTTGCGAAGGTCTCCGACGCCGATGTCGGCCTCTTCGCAGATCCTCCTCACGCCGACCAGGACGCCCTCGGAGGGGTCGTGCGGCGTCGACGGGGTCTTCACGCGGTAGAGGCCGCCGCCGTTCCCCTCGGACACGAGGAAGAGGTCGGTGAACGTGCCGCCGACGTCGACCCCCAGCCTGTATGCCATCTCGCTGTCCTTTCCTCGTCTAGCCGGCGACCGGAGCGAACGTGCCGGCTTTGTAGACCTGACCCTCGAGCTCCCGCCCGAGCTGTGATTCGAGCCACTTCGCCACGTCGATCAGCGCCTCCAGGTCGATCCCGGTCTCGACGCCCTCGCCGTGGAGGAGGTACACGAGGTCCTCGGTCGCGATGTTGCCGGTCGCCCGAGGCGCAAAGGGGCATCCTCCGATCCCGCCGACTGAGGCGTCGAACAGGGTGACGCCGGCCTCGAGAGCGGCGAACGCGTTCGCGAAGCCGTTGTTGCGCGTGTTGTGCAGGTGGATCCCGATCGGGACGCCGAAGGGCCCGATGCGGCCCACCAGGTCGCGCACCTGCCGCGGCACGCCGACGCCGACGGTGTCCGCCACGAGGATCTCGTCCGCTCCGACGCCCGCCACTCGGCCGGCGAGCTCGGCCACGCGGCCGGGGTCGACCGCGCCCTCGAACGGGCAGCCGAAGGCCGTACCGATCGTCACGGTCGCCCGTATCCCGTCGACCTTCGCGCGCTCGACGATCCGCTCCGCGGCGGCCACTCCCTCCTCGACGGAGGCGCCTGCGTTGCGGCGGTTGAACTCCTCGGAGGCCGCGAAGGCGAAATGCACCTCGTCGAGCCCGCTCTCCCGGAGCCGGTCGTAGCCGCGCTCGTTGAGTGCGAGGCCGGCATAGATCACCGCGTCGCGCCGGTGGAGCGCCGCAACCACCTCCTCCGCGCCGGCCATCTGCGGCACGTGCCTGGGGCTGACGAAGCTGACCGCCTCGACCCGCGGCACACCGGCCGCTGCGAGACGATCGACCAGATCCGCCCTCACGTCGGTCGCGAGCGTGACGGGCTGGTTCTGAAGGCCGTCCCGCGGGCCGACGTCGCAGATCGTGACCCTCATACCACGCCGTCCTCGCGCAGCGCGTCGAGCTCCGACGCCGAGAGGCCGAGCAGGCCGCAGTAGATCTCCTCGTTGTGGCTGCCCTCCTCCCACGTTCCCGACCACCGCACCGCGCCCGGCGTCTCGGAGAACTTCGGGACGACGCCGGGCCCAACGTACTGGCCGAACTCGGGGTCGACGTGCTCGACGAGCATCTCACGTGCCTGGAACTGGGGGTCGTCGAAGATGTCCGCGATGCTGTAGATCGGCCCGCACACGACGCCGGCCTCGTTGAGGACACGGTCGATCTCGCGTGCATCGTGCCGCGCGGCCCACTCGCCGATGATCGCCTCGATCGCCTTCTGGTTCTCACCGCGCGCAAGGTGCGTCGCGAAACGCGGGTCGTCCGCCAGCTCGGGGCGGCCAATCGCGTCGCACAGGCGCCGGAAGAGGGCGTCCTGGTTCGCGGCGATGACCATCCACGTGTTGTCGCGCGACTTGAAGATGTTCGACGGCGCGACGCCCCGAAGCCCCGTCCCGGTCGGCTGGCGGACGATGCCGAGCCGGTCGTACTCCGGAACGGTGCTCTCGAGGAGCGCGAACGACGCCTCCATCAGCGAGACGTCGACCACCTGGCCGCGGCCGTCGCCGCCGAGCGCGTCGCGGTGGTAGAGCGCCGCCAGGATCCCCTGGACCGCGAACATCGCCGCCAGCGAGTCGCCGAGGGAGATCCCGGTGCGCGGCGGCGCCTCGCCCGGGAACCCGTTTATGTATCTGAGACCACCCATCGCCTCGGCGACCGATGCGAACCCCGCCCGCTGCGCGTACGGACCGGTCTGGCCGTACCCGGAGATGCGGGCGAGGACGACGCCCGGGTTTGCGGCCGAGAGTCGGTCGTAGCCGAGGTTCCAGCGCTCGAGCGTGCCGGGGCGGAAGTTCTCCGTCACGACGTCCGCCGACCGGACGAGGTCGAGCAGGAGCTCCTGGCCCCGCCGCTCGCGGAGGTTGAGCGTGATGCACTTCTTGTTCCGCGACTGCACGGGCCACCACAGCGACCGACCCTCGTACCGGGCGTGACCCCAGTCGCGCAGCGGGTCCGGCTGCCCCGGCGCCTCGACCTTGACGACCTCGGCTCCCATGTCGCCGAGCAGGCGGCCGGCGAACGGGCCGGCGAGCAACGTCCCGAGCTCGATCATCCGCATGCCCGCCAACGGGCCGGGGCCAATCGCGCTCTCCGTCACCGGATCACACCCGCACCCATCGCGCTACCACGCGGTCCAGCCGCCGTCGACGGCGAGGACGTGCCCCGTGACGAGCGCCGCCTGGTCGGAGGCGAGGTAGACGACGGCACCGACGACGTCCGACGGCGTGCCGATGCGGCCCATCGGCAAGCGCCGCAGGACATCGGCCCGGAACGTCTCGTCCTCGAGCATGGGGCGCGTGAAGGGCGTGTCGACGAACGTCGGCGCAACCGCGTTGACCGTGAATCCCGCCGGCGCCCACTCGACCGCGAGCGCCTTGACGAGCCCGTTCACGGCATGCTTGCTCGCGCAGTACGCCGCTCGACCGGGATATCCCACCTCGCCCATCTGCGACGAGATCGCGACGATTCGGCCGCCGCGCCCACGGGCTCCTACCGCCGCGGCGAAGGCGCGGCACGTGAGATACGTGCCGCGAAGGTTGGTCGCGACGACGAGGTCGAAGTCCTCGATCGGCTGCTCGAGCGTCGGCCCGGGTCGATTCAGCCCCGCCGCCGTGACGCAGATCGAGAGGCCGTCGTCCGCCGCCGCCGTCTCGACGAGGCGCTCGACGTCGGCGGCGGACCGCACGTCTCCGACACACGTCTCGGCTCGGACGCCGCGTCTCCGTACCTCGTCGGCGACCGCGGCCAGCTCGTCCTCCGAGCGGGAGAAGAGGGTGACGCTCGCTCCCGCCTCCGCGAGGGCGAGCGCAGTTGCGCGGCCGATCCCACGCCCTGCCCCGGTCACGATCGCGTGCCGACCGTCGAGCCGCTGGGTGGGGAGCATCGGCGGCGGCGCGGCCGTCATGTCTCCAGCTCCTGTCTGAGCCGGGAGAGCGCGACGTAGGCACGGTTCCTCCGGTCGATCAGCCCGTCGGCCTGCGCCTGGGACAGCTCGAGGAAACCGCGGCCCGACTTGACGCCGAACTCCCCGCGCTCGACGTGCTCCCGCAGGACGCGGGGCGCGGCGAAGTCCTCGCCGAGGCCGCCCTCGAGGGTGTCGAAGATGTCCGCGTACACGTCGAGTCCCGCCATGTCGGCGATCGTGAACGGGCCGAAGAAGGGCAGCCGGAAGCCGAACGACGAGCGCACCACCTCGTCCACCTGCTCCGGCGCGGCGAGCCCCTCCTCGACGATCCGCGTCGCCTCCCTGAACATGGCGAACTGGATGCGGTTGGCGACGAAGCCGGGTCCGTCTCCGACGACGACCGGCATCTTCCCGAGCCGCGCAAGCGCGTCGACGACCTGCTCGACGACGTGGCCGGCGGTCGCCCCCGTCCGGATCACCTCGACGCACGGGACGAGCAACGGCGGGACGAACCAGTGAACGCCGAGGAACCGTTCCGGTCGCCGCAGCCCCGCAGCGAGCTGCGCGATCGGGATCGAGGAGGTATTGGTGGCGACGACGGCTTCGTCACCCGCCGCACCCTCGATCGCCGCGTAGACGGCACCCTTGACGTCCGCGCGCTCGACGACGGCTTCGACGACCAGGTCGGCGCCGCGGACCGCCTCGTCGACCGAGGCGGCCGCGCACAGGTGGTGCTCTGCCGTCGCGCTAGCGCCACGCTCGACGTTTCCGTCTGCTTCGAGCCGGCGGAGGAGCTCGAGCGAGCGCGCCCGCCCGGCCTCGGACAGCTCCGCGGTGGCGTCGACGAGCACCGTTTGGATCCCGCTGGCCGCGAAGACCTGCGAGATACCGACGCCCATCGTGCCCGCGCCGACGACGGCGACGCGGGACGGCCAGCCGCTCGCGGGCTCGGTCACAGCGACGCCCTCAGCAGTTCCTCGAGCTCGGGGGCGCCGACCGACTTCGGAGCGCCGACGAGGAGCCGGCGTTGGTCGACGGCGCCCGACACGAGCGGCTCGAGGTCGTCGTCCCCGTAGCCGAGCTCGCCGAGCCTCATAGGAGCTCCGACGTCCTCCATCAGCCGCTCGAGCGAGGCGGCCAGGTCGTCGCCGCCGTCGAGCAGCCGGGCCGCGGTCGCGCATCGCCCCGGCGCGTCGTCCGCGATGAAGCGGAAGGCGGCGGGCGCGGTCACGGCGACGGCGAAGCCGTGCGGCACGAACGCCGCGCCTCCGTAGCCCGGCGGTCGCCACTCGTGCTTCAGCGACGCGATCGGATAGGCGAGAGCGTGCGGGATGTGCACGCCCGCGCCTGAGAACGCGATCCCGGCGATCGTCGACGCCAGCGCCATCGCCGTGCGCGCCTCGATGTCGTTCCCGGTCGAGACCGCGGTCCGGAGATGTCCGCCGACGAGCTCGATCGCACGCTCGCAGAGCGGGTCGGAGAAAGGGTTCGCGCCCTGGTACGGCGGGCGCTGGCCGAGCGGACGGTGCGGCCGCGTGTCGTAGGCCGAGACCGTGTACGCCTCGAGCGCGTGCATGAGCGCGTCGAGGCCGGTCGACGCGGTGACGCCGGGCGGACACGACACCGTCAGGGACGGGTCGACGATGGCGAGCGACGGCCGCAGGAATGCGTGCGAGACGCCGGTCTTCGTCCCCAGGCGGGGAAAGTCGACGATCGCCACCGTCGTCACCTCGGACCCCGTGCCCGACGTCGTCGGCAGGGCGACGACCGGGAGGACGGGCCCCGGCACAGGGTGTCCCGCGCCGATCGGCGCGTTCACGTAGTCGAGCAGCGCGCCCCCGTGGGTCGCGAAGAGCGCGCAGAGCTTCGCCGTGTCCAGCGCGGAGCCGCCGCCGATCCCGACGAAGCCGTCGAAGCCTCCACACGCGGCCTCCGCTGCCTCCCCCACGGACGCCTCGTTCGGCTCCCCGACGATGTGGTCGTAGACCACGGGCTCGACACCTGCGTCACGGAGTGACTTCGCGAGGCGCTCGCCCAGGCCGGACTCCGTCACGAACCGGTCGCAGACGACGAACGCCCGCGTGACCCCGAGGTGTCTCAGTTGCTCACCCGTCTCGGACGAGGCGCCGGCGCCGAAGACCACCCTTGCGGCGTTGAACGAGACCGTGGTGGCGGTACCTTCTGTCATCGTGGTTCGCGCACGCGGGCGTCGTAGACGTCGCGCGCGCTCATCGCGACTGCCATTCGGTGAGACCGAGCAACGCGTTGACGTCGTCGAAGCTCATGAACCGGTCGGCGATCGCTGTCGTCGTGCGGTCGCGGACAACAGCGTCGCAGAGCTCCTCGTACGCCTTCGCGAAGAGCCAGGTCTGCGTGCTCGGGAAGATGACGAGCTTGTACCCCATCGCCTCCAGGTCGCCGGTGGGGATCGCCGGCGACCTGCCGGTCTCCGACATGTTCGCGACGCCGGGTGCGGAGCAGCGCTCGCCGATGGACGCGTAGTCCTCGACGGTGGGCGGCGCGTCCACGAAGATGAGGTCGGCGCCGGCGTCGCCGTAGGCGTTGCACCGCTCGATCGCGTCGTCGAGCCCGTTGACCTGCAGCGCGTCCGATCGCGCGATGATCAGCGTCTCTTCCGACTTCCGTGCCGCGACGGCGGCGCGAACCTTGATCACCATCTCGTCGGCGGGGATCACCTCCTTCCCCTCCATGTGACCGCAGCGCTTGGGCGAGACCTGGTCCTCGATCTGCACGGCGTTCGCACCGACGGCCTCCAGCTCGCGCACCGTCAGCCAGACGCCGGCCTCGGATCCGTAGCCGGTGTCGGCGTCGACGACGATCGGAAGGGCTGTCGCCGCGCGCATGCGGCGCACGCTCTCGAGGACCTCGGCGCGGCCGACGAGGCCGACGTCGGGAAGGCCGAAGTGGTGCGCGGCGGTGGCGTAACCGCCGTGGTAGAGCGCCTCGATTCCGGCCCGCTCCGCGATCCTCGCCGTGAGACCGTCGTGGGCACCGAGGGCGACGACGGCACCCGGTTCGGCGAGGCGGGAGCGGAGGCTGGTCGTCATGCGGATTCTCCTGTCGGGGCGTGACCGAAGTCGAACGGCTGGACGGGACCGCGCTCCTCCCACAGTCGGGCGCGCTCGCGCTCTGTGGCGTCGGAGTCGACGGCGGTCCCGTCGATGACAACGCCGTAGTCACGAAGCGCCACCTCGTGCGAGACGAGGTCGCGGAGCACGTCCCGGAGCACGAGCTGGGGATCGCGCTCGAGCGGGTCGCCCCAGCCACCGGCGCCCGCCGTCCGGAACACGAGCATGTCGCCGGGGCCGACGGGAACCTGGTCGATCTTCGACGCCAGCTCGACGACCTCCCCGGTGGCGCGGACCAGGGTCTTCGTGCTGCACCCGCCGTGGCGGCCACCGTTGATTCCCCATGGCGGAATCGTCGCGCGGTCGTCGTTCACCGTGAACGCCCCCGGGCCGGTGAACACATACGTCTTCTCGATCCCCGTGCCGCCGCGGTGGAAGCCCGCGCCACCGGTGTCGCGCGCCGGCACGTAGCTCGAGATCCGCACCGGGTAGTAGCTCTCCGCGTACTCGGCGGGCGTCGTCCGGAAGAGCGGCCACCACGAGTGCCCGTCGAGCCCGTCGGCCCTGTACCTGGCCGGGAGACCGCCGAAGAGGAGCTCGACGAACTGGAAGTACTCGCCGTCGGCGTCGTAGCCGGAAAAGACGAAAAACGGGCTCGTCCCGTACCCGGCTGCCATCGAGAGCTCAGGGGCCTTCTGCCCGAGGGCCCCGCTCATGCAGTCGAACAGGCGCGTGTGGACGTTCAACCGATTCGAGAGCGGCGCGGGGAACTTCGGGTTCAGCAGCGAGCCCTCGGGAAGCGTGACCTCGAACACGTCGTAGATCCCGTCGTTGAAGAGGATCTCGGGGTCGAACGCCATGATCATGTAGATCCCGAGGAAGAGCTTGCAGAGGCCCTCGTGGATGTGGAAGTTGATCGAGCCAGGGGCCTGGTCGTCGGTGCCCGTCCAGTCGGCGTGGCAGACGTCGCCCTCGCGCCAGATCGTGAGCACCATCTTGAACGGGCCGTTGCCGCACCCGTCGTCGTCGACCCAGTCGGTGAACGTCTGAGGCTCCTCCGGGATGTACGTGCGGATGATCTGCGCCATCGCCCGCCGTGTCCGGTCGAGGAGCGCGTGGCACGCTGCCTCGAAGGTCTCCGGTCCGAAGCGCTCGCAGATCTCGATGATGCGACGCTCGGCGGCGCGGCAGCCTCCGATGATCGCCATCAGGTCGCTCCGGTTCGTGTCCGGCGTGCGGGTGTTGTTGAGGATGACGTCGAGCGCCGTCTCGTTGAGGACACCGCGATCGAGGATCTTGATCGGTGGGATCCGGATGCCCTCCTCCCAGATCGAGAGGGCGTCCGAGACCTGGCTCCCCGGCACCTTGCCACCGACGTCCATCATGTGACCGAAGAGCGACGCAAACGCGACCCGCTCGCCCTCGTGGAAGACGGGCAGGATCACGAGCCAGTCGTTGCAGTGCGAGATCGACCCCTTGCAGATGTACGGGTCGTTCAGGAGAATCACGTCGCCCTCGAAGACCTCGCCGCCGAAGCGATCGATCACCTCGGGGATGTACGACCCGAACTGGCCGACGACCATCTGGCCGCGGGCGTTGCAGATCATCGGGAACTCGTCGTGCTGTACCCGGATCGTGGGCGACATGGCGGCGCGCCGGACGACCTCGTCCATCTCGAAGCGCGCGTTCAGGAGCGCGTTCTCGATCAGATCGAGGGTGCCGACGTCGATGGTGGTGCTCATGCGCGGAGCTCCTCGCGGCGGATCAGCAGGTTCATCCACGGGTCGACGAGAGCCCGGTGCCCGGGGAGCACGACCGTGGTCGCGTCGTACTGCTCGACGATCGCGTAGCCCTCGATCGACATCCCCGGCTCGAGCGAGGCGCGTGCATAGGTCGGGACGTCGACGGATCCCTCGGGAGTCCACACGAGCTGCATGCCCGTCTGCGCGGCGGACGGATCCTCGTCGCCCTCGGCGCGCGCCTCGAGCTCGGGCAGCGGGACGCGGCCGGTGGCGACGACCCGGAGGTTGACGATCTCCGAACCGCCCTCGAGCACGAAGCCGTAGAGGCGGCCGTGGGCCTCACCGAAGCGCCGCGCCAGCGCGGCGAGGTCGAGGGCGGCCAGCTCGATGCCGTCGAGCTCGATCGGGATCTCGTAGCCCTGCCTGCTGTAGCGCATGTCGAGGATGAAGCGCACGCTCTGGTCGGCGACGTCGACGCTCTCCGCGTCGAGCCAGTCGCGGGCACGAGCCGTGAGCACCTCGAAGGGCTCACGCACGGCGTCCGGCGTCGTCGTTGCGATGCCCTTCACGAACGTCTGACTGAACTCGTTCTTGATCTCCGAGGAGATGAACCCGAGGGCCGAGAGCACGCCCGACTCCTCCGGAACGATGACGGGGTAGCAGCCGAGGATGCTCGCGAGCGCGTTTGCGTGCAGACCGCCGGCGCCGCCGAAGGCGACGAGCGCGAACTCGCCCGGCACCCGCCCGCGCTGGACGGTGACGACGCGTAGCGCTCCGAGCATCGCCTCGTCGACCATGCTCACGATCGCTCGCGCGGTCTCCTCGACGCCGGCACCGCGGGCCTCGGCGACACGGGCCACCGCCGCGTACGCCGCCTCGGCGTCCAGCTCGAACTCGCCGCCGAGCAGGCGCGGCGGCAGGTGGCCGAGGACGACGTTGGCGTCCGTGACGGTCGCGGCCGTGCCGCCGCGGCTGTAGCAGGCAGGGCCGGGCAGGGCGCCCGCGCTCTCGGGGCCGACCCGAAGCGCTCCGGTTGCCTCCGCGACGTAGGCGATCGAGCCGCCGCCGGCGCCGATGCTCGCGACGTCGACCGCGGGCGCGCGCACGGGGAAGTCGCCGACGTTCGTCTCGCGGGTGATCTCGGGGCGACCCGACACGCAGACGGCGACGTCCGTGGACGTCCCACCCATGTCGAACGTGAGGATGCGGTCGAACCCCGCGTGCGAGGCGACGAACGATGCCCCGCTGACGCCGCCGGCCGGTCCGGACAGCACAGTCTGCACCGGGCTCTTGCAGGCCGACTCGAGGCTCATCAGGCCGCCGTCCGACCGCACGACCTGGATCGGCGCCCGCACGTGCGCAGCTGCGAGACCGTCTCGGACGTTCGTCAGGTACTTCTCGAGGGCCGGTGCGACGTACGCGTTCATCAGCGTCGTCACGGTGCGCTCGTACTCGCGGAACTCCGGAAGAATCTCGGACGAGATCGACACGGGCAAGTCGGGAGCGAGGGAGGCGGCGATGTCCGCGACCACGCGCTCGTGGCGGCCGTTGGCGTGCGCGTTGAGCAGGCAGACGGTCAGCGCCTCGACCCCGTCGGCGACGAGCTCCTCGACGGCCGCACGAACGGCCGCCGCGTCGATCGGCTCGATGATCGCCCCGTCGGCGCCGGTCCGCTCGGGCACCTCGCGGACGTAGCGGGTGTCCGTCAGCGGCTCGGGCTTCTCGTAGACCATGAATCCGAAGAGCGGCCCCGGCGTCCACGCCTCGGCGAGGTGGAGGATGTGCCGGAAGCCCTTCGTCACGATCAGGCCGCACAGCGCTCCGCGGCGCTCGAGGACGGCGTTCGTCGCGACGGTCGTGCCGTGGAGGATCGCGTCGAGGTCGGGCATGGGGACGCTCGCGCGCCCGGCCGCCAGCCGGATGCCCTCGATCACGCCGACGGACTGGTCGCGGGGCGTGCTCGGCGTTTTCGCCAGCCAGACCCGCTGGCCGCCGCTGTCGTAGAGGACGACATCGGTGAACGTCCCGCCCACGTCCACCCCGAGCCTGTAGGTCATGCCGTCCCGTTCCCGGCGAGCACCGGGCGCCTGTACTTCTCGACGCGCACGTCGCAGGTCCGCGCGTGCCCCTCGAAGCTCTCGATCCGGCACTGGCGGGCGCAGATCTCGCCGATCATGACGCTCGCGTCCTGGTCGCACTCCTGGAAGGTCACGGTCTTGAGGAACTTCCCGACCCAGAGTCCTCCCGTGTAGCGCGCGGCGCCGCGCGTCGGAAGGATGTGGTTCGTGCCGATCGTCTTGTCGCCGTAGGCGACCGTCGTCGCCTCACCGAGGAAGAGGGCGCCGTAGTTGCGCAACCGGTCCAGGTACCAGCGGGGGTCCACGGTCTGGATCTCGACGTGCTCGAAGGCGTACGCATCCGCGAGCTGGAGCGCCTCCTCGTCCGAGTCCGCGACGACGACCTCGCCGAAGTCCTCCCACGCCCGGCGCGCGATGTCCGCGGTCGGCAGATCCTCGAGCTGCGCCTCGACCTCGCGCATCGTCTCCTCTGCGAGCGCGGGTGAGGTCGTGACGAGAACCGCGGGCGACGCCGGCCCGTGCTCCGCCTGACCGAGAAGGTCGGCGGCCACGATACGCGGGTCGGCCGCCCCGTCCGCGACGACGAGGATCTCCGTCGGGCCGGCGGTGAGGTCGATGCCGACCCTCCCGAACAGCCGGCGCTTCGCCTCGACGACATACGCGTTGCCCGGCCCGACGAGGATATCCACCGGTTCGACGGTCGCGGTCCCGAGCGCGAGCGCCGCGAGGGCCTGGACGCCACCCAGGATGTAGATCTCGTCGGCGCCGGCGAGGTGCATGGCGGCGACGGTGGCGTCGGGGATCCGCCCCTCGAGAGGCGGAGTGCACGCTGCGACGCGCTCGACGCCGGCGACCTTGGCCGTGACCACGCTCATGTGGGCGGACGCCACCATCGGGTAGCGGCCTCCCGGGACGTACGCGCCGACGCTCGCCACGGGGATGTGCCTGTGGCCGAGCCGGACGCCGGGGAGCGTCTCGATCTCGAGGTCGACGAGCGTCGCCCGCTGCGCCTCCGCGAACATGCGCACCTGCTCCTGGCAGAACGCGATGTCGTCGATCACCTGCGCCGGGACGCGCTCGACGCTCGCCGCGATCTCGTCGCGGCTCAGCCGAAAGCTTCCCGGCGTCCAGCCGTCGAAACGATCCGAGTACCGCCGCACGGCGTCGTCCCCCTCGGCTGCGACCGCGGAGATGATCTCGTCGACGACGTTCCCGACCGTATCGGGGTGATCCGCGCGGCCTTGCGCTCGCACCGGCTCTTTCAGAGTCTCCAAGGCACTCTCTCTCCGTTTGACTACGTATGCATAGACCCCGTGTCGCTCTCTTGTCAAATCTGCAGTGAGGATGCGGCCCGAGGCCCCCGTCTGCCATGCTCCGACCGTGGCCGTGACGAGCAAGGACATCGCCCGCCGCCTCCAGATCAGCCAGTCGACCGTGTCGCGGGCGCTCCGCGGCGACCCGCGCGTCGCCCCCCAGACGATGGCGCGCGTGCTCGAGGCGGCGCGCCAGATGCACTACTCACCGAACCTGGCCGCCCGGACCTTGATCACCCGGAAGACCGCCACGGTCGCGGTCGTCGTCCACGACATCACCAACCCGTTCTATCCCGAACTCCTCGAGATCCTCCACAACGAGTTCGCGCTCGCCGGCTACCGCACCGTCCTCTTCAACGAGCGGACGGACGCGAGCGCCGAGCAGCATCTCGCCGACCTGGTCAACGGATCGGCGGCGGACGGGATCGTGTACGTCTCGGCGACGCTCGGGTCTCCGCTCCCGGGACGCCCGGGCGGCTTCCCGATGGTGCTCGTGAACCGGTACCTCGACGACGTCGACGTCGACACGGTCGTCTCCGACAATCGTCGTGGCGGACGGCTCGTCGCAGAAGCCATGGTCAATCTCGGACATCGCCGCATCGCGCTCATCGCCGGGCCCGAGAACACGACGACCAGCCGGGACCGGGAGCGCGGCTTCCGCGAGCAGCTGAGCGCCTCGGGCGTCGCGTTCGACGAGAGCCTCCGTCGTGTCGGCCAGTTCAGCCACCACAGCGGCTACCAGTGGTGCCTCGACCTCCTCGCGTCGGAGCGGCGACCGACCGCCGTGTTCGCCGCGAACGACGTCATCGCATTCGGTGCGCTCGACGCGGCGCGGCGCGTCGGCGTGCGCGTGCCCGCGGAGCTGTCGATCGTCGGCTTCGACGACATCGACATGGCCGGATGGGAGGGGTTCAACCTGACGACCGTCAGGCAGCCGCTCGCCGAGATGGGCGGGGCCGCTGCGAACCTTCTGATCGAGCGGATCGAGTCGGGGGACGACGGGCCTCCCCGCCGCCGCGTCTTTGCCGTCGGGCTCGTCCGCCGCGACACGCTCGCGTCCGCCGCAGCCTGAGCTGTCCGAGCGGGCGATGACCGCTGTTTGACATGTCTTGGGGCACGTTGTATGACTACGTATGCATTGTTGGCGTGCCTAACTCGCCCGTCTCCGCCCCGTCCAACCTCGCACAGGCGGAAGGCACGAACCACTTCGGCGGCGTTCATCAATCGTCAGATCGGAAAGGACGTATGACATGAGGCGCAAGTCATTGCGTTGGGTGCCGCTTGCGGCACTCTCGGTCGTCGCGGCCGTCCTCGTCTCCGGCGCGCTGGGAGCGAGCGGCCAGAAGAGCGACCTGTCCGGCAAGAAGGTCGGCGTCATCATCTGCACGAACCAGAATCCCTTCTGTGCCGCCTGGGCGAACAGCGTCAAGAGCGGGCTCGAGAAGCAGGGAGCACAGGTGACCGTCCTTTCGTCGGTGTTCGACCCGGCGGTCGACGCGCAGAACATGAACCGCCTGATCGCGGACAAGCCCGACCTGATCATCTCCGTGCCGGCGAGCGCCTCCGCGATCGTGCCGTCGTACATCCGCGCGCAGCGGGCGGGCATCCCGATCCTCGGGGCGATCGGCCGCCAGTCGGCGGACGGGGCGAAGATCGTCACGGCCGAGGCGCGCACGGATGACCCCGCCCTCGGACGGTACGCCGCCATGAACCTCGTCGAGGGCATGAAGAAGGCCGGCTACAAGACGGGCAACGTCATCGCTCTCACGGGCACGGCAAGCCAGAACAACGTGACGGACCGCATGGCGACGTTCAAGGCCTACATGAAGAAGTTCCCGCAGTACAAGATCGTCGCCATCGAGGACACGAACTGGGATCAGGCCACATCGGCGAAGGTGGCTCAGCAGCTGCTCTCGAAGTACGGGTCGAAGGGTGGCATCCAGGGCGCCTACGGCATGGCCGACAACATGGCGATCGGGATCATCCAGGGCGCGAAGCAGGCGGGCGTCCCGGTCGGCGTCTCGAAGAAGAACGGCCTGATCGTCACCGGCAGCAACTGCCTCGCCGTCGGCATCAAGTCGATCAAGGCCGGCGTGCAGTACGGCACAGGCACGCAGGCCCCCCAGGTCGAGGCGGCCCTCGCGGTCAAGGTCGGGGCGCAGATCCTGAACGGCCAGAAGCCGGCGAAGATCTCCTACGTCAAGGAGCAGCGCATCACCAGGGCGAACGTGGCGCAGTTCACGAGGCTCTGCACCTTCTAGCGGTCTCCTAGCTCCACAGCATTGAACGGCGAACGGGATCCGGCACCGACGTCCGGATCCCGTTCGTCTCTGGTCGACGCTCCCCCCGCGCGGGTCGTGCTCGAGGTCGTCGACCTCTCGAAGTCCTTCGGCCCGGTGCGCGCCGTACGGGGGCTCTCGCTGGATGTGCGCGCAGGCGAGGTGCACGCGGTCTGCGGGCACAACGGCGCCGGCAAGAGCACGCTCGTCAAGGCGCTGGTAGGGCTCGTCAAGCCGGACGAAGGCGTCATCCGCTTCGAAGGCGAGGAGATCTCGCTCCGCAACCCTCACGACGCCCAGTCGTACGGGATCGCCCTCGTGAATCAGGAGCTCAGTCTCGTCCCCGAGCTCAGCGTGGAGGACAACATCTACCTGGGCGGGCTGAACGTCCCGCTCCTCTACCGGCGGCGGCATCTGTCGGAGAGCGCGCGCGGCGTCCTCGACCAGCTCGGCCTCCGCCACGTGCAGCTCGGCACCGCCGTCGAGACGCTCTCGATCGGCGAGCGGCAGCTCGTCGAGATTGCACGGCTCCTCGTCCGCGACGCGCGCCTGCTCATCCTGGACGAACCGACGGCGACGCTCAGCAAGCCCGAGATCGAGCGCGTATTCCGCGCCACGCGCGACCTCGTCGCGCAGGGGCGGAGCGTCATCTTCGTCTCACACCGACTCGACGAGGTCTTCGAGCTCTGCGACCGGGTGACCGTGCTTCGGGATGGCCAGCGGGTCGCCACGCACGAGATCCACGAGATCGACCGGCGCTCCCTGATCGAACAGATGCTCGGCGAGATGGAGGGCAGGAAGACGATGGAGGAGCGCGAGCACGCGGAGGCCGGCTCGGGCGACGTCGTTGTCAGGATCGACGGGCTGACCGTGCCCGGCAGCGTCGAGGGCGTCTCGCTCGCGCTCGAGAGCGGCATCATCACGGGCCTCGCCGGCCAGGTCGGCTCCGGCACGAGCGCGATCCTCCGTGCGCTCGGCGGTCTCGTCCCGAGCGCCTCCGGCACCGTCGAGGTGCGGGGGAAGCAGGTTCTCCTCAACACGCCGCGGCGCGCTGCCGCCGCGGGCGTGCTCTACATCCCGAACGATCGCCAGCGCGAGGGGCTCTTCCTCGGTCAAACGGTCGAGCGGAACCTGACCGTCTCGCGGCTCCGCCGCCTGAGCCGACTCGGCGTCCTGCTGCGGCGTCGGATCCACCGCACGGCGAGAGAGCTCGCGACGATGGCGGGCGTCTCCGTCGAACGGCTCGGCTCACCCGCCGCGAGCCTCAGCGGTGGCAACCAGCAAAAGGTGCTACTGGGGCGGGCGCTGCAGCTCGAGGGGACTGCGCTGCTCGCGCTCGACGAGCCGACGCGCGGCGTCGACGTCGGCGGGCGCGCCGAGATCCACAACCTCGTGCGCGAGGCCGCCCGCAAGGGCACGGCCGTGATCTTCTCGTCGACGGAGCTCGACGAGGTGCTCGACCTCGCGGACGTCGTCGTCACGATCTTCCACGGGCGCATCGTCTCGGTCGTCCCACGTGCCGAGGCGTCGGCACCGGTGATCCTCGCCGACATGACCACGAGCCACGCATCGGGCAAGGGCGCGCGGTGAGCAGCGTGATGGCCCGCGTGGGCGTCGAGCGCCGGCCGCTCCGGCTCGCCGACGCTGCGCTGGCCGCCTGGATGGTGATCCTCGCTGGGGTCACCATCTACGGCGCAGCGACGACGACGGGCTTCCTGACGGTGAGCAACATGAAGGCGATCCTCACCGCGGCCGCGTTTGTCGGGATCATCGCCGTCGGCCTCACGGTCATCGTCCTCAGCGGCAACCTCTTCTCCCTCGCACTCGGCCAGACGGCCGCGATCTCCGCGATGGTCTTCCTCTATTCGCTCCGCTGGGGCCTGGCGGCCGGGATTCTCTTGACGCTGCTGCTCGGGCTCGCGATCGGCGCGGTCCAGGGGTTCGTGGTCGGCGCCTGGGGCGCGAACCCGATCATCGTCACGATCGGTGCCGCCGGCCTGCTGGAGGGAATGGCGGTCTGGCTCTCGCACGGCGAAAGCATCGTTCCGCCGTCCGACCAGACGAGCTGGGAGCACCTCGCGAATCCTGTCCTCGGGCTCCCGGCCCCCGTGTACGTCTTCATCGTCGTCACGGTCATCCTCGCGGTGGTGATGCGCCGGACGCGATTCGGGCGGCAGATCTACCTCCTCGGAGAGAACCGCGTCGCTGCACGGGCCGCGGCGCTGCCGATCACGCTTCTCACGGTCGGCGCTTTCGGGATCGCGTCTCTCTACACGGCGGGCTCGGGGATCCTGATCGGCGCGACGAGCGCGAATGCGTCGCTCCTCCTCGTCGGGAGCTACACGTACGACGCCATCGCCGCCGCGCTCGTCGGAGGGAACGCAGTGACGGGCGGGCGCGGATCGATCGCGAGGACGGCGGCGGGCGCGATCTTCATCGCCACCATCTCGGACATGCTGCTCCTGCGCGGTTACTCGACCGGCGGGCAGATCCTCGTCCGCGGGATCATCGTCGTCGTGGTCGTCGTCCTCACGAACCTCAGGGAGCGAAGCCGATGAGCGCCGTCGAGAGGATGCGTCGCCGTCCGCGACGCGGGGAGCTCGCGCCGTACGCGATCCTCGCGATCATGATCGTGGCGCTGGCGATGGTGCCCGTCGTCACGCAGTACACGGTGCGGACGGCGAACGTCTACGACATCTTCCAGAACTTCGCCTCCTACGGGCTCGTCGCCCTCGCGCTGGGGATCACGATCATCGCGGGCGAGTTCGACCTCTCGGTCTCGTCGATGTACCTCTTCGGCGGGATGGTCGCGGTGCTCACCGGGGCCGCCTCGCCGTTGCTCGGCATCGCCGCGGCGCTCGCCGCGGCGATCGTCGTCGGCCTCGCGCAAGGCGGCCTGATCGCCGGCTTCCGGCTGAACTCGATGCCGGTGACGCTCGGTGGCTACCTCGTGGTGCTCGGCATCACGTACATCCTCGGGCACTCGAAGAGCGTCCTCTACGACAACTACACCGTCGGCCTCAGGCTCGACGAGCCCGTCCTGCAGATCTTCTCGATCAGGAGCATGGTGTCGCTCGGGATCTTCGTGGTCGCGGTGCTCGTCCTCCGCTACCTGCGCGTCGGACGCGACATCCGCGCGATCGGCGGGGACCGGCGGGCGGCCCGCGTCGCCGGCGTCCCGGTCGACCGTCTCCTCGTCGGGGTGTTCGTCGTGTCGGCGCTCGGCGCCGCGCTCCCCGGCGCGCTCCTCAGCTACAGCCTCGCGACCGCGAGCCCGACGAACATCGGCTTCGACGTGCTGACGTTCTCCGCAACCGCCGCCCTGATCGGCGGCGTCAGCCTCTCCGGCGGCAAGGGCGGTCCCGCCGGCATCGCGGCCGGCGTCCTGTCGCTCAGCGTTCTTCAGGAGATCCTGGCCATCCTCCGCTCGCCCGACTACGTCTCGAGCCTGATTACCGGCGGGCTCCTCCTCGTCGTCACGATCGTGTGGGCGCCCGACCTCTCGCAGTGGTTCCGGACGACGCGTATCGCCAGGCCGGCCGAGGAGCGCTCGTGACCGAGGCGCACCAGATCCGCCTCGACCCGGACCCGCTCGAGCCGTACCTGCTGTCGCAGGGCTTTCGCGTCGGAGACCTCGTCATCGTCTCGGGCCAGGCGGCCCTCGACGAGCACGGGAACATCGTCGGCGCCGGTGACTTCGATGCGCAGGCCGAGCAGGTCTTCCGCAACCTCTCGCGCGTCCTCGAGGCCGGTGGGTCGAGCCTCGATCGCGTCGTGAAGGTGACGATCTTCCTCACGGACATGTCGAACTTCCCGAAGATCGTCGAACTGCGGAAGCGGTGGTTCACGCCGCCCTACCCCGCGGACACGATCGTCGAGGTCAACTCGCTGGCGCTGCCGGAGCTCGAGATCGAGATCGAAGCGATGGCGACGACGGGCGAGCAGCACCGATGACGTGACGGGCATCGCGCGGGCGTCCCGCCCCTGGCGGTCCTCTTCAATGGCGCTCAGGCGCAAGGCATGCGGGGCGCGCCGACGGCAGCCACGGATCCTTCACCGCCGCTTGCCGGTCCGCGCCTTGGACGGCGGGGCGGTGCTCTCGCGTACGACGAGCTCCGTCGGCAGGATCGCCTTGCGGCGCCGGCGTCGCGGGGGCACACCGGCGATCGCCTCGAGGAGCCATTCGGCGGCGAGCCGTCCCTTCTCCTCGTGCGGCTGCGCGATGGTCGTGAGCGCCGGTGTCGCGAACACAGCCGCCGGGCTGTCGTCGAAGCCGACCACCGACAGCCGCTCCGGGACCCCGATGCCCAGCTCCGAGGCGGCCTGGAGCGCGCCGAGCGCGAGCACGTCGCTCATCGCGAGGATCGCGGTCGGCGACGTCGCCCCCCGGAGGAGCTCGAGGGTGGCCTGGCGCGCGGGCTCGGTCGTATTCGGGCGGCAGGTGCGAATCGCGTCCTCGGACCAGGCGTCACCCAGGCCGTCCCGGTACCCGGCGAGGCGCTCCTTCGCGATGTCGAGGACGAGCTTCCCCTCACCGTCGAGCGCCGTCACGAAAGAGAGGACCCCGACGCGCCGGTGTCCGAGCGCCCGCAGGTGCTCGGCGGCCGTACGCGCAGCCGCGCGGTCGTCGATGCCGATGAACGGCGTCGGCGCGTCTCGTGGCTGATCCACGGTGACGACGGGCAGGCCGCGGGCGAGCGCGGCCTCGACGCGGGGGTCGTTCCGCACGGCCGAGTAGATGATGAACCCGTCGACTGCGGCGCCCCGCACCGTCTCGGCTGTCGCTTCTCGAAAGCGCGAGTCGGGGATCAGGAGGAGCCCCATGTGCGCATCCTCCATCCCGCGCGAGACACCGCCGAGGAACGCGGGCGCGGCCGGGTCGGTGAACTGGTAGCGAAGCCGCTCGCTGAAGATCAGGCCGAGCGCGCCGGCGCGGCCGGTGCGGAGGCGACGGGCCGAGGGATCGGGCCCGGCATAGCCCAGCGCGACAGCCGCCTCGAGCACGCGCTCGCGGACACGGTCGGACACGAGCTCCGGCCGGCTGAACGCCTGAGAGGCGCTTCCCACCGAGACGCCGGCGCGAGCCGCGACGTCGCGTAGACGGACGCGGCGTGGCGCTTCGTCGGGCATCAGCGCACTCTACTGCACCTGATGAATCGTTTCAGGTAAGCTGTTTTGAATCGATTCATATGCGGAAGGAGAAGAACCGATGCTCGACCTGCTGGCTGGTATCCAGATCGCCCGAAAGACCACAGAGCAGCAGTTCGCGTACGACGAGGACGTACGCTGCCGAGCTCATCGGCGCACGAGACGGTCACCGATTCGCAGCGTGTCGTTTCTCCGGCGGCCGTTCCGCACCGGCCGTGAGCAGCGCCCGGCGAGCGCCGTGGGCCCGGCAGACCCCTGTTAGCGGCCCCGGGGGGAAAGAACGGTGATGGAGCTAGGCGGACTCGAACCGCCGACATCCTGGTTGTGTCCTAGGATTTGACGGACGGAGCTGGGCGAATTCGAGTCCGCCGGCCATCACGGATCGATACCTGGGCCGGGTTCCCGGTCGTCGGTTCGTCCCACACTCCGCGCTGACGGGCCGACAACCTAGGCTGCACGCGCGATGCCGACCCTGAGCAGAGCGGAGCTCGTCCGCGGTGCCGACAGCGAGCAGCGGACTACGACGCTCGAGCTCTTCTACGACCTCGTCTTCGTCTTCGCGATCACGCAGGTCTCCCATCTGTTGCTCGACAACCTCACGTGGCAGGGCGCCAGTCAGGCGGCTCTCATCCTTCTCGTCGTCTGGTGGTCGTGGAACTACACGACGTGGGTGACCAACGAGCTGGATCCGGACTCGATCCTCGTCCGGCTCCTACTGATCGTGTTGATGCTCGCCAGCCTGCTGATGGCGATCGCGATCCCGGACGCGTTCGGCGAGCGGGCTCTGATGTTCGCCGGCTCGTATGTCGCGATTCAGGTTGGGCGCCACCTGTTCCTCACGTTCGTCGCCGCAGACCGCGGCACGATCGAGCGCGAGCGGGCAGGTGTGATCCTGACCTGGTTCGTCGCCGCGGGCGTTCTCTGGCTTGCGGGAGCACTGGTCGACGGCACGGCGCGCGCGGCACTCTGGCTCGCCGCGCTCGCGCTCGACTACGGTGCACCGCTCGTGACCTTCTGGGTGCCTTGGCGCCGACGGATCGCCCCCGAGGCATGGGACGTCGGCACCGAGCACTTCGCCGAGCGGTTCCAGCTGTTCATCATCATCGCCCTCGGGGAGTCGATCGTGGTCACCGGTGCGACGACCTCGGAGCTTGAGCTGACCCCCGCGAGGGTGATCGCGTTCGCGATCGCTTTCCTCGGCGCCGCCGCCCTCTGGTGGCTGTATTTCAACTTCGTCGCGACCTTGGCAGAGCGTGGGCTCGAGCGGGCGGAACGCCGCACGCTGCTGGCACGCGACGCGTACACCTATCTCCACGTCGTGATCGTCGCCGGCATCCTTCTCAGTGCGGTAGGCGACGAGATCGTCATCGCCCACCCGACCGACGAGCTCTCGGCCGCGGAGCTCGCCGTGCTCGTTGGCGGCCCTGTGGTGTACCTGCTCTCGCAGGCGGCGCTCCGGCTGCGTGTCAGCGGCAGGCTCAGCGTGAGGCGTATCGGCGGCGCGCTTGCCTGCTTCGCGATCGCGCCGATCGGCGCCTTCGCGCCGGCTCTGTCCGTCGCCGGGGCGCTGTTGGCCGTCCTGATCGGCGTGATCGTCGCCGATCAGATTGCCGCAGCACGTCGCAGAGGCCGTCGCGCGCGCGCCCGCGCCGCCTAGCACCCACCGGCACGAGAACGCGCGTGGGCGCGCCGTCGGCGCCCGGGGCGTCCGTCCGTCGCGGGAGGTCGGGCATGCTTCCGGCCGTGCCGTCACTCGTCCTGGGCCCGCTGCTGCGCTACGTCGGCTCGACGACGGCCACGGTCTGGGTGGGGACGGACGAGCCCGTCGAGGTTGACGTGCTGGGCGGCGCTTTCCGGCTGCCCGGCGGGCTCAGTCGCGGCGGAAGCCGTAGCGATCGAACTCGGGTGCGATCGCCGAGGCGGCGTCAGGGGCGGGGACGATCCGAGTGGGGTCGTCGGGAGCGACCACGAGGCCGACGACCTCGTGCCCACCGCCCTCGCCGTCGACCAGCGCCCAGGCAACGACCCGCGCGCTCTCCGAGTCCTCCTCGTACTCGCCGCGATACAGGGCGTGCCAGCCCGCCGCGGCGGGCACGAGAGAGTGAATGGTCGGCGCCATGCGCGGATGATACGAGGCGCGAAACCCGTCGGTTTGGGTGTTGTAGGGTCGCCTGGTGAGCGGCATATCGTGACAGGTGGATGAGCTTCCCGCTCGATGCCGCCGCCATCCGCGCGCTCGCCCCGGGCGGGCTCTACTCGCTCGAGGGCCGCGTTGCGATCGTGACGGGGGCAACGGGCGGGCTCGGCCGGTGGTTCGCAGCCGGCCTCGGTGCGGCGGGGGCGCGCGTGCTGGTCACCGACCTCGAGCAGCAGCCCGTCGACGAGCTGGTCGCGCTCCTCGTCGGCGCCGGGGTCGAGGCGGCGGGCGTCGCGGTCGACCTCGACGACGACGACGCACCGGAGCGGCTTGTGGCGGCCGCTGTCGAGCGACTCGGGGGCGTGCACGTGCTCGTCAACAATGCGGCGGTCAACCGGCGCATACCGATCCTCGAGATGGACCGCGAGACCTGGGACTGGATCACCCGCATCGACCTGCGGCTGCCGTACTTTCTCTCGCAGGCGGCGGCGCGGCGCATGATCGAGCAGGCCGAGGGCGGCTCGATCGTGTCGATCTCGTCGCTGAACGCGCTATACGCGCTCGAGCAGATCTCGGTCTACGGCCCGGCGAAGGCGGGGCTCAGCCAGCTGACGAAGGTGATGGCACTCGAGTGGGCAGAGCACGGCATCCGCGCGAATGCGATCGCCCCCGGATTCATGGACACGCCGCTGGCGGCGCCCATCTGGGCCGACGAGAACATGAACCGCTGGATCCTGAACCGCGTCCCGCTGGAGCGACCGGGGCTTCCGCGCGAGCTCGTGGGCGCCTGTCTCCTGCTCGCATCGGACGCGGGCTCGTTCCTCAACGGGCAGACACTGCACGTCGACGGCGGCGCGAGCGCGGGTGGCCGCTGGTTCCACCCAGATCGGTAGACCTGTAGGATCGCATTCCACCCGGTCCGCTGGAAGCAGAGGAGGCTTCGATGAAGATCGCCGTCGTCGGCGCGGGCGCGATGGGCTCGATCCTCGGCGCCCGGTTCGCGCGCGGCGGGCACGACACCGTGCTCGTCGACGTGGTCGCCCCACTCGTCGAGACGATCAACGCCGACGGCGTCACCGTCGTCCGCGGCGAGGAGGAGACGACGACGCGCGTGCCCGCGACGACCGACCCTGCCTCGATCGGCCCGGTCGACCTCGTCGTCTTCTTCACGAAGTGCTACCACACCGCCGCCGCGGCCGAATCGGCCCGGCCGCTGGTCGGTCTCGACACCGTCGTCGCGTCCCTGCAGAACGGGTGGGGCAACGGGGACGTGCTCGCGGGCGTCTACCCCGAGGAGCAGATCGTCGTCGGCGTCACCTACAACAGCGGTCTCGTCCAGGCCCCCGCCAGGGTCGTGCACCCCGCCGACCAGCCGACGATCGTGGGCTCCTTCGCTGACGGCGGGTCCGACGACGCCCGGCCCGCCAGGCTCGCGCAGGCGCTCGCGGACGGCGGACTCGAGGTGAGCGTCGCCTCGCCGGTGCGGCCCGAGATCTGGAAGAAGCTGATCCTCAACGCGGCGACCCTCCCGACCGCCGCCCTGACCGGGATGCACGCCGGAGCGCTCACCGCGCACACCCCGATGCACGACCTCGTTAGCGACACCGCGCGCGAGGCGGTGGCCGTCGCGCGCGGCCTCGGCTACGACATCGACGCGCAGGAACGCATCGACTCGATCCACGCGCTGCTCGAGAAGGCGGGTCCCTCGAAGGCGTCGATGTTGCAGGACTTCGAGGCGGGGCGGAAGACGGAGATCGACGTGATCAACGGCGCCGTCGTCCGCGCGGCCGACGAGCAGGGGATGGACGTGCCGTTGAACCGCGCTTTCGTTCAGCTCGTCAAGGGCTGGGAGTCGCTGAGAGGGCTCGAGTGAGCACGCGGCTCACCTACCACGGCGCGGCCAGCTTCGAGATCGTCGGCCCGACGCACCGCGTGCTGATCGACCCGTTCCTCTCGCAGAACCCGCTGGCGCCCTGCGCGCCCGACGACCTCGAGCCACCAGACGTGATCCTCGTCAGCCACGCCGCCTTCGACCACTACGGCGACACGGCGTCGATCGCGAAGCGAACCGGCGCGCCCGTCGTCTGCGACGCGGCCGTGCGCGCCATGCTGATCGACGAGGGTGTCCCGCCCGACCAGGTCTCGGCGACCACCTGGGGAATCGTCGTCGAGGCGGCGGGCCTGCCGATCCGCCCGGTGGAGTGCCACCACTGGTCGTCGGGGACGCTCTCCGACGGCCGCCAGGTCGTCGGCAACCCGATCGCGTTCATCGTCGAAACCGAGCCGGGCGTGCGCATCTACCACTACGGCGACACGTGCATCTTCGACATGCGGCTGATCGGGGAGCTGTACCGGCCCACGGTGGGCCTGCTCGGCTGCACGCTCCCGCGCGAGCTCTCGCATCTGATCCCCGGGCCGGCGACGTTCCTCACGGGCGAGATGGACGCCGACGAGGCGGCCCGGACGGCCGAGATGCTCGGCCTCGAGATCGCGGTCGCCTGCCACTACCTCGCCAAGGACGCGGAGGTCGACCGCTTTCTCCAGCTGGTGCCGAAGTACGACACGACAGGCCGGCGCCAGGTGGTCGCGCCCGAGATCGGCCAGACGCTCGTGGTCGACGGGACGGGCTGGACGCTCGAGGAAGCGGCTTCGTGAAGCCCCTCACGCGGGACGCCGAGCGCATCGCCCTCGGGGCGTGAGCGCTCGCTACCGCGTCGGCGTCGGCAGCGATCTCTCCGCGGCCGACGGCTCCTCGGTGCTCGCCGACGCGGTGCGCGACCTGCTCGAGCCGGTCCCGGGCCTCGAGCTCACGACGATCGGGGAGCCGCGGGCGGAACTCACACCGTCGGACGTGGATCACTGCGACGCCGTGATCACGCTGTGGCAGCGCGTCACGCCCGAGACGCTCGCCGGGGTCGAGCGGCTGGCGACGATCGCCCGCTGGGGCGTCGGTGTCGACATGATCGACCTCGACGCGTGCACCGAGCGCAACGTGCTGGTGTCGATCACGCGCGACGCCGTGCGGCGACCGGTGGCCGAGGCCATCCTCACCTATGTGCTCGCGCTCGCGAAGCGCGTGTTGCACGGGGATCGGCTCGTGCGTGCCGGCCGCTGGGACGAGAAGGAGGCGCCCGGCCTCGGGCTCCGCGGAAAGGTGCTCGGGACGATCGGGGTCGGGAACATCGGCATGGAACTCGTGGAGCTCGTGCGACCGCTCGGCTTCGCGCGAATCCTCGCCTTCGATCCGTACGTGGGCGAGGACGCGGCGCGGCTCGGCGTCGAGCTGGTCGACCTCGCAGGGCTGCTCCGTGGGGCGGACTTCGTCTGCGTCAACTGCCCCCTCACGCCGGAGACGCGACACCTGATCGGCGCGGCCGAGCTTGCCCTGATGAAACCGACCGCGTACCTCGTCAACACGGCCCGCGGGCCGATCGTCGACGAGGCGGCGCTGACCCGCGCGCTCGCCGACGGGAGCATCGCGGGCGCCGCGCTCGACGTGTTCGAGGAGGAGCCGCTGCCCGCGAGCTCGCCGCTCCACCGCCTCGAGAACGTCGTACTCTCGCCCCACGCGATCGCCTGGACCGACGAGCTCGTGGCACTAAACGGCTCCGGCGCGTGCGAGAGCGCCCTCTCCGTACTGCGCGGCGAGATCCCCCGCCACGTCGCCAACCCGGGCGTAATCCACCGTCCAGAATTCCACGCGAAGCTCGCAGGGCTTCGGGAGCGCTGGGCGACTACCACCGAGTGAAGGGGAGGCGATGGCAGACGAACCGAAGAAGCTCACGATCTTCGACGTTCAGGCGAAGGTGGCCGCGGGCGAGAAGGTGTTCCAGGTCACGGCGACCGACTTTCCGACCGCCCTGCTCGTCGACCGCGCCGGGATCGACTTCATCCTCATCGGCGACTCGCTGGGCATGACCGCGCTCGGCTACTCGAGCACCGTGCCGGTGACGATGGACGAGATGATCCACCACGCGAAGGCGATCAGCCGGGCGGCGAAGCGGTCGATCCTCGTGGGCGACCTCCCGCTCGGTGCCTACCACGCGTCGACCGCCGACGCGGTGACGAGCGCCATGCGGATGGTGAAGGAGGGCGGGGCGGACGTCGTGAAGATGGAGGGCGGCGAGGATGTCGTGCCCATGATCGAGGCGGTGGTGCGGGCGGGGATCCCGGTGATGGGCCACATGGGGCTCACGCCGCAGCTGATCTCGAAGCTCGGCGGCTGGCGGGTGCAGGGGAAGAGCGCCGCCGCTGGAGCGCAGCTCGTCCGTGACGCGGACGCGCTCGAGCGGGCCGGCTGCTTCGCGGTAGTGCTCGAGGCGATCCCCGACCGCGTCGCAAAGCTGATCTCCGAGCGGCTCGAGATCCCGACCATCGGAATCGGGGCCGGGCCGAGCTGCGACGGCCAGAACCTGGTGCTACACGACCTCGTCGGCCTCTTCGACCGCTTCCTCCCCCGCTTCGCCAAGCGCTATGTGAACGTCGGGGAGACGATCGACGGCGCGCTGCGCGAGTTCCAGCAGGAGGTCCGCGACGGCGTCTTCCCTTCCGTCGAGCACAGCTTCGCCATGGACGACGCGGAGTACGAGGCGCTGCTCGCGGAGATCGGCGATGACGCCTGAGCGCGGCGTGGTCGTCGAGCTCCGCGTCGCTGAGGCGCTCGAGCTCGCGCCCGGAGTGACGATGCGCCCGCTCTTCGGGGAACGGGCGATGCTCAACCTGCTCGAGTTCGCTCCCGGCGCCCGTGTGCCCGTGCACGACCACCCCCACGAGCAGCTCGGCTACGTGCTCGAGGGAGAGCTCGCGCTCGAGATCGACGCGGTCGAGCATCGGCTTCGTCCCGGAGACGCCTACCGGATCGCGGGCGGGACGCCGCACGCCGCCTGGTCGGAGGGGCGCTGCGTCGTGCTCGACGTGTTCCAACCGGTACGGGAGGACTACCGGAAGCGGGTCGACGGCTGACGCGGCGGCTCGGCCGGACCGACGTCGAGCTCCCCGAGCTCGGGCTAAGCTGTGCCCGCTCGGCGACCTCTTCGAGCGTGCCGACGCGCCGGTCCCCGGCTAGCGGGTGATCTCGCGGACCGGGGCACGCGGCTCCACCTCGATCCCCAGGCCCGGCTTGCCGTTCAGACGCACACGGCCCCCCTCGGCGAGGGGCTCCCCTGCGAAGAGCCAGTGCGGCAACTCGTTGCCGACCTCGATCGCGTGGGGAGGGAAGTACTCCGCCATCGGGCAGGCCGGCTGGCTGGCGACGACGTGGTAGTTGTGTGCCTGGCCGGCGTGGGGGACGACCTCCAGCCCGAACGCCTCCGCGAGCGCGCAGACCTTCACCGCCTGGGTGATCCCCCCCACCCGGTTCGTGTCGAACTGGAGCACGCGCGCCGCTCCGCGCCGCGCAATCTCCGCGAAGCCGGCGAGGGTGAACTCGTGCTCGCCGTGGGCGATCGGGATCGGGCTCTCGCGGGTGAGTGCCGCGTAGCCCTCGAGGTCGTCGGGGATCAGGGCCTCCTCGAGCCAGCGTAGGTCGTACGGCTCGAGCAGCCGCACCATGGCGCGCGCGTAGTCGAGGTTCCAGCCCATGTACGCGTCGGCCATGAGGTCGGCGTCGGCTCCGACGACCTCGCGCACGGTGCGTACGAGGTCGACGTTCGCACGCATTCCGCGCCGTCCATCAGGCGGTCCCCAGAGGAACCGCTGCTTGAACGCGGTGAAGCCTTCGTCGACGTAGCGTTGGGCCTCGGCGGCGAGTTCGTCGAGCGAGTCCGAGCCGTACAGGCGGCTCGCGTAGACGCGGATCGTCTCCGCGCGACGGCCGCCGAGCAGGTCGTGCACCGGCGCGCCGAGCGCCTTGCCGAGAGCGTCCCAGAGCGCGAGGTCGACGGCGCTGATCGCGACCATGCCGAGCCCCTTGCGGCCCCACGCCATCGTCGCGCGGTACATCAGCTGCCACGTCTCCTGGATCTCCGCCACGGCGCGGTTCTGGACGAGCGGCGCGAGGCGCGTCTCGACGATGGGCGGGACGAGGTCGGCGGCGAGCGCGGCGTCACCGATGCCGACGATCCCCGTCGACGTCTCGACCTCGACGACGAGCCAGCGGGGGAACGCGAAGCTGCGCTCGTCCCGGGTGGCGTCCCATCCCCGGAGGGGGTTCGCGTAGCGCACGCCCGCCCCCTCGGTCGGCGCCTCGAAGAGCCGACAGCGGACGTCGGTGACGACCCCTGCGGGATGGTCGGCGCTCATCGCGCTGCTCCCATGGCGCGCTCCTCCCGCAGCTCCCGCGCGAGGGCGGCGTCCCGCGCGGCGGCATGGTCGGAGAGGTTCCCCTCGGTAATCGCCACGGTGGCGAGGTCCGCCAACTCTGGTGCGTTCGAGAGGTCGGGGACGATGCCCCGGCCGGCGCGGTTCCAGGTGTCGATGCCCCCGAGCGCGACCGCGCGGAGCGGCCCCACGCGGCGCCAGCGCCGCGCCAGCCCCTCTCGCATCACCGCGTCCACGTCCTCGGCGCTCACCACCCCATGCTCGACGAGCCACGCGCACTCCCGCACGAGCGCGAACTGCAGCCTGTTCCACACGAATCCCGGCACGTCTCGCCGCACGACGACCGGCAGCTTGCCGAGCGCGACGAGCGTCTCGCGCGCGAAGTCGACGGTCTCCGGGGCGGTCCGCTCCCCGGCGATCACCTCGACGGGTGGCATGAGGAGCGGTGGATTGAGGTAGTGCGTCCCGACCGTGCGCTCGGGGGCACCGATCGCCTCGCCGATCGCCGAGATCGAGAGCGACGAGGTGTTCGTCGCGACGAAGGCTTCCGGCGCCTCTGCGAGCGCTGCGCGGATCGCGGCTGCCTTCAGCCCGAGGTCCTCCGGGAGCGACTCGACCAGCAGGTCGGCGCCGCTCGCCGCCTCGCCCGGGTCGGCGGCCGTCGACACACGGCCGGCGGCGGCGCGTACTTCGACCGCCGAGGCGAGCCCGTGGTTCTCGAGCAGGGCGAAGCCCTCGTCCACACGCTCCTGCGCGCGGGTCAGGTCACGCGCGTGCAGCCGCACCTCGTGACCGCCGAGCGCGTACTCGCTCCCGATCTGGGCTCCCATCAGACCCGCACCGACGATCGCCACGCGCACGGGTCGTAGTATCGTCGTACAGCTTGGACGAGCGCGTCGCCATCGTCACGGGAGCGGGCTCCGGCATCGGCGAGTCGACGGCCCGGCACCTCGCGCGGCAGGGGCTCGACATCGCGCTCGTCGGCAGGCGCCGCGAGCGGCTCGACGAGGTGGCCGCGGCGATCGCAGGGGCGGGAGGGCGCTCTTTCCGCGTCCCGGCCGACCTTGGGCGCGCCGAGGCACCGCAGGAGGTCGTGGAGCGCGTGCTGGCCGAGCGCGGGCGTGTCGACGTGATCGTCAACAACGCCGCGAGCTTCCGGCTGAAGACCGTCGACGAGTTCACGCTCGAGGAGTTCGACGACCACGTCGCGGTCAATGTCCGCGCCCCCTACTTCCTCGTCCGGGCCGCGCTTCCCGCGCTGCGCTCCTCGCCGGCCGCCGTGGTGGTCAACGTCTCCTCCGCCGCCGCCGCCATGTACCGGCGCGGACAGACCGTCTACGGCCTCACAAAGGCCGCCCTCGAGCACATGACCATGAACATGGCGGCGGAGCTCGCACCCGACCGCGTCCGCGTCGTCTGCGTTCGGCCCGGCCCGGTCGCGACCGAGATCCACACCGCGGTCGCCGATCCGGAGGCGAGGTTGCGGGAGCTCGGGAAGCTCGTACCGCTGGGGCGCGTGGGCCAACCCGACGAGATCGCCCGCTGGGTCGGGCATCTCGTCGACCGCGAGGCCGACTGGGTCACGGGCACGGTGCTCACGATCGATGGCGGCCGCATCCTCGGCCCACCCGGCGCCTGAGCGCCCCGGCCGTCAGCCGCCGGGGCGACGGAGGACCGCGCGCGGAAAGCGGTCGACCCGGAAGGGCTCGAAGACCTCGGGGCGCGATCCCGTGACGATCATCTCCGCCATCGCCTCGCCCGCGGGCGGCGAGACGGTCATGCCGAGCATCGAGTAGCCCGTCGCGAGATAGGCGTTTCGGTACGGCTGCGCCCAGTCGAGGATCGGCAGCCCGTCGACCGTCATCGGCCTGAGCCCGGCCCACGGCTCCTCGTAGTCGGGCTTCTCCAGGTCGACATAGCCCCGGGCGAGCTCGAAGAGGTTCGAGATGCGCCGCTCGTCGATCGCCAGGTCGTAGCCGGAGAACTCCATCGTCCCGCCGATGCGCACGCGGTCGCCGAGCGGGGTAACCCCGGCGTGGATGTCCGCGAAGAGGATGCCGTGCTTCGGCATCTGCTTCGGCGCGAGCAGGAAGGAGTAGCCCTTGCCGGGCTCCATCGGGATCTTCACGCCGAGCCTGGCGGCGAGAGGCGTCGTCCACGAACCGGCGGCGAGCACGAAGTGGTCTCCGCCGACGTCGCCGGCCCCGGTGCGAACCGACCTGACGGCGCTGTCAGTGCGGTCGAACTCGATCACCTCGGCGCCCTCCAGGAACTCCACGCCCATCTCCCGCAGCCTGGTCGCGAGCCCGTCGACGAGCGTGTCCGCCTTGACGTTCCACTGCTCCGCGAGGTGGAAGCCGGCCTTCACGCGGTCGTTGAGCGACGGCTCGAGGTCGTGGATCTCGTCTTCTCCGAGCACGTCGTCCGGGAGGTCGTAGCCGTACCGGCGCATCCCCTCGAGGCTGCGGAGCACCTTTCGGGCGTCCTCCTCCTTGGCCGTGGCACAGACCATGCCGAGCTTCCAGAGCTCGAACCGGACGCCGTCGTCGACCATCCCGTCGACGAGGTCGAAGCAGGGCTTCCCGAGCGCGGCGAGCGCGGCCGTGCCGCGGTCGTAGTCGCGCTCGTTGCAGTACGTCCAGAAGCGGAGCAGCCAGGGCGCCAGGTGAGGCAGATAGCTCGGCCGGAAGTAGAGGGCCGAGTCGGCCCGCACAAGCGCCCGTAAGCCGTAGACCGTGAGCCCGGGCTCCGGCAACGGGCCTGCCTGCGCGGGCGCGATCCATCCGCCGTTGCCCCATGAGGAGGCCGTGCGCGCGCCGACCCGCGCCCGGTCCACAACGGTGACGTCGACGTCACGGCGACGCAGGTAGTAGGCGCAGCAGAGCCCGGAGATCCCACCTCCGATGACGACCGTCTTCACGGGATCCCGGCGGTCGCCTCGACCTCGATGAGCATCCCCGGGACCGTGAACCCGGTGACGATCGTCGTTCGCACAGGGCGCGGGGCCGGGAAGTACGCGGCCCAGACGGCGTTCCACTCGTCGAAGTGCGCCGGGTCGAGGAGGTAACACTGCACACGCAGAACGTGCTCGGGGCCGGAGCCCGCCTCGGCGAGGGAGGCCATGATCTGATCCATCACGTTCCGGGCCTGGACGCCGAAGTCCGTCGAGACGACCTCCATCGTCGACGTGTCGATCGGGGCGCGACCGGACAGGAAGAGGAGATCTCCCCAGCGGATGGCGCTCGAAATGAGCGGCTCCGACCCCCCGACGGGGAGCTCGCCGACGACCACACGTCGGGTCATTCCACGCACCTCCTCGTCGTTTGCGAGAATCGATCATACGGCATGCCTGACGACCGGATCGGCACCTTTCTCATCGGGGTCGAGCGCGGCACCCGGAAGCCCGACGGCACCTTCGTCTTCGCGCCCTACGACCTGTCGCCGCTCGACGTCGACGGCATCCGGTGGTCGTTCCTGGCCGAGGACGCCCGTCCACTGACGCCTGATCTCCTCCAGGGACTCGACGGGCTCTACCACTACTCCGCGCCGGTGACGGAGGCGAGCCTCGAGGGCGTCGAGCGCCTCGTGCTGCTCGCACGCCACGGTGTGGGCCTCGACTTCGTCGATCTCGAGGCGTGCACGAGGTGCGGCATCGCCGTCACGATCACGCCGGATGGCACCACCCGGCCGATGGCCTCTGCTGCCGTCGCGCTCGTCCTTGCCTGCAGCCACCGCCTGCGCGAGCGCGACCGGACGCTGCACGAGGGCGACTGGGGCCCGAAGCGCTTCCTCCCGCAGGGCCTTGGTCTCACGGGCCGGGTGCTCGGCGTGATCGGCTACGGACGGATCGGCCGCGAGGTCGTGCGTCTGCTGGCGCCGTGGGAGATGGACGTCCTCGTCACGCAGCGGACGCCGATAGCCGAGGCCGGCGTGAGGTACGTTCCTCTCGAAAGCCTGCTCGCGGAGTCCGACGTCGTCGTGGTTGCCTGCCCGTTGACCGACGAGACACGCGGCCTGCTCGATGCGCGCCGGCTCGGGCTGCTGAAGCCGACCGCGTTCCTCGTCAACGTCGCGCGGGGGGCGATCGTCGACCAGCGCGCCCTGGTCGAAGCGCTCCGCGAGGGTGGCCTCGCCGGCGCCGGGCTCGACGTCGTCGACCCGGAGCCGCTGCCCGCGGACGACCCACTGCTCGAGCTCCCGAACGTCGTCGGCGCGCCGCACTCGCTGGGGTACACCGACCAGCTCGTCCGCGGCTGCGTCGAGTCCGCCTGCGCCGCGCTCCTGTCCGCGGCCGCGGGCCGCGTTCCCGCCGACCTCGCCAACCCCGCCGTTGTCGACAACCCGCTCTTCACCGAGAAGCTCGCCCGCATCGCGGCCCGAGGAGGAGAACAACCATGACCATGATCGCCGAGCGCCTCAGGCTCCTGCACGGCTCCGCCGCACCGATCACCGAGATGCGGGCGCTGCGCGCCGGGCCGGTGACGGTGCTGCTCGACGGCATCGACCTCCGCTACCTGCGCATCGGCGACACCGAGCTCGTCCGGCGCGTCTACGCGGCGGTGCGCGACGTCGACTGGGACACCGTCCCTGCCGCCGTCTCGGGCCTCGAGGTGGAGCAGGCCGACGCGAGCTTCCGCATCGAGTTCGACGCCCGCCATGCACGGCGGGAGATCGACTTCACCTGGCACGGCACGATCACCGGCGAGGAGAGCGGCCGCGTCGAGGTCGCCTTTGATGGGCGGGCGGAAGACGTGCTGCCGTACAACCGAATCGGGATCTGCGTCCATCACCCGTGGCGGGAGACGAAGGGCGCCCGCTTTCGCGCCTCGACCCAGGATGGGGAGCTCGAAGGGGCGTTCCCCGACGAGATCGGCGTGCAGGCGTTCGTGGACGGCGCCTACCGCGCGCTCTTCCCCGCCTACGACCGACTCGAGGTCGAGCTCCCTGCAGGCGGGCGGCTGCTGCTCGAGCTCGAGGGCGACCTGTGGGAGACGGAGGATCACCGCAACTGGACCGATGCGAACTTCAAGACGTATTCGACGCCGATCGCCCTCGGCCGGCCGGCGCCGCTCGAGGCGGGCCAGGAGCGGCGCCAGCGCCTCGTGATCACACCCGTCGACGTCCCCACAGGCGCCGGCAGCGAAGGCCCGGTACGGCTGTCCGTCGGGGAGCCGACCGGTACCCGTGTGCCCGCGATCGGGCTCGGCCAGGACCGCGATCACCACCGGCTCGACGCCCGCGAGCGCGAGCTGCTCGGCGCGCTCTCCCCCGCGCACGTGCGCGTCGAGGTACGCCTCGAACGTGGCGACTGGCGCGAGGCGCTCGAGGCCGCACAGGAGACGGCCGGCGCGATCGGCTCGCGCCTGGAGGTCTCGCTGCACCTGCTGGATGAGCACGCCGCCCAGCTCCCGGCCCTGGCGGCCGCGCTCGCCGGCGGGCCGCCGGTGGCGCGGGTGCTCGTGATCAACGCGGACTCGCGCACGGCGTCGCCGGCCGAGACGACGCGGCCCGGCCTGATGGACACGGTGCGGGGCGCGCTCGGCGAGGCATTGCCCGAGGCCGCGTTCGTCGGCGGCACGGAGATCTACTTCACGGAGATCAACCGCACGCGTCCCGAGCACGGGACGTGGGACGGGATCTGCTACTCGATCACGCCGCAGATCCATGCCTTCACCGATGTCGACGTCGTCGAGAACCTTGACGCGCAGGCGGAGACGGTGCGAAGCGCGCGTGCCATCGCGGGCGACAGGGCGGTCGCCGTCTCGCCGATCACGATGCGTCGCCGCGTCAACTTCCATGCGGCCGGCGATCCGCCGGCCGACGTGCCCGGGGAGCTCCCTGACTCGGTCGACGTCCGGCAGTCGTCTCTCCTCGGTGCCGCATGGACGGCGGGGAGCGTCAAGTACGTGGCCGAGGCCGGCGCGTCGTCGGTGACGTACTACGAGACGACGGGCTGGCGGGGTGTGCTCGAGCGCGCGGCCGGCTCCGAGCTGCCCGACGCGTTCCGATCGGCCGCGGGCGAGGTGTTTCCCCTCTACCACCCCCTCGCGGACGCGACCCAGTGGGAGGGCGCAGAGGTGCTTGCCTGCGCGTCGAGCGACGTGCTCGCGGCAGTGGGCCTCGCCGTCCGGACGCCGGACGGAAACACGCGCCTGCTCGTCGCCAACCTCGCGCCGCGCGAGAAGGACGTCGTCGTCGCCCCGGTCTCCGGCCCGTTGGCTCTGCGACGGCTGAACGAGTCGACGGCAGCAGGGGCCGCGGCCGACCCGAGTGCCTTCCGGCGCCGCTCCGAGACCGTGGGGGCGGCGGGGGAACTCGAGCTCACGCTCGCCCCGTACGAGGTCGTCCGGGTCGACCCGGCGTAGGTCTCGGACGTCAGTCGGGCACCGCCGCCCCGGCGAACGGCCACGGCGCACGGCTGCGGTGCCAATCCGTTGCGGCCTGCACGGCGGCGCCTGCCCGAAGCACGAGGCCGTCGCGCCCGCGGGCGGTGGCGAGCTGCGCCCCAACGGGAACCCCGTCCGCGGTCGTCCCGCACGGGAGCGACAAGGCGGAGGCGTGCGCGAACGAGAAGACGAAGGTGTAGGGAACGACGGCATTGGTCGTCTCCACCGTGTCCGCGCCGGCGGCGAAGGGCGCCACGACCGGGACCGTCGGCGTCAGCAGCAGGTCGACCGCGCCGAGCCTCGCCTCGAGCTCGTCTGCCCAGCGCGCCCTTGCGTCTCGCAGCCGCTCGAGGTCCGCGCTCCCCAGGTCGGCCGCCAGCGCGAGGCGCCGCCTGGTGCCTTCCTCGAGCAAATCCGGCCGGCTCGCGAGCGCCTCTCCGTAGAGAATCAGCGCCTCGCCCCGGATCAGACGGGAGCAGGCGTCGACCGCGTCCTCCCAGCCAGTGAGCTCAACCTCCGTGAGCGACGCGCCGAGCTCCTCGAGCACCACGGCGAGCGAGCGGACGCACGAGGCCACCCCGGGGTCGGCTGCGGCGAGAAACGCCTCGACGACGCCAACGCGCGTGCCGCTCATCTCGTCGACGCCGTCGAGCACGAGCGGACAGTCGCTCGACGTCGTGTCCTCCGGGTCGAATCCCGCGATGACGGCGAGCAGCGAGCGCACGTCCGTGACCGCGCGCGCCAGCGGTCCCACGGTGTCGAGCGAAGCTGCCATCGGCTGCACGCCCCGGTTCGAGACGGCGCCGTAGGTCGGCCGGATCCCCGACACCCCGCACAGCGACGCGGGCAGCCGGACGGAGCCACCCGTGTCCGTCCCGATCGCGGCGAGGCAGAGGTCCGCGGCGACGGCCGCGCCCGAGCCGCCGCTCGACCCCCCTGGGATCCGGTCCGGTGCCGCAGGGTTGAGGACCGCACCGAAGGCCTCGTTCGCGGAGGTCGCGCCGAACGCGAGCTCGTGCATGTTCGCCTTGCCGAGGATGACCGCACCGGCATCCCGTAGACGGCGAGTGACCTCCGCGTCCTCGGTCGGGACGCGTCCGGCGAAGAGCCGGGAGCCGACCGTCGTCGGTACGCCGGCGACGTCGATGTTGTCCTTGAGCACGATCGGCATCCCGTCGAGCGGGAGCCGTTCCCCGCGATCGCGCCGAAGGTCCACCTCCCGGGCGTGCGCGAGGGCGAGCTCCGGAGTGACCGTGATCATCGCGTTCAACGAGTGCGCTTCCTCGAGCCGGCCCAGGAACGCCTCGACGAGCTCGACGGCCGACACGCCCGGCCGCAGCCCGGGGTCGTCCACGAGCGCCCGGATCTCGTCGTCGGTCATGCGGCGGCTGCGACGGCGTCGAGCGCACGCAGGACGGCGTCCCCGGCCTCCACCGTGCCCGCGGACCCGCCGACGTCGCCCGTGAGCCCCGAGCCGTCGAGCAGGGATGCCGCGACCGCCTCCTCGACCCATCCCGAGGCACGCAGCGCGGCCTCGTCCTCCCGTCGCCGCCCGAGCCAGTCGAGCATCATCGCGGCCGAGAGGATCGTGGCGAGCGGGTTCGCGATCCCCTTCCCGGCGATGTCCGGCGCGGAGCCGTGCGCGGCCTGGAAGAGCCCATGCGCGTCGCCGACGTCCGCGGAGGGTGCGAGGCCGAGCCCGCCGACGGTGCCCGCGCCGAGGTCGGAGAGGATGTCGCCGAACATGTTCTCCGCCACGAGGACGTCGAATGTCGAGGGGCGCTGCACGAGATAGAGAGCCGCTGCGTCGACGTAGACCGCCTCGAAGGCAACGTCTGGATGCCGTGAGGCGACCTCGGACGCGACCTCGCGGAAGAAAGCGTACGAGGCGAGCACGTTCGCCTTGTCGACGCAGGTGACGAGCGGAGGCCGCTTCCGTCCGTGCCCCGCGCGCGCCTCGGCGAGCGCGAAGGCCGTCTCGGCGATTCGGCGCGTGCCGGCCCGCGTGACGATGCTCGTGTCGGCGGCGACCTCGCCCTCCACTCGGCTGCCCCCGTGCCGGCCGGCGTAGAGCCCTTCGACGTTCTCGCGCACGATCACGTAGTCGATTCCGTCCGGTGTGTCGCGCAGCGGTGTGGGCGCGCCCGGGTAGAGGCGGACGGGCCGGATTCCCGCGTAGAGGTCAAGGCCGAAGCGCAGCCGGAAGATGACATCGGCGCCGGCCTCCCGGCCGTCCGGGTGACGTGCGTCCGGGAGGCCCGCCGCACCCAGGAGGATCGCGTCCGCAGCCTCGCAGGCTGCGTAGACGTCGTCTGCGATCGCGACGCCGCCGCGCCTCCAGGCGGCCGCGCCCACCGCGAATGTCTCGACTCGGAGGTCGACCTCGCCCCCCGAGAGGGTTTCCACGCGCCGGAGCACGCGAACGGCCTCGGCGACGACCTCGGGGCCGATCCCGTCGCCCGGCAGGACGGCGACGTCGAAGGTCATCCCGCAGCGTCGACGAAGGCCCGATGGTCCTCGACGTACTGGGCGATCCCTTCCCGGATCGAGGCGTATCGCGGCTCCCAGCCGAGCTGGGCCCGGGCGTTCTCGACGGACAGCACGGCGCGCAGGGCGACCACCGGCTTCTCCGCCTCGGAAAGTTCCTCACCGATCTCGATGTCGGCGCCGGGAACGAGCTCGCGCACGATCTGCGCCACCTCGGTCGTGGTCACCATCGCCCCGCCTGTCGAGCCGTAGAAGATCCTGTCGGCGTCGTCGGGGGCGTCGAGCATCGCGACGACAAGGCCCGCGATGTCGCGAGCGTGCGTGTACGCACGAGGATGGGCGCCGCCGAACTCGAAGTGCGCCGGCTCGCCGCGCACTGCGTTCTCGACCATCGCCTTGATCGGCCCCACGTACTGGTTCATGCCGAGTCCGTAGACAGCAGACGGCCGGATCGTCCGGAAGTCGAGCCCGAGTGCCTGGTGGTAGGCGAAGAGCATCGCCTCCGCGGCCGCCTTGGTCGATCCGTAGAAGTCGGTGCCCGGCCCCGCATCGGCGAGCAGGATTGGGTGGTTGGCGTCGATCGGCTCGTACATGACCCTCGGGAGCACGCCGACGGACGAGAAGTTCACGATGCGCGGGACGCCGAACGCGATCATGGCCTCGACGAGGTTGATCACCCCGCCGACGTTGACCTGGAACGCCGTGGTTCTGTTGGTCGCCAGGTATGCGGGGTCGAGGATCATCCCGGCATGCACCACCTCGTCGGGGCGGTGCACGCGGAACACGTCGAGCACCCGCGCCTGGTCGCCGATCGAGGCGAGCTCGAGGGACACGTCGCTCACCTCGGCCCCGATCGTGAAGCGCGCTTCGGCGATGAAGTCGCGCACGTCCAGCACGACGACTCTCCGGCCCGTGTCGAGAAGCGCGCGCACGAGGTTGCCGCCGATGAAGCCGGCGCCGCCGGTGACCAGCGTCGTCCGCTCGGCGACCGGCTTGCGCTCACCGCCGCGGGCGCCGATATCGATTTCCGGCCTGCCCATGCCCTGGTCGTAGCGGTGTTCGCTCATCTCCCTCTCCTCGTTCTGGGTCTCTAGCCCTGCACGGCGCCGAGGGTGAGTCCGCGGACGAGGTGCCGCTGCAGGAGGATCCCAAGCAGCAAGGCCGGGATCAGTGACACCATCGTCAGCGCGCTCGCCTCGCCGTAGAGGTTGCCCTGGAAGGACGTCGCCATCCCCGCAAGGGCGACCGGCAGCGTGACGGCGTTGTCGCGCGCGAGCACGACGGCGAAGAGGAACTCCGTCCAGGAGAAGATGAAGGCGAATGCGGCTGCGGAGACGACCCCCGGCGCCGCAAGTGGCCAGGCGATCTTGCGCAGCGCCTGGATACGGGTGCACCCGTCGACGAGCGCCGCCTCCTCCAGCGAGGGGGGCATCTGGCGGAAGTACGTGTACATCATCCAGACGGTGAACGGCAGCGCGAAGACCGTGTAGAGGAGAACGAGGCCCGTGCGCGTGTCGATCAACGCGTACCCGAGCCAATCCTCCGAGTAGCGGCTGTAGAGGAGGAAGATCGGGATGATGATCGCGATCGGCGGCAGCATGCGGCCGGAGAGGAACCAGAAGGCGAGGTGCTTCCCGCCGGTCCGGAAGCGGGCCATCGAGTACGCGGCGGCCGTCCCGATCAGAACCGCGAGCACGGTGGTGACGCTCGCGATGATCAGCGAGTTCTTGAGTCCCTTCCAGCCGTTGAACTTGTTGAGCGCCTCGGCGTAGTGCAGGTCGGTCGGCTCGTCGGGCCACCAGACCGGCGGCGACGCGAGGAGGTCGCCCTGGGGCTTGATCGACGCGACGGCGACCCAGTAGAGCGGCACGAGCAGGAAGACGAGCCAGATGCCGATGACCAGGAAGCGGAGCCACCCCACCCGCAGCCGCCAGCCGAGGATGACCTTCGCCGAGTCGTCCGAATGGGTGGTCGAAGCCTGTGGGCTCACGCCGTCACCGGCTTCAGGAGTCGCCTGACGAGCCAGAACGCGATGAACGTCAGCATCAGCATGAACATCCACGAGCCGGCCGTGCCCTGGCCGAGGTGGAACAGCTGGAACCCCTGTTGGTACAGGTAGTACGTGGTCGTGTAGGTATCCGTCCCCGGCCCGCCCCGCGTCAGCGTGAAGATGATGTCGAACAGCTTGGCGGCGTCGATGAAGCGGAACGTGACCGCCACGAGGATGATCGGCGCGAGCAGCGGCAGCGTGACGAAGAAGAAGGCCTGACGCGGCTTGGCGCCGTCGAGGTCGGCGGCCTCGTACATCTCGTCGGGGATCGAGGCGAGGCCCGCAAGGAGGATCACGAACATGAACGGCGTCCACTGCCACGCGTCGGCGACGAGGATCGACACGTAGGTCCACGGCGAGTCGAAGGTGAAGTCGATCGAGGTCTGGCCCGGGACGAGCCAGCTGACGATCTGGTTCGCGGGACCCTGCGGGCGGCGCAGGAAGAGGTCGAAGAACATGCCGACGATCACGGGGCTCACGAACAGCGGGATCACGAACAGGACCATCAGGACGCGTCGGCCGCGAAAGGGCCGCAGCATGGCGAGCGCCAGGATCAGACCGAGCGCCAGCTCGATCAGGGTGGCGCCTGCCGCGAGCGCACCGGTGATGTAGAGGGAACGGCGCCAGACCGGGTCCTCCCAGACGATCCGGAAGTTGTCGAGGCCGACCCACGGATGCTCTTCGCCTAGCGAGAAGTCGTACTGGACGAGGCTCGTCCAGATCGAGAAAAGGAGCGGGAAGACGGTCAGCGTGAGGATCACGAAGATCGCCGGCGCGACGAGGATCCACTTGATGTTCCGGTCCACCCAGGAGGAGGCGGCCCGTGGCCGCCTCCTCGTGGTCTGTGCGGCAGTCGTCGACGCCACCGAAACGGCTTGCGTCAGATCTTGACTGCCTGGCCCTTCCGCGCAGGCGTGTTGTTCTTGGTGGAGCCGAGGTAGTTGTTGAGGAAGTACCGGTACGAGGCCCGCTGCTTATCGACGCCGAGCCTGTTCGTGATCGCGTCCCACTCCTTCGCGACGTCGTCCAGGGTCTGCTGCACGTTCCCGCCCGCGTAGATCTTCGACATCGCGCGGTCGAGCGCGTTGGCGTAGTCCTGCGAGCCCGTGTAGATCGGATCGAGCACGGAGAAGTTCGCGCCCTCGGCCAACTTCGCGAGATATAGGCTCGCCGAAGGCCATCGTCTCGCGAACTGCTTCGACCTGTAGTGCGAGATCCGGTAGGGGTCACGCAGCGTGTACGGCAGCTGCACCCGCTGCAGCGAGACGGACGGGCTCGTCGCCCACTGGTTGAACAGGTACGCGAGCTCCTGCTGCTTCGACGTCGCCATGACTCCCTTGATGAACGAGCCGGCGTGCTCGCCGTTCTGTCCCGGCACGATCGCGTAGCCGACCTTGCCCGCGATCTTCGACTTCGGGATGAATGCGAACGCCTTGTCGCGCTGCGCGTAGTTCTCCGACATCCGCCCGGTCGGCGGCCAGGAGAAGATCATCGCCGTCTTTCCCTCGAGCCACTGCACCCAGGCCGAGACGACGTCAAGCTTCTCCACGCCCGGGGGGGACGCCTTGTTCTGCGCGAGGATCTGGTTCATCGTCCGCACGCCGATTGCATTGTTGATCAGCGCCTTCATCGTCCTCTGGTCGAAGAACTGACCACCGTTCGAGCGGAACTGCTGGTAGAAGTAGAACTGGTTGCCCGGGTTGCCAACGGTGCGGCCCAGGCCGGTGCCGTACACCTGCGGCGCCAACTGGTCGGTGATGAACTGCGCGGTTTCGCTGAACTCGTCCCAGCCCCGCGGCACGCGCAGGGCCTTGCCGAACTTCGCGCGGTAGGCGCTCTTCAGCTTGGCGTTGTTGAAGACGTCCTTGCGGTAGTAGAGGATCCAGACGTCGCCGTCGTCGAAGAACCCGTACTGCTTCCCCTTGTACTTCATCATCGGGCGGAAGAGCGGGTGGTAGTCGTTCATCGTCGACTGGGCCTTGTATTTCCTGATGTAGCTGTCGATCGGCGCAAGCACCTGGCGTTCCGCGAAGTCGGGCACCCACACGGGGGAGCCATCGACCGAGTCGATCGCGCCTGACCTGGCGATGTGCTCGGCGATCACCGTCGAGTAGATCTCGGCGAACGGTTTCTCGATCACCCTCACCTTGACGCCGGTGAGTTTCTCCCACAGCGGACCGGTGAAGTTCTTGTCGTCGAGTGCCTGCAGGCCGGACTCGTTCGTCTTCGTGAGCGTGGCCCCGGAGAACTGCTTGGCCGCATCCACCGCACTCTTGGCGATCGGGTCGGCGATCGCGGCATCGCTGCTGGTCGACGCCCGGATCGCGGCTTCGGCCTGGTTCTCCGCCATGAAGAACGGCCCGGCGGCGGCCGCTGCGGCGAGAAGCTTGGCGCTGTCGAAGAGGAAGTCCTTGCGGCCCAGGTGGTGGTCGAAGACGGATGCACCCTCGTCGTCGAGTCCGTCGATGTGCTCAGTCACTGTGCCCTCCGATCCCTTCTGATGGCCTGCTGTATGACCAATTTGTCGATCATTGCGCCTGGCTGCTGACTCGTCAAGTCGCCCATCGGACCTCCCGGCGGCGCCCTCCGCGAAGCCCGGCTCCCTCGATTGGGACGAGGTCCGAGACCGTTCGGTTGGTGATCAGGCGACGAGCCGGGCCCCCGATTCGAGGTCGAAGAATCGGAGCGCGCCGGCTGCGACGGCGATCTCAGCGGTCTCTCCGTCCTTCGAGGGCGAGTCGACACCGAAGCGGCCGACGAAATGCGTGCGTCGTTCCTGGCGGCGGTGGTCGAGCTCGCTCAACGCGCTCTCGTCGACGTCCTCGGCGATCTCGAGCACCGCGTCGGTGACGACGGGGGCCGCCTGAACCTCGAAGTGCACGACCACCTCGGAGCCGAGCAGCTCGCGCAGCTTGACGAGCCCCTTGAGCCGCCGGTTCGCCGGGGCGCCGGAGACGAGCGCCGCGTCCTGGAGGTGCTCCGGGCGGACGCCGACAATCAGCCCCTTGCCGTCCATACCGGCGAGCGCGGGGGCGAGCGAGCGCTCGTGCTCGTCGACCTCGAGCCGCTGCCCGTCGCCGAACGATACCCAGACCCTGTCCGGCTCCTCCGACACCCGGCCGAGAAAGAAGTTCATCGCCGGGCTGCCGATGAACCCGGCTACGAAGAGGTTCGCCGGGCGGTTGTAGAGCTCCTGGGGCGCCGCCACCTGCTGCAGCTCTCCCCTGCGCATCACCGCGACGCGCTCGCCGAGCGTCATCGCCTCGACCTGGTCGTGGGTGACGTAGATCGTCGTCACGCCGAGCTCCTTGTGGAGCAGCCCGATTTCGGCGCGCATCTGCGTCCGCAGCTTCGCGTCGAGGTTCGAAAGGGGCTCGTCCATCAGGTATGCGTACGGCTCGCGGATCATCGCCCGGCCCATCGCCACCCGCTGGCGCTGCCCGCCCGAAAGCTGGCCGGGCTTGCGCGGGAGCTGCTCTTCGAGCTCGAGCACCCTGGCGATTCGCCGCACCCGGTCGTCGATGTCCCTCCGGCTCAGCTTGCGCAGCTTGAGCGGGAACGAAAGGTTGTCGTAGACCGTCTTGTGCGGGTAGAGCGCGTAGTTCTGGAAGACCATCGCCACATCGCGGTCACGCGGCGGGAGGCCGTTGACGACCCTGTCGCCGATCCGGATCTCGCCCTCCGTGATGACCTCCAGCCCAGCCACCATGCGCAACGCGGTCGTTTTGCCGCAACCCGACGGGCCGACGAGCACGATGAGCTCCCCGTCCGGGATCTCGAGGGAGAGGCCCTGGACGGCAACGGTGCCGTCCTCGTACACCTTGCGGACCCGATCGAAGCTGACCCCGGCCACGGCTCGAACCTATACGACGGCGTACCAGTCGTCCAGGTTCGGCGGCATGCCGTATGATCGGCGCATGAGCGGGGGCACTCGACCGTCTACTGACGATCCAGCGCTGTTCGCGACCGTCGCGCGCGAGCCCCGACTCTCTGACAAGGTCGCCGAGATGATGCTCGCGACGATCCTCTCGAACAGGCTGAACGTCGGCGACCGCCTCCCCTCCGAGCGCGAGCTCGGGGAGCAGTTCGGGGTGTCGAGGACCGTCGTACGCGAGGCCGTGAGGGCCCTCGTCGCGAAGGGCGTGATCGAGGTCCGCTCCGGCAGCGGTCTGCGCGTTGCGGCCGTCGACGCCGATTCGGTGCGCGAGTCGATGTCGCTGTTCCTGCGCGGAGGCGACATCGACTTCGAGAAGGTGCACGAGGTGCGCTCGCTGCTCGAGGTGCACCTCGCCGGGCTCGCGGCCGAGCGCGCCACCCCCGAGGACGTGGCGCGGCTGGCCGAGATCCATGCGCAGATGGTCAGCGAGTCGGGCGACGTTGAGTCCGCGGCGCGCGACGACCTCGAGTTCCACCGCAGGATCGCGCTCGCCACCCACAACGTGCTCTTCCTGGCGCTGATGGACTCGATCGGCTCGTCCCTGATCGACATCCGCCGCCTGAACCTGGGCTCGGGCTCGACGCCGATGACGCTCTCCCAGCACCAGGCGATCCTCGACGCCATCGGCGCGGGTGACCCGGCCACCGCGCGCGTGGCGATGTCCGCGCACCTGGAAGGGGTCGCCGCCTGGTGGCGCGAGAACCTGGCTCCGGAAGAAGGCGCCGGCGCCGAGTGAGCGTGCTCCGCCGCCTCGACCACGTGGCACTGCTCGTGCGCAGCACGGACGATGCGTTGCGCTTCTACCGTGACCGCCTCGGTCTCGCCGTCCACTCGAGCGAGGAGATCCCATCTCCGCACGTACGGCTCACGTACCTCGACGCCGGGAACGCGTTCGTCCAGCTCGTCGAGCCGCTCGAGGACGACTCCGACCTCGCCAAGTGGCTCCAGGAGCACGGCGAGGGCCTGCACCACATCTGCTTCGGGGTCGACGACGTTGCCGATGCCGTCGCGACGCTGAGCGACGACGGGAGCCCCGTGATGCTCGGTACCGGGCGCGGCCGAGTGTCGGGCTTCGTGACAACGAGCCGCGCAAACGGCGTTCGCATCGAGTGCACGGAGTTCGACCAGGCGCTCGACGTCGAGGGCGCGCCCGGCTGGCTCGCCCGGTAGCCGGCCGAGCGGCGCGCCCGGCCCGGGTCAGCCGTCTCGCGACGCCTCGACGAGCCGGTCGAGGGGCGTCCAAAATGTCTCGCGCACCGCGGGGTTGTCGATCGTCGTCGGCGCCTCGTGGTCGGCGAAGAGCTCGTCGGTCGTGTGGACAACCCGAAGCTGTTTGCGAGAGGGCGGAAGGGCGACCAAGCCCTTCGCGAGCTCACGGGCGCCGTCCTGTCCGACGACCTCGTCGTGGTCGCCGACGAGGAGCAGCACGTTCGTCTCCTTGATTGTCGACAGGTCGAGCCCGATGTCGACGAGAAGCGGATCGACCGGAAAAATCGAGTAGACGCTCCGCGGAGCCGGGACGTCCCACTCCTCGGCGCGGGCGGCGTAGACGACGGCCAGCGTCGCACCGAGCGAGAACCCCGCCGCAACGACGGGCTCGCCGTCGTATCCGATCGCGTCGAACCCGGTCTTGAGTCCCTTCGCGAGATCGAAGGGCGTCAGGATGAACGGGTCGTCGAGCCCGGGCTGATAGCGGGGGAAGATCACGACGCTCCCGTTCTCGAGGAGGTGATCCATCCAGCGCAGGTGCCATGTGAACGGCAGGTACGCCCCGTAGCCGTGCAGGTAGACGACGACGCTCCTCGTCTCGCCGCTCGTCGGGCGGAGCACCCAAACCTCCTCGGCGCCCTTCCCGTACGGCGTTGCCGTGCCCCGTTCCGTCTCGATCACCGGGCCGCTCGGCTGTGGAGGCGGCGGAACGTCGTCGTCGCCGCGATCGCACCCCGTCCCCACGAGCGCGACGGCAATCGCAGCGACGGTCACTCCCACCAGAAGGGGGCCGGCCGCGATCAACCTCCCGCGTCCGGCGGCAGCCCGAGCACCTGGCCACCGTCGACGTGAATCACGTTGCCGGTCGTCCACGCCGTTTCGGGATCGACGAGCGTCCAGACCCAGACGGCGATCTCATCCGAGACGGCCATCCGGCCGAGCGGGATGCGCCGGGAGAGATCCTCGTACGCGGCCTGTAGGTCATCGGCCCACACCTCGTGGATCGGTGTTTCCACCGGCCCAGGTGCGATTGCGTTGACCCGGATCCGGCGGTCGGCGAGCTCGTAGGCAGAGGCGCGCGTGAGGTACTCCAGCGCCGCCTTCGTCATCCCGTAGAGGCCGTTGCCTGGCTTGACGATGCTCCCCACCGACGACGAGACGTTGACGATCGCGCCGTCGGTAGAGGCCGCGAGCGCCGGGGTTGCCTCCTGCGTGAGCAGGAGCGGAGCCCGGGTGTTGACCGCGAGGTGGCGGTCGATCTGCTCCAGCGTGAACTCACCTAGCGGCGCAACGGCGATCGTCGCCGCGTTGTTGACGAGCACGTCGAGACGGCCCAGCGCCTGCAGGGTCTCCTCGACGAGCCTTTTCGGGAGCGCGGAGTCGGCGAGGTCGCCGGAGAGGACGAGCGCCCTCGCGCCCGCGGCCTCCACCGCGCGCGCCGTCTCGTCCAGGAGCTCGCGCCTTCGTCCGGCGAGCGCGACGTGCATCCCCCGCTCAGCGAGCAGACGCGCGGTCGCAGCCCCGATGCCCGTCCCGGCCCCGGTGACCAGCGCGACGTGCCCTTCGCGCCCAGTCATCCGCCGAGCGTCACGCGCGGCTCCGCGCCGTGCCCTGCACGACGGGGTTCGTGAGCTCGCCGATCCCGCTCGCCGACACGGTCACCGTGTCACCGGGCTGCAGGAACCGCGGCGGGTCCATGAACGTCCCGCAGCCGGCGGGCGTCCCAGTGGAGAGGATGTCGCCGGGCTCGAGCGTGATCACCGAGGAGAGCCACTCGATCGCGGCGGGCGGCGGGCCGAGCTGCTCGCCGACCAGCGCGTCCTGGCGCAGCTCGCCGTTGACGTGCGACTGGATGCGGATGGCCTCCCAGTCGGGAAGCTCGTCGCGCGTGACGATGCACGGGCCCATCGGGCAGAAGGTGTCGAAGTTCTTGCCGAGGTCGACCTGCCCGTTGTGGAACTGCACGGAGCGGGAGCCCACGTCGTTGATCACTGTGTAGCCGAACACGTGGTCGAGGGCGTCCTCGGCGCGGACGTTCTTCGCATGCGTCCCCAGGATCACGCCGAGCTCGACCTCGTAGTCGACCGCGAAGCCGTGCTCGCGCAGGGGCCCAGCCGTGTCGCCCGGAACGCGGCGGATGACGTCGTCGTCGGGCGGGATCACGATCTCGGCCCCCGGCCCCACGATCGAGCTCGCGAGCTTGATGAAGCCGACGATCACCTTCTCGTCGGGGAACACGAAGCCGGGCTCTTCGTCGCCGTGGCTCGCGTAGTTGACGCCCGACCCGAAGATCTTCCCCGGGCTTGTGAGCGGGGCGAGGAGACGCTCGACGGTGACCGGCTCGGAGCGTTCCACCGCCGCGGCTGCGGCCTCGAGGCCGCGCTCGCCGTCGCGAATCAGCGCCAGCGTGTCGGTGTAGCCGGTCGGATGGACCTGCCCGCCGGCCTCGATGCCGCAGCCGACAACGCCCCGGAGCTCGTACTGGACGATGCGCATGCCTCTCCTTTCCGTCCATGCCTGCGGAGGGAGCCTAACCTGTATGACAGTAGGATGGCGCGGTGCCGAGCGCCGCGCGCGAGCCGCTCGTCGTCCTCGACGACGACCCCACCGGCGTGCAGACGCTGGCGGGGATCCGCGCGCTGCTTGCATGGGATCCGGCCCGGGTCCGGGCCGCGCTCGCGGGACGTCCGTCCGTCCACCTGATCACCAACACCCGCGCCCTGCCCGCCGAGCGCGTCCGCGCGTTCGTGGCGGACGCCACCCGCGCCGCGCTGGAGGGAGTGCCGGACGCCGCAGTCGTGCTTCGGGGCGACAGCACGCTGCGCGGTCACCTGCTCGAGGAGTACCTCGCTGTCCGCGACGTCGTCGCGCCCTCGGGGTGGCCGGTGCTCCTGCTCGTGCCTGCGCTCCCCTCCGCCGGGCGGGTGACGGTCGGCGGCGTCCACCTCTTCGACCGGGACGGGCGGCGCACGCCCTTACACGAGACCGAGTACGCGCGCGACGGCGTGTTCGCGTACTCGAGCGCGCGGCTACTCGAGTGGGCGCAGGAGCGGTCGGGCGGACTCTTCCAGGCGACGGCCGGCCGGGAGCTGCACCTCGACGTGCTGCGCTCGGGCGGGGCCGCAGCCGTGACCGACGCACTGCTCGCCCTTCACTCCTCGGGCGATCCAGCGGTGCTCGCACCCGACGCCGAGACGCTGGACGATCTCGAGATCGTTGCCGAGGGGTACCGCGTTGCCACCGCCGGCAGAGCCTCGGTGACCGTCCGCTGCGCCCCGACGTTCGCCGGCGTGCTCGCCGGGACCACTGCACCGGGGCTCGTCCCACCGCCGTCGGCCCGGGACGGCGTCCTCGTCGTCTGCGGCTCGTACGTGACGCAGTCGACCCGGCAGCTCTCGCGGCTGCTCGCCGCTCGGCCGGGATCGCTCGTCGAGGCGGACGTCGGCGCGCTCGCCGGCGACGAGCCGTCCTCCGAGATCGCAGTGCTGGCGAAGGCGGTCTCGCGACGCCTGGCTACGGATCGGCTTGCCGTGCTCGCGACGCCCCGCGAGCGACCGGCCGAGACGACCAGCCTCGATGCTGGGGAGCGGATCGCCGCCGGCCTCGCCCGCGTCGTGGCGACCGTCAGCCCCCTGCCGTCGGCGCTCGTGGCGAAAGGCGGGATCACCGCGGCCGTGACGCTGCGCGACGGCATCGGGGCCGCGGAGGCCGACGTGGTCGGCCCGGTCGAGCCGGGCGTCTCGCTCTGGAGCGCCCGCTGGCCCGACGGCGGCGCGCTCGACTACCTCGTGGTGCCTGGGAACGTCGGCGACGACGACCTGCTCGCGCGGCTGGTGGACGCCGTGACAGGATCCGCCGCGTGCTGACACCGTTCCGCGAGATCCTCGAGGAGCGTCGCGCGGTCGGGGCGGCGGTAGGGGCGTTCACGTGTTACGACGTGACGACGGCGATCGGGGTCGTCCGTGCAGCAGAAGGCCACGGGGACCCGGTGCTGCTCTTGATCTCAGAGGCGTCCTTCCGGTCGCCCTCCGGCCGGCTGCTCCTGCCGGCGCTCCTGGCCGTCGCCGGCGAGGCCCGCGTTCCTGCGTGCGTCCAGCTCGACCACGTGGACGACGACGCGCTCATCGACGCCGCCCTCGCCGCCGGCGCGGGCGCCGTGATGGCCGACGGGTCGAAGCTGCCGACAAGCGACAACGCGTCCTTCGTCACCTCCGTTCGCGCGCGCGCCCCGGATGCTGGAGTGGAGGCGGAGCTCGGGCACATCGAGGGCGGCGAGGACGTCGCGGTCGCCGCCGAGGCGGGCGCGCTGACGGACCCGGACGAAGCGGCCCGATTCGTCGCCGAGACGGGATGCGACTGCCTGGCCGTCTCCATCGGAAACGTGCACGGGAGATATGCGCGCCCTCCGGAGCTCGACTGGGAACGCCTGCGCGCGATCGACCACCGCGTCGACGTTCCGCTTTCTCTCCACGGCGCCTCCGGGATCTCGGACTCCGACGTCGCCCGGGCGATCTCGCTCGGCGTCTGCAAGATCAACGTGAACACGGAGCTACGGGAGCGTTATCTTGCGCGACTTGAGCGGGGGCTACCCGCGGCCAGGAAAGGCCTCCGACTCCTCGAACTGAACGCCGGGCTGGTCGACGCAATCGCCGACGCTGTCACCGACAAGCTGTCGATATTGGGACGCTGAGGCCAACTTCGATCTGGACAGGTCGCAGGTCTGGGCCGGAGAGGAGCACGAGCCGCATCCACCAAGAAGCGCGAGCGGGCCGGCGAGCAGCCGAACGCGCAGTAGGGAACGCGCTCGGAGCGGTTGACCGTCTGCGTGCTCTGCCCGGACGGAAGCAGCATCACGCTGAGCGGCCGCGGCTCGAGCGCCCGTGGTCTGACAAGCGGCTGACACGCCGACGAGAAGCGAGTAGCCATAAGCGATCTCGGTCGACCCCGACTCGGAGGGTCGGTGTCGCCACACGCTCCCCGTCGCGATCGTCGTCGCAGTAGGGCCTGATCCCGGGGCAGGTGGCGCAACAGCCGGAGTGGCGCTGACGATTCCGGATCGGTTTGCGATCCTCACGGTGCTCGACACCCGCCTCCCTCGCCGACAAGTGCCGGCGAGCCCGAGCTTGGGGATGGGCGCAGGCGGGCGGAGCCACTCCTCGAAGGTCTTGGGAGGCGCGCGAGCTCTGGTGTTCCGCGCGTCCAGGAGAGGGGGTTGGTCCCCGAACGGCGAAGGTGCCTCCCAGGTGCGCGCCTCCCACGGGCAACGGTAACGCGCGAGGCTTCGATCTAAACCGGATCGCCGATTGTCGGGCGCCGGCTTTCGGAGGACGATCTCTCGGTCATCAGGGATGTTCGCTCGCTTGTCCCGCGGCGTTGGAGTGCGTGCAGCCCGCGCAGGTACGTCCCAGCGCCGGAGGATCTCGGCGGTTCGGGTTTCGGGAACTGTCGCGACAGAGGGAGACGCGTTGGTGGGGACCACGCCCACTCGCGGCGCGCGGGAGGCGTGCCCGGGCGGATCAACGCCTTGCTGGTGACGAGTCCGCAGGATCGGTCGCGGGCACGCCAGCACCCTCGTCACCCAGCCACCGAGGACGCGGAGGCCCAGCTTCTGGCGTCGTCGAGGTTGCGAAAGCGCCCGAGCGCGATGCCCTGCAAGAGGGCGTTGCCGAGCGCGGTTGCCTCGGTGGCACCGGCGACGACGCGGGCAGCGGCGTGCTCGGCGACTCGCTCCCTCACGAAGGACGAGGCCGCGCCGCCCCCGACGACGACGAGCTCTTCCACCGGCTGGTTCGCACGGAGCTGATCGACGACGCCTGCGACGGCTGCGGCGACGGACTCGACAATCGAGCGTGCGATGAGCGCACGTGGTGCGTCGTCCGTCAATCCGGCGGCGGCACGGACCACATCGGCCATCCGCGCCGGGGCAAGAAACCGCTCGTCGGTGACGTCGAAACGAGGTGCGTTCGACGGCGCGCCGGCCGCAACGCCGAGCAGGTCGACGGTGTTCGTTCCCCACTGCGCCGCGCACTGTTCGAGTAGCCAGAAGCCGGGGACGTTCTTCAGGAAGCGGAAACCGCCGAGAGCGCCGCGCTCGTTGGAGAAGTTCGCAAGCCGCGCTTCCTCGGAGATGTCGGGCAGAGCACGCTCGACGCCGACCAGGAACCACGTGCCGGCGGAGACGAAGGCGCGGCCCGTCGCGGCCAGTGGGCTCGCTGCGAACGCGCAGGCCGTGTCGTGCGCGGCCACCAGGTGGACGGGAGTGCCGTCGTACTCACCGAGCAGGCGGCCGGCGCGCTCGGGCGTCGGCAGGACCTGCGGGTCGACGCCGATCGATGCGGCGAGATCGGTGGCCCAGGCACCGGTCGCGACGTCGAGCAGGCCCGTGGTGCCGGCGTTGGAAAACTCGCCGGCAGCCTGGCCCGTCAGCTCGTAGGCGACCAGCTCGGGCAGCATCACGAGGCGGCGCGCCCTCGCCAGCTCCTCGCGGTCGTGCGCCGCCAGCTGGAAGATCGTGTTGATCGGCATCAGCTGGATCCCTGTCCGCCGGTACAGCTGGGCCACCCCGAGCGACTCGGCCAGCCGCCGCCACCCCTCGGTGCGCGGACTCCGATAGCTGTGCGGGTCGGACAGCAACGCCCCGTCCTCGTCCAGCAGCCCGTAGTCGACGGCCCAGCCGTCGACGCCGATCGACGCGAGCGGACCGGAGGCGCGTGCGCGCGCGAGCCCGCGCCGCACGTTGTCGAGGAGCTCGCCCCAGCGCCAGCGCACCGAGCCGTCGTGGCGGGTCTCCGGGCCATGGAGCCAGCGGTGGACCACCTCGATCTCGGGCGTCTCCGCATCGAGGTCGATCACGGCGACGCGGACCGACGTCGCGCCCATGTCGACCGCCGCGACGCGCATCGACGCCACTATCCGCCGGGAAGCCTCACGCGACGACGTTCAAGTCGAGACCGAGCAAGTGGGCGACCTTCCTCAATGTGCCGACCTGATGGCCGATCCCGAGCGCGACGTGGTGTGTCGGACCCTGGGCGCACCAGTCGTCGAAGAAGGCGGCCGGCTCTCGAGAGAAACGGATACGCGAGTTCGTGTTGCCGATGCGGAACGTCGGCCCGGGAATGGACTGGCCCTCGGCGGCGAGGAGCTTGAGTCGACCGTCGGCGGTTTGGGTCAGCCCGAGGATGGTGACCGGCCCAGGTCGGACCTTCATCTCGATCGAGAGCCCCGCGCCCGCTTTCCCGTGGTAGAGAGCGAGCGCCCGCGCCACGGGTCGTCCGTCCGCGATCGCGAGATGGCCCGGGCCGTCGTGGCCCATCAGGATGAATCCATCGTCGAAATCGAGGCCGTAGAACTCGGTGTACGACCCGCCGGCACCGAGCCGGTCGAGCAGGAGCATCGCGATGTTGGTCTTGAGGTCGCCCTCTCCGGCGGTCGGGACACCGCGTCGCGTGAGCAAGGAGTTGCCGACGATCAGCCCCGAGCTCACGCGCTCGGCGATGTTGTCGCCGACGCCGCGGTAGTAATAGGTGAGACCGTCGAGCTCGAAGTCTGCGACGAGCCGGTCGAGCCCGACGGCGACGCGGGTCGACCAGTCGAAGACCTCGGGCGTGATCTCGGCGGCGATCGGGTCGGAGCCGGCGTCGGCGAGATCGAAGACCTCGCGGATCTCCCGATCCTTGCTCTCGATCGCGGCGATGTCCGCCGACTCGACACGGGCGACCAGGTCGTCGATCTCGAGCACCTCGACATGCGCGCCCGTCTGCGCGTGGACCTGCGTGAAGTCGGAGTACATGTCGAGCATCCCGGGGTACGTATGGCCGAGGAAGCCGATGCGCGCCGTCCGAACGGCGCGAACGGCGCGCGCGGCGTCGAGCCACTCACGCAGGGCGTCCCAGCCGGGGTCGCCGTCGAGCAGCGTCCCGGTGACCGTCCTGTAGGGAATCGCCGCACGTGCCAGGGCGCCCGCGATCTCCGGGACGCAGCAGGCCGAGCAATTTGCGAGCCATTCGCCGGTGGTCATCGCCTCGTAGTCGAGCGTGCGCGTGGGTTGAAGGTTCAGGACGACGACCGGCGCGTCGACCGCCTGCACCACGGGAAGCACCTGGGACGATGTCGCATACGTCGCCGTGTAGACGAGGAGGAGCTGAGGTCGGCCGGCGGCGAGCGCGTCGCCGGCGGCGCGGGCCGCCTGGGGAGTGTCGACGAGGCCCGCCGAGACGACCTCCGCGCCCATCGCCTCGAGCCGCTCCTCGATCCCGCGCTGGTATCCCTCGAGCCGTCTTCGCAGGCCGTCGAACTGGGGCCAGTAGGCCGCGAGCCCGATGCCGAAGACCGCGACCCGGGGTGGGCCGCCCCGCGTCACGTCGACTCCTCGTGTGCGACCGCCGCGTGCCTGCGAGCTCCTGCAGCCTGCAGCCGCGCGCGCGCACGCCGGTAGATGTCTCCGAGGTTCGGCACGATGACGCTGGCGAGGAGAAGCCCGCCGACCACGATGTTCTGGTCCTGCGCGGGAATCACATCGGCCGTCATCGCAGTCTGCAGAGTGCCGAGAACGGCGACGGCCAGGACGACGCCGACGATCGTGCCGCGGCCGCCGAAGATCGAGACGCCGCCGAGCAGGACGACCGTCACCACGAACAGCTCGAGCCCAATGCCGGAGTCGTAGCGAGCGGACGCGAATCGAAGCGTCCAGAGCACACCGGCAAGGCCGCAGATCATCCCCGAGAGGACGAAGAGCCAGAACTTGATCCGCTTGACGCGGATGCCCGAATAGAAGGCCGCTTCCTTGTTCGCGCCGATCGCGAAGATCGCGCGCCCCAACGGCGTCGCGTGGAGGACGACGCCGAAGACGACGGCGAGCGCGAGAAAGATGGCGACCGAGTACGAGATGTGCGTGTGCGGAATCGGGACGACGCCGATGCTCGCGAGGCCCTGCGGGAACCCGCTGATCGTGTCGGACGGCAGGATTCCCTGCGCGATGCCGCGGTAGAGCGTCAGCGTCCCGATCGTGACGGCGAGCGACGGCAGGCCGAGGCGCGTGATCAGGAAGCCGTTGAACGCGCCGAGGATCCCGCCGAGGAGAACGGCCGCGATCATGGCCGGCCAGATCGGCCAACCGTGTTGGAAGAGCTCGGCCATGAAGAGCCCCGTGAGGCCGAGCATCGACGCCACGGAGAGGTCGATCTCGCCGGTGATGATGATCAGGGTCAGCGGGAGCGCGATGATCGCTATCTCGCCCACGTTCGAGCCGATGAAGAAGAGGTTCGTCCACTCGAGAAAGTAGGGGGAGACGCTTGCGCCGTAGGCGATCGAGGCGAGCAGCAGGACGACGAGGAGCGTCTCCCAACGGACGAGGGCGCCGAGGCCCCGCCGCCACGTGGGCATGCTCTCGGCCTCCGCGCCTGGCTCGACCTGGTTCTCGACGTCAGGCACGAGCGCTCCTTCGCGTGCGCATGGCGGGAGCGAGGCGCAGCGCGACCAGCCGGTCGAAGGCGATCGCGGCGAGGAGCAACGCTCCCGCGAGCGCCATGCTCCAGAACGAGGAGACGTTGACGACGACGAGCGCAGTGTTGATCGTGTACAGGAGGAGCGCGCCGAGGGCTGCGCCCAGCACGGTGCCGCTTCCGCCGAAGATCGCCACACCGCCGACGACGACGGCGGCGATCACCTGGAACTCGTAGCCGACCCCGGCGATCGCGTCCACCGACGCGTACAGCGAGAGCCACAGCGCACCGGTGACGCCGGCGATCGCACCGCTCAGAACGAACGCGAGGAAAACACGCGATCCGACGGGGATGCCGGCGAGGCGGGCGGCGTCCGGATCCGAGCCGATGGCATAGAAGTCGCGGGCCGTTCGGAAGCTGCGCATCGAGTAGGTGGCGACCGCGACGGCGATGATGCCGATCCAGCCGAGGTACGGGATCCCCAGCACGGTGGCGTAGCCGATCTTGTTGAAGCTGTCGGGGAGCATGGAGGCGTTCACCTGGTTCCCGCCCGCCCAGGCGCCGTCGATTCCACGGATGATGTAGAGCGTCCCGAGCGTCACGACGAGGCTCGGAACGCGTCCGACCGTGACGATCAGGCCGTTCACCACGCCGCAGACCGCGCCGATGGCGAGCGCCAAGAGAAAGACGATGGGGAGCGCGACGTCCGGGTGGTGCACGTACAAGACCCCGGTCGCATACGCGGAGATCCCGAGGATCGACCCGATGGAGAGGTCGACGTTCCGGGTGATGATGACGATGGTCTCGCCGATCGCTAGCAGCGCGATGATCGCGGAGCCCGCGAGGATCTGCTGGAGGTTCGCGGCACTCAGGAAGAGATGGTTGTCGAGGGTCGTGCCGCCGACCACGATCACGAGCGCGAGGACGATGCCGAGCTCCCTGAACCGCACGAGGAATTCGGCGAGCGCGCGTGAGCCGGAGCGCCGCTCGATGACGTTCTGCTCCTCGGCGACCGACGTCATGCTGCCTCCTCGACCAGTCCCGTCGCGGCGCGCATGATCGCGTCCTCGTCTGCCTCGGCCCGCTCGAACTCGCGCATGACGCGGCCCTCGAACAGCACGACGATCCGATCCGCCATGTGGAGCACCTCCGGCAGCTCGGAGGAGATCATGAGGACGGCGACGCCCTGCGCCGCGAGCTCGGAGAGCAGGAGGTGCACTTCCGCCTTCGTCCCGACGTCGATGCCGCGCGTCGGCTCGTCGACGATCAGCAGCGTCGGCTTGCGCCCGAGCCACTTCGCCAGCACGGTCTTCTGCTGGTTGCCGCCGGAGAGCGTCCAGACCGGGTTGGTCAGCTTCGCGTACTTCAGCCGGAGGCGAAGCGCCCAGTCGTGCGCGAAGGCGCGCTCGGAGCCGCGGAGGATGACGCCGCCTCGCTGTACCCGGTCGAGTGACGCCAGCGCGATGTTGCGCTCGATCGAGAAGTCCATCACGAGGCCCTGCTGGCGCCGGTCCTCGGGAACGAGCGCGATCCCGGCCGCCATGGCTGCCGAGGGCGATCCCGCGGGCAGCCGCCTGCCGCGGATCTCGACCGTGCCGGCGTCCCAGCGGTCGATCCCGAAGATGGCGCGCGCCACCTCGGTGCGTCCCGCGCCGACCAGTCCGGCGAGCGCGACGATCTCGCCGCTCCGCACGACGAAGGACACATCGGTGAACTCCCCCTCGCGCGTGAGCCGATCGACCTTCAGGACGACCGGCCCGGGCTCGGACGGGACCTTCGGGAACAGTGCGTCCATGTCACGACCCACCATTGCGCGAATCACCGACTCGACCGTCAGCTCGCCGATCGGCTTCGTCCAGACGTGGCGACCGTCGCGCATCACCGTGACGCGCTCGCAGATCCCGAAGATCTCGTCGAGCCGGTGCGAGATGAAGAGCACCGCGCGGCCACGGGCGCGGAGCGTCTCGACGATGCGGAACAGACGGTCGACCTCGTTCGTCGTCAGTGCGGCGGTGGGCTCGTCCATCACGATGACGCGGGCGTTGGTGGTCAGCGCCTTGGCGATCTCGACGAGCTGCTGGTCGGCGATCGAGAGGCCGCGAGCGAGCCGATCCGGGTCGAGCCGGACGCCGAGCTGCTCGAACAGCACGGCCGCCTCGCGCCGCATGCGCCGACCGTCGATGCGCCGGAAGCGCTTGAGCGGCTGTACCCCGACGAAGATGTTCTCGGCGACGCTCAGATCGGGGAAGAGGATGGGCTCCTGGAAGATGATGGCGATGCCGGCCGCCTGCGACTGCTTTGCGTTGTCGAAGATCGCCTCCTCGCCGTCGATGACGAGCCGGCCGGAGTCGGGCCGGTACACGCCGGCCAGGATCTTGACGAGCGTGGACTTGCCGGCCCCGTTCTCGCCGACGAGGCCGTGCACCTCGCCACCGAACAGCTCGATGTCGCCGTCGTCGAGCGCATGGACGGCGCCGAAGCGCTTCTGCGCGTGCTGCAGGGAGACGACGGGTGCGAGAGAAGTTTCCGTCACGATCGGGTGAGGAGGGGGCGCCGCGGGTGGCGGCGCCCCCGTTCTTTCGGCCTAGAACTTGAACTTGTCGACGTTCTTGATGTCGAACACGTACGGCGGTCCGAGGATCACCTGCGGCCGCTTGTCCGGGCCGAGGAGGATCTTGTACGTGCCGAGCTTGCCGGCCTTGAAGGTTTCGCCGACCTTGCCCGTGATCTTGCCGTCCGCGAGCGCGGCGACCGCGTATCCCGCCAGGTAGCCGAGATCCTCGGGGTTCCAGAGGGCGAATTGCTTAACGGTGCCGTCGTGGACGTATTTCTTCATCTGGCTGGGTAGGCCCAGGCCCGTGAGCACGATCTTCTTCTTGTACTTCTTCGAGGTAGACAGGTACTGCGCTGCCGACGAGATCCCGACCGTCGTCGGGGACTCGATCCCCTTCAGGTTCGGGTACGCCTGGAGCATTGCGACTGTCGCCTGCCTCGACTGCGCCGGGTTGTCGTTGCCGTAGTAGATCTTGACGAGCTTCATGTTCTTGTACGCCGGCTTCTTCAGCTCCAGCTTCATGTACTTGATCCAGGCGTTCTGGTTCGTCGCCGTGGAGGCGGCGGACAGGATCGCGAACTCGCCCTTGTAGCCCATCAACTTCGCCAGCAGCTTGACCTGACTGCGGCCGATCGTCTCGGTGTCGGCCTGATTGATGAACAGCTCGCGGCAGCTCACGTCCGAGTCGAACGCGATGACGTGCGTCCCGGCCGCTTGTGCCTGCTTGAGAGCCGGGCACAACGCGTCGGGATCGTTGCCCGCGATCACGATGCCCGCAGCACGCGACTGGATGGCCGCCTGGACCGCCGGCTGCTGTGCCGCCGCAGTGTCCTCGGTACCCGACTGGACCACCTGCTTGTCGCCGAGCTCGGTGAGCGCGAGCTTGCCGCCGCGGTCCGCGATCACCTCGTACGGGTTGAGCGTGTCCTTCGGGATGAAGTAGTACGTCTTGCCCGCCGTCGAGCGGCTCGAGCCGGCCAGCGCGGCCGCCACGGTCACGCCTGCGACGAGGAACGCTGCGGCGAAGACCGCCCACCTGTGCTTGTGCATGGATGGTTCCTTTCGCATCGGAGTCTGGGGAACGAACACTTGGTTGGTGCGCCTCCTTCGCACTACCGGGGATACGCGGCGGTCACGCCGCCGTCGACGTTGACGACATTTCCGGTGGATTTGTCGGATCGAGGCCCGACGAAGAACGCAATCGCCTCGGCGACGTCCTCGGGCAGCACGGCCACGCCGAGCTTCGTGCGGCCCTGGTAGTAGGTCTGCAGCTCGTCCTCGCTGACGCCGTACGTGCTGGCGCGCTCCGCCTTCCAGTCCGAGGACCAGATGCTCGACCCCTGGATCACCGCGTCGGGGTTCACGGTGTTGACGCGGATCCCGTGGGGCCCGCCTTCCTCGGCGAGACAGCGACCGAGGTGCAGGGCGGCCGCCTTCGCCGAGGAATACGCCGCGGCATTCGCCCCTGCGACGAGCGCGTTCTTCGAGCCGACGAAGACGATGGAGCCGCCACGGCCCTGCTCGATCAGGACGCGGAACGACTCTCGTGCGGCGAGGAAGTAACCACGGGCGAGCACCGCGTAGCTCAGCTCCCAGTCGTCGAGCGTGGTCTCCGTGACCGCCGCGCTCGTCGCGAGCCCTGCCGATGCGACCATGACGTCCAGGCCGCCGTACTCGAGCACCGTCCGGCGGATCATCTCCTGGACGTCGTCCTCTCTGGTCACGTCGACCTCGACTGCGACCGCCCGCCGAGCGCCGTGTGTGGCGACGAGCTCCTCCGCAACCTCCCGCGCTCCGTCGCCGTTCCGATCGGCGACGACGACATGCGCGCCGCGCGAGGCGAGTAGGCGTGCGGTCGCACGGCCGATGCCGCTCGCTCCGCCCGTGATCACGGCGATGCGGCCCGAGAGCTCCCTCGGCGGCGGCGCCTGTGCGAGCTTGTAGCGCTCGAGCGGCCAGTACTCGATCGCGAAGGCCTCCGCCTCGCTGAGGGACCGGAATCCACCGAGCGCGTCGGCGGCGTCCTCGACCACGATCGCGCGGTGGTAGAGGTCGCGCGTCGTCCGCGCCTTCGCGGCATCGAGCCCGCTGGTCACCACGCCGACACCGGGGATCAGGGTGACCCGCGGGCCGACCGGATCCATGGGGAACTGCCGGGTCTCGTCGTCGACGTGCCTCGCGTAGTACTCGCGGTACCACGCGCCGTACTCCTCGACACCGCGTCGCAGGGCGGCGCCGAGGTCGGCGGGGCCGTCGCTCGCCGGGTCGAACGCGACCACGAGCGGCCTGTGCTTCGTGTTGATCAGGTGGTCGGGGCACGGCGCGCCGACCTGGCTCACCTCGGAGGCTCGTGCCGACGAGGCGAACGCGACCGCGGCGGGGCTCCGGTCGACCTCGAGCACCACGCCGTCCGCATCGGCGAGGAGCGAGCCGCGGAGCGCGGGAAGCGTCTGCGCCAGGAGGGCGAGGCACTCGCGCTCCCCGAGCTCCGCGCTCGCCCTGCCGCCGAGGCCGAACTGGCCGGCTCCGGCCCTGTCCACCGCCTCGGCAGCTCTCGTGACGAACTCGATGGTGCTTCTGTAGGCCTCCTCGGAGGTGCTGCCCCACGTGACGAGGCCGTGGCGCTCGAGCAGGACGGCACGGGCGGACGGCTGCGCGTCGAGGAGCTCGGCGATCCGCTTCGACATGTCGAAGCCCGGGCGCTGATAGTCGAGCCAGACCACCTCGTCGCCGAAGGCCTGATCCGCCAGCGAGCGGCCGTTGGGCGTCGACGTCAGCGCGATGACCGCGTCGGGATGCGTGTGGTCGACGTGCGCTGCGTCGACGAACGCGTGCAGGAGCGTCTCGATGGACGGGCGCGGCTGGTCGGGCTCCAGCGCGCAGCGGCGGAGGTAGTCGACCATCGACGCGTCGTCCATCGTCTGTCGCAAACGGAGCGGCTCGACCTCGTCGAGCAGCAGCACGGCGAACCCGTCGCCGGTGATCGTCGCCAGATCGGTGCCCGAGCCCTTCACCCACAGGACGCGCTGCTCGCGGCCGGCGTGATCGACGACGACGCCTTTCGCCGACGTGTTGCCGCCGCCCTGGTTCGCGACGGAGCGGTCCGCGCCGATGAGGTTCGAGCGGTGTACGAGGGCGCCCAGGCCGTCGAGCCCGGTCGCGGTCGATGCGTCCCAGAGATCCGCCGGGGCGGGGATCCCGCTGAGGGGTCCGGCGAGGCTGCTCACGCGACCGCTTCGTCCGTCGGGGTCACGCGGCGAAGGTCCAGCGGCCGGACGGGCGCCACCTCGCCGGGCGTGGGGTCGACGGTGATCACGTCGACCCCTGCGCCACGCCAGGCGTCGACCTGGGACGCCGGCGCGCTCGAGTCGGTGACGATCCCGGTCAGCTCCTCGACGGGGACGAAGGCGAGGAGTGCACTGCGATGCCACTTCGTCCCGTCGAAGATCCCGTAGACCTGGTCGCACGCATCGGCCATCTCCTGCTTGATCCGGACCTCGTCCGGGTTCAGGTCCATGAGGCCGCGCGCGAGGCTGAGCCCGCGCGCGCCGAGGAAGCCCTTGTTGATACGCGTCGTCCGGAGGACGTCGGTGCCCAGATCGCCGACGAGCGACATCGCCGACAGGCGTAGGACGCCCCCGGTCAGGAGCACCGTGATCCCCGGTGCGTCCGCGAGCGCCGTCGCGACGAGGAGGCCATTGGTGACCACGACGAGCTCCTTCTTGGAGCAGAGCTCCAGGGCCAGGTAGTAGGCGGTCGTGCTCGCGTCGAGGGCGACCGCCTCGCCCTCGTTCACCATCTCGGACGCCGCGCGCGCGATCGCGCGCTTCGCCTCGACTTCGAGGCGCAGCCGCAGATCGAAGCCGACCTCCGACTGACCGTGCTGGAGCGCCCGGGCGCCGCCACGGATGCGCGCGACGAGGCCCTGCCGCGCGAGCTGCCCGAGATCGCTCCGGACCGTGACCTCCGAGACGGAAAACGCCTGCGAAAGTTCCGCAACCTGAACGTAATCGCGTGTTTCGAGCAGGCGCACCACGTGCTGCATGCGCTCCGTCTGCGAGAGGTTCCTAAGGTCGACCGCGTCGTCGATGCAGCGACAGTACGACTCGTGCTCGTGGAAGTCAATACCTGTGGTTGACTTTCGAATTTCGAGATATCGAAAGCAGACTCGTAATCCGGGGAAGGATCAGGCAGACTCGCGCCATGGACGACCATGAGGTGCTCGCCAGGCTCGCAGCGCTCCAGATCGAGACGCCCTCGTGGGGGTATGGGAACTCCGGCACGCGGTTCCACGTCTACCCGTGGCCGGGCGCCGCGCGGACGGTCCACGAGCGCATCGCGGACGCGGCGCTCGTCCACCGGCTGACAGGCTGCTGCCCGTCGGTCGCGCTGCACATCCCCTGGGACGCCGTCGACGACTACGCCGCGTTGCGACGGTACGCCGAGGCGGAGGGCGTCACGCTAGGCGCCGTCAATCCGAACCTGTTCGGGTCGGACGAGTACCGGCTGGGCAGCTTCTGCAACCCGGACCCGGGTGTGCGCGCGCGTGCGCTCGAGCACTGCCGTACCTGCGTCGAGATCGCGCGGACCGTGGGCTCGAGCACCATCAGCCTCTGGGTCGCCGACGGGACCAACTACCCCGGCCAGGACGACCTCGGGTCGAGATTCGCACGGCTGGTGGAGGGTCTGGAGCGGCTCTACGCGGAGCTGTCCGACGACCTGACGCTCCTGGTCGAGTACAAGTTCTTCGAGCCCGGCTTCTACAGCACGGATCTCCCGGACTGGGGGACCGCCGCGCTCGTCTGCCGTCGACTCGGCCCCCGCGCCAAGGTGCTCGTGGACACCGGTCATCACCCGCTGGGGACGAACGTCGAGCAGATCGTTGCGCTGCTCCTGTCCGAGGAACTCCTCGGCGGCTTCCACTTCAACAACCGGAAGTACGCCGACGACGACCTGATCGTAGGCTCGATCGACCCGTTCGAGCTCTTCCGGATCATGCGCGAGATCGCCCGGGCGGGCGCCACCGAGAAACTTGCGTTCATGATCGACCAGTCGCACAACGTCGAGGGGAAGATCGACGCGATGGTGCAGTCCGTCATGAACATCCAGACCGCGTACGCGAAGGCCCTCCTGGTCGACGAGGGCAGGCTCGCCGCGGCACAGACCGAGGGTGACGTGCTCGGCGCGCACCGCATCCTGCTCGAGGCCTTCGAGACGGACGTCCGGCCGGTCCTCGCCCGCCTTCGCGCCCAAGCCGGTGTCGACGCAGATCCCGTCGCAGCGTTCCGCGACGGCGGCTACGCGGCCACGCGGACCCGGGAGCGAGGCACCTCGTCCGTCGCGAGCGCGTACGAGAGCGGCGATGTGAAGGTCACGACCACGGAGACCGCATGACCCAGCGCAGCGCGTTCGTTCTCGAGGTGCGCCCGGAGCGCATGGACGAATACATCGAGGCGCACCGGAAGGTCTGGCCGGAGATGCTCGACGCGCTCCGTGGAGCGGGCATCCGGAACTACACGATCTTCCGCAATGGCACGCAGATGTTCGGGTACTTCGAATCCGACGACCTGGAGGCCGCATCGCGCTTCATGGCCCAGCAGGACGTGTCGGCCCGGTGGCAGGATGCGATGGCGGAGCTGCTCGAGGCGCGCGTGCCCGACGGGGGCGCGCCCGCCCTCGAGGAGGTGTTCAGGCTCGAGTAGCGTGCGCCGGCGTCGAACACCAGCATGCGTGCGCGAGTGCGACCTGCAAGTGCGGCGGTGACGCGCGTCCGGTTCCTCGGCCCGGACACGGACGCCTACGTCGCGAGCGTCGAGCGCCACGCGCGCGAGTTCGAGGAACGGAGCGGGATCGAGCTCGAGGTCAGGATCGTCCCGAGCGACCTCTATTTCTCGAACCGGATCGAGCACCTGCTCGACGGCGACGACGCCGCAGACGTGTTCATGTCCGGGCCCGTCCTGCTCTGGGAGCACCTCGCGTCGGGCTTCGTCGAACCGCTCGACCACCTGATCGAGCGGGCCAGCGACACGTACGACGCGGACGACTTCTTCGAGCCGCTTGTGCGCTGCAACCGCTGGACCGGCCGTTTCGGCGATCCGCTGGGAGACGGACCGCTGCTGGAGATCCCGGTCAACTGCGAGTCGTACAACCTCGCCTACGTGCCAGAGGTGCTCGACCGCGCGGGGGTCGAGGTGCCCGGCACCTGGGAGCAGTACTTCGCCGCGGCGCGGCGGATCGTCGAGCGGACGAACGGCGAGGTTCGCGGCTTCGCCCAGCGCGGCACCGGCGCATGGCACACGATGTACACGGGGTTCGCCACGCAGCTCTGGTCGTACGGCGCCCGCGATTTCGTGGACGGCCGCTGCGCGATCGCGTCGCCGGAGTCGGTACGAGCCACCACGGACTTGCTCGCCGCGCTCGGTGACGCCGGCCCGACCGACTGGCTCGACCAGCGCTGGTACGAGCTGGCCATGGACTTCGGCCGCGGCCGGTACGGCCTGATCGTCGACTCCGACCACTACGTCGCCTTCTTCGAGGATCCCGCGACGTCGGACCTAGCGGGCGGGATCGGGTACGCGCTGCCGCCGGTGGGGCCGGCAGGGAAACGGCAGCCGAATCTCTGGACGTGGTCCGTGGTCATGAACAGCCGCGCGCGCGATCGCGACGCGGCGTGGCGGTTCGTCGAGTGGGCGACGAGCGCCGAGTTCCTGTACCGCTCGACGTTCGAGGGGAACATGAACCCGACCCGGCGGAGCATCTGGGACGACGAGCGATTCCGCGCCCATACCGCGTCATGGGGCGCCTTCCACGACGTGGCGCGAACGCTCATCGAGCACGAGGCAACAGTGCTGGTAACGCCCGCTCCCAACTACATTGCAGTCGCGACGCGCTGGGTCGCGGCGTTGCTGGACGCCTTCGCCGGTCGCGCCGACGTCGAGGAGGCGCTCGTTGCCGCGGCCGCCGATATCGATGCACTGACGTGATCCGGCAGGAGCGAGTCGGTGCCACGGATCGCGTTCGGAGAGGAGTTCGCCGCTACGCGGCGAGCGCCAGCTGCCGGCGCAGGTGCGCGACGTCGGCGGGCCGGTTGGCACCGAGCGCTGCGACGAGGTTGCCCTCGTCGTCGACGAAGCGTGCGAGGAAGTCCTCGCCTCCACCCTCGATCTCGACGACCGCCGTGGCGTCGGCACGCCCGACGAGCTGGAGCCGGAGACCGAACTGGTCCGACCAGAAGAACGCCGGCTGCCGCGGCTGCGGCTCCAGGCCGAGGATGCGACGTGCTACCGCAGTCGCCTCCGCTGCAGCGCTCGTCCAGTGGCCGAGGCCCCCGGTCACGTCGCCGCACGCGTAGATCGGCACTCCCGCGACGTGGCGCGGGACGAGCTCGGTCGCGGGCTCGACGCCGATCCCGACCAGTGCGACGTCGCAGCGGATCTCGCTCCCGTCCGTGAGTCGAGCGGATCGAACGCTTCCCGCCGCGTCCGCGCCGAACCCCGTCACGCCGGTGCGCACGCGCATCTCGACGCCGTGCGCGCGGTAGCGGTCGGCGAGCAGCCGCCCGAGGGTAGGGCCGAGCGTCCGCTCGAACGGGGTCGCGAGCGCCTCGAGCATCGTCACGCGTGCGCCGAGCGCAGTCGCGGTCGACGCGACCTCGGCGCCCACGAAGCCGCCGCCGACCACGACCAGGTGCGCTCCCGGCACGATCGCCCCGCGGAGCGCCCGGGCGTCCTCGACCGTGCGCAGTACGTGGACGCCGCTCGGCACCGCGAACGGAAGCCTGCGGGGACGGGCACCCGTCGCGAGCACGAGGACGTCCCAGCCGAGCTCGCTCCCGGTGTCGGTGACGGCCCTTCGGCGCGCGGGATCGACGTGGACGACACGCTGCCCGAGCCGGAGGACGATCTGCTGCTCGGCCCAGGCCGTCTGCGGGCGGAGGAGGAGCTCGTGCTCCTCCTTCCTGCCCGCGAGGTACTCCTTGGAGAGCGCGGGCCGCTCGTACGGGGGCAGCTGCTCGTCGCCGACCAGCGTGACGGCGCCGTCGTAGCCCTCCGCTCGCAACGTCTCGGCGCAGCGGGCGCCGGCGAGCCCCGCGCCGACGATCACGATCGAGCGCGGGGCCATCAGGCGGCCTTCTCCTCGACGACGGCGATCGCGGCCATCGGGCACGCGGCGGCGGCCTCGAGAACGGACGGGTCTGCGGTCACGCCCGTCCGCAGGGTTGCGATCCCGTCCTTGCCGACTTCGACGACGTCCGGCGCGAGCTCCGCGCAGATGCCGAAGCCACTGCACAACGAGCGGTCGATCTCGATGCGGTACACGGTCGCTCCTTTCGGTTGGACGCTTCCGACGGTACGACGCATCCGGGTAAGCGGCGGGCAAGGTCGAGGGCAGGCTTTGGCGATGTAAGCCCGCCTCGGTTAGCACCGGGACAAGCCTCGGCCCCGAATCGGCCGCCGAGCCCTAAGAGTCGGGGCGCGCCGCGCGCAACGGCCCCGCGTCAGTCGTCGGGGGCCTCTGTCGCGTCCTCGCCCACGGGCCGCGCGCCGGTGGTGCCCGGCTTCGGCGTCGTCTCGACGCCGGCCGTGGAGCCCGGCGGGAGCTCGACGATGCCCGCGCGCGGGCTGAGCCTGCCCACCGGGTCCTTCGGCCCGGTGGCGACACCGAGGAGGACGATGTTCGCGGCGACGGCAGCCGCCAGCGCGAGCACGAGGACGAGGCCGACGCGGATGATGCTCATCGAACCGCGACCGATCATGCACGAACACCGCGTGCCGCCGTGGCGGGAGGCATGAGGGCACGCCACGCCGTCGCCGAGACGACGAGCGCGATCGCCGAGAGGTAGAGGCCGAATGCCCACGGTTGCGCGCTGTCCGTCCCCGCGGCGAGACCGTGCACGGTGGCCGCGGCGAAGATCGCGTACGTCGCCCAGTGGAGGCGGCGCCAGTTTCGCGTACCGATTCGTCGCCGGAGCGAGAACGACGCGTAGACGACAAGCATCAGCTCGGCGGCGAGCACCCCGATGCCGGTTGCGAGCGGTCGGTACGGCGAGAGCCCGGGTACGACCAGCGCGGCCGGAGAGAGGTGAACGGTGCTGTCGAGCAGGAGCGTGGCGCCGTGCATCCCGACCGCGCCCAGGCCGAGCAGCGCGAGCACACGGTGTGTGTCCGTGACGGAGGCGGGCCGGAGCGACCGAAACGGTCGTGCCTTCAGGACGAGCCCGGCGAGGATCGAGGCGGTGACCAGGACGTAGGCCGTGAGGCCGGTCGAGCGCGCGAGCAGCCAGAAGGTCGGATCGCCCTTCACGCCAGCCCTCCGGCGAGGACGGTGGTGCCGTCGAGGAGCGTGAGGACGGCGGGGGCACCGAGCTCGTCCGCCTCGACCGCGGCCTCCTCGGCCCCGGCGAGGAAGAGCGCCTTCGCCAGCACCTCGGCCTCGACCGCGGTCCGGCCGGCGACCGTGACGCGAAGCAGGTCAGTCTCGGCCGGAGACCCGGTCCGCGGATCGATGAGATGGTGCGCGTCGCCGAGCAGCGTCCGCCAGCGGCGGCGGTCCGAGCCCGAGGTCGCGATCGCTCCGCCCGTCAGCTCGAGCGTGAGCGCTCCCGCGGGCGTCTCCACGCCGACGGGCCACGATCCACCGCGGACCGCGAGGTCTCCGCCCGCGCTCACGAGACACGGCCCGAACAGCGCCAGCAGCTCGCATGCGCGGTCGACGGCATAGCCCTTCCCGATACCGCCGAAGTCGAGCCTTGACGCCCGCTCCGAGCGCGATCTCCCCCGTCTCCCGTGCGACGGTGACCGCTCCGAGGCATCGCGCCGCGGGACGCGTCGCGACGACGGCTCCACCCGCGCCGACCTCCTCGAACGTCCTGTCGTAGCCGGCGGCGACGAGCGCCTCGTGCACGGTCGGGTCGAAGCGTCCTCCCGTGCGCTCCCGCGCCTCGAGTGCGAGCTCCGTGACCCGGAGGAGGTCGGGGCCGGCGTCGAGACGCCCCGCACGGTTCAGCTCCGACAACTCCGACTCCGGCCGGAATCGCGAGAGGGTCGCCTCGAGCCGCGCGAACTCGTCCCGTACGGCGGCGAACGCATCCCCGCTCGGCCCGCCCGCCGGAACGTCGAGCACGAGCTCGACGTCCGTTCCCATCGCCCTGAACTCCGTCCGCTCCATCAGGATGTCCTCGTGATCACGAGCGGCGGTAGCGTGACGATGCGCACGCCGGGGGACGACGCCTGCGAAACGGCGACGGCCTGCGCGGCCGCGGCGCGCGCCTTGGCGGCGGCGATCTCCGACCGGCGCGTGGCCAGGGCGGTTCGATACTCCGCGAATCGCCGGTCGACCACCTTCTGGACGAGGGCCGCGTCCGCCCGGAGGTGCCGTTCGCGCTGCGCGAGTGCGACGAGGCGCGGGTCGGTCGTGGTCGCAGCCGCCCACGGGTGCGCCGCGATCGCCGCCCACAGGACGAAGAACGCGAGCAGCGCGCCTGCGGCCGCGTAGAGCCGCCCGACGTGACTAGTCATCGGCGCCTCCTCCCTCACCGGCGAAGGCCGCGTCGTCCTCGTGCTCTCCGCCGGCACGGTGCTTGTGGACGATGATCGGGGCGGGCCGCACGTACCGGACCCGCGGGGCGACCGCGCCGGCCGCGGAGGCCGCCCCGCCCGAGGCGGAGCTCGAGCGCACCTTCGGAAGCGCGGGGGGCTTCTTCGCGAGCTGGGCGCGGAGCGACGCCTCGAATCGGTCGAGCTGCCGGTGCGCTTCGCGACGATCGCGTTCGACGACGTGTGCGACGCCTGCCCGAGATGGACGGTGCGCGTGAGCGCGACCGTGCCGACGACCGCGTTGACCGCCAGCAGGGCGGCGAAGACGATGGCGAGTGTGCGGGACATCCGCGCCTCCTTCCGTGTGAGAGAACTCGCGTCACCGTAGGAGGCGCCGGGTGAAGCCCGGGCCAGGCCGAGGTAAGGATTCGGACGAGGTCGGTCAGGGCGCCGCGGGCAGCGTCATCCGCACGTCGAGGCCGCCGCCCTCGGTCTCGAGCAGCTCGATGCTCCCGCCGTCGGCCGTGAGCAGGCGATGGACGATCGCGAGGCCGAGACCGGTCCCGCCGCCGGGCGAGCCCGCCCGCCAGAAGCGGTCGAACGCGCGCGCGCGCTGCTCGGCGGTCATGCCGAGGCCCTTGATCGCGGACGTCGAGGACGACCTCGCCGCCGGCCCGGCGGCCCTCGACGATGATCGTGTCGCCCGGCTTCGAGACCGCGAGCGCGTTCGAGACGAGGTTGTCGAGAACCTGCTCGAGCGAGCCGGGCGTCGCGAGAGCCATGAGCGCCTCGGACACCCGAACCTCCATCTCCACCTCACGCTCGGCCAGCTGTGCCGACCACGCGTCGGCCCGGGCGGCCACCGCTGCACGCAGGTCGACCGGCACCGGGCGGGGCGTGGCCGCGTCCGCGCGCGCGAGCGCGAGCAGCCCGTCCACCAGCCGCGAGAGCCGCCTCACCTCCGCGAGCGCCGCGTCGAGATCGGCCCTCCCGTCCTTCCCGACGTCGCGCTCGAGGTTCTCGAGACGGAGTCGCAGCGCCGCGAGCGGCGTCCTCAGCTGATGCGACGCGTCGGCGACGAACTCGTCCTGCGAGCGGAGCAGCGTCTCGAGCCGCGCGACCGTGTCGTTGAACTCGGTCGCGAGCGCGCGCACCTCCGGAGGACCGCTGTCCACCGGCGCCCGCGCCTCGAGATCGCCCTCGCCGACCGCGGCAGCCGCCTGCTCGAGCGCCGACAGCGGCTCGGTCAGCGTCTTGCGCGAACCGAAGCCCGACGACGGTCGCGACGGCGAGCACGACGCCCCCGATCGCGAGGAGCAGCAGCCAGTAGCGCCGCACGCGCGAGTCGAGGGCGGACGTCGGGTAGGTGATCCGCACCGCGCCCCGCACGACGCCGCCCGAGGAGACGGGCACCGCGACGTAGACGAGGTCGGTCCCGAGCGTCCTCGAGTAGCGCGTCCCGACGGCGATGTTGCCCCTGGAGCGCGGACGCGACCTCGGGCCTGCTCGCGAACGACCGCCGGCCCGGGCAGCGGAGGGCTCGTGTCGAGCAGCGCGATGCCCTTCCGATCGACGATCACGACGCGCCCGCCCGGATCCTGCTGGTAGCTGCCTGGCCACCCGCACGAGGCCGGGCGGCGGCGTCCGGATCCCGCGCTCGAGCGTGTCCTCCGCGAAGGTCGCCATCGTCAGCGCGTCGCGCTCGATCCGGCCCTCGAGGTCGCGCCGCTCGCTCCGGCCGTACTGGATCCCGAGCGGGATCTCGAGGGACACGAGCACCACGACCGCCAGCGCGATGTACGTGGCGAGGAACGCGTCGGCTCATTCGGGGACGTTCAGGCGAAGCCCGACGCCGCGGACGGTCTCGATCCACGACGGATGCCCGAGCTTCTTGCGCAGCGCGGCGACGTGGACGTCGATCGTCTTCGCGCTCCCGAACCAGGTGGTCTCCCACACGTCCTCGAGGATGCGAGCCCGCGAGACGACCGCGCCCGGGTCGCTCGCGAGCAGCGCGAGGAGGTCGAACTCCTTGGGTGTCAGGTCGATCTCGCGGCCGTCCACGAAGACGCGGCGGCTGCGCGTGTCGAGCTCGAGCGGCCCGAGGCGCACGGCAGGCCGGGCGGTCGCGGGACGTTCGCCGGTGCGCCGGCTGACGGCGCGAATGCGCGCCACGAGCTCGCGGATGCCGAACGGCTTGACGACGTAGTCGTCGGCGCCGACCTCGAGGCCGACCACGCGGTCGACCTCCTCGCCCTTCGCGGTGACCATGATGATCGGGACGCTCGACCTGCCTCGCAGCTCTCGACACACCGAGAATCCATCCGTGTCGGGAAGACCGACGTCGAGAAGCACGAGGTCGGGCTCGGCGGCCTCGAGCGCCTCCCGCCCGGTCGCCGACGCGCTCGACGAGGAATCCCTCGCGGCGAAGGCCCTCCGCGAGCGGGCACGGCGATCGCGTCCTCGTCCTCGACGAGCAGGAGCTTCACGGTCCGAGTGTCCCACGACGGCGAGGAGGTCGCCTCCGGAGAATGCCGCAGCCCTCCGCCGGCAGCCGGTCGTGTTCCTTCACGATGACGGCGCGGTTGTCGCTTGGGTGCTCGGCCTGGCCGATCGCGGGGAGACGCCGCGACGTGACAACGGAGGTTCCTCGATGGGAAGAGACCCGCCGCCACCAGCGGGTTTCTCGAGGTGGAGCTAGGCGGACTCGAACCGCCGACCTCCTGGGTGCGATCCAGGCGCTCTCCCAACTGAGCTATAGCCCCGCGAGAGGGGAAGTGTAGCGCCGCTCAGGCGGCCGGGCCGAAGCGCCCCGCGCGGATCGCGCGCGCCATCTCGGACGATTCCTCGCGGTACCAGGTGCCGTCCTCGAGCTCGATCGCGGGCAGGGCGCTCCCGCCGGTGCCCTCGATCACGGCCGTCCGCTTCTTCCGCGACGGCCACGGCTCGGGGACGATCTCGTACTCGACGCCGGTCTCGTCGAGCGCCTTCTGGACGCGCCAGCACGGGTGGCCCGAGAGCTTGACCCAGGTGTGCGGACAGCGGTGGAGCTTGATCGCCATCGAAGGCTCCTTCCCTCGGAGACGAGAAGCGACCTTACGATACGCCGGTGCGCGCCGTCGTCGTCGGGCCGGAAGGCGAGCCTACGGTCGCCGAGGTCCCGGAGCCCGACGGGCCGGGGGACGTCGTTCGCGTCGTCGCCTGCGGGCTCTGCGGTTCCGACGTCGAGAAGCTCGACGCGGAACACGCCGATGCCGTCCTCGGCCACGAGGTGGTCGCCGAGCTGGACGACGGCCGACGGGTCGCGCTCGTCCACCACGCCTCGTGCGGCGAGTGCGAGCGCTGCCTCGCCGGGCACGAGTCGACCTGCGAGCGTTTCGCCGCGCCGACGATCCGGCCGGGCGGCTTCGCCGAGCGTGTCCGCGCGCAGGGATGGGTCGAGCTTCCCACGGACTGGCCCGACTGGCGCGGGACGATGGTCGAGCCGCTCGCCTGCGTCCTCCGGGGAGCGGCGCGCCTGCCGCCCGGTCGTGTGCTGATCGTCGGCAACGGGTTCATCGGGCGGCTGTTCGGGCTCGTGCTCGAGCGGCGCGGCCACGACGTGTTCGCGGTCGACACGGATCCGCGACGCGCAGGCCGCACGCCGGACGGGCCGGTCGACGCGGTCGTCCTGGCCGGGCGCGGCGGCGTCGACACCGCGCTCGCCTCCGTCGCGCCAGGCGGCACGATGCTCGTCTTCGCGGACGCCGGGCCGATCCCCGCCGCCGAGGTCTACCGCCGGGAGCTGAACGTCGTCGGCACGCGCTCGGCGGCGCCGCCGTACATGCCCGAGGCCCTCGCGCTGCTCCACGACCTCGACGTGCCCGAGCCCGCGGTCCTGCCGCTCGAGCGCTTCGCGGACGGGCTCGAGCTGTTCCGGCGCCGCGACGCGCTGAAGGTCGTCTTCACCCCGTGAGAGCCCTCCGGCTGCACGGCCCCGGCGACCTCAGGCTGGAGGAGGTCGACGACCCCACACCGGACGAGGGAGACGTCGTACTCCAGGTCGAGGTCGCCCTCACGGACGGGACCGACCTGAAGGCCTATCGCCGCGGCCACCCCGTGCTGCTCGGCCCGCCACCGAGCCCGTTCGGCCACGAGGTCTGCGGCATCGACGTCGCCACGGGGCGGCGCCTCGTCGCCGCGAACTCCGCGCCGTGCGGCGCCTGCGCCGCGTGCGCCCGAGGCCAGGAGACACTCTGCGAGCACCTCTTTCCGCTGCTGAACGGCGCCTACGCCGAGCTTCTCCTCGTCCCGGAGCGGATCGCGCGCCGGAACCTCCTCCCCGTCCCGTCCGCCCTCGCCCCCGACGTCGCGGCGATGGCGGAGCCGCTGGCGTGCTGTCTGCACGGGATCGAGGTCGCGGGGGTCGAGCGCGACGACACGGTGGCGGTCGTCGGCCTCGGGCCGATCGGGCTGATGCTCTGCGCCTGCGTCGCCGACGCGGGCGGCCGCCCGGTCGGCGTCGGCTCACGCGAGGAGCGGCGCGCGCTCGCCTCGTCCTTCGGTGCCGTCGCGGCCGATCCCCAGGGCGCGGACGTCGTGATCGAGGCGGCCGGGACGGTCGAAGCGTGGGAGCGCGCGCTCGGCCTCGTCCGCCCCGGCGGCACCGTCCTCGCGTTCGGCGGCCTGCCGCGCGACGCCCGGGTCGAGGTCGACGCCTATCGCATCCACTACGAGGAAGTGCGCCTCGCCGGCTCGTTCCACCACACGCCGCGGCACTTCCGGGCCGCGCTCGCGTTTCTCGCGAGCGGCGCGTATCCGTTCGAGCGGCTCGTCACCCACGAGGTAAGCCTCGAGCGTGTGGCAGCGCTGTTCGACGACCCACCGCGGGACTACCTCAAGGCGGCCGTCCGGCCGTGACGCTCTCGACGAGGAGACTGAACCGCACGCTCCTTGCGCGCCAGCTCCTGCTCGGCAGGGCGCGGCTCCCGATCGGCCGCGCGCTCGAGCGCGTCGGCGGCCTCCAGGCGCAGTACGCGCCCTCGCCGTACGTCCGGCTCTGGTCGATGCTCGACGGGTTCTCGCGGGACGATCTGACCCGGGCGCTGGAGCGACGCCGAGCCGTCCAGGGGACGCTGATGCGCTCGACGATCCACATCGTCTCGCCGCGCGACTACTGGCGCTTCGAGGCGGGAATCGGCCCGTCCCGCCGTGAGTGGTGGCTCAGGACGTGGGGGCGACACGAGCCCGCCGCGAACCTCGACTTCGTCGCCCGGGAGCTCGAAGGCGCCCTGGCGGGGCGGACGTGGCAACGGAAGGAGATCGACGCGCTGCTGCCCGAGAAGAGCTCGACGGTCTGGTCGGGCATATCGATCCCGCTCGTCCGCGTGCCGCCCTCCGGGACGTGGGAGCGCCGCCGCGCGGATCTCTTCCGGCTCGCCGAGGAGTGGCTGCCGCGCGAGCGCGCGACGGAGGACGAGGGACTCGAGCACCTGCTTCGCCGATACCTCGCGGCGTTCGGGCCGTCGACCCTGGCGGACGCGGCCACCTGGGCCGGCGTGGCACGGGCCTCCATCCTCCCCGTCGCCGAGCGGATGCGCCTGCGTACGCTCCGCGACGAGGACGGCAAGGAGCTCGTCGACCTGGCGCGTGCCCCGCTGCTCCCGGAGGACGCCGCCGCGCCCGTCCGCTTCCTCGGGCACTGGGATGCCGTACTCCTCGTGCACGCGCGCCGCGCGCAGATCCTGCCCGAGCGTTTCCGCGGGCTGGTCTTCTCCACGAAGGCGCCGCAGTCGATGGCGACGTTCCTCGTCGACGGCGCGGTGGCAGGCTCGTGGCGGGTCGAACGCGACGCGAAGAAGGCGACACTCCGGCTCGACCCGTTCGAGCGGCTCCCCCGCGCCGCCCGCGACGAGCTCCGCGAGGAGGGCGAGCGCCTCGTCCGCTTCCACGAGCCCGACGTGACGTCGTACGCGGTCCGCTGAGCGCCGTCGAAACGGGCCGCTCAGGCGTCGAAGAGCGTCAACTCGGGCTGGCGCTCGCCGCGCAGCGCGGCGAGGTCGACCTCCGCCCATTCGAGACCGCGCGCCTCGCAGAGCATCCGTGCCTGGGGCTTGACGTCGGACGCGGCCAGGATCCCGCGGCACGCGGAGAGCGCCGGGTCGCGGCGGATCACCTCGAGGTAGCGCGACAGCTGCTCCACGGCCTCGATCGTCCCGATCCGCTTGATCTCCACGGCGACCCAGCCGTCGTCCGCGTCGCGGCACATCAGATCGACAGGACCGACGTCGGTCGGCCACTCGCGGCGGACGAGCCGCAGCCCCTCCTCGAGCGTGTCCGGCATCGCCGCGAGCGCCTCCTGAAGGTGCCGCTCGACGCCGTCCTTCTCGAGCCCCGCGTCCTCCCCCAGCTCGTGCTCGACCTCGGCGAGCAGCTCCGAGATGCGGATCTCGAGCCGGTCCTCGGTCCGCCCCGCGCGCTTGCGGACGACGATCACGTCGTCGCCGTCCTCGATCACCGTCGGCGGCGTCATCCAGTTGAGCGGCTTGTAACCGCCGCTGTCCGCGTGGACGAGCACCGAGCCGTCTGCCTTGAACACGAGCAGGCGGACAGCCTCCGGCAGGTAGGCATTCAGGCGGCCGGTGTACGTGACCTCGCAGCGGGCGACGACGAGACGCACGGGGCGTGGACCGTAGCGGCCCTGGTGGACGGCTAGATGATTGATTTCGAATTGGCGTGCCCGCGGGGAGGGCATGCACCAAGCAGCGTGGGCGGCTCGCTCGGCGTGCAGGCCGGATCGCCTGGATGCCGAGCGAGACGGCCGCGATGCGCCGTGTGCAGGCCCCCAGCCGAGGGTGCGATCGATTCGGAATCAATCATCTACACCAGCTCGACGCGGGACGCGCCGACGATCCGCTCGTCGCCGCCGTCGAGCCGGACGAGGTACTTCCCCTTGCCGTCGTAATCGGGCGACTCGACCACCACGACGCCGACCTCACCGCCGACGCGGCACGGCGTCCCGACCTCGCCCTCGAGTCCGCGCCAGTAGCGGACGAACGGGTTCCGCTCCCATTCCCGGCCGATCGTCGTGTCGACCGTGTGCCCTGGCAGGACGCGCAGCGCGTGGTCGAGCCCCATCAGCCGCTCCATGACGGACTCGCGGACGACGTCGGCCGGCCCGCCGCCGACGGCGTCCCGGAAGAGCGTGTCGCCGGAGAAGCAGAGCTCGCCGTTCACGACGAACGCGACACCGTCGTCCGAGTGGCCGGGAGTCGGGATCGCCTCGACGCGGAGCCCACCGGTCTCGACCGCGCCGGTCACGACCGGGATCGAGAAGCGGCCCGAGAGCTCGTCCTCGTGCTCCACGTGATCCGGGTGGCCATGGGTGCGGAGGATGTGCGTCGGCCTGAGCGCCTCGCGCTCGACCGTGTCGAGCAGCGGCTCGAGCGGCGCGCCGCTGTCGACGAAGATCGCCACACCGCCCGGCTCGTCGCCGACGACGAACGCGTTCGAGAGCCACCGGGAGTCCATCGAGCGCTCGACGATCACGCCGCAGAGCCTACGCCACCCGTGCGGGTCGGGGAGACTCCATCCGTGGCCCGACCGCTCGCATTGCTCGTCCTTGCGCTCGTCGTGGCCGCTCCGGCCGTCGCGGCGGTGCGCGTCGTCGAGCCGTTCCCGGTCGAGCGGTACGCGGGCAGCGGCGCGATCGGCCTCTCGGTCCCCGGGGCGGGGCCGACGGTCACGCGTGCGAGCGCCCTCAATACGCTCCTGACGGGGAAGGTCGAGAGCTCGCTGCTCGGCGGCGCTCCCTCGGGAAGGCCGCTGATCGAGCTGGGGGCTGGGCCACGGCCCGACACGCTCGTCGTCCTCCCCCCGCCGGGCCGGAGCGAGAACGACCGCTACCCGATCGCAGTCACGCCGGGGCCGCGCGGCGTCCTCACCTCGGACTCGACGCGCATCGACGGGCTGGTCTCGCTCGCAGACGTCTCGCACGGCAGGCTCGAGGTCGTCGCTGTGGCCGACCCCGTGCGCACGCTGGAGCGCCTCGAGAGCAGGATCGAGCGCAACGACCGCATCCGCCTGCCGCTGACGGTGCTCGTCGGCGGGATCGCGTACATCGTGGCCGTGCTCCTCCCCGGCCTCGCGCCGCGGGTCGTCCTGCTCGCGCTCGCCGCGAACCTCTGGCTCGCCGGATGGTGGCTCGTCGCGCTCCTCGCGCTCGCTGCACTCGTGCTCCCGCTCGGGCTCGCGTGCGGCGCCGTGCTCGTCACCTACCTGCTCGTCCTCGGCCTCGATGCCGAGTCGATCGCGCTGTCACCGTTCGGGCCGTCGCAGGCGGGCCGCTTCTACGGCGTCTCCAACCTGCTCGAGACGATGCTGCTCGTCCCGGCGGTGCTCGGGCCGTGGCTCCTCGGGCGTGTCGGCGTCGTGCTCGCAGGCATCGCGCTCGTGGCGGTCGCCGGCAGCCGCTTCGGAGCGGACGGCGGCGGCCTCCTCGTCCTGCTGGCGGCCTACGCGACGCTGCTCGTCCGAGCGCGTGGTGTCGCGCTGGACACTCGCCGTGCGGTCGCGCTCATCGGGGCTGCGCTCCTCGTCGGCATCGCGCTCGTCGGCCTCGACGCCGCGTTCGGCGGCTCGAGCCACGTGACGCAGGCGGTCGGGGACGGGCCGGGCGCCGTGCTCGGAGATGTCGCCGACCGGCTCGAGCTCTCGGCGCGACGAACCTTCGACGCGATCGGCCCCGCGTTCGCCGTCCTCGCCTCGCTGGTCGTGGTCGCATACGTCGCGACGAGGCGGCCGAGGCGGCCGGTGACGGACGCCGTGCTCGTCGCGCTGCTCGTCTCCATCCTTGTCAACGACACGCCTGGCGACGTCGTCGGATTCGGTGCGGTGGCGGCCTTCGTCGTCCTCCGGTTCGAGGACGGATCGGCTCGCGGCGCGCCGACCCGCCTGGTTAGACTGCCCGCGATGCGCCGCCCGCTCACCGCCCTCTCGCTCCTGCTGGCGGCACTCGCGCTCGTCGCTGCGGGCTGCGGCGGCGAGGAGGTCAGCGCGACGCCCGAGACCGTCGTCGGGAGCCTGCCCGAGGAGACGACGGCGGCGGGGAACGCCGACCTTCCCGCCCTCGACCTGAAGGGCGATGCCGCGGCCGGCAAGGACGTGTTCTGCGAGCGCCGGCTGCACCGCGTGCCACACCCTCGCGGCGGCGAACGCGACCGGCACCGTCGGACCGAACCTCGACGACGCCAAGCCCTCGTACGAGCTCGTGGTGCAGCGGGTCACGCTCGGCCAGGGCGGGATGCCGTCCTTCAAGGACCAGCTCGAGCCGCAGCAGATCGCGGACGTCGCGCAGTTCGTCTCGTCCTCCGCGGGCGGCTGAGCGGCATCCCCGAGCGCCTGGCCGGTCGCGTGCAGGCGTTCGCCTGTGATCTCGACGGCACGCTGATCGGCAGGGACGGCCTCCTCCGGCCCCGGACCCGCGCCGCGATCGCCCGGGCGAGAGGCGAGGGCGTGCATGTCCTCGTGGCGACCGGGCGGATGTTCCGCTCCGCGCGGCGCTATCTCGACGAGGCAGGGCTGGACGACCCGGTCGTCTGCTACCAGGGAGCGGCCGTCGTCGATCCGCGGTCGGGCGAGTTCCTCCTGCACGAGCCGCTCGAGCTCGACGTCGCCCGCGAGGTGATCGAGTCGCTCGAGGCGCTCGGCCTCTCGCCGAACGTCTACGTGGACGACCAGCTCTACGTCGCCCGGGAGACGGAGTACTCGCGGCGCTACTCGGCGTTCCAGCACCTTCCGGTCGTCGAGGTCGGCGACCTGCTCGCGTGGCTCGACCGGCCGCCGACGAAGCTCGTCGTCGTCTCGGAGCCCGACGTCCTGGCGGGCGTCCGCGCGGAGCTGGCTCCGCGCTTCGACGGTCGCCTGTTCCTCACGACCTCCCTCCCGTACATGCTCGAGCTCGGCAACCCGGGCGTGACGAAGGGCTCCGGGCTCGCGTTCGTCGCCTCCGCGCTCGACCTCGAGCTCGAGCGCGTGATCGCGTTCGGCGACGGCGAGAACGACGTCGAGCTGCTCGAGGTCGCCGGCTTCGGCGTCGCAGTCGAGGGCGGTCACCCGCGGCTGCTCGCGGTCGCCGACCGGACGTGCCCGGGGCCGGACGACGAGGGCGTCGCGACGGTGATCGAGGCCGTTCTGGATGGGTAGTTCCACGTTCTCCGGCGCGTGGCTGCGCGGTCTGGCGCGTCGTGGACGCTGCCGCGGCCCGCACCCCACGGGAGCGGATCTCGTGGAACTACCCATCTAGACTCGACCGCGTGATCGACCTCCGGGCAGCACGGGCGAATCCCGCCGAGACGCGGGCCGCGCTCGCGCGCAAGGGGGCCGCAGAGGCGTTCGACCGGCTGCTCGAGGCGGACGAGCGCTGGCGGGCGCTCGTTCCCCGCGTCGACGAGCTTCGCGCCCGCACCAAGCTCCGCGGCAAGCCGACGGCCGAACAGCTCGAGGAGCTGCAGGCGGTGAAGGCCGAGCTGAAGGCGGTGGAGGAGCAGCTCGCGCGGGCGGAGCGCGAGCGCGACGCTGCCCTGGCTGAGGTGCCGAACCCGCCCGAGGACGCCGCGCCCGACGGCGACAGCGAAGAGGACGCACGCGAGCTCCGCCGCGTGGGGGACCCGGCGCCGGGCGAGGAGAGCCGCGAGGCCACCGAGATCGGGCGCTTCGAGATGGAGCGCGCCGCCCGCCTCTCCGGCTCGCGTTTCGGCTACATGGTCGGCGATACGGCGCTGCTGGCGCTCGCCCTGTACCGCCTTGCAGTCGACCACGTCGCGCGCTCCGGTTTCACGCCGGTGATCCCGCCCGTGCTCGTCCGTGAGGAGGCGATGATCGGAACCGGCTTCTTCCCGACCGAGCGGTCGAACATCTACGCCCTCGAAGCCGACGACCTCTACCTGACGGGCACGTCCGAGGTCGCGCTCGCCGGCCTGCACATGGGCGAGATCCTCGAGACGGACGACCTGCCGCTCCGCTATTGCGGCTTCTCGACCTGCTTCCGGCGCGAGGCCGGCGCCGCGGGGAAGGACACGCGCGGGATGTTCCGGGTGCATCAGTTCAACAAGGTCGAGATGTTCGTGTTCACGCGGCCGGACGACTCGCGCGTCGAGCACGAGCGGATGATCGGGCTCGAGGAGGAGCTTCTCCAGGCGCTCGGCCTGCCGTACCGGGCCGTCGACGTCGCCGCCGGCGACCTCGGCGCTCCCGCGGTGCGGAAGATCGACCTCGAGGCGTGGTTCCCGTCGCAGGGCCGCTACCGCGAGGTCACCTCGTGCTCCAATACGACCGACTTCCAGGCGCGCCGACTGGGCATACGCTGGCGGTCGCCGTCGGGCCTCGAGGCGCCACACACGCTGAACGGCACCGTCGTGACGGACCGCGTGGTGCTCGCGATCCTCGAGAACTTCCAGGGCGAGGTGCCCGACGCGCTCCGCTCCTTCGGCGCACCTAGCCGAGTGGCCAGCTGAATCCCCGACCACCAGTCGGTGGCGCGGACGGCGCGGGCCGACGACAACTTGGGCATGCGGCCTGCGGCGGTGGTGCGCGTCCGGTGGACGCGGGCGGAGCTTCTCGCGCTTCGAGAGGCGATCGAGGTGACCCCGAACTTCGAGGGCCGCCAGGACGTCCGCGACACGTTCCGCCACGCCGTCCGCGCCCATCGCATCGGCGAGGTGGAGCTCGATGGCGAGCTCGCCGAGCGCCTGGGCAACCGGCTCGTCCCGGTCGACCTCGCGACCGCGACCGCGCGCGCAAAGCTCCTGCGCGCCGTCCGCGGCCCGCGCAAGCGCATGGTCGCCCAGGCGCAGCGACCGCAGCCGGTCGTCGCGGGCGTCTCGGCCGCCGCCGCCGCGTAGAGCGGCAATCTCCCTCGAAAGGATTGCCTCGTCCCCCGGAAGGGGTAGCATGAGGGCGTGCGGTACTCGGGGGAGATTCACATCGGCCTTTCACGTGCGGAGCTGACGGCCGTGCGCGAGGCGATCGAGTTGACGCCGAACTTCGAGGGCCGGCTCGAAGTGCGCGACACCCTGCGTGCTGCAATGAAGGCTCGGAGCAACGGTGTCTCGCTCGAGCGGGAGGTGGCCGAGCGGTTCGCCCGCCGGCTCGCTGCGACCGACCTGCCGACCGCCCTCGTCAAGGTCAAGCTCCTCCGGGCGATCCAGGACGTCGACCGCGACGTGCTCGTCCCGTCCGGGGACAGCGGGCAGCCGGCCCGCGCCGCGTAGCCGTCGTAGACTGGCGCGCTCCGGCGGGGTTCCGGAGCGGTCGAACGGGGCGGTCTTGAAAGCCGTTGAGCCGCAAGGCTCCGTGGGTTCGAATCCCACCCCCGCCGTTTAGACGCGTCCCGAGCGCCACCCCGCGGGCGCGTAGTCGCGCCGCACCGCCTCGACGTACGGCACGGGGCTGACGACTGCCCGGATCTCCGTCTGCACGTGCCGCTCGACGGTCGGCTTGGCCGAGCCGCCGTCCGGCTCGCCCCAGACGAGCGTCACCTCCGTTCCGGGCTCGGCGTGCTTCGCGTCGACGACGGCCAGGGTCAGCATCTTCCCCTCGTTGGCGCTGTAGCCGATCCAGGTCGAGATCCCGACGCTCTCGCCGTCGACCGTCACGTCGTCGTACTGGTGCATCGAGTACACGGCGGCCGGCCAGTCGATGAACTTCGCCCTGTTCCCCTCCCCGAACATCGTCCCGATCGTGCGCGTGACGTCGTCGTCGTCGAGCGCGAGCGTGACCTTGTGGCGGTGTTCGTCGGCCGCCCGTCGTTCGAGCGCCTCGCGCCCGACGAACTCGTGGTCGAACTTCACGTAGCCGCCGTAGCCGAGCTCCCACGGGGTGAAGTAGTAGTCCTCGATGCGCTCGGAGACGAAGCTGCCGCCGAGCGACGCCGTGCCCTCGTAGCCCGTCGCCGGAAGCCACTCCCGGTAGGCCCGGAGCGCCTCGCCGGTGTAGACGGCCGGCAGCGGCGAGGGGATCCAGCCGGACTCGATCGTGTTGGAGGAGTACGCACGGGCGCCCGACTGCCTGAGCCCGAGCCCCTCACCGGCGGCGAGCAGCGCCTCGTGGACGGCCTCCTCGTCCTCCCACGGCCCGAAGAGCTCCCAGCCCGGCTGCCCGACCATCCCGTGCCGGAGCGCGTGGACGGGCCGGCCCGCGATGGTCACCGTCGTCATGCGAAAGAAGGCGAGCTCGGGCGGGGTCTCCCCGAGCGCCCGCCCGATGACGTCCATCGCGCTCGGGCCCTGGAGCTGGAAGCGGTACGACCTGCGACGCCCATCGGTGCGGAGCGCGGACCGCACGTCCAGGTCGAGCGCGACGTCGTATCCGCCGGTCTCGGCGTGGTACGCGATCCAGTTCATCGTGGGCACGCGGCCGACCAGGTTGAACCGGTTCTCGCCGAGCGCGAACAGGATCACGTCGCCGATCACGTAGCCGTCAGGCGTGCAGGGCACGAAGTGCTTCGCCCTGCCGGGTGCGAAGCCCTCGAAGCTGTTCACCCCGAGCCGGGAGAGGAGCGTCAAGGCGTCCGGCCCCTCGACCGCGAGGTCGTTCATGTGGAAGGACTGGTTGAAGAGGACGCACGTCGTCTGCCAGGCGCGCTGCTCGTCGCGCCAGTTCGTGTACTCGGGCGGCACGCCCGGGAAGACGTTCGCCCCGGACGGGGAGTTGCGCAGCAGCTCGACCGGGCTCGTCACGCTGCCGAGCAGGTCCTCGAGACTCCGAACGCTCACTCGATCCTCCTTGGCTTGCCGTCCGGACGGGAGGCGCCGCGACTCGTGGCCGAGGCGCCTCCGCGCACGGGGCTTCACGCGACCCTGAAGGCCGCCTTCCTCCTGGCGCTCCCGTCGGACGAGTAGCGGTAGACGCCCTTCTTGAGATCGAGGATCCAGGTGGCGTTCTGCCGTTTCGCGACGCTCGTTGCGCGGTTGACCGAGCCGCCGACGAGGTGGAAGTTGTCCTTCGCCGAGCGGTCGACGACGGCGACGGTGTACTTGCCGGCGGGAAGGCGGGTGACGATCCGCCCGTCGAGTCTGAGCGTCAGGAACGAGCCCTGACCGACGGTCGCCTGGAGGGTCCTGCCGCCCTCGACGAAGCTCGGCACGAACTTCGTCATGTTCGGCAGCGTCGTGATGGCGCCGTACTTCTTCGCGAGCCGGGCGAGGTTCAGCAACTGGACGCGGTCGACCAGCGGGCTCCACGTTGGCAGCCGGATGTTCCGGATCGCCGCCGGGAGCATCGCCCGGATCTCGTCCGGATGGCTGTTCGCGTAGACGAGCGACTGGTTGATCGCCGTGCGGAACCGTTTGACGAGCCCCGGGTTCGCGCGCACCCAGTCCTCCCGCGCGCAGTAGCAGCCGTTCGGGAAGTACTTCCCGAGCACCGGGCCCGGCGCCAGGACGACGCGGCCGCCGGCGGCGACGATCTGCGACATGAAGGGCTCGGGCGTGTGCACGGCGTCGACGAGGCCGCTGGCGAGGGCTGCCGGCATGGCCGGGAACGGCATGACCGTGTACTTCACGGAGCTCGAGTCGATCCCGAGCTTGTCGAGCGCTCCTCGCACGACGATCTCGGCGACGCCCTTGAGCGCGTTCAGGGCGATCGTCTTCCCGACGAGGTCGCTCGGGCTGCGGATCGAGCTCGAGCCGGACACGACGACGTTCTGCCAGTTGTCGGCTTCGGAGGCTCCCTCGGTCTCGCTCGCGGCGACGACGGTGATCGGGATTCCCTGGGTCCTGCCGATCATCCCCGGCGTGTAGCCGATGTAGCCGATCTCGCCGCGGTTGTTCGCGAGCGCCAGCACGATGTCGTTCCCGCTCTGCAGCGTGCTCTTCTTGATCTCGATCCCCTGAGCGGCGAAGAACCCCTTCTGGATCCCGAGATCCAGCGGCAGCGCGTTCGCGATCGGCAGCGTGTTCACGGTGATCGTCGTCACCGTCGCCTTCGGGGCGCCGGCCGCGATGCCGCCGAAGCAGGCCGCTGAGACGGCGACCGCGATCGCGGCGACCACGAGCCGCCCCCGAAACGGATTACCCCTCACGATCATCAGTAGCTCCCTCTCCGTCGATGCGGAGCAGGTCGACCTCGACCCGCCGGTTGTGCCTCCCGTCTGCGGTTCCGCGGTGTGCCGCCTCCTGCCTCCCTTCTCCCCGGGCGACCGGACGCGCGCCCCGGGGCGACACTCTACGACGCTCGGGAACGACGTTGCGACCGGGGACACGATCGCCGCCCGCAGCCGTAGGCTCTGCCCGTGTCCGTCTGCGCCGCGTGCGGCCGTGAGAGCCCCGACGGGTTCAACCACTGCGGCCACTGCGGGGCCGCACTCACCGCGCCTGCCCCCGAGCGGCGCAAGCTCGCGACACTCGTGTTCTGCGACCTCTCGGGCTCGACCGCGATGGGCGAGCGCGTCGACGCGGAGACCGTTCGCAGCCTCATGCTCTCCTACTTCCACGAGATGCGCGGCGCGCTCGAGCGCCACGGCGGCACGGTGGAGAAGTTCGTCGGGGACGCGGTGCTCGCGGTGTTCGGCGTCCCCGAGGCGCACGAGGACGACGCCCTCCGCGCCTGCCGTGCCGCGCTCGAGATGCAGGCGCGATTGACGACGCTGAACGAGGAGCTCGAACGGCGCTTCGGCACGCGCATCGCCCTGCGGATCGGCGTCAACACGGGCGAGGTGGTGGCAGGAGACGCCTCGGAGCGCGAGACGTTCGTCACCGGCGACCCCGTCAACGTCGCCGCGCGGCTCGAGCAGGCGGCGGGCCCCGGTGAGGTGCTCCTCGGCGAAGCGACCTATCGTCTCGTGCGGGACGCGGTGCAGGTCGAGCCCGTGGAGCCGCTGCGGGCAAAGGGGAAATCGGAGCCGGTGCCCGCGTACCGCCTGCTCGGGACCGGTGACCTCGGGCCGGTGGCGCGTCGGGTGGGGACGCCCTTCACCGGTCGCGAGGAGCAGCTCGAGTTGCTCGTACGGGAGCTCCGGGCGGTCATCGCGCGGGCCCGACTGCCGACTCGTCACGCTCGTCGGCGAGCCGGGCGTCGGCAAGTCGCGCCTGGTCTCGGAGTTCGTCTCGCGCGTGGGTACCGGTGCCCGTGTCGTCGCGCGGGACGTGCCTCTCCTACGGGGAGGGGATCACGTACTGGGCGGTGAGCCAGATCGTGCGCGAGCTCGTCCGGATCAAGGACGAGCACTCGCCCGCTGAGGCACGGCGGCTGATCGAGGCCCACGTCGCGGACGCGCCCGACGGACCGGCGGTCGGGACGAGAATCGCCCAGCTGCTCGGCCTCGCCGACGGGTCGACGACCGCCCAGCAGACCGCGGCGGCGATCCGCGACTTCCTCGTCGCGGGGGCCGCCCAGCGGCCTCTGATCGTCGTCGTCGACGACATCCAGTGGGCCGAGCCGACGCTCCTCGACCTGCTCGCGGGCCTGCCCGAGGAGATCGGGCATGCCCCGATCCTGCTGCTCTGCCTCGCCCGGCCGGAGCTGCACCGAGCAGCGTCCCGACTGGCAGGTCGCCGTGCGCCTCGAGCCGTTCGGGGGCCGTGACGTCGACGAACTCCTCGCGGGGCTGCTCGGCCCCGCGGAGCCCGCCGTGCTCTCCCGGCTCGCGGCCGTGTCCGGCGGCAACCCGCTCTTCGTCGAGGAGCTCGTCGCCATGCTCGTGGACGACGGCGTGCTCCGCGTCGAAGGCGGGGTCTGCACGCTCGAGCGGGAGCTCGACGCGCTGACCCTTCCTGCGAGCCTCCACGCGCTCCTCGGCGCGCGACTCGACCGACTCGAGCCCGAGGCTCGCGGCGCGCTCGAGCGAGGGGCGGTCGAGGGCGAGGTCTTCCACCGCAGCGCGGTCGTCGAGCTGACGCCCGCCGCGTCGCGCGGCGTCGTCCGCTCGAGCCTCGAGGCACTGATGGGGAAGGATCTCGTCCGGCCGGCGGAAGCGAGCTTCGCCGGCGAGGCTGCCTTCCGTTTCAAGCACATCCTCGTCAGGGACGCGACGTACCACGCGACGGCGAAGCGGCTCCGGGCCACGCTGCACGAGCAGTTCGCCGACTGGCTGGAGCGCCTGGCCGGGGAACGGATCCTCGAGTACGAGGAGATCCTCGGGTACCACCTCGAGCAGAGCTTCCGCTACCGCGTCGAGCTGGGACCCGTGGACGACGAGATCAGCGCGGTCGGGGTGCGGGCCGCGGGGCACCTTGCCGCAGCCGGGCGCAGGGCGGCGAGTCGCGGGGACATCGGCGCCGCGTCTGGGCTGCTCGGGCGAGCCGCGACGCTGCTACCAGTGGGCCACCCGACGCGCGCGAGGATCGTCGTCGACCTCGGCGCGGCGCTCATGGAGGCGGGCCGCAACGCCGAGGCCGTGGGCGTGCTCGACGAGCTCGACGGGGCGAGCGGCGTCGACGAGGTCTCGCGGGCGCTCGCGGAGGTGTGCCGCGGCGAGATCGAGCTCCAGCTCAGGTCCACGACCGCCGCCGTCGAGCGCTTCAACGGGCAGGCGCAGGCCGCCATCGAGCTCTTCGCCGAGCACGACGACGAGCAGGCCCTGCTGCGCGCCTGCTGGCTCTCGTACCTCACGAGCATGACCATCGGCCGGTCGTCCGCCGCGCGCGAGGCGATCGACCGGCTCCGCGCCCTCACCGAGCGTCGCTCGCATCCGCTCGCCGGCCGGCTGCCCGGGATGCTCGCGATGAACCTCGGGTGGGGGCCGACGCCGGTGCCCGAGGCACTGACCGCGACGGACGCGCTCCTCCTCGAGGTGCGAGACGATCCATCGGCAGAGCCGTTCGTGCTCGGCGGCCACGCCTACCTCCTCGCCCAGGCGGGAGACATCCAGGCTGCGCGCGAGGCCCTCGAGCGCATGCGGGAGATCGCCGAGCGGCAGGGCCAGCGCATCGTGCTCTGGGGGTCGTGGGGCCAGAACGTCGGTCGCACCGAGCTCCTCGCGGGCGATCCGGAGCGCGCGGAGCAGGCGCTCCGACCCAGCTACCACGCGCTCCGCGAAGCCGGCAACCGCGCCTTCTCCTCCACCGCCGCCGGCCAGCTGGCGATCGCGCTGGTCGAGCTCGGGCGCTTCGACGACGCCGCGCACTACGCGGCCGCGGCGGCGGACGAGGCGGGCGAGGCCGACGTGCTGTCCCAGGTCCTCTGGCGCAGCGCCCTCGCCCGTGCGCTTGCCGAGCAGGATGACCCGGAAGGGGCGCTCCGCCTCGCCGACGAGGCGGTCCGACTGGCGGGGACGACGGAGTGGCCGAATGTGATCGCCGACGCTCTCCTCGACCGGGCGCGCGTCGTCCTCGCCTCGGCACCGGAGGGACGAAATGCCGCCGAGGACATCGAGCGAGCCAGAGTGGTATACCTGGCCAAGGCCAACACGGCCGGCTACGCGAAGGCCACGATCCTCGCGTCAGCGACCCGGCCGCACGGGCAAGCCACGACAGGGCGAGGAGGGGCACTGTGACCGGAGAGCCGACACCCGGTGTGCTGCTGAAGGGGAAGGACGGCACCCACTACTTCATCCCGCAGACCGACCTCTCGGGATACGCCGTCTCGAACGTGCCGGAACCGCTGCAGGCGGGGCCGGACGTGGCCGACAACGTCCCGCGGCTGCCGGCCTTCTCGGTGCACCGCGCGGCGGGCGCCTCGGACGCAGCCCAGACGCCGACGCCCGAGGGAGGGTCCGAGGCGGTTGCGTTCACGCCGATGCCCGAAGGATCCTCATCAGCGGCGGTCACGCCGACGACCGAGGGCCCGCCGCCCGGCGCCGAGCAGTCCTAGCCCCGCGCAGGGACGAAGGACGCGCGTGCTGGCGACGCCGCTCCCGGCAGCGCAGAAGCTTCATCTCGACGGGACGCACCGCACGGTCGAGCCCGAGCGCACACTCGCGCGCCTGCAGCCCCTCCTCCCCGGGCTCGGGATCACACGGGTCGGCGTGATCACGGGGCTCGACGTGATCGGCATCCCGGTGGTGATGGTCTGCCGCCCCAACGGGCGATCGCTCTCCGTGTCGCAGGGCAAGGGGGTCGACCTCGTCGCGGCGAAGGTCTCGGGGATCATGGAGGCGCTCGAGGCGTGGCACGCCGAGCACATCCTCCTCCCCCTCCGGCTCGCCACGTACCGGGAGCTTCGGGCCGTCGCGCGGGTCGTTGACGTCGAGCAGCTGCCGCGGCCGTCGTGGTCGCGGTTCCATCCCGATCTCTCGATCCTCTGGGTCGAGGGGACCGACGTGCTGAGCGCCGAGCGGGTCTGGGTGCCGTACGAGTCCGTGCACCTCGACTTCCGCTCGCCCGGCCCGCAGGGCACGGGCTGCTTCCTCGCGAACGGCACCGGCCTGGCGGCCGGCAACCATCTCCTCGAGGCCGTGAGCCATGCACTCTGCGAGGTGGTCGAGCGCGACGCGTTTTCCCTCTCGGGTGACCGCCCGCCTCGCGATCGCGCCTCGCGCCGGCTCGACCTCGACACCGTCACCGATCCCTGCTGCCGGTCGCTGCTCGACGCGTTCGACGCGGCCGGCGTCGGGGTCATGGCCTTCGACCTGACGACGGACGTCGAGCTCCCCGTGTTCTCGGCGACGATCGTCGACCGGCGTCCCGACCGCGCACGACGCCTTCCCGCGGCGATGGGCGGCGGCTGTCACCCCGACCGGGGGGTCGCCCTCTCGCGCGCCCTGACGGAGGCGGCCCAGAGCCGCCTCACCCTGATCGCCGGCAGCCGCGACGACTGCCCGCCGGGGCACTACCGGCAGATCAGGGACGCACGGGCGATCGGCGCGCACGCCGCCGGCCTCACCGGGCGGCCCGGCCGGTCCTTCACCGACGTGGCCCACGTGCCGGGGGCCAGCATCGATGCGGACGTGGCCCACGAGCTCGACCGGCTGAGGGCGGCAGGCGTGCAGGAGGCGATCCTGGTCGACCTCACGCGGCCCGAGGCGGAGGTCCCCGTCGTGCGCATGGTCGTCCCCGGCATGGAGGGCTGGACCGACAAGGTCGATGCCAACATTCCCGGCGCGCGGCGACGCGCCCTGCGGGACGCGTCGTGACGGACGTCGTCGTCTTCCTCGGGCCGACACTGGCGCACGAGGACGCCCGCACGGTGCTCGACGCGGAGTACCTGCCTCCGGCCGGTCACGGCGACGTCCTGCGGGCGGCGCTGCGGAGGCCCCGGGTCATCGGCCTGGTGGACGGCGTCTTCGAGCGCGTGCCCGCCGTCTGGCACAAGGAGATCCTCTTCGCGCTCTCCGAGGGCGTGCACGTCTACGGCGCCGCCAGCATGGGCGCGCTCCGGGCGGCGGAGCTCGACGTGTTCGGCATGCGCGGGGTCGGCGGGGTCTATCGCGCGTACGCCGAGGGCGTGCTGGAGGACGACGACGAGGTCGCCGTCGCGCACGCCGACGCCGAGCACGGGTTCCGCGCCCTGTCCGACTCGATGGTCGACGTCCGCGCCACACTCGACGCTGCGGTGTGCCACGGAGTCGTGACGGAGGAGACCGCCGCGGTGATCCTGGGCCGGGTCAAGGCGACGTTCTACGCCGACCGCCTTCTCGTCGCGGCGCTGGACGGCGGGCGACGAGGAGCACGAGCGGCTGCGCGCGTGGCTCCCGACCGGCTGGGTGCGCCGCAAGCGCGAAGACGCGCTCGCGCTGCTCCGGGTCGTCGCGTCCGAGCTCGAGGCGGGCCTCGAGCCGCCCCGGCCGGCGTGGGCCCTGCAGCGGACGCGGTTCTGGGAGGACGCCCGGCACGCGGTGCAGCTCGCGACGGAGCCTCGCGACGGCCCCGTCCCGGCACCCACGGCAGACCACAGCCTCGAGGCGGTGCTCGACGAGGTGCGCCTCGACCCGGACGGCTACGGCCGCCTGCTCGACCGCTCGCTGCTCACCGCGCTGGCGCGACACGCGGCGGCGGCGGTCGGGGTCGACGTGTCGCCCTGGGCCCACGAGACGGCACTCGAGCGGGAACGTCGCAGCCGCGGGCTGCTGGAGCCCGAGGACGTCGACGGCTGGCTCGACGAGCGCGGCCTTCGCCGGACGGATCTGCCGGCGGTGGCCCGCCGTCTGGCGGTCCTCCGCTGGGCGCGCGAGGCCCATCGCGACTCCGTCGCGGGAGAGGTGGCGCTCACGGTGCGCTTCGACGACGCCTATGCCGGGCTCGCCGCGCGGGCTGCACGCAAGCGGGAGGCGCTCGCCTCCCTGCGGTCCGCGGACGCTCCCGCGGTCGACGACGGCGAGGTGATCGACTGGTACTTCCGCGAACGGCTCGGTCGGGACGTTCCCGTCGCGCTCGACGCCTGGGCGCAGGCGCACGGCTGGCCGCGGGTCGGCGACCTTCTGCGGGCGCTCCGGTCCGAGTGGCTGTTCCGGCAAGCTGCCGGCGACGATTGACGAGCGAGGCAGGGGGCGCGCCGTAGGCTGTCCGGGTGAGGCTCTGCATGTTCCATCCGGCCGAGATGCCGCTCGAGCGCGGATGGGTCGGCCGCATCGAGGGCGACGAGGTCGTCCATCTCGCCTCGCAGACGCTGCAGCACCTGTTCATCGGCGGAGGGTCGGCCCGCGACCACGCCCGCTATGCGCTCGCCGACGTCGAGCTCCTCGTTCCGCTGCCGTCGCCGCCCTCGGTCAGGGTCTTCGACGAGAGCGGCTCGTTCGAGTTCGCCAACCCGGCGTCGGTCGTCGGCCCCGGAGCACGGGTCGCGCGGCCCAACGGCTCGGGGATCGCCATCGACGCCGGGCTCGCCGGCCTGGTGGGCCCGGATGCCGTGGTCGCCGTCTCCCCCGTCGCACGGCTCCGAGCGCCGGCGCTCGTGCCGCCGAAGGACCGCGACTTCGCGATCGTGCTCGGCCCGTGGTTCACGACGACCGACGAGGGGATCGGCGCCCCGGGGGTGAGGGTGACCGGGGAGGGCGTCGTCGACGAGGCGACGGCGGACAGCTTCGACTGGGAGGCGGCGAGACGCTTCGCAGCGGAGAACACGAGGCTCCGGGTCGGCGACCTGCTCGTCGCGCCCGCCGCCGCGGTCGTCGATGCTCCCGCCGGCACGGGCGTCTCGGTCGACGTGGACGGGCTCGGGACGCTGCCGTTCGCCGTGGAGGCCGCGTGACGCACACCTTCCGCCGGCTCGACGGCCTGCCGCCGTACGTCTTCGCGACGATCCGCGAGCTGACCCTCGAGCTCCGCCGCGCCGGCGAGGACGTCGTCGACCTCGGGTTCGGCAACCCCGACCTGCCCTCCCCGGACGTCGCCGTCGCCAAGCTGCAGGAGGCGGCCGCGAAGCCGCACAACCACCGCTACTCCGCCTCGAAGGGGATCCCGAAGCTCCGCGCGGCGTGCGCCGACCTCTACCGCCGCCGCTTCGGCGTGGAGCTCGACCCCGAGACCCAGGTCGTCGCCACGATGGGCGCGAAGGAGGGGCTCGTCCACCTCATGTGGACGCTGGTCGAGCCGGGCGACGCGGCGCTCGTCCCGGCGCCGAGCTACCCGATCCACATCCACGCGCCGATCCTCGCGGGCGCGAGCGTGTTCCAGGTCGCGATGGCGCCGGACCAGGACCTGTTCGCGAACCTCGCGGACGCGTACGCGCGCGCCTCGCCGCGGCCGCGCGTGCTCCTCCTCTCCTTCCCGCACAACCCGACGACCGCAACCGTCGAGCTCGTCGTTCATGGAGCGCGTGGTCGAGTTCGCCCGCGAGCGCGAGATCCTCGTCGTGCACGACTTCGCCTACGCCGACCTCGCCTTCGACGGCCACGAGCCACCATCGATCCTGCAGGTCCGCGGCGCGACGGACGTCGCCGTCGAGCTCTACACGCTGACGAAGTCGTTCTCGATGGCCGGGTGGCGCGTGGGGTTCCTCGTCGGCAACGCCGAGGTGTGCACGGCGCTCGCCCGCCTGAAGAGCTGGCTCGACTACGGGACGTTCCAGCCGATCCAGATCGCGGCGATCACCGCGATGAACGAGGCGCCCGACACGCCCACCCAGGTCTGCGAGGTGTACCGCTCACGCCGCGACGCCCTGTGCGACGGCCTCGACCGCGCCGGCTGGTCCTTCCCGCGTCCCCGCGGGACGATGTTCGCCTGGGCGCCGGTGCCCGGAGCCTTCGCGTCGCATGGGCTCGCTGGCGTTCGCCGAGCGCCTCGCGCGCGACGCGCGAGTCGCGGTGTCCCCCGGCTCGGGCTTCGGCCCCGGCGGCGAGGGCTTCGTCCGGTTCGCGCTCGTCGAGAACGAGCACCGGATCCGCCAGGCCGTGCGCGGGATCAGGCGGGTGCTCGAGCAGGCCTAGCCGCCGGTTCGCGACGCGAGGTAAGGCGAGCCCGCAGCGAGACGACGTCTCCGATCACGACCAGCGCGGGGCCCGGGAGCCCATCGGCCGCCTCGGCGAGCCCGTCGAGCGGCGCAGTGACGGTGCGCTGGTCGGACTGCGTGCCGCGTGACACCACGGCGGCCGGCGTCTCGGGGGGCATTCCTGCCGTGACGAGCCCTCGCACGAGCTCGTGCAGCCGGCCGAGGCCCATGAAGAGCACGAGCGTCCCACCCGCTGCCACGAGCGCGTCGTAGTCGGGTTCACCCCCGTCCGCGGCATGTGCCGTGGCGATCGTCACCGTGTCGGCGAGCCCGCGGTGCGTCACGGGGATGCCCGCTGCGGCCGGCACGGCGGCGAGCGAGGAGACACCCGGGACGACCTCGTGCGGGATGCCCGCTTCGGCGAGCGCGAGCGCCTCCTCGCCGCCGCGCCCGAACAGGTAGGGATCGCCGCCCTTCAGCCGGACGACGTCCAGTCCCTGGCGGCCGAGCGCCACGAGGAGCTCGTTGATCTGTTCCTGGGCGATCCCGTCGCGGGAGATGCGCAGGGCATCGTCCGGCGCCTCGTCCACGAGCTCTGGCGCGACAAGGCGGTCGTACACGACCGCGTCGCAGGCGCGGAGCCGCTCGAGGCCGCGAACCGTGATCAGCCCCGGGTCGCCGGGGCCGGCGCCGACGAGGGCGACGGTCATCCGAGGCGCCCCGCGACGAGGGCCTGGAAGTAGTCCCGCCGGGCGGCGTAGGTCGGGAGGTGCTCCTTCGCCCACGGACGGAGGTCGCGGAGCTCGCGCGCGAGTGCGACGTGGTCGTCGGTGACGATGCGCGCGACGTCGTCGCGCAGCCGCTGGGCCAGCGCGGGCGACGCACCGCCGGTCGAGATCGCGACGGCGATCGGATCGGCGCGGTGCACCGCCGGGAGGATGAAGCTGCAGAGATCGGGCACGTCGACGACGTTGCAGAGCATCCCCCGCGCCTCTGCATCGGCGTAGACGCGCTCGTTCACCCACGTGACCGACGTCGCGGCCACGACGAGGAAGCGTCCCTCGAGGTCGGACGAGCGATAGGCGCCACGAACGAGCGCGACGCGTCCCGCCCGGGCGAGCTCCTCGACCGGCCCGGAGACCTCGGGTGCGACGACGGTGACGAGGGCGCCCACGTCGAGCAGACCGTCGATCTTCTCGCGCGCGACGGACCCGCCCCCGACGACGAGCACCTCGCGGCCCTCGAGGTCGACGCAGGCCATGTAGTAGCGCTTCTCCGCCATCAGGCCTCCACGCTCGTCACACGGGCGCCCTGGCGGTCGAGCCGGACGGTCAGCTGTGGGCCATCCGTGGCGACCGAGAGCGTGAACGCGCCGGGCCCGACCGCCGTCAGCGTGAGCCCGTCGAGCGCGCGCCCGCGAAGCGCACCCAGCGCCTCGTTGACGGCGCCCGTGCTCTGCGTCAGCTCCGAGCCCGTCGGCAGCTTGCGGAACGCGCGCAGCGCCGCCTGCTCGCCGCCCGGGCCGTAGAGCGCTCGCGCCCGCCCCGACTGGAGCGCGAGCGTGAGGAGACGGTCGAGCTCGCCGACGTCGCGCCCGTCGACCTCGCCGTCGGCGAGCGCGTCGAGGAGCTCGTCGAGCCGGTCCCGGTAGTCGCCCGCACCGAGCGCCTCGCGCACGGCCTCGACCTCGGCGCGTGCCACCTCGAGCTCGTCGGGCCGGAGCCGGACCGCGGTCACGCGTGCGCCTCGTCGCCGAGGATCGCATGCAGCTCGTGCTCGAAGCCGCCCGTCTCGATCGAGCAGTGCATCCCGCACTCCTTCGGCGCGCCCGTCTCCCACCACCAGCGCCCGGCCCGTGTGGGCTCGCCGGGCGCGATCGCGCGCGTGCAGGGGGCGCACCCGATCGACGTGTACCCCTTCGCGTAGAGCGCGTGCGTCGGGACGTCGTTGTCGCGCAGGTAGTCCCAGACCTCGTCGTGCGTCCACTCGGCGAGCGGGTTGAGCTTCACGATCGCGTCGTGGTCGTGGTCGATCTCGACCTTGCGGATGTCCGTCCGCGACGCCCACTGGTCGCGGCGCAGCCCGGTGACCCAGCAGTCGAGCCCGGCGAGAGCGCGGTTCAGCGGCTGGACCTTGCGCACGTTGCAGCAGAGGAGCCGTTGCTCGACCGAGCGGAGGAACAGGTTCGGCCCGTTGCGGTCGACGAGGCGCTGCACCTGGAGGCCGTCGGGCGAGAGGAGCTCGAGTCGCAGGCCGGGATACCGCTCCCGGAGCTCCTCGACGAGGTCGTGCGTCTCCTGCGGCAGGCGGCCGGTGTCGATCGAGAAGACGCGCACGGCGGGATCGACCCGGTAGGCCATGTCGATCAGCGCCACGTCGCCGTCCTGGAAGGCCGTCGACACCGCGAGACCGTCGCCGAACCGCTCGATCGCCCACTCGACCACGTCCCACGGCTCGAGCCCCTCGAACTCGACCGAGAGCTCGCCCGCCTCGTAGTCGTCAAGGATCTCCATCGCGCTCATGCGGCGGCGGCCTCCTCTCTCCGGCTTCTCGCCGGCTCGCGCCCGACCAGCAGGCCGAGCTCCTCGTCCGTCGTCCTGTCGAGAAACGCCCGCAGGCTCTCGCCGTCCCCTCGCCGGTCGAGCCAACCCTCGACCAGCGCGTGGACGAGACCGTCGAGCTCTCCCGTCGGCACGCGCCGGAACACCGGCCGCGCGATCGCGGCACGCGGCCCGAGGGCGCCCCGGAGGTACACGTCGTACGCCTGCCCGCGCTGCCCGGCCTCGTCCCGGGCCGTGGTCCCCTGGAACCCGATGTCGCCGACCCAGTGCTGCCCGCATGCGTGCGGGCACCCGTCCAGGTGCAGGCGGAGCGGCGCCACGCGGCTGCCGAAGCGCTTCTCCAGGCCGTCGATCAGCGAGTCGAGCCGGGTCTTCGTCTCCGTGACCGAGTAGTTGCAGTGCGGCTCGCCGGTGCAGGCGATGCCGTTACCGCGCAGGCCGTTCGCGTCGAGCGGCAGGTCGAGCCCCGCGAGAGCCTCCACCACGGCATCGACCGCGACCGCGGGCACGTCGGCGATCAGCAGGTTCTGCTGCCGGGTGATACGCGCCTCCGCGCCGAGCGGCTCGAGCAGGTCGCCGAGCGCGACGAGCCGCTCGCCGCCGAGCAGCCCGACGTGGACGGGCACGCCGATGCTCGACCGCCCGTCCGGCTGCTCGCGGATGCCGAGGTGGTCGTCGGGCTCGACGTCGATCGGCGGCAGGGCGAAGGACGGTAGCGCGTAGCCGAGCCGTTGCTCGACCTCCGCGCGGACGCCCTCGGGGCCGAGCGCGTCGACCATGAACTTCATGCGGGACTTCACCCGCGACACCCGCCAGCGGAGGTCGTCGCGCCACGCGTCGAGGATCGCCCGCAGCACCGGGATCGCCTCGTCCGTCCGCACGAAGACCCCGAGCTCCCGGGCGATCCTCGGCACGGACGCCAGGCCGCCGCCGACCAGCACGCAGAAGCCCGGCTCGCCGTCGCGCAGCACTCCGACGAGCGAGATGCAGTTGATCTCGGGCGCGTTGCACCGAGAGGCGCAGGCCGAGATCGAGATCTTGTGCTTGCGCGGCAGGTCGACGTACTCGGGGTTGCCCGTGAAGAAGCGGTGCGCCTCGTCCAGGACGGGCGTCACGTCGAACAGCTCGTCGGCGTCCACACCGGCCGCCGGGCAGCCCGTGATCGCGCGCACCGTGTCGCCGCAGCCCCCGAGGCTCGTCAGGCCGGCCTCGTGGAGACGGTCGAACACCTCCGGCAACGCAGCGAGCTGCAGGTGGTGGAGCTGGACGTTCTGTCGCGTGGTCAGCTCGGCCTCGCCCTTGCCGAAATCGAGCGCCAGCCGCCCGATCGCGCGGAGCTGCGGCGCGGTCAGCCGCCCGGCCGCGAGCTTGATCCGGAGCATGAAGGTCCCGACCTTCGGCTTGTCGTGGTAGAGCCCCCACCACTTGAGCCGCACGACGTCTTCCTCCGCGACGTCGGCGTAACCGGCTGCGATCAGGGTGGGCAGCTCCTCGAGCATTCCGAGCGGCCCCTTCTCGCGCTTGAGCCGCTCGACCGGGTTCCGCTTGAGCACGAGCTCGAGTGAGGGAGCCTCGGACTGGGATCGTGTGACGTCGACGCTCATCCGCCTCCTTTCGGTGCCCGGAACGAACGGGTGCCACCACCGGGAAGCGGTCGCGGCGCCGGCTCATCTCCCCGCTCCCCGTCCGGACGGCGGCTCGCGGCTGGACGTCGCACCTGGCAGAGCCAGTCCCCCGGTTGCGGCGGCGTCTTCGGGCCAGTTCCCTCAGCCGCTCTCGATGAGTCAACGCTTCACAATCTATAGCAACGTTACTTCACTTCGGCAAGTGAGCGCGCAGGCGGACCCCGCGACGGACGGCCCGGAACCGCGGAGAGGTCTAGAGAGCGGCGTCGGCGCGCTGCGCCACGAGGGCGCGGGCAGAGCGGACTGCGCCGACCGGACGGACGGTGCGGAACAGGAGCATCAGCGCGACGATGCCGACCGTCGTGTTCACCATCGTGATGCCGACCTGCATGCCGAGCGAGAAGGAGACCGCAGTCGCCGCCGACACGGCGCCTTGCAGCGCGAACGTGGCGAGCACCTGCTGCGTTCCCGCGCCGCCGGGGACCGGGACGAGCGTCGAGGCGCCGTTCAGCACCACGACGAGCGCCGCCGTCGCGAGGCTGGCCTTGATCCCGAACGCGCCGAGGACGAGGAACACGACCCCGATGCGGCACCACCACGCCGCGATCTGGAACGGCAGCACCGTGCAGACGTAGCGTCCGGGCTGACGGAGGATGGTCAACCCCTGCGCCGCGCGACGGGCGAGCCGCCGCACGACATCGGGCCACAGCCGGTAGACCGCCGCGACGACCACGGTTGCGGCAGCCGCGCCGGCGACCGCGAGCTCGACCGCGATCGACCCCGGTAACGCCGGCAGTGCGGGCATGACGCCGGTTGCCCAGAGCGTGCAGACGAGGACCCCGCCGATGACGCCGTCGATCGCCAGCACCACGCTCAGCGACGCGGCGAGTGTCGGGACGGTGGAGCCGGGGATGCGCGAGCGGGCGATCAGCAGCTTGGCGAGCTCTCCACCTCGCGCGGGCGTGAAGGCGTTCAGCGCCACCCCGGCGGCGTAGGCACCCGCGATTGTCGGCGCGGGGATCCGACGCCCCGGATACGCGGCGACGAGCACCCCACGCCACGCGAGCGATCGGAACACCAGCGTCAGGAGCTGGAGCGCGAGCGCCGGCAGCAGGTAGCGGCCGTCGAGTTGGCCGAACCGATCCGACGCCGAGTCGACGGCGTCGACGACCGATGCAACGAGGCTCACGCGCGGGCCATCGCAAGCGGGGCGATGAGGCCTGCGCGGTCGCTGATCAGCCCGTCGACGCCGAGCCCGACGAGCTCGCGGGCGCGAGCGGGCGCGTTGACCGGCCAGGTGAGGACGAGCCCCGCGACCGCGCGAAGGTCGGCGACCACGCGCGCATCGAGCAGGCGCTCGTGGATCGAGACACCGTCGACCCCGGTCTGCGCGTACCGCGCAAGCAGCGCGCGAAGCTGGCGGGCGCTGCCGACCGACGCGAACCGGCGGACGGGGAGGCCGTCGAACGCCTCGAGCAGCTCCCACGATCGCGCGCACACGGTGAAGCGTCGCGTCGGCAGGAACGGCTCGAGCTCAGCCCTGACGATCGCCGCGAGCCGCGGATCGCGTCCCTTGAGGTCGAGCATCAGCTCGGTCTCGGGACGGGTCGCGGCGAGCAGCTCGGCGAGCACGAGCGAGCGGCGGAAGGGCGAGGCGAGCGTCCACCGGTCCCAGTAGAGCGGGAGCGGCCCGACGGTCTTCAGGTGCCGGATCTCCGGCCGCCCGCGGAACAGCCGCACGTCGGCCTCGACCAGCGCGACGCCGAGGCGCTCCGCCTCGCGCAGCCGGTCGAGCTGGTTTCCCGCTCGATGCGCCACGACGAACGGCGGCGCGATCTCGAGGCAGGCCCCCTCGGTCCCCTGAGACCTCATCGCGACGCAGTGTAGATGCGTCTCGGCGCGCCTGGAGGAAAATCGCGATCGCGAGCCCGGCGAGCACGACGGCGATGCCGGCGAGGACGTCGATCACGAAGTGGTTCGCCGTGGCCACGACCGCGAGCGACATCGCAATCGGCAGCGCGACGGCCACGAGGCGCAGCGCGAGGCTCGTCACGGCCATCAGGAGCACGATCCCGACGAGGAGGTTCCAGCCGGCGTGCAGGCTCGGCAGCGCCGCGTACTGATTCGTCAGGCCCGGCGGCTGGAGCGCGCGGTAGGCGTCGGAGCGCTGCGTGACCGTGTCGACCAGCCCGACGTCGAGCAGGCGAGGCGGCGCGACGGGGAACAGCGCAAAGAGGAAGAAGCCGATCAGGCCGGAGGCGATCATCGCGTCGCGCAGGAGGTAGTAGTGCCTGCGCCGGTAGAGGTAGAGACCGGTCGCGACGCTGAGGATCACGGGCCAGTGGCCCCAGATATAGATCCAGTTGGCGACGTTCACGAGCGCGTCGCTGCGGAGCGTCACCGACTGCACGGCATCCTCCCAGGCGATCCCGAGCGCGTCCTCGAGGGAGATCAGACGGCGCGCGTTGGCGAACGCTGCGTCGGCGCTCCCCGCCGTGAGGTTGCGCACGCAGAAGTAGACGAGGATCGCGCCCGAGACGACCAGGGCCTCACGGGCGAGCCCTCGCGGCATGGCGACGGTGCCCCGCCTCGGCGGCGCGGACATACGGATCGGGAGTCGTGGCGAGAAGACCGGCCTCACCCTCACCTCCTGGCACGAGTGTCGTCCGGCCGCTGTCGTGCCGCATCCGCGATCTCCCGGAGCCGCCGTCCGTAGTCCCTGCTGCCACGGTTTGTCGAGCAATCCCTCCCATCGGGGGTCCAGGGCCTGCCCGTGTTGCCGATGCCGAGGTCGATGCGGCGCCTCGCCCTCACCGTCGGCCTGCTCGCGGCCCTGGTGCTGCCGGCGGGCTCCCAGGGCGCCGCCGGCAACCTGGCAATCGCGTTTTCGTCTTCCCAGACGATTCCCGCGACGGGCAGCCCTCCACCGGGTGGCCGTACCGCGATCGTCCTGCAGGCAGCACGCGGCGACCACGAGGGCGCCTGGATCGTCGCTCGAGGTGGCGGCACGGTCGCAGCTGCGGTGGAGCGAGGCTCGCTCGGACCGCTCCGTGTCGACATCGCGTGGGGTCATTTCGTCGACGTCGGCGGACGCAGGGTGGCGGACGCCCTGCTGCCGTGGGGCGGCGAGCCGAGAGCGTCCGAAGCGCTGAACCAACCGCTCTACGTCCGGGTGACGGTGCCCCGCGACGCGGCCGCGGGTTCGTACAGGGGGCGGGTCGTCGTCACCGTGAACGGACGCCCGGCGACGCTCTCGCTCTCCGTCCGCGTGTATCCCGTCGTCCTCCCCGACAGTGCGATCCCGACCTCGTTCCACGTCAGCCCGGGGACGTACCTCGCCGCAGTCTCGCGGCTGTACGGCTTTCACGACGTCTCCGAGCGCAGGGCGGCGCACAGCGCCCTGTTCCGGTTCCTCGCGGACTACGGTCTGTCGCCGTCGTCGTGGGGGTTCGGCGAACCGCGAAGCACGGCCGGCTACCAGGCCTCGAGCCGGTGGTGGCTCGACTCGGCGACGCTGATGCGAGAGGCGGGCGCGCCCGGCTTCGCCTCCATGCGCATTCCGATCTCGAGCAACCGGACGAGTGCCGGGAGCCGCATCGCGGGCCTCGACCCGGCTAGGCCGGAGACGTGGTGCGACTACCTCAAGGGCGTGCGAGCCTTCTGGGAGCAGCAGGGCTGGCTCGGACGGTTGCCGTTCCTGTACGCGCAGGACGAACCGGACCTCGCGGGACAGCGCCTCCTCGCCCGTCAGTCCAAGGTCTTGCACAGCTGCTGGCCGGGCGCGCGAACCCTCGTCACCGGAAATCCTTCTAGGTCGAACCGCTTCCTCGCGGACGGCCGCAACGGCGACGACGTGGACATCTGGGTGGTGCTCTCGAGACGGTACTACGGTCAGTACACGGTGCCGAAGCTCGGTCGCAAGCGCGAGCGGGAACTCGCGCGGAGCATCCAGGGCGTGCGGCGTCATGCGTCGATCTGGTCGTACACGTACGGGCGCTCCGGAGGAACGCCGGGGTTCTCGGCCCGCGAACCCCTGTCGAACCCCCGAATGTTCCTGCTCTGGAATGCCATGGAAGGTCTCCAGGGCATGCTCTACGGGCAAGGGGCGACGAGCTACGACGCCGGGAATCCGCTCGCACGCCTCTCCCGAGGCGGAGAGTTCGTGCTTCTCTATCCAGGCCCGTCGGGACCGATTCCGAGCGCCCGGCTCGAGCAGATTCGAGACGGCCTGGAGGACTGGACGCTCCTCGGGCTCGTCCGTCGCAAGCACGGCGCGGGCGAGGTGCGAGCCATCCTCGGCGGTGCGGGACTCTTCAGCGCACGGCGCGCCGGCGTGACGCTCGGCTGCACGATGGGCTGCGCGTTGCGACGCCCGACGAACTTCTCCTGGCCGGCGTGGTCGCACGACGCCTCCACCGCAGCGAGGATCGAGCGCGCGCACGCCTCCGCCCTGCGGCGCGCGGGCTGACACTGCTCCGACCGCAGTCTGCGAGCATCCGCCGATGATCTGCGCCGTGATCTTCGACATGGACGGCGTGCTCGTCGACACCGAGCACCTCTGGGACGAGGTCCGCGAGGCGCTGACCGAGGAATGGGGCGGTCGCTACACGCCCGAGGCGCAGGAGGCGATGATGGGCCGCGGCGCCGAGGCAGAGGACGAGCGCGACTGTCGCGATCGTCCCGCGAAACAGAACCGACCTCGCGTCGTCGAAGCCGTCCCCCACGCACGCAATCTACGACGTGCCTGCCCGTGGTGCCGATGCCGAGGTCGATGCGGCGCCTCGGCCTCACCTTCGGCCTCCGCGGCCCTGGTGCTGCCGGTGGGGGGCGGAGCCTCTCAGCTGATCGCCCGGGACGCGAAGGACGTCACGCTGCGCGTCAATGCGCGCGGGCAAGCGCTCGTCGGCTACCGCGCGAAGAGCAAGCGCTGGACGGTGCTCGCCTGGGGCGCGATCAACGCGCGCCACCCCGTCCCCGGCCGGCCGCAGGTCGCCTTTCGCATCGACTCCGGACGGCTGGGCAACGTATCGGAGGACGCTCTCCGGGGATTCCGCAACGCCTGCGGCAGGTACTCAGGGCCGCCGCTAGCCTGGTTCGTCACCGGGTGCACGATGCCCGACGGCAGCCACTGGGCACTCCAGGCCTGGCAGCGCGGGCTCCCGAACCTCGGGCTCGATCCCTGGAAGCCCTGCAGGCCTCGGTCGAGCTCCGCCTGAGCCACTGGAACGGCGAGCTTCCCGAAGCTCGAGATCTGGCGAACTGGTCCTGCACGTCGATGGACCACCTTCGAGCATCGCCGAGCTCGACGTGCGCTGCGGTTTCCCTGTGGCGAGCTGAAGAAGGACGCTGGAGAACGTCGACGGCAAGGTCTACGCCTGGCGAAGAAACTCCGCCTGCAGGCGCCTGAAGGGCTACGCCGGCCTACGCCTGGCGCCGGCATCTGTACGGCCTCTATCCGCACGACCCGTACCCCGGCTACCCGGCGGTCGGCCGCCGACCCGCCGGCAACGGCGAGCGCTACCGCGCGACGGTCGTCGGCCCCGGCGTCGTCCGCGATGTCAGCTGCGAAGGCGCTCCGGCCGCGTACGACGAGGCCCTCGACCGACAGCTCGTCGACACCCAGCGCGCGGTGTACGGCAGCGACGCCCGCTGCAGGCCCCTCTGATCTCGGCGGACCCTGTGGCTATCCGCGGTCGCTGTCGCTATCCAGCTCGCTCCCCGACGCTCCCGCGTCGGCGGTCGTCGGCTCGAGCCAGGCCTCACGCCACCATGGATAGATCGCCCGCGGGCAGAACCAGCGGCCCTCGCTCACGTGTCCTTTGCAGACGACGCCATCGAGGATGTAGCAATCACTCTTGAGTTCGACCATTGCCCCGGTCGTCTCGTCGACGAACCGCCTCACGCGAGTCTGCACCGTCGCTTTCTTCCCGCAGTACGGGAGCATCTCGCGATCGAACCACAGTCCACGGGCTTTCCCTCTTGGTCGAGCGTCTCGGCGATATCGTCCGCAGAGCGAACACGTACCCTGGCCCCAGAATCGAGCCTTTGCAGAGTCCTCGAAACCGGTGGCTCGTCAAGGGGCTTGAACGGCCTCGTCTCCTTCAGACCGAGACGCCGTCCCGCCTCGTCGACCGCCAGGCGCGACATCACCTGCACGAACGTCCAGGGGGAGACGTTGCGTGAGGTCACCTCCCGCAGGAACGACCGCGCGTCCCACCAGCCGAGGGGTACGGTCGCGCGAAGGAACTCGGTTGCCTGGCATCGATAGGTGTCGGTGGTACCCGGCTTGTCCCCGACCGGCCGTGAATGCTGCGGCAGCGCGACATCGCGCAAGCGCTCGAGGCCATCGTCGGGCGTAAAGGCTGTGGGGGTCTCGCCGCCGCTGCGACGAAGCCATGCCTCTTTCCAGTTGAGATCCTGCAGCCGGCCTGACAGCCGCCGTGGCCGCTCCCGTTGCACCGGAGTTCGTCGAGGATCACTGTGGACAGCATGCGCCGTGCCCCGGCGTAGGTGATGGTGTCGCAGGCCCGCTCGACTCGAGACGCAACAGGAAACTGCCGTCCGAAATACGCGAGCATCTCCGGCATGAAGGGCAGCCCGTCGAGCGATCCGCTGTCGTCGAGCGTCGCGAGGATCTCGCTCGGCGAGCGGAGCGTGACGATGTCGCCGCGCCGCAGCTCCAATCCATCCCCGTATTTTCGCCTCGTTCGCCGCATGCCAACTTCCTTCATAGGCTGGGAACCCACCCGTGCTACATAGTACGAATGGGAGGATCGAAGAAAGGCACCCGCGCGAGAGCAGTACGCAGCTTCGAGTACGATCGCGCGGATGCCGCAGGCCGAGCCTGCCGAAGCTGTCGTCTTCGACATGGATGGAGTGCTCGTCGACACCGAGCACCTCTGGGACGAGGTGCGCGAGGCGCTGACGGAGGAATGGGGCGGACGCTACACGCCCGATGCTCAGGAGGCGATGATGGGGATGAGCTCGCGCGAATGGTCGCGCTATCTCCACGAGGTCGTCGGACTCCCGCGAGCCCCCGGAGGCGATCAACCGGGAGGTCGTGCGGCGAATGCTTATCCGCTACGAGACCGACCTGCCGGTCGTACCGGGCGCGGCGGAAGCAGTGAATCGACTGTCCGAAGGCGGCCTGCGCCTCGCGCTTGCCTCCTCGTCGAATCGTGATCTATCGACGCTGTCCTCCGACGCCTCGAGCTCACCGAGTTCTTCGCCGTCACGGTCTCGTCCGAGGAGGTCGTCCGGGGGAAGCCGGCGCCGGACGTTTACCTCGAGGCCGCCCTGCGCTTGGGCGTGGATCCTGCTCGGTGCGTCGCGATCGAGGACTCCGCAAGCGGCATTCGCGCCGCGCACTCAGCAGGCATGCAGGTGATCGCATACCCGGACACCGCCACTACCGTCCGTCAGCTGATGCACTGGCGCTCGCCACCCATCCTCCGATCGGGAGCCTCGATCAGCTGGCGATGGACCTGCTATCTACGTCTAGGCCACCGCGCCTCAGAGCGGAGGAATCGTGAGGACGGGCCAGCTATTGCGTCCTCCTGAGGGCATCGCCGCGTCTGCCACCGGGACTGGATCAAGGGCCGCTCTCACCCTCCTATCGGGGTATTCATGTCGGCCTGGATCTGCGCTTGAGTGAGCGCGACCTGGTAGAGACGTACCTCGTCGATCCGTCCGGCGAAGTACTGGCCGTAGAATCCGTCGCCGCCGATCTGGAGGGGATTGGCAGAGGTCGTGAGTGAGCCGGATTGAGCCTTGCTCGAGACCTGCACGCCGTTTTACGTACAGGACGCAGTGTCGTGCCGTCATAGGTCGCCGCCAGGTGCGTCCACGCGTTCGCTGCAAGCGCTGCCGTCCCGTACGTCTCGCCGTTTGCGCCGGAGAAGATTCCGCCGATGACCGGTCGCGAAGAGGAATTCGACGTTGCCTCCAGGTAATAGTTGCCGCGTTACCCTCGTAGATCACGTCGCGCCACGCGCTCGTGACAGCAGTGGGGAACACCGAGGCCTCGAGCGTCATGGCACTTGTCAGGCGAAGCGACGGCGAATCCGCCACCGTCACACGCGCGCCGACGCCGTCGAAGCTCAACGCGTTTCCGAACTTCCCCTGGGACGTCCAGGTCGCCGTTCCGATCACCGAAGTTGCCGGAGCCTAAGCATCCGCGACACTCGACCCCGCCCCCTCCGAGAACGCGTACGCGGCGACCGGGGCGGCCCGGCCGCTGCGGTTGTCACCGTCACGACCGCTGAGTACTGGCTCAAGTTCCCCGCGGCATCGGTCGCCCGCACCCGGTACGAGTAGGTCGTCGACGGGGTCAGCCCCGTATCGCTGTAGGAGGCACCGGTTGGGGTGGCCACCTGCGAGAAGGTCGAGCAGCCCGGCCCCTGGCATCGTTCGACGCGGTACGCGGTGACTCCGACGTCGTCTGTCGCGGCCGACCACGAGACGTCTACCTGCCCCGAGTTCACCGCCGTCGCCGTCGCGCCTGTCGGAGCCGTCGGCGGCTCGGTATCCGTCGCTGCTTGGAATGTCGCTAGGTAGCTGCGGTTCGTCGTGGGCACCGTGATGGTGTGTGTCTGCGCCCCGCCGTCCGACCAGGACGAGAACGGAGTAGGACGGTCGCCACCGAAGATCTGGTTGCGCGCCTCGACGGTGTGCGTGAAGCCGACGAGAGTGTCGTAGACGAAGGGTGTCGTCTTGGCGATGCCGTCGAGATAGAGCGTCAGGCCCGTGGGGACGTGTCTAGAACGAGAGGTTGACCTTCGTCGTGGGCCAGATCGTGACGCCTTCGTGTCGGTCAGGCCGGTGGAGTCGGTCACGGTCAGCGACGGCGACCGTGGTAGCGCGTGTCGCCGCGAAGTCGTGACCCGGTCGTCGGGGTCGTGAAGGAGCCGCTCTCGACCCCGGTCCGCGGAGTCCCCGGATGCACGTGACCCTCGTGCAGGAAGTCGACGTTCCACGTGAACGCACTGGCGGGGAGCGATCCATCGTCGGGTCGGTCGGCATCGCCGCTGACGAGATCACGCCCCCGGCGACGAAGAAGGACCCGTCCTGCGGCGTGAGAATGGTCGCCGTGGGCTTCTGCCCCGCGCTGACCGTGATCGGCAGCGACAGGGTGCTGTTGACCCCGTCGGAGACGGTGAGCCGCGTCGGAGTACTGGCCCGCCTGCGTATACGTGTGCGTCGGGTTGGCGGCCGTCGAGGTGCCTCCGTCGCCGAACGTCCACGAATACGTCAGCGGCTGTCCCTCGGGATCGGACGAGCCGGCGCTCGAGAAGCTGACCGCGAGCGGCGCGCGGGCCTGACGTCGGGTGGCCGACGAGACGGCGACCGGCGCCTGGTTCGACTGGAGATAGCGGATCGGCCGATCTCGCTGACGCCGAAGGTCGCGCCGACGTCCGAGTACCCGAGGTCGACGTAGTAGAGCGCCCCGTCGGGCCCCTCGGTGAGATAGACGACGTCGCCGTATGGACCGTCGACCGAGCCGTCGCCGGCTCGAAGTTGACGACGCCAGTGACGTTGCCGTTGGCATCGAAGTGAGGCGTCGAATCCAGTTCTGTGTGTAGTCGGCGAAGAAGTAGCTACCCCGGTACGCGGCCGGGAACTGGCGACCCGTGGTACACGAAGCCGCCGGTGACGCACGCGTCGCGCCCGTTGTGGGCGTACGAGTAGATCGGGCTCGTGCACGGACTCGTGCACGGCCCCTCACTGGTCGGGCCACCCGTAGTTCGCGCCCCGGCCCCCGAGGTCCACCTCCTCGATCGCGGTGGAGCGACGTTGCCGCCGACGTCGCCGATGAAGAGCCTCCGGTTGGGCGTCGTAGTAGGCCCGGTACGGGTTGCGGAGACCCAACGCCCAGACGGAGTCGACGTTGGGCCCGACCCGTCGTAGAACGGATTATCGGTCGGGATCTGTCCCGTCCGGGTTGATGCGGTGGATCTTCCGCGTACGATTCGTCAACGGTCCTGAGCCTCGCTCGGGATGAAGTGCTCGCCCGTCGTGAAGTAGAGCTTGCCGTCGTTCCCGAAGTTGATCGCGCCGCCGTGGTGCTCGGCGTTGGCGTCCTCGCGGATCCTGGTACAGGACGCAGCTCGCTCCCGGCAACGGTGCCGGTGTTGGTCGCGTTCGCCGTGAACCGTGACAGCCGGTCGCGGTTCGGCGAACCGAGGGTGTAGAAGACGTAGTAGAAGTGATTCGTCGCGAAGCTGGGGTCGAGCGCGATGTCGTAGATGCCCTGCTGCACGCCGGCCGAGCCGATGTTCGTGATCTGCAGGAAGGGCGTCGGATCGGGCGTCGTGTACGGCGGCGGCAGCACCCAGATCTTGCCGGCGAGCTCGACGACGAGCATGCGCCCGTCGGGCAGGAACTCGATGCTCGTGGGCAGGTTGAAGCCGGTAGCGAGCACCTCGTTCTGGAAGGAGCTCGTGTTCGCGACGTTGACCGTGACCGGCGGCCGACAGCGTCGAGTTGCCCGCGGCATCCCGCGCTCGCGCGGTGAGCGCGTGGGCGCCGTTCGGCGACCGCGCGGGTGTCCCACTGGAGGCCGTACGGCGCCGTCGTGTCCTCGGCGCCCGCGGCGACGCCGTCGACGTAGAACTGGACGCCGCTGACGCCGACGTTGTCGCTCGCGTCGGCGGTGACCGTTGACGATGTCGCTCACCTGCGCGTTGGCCGCGGGAGCCGTGATCGCGACCGTCGGCGGCGTCGGATCCGACGACCCGCCGGAGCCGAGGGGCGTGGCCATGTCGGCCTGGATCTCGGCGGCGGTCAGCGCGCGACCGTAGATCCGCACGTCGTCGATCCGACCCGTTGAACCAGTAGTCGGCCCTCCGGCCGCTGGCCGACGAGCACGTCCTGCGGGGAGTCCTGCTGGGTCGCGGTGACGTTCCCGACGAGTGGGCCGTCGTCCAGCTGGCCGTTGAGGTAGACGTGTCAGTCGTCCGCGACGCCGCGTCGTAGACGCCCGGCGACGTGGTACCAGCCGCCGGTCGCCAGAGCGCAGTCGCCCCGTACCGCAGCATGTCCTGGCCCGAGCTGTTCGTGAGCTTGAAGCCGATGGTGCGCGGCCCTCGGTCGACCGTCGTGTCGAGCTGGTAGCCGACCGAGCCGCGCTTCGACACGACCGCGGCGTCGTCGGCCGGGAAGGCCGCCGCGTTGATCCACGCGCTGATCGTCATGCTCCCCGTGAACCTGAGCGCCGTCGGGTTGCCGAGGTGACGTAGTCGTTCACGCCGTCGAGGCCGCACCGCGCCGCCGTACTTCCCGGCGCCCCACGTCGGCGCCGTTCGTGAGCGTGCCGGTGAGCCCGTGGCCGGAGGCGTCGACGGCGGTCGTGCCGGTGCCCTCGTCGAACGCGTAGCTCGCGGCCGGACCGCCGGCCGGCGGCGTCGTGTTGGAGACCGTGACGGTCGTTCCGGTCGTCGTCGTGGCGTTGCCGGCAGCGTCGCGCGCGCGAGCCGTCAGCACGTGAGCGCCGTTCGCCACGGTCGTCGAGTCCCACGAGACCGAGTACGGCGCGGTGACGTCCTCGGCGCCCACGTTCACGCCGTCGACGCAGAACTGGACGCCGCTGACGCCGACGTTGTCGCTGGCGTCGGCGGTGACCGTCACGGTGTCGCTGACCTGTGCTGTTGGCGGCGGGAGCGGTGATGGAGACCGAGGGTGGCGTGCTGTCGGCCGGCAGGGACTGCGTCGTCGCGCTCACCGCCGACGACTGCGCGGAGTCGTTCCCGGCGGCGTCGAACGCGCTGCACCGTGTAGCTGTACGTCGTCGCCGGCGAGAGGCCGGTGTCCTGGTACGACGTCGTGCGCGACGTCCCGACCTGCGCACCGTTGCGGAAGACCCTGTACCCGGCGACGCCGACGTCGTCGGTCGACGCCGTCCATCCGAGGTTGATCTGCGTCGTCGAGACCGGTGTCGCGGTCAGCCCGTCGGGACGCTCGGCGGAGTCGTGTCCCCGGAGCCCGTTGTCCGCCTTGAAGGCGACGAGTTGCATCACCCACGCGTTGCCGTTCTGCGTCGCGGTCGCCGTATACGAGCCTGCGGCTCGTGACGTCGCGGTCCTCCGTGCGGTTGCCGTAGGCGGTCGACCGCGTCGTGTAACCGGTGCCGCCCTTCGTGACCTTGTTGCTCGAAGCGGACGGCGGCGAAGAGCAGATCGTTCGGGTTCGTCGTCGTCATCGCCCCGCGTGCTCATGGCACTGGCGGTGCCGATCGCCGACCTCGTGGCGTCGACCGGAGCGATCTTGTCGATACCCGAGTACTCGTGGACGTAGACGACGCCGAAGCTGCTGATCGCGCGTCGCGAACGAGGCCGTGACGGTCGTCGCTCCGCCCACGATGTTCCTCGCGTAGAAGACCTGCGCGCTCCAGGAGCTCCCCCAGGTCGTCCGAGGAGCCGCGCTCGCGAACGTGTCGCCACGATTGTCCGAGACCGTCACCGCCCCAGCGTTGCTCCACAGGACGTAGACGACGATGAGGTTGCCCGGCCGTCGTCGGGTTGGTCGAACGTGACGCTGTTCGACGGTTCCGGAGGTCACCTCGTTGGCGCGCGCCTGGACGAACGCCGGCGTGGCCGGAGCCGCCTGCGACACGCTTCCCGTGGTGGTAGCACGACCGCCGCAATGAATGCGCGGCGCCGAACGTAGCGCGTCCGGCAGACTCACTACGTGCCGCTTCCCACCCTCGACGCGACCGGATTGCCCCGGTACGCTCTCTCTTCTTACCGACACCGACCCATCGCGCAACTCCGCGATGATCAGATCGGGCGTGTCTCGCTGCGTCGCCCGCACTGCGCCCGCGTACGATCCGAGCAATGGCGCTCGATCGCACGATCGTCCTCGGATCCCGCGACGGCGGGAGCGCCATCCACCGTCGGATGGCGGAGATGTTCCCGATCTGCCGCAGCATCACCGGCGACGGTCTTCGCGAGACGCTCCGGCTCGTCGGGCGGGACGTGCCGCTCGAGATCGTGGAGACGCCGACGGGGACGCAGCGTGCTCGACTGGACCGTCCCCAACGAGTGGAACATCCGCGCGGCGTGGATCGACGGGCCGGACGGGAGCGCGTGTGGTCGACTTCGCGGACTCCAACCTCCACGTCCTCAACTACAGCGCCCCGGTCGACGCCGTCGTCTCGCTCGACGAGCTCCGCGACCACGTGTTCACGCACCCGGACGATCCCGATCTCGTTCCCGTACCGGACGTCGTACTACGTCGAGCGCTGGGGCTTCTGCATGAGCCAGAGGCAACTCGACGCGCTCGAGCCGGGCGACTACCACGTCGTCATCGACTCCACGCTCGAGCCCGGCTCGGTCACCTACGGCGAGGCGGTCGTTCCCGGCAGCACACGCCGACGAGGTCCTCCTCACGACGTACGCGTGCCATCCCGTCGCTCGCGAACGACAACCTCTCCGGGGTCGCGCTGCTGACCGAGCTCGGGCGCGCGCTCGCGGCGCAACCCGGCCTCCGCTACACCTACCGCCTGCTCTGGGCTGCCGGGGACGATCGGCGCGATCACGCTGGCTCGCGCGGAATCGCGAGACCGTCGAGCGGATACGCCACGGCCTCGTCATCTCGTGCGTGGGCGACCCCGGGCCGTTCACCTACAAGCGAAGCCGCCGCGGGGACGCCGAGATCGACCAGGTCGTCGCCCACGTCCTGGCCTCGCGATCCGGGGAGCCGCGTGCTCGACTGGTTCCCGTACGGGGGCGACGAGCGCCAGTTCTGCTCGCCGGGTTTCGATCTCCCGGTCGGAGCGTTCTCGCGCACCCCGGCCGACCAGTTCCCCGAGTACCACTCGTCCGCCGACGATCTCGACTTCGTGCGCGCGGAGTACCTCGGCGAGAGCTTCGCGACGCTCGTCGACGTGATCGACGTTCTCGAGTCCAACGCCACGTACGCGAACCTCAGCCCGTACGGCGAGCCGCAACTGGGCAAGCGCGGCCTCTACCGCGGCATCGGAGGCGGCTCGAGCGAGGAGATGGCGCTGCTTTGGGTTCTCAGCCTCTCCGACGGGACGAGCGAGCCTGCTCGAGATCGCGGAGCGCTCGGGCATCCCGTTCGAGGACATTCGGCGGGCGGCGGATCGCCTCGTCGAGCACGATCTGCTGGAGCCTCGTCCGTGACCGACGGAGCGGCCGGTGGCGCTCGTCACGGGCGGCGGTAGCGGCGTCGGCATCGAGATCGCGCGGGCGCTCGGCGCGGGCGGGTACGCGATAGCGATCGTCGGGCGATCGACCGAACGCCTCGAGGCAGCCCGCGAATCGCTCCAGGCGGACGGTCGCGGACGTCAGCGCCCGGCGCGGCGACGTGCGCGACGAGGGCGAGATCGACACGATCGTCGGCGCCGTCGAACGCGATCTCGGCCCGATCGACGTCGTTGTCCACGCGGCCGGCGTCTGCGCCGCGCTCGGCCCGACCTGGGAGGTCGCCGCGGCGGACTGGAGGGCCGACGTGGAGACGAGCCTCGTCGGTGCACTCGTCCTCGTGCGACGGGTCGTCCCGGGAATGATCGCCCGGGGTCGCGGGCGCCTGATCGCGCTGAACAGCTACGCCGCGGTTCGCCCCGCACCGCACCAGTCCGCGTACGCCGCCGGCAAGGCCGGCGCTCGCGAGCCTCGTCGAGTCGCTCGACGCGGAGCTCGACGGGACCGGCGTTCGAGCGTTCTCCGTCACGCCGGGGTTCGTCTGGACGGAGATGACGGCGGCGATGGCGCGCACACCATGGTTCTCCGTCGCTCGCCGAGAGGAGCGACGCGCTCCCGCCGCAGCGTGTTGCCGCGCTCGTGGCCCGGATCGCCCGCGGAGACGCCGACGCCCTGTCGGGGCGGTTCCTGCACGCGCTCGACGACCTGGACGACCTGCTCGCGCGCGTCAGCGAGATCGAGGCGGATGACCTCTACGCGCCGCGGCTGCGGCGGCTGTCACCGCCGGGCGGGACGTAGTCCGGCCAGGCGCGGTCGCGCGCGCCGATCGTCCGCTCCGAGGTCGTCGGGCCACTCGATGCCGAACGCCGGGTCGTCCCAGCGCACGCCCGACGGACGCCTCGGGGACGTACGGGGACGAGATCAGGTAGAGCACGTCGGAGTCCGTCGACGAGCGTCTGGAATCCGTGGGCGCAGCCTTCCGGCACGTAGAGCGCCTTCCCGTTTCCCTCGTCGAGGCGGACGCCGTGCCAGCCGAGGTACGTCGGCGAATCGGGTCGCAGGTCGAGGACGACGTCGAAGATCGCGCCGCGGACGCACCGCACGAGCTTCGCCTCCTCGTGCGGCGGCGAGCTGGAAGTGCATGCCGCGAAGCGTTCCCGTCCTCGTGTCGAGCGCGAGATGCTCGCCTGGGCGAGACCGCGGCGTCAGGCCGGCGGCGGCGAGCTCGTCCGGGTCCCAGACGCGAGCGAAGAAGCCGCGCTCGTCCTCGTGGCGCTCGAGCTCGACGACGACGGCGCCGGAATCGGGGTCTCGACGAACCGCACGCGGCCTACGGGCTGCGGCCCGTGGCGGAAGCGCCGTCGCTCCGGTCGTCGGGCCGTAGCGGAACTCGACCCACGTCGTGTTGTTGCGCTCGTTCGTCTCGCGGAACCAGTTCTCCGGGTCGGCGGTGACGCTCAGCCTGTAGCTGACCGGCGGGCAGCCCGGTCACGTCGATCGCCTGCCCGGGGATGCGCCAGAAGTACGAGTCCAGCCAGCCGACCGAGATGCCCGTCGTAATCCGGAGGTCGCCGGGCGTGCCGCACCCCGCCTTCGGGTACACGGGCGTCGTCGGCGTCCCGGCGAGCGACCCGCGGTAGACCGCTGTCGTCGAAGTAGCAGAAGCCGACCTTGACCCCTGTCCGTACGCGCTTGCCGCTGTCGAGCCGGACGAGCTCGGTAGCGGGCCGCCCGCCTGCACGTGCCAATGGCCGTGCTCCTTGCTGCCGATGTAGATCGAGCTTCGACCTCGGGCGTCCTGATCCGGCTCCACCCACCGCCCGCCTTTCGTACGCGCTGCCATGTCGCCCAGGCGGAATGGACGATTCATCCGCATCGCCACGATCGCCATCGGCCCGTTGCCGACGTTGACGATCTTCGTCGTGAAGCGAATCTCCCGCGTCGTCCCCGAGGTGACGAGGAACACCTCGATCGAGACGGGCGACGCCGAGATCGGGATAGAGAAGTCGATCCGCCGCGGTCGACGCCGCCGAACGTGGACGACGCCGGCCAGCCCTGACGACCGCGAGCGACGGCACGCCACGTGCGGGTCGCGCGCCGACACCTCCGTCCCCCGCATGGTGCGGGGGACGGAGCGTCGGCGGGCTGCTCGAGCCCTGCCGCGTCAGAACGGCGCGAGAGCTCAACCGCGCGAACGGGCCCTTGTCGGTGAAGAAGCAGACGTGGCTGAGCCCGTACCACTTGCCGTTCGGGTTCTTGCGTGTTGAGCGGCGAATGGAGTCCATCGTCGTTCGAGACACGCCGGGCGCGACGACGTCGATCGGCGGCTCGCCGTTCGGCGTCCCACGGGCCTGCGGAGCCGTAGTCGTACCAGTTCGCGCCGATCGCCTGAGGGCCTCCCTTGACGAGCACGCTGGTCATCACGTGGTCGTTCGGGTAGTTCAGGACCTTGAACGCGAACGTCGGCCCCTGGCTCGTCTGGGTCACCGTGATCCGCACCGTGTCCGGGTATCCGTCGAAGGTGATCGGGTAGTCGCCGCTGACGACGTCCCCGTCGACGCCCTCGATCTTCGTTCCGCCGTCGCACGCGTTGCTCATTCCCGCCTGCGCGGTGCTTCGGCGAGACCTCCGGCGTGCCCGTCCGTGTCCCAGTACGCGACGGCGACACCCGCCGTCGCAAGCGCTCCCGCGACGACGAGCGCTCCGAGCGTCAACGACTTCTTCATCGATACCTCCCCCTCAGTGTCTCTGACGGCTGAGATCTCGGGCGCCGTATGCCCGAGCATGCTCGAACCTATATCCGGCGATCACGGCTCCTGTCGAGTCAGTCGCGGCGTCGTCGTCCACCGGAGCCCTTCCTCCAGCTCGCCGTCGTCCAGCAGGTGACGCAGCTGGCGCAGGCGGACGTAGCGACGCCCTTCGAAGAGCTCCGTCGTGAGCGGAATCGTGCGATAGGCGTTCACCAGCTCCTCCGAGCCACGGCGTGCGTCCCACTCGAATGCGAACGACGGGAACGAGCGCGCGAGCTTCGAGAAGTCGACGCGGTACGACCTCGGGTCGGGTGACGCGTCGGTCGCGAACTCGACCTCGCAGCCCGTCACCTCGGCGAGCACCTCGGCGAGGTCGCGGACGAGGTAGTTCTGGTCGGCCGAGCCGACGTTGAACGCCTCGCCCGCGACGAGGTCGTCCGGCGCCTCGAGCATCGCGAGGGCCATGCGGGACAGGTCGCGGACGTGGACGAGCGGCCGCCACGAGCGCCCGTCCGACAGCAGCCGGACGCGGCCGGTCGTGTGCGCCCAGCCGGCGAGGTTGTTGAGGACGATGTCGAGGCGGAGCCGCGGCGAGACGCCGTAGACCGTCGCGTTGCGCATCGAGACGATCGACGAACCCGTCGCCGACGAGCGCCGCGAGCCCCTCCTCCGCGCGCACCTTCGACTCGGCGTAGGCCGTCAGCGGCTGGAGCGGGCGCCCTCTCGTCGAGCAGGTCGTCCGTTCCCGACGCGCCGTACATCGAGCACGACGAGGCGAAGACGAACCGCCGGACGCCGGCCGTCCTTGGCCGCTCGTGCGACGCGCAGCGTCGCGTCGAGGTTGATGTCGTACGTCCACTGCTCGTTGAGGTCGCCGATCGGGTCGTTCGAGAGCGCCGCCAGGTGGACGACCGCGTCGAACCCCTCGAAGTCCGCTGCCGTGACGTCGCGGACGTCGCGATGCACGGTCGCGATCGTCCCGAGGTCGCCCCGAAGTCGCACCCCCGTAGAAGCACGTGTCGAGCCCGACGACGTCGTGGCCCGCGTCGGCGACGATCGGCGCGAGCACCGAGCCGATGTAGCCGTGGCTGCCGGTGACGAGGACGCGCATCGGGTTCAGCGAGCCAGACGACATCACCCTTCGGAGCGTAGAACGCCTCGGCGTACCGTGACGGAGCGGCGCATTCGAGCCCGCGGAGCCGCATCAGCCCTCGGAACGTCTCGACGTCGTACCAGTGCTTCCCGGCCTGGCGTCGGGAAGTGCCGGAGGACGAGGTCGAGCTTGTCGCTCGACGACGTCCTCGCCGAGCGGGACGTACAGGTTGGGACGTCCGAGGTCGCCGTCCCACTTCGGCACCTCGTACTCGAGAATGAGGTGGTCGCGGAACGTGTTCCACGTCAGCTCGCACGCGAGCCGATGATCCTGGTGGAGGTCGTCGCGCGTGTGCGTGAGCACGAGATCCGGCTCGACCCGCTTGAGCTCCTCGAAGGCCTCCTTGACCGACTCGCCGTGGTACGGCATGTACGCGTCCCGGAACCCGTGGACGACGACCTCGGCGCGCGCCGCGCTCGCGAGGAACGCCTCGGCGCTCGCCCGCGCCTCGGCGGCGCGCTCTCCCTCGGCACCGAGCACGACCCACGTCACCTCGACGTCGGGCCGGCTCTCGCGTGAGCGCGAGCAGCGTCCCGCCGCAGCCGATCTCGATGTCGTCCGCGTGGCAGCCGATCGCGAGCACGCGGCGCAGCGGCGCATCGCCGCCGGACGAGCGAGAGCGCGAGCATCAGGCCGGCCTCGGCTCGCGTTCCTCGCGCGAGCCCGACCTGCCGCCAGGGTGCGCGCCCGGACTCGTGGAGCGCCTCGAGCCGCTGCCGGTCCTTGATCGTGTCCATCGGTCCGAAGAACCCCTCGTACGGGAACGCGACCACCTCGCCCCGCGGGATGAGGCGCGCGAACGTCTCCTCCACGAGCTCGTCGCCCGGCTCGATCCAGTCGAGCAGCTCTCGGCGGCACACGAAGAAGCCGCCGTTGATCCTCACGTCCGAGAGGCTCATGTCCTCGACCGACGTGACGACGTCCCGTGCCGTCCGTGATCACGCGGTGCGCGTTGAACTGGGGCCGCACCGAGAGGAACTGGATCAGCCGTCCGCGAGCCCGGAAGGACTCGACCATCTCGTCGAGCGGAGCGTCGGTGAGGCCGTCGCCGTAGGTCGCGAGGAACTCGTCGTCGTCGTTGAGGTACCGCTCGACAGCCTTCAGCCGCTCTCCGATCGTCGACTGCATCCCGGTGTCGACGAACGTGATCTTCCAGCGTGCCGACGTCGCGCTCGAGCAGCTCGACACGGGCGTCCGCCCCGTGCCCCTCGAGCACGAAGTCGTTGAACAGCGCCTCGTTGTAGTTGAGGAAGTACTCCCGGATCGACGTCGCCCTTGTAGCCGAGGCAGAGCACGAACTCGTGATGCCCCCACGAGGCGTAGTAGCGCATGATCTCCCAGAGGATCGGCCGGTTGCCGATGCGGATCATCGGCTTCGGGATCCGCTGCGTCTCCTCGCCCATGCGCACGCCGAGCCCGCCGCAGAAGATGACGACCTTCATCGGCGCGGCTCCCGTCCAGGCAGCCGAGCCCGGCTCGAAGATCGTCGCCGTCGGGATCGGGACGACGAGCCTCGCGCCCCACTCCGCCGTGTACGCGAGCTGCTCGCTGATCTCGCGGGCGAGGTTCCACGGGAGAATCACGATGACGTCCGGCCGCGTCTCCGCGATGCTGCTCCGGCGGGTGGATCGGGATGTGCGTCCCCGGCGTGTGCTTGCCCTGCTTGTACGGGTTCCGGTCGACGGTGTAGTCGAGGAAGTCCGTCCGGATGCCGCAGTAGTTGAGCAGCGTGTTCCCCTTCCCCGGCGCGCCGTAGCCGACGACCTGCTTGCCCTCGCGCCGGAGGTCGATGAGCAGCTCGAGGAGCGCGCGCTTCGACTCGCGCACGCCTTCGGCGAAGCGTCGGTACGTCTCCGGGTCGCGCATCCCCTGCGCGTCCTCGCGGGCGAGCAGCTCGGCGACGGCGGCGCCGGAGCGACGCCCGCGCCGGCGTGCTGCAGGAAGACCCGCAGCGAGCCGCCGTGGCTCGGCAGCTCCTCGACGTCGACGAGGTCGAGCCCCTGCGCCGCCGAAGATCGCGCGGATCGAGTGGAGCGAGAAGTACGAGAAGTGCTCGTGGTAGATCGTGTCGTACTCGAGGTGCTCGATGCAGCTTCGCGAGGTGCGGGAACTCGAACGTCGCCGTCCCGTCCGGCGCGAGCAGCGCGGCGACGCCTGCCACGAAGTCGTTGATGTCGGGCACCTGGGCGAGGACGTTGTTGCCGAGCACGAGGTCGGCGCGGCCCGCGCTCCGCGGCCAGCCGGCGCCCGAGCTCGGCGCCGAAGAACTCGGTGATCGTCGCGACGCCGCGCGCGACCGCCGCCTCCGCGACGTTCAGCGCCGGCTCGACGCCGAGCACCGGGATCCCCTTCGGCAGGAAGTGCTGCAGGAGGTAGCCGTCGTTCGAGGCGAGCTCGACGACGAAGCTCTCCGGTCCGAGGTCGAGACGTTCGGTCATCTGCTCGACGTAGCGGCGTGCGTGCTCGACCCACGAGTCCGAGTACGCGGAGAAGTAGGCGTACTCGGTGAAGATGTCCTCCGGCGGCACGAACTGCGGGATCTGGACGAGCCAGCACCGTTCGCACGCGCGGACGTGGAGCGGGTAGAACGCCTCGGCCTGCTCGAGCTGCTCGGTCGTGAGGACGGTCTGGCAGAGCGGCGACTTGCCCGAGGTCGACGACCGTCAGCTCGAGCGGCGCGCCGCAGTGACGGCATGCCGTCGCGCCGGGCACGGTTGCACCGGCCCGGAAGGGAAGCCGTCTCAGGTCCTGTCCCCACCCCTTGCATTGTGTCTGTCATCCGGCCGCTGTCGAGTCCCAACTGTCGGTCCGGGACGTCAGTCGACCCGGCCGAGCAGGACGCAGGCGTTGTGGCCGCCGAGGCCCATCGCGTTCGAGAGCGCGACGTCGACCTCGGCCCGGCGCGCCTCGTTCGGGACGTAGTCGAGGTCGCACTCCGGGTCGGGGTTGCGGTAGTTGATCGTCGGCGGCAGGACGCCGTCCCGCAGCGCGAGCGCGCACATCATCGCCTCGACCGCGCCCGCCGAGCCGAAGCAGTGCCCCGTCACCGATTTCGTCGAGGACACCGCGAGCCGGTAGGCGTGGTCGCCGAAGACCTGCTTCAGCGCCCGCGTCTCGGCGAGGTCGCCGAGCGGCGTCGACGTCCCGTGGGCGTTGACGTAGCCGACCCGCTCGCGGCGCGATCCCGGCGGCGTCGAGCGCGGAGGAGATCATCGCCGCCACACCGGTCGCCTCGGGCTCCGGCTGGGCCAGGTGGTGCGCGTCGTTCGAGGCGCCGTAGCCGAGCACCTCCGCGTAGATCGTCGCGCCGCGCGCGCGCGCTGCCTCGAGCTCCTCGAGCACGAGGATGCAGGCCCCCTCGCCCATCACGAAGCCCGCGCGCGTGGCGTCGAACGGCCGCGACGCGCGCGTCGGGTCCTCCTCCTCGGCGACGAGGCCGCGCATCGCGCAGAAGCCGGCGAGGATCAGCGGGATGATCGGAGCCTCCGTGCCGCCGGCGAGGATCACGTCCGCCTGGCCGCGCCGGATCGACTCGGCCGCCTCGCCGACCGCGGTGGAGCCCGTGGCGCAGGCGGAGACCGGGGCGAAGTTCTGGCCCTCGGAGACCGAGCTGGATCGCGATCTGGCCGCTCGCCGTGTCGACGAGCACCGACGGGATGAAGAACGGCGAGACGCGGTCGGGTCCCCGCTCGGCGAAGACCATCTGCTGCTCGGCAATCGTCGCGATCCCTCCGATCGCCGACCCGACGAGGATCCCGGCTCGTGCGCGATCGACGTCCTCGAGCCCGGCGTCGTCCCACGCCTCCTGCGCGGCCGCGACCGCGAGCAGGACGTTCCGGTCCATGCGCCGCGCCTCCTTGGCCGGGATCGAGGTCCCCGATCTCGAAGCCGGTGACCTCGGCCGCGATCCGTACGGGGTATTCCGACGCGTCGAAGGCCTCGATCCAGCCGACACCGCTGCGGCCGGAGACGGCCGCGTCCCACGTCGACGGCGCGTCGAGCCCGATGGGCGTGACCGCCCCGAGCCCTGTGATGACCACCCGTCGCATCGGATCCGGAGACTACTCGGCGGTACGGTGTGGCCGTGCCGCGCCCCCGCCGCAGCCGAACGAGCGAGCCGGTCGAGCGGCCGGCCGACCTCGACCCCGCGATCCCGTTCCCGCCGATGGAGGCCGAGCTCGTCCGCGAGCTGCCCGAGGGCGACGAGTGGCAGTACGAGCCGAAGTGGGACGGCTTCCGCGGCCTGCTCGAGAACGGCTCCGGGCGAGCTGCGCCTCTGGTCGCGGAACGCGCGCCCCCTCCTTCGCTACTTCCCGGAGCTCGCGCCGCTCGGCGACCTCCTGCCCCCGCGATCGTGCCTCGACGGCGAGATCGTGATCGTCCGTGACGGAGTCCTCGACTTCGACGCGATGCAGACGCGACTCCACCCGGCCGAGAGCCGCGTGCGCAAGCTCTCCGGCGAGATTCCGGCGACCTTCGTCGCCTTCGACGTCCTCGTCTGGGACGGTGAGGAGCACTGGCCCGCGCCGCTCTCCGAGCGTCGCACGACACTCGAGAGGGTCGCCGACGGCTTCGTCCTCTCCCCCGCCTCGCTCGACCGTGACGGAAGCGCTCGAGTGGCTCGACTCGTTCGAGGCGATCGGCCTCGACGGCGTGATCGCGAAGCGGCGCGACGCCCCGTACCGGGCGGGCGAGCGCACCGCCGTCGTCAAGGTCAAGCCGGAGAAGACCGCCGACTGCGTCGTCGCCGGCGTCCGCTGGAAGGCGGACGGCGAGCGGCGGATCGCGACGCTCCTCCTCGGCCTCTACGACGACGACGGCGACCTCGACTACGTCGGCTCGGCGGCCGTCGCCCCGACTCGGCACGACGAGATCGCCGCGGCCGTGCTGCCGCTCCTCCGAGACGCCCCGGAGCGGCGCTTCTCCGAGCCGAACCGCTGGGGCGGCGGCGAGCTCGAGGAGGCTGCCGTCCGCCCGGAGCTCGTCGTCGAGGTGCGCTACGACAAGGTGCAGGGCCGGCGCTTCCGCCACGGGACGAAGCTGCTCCGGCTCCGCCCCGACAAGGACGCCGGGCAGTGCACGTGGCGCGAGGTCCGTCCGCCGCTCGAGCCCGACGACCCGACCCTCGCGCGGCTTCTCGGCGCTCCCGCCTAGACACGGAGCTCAGCGGGAAGGCTGGGCCGGCTTCGGCGTCTCGACCACCTGCGGGAGGCGGGCGAAGCCGAGATCCGCCAAGGTCCCGAGCGCCGACGCCCTCACACCGGCGGCGGAGACGGTGTACAGCACGTCGCCGACGACGACGGAGCGGCGGATCGGCGTGCCGGGGGAGCCGGTCGGGGCGACGCCCGACGGTCCCGGATGCGCGACCCGCCCGATCTCGGCGACGCCGCCGGTGGGACGGATCCGCAAGCCGAGTGCCCCGACGAACGGCGTGTCCCCGTACGCCTGCAGCGGGAGCACGGCGAGCCTGCTCCGCGGCCACCAGAGGAACGCGTGGTGATCCTGTTCGGCCTCGGACCATCCCTTGCCGAGCGAGAAGGCATCGAGCCGCTTCGGGCTTCGCGGGTCGGAGACGTCGAAGACGGATGCCTGCGCTCCGACGACCCGCCCCTCGTCGGTCGCGTCCTGCCCGACTCCGAGCAGTAGGCCGCCGCCCAACGGATGGAGGTAGGCCGAGTAGCCGCGGATCTTCAACTCGCCCCGAACGGCGGGACGCGACGGCGTGGTGAGGTCGAGCACGTAGAGGGGATCGACCTGGCGGAAGGTGACGACGTACCCGGTGTCCCCGATGAACCGCACCGCGTACACCCGCTCGCCCTTTCCGAGCCCGCCGACGCGGCCGAGCGGCACCAGCGCGCCGGCGCGCGACGCGAGCGTCGTGACGACCGTCTCGCTGTCCGTGCCCGGGCCGCCGGACCAGATCGGGAGGTCGGTGCTCGCCACTCGCAGGACGCCGTTCCACTCCGAGAGCGACCACTGGCTCAGCAGCACGCCGGGAACGCTGCCGCTCGCGCGATAGACGGTCTGCGTCGGGCTCGAGATGTCGAAGCGGTGGATCGCCGTCGTCGTCCCCGTGGCCCGCGGCCCGGCCGCGACCGGAGAGTCGTATCGCTCGGTCGCGACGTAGAGGCTCGACCGGCTCGCGTACACCACCCGTCCGCCGGAGACGATCGAGTCGGAGTCGACCGGGTCGAGCCCACGCCCCAGGTCGAGCGTCAGCACGGTCACGAGGCCGAGACCGGCGAACGACGGCGGACGGCGGATGTTCCGACACTGGACGACTCGACCGCTCGCGACGACCCGCCCCGCGGCACCGCGCAGCGTGTAGCCCGGCAGCCAGCGTCTCGCCCCGGCCGACCGGACGACCTGCCGGTTCCGCTCCGTCGCCTGCGCGGCGTCGGGCGCGCCGGAGCCGCCCGGACGGACGAAGGGGAGATCGACGCCGACCGGCGACGACAGGACGACACGCACCGCGGCGCCCACCATGCGCGCCGTCAGGTACCCGCCGTCGAGCTCGAGCGTCCGCGCGACGCGCATCCGCGCCGGGTCGGTGACGTCGACCTCGGTGAGGACGGTGCGAGAGGGATACGGCCACGGCGCGCGGATCGCGATCCCACCGTCGACCGGGATCGGCGTGGGCGAGCCCTGCGAGAGGACGAGAAGTTGCCCGCCGTGGAGGAGCAGCTCGTGCGCGAAGCCCGATGCGAGCGGCAGCGAGTCGAGGAGCTTCGGCCGGCGCGAGCGCACGTCGAGCGAGCTGACACGTCCATCCGAGACGACGAACAGCGTGCGTCCGTTCGTCTTGACGAGATCCGGCTCGTCGACGCCCTCCTCCTGGACGTTGGTGCCCGAGAAGTCGGCGTCGGAGGCCGGAGCCCCGACGACGGAGCCGCGCGCAGCGGCCGGAGGAGCCGTCGCGCCGATCCCGACGACGCCGCCCCCGATCCCCCAGGGCCCGACGAGCGGCAGCGCCTGCCTGCGCACATACGCGAGGAACGACGGGCATCCGTCGAAGGCGCGCAGCCGGGACGGCGAGGGCGAGGCGGTCGTCGTCGCGGCCGACCCCGCCGACACGGCCAGGGCGACGAGCACGACGAGCGCGAGGAGCCGCGGCCGAATCCTCATCTCGACTCCATGGTGACCCTACGCCGCCGGAGCCGCAAGGCGTCACATGACGGCCGCTCTATGCCCGCCGCTTTCGCGCGACCCGGGTTCGCGACCCCGACGGCGGGTAGGTCGCCGACCTCGAGCTCCACGAAGTGAGAGGCCATCCACCTGCTGGGTGCAAGACTTTCCAAAGTGAAGTATCGAGGATCCCTGTGGTAGCCTCGCGCCGCGGGCCAAACCCTTCGGAGGAGACGATCCATGCGGAACACGCTCATCGCGAGCCTCGTCGCTGCGACCGCCGCGGCGCTGGCCGTCGTCACGACCGCCACCGGTGCGAGCACCGCCGGCGCGGCCCCGGCCGCGATCCCGGGATGCGCCGTCGGCTCGCTCAACCTCGTCGAGGACGGTGTCCTCACCATCGGTGCCGACAACCCGGCGTTCCCGCCGTGGTTCGGTGGCGCCGAGAAGACGAAGCCGTGGAAGGTCTCCGACCCGTACAGCGGGAAGGGCTACGAGTCCGCGGTCGCGTACGCGGTCGCCGGGCAGCTCGGCTTCGCGAAGACCAAGGTCAAGTGGACCGTGGTGCCGTTCAACAACTCGTTCCGGCCGGGCAAGAAGCCGTTCGACTTCTACATCACCCAGGTCTCGTACTCGCCCGAGCGCGCGAGAGCGGTCGACTTCTCGAAGTCGTACTACTTCGTGAACCAGGCCGTGGTCGGGCGGAAGGGCACGCCGATCGCGAGGGCGAAGTCGATCTCCGCGCTGCGGCCGTTCAAGCTCGGCGCCCAGGTCGGGACGACGAGCTACACGTACATCACGAAGTACATCAAGCCGTCCTCGAAGCCCCTCGTCTACGACACGAACGACGCTGCGGTGCAGGCGCTCAAGAACGGCCAGATCGACGGGATCGTGGTCGACCTGCCGACCGCCTTCTACGTCACCGCCGTGCAGGTCGACGACGGCGTGATCGTCGGCAAGCTGCCGACCAGGGGGACGAAGGAGCGCTTCGGGATGGTGTTCCAGAAGGGGAACTCGCTCCGCGGCTGCGTGGACAGGGCCCTCGACCGCCTGTGGCGGAACGGGACGATCAAGAAGCTCCAGACGACGTATCTGGCGCGCGCGGGCGCGCCGGACATCAAGTAACCGCGTCTGGACGGGAACCGGAGCTCCCGGATCCTCGGTGCCACCGTCCGCGGCTCGAGCGAGTCGCGGACGGTCGTCATCGCCGTTCTCTCCACGCTCGTCGTCGCCGCGGCGATCGTCGTCGTCGTGGCGCGCTCGCCCGGCTGGCCCGCCTTCAAGGCGTACTTCTTCAACTGGGGCTACTACAAGGAGTCGTTCCCCGAGATCCTCGACGCGTTCTGGGTGAACGTGAAGCTGTTCTGCATCGCGGAGGTGATCATCCTCCCGGCCGCGCTCCTGCTGGCCGTGCTGCGGAGCCTCCCCGGCCCGGTGTTCTTCCCGATCCGCGCGCTGGCGATCGTCTACGCCGACCTGTTCCGCGGGATCCCCACGATCCTCGTCATCTTCATGCTCGGGTTCGGGATGCCCGCGCTCGGGCTCGAGTGGATTCCCGACTCGCAGTTCTTCTGGGCGGTGATCGCGCTCGTGCTCGTCTACACGGCGTACGTCTCCGAGGTGTATCGCGCGGGCATCGAGTCGGTGCACCCGTCGCAGGCCGCGGCCGCGCGCTCGCTCGGCCTCACGCACACGCAGTCGCTCCGCCACGTCGTCCTCCCGCAGGCCGTGCGCCGTGTGATCCCGCCGCTCCTGAACGACTTCATCGGCCTCCAGAAGGACACCGCGCTCGTCGGTGCGCTCGGCGTCGTCGAGGCGTTCCGCCAGTCGCAGATCGACCAGGCGGCGACCTTCAACGGGACGTACTACCTCGTCGCCGCGACGCTGTTCGTCGCGATCACGATCCCGCTCGCCCGCTTCACCGACTGGCTCGTCGCGCGCGACCGCAGGCGCCAGCAGGCCGGGAGGCTCGCATGAGCGCGTCGCCGCAGCCGGCCGCCGGGGAGGCGCTGCTCGTCGAGGGCGTCCACAAGGCGTTCGGCAAGCTCGAGGTGCTCCGCGGCATCGATCTCGCGCTCGCCGAGCACGAGGTCGTGTGCCTGATCGGCGCCTCCGGCTCGGGGAAGTCGACCCTCCTGCGCTGCGTCAACCTGCTCGAGCCGATCGACGCAGGGCGGATCTCGGTGGGCGGCGAGGAGATCACCTCCCGCGGTGTCGACGTCAACCGCGTCCGTCGCGGGATCGGGATCGTCTTCCAGTCCTTCAACCTCTTCCCGCACATGACGGTGCGCGAGAACGTGACGCTCGCGCCGCGCAAGGCGCGCGGCCTCTCCCGCGGCGCGGCGGACGAGGAGGCGTCGCGGCTGCTCCAGCGGTTCGGGCTCGCGGACAAGCGCGACGAGTACCCGGACCGCCTCTCGGGCGGCCAGCAGCAGCGCGTCGCGATCGTGCGCGCGCTCGCGATGCAGCCGCGGCTGCTGCTCCTCGACGAGATCACGAGCGCGCTCGACCCCGAGCTCGTCGCCGAGGTGCTCGACGTCATCCGCGAGCTCGCTGCCGGAGGCATGACGATGCTGATCGCGACGCACGAGATGGGCTTCGCCCGCGACGTCGCTCACCGGGTCTGCTTCCTCGACGCCGGGCGGATCCTCGAGACAGGGACTCCCGAGCAGCTCTTCGGCGCTCCGCGCGAGGAGCGGACAAAGCAGTTCCTCCAGCGGATCGTCGCCGCCGGCCGGCTGTAGCTTGCCCGCCAAGCGGGATTCCGCAGGAGCGGAATCCCGCGGCTTGATCCCCGCCTTCGGCGGGGCACATCCCTGAAGGCGTCGGCTTCGCCGCCGCAACTACCTCTTTGCAGACATCGTGCCTGGCGACCGGGGCTATCGTTCGCGCATGGTGCAGGACCCGAGCCGCGTCGACGTCGTCCTCGAGCCGCTCGACGAGTACCTCGTCATCCAGCCGACCTCGGACGAGACGGAGACACGCGCCGGATTGATCCTGCCCGCGTCGGCGGCAGCTGCTGCCGCTTGCCGCACGGGGATCGTCACCGCGATCGGCAGCGACGTCACCGGCGTCGAGCCGGGCGACAAGGTGCTCTACCCCCGCGACGCGGGTTTCGAGGTTCGGCTCGGCGGGATCGAGGTCAAGGTCGTCAAGCGCGACGACCTCATCGCCCGTGTTCACGACTGACTCCGAGGCGGCCGATATCCTCTCTCGACCGGGAGAAGTGGCCGAGTGGCTGAAGGCGGCGCCCTGCTAAGGCGTTAGGTGGGGTAATCCCTGCCTCGAGGGTTCGAATCCCTCCTTCTCCGTTCCATTCCGGCGCCCGACGGCTCTCCCATGCGCGTCCCATCGCGGCCGGAGGCCGGCTTTGCCGGCCGGGAGGCCAAGACACCGGCGACCCGCGCATCACGCAGAAGGAGGGGGCTCGTGGGGGAACCATGGGTTCCCCCACGCCGTGAAGGCGGCGCCCTGCTAAGGCGTTAGGTGGGGTAATCCCTGCCTCGAGGGTTCGAATCCCTCCTTCTCCGTTCCACCGGGGTACGGGCGGGCGTCTCGCTACCCTTAGCGCGCTCGGAGGGGTGCCGGAGCGGTCGAACGGGGCGGTCTCGAAAACCGTTAAGGGTGCAAGCTCTTCGAGGGTTCAAATCCCTCCCCCTCCGCTTCTCGCCGACCAGGCCCGTCGAGCGCGGGCTCGTCGGCGAGCGCCGTGTCTGCGAACCGCGCAACGCGTGCCGCCGCCAGGTCGGCCCAGCGATCGGCGCGAGGCAACGGCACCGGCCGGGCGCGCATGCCGCGGAGCGCGATCGCGTGCACGGCGCCACGGATCAGGGTGTACGAGCCCTCGACGCCGAGCTCGCGGGCACGCTCGAAGCCGCGGCGGGAGGTCGAGGGGCTTACGCCGGGGATCCCGGGCAGCCACCGGTCGAGTGCCCCGTGGAGGACGTCGAGACGGCGGCCGCGCAGCGGAGCGAGGTCGAGCTGGTCCGGCAGCCACGGCGCGAGGCCGAGAACCCCTACGACGGACGGATGCGACGCTGCCCGGACCGCCACGGCGCCGCCCATCGAGAAGCCCATCAGCAGCGTCCGTTCGGCGCTCGCAGCATCGACCGCGGCCAGCGCATCCTCGACACAGAGGTCGAGCCGCTTCCACGACCGGATCCGGTACCGCAGCTCGACGAACCGCACGTCCGGGAAGCGCGGCGCGAGGCGCCCGACGAGCCATTCGATCGATGCGCTCCAGGTCCCCGGCACCTCGGCCGCCCGACCGCCGTTGGCGCACACCACCGCGAGTGGACCACGACTCCCCGAACATCGAATCTCGGCTCCTGTCGGGAGCGGCACGGGCACCTGCGATGTCGGCATGGGGGCACGCTAACCGCAACAGGTCTCGCTGGAACCGGGCGCTAAGGTTGTCGCTCCCGGAGAGGTGTCCGAGCGGTCTAAGGAGCGCGACTGGAAATCGCGTACGTGGTGAAAGCTGCGTCGCGGGTTCAAATCCCGCCCTCTCCGTCGTAGCGAAAGGGACCCGAACGGGCCCCTTTCGCACGAGACTCGGCGGCGTGGCTTCCGCCACGGCGCCGCATCGCCCTTGCGCCTACACCGACCGCTTGAGACAGGCGGCCAGGCTCTGCCCGTGCCCCTTGCCGTGCTCCTTGTCCTCCCCCTTGGCCTTGTCGTGCCCCTTGCCCTTCCCGTGGCCCTTGCCACGGTCCGACTCGGCCCGCTCCGTGCACCGGTCGGCCGAGTCGCCGATCCGCTCGACAGCGGCGGTGCGCGCGGCGTCGTTCTTCATCCGCGCCATCTTCGACACGCACTTGCCGAACGCGTTCTTGCCGTTGCCGTTCGTGCCGTAGGCCGTGCGGAACGCCTCGGCACCCATGTCGGCTCGCAGCTTCTTGCACGCCTGCGCCGGGTTCATCCCGGAGCCGGGCGGCTTGGGGCCGCTCGAGGGCTCGTAGAACGTCGAGCCGTTGACCTTGACGTTCCGCGCCTGGACGGTCTGCTCCTTGTCTGCGAACGCCCAGCCGGAGTCGACGACGAGCGAGATGCCCGTCACCTGGAACGACTTGACGAGTTCCAGCGCCTCCGCGTACGTCGAGATCTGCTTCCCGCCCGGCTGCACCTGGCTGGTGTCGAACCGTCCGTCGGTCGAGCCGACGATCAGGTTGCCCGACGCGATCCATGCGTTCGGGGAGCAGCCCGTGAACGACGGGGTCGGCCCGAGGTACACGAACACGTTCTTCTCGCCGGACGGCGTCTGCACCTTCACCTGGAACCGCGGCGAGCCGCCGGAGCAGTCGTCGTCCGTCACGTTGAACTCGGTGGACAGCGTCGTGAGGCTCGCGAACGTGGTGACACCCGTCCCGGAGAACGACGCCCCCGAGAAGTCGTTCGTGGCGGTCGCGTCGCCGGTGTTCGAGACGAGCGTCAGTATCCCGTCGGCGCGACGGTCGCTCCTCCGAACGGCGTCGCGGTCGCGGCGAGTGCCGCCGGGACGAGGATCACGGCACCGACGAGAGCGCCTGTGAGTGCGATGAGCTTGCGCATGATTCCCCTCTCCTCGGGGCCTTTCCCCGCGGAAACGCGGAAAGGCCCGATGGGCTCACGCCGAGAGCCTTCCCGCTGGCACCGGGAGCCAGGCGATCCCGAACGAAATCCTTACGACGTTCCGGCGACCGACGAGACGTACGCCGCGACGTCCTGGATCTGCGTCTCGGTGAGCTGCCCCTCGAACGGGGGCATCGCGCCCTTACCGTGAGTGACGCGGTCGACGACCAGCGAGGCGGGCGGCTTCGCCTGGTCGAGATTCGGGCCCACAGTGCCGGTCGAGCCGGCGTCCGTGAGCGTGTGACACGCGGTACACCCCGCCGACTCGAACACCTGCTTGCCGGCCGCCGCGTCGCCCGTGGCAGCCGGCTCCGTCGTCGTGCCGCCGGTCTCCGTCGTCGTGCCGGTCCCTCCTCCACCCTCCACCGCCGCATGCGCCTCCTCCTCGACCTCCTGCGTCCCCGTCACCCAGACGACGGCGGTCATCTGGCAGACGAAGAGCAGGGCGGAGACGAGGATGTACGCGTCGAGCCGCAGCGGAAACGACGGGTTGCGCTTCGGCACGAAGATCGCCGTGATGATCGCCCAGGCGATGAACGTGATCGCGACGACGAGCAGCACGGTCTTTCCGAGCCCCGTGATCGCGGCGACCAGCATCGCGCGGACGCTACCACGCTGCCCTGCGCGGCTACACAAGCTGCCTGAACTGAATAGGGTTTCTAATTGGTGACGCCTGACGAGCGGCTCGACAGGTACTCACGCCTTGCGGTCGAGGTCGCCGTCAACCTCCAGCCGGGGCAATTCCTGCGGATCTCGGCCGATCCGGAGCATCTCCCGCTGGTCCGCGCCATCGGCCGCGTCGCGTACGAGCGCGGCGCCCGCTACGTCGAGGTCGTCTACCGCGACCCGCACCTGAGGCGGGCGATGATCCAGCACGCGCCCGACGACTCCCTCGACTGGAGCCCGCCCTGGACGATGGCGCTCGTCGACCACCTGGTCGAGTCCCGTGGCGCGACGATCGTCGTCACCGGCGAGCCCGAGCCCGAGCTGCTCGCCGACCTCGACCAGCGCCGCGCCCAACGGGCGAGACCGCGGCTCGCCGTCGAGAAGCTCCTCGACGCCGAGAACCGCCGGCTGATCCAGTGGACGATCCTCGGCTACCCCAACGAAGGGTGGGCTCGCACCGTCTTCGGCGAGCCCGACGTCGAGCGGCTCTGGGACGCGGTGATCACGGCCACGAGACTCGACGAGCCGGATCCCGTCGCCGCCTGGCGCGAGCACATCGACGCGCCTCCAGGAGCGCGCGGCCACGCTCGACGAGCGGCGCTTCGGCGCGATCCGGTTTGTCGGCCCGGGCACCGATCTGCGCATCGGCCTTCCCGAGCGGCACCGCTGGCTGACCGGCGCCGAGGAGACGGTCGACGGCGTCCCGCACCTCGTGAACGTCCCGACCGAGGAGGTGTTCACGACGCCGGACCGTCGGCTCGCGGACGGGACGGTCCGCTCCACGTTCCCCCTCGCGCTCGGCGGGACCATCGTGCGCGGGCTCGAGCTCCGCCTCGAGGGCGGCAGGGTCGTCGAGGTGCGTGCCGAGACCGGAGCCGACGCCGTGCGCGAAGAGATGGCCGCCGACGACGGGGCGAGCTTCCTCGGCGAGGTCGCGCTCGTCGACGGCGACTCACGCGTGCGCAAGACCGGCGTCGTCTTCCTCGACACGCTGTTCGACGAGAACGCCGCCTGCCACGTCGCCTGGGGCCTCGGTATCCAGGGAGCCCTCGACGGCGGCGAGCAGATGACCCCCGACGAGCTCGCCGCCCACGGCTACAACGACTCCGTCGTCCACACGGACTTCATGGTCGGCGGCCCCGACGTCACGGTCTTCGGCGTCGAGGACGGCGGCGCCGAGGTGCCGATCATCGCGGACGACGCCTGGGTACTGCGGTAGCCTAGAGCCTCTTCCGGGCGCATAGCTCAGCGGGAGAGCGCTCGCTTCACACGCGAGAGGTCCCTGGTTCGATCCCAGGTGCGCCCATCCGTTGCGCTCGTCTCCTCTCCGAGCCTGATCAGCCCCGGGCAGGATCAGCGCTGGCTCGCATGCCCGCTCAACCGTGACGGCCTTGATCGAGGCGAGCCACTGGTACGGGATCTGCCGGAACCAGTCCCACACCGGAAGGTGGGCCGTAGCGTTATCGACCTTCCCCGGGAAGCACCGCGAGCACCCGGAGGTGAGCCCGCCAAGCCCTGGTCGGGCGTGGTGACGAGGATGACCGAGGCCCAATGCCGCTGGGCGTCGACGGCTCCGATGTGGCGGGCCTCGCCGTCGGGGTCGTGCTCTAGGCCGGTGGAACCTCGATCCTGACGCCGGCGACTGGCGGCAGGCACGAGGTGTCATCGGGCAGCGTCGAGCTGGATGAGAACCGGCGCCCTCTGCTCGCGGGCCAGATCGAGCGCCACCCAGTCCAGGTAGCGGTCACCCTGTCCCGGCCAGTTCGATTATCGCGTCCGCGCGCTCCAGGCAACGGTGGTAGGTCGGGCCAAACGAACACCCGCACGGTGACGGCCGAGAGCGCCATACCGACAGGGCTGCGCCCATCGCAGCCGCGCGCCGGTAGCCGCCCACGGGAGCGAACGCCGCGCACCACGACATCCTCACCGCGCCTCCCCCTGAACAAGTCATGTACCTCGAGACTCCGCCTCTGCCTCGATCCCGTCGCGATCAGCCACTCGGTCGGTCACCGGTGCCGCACCTCCGCTTGGACATTTCGCTCGTTGCGGACGCGAAACGTCGGTTGTATCCCGTTTGGGCTCCGCCCAAACCTGCCCGATAACCGCCCACTACCGGCCTGAGCTCGGATTCGGACTAGCGGGTCAACTCACGCTGCGGTTGCACGTCCGCCGCCGCACGGTGCGTCTCCTCCACGAGATGGAGCACTGGGAGCGGCGGCGTCCTGCGGCGGAAGAGCAGAGGCACGCGCGGGCGCACGCGCCGGGAGAGCTCGGGATCCACCAGGACGAGCTCGGGGCTGATTCGCGGGTGCGCGTGATCGTCGATGAGGTGCGCCGCAGACGCCATCGCCACTCCCATCGGCAGTCGCGATGCCCGGCTCGATCCCTCGAACGGATGTCCTCGGGGCCGAAGTCCCCGAACTCTCGAACGCTACGGGATGTCGAGCTTCGCCTGGACGACGGCCTGCGTGGCCCGTCCGCTCTTGGTGACGGGCCACACGTACCAGCGGTACGTACCGGGCGACAGCTGCACGAGACGTCCCTCGTAGCGCCAGGAGGGGCCGAGCTCGAGAATCGGCTGCTTCGTCTCCTTCGCCAGCACGCGGTCAGAGCCCTTGAAGAGCTCGACGTGGTAGGCGACCGCGCCTTCGACCGGCGCCCATGCGAACCGGCGTGGCTCGGCCGCAGGGGCCGCGACAGCACCGCCGGCCGTCTTCGGGGCTGGCGACGCCTTCGTCGCGGCGGCTTTCGCGGCTCTCGCCTTCGCCGCCTTTGCGCCGCCTTCGCCTTTGCTGCAGCCTTCGCCCGTGCGGCCGCCCTCGCGGTGGCCCGCGCCCTCGCAGCGGCTTTCGCCCTCGCAGCGGCTTTGGCCTTTGCCTTCGCCTTCGCCGCCGCCTCGCCCCTCGCCTTCGCCTTCGCCGCAGCCACCGCCTTCGCTCTCGCCGCGGCCCTGGCCTTGACGTCCGCCTTCGCTGCGGGCTTGCCCTCCTTTCCACGCGTCGGGGGTGAACCCAACGGTCCCGCGGCGGGCGGTACATCGGCGGTGGTCGAGCCGGACGATGACACGTCCGTGACGTTCAGGATCCCGAGCACCGCGATGGACGCAACCGCGACGCTGGCGAGAAATGCGATCGCCCCACGTCCGCGGCGCCGGGCGCGCGGCGGACGCGTCACGCGTACCCCGCTCGTGGGACGGGCGACCGGATGCGGCATCGCAGGTCCGAGCGCCGACTGAGGCTGCTGCCTGGATGGGTCATCCGTGACTTCCCACCCCAAGGCGGCAGCGGCATGAGGCGGTGACGCGACGGCCTGTGCGGGCTCTGCGTCGACGACTCGGCGGTCGAGCGCGAGTCGACCGGCGAGGTCGACTGTCGCCTGCTCCTCGTGCGCCCACCGAGGGAAGTGACACTGCCGTTCGTCGCGTGCGGCTCGACGATCTCGACCTCGTCCACGTGCTCCACGACCGTCTCGGCGCCCTCGACCAGAGCCACCGCATCGGAAGAATCCTCGGTGGAGACGACGATCGGCAACGCCGCCGGCTCCGAAGACGCCGCGGCCTCGATCGTCGGGGCAGTCGAACCGGTCGCCGCGGCCGGACGCGGGACAACAAGATCGGTCGTACCGGACGATGCACGATCGAGGATGGTGGGAGCGGCGTCGTCCGCTCGCGCCCTCTGCACGAGGCGGAGGGCGCGCTCCTGCGCGAGTGCCTCTGCCGCCGCGGTCGCCGCCGCATCCTCGCGCATGCGGCGCGCCAGTTCGGGATCGACGAGGACGAGCTCGGGGCTGATCTCGGCGAGATCGTCGTCCGCGTCGCCGGGGATGTCAGCGACGGACCTCATCAGTTCGTTACATCGGCCTCGAAAGGCCTCCGCTTGACGAGCGCCCATCCTAGCGGCCCTCCGCGACGAGTCGTCGCTCGTCGCCCTTTCGGGGGTCGTTCTCGAGGCCGCGTCTCCTGCTACCGTCCCCTCGCCCGGTCGCGCTAGGTGGGGAGTCAGCGGTTCCCTGAACCCGAAATCCGCTCCAGCGGGACCGAACGCCGTCCGAGGGCGGCGGTCACGGGCACGGGTCACCGATACGTGGCGTTGACGGTCGGGTCCCGCGCACTGGGAGCGTTCGAACCGCGTCAGATCCGGAAGGAAGCAGCGCTAAGGACTCCCTCCCAGGTGCCGCGGCACCGCCCGACCCGAGCAGGCGGCGGAGACACCACCCGGGGTCGCCCGCTCGACGACGGAGCGCGCGACCGGGCGTTCGATTCCCGCGGACGCCGCTCGCGAGGTCTGCGACAATACCGTGGTGACGGCGCTCTACCGCACCTACCGGTCGCTCGACTTCTCGCAGGTCGTCGGCCAGGAGGCCGTCGTGCGGACGCTGCGGAACGCGATCGAGCACGACCAGGTGCGGCAGGCGTACCTCTTCGCCGGCCCGCGTGGGACGGGCAAGACGTCGATGGCGCGCATCCTCGCCAAGGCGCTGAACGCCGAGGGCGGGCCGACCGCGGACTTCGACCCGACGACCCGCATCGCACGCGCGATCGCCGACGGCACGGCGCTCGACGTCGTCGAGATGGACGCCGCGTCGCAGCGCGGGCATCGACGAGGTGCGCGAGATCCGCGAGCGGGCGATGCTCCAGCCGGCGGAGGGCCGCTACAAGGTCTACATCGTCGACGAGGCGCACCAGCTGACGACGGCCGCCTGGAACGCCCTGCTCAAGCTGATCGAGGAGCCGCCGCCGCACCTCGTCTTCGTCTTCTGCACGACGGAGCTCTCGAAGGTGATCCCGACCGTGCGATCGCGCTGCCAGACGTTCGTCTTCCAGCGGCCGCGCCTGCAGGAGATCGTCACGGTGCTCCGCCGGGTCTGCGACGGCGAGGGCATCGACGCCCCCGACTCGGCGCTCTCGCTGATCGCGCGCGGCGCGGGCGGGTCGTTCCGCGACGCGATCTCGACGCTCGACCAGCTCGCCGCGGCGACGGGGAAGCAGATCTCGGTGCAGGACGTGCTCCAGCTCGGGACGGCGGTCGAGGAGGACGCGCTCTTCCGGCTCTGCGACACGATCGTCGACCGCGACGTCGCGGGCGCGCTCGTGCTCGTCGAGGAGCTCTCGGAGCGCGGCCAGGACCTCGGCCAGCTGACGAAGGAGCTCCTCGAGCACCTCCGGCACCTGCTGCTCGTGCAGCACCTCGGGCACGTTCCCGAGTCGCTCCCGCTCACCGAGGAGTCGCGCGACCGGCTCCGAGAGCAGGCGAACCAGCTCCCCGAGCCGACGGTGCTGCGGCTGATCGACCTTCTCGCGGTCGTCGTGGAGGACGAGCGCCAGGGCGGAGACCCGCGGCTCCCGCTCGAGCTGGCGCTCGTCAAGGTGACGCGCCCACAGTCCGATCTCGCGCGCGAATCGCTTGTCCATCGGGTCGAAGTGCTGGAATCCCGGGTGCATGCCGGTGTTCCCGCCGCGGAGTCGTGGGGCCCCTCCCCCGTTCCCGCGCCCGCGGCGGGCCCGGCACCTGCGAGAGCCGCGCCTGCGCCGAGCGGGGACGACGCGCACGCGATCACCCTCGAGCAGATGCACGAGGCGTGGACGAGAAGCGTGCTCCCGGCCGTGCAAGGAGCGCTCGATCCCGGTCGCCACGCTGCTCGCGGAGGCGACGCCCGACGGCCTCGAGGACGACACGATCACGCTGTCGTTCCGGCCCGGAGCCGACTTCCACCGCAAGCAGGTCGACGAGCCGAAGAACCTGACGGTGCTGCGCGACGCGCTCTACGAGGTGACGGGACTGCGGCTCGCGGTCGTCACCGAGATGTCGCGACCAGGACGACGACGGCGCATCGGACGAGGAGCCGGCTCGGCGAGCGAGAACCTCATCTCGCTCCTCGTCAACGATCTCAACGCAACCGAGGTGGAGGAGACGTCGTGAAGCTCGACATGAACGCGCTGATGAAGCAGGCGCAGCAGATGCAGGAGCAGATGGTGCGCGCCCAGGAGGAGGCGAAGAACGAGATCGCCGAGGCGTCCGCCGGCGGCGGCATGGTCACGGTCAAGGCGAACGGCGCCGGCGAGCTCGTCGAGATCGCGATCGACTCCGCGCGCCGTCGATCCCGACGATCCCGAGCTCCTCGCGGACATGGTGCTCGCGGCCGCGAACGAGGCGCTCCGCGCGGCCGCGCAGGCGGTCGAGACGAAGCTCCGCGGCCAGATGCCCGACCTCGGCGCGCTCGGCCTGCCCGGCATGTAGCCCTCGAGCTCCGGTGCTCCTCGACGAGATCGCGCGCACGTCGGCTGCGGTCGCGGAGACCAGCGCCCGCGGCGCCAAGGTCGAGCTGCTCGCGTCGTGCCTGCGGCGGCTTGCAGCCGGACGAGGTGGCCCCGGCCGTCACGTATCTCTCCGGCACGCTCCCGCGCATCGGGGTGGGTTGGGCCTCTCTGCGCGACCCTCCGCCTCCGGCGCCGCCGCCGCCGACGCTCGAGCTCCTCGACGTCGAGGCGGCTCTGGCACGCGTGGCGGCCGCGGACGGCCGTGGGTCCCAGGCGGTGAGGCGGCAGACGCTCGCCGCGGTGCTGGGCGCCGCCACCGAGCCGGAACAGCGATTCCTCGCTGCGGCTTCTCGGCGGCGAGCTACGGCAGGGCGCGCTGACCGGTGTGATGGTCGACGCGGTCGCCAAGGCCTCCGGGCTCCCCGCCGCCGACGTTCGCCGGGCGCACATGCTCGCGGGCGACCTCGCGGTCGTCGCGCGGGCGGCGCTCGTCGACGGGCACGAGGGCCTCGGCCGCTTCAGGCTCGAGGTGCTGCGCCCGATCGGGCCGATGCTGGCCCAGTCGGCGGCAGACGTCGCGGAGGCGCTCGCGCGCACCGGTGACGGCGGGGGTCGAGTGGAAGCTCGACGGCGCGCGGCTCCAGGTGCACCGCTCGGGAGACGAGGTGCGTGCCTTCACGCGCAGCCTCGCCGACGTGACCGACCGCGTCCCGGAGGTCGTGGCGGCGACGAGGCGGCTCCCGGTCGACGCGGCCGTGCTCGACAGCGAGGTGATCGCTCTCACGGCCGACGGGCGACCGCTCCCGTTCCAGGAGACGATGAGCCGGTTCGGCTCGTCTGCCGCTCGTGGGCGAGGCAAGGACATCCCTCTTGACGCCGTTCTTCTTCGACTGCCTCCACCTCGACGGCGAGGATCTCCTGGACCGGCCGTACTCGGAGCGGGTTTCGCTGCTCGAGGCGCGCGTCCCGGAGGAGAGCCGCATCCCGAGGATCGAGACCGCGGATCCCGCCGAGGGGGAGGCGTTCCTCGACGCCGCGCTCGCCCGGGGCCACGAGGGCGTGCTCGTGAAGTCGCTTGGCTCGCCGTACGAGGCTGGCCGGAGAGGGGCGGGCTGGGTGAAGGTGAAGCGCGCGCAGACGCTCGACCTCGTCGTGCTCGCAGCCGAGTGGGGGCACGGCCGGCGCCAGGGTCGCCTGAGCAACCTCCATCTCGGCGCGCGCGACCCGTCCGGAGGCGGGTTCGTCATGCTCGGCAAGACGTTCAAGGGGATGACCGACGCGATGCTCGCCTGGCAGACCGAGCGTCTGCTCGAGCTCGCCACCGAGCGGGAGGGCCACGTCGTCCACGTCCGGCCCGAGCTCGTCGTCGAGATCGCCTTCGACGGCGTGCAGCGCAGCTCGCGGTACCCGGGTGGGCTCGCGCTCAGGTTCGCGCGCGTCAAGGGGTACCGCCCCGACAAGACGCCGGCCGAGGCGGACACGATCGACGCCGTCCGTGCGTTCCTCGGGAGCGCGAGCGCGGACCGGGCGCCACGTCCGCAGCGGACGGCTAACGTGACGGCGTGCTGAGCCCCGCGGTGGACAACCTCGTCGCGCAGCTCACGCGGCTCCCCGGGATCGGCACCCGGACGGCGCAGCGGCTCGCCTTCCACATCCTCGCCGCGCCCGCCGACGAGGCGAACGCGATCGGGAGCGCGATCGCGGAGGTCAAGGCGCGCGTCCGGCCCTGTCGCGAGTGCGGGAACCTCACGGAGGAGGAGCTCTGCGGCGTCTGCTCCGACCCACGCCGCGACCGCACCGTGATCTGCGTCGTCGAGCAGCCGGTCGACGTCGTGTCGCTCGAGCGGACGCACGAGTACCGCGGGCTCTACCACGTGCTCGGCGGCGCCCTCTCGCCGCTCGACGGCGTCGAGCCCGGCGACCTCAGGATCCACCGTCTGATGGAGCGGGTCGACGCAGACGGCGTCGAGGAGATCGTGCTCGCGACGAACCCGACGATGACGGGCGAGGCGACCGCCGCCTACCTCGCCGACCGCCTCCGCGACCGCGTGACCGTGACGCGCCTCGCGAGCGGGCTCCCGGTCGGCGGCGACCTCGAGTACGCCGACGAGGTGACGCTCGGGCGGGCGCTCGCCGGCCGGCGGCCGGCGTAGCCCTGACGCCTGCGCCCGGCAGGGAGACCGCCGCGTCGGCTAGAAAGACGTCGTGATGGACGCGCAGCCGAGAATCGGCGTCGTCGGCGCGACCGGGGCCGTCGGGACGGTCACGCTCGCCCTGCTCGCCGAGCGGGGCTACGAGCGCGTGCGAGCGTTCGCGTCGGCCCGCTCCGCCGGGTCGCGCGCTCGCGTTCGGCGACGACGAGCTCGTCGTCGAGGAGGCGACGCCCGACGCGCTCGGCGCGGGCGACGTCGACCTCTTCCTCTTCTCGGTCGGAACGTCGGCGAGCCGCGAGCTCGTCCCGGTCGCGTCCGCAGCCGGGGCGATCTGCATCGACAAGTCCTCCGCCTACCGCCTCGTCGACGGCTACCCGCTCGTCGTGCCGGAGGTCAACGGCGGCCGCGCGCTCGAGTCGCTCGAGCGCGACCGCATCGTCGCCAACCCGAACTGCTGCACCATCCCGCTCACCTGCGTCCTCAAGCCGCTGCACGACGAGGCCGGGCTCGCCCGCGTACGGGTCTCGACGTACCAGTCCGTCTCGGGCGCAGGCGCGCAGCGGATGGACGCGCTCGCGCACGAGGCCCCGGCCGACCACGACCTCGTGATGGACTGGTCGTGGGAGGGCGACGAGTCGGACGAGGAGGCGAAGCTCCGCGCCGAGACGCGCAAGATCCTCGAGCTCCCCGATCTCCCGATCTCGGCGACGTGCGTCCGCGTCCCCGTCATGGTCGGGCACTCGGAGGCCGTGTGGGTCGAGCTCGAGCGGCCGCTGACCCCGGACGAGGCGGCGGAGATCCTCCGCGAGGCGCCCGAGCGTCCGCGTCCTCGACCTGCCGTCGTTCCCGACGCCGGCCGCAGCGGCCGGCGAGGACGAGGTGCTCGTCGGCCGCATCCGGCGCGACACCGCGGCGGAGAACGGCCTCGCGCTCTACCTCTCGAGCGACAACCTCCGCAAGGGCGCCGCGCTGAACGCGATCCAGATCGCCGAGCTCCTCGCTCGACCGCCAAGCGGCCGATTCCCCTGACGAGCGGAATCCGGCGCAGGCTCGCGTCCCGCGGCTTCGACCGGAGCGCACCCCTGACCGCGCCCGCTTCGCGGTCGCACCGCCGATCTGCATTTGCGACGCCGCTAAACGGCGACGAGGACGTCAAGGCCCATGCGCCGGTGCAGGCGCGGGCGTGAACGCCTCCTGGACGACGCGCAGCACCTTCGCGCGCGTCCCCTCCTCGACCGGCACGAGCCCTCCGAGCTCGAGGCGGCACAGCTCGACGCGGCCCTGTGACGCGAACGGTCGACGAAGCCGAACTCGTCGAGGAAGTCGCGCGGGAAGACCGTGCGGTGGACGAGGAACCGCTCCTCGACCGACTCGCCCTCCGGGTACCGGTAGGCGAACGCCTCGAGCGCCTTGGCGCCGCGGTCGCGAGACTCGCCGATCGCCGCGAGGAGCAGCGACTTCTCGATCCACTCCGCCCCGTCGCCGGACGAGGTACGAGCACGTCACGAGCACGGCGTCGTCGGAGGCCGGGCCGGCGGGCAGGTCGGCCGCACGCGGAAACAGGTGGGACGGTCCGTACTGCAGCGAGCCGAGCAGGCGGCCGCCCTCGTCGAGGTAGATCGTCCCCCACTCGCCCCAGTCCTCCTCGGCGCGCTCCATCCAGCGCTCCTTCGACGCCGTCCGGTTCCCGCGCGACTGCCACCAGACGCAGTCGCGGCAGACGGACGGCGCCGAGCCGACGCGTCGCGCGCGTGAGGCCCGAGACGCCGCCGCGCATCAGTCGGGCCGGCGCCGCGACGCCCGCGACGACGACGTCGACCGTCACCGACGGGAGCCTGCGCCGTGCGCACGAGGTACTCCGCGACGCGGCTCTGGACCGCCGCGCCGACCTCGGGCGCGCGAGGCGCCCCAGTCGACGGCGACGTGCAGCTCGAGCGCGATCGCGCCTTCCTCCTCCGTCACCCGCACGCCCGTGTGCCGCCGCGGGCCGTCGACGAGCTCGTGGACGCCGTCGACCTCGCGCGCCGCGTCGGCCGCGTACGACGCGAGCACGTCGTGCGAGATGACGGCGTGGCCCTCCATGCGAGCCAGTCTAGTCCGCGCCGCCGCAGGACGAGCTCCGTCACCTCGGGGCGGGCGAAGAACCGGAACGGGACGAAGGTCGTGCCCGTCCCCGGCGACACGTGCATCGTGCCCGCCGGCGTCTGCGTAGAGGCCCGACGACGAACCGCGCGCGCGGATGCGCGAGCGTGATGCGGCGGCCCGGGCAGCGGCAGGCAGATCTGACCGGCGTGCAGGTGCCCGGCGAGGATGAGGTCGAAGGCGCGCCGGCGGGACCCGGTCGACGATCGCCGGGAAGTGGCAGAGCAGGAGGCGGAAGCGCCGCGTCGGGTCGACGAGCTCGTGGGGCCGCGCGCGCTTCGCGCCGGTAGCGTCTCCGGGTCGACGCCGACGACCGAGACACGCTCGCCGCGCAGCGTCGACGCGTCTCGGCCTCGTCGCGGAGCAGCCGTCGCCCGCTCGAGATCGTGGAGCTCGGCCGCGCGCGAGAACGGGTCGCGCGTGACCGCGACGTCGTGGTTGCCGAGCACGACGAACGGACTGCTCGAGGCGCGCGAGGAGCGTCGCGAAGCCGCGCGCTCGCCCCGCGGATGCGAGACGAGGTCGCCGGTGACGCAGACGAGGTCGGGTCGCCGCTCGGCGACCCAGGCGGCGGCCGTCTCGCTCGCGCGGTTGCCGCGCGAGAGCGGCGCGCCGAGGTGGAAGTCGGAGAGATGGCCGATGCGAAGCCCGTCGAGCGCCGCGGGCAGCCCGGGCACCGGCACCTCGAGCACGCGCCTCCGGAGCCACCCGGCCTCGAACCAGCCGTAGACGGCGCAGCGCGACGAGCGGCCAACGGCACGACGACGAGGACGACGAGCATCCCGGCACCCTAGAGACACGCGCCGGAACGCACTACGCTCCGTCCATGGGGGAGGGTCCGGAGCGGCATGCGCCGCGGCGTGTTCGCCGCGTGGCGTCGGAGCGATCGTCGGCGGTCGCGCTGCTCCAGTCCGCCGCTCCACCTCGCCGTGGTGCTCGGCGCGCGGTCGACGTCGGCACGATCGTCGACCTCGACCGCTCGAACGGCGCTCCCCGACCTCGTCTCGACCGTCGCGCTCGGCGCGCCGCAGTCGGCGCGATCGCTCGCTCGCACGTGCCGAGCGCGGCGCGCGCCGCAGTCGCTCCGGCCGCGCTCGCCGGCGTCCTCGGCGCTCCTGACGCTCGCCGACTCGTCCACGACGGGCCGCATCCAGCCTCGGCCACGGGCTGGCTCGTGATCGCGATCGTCGCGTGCGCCGGCGCTGCTCCTCGCGCTGGTCGCGACGTCGTCCGGCGCGCGCACGCGGGTCACGCTCGGCGCTCGCCGGCTGCCTGCTCGTCGGCTCGTTCTTCGTCAACGCGCTCGACCAGCTCGACCAGCGGTTCGAGCGCGAGCGCGGCGATCCGGTCGCCGAGTACCAGATCGTCGCGAAGGAGGGCCTCGAGCTCCTCGGCTGGTCGCTCGTCGCGCTCGCGCTCTGGGACGAGGCGCTCCGACGGCGCGGACGCCGGAGCACCGGTCCCTACAACGCGAGCTTCTCGAGCACGGGCTGCATCGAGACGACGTGTCGCTTGAAGCGGAGCTCCGAGTCCGTCAGGCCGGCCGCGACGCCGATCAGCTGCGAGAGGTGGAGGATCGGCATCTGGAAGTCCTTGCCCGTCTGCTTCTTGAGCTTCGACTGCCACGCGTCGAGCGAGAGGTGGCAGAGCGGGCACGGGGTGACGATCGCGTCGGCGCCCGCCTCCTTCGCCTGCTCGATCGGCTGGATCAGCTCGCCGAGCGCCGTGTCCTCGCGCGCCTGGATGATCGGGAAGCCGCAGCACTTGACCTTCGCCGGGTAGTCGATCGCCTCGCCGCCGCAGGCGGCGATGATCCGCTCGAGCGAGTCGGGCTTGTCGGGGTCGTCGAAGCCCATCAGCTTCGACGGGCGCAGGATCTGGCAGCCGTAGAACGGCGCGATCTTGAGCCCGCGGAGGCCCTTGTGCGCGACCTCCTGCAGCGTCGCGAAGCTCTCGCCGGCGACGAGCCAGAGGAAGTGGACGCAGTCGACGTCCCTGTCGTAGCGCGGCGCGCCGACCTTCTCGAGGTTGTCGTTGACGCGCTCGCGGAGTGCGGCGTCGTTGAGGAGCTGGTGGTTCGCCTGCCGCAGGTTGAGCGTGCACACGTTGCAGACCGTCATCAGCGTGTCGGCGCCGGTCGCGGCCGCGTACGCGAGGATCCGCGCGTTCAGGTGGAGGTAGTAGTCCGGCTCCGCCTCGTGGATGTCGCCGGCGCCGCAGCAGGTGACGGACTCGAGCTCGATCAGCTCGTAGCCGACCTTGGGCGCGAGCGCCTGCGTGGAGGTGTCGAGCTCCTTCGCGGAGAGGCTGGCGAGACAGCCCTTGTAGTAGGCGACCTGCTTCACGTGACGGGCTCCTCGTCGGGGAGATAGGGCTTCGCGAACGACCGTGGATCGTCGTACGGGTGGGTCGGGCCGCCCTCGATCGTCTCGCCGTGGTGCGCGAGGTGCTGGAGCGCCTTCTCGCCCTGCACGATCCCGGCCGCGCCGTCGCGCCCCTGGTCCTTGACGAGGTCGAAGAGCGCGCGCGACTCGCCGACGTCCGCCGCGACGTGCGGCGGGAAGGGCGGCGGCACCTTCCCCTTCGGCAGCAGCGACATCGCGAACTTGATCTCCTTGATCGCCTTGACGACGCCCTGCGTCTTCGGGACGAGCTCCGTCTCGCGCAGCCAGCCGGTCGTCTTCGCGGAGGTGACGAACCACTTCGCGTGCTTCGCGCCCATGTCGCGGTCGATGCCGGCCTTCATCGCCTCGGCGCCGAGCTTCGCGATCGCGTCGCGCGGGTCGACGCCCTTCGGGCAGCGCTCGTTGCAGAAGTAGCAGCGCGTGCAGTCCCAGATCCCGTGCTCCTCGCTGTAGCGCTCGAGGCGCTCGATCGTCGCGCCGTCGCGCGCGTCGCCGACGAAGCGGAACCCCTTGGCGAGCGCGGCCGGGCCGAGGAAGTCCGGGTCGGACTCCATCGAGTTGCACTCGGAGACGCAGCAGCCGCAGTTGATGCAGAGCGACTCCTTGTGGACGACGTCCATCCGCTCCTGCGGGACGACGTTCTCCCTCTCGGTCGCGCGGTCGAGCCGCGGTGAGAGGTACGGCTGGATCGCCCGCATCTTCTGCCAGAACGGATCCATGTCGACGACGAGGTCCTTGACGATCGGGAGGTTCCCCATCGCGGAGATCACGGGCACGTGGCCGTCCGCGACGACGTCGGCGATGCGCGATCTTGCAGGCGAGCACCGCGCCGCCGTCGACCCGCATCCCGCAGGAGCCGCAGATCATCATCCGGCAGCTCTTGCGGTAGGCGAGCGTGCCGTCGACCTTGTCCTTCACGGCGTCGAGCGTGTCGAGCAGCGTCGCCTCGTCGGAGACGTCGACCTCGTACGGCCTGAGCGCGCGCTCCCCGGTGGACGCGTCGTAGCGCCAGATCTTCAGCTCGACCTTCACGCCGCCTCGCTCCGAGTTTCGCGGGCGCCTCCCTCGGGGCACCCCAACCCACCACCCGCTGCCAATTCTATCGGCTCAGTTGCCAAAATATGCAACGTGACTGTGCCAACTTCGTGCCAACTCCGTCTCATCAGTACGACCTCACCATCGGCTCCCACTTCGTCATCCTCACCTCGCGGTACGACAGCCGCGGCTCGCCGTCGACCCACTCGGTGATCGAGTGCTTCAGGAAGTTCTCGTCGTCGCGCTCGGGGAAGTCGGAGGGCCGCGAATGCGCTCCGCGCGACTCCTTCCGCGCGAGGCCGGCCTGCAGCATGCAGGCGCCGATGTCGAGCAGGTAGCCGAGCTCGATCGCCTGCGTCAGGTCGCTGTTGAAGACCGTTCCCTTGTCCTCGACCACGACGCCGCGCGCGTACCGCTGGCGGAGTGAGTCGATGATCCCGAGCTGCTTCTCCATCCGGTCGGGGTAGCGGAAGACGCCGAAGTTCTCGAGCATCGACTGGCCCAGCTCGTCGCGGATCTGCCACGGGCGCTCTCCCGTCGAGACGTCGAGCAGGCCCTTCACCCACGTCTCCGCGTCGGCGCGGGCGGCCTCGACGTTGCCGTTCGTCGGCGTCGCGCGGCCCAGCGCGTACTCGGCCGCGTGGCGGCCGGAACGGCGGCCGAACGTGATCGTCTCCATCAGCGAGTTGCCGCCGAGCCGGTTCGCGCCGTGCACCGAGACGCAGGCGACCTCGCCGGCCGCGTAGAGGCCCTCGAGCTCGGTCAGCCCCCACTCGTCCGTCTCGACGCCGCCCATGTGGTAGTGGGCGCCCGGCCGCACCGGGATCGGCGCGAAGATCGGGTCGACGCCCGCGTACGTCATGGCCAGCTCGCGCGAGCCGGGGAGCTTCGAGAGGATCTTCTCGGGGCCGAGGTGCCGCAGGTCGAGCATCACCGAGCCGTTGACGCCACGACCTGCCTCGATCTCCGTCGTCTCCGACCGGGAGACGACGTCGCGCGACGCGAGCTCGAGCGCGTTCGGCGCGTACCGCTTCATGAACCGCTCGCCGTCCTTGTTGATCAGGTAGCCGCCCTCGCCGCGGCAGCCCTCCGTGATCAGGATCCCCGACGGGTACATCGTGGTCGGGTGGAACTGCATGAACTCCATGTCCTTCAGCGGAAGTCCCGCGCGCAGAGCCATCGCCATCCCGTCGCCCGTGCACGCGTAGGCGTTCGTCGTTGCCCGGTAGAGCCGCCCCACACCGCCGGTCGCGAGGATCGTCGCCGAGCCGGTGACGGCCTTGACGCCGCCGTTCAGCAGATCCCAGCAGACGACTCCGACGCAGCGTCCGTTCTCCTCGACGAGGCGGAACGCGAAGTACTCCTCGAGGACGACGAGGCCCTCGTCCATCCGCTTCTGGAGCTGCTCGTACAGCACCTGGATGAGGACGTGGCCGGTGATGTCCGCCGAGTAGACGGTGCGCGGCGACCCGGCGGCGCCGAACGGGCGCTGGTCGAGCTTGCCCTCCGCGTTCCGCGAGAAGACGCACCCCCAGCCCTCGAGCTGGTAGATGTCGCCCGGCGCCTCGCGGGTGAAGATCTCGATCGCGTCCTGGTCGCCGAGGTAGTCGGAGCCCTTGACGGTGTCGAACGCATGCGTCTCGGGGTTGTCCTCGGCCTTGTTGCCGAGTGCCGCGTTGATGCCGCCTTCGGCGGCGCCGGAGTGGCTCCGCGTCGGGTGGAGCTTCGAGACGACGGCGACCCGGGCCCCGGCGTCGTGGGCCTCGATCGCGGCGCGCATGCCCGCGCAGCCGGCACCGACGACGAGCACGTCGAAGGGGGCGTCCATCGCTTGGAACCTATCGGAAGGCCATGTCCGCCCGGCCCGTCAACTGCCCTCCCGAGGCGGGGCGCAGAGGGTCGCTGTGGCACCCGCCGAGCCGGGAACCACCGCGCCGCGCGGTGTCACTCGACGAAGCGCTCGCCGCCGGACGGCTCCTCGAACAGCGTGAGCTGTAGTCCGGCCGGAGCTTCGAGCCGCGAGTTCAGCGAGCCCCACGGGGTCGTCGTCGGCTCCGCCAGCACGGTCGCGCCCGCGTCCGCCAGCGTCTGCGTCGTCGCGGCCGCGTCGTCGATCTCGAAGGCGATGCGGATGTGCCCCGCGACGCGGGACCCCACCTCGACGTCGTCGATGTACTCGGCGTGCGCCGGGTCGGACAGCTCGAGCGTCGCCCGCCCGGCGTCGAGAATCGTCACGTGGCCGTGCGCTCCGGAGAACGCGCCGAGCTCGGGCAGGCCGAGCACGTCCCGGTAGAAGCGCAGAGCGTCGTCGTAGTCGTCGGCCGTGACGACCACGCGGAGCTGCCGGACGCTCACTCCGCGCGAGGGCCTGCGCCTGCGATGGCCGGATCGACCTCCGCGGCGAACTTCGCGTCGAAGTTCTCGCGGAACATCGCGGCGAGCTCCTGCGCCTTCCGGTCGTACGCCTGCGGGTCGGCCCACGTCGAGCGTGGGTCGAGGAGCTTCCGCTCGACGCCGGGCACCGAGACGGGGACCTCGAAGCCGAAGACCGGGTCGGTCCTGAACGACGCGTCGTCGAGCGCGCCGGAGAGCGCGGCATGGAGGAGCCCGCGGGTGGCCGCGATCGGCATCCGGTGGCCGACGCCGAACGGCCCTCCCGTCCAGCCCGTGTTCACGAGCCACACCGACGCCCCGTGGCGGTCCAGCTTCTCGCCGAGCATCCGGGCGTACGTGCCGGGCGGTTGGGGAAGGAACGGCGCGCCGAAGCAGGTCGAGAAGGTCGGCTGCGGCTCGGTCACGCCGAGCTCCGTGCCGGCGAGCTTCGCCGTGAACCCCGAGAGGAACCAGTACATCGCCTGGTCGCGGGAGAGGCGCGCGATCGGTGGCAGCACGGCGAACGCGTCCGCCGCGAGGAAGACGACGGCGCTCGGGTGCCCGGCGCGCTTCGTCGGCAGCGCGTTGGCGATCCGCTCCAGCCTGTACGCGGCGCGCGTGTTCTCCGTCTTCGAGTCGTCGTCGAGGTCGATGGCGCCGCGCTCGTCGACCGCGACGTTCTCGAGGATCGTCCCGAACGTCCGCGTCGTGCGCCAGATCTGCGGCTCGGCCTCCGCCGACAGCCGGATCACCTTCGCGTAACAGCCGCCCTCGATGTTGAAGACGCCGCTCGGGCTCCAGCCGTGCTCGTCGTCGCCGATCAGAGCGCGGTCGGGATCGGCCGACAGCGTCGTCTTCCCCGTGCCCGAGAGCCCGAAGAAGACCGCGACCCGACCGTCCTCGCCGACGTTCGCCGAGCAGTGCATCGGGAGCACGCCCTCGAGCGGGAGCCGGTCGTTCATGACGGTGAAGATCGACTTCTTGATCTCTCCGGCGTAGAACGTGCCGCCGATCAGGACCTCGCTGCGGCTCGGGTGCAGCACGACGAAGGTGCCGCTGCGCGTGCCGTCCTCCTCCGGGTCGGCCTCGACGTCGGGGGCGTGGAGCACGAGCGAGTCGACCGCGAACCGTCCCATCTCGCGGCCCGTCGGCGCGATGAACATCGTCTTCGCGAACAGCGCGTGGTACGGGCTCGCCGTGACGACGCGGACGCCGACGCGGTGGTCGGGGTTGGCGCCGGCGAAGTGGTCGACGACGTACAGGGTCTCCTGCCCGGCCAGGTGCTCGACGACCTTGGCGCGGAGGCCGTCGAAATGGTGCTCCGCCAGGCGGTGGTTGACGTCGCCCCACCAGATCCGCTCGCTCGAGCCGGCCTCGTCGACCACGAACTTGTCCTCCGGCGAGCGCCCCGTGAAGCGCCCGGTGTCGACGACGAGCGAGCCGCCGTGGGCGAGCTTCCCGTCTCCCCGCGCGAGGGCGTGGGTGTAGAGCTGCGCGGTCGTCGGGTTGTGGATCACCCGCCCGCGCGGCGAGAGCCCGTGTTGGTCGAGAAGAGTCGGGGTCGTGGTCGCCGTCATCGCCGATCGTCCGCGTGCACGCGGGCCATGCGAACGGTAGTCGCAATCGAGGCGATGCGGGCGGCGACGCGTCGTCAGCTCGGCGTCGGCACGACCTCGCCGACGTCGGCGTCGCGGGCGACGAGCGAGGCGTAGCGGCCGCCGAGGTCGAGCAGCTCGCCGTGCGTGCCGCGCTCGACGATGCGGCCGCGGTCGAGGACGACGATCTGGTCGGCGTCGCGCACCGTCGAGAGCCGGTGGGCGATCGCGATCACCGTGCGGCCCTCGGCCAGGCGCTCGAGCGCGGCCTGGACGGCGCGCTCGGTCTGGGTGTCGAGCGCGGACGTGGCCTCGTCGAGGACGAGGATCGGCGGGTTGCGGAGGATCGTGCGCGCGATCGCGATGCGCTGCTTCTCGCCGCCCGAGAACCGGTAGCCGCGCTCGCCGACCACGGTCTCGTACCCCTCGGGGAGCGACGCGATCAGCTCGTGGATCTGCCCTGCGCGGGCCGCCTCCTCGACCTCCTCGTCCGTGGCGTCGGGCTTCGCGAACCGGAGGTTCTCGCGCACCGAGGCGTGGAAGAGGTACGTCTCCTGCGAGACCACGCCGACGGCGGCCGTCAGCGAAGGGAACGTCAACTCGCGCACGTCGATCCCGTCGATCGTCACCGCGCCGCGGGTCGCGTCGTAGAGGCGCGCGACGAGGTAGGCGCACGTCGTCTTGCCCGATCCCGTCTCGCCGACGAGCGCGGTCTTCGTCCCGGTCGGGACCGAGAAGGAGACGTCCTCGAGGGTCCAGGCGTCCTTCTCGTAGCCGAACCAGACGTCCTCGAAGGCGACGTCTCCCCGCGGCCGGTCGATCTCATGCGTCCCCTCCGCGATGTCGACCGGCTGGTCGAGGTACTCGAAGATCCGGTCGAACAGAGCGAGCGAGCTCTGCACCTCCAGCTGGACGCCGAGCAGGCTGCCGATCGGGAAGAAGAGGCGTGTCTGCAGGGTCGTGAACGCGACCAGCGTGCCGATCGTGATCGAGGTCGAGCCGCGCTCGATCGTCCAGCCGGCGAACAGGTACACGAGCGCAGGCATCACCGCGAAGGTCGTCTGGATCGCGGCCATCATCCAGCGTCCCGTCATCCTGCTTCGCACCTCGAGGCCGGCGAGGCGCTGCGATTCCGTCTCGAAGCGCATCGCCAGATCCCCGGAACGGCCCATCGTCTTGCCGAGCAGGATCCCGGAGACGGAGAGCGACTCCTGCACGATCGAGGAGACGTCCGCGAGCGACGCCTGGCGCTCGGCCGTCACCTTCTTCCGCTGCTCCCCGACGCGCTTGGTGAGCCAGACGAAGAGCGGCAACAGAGCGAGCGCGAATGCCGCGAGGCGCCAGTCGAGGAGCAGCATCGCGATGACGGTCGCGACCACCGTCGTGACGTTGGACAGCACCGAGGTCGCCGTCGTCGTGACGACGTTCTCGATCCCGCCGATGTCGTTGGCGATGCGGCTCTGCACCTCGCCGGTGCGCGTGCGCGTGAAGAACGCGAGCGACAGACGCTGCAGGTGCCGGTAGACGGACGTGCGGAGGTCGTGCATCACCGCCTGGCCGACGAGGTTGGAGAGGAGCGTCTGCCAGACGCCGAGGACGCCGGTGACGATCGGGATCGCCACCATGCCCGCGACGAGCGCGGTGAGCAGGCCGAGCCTGACCGACGCCTCCCCGGTCGACGGATCGACCTGGATCGCCGTGTCGAGGACAGCGCGCAGGAGGAACGGCGAGACGACGCCGAGGCCGGCCGAGACGACGATCAGCCCTCCGACGAGGCCGAGGCGCGGCCGGTACGGGCGGAAGAGCCGGATGATCCGCCGGAGATTCGCCCTGCGCACCGCCGGGTCCGCGGGCCGCTCGGGCATCTCGCCGAGGCCGAAGGAATCGAAGCGTCGTCCCGGCACGGATCGAGTGTGCCTACCGGTCGCGGAGCGCCGCCACGGCGTCGCGGACGCGCGCCGTCAGCTCCCGGCCCGCCGGGATCGTCGGCGGGCCCGGCGCAACGGCGATCGGCTCGCCCACCACGACACGGACGCGCGCGAGACGCGGGAGGCGCGTGCCCGGCCGCAGCGCGTCGGCCGCACCGACGATCCCGACCGGGAGGATCGATGCCCCGGTCGTCAGCGCGAGTCGGGCGGCGCCGCGCTGCCAGGGCCGGTCGGCGTCGCCGAGCACCGTGCCTTGCGGGAAGATCGCGACCGCCTCGCCGCGCTCGAGCACGCGCGCGAGCGCGGCGACGGCGGTGAGATCCCCTCTGCGCCGCTCCACGGGGATCCCGCCGAGCGCGTCGAGCACGCGGCCGACGAGGCGGTACGACCACAGCTCGCGCTTGGCGAGGAAGTGGAGCGGACGCTCGACGGCTGCTCCGAGGAAGAACGGATCGGACAGCGAGTCGTGGTTGGCGACGACGATCAGCGGGCCGGTGGGCACGCGCTCGGCACCCACGACCTCGAGGCGCCACACCAGCCGGAGGACCGGGCCGAAGACAGCTCGGACGACGCGGTAGACGAGCACCCCTCAGCCCGCCGCCGATGGGCAGGTGTCGACTGCCCGGGCGGTCGCCTCGGCACGACGCCGGTAGCCCTCCGCCGTCCCGTGAACGGCGTCCGACGCGAGCAGTCCGGGGTCGTCGGCGACGATCGACGCCCAGTCCACGAGCCGAACGTTCGGATGCTCCGAGGCGGTCTCGGCGAGGATCTCGTTGAACCCCGTCCGCGACCCGTCCCGGACGATCGTCGCCCAGACGAGGCACCGACCGGCTCCGACGAGCGCGACGGCGCGATCGACGAGTGCCCGGAACTCCTCTTCCGTGCCGTCGGCGTCGTTCGTCCCGAGGCTGACGACCACCACCGGCGCCAGGCGCGGACCGAGGTCGGCGAGCACGTCGATGCCCTCGGCGGTCGCGCGGCCGACGAGGTCGTGCGGATCGACCTTCCGGCCACCGAGCGCGTCGCCGAGGTAGGGCTCGATCCCGACGTTGAGCGAGTCCCCGACGAGCGTGACGGGCGACGCCGACGTCGTCGCGGCATCGTCGTCGCGGGCGACTAGGAAGGCCGCGACGGCGATCGCGACCGCGAGGAGGAAGACGAGTGAGCGTCGCATGGGCAGGCGTCGTCGAGACGGACGAGAAACGTTAGACGTGGAGACGTCCGCCGCCATCGACCGCTTTCTCTCGAGCCCCGGCCTCTCGGACGCGACGCGCCGCGCGTACGGCGCCGACCTGCGCGACTTCGCCGGCTGGCTCCGGGCGCAGGGCCTCTCGCTCGAGGATCTGGACGTTCGCGTGCTCGCCGCGTACACGGCGGAGCTCGGGCGCGCGCGGCGCGGCCTGGCGCCGACCACGATCGGACGCCGGCTCTCCGCCGTCCGCTCGCTCGTCCGCCACGCCCTCGGGCCGACGCGCGTCCCGGATGCCGCGCTCGCGCCGCGGCGTCCGCGGCGGCTCCCCGAGACGCCTGCGCTGTCGGAGGTGGAGGACGCGGTCGACGCGGCGTCCGGCCACGACGACGGCCCGCTCGCGCTTCGGAACGCGGCGCTGCTCGAGCTCGTCTACTCCTGCGGCCTCCGGTCGGCGGAGGCCGTCGGGCTCGACCTCGGCGACGTGGACCTCGACCGCGAGCAGCTTCACGTGCGCGGCAAGGGCGAGAAGGAACGGCTCGTGCCGCTCGGCGAGGAGGCGGCCTGGCGCCTCGGGCTCTGGCTGCGCGACGGCCGGCCGCGACTCGCCCGCGGCGCCTGCGACGCGCTGTTCCTCTCGGTGCGGGGGAGGCGTCTCGACACGAGCGTCCTCCGACGACTGCTGCCCAACCCTCACCGCCTCCGGCACGCGTACGCGACGCACCTTCTCGAGGGAGGGGCCGACCTGCGCACCATCCAGGAGCTCCTCGGCCACGCGTCGCTCTCGACGACGCAGATCTACAGCCACGTCGACGCGCGGCGGCTGCGGCGCGTGTACGACCACGCGCACCCCCGGTCGTAGCGGGCCGTCGAGGCGGCCTCAGAGACCGATCTCTGTCAAGGCGTACGTGTGCCACCTTCGCGCCGATCTCTCCACAGACTCGGATCGCAGCATTCATGCGATGCGGAGCTGCCGACGGCCTCGGTGGGCCGGGGCCGACGGCGTGCAGTCGAGATCACCCCCGTGACGATTCGCGTTTGGAGGGCTGTGGACGAGCTGGCACGAAGTCGATGCAGTCCGGGGTTGACACGAATCGGTCTCTGAGGCCGATCGTCCCCACCGCCACGTTCGCAGGAGCGCGGGCAGCGCCGCCGAATCGGGTCCCGCCGCGATGAGCGCCACCGACCCCGACGTCGAGAGCTTCCTGCTCCTCCTCGCGGCCCGCCGCTCGCCGCGCACGGTCGACGCCTACCGCCGCGACCTCGCAGCATTCGCGGCGACGATCGACGGGCGCATCGGGGACACGACCACCGAGCAGATCGAGGCCTGGCTCGCCGCGATGCGCGCCGACGGCCGCGCGCCGGCGACGATCGCGCGCCGCCTCGCGGCGGTGCGGGCGTACCTCCGCCATCTGACCCTGATCGGGACACGCTCCGACAACCCGGCGGCCTCGATCGCGGGGCCGCGGAGGCCGCGGACGGTCCCGCGAACGCTGTCCCCTGCCGAGGCCGAGCGCCTCGTCGAGGCCGCGAGCGGAACGACGCCGCGGGCGATGCGCGACCGCGCGCTCGTCGAGCTGCTCTACGGCGCCGGGCTCCGCGTCTCGGAGGCGATCGGGCTCGTGAAGGCCGCCGTCGACCTCGAGGGGCGCATCGTCAGGGTCGTCGGGAAAGGCGGGAAGGAGCGCATCGTCCCGCTCGGCCGACCGGCCGCGGACGCATTACGACGGTACATGGCGCTCGGGCGGCCCCACCTCGACCGCCGCCACCGCCCGGACCTGTTCCTCAACGCCCGCGGAGGGGCGCTGACGCGCGCCGGCGCCTTCCTGATCCTTCGCCGCCTCGCCGACCGCGCAGGGCTCGAGCCCGGCCGCGTCCACCCGCATCTCCTGCGCCACTCGTTCGCGACGCACCTCCTCGAGGGAGGCGCCGACCTCCGGAGCGTCCAGGAGATGCTCGGCCACGCGGACGTGGGGACGACCGAGCGCTACACCCACGTCTCGGACCGGCACCGCCGCGAGGCGTACTTCCGCGCGCACCCGCACGCCCGCCGCCGAAGCGAACACACGCCCGACACGCGCTGAGCTCAGCTCCCGGCGAGCGCGATCGCGCGCTCGACCGTTACCTCGTCCGGATCGACGAGGGTCACGTGGCCGACCTTGCGGCCCTCGCGCGGATCCTTGCCGTAGAGGTGCACGTGCGCGCCGGGAAGGGCGAGCAGCTCGCCGAGGTCGGGCACGGAGCCGATCAGGTTGACCATCACCGACGGCGTCCGAGCGCGCGTCGGCCCGAGCGGCAGGCCGAGGATCGCCCGCAGGTGGTTCTCGAACTGGCTCGTCTCGGCGCCGTCGATCGTCCAGTGGGCCGTGTTGTGGACGCGCGGCGCGAACTCGTTGGCCAACAGGCGCCCCCCGACGTCGAACAGCTCGACCGCGAGGACGCCGACGTACCCGAGCGCGTCCATCAGCAGCGTGCAGATCCGGTCTGCCTCTGCCTGGGGCGCCCCGGTGGCCGGCGCCCTCGTCACGCGCAGGATCCCGTCGCGGTGGAGGTTCTCTGCGACCGGCCAGAACCGCGTCTCGCCGTCTCGTGCCCTCACGCCGACGATCGAGAGCTCGCGGTCGAAGGGGACGAGCTCCTCGGCCAGCTCGTCGTCCCCGATCGGCCCGTCCCGCTCGAGCAGACGCTGGCCCTTCCCGTCGTAGCCCAGCCGGCGCGACTTGACGAGCGCCGGGAGCCCCGTCTCGCCGAGCGCCGCCGAAGCGTGCGGTCGGGATCCCGAGCGAGCGGAAGAGCTCCTTCTCGCGCAGACGGTCCTGGCCCAGTTCGAGCGCTTTCGGGCCGGGCACCGCCCCGATGCGCGCGGCCGCCTCGACGGGGACGTTCTCGAACTCGTACGTGACCACGGCCGCGCCGTCGGCCAGCCGGTCGAGCGCCGCGGCATCGTCGTACGGCGCCACGACGAGCTCGCCGACCTCGCGCGCGCACGCGTCGGGCGACGGGGTCGAGGAAGCGAAAGGAAAGACCCAGCGGGAGCCCCGCGAGCCCGAGCATGCGCCCGAGCTGCCCGCCGCCGATGCAGGCGACGAGCGTCACCTCGGCGCGTGTCGACTCACCACGAGCGTTCAGGCCGCCGGATCGGGGCTGTCGAGCACGGCCTGCGTCTGGGCGGCGCGGAAGCGCCGCAGCCGCTCGGCGAGCGCCGTGTCCGAGCCGGCCAGGATCGCGGCGGCGAGGAGGGCCGCGTTGACCGCGCCTGCGCGGCCGATCGCGAGCGTCCCGACCGGGATTCCGGCCGGCATCTGGACGATCGAGAGCAGCGAATCCATGCCGGAGAGCGCCTTCGACTCGACCGGCACCCCGAGCACGGGCAGCGTCGTCTTCGACGCCGCCATCCCGGGCAGGTGCGCAGCGCCGCCGGCGCCGGCGATCAGCACCTTCAGGCCGCGCCCCTCCGCCGACGCGGCGTACTCGAACAGGAGATCGGGCGTCCGGTGCGCCGAGACGACGCGCTGCTCGAACGGCACGCCGAGCTCGTCGAGCGTCTCCGCGGCGTGCCGCATCGTCTCCCAGTCGGAGCGCGAGCCCATGATCAGCCCCACGAGCGGCGTCGCCACGAGCGGAGCCTATTTCGTCCGGGACTTCTTGAGCAGCGCCGCCGCCACCGCCCGCGCGGCCTCGCGCACGTCGCGGTCGGCCTCGTCGTCCTGCGCGATCCCCTCGAGGAGCTGGATCGTCCCGCGGTCGGGCGTCCCGTTGCGGAGGCAGGCGATCGCGAGCCGGCGGACGGCAGAATTCGGATCGCGCATGGCGAGCTCGTTGAGCAGCGGCCGGTACGGGTTGACGTCGCCCGGGTGGTCGGAGGAGAGCGTGGTCAGCGCGATCAGCGCCGACCCGCGGGCCGCGGCGCTCTCGTCCTCGAGCCCCCGCCGGAGCAGCTCGAGCTTCTGGCGGAAGCGAAACTGCCCGACCGCCCGGAACGCCTGGCCGCGGATCCGGTAGTCCGCGCTGCGCGCGGCGGCCTCGAGCTCGTCGTCCCACTGCGCGCGCAGAGTCGCGAGCTCCTGCTCGCTCCCCGGCGTCCGGGTGAGCTCCTCGGCGCGGGCTGCGGCCTCCGCGAGCTCCACTACACGGCGGAGAACGATCGAGCGGCGGGACCGACGTACCTCGCCGACGGCCGCACCAGCCTGCCGAGCCGCTTCTGCTCGAGGATGTGGGCCGACCAGCCGGCGGTTCGCGAGCACGCGAACATCGCCGGCGCGAGCTGCGGCGGCACGTTCGCGACGTCGAGCACGACTGCCGACCAGAACTCGACGTTCGTGGCGAGGACGCGATCGGGCTTGCGGGCGTGCAGCTCCGCGAGGGCGACGCGCTCGAGCTCCTCGGCCACCTCGAACCTCGGCGAGCCGAGCTCTTGCGCGGTGCGGCGCAGCAGCCGCGCGCGCGGGTCCTCCGCGCGGTACACGCGGTGGCCGAAGCCCATCAGCCGGTCACCGCGGTCGAGCAGGTCCGTCACGAAGCCCTCGACGGAAGGGGCGGCGGCGGCGCCGTCGAGCATCGGCAGTACCCGCGCCGGCGCCCCTCCATGGAGCGGGCCGGAGAGCGCGCCCACGGCGGACGACAGCGCGGCGGCGGAGTCGGCGCCCGTCGACGCGACGATCCTTGCCGTGAACGTCGAGGCGTTGAGGCCGTGCTCGGCGGTGCAGATCCAGTACGTGTCGATCGCCGTGACGTCCTTCGGGGCTGCCTCGCCGCGCCACTCGAGCAGGAACCGCTCGGCGGTGGTCTCCCCCTCGGCCACGAGCGCCGGGTCGACCCGGTCGGTGTGACCGTCGGCGAGGCGGGCAGACTGTGCGCAGACCGAGATCATCGTCGCGGAGAGGCGGCGGAGATCCTCCCTGGCCTCGTCGTCGGAGATGTCGATGAGCTGCCCCAGCCCCCACTCGCCGCCGAGCCGCGCCGTGACCGTCTGGAGGTCCGACGGCGTGCGGCCCGTGAGGTCGCGAGCGGCGTACTCCTCGGAGGGCGGTAGCCCGGGCTCGGGCGCCTCGTCGACGAGGAGGCCCCACACCTGTTCGAAGGGCACCGAGCCGACGAGCTCCTCGATGTCGACCCCGCGGTAGCGGAGCGCGCCGCCGTCGCGGTCGGGCTCGGCGATCTCCGTCTCGAAGGCGACGACGCCCTCGAGACCAGGCTTGAACTCGGTCATCGCGCTCCTTTCCGCGCCGTCTGCTCGTCGCGGACGGTACCTGAGCGGTCCGCGCGCGGCAGTGTCACTATCCTCACGCGTCGAATGCCGTACGACGTGACACTCGTCCCCGGCGACGGGACCGGGCCGGAGCTCACCGAGGCGACCCGCCGGGTGCTCGAGGCGACGGGCGTCTCGTTCACGTGGGACGTCCGCGAGGCGGGCGTCGACGTGATGGAGACCGCCGGGACGCCGCTGCCGCCGGACACGCTCGATTCGATCAAGCGGAACGGCGTCGCGCTGAAGGGGCCGATCACGACGCCCATCGGCACGGGGTTCCGCTCGGTCAACGTCGCGCTGCGCCACGAGCTCGGCCTCTACGCGTGCGTCAGGCCGTGCAAGAGCTACCCGGGCGTGCGCTCGCGCTACGAGGACGTCGACCTCGTCGTGATCCGCGAGAACACCGAGGATCTCTACGCGGGCATCGAGTTCGAGTCGGGCACGGACGACGCCCAGGCCGTGATCGACTTCCTGAACGCGCGCCAGCCGAAGCAGATCAGCCAGAGCTCGGGGATCTCGATCAAGCCGCTCAGCCCGGAGGGCTCGGAGCGGATCATCCGCTTCGGCTTCGAGTACGCGAAGGAGAACGGACGGCGTCGCGTCTCGTGCATCACGAAGGCGAACATCATGAAGCACACGGACGGGCTCTTCCTCGCCGTGTTCCGCGAGGTCGCGAAGGACTATCCGGAGATCGAGGCCTGGGAGACGCTCGTCGACGCGCTCTGCATGGGGCTCGTCCAGCGTCCGGAGGAGTTCGACGTGCTCGTCCTGCCGAACCTCTACGGCGACATCATCAGCGACCTCACCGCGGGCCTCGTCGGCGGGCTCGGCATGGCGCCCGGTGCCAACATCGGCACCGAGGCGGCCGTGTTCGAGGCGACCCACGGATCGGCTCCCAAGTACAAGGGGCTGAACCGCGTCAACCCGACGGCGATGATCCTCTCGGGGAAGCTGATGCTCGACCACCTCGGCGAGCGCGACGCGGCCGCAAGGCTCGAGGCGGCGGTCGCGGCCGTGATCGCCGAGGGGAAGAGCGTGACCTACGACCTGAAGCCGACGCGCGACGACCCGTCAGCGGTCGGCACGTCCGAGTACGCGGACGCCATCATCGACCGGCTCGCCTGACGCGGGCCGGCGCTCGACCAAGGAGACAGACGTGAACGGCAGGAAGAAGGTCACCGTCGTCGGGGCCGGGAACGTCGGCGCGACGTGCGCGCTCGAGCTGGCGCGGCGCGACTACGCGGACGTGGTCCTCGTCGACATCATCCCGAACTTCGCCGCGGGCAAGGCGCTCGACATGAACCAGATGGCGTCGGTCACCGGCTACGAGCCGACGGTCGTCGGCAGCGAGCGGTACGACGAGACGAAGGGCTCCGACGTCGTCGTCATCACGGCCGGCAGGCCGCGCTCGCCGGGCATGAGCCGCGACGACCTCGTCACCACGAACGAGGCGATCGTCGGCTCGGTGACGAAGGAGGTCGCGCGTCGCTCCCCGAAGACCGTCCTCGTCGTCGTCTCGAACCCGCTCGACGCGATGTGCCACGTCGCGCAGGCCGTGTCCGGGTTCCCGAAGGAGCGCGTCGTCGGCATGGCGGGCATCCTCGACACGGCACGCTTCTCGGCGTTCATCGCCTGGGAGACCGGCTCGTCGGTGAAGGACGTGCAGGCGATGGTGCTCGGCGGCCACGGCGACCAGATGGTCCCCGTCGTCTCCGCGACGACCGTCGGCGGCGTGCCGCTCGAGCAGCTGACGACACGAGGGAAGATCTCGAAGATGGTCGAGCGCACGCGGAAGGGCGGCGGCGAGCTCGTCTCGCTGCTCGGCACGTCGGCCTGGTACGCGCCCGGGGCGGCGGCGGCGCAGATGGTCGACGCGATCTGCCTCGACCAGAAGCGCGTCCTGCCCTGCACCGCGCTGCTCGAGGGCGAGTACTCGGTCGACGGCCTCTACATGGGCGTCCCCGTGCGTCTCGGGGCAGGCGGGGTCGAGGAGATCGTGAAGCTCAAGCTGAGCACCGCGGAGAAGAAGATGCTGCGCGAGTCGGCGGCCGCCGTCCGCGAGGTCGTCGGCGTGCTCACGACGACCTCGTAGCCGCGCCGTCAGCTGTCACGGTGCTTCACCGGCGCTGAACACCCGCCGGGGTACCCTTCGCCGCGATGGAGCTCGGGCTGGCCGGACGCACGGCGATCGTCTGCGGCGCCTCGTCCGGCATGGGCCTCGCGGTCGCCGAGGCGCTGGCCGCCGAGGGCGCGAACGTCGCGATGTTCGCGCGCCGGCGCGAGCTGCTCGAGCGCGAGGCCGAGCGGATCGGTGCGCTGCCCGTCCAGGGTGACGTCACGATCCCCCAGCACCTCGAGCGGCTCGTCCAGGCGACCGTGGGCGCGTTCGGCGGCATCGACGTCCTCGTCCTGAACGGCGGCGGCCCACCCTCCGGCACCGCGGTGTCGCTGACCGCCGAGTCGGTCGAAGAGGCCGTCGCGCTCCTCCTCACGTCGCACGTCACGCTCGTGGGGCGCTGTCTCCCCCACCTGCGGGACAGCGGCCGCGGCCGCATCGTCGCGATCGAGTCCTCGTCCGTGCGCGAGCCGCTCGCCAATCTCGCGCTCTCGAACGCGGTGCGGCCCGGCGTCGTCGGCTGGCTGAAGACGCTGGCCCGCGAGCTCGGCCCCGACGGGATCACCGTCAACACGATCGCCCCGGGACGGATCGACACCGACCGCCTCCGCGCCGTCTACGGGGACGACGGCCCCCCGGCCGCGGACCTCGAGCAGGTCCCGGCCCGGCGCCTCGGCACGCCCGCCGAGATCGCCGCGGTCGTCGCCTTCCTCGCCTCCGACCGGGCCGCCTACGTGACCGGCGCGGTGATTCCCGTCGACGGCGGGCTCACGCGCGGGCTGCTGTGAGATCGTCGACCTCCCGCTGGCTCGCCCTCTCGGGCGCGGCGCTCCTCGTGGTCGTCGTGCTGCTCGCGGCGACGCTCCCGGCCGGCGACTACCTGTACGTGCCGAACGGCGCCCACCCCGTCGCCGGCAACGTCTCCGTCCAGGGGAAGCACGATCGCGGGGGGCCCGGTGGCATCTACTACGTGGACGTCACCGTCCGCAAGGTTCGCTGGCTCGAACGCGTCCTGCCGTTCCTGCGCCCGGACGGCGCCTCGCTCGTCCCGTCCCAGGCGGTCACCGCGCCCGGGGAGACCTTCAAGCAGCGGATCGCCGAGGCGCGCGTGGAGATGAACCGCTCCGAGCAGGTCGCCGCCGCCGTGGCGCTCCGCGCCGGCGGCCTCGACGTCCGGACGACGCCCCGCGGCGTCCTCGTCGAGGCCGTGGCCGTTGACGTCCCCGCGGCGAAGGTGCTCGAGGGCGGCGACGTGATCGTCGCAGCGGCCGGGCAGCCGACCCTCACCATCGCCCAGCTCCGCGGCGCGACCGGGTCGGTCCACCCTGGGGACGACCTCAGGCTGCGCCTGCGCCGCGACGGGAAGATGCTCGAGCGGACGGTCGCGACCGTCGCTGCTCCGGACGGCAGGGCGAAGGCGATCATCGGCATCCGCGTGGCCCAGGAGGCGAGGATCCGCCTTCCGCTGAAGGTCGACATCGACCTCGGCAACGTGGGCGGCCCGTCCGCCGGGCTCCCGTTCGCGCTGCAGGTCTACCAGGAGCTCGGCAACGACATCGACGGCGGCAACCGTGTGGCCGCGACGGGGGAGATCGAGCTCGACGGCAGCGTCGGGTCGGTCGGCGGGATCAAGCAGAAGACGTACGGCGTGCGCTCGTCCGGAGCGGACGTGTTCCTCGTCCCGGCTGGGGAAAACGCGGCCACGGCGCGCCGGTATGCAGGAGGCTTGCGGATCATCCCTGTGGAGAGTTTTGAACAGGCGTTGCACGCCCTGGAAACACTTCCGCAAAAATGAGCCTATTTGCAGGGATTTCGTCAGGAAGGGCGACACCCGCAAAATGCGGCTTTTCCATGCCGAAGGGGGTTGCGGAGCCTGCCGGTCAGCGCCACAATGGCCGCTGTCCAGCAGGGTCAGGGCAAGGGGAACAGAGGGGACATGAGCAAGCGAGCCATCGCGACGTGCGAGGACTGCTACTTCCGCAAAGAGGGCCTCTGCGCCCTTCCGGGTAACACCCCGTGCCCCACGTTCCGCGCCGCCACGGCGCATCTGACGCCGCCGATGCAGCCGCGCCTGATCCTCCGCGGGCCACTTCCGCAGGTCGCTCACGCAGCCGGCGCATAAGATCGCCGCGTGAGCAACGCACCACTCCCGCCCGGGGACGCCGGTTCCCGGAAAGCAGACCGCGGAATCCCGTGGAAGATGGTGCTGTGGGTCGCGATCGCGGTCTACGCGCTCGCGTTCCTCCTCCTCAACGACAACAAGCAGTCCATCGACTTCGTCTTCTTCACCGTCAACACGCGGCTCCCGTGGCTGATCCTGCTGAGCATGGGGCTGGGAGCGGCGCTTGCGGTCTTCGTCCCTCGCTGGTGGCGCAGCCGGCGGCGGTAGCGGCAGCGGCGCCTACAGCAGGCCGGCGAGGATGCGGACGCCCTCTGTGATCCGCTCGGGCGTCTCGTAGGAGAACGCGAGCCGCGCCGAGCTCGTGCCGCCGGAGCCCGTCGGGGAAGAAGTCCGCGCCGCGGACGAACGTCACGCCCGCCTCGGTCGCGCGCGCGAGCAGGTCGCCCGCGTCGACACGCTCGCTCGAAATCGACCCACAGGAAGTAGCCGCCCTCGGGCCGGCTCCACGTCGCACGGCCGTCGAGCCCGTCGTCGAGCGCGGCGAGCATCGCGTCGCGCTGGAGCCGGAGGAGGTCGCGAATCCGGTCCAGGTTCGGCCGGAACGCCTTCCGCTCGAAGAGCTCGTGGACGATCGCCTGGGTGAGAAGCGGCGGCGAGATGTACGTCGACACCGCGCGCTCGTCGAACGCGCGCGACCAGCGCCTCGGGGACGACGAACCAGCCGACGCGGAGCCCGGGCGCGACGGTCTTCGAGAACGACGAGGTGAACGTGACGCGCTCGCCTCCCTCGAGGACGTGGAGCCGCGGCGGGGCCGTTCCCTCGTACCGCACGAGGCCGTAGGGGTCGTCCTCGAGCACGTCCAGCTCGTGCGCGCGCGAGAGCTCCGCGATGCGCAGCCTGCGCCGCTCGCCGACCGTGCGGCCGCTCGGGTTCTGGAACGTGGGAATCGTGTAGAGGAACGAGATCTCGCCGCCGCGCTCGAGCTCCGCCTCGAGCGCATCCGGCACGAGACCCTCGTCGTCCATCGGCAGCGCCACGACGTCGACGCCCTGCCAGCGGAGCAGCTTCAGGGGCCGGTCGTAGGTCGGGCCTTCGACGAGCACCCGGCCCGGTCGCCGCGCGAGCTGCACCGCGGAGTAGAAGACGAACCCCTGCAGGCCGCCCGGTCGTCAGGAAGACGCGAGCCGGGTCGACGTCGTGGCGCTCGCGCGAGCACGTCGCGGAGCGGCCCGTATCCGCCGCCGGTCCCGTACGAGAGGATCGTCTTGCCGTCGCGCTCGAGGGCGACGCGCGCGCAGTCCGAGAGGAGCTCCGGATCGAGGCAAGCGGGTGACGGGGCGCCGCGGGCGAACGAGATCGGGGCCACCGGCCGAGCCTACCCGCCGCGGCGGCGGCCGACGTGACTGCTACCGTTCGCCCACGGTCGGCCACGGTGGCCGTCCAGTGAGATCCGCTTCGTTCGACTCCTGTTGGGCTCGAAGGTCGTAGGTCTCGAGCCGATTCATCGAACACAGGAGTCACATGTCGCAGGAGACGTTCGCCGCGCTCGGCGTGAGCGCGGAATCCATCGCAGCGCTCGAAGCGAGCGGCATCACCAGCCCGTTCCAGATCCAGACGCGCGCCATTCCGCCCGCCCTCGCCGGGACCGACCTGCTCGCGAAGTCACCGACGGGCTCGGGCAAGACGCTCGCATTCGCGATCCCGCTCGTCCAGCGCGTCCCGCGCGACGACGCGCGCCCCGCGGCGCTCGTGCTCGTGCCCACGCGGGAGCTGGCGGTCCAGGTCTCGCAGGAGATCGAGACGCTGGCCGACCCGCGCGAGTTCCGCGTCGCCACCGTGTACGGCGGCGTCGCGCTCCGCCCGCAGGCGAACCAGGCCCGCGACGCGCACGTGATCGTGGCCACGCCAGGTCGCCTCCAGGACCTGCTCGACCGCCGTCTGATCAGCCTCGACGCGGTCGAGATCCTCGTCCTCGACGAGGCGGACCGGATGCTCGACATGGGCTTCAAGCCCCAGGTCGACCGAATCGTGAAGCGGCTGCCGCGCGAACGGCAGACGATGTTCTTCTCGGCGACGCTCGACGGCGAGGTCGGCGAGATCGCCCGGGCGTACACCAACTCGCCGGCCCGGATCGAGGCCGAGCTCCAGAGCGATTACGCCCCGGGCGAGATCGAGCACAGGTTCGTCTCGGTCACGGCGGACACCAAGGTCGTCGGCGCTCGTCGAGCTGCTCGAGTCGGAGCGCGGGCTCGCCCTCGTCTTCGTCCGCACCAAGCGCGGTGCCGATCGCCTCGCCCGGAAGCTCACGCAGCACGGCGTCGACGCGACGGCCATGCACGGCGACCTGAGTCAGGGACAGCGCCAGCGAGCGCTCGCGCGGTTCGAGTCCGGGAAGGTGACGACGCTCATCGCGACCGACGTCGCCGCGCGCGGCCTCGACCTCGACGACGTCACGCACGTGATCAACTTCGATCCACCCGAGGACGGGAAGGCGTACACGCACCGTGTGGGCCGCACCGGCCGCGCGGGACGGTCGGGCACCGGCGTGACGCTCGTCCTCCCGGAGCAGCAGGCCGACATGAGCCGTGTCGCGCGGCTCAACGGGCAGCACGAGACGTTCGTCTCGACCGGGATGAAGACGGCGGCGCCGCGGCTCGTCTACTCGTCGCGGCGGCGCGGAGCGTGGGGCTCGACCAAGCCGCGCCGGAAGATCTGAGCGCCCGCCCGCGAGGGGTCAGGCGAAGAACGTGTCGTCGTGCGCGTACGGCGGCGCGCACATGCAGAGGATCCGCACGCCCTCAGGGCCCGCGATGAGCTCGTGCCGCGCGCCGGGCGGGATCAGCACTGCGTCGCCCTCCCGCACGTCGCGGACGACGCCGTCGACCTCGAGGACGCCGCCGCCCTCCGTGACGAGGTAGATCTCCTCGGCCCGCGCGTGGTAGTGGCGCTGCGTCGCCTGCCCGGGCTCGAGGCGCGCCTCGGCGAGCGACTGCGCACGGCGTGTGGTGAAGCTCGCGGATGGTCGATCCGTCCTTGGTCGTGAACGGCTCGGCGTCGGCCAGCGACCGGAGCTCCACGGCGCGATCCTACGCGTCTGCCCGGCCCGCAACGGCCCTGCTCGATGCGCTCGAGCCGCGCGATGAGCTCGTCGCGCTAGCTCCGCATCGTGAGCGCCGCTGCTGGACCTGCGCACGTGAGACGAAGACGGACACGACCAGCGACGTCGCGATCGGGATCGCGCTGACGCCCGCGATCATCAGGATCGAGCCGATCACCCGCCCCGCCGTGCTCGTCGGGACGACGTCGCCGTAGCCGACCGTCGTCACGGTGACGATCGCCCACCAGAGCGAGTCGCGGAAGCTGCCGATCCCGGGATCGACGAGCCACTCGAGCACCGCGGCGACGAGGGCGAGGGTCAGCGCGACGAGCGCGACCATCCGGACCGCACGGAACAGCGTCAGCCGCTCGATGCCACGCTGGAGACGTTCCTCGACACGCGGGCGCACAGGTGCGGTGTTCGCCGATCGCGCGCGCGCTCCCTGCGTCAGTCGACGATACGCGACCGACTCGGTGACGAGCTCCCAGGCGCTGACGGCCGTCGACCACGAGCAGCGCTGCCGGGACCGCGACGCGGCCGACGCGCCCCGCGAGGCCGTCGAGCCGCGTCCGGCGAAGGCACGAGCGCACCGGCGGCGACGAGCGCCGCGAAGACGAGCGCGAGCGTCCCGGCGAGCGCGGCGATGCAGAGCGCGACCGACGAGGCGCCGGTCGGACCAGGGCTCGACGCCGGCTCCAGCGCTCGACGAGCACCACGACGAGCGCGGCCGCAACGCCGGGGAGGAGCAACGAACAGCGCGACCGCGAGCGCCGCCGGCTCGAGGAGCGTGAAGTCGACGCCGTCCTCGTGGACGATCGTTCGCCCCGCCGAGCGCGGCCGCGAAGACGCGACCAGAGCGGCAGCCGGAGCCCTCGCGGGATGGCACCGCGGAACGCCGCGTAGAGCACGCCGTTGATGCGCGCCGAGCATCGCCATCGCCAGCACGAGCTGGACGGTGTCCAGGGTGACGACGCCGATCTCGAACCCGTCGTCCGACGTCGATGCCGATCACGTCGTCGGGCGACGTGAGCCGGAGGAGCAGCATCGCGAGCCGACCGCCGATCCCGCCGACGACGACCCCGCGATCGCCCCCGACGCGGCACCGACGAGCACCCACCAGGCGACGGCCCTGGCGTCCGTGCTCGGCAACGTCTCCGACCTCGTCGCCTGCGGGGCGACCGCCTCCACTGAGCCCCGCGTCAGCGCGCGAGCTCGGCGGCGAGCTGGGCGGTCTCGGTCGGCGTCGTGCCGACCCTGATGCCGCGCGCCTCGAGTGCCTTCTTCTTCGCCTCGGCGGTCCCCGACGAGCCCGAGATGATCGCGCCTGCGTGGCCCATCGTCTTGCCCGGCGGCGCCGTGAAGCCGGCGATGTAGGCGACGACCGGCTTCGTCATCTCCGACTCGATGAAGTCCGCGGCCTTCTCCTCCTCGTCGCCGCCGATCTCGCCGACCATGACGACGTACTTCGTCTCGGGGTCGGCCTCGAAGAGCGTCAGCACGTCGATGAAGGACGAGCCGACGATCGGGTCGCCGCCGATCCCGACGATCGTCGAGTTGCCGAGGCCCATCTGCGTCAGCTCGTGGCCGATCTGGTACGTCAGCGTGCCCGAGCGCGAGACGAGGCCGATGTTGCCCGGCGCGAAGATCTCGGCGGGGATGATCCCGACGTTCGCCTTGCCGGGCGAGAGCGCGCCGGGGCAGTTCGGCCCGAGCATCCGGACGCCCTTCGGGCGGATGTACGCATGGATCCGCAGCATCTCGTGGGCCGGGACGCCCTCCGTGATCGTGATCACCGTGTGGACGCCCGCGTCGACCGCCTCGTAGATGGCGTCGGCGGCGAACGGCGCCGGCACGAAGACCATCGACGTGTTCGCGCCGTGCTCGCCGACGGCCTCGGCGACCGTGTCGAGCACCGGGACGCCGTCGACGTCCTGGCCGCCCTTGCCGGGCGTGACGCCCGCGACGAGCTTCGTCCCGTAGGCGCGGTTCCGGAGGCCGTGGAAGCGGCCCTCGGAGCCCGTCAGCCCCTGCACGACGAGCCGCGTCTCCGTGTCGACGAAGATCGCCACGGCTAGTAGCCCTTCACCGCGCGGATCGCGATCTTGTCGAGCGTCAGGCGGCCGTCGGCGACCCGATCGCCGAGCAGCGCCTCGACGAGCTCGCGCCTCCTCGCCCTCGCAGCCCGTGCGCGCGAGCCACGCGGCGAAGTCGAACGTGTGCGCCGAAGAAGCGAACGTCGCCGATCCCGAGACCGGCGTCCTCGACGAGACGCGCGCCACTCGGCCTCGGTGTAGTTCCGGACGTGCGACGGGTCGCGGCGGCGTCTCCGCCTCCTCGACGTCGTCGCCCATGAAGACCGTGTCGACGAGCAGCACGCGGTCGCGGCTGACGCGAGCCATCTCGCGGACGGCGGCGGCCGGGTCGGCGAAGTGATGCGCCGCCGTGCGGCACGCCACGACGTCGAAGGCGCCGTCCGCGAAGGGCAGCGACTCGGCGCGGCAGATGACGTCCGGCCGCATGCCGGGCGCGGGGTCGCACGTGACGACCTCGAGCCCCGCCTCGCGCAGCCGCCGGGCGACGTGACCGCCGCCGGTCGCGACGTCGAGCGCCGTCCGCGCGCCCGCGGCCCACGCCACGAGCAGGTCGAGGTCCTCGCCGTCGCGATGCGCGTCCGACTCGACGTACGCCTGGGCGCGGCCGCTCCAGACGTCGCTCGTCACGCGGCGAGCTCCACGGCCAGCTTCGCCGCCTCGAGCATCGTCGGGGAGACGCGGAGGTTCGGAGGCGCGGCCTCGGCGAGGATCGTGCGCCCCTCCTCCGCGTTCGTGCCGTCGAGGCGGACGACGATCGGCAGCTCGAGCGACATCTCGCCGAGTGCCTGCAGGATCCCGCGCGCGACCTCGTCGCAGCGCGTGATCCCGCCGAAGATGTTGAAGAAGATCGCCTTCACCTGCGGGTCCTTGGTGATCACCGAGAGCGCGTCGACGACGCCCTGTGCGTCGCCGCCCCCGCCGAGGTCGCAGAAGTTGGCGGGACGGCCGCCGGCGAAGGTGACGACGTCGACCGTCGACATCGTCAGCCCGGCGCCGTTGCCGAGCACCCCGACCTCGCCGTCGAGCTTCACGTACGTGACGTGCTTCTCGCGCGCGAGCGCCTCGAGCGGGTCCGCGGCCTCGAGGTCGCGCATCTCCGCGACGTCCGGATGGCGGAAGAGCGCGTTGTCGTCGACCGTGAACTTCGAGTCGAGCGCCTTCACCTCGCCCTCCGGCGTCACGATCAGCGGGTTGATCTCGCAGAGCATCGCGTCGAAGCCGACGAACGCCTCGTGGAGCTTCCCGACGATCGCCGCGATCTGCTTCTGCTCGGACGGGTCGCTCACCCCGGCGCCGTAGACGAGACGCCTCGCCTGCCAGGGATGGAAGCCCTCGAGCGGGTCGACGTGGAGCTGCACGAGCGCGTCGGGGCTCTCCTCCGCGACCTGCTCGATCTCGACGCCGCCCTGCGTCGTGAACATGTAGAGCGCCTGCTTCGCGCCGCGGTCGAACGTGAGCGAGAGGTAGTACTCCTTCGCGATGTCCGAGGCACGCTCGATCCAGAGCTTGCGCACGACGTGCCCGCGGATGTCGAGGCCGAGGATCTCCTTCGCCCGCTCCTCCGCCTCGTGCGCGTTGGCCGCGAGCTTGATCCCGCCGGCCTTCCCGCGCCCGCCGGTGAGCACCTGCGCCTTGACGACGACGGGGCCGCCGAGCACCTCGGCGGCCTGGCGCGCCTCGCCCGGCGTCGTCGCGAGCCGGCCGTCCGAGACGGGGATCCCGACTCGCCGGAAGAGCTCCTTGCCCTGGTACTCGTAGAGGTCCACGCCGCGCGGGAGGCTACCGAAGACGCTCCGCTGCCCGGAGGCGCCACCGTCCGTGGGTCGCGGCGGCCTGTGCGAGCATGACTCCGATGCAGCGCCCCGTCGCCGTCCTGGTCGCGCTCGGCGCGCTCCTGCTCGTGTCGGGCTGCGGATCGTCGGCGACCGCCCCGCCCCCGGCCGTCGCCGCGCCGCCGCAGGCGGCCGAGCTCGCATGGAACGAGCGCACCCCCGAGACCGGCCCCGGCGCTCGTCTTCCGGGTGCACCGGTTCGCGGTCACGGAGCGCGGCTGGGAGGCGGACGTCGAGGTCGAGAACCGGTCCGAGATCCCCTGGGAGCTCGGCGAGGATCCCGTGGCGGTCGCCCAGTCGTTCGGGATCATGCTCTTCGCGACGGGCGACCTCGACGAGGTGGAGCAGCGCAGCGGCAACGCGGACCTCCCCGGCCTCCGCCCGGCACGGACGTTCGTCCCGGCGCTCCACCGCGGCTGGCGCCCGGTGCCACGTGGCGAGGAACGGTCTCCGCGCCCGGGACGCTCGCCGCAGGGCGCTACGTCCGCGTCGTGTTCGGCCCGCTCGTCGCGGTGGGGAAGCCGCCGAACGGCGTGCCCGCGAGGTTCGTCTGGATCACGGACCACGCCTACCGGCTGCGAAGCTGACGCTCAGCGACCGCTCGGCACGAGGTCCGAGAGGAGCCGCTCGAGCGCGGGCTCGATCCCGAGCGCATCGGCGAAGGCACGGTACTCGGCGGCGAGGCGATCCCGGTCACGGCCCGGCCGCGCGGTGCGCGTCGCGCGGAGAAGGACGTTCTTCGGCGTGTGCTCGAGCGGGACGAACTCGACCACCTGGACGTCGTACCCCGCGAGCTCCAGCAGGCGCGCGCGTGCCGCATCCGTCACCTCCGCGACGAACCGCTCCCTGAGCGTCCCGTGGCGGAGGAGCGGGCGCAGCGTGTCGTTCTCGAGCTGCCCGAGGAGCTCGTGCTGGCAGCACGGCACGGCCAGGATCACGGCGCGCACGGCGCGTACCGCGCGCTCGAGCGCAGCGTCGGTCGCCGTGTCGCAGGCATGGAGGCTCACCACGAGATCGACGCCCTCGAGATCGGCCTCGGCGATGTCGCCGACCTCGAACCGCAGCCCGGCCGCGTCGAGACGTCGCGCGAGCGCGTCGCAGTCGGCCACCACGTCGGCCTTCAGGTCGAGGCCGAGCAGGTCGACCTCGCGACCGTGGACCCGCGTGAGCAGGTCGTGGAGCGCGAAGGTCAGGTACGCGCGGCCCGAGCCGAAGTCGACGACCCGGAGCCGGCCCGCCGGGAGCGCCGGGACGACGTCCTCGACGAGCTCGACGAAGCGGTTCACCTGGCGGAACTTCGACCGCCGCTGGGCGCGAACACGGCCGTCCGGGGTCTGGACGCCGAGCTCGACCAGGAACGGCACCGGCTCGCCCTCGGGCAGGACGTGGCGCTTCGCGCGGTCGTGCGCTCCGGTCGCGCTCGGGCGTGTCGGCGGCCTGCGGAGGATGCGCGGCTCGCCGCGGCCCGCGAGAACCTGCCAGTCGGCGTCGGGGGCGTGGAGGATCGCCTGGCGGTACTCCGTGCCGATCGACCGGCGCAGAAGCCGGTCGAGCGCGGGCCCGTCGAGGTTCTCGTCCGTCGTCCGCGACCCGTAGTGGCGGCGCACGCCCCAGCGACTTCCACTCCGCAGCGTCACCGGCTCGACGGTGATGCGCCGCGGCTCGTCCGGGCCGGCGGCGCGAGGGCGGCTCAGTGTCGCGCCCGTCAGCGTCCCGCCGCCGACGAGCAGCTCGACGAGGTCGTCGAGCGTCATTCCGGCGCGGGATCGGCGACGACGCACACGAGCTGGCCGCTCGTGACCCCGGCCCCCGGCGCCACGGCGAGCCTGCTGACGACCCCGACGCGCGGCGCGACGATCTCGTTCTCCATCTTCATCGCCTCGACGACGCAGAGCAGCTGGCCCGCCTCGACCGTGTCGCCGTCGGCGACGGCGACCGTCAGCACCGTGCCCTGCATCGGGCTCGCCACCTCGCCGTCGGCCCCGCCGCCGTGCCTGGAGGCGCCTCGCTCGCGCCGGCGCCGGGCGAGCTCGGCCCACGGCGGCTCGGTCACGTGCAGGCGCACGTCGTAGGCGCGGCCGTCGACCTCGACGCCGACCAGCCGCGGCACCGTCGGAACGACTCCGTCCGCCCCTCGCGCGACGCTCGTTGTCCGATGAGAGAACAGCTGCTCGAGCTCCTGCGCACGCTCCGCCAGCTCCTCCGACTCGACGACGCCCTCGCACGTCTCGCCGCTCGCGAAGCACGGATGCTCGAGCAGGGCGCGGTGGAACCCGAGGAGCGTCGGCGGCCCCTCGATGCGGAACTCCGCGAGCGCGCGCAGCATCCGCGCGATCGCGCGGTCGCGGTCGACGTCGTGGACGATCAGCTTCGCGATCATCGGGTCGTAGAGACCGCTCACCTCGTCCCCGGCCTCGATCCCGGAGTCGACGCGGACTCCGGGCCCGGCCGGCTCGCGATACGCGGTGATCCGCCCGGGAGCCGGGAGAAAGCCCTCGCGACATCCTCCGCGTTGATCCGGCACTCGATCGCGTGTCCGCGCAGCACGACGTCCTCCTGTCGCACGGAGAGCGGCTCTCCCGCTGCGATGAGCACCTGCTCGCGGACCAGGTCGAGGCCGGTGACGAGCTCCGTCACCGTGTGCTCGACCTGGATCCGCGTGTTCATCTCCATGAAGAAGTACTCGCCGTCGCGCGTCAGCAGCCCCTCGACCGTCCCGGCCGAGCGGTAGCCCGCGGCGCGCGCGGCGTCGACCGCGATGCGGCCGATCCGCGCCCGCAGCTCGTCGTCGACGGCCGGCGAGGGCGTCTCCTCGACGAGCTTCTGGTGGCGCCGCTGGATCGTGCAGTCGCGCTCCCCGAGGTGAATCACGTTGCCGTGCGCGTCCGCGAGCACCTGCACCTCGACGTGGCGCGGGTCCTCGATGAACCGCTCGACGTAGACGGTCGCGTCGGCGAAGTACTTCTCCCCCTGCCGCGTCGCGGCCTCGAACGCGCGCTCCGCCTCGTCCGGGCCCGTCACGATCTCCATGCCCTTGCCGCCGCCGCCGGCGGCGGCCTTGATGATCAGCGGGTAGCCGATCTCCTCGCCGAGTGCGACGACGTCCGCCGCCGATCCGAGCGGGTCGACCGCCCCGGGGATGATGGGCACGCCGGCGGCGCGCATCGCCGACGCTGGCCGCGGTCTTGGAGCCCATCAGCTCGATCGCCGACGGCGGCGGACCGATCCACGTCAGCCCCGCCTCCTCGACCTGCCGCGCGAAGGCGGCGTTCTCGGCGAGGAAGCCGTAGCCGGGGTGGATCGCCTCCGCGCCCGCCCGCAGCGCGGTCTCGACGAGCACGTCGCCGCGGAGGTAGCTCTCGGCCGCCGGCCCCGGGCCGACGAGGTACGCCTCGTCGGCGGCGCGGACGTGCGCGCGCCCCCGGTCGGCCTCCGAGTACACGGCGACGCACCCGATGCCGAGCTCGCGCAGCGTGCGGAAGACGCGGATCGCGATCTCGCCCCGGTTGGCGACGAGCACCTTCGAGAAGGGAGGCATACGGCGCGTATTCTCCCCGAACCGTGACGCTGCCCGACCAGTTGACGCTTGCCCGGGCGCTCGCGGTTCCGGTCGTGATCGTCCTCTTCGCCTGGGACTTCCCGGACCACGCCTACTGGGCGACCGGCGTCTTCGCCGTGGCGATGGCGACCGACCAGGTCGACGGCTGGCTCGCGCGCCGCCGCAACCAGACGTCGGCGTTCGGCTCGCTGCTCGACCCGATCGCCGACAAGGTGCTCGTGCTCGCCGCGCTCGTGATGCTCGTCGGCGAGGGCGTCGCGCCGGCGCTGGATGGTCGCGGCGATCGTCGCGCGCGAGATCGCGGTCTCCGGGCTCCGGCTCGCGGCGATCGAGCGCGGCGTCGTGATCGGCGCCCGCGACCTCGGGAAGCTCAAGACGTGGGCGCAGACGGTCGCGGCGACGCTCGCCGGCCTCCAGGCCGCCGGCGCGTGGGACGCGGACGTCGCGTGGTGGGCGCTCCTCGTCGCGACCCTGCTGACGTGGATCTCCGGGCTGGACTATGCGCGTGTCGCGCCGCGGGTGCTCCGCGGCGAGGGCGCGGCGTCGTAGCGCCGGGGACGGCCGGCCGACCCGGGAGACCGCTCCAGCGCCTCGGCGAGGCCGGCACGCCACCAGGCGCCGTCGGCCGGTCGGGCCGTTCGGCGAGCTCGCAGGCCCGCGGCGGCCGCAGCCCTCGCGACGATGTCTGCGCCTGCGGGATCGTCGGGCGGCGGAACGAGCTCGAGCTCCACGCCGCGAGGCTACGCGAGCGGCACGAGGCGCGCCGCGGTCGCCTTGAACGAGGCCACCACGACGTCTCCCTCGCGCGAACCCGAGCCGGTCGAGCGACGCCGCGCTGATCTCGGCCACGAGGTCGCCGACCCGCACGCGGGCCCGGTTCCCGACCGGCACGATCGAGGTGATCGTCCCGCGGAAGTGGTTCGAGCGACGAGTCGTCCGGTGTCGTCGCGTGCGAGGGCGACCTCCCAGGGGTGGATGGCGACCCCGACCCGACCGGCGCCGGGGTCGGTGCTCCAGGCCGAGCCTGCCGTCGTCGAGCACGACCTCGGTGAGCCCGTCCCGGCCCGCGCGCGCGACGCCCGGCAGGAGGCTCGCGCCGGTGAGGCTCGCGACGAACGCGTCGCGGGGCCGCGCGACGAGGTCCGCGGCAGGCCCCTCCTGCACGACCTGCCCTCCGACGATCACGCCGATCCGATCGGCAAGCGCGGCCGCGTCCTCGAAGTCGTGCGTGACGAGGATCGTCGGCAGCCCGAGCTCGCGGAGGAGCTCGTGCAGCTCGGCGCGGACGGTCGTCTTCGTGTGCGCGTCGAGCGCCGAGAGCGGCTCGTCGAGCAGCAGCGTCGCGGGCCGGCGCGCGAGCGCGCGGGCGAGCGCGACACGCTGGCGCTCGCCGCCCGAGAGCTCCGCGGACACGGGCGCTTCGCGAGGTCGTCGATCCGGAACCGCTCGAGCAGCTCGCCGATCGGGGCACCCCGCGGCGCGCCGAACCGGACGTTCGCCGCGACGTCGAGGTGCGGGAAGAGCGCGTACTCCTGGAACAGGTAGCCGACGCGCCGACTGCTCGGGCGGTCGGTCGACGCCGGCGCTCGTGTCGAGCCAGCGTCTCGCCGTCGACCGACACGACGCCCCGGTCGGGGCGAAGCAGCCCGGCGACGACGCGGAGCGTCGTCGTCTTGCCGGCCCCCGACGGCCCGACGAGCGCGAGCGTCTCGCCCGCGCTCGACCGTCAGCTCGACGTGCGCGTCGAAGGCGCGAAGGGAATGGGAGTAGTCGATCCGGAGCGCCATCGGGTGAGGAGCTTGACGGAGAGCAGGACGCCGCCGCTGACGATCACGAGCACCGCGCTGATCGCGAGCGCGACGTCGAAGTCGAGGTCGAACTGCTCGTAGATCGCGAGCGAGAGCGTCTGGGTCCGGCCCTCGAGCGACCCGGCGAACATGATCGTGGCGCCGAACTCGCCGATCCCGCGGGCGAATGCGAGCGCCGCGCCCGCCCCGAGCCCGCCCGCCGCGAGCGGTAGCGCCACACGCCCGAACACACGCCCTGGGCCTGCGCCGAGCGTCCTGGCGGCGGCAGGCAGGGTCGGGTCGACCGACTCGAAGGCGGCGACCGCTGTCCGGACGTAGAAGGGGCTCGCGACGAAGGTGACCGCGAGGACGACAGCGGTCTGCGTGAATGCGATGTCGATGCCGAGCGCCTCGATCGTCCCGCCGAGCAGGCCGAGACGCCCGAACGCGGCGAGGAGCCCGATCCCGGCGACGGCCGGCGGGAGCACGAGCGGAAGCTCGACGAGCGTGACGACGCGTCGCGAAGGCGGCCGTCGCGGGTCGCGATCCAGTACGCGGCCGGCGTGCCGAAGCCGAGGATGAGCACCATCGAGACGAGGTTCGTCTTGGCGGTGACGACGAGCGCGTCCTTGGCGGCCTCGGTCCCGAGGGCGGAGATCAGCTCGCCCGGCGGGACGCGCGCGAAGATCGCCACGACCGGCAGGACGAGGAAGGCGAGCGCCACGCTGGTCGCGAGGACGAGCGTCGCGCGGAAGACGTGTCGCCCTAGGTCGATGACTTGGGCACCCGCAGGAAGCCGGCGTTCCTGAGCGCCGTCTGGCCCCTGGCGGACAGCATCGTGTCGATCCAGGCCTGCGCTGCGGCCTTGTTCGGAGACGTGGACACCACGGCGATCTCGTAGCGCACACGCGGCTGCGCCCACGCGGGGATGCGGACGACGGTCACCTGGTCGCTCACGGGGCGCGCGTCCGTCACGTAGACGAACCCCGCGTCGGCCTGGCCGAGCGCGACCTTCCCGGTGACGGCCTTCACGTCCGACTCGCGGCTGACGACCTTGCTCAGCACGCTCGAGACAGTCCCATCTTCTTCAGCACCGTCAGCGTGTAGCCGCCGACCGGCACCGCCGGGGCCGCGACGACGAGCTTGACCGGCTTGATGCGCAGGTCGTAGATCGACCGGATGCCGGCCGGGTTCGACTTCGGCACGATCAGCGCGAGCCGATTGGCCGTGAACGTGACCGGCTTGTCGACGATCCCCGCCCGGAAGAGCCGCTGCGTGTTGAGCGGCGCGGCCGAGGCGAAGATGTCCGCCGGAGCGCCGTTCCGGATCTGGGTCTCGAGCGCGTTCGACCCGGCGAAGCTGTAGTTCTGGGCGCCGTCGAGCGCCTTGAAGACCTCGGTGAGGGAGGCTGCGGCATAGATCGTCAGCGGCGGGCGTCGCGGTCGGGCGCGCGCTCGCGGTTGCGGCGGCCGTCGCCGTGACGACGAGCGCCACGAGGAGGGATGCGAAGCGATGTCTCATGGGATCTCCTAACCGAGATACGACTCGAGCGCTGCGCTCGCGGCCTCGAGGTCCATCGCGGGGGGAAACGGCTCCGCGCGCTCGCCGATCGGGCCGACGAGGGCGCCGATCTGCTCGCCCGAGGCTCGCGGCGAGGCTCGCGTAGAGCACGCGGTACGACGGCCGACGACGGAGGCGGCCGCACTCTGGTACGCACCGAGGGTCGGCCGGAGGACGTCGAAGCCTGTCTTCCGCGTGCTCGCCGCGGTCGCGAAGGCGTTCGCTCGGCCACACGAACTCGAAGTCCTCGGCGGCGGCGGGCGTGTCGCCGGCGCCCGTGAGGAGGTCGCTCAGCGCGCGAGCCTGGGCGAGCGACGCCGATCGGCCGGTGCGAAGCGTGCGACGAGCGTCCGCGCCGAGCCTGCCCGACTCGAGCGCGCGGCCGTAGAAGTCCGCCGCCAGGTACGAGGCCGCGAGCCCGAAGTTCGCGTACGCGAGGTCGTCGTCGGTTGCGGCCCGGGCCGGACCCACGCGCACCGTCGCGAGCGCAATCCCACCCGCAGCGACGCCCAGCAGGTTGCGGCGACTCAGGCGTCCCGTCACCGCTCCACCATCACGCTGGTCGACTTGACCACCCCGGCGGCGCTCATGCCCGGCGCGAGCCCGAGCTCCTCGACCGACTCGCGCGTCACGATCGCGACCACGCGTGCCGGCTCCGTGACGTCGATCTCGACGCGGGCGAGAAGGCCGTCCGTCTCGACCGAGCGGACGATCCCGCGGAAGCGGTTGCGCGCCGTCAGTCCCTCCGTGCCCTCCTCGCCGCGGAGCCGCTCGACCTCCGCGGCCGGGACGACCCGCCGGTTCGCGGCGTCACGCTCGACGCGGATCTTCCCCTCGCGGTCCCAGCGCCGAAGGGTGTCGAGGCTGATCCCGAGCGCCCGTGACGCCTGTGCGGCCGTCGAGAGTCTTCCTAGGCATTGCCTATTCACTATCACACGGGCCGGGCACTTCGGCGCGACGGCCTCTCTTGCATGTTGAATCTCTTATCTCTCCCATATGGTCTGCTAATCTCCATCACTCTGATGGAGATTGTCGAGAACTGGAGGAACACATGCGAGGTCGCCTTCTTGCCGCAGTCCTGACGCTTGCCCTCGGGAGTCGTGCTCGTCGTCGCCGCGACGGCATCCGCGCGCACGTCCGACACGAGGCTGAGCCTCGTCGCGTACTCGACGCCGCGCGAGGCGCTCGGCAAGCTGATCACGGCCTTCGACAAGACGCCGGCCGGGAGCGGACGTCTCTTCACGCAGTCGTACGGCGCCTCGGGCGACCAGGCCCGCGCGGTCAACGCGGGCCTCAGGGCCGACATCGTGTACCTGTCTCTCGCCCCCGACGTCGACACGCTCGTGAAGGCCGGGCTCGTCGACTCGAAGTGGAACAGGCAGTCGTACAAGGGGATCGTCACGAACTCCGTCGTCGTCTTCGCCGTCCGCGACGGCAACCCGAAGAAGATCAGGACGTGGGACGACCTCACCAAGCCGGGCGTCTCGGTGATCACGCCGAACCCGTTCACGTCCGGCGGCGCGCGCTGGAACGTCATGGCCGCCTACGGGGCGTGGCTCAAGCAGGGCCTCGGAGCCGAAGCAGGCACGGGCGAAGCTCCTCGCCCTGTTCAAGAACGTCGTCGTGCAGGACAAGAGCGCGCGCGACGCCCTCAACACGTTCCTCTCCGGCAAGGGCGACGTGCTGCTGACCTACGAGAACGAGGCGATCGCCGCGCGGCTCGCGAAGCAGCCCGTGCAGTACGTGATCCCGAAGGCGACGATCCTGATCGAGAACCCGATCGCGGTCCTCAAGAACAGCGAGAACAAGGACGCGGCGAACCGCTTCCTGCGATACCTGAAGACGCCGCCGGCGCAGCAGATCTTCGCCGACTACGGCTACCGCCCGGTGGTGAAGGGCGTGCTCGAGGCGAACCGCAAGAAGTTCCCGAAGCGACCCGACCTCTTCACGATCGACAACCTCGGCCTCGGCGGCTGGGACAAGGTCCAGAAGAGCTTCTTCGATCCCACCGCCGGTGTGATGGCCGCGATCGAGCGTCAGGTCGGTGGGGTCACTGGCTAGCGACGCAGCACGGCTCGCGCCGACCGGGCGCATCGTGGGGGACAGGGCCGGCACGGCCCTGTCCCTCGGCTTCGTCACGACCTTTCTGACGATCATCGTCGTGCTGCCGATCGCCGCGCTCGTCGCGGCGTCGGCGAGGACGGGTGGCGTGGCTTCTGGGAAGCGATCAGCTCGCCCGGGGCGGTCGCCGCGCTGAAGCTGACCGTGGCCGCGTCGTTCGTCGTCTCGCTGATCAACGCGGTCCTCGGCACGGTCACGGCGTGGGTCCTCGTCCGGGACGACTTCCGCGGCAAGGCCCTGATGAACGCGATCATCGACCTCCCGTTCGCGCTCCCGACGATCGTCGCCGGGCTCACGTTGCTGGCGCTCTACGGGCCGCAAGTCGCCGATCGGGATCGACGTCGCCTACACGCGGACGGCGATCGTGCTCGCGCTGATGTTCGTGACGCTGCCGTTCGTCGTCCGAACCGTGCAGCCCGTGCTTCGGGAGCTCGACCTCGAGATGGAGCAGGCGGCGAGGTCGCTCGGGGCATCCGAGGGGAAGACCTTCCGCCGCATCGATCCTCCCGAACATCCTTCCCGGAATCCTGTCCGGTGTCGCCCTCGCGTTCGCGAAGGCGGTCGGCGAGTTCGGCTCGCTCGTGATCATCACGGGCAACCTCCCGTACAAGACCGAGGTCTCCTCCGTCTACATCTTCGGCCGCATCGAGAGCGGCGACGGGACCGCGGCGGCGGCCACCGCGGTCGTGCTGCTCGTCTCTCGTTCGTGGTGCTGCTCTCGATCGGAGTCGATCCGCTACTTCGACCGTGACGAGGCACGACTCGTGGCGTAGAGCTGGCTCCGCTCCGGCTCGTCGCGATCGTCTACCTGCTCGCGATCCTCGTCGGCCCGCTCGCGATCGTCTTCTGGCGCACCTTCGAGGACGGCTTCGGGCCTGCGTGGGAGGCGCTCTCGAATCCGGACACCATTCACGCGTTCAAGCTGACGCTGATCATCACCGCGATCGCGGTTCCGGTGAACACCGTCTTCGGGATCGTGTGCGCGCTCGCGATCGTGCGCCGCGCTTTCCCGGGAAAGGGCCTGCTGAACGCGTTCATCGACCTGCCGCTCGCGCTCTCGCCGGTGGTCGTCGGGCTCGCCCTCTTCCTCCTCTACGGTCGCGACGGGTGGTTCGGCGGCTGGCTCGACGGCCACGACATCCAGTTCCTCTTCGCGCTGCCGTCGATGGTCGTGGCGACGATCTTCGTCTCGCTGCCGTTCGTCGCGCGCGAGGTGATCCCGACGCTGCGCGAGATCGGCGACGAGCAGGAGCAGGCGGCGCAGACGCTCGGCGCCGGCGGCTGGCAGACATTCTGGCGCATCACGCTGCCGTCGATCCGCTGGGCGGTGATCTACGGGGTCATCCTCACGACCGCCCGCTGCCTCGGCGAGTACGGCGCCGTCGCCGTCGTCTCGGGCAGGCTGCAGGGCCAGACCGAGACGGCGACGCTGCGCGTCGAGGAGCGCTACGAGAGCTTCGACCTCGCAGGCGCGTACGCGATCTCGATCGTGCTCGCGCTGATCGCGATCCTCGTCCTCGTCCTCATGACCGTCATCCAGCCCCAGAGAGGAGCACGCCTAGCCGTGTCGATCCACGTTCGCAACGTCTCGAAGCGCTTCGGCGACTTCACCGCGCTCGACGACGTCTCGCTCGAGGTCGAGGGCGGATCGCTCACCGCGCTCCTCGGGCCGAGCGGCTCGGGCAAGTCGACCCTCCTGCGGATCATCGCCGGGCTCGAGACCCCCGACTCCGGGCGAGATCCGAATCTCGGGCGAGGACGCGACCGCGCTCGCGCCGCAGAAGCGGAACGTCGGCTTCGTGTTCCAGCACTACGCGGCCTTCAAGCACATGACGGTGCGCGACAACGTCGCGTTCGGCCTGAAGGTCAGGAAGCGGCCGAAGGCCGAGATCCGCGAGCGCGTCGACGAGCTGCTCCGGCTCGTCCAGCTCGAGGCGTTCGGCCACCGCTACCCGGCGCAGCTCTCGGGTGGCCAGCGCCAGCGCATGGCGCTCGCGCGCGCGCTCGCGCCCGAGCCGCGGGTGCTCCTCCTCGACGAGCCGTTCGGCGCGCTCGACGCCCGAGTGCGCGCGGAGCTCCGCGAGTGGCTCCGCCGCCTGCACGAGCGAGGTGCACGTGACGACGATCTTCGTCACGCACGACCAGGCCGAGGCGATGGACGTCGCGAGCCAGATCGCGGTGATGAACCACGGGCGGATCGAGCAGGTCGGCACGCCGACGGAGCTGTACGACGAGCCGGCGACGGAGTTCGTGATGAGCTTCGTCGGCGAGGCGAACCGCCTCGGCGACGGCTGGGTCCGGCCGCATGAGCTCGAGATCGCCCACGAGCCGTCCCACGACGCGGTCGAGGCGATCGATCGAGCGGATCACGCCCTACGGCTTCGACGCCCGCATCGAGCTCGGCGCTCGCGGACGGCGACGACCGTCACCGTGCAGCTGACCCGCGACCGTCTCGAGCTGCTCGAGCTCGGGCGCGGCGAGATCGTCTGGGTGCGTCCCGACCGCGAGCGCGTGTTCAGCGAGGCGGGCGCCACCGTGGTGGCCACGCGTTAGCTCCCGTCACCCGAGCGAGCGACGACCTCGGCCAGCGTCGTCTCCTCGAGCACGCCGCGCATCGCGGCGCGGAGCTCGAGCCAGACCGGCGCCAGGGCCCGCGCGGCGCCGTGGTAGCGGACGTCGTCGGGCCGCACGCCGCGCACCGTCGCGATCGGGCCCTCGACCGCGCGGATCACGTCGGCGAGGCTGATCTCGGCCGCGGGCTTGGCCAGCGCATATCCGCCCTCGACGCCGCGCCGGCTCGTGACCAGCTCGGCGTGGCGCAGGTCGAGGAGGATGCGTCTCGAGGAACTTCTGCGGGATGCCCTGCGCGGACGCGAGCTGCTCCCCCTTCACGAGGCCGCCCGCCGCGGCCAGCTCCAGCATGGCGCGAAGCGCGTAGTCGACCTTCGCGGAGACGCGCATCGCGCAACCGTAACGACGCCGGCCGTACGATCCGCGCGGTGGACGTCGACGCGATCCGCGACCCACGCGAGCTCCTCGACGGGGCCGGCGAGTTCCTGCTCGCCGACGAGGCGCGCCACAACCTCCCGCTCGGCATCCTCGCGTTCACGCGCGATCATCCCGACGTCTACCCCGAGCTCGAGGGGTGGATCGTCAGGGACGGCCCGCGGATCATCGGCGCTCGCGGTGCGAACACCGCCGTACAACCTGATCCTGGCGCGGCCGATCGACGACCGCGCGCTCGGCGCCCTCGCGAGCTCGATCCACGTCCGAGCTTCCCGGCGTCGTCGGCGCGGTCCCCGAGGTCGACGGGTTCGCAGAGGCGTGGACGTCGCGGCACGGCGTGACGGCGACGGTCCGCTTCGAGCAGCGCATCTACGCGCTGGAGCAGCTCCTCCCCCACCGCCCGACGGCGGGTGGAATGCGCCTCGCCGGCGACGGCGATCGCGCGCTCGCGATCGGGTGGACGAGGGAGTTCACTGCGGAGGCGATGCACCAGGACGACGCGGACACCGAACGGATCGAGCGAAGCGTGGACGCCCGCCTCGATTCGGCGAGCCCGGGCGGGATCGGGCTCTGGGAAGTCGACGGCAAACCGGTCTCGCTCGCCGGCTTCGGCGGCCCGACGCCGAACGGGATCCGGATCGGCCCCGTCTACACGCCTCCCGAGCACCGCGGGCACGGCTACGGGACCGCCGTGACGGCCGCTGTCTCTCGCCTGCTGCTCGACCGCGGCGTGCGCTTCTGCTTCCTCTACACCGACCTCGCCAATCCGACGTCGAACGCAGATCTACCTGCGGATCGGGTACGAGCCCGTCTGCGACTCGCGGGAGCTCGCGTTCCTCCGGGCCGAGGAGGCTTGACCCGGGACGCCGGGAGCGAGATGGTCGCCGCGATGGACTTCGTGTCGCGGTACGCGGAGCTCGCAGTGCGTGTCGGCGCGAACGTCCAGCCGGGGCAGAAACTCGTCCTCGTCGGAGAGCCGGAGCACGCGCTCGCTGCTCCGCGCGCTCGCCGAGGCCGGGTGGCGGGCCGGGGCCGGTGACGTCGAATGCTTCTACCTCGACGAGTACGTCCGCCGCCTGCACGCCATTCACGCGCCCGAGGACATGCTCGACCGCACGCCGGCGTTCGTCGAGGCGGCGGCACTCAGCGCGGAGGGCGCGGCGTCCGTCTTGACGTTCGGCGACGCCGATCCCGATCTCTTCGCGGACGTGGAGCCGTCCCGTGCGGCTCGTGCGTCTCCACGGCGCTGGCGGGAGGTCAAGATCGACCAGACATCTCGGCTCGCGCACGCGTGGACGGTCATCGCATGCCCGACAGAGGGCTGGGCGCGGAGCGTGTTCGGCGAGCCGGACGTCGACCGTCTCTGGCGAGGAGCTCGCCGCCGTGACGCGTCTCGACGTCGCCGACCCCGTCGCGGCGTGGCGCTCGCACATCGCCGGGCTCCGGGAGCGTGCTCGCCTGCTGGACGAGCGAGGCCTCGTCGGCGCTCCGGTTTCGCGGCCCGGAGACCGATCTCCGCGTGGGCCTCCTCGAGACCGCGCGCTGGCTCTCCGCCGCGTCGCACACGTCCTGGGGCCAGGAGATCGTTGTCAACCTTCCGACGGAGGAGATCTTCACGACGCCGAACTGTGCGCTCACCGAGGGCACGGTCCGGATGACGCTTCCGTTGTACTGGTTCGGATCCGCGGTCGAAGGGGGCTGGCTGCGCCTCGAGGGCGGCAGGGTCGTCGAGGTCCGTGCGGCACGCGGTGAGGAGTTTCTCCGCGCGAAGCTCGCGACGGATCCCGGAGCGTCACGACTTGGAGAGGTCGCGCTCGTCGACGTCGACTCCGCCATCGGCAAGCGCGGTCTCGTCTTCCGCAACCTCCTGCTCGACGAGAACGCGTCGTCGCACATCGCGATCGGCGCCGGTTACACCGATCCGGTCGAGGGAGCTGCCGAGCTCGACGAAGACGCACGCCTTGCCGCCGGGATCAACATCTCGACGATCCACATCGACCTCATGGTCGGTGGGCCCGAGGTCGACGTCGACGGGATCGGCCGGGACGGCTCGGTCGTCCGGATCCTCGAGCAGGGTCACTGGGTGCTCGCGTAGGGCCCGTGCGTCCGCCGATGTCCTTCACGGGGCGTGCCCGCGATACGCAGGGCGGCGGGACGCTCGAGTGACACAGTCGCAAGGCGCAGCCGACGCTTCCGCGCAGCGGCCGCTGCCCCCAGGCGGGTGATGGGGCCCCCTGGGGGGACGCAGCTCCCCTGAAGTCACGCTAACGAACAATGTGTCACGGGAATGCGCCGGCTTCGTACCGGATGTGTGCCGAGCGCCAAGTGCGCACACCGACGCGTACGCGCGACCCGTCCCGAGGATCCGTCAGAGGCCTGCCCCGCGGCGCGCGGCCGGAGCACACGGGGGTGCGAGAAAGCTGGAGCTCCTCCCGAGCGAGGCTACAGCGGAATGTTGCCGTGCTTGCGCTTCGGGCCCGGCTCGCGCTTCGCCAGCGTCGCCTCGAGCGCGCGCACGAGGTACGGGCGCGTCCGGCTCGGCTCGATCACGTCGTCGACGTAGCCGCGCTCGGCGGCGGAGTACGGGTTCGCGAAGCGCTCCTTGTAGTCGGCGATCAGCTCGGCGCGCCGCTCCTCCGGATCCTCGACGCCGTCGAGCTCGTGGCGGAACACGATGTTCACCGCCCCCTCCGGGCCCATCACGGCGACCTCGGCCGTCGGCCACGCGACGTTCACGTCGGCGCGGATGTGCTTCGAGCTCATGACGTCGTAGGCGCCGCCGTACGCCTTCCGCGTGATCACCGTCAGCTTCGGCACCGTCGCCTCCGCGTATGCGTAGAGGAGCTTCGCGCCGTGCCGGATGATGCCGCCCCACTCCTGCGCCGTCCCCGGGAGGAAGCCGGGGACGTCGACGAACGTCAGCAGCGGGACGTTGAACGCGTCGCACGTGCGGACGAAGCGCGCGGCCTTCACCGACGCGTCGATGTCGAGCACGCCCGCGAGCGCGGAGGGCTGGTTCCCCACCACGCCCACGGCGTGCCCGCCGAGCCGCGCGAAGCCGCACACGATGTTCTCCGCGTGCGCAGCCTGGATCTCGAGGAACGCGCCGTCGTCGACGACGGTCTCGATCACGCGCTTCATGTCGTACGGCTTGTGCGGCGAGTCCGGGATCAGCGTGTCGAGCTCGGGCGACTCGCGGTCGACCGGATCGGTCGGCGGCGCGTACGGCGCCGTCTCGAGGTTGTTCTGCGGCAGGAACGTGAGCAGGTAGCGGGCGTCATCGATGCACGACTGCTCGTCCGGCGCGACGAGGTGCGCCACGCCGGACTTCGTCGCGTGCGCCGTGGCGCCGCCGAGGTCCTCGAAGCTGACGTCCTCGCCCGTCACCGTCTTCACCACGTCGGGCCCGGTGATGAACATGTACGACGTCCCCTCGGTCATGAGGACGAAGTCCGTGATCGCGGGCGAGTAGACGGCCCCGCCGGCGCACGGGCCCATGATCAGCGAGATCTGCGGCACCACGCCGGAGGCCTGCACGTTCCGCCAGAAGATCTCGGCGTAGCCGGCGAGCGACACGACGCCCTCCTGGATCCGCGCGCCGCCCGAGTCGTTGATCCCGACGACGGGGCAGCCGACCTTGACGGCCATGTCCATCACCTTGCAGACCTTCTCCGCGAAGACCTCCGAGAGCGAGCCGCCGAACACGGTGAAGTCCTGGCTGAAGACGCAGACGGGGCGACCGAAGACCGTCCCGTAGCCGGTGACGACGGCGTCGCCCCAGGGTCGCTTGTCGCGCATCCCGAACTCGCTCTCGCGGTGACGGACGAAGCGGTCGAGCTCGACGAACGACCCCGCGTCGAGCAGCAGCTCGACGCGTTCCCGGGCGAGCAGCTTGCCGCGGTCGTGTTGCCGCGCGATGGCCTTCTCCGAGCCTGCGTGGGCCGCCTCCTCGCCGAGCTCGCGGAGCCAGGCGAGCTTCTCCTCTGTCGTCTCGTGCCGCGTCGACATCGACGCGGAGCCTAACGAGCGCTCAGCCGCGCCGAGGAGCCCAGGGGCCGATGCCCCCGAGGCGATCCACGGTGACGTGCACGATCACGCCCGGCGGCGGGTCGGGCATCGGCGGGAACGTCACGTCGGGGCCGAGGTAGCGGTGCGCAAGCTCCTGCAGCAGCTCCGGAGCGCCGCCATCCGTCATCCGCGCGCGTCCGTGGACCACGAGGTACTGGAGGAGACCGGGCGGCTGGATCTCGGTGCCCTCGATGGAGAGCGACACCCGCGGGTCGCGCCGGATGTTGCGGAGCTTCTGCTGCGCCCCGTTCAGGTGCGCCGAGACGATCTCGTCGCCGTCGAGCCCGACCCAGACGCACGAGACCTGCGGCGACCCGTCGCGGTTCAGCGTCACGAGGTGCGCGAGTCGCCCGGACTCGATCATCGCGCGGGCGCTGTCCGGGAGCGTCATGACTCGAGGCTACCGGCCTCCGCACGATCGACGGCGTACAAGCGCCACTCGCCGGGAATACCCTTCAGCTCGATCGGGCCTCGATCGCTGAACGAAATTCCCGATCCCGCGACGAGGTCCTTGACCGTGCTCGAGACGAGGACTTCGCCGGTCGACGCGTTCGAGGCAACGCGCGCGCCGATGTGCACAGCGATCCCGCCGATCTTGCCGTCGACCACCTCGCACTCGCCAGCGTGGAGGCCGGCGCGCACGTCGAGGCCGAGCTCGCCGACGCCTTTGGTGATCGCGCATGCGCAGCGAATCGCACGCGCAGGGCCGTCGAACGACGCGAAGAATCCGTCGCCGGCCGTGTCGAGTTCGCGCCCGCGGAAGCGGCCGAGCTGGCGCCGCACGAGCGCGTGGTGTGCCTCGAGCATCTCGCGCCAGCGAGCGTCTCCGAGGTCGATCGCCCGCTCCGTCGAGCCGACGATGTCTGTGAACAGGATGGTGGCGAGGACGCGGTGGCTCTCCGCGGTCGTTACCCGGTCCTCCCAGGCCGCGCGCAGGAACTCCTCGATCTCGCCCAACGCCACTTCGGGGTGCGCCGCGAAGATCGCATGGTCGTTCCCCGGAAGCGTGACGTGTCGCGCCCCGGCGATCTGCTCGGCGAGGTACCGGGAGCTGCCGACGACCAACGGGGAGTCCTCGGCCGCGTTGAGAACGAGCGTCGGGACGCGGACCGCGGGAAGCACGGCGCGGACGTCGATCTCGAGGTTCATGCGGTTGAGCGCGGCGGCGGCACCCGGGCTGGCTCCCTGACGGATCATCCGCGCCAGTCCGCGCCGGTCATCCTCCGTGCCGTTTGGGATCAGGTAGGCGGCGGCAGCCGCGGCGTGCTCGACGGTTCCCCACCGTCGCTCCTCCTCGGTGCTCTCGCGGTCGTAGTCCTCGTCGCGATACCCCCACGGGTAGTCGGGCGCCCAGCGCGTTCGCGCCAGCGATCCCTCGAGCACGAGCGCCCAGGCCCGATCGGGATACGTCGCAGCGAAGAGGATGCTCATTGGGCCCCCCTCCGACACGCCGATGAGCGCAGCCCGTTCCGAGCCCGCGGCGTCCATCACGGCGCGCACGTCGTCCATCCGCGCCTCGAGGCTTGGCGCGCCGCTGATGCGATCCGACATCCCGGTGCCCCGCTTGTCGAAGAGGATCAGCCGCGCGAACGACGAGAGGCGGCGGAGATACGCGGCGAGCCCGGGGATTGCCCAGACCAGCTCCACGTGCGAGACGGAGGGTGGCACGTAGACGATGTCGAACGGTCCGTCCCCGACAACCTGGTAGGCGATGCTCACGTCGCCGCTTCGCGCGTAGCGCGTCTCCGCATCCATGGCGAGCATTGTCCCGCGCGATCCGTCGCGTGCAAGTGCGGGCTAGCATCGCCGCGTGGGCGCCCCGCTCGACCGCTCCGCGACCTGGCCATACGAGGAGGGCGAGCCGGGCCGGTTCTCGTACGCGAGGGCCGACCACCCCACCGGCGTGGCCTGCGAGGACGCGCTCGGCATGCTCGACGGCGGCCACGCGCTCCTCTACCCGTCCGGGATGGGAGCCGTGACGACGGTCGTGCTCACGATGCTCCCGCCCGGCGGCACGATCGCGCTCGCCAAGGGCGCGTACTACGGGCATCGCGTGCTCCTCGACCACCTCGGGCCTTGGGGCGTGAACGTGGCCGAGTTCGACCAGACCGGCGCACCCCCGGACGGTGTCGACCTGATCCTCGTCGAGGCGCCCGCGAACCCCCTCCTGACGATGCCCGATCTCGAGGCAGCCGTCGCGCACCCGGCTCCCGTCGTCTGCGACGCGACGGTCGCCTCCCCCCTCCGGCTCCGTGCCCTCGAACACGGGTGTGACGTCGTCCTCCACTCGGCGACGAAGGTGCTCGCCGGCCACGACGACGTTCTCGGCGGCGTGACGGTGACACGCGAGCAGGGCCTCTGCGACCGGCTCCATCTCACGCGGCGGCTCACCGGGATCGTCGCCTCCGCCGACACGGCGTGGCTCGTCCTGCGCGGCCTCGCGACTCTTGAGGTGCGGCTCGCACGCCAGGAGTCGAGCGCGCGGTTGCTCGCGGAGCGTCTCGCGGCCCATCCGGCCGTCGCGACGGTTCGCTACCCGGGCTTCTCGTTCCTGCTCTCGTTCGACGTCGCCGACGGCGACGGCGCCGGCCGGATCGAGCGCGCGATTCGGACGATCGAGAACGCGACGAGCCTCGGCGGCACGCGCTCGAAGCTCGAGGCGCGCCATCGTTGGGAGGGCGATCGCATTCCCACCGGGCTGATCCGGCTCTCGGTCGGGCTCGAGGACCCCGAGGCCCTCTGGGCCGACCTCGACGCTGCTCTCGCCCTCGCCTGATCGCTCGAGAGAGTACCCCGCGGCTCGCCGGCAGGAGAAGAGTCGAGGCCGCCGATCGCGCGTGCGGCGACCTACGGAACGGCAGCAGCCGTACGCGTCTCCGCCTGGAGGACGACCTCGACCCTGACACGGTCACCGGCGGCGGCGAGCGGGACGAGGTTGCCCGGTACGTCCTTGCCGTCGACGCGCAGTGAGCTGACGCCGCCGCAGACGCCGGTCGGGTTGGCGACAGTGATCTCGTAGACGACGCCGCGGAAGCGCCTGGTGACGCTGAACGACTTCCATGCACGCGGGATGCAGGGGTCGATGCGCAGGCCGTCGTAGTCCGGCACGATGCCGAGCAGGCCCTGCGTCCCGCTCACGAACGTCCAGGCGGCCGTGCCGGTGAGCCACGAGTTCTTCGCCTCGCCCGGAGTGGGCGCGTCCGGGCCTGCGATCATCTGCGCGTAGACGTACGGCTCGCAGCGGTACGTCTCGATCCGCTCCTCCCGCGTGGACGGGCAGATCGCCAGGTACGTCGCGAGCGCGCGCTCGGCCTCGCCGAGCCTGCACCAGGCGAGCGTGATCCACGGGTTCGTGTGGCAGAAGATGCCGGCGTTCTCCTTGTAGCCGGGCGGGTAGCTCGAGATCTCGCCGAGCTCCGGGTAGTAGCGGCTGTACGGGGGTTGCTGGAGGACGATGCCGTCCGGCGTCGTGAGCCGCTCGTGCACGCTGTCGAGCGCGCGGCGGGCGCGACCGTCGTACGCGCCGGCACCGCCGAGGACGCACCAGGCCTGGCTCTCGACGAAGATCTGCCCCTCCTCGCACGCGTGCGAGCCGACCGGCCGGCTCTCGGCGTCGAACGCGCGCACGTACCACTCGCCGTCCCACGCCTCCGCCTCGACCGTCGCGAGCATCTCCGCGCGGACGCCCGCGATTCGTCCGGCCTCGGCGTCGTGTCCAAGGTGACGGTAGAGCGCGGCGAGCTCGGCGGCCGCGTAGAGGAAGAGGCCCGCGATCATCACCGACTCCGCGACCGACCCCTCCACGTCGCCGGCGGTCTGGAACGACTCGTTCGGCTCGGTGCGAGAAGCAGTTGAGGTTCAGACAATCGTTCCAGTCGGCGTGGCCGATCAGCGGCAGGCCGTGGGGGCCGCGCTGCGCGAGCGTGTAGCCGATGCTCGTCTCGAGGTGGTGCAGCAGATCCTCGTCGCTTCCAGGCGTGTCCGCGTAGCCGATCGGCTCCGTCAGGACCGACGTGTCGCCGGTCTCCTTCACGTATGCGCAGGTGGACACGACGAGCCAGAGGTGGTCGTCGAAGAAGTGCCGCCGATCTCCGCGTTTCCCTCCCGGGTCAGCGGTTGGTACTGGTGAAAGCACGTTCCGTCGGAGAGCTGCGTCGCGGCGAGGTCGAGGATCCGCTGCCGCGCCCGGTCCGGGATCAGGTGCACGAAGCCGAGAACGTCCTGATTGGAGTCGCGGAAGCCCATGCCGCGGCCGATCCCGGTCTCGAACAGGCTGGTCGAGCGCGACAGGTTGAAGGTCGCCATGCACTGGTACTGGTTCCACGTGTTCAGCATCCGGGTCGCGTGCGGATCGGGGCACTCCACCTGGAAGCGCGAGAGCAACTCGTCCCAGCGCGCATGCAGGCGTGCGAACGCGTCGTCGACCGCCCCAGGCTCCACGTAGCGGTCGAGCAACTCGAGCCCTGCCGGAATCCCGCCCTCGTCGACGTAGGCGAGGAGAAACGAGAACGTCTCCGACTCGCCGGGCCCGAGCTCCAGCTCGAGCTCGTGGGCGCCGATCGGGTTCCAGCCGTGCGCGACGCTCCCGGTCGCTCGCCCGGCGCGCGGAACCGCCGGCTCGTGCAGTCCGTTGTGGACACCGACGAACGCGTCGCGCGAGGTGTCGAAGCCTGCGACGTCGCGCGTGCAGCCGAAGAGCGTCACGTGCGCGCGCCGGGCGCGGTGCTCCGTCGTGTGGAAGATCGCCGCGCCGCCGCGCTCGACCTCTACCTCGCCGATCGAGTAGGTGCTCTGGAAGTTCGTCATGTCGTTGAGCGCCTCGTAGAGGCAGAACTCGACGTACGAGAAGAGGCGAAGCTGCTTTGTCGTCGCGCCGGTGTTCCGGACGGTCGTCCGCCAGATCTCGACGTTGGCCCCGGACGGGACGAAGAAGCAGAGCTCGACCTCGACGCCGCCCTTCGCGCCCAGGATGCGCGTGTAGCCCAGCCCGTGCCGGCACTCGTAGCGGTCGAGCGCCGTCTTCGTCGGCTTCCAACCCGGATTCCAGACCGTGTCGCCGTCGCGGACGTAGAGGTAGCGGCCGACGGAGTCGAGCGGCGCGTCGTTGTAGCGGTAGCGCGTCAGCCGACGAAGCCGCGCGTCGCGCCAGAACGTGTAGCCGCCCCCCGTGTTCGTGCAGAGACCGAAGAGATCGTCCTGGCCGAGGTAGTTGAGCCACGGAAGCGGCGTGTCCGGCCGCAGGATCACGTATTCCCGTGCGGCGTCGTCGAACGCGCCGTAGTCGCTGGACATCTCCCGTGAGCCTACGACCGCCATGGCCGAGTGGCATCGGGAGTTTCCCGCCCGTCGATCGCATGTTCTCCGTGAGGCTCCTCCGCTGCTCCCGCACGATGGTGCCGGCTCGATGCCCGCCATCGCCGGGAACGCCGTCGTCTTGCCTTCGCCGCCACGCAACCCCTTGGGCCCGCACCTTCGCCCGGCTGCAGCGAGGTGTTGCATCGGATGTGAACCGGCCCGTGCATTTCGTCGTAGGGACTCGCAGGTACCCGACATGAGGAGGAATGAGTCATGCGCGGCACGATCCTGCGCATCACGTTCTTCGCCACGGTCGCTTCGTTGGCGCTCGTGGCCGCGGCGCAGCTGCCGGCTGCGCCGCCCGGCGGCACGTACGCCGTCACACGGCTCGTCTCTGACGTTCCGGGCGCGGCCGCCGCGACCGATCCGAACCTCGTCAACGGTTGGGGGCTCGCGCGCAGCGCGACCAGCCCATGGTGGGTCGCCGACAACGGCACGGACCGGTCGACCCTGTACACGAGCGCCGGTGGGATCAATCCACTCGTCGTCGGCGTCGACGGAGGTCCGACCGGGGCGGTCTTCGCCGGCATTCCCGACAACTTCGTGGTCGCCACCACCGCCAGCCCTGCGCTTGCTCCGGCGAACTTCATCTTCTCGAGCGAGGACGGGATGATCCGGGCGTGGCGAGGCGGCTCGGCAGCCGCACTCATCACCGCGTCCGGTCAGGCCGGCGCGATCTACAAAGGACTGGCAATCGCACAGCCCACGCCAGGCCATCCGGTGCTGTACGCGGCCGACTTTCACAACGCGCGCGTCGACATCTTCAACGGCGCCTGGCAGGACGTCACGCCGGCGGATGCGTTCGTCGACCCGATGCTGCCCGCGGGATACGCACCGTTCGGCATTCAGACGATCGGCTCACGCGTGTTCGTCTCGTATGCCAAGCAGGACGCCGACGCCGAGGACGAGCTGGCCGGTCAGGGCCGCGGCTTCGTCGACGCGTACGACCTTGCCGGGAACCTGCTCGAACGCGTCGCCCAGCACGGTCAGCTCGATGCGCCCTGGGGTCTCGCACTGGCCCCGGCGACGTTCGGCCGCTTCGCCGGCGACCTGCTCGTGGGCAACTTCGGCGACGGACAGATCAACGCCTATGAGGAGACTGCCAGCGGGTTCGAGCACCGGGGCACGCTCCGGGACACCTCCGGCCAAAAGCTCGTGATCGACGGGCTCTGGGCGCTCGAGTTCGGCAACGCCGGCTCGAATGGCTCACCGGACGTGCTGTTCTTCACCGCGGGCCCGGACGACGAGTCGCACGGGCTGTTCGGGACGATCACGGTGCCCTGAGAGCCTCGAGGGAAACCCCTGCCGAGGAAGCCGTATTCGGTCACTCGGCAGGGGAGACCCTCGTGCGCTGACGAGGCGCCGAGCCCGCCACCTCGCCGAGCGAGCCGTAAAGTGAGTGTGGCCCAGATCGATTGAGGAGGCAGTTGAACATGAGCGGAGCAGCGGAGAAGGCAATCCTTGCCGGTGGATGCTTCTGGGGAATGCAAGACCTCTTCCGGAAGCGGCCCGGCGTTCTCTCGACGAGGGTGGGGTACGCGGGCGGCGACGTTCCGAACGCGACCTACCGCAACCACGGCACTCACGCCGAGGCGATCGAGATCGTCTTCGACCCGGGGCAGACGTCGTATCGCCAACTCCTCGAGTTCTTCTTCCAGATCCACGACCCGACGACGCTGAACCGCCAGGGCAACGACGTCGGTACGAGCTACCGCTCGGCGATCCTTTATCTCGACGATGAGCAACGGCGCGTCGCCGAGGACACGATCGCTGCGGTCGACTCCTCGGGGCTCTGGCCCGGGAAGGTGGCGACCGAGGTGACGCCGGCGGGGCCGTTCTGGGAGGCCGAGCCCGAGCATCAGGACTACCTCGAGCGATATCCGAACGGCTACACCTGCCACTTCGTACGGCCCGGGTGGGTTCTATCCGGCGCGGTAGAAGCAGCCGCCGGCTAGCCAGCGGCGGGACAGTCACGTGCAAGGAGCGGCCGCGCACCGAGGCAGACGCGGTGTCCCGTCGGTACCGGCGTGATCGGCTCCTGAGGCAACTCAGCCCGCGCCGCCCCCCGGCCGGGCCGAGGATGGGCGCTCGCTCGTCAAGCGCTGCGCGACCCACACCGGGATCGCCGAGACGACGATCACCACGAGCGCGATCGCGTTGACGATCGGCAAATTCTGTCCCTGACGGATGAAGCCGAAGAGGAGGAGCGGCAGCGTGTTCTGCGCTCCCGCCGTGAAATACGTCACGACGATCTCGTCCCAGGAGAGCGCGAACGCGAGGAGCGCCCCCGCGACGAGCGCGGTGCCGACGGTCGGCAGCGTGACGAAACGAAACGTCTGGAAGCCGCTCGCGCCGAGGTCGGCCGAGGCCTCGAAGAACGACCCCGAGGTACGCCGCAGCCGCGCGAGGACGTTGTTGTAGACGACGACCACGCAGAACGTCGCGTGGCCGATCACGACCGTCCAGAGCGAGAAGCTCACGCCCCAGATCACGAAGAACGAGTTCAGGGCGAGCCCGGTGATGATCCCCGGCAGCGCGATCGGCAGCACGAACAGGAACGAGATCGAGTCACGGCCGAAGAACCGCGTTCGCGCGAGACCGAACGCCGCGAGCGACCCGAGCACGAGCGCGAGGGCCGTCGCGAGCAGGCCGGCCCGAAGCGAGAGCCACAGGGCGGTCCGCACCTCCTCGTCGTGCCAGGCCTGCGTGAACCACTTGGTCGTGAACCCCGGGATCGGCCAGCTCTGGATGTTCGAGGAGTTGAACGCGTAGACGGCCATGATCGCGAGCGGGATCCAGAGAAACGCGACGACGAGCCCGCCCCACGCCCATAGCCCGATGCGTGTCGTGCGAGTCTCCATCAGAGCGACTCGAACGCCCCGAGGCGCTTCATGAGGACGAGGTAGACGGCCATGATCGCGAGCGGGACGGTCGCGAACGCGGCCGCGAAGGGCGCGTTGTTGGCGAGGCCGAGGTTCTCGAAGACGACGGTGCCGATCAGCGACGAGCCCGGGCCGCCCACGAGCGACGGAGCGATGTAGTCGCCGAGCGTGAGCGAGAAGGTGAAGATCGAGCCCGCCGCGAGGCCCGGGACGGCGAGCGGCAGTATGACGCGCCGCAGCGTCGTGACGCCTCGTCCGCCGAGGTCGGCGGAGGCCTCGAGGTACGACTGCGGGATCCGCTCGAGCGCCGCGTAGACCGGCAACACCATGAACGGGAACCAGATGTAGGTGAAAACGATCCACATCGCCCAGTTCGTGTATGCGATGTTCAGGTCGGGCAGGCCGACGAGGTTCAACGCCCAGTTGAGCGCCCCGTCCGGGTTGAGGATCAGGCGCCACGAGTACACGCGCACGAGGTAGCTGACCCAGAGCGGGAGCACCGTCGCAACGAGGAGGATCACGCGCAGCCGGGGGCCGGCGACGCGGACCATGAAGTACGCGTACGGGAAGGCGAGCACCATGCACGTCACGGTGACGGCGGTCGCCATGCCGACGGTGCGCATGATGATCGTCGGGTACGGCGCGTCCGCGATCGTGCGGAAGTTGTCGAGGTTCCACGAGTGGATCACCTTCCCGGTGAAGGAATCCGTCGTCCAGAAGCCCTGGACGAGCAGCGCCACGACCGCGGCGACGTAGACGAAGACGAAGGCCGCGACAGGCGCCGAGATCTGTCCGAACGTCTTGAGCGCCGGCCGGCGCCACGAGAACCGCGACAGAGCGCGGAGGGCTCCCCCGCGCGGGGAGCCCTCCGTCAACCGTGCCGGGTCGGCCGCCAACCGGGAGAGTCAGATGGTTGATCGGTGATCCGGGTGCGGCCGGGGATGGCCGTGACCAAGCAGCGTGGTGCGATCGCGCGCGGCGCGTACCAGTGAGGTACGTGTCGCGTGCGAGCGTGCCGCGATGCGCCGTGTCACGGCCACCATCCGGACGTGCCCTGATTGCCGATCAACCATCAGCCCTTGACCTGCGTCCAGGCCGTTGTCCACGCCCGGAGGTCCATGCAGTTCTTCTGCCCGTTGCCGCAGTCGGCGATCGGGGTCTTCCAGAACTTGATCGAGCGGTAGAAGCTCTCCGGGGCGTTGGCGGAGTACTGCGCGCACGAGCCCTTCGAGAGCTGGTCCATGATCCTGCACGCCTTCTTGTTGACGGGCGTCTCGCCGAAGTAGATCGCCTGCTGCGCCTGCGGCTTCGGCGTCGAGATGTACTGCATCCACTTGTAGGCGCAGTTCGGGTGCTTCGCCTTCGACGACAGCATCCACGTGTCGAGCCAGCCGGTCACGCCCTCCTTCGGGATCGACGACGCGACGGGCGCCTTGGCCGCCTTCAGCGTGTTGACCTGGTAGGGCCACGAGGCTCCGATCGTCGACCCGCCGTTCTTGAACAGGTCGATCTGGTCCGAGGCCAGGCCCCAGTACTTCTTGATCAGCGGCCGCTGCGACTTCAGCAGTGCGACCGCCGCGCCGAGCTGGGCCTTCGTGAGCTCGTACGGGTCCTTGATCCCGAGCGACGGCTTCGTCTTCGAGAGATACAGCGCGGCGTCGGCGATCTGGATCGGGTTGTCCGGGATCGTGATCTTGCCCTTGTTCCTCGGGTCGTAGATCGCACCCCAGCTCGTCGGCTTCTTCGCGAACGCCTTCGTGTTGTACATCAGCACGTTCGGGCCGAACTGGAGCGAGACGCCGTAGTGCTTGCCGTCGACCGTGTTGTTCGCGGGCGACTTGAACGCGTTGAAGAAGTCCTTGGAAGCCGGGATCAGATTCATGTTGACCTCGGCCACCGCGCCCGAGTAGATCAACCGGAGGCTGGCGTCACCGGAGGCCGAGACCATGTCGTACTGGCCGCCGCCGCCCGACGTCATCAGGTTGAACATGTCGTTCGAGCTGCCCGCGTACTTCGCGGTCACCTTGCAGCCCGTCTGCTTCTCGAACGGGGCGACCCACTGCTTCTCCGTGTACCCCTCCCAGGCGACGAGCGTCAGCGCGCCCTCGCCCTTCCCGACCGACGACGGCAGCGCGCTGCCCTTCGAGACGCCCGCCGCCGGAACGGCGAGCGCGGCGACAACCGCCGCGAGCGCCACGTGCACGAAGCGAATCCGCTTCACGTTCCCTCCTCCTCGATTGCGAACTCCACGTCCCGTCGCCAGGACAGCCAGACGCGCTTGCCCTCCATCCCGTGGACGTCTTCCGACGACGTCTCCAGGTTCTGCTGCAAGACCGTCAGCTCGCCGCCCGCGTCGAGCGCGACGACGAACTTCGTCGCCGAGCCGAGGTAGGCGACGGCACGGACGACACCGGGCTCGCCCTCGGGCGCGCTCTCGGGCAGGAGCCGGATCTTCTCCGGCCGCACGGTGAACGTGCGGCCGTCCCGCTCGATGATGTTCGAGGTGCCGATGAAACCGGCGACGAACTCGGTAGCCGGGTGCTCGTACATCTCCGCCGGGGTGCCGACCTGCTCGACCTTCCCCTCGTTGAAGACGGCGATCCGGTCGCTCATCGTGAGCGCCTCTTCCTGATCGTGCGTCACGTAGACGAACGTCATCCCGAGGCCCTGCTGCAGCTGCTTCAGCTCGATCTGGAGCTCCTGGCGGAGCTTCAGGTCGAGCGCGCCGAGCGGCTCGTCGAGCAGGAGCGCCTTCGGCGTGTTGACGATCGCGCGCGCGAGCGCGACGCGCTGGCGCTGCCCGCCCGAGAGCTGGGCGGGCTTGCGGTCGCCGAAGCCGTCCAAGCGCACGAGCGAGAGGGCCTCGCGAGCCTTTGCCCGGCGGTCTGTCCTCGGCACCTTCTTGACGCGCAGCCCGTACTCGACGTTCTGCTGGACGGTCATGTGCGGGAAGAGGGCGTAGTCCTGGAAGACCGTGTTGACCGGCCGATCGAAGGGCGGCCGGCGGGACACGTCTGCGCCCCCGAGCTCGATCCGTCCCTCGTCCGGCCGCTCGAAGCCGGCGATCATCCGCAGCGTCGTCGTCTTGCCCGAGCCCGACGGGCCGAGCATCGTGAAGAACTCGCCGCGCCCGACCTCGAGGTCGATGCCGTCGACGGCGGCGACGTCCCCGTACCGCTTGCGCAGGCCGACGATGCGGATGTCGATGTGAGCCGGAGCGCTAGCCATCGACTGCCGCGAGCGACTCCTCGAGCAACGCGAGCCCCTCGTCCAGCTCCTCGTCGGAGATCGTCAGCGCCGGCAGGAGCCGGATCACGTTGCCGTACAGGCCGCAGGAGAGGAGCAGCAGGCCGCGGTCGAACGCGGTGTCGACGATCGCCTTCGCCCGGTCGGGCGTCCGCTCGGCCAGCTCGAACGCGATCATCGGGCCGAGCCCGCGCACCTCCCCGATCTCGGGATAGCTCGCGGCGAGGTCGTCGAGCCGCGACCGGACCCGCTCGCCGAGGCGGGTCGCCGCCTCGAGGAACTCGGGATCGCGGATCACCTCGAGGACGGCGTTCGCCGCGGCGCACGAGAGGGGGTTCCCGCCGAAGGTCCCGCCGAGGCCGCCCGGCGGGACCGCGTCCATCAGCTCGGCGCGCCCGGTGACGGCGGCGAGCGGCAGGCCGCCGCCGATGGACTTGCCCGAGACCAGCAGGTCGGGCTCGATGCCGTAGTGCTCGATCGCCCACACCTTCCCGGTGCGCGCGGCCCCGGACTGCACCTCGTCGTCGACGTAGAGGATCCCGTGCTCGGCGCAGAGCTCGAGGAGTCGCGCCGGGTAGTCCGCGGGCATCGGCACGAAGCCTCCCTCGCCCTGCACGGGCTCGAGCAGCACGCACGCGACCGTCTGAGGGTCGACCTCGGACTTGAAGAGCTTCTTCAGGCCCGCGATGGCGTCGTCGCTCGTGACCCCGCGGTACGGATATGGCACGGGCGCCCGGTAGACCTCCGGCGCGAAGGGGCCGAAGCCAGCCTTGTAGGGGTGCACCTTGCTGGTCATCGTCATCGTCAGCAGCGTGCGTCCGTGGAAGGCGTTGTCGAACACGACCACGGCGGGGCGCCCCGTCGCGGCGCGGGCGATCTTGACCGCGTTCTCGTTCGCCTCGGCCCCCGAGTTGACGAGGATCGACTTTTGCTCGGCGCCCGCGCACGGCGACAGCTCGGCCAGGAGGCGGCAGGTCTCGACGTACGGCTCGTAGACGCCGACCATGAAGCACTGGTGGAGGTAGAGGTCGGCCTGCCGGTGGATCGCCTCGACGACGGGCGCGAAGCGGTGGCCGGTGTTCTGGCAGCCGATCCCGCCGGCGAAGTCGACGAACACCCGGCCGTCGACGTCGGTGACGCGGGCGCCGTCGGCGCTCGCGACGACGAGTCTCGGCGTCGCGACTCCGCCGGAGACGTACCGGGCGCGATCGTCGAGCACCTGCTCGTGCGAGAGCTGCTCCGTCGTCTGCATGCGCGCGAGTATGCACGATCGCGGTTCTGCCGTCATCCACGCAACGCGTCGTCGGAAGCAGGATTCGCCTCGCAATGCGCAGCAGGCCCGATCCCTGTCCAGGCGCTCGCAGGCCAGTGTCCGCGGGCCGCGAAGCCACGTCCGAGCGCCCCGGCCGGGTGCGGTTTGCCACACTACGACCCCTCGGGACGTCTGACACGATACGGTCGATGGAGAACGGAGTCAGGATCCTGATCGTCGACGATCACCCAAGTTTTCGCCGATGCGCCCGGGCGCTCCTCGAGGCCGACGGGTTCGCGGTCGTCGGCGAGGCCGAGGACGGCGAAGCCGCGCTCTCGGCCATCGGCTCGCTCCACCCGGACGTCGTGCTCCTCGACGTCCAGCTCCCGGACATGAACGGCTTTGCCGTGCTCGAGCAGCTCGGCACCGATGCGACGGATGCCCCACAGGTGGTGCTGGTCTCGAGCCGGGAGGCGTCCGACTACAACGGCCTGATCCGCGGCAGCGGCGCGCGCGGCTTCATCTCGAAGGCCGAGCTGACCGGCGCCGCCGTTCGCTTCCTGCTGCGGTGACCCGGCGCCGGCTGGCCGCCGCGGTCGGGCTCGGCGCGGCGCTGTACGGCTGCGCCCTCTACCTCGTCCTGACGGCGGACCTCGGCGAGCCGCGCGCGCTGATCGCGATGGTCACCGTCGCCGGGCTCATCTTCACGGTGACGGGCGTGATCGCCGCCGTGCGCGCGCCCGACAACCGCACGGGTGCTCAGCTGCTCGCCGTCGGGCTCCTGTGGTCGCTCGGGGCGCTGCAGCTCGCCAGCGGGTCGCTGCTCTTCACGCTCGGCTACATCCTCGGCGGCGTCGCGTTCGTCGCCTTCGCCCACCTCATCCTCTCGTACCCGAGTGGGCGGCTCCGGCCCGGCGACGAGTGGATCGTCTGGAGCGTGCTCCTGCTGGTCACCGTCGGGCCGCTCCTCGTCACGCTCGTCGACCCGTCACCGGTTCCCGGCTGCTCCGACTGCCCGGAGAGCGCGTTCCTCGTATCCGACCGCCCTACGCTCGCGCAGACGGCCAATGTGGCCGTGGCGCTCGGCGCCGCAGCGCTCTCGGCGTTCGTGTTCCTGCGGCTCGTCAGGCGCTACCGGGCGGCGACGCCGCCGCTCCGGCGCGTGATCGGGCCCGTCTACCTCTTCACCCTCGTCGCGCTCGTCGGCCTCGTCGCGAGCAGCCTCGTCGGCACCATCGACGCCGAGGCCGGCTATGCGATCGAGTTCGCCGCGCTCGCGTCGCTCGCGCTGATGCCGATTGCCTTCCTCGCGGGGATCCTGCGCACGCGGCTCGCACGCGCGGGAATCGCCAATCTCGCGATCTCTCTCGGCAACGGCGTGCCGCTGCGGGACGCGCTCGCGACCGCGCTCGGCGACCCGTCGCTCGACCTTGCGTACTGGTCGGCACAGCGCCAGGCCTGGGTCGACGAGGAGGGCCAGACGCTGTCCGAGCCGATCGCCCGCGGCGCGCGGGCGGCGACGTTCGTCGAGCAGGGCGGCAGGCGCGTCGCGGCGCTCCTGCACGACCGCAGCCTCGCCGACCAGCGCGAGCTCGTCGACGCCGTCGCCGCGACCGCCTCGCTCGCGTTCGAGAAGGAGCGTCTCCAGGCGGAGCTGCGGGCGCAGTACCGGTTCCTCGAGACGATCATCAACACCGCCCCGAGCCTGCTTTCGGTCGTCGACACGGAAGGCCGGATCAGGAACTTCAACCGGGCCGTCGAGATCGCCAGCGGCCTCGACGACCGGGCGAGCATCGAAGGGCGCTTCTTCTGGGAGGTCTTCATCGACCCCGAGGAGCGGGAGGCGATGATCCAGCGCTTCCGCGATGCGTCGCCGAGCTTCCCGGCGTCGGAGTACGAGAACGTTTTCCGGAACGCGCAGGGGCACGAGCGCGTGATCGCGTGGCAGACGGCGCCGCTCGTCGACCAGAACGGCGACGTCGTGCGGATCATCGCCGGCGGCATCGACATCACCGACCGCAAGCGGCGGGAGGTCGAGCTCCAGCGCCAGTGGGACTTCGCCAGCACGGTCGCGAACACGATTCCGAGCTTCATCGTCGTCACCGACCACGACGCGGTCGTGGTGGAGAACGGCGCGAACCGCGCCTTCGTCGAGACCTTCGGCCGCTCGGTCGAGGAGCTCCAGGGGGCAGATCTTCCTCGGGCTCGTGGCCCCGGAGGACGAGTTCGCGGCGCGGATGGCGATCGCGGGCGCGGCGAACGGCGTGCCGCAGCTCGAGCGCGAGAGCCGCTGGCTGACCTGCGAGAGAGACGAGCTCGCCGTGGCGTGGACCGCGACGCCGATCGTCGACCAGTGGGGAACACCGAGGGTGCTCATCTCGGGTGCCGACGTGACCGAGCGCAAGCGCCAGGAAGCGGAGATCAAGGCGTCGCGGAGCCGCATCGTGGCGGCGACCGACGCCGCACGACGGCGCCTCGAGCGCAACCTCCACGACGGGGCGCAACAGCGGCTGGCGGCACTGTCGCTCTCGTTGCGGCTCGCGGAGTCGAAGATGGAGACCGACGTCGACCAGGCCGCGGAGATCCTCGTCTCCGCCCGCACCGAGCTCGCCGAGGCGCTCAACGAGCTGCGCGAGCTAGCGCGCGGCCTGCACCCCAACGTCCTCACCGACCGCGGTCTCGGCCCGGCGCTCGAGGCGCTCGTCGCGCGCTCGCCGATCCCGGTCGAGTTACACGTCTCGGGCGAGCGGTTCCTCCCGGCAATCGAGGCTGCGGCCTACTACGTCGCGGCCGAGGCGCTGGCCAACGTGGCGAAGTACGCCCATGCGACGTTCGCCGAGGTAAGGGTCGTCGAGGACGAGGAAGAGGGCCAGATCCTCGTCGAGGTCACGGACGACGGTGTCGGCGGCGCCGATCCCGCGCGCGGATCCGGGATCGAGGGCCTCGAGGACAGGGTCGAGGCGCTCGACGGCACGTTCGAGGTCGAGAGCCCGCCGGGCGGGGGAACGCGCGTCCGGGCGACGATCCCGTCGGCGCCCCGCGTCCTGCCACTCTGACAGCGACAGAGTGCGGACGACCGCACCCGAAGACACCTGTGGGCCGCAGGGCGCCGGCGAGGCGCCCGGTTCATCCTTGGCGCATGAACACATACGCACGTCGATGACGTTCCCCGCGTCGAGAGCCGGGGACAGGCGGCCGGCCTCCCATGACCGGCGCCGGTGAGGCCACTCACCGTTCGTGCCGTCGCCACCGCCCCCCGGCTCCGTGCACCACTCCCCCCCGCACCGCCTCTCGCTCGTAGACTCACCCGCATGAGCGCGCTGCCCACGGGCACGGTCACCTTCCTGTTCGCCGACGTCGAGGGCTCGACGAAGCTCGTCCAGACGGCGGGCCCCTCCTACTCCGGGCTGATCGCCGACGTGCGGCGGCTTCTCCGCCAGGAGATCGCCGACCACGGCGGCGCCGAGGTCGACGCGACCGGGGACGAGCTCTCCGCGGTCTTCGAGGAGGTCGACCCCGCTCTGGCCGCAGCGCTCGGCGGGCAGGCGTGCATCCGCGACCACGAGTGGCCGGACGGCCTCTCGGTCAAGGTGCGCATGGGGCTGCACACCGGCGTGCCCCAGCTCGGCGAGGAGGGCTACACGGGCCTCGACGTGATCCGGGCGTCGCGTATCTCGGCCGCGGGGCACGGCGGACAGATCCTGCTGTCATCGACGGCCGCGCCGTTCGTCACGGGGGCCGAGACGCGCGACCTCGGGACGCACCGCCTCCAGGGCCTCCCCGACCCGGAGCGCATCCTCCAGGTGATCGCAGAAGGGCTGCCGCGCGACTTCCCGCCGCTCCGGGGCACTGTCTCGCAGCTCGGCGACGCGCGCCGGGTCGTCCTCGCCGACGACTCCGTCCTGCTCCGCGAGGGCGTCGCGCGGCTTCTCGAGGAGGCCGGCTTCGACGTGGTGGCGCAGTCGGGGACCGCCGAGGACCTGTTGCGGCACGTCGCAATGCACAAGCCGGACGTGGCCGTCGTCGACATCCGCATGCCGCCGACCCACACCGACGAGGGCCTTCGGGCGGCGCAGGAGATCCGCGAGCGCCACCCCGGGGTCGGCGTCCTGCTCCTCTCGCAATACGTCGAGCCGAGCTACGCGATGGCGCTCCTCGAGACGAGCGCGGAGGGCGTCGGGTACCTCCTGAAGGACCGCGTCGCCGACCTCGAGCAGTTCGGAACGGCCGTACGGCGCGTCGCCGACGGCGGCTCGGCGCTCGACCCCGCGGTCGTCAGTGAGCTGGTGGGACGCAAGCGCCGCGACGACCCGCTCGATCAGCTCACGGGACGGGAGCGCGAGGTACTCGAGCTGATGGCCGAGGGACGCTCGAACCAGGCAATCGCCGAGCGCATGTTCGTGACGCTCCGCGCCGTCGAGAAGCACGTGACGAGCATCTTCACGAAGCTCGGCCTGCCGGCCTCGACGGACGACCACCGCCGGGTGCTCGCCGTACTGGCGTTCCTGCGGGCGTAGTTTCGGCCGGCGTCAGCTGACGGCGACGTCAGATCGCACACGCGGCAAGCCTCCGGCGACTCGCTCCTCGTGGCGAAAGCGTGCGGTTTGCCGAACCACACGCGGCGGGAATGCCGAATCGTCCAGCGAGGCGGGCGGGAGCACACTGCGGTCATGGTTCGCAGCTGGCTCTCACAGTCCCACTCCGGCGCACGGGAGATCGCCGGCCTCGCCGCGCTCTACGGCCTCTACGAGGTCGTCCGCGGGGCAGGCGGCGAGAACGTGCAAGCCGCGATGAGCCACACCGCGGACATCATCGAGGTCGAGCGGACGCTCGGCGTCTACGTCGAGCGCAGCGTCCAGCAGGCGTTCGAGGCGGTCCCGTACGCACCCGCGTTCCTCGGGCTGCTCTACATCCTTCTCCACTTCGCCGGCACAGCGGTGGCGCTCACGTGGATCCACCGCAAGCATCCCGACCGGTTCCCACTCGTCCGGACGACATTCGTCGCGGCGACGGCACTCGCGCTCGTGGGGTACGTCTTCTTCCCCGCAGCCCCGCCGCGACTCGCCGGGCACGGGTTCTCGGACACGGTCACGAGCTCGACTGGCCTCGACCTGAGCTCAGACCTGCTCGGCGCGCTCTACAACCCGTTCGCCGCCGTCCCGAGCCTCCACTTCGGCTACGCACTCATCGTCGGCGTCGCGCTGGCGACCATCGCCCGGCACCGTGTCGTCCGCGTCATGGGAGCGCTCTACCCGGCGCTGATGCTGCTCGTGATCGTCGCGACCGGGAACCACTTCTTCGTCGACGCAGCGCTAGGCGGGGTCGCGGTCGTGCTCGGCTGGCTCGTCGCCCGGGCCGTCGTCGCGCCGCCGACCCGGCGCACTGCCGCCCCGCGCGTCGCGACGAGCGCCGGCCGCGCCTGACACCTCCCGCGCCCGTTCCCGGGTGTGGCCAGCCGCACCGCCCCCAAGCGGCCCGCCACACCCGAGAACACCGGTGCACCCCACAGACGTCGAGCTCGCCGAGTGCGAGCGTGCGATCCATCAACCCCTGCACTGGAGATTCGTGATGTCACCCTTGAAGCGCAGCAGCAACATCTCGGCCCGGATGGGCCGCTGGAGCGCACGCCACCGGAAGACGGCGATCTTCGGCTGGCTCGCGTTCGTCGTCGCCGCCGTCGTGATCGGCGGGGCGCTCGGCACCAAGCAGCTCGGCGACACGGACACCCTCCCCGGCGAGTCCGGCCGGGCGGCGCGGATCCTCGACGAGGGCTTCAAGCAGCCCGCAGGCGAGACCGTGCTCGTCCAGAGCCGGGCTCTCAACGCCGACGACCCCGCGTTCCGCGCGGCGGTCGCCGACGTCGTCCGCCGGCTCTCGGCGATCTCCGTCGTGACCAACGTCCAGAGCCCGTACGCGGCCGGGAATCCCGGCCAGGTCTCGGCCGACGGCCACTCGGCGATCGTGAACCTCGACCTCCGGGGCGACGCGGACACCGCCGTCGACCGGATCGACCCGGTGATGAAGGCCGTCGGCGCGTCCGCGGCGGCGCACCCCTCCCTCCGGATCGAGGAATTCGGCGTCAGCGCCGAGAAGCAGGTCGACGACAAGTTCAACAAGGACCTCGAGCGTGCCGGGCTGCTCTCGCTGCCCGTCACGATCGTGATCCTGGTGATCGCGTTCGGCGCGCTGGTCGCAGCGGGCATCCCGCTCCTGCTGGCGCTCTCGGCCGTGATGGCGACGATGGGCCTGCTCGCGATCCCGAGCCAGGCGTGGCCCGTGGACGAGAACATCAGCGCGATCGTCCTGCTGATCGGGCTGGCCGTCGGCGTCGACTACTCGATGTTCTACTTGAAGCGCGAGCGCGAGGAGCGCGCGGCGGGCAAGTCGGAGAGCGCGGCTCTCGAGGCTGCCGCCGCCACCTCAGGGCGCTCGGTGCTGATCTCCGGCCTGACCGTCATGACGGCGATGGCCGGCATGTTCCTGACCGGCGACAAGACGTTCAGCTCGTTCGCGATGGCGACGATCCTCGTCGTGGCGATCGCGGTGCTCGGCTCGCTGACCGTCCTCCCGGCGCTCCTCTCCTGGCTCGGCGACCGCGTCAACAAGGCGCGCGTCCCGTTCCTCCACCGCCTGCAACGGCCGGAGGGCGGCCGGGCGTGGGGCTGGATCCTCGACCGGGTGCTCGCGCATCCGCTCATCTCCGCCGTCGCCGCGACCGCGGTGCTGATCGCCCTGGCGCTCCCGGCGCTCGGGATGAAGACCGTCGTGCCGGGGGCCGAGGCGCTTCCGCAGGACCTCCCCGCGGTGCAGACGTACAACCGGCTCCAGCAGGCGTTCCCGGGCGGGCAGGACCCGGCGACGGTGGTCGTCAAGGCACCGTCGGTCGACACGCCGGAGGTTCGCTCGGCGGTCGCCGAGCTCCGGCAGCAGGCGCTCGCGAGCGGCCGCTTCCACCAGCCCGTGACCGTCGACGTCAACAAGGCAGGGACGGTCGCCCAGATCGACCTGCCGATCGACGGCACCGGCACGGACGAGAAGTCGAACGCCGCCCTGGCCTCGCTCCGCGACGACATCGTCCCCGCCACGATCGGCGCGGTCGACGGTGTCGAGGTGGGCGTCACGGGCACGACGGCGATCTCGAAGGACTTCGACAGCGCGATGCACCGCACAGCGCCGCTCGTGTTCGCCTTCGTGCTCGCGTTCGCGTTCGGGCTCCTGCTCGTCTCGTTCCGGTCGATCGTCCTCGCCGTGAAGGCGATCGTCCTCAACCTGCTGTCCGTCGCCGCAGCGTACGGCGTCCTCGTGCTCGTCTTCCAGCACAGCTGGGCGAAGGGCATCCTGGGCTTCGACTACTCCGGCGGCGTGATGGCCTTCATGCCCGTGTTCCTCTTCGTGATCCTCTTCGGCCTCTCGATGGACTACCACGTGTTCATCCTGAGCCGGATCCGCGAGGCGTACGACCGCGGCATGAAGACCGAGGACGCCGTCGCGCACGGGATCAAGACGACGGCCGGCGTGGTGACGAGCGCGGCGATCGTGATGGTCTTCGTGTTCGGGATCTTCGCGACGCTGTCGATCGTGATGCTGAAGCAGTTCGGCGTCGGCCTCGCCACCGCCGTGCTGATCGACGCGACGATCGTGCGGGCCGTCCTGCTCCCCGCGGCGATGATGCTGCTCGGGGACTGGAACTGGTACCTCCCGCGCTGGCTCGAGTGGCTGCCCAAGCTCGAGCACGAGCGCTCGCCCGAGGTCGCGGCCGAGCCCGAGCCCGCGAGGCTCGCCGCGTAGGGCCCGCAGAGCTGGGGGCCGGAGCCGCAGTCCGGCCCCCAGACCAGCCACGACGAGATGGGCACGAGGGCCGGCGCGTGCCGGCCCTCCGTGTTCCAGCCCCGAAGGCCGGTCGACGCAGCCTCTACGATTCGGGCGCGCCGGAGTAGCTCAGCTGGTAGAGCACTCGCCTTGTAAGCGAGCGGCCGAGGGTTCGAGTCCCTCCTCCGGCTTCGCGCAGTGTCCTACGACTCGGCGGAGACGACGGCCGGGCGGCGTTCACCGATCCCGCGGTCGAGGTTCTTTGCCGACTTCGGCGACGACCGATGAAGACGATCGGGTCGACGCCGAGCCGCGTGCACGCCTTCTCCGCGGTCAACCCGTGCCACGCGAGCTCGTCACGGGCAGCGGCCGCGCGCGTCGTCGCGTCGGCGACCGTGCTCATCGAGCCGCCCTCGTCGAGTAGTCCCTGTTCCTCACCCAGAAGACGTAGACGATCAGCGTCGCGACGCTGAACACGATCGCGAAGATGATCCACAGCACCTTCGCCACACCGGTGAAGTCCGGCCGCTGGAGGATGTCGACGATCATCCAGATCACTGCCGCGGCGAGGGCGAGCAGAGCCGCGACCAAGAGCGACTCGCCGAAGGTCAGTGCCAGGACGTCGATCACGCGTTCCCTCCCTGCTCCGTGGTTTCGCCGGATACTAGGCTGACCTCCGTGCGCACGGGACTTCCTGCTCCTTCTCCGCCAGGGCGACCGCATCGGGCTCTGGCGGCGGGCTCGTGACAGCGACGATCATCCCGCGGTGGGAGTGGCGGACGTTCGGGGACGACCTCGCGCTCCCTGACGAGTCGACCACGCTCACAGCAGGGTCGGTGCGAGAGGGCGACGAGGTCTACGCCCTCTCCTCCAGCGGGACTGCCTCGGTCAAGTTCAGGGACGACGTGCTCGACGTCAAGCGGCTCGAGCAGGTGAACGAGGCGGGGCTCGAGCAGTGGAGGCCGGTGCTGAAGGCGGCGCTGCCTCTCTCCCCCGCCGATGCCGGCGTCCTGCTCGACGCGCTGGACGTCGCGCCGCCGGCCGCAGCTCGATCGCCCGGCGTACGACGTCCTTCAGCTCAGGGGCCTGCTCAGGGGCCGCGCGGATCTCGACGTCGTCGACGTGCACAAGGTGCGGCGGCGCTACGTGGGCGGCGGCTGCCTCGCGGAGCTGACGACACTCCGCGTGGGCGACCGGGAAACCAGGACGATCGCGGTCGAGTCGGAGGACCCAGCGAGCGTCGCCGCACTCGTCGAGCGCCTCGGGCTCCCGCTGCGGCCGAACACCAGCATGCCGCGAGGGCTCGCGCAGCTCGCGGGGCGGAGCACGCCGCGCTATGCGGTGATCGACGTGGGCACGAACTCGGTCAAGTTCCACCTCGCCGAGCGCGAGGATGACCGACGGTGGCACACCGTTGCCGACCGCGCCGAGATCACCCGCCTCGGCGAGGGCCTCTACGCCTCCGGGGAGCTCCAGCCGGAGCCGATGCGCCGGACGCTCGACGCGATCGCCGGCATGGTATTCGAGGCCCGGCAGCGGGGAGCACGCTCGATCGCCGCGGTGGGGACGGCGGGGATGCGGATCGCCTCAAACGCCGACGAGCTCGTCGATCGTGTCCGGGCCGAGACGGGCGTCGAGATCGAGGTGATCTCCGGCGAGGAGGAGAGTCGCCTCGCCTACCTCGCCGTGAGGGCGGGGGTCGGCCTCGCCCGGGGGGCGATCGTCGTCTTCGACACGGGGGGCGGCAGCTCGCAGTTCACGTTCGGCACCGGGGAGCGGGTCGACGAGCGATTCAGCGCCGAGGTCGGCGCGGCCCGATTCACGGAGCGCTTCGCGCTGGGCGGGCCCGTGTCGGAGGATGTGCTTGCCGAGGCCCTGGCCGGGATCGCCGGCGACCTCGCACGCCTCGACGGCCGGCCGCGCCCCGACGTGCTCGTCGCGCTCGGCGGCGTCGTCACGAATCTCGCCGCCGTGAAGCATGCGCTCGTGCAGTACGACCCCGAGGTCGTCCAGGGAACGGTGCTGGAGCGGGTGGAGGTCGACCGGCAGATCGAGCTGTACCGCACGCGCACGGCTGGCGAACGAGGGCGTGTCGTCGGTGTCCAGGCCGGTCGGGAGGAGGTCATCCTCGCGGGCGCCTGCATCGTCCGGACGACGATGGAGAAGCTCGACTGCACGTCGCTCGTCGTGAGCGACCGGGGGCTCCGCCACGGCGTGCTGCTCGAGCGCTTCGGCGAGGCCGAGCCCGGAACGGAGCGGCCGGACGCGTCCTCCCGGTGAGGCGTCTGCTCCCGATCGCCGAGTGGCTGCCTCGCTACGACCGGCGCTGGCTGCGAGGCGACATCGCCGCGGGGATCGCGGTCGCTGCGCTGATCGTGCCGAAGAACCTCGGCTACGCGGGCATCGCGGGCGTCCCGCTGCAGAACGGTCTCTACGCGGCGGCGGCGGGAGCGCTCATCTACGCGCTGTTCTGCACGTCGAGGCAGATCTCGACCGGGCCGAGCTCCTCGCTGGCCGCGGTGGCCGGTGGCGCCGTTCTCGTGACGGGTCTCGGGGGCGCGGAGGCCGCTCAGCTCGTGGCTGCGATCACGCTGCTGACGGGTCTCTTGTATCTCCTGCTGGCCGCGTTCAGCCTCGGCTGGATCGCACAGTTCCTCTCGAAGGCGGTCGTCACGGGGTTCCTCGCCGGGGCGGCGGTCGACGTCGTGATCGGCGAACTGCCCAAGCTGACCGGGACGTCGTCGGAGGGGACCAGCGCCTGGCGAGAGCTCGGCTCGTGGATCCGTGGTCTGGGCGAGCTCGACTGGTCGACGCTTGCGGTGGGCTTGACGGCGCTCGGCGTCGTGCTCGCTCTTCGGTTCAGGGCGCCGGCCGTCCCGGGCGCGCTCGTCCTCGTCGTCAGCGGGCTCCTCGCGTCTGCGTTGCTCGACCTCGGTAGCCATGGCGTCGCGCTGGTCGGCGACGTGCCGCGCGGGCTCCCGATTCCGGAGCTTCCGGACCTCGACGTCGTCCGGGCTCATCTGCCGGTGATCGGGACGGCAGCCGTCGCGTTGCTGCTCATCGGCTTCTCCCAGACCGCCGGGGACGCGCGTGCGTTCGCAGCACGCCACCGCTACCGGATCGACCTCGATCAGGAATCGGTCGCGCAGGGGATGGCGAACGTCGGCGCAGGCGTGTTCCAGGGAATGCCGGTGTCGACGAGCCTCTCCGCCAGCTCGCTCAACGAGTCGGCGGGCGCGCGCACGCCCCTGGCGTCGCTCGTCACGGGGGGGCTGGTGGTTGCGACCCTCGTCGCGCTCGCACCGCTCTTCTCCAAGCTGCCGACGGCGGTGCTCGGCGTCGTCATCATCGACGCGGTCGTGTTCGGGATGATCGACGTGCAGGAGATGCGCCGTCTCCACCGCGTGACGCGGTTCGACTTCTGGATCGCGGTCGCGACGATCCTCGGCGTCCTGTCGGTCGGCATCCTGGCGGGCATCGTCGTCGGCGTCGTGCTCTCGCTCGGGTGGCTCGTCTACGTCGCCACCAGACCGCCGATGCCGCTCCTCGGGAGGCAGCGGGGCACCCGGACGTTCCGCGATCTCGACGGGCACCCGGGCGACGAGACGCTCGAGGGGGTCGCCGTCGTCCGCCTGGAAGGGGGTCTCTTCTTCGCCACGGCAGAAGCGCTCGAGAGCCGCGTCCTGGCCTTGGTCGACGGGATGAACCGCCCCGAAGCGCTCGTGCTCGACCTCGACGCCGTTCCTTTCGTCGACTCGCAGGGCTCGGCCAAGCTCACCGAGCTCCACGAGCTCCTCTTCGTCGACGACCGGCGTCTCCACCTCGTGGGGGTGAAGCCGCAGGTCGGCGCGGTCCTTCGCGCGGACGGGCTGCTCGACCTCCTCGGCTCGGATCGGGTCCACGCGGACGTCGATGCGGCGATCGAGGCCGAGCTCGCGCGCACACGGCTCGTTCCCCGCAGGGTGACGCGCCCCGGTTCGCGCGGTGGCGAGCCGTAGGATGCGCGGGTGGAGCTGGCGGACATCCTGAGGCGCCGCCGCATGGTGCGCAGCTACCTCCCCGACCCCGTCCCGCGCGAGGTCGTCGAGCGGATCATCTCGACCGTGCGCCGCGCTCCGAGCGGCGGCTTCAGCCAGGGCCACCGGCTCGTGGTCGTCACCGAGCCCGAGGCCCGCGCGGAGCTCGCCCGGCTCGCCGGCGAGGACGAGTACGTGAAGGCGGGCGGCCACGCCTGGATCTCGACGGCGCCGGTCCACGTCTTCGTCGGGACGCGCGAGGAGAGCTACCACGAGCGCTATCGGCAGCCGGACAAGCTCCGTGACGGCGAGGAGATCGGGTGGCCGGCGCCGTACTGGTACGTCGACGCCGGCGCGGCGTTCATGCTGCTCCAGCTGGCGGCGATCGACGAAGGGCTCGCGGCCGGTGTCTACGGCGTCCTCGCCGAGCAGGTGCCCGGCGTGAAATCGATCCTCGGCGTGCCGGACGATGTGCACTTCGTCTGTCTCGTGACGATCGGGCATCCGGCGGCGGACCCGCAGGAGACACGTCTCGTGTCACGGCTCAGCCAGCGCAGGCTCGCGCTCGAGGAGCTCGTCCGCTGGGAACGCTGGGACGCGTCGGTCGAGACGTCCGGCCCGTGAGGATCTTCCTCGCCGGCGCGAGCGGCGTCATCGGCGTGCGGCTCGTGCCGCTCCTCATGGAGGCCGGTCACGAGGTCGCGGGCATGACGCGGACACCGGCCAAGGCAGACGCGCTGCGCCAGCTCGGCGCCGAGCCGGTCGTGTGCGACGCCTACGACGCGGAGGGGTTGTGCCGCGCGGTGGTCGCATTCGGCCCGGACCTCGTGATGCATCAGCTCACGGATCTCCCCGACGATGAGGCGAGCGCGGCCGGCTCGTCCGCCAACGCGCGTATGCGGCGGGAGGGGACGCGCAACCTCCTGGCGGCCGCGCGCGCCGCGGGCGCACGGCGCCTCGTCGTACAGAGTGTCGCTTGGGAGCCGGCGGGCGAGGGAGCGGTCGCGAAGGCCGAGCTCGAGCGGATGACGCTCGGGGCAGGAGGCGTCGTCCTCCGCTACGGGCGGTTCCACGGCCCCGGGACGTACCACCAGGAGGAGGCGCCGCCGCACCCCCGGATCCAGATCGACGAGGCAGCCCTCCGGACGGTCGAGCTGCTCGACGTTCCCGCAGGCACCTACGAGGTCGTCGAGGCCTGAGCCGCTCGACCCGCCCTCACAGCAGCGTCAGGCGGTCGCCACGAGAAAGTGCCATGCGTTCCCGAGGCGGTAGCCCCCGTCAGCCGTCCGGTACGGGGCGAGGACGTCGATCAGCGCGGCTCGCACCTCCGCCTCACGCTCCCCCGCGGCGGCCCCGACGCCGCCCGCGGCCAGGAGGCTGCGGGTCAGCGCGTCCTGGTCGTCGTAGACGTAGGCCCACGAGACGTCGAACGCTTCCCTCGGTGTCAAGCCGGCGGCGGACGCGAGTTCCTCCAGAAGGCCGGGCTCGGCGAGGTCGGGCGGAGGGGGAGCGTTCGGGTCGGCGCCCGGGAAGAACGGTCGCACGATCGGCTTGATCGCGTCGAGGTCGCACGTGCCGTGCCTCCCCCAGACCTGGATCACGACCTCCCCGCCCGGCTTCGCCACGCGCCCGGCCTCGCGGAGCGCCGCGACCATGTCGGCGGCGAAGAAGAACGAGTTGAAGCCCGCGACGACGTCGAACGCGTGGTCCTGATACGGGAGCTCCTGCAGGTCGCCGACGGCGATCTCCGCCTCGGGGACACGCGCGCGTGCGAGTCCGACCAGCCGCTCGGAGGAGTCGATGCCCGTCGCCGCCGCGCCGCGGTCGGCTGCAGCCCTGAGGAACACCCCTGAGCCGCACCCGACCTCGAGCACACGGTGCCCGTCGCCGATCCCGAGGCGGTCGATCGCCGCCTCATAGGTGGGAAGCTGCTGCTCCTCGGTCAGCGCCCACTCGTCGGCCCGCATCCCCCACAACTGGCCCCAGAGCTCCGCCTTGGTCTCTACCGCATCCGTGGCTGCCATCGTCCGCCTCCCAGGGTAAACTATGATTCATAGGTATAAACTATGAACCGTAGCTATGTCAAGCGATGAGCTGAGCCTCTTCTCGTACGAGATCCTTGGCCTGGTCGGGCGCACGGGCGCGGGCGCTCATGATCTCCTGCGCCTGGCGCGGCGCGGACGGATGCTCGACTGGGCGGGCGAGAGCCAGTACTACGCGGAGCCGAAGCGGCTCGCTCGCCTCGGGTACCTCGAGGCGAGCAAGGAGCCCGGCAAGACCCGCGAGCGCACCGTCTACCGGCTCACCGACAGGGGCCTCGACGCGCTGCGCTCCTACGCGCGGACACCGGCCACGTTCACGCCGCTGAAGAGTGACCCCCTGCTCAGGCTCCTGATCGCCGACCTCGTCGGGGACGAGCCGACCCGAGAGAGCCTCGCCGCGCTCAGGGACGATCTGGCCGACCTCCAGGCACGGCTCGACGAGAGCGTGGCCTCAGCAGTGGCCCTGCCGCATCGAAGGAAGTACCTCCTGATCGTGATCGACTTCCTCCGCGGCTACCTCGAGCTGCACGAGAACCTGATCGAGCGGGTCGAGCGCGAGCTCTCGCCTCCACGCCATCGCGCGTCAGGCTGACGCTGCGGCCAGCTGTCCACGGAGAAGGCCGATCGTCTCCACGACGAGGTCCACGTCCGCCTCGGTCGTCGACCAGTTCGACACCGCGATCCGCAGGAGACGCTCCCCCCGCCATGTCGTGGCACCGAGCCAGCAGGTGCCGCCGCCCTGGATCGCCCGCTCGAGCCGGTTTGTGAGGTCGGCGTCTCCGACCCGGAACAGCACCTGGTTGAGGACGACGTCGTTCACGAGCTCGACGCCGTCGAGCTCGTCGAGCCCGGCCGCGAGCCGGCGAGCGAGGGCGCAACACCGGTCGACGAGGCCGGCCACACCGGAGCGCCCGAGCGAGCGCAAGGCGGCCCAGGTCGCGAACCCGCGCGCCCGTCGTGAGGACTCCGGGACGAAGTCGCCGCCGCCGAGCTCGCGACCCTCGACCTGGCCGGTGAGGTAGGCCGCCGTGTAGGCGAGCGCGGTCGCGTGGACGTCGGCGTGCGCACAGAACGCGTATCCGGCGTCGTACGGCACGTTGAGCCACTTGTGCCCGTCGCACGCCCATGAGTCGGCCAGCTCGATGCCGCGCACGAGGGAGGACGTTCGCGGGCTCGCGGCGGCCCAGAGGCCGAAGGCTCCGTCGACGTGCAGCCAGGCGCCGATCTCGTGGGCCGCGTCGGCCGCCGTGACAAGGTCGTCGCATGCGCCAGTGTTGACGTTGCCCGCTTGCACACAGACGATCGTCGGGCCGGCGTCGTCGGCTCGGAGGACATCTCCCAGCGCAACCGTATCCATGGCTCCGTCGGGAAGGGCGGGCACGACCTCGAGCGAGCCCTCGCCGAGCCCGAGCAGGCGCACGGCTCGATCAATCGTCGCGTGGCGCTCGGCGCCCACGACGACGCGGACGCGCGGCGCGTCGCGCAGGCCGTCACGGCCCACGTCCCAGCCGTGCCGGTGGAGCACAGACCAGCGTGCCGACGCGAGCCCGACGGTGTTCGCGCCCTGGCCGCCCGTGACAAAACCGACGGACGCCGTCGTGGGGAGTCCGAGGATCTCCTTGAGCCAGGCGCCTGCGACGTCCTCGAAGGCCAGTGCTGCGGGAGACATCGCCTCGTTGAACGCGCACTGGTCCCACCCTGTGGCCAGGATGTCGGCGACGAGTGCGGCGTCGAGCGAGCCGCCGGTGACGAACCCGAAGTACCTCGGGCCGGCCGACGCCACGAGGCCCTGCGAAGCCGCCGTGACGAGCTCGTCGATCACGGCGTCGAGTGGCGTCGGGCCGTCGGGCAGGCCATCCAGCGCCCGACGGACGTCCGCCCGGCCCGCGGCCGGCGACACGGCCACGCCGGAGAGCCTCTGTCGGTAGTCCGCGATGCGCTCGGCCGCGTCTCCGAGCGCGCGTCGCAGCTCGTCCATCGTCCGATCCTATGCCGGGCGCGGCCCCGGCGACCCACGGCCCGGGATCAGGCGAAGACGGCCCGCGTCGCCTGGTGGGCGAGGATCTTCCGCTTCACCCGCTGGAGCGCGTTGTCGATCGTCTTGCAGTCGCAGGCGAGCTCGTCCGCCATCGACTCGTAGGAGTGGCCGTCGAGGTAGAGCCGGAGAGCCTCCGACTCGAGACCCGAGAGGCTCGTGCCCAGGCACCCGACCAGCGCCTGCAGCTCCTCCGTCGACACGACGCGGACGGACGGGTCGTCGGTCGACGGGCCCGGAAGTGCATCACCGAGCGTGCACTCGCCGTCGGAGTCCTGACCCGCCGGAGTGTGGCTGAAGGAGATGTACGTGTTCAGCGGCGCGTGCTTGTATCGCGTCGCTGACTTGATCGCGGTGATGATCTGGCGGGTCACGCAGAGCTCGGCGAAGGAGCGGAACGACGTCTCCTTGTCGTGCCGGAAGTCGCGGATCGCCTTGAAGAGGCCGACCATGCCCTCCTGGATCAGGTCCTCGGCGTCGCCGCCGGCGAGGAAGTACGAGCTGGCCTTGAGCCGGACGAAACCCTGGTAGCGGCGCATCAGCTCGTCGCGTGCGGCGTCGCTGCCGTTCCGGGCTCGGAGGACCAGCTGGAGGTCCTCGAGCTCCCGCTGCAGCTTCTGCGGGGTCTTGGGTGCTGCGGCGGTCCGGACGGCCATCTCTTCTCCCCTCTCGTGTGTGTCTCGGGCTCGACTCGACTAGTCTCACCCTCAAGTCGAGGAGGAAGCTAGCACGATCGCGCAAGCGTTACAACCCCTTTGCGCATGTTCCATTGTAATAAGAACATGTGTTCGTGTCGACACGTGCCGCGACGCCGGCGCAGTGAAACCGCCAAAGGTCTTCCGTGCGTTTACTCGGGCGTCTCGTCCCCGGGCAGCGCGGACTGGCCGCGGCGGAGCCGCTCGAGCCGCGCGCGCGTCTGAGCGTCGATCCGCTGGTCGACCCGGCTCGCCGCGTCCTCGCGGTGGGAGACGGACGAGAGCTCGGCGAGGAACTCCATGGAGCCACGCTTCATCACCTCTTGCCCGCTCGTGCCCTGCACGGCGGCGTCCGAGGTCACGAGGAGGACGGCCTCGTGGCCGCGCCGCTCGGCGGCGAGCCGCTCGAGCACCGTGTCGGCGTGTGGCGCGAACCGGACCTCGAGCGGCCCGAGCTCACGCCGCTCGCCGACGCCGTCGAAGACGACCACACCCCGCGCGCCGCGGACGGCAACGAAGCTCGCGAGCTCGTCCACGAGAGCGTCGCGGTGTGCGAAACGGCCGGCGTGGAACAGATTCGACCCGTCGAACAGATAGAGGGTGGCGTCCGACATGTCCGACATAGCTCAACCTAAAGTCGAGGTTGAGTGATCGCGTTGGCGCCGCGCCTCGAACAGGGTCACGGCGGCCGCAACGCTCACGTTGAGGGATTCGACGCCGGGCGAGAGGGGGATCGAGACCGTCCCGTCGCAGGTCCGACGCACGAGTGGCCGCACGCCGCCCCCTTCGGCGCCGAAGACGAACGCGAGCCCGTCCCGGAGATCGAGGTCCCAGACCCTCGTTTCCCCGTCGACGGCGGCGGCGTACGCCCACAGCCGGTCGCCCTTCACGTCGCCGAGATAGCGGGCAAGGTTGGGAACCACGGCGACGGGCATGTGCTCCACCGCTCCGGCCGATGCTCGCGAGACGGCCGGGGTGATCGCGACGGCCCCGTGAGCCGGCAGCACGACGCCGGTTGCGCCGGCGCCGGCCGCGCTCCGGATCACGGCGCCGAGATTCCGCGGGTCGGTCACCTGGTCGAGGCAGCAGAGGAGGGGCCGCTCGACGGCGGCGAGCTCCCACGCGTCCGCGTACGGGTACGGCTCGCACCACGCGACGACGCCCTGATGATCGGGAGACCCAGCGGCCTCGGTCAGCTCACGCTCGCGCTTGGTTCGTGGCCGCGGCCCGTCCTCGAGCCAGCCGAGGGTCGCCACGGCTCTCTCGCTCGCCCACACCTCCAGCACGGCGCGACGTCCCCGGAACGCCTCGCGGACGGCGTTCCGTCCGTAGACGAGGTCTCGAGTCACGCGCGGGGCACGAGCTCGTAGCCGTCGTCCGCGTCCCGCACGTCCCAGCCGAGCGTCGCGATCTCGGCGCGCAGACGATCCGCCTCGGCGAACTCCCGCTCCGAGCGAGCAGCGACGCGCGCGTCCGCGAGCGCGACGACCTCGGGAGGGGCGGTGCGACGCTCCGCGAGGCTTCCGAGGCCGAAGACGTCGAGGCCGCGCCGGAGCTCGGCGAGGGCGCCGGCCCGCGCCCAGTCGTGCATGATCGCGAGCGCGGCGGGCGTGTTGAAGTCGTCCTCGAGCGCGTCGACGAAGGCGCCCCAGTCACCCTCAGTGCTCGCGTCTCCGCGAAGTGCGTTGCGCAGCGTCTCCGCCTGTGCGCGCGCGGCGGTCATCGTCTCGTCCGAGAAGTCGATGGGCTTGCGCCAGTGGGCGGTCAGGAAGAAGACGAGGGACGTCTCGCGGCCCCACGTGTCGAGCACCTCGCGAATCGTCTCGACGTTCCCCAGCGACTTGGACATCTTCTCTCCGGTGAACCGGAGCATCCCGTTGTGCATCCAGATCCGAGCAAAGGGGTGACCGACCGAGAGTGACTGCGCCCGTTCGTTCTCGTGGTGCGGGAAGACGAGGTCGAGGCCGCCCCCGTGGATCCAGAACGCCGGCCCGAGCTCCTTCGCCGCCATCGCGGAGCACTCGATGTGCCAGCCGGGACGACCAAGGCCCCAAGGCGATTCCCAGGACGTGTCCTCGTCTTCCTTCGTCGCCTTCCAGAGCGCGAAGTCGCGCGGATCCTCCTTTGCAGGGTTCGGCTCCTGCTCCTCGACCTGGTCGGGCCGCTGCCCGGACAGCGCGCCGTAGCTCTCGAACCGCGCGACGCGGAAGTACACGTCGCCGTCCGCCGTGTACGCGTGGCCCGAGCCGAGCAGCTGCTCGATCAGCGCGACGATCTCGGCCATCGTCTCGGTGGCGAGGGGTTGCGCGTCGGGCATCTCGAGCCCGAAGTCCGCGGTGTCCTCCAGGTACCAGCGCGTCGCCTCGTGCGCCCGCTCCGCGCTGTGTCCGGGGGCGGCCTCGTAGATCTTGTCGTTGACGTCCGTGATGTTGTGCACGAGGCGCACCTCGTGCCCACGGGCCCGGAGCCACCGCGCGAGCCACGTGAACACCACGAACGGCCTCGCGTTGCCGATGTGCGCCCGTTGGTAGACGGTAGGCCCGCAGACGTAGATCCCGATCGGCTCGGGAGGGGGCGGCAGCTCGACGAGCGAGCCGCTCAGCGTGTCCTGCAGGCGCATGCGACGATCGTAGACCGGAGACCGCGAGTGGGACGTGGCTCTAGCCGCGTCCCTCGGCGCGCCGCACGCGGTCGACTGCCACGTCGGTGGTGAGGGCGGCGAGGACGGTCCAGAGCTCCGGTCCGCGCTGCTCCCCCGTGAGGGCGAGCCGGAGCGCTCGCAGGTCGCCTCCGACCGCCTTCAGCTCGCGCACGATCGCTCGGGCGTCTGCCTCGAGAAGGCGCTCGGGCGCTCTCGTTCGGAGCTCTGCGAACCGCTCGAGTGTCAGGGCGGCCTCCGCGGGCAGCTCGACGGGTCGCGGAGACTCGATCTGGCGAGCGATCTCCCGCGCCTCGACGAGCGTACGAGCACCCCGGAGCGCGCGCGCTGCCGCAACGGGAGCCCCCGAGGCCGCCGCGAGGTCCTCGTCGGGCATCGCGGCGATCGCCTCGATCGCCAGCCGGGCGATGCGCGCGGAGTCGAGATGGACGTCGTGCGCCGGCAGCCCCAGCTCGTCGAGGTACGCGCCGAGCGCGGAGGCCGGGATCCCGTCGTCGCGAAAGTCGGCCACGGACGCATGCCCGTGCCGCTTCGAGAGCTTCTTTCCATCCTCGCCGAGGAGCAGCCCGTGATGGATCACAGCCGGGAGCTCACCGCCGAGGGCACGGGCGATCCGCCGTTGCGGCTCGTCGTTCGGGCGATGGTCGGAGCCGCGAATGACGTGGGTGATCCGGATGTCCAGGTCGTCGGCGACGGTCGCGAGCTGGTACGTCGCGCTCCCATCCGATCGCAGCAGCGTCACTCCGTCGAGCCGAAGTGAGCCGTCGGCGTCGCGCGTCGCCCCCCCTTCCCGCTCGGCCGTCTTCGCCGCGGTCGCGTAGAGGGCTGCACGCTCGCTCTGGCGGAGGGGCCCCTCGTCCCAGGAGATCCCCAGCCACCCGAGGTCGTCGAGGATCGCCTGCTCGCCGCCGACGATCGTGCGCGCCGCGTCCGTGTCGTCGATCCGCAGGACGAGCGCCCCGTCCCGCTCGTCGGCGAAGCGCCGGTTGGCGACCGCGGTGAGCGCATTGCCGAGGTGGAGCGAGCCCGTCGGGCTCGGGGCGAACCGGACGCGGACGCTCACGCCGGCGACTGTATCGCGGCGTCGCCGGCGGGTCGCACGCCAGGGGTTCCTACGCGTCGATCGCCACGTGGCCCGGCTCGCCGGACACGCGATCCAGCCAGTTGCGGATCGACGGATGGCTGCTCAGGTCGAAGCCACCCTCGTGCGCGACGTGCGTGTACGCGTAGAGGGCGATGTCGGCCAGCGTCAGCGCGGCGCCGACGACGTACGACTCGCCTGAGCCGGCGAGATGGCCTTCCAGCGCGTCGAGCGCGCGATACCCGTCGACTGTCTTGCGCTCGATCACCTCCACGTACCGCTCCGGCTGCCCGGAGTACGCGACGAGGAAGCGCACGACCGCGATCGCGGGCTCGTGCGTGTACTGCTCGAAGAACATCCACTGGAGCACCTTCGCCCGGTCGAAGCGGTCGTCCGGGACGAAGCGCGTACCCTCGCCGAAGTACCAGAGGATCGCCCCGGACTCGGCGAGCGGCCGCCCGTCGTCGAGGACCAGCGTCGGCACGCGCAGGTCGGGGTTGAGCCCGCTGAGCACCTCGCCGCGGTTCGAGCGGTCGACGACGTCGAGGTCGCGCCGTTCGTACGGGATCCCGAGGTGCGCGAGCAGCAGGCGCACCTTGTAGCAATTGCCCGAGATCGGAGAGTTGTAGAGGAGCACGACGCCGCACACGCTATATCGCGCACCTGCGTCTCCTCCGTAGGATCGAGCGCGTGGAGACCGAGCTGCTGGCCTGGTACGCCCGGCACGCCCGCGACCTCCCGTGGCGCCGGACACGCGACCCGTACGCGATCCTTGTCAGCGAGGTGATGCTCCAGCAGACGCAGGTCGAGCGCGTCGTCCCCCGCTACGAGCGCTGGCTCGATCGCTGGCCGACGGCCGAGGCGCTCGCCGCGGCCACGACGGCGGAGGCGATCGTGGAGTGGCAGGGGCTCGGCTACAACCGCCGGGCGGTGTCGCTCCACCGCGCGGCCGCACACGTCGCGGAGCACGGCTGGCCGGCCGACCTCGTCGTGCTCCCCGGAGTCGGCCCCTATACCGCGGCCGCGGTCCGGAACTTCGCTTTCGGAGAGGACGTGCTGCCGAGGGACGTGAACGTCGAGCGGGTGGAGCGCCGCACCGCGCACGCCTTCTCCGCGTCGGCCGCCCAGGCGTTGATGGACCTCGGCGCGACCGTGTGCCTGGCCCGGGTCCCACGCTGCGGGGCCTGCCCGCTCGCCGGAGGCTGCCCGTCGGTCGGAACGCGTGAGGAGCCGGCACGGACGCAGTCGCCGTTCGAGGGGTCGTTCCGTCAGAGGCGCGCGGCGGCCCTTCGAGCCCTCGCGGAAGCGCCGAGACGAGTGTCGGAGGTCGATCTCGACGTCGCGCGCTCGCTCGCCGCCGACGGCCTCGTCGTGATCGACGGCGAACTCGTCGCGCTGCCCACGTAGCGCCGCGCGCGCGGCGCGGCCTACCGCCCCTCGTCGTACCCCGGACGAGCTTCCTCGTAGCGCGGGAGCCCATCGTCGGGGATCGCCTCCCACGGCGCCGCGTACGCGACGAAGGCGCGCGACTGCGGGCGGATGCCCGGGTCACCGTCGATCGCGCCGAGCCGAACGCCCGTGTAGACGTCCGAGCCCGGCTCGCAGCTGAACAGCGCAGACCCGCACCGGACGCAGAAGACCTTCTCCCGCCCGCCCTCGGGTTCCCAGCCCCGGAGAGCGTCTGCGCCCTGCACGACGCGCACGGAGCCCGGGATCGCCCTTGCGTTGGCCGAGGACGCGGTCCCGCTGCGCCGCTGGCAGCGCGTGCAATGGCAGTACCCCGCCGACACGAACGGCTCGACGACCTCGAACCGCACCGCACCGCATCCACAGCCACCCGTGATGGCAGTGTCCATCCCTCGAGGGTATGCGAAGCGCGAGCCGGGCATGCAGAGACACAGCCCCGGGTGCGCCGCATCTGCCCGTCGGCGCACCCGGAGCTGTAAGGAGAGGACCGTGACACGCGCCGTGCGCCGCGTCACCGGTCGGCTCCGCTGAAGGTCGTGGTCGCGGACGGACGTCGCGACCTGCGCATCGTCCGCTCTGGAGCGGCCGATGCGCGCGGTTCCTAGTCCGGTGGACTCTGCTCCAACATCAACCCTTCCGTCTCGAAGGGACTGTCTCCTCCGACCATAGCGCGCCGAACGGTCACCGTGTAGCCCCCGATCGGGCCGAGTCCTTCGCTCAGACCTGGACGCTGAGGAGCGCGACGGCCTGGGCGGCGAGCCCCTCGCCGCGCCCAGTGAACCCGAGCCGGTCGGTTGTCGTCGCGCGGACGTTGACGAGCTCGCGCTCGACGCCGAGGGCTGCGGCAAGCCGCCTGCGCATCTCCTCGCGATGCGGGGCGATCCTCGGCTCCTGGCCGATCACGACGCAGTCGGCGTTGACGAGCGCAAAGCCGGCCCGCCGCACGTACCCGTAGGCGTCAGCGAGCAAGATCAGCGAGTCGGCCCCGCGGTAGCGCTCGTCGTCGGAGGGGAACAGGGCGCCGATGTCGGCCAGGCCCGCCGCGCCGAGCAGTGCGTCGGTCAGCGCGTGGGCGACGACGTCTCCGTCCGAGTGCCCGACGAGCCCCACGGGGTGGTCGAACATGACGCCGCCGAGGACGAGCGGCACCCCCTTGCCGAATGCGTGCGCATCGACTCCGAGACCGACGCGGTGCGCGCTCACGGAGCCTGTCGCTCGACGCGTGTGCAGCCAGCGGTCCGGTTCATCCGAGGGAGGCTAACGCCTCGGGCACCTCGGCCAGCGACTCGACCGCGATCGCCCCGGATGGAGTCGCCTGCAGGCGGCCCCACGGCCCGCGCCGCAGGTGCACGGCGACGAGCCCCGCGGCGAGCGCGGGCCCCGCGTCGTTGTCGGCGCGGTCGCCGACGTAGGCGATCTCGCCGGGGTCAGCGCCCGCGAGCTCCACGAGCCCGCGGAAGAAGGCGGGATCCGGCTTGCGGACACCCAGGCTCGCGGAGCCCGTGACGATGTCCACGGGCAGGCCCGCCGACCGCGCCCAGTGCTCCAGTTGCTCGTTCTGGTTGCCCGCGAGCCCCACGAGCAGCCCGGCGGCACGCAGCCGCTCGAGGCAGTCGAGCGCGTCCGGATAGAGATCGTCCTCCGAGTACACGACGCCGTCCCAGGCGGCCGGCCGCTCGAGGCCAAGGTGACGCCAGAGCTCCCAGTGCTCTTCCCCGCGCTCGATCGTCTTACCGAGCGCCGCCCAGACGACGTGCGGCCCGACCCCGGCGACATCGGACATCTCGCGCCAGTAGCGCTCCTCGTCGACGAGCGTCTCACCGACGTCGAAGAACACGGCGCGTACCGGCATCGCTCAGTCCGCGTCGAGCAGCCGGGAGACGAGCTCGAGGTCGTCGGGCGTCGTGACCTTCACGAGCCGGGGGTCCCCGGGCACGACGCCGACGGTCCCGCCGTCGCGTTCCACGAGCGACGCGCAGTCCGTCGCTCCGGCGAGCTCACCGCCGAATGCCGCGCGGAGCCGATCCGCGACGAACGCCTGGGGCGTCTGGACGGCGACGAGCACGTCGCGGTCGAGCGTCTCCCGGACGAGACCGCCCTCGACACGCTTGACGGTGTCACCGATCGGGAGCGCCGGTACGGCGCCGTCGACGCCGCCCTCGCCGAGACGCGCGAGCAGTCTGCCGATCACGGCCTCGCCGACGAGCGGGCGGGCGGCATCGTGGACGAGCACGACGAGCGCCTCGGCGGGCACCTCGGCGAGAGCGAGCCGTACGGATTCCGCCCTCGTCGCGCCGCCGGCGACGACGGAGGCGACCTTCGACGCGACGAGCTCCTCGGCGAGGAGGATCGTCGGCTCCTCCCAGCCGGGCGGGGCGGCGACGACGATCGCGTCGACCCAGTCGGAGGCGTCGAGCCGCTCGAGGCTCTCGGCGAGCAGCGGCCGGTCGCCGAGCGCGGCAAAGGCCTTGGGGCGCTCGCCGCCGAGCCGCGAGCCCGAGCCGGCGGCGACCAGGACGGCCCAGGTCGCGGCAGCCGTCCCTCCGGCGGAGGAACCTCTGGAGCCCGACGAGCTCACGACGTGCTCCCGGCGGGTGCCGGCGCGGCCGAGCCGCGCTCAGGCGGTCGCAGTGGCGGCCGTCTTCGGCTTCGCCTTGGCGCGCTTTCCCTTGGCGGGATTCGCGAGCACTTCCTCGAGCCAGGCGTGCGCGTCGTCCTCGGTGAGGTCCTTCGCGTACATCAGCTCGGAGGCGAGGATCTTCTTGGCCTTGACGTACATCTGCTTCTCGCCCGTCGAGAGGCCCTTCTCGTGATCGCGCAGGGCCAGGTTCCGCACGACCTCGGCGAGCTCGAGGATGTCGCCGGTCTTCATCTTGTCGCGGTTGTGCTTGAAGCGGCGGTTCCAGTTCTTCGGCATCTCGGTCGAGCCGCCGAGCAGGACCTTCTGCACGACTTCCACCATCTCGAGGTCGATCACACCGCGGAGGCCGACCTTCTCGCAATTGTCGACGGGCACGTTGACCGTCATCTCGTTGTGGAGGATCCGGATGGTCAGGTACTCGCGCTCCTCCCCGAGCACGACCTTGACCTCCTTCTTCTCGACCGTCCCCGCGCCGTGGTGGGGATACACGACCTTGTCGCCGACATCGAACACGCCTCGAGTCCTCCCGTCGTCCGGTCTTGTGTGCGCCTGACTCACGAAAAAGCGCCGGCCTGGATTCGCCGACGTGTGACCTCATTCTACCGGAAGAAACCGCCCGGCTCCGGGGGAAAAACGGCACTTGGGGCGTTCCGGAGAACGCGGATCCTCACACCTCCTCGGCCCCCGGACGGGACGGCTCGAGCGCCGCTCTGAGCGCCTGTCGGAGTGTCTCGGCTCCCGCGACGCGCGGCCGTCCGTCGGTCGCGCGCGTGCCCTCCGGGGCGACGACGGTGGCCACGCCCAGCTTCGCGCACTCCGCGAGCCGCCGCTCGGCCTGAGCGGTCGCGCGCAGCCGCCCGGTGAGCCCGAGCTCGCCGAAAGCGGCGACGCTCTCGCGCAGCGGCACGCCTCTGGCGGCGGAGGCGATCGAGAGCGCAACCGCGAGGTCGGCGCCCGGCTCGTCGATGCGCACCCCGCCGGCGACGTTGACGAACACGTCTGCGGCGCCGAGCGGGACGCCGGCGTGACGCCCCAGCACCGCGACGATCATCGCCAGCCGCTTCGGATCGACCCCGGTGCCCACGCGACGCGGCATCGCGAGATCGGTCCGCGAGACGAGAGCCTGCACCTCCAGGAGCAGCGGCCGAGTTCCCTCGAGCGCGACCGCGACCGCAGCCCCGACCTCGCCCGCGCGGGTCCGTCCGAAGAGGGCCGAGGGATCGGGGACGCCGACCAGCCCGGAGGCCGTCATCTCGAAGACGCCGAGCTCGTTCGTGGAGCCGAAGCGGTTCTTCGTCGCGCGCAGGATTCGGTGCGCGTGGTAGCGGTCGCCCTCGAACTGGAGCACGCAGTCGACGAGATGCTCGAGCACGCGCGGCCCCGCCACGGCACCGTCCTTGGTCACGTGGCCAACGAGCACCGTCGCGACGCCGCTCTGCTTCGCGACACGCAGGAGACGGGATGCGGCCTCCCGCACCTGGGCAACCGAGCCCGGTGCGGAGCCTAGCTCGCCCGCATAGAGCGTCTGCACCGAGTCGATGACGCACACGGCGGGCCTCTCGCGCTCGAGGGTCGAGCAGACGGCGTCGAGCTCCGTCTCGGCGAGGATCCGCACCTCGTCGGTACCCCCGAGCCGTTCGGCCCGCAGACGCACCTGCGCGACCGACTCCTCACCCGTCACGAGCAGCGCGTCGCGGCCGCTCCGCGACACCGCGCCGAGGGCCGAGAGCAGCAACGTCGACTTCCCGACGCCGGGCTCGCCGCCGAGGAGGACGAGCGACGCGGGGACGAGGCCACCGCCGAGCACGCGGTCGAGCTCGGGCACGCCGGTCGCGAGGCGCGCGGCCTCCTCGACCTGGACGTCGCCGAGGCGCTGCGGTACCCGAGGCGCCCCGCCGGCCGGCTGTCCGTCGCGCCCGTGCAGCTCCTCGACGAGCGTCCCGAAGGCCCCACACCCCGGGCACCGCCCGAGCCAGCGTCCGGTCGTCGCTCCGCACTCGCTGCAACCGAACTGGACGATGACCTTGGCCATGCGGCCATGATACGGCGAGGGCCGGACGACCGGCGCCTATTCTGACAACGCGTACGCGCGGCCGGCCGTCGCAGCGGCCAGCGCCGCCTCGAGATCGCGCCAGAGGTCGTCGACGTCCTCGAGGAAGAGGGAGAGCCCTCGGTCTCGAGGCGATCGTCGCGGTCCGGGCACGGACCCACGCGCGCGCCCTGGTCGAGGAGTTCAGGGCACATGCGCTCTCGCTTCCCGAGGTCGTCCAGGTGTTCCACGTGACGGGCGCCGACGAACTTCCTGCTCCACGTCGCGGTCCGCGACACGGATGCCCTGCGCGACTTCGTGCTCGACCGCCTCGCCGGACGGCCCGAGGTCGGCCACGTCGAGACCCGCGTCGTGTACGAGCACGCGCAGCGTCCCGTCCTCGAGCCGCTCGAGTGACGCCCAGCAGGGCGCCTATCCTGCGATCGTGAGCTCGATGCAGCACCAGGGCGGCCACGGCCCCCACCACGCGCACGACCATCGCGCAGCGTCGCGACGGGCGCTCGGCGCCGTGCTCGCGCTCACAGTCGGGTTCACCGTGGTCGAGGTCGTCGGCGGCTTCCTCACGGACAGCCTCGCGCTGCTCGCGGACGCGGGGCACATGCTCTCCGACACGTTCGCGATCGGACTCGCGCTCGTTGCTCTGACGCTCGCCGCGAGACCTTCGACGCCTCGTCGGAGCTTCGGCTTCCAGCGGGCCGAGATCATCGCCGCGTTCGTGAACGGCCTCACGCTCGTCCTGATCGCCGGCTGGATCGTCTGGGAGGCCGTCGGCCGCTTCAGCGACCCTCCGGACGTGCTCGGGGGCTGGATGCTGGCGGTGGCCGCCGTCGGCCTCGCCGTGAACGTGTCGTCCGCCGCGATCCTCCTGCGATCCGAGCACGAGAGCCTGAACGTGGAGGCGGCACTGCGCCACGTGCTCGCCGACCTGCTCGGCTCGCTGGGCGTGATCGTCGCCGCCGTGGTCATCCTGCTGACTGGCTGGACGGTCGTCGACCCGCTCGTCTCGGTCGCGATCGCGCTCCTCATCCTGGCTAGCGCATGGGGCGTCCTCCGCGACTCGACCGCGATCCTGATGGAGGCGACGCCGTCCGATGTCGACGCCGACGCGGTCGCGAGCACGATCACCGAGGTACCCGGGGTCACGAGCGTCCACGACCTGCACGTGTGGACGATCACCTCCGGTTTCGACGCGCTCTCGGCCCACGTCCTCGTCGGGCGTGGCGAGGACTGCCACGGGCTGCGACGCGAGATCGAGCGCGTGCTGGCCGCGCGGTTCGGCATCACGCACACGACGCTCCAGGTCGAGCACGACGCGTCGGACGCCCTCATCGAGCTGCGCCCGGCCGCGCCTCGCCCAGGCTAACCGGGCCTCGACGTCGTGGGCCGAGCTTCGGGCGCGCCGGGTGGCGAGGTCGACGGCTCCTGCGGCTTCGGCTTCACCTTCGGTGGCGGCTTCGCCGGGCCGACCTCCACGATCGCGTTCTGCGGGTCGTAGCGAACTGTGTATCTCTCGTTCGAGAGCAGTTCGTCGCCCCTGAACACCTTCCGCGTGTACTGGACCGTGAACCCCGACTCGCCGGACGATTGCACCGTGGTCGTCGACCCTGCTGGCAGGGACGAGTTCAGGCTCCGGATCGTCCGGGGAGACGTGTACGCATAGGGCTTCCCGGTCTCGGTCTCGACGCGCCTGCCGAGCTTGCGCGAGTAGAAGCGGACGGTGATCGCCGAGTCGCTCGCCGCGACCTTCATCAGGATCGCCGTGGGCCAGTCGTTCCGGAAGATCAGCTCGGGCCCTCCCCATGAGACCGTGGCCTCGCGGCCCATCGGGTACCGGGAGATGTAGAACTGATGCGCCTGGTGGGCGACGAGCTTCACGCCGGCAAAGAACGCGGCGTTGTAGAGCGTCGTCGCGACCTGGGAGATGCCGCCGCCGACCGCGTCCTCGAGGCGCCCATCGAAGATCTGCGGCGCGGAGACGAAGCCCTTCTCGACGGTGCGCTTGCCGAGCGCCCCGTTCAGAGAGAAGGCCTTGCCCGGTAGGACGATTGTCCCGTCGAGCAGGTGCGCGGCCCGCTGGATGTTCGTGACACGGGGTTGGCAGCACGAGTAGTACGTCGTGAACTCGGAGACGAGCTCGCGGATGTCGAGCTTCTCGGCCTGCTCCGTGGTGAAGGAGGGCGACGTCGCCGTAAAGCGGGCGAGATGCGCCGTCGAGTCGAGATTCGAGACGAGCGACCGCCCGATCCGCGCGACGTCGAGCGCGCGCCCGGGCCTCGACGGCACGACCGAGACACCCGCCGCGCCAACCGCGAACGTCGCGTCGCGCGGCGCCGACTCGTAGCGTCCGAGCCGGATCCGCAGCGAGTCACCGAGCCCCTTCGGGTCGAGCGCGACGCCGAGCGAGCCGTCCTCGCGCTCGGTGCGGACGAGCCCGCGCACGCGCTTCGGCGTGAGCGTCGCCTCCGCGTCGCGAAAGCGGACGCGCCTTGGTCCGTCCAGCAGGCGCTCGAGCCGCGCGAGCGCGGCCTCGGCCTCGGCGCGGGACACGACCGGCCGGATCGGCACGATCGCGAGCTCGACGCGAGAGGGGAGCGTCCGGAGCTTCTGTCGCAGTGCGTGCCGGTCGACGCCCTCGCCGGCCTTCGCGTCCACGACGCGTGCAGACTCGCGCCCGACGACGACCCGTGCGTCGCGCCACGGCGACCCGAACCGGCGATCGAGCCTGTCGGCGAGCTTCGCGACCGGGACCGGCGCCAGCCGGTACCGAAGGTCGATGCCCGGCCCCGAGCGAAGCCCGGTGCGGTCGAGCACGCGCGAGAACCATCCCTCGTCGTTCACGACGTCGATCGCCTCGTCGACGAGGGGCTCTGCCCGCAGCTCGCGTCCGCTCGTCGCCGCGAGCTCGCCGCCGGGGGCGACGAGCCGAACCGGTCTTCCCACTCGTGCCGCTGCAGCGACGGCGAGTGCCTCACGGGCCTCGGCCTCGCTCATCCCGCCGACCTCGATGCCCCCGATCGTGGCGCCGCGCGGCAGCGAGCCGCGCTCGAGGAGGGCGATCGCACCGAAGGCGACCGCCAGCACGAGTGCCGCGACGCCCACGGCGCCGAGGGCGACGACCGCCCTTCTCGCACGACGGCGTGGCCGTCTGACGGTGGACAGGAAGGGGCCGGACACCGGAACGCCTGACGGTAGCGGACTGGCCTTCCGGCCCGTAACCGCGCCCGGCAGTCCGGCGGGTGCCGCTCTACCCGAGCGCTCGCACGAAGAGGACGCGGTCCTCGCCCGGGCCGTCGTAGTCGTGCGCGACCCGCTCCACCTCGAAGCCGAGCGCCTCGTGGAAGGCAACCGACTCCTCGTTCGCCGGCGAGGTCACGCAGCGCACCCTGGTCCGCCCGTGCGCGAGGGCGTCCTCGAAGAAGCGCTCGTAGAGCCTGCGCCCGAGCCCCTCGCCGCGATGCTCGGGTGCGACGCCGACGAAGTGGACGTACGCCTCGTCCGGGTCGGCCTGCGAGAGGAACCCGATCAGGAACGCTGCCAGCTGCCCGTCGTCGCCGTCGACGACGTAGCTCGTGCCCTCGAAGTGGACGAAGAAGAGCCGCGGCAGCATGGGCGCCATGTCGCGGCCGCCCCACCAGGAGTTGACGCGCCCGATGACGCGGCCGTAGTCGGCCGGCTCGGCATGGCGGATCTCCATGCGCCCAAGCCTAGAACGTCGGCGTGCCGGCCTTGGCAAAGAGGTAGTCGCGCGCCCGCGAAAGCGGGCGGCGTCGGGGACGTGCTCCGCTTCAGCGCGCTACCCGAGCCAGGCTTCGCCCATCGCCTCGACGTGGCGGTGGTCGGTGCCGCAGCAGCCGCCGAGCACCGTCAGACGAGGGAGCCGCTCGCGGAGCGCGACGTACTCGTGGGCGAGCTCCTCGGGGTCGCCCATGTCGAGCTGCTCGGCCTCGTCGAGCTCCGCGTGGCTCAGGCGGGACGCGTTCGCACGCAGCCCCCGGATCCTGTCCGTCCATTCGGAGCCCGGCTCGAGCACGTCGTAGAAGTGGGACGGGTGGGCGCAGTTGAGCATGAAGTACGCTGCAGCGCCGGCCGAGCGCGCGTCGAGCTCGTCGATCGCCTCGCCGAGCGGCTGGCCGCTGGGCAGGCGCCCGTCGGTCTCCACCGTGAACGAGATCACCACCGGGAGGTCGACCGCCTGCGCTGCACGGACGATCCCGAGCGCCTCTCCGGTGTAGGTCATCGTGATCGCCGTCACCAGGTCGACGCCCGCTTCGGCGAACGACCGGATCTGCGCACCGTGGTAGTTGGCGGCCTCGTCTGCCGTCATCGTCTCGCCGACGACGTAGCCGTCGCCGCGGGGGCCGACGCAGCCGGAGACCACGATGGGGGTCGCCTCCGTCTCGAGCTCGTCTCGCAGCTCGTGCAGGAGCTCGACGGCCCGCCGGTTGAGCGCCTCGAGCCGATCGCCGGAGTGACCCATCCGCGCCGCCCAGTCGGGACTGGCTCGCCAGGTCGGCGTCTCGAGCACGATCCCGACGCCGCGGGCGAGCGCGATGCGCACGTAGGGCTCGAAGTAGCGGCGCAGCGCGTCCTCCCCACCGTTCCGCGTGAGCAGGTCGTAAGCCGCGAAGTAGGGCAGGTCGTGGCCGTCGTGGAAGATGAGCGTCGTCTCGAGGCCTCCGTCCGTCAGGAACGTGGCGTCACCCAGCTGGGGCAGCGCGTCTCGGTAGCGCGCATGCGCCGGGAACATCGCGGTCATCAGGTGTCCTCCCGAAGTCGGGTCGCAATCGGCGACCACTTCGAGGGTACGAGCGGGCCGGCGTCGCCCCCGTACGGCTTACCGAACTCTTGGGGCGCGCTTCTCGGGTCACGCCCTCGCGGGAGTACCCTCGGACGATGAGACGGACCGCCGCATGGGCGCTGATCGCCCTGACGCTGGCCGGCTCGGCCGCGGCCGGGACCGAGGCGCCGGCCGGTCCACTCGACGCGGAGCTCCGCGCGGTCGTCGCGGCCGGAAGCCCGGGGGCCCTCGTCCTCGTCCAGGACGGCGGGTCTCGGATCGAGGCGGTGAGCGGCCTCGCGGACATCCGCGGTGGCGTGCCGCTCCGGCCCGGGGATCGATTCCGGGCAGGCAGCATCACGAAGACGTTCGTCGCCGTCGTCGTGCTCCAGCTCGTCCGAGAGCAGCGCCTGCGGCTGGACGACACCGTCGAGCGCTGGCTCCCCGGCCTGCTCCCGGGCGGCGGTCGCATCACGGTGCGCGACCTCCTCCGGCATACGTCGGGGCTCTCCGACTACGCGGCGGACGAGAGGTTCCTCCGCCGCACGGTGCGCGAGCCGCGGCGTCGGTGGACGCCCCGTGAGCTCGTCAGCCAGGCTTTGCGCCTCGGCCGGGCCGGCTCGCCGGGCGGGCGCTTCGCCTATGCCAGCACGAACTACGTCCTGCTCGGCCTCGTGGTCGAGCGCGTCACCGGCACGACGGTCGGAGAGCAGCTTCGCCGGGGGATCTTCGATCCACTCGGGCTGCGTGACACGAGCTTCGCGCCCGGCGCGCTCGTTCCCGGCCGGCACGCACACGGCTACGCGCCGAGCGTGCACGACGGGATCGTCGCCAGCCTGGCAACCGCCCGCGACAGAAGCGAGGTGAGCGCTTCATGGGCGTGGGCCGCCGGGGCGATCGTCTCCACCGCACCAGATCTCTCGCGCTTCCTCGGCGCGCTCCTCCGCGGACGGCTGCTCCCGACCCGCCTGCTCGCGCAGATGCGACCCGCGCCGGATACGCGCTACGGGCTGGGCCTCGCCGCCTTTCGGACTCCGTGCGGCACCGCGATCGGCCACACCGGCAACCTGCTCGGCACCGTCTCCGCTGCGTGGGCGAGTCCGGACGGGCGTCGGCGGGTCGTCGCGATGACGAACAGCTATCCGCTCTCGCCGGCCGCGGAGACGGCGTTCCGGCGCCTGCTCGACGCGGCGTTCTGCGGATGACCGGCGGCGGGCGGCCGGCGGCGAGCGACGCCCGTCGCTAGCCGACGGGCTCGTCCTCGGACGCCGCCGGCTCGTCCGGCGGCACCATCACCGGCTCGGGCTGCACCTCGCCCTCGATGACGCGCATCTCGACCTTCGTGTCGTCCGGGCCGGGGTCGGCACGGCGGTCGACGACGATCGTCGAGCCGTCCGTGAGCTCGCGGCCGAGCACGAAGTCGGCGAGCGGGTCCTCGATCAGGCGCTGGATCGCGCGGCGCAGCGGCCGGGCGCCCATCGCCGGGTCGTAACCCTCCTCGACGAGCAGCTCCTTCGCCTCCTGCGTCAGCTCCACGGTCGCGCCGTGCACCGACATCTGGTTGCGGAGCCGCTTCATCATCAGGTCGACGATCTGGAGGATCTCGTTCTTCTCGAGCTTGTGGAAGACGATGATCTCGTCGATGCGGTTGAGGAGCTCAGGCCGGAAGACCTTCTTCAGCTCGCCCATCACGCGCGACTTCATGTCGTCGTAGGAGAGCCCCTGCTCGTCGCCGATCGCGAAGCCGAGCGACTGGTTCTTCGAGATCTGCGCCGCCCCGATGTTCGAGGTCATGATCACGATCGTGTTCCGGAAGTCGACCTTGCGACCCTGCGCGTCGGTCAGCTTCCCGTCCTCGAGGATCTGCAGGAGGATGTTGAACACGTCCGGGTGCGCCTTCTCGATCTCGTCGAGGAGCAGCACCGAGTACGGCTTGCGGCGCACGGCCTCGGTGAGCTGGCCGCCCTCGTCGTAGCCGACGTAGCCCGGGGGCGAGCCGACGAGCCGGGACACGGAGTGCTTTTCCATGTACTCCGACATGTCGACCTGGATCATCGCGTCCTCGTCGCCGAACAGGAACTCGGCGAGCGTCCGGGCGAGCTCGGTCTTCCCCACGCCGGACGGGCCGAGGAAGATGAACGAGCCGGTCGGCCGCTTCGGGTCCTTGATCCCGGCGCGGGCGCGCCGGATCGCCTTCGAGACGGCGACGATTGCGGCCTCCTGGCCGATGACGCGCTTGTGGAGCTCCTCCTCCATGCGGACGAGCTTCTGAGACTCGGCCTCCGTGAGCTTGAACACCGGGATGCCTGTCCACATCGAGACGATGTCGGCGATCTCGTCCTCGCCGATCTCCGGCTGCTCCTCGTCGGCCTCGTTCCGCCAGCGCTCCTCGAGCTCCTTCTTCTTCTGCGAGAGCTTGCGCTCCTTGTCGCGGAGCGACGCGGCCTTCTCGAACTCCTGCGCCTCGATCGCGGCTTCCTTGTCGGCGCGGACGGTCTCGATCTCCTCCTCGAGCTCGCGGTAGCGCGGCGGCGCCGACATCGTCCGGATGCGGACGCGCGAGCCGGCCTCGTCGATCAGGTCGATCGCCTTGTCGGGGAGGTGGCGGTCCTGGATGTAGCGGTCGGCGAGGACCGCGGAGGCCTCGAGCGCCTCGTCGGTGATCTTCACGCGGTGGTGCGCCTCGTAGCGGTCGCGGAGGCCGCGGAGGATCTGCACCGTCTCGTCGATCGTCGGCTCCTCGACGCGCACCTGCTGGAAGCGCCGCTCGAGCGCGGCGTCGCGCTCGAGGTACTTGCGGTACTCGTCGAGCGTCGTCGCGCCGATCGTCTGCAGCTCGCCGCGGGCGAGCGCCGGCTTGAGGATCGACGCAGCGTCGATCGCGCCCTCGGCCGCGCCGGCCCCGACGAGATTGTGGAGCTCGTCGATGAACAGGATGATGTCGCCGCGCTGGGTGATCTCCTTCATCACCTTCTTCAGGCGCTCCTCGAACTCCCCGCGGTACTTCGAGCCGGCCACGAGCGCGGCGAGGTCGAGCGTGTAGATCTGCTTGTTCTTCAGAAGCTCGGGCACCTGGTTCGCGGCGATGCGCGCCGCGAGGCCCTCGACGACGGCGGTCTTGCCGACGCCTGGCTCGCCGATGAGCACCGGGTTGTTCTTCTGACGGCGTGAGAGGATCTGCATCACGCGCTCGATCTCGGTCTGGCGACCGACCACGGGGTCGAGCTTCCCCTCCGTCGCCTGCTTCGTCAGGTTGCGGCCGAACTGGTCGAGGAGTTTCGAGTTCTTCGCCTTCTCGCCCTGCGCGGCGCCGCCCGGCTGGCCCGACTGGCGCCGGCCCGGGCCGGAGAGCATACGGATGATCTCGTTGCGGATCTTCTCGGCGTCGGCGTCGAAGTCGAGCAGGATGCGCGCGGCGACGCCCTCGTTCTCGCGGACGAGGCCGAGCAGGATGTGTTCGGTACCGATGTAGTTGTGGCCGAGCGAGAGCGCCTCGCGCAACGCGAGCTCGAGTACCTTCTTCGCGCGCGGCGTGAACGGGATCTGGCCGGTGGTGACCTCGTCGCCCTGCCCGACGATGCGGGCGACCTGGGCGCGCACCTCTTCCACGGTGATGTCGAGTTGCTCGAGGACGCGTGCGGCGAGGCCCTCCTCCTCGCGCAGGAGCCCGAGCAGGATGTGCTCTGTCCCGATGTAGTTGTGCTTGAGAGCGCGTGCCTCGTCCTGGGCGAGGACAACGACCTGTCTGGCCCGTTCGGTGAATCGCTCGAACAAGTGCCTCGACCCTCCTTTCCGCGTGATCCGGAGTCTGCGGTGCCGCCGGCTCCGGGTCGAAGGCACCTCTGATCGTACCCGACGCCTGTGAAGTCGCCGACTGGGCGCGCCGGTAGCCTTTGCGCGCGATGAGGATCCTGATCACTGGCTCGTCGGGCCAGATCGGCACGAACCTCGCGCTGCGCCTGCTCGCCGGCGGTCACGGCGTGTTCGGGATCGACAAGCGGCTGAACACCTGGACCGACGAGTTCCCGTACCTCCTGCAGGACCTCGCGGGCCATTACGCACCCTTCCCCGGCGGCATCAACGGGGTCGAGTACCCCGAGGTCGACCTCGTCGTGCACCTCGCGGCCCACGCGAAGGTGCACCAGCTCGTCCGCGAGCCGCATCGCGCGCTCGAGAACGCGATGATGACCTTCAACGTCCTCGAGTACGCGCGGCAGGGGAACATCCCCATCGTCTTCTCCTCGAGCCGCGAGGTGTACGGCGACGTCCATCGCTTCGAGGGCTACAACGAGCAGGCCGCCGACTTCGCCTTCACGGAGAGCACGTATTCCGCCTCGAAGATCGCCGGCGAGGCGTTCATCTACTCCTACGCGCGCTGCTACGGGCTCCCCTACCTGGTCTTCCGGTTCTCGAACGTCTACGGCCGCTTCGACAACGACCTGCAGCGAATGGTCCGCGTGATCCCCCTGTTCATCCACTCCATGCTGCGCGGCGAGCCGATCACGATCTACGGCGGTCGCGACAAGACGCTGGACTTCACCTACGTCGACGACTGCGTCGACGGCATCGGCCGCGGCGTCGAGGCACTCGCCGAGGGACGGGTGGTCAACCAGACGATCAACCTCGCCTACGGGCAGGGCAACACGCTCGTCCACTGCGCAGAGCGCATCGCGCAGGAGCTCGGGGTGGATCCGCAGATGACACTGGCCCCGTCGCTGCTCGGCGAGGTGACGCACTACGTGGCCGACCTCTCGAAGGCGCGCGAGCTGCTCGGCTACGACCCGGCGGTGCCGCTCGACGACGGCATCGCGCGCGCCGTTGCGTGGTTCCGCGAGCACCGCGCCGCCCACCCCGAGGAGGACACCGCCGTCCGCCCGGACCACGAGGGCGCGCTCGGCGCAGCGAGCGGCTGGAAGACGGCCGCGGCGTAGGCTCGCGCGGTGGCGGAGTCGCCGTCGCCCGTCAGGGCGTGAAGACCTGCGCCGCGGGCGGCGCGGTGACGCTGACTGGCACGTCGTAGGCGAGGAACGTGATCGTCTGCCTCGCCGTCGCGCGAACGCCGCCCTGCACGACCGTCGGCGTCGTGCTTCGAATCTGCCGGACGCGCCCGTCGCCGCCGACCCACACATGCTGAGTGGTGCGGCCGAGCTCGAGCCCCGTCGCCCTCTGCACCGCCGCGATCTGCTTGCCGTATGCCGGTATCGCGCGAGCCGCCCGCTGGATGTCGACGACGGCCTGGTAGTGCGTCGCGGGCTTCCCAGCGACGGTGTCGCGGCCGAGCCTCTTGGTCGAGACGAGGCCCTTCTCGAGCGGGCCAAGCGTCTGCGCCAGGTCGACGAGCGACGAAAAGTCGACCCCGGCGTTCGCAGCCTGCGCCGACAGGCCGATCTTTACCCACGTCTTGCCCGGCGGCAGCTGTGACGCGAACAGCGGTGAGCGCATGAACATCACATACGACCCGTTCTGCTCGAGCAGTCTGGCGTCGAGTGTGACGGACCTACCGGCGACATTCGTCCGCATGCGGAGCGAGACGCTGCCGCCCGACTGGGCGCCGGTGCCGCTCATCGTCTGCCGGACGCCGCCACCGGCGATCGTCACGCTCATGCGGAGCTTCGACGAACGTACGTCGGCGGTTCGCTTGGCCGCGCTCACGACCGGGTTCGTCGCCGCCTGGGCGGAGACGGCCAGCGCTAGCAGCGAGACGAGGGCGAGGGCGATGCGACGCACCGCCGCATGGTAGGCGCGGCGGGCCGCCCAGGGACCACCCGAAGGTCGAGATTTCGTCAGCGTGTGGGCTCGGGAGGCGCCTGCCGCAGCGCCGGGAAGAGCACGACGTCGCGGATCGACTCCCTCCCCGTGAGGAGCATCACGAAGCGGTCGACCCCGAAGCCGAGGCCGCCCGTCGGCGGCATCCCGTACGAGAGCGCCTCGACGTAGTCGGGATCGCCGCGCTCGCCCTCGACCTGCTCGGACTGCTGGTCGAACCGCGCCTGCTGCATCGCGGCCTCGTTGATCTCCGTGAAGGCGTTCCCCAGCTCCATCCCGCCGGCGAAGTACTCGAACCGCTCGGTGAGCGTCGGGTCGTCGTCGGTTGGCCGGGCGAACGGTGACAGCTCGACCGGGTAGTCGTGGACGATCGTCGGCTGGATCAGGCCCGGCTCGACGTAGTGCGAGAAGGCGTGGTCGACGAGCTGCGTCCAGTCCTTGTCGGCGTCGGTGTCGACGCCGCGCTCCGTCAGCCACGCGCGCAGCTCGTCCGGGTCGCGGGTCCAGAGCTCGTGCCGCTCGAGCGCCTCGACGAACCGGACACGCTCCCACGGGCCGGCGAGATCGAGCTCGTGGCCGCGAAACGTGACCGCCGTCGTGCCGAGCACCTCGCGGGCGACGCGCTCGACGAGCTGCTCGATCCGCGCCATCGTGTCGCGGTAGTCGGCGTACGCCTCGTACCACTCGAGCATCGTGAACTCGGGGTTGTGCTTGAACGAGACGCCTTCGTTGCGGAAGTCCTTGCCGATCTCGTAGACGCGCTCGAGGCCGCCGACGATCAGCCGCTTGAGGTAGAGCTCGGTCGCGATCCGCAGGTAGAGGTCCGCGTCGAGCGCGTTGTGATGCGTGACGAATGGCCGAGCGAAGGCGCCGCCGTAGCGCGGCTGGAGCACGGGCGTCTCGACCTCGACGAAGCCCCACTCGTCGAGGGCGCGCCGGATCGCGGTCACGACCTCCGCGCGCGTCACGAATACCTGGCGGGTCTCGTCGTTCATCAGGAGGTCGAGGTAGCGCTTGCGGTAACGGAGCTCGACGTCGGTGACGCCGTGGAAGGTGTCGGGTAGCGGCTGGGTGTTCCGCGCCAGCACCTCGACGCTCTCGGCGAGCACCGAGGGCTCGCCACGCCGCGACTTGGCGGGCCGCCCGACGACGCCGATCACGTCGCCGAGGTGCACGTCGACCTCGCCGGTGACCGCGACGTCGCAGATCACCTGGATGCGGCCCGAGCGGTCGACGAGGTCGAGGAAGACGAGCTTCCCCATCCCGCGTCGCGCCATCGCGCGACCTGCGAGGCGCCGCGACGCGTCGACGTCTCCCCCGGCCTCGAGCGGCTCGGCCTCGGCGCGGATCGCGGCGACGTCGTCCCGGTCGGGGAAGCGCTTGGCGGGTGGACGTTCCGTCACGGGCGGGATCGTACGCATCCTGCGACGGCGCCACGCGGCTACGGGAGCAGCTCGAACGCCTTCCGATGGCGTGGCCGGACCGCGCCGAAGTGGCGTCGATCGAGCGTCACGACGGCCTCGGCCCCGAGTCGCTCGGCGAGCGCGACGACCGACGCGTCGGTGCCGCCGAGCGGGAAGGGGCGAGCGTTCGCTTGCCGCCCCGCGTCTCGATGCGGCGGCATGGCCGAAGCCACGCCCGAGGTCAGGCGGCCTTGATCTCCATGATCTTGAACTTGACCACGGAGCCGCGCGGGGTCGTGACCTCGACGGTCTCGCCCTTCTTGTGGCCCATGATCGCCTTCCCGACCGGCGACTCGTTCGAGAGCTTGCTCTCGGCGGGATTGGCCTCCGCGGAGCCGACGATGTGGTACTCGAGCGTCTCCTTCGCGTCGACGTCGCGCAGCCGGACGACCGAGCCGATCGAGACGACGCTCGTGTCGACCTCGGCGGTGTCGATCACGCGCGCGTGCGCGAGCCGCTCCTCGAGCTGGGCGATCTTGTGCTCGAGCATCGCCTGCTCGTTCTTGGCGTCGTCGTACTCGGCGTTCTCGGCGATGTCCCCGAACTCACGCGCGGTGCGGATGCGCTCCGCGATCTCGCGGCGCCTGTCGGTGCGCAGGGTGTCGAGCTCGAGCTTGAGGGTGTCGTAGCCCTCAGGGGTGAGGATCACGTCCTTCAGAGAGAGACCTCCGGGTGTTCGCCAGAACGAGAACGAGGCGCGATCCGCGCCACGCGGACGCGCATGGTAGCCGCCGGACGCGCGTCTTGCAACCCCCCGCGCAGGGCGGACCCGGGAGTCTGGGCGTCTACCATCTTCCCCGCGATGGTCGACCTCCGTGAGCCCTGGTCGATCGGGCCGGTCGAGATTCCGACGCGGCTCGTCCTCGCCCCCATGGCGGGCGTCAGCGTGCAGGCGTTTCGCCGCCAGGGACGCCGCTTCGGCGCAGGGCTCGTGTGCTCCGAGATGGTCAGCTGTGCAGGCATCGAGCACCGCAACGAGCGGACGCTCGGGTACCTGCGCGTCGCCTCGGACGAGCACCCGCTCGCGATCCAGCTCTTCGGCGCCGACCCGCGAACGATGGCCGAGGCGGCCCGAATGGTCGAGGCCGCCGGCGCCGACCTCGTCGACCTCAACTTCGGCTGTCCCGTGCGGAAGGTGACGAAGACCGGCGCCGGGGCGACCCTCCTGGACGATCCCGACCGCGCAGCCGGGATCGTCTCGGCGATTGCAGAGGCGGTCGACATCCCCGTGTCCGTCAAGCTGCGGCGGGGCTTGCGCAGCGGGTCGCGCGACTGCCTCGTCGTCGGCCCGCGGCTCGTCGAGGCCGGGGCCGCGTCGCTGACGCTCCACCCGCGCTCCGCGCAGCAGATGTACACGGGCACGGCCGACCACGCACTCACCGCGGAGCTCGTGTCGCTCGTGGACGTCCCCGTCGTCGCGTCCGGCGACATCGTCTCCCGTGCGAAGGCGCAGGCGGTGCTCGCAACGACGGGCGCCGCGGCGGTGATGGTCGGGCGCGCAGCACAGGGCAACCCGTGGGTGCTGGAGGAGATCGTCGACGGCGAGGGACGCGAGCCGTCGCGGGAGGAGATCGTCGCGGAGCTCGTCCTCTTCGTTCGCGAGACCGTCCGCGAGCTCGGCGAGCGCCGTGCGAGCGGGTTCCTCAAGAAGTTCTACGGCTGGTACCTGGGCCGCGGCCGCTTCCCGAGGCCCTTCAAGCAGGAGCTCGTGCAGCTCGACTCGACGGAGGAGGTCGAGCGGCGCCTGTTCACGGCAGCGCCGGGGGCGATCGACCTGGTCGCGCGGCTCGAGGCGGAGATCCCGTCGGGCGACGAGGTGACGCTCGAGCTACCGATCTCGATCTACGGCGGTGGCTGAGCCGCCGCTGGCCGGCGGCGCCTCCGCTCGCCTTCGTGAGATCAGTGCGAGCGGCCGGCCGTCGCGGCGAGGGCGCCGAGGCCGACGAAGATCGTCCCAGAGACGTAGCGCTGGACCCGTAGGAACGTCCGGCTCTTCCTCAGCACCGCGCCGGCGGTGCCCGCGACGAGCGCCCACACGAGGTCGCTCGTCAGCGCGATCAGCACGAAGATCCCGCCGAGGATCGCCAGCTGGCCGCGAGTCGACTCGTGGGGGTCGACGAACTGCGGCAGGAAGGCGAGAAAGAAGAGCGCGGTCTTCGGGTTGAGGACGTTCACGACGACCCCCTGCCGATACGTTCGAGCCAGCGTCCGCTCCGCGGCCCGCCCTCCGATGCGGTCGTCCGCGCTCAGGAGCGTCCTGATCCCGAGCCAGACGAGATACACGGCGCCCAGGATCTTGACGGCGGTGAACGCCTCGGCGGATGCGGCAAGCAGCGCGGAGAGCCCGATCACCGCCGCGAGCACGTGCACCAGCCCTCCGCTCGCGACCCCGAGGGCCGAGACGACCCCTGCCCGGCGTCCGCCGTGGACGCTCTGCGCGACGATGTAGAGCACCGCCGGGCCGGGCACGACGGCGAGCGCGAGCGACGCGAGCGCGAACACGGCCAGCGTGCCCGAGTCAGGAATCACGGTTCAGCTCCCACACGAGCCGGAGGCCCTCGAGCGTGAGGAAGGGGTCGACATGCTCGATCACCGAGCTGTGCGGCGAGATCAGCTCGGCGAGGCCGCCCGTCGCCACGACCGTCGCGTCCGGCGCCCCGAGCTCCTCGCGGATGCGGCCGACGATCCCGTCGACCTGGCCAGCGAAGCCGTAGACCAGCCCGCTCTGCAGGCCGCCGACGGTCGTCTTGCCGATCACGCTCGCCGGCGCGACGAAGTCGACGTTCACGAGCCGCGCCGCCCGCGCGAAGAGTGCCTCCATCGAGATCTCGATTCCGGGCGCGAGCACGCCGCCGACGTACTCGCCGTCCCGCGAGACGACGTCGAAGTTGGTCGACGTGCCGAAGTCGACCACGATCGCGGGCGCGCCGTAGCGCTCACGCACGGCGACGGCGTTGACGATCCGGTCGGGCCCGACCTCGCGCGGGTCGTCGTAGCGGATCGGGATGCCGGTGCGAACGCCGGGCCCCACGACGAGCAGCGCGGCATGCGCCCACCGCTCGGCGAGCCGCTCCCACTCGCGCAGGATGGTGGGAACGGTCGTCGAGAGGCAGATCCCGTCGACCGCGTCCGGGTCGAGCAGCCCGCCGAGCAGAACGGCGAGCTCGTCTCCCGTGCGGCTCCGGTCGGTGGCAACGCGCCAGTGCTCGGCGAGATCCCCGTCCCGGTACAGGCCGAGGACGGTCTGCGTGTTGCCGACGTCGACCGCCAGGAGCATCGCGCGAGCTTAGTGCGGGCCGAAACGCGACGCTAGAAGCCGTCGTCGTCGTCCGAGCGGCGGATGTCGCCGAGCCGCTCGGCGAGCGCCTCGGCGGTGAGGCGCGGCTCGTCGCCCTCGCCGCGCAGTTCCTCGACCGTCACGTCGCCGGAGGTGTAGACCTCGGCGCGCGGGATGATCCGCGTCGGGCGGTTCTTGTCCCACACCCAGACGTCCTCCATCTGGGCGTGGAAGAACGGGTAGCTCGCCTGCGGCACGACCTTGAGGTCGAGCTTGTTGCAGAGGTAGGTCGCGTCCTGTGTGAGGACGCAGTAGCGGAAGAGCGGGAACACCGCCGTGTACTCGCGTTTGAGCTGGAGCTCGAGCTCCGCCTCGAACTCGTCGAGCTCGTCCAGGTGGCTCATGCCGTCAGTGTACGGCGTCCGCCCCGGGCGTGGCTTCAGGCGCGCCCCTGCAGGGCGGCCAGCAGCTCCGCCACCGTCCCGAGACCCGGGACGACGGCGTCGGGCGCGAGCTCCGCGAGCGGCTCGAGCGCGAAGAGGCGCTCGTGGAGACGCGGATGGGGCACCGTGAGGCCCGGCTCGTCCACGTCGACGTCCTCGTAGAGCAGCAGGTCGAGGTCGATGGTCCGCGGCCCCCACCGCTCGCCGCTCCGGTCGCGGCCGAGCGCGTGCTCCACGCCGAGGAGGACCTCGAGGAGGGCGCGCGGCCGCAGGTCCGTCTCCACCTCGACCGCCCCGTTCAGGTACGGCGGCTGCTCGACGGGCCCCCACGGCTCCGTCTCGCGCAGGCTCGAGACAGCCACGATGTCGACGCCCTCGGCCTGCGAGACGAGCTCCACGGCGCGCGCGATCGTTGCCTCGCGGTGGCCGAGATTCGCACCCAGCCCGATGAACGCACGCACGCGAGGACGCTATCGCGCCGCCGGGGTGCGGCGGCCGATAACGCGGGCTTAACCCGGATCCCACGCTATTCCAATCCGGCACCGCGAAGATGGCGTACACCCCGCATCGTGCTCACCGCGACTCGACTTCTCGCCGTCGCCGTCCTGGCGACCTCCGCGCTCGCCGTCGCTCCGGCGGCGTCGTCCACGCCTGCCACCGGCCCCGCGGCACCGCGCCACGGTCGTGCAGCTGACCGCCGCCGCCGCATGCCGCGAGTCCGCGGCCCTCACACGCGCGGGAGCGCAGCAGGTCGACGCAGGGCTCCGCCTCTGGCGCATCGGACCACGGCTCGCGGCGACGGCCGTGCCCGCGCTTCGAGCCCGCGGCGACCTCGTCTTCGCACAGCCGGAGCGGACCTACCGAGTCGCAGAGACGACCGACACGCCCGATCCGCTCCAGGGCGACGAGTGGTGGCTGTCGCAGATCGGCATCGACGGGCTCACGCCGCCCGGCCCCGGCGTTCCGATCACGATCGTCGACTCCGGCCTCGACGTCTCGCATCCCGAGTTCGCGGGCCGCGCCGACACGCTGACCTTGAACCCCCAGGAGCCGGCGGGCTTCGGCGGCGAGCACGGGACATCCGTGGCGTCCGTCATCGCCGCGCCGCAGAACGGCGTGGGCCTCGTGGGGATCTATCCCCGTGCGCTGCTCCGCTCGTGGGACGCGGCCAAGGGCGACGGCACCCAGCTCGAGTCGACCGAGATCGCCGGCGGCATCCTCGCCGCCGCCCGGGCGGGTCGGACCGTGATCAACCTGAGCCTCGGCTCCGACGCCAGCGACCTCCCCATCCAGCTCGCAGTCGACGAGGCCGTTGCCTCGGGGTCGCTCGTCGTCGCCGCCTCCGGGAACGACGGCGACCACGGGAGCCCGCTCGGGTACCCGGCCGCGTACTCCCACGTCACGACCGTCGCGGCGACCGACCGGACGGGAAACGTCGCCGCGTTCTCGAGCCGCTCCCACTATGTCGACCTCGCGGCGCCCGGGACCGACATCGTGGTCGCCAGCGCGCTGAGCAAGACCTGGCGCCCGGCGTCGGGCACGAGCTTCTCGTCGCCGATGGTCGCAGCGGCCGCGGCCTGGGTGTGGACGGCGAGGCCGAACCTGACCGCCGGGCAGGTCTCGGAGATCCTGCGGCGCTCGGCCCGCGATCTTCCTCCGGCCGGCCGTGACTCGGCCTCCGGGTTCGGGATGCTGAACGTCGCCGCGGCGCTCGCGCTTCAGGCGCCCGTCGCCGATCCGTACGAGCCGAACGACGACATCGACCAGGTGAGCCCGACCGGGGACCGATACGTGGCCAAGACGCCACCGCTGACGACGACGACGCGGCGCGCGACGCGCATCGTCGGACGCGTCGACGCCTACGAGGACCCGCGCGACGTCTACCGCGTCTGGATGCCCGCCGCACAGCGGTTCGCCGCGACGCTGACCTCGTCGTCGGACGGCGACCTCGCCCTCTACTCGAGCTCAGCGCCGAGCGTCATCGGCCGCTTCGCGACCACCGGCCGCCTGGCCGTCGCGTCGATCCGTGGGACGACCGAGCGGCTCGCCTACGCCAACGGCAAGCGTGGACGCTGGGCGTACGTCGTCGTCAGGCTCCCGAGCGGGACGCTCGATGCGACGTACCAGCTCCGGGTCACGAGCGCCGTCACGAAGCGCTGACCCGTCGCCGTTCGACGACGACCGCGGCGTGCTCCACGGGCCGGCTGAGCGCGACGTCGGGCTTTCGCACCCGCACACGCACGCCGTCGACGGGAAAGCGGTCGACGAGCGCGTCCGCGAGGGCGGTGGCGAACGCCTCGAGCAGGTGGTACGCCCGGCCGTCCGAGATCTCCGTCACGGTGGCGACGACGTCGCGGTAGTCGACCGCGTCCTCGATCCGGTCCGTGCCTGCGGCGGTCGTGTCGGCGAGGTCGAGCTCGACGTCGACCAGGAACCGCTGTCCGTCGCGCCGCTCGTGCTCCAGCACGCCGTGGAAGGCGTGCAGCTCGATTCCGCGGAGCTCGATCGTCACGGCGTGACCGTACCCCGCTCCACTGCGGCAGCGACCGCGAGGGCCTCGACGTGCGAGCGTACGTCGTGCACGCGGAAGAGGCTCGCACCCCGGTCGAAGGCCGCCACTGCCGCCCCCACCGACGCAGAGTCGGTCCCGAGCCGCGCCTCCGGGCCCTCGACAACCCGGGCCAGCGTCCACTTGCGCGAGAGCCCGACGAGCACCGGACGCCCGATCGCGACGATGCGGTCGAGCCTCCGCACGAGCTCCAGGTTGTGGTCGGCCGTCTTCCCGAAGCCGAAGCCGGGATCGAGGCAGATCCGCTCCTCCGCGACGCCTGCGGCGACCGCGAAGGCGAGCCGCTCCTCGAGAAACGACGCCACCTCCGAGACGACGTCCCGGTAGTGCGGCGCGTCCTGCATCGTGCGAGGCTCTCCCTTCATGTGCATCAGGCAGAGACGTGCGCCGGCCTCGGCGACCACCTGGGCGAGCTCCGGCTCGCGGCGCAGGGCCGACACGTCGTTCACCATCGTCGCCCCGAGCGCGAGCGCCCTGCGGGCGACCTCGGCGCGTGACGTGTCGATGGAGACCCGGCACCCCGACAGGAGCTCGAGCACGGGGACGACCCGCCGCAGCTCCTCGTCCTCGGAGACGTCTGCGGCGCCCGGCCGGGTCGACTCGCCTCCGACGTCGACGAATGCCGCGCCGTCGCTCGAACATCAGCCGCGCCGTCGCTGCCGCCTCGGCGGACGACGCGTACGCACCGCCGTCCGAGAAGCTGTCGGGCGTGACGTTGAGGATCCCCATCACACCGGGACGCGGCCAATCGTCGGTCGACGACTCTCGTCTCATCGGGCATGGACGCTAACGCGCCGCGGGGAAGCGGGTCGGGACGGCGGACCGGCGGTGATCGGCGCTGCCGTCGTCGCGCTCGTCGCCGTGGTCGCGGTCGCGTCGCGCGGCTCCCGCCCGAGCGGAGGCATCGGCGAGCACCGTCCGTCCGAAGGCCTGCTCGATGCGGCGCTGAGCCTGTTCATCGTGGGCGTGGCGGTCGCGGCCGTCTTCGTCGCGGTACTGCTCTCGTTCTTCGGCAGATATCAGCCGGACGGCGAGGTGCGGAAGCGACGCGGCCCCCTGCGGTCGGTCGTGACGTTCGTCGTCGCGATGGCGTTGCTCGCGCTCTTCGTGCGCGCAGTCACGGGGAGCCGCGGCCCGCGGCTACAGGCGCTGGTGCCCGGCGCCGACGGGCAGGGCGCGGCGGGACCGAACGGCCAGGGATCCCGGTACGAGCCCGAGTTCGCGCTCTGGCCGGTGCTCGGGGTCGGCGCGCTCGTGCTCCTGGCGGCGCTCGCCTGGTGGCTCGGCGCCCGCGGTCGCCGGTCGGCGCGCGAACCGCTCGCCGTGACGCCCCACGAGGCGCTCGCGGACGTGCTCGCAGCCACGCTCGACGACCTCCGCGCCGAACGCGACCCGCGCCGGGCCGTGATCGGCGCGTACGCGCAGATGGAACGCGCTCTGGCCGCGTCCGGGCTGCCGCGCGCGGCCGCGGAGGCTCCCGAGGAGTACCTGCGGCGCGCGCTCGAGGAGCTCGAGCTCTCGTCGCGTGCAGCGGGCCGCCTGACCGCCCTGTTCGCGTGGGCGCGCTTCTCGGGGCACGATGTGCGCCCCGAGATGAAGGACGAGGCGATCGAGACGCTCGAGGAGGTGCGGCGCGAGCTGGCGGCGGTGGACGCCGCGCGCCGCGCCGAGCAGGCGGGCGCGGCGGCGTGAGCCGGCTCGACCGCACGATCACCGCCGCCACCGCGGCCAGCATCTGGGCCGGGATCGTCCTGATCGCTGCGCCCGGAAGTGCCGGGGTGATCGCACACGTGTGGCTCGTCCTCGTCCTCGCGCTCGCGCTCGGATACGCGCTCGACCGGCTGCGGCGCGCGATCCCTCGGCGAGCGTCGGCGTTCGAGGCAGCATTCGTGCCGTCCCGCCCGACGCGCGCCCGGCCCGCCTCCCTGGCGCGGGTCGAGCGGGAGGTGACGCTCGCCACGGGCACGGCCTTCGACATCCACTTCCGGCTCCGCCCGCTCGTGACCCCGCTCGCGACCGGGCTCCTGCTCCGGCGTGGTGTCGACCCCGAGCGGCGCCCGGCCGATGCGCAGGCGCTTCTCGGCCCCGAGCTCTGGGATCTGGTCCGGCCCGACCGTCCGGCCCCCGACGACCGCACGGCGCCAGGCGTACCGATCGCGGCCGTCGAGCGCATCGTCGACGACCTGGAGCGGCTCGCGTGGAGCTGACCGAGGTCGCACGGCAGGCGAGCGCCATCCTGGACGAGGTCGAGCGGGCCGTCGTCGGGAAGCGCGACCGCCTCGAGCTCGTGCTCGCGGGGATCCTCGCCGACGGCCACGTCCTCCTCGAGGACGTCCCGGGCCTGGCGAAGACCCTGACCGCGCGCTCGTTCGCCGAGGTCATGGCGCTGCGGTTCGCGCGGGTGCAGTTCACGCCCGACCTGCTTCCTTCGGACGTGACAGGGTCGTCGATCTGGAATCAGCGCGACGCGGCCTTCGAGTTCCGGCCCGGCCCGATCTTCGCGAACGTCCTCCTCGCGGACGAGATCAACCGCGCCCCCCCGAAGACCCAGGCCGCGCTGCTCGAGGCGATGCAGGAGCGGCAGGTGTCGATCGACGGTGTGACGCATCTGCTCGAGCCGCCGTTCCTCGTCCTCGCGACGCAGAACCCGATCGAGTACGAGGGCACCTATCCGCTGCCCGAGGCACAGCTCGACCGGTTCGTGCTGCGGACCGGCTTCGGCTACCCCGAGGCGGACGCGGAATGGGAGATGCTCGAGCGACGGCTCGGGCGGCAGGTCGATACGGTCGAGCTCCGCCAGGTTGTCGATCGCGCGACGTTGCTCGAGATGCAGCGCGCGATCGAGAACGTGCACGTCGACGAGAGCGTCGGCCGCTACGTCGTCGAGCTCGTGGCCGCGACGCGTGAGAGCCCGAGCGTGTCAGTCGGCTCGAGCCCGCGTGGGTCCCTGGCGCTCGTCAAGCTCGCACGCTGTCACGCCGCGCTCGCCGGCCGGGACTTCGTGACACCCGACGACGTGAAGAGCGTCGCGGTCCCCGCGCTCGCCCACCGGCTCGTGCTCCGCCCGGAGCTCTGGGTACAGCGGCGCAGCGGCGAGGACGTCGTACGCGACGTGCTCGACGACGTGCGCACGCCCTCCACCGAGACGGCGTGACACGCTCGGCCGACCCCCGGCTCGGCGCCTACGCGCTGCTCGCCGCCGCGGGTCTCGTCGCTGCGCTCGCGCTGCGCCGGACGGAGCTCGCGGCAGTGGCCGCGCCGTTCGCCCTGCTCGTCGCGCTCGGCGTCCGCTCGAAGGCCCCTGCGCTCCGGGCCTGGGTCGACGTCGACCGCGACCGCGCCGTCGAAGGGGACGAGATCGAGGCGCGCGTCACGGTCCGCACCGAGTCGGCCGTCGACCGGCTCGAGCTCGGGCTGGCGCTCCCGGAAGGCCTCGAGCTCGCTGAGGGCACGAACCCCGTCGCTCTCAGGCTGGGCGACGGCGAGGAGCGTGAGCTCGACCTCCGCCTGCGCTGTGTGCGCTGGTCTGCGGTCGAGCTCGGCGAGGTCCGGCTGCGGGCGAGGGACCGGATCGGCCTCGTCCGTCACGACGGTCGGATCGACCGCAGGCGACCGCTGCGCATCTATCCCTCGCCTGAGCGCCTGCGTCGGCTCGTCGCGCCCGCGCACACGCAGGCCGCGACCGGCTCGGAGGTCGCCCGCCTGAGGGCGGAAGGGCTCGAGTTCGCGGACACGCGGCCGTTCGTCCATGGCGACCGGGTCCGCTCGGTCAACTGGCGCGCCACCGCGCGCCGCGGCAGCCTCGTCGTCAACGAGCGCCACCCCGAGCGGAATGCCGACGTCGTGATCTTCCTCGACAGCCTCGCCGAGGCCCGCGCGGCGGGGGAAGGGACGCTCGAGCAGGCGGTGCGAACGGCCGCGACGCTCGCGGGCCGGTTCCTCGAGAGGCGCGACCGGGTCGGGCTCGTCGCGTTCGGCGGGATCCTGCGCTGGCTCGAGCCGGGCGGCGGCCTCGTCCAGCAGTACCGGCTCGTCGACGCGCTGCTCGAGACGGACGTCGAGTTCAGCTACGCCTGGAAGGACGTGAACGTGATCCCCGCGCGGACCCTCCCCCCGCGCGCGCTCGTGATCGCCGTCACCCCGCTGCTCGACGAACGGTCGATCGCCGCGCTCCTCGACCTCCGTGGCAGGGGCCACGACCTCGTCGTGCTCGAGGTCTCGCCCGAGCCGTACCTGGAGCCGGGAGACGACCGAAGCGACGCTGCGGCGCTCCGACTCTGGCGGCTCCAGCGCGCAGAGCTGCGCGCCCGCTTCGAGCGGCTCGGGGCGGCCGTCTCCACCCTTGGTGCCGAAACCACGGTCGAGGAAGCGCTGGAGGAGGTGAGGGCATACCGGCGTCACGCCCGCCTCGCGCTGCGCTAGCCGCGGCTGCGGCCGCCTGCTCCGTGTCGCTCGGCCTCGCGTTCTGGCTCGGAGTCGCCGCGAGCGTCGACGCGCGAGCACCCGTTCTCGTGCTCGGCCTGTTCGGAGCGACGGCCACCGGCGGTGACGTTCGTTTGGCCGGTCGTGCTCGGCCCGGCGCTCGCAGCCTCGGCCGGGGCGTACGCGACCCTGCTCATGATCGACGAGTCGCCGCTCGACACCCGCGCCGCAGGCGTGGCCGCGACCCTCATCGTGGTCGGGGAGCTGGTCGGCTGGGCGTGGGAGCTCGCAGGGACAGAGGACGAGCCCGGTGGAGCGTGGCGTCGGCCGGCGTGGATCGCCGGTGTGGGCGGCGGCGCGCTCGCGCTCGCCTGGATCGTGCTCGGGATCGCCGACCTTGCGCGTGTCGGGGGCCTCGCGGTCGAGGCAGCGGGCGCGCTCGCGGCCCTCGCCGCGCTCGCCGTCGTGACGCGGCTTGCCGGAGGGCGCGGAAGCGCCTAGGCGGCGGTCGGTCTACGAGGCGGCCGGATCGGGCGGGGGCTGCATCGCAGCACCGGGGAGCGGCCGCGGCGACGGTCGCAGCGCCGGCTTCTTCTCGGGCTCCGGCGTCGGCTCGTCGGACGAGGTCGGCTCCTCCGCAAAGACCGACTCCTCGGCCTCGCCCTGCAGGAGCCGCTCGAACTGGCTCTTGTCGATCGTCTCCCGCTCGATGAGGACCGCCGACAGCTGGTGCAGCTCGTCCATGTGCTCGCGCAGCACCGTGGTCGCCTTGTCGTGCGCCTCCTCGATCACGCGGCGGATCTCGTCGTCGATCTCCTTCGCGATCTCCTCCGAATAGTCCGGCTCCGCGCCCATCTCGCGGCCCAGGAAAGGCATGTCGTGGTTGCGACCGAGGACGCGCGGGCCGAGCTTCTCGCTCATCCCGAAGCGCATGATCATCTGCTTGGCCGTCGACGTGATCCGCTCGATGTCGTTCGCCGCGCCGGTCGTGACCTCGTTGAAGACGAGCTCCTCCGCCGCGCGGCCGCCGAGCGTCATCGCCATCTGGTCCATCAGCGTGCCCTTGGTCGTCAGATAACGGTCCTCCGCGGGCAGCGAGATCGTGTACCCGAGGGCCTGGCCGCGGGAGACGATCGAGATCTTGTGCACCTCGTCCGTGCCTTCGAGGTAGTAGCCGACGAGCGCGTGGCCCATCTCGTGGTACGCCGTGATCTTCCGCTCCTTCTCGGAGAAGAGGCGCGACTTCTTCTCCGGGCCGGCGATCACGCGCATGATCCCTTCCTCGAGCTCCAGCTGGCCGATCGTCTTCTCGCCCCGGCGCGCCGCGAGCAGCGCCGCCTCGTTGATCACGTTCGCGAGGTCGGCGCCCGTGAACCCGGGCGTCGCGGCGGCGAGCACGTCGAGGTCGATCTCCTTGTCGAGCGGCTTGCCCTTCGCGTGCACCTCGAGGACTTGCTGACGACCCTTGCGGTCGGGCCGGTCGACGACGATCTGACGGTCGAAGCGGCCCGGGCGCAGCAGGGCGGGGTCGAGGATGTCCGGCCGGTTCGTCGCGGCGATCAGAATGATGTTGTCCTTCAGCTCGAACCCGTCCATCTCGACGAGGAGCTGGTTCAGCGTCTGCTCGCGCTCGTCATGGCCGCCGCCGAGCCCGGCGCCGCGGTGACGGCCGACCGCGTCGATCTCGTCGATGAAGATGATGCAGGGGCTCGCCTGCTTCGCCTGCTCGAACAGGTCGCGCACGCGCGACGCGCCGACCCCGACGAACATCTCGACGAAGTCGGAGCCGGAGATCGAGAAGAACGGCACACCCGCCTCGCCCGCGGTCGCACGCGCGAGCAGCGTCTTACCGGTGCCGGGCGGGCCGTAGAGCAGGACGCCCTTCGGGATGCGCGCCCCGAGCGCCTGGAACTTCTTCGGGTTCTCCAGGAACTCCTTGATCTCCTGGAGCTCCTCGACCGCCTCGTCCGCGCCCGCGACGTCCTTGTACGTCACCTTCGGCGAGTCAGGCGACATCCGCTTGGCCCGGCTCTTGCCGAAGCTCATCACCTTCGAGCCGCCGCCCTGCATCTGGTTCATGAGGAAGATCCAGAACCCGATCAGGAGCAGGAACGGGAGGAAGCCCGTGAGGAGCGCCCACCACGCGCTCGTGCCGATCCCCTTCGAGTCGAACTTGACGTTGTTGTCCTCGAGCACCTTCTGGTAGGCGACCTGCGACTGCGGCGACGGGTAGTTGACCTTGACCTTCTGGCCGGAGTCGAGCACCGCGGTGATCGACTGGCGGTTCGGCGAGAACGTCGCCTCGCTGACGTTGCCGTTCTTCGTCTCCTCGATCAGCTGCGAGTACGTCAGCTTCTCGCCGCTGTCGCGCCGCGGCATGAGCGTCTGGCTCGCCAGGTAGACGAGCAGGACGATCACGACTAGCGGGAAGAGCGCGCTGCGGAAGAAACGATTCACCTAGTTCGGAGGGTAGCAGCGTGCCCCTGGACTTCCAGAGCGCGCCGAGGTGTCCTAACGCGCAGCCAACCTTCGCCGCTGTCCGAAAAAGCCCTGCATCAGAGCCCGTTCGGGACGAGATCAGGGTGCAATACCCCAATGTAGGGGAGATTGCGGTAGCGCTCGGCGAAGTCCAGCCCGTAGCCGATCACGAACCGGTTCGGGATCTCGAATCCCACGTACCGAACCGGGACCTCGACCTCGCGGCGCTCCGGCTTCGTGAGGAGCGCGCAGATCTCGAGCGACGCGGGCTTTCGCGCGCCGAGCGTGCGCCGCAGGTACGACAGGGTCAGCCCCGAGTCGATGATGTCCTCGACGACGAGCACGTCGCGCCCGGAGATGTTGATCTCGAGGTCCTTGAGGATCCGCACCACCCCCGAGGAGTCGGTGCCCGCGCCGTAGCTCGAGATCGCCATGAAGTCGATCTCGCAGGGCACCGTCAGCTCCCGCATCAGGTCGGAGATGAAGAAGATCGCGCCCTTCAGCACTCCGACGAGGAGCAGGTCGCGGCCCTCGTAGTCGGCGGAGATCTCGGCCCCGAGCTCCTCGACACGGCTCCGGAGGGTGTCCTGGTCGATCAGGACCTCCCCGACGTCGGCGTGGACGGAGGTCACGCGTCGTCTCCATTCGAGGCCGTGCGTTCCGCGCGGACCGCGCCCTCCCAGCCCGGCGCCGTCTCGAGGCCCGCCACCGCGACGACCGCCCCGTCCTCTGTCGCGACGAGCGGCCACGCGTCGCGCTCGCGCCTCGGCACCTTGGCGTCCACGAGCACATCCTGCACCTTCCGCGAGCGGCCCGCGAGGCGATCCCCCGGCCGGCGGGATCGGACGACGAGGCCCGGTGCGTCGCTCTCGATCGTCCACGGCCCCCACTCGACTGTGCCCTCGAGCCGTAGCTCGCCGTATGTGCGAACCGCACGCAGGCCTCCGCCGAGGTCTGCGCTCCGCGTCCCCTCGACGGACGAGCAGAGGTCGACGAGCGAGCGCTCGAGCGTGCGCGGCAGCCGCGGCCGCTCATCCGCGAGGGCGAGCAGGTTCGCGCGCGCCCTGGGATCGAGCTCCTCGAGGAGCGGCAGCAGCCGCTCTCGGATCAACCCGCGCTTCGTGCCCGGGTTCGTCGCGTCGACGCGCCATCGAAGGCCGCGCGCGCCGCAGAACGCTTCCGTCTCCTCGCGCCAGAGCGGCAGGAGGGGCCGCACGACGCCGTCCGCGCGCCGCGCGCGGATGCCCCGCGTCGAGCCGCTCGACACGATGCGGTAGAGGAGCGTCTCGACCTGGTCGGACGCCGTGTGACCCGTCGCCCGGAGCCCTCGGCTCTCCGTGGCGCCGTACCGCGCGTCGCGCAGGCTCGCCTCCGTCCCGGCACTCGAGGCGTCGACGCGGATCACCTCCGCGCCGAGCTGGGTCGCGCAATGGTCGGCGTCGGCGTCTGCCTCCTCGCCGCGGACGCCGTGGTGAACGTGGACCGCGCTCACGCGGTAGCCGAGCTCACAGAGCGCGTGCCAGAGGCACGTGGAGTCGGCGCCGCCGGAAACGAGACACGTCACCTCCCCGTTGCGAGGGACCAGGTCGAGCGACCGGATGTGTGCCTCGATGCGCTCGAGCACGTCCACGGCTCAAGTGTGCCAGCGGGGCGCGGCGGCCCAGGCGCGGACAACCGCGGCCGACCGCTCGACGGCCTCGGCATCGAGCACGTACGGCGTCGCGTGGAGCACCGGCTCGATCCGCGCCGACGGAATGCGACCGACCGAGCCGTCGAGGACGTAGCGGATCGGCAGGGCGTGGGACACGGCGACGACGACCTCCTCGGGGCGTGCGAGGAGCAGCTCGAGGCCGTCCGCGATGCGCAGGGCCGCGTCCACCCGACTCTCGCCGCCTCCGGGGCACGGCGCGTCGGGCTCGTGCGACCAGGCCCACGCCCGATAGGCCTCCAGCGGCCCGCCCTCGTACGAGCCGAAGCTGATCTCGCCGAGGTCGGCCAGCACGATCTGCGGCACGTCCCGGCCGGCGAGGGCGACGCCGAGCGTCTCCTGCGTGCGCACCAGGGGGGTCGCGACGCCGAGATCGACCGCTTCCGGCGCGAGCGTCTCCTGGAGCGCCAGCGCCTCCTCCACTCCCGACTCGGAGAGCCCCTCTCCCGGCGGGAGCGAGCTGACCGTATCGCCCACGTTCGAGCGTGCGTGCGCGTGGCGCACGAGCAGCAGCGTCCTCAAAACAGCACACTGCGGTAGTCGAGCACGTGTGCCATCCCCACCGTCTCGTACAGCCGGATCGCAGGCGTGTTCTCGGCTCGGACGAACAGGCAGACGGCCGGCACCTCGGTGAGCAGCAGGCGGATCAGGTCGCGCAGCGCACGCTCGGCGTACCCGCGCCGGCGCACGGGCGGATCGACCCAGACCTGCTGGAGCTGCACGGCGCTCGGCGTCCACGCGGATGCCTCGGCCTTGAAGCGGATCACGCCGCCCTCGAGCCAGATCCACGAGCGTCCTTCCTCGATCTGGACCCTCGTGCGCCAGCGGAACCCGTTCGGGTCGCGGCGCAGCGGATCGACGCCGAGCTCCTCGAAGTGCGCCTGCGCGCAGGCCGGCACGAGGACGTCGACATCTGCCCGCGTCGCGCGGCGAAGACCGGTGTCTCCGGGCTCCGGCGGTGTCGTCGAGACGTACACCGGCTGGCCGAGCCGGTCCTCGCGCGGCGTCCCGAACCTCCGCCGCGCATCGTCCCAGAGCGCGGTGACGGCCCCCTGCTCGCCGATCAGCATCCGCGGGGCGGCCCGGGCGGCGACCTCCGCGAAGGCACCGCACCCGACGCCGGAGGGCACGACGTTCGTCCCGAGATGGCAGAGCGCCCGCAGCCCGCCGTCCTCGATTCTCTCGAGCGCCGCGAAGCGGCCGCTCCCACGGCGGGCGACGTCCTCGAGGAAGACGCGCTCGACGGGATCCTCGGCGCAGTACGTGAGGATCTGCTGCGTCGTGGGCTCGACGAGGGTCGGGCGCATCGAAGCGACACTCTAGGCGGGGAAGCCGTAGGCTTCGGCGCCATGCCGATCCACGTACGAGCGAACCAGGGCGACTACGCCGACGCCTGCCTCCTGCCCGGCGATCCGTTGCGAGCGAAGCACATCGCCGAGACCTTCATGGAGGACGTCGTCCAGCGGAACTCCGAGCGCGGGATGCTCGGCTACACCGGCACCTTCCAGGGCAAGCCCGTCTCGGTTCAGTCGAGCGGCATGGGCTGCCCATCGGCGGCCATCGTGATCGAGGAGCTCGTCCAGCTCGGCGTCAAGAAGCTGATGCGCGTCGGGACCTGCGGCGGCCTCCAGCCCGACCTCTCGATGGGCGATCTCATCATCGCCCTCTCCGCGACCCCGGCCGACTCGACCGCGACCCACTACGTCCTCGGAGAGCCGCACGCGCCGACGGCCGACTTCGGGCTCGTCCACGAGGCAGTGCACCAGGCGAAGGAGCTCGGCAAGCCGGTGCGAGTCGGCCCGATCGTCTCGAGTGACATCTTCTACCAGCCCGATCCGGGCCTCGCGGGCCGCTGGTCGGAGCGAGGGATCCTCGCCGTCGAGATGGAGGCGGCGATCCTCTTCACCCTCGGCGCGCTGCGCAAGATCCAGGCCGGCTGCATGTTGATCGTCTCCGACGTCGTCGTCGAGGGCGAGTTCATTCGCATCACCGACGAGGAGATGCGCGAGGCCGTCGACCAGATGACCGAGCTGGCGCTTGCAACCGTCACGGCCGCGTAGGGCGAGCGACCTCGCTGCCGCCGCGTGAAGACCGTCTTCCTCGTCAACCCCGCCTCGGCGAACGGCTCGACGGGGCGGCGGTGGCCCGAGCTCGCGCGGCAGGCGGCCGCGGCGGGGCTCGAGGGAGACACGCTCTTCAGCGAGCGGCAGGGGCACCTCGCCGAGCTCGCGCGCGAGGCGGCGCTCGGCGGAGCGGACCTCCTCGTGGTCGTCGGCGGCGACGGCTCGCTCAACGAGGTCGCGAACGGGCTCGTCGGGCTCGGCCGGACGCCCGAGGTCGCGCTCGTGCCGCGCGGCACGGGATGGGACTTCTCGCGCACGTTCGGGATCCCGCGCAAGATCGACGAGGCCGTGAGCGTCGCGCTCGAGGGCGACGTCCGCACAGTCGACCTCGGGCGCGCTTCGTACCACGCGTGGGACGGCTCCGACGCGACCGCAGCGTTCGCCAACGTCGCGAGCGCGGGCATGAGCGGGGCGATCGCGAAGCGCGCCAACGAGACGACGAAGGCACTCGGCGGGAAGGCCTCGTACCTGTGGGCGATCTTCGCCGTCTTCTCGGCGTGGCAGGCGAGCGAGATCGAGCTCGACGTCGACGGCGAGCGACGGACGGGCCGCATGTTCGACGTCGTCGTCGCGAACGGGCGCTTCTTCGGCGGCGGCCTGAAGGTGTGCCCCGAGGCCGAGCCGGACGATGCGCTCTTCGACGTCCTCACGATCGGCGACATCACAAAGCGCGACCTCGTCCTGACCGTGCCCAAGATGTACCGCGGGACGCACCTGCCGCATCCGAAGGCTGAGCTCCTGCGGGGCTCGACGGTGACGGTGAGGAGCGACACGCCGCTCCCGATCGAGCTCGACGGCGAGCAGCCGGGGACGACGCCCGTGCGCTTCGAGGTGGTGCCGCGGGCCCTACGGCTGCGGGTGCCGCGGGGTCAGGCCGACGCCTTGCGCGACGGCGACTGACCGGTCGCCGGCTTCTGCGCACGCCGCAGCGACGCGACCTCCTTCTCGAGCTTCGCCACACGCTGCTCGAGCGCGTCGATGCCACGGATCCGCTTCGAGAGCTCGTCGACACGCGTGCGGAGGTCGTTGAACGCCTGCACCGTCCGGCTGCCGCCCGGGAGGTCGGCGAGCTTCTGCAAGGCCTCCTCGCCCTTCCCCGCAAGCCGCCCGATCACGTCGTCGGTCTTCGTCGTTTCCATGCGGCCATTCTATGCCAGCGCGGCGGCGACCGCGGCGAGGGTGGGGCCGGAGGCGTCGCGGACGATCGTCGCGGCGTGCGCGTCGTACGGCGTCTCGTCGAGATTCACGATCGCGACGGCCCCACCCGCCGAGAGGGTCTCGTTCGGAAGGCCAGCGACCGGCCACACCTGGAGAGACGAGCCGACGACCAGCAGGAGCGGGGCGTCACGGCACAGGAGCTCCGCCCGCAGCATCGCCTCCGGCGGCAGGAGCTCCCCGAACATGACGACACCGGGCTTGAGGATCGAGCCGCAGGCGGGGCACTCGGGCGCCTCGCGCGTCTCGAGCTGCACGAGAACCGTCTCGAGCGTCTCCTCGGCGCCGCACGCGAGGCAGCTGAAACGCGCGATCGACCCGTGCACCTCCGTCACGTCCACGCTGCCCGCGCGCGAATGGAGCCGGTCGATGTTCTGCGTCACGATCGCCCGCACATGGCCCGCGCGCTCGAGCGCGGCGAGGGCGAGGTGCCCTGCGTTCGGCTCCGCGGCGAGGAGGCCGGCGATTCGCGGCCCGTACCAGCGCCAGACACGGAGCGGATCCCGGCGGAACGCGTCGATCGAGGCGACCTCGAACGGGTCGACCTCTGCCCACAGCCCCGACGAGGAGCGGAAGTCGGGTATGCCGCTCTCCGTCGACATCCCGGCACCGGTGAGCACGACCGCCGGCCCGCGGTCGCGGATCAGCGCCGCGAGATCGGCCGCGGTCCCCATGCACGGCATCGTAGGGCCGGATATATCTCGCGCTGATGGACGGCTACCCGTTCACGCATGCCGTACGCGTCCGCTTCGCGGAGACGGACGCGCAGGGGATCGCGCACCACGCGTCGTTCGTCGTCTGGCTCGAGGAGGCGCGGGTCGCGTATCTGGCCGCGTTCGCAGGCGGTTATGCGGCGATTCGGGAACGCGGGATCGAGGCGCTCACGACCGGCGTCCACGTCGAGTACGAGCGCGCGGCCGCGTTCGACGACGTCCTCGAGATCGGCGTGCGGTGCGGCGAGCTCCGCGGCGCCCGGTTTCGGTTCGACTACGCGGTCGAGCGGGACGCCGAACGCGTGGCGCACGGCTGGACGACCCATGCGACGGTCGACCGGTCGACCCACCGGCCCACGCGAATCCCGGAGTGGTTCGCCGCGGACGTCCTCAGGGCCGAGGCGACGCCGACGACGCCCGCGGGAGCGACGGCGGCAACACCGGCTCCTGCGTCGTCGGAGTCGTCGAGGCCCTGACGTCGGGCTTCGCAGGCTCCGGCTTCGGCCGCGGCTTCGTGCCGAGGCGGACGACCGTAGGCTCGCCGGTGTAGTACGAGCGCCACGTCGTGTCGTAGAGGAGCGTGCCGTCGGGCTTGTACACCCGTCGAGTCACGCTCGTCGAGCGGGGCGGCGAGCCCCACTGCTCGACGACCTTCTGGCCCTTGTACATGGCGTCGTCGTCGATCCGCTTCCACGGCACCTTCCCGTCGACCTCGAGCGGCGCCGTCTCGGTTTCCACGCGACGGCCCGGCGACGTGCCGTACAGGTTGACGGTGAGCGAGCCCGGGCTCACGAACGCGCGCAGCAGAAGCCAGTGCTCGGTGTCGTTGCGGAAGACGAGGTCGAGGTCGGGGTAGTTGACGGTGGCATCGCGCCCGAGCGGGTAATGGCTGATGTAGAGCGCATGGTTCGTACGCCTCTCGATCGAGAGCCCCGCCTCGAAGGCCGCGTTGAACACCGTGGTCGAGACCTGGCACACGCCTCCGCCGATGCCGCTCTCGAGCTCGCCGTTGATGATCACCGGGGCCTCCTCGAACCCCTTCGCCGCGTTCCGCTCGCCTGTCGTCTCGTTGAAGGAGAACCGCGCGCCCGGCGCGACGAGCGCGCCGTCGATCAGCTCCGCGACCAGCTGGACGTTGTGCAGCCGCCCCGGTGTGCCGCCGTACGTTGTGGTGTACGAGCCGACGACCTCGTCGATCCCCATGGCCCTGGCGACCTCCGTGGTTCGTGCCGGCGGCGTGGTGCTCGTGGCAACCGTCGCGTTCCGCCCGGTGCTCGAGAACACTGCCTTTTCGAGCGCCGCTCGGGCCGCCGCGAGATCGAGTGTGCGGCCGGGGCGGGACGGGACGAGCTCGATTCCGCCGGAGACGACGCGGAACGTCGCGTCACGCGGCTTCCGGTCGACCGAGCGCGCGAGCGAGGCAAGCCAGTGCTGGGCGGACGGGCCGGCGACCGAGACGCCGGTGGCGCCGCCGTTCGGGAGGTCGAGGAGCTGCGCGATGCGCCAGCGAGGCAGCCGGAACCGGGTCGGGCCGACGGTCAGCGTCGCCGGCCTCGAGACGGCGGTCTGCGCCGCCGTCGTGGCGTCGGCGAGGTCGTCGACGACGACGCGTGGCTCCGCCCGCGCGACCGGTAGGCGCACGGGCCCGTCGCGCTCGAGCGACGCGAGCGCGTTCACGATCGTCGCCGCGGCGAGCGGGCGGTCGAGCCGCACGCCCGGCCGGGCCGGTGCGGTGACGAACGACAGGCCGCGCCGCTCGAGCGAGGCATCGACGGCCGCCCGGTCCACGGCGGACGCGATCCGGCCGACGGTGTAGCGCAGGACCGAGGGGAAGACGTCGACGTGCGGCTCGACGTCGGATCCGAAGATCCGGGTTCGCACGCGCTTCAGGCCACGCACGGGGGCGAAGCCGTCCGTCGACGCGGCAGCCTGCCTCACGGCCGCCTTCCAGTCGGGTCGGATGCCGAGCTGAGAGGCGCTCAGGGAGAACGTCCTGCCACCGGCCACGAACTCGATCGGCTCGTGCTCGAGCGCGTCGGAGCGACGCTCGAGCGCGGCGGTTGCGGCGCCGAGGCCGAGCCCTCCGACGTCGAGGCCGGCGACCGTCGTACCGGCGGGAAGACGGGCAGGAGACCCTGCGAAGAGCGTCGCGGCGCCAATTGCGACCAGCACGAAGACGCCGACCGCGAGGACGGCATTGCGCACCCCGAGGCGGGAAGAGCGTCGGCGGCGCGCCACTCCAGAGACGCTGGTCGCGCCGGATGACACGGCCCCGAAATGTAGCCGAGGTCACGAGGTCGGCTTCTCACCCCTTCGAGGGACGCCCGGCCGCCGAGACGACCAGCTTGACCTTGGCGGCGTGACCCGACTCGCGGGCGATCGCGTCCACCGCCTCGACGCGGACGGGGAACCGCGCACCGGCCGCCGCGAGAGCGCCTTCGACGACCCTTCGAACGGTCTCCGGCAGGTCGGGCGGAGCCGTGTCGCGGACGACGATGCGCACGACGAGCTCCTCGGCGCGCTGCACGACCTGGTACTGCACGACGTCGAGAAGCCGAACGAACGGCGCCCTGAGACGGTACGGGTGGACGGCGACGTCGCCGCCTCGTCGAGCGGGGAGTACGAGCACGTCGTCGCTGCGGCCGTCGATCCGCGAGATGCGGTCGAAGGGTCTGCCGCTCGGGTCATCGCCGGCCTCGAGCTCGATGGCGTCGGACAGCTCGTAGCGGATCAGGGGCTGTGTGTGGTTCACGAGGTTCGTGAGCAGCACCTTGCTCCCGAGCATCCCCGGCGGGACGGGGCGGTTGTCCTCGTCAACGACCTCGACGATCGCCTCCTCGCAGACGTGCAGCCCGACGTGATCGAGCGAGCCCGCGGCGACCACTCCAACCTCCGTCGTGAAGTAACCCTCCACGGGCTTCGTCCACGCGGCTTCGATTCTCGCCGCGGCGTCCTGCGTGAGCACCTCCGAGGTCGTGAGGACGATGCGCGGCGCGATGGCAAGACGTCCCTGCAGCTGCTCCTCCGCAAGGAGAGCGATCACGCTCGGATAACCGCCGATCACCTCCGGCTGGTACGCGTGCAGAGCGGAGACCATCTCGTCGAGGCGGGTGGCCACCGAGAGCCTCGGCGAACCGCCGCGGCCGGCTTGTATCGCGGCGATCACCTGCTGGGAGAGGTGCAGCGCGCTCGGCGCGCCGACGCCGACGATGCGGGTCTCGGGTGTCATCCCGAGTCGGGCGAACGAGCGGACGAAGACCGCCACCCAGCGCGCGAACTCCGCCTGCGAGTAGAGGAACAGCCCCGGCACACCCGTCGTGCCCGAGGTCGAGAAGATGCGGTACTCGCCGAGATACAGGGCGCCGGCGTCCGCGCGCGCCAGAAACGGCTCGAGATCGGCCAGGTGCAGGCGACGATCCGTGACGACGCGGTCGAACTGCTCCATGAGCACACGCTTGGGCAGGGTCGGCAGATCGGAGAGCTCGGCCCGCTCGGCTCCCGGCCCGAGCGTCGTGCGGTAGTACGGGGAGCGATCGACCGCGTGGCGGATCAGCCCGCGGAGGCGCCCTCGCTGGTAGTCGACGAGGTGCGCGCGCGACCAGCGGTCGCGTTGCAGCAGTGTCGTGGCGTAGGCCCCGAGGGTCGCAGGGGCCAGGGGGTCGACCGAGGTGGAGGCGACGGCCGTCATGCGTGACTCCTCTCCCTTGGAACCGTGAGCCCACGCATGAAGCCGGCGTGGAGCTCCACGAACATCTCCGGCGACACCGCGTCCGGATCGAGACGGCGCTCGGCGCTGAAGCCGCGCGCCAGGAGCGACGACGCCCGAGCGGCCTCGAGTGGCGGCACGAGCAGTCTGAGGCCGTGACGATCGCAGAGCGTCTCGATGACATCGGCGATCGCCGCGAGAAACCGCTCGCGCACGCGCACGTACTCCCGGCGGAGCGACTCGTCCCTCGCCGCGTGCGCGACGAACTCGGCAAGTGTCGGCAGCCAGTCGGGATCCCGCGCGTCGGACTCCGCCATGAAGCGCCCCACCGCGCGGATCGCGTCCTCGAAGGTCGGCTGGTCGAGCATCAGGTCGACGTACGCCGCGACGCGCTCCTCGTAGTGCGCGCCGAGCAGCGCGAGGTAGAGATCGTCCTTGCCGTCGAAGTTCGAGTAGACCGCGCCCTTCGTGTATCCGGCCACCTCGGCGATGTCGTCCAGCGACGCACCGTGGAAGCCACGCTGCATGAAGACGCCTCGCGCGGCGGCGACGAGCTCCGTGCGCGTCCGCGCCTTGCGCTCGCTCCGGCTGATCCGCGTCGTCGCCATACAGATACCGTCGGTATTCATATACCGTCGGTATCCGAATGTCAAACGTCGGGGTCGCGACCGCTGGTAGAAGCAAGGTCGTGCAGATCGGCGTCGAGGAGCGGCGGGCGCGGCTGATGCGGCGTCACCGGCTGGCCGTCGAGACCCGGGCCTCGAGCCCGCTCGAGGTCGCCGAGTCACTCGTCGCTCTGCACTCGACCGACCCGGCGACCGTCTTCCTCTCCACACGGGCGCGCTCGCTCGACCTCCGGCCGGAGGGCCTCGAGGAGGCGCTCTACGAGGAGCGGACGCTCGTCCGCATGCTCGGGATGCGGCGGACGCTGTGGGTCGTCCCCCGGGAGCTCGCAGCGATCGTCCAGGCGGCCTGCACGAGGACGATCGCGGCTCGCGAGCGGAAGCGGCTCGTGGGCTTCGTCGCGCAGACCGGCGTGACCGACGAGCCTGGAGCGTGGCTCGACGACATGGCCGCGGCCGCGCTTCGCGCCGTGGAGGCGCGGGGAGAGGCGTTCACCTCGAACGTCTCGGCCGACGAACCCGTGCTGGCGACGAAGGTACGACTCGGGGCCGGCACCCGCTGGGAGACGCAGGTGAGCGTCGCGTCGCGCATCCTGCCGCTGCTCGCCGCCGAAGGCGACCTGGTGCGCGGGCGGCCCCGCACGTCGTGGACGAACGGGCAGTACCGGTGGGTGCCGACCGGTGCGTGGCTGGGAGGGGCACTCGACAAGGTCGAGCCGGCGGCGGCGCAGGCCGAGCTCCTACTTCGCTGGCTGCTGTCGTTCGGCCCCGCGACGGAGACGGACATCCGGTGGTGGGCCGGGTGGACGGCCCGCGAGGCGCGCGCCGCGCTCGCTGCCGTTCCGCACGCCGTGGTCGACCTCGACGGCGGCACCGGCTACGTGCTCGCCGACGACATGGAGGCGACCGGGCGGCCGGCTCCGTCGGCGGCCCTGCTCTCGACGCTCGACCCCACCACGATGGGCTGGAAGGAGCGAGACTGGTACCTCGGCGAGCATGCGTCCGCCCTCTTCGACCGCAACGGCAACGCGGGACCGACGGTCTGGTGGGACGGCCGGGTCGTCGGCGGGTGGGCGCAGCGGAAGGACGGCGAGGTCGTCTTCCGGCTCCTCGAGGACGTCGGCCGCGAAGCCGAGCAGGCCGTCGCAGCGGAGGCGGAGCGGCTCACCGCCTGGCTCGGCGACGTCCGTGTCGCGCCGGGCTTCCTCCCACCGTTCCAGCGCGCCCTCGTCTCTTGACGGGAGAACGGCCTATGCGCTCGGGAGGAAGATCTCCTTCGCGATCACGAGGCGCTGGATCTGCGAGGTGCCCTCGTAGATCTGGAACAGCTTCGCGTCGCGCATGAGCTTCTCGACCGGGTACTCCTTGATGTACCCGTAGCCGCCGAAGACCTGCACCGCGTCGGTCGTGACCTTCATCGCCGTGTCGGCGGCGAAGCGCTTGGCGAACGACGAATACTTCGTCGCCCTGCGGCCGTAGCCCTGGTCGATCATCCACGCCGCCTGCCACGTGAGGAGCCTCGCTGCCTCGATCTCCGCCGCCATGTCCGCGACGAGGAACGACACGCCCTGGTTCATCGCGATCGGCATGCCGAACTGGACGCGCTCCTTTGCGTAGTCGACGGCGAGCTCGAAGGCGGCCTGTGCGACGCCGACGGCGCCGACCGCCGTGCCGGGCCGCGTGAAGTCGAGCGTCTGCATCGCGATCTTGAAGCCGTCGCCCTCCTCGCCGAGCCGGTTCGCGGACGGCACCACGACGTCCTGGAAGGCGACCGCGGACGTGTCGGTCGCGCGCTGCCCCATCTTGTCGAGGTGCTTCTCGATCGTGACACCCTCGGCATCCATCGGGATCACGAACGCCGTGAGCCCGCGGTGCCCCTTCGATTTGTCGGTCGAAGCGAAACAGACCATCCACGACGCCTGTCCCGCGTTCGTGATGAACATCTTCGAGCCGTTGACGACGTAGTCGGTGCCTCCGGCCCCTCTGGCGACTGCGGTCGTCTGGATGCCCGACACGTCCGACCCGGCGCCGGGCTCGGAGAGCCCGAAGCAGCCGAGGATCGGCTCGGAGACGAGCGGCGCCAGCCAGTCGCGCTTCTGCTCCTCGGTGCCGGCGATCAGGATCGGGCCGGCCGCCAGCCCGTTCGCGCCGATCGAGGTGCCGATCCCGGAGCACCCCCAGTTGAGCTCCTCGCCGACGAGCATCCCGTCGAACGCTGAGAGCTCGAGCCCGCCGAGCGACTCGGGGAGATGGAGGTTCATGAGGCCGAGCTCATGTGCCTTGGCCACGATCTCGGCGGGGTGCGTCTGGTGCTCGTCGTGTTCCGCCGCCTTCGGGCGGATCTCCTTCTCGGCGAACTCCCGCGCGAGCGCACGGAGCTCCTTCTGCTCGTCGGTGAGCGCGAACGAGACGCCGTTCGCAAGCCCCGTCTCCATGGTCGCCATCGCATGCTCCTGGGCGTCGATTGACTAGTCAGTCAATAGGGTAGCCCTCCCGTGTCCGGGTGGCAAGGCCGGCCCTCAGGACACGGGGTCGCCCATCCCGGGCAGGACGCCGTCGCGACGACGCGGCGCCGGCACCACCGGAAGCCCGACACGAGACCACGCCTCGAAGCCGCCCACGACGTCTCCGGCCCGCTCGAACCCGAGGTCGACGAGCGTCGCCGCGGCGAGGGAGGACGAGAAACCGTGCGAGCAGAGCACGAGGAGCCGAAGCTCGCGGTCGCGGACGTGTGGGTTGTGCCAGTGGCTCGACGGGTCGACGCGCCACTCGAGCACGGTGCGAGGGATGTGGAGCGAGCCGGGCACGACGCCCGTGGCCCGGCGCTCGTCCTCCGGGCGGATGTCGACGATCAACGCGTTCCCCGTCCTGGCCGCGGCCCAGGCCGCCTCGGGCTCGAGCCGCTCGATGCGCCGTCGGGCAGCCGCCAGCAGTTCTTCGACCCCTCGCGCCACGCCCCCAATCATCCGGGCTCCGGGCATGTGGTGTCCAGGCCTCTGGCGGCGATCGCGCAACTTCTACAATCACTCACGCCTCGACCGACGGAGGACCCACCGTGGCGACGACCACTCAGGCACCGGCACTACTCGACCCGCTCGACTTCCTCGCGCTCGACGCGCTCCTCGACGACGAGGAACGGGCGATCCGCGACACCGTTCGCCGGTTCGTGCGCGAGCGCATCCTCCCCGAGGTCGGCGAGTGGTTCGAGCAGGGGATCCTGCCCCGCGAGATCGTCCAGGAGCTTGCCAAGCTCGGCCTCTTCGGGATGCACCTCGAGGGCTACGGGCTGCCCGGCGCGAGCTCGGTGGCCTACGGCCTCACCTGCCTCGAGCTGGAGGCAGGTGACTCCGGCGTCCGCAGCGCGGTCTCGGTACAGGGGTCGCTCGCGATGTTCGCGATCTGGCGGTGGGGCTCCGAGGAGCAGAAGGAGCGCTGGCTCCCGGCGATGCACCGCGGCGAGGCGATCGGCTGCTTCGGGCTGACCGAGCCCGACGCGGGCTCCGATCCCGGTGCGATGCGCACCCACGCACACCGTGACGGCTCGGACTGGGTCCTGAACGGCGCCAAGATGTGGATCACGAACGGGACGATCGCCGACGTCGCGGTCGTGTGGGCCCGCACGGATGAGGGCGAGATCCGCGGCTTCCTCGTCGAGAAGGGCACCCCGGGCTTCACGGCGCCCGAGATCCACAAGAAGCTCTCGCTCCGGGCGTCGGTCACGTCCGAGCTCGTGCTCCAGGACGTGAGGGTCCCGGGCGAGGCGTTGCTGCCCGGGGCGTCGACGCTCCGTGGCCCCCTCTCGTGCCTCAACGAGGCCCGGTTCGGGATCGTCTTCGGCGCGGTCGGGGCCGCCCGCGCGTGCTTCGAGGAGGCGCTCTCGTACGCGCGGGAGCGCATGGTGTTCGGCAAGCCGATCTCCGCCTACCAGCTGACCCAGCAGAAGCTCGCCGAGATGGCGCTCGAGATCAACCGCGCGAGCCTCGTCGCCCTCCACATCGGCCGCATGAAGGACGACGGAACGCTCCGGCCGGAGCACGTCAGCCTCGGGAAGATGGGCAACGTCCGCGGAGCGCTCGAGGTGTGCCGCTCGGCGCGGACGATCCTCGGTGGGAACGGGATCACGCTCGAGTATCCGGTCATCCGGCACATGAACAACCTCGAGTCGGTCCTCACCTACGAGGGTACGCACGAGGTGCACACGCTCGTCGTCGGCCAGGCGCTGACGGGCGAGAACGCGTTCGGCCGCATGTGAGCTTGCGGCACGCCCGGGCCAGGCTCGTCGCCACGGCGCTCGCGGCGTGCGCCCTCGCCGCGACCGCGACGGACGTCGCGCTCGCCGCGCCGCCGGATGCGGGCGTGTTCGTCCCGGGCCGCTCGCTCGGTGGCGTCCCGCTCGGCGCGAGCCTCGACGACGTCGTCGCCGCCTGGGGCCGGGCGTACGGGCGCTGCCGCAGCTGCGCGACGGAGACGCTCTATTTCAACCGCTTCGCGTTCCGCCCGGAGGGAGCCGCGGTCGAGCTCGCCCGGGGTCGGGTCGTCGCGGTGTTCACGCTCTGGGCGCCGCCCGGGTGGCGGACCGCCCAGGGGCTCGCGGTCGACGAGCCCGCTCTCCGGCTCCAGGCCACGTACCGCCCTCTGCAGCGGACAGCCTGCCGAGGCTACGACGCCTTCGTGCTCCCCGGCTCAGGCGCCCGGTCGGTCGTCTATGTCCTCGACGGGGACGTCTGGGGCTTCGCGCTGCTCGCCGGCGGCCACTCGATCTGCCTCTGACTCGACCGGAGCGAGGCGGGCGACGAGGGGAATCGCCAGGATGATCGGGAGCCCGAGCACGGGCCAGAGCGCCTGGTAGCCCTCCGTCGACTCGAGCTGCGGGCGGAGGATGTCGATCACGGCGCCCGCCGCGAGCGGCCCGATCACGAGTCCCACGCCTTTCGTCGTCGTCGCGAGGCCCGAGATCGCACCGCGCTCGCCCGGCGGCATCAGCTTGAAGAGGAGTCCCCACGCGAGGGTCATCACCGTACCGCCCGCGATCGCCACGACGAAGATCAGGCCGAGGTACCACGCATGCCACTCGCTCCCGAGGCCTCCGGCGAGGAGCCCCACCCCGTATACGGCGGACGCCACGCTGATGACGCGCGCCAACCCGATGCGGTCGCCGATCGGGCCGGCGACGAGCGCCGCCACGATGTAGCCGCCGGCAACCGCCGCGAGAATGTAGGTCGAGGTCGCAAGCGGCTCGTCGAGGCCGACCGTGACGTAGAGGACGACGAACGTTCGGGCACCGGCGAACGTCCCCTCCCAGGCGGTGTTCGCCACGAGGAACGTCGCGACGTCGCGGTTCCCGCGGAAGACGCGCCAGGAGTGCGCCACATAGGCTCGCACCCCCTCGAACACGCGCCCGTGGCCGCCGTCCTCGGTGACGAGGACGATCGGGACGATGCACGCGGCGCCGACGACCCCGGCTGCAACGAGGAACGGAGCCGGCCGCCAGAAGTGGAAGAGGTATCCCCCACCGATCAGGGCCCCCGCGATCGCGATCCCGCGGAAGACGTGCTGCACGCCCTGCGCGCGCCCGAAGACCGTGTCGGGCAGGACGTCCGGGTACAGGCCCCGGTACGGCGGCTCGTAGACGTAGTAGGCGAAGAACAGCGCGAACAGCATCAGCGCGGTCGTCCAGAGGTTCGGCATGAAGGCGAGCAGCGCGAGCGCAAACGTCATCGGGCCGAGCGCCGCCAGCATGAACGGCCGCCGCCGGCCGAGCGGCGTGTGGAAGGTGTCGCTCCACGGGCCGATCACGAGCGGCAGCGTCAGTGCGAAGACACCCTCAGCAGCGAGCACCAGCCCGACGAGCGTCGTCGACTCCGTGTAGCGACCGAGGATCGGTGGCAGGTACGCCGCGGTGGTCGTCAGCGCCCAGGCGAGACCGAGCGCGCCCGCCCCGAGGACGAGCGTGTCCCGGCGGGCGCCGCCGTCAGGCGACGACCGGCGCCGTGCCGAGGCCGCCCAGGACGACGTCGACGATCGTGCGCTCGGCACGGGCGACCTCCTCGTCGCCGTCGGGCAGCCTGCCCATGACCCAGCCCGTGAGGATCTCCTCGAGGGCACCGTAGACGACCCAGCTCGCCAGGCGCGGGTCGAGCTCGGTCCGGAACACGCCCTCGGCCTGACCCTGCTCGATCACCCGCTCGATCACCGCGAAGCCCTTGCCGATGTTTTCGACCTGGCTCGCAAGGTGGGCGCTCCGGCCGACCTCCCGCACCATCACCGTGACGAGATCAGGGTCGTTCCGCCACGTGCGAAGGAGGATCTTCACGATGCCGTGGAGCTTCTCGTCGGCGGGCTCGTCCGATGCCTCGACCTGCTCGAAGCGCTCGAGCAGCTCGGCCCAGTTCTCCCGGAAGACCGTCTGCAGCACCTCGTCCTTCGACGAGAAGTAGTGGTAGAGGAGCCCGTGCGCGACGCCCGCCTCCTCTGCGATGTCCCCTACTCGCGACGCGTGGAAGCCGCGACGCGCGAAGACGCGGACGGCGGCGTCGAGGATGCGCCGCCGCTTCTCCTCGGCGGCGGGCTGCCGCGCCCCGTTGGAGCGCTCGCGTGCGATTGAACGGTCAGTCAATGTGCCTCAGGATATGGTGGGCCGCCAGCGGCGCGCAACCTCCAGGCCCTAGGCAGGGCTCAACCCAAGGGCGGCGGGCAACGCGAGCAGCGAGTCGATCCGGTCGGGCTCGCCGATGTGGGCGCCCTCGCGGTCGAGGAGAATCGCGCGCATCCCGAGCGCGCGGGCGCCCTCGATGTCGTCCGCGTAGCTGTCGCCGACCATCGCCGCCTGCTCCGGCGGCGCCTCGAGCGCGGCCAGCGCAGCCTCGAAGATCGAGCGGTGCGGCTTCACGCGGCCGTGGCGCATGGAGCCGACGCACACGTCGACGTCGAGGGCGTGGTGCCGGGCGAACTCGTCGAGGTCGCGCTGGCCGTTCGAGACGAGGCCGATCCGCAGGTCGTGCCTGCGGAGCTCCTCCAGAGCCGGGAGCGCGTCGTCGTAGAGGAAGAAGTTCTCGTGGCGTTCCCACTCGCGCACGAGGTCGACGGCGCAGGTGCGCGCAAGCACCGGGTCGCCGCCCATACCGACGACGATCTCCTCGGTGAACCGGATCCACAGCTCCTCGTCGTGCACGAGCTCCGGGTCGCGCTGCAGGCTCGCGATCGCACCGAGCCTCGCGTCGTCGTAGCGCGACCCGTCGAGCGTCAGGCCGTGGCGCGCCCCGACCCGCTCGTACCCATCGGGGCCGAGCTCGGGCCCGGGCTTGAAGAGGGTGAAGTCGACGTCGAGAAGAACCGCCTTCAGCACGAGCCGAGGATACGCCCCGACCTGTCGGACAGAGCCGCGGGGCCTTCAAAAGGGTGGCCCGTGCGCCGCCCGTGGCGGCCGGAGGCCGGCTCTGCCGGCCGGGAGGCCGACCGCGGTCTGCCCCGTGCGCAACCGTGAAGGAGGGGGCCGGCGGGGGAACCATTGGTTCCCCCGCCCTGATCGGGGTGCCCAGATTTGAACTGGGGACCTCTCCGACCCGAACGGAGCGCGCTACCAGGCTGCGCCACACCCCGAGCGGGACAAGGGTAGCCGTTCCCCACCCGCGCCGTAGACTCGGCGCGATGGCGTCGAGAGACGAGATCGTCGGGTACGCGAACGAGCTGCTCGAGATCGAGCGGTTCCCGGAGTTCGCGCCGCAGGGGCTCCAGGTCGTCGGTACCGCCGACGTTGCGACGATCGCGTGCGGCGTGTCCTGCTCGCGCGACCTCTTCGAACAGGCGATGGGACTCGGCGCGCAGCTCCTCCTCGTCCACCACGGCCTCTTCTGGCGCAACGAGCCGCTCGTCGTCGACGCGCGGCTTCGCGGCCGTCTCGAGGCGCTCTTCGCCGGCGACGCGTCGCTCGTCGCCTACCACTTGGCGCTCGACGCGCATCCGACGCTCGGCAACAACGCGCAGCTCGCGGCGCGGATCGGCGCGATGCCGATCGGGCCGTTCGGCGGGGTCGGCCGCGGCTGCACGCTCGACGCGGTCCCGGTCGACGAACTCGCCGGGCGGGTCGCCGAAGTGGTGGGGCGCTCGCCGCTCGTCCTCCGCGGCGGCGACGGCGAGATCCGGCGCCTCGCGGTCTCGACCGGCGCCGCCGGGCACGACCTCGTCCAGGCCGCGCACGAGGGCTACGACGCGCTGCTCACCGGCGAGCCCGAGGAGCCGAGCGCGGCCACGGCCCGCGAGCTCGGGGTTCACCTCATCGCGGCGGGCCACCACGCGACCGAGCAGTTCGGCGTGCAGGCGCTCGCCGCTCACCTTGCCGAGCGCTTCGACCTCGAGTGGCACTACGTCGAGATCGAGAACCCGATCTGACGGTGCTCCTGCGGATTGCGGACCGCCCGGGGGAGGGGCTATCCTCAGGGCACATGAACGTTTTCGGGAGGCGGGCCCGTTGACCCCCGCCACCAACGGAGGAGCGCAGATGGAGCCCGCCTGCACGCAGTCGCGTCGGCGGGCTTTTTCGTCGCGCGAGGGAGGAAACGGTCGATGGCGAATCACCTGACGCCCGACGAGCTCGCGAAGGAGCTCAACATGGACCGCGAGGCGGTCATCAGGCTCTGCATCGAGGAAGGTGTGCCGATCTACCAGGGAAAGATCGACAAGCACCTCTTCCAGGCCCAGCTGCAGGCCGTCGGGGCGTCGCAGGCGGCAGCGCACTAGCCGCCGATCCACGCGAGTGTTCACGAGGGGCCCGCCGGGGCCCCTCGTCACGTTGCGAGAGCTACTTGCGCGCGGCCTTGCGGGCGGGTCGCTTCGCCGCCGGCTGCTTCGACGCGGACTTCTTGGGCCGGGCCGACGACGCCTTCGCCGCGGCGACGCTGGCCTTGAGCGCCTCGATCAGGTCGACGGCCGGGGCGGGCTCATCGACGGGCTCGGGCGCCGTGAGCTCCTCGCCGCGCAGCTTCGCCTCGAGCAGCTCGCGGAGGTCGCGGCGGTACTCGCTGGAGAGCTCCGCCGGGTCGAACTCCGCCGCGAGGCCCTGCACGATCTGGCGTGCGAGGTCGAGCTCGTTGCTCTTCACCTCGGTCTCGGCCATCGCCTCGTCGATCTCGGCCTGCGAATAGACGTCCTCGACGAGGTACATCGTCTCGAGGACGAGACCGCTGCCGCGCGTGCGGACGAGGCAGAGCGACTCGCGCCCGGAGCGTACGAAGCGGCCGATCGCGCCGACCCCTGCCTCCTCCATCGCCTCGAGGAGCAGCTTGTACGGCCGGCGCTGTGCGGGCGCGGCGCCGGGGACGAGGAAGTACGTCCGGTCCATCCAGACCGGGTCGACGTCCGCCAGCGGGACGAAGCGCTCGATCGCGATCGTGCGCGAGTCGTCGTGGCGCTCCAGCGCCTCGAGCTCGGCCTCCTCGACGACGACGAACTGCCCCTTCGAGACCTCCCAGCCCTTGACGAGCTCCTCCGGAGTCACCTCCCGGTCGTGCTTGGGGCACCAGCGCTTCTGCCTGATCGGCGTCAGGCACTCGCGGTGCAGCAGCCGAAACGAGACGTCCGACTGACGTGCGGCGGGTTTGGTCGCGGCCGCGAGCCCCACAGGGATGCTCACGAGCCCGAAGCTCAGGGATCCATTCCAGCTGACGCGCATGATCCTCCCAGTCTATGGGGCGGACGTCGGGATTCGCGGTCGACGGGCGGTTCCCTCCGACTACTCTGCGCATAAGTGGCAGGGAACCGCACCATTCCGCGCCTCTGGCGCGACGCCGTCGCCCGGAACACCGGGACGGCATACCTCGCCGAGGACGACGACGCCTGGCGGGAGGTGACGTGGCCCGAGGCGGCCGAGCGGGTCGAACTGCTCGCGAACGGCCTCCTCGCCCGCGGCATCCGAAAGGGCGACGCCTTCGGGATCCTGGCGCGCAACTCGCTCGAATGGGCCCTGTTCGACTACGCGCTCGCGCACGTCGGCGCGGTCGGCGCGGCCATCTACGCGAACTCCTCCGCGCACGACGTCCACTACGTACTCGAGCACTCCGAGTCGGTCGGCGTGCTGTGTGAGGACGAGCAGCAGAGGGCGAAGGTCGAGGAAGGCGGCGCGGCGCTGCCGGGGCTCCGTCACGTGCTCGTGTTCGCCGACCTGCAGGCGCTCGAGGAGGAGGGCCGCGCGTACCGCGAGGCGCATCCGGCGGCGCTCGACGAGGCCGTCGCGGCACTCGACGAGGAGGACCTCTTCACGTTCATCTACACGTCGGGGACGACCGGCCCGCCCAAAGGCTGCATGATCCGCCACCGCAACTACTACGCGATGGTCGCGACCGTCGACGACCTGCCCGACCACAGCGCACCGGGCGACGTGATGCTCCTCTACTTGCCGCTCGCCCACAACTTCGGGCGCCTGATGCACCTCTCCGGGCCGTACGTGGGGTACACGATCGCGTTCGTCGCCGATCCGCTCGACGTCGCGCGGGCGCTCCCGCAGGTACGGCCCACGATCCTCCCGAGCGTCCCGCGGGTCTACGAGAAGGTCCACACCGCGGTGACTTCCACCTTCGCGCAGGCGACCGGAGTCAAGCGCAAGCTCGTCGACTGGGCGCTCCGCGTCGGGTACCGCGAGAGCGCGCTCCGGCAGCAGGGACGTCCGCTTCCTGCCGGCCTCGCGCTCCAGCACCGCCTGGCGGAGCGGCTCGTGTTCTCGAAGGTGAAGGAGCGCCTCGGAGGCCGGCTGCGGCGCCCGATCTCCGGCGGGGCGCCGCTGGCGAAGGAGATCGCCGAGCTGTTCGACGCGATGGGGATCTGCATCCTCGAGGGATACGGCCTCACCGAGTGCACGACGGCGGCCACGACGAACCGACACGACCGCTACAAGTTCGGCACCGTCGGGCCCGCGCTGCCGGGCTTCGAGCTCGGGCTCGCCGAGGACGGCGAGCTCCTCGTCCGCAGCGAGACGGTCTTTGCCGGCTACTACAAGGAGCCAGAGGCGACCGCGGCCGTGCTCGACGACGACGGCTGGCTCCACACCGGCGACATCGCGTCGATCGACGACGAGGGCTTCGTGACGATCACCGACCGCAAGAAGGACATCCTCGTCACTGCCGGCGGGAAGAACATCGCGCCGCAGAACCTCGAGAACGACCTGAAGTCGTCGCGGTTCGTCTCCCAGGCCATGGTCGTGGGCGACCGCCGGCCGTTTCCGGCGGCGCTCATCACGCTCGATCCGGCGGAGATCGAGGGCTGGGCCGCCGCGCAGGGAATCGAGGGCGACATGGCGAGCCTGGCCCGTGACCCGCGCGTCACCGAGCTCGTCGCGGGCATCGTCGCCGACGTCAACCGCGAGCGGTCACGCTACGAGCAGGTGAAGCGCTTCGCGATCCTGCCGCGGGACTTCGAGATGGAGCACGGTGAGGTGACCCCGACGCTCAAGCTGAAACGCCGCGTCGTGCTCGAGAACTTCGCGGACGAGGTGGACGCTCTCTACGACGGCGGCGCGCCTCCGGAGCGAGCGGGTTAGCCGCGATCCCGGAGGGGTCGGGGCTCAGGTAACGCGCTTGGCGCCGACGTAGGTCGACGCGTACCAGGAGTCGCTCAGGCTCGAGATCTTGACGACGTCGCCCGTGTGCGGCGCATGGATGAACTGCCCGCCGCCGATGTACATGCCCATGTGACCGAGACCGTCGAAGAAGACGAGGTCGCCGGGCTGCAGCTCGCTCCTCGAGACCGGGACGCCGACCGAGCTGTACTGCATCGCCGCGTTGTGGGGCAGCGAGATGCCCATCTGGGCGTAGACGTACATCACGAGGCCGGAGCAGTCGAAGCCCGAGGGGCTCGCGCCGCCCCAGACGTATGGCACGCCGAGGTACTGCATCGCGATCCCGACGACGCCGCCGTACTTCGCGGGCGGAGCGGGCGTCGAGGAGGACGACGACGACGCGAGCGTGGCGTCCCCCGGGAAGTCGGTCGCGGGGCCGGTCGTGAGCTCGAGCGCCTGCTGGCGAGCCGACTGGCGCGCGGCGGCCTCCGCGGCGATCCGCTCCCTGGCCTGCGCCTCGAGCTGCGCCTGGCGACGCCGCTCGGCAGCCTCCATGCTCGCAATCTCGTCCTTGACCGACGAGAGCAGCCGCTGCCGCTCGCCGAGCTGCCCCTCGATCCAGCGCTTGCGCGAAGCGCGCTCGGCGACGACCTGCGCCTGTCGCGCTCGGTCGCTGCGTAGCTTGGCGCGCCGCGTCTGCACCTCGTTGCGGAACCGGCGGACGTCCGTCAGCACCTGCGCGTCCTGGCCGCCGACGCGCTGGACCATGTCGAGCCGGTCGAGGAGGTCGTCGAGGCTCTTGGCGCCCAGGATCACCTCGATCGCACCGCCCGAGTCGCCGTTGATGTAGAGGGCGCGCAGCCGCTTTGCGATGTGGGTCTGGGCGACGCCGAGGCTCGACCGGGCGATCACGAGATGACGGCCGTTCGTATTCAGGTCGGCGTCGATCTGTCCGAGTTCGATGTTCGCGAGGTTGTACGACTCGATCGCGTGCGAGAGGTTCGAGTCCAGCTGCTGGATCTGGGTCATGATCGCCTGAGCCTGCTGGCGCTTCGAGCTGATCGACGGGTCGGCGGTGGCCGGCCCCGTGGCCACGATCAGGAACGCCGCGAGCGCCGCCAGGGGGAGGAGCAGCAGTGGGATCCGCCGTTCCGAGAGATGCGTCATGCCGCGTCTCGTTCGCCCGACGACGGGCCCGCCGATGGTGGGGTCACCGGCCACAAGTCGGGGAGCCTAGCAGCGGCACACGACGTCTGCACGGCCAACCGACGCGAAAATCTCTGCAAACAGCCGTGATTCGTCTGGTACGGTCCCTCGCCCTGTGCGGGGGAGAGTGCGATATCTCGTACCGTGCCTCGTCGTCGCCCTCCTCGGCTCGACGGCGGGAGCCGTATCCGGCGTCGCTCGCACCGACGCGCGCCTCGCGTCGCTCGCCGCCCGAGAGCGCTCCGCCGTGCTGGAGCTCTACGCGGCGGAGTCGTCCCTGGCCCGCGCCCGGATGGATGCCGCTCGACTCGAGCAGCGACGGCTCGAGCTCGAGTCCTCGCGCCGGCGTGCGCGACGGCACCTCGCGATCGTCCGGACGTCGGTCGAGGCGACGAACGAGAGGATCGCCACGCTCCTCCGGCGGCTCTACACGGACGGCCAGGCGGAGCCGATCGCGGTGCTGCTCGGCGCCCGCTCGCTCCAGGGAATGCTGGCCGGGATCGACGAGCTGGAGCGCGCGACGCTCACGAACCGCGGCCTCGCGGCGCAGGCACGCATCCACGCGCGTCTCCTGCAGGCCAGGCTGACGCGGCTCGCGCGCGCCCGGGCGCAGCTCACCACGGCCGAACATCGTGCGCGGGAGGCAGTTGCGGCGAGCGCGGCCGCCTCCGACGCCCGCCGCGCGACGATCGCGCGGATCCGCCGGCGCACGCACCTGACGCGAGCACGCCTCGCACGGCTCGAGGCGCGGGCGCAGGCGGCGCAGCGTGCGTCGGTGCGGCTTTCAGGGGAGGCGCCTGCGCCCGCGGCGACCCCGCCGACGGCGGTGGTCGCTCCGTCGAGCCGGACGACGCCGAGGCAGTCGCCGGGAACGCGCACGCTCGTCGTCGACGCCGTCGCCTACCACCTTCCCGGCCGCACCGCGAGCGGCCTTCCGGTCGGCGTCGGCGTGATCGCCGTGGATCCTGCGGTGATCCCGCTCGGGACGCGTGTCTTCGTACCGGGCTACGGTGCCGCGGTGGCGGCCGACGTCGGCTCCGCGATCAGGGGACCGCTCATCGATCTGTGGATGCCGAGCACCGTGGCCGCGCGAGCGTGGGGACGGCGTACCGTCACGATCACCGTCTACGGTTAGGGCCGTGCGACTCCGGCTCGCGCTCTGCACGGTGGCGATCGCGGCCACGGCCGTCGGCTCGCCGCTGGCCTCGTCGGGAGACCTCGCGTCCCGTCTCCAGAGGAGCCTGCGCTCCCCGTACGTCTCGCTCGCGAAGACCTCGGCGCTCGCCGTCGACACGCGCACCGGCACCGTGCTCTTCGGGCACAACCAGAACGTCCCGGTCCATCCAGCGTCGAACGAGAAGCTCCCCGTCTCGTGGGCCGCGTTGACCCGTCTCGGCCCCGGGTACCGGTTCACGACCAGCGTGCTCGGCACTGGGCAACGCGTCGGCTCGGTCTGGGAAGGTGACCTCTACCTCCGCGGCGACGGCGACCCCACGCTCACGACCGCCGACATCGGCCACCTGGCTGCCTCGCTCCGCGCGTCCGGCATCACGAGCGTGACCGGCCGGATCCGCGGAGACGAGTCCGCGTTCGACCGGCGGCGCGGCGGCGCCGGGTGGAAGGCGTACTTCGTGGGCGGCGAGACGCCGCCCCTCTCGGCCCTCGTCGTCGACCGCGCGCGGGGCTGGCCGGCGCTCTCGCCGCCGCTGCTCGCCGCACGGGCCCTCCGCGACGCGCTCGTCGCCCGCGGAACGGCGATCACCGGGCGCCCGGGGCTCGGGCGGGCTCCGGCGACTGCGGCCGTCCTCGCGACCGACCGCTCGGCGACGCTCTCCGTGATCGTCCGGACGATGAACCGCGACAGCGACAACTTCACCGCCGAGATGCTGCTCAAGCACCTCGGGACGCTCGACGGACGGGTCGGGACGAGCGCCCGCGGCGCGCAGATGGTGGTTGCGGAGATGGCCGCGGCGCGCATCCCGACCGCGGGTGTGCGACTCGTCGACGGCTCCGGCCTCTCGTCGCTCGACCGGATCACGGCGGAGACGCTCGTCGCCGTCATCCGCGCCGGCCTGGAGAACCCACGCATCAGGACCGCGTTCATCGACTCGCTGGCGGTCGCCGGCCGGAGCGGGACGCTCCGGACACGGCTATCGGCACTCGCGGGCGTGGTGCGCGGCAAGACCGGCACGACGAACCTCGCCTGCTCGCTGTCCGGCATCGTGAACGACTCCGTGGTGTTCGCCGTCCTGCAGAACGGGTCCCCGGTCGCATTCTGGCCGGCGCGTACCGCCCAGGACCGGTTCGTGACCGCACTGGCCCGGTCGGTCGCCCAGGCGGGCTAGCCGCGCTGGCCGAGGAGCGCGACGAAGGCTGCCTCGTCGAGGATCGGGACGCCTGCCTTCTGCGCCTTCGCGACCTTCGAGCCGGGGGTCTCCCCCACCACCACGCCGGCGGTCTTCTTCGACACCGAGTCGGAGACCTTTGCGCCGCGGGCCTCGAGCGCGGCCTTGGCCTCCTCCCGCGTGTACGCCTCGAGCGTGCCGGTGATCACGTACTGCCGCCCGGTCAGCGGCCCTTCCACGGGCCGCTCGGCCTCGCCGGCGGTCATCGTCAGCCCGAGGCTCTCGAGCTCGCGGACGAGCGCGACGTTCTCGTCCTCGGCGAACCACTCCGCGACGAGCTCCGCACGGTCCGGGCCGATTCCCTCCGTCCGCTCGAGCTCCTCCTGGCTCGCCCCGACGAGCGCGTCGACGCTGCCGAAGTGGCGGGCCAGGTTGCGGGCGAGCACCCAGCCGATCTTCGGGATGTTCAGACCGAAGAGGACGCGCGAGAACGGCTGCGCCTTCGACGCCTCGATCGACGCCACCGCCCGGCCCGCCGAGACCTCGCCGTAACCGTCGAGCCCGGCCAGCTGATCGGCCGTCAGCCGGTACAGGTCGGGCATCGAGCGCAGCAGCCCCTCGTCCCAGAGGCGCCGCACGAACTGCTCCCCGACGCCTTCGATGTCCATCGCCGCGCTGACCCAGTGGATCAGCGTCTCGAGCCCACGCGAGGGGCACGCGCGGTTCGGGCAGCGATGCATCACCTCGCCCTCCGGCTTGAGCACCGCCACGCCGCAGAGCGGGCAGTGCGTGGGCATCCGGAACCGCCTCGTGCCCTTCGCGTGCTCGCCGGCAGGCCCGACGACCTGCGGGATCACGTCGCCCGCTCGCTGGACGATCACCAGGTCGCCCTCGCGGATGTCCTTGCGGTTGATGTCCTCCTCGTTGTGGAGCGTCGCGTTCGAGACCGTGACCCCGCCGACGTGCACGGGCTCGAGCTCCGCCCATGGATTGAGCGCCCCGGTGCGGCCAACGCGGATGTGGATCTTGTTCAGCTTCGTGATCGCCGTCGAGGGCGCCCACTTGTAGGCCTTCGCCCACCGCGGCCGCTCGTGCAGCGCACCCAGCCGCCGCTGCTGGTCGAGGTCGTCGACCTTGATCACGATCCCGTCGATCTCGTAATCGAGCTCTGCCCGCCTCGCCTCCCACGCGCTGCAAGCGGCGGCGACCTCCTCGATCGTCTCGAGGCGCTCGGCGTGCGGGTTGGTCCGGAATCCGTGCTCGCGCATCCAGGTGAGCATCTCCCACTGCGTGCCGGGGAACTCGCCCTCACGCGCGCCGAAGCCGTAGACCCACAGCGACAGCGGCCGCTCCGCGGTGACGCGCGGGTCGAGCTGGCGCAGCGAGCCGGCGGCCGCGTTCCGCGGGTTGGGCGCAGGCTTCTTGCCCGCCGCGACCTGCGCCTCGTTGAACCGCGCGAATCCCGAGAGCGGGAAGTAGATCTCGCCGCGGACCTCGAGGAGCCGCGGCGGCGCCGAGCCCTCCGAGCGAACGCGGAGCGGCACGGCGTCGACCGTCCGTAGGTTCTGCGTCACGTCCTCCCCCCGCGTGCCGTCGCCGCGCGTCGCACCGCGGACGAAGACGCCGTTCTCGTACAGGAGCGAGATCGCGGAGCCGTCGATCTTCGGCTCGATCACGTACGCGACGGGCTCGTCGGTGCCGAGCCGCTTCCTGACGTCCGCGGCCCACTTCTCGAGCGCCTCACCGGTGGTCACCTTCTCGAGCGAGCCCATCGGCAGCAGGTGCTCCACCTTCGTGAACCCGCCGGCGGGCGCGCCGCCCACGCGCTGGGTCGGCGAGTCGGACGTCACGAGCTCCGGGTGCTCGTCCTCGAGCTCCTTGAGCTCGTCGAAGAGCGCGTCGAAGGCGCTGTCCGGGAGCTCCGGGTCGTCGAGGACGTGGTAGCGGTAGTTGTGGTGCTCGACGAGCCGCCGGAGCTCGCCGATGCGGTCGGCGACCTCAGAGGGCGCCATGGAGCTCCTCTGCCGTATGGACGAGCGCGTCGGGACGTTTCGTGCAGCAGGCGCTCGTCCGGATGGATGCCGCCCCAGCCGACGGCGACGGAGAGCACGCCGGCCGCCTTGCCGGCCCGCACGTCGAACGGTGAGTCGCCGACGTACGCGGCATCGGACGCGTCGGCACCGAGCCGGCGCAGCGCTTCGAGCACGGGGTCGGGCTCCGGCTTGTGCCGTTCCGTGTCCTCGGCGCCGATGACGACGTCCATCAGCTCGCGCAGGACGGGGAATCGATCGAGCGCGAGGTCGACCGTGCGCAGACGTTTGGCCGTCACGATCCCGAGGCGGCGGCCCTCCGACCGCAGCACGGGCAACAGCGCGAGGACGTCCGGGAAGGCCTCGAGCTGGGCGTGCAGCGGCTCGTTGTGAGCCCGGTAGACCTCGACGAGCTCGTCGACGCGGTCGGGATCGAGGTCTCGCATCTGGGCGACCAGGCCGGGGCCGCCGATGGCGGCCCGCACGAGCTCCTCGTCGGGCTCGCGTCCGAGCACGGTGACCGACGCGTGTCGCATCGAGGCGAGGATGATCGGCCCCGAGTCGATCAGCGTGCCGTCGAGGTCGAACAGGACGACGGATCTCCGCATTTGCGGCGATCGTAGCCGCGCCCGGCGGCTCGGCTACTGCGGTCGGCCGTACTCCACGCGCTCGAGATAGAGACCCCATGGCGGGGCCGTCGATCCTGCTGCCGATCGGGGCCGGCCTTCGAGTAGCGCCGCGAATGCCTCGGGATTCGTCTCGAGCATCGTCCCCACGAGTGTCCGCACCATGTGTCTGAGGAACGAGTTCGCCGTCACGGTGAAATGCAGCTCGTCCCCCGCACGCTGCCATCCGGCGGCGCGGATCTCGCGGCGGAACGCCTCGTGCTGGGTCTCGGTCGGGGTGAAGGCCGTGAAGTCGTGCTCGCCGGGGAGCAGAGCGGCGCAGGCCTCGAGCGCGTCCTCGTCGACGGGCCGTGGCCACCAGAGCGCACGGCGCCCGCGAAGCGGAGCGCGCTCCCGCCTCGCGAGCACGACGTACCTGTAGGAGCGCGCCGTCGCGGAGAAGCGAGCGTGGAACAGCTCCGGCGCCTCCTCCGCGGCGACGACCGCGACGTCGTCCGGGAGCGCCGCGTTGAGCGCCTCCGGCAGCCGCGGGACAGGCGGCCCGGCCGCGGCGTCGAGGCTCGCCACCTGGCCCGTGGCATGAACGCCGGCATCGGTCCGACCCGCGACGGCAAGGTCGCTCCACCCGGGCAGCACCGAGTCCAGGGCGTCCCGCAGGACACCCTCCACGGTCCGCCTCCCCGGCTGCCGCGCCCATCCCCGGAAGCCCGTCCCGTCGTACTCGAGCGTCAGGCGAAGCAACGCCATGTCACGGCGCCAGCTCGACCTCGAGCACGAGACCGTCGAGAGCTGTGACGACGACCTCGGTGCCGGGCGGGACGTCCTCGGCCGCCCGGGCGTCCCAGAGCTCGCCGTCGAGACGCACCTGCCCGCGCGGAACGAGCGGGCGCACGACGACCGCAGTGCGTCCGACGAGCGTCTCCGCCCCGACCGCGGCGCGCCGCCGCTTCGACCAGCGGACGAAGAAGGCCGTCTCCGCCACGTCGATGGCCGCCGCCGTGACGACCGCGAGCCAGCCCCACGGTGCTGGGAGCACCGTGAGAGCCAGCACGACGGCGACGATCGTCAGCACGCGGTCAGCCGCGTCTCGATCGCCGAACGCCTAGGACGGAGCCGACGCGTCGTAGTCGACGAGCTCGAGGAGCGCCATGTCGGCCGCGTCGCCCTGACGGGGGCCGAGCTTGACCACACGCGTGTAGCCGCCGTTCCGCTCGGCGAAGCGGGGCGCGACGTCCGAGAAGAGCTTGTGCACGACGTCGTTCGAGCGGAGCTCCGCCATCGCCAGACGCCGCGCGTGGAGGTCGCCACGCTTCCCGAGGGTAATCATCTTCTCCGCGAACGGCTTGACCGCCTTGGCCTTCGCCACGGTGGTCTCGATCCGCCCGTGCGTGATGAGCGCACCGGCCAGGTTCGAGTACAGCGCCTTGCGGTGCGCCGAGTCCCGGCCGAGCTTCTTTCCCGAGCGTGCGTGGCGCATGGCTACTGCGGAAGGTCCTCGCCCTTGAGCGTCAGCCCGTGCGCCGCGAGGGTCTCGCGGACCTCCTCGATCGACTTGCGACCGAAGTTCGGGATTGCGGCGAGCTCGTTCTCCGACTTCGACGTCAGGTCGCCGATCGTCTCGATGCCGACGCGCTTCAGGCAGTTGTACGAGCGGACGCCAAGCTCCAGCTCCTCGATCGGGAAATTCTCCATCCCGTGGGAGGTGGTCGGCGCCTCGGCCTCCGCAGCCGCCGCAAGCTCGGCGAGCCCTTCGATGCGCGCCGGGTCTGCGAAGATCCTGAGCTGGTCGATGAGCAGCTCGGCCGCGCGAGCGATGGCCTCCTTCGGCTCGATCGAGCCGTCGGAGGTCACGTCCAGGACCAGCTTGTCGTAGTCGGTGCGCTGCCCGACGCGGGCGGCGTCGACCTCGTACGAGACACGCCGGACCGGCGAGAAGATCGAGTCGATCGGGATCACGCCGATGGTCGTCTCCGGGCCGCGGTTCTGGTCGGCGGGGACGTAGCCGCGGCCGCGGCCGATCGTGAGGGTCATCTCGAGCTTGCCCTTGTCGGCGAGGTGCGCGAGCTCGAGCTCCGGATTGAGGATCTCGAGGTCGGCGGGGGCCTCGATGTCGGCGGCCGTGACGGGCCCGGCGCCCTTCTTCGAGAGGTGCACCTCGATCTCGGGCGACTCGCCGTGCAGCCGGCAGACGAGCTCCTTGAGGTTCAGGATGATGTCGGTGACGTCCTCGCGCACCCCCGGCAGCGTCGTGAACTCGTGGGCAACGCCCTCGATCTTCACGGCGGTCACCGCCGCACCCTCGAGCGAGGACAGCAGAACGCGCCGGAGCGAGTTGCCGAACGTGTAGCCGAAGCCGCGATCGAGCGGCTCGATCGTGAAGCGACCCGAGCGGTCGTCGGTCTCCTCGGAGACGATCCTCGGCATCTGGAAGTCGATCAGTGAAGAGCGGGTGGCCATGTGATCCTTTCGGGCGGTTCGAAACGGGGCGATTCGGGGCGAAGCGCGGGCGTGCGGCCCGTCGTTACTTCGAGTAGAGCTCGACGATCAGGGATTCCTGGACCGGGGTGTCGATCTCGGCACGCTCGGGCCACTTGAGCACCTTGCCGGTGAGCCCGTCGTGGTCGGCCTGGAGCCAGGGCGTGACGACGGCCGTGAGATCAGTGGCGTCGCGGACGATCGTCTCCGCGGGGCTGCCCGGCTTGAGCGAGATCACGTCGTCCGGGCGGACGCCGTAGCTCGGAATGTTCACGCGCCGGCCGTTCACGAGGAAGTGGCCGTGGCGCACGAGCTGCCTCGCCTGCGCGCGAGAGCCGGCGAAGCCGAGACGGTAGACGACGTTGTCGAGACGTGTCTCGAGCATCCGGAGCAGGTTCTCGCCGGTCGGGCCCGTGCCGCGAGAGGCCTTCCGGTACGTGTTGCGGAACTGCTTCTCGAGCAGGCCGTAGTACCGGCGCGCCTTCTGCTTCTCGCGCAACTGCAGCAGGTACTCGCTCTGCTTGATACGGCCACGGCCGTGCTCGCCCGGCGGGTACGAGCGCCGCTCGATGGCGCACTTCTCGGTGAGGCAGCGCTCACCCTTCAAGAAGAGCTTGATGCCCTCGCGGCGGCACTGGCGGCACTTGGCTCCGGTGTCGCGTGCCACTAGCCCCTCCGCCGCTTCTTGGGACGAACGCCATTGTGCGCCTGCGGAGAGACGTCCTTGACGCCGAGGATCTCGAGCCCGGCGGCCTGCAGCGACCTGATCGCCGTCTCGCGGCCCGAGCCGGGGCCCTTGACGAAGACCTCGACCTTCTGCAGGCCGTGCTCCATGCCCTTGCGGGCCGCGTTGTCGGCGGTGACCTGGGCGGCGAACGGCGTGGACTTGCGCGAGCCCTTGAAGCCCGCCGAGCCTGCCGACTCCCAGGCGATCACGTTCCCCTCGTTGTCGGTGAGGGACACGATCGTGTTGTTGAACGACGTCTTGATGTGTGCCTGGCCGATCGCGATGTTCTTGCGGACGCGGCGGCGCGTGCGGCCGCGCGTGGCTGCTTTGCGTGGAGGTGCCATCACTTCGCCTTCTTGCCGCGTCCGACGGTCTTCTTCGGGCCCTTGCGCGTGCGGGCGTTGGTCTTCGTGCGCTGCCCGTGCACCGGCAGGTTGCGGCGATGCCGCACGCCCCGGTAGCAGCCGATCTCGGAGAGGCGCTTGATCGCCTGGGTGCGCTCCCGTCGCAGGTCGCCCTCGACCTCGAGGTTCGTGTCGATGTAGGTGCGGAGCTTCGTGACCTCGTCGTCGGTCAGGTCCTTGACCTTCTCGTCGGGATCGAGGCCGAGCTCCTTGCAGACCTTCTGCGCGGTCGACTGGCCGATCCCGTAGATGTAGGTCAGGCCGATCTCGAGCCGCTTCTGGTTCGGGAGGTTGACGCCGGCGATACGTGCCATATGGCTGCTAACCCTGCCTTTGCTTGTGACGGGGGTTCGTGCAGATCACCATCGTGCGCCCGTGCCGCTTGATGACGCGGCATCGCTCGCACATGGGCTTCACTGAGGGACGGACTTTCAAGGCTGCTCCCGGGTGGTCGGCTACTTGAGACGGAAGGTGATGCGGCCGCGCGTGAGGTCGTACGGGGAGAGCTCGACCTTCACACGGTCACCCGGCAGAATCCGGATGTAGTGCTTGCGCATCTTCCCCGAGATCTTCGCGAGCACGGACTGCCCGCTCTCGAGCTCGACGCGGAACATCGTGCTCGGCAGGGCCTCCACGACCTCGCCCTCGACCTCGATCTTCTCTTCCTTGACTGCCAACCGTCTCCTCGCGCAGGCTACGTGCCTGCCCGTCGTGGGTGTTCATGAGATCCCGCGCACGACGTGACGCGAAGCGGCCATGCCGCCGCGCGGGCCGCTCACTGTAGCAGACGAGCCGTTTCCGTCGCGACGCCGACCCTCGGAGTCAGGATCCGGGGCCCCTCCGGGAGGATCGCGACCGTGTGCTCGAAATGAGCAGCGCGGGAACCGTCTCTCGTCGAGATCGTCCAGCCGTCCTCGGCCAGCCAGACCTCCGGGCCGCCCATCGTGATCATCGGCTCGATCGCGATCGTCATTCCCTCCGACAGGCGCGGGCCGCGGCCCGGCTCGCCGAAGTTCGGAACGTGCGGGTCCTCGTGGTAGTGCCGACCGACGCCGTGGCCGACGAGGCTCTTGACGACCGAGAAGCCGGCCGCCTCGACGACGGCCTGCACGGCGTGAGAGATGTCGCCGATCCGGTTGCCGAGCCGCGCCTCCGCGATGCCCGCCGCGAGCGCGTCCTGGCAGGTATCGAGCAGCCGCTGAGACTCCGGGTCGATCGAACTGACGCCGAATGTGTAGGCGCTGTCCGCGATCGAGCCGCCGAGCGTGACACCGACGTCGATGGTGACGAGGCTGCCCTCGTCCACGACCGAGTCGTCCGGGATGCCGTGCACGACGACGTCGTCGACCGAAATGCAGATCGCGCGCGGGAACCCCTTGTACCCCTGCGACGTCGGCACGCCGCCGTGCGAGCGGATGAACTCGTCCGCGCTCCGGTCGAGCTCGAGCGTCGTGATGCCCGGCTCGATCTGCTCCCCGACGTGCGCGATCGTCTCGGCCACGAGCCCTCCGGCCCTCGCGATCCGCTCGATCTCCGCATTGCCCTTCCGGATGATCACGCCGCGGCCCCCTCGAGCAGGTCGAGCGCGCCGTCGATCTCCGCGGCAACCTCCCCGATCGTCCGCTCCGCGTGGAGTGGCACGAGCTTGCCCGTGGCGCGGTACCGCTCGACCACGAACTCGGTCTGCTCGTGGTAGATGGCGAGCCGCCGCGAAATCGCCTCCGGTGTGTCGTCCTCACGACCCTCGTCGCGTGCCCTGCCGTGGATCCGCTCCGTCGCGATCTCATCGGAGAGGTCGAAGAAGAGCACGGCGTCCAGCGTGTGCCCGATCTCGGCGAGCATCGCGTCGAGCGCCTCGGCCTGGGCGAGGTTGCGCGGAAAGCCGTCGAGGATGAACCCGTCGACCGCGTCCGGCTCGGTGAGGCGTTCCCGGATCAGGGCGACGGTCAGCTCGTCGGGCACCAGCTCGCCGGTCGCCAGAATGGGCTCGACCTGCCGCCCGAGCTCCGAGCCCTGTACGACCGCGGCGCGAAACATGTCCCCCGTCGAGACGTGTGGGATGCCGTGCTCGGCTGCGATCCGGGTGGCCTGTGTCCCCTTCCCGGAGCCCTGGGGCCCCAGAACGAGGAGATTCACCGGAGGAAGCCCTCGTAGTTCCGCATCATCATCTGCGACTCCATCTGGCGCATCGTGTCGAGCGCGACGCCGACCGCGATGAGCACCGACGTGCCGCCGAGCGCGCGGGCGTTCGCCTGCGAGAAGCCGCCGTAGCGGATGAAGAGGCTCGGCGCGACGGCCACGGCCGCGAGGTAGAGCGAACCCGGCAGCGTCAGGCGGGTGAGCACCCGGTCGAGATACTGCGCCGTTGGCGGCCCGGGTCGGATGCCCGGGATGTAGCCGCCGTGCTTGCGCAGGTTGTCCGCCTGGTCGACCGGGTTGAACTGGACCGCCGTGTAGAAGAACGTGAAGACGATGATCATCCCGCCCTCGATCAGCAGGTAGAGCCAGTCGCCAGGCTGGAAGTACGTGTTGACGAAGTCCTGGGTCGCAGGGAAGTACTGCGCCATCGTCGGCGGGAAGGCGAGCACCGCGGCCGCGAAGATCACCGGGATGACGCCCGCCATGTTGACCCTGAGCGGCAAGTAGGTCGAGCCGCCCGACGTCATCCGGCGGCCCACCATCCGTTTCGCGTACTGGATCGGGATCTTCCGCTGGCCCTCCTGCACGAAGACGACCGAGGCGACGATGGCGAGCGCGACGAGGGGGAAGAAGATCCGCTCCATCGGGCCGCCGTTCCACCAGGCGGTGACGCCGAGCGGGAGGCTCGTGAGGATCGACGCGAAGATCAGGATGGAGATGCCGTTCCCGATGCCGCGCTTCGTGATCTGCTCGCCCATCCACATCAGGAGGACGGTGCCGACCGTCAGCGTCACGATGATCAGCACCATCCGTCCGGCGTTCGCCTGGAGGACGTCCTGGTTGCGGAACAGGAACGCGTACCCGAGCGCCTGTGCCGCCGCGAGAACGACGGTCAGGTACCGGGTGTACTGGTTGATCCTGGCGGTGCCCGACTCGCCCTCCTTCTGGAGCTCGGAGAGTCGGGGGACGACGACCGTCATCAGCTGGACGATGATCGACGCCGTGACGTACGGCATGATCCCGAGCGCGAAGACGGAGAACTGCGACAGCGCGCCGCCCGAGAACAGGTTCAGCAGGTTGAAGATCCCGCCGGTGCGCGAGAGGTACTGGTCGATCGCGTCCGCGTTGACCCCCGGTGCGGGGATCCACGAGCCGAGGCGGTAGAGCCCCAGGATCATCGCCGTGAAAAGAAGGCGCTTCCTGAGCTCCGGAACCCGCCAGGCGTTCGCGAGCCAGCTGAACATGCGCGGGCCTCCGCGCTTCGCGCGGAGGCTAAGCCTCCCCGGCGGCCTCAGCCGCCTCGTCGGGCTCGTCCGCCGGCGGCTGCGCAGCCTCTTCCGACTCGGGCTCCTCGTCTGTCGAGGCGCGCTTCGGCCGGCGGGTCTTCGGCTTCCGCTCGACGGGCTCGCCCCTGAGCCAGGTGACCGTCCCGCCCGCGGCCTCGATCTTCTCGCGCGCGGTCTTCGAGAACCCGTGCGCAGAGACTGACAGCGACTTCGAGAGCTCGCCGATGCCGAGGATCTTCACGTCGACCGACACCTTGCGGATCAGCCGCTTCGCCTTCAGCGTCTCCGGGGTCACCTCGGCGCCGGCCTCGAAGCGCTCCTCGAGGTCGCGAAGGTTGACCGGCTGGCTGTAGGTGCGGAACGGGCCGATCGGCATCGCGTCCGCGGACGTGTTGCCGCGCAGCTTCGGCAGCCGCATGTCGATGGGCATCTGGCCGCCCTCGAACCCGGCAGCCATCTTGTGCGAGCCGGAGCGGGACTTCTGCCCCTTGATGCCGCGACCCGAGTAGCGCCCCTTGCCGGAGCCGAGGCCGCGCCCGATGCGCTTTCTGTCCTTGCGCGGCTGGGCGGGGCGGAGCGAGTGGAGATTGAGCTCGTCGGCCACGGTCAGGCGTCCTTTCCTGCCCCGTCGAGCGGCGTCACGGTCACGAGGTGCGCGACGTGGCGCAGCTGCCCGTCGAGCGCGGGGCTCGCCTTGTGCTCGGCGCTCCGGCCGATCCGGCCGAGGCCGAGCGCCCGGAGGGTCCCCTCGTGCGCCCTGGTCTGGCCGATCGCGCTCCGGATCTGGGTGACCTTCACGGTGCTCACTCCGCAGCCTCCGCGACGGGCGCGGCGTCCTCGGCCGCGTCCGCGGGCGCCGCGGCGGGCTTCTTCTCGGCGACGGTCTCGGGGCGGAACGGCAGCACGTCCTTGATGGACTTACCACGGGAGCGGGCGACGTCCTCGGGCCGACGGAGCCGCTTGAGGCCGTCGACCGTGGCGCGCGCCATGTTGATCGGATTGGTGGTGCCGAGGCTCTTGGCGAGCACGTCGCGGATCCCGGCCAGCTCGAGCACGGCGCGGACACCGCCGCCGGCGATCACGCCCGTCCCTTCGCTGGCAGGTCGCAGCACGACGCGCGCGGCGTCGAACCGACCCGTGATCTCGTGGGTGATCGTGGCCCTGTGCTTCGGCACCGTGAAGATGTTCTTCTTCGCGTCGTCGACGGCCTTCGAGATGGCGAGCGGGACCTCCCGCGCCTTCCCGTACCCGACGCCAACGCGGTCGACCTCGTCACCGATCACGACGAGCGCGGTGAACGAGAAGCGCCGGCCGCCCTTGACGACCTTCGCGACGCGGTTGATCTCGATCACGCGCTCCTTGAGCTCACGTGACTCGGCTGTTTCGGCAACGCTCAATGTTCTCCCTTCGCGTAGATCGTGCCGTCCAGCCGCGAAAAGCAAGCCAGGCTAGGACGCAGGCCTCGGCCATGCATGGAATGCATGGGTGAGGCTGAGGACGACGCATGGCGCCGCTTTGCAGCGAGCTGGTCGGTGCGAGATGCGCGGAGGGCGAACATTCAGAACCGCAGTCCTCCCTCGCGTGCGCCCTCGGCGAGAGCCTTCACGCGTCCGTGGTAGAGATAGCCAGCCCGGTCGAAGACGCAGTGCTTGATCCCCGCATTCATCGCGGCCTGGGCCAACGCCTTGCCGACCGCGGCGGCCTGCTCGGTCTTGGTGCCCTGGAACGAGCGCTGCTCGAGCCAGCTCGCGGAGGCGAGCGTGCGGCGGGCCTCATCGTCGACGAGCTGGGCGAAGATCCCCTTGTTCGAGCGGAAGACGACGAGGCGCGGCCGCTCGGCCGTGCCCGACACCTTGCCCCGCACGCGGCGGTGGCGGCGGAGCCGGGCTTCGCGGACGCTGCTCATGCGCGCTTGCCCACCTTCCTCCGTACGTGCTCGCCCTGGTAGCGGATCCCCTTGCCCTTGTACGGCTCGGGCGGGCGCACCTTGCGGATCTCGGCGGCCGTCTGCCCGACGACCTGCTTGTCCGTGCCCTTCACGATCACCTGCGTCGGCAGAGGCACCTCGAACGAGATGCCCTCGCGCGGCGGGACCGTCACGGGATGGGAGAAACCGACCTGGAGCTCGAGGTCTGAGCCCTTGAGCTGCGCGCGGTAGCCGACACCCTGGATCTCCAGGTGCTTTTCGAAGCCCTTCGTGACGCCTTCGACCATGTTGGCGACGAGCGTCCGGGTCAGTCCGTGGAGAGCGCGGTCCTCGCCGCGCTCGGTGGGGCGCGCCACGGTCACCGTGCCGTCGTCCTGGGTGATCGTCATCCGCGCGGGCACGCGCTGCTCGAGGGTTCCGAGTGGACCGGTCACCCTGACGTCGCCGCCGGGCGACACCTCGACGGTGACGCCGCTCGGGATCTCGATCGGCTGTCTTCCGATGCGCGACATCGCTACCAGACGAAGGCGAGCACCTCGCCGCCGACGCCGCGCTCCGCGGCCTGGCGCGTGGTGATCACCCCGGTCGACGTGGACAGGATGGCGGTCCCGAGCCCTCCGAGCACGCGCGGCAGCCGGTCCTTCTTCGCGTAGACGCGGCGACCAGGCTTGGAGACGCGCTTGAGGTCGGTGATTACGCGCTCGCGGTTCTTGCCGAACTTCAGATCGATCACGAGGGAGTCCACCGGCGCCGCTTCGACCACGCGGTAGCCCCTGATGTAGCCCTCCTCGTGGAGCAGGCGCGCGATCTCCTCCTTCATCCGGGAGGTCGGCATCGAGACGGTGTCGTGCATCGCGCGGTTCGCGTTGCGGATGCGGCTCAGCATGTCGGCGATCGGATCGGTCAGCATCTCTCTTCCCCTACCAGCCGCTCACCGGCGACTTCCGCTTGCGGAAGTCGACCGGACAACATCAGCGAAGAGGTCGTGGTGATATCCATCATCACCACGAGCTCTTTGTCATCCCCGGGATCGCGCCCTCGTGGGCGAGGTCGCGCAGGCAGATCCGGCAGAGCTTGTACCTGCGGAACACGGCGCGCGGCCGGCCGCAGCGATTGCAGCGCGTGTAGGCACGGACGCCGTGCTTCTGCTGGCGCTTCTGCTTCACGCGGAGCGAGGTCTTGGCCATTCCTACGAGTCCCTTCTCTCGGTGGCGAACGGCATGCCGAGCGCGCGCAGGAGCGCTCTGCCCTGCTCGTCGGTCGCCGCCGACGTGGTGATCGCGATGTCGAGGCCCCGGATCGCCGGCACGGAGTCGTAGTCGATCTCGGGGAAGATGATCTGCTCCCTGATGCCGAGCGAGTAGTTGCCGCGGCCGTCGAAGGAGTCGGGGCTCAGGCCGCGGAAGTCCCGGATGCGCGGCAGCGCGATCGAGATCAGCCGGTCGAGGAACTCGTACATCCGCGCGCCGCGGATCGTCACACGCGCTCCGACGGCCATGCCCTCGCGCAGCTTGAAGCTCGCGATCGACTTCCGGGCGCGGCGCACCTGGGCGCGCTGGCCGGCGATCGTGGTCAGCTCCTCGATGGCGGCGTCGAGCGCCTTCGCGTCGGTCTTTGCGTCGCCGACGCCCATGTTGAGAGTGATCTTCGTGATCCGCGGCACCTGCATCACGGAGTCGAGCCCGAGCTCCTCCGTGAGGGCGCCCCGGATCTCCTCGTCGTAGCGCTGCCTGAGCCGCGGGGCGATCGTCTCGGTCGCGGTCGCCATCAGTCGTCGATCTCCTGGCCGCAGCCGTCGCGCTTGCAGACGCGGACGCGAACGGTCTCGCCCTTCACGTCCTTGACCTTCACGCCGACGCGGGTCGGCTGCTTGCAGGTCGGGCAGACCACCATGACGTTCGAGACGTCGAGCGGCATCGGCTTCTCGATGATGCCGCCGGGGATGATGTTCGCGCCGCCCATGCGGGTGGAGTCCCGGATCGGGCGCGGCTTCGTGTGCCGCTTCGCGAGGTTGAGGTTCTCGACGATGACCCGGCGGTCGCGCGGGCGCGCCTGAAGGACTCGTCCCTGCTTGCCGCGGTCCTTGCCGGCGAGCACCTGGACGACGTCGCCCTTCTTGATTCGCATGGTGGTGGCCATTCCTAGAGCACCTCGGGAGCGAGGCTGACGATCTTCATGAAGTTCCTCTCGCGCAACTCGCGGGCGACCGGCCCGAAGATGCGCGTTCCGCGCGGGTTCAGCTGGTTGTCGATGATGACGGCGGCGTTCTCGTCGAAGCCGATCAGCGTGCCGTCACCTCTGCCGTAGGGCTTCTTCGTCCGGACGACGACCGCCTTCACGACCTCGCCCTTCTTGACCGTGCCCTGCGGCGTTGCGGCCTTCACTGTAGCGACGATGATGTCGCCGACGCGAGCGTAACGCCGGTGCGAGCCGCCGACCACGCGGATGCAGAGGAGCTCCCGAGCACCTGTGTTGTCGGCGACCTTGAGGCGTGACTCCTGCTGGATCATTACTTCGCGGCCTCCACGACCTCGGCCAGCCGCCAGCGCTTCGTCTTGGACAGCGGGCGCGTCTCGACGATGCGGACGACATCCCCCACCTTTGCCTGGCTCGTCTCGTCGTGCGCGTGGAACTTGACGCTGCGGCGGACGACCTTCTTGTACCTGGGATGCGCCTTCGTGACGTCGACCCGGACGACGATCGTCTTCTCCATCGCGTCGGAGACGACGACGCCCTGCCGCTCCTGGCGCCGGCCGCGATCGTGCTCGGGCTTCTCGAGCCGCACGATCGGCTTTCGCTCGGTCGACTGGACGCGCTTCGGCCTCGTCCGCTTGGGCCGCTCGGAGCGCGGGAGCCGCTTCTTCTTCGGCTTGGGGCCCGACTGCGGCGCCGGCGCGGCGTCCTCGGCCGCGGGCGCCTCGGCCTCGGCGGCAGGCGCCTCCGCGACCGCCGCGTCGGCGGCCTCGGTCTCGGGCTGCTCCGCCACGGGCTCCTCCGCGACCGGCTCGTCGGCCTCCGCTGGAGGCTCGGCCTCGGCGGCAGGGGCCGCGGGAGGCTCGGGCTCGGCGGCAGGGGTCTCCGCGACCGCCTCGTCGGCGGCCTCGGCGACAGGCTCCTCGGCCGGGGTCTCGGTCTCGTCGGTCTCGTTCACGTTCTCGTCAGCCATCTGTTCCTCACACCTTCTGGGCGGCCCGCTCGTTTTGGATCGTCAGGATGCGGGCGATCTCGCGCCTCGCATGGCGCAACCGCGAGCTCGAGTCGAGCGCGCCGGTAGCGGCCTGGAAGCGAATCTTGAAGAGCTCCTGCCGGCTCTCGCCGAGCTTCTCGTCGAGCTCCTCGTCCGTCAGCGCTCTCAAATCCTGGGTCTTCATGTCCTTCTCCTCGATCCGTGCACGACGCCGTCGCGGCCGGAGGCCGGGCCGTCGCCGACCCGTGCACGACGCCGAAGGAAGGGACTCGTGGGGGCGGGGTTTCGACCAGGATTCTCAGCTTTCAAAGAGATCGGCCTCCCGCTTCACGAACCTCGTCTTCACCGGCAGCTTCTGCGCGGCGAGGCGGAGCGCCTCGCGCGCGAGCGGCTCGGGCACGCCGGACAGCTCGAACATCACCCGGCCGGGTTTGACGACCGCGACCCAGCCCTCCGGCGACCCCTTTCCCGAGCCCATCCGCGTCTCGGCGGGCTTCTTCGTGAAGGGCTTGTCCGGGAACAGGTTGATCCAGACCTTGCCGCCGCGGCGGATCTTGCGCGTCATCGCAATACGGGCGGCCTCGATCTGCCGGTTGGTCACCCAGCCGTTCTCGAGCGACTTGATGCCGAAGTCCCCGTACTGCACGTCGAGCTGGCCCTTGGCCGTGCCGGCGCGGCGCCCGCGGAACTGCTTGCGGTGCTTCGTCTTGCGCGGCATCAGCATCAGGCGTCACCCCCCGTCGTCTCCGGGGTGGCGTCGGGCGGCGTCTGTGGCGCACTCTCGGCGGCGGGCGTCTCCGCGGCCTGGTCGGCAGGCGGGGCCTGCGTCTCCGGAGCCGGAGCCGCCCCCGTACCGCGCTCGCGGGGCGGACGTCCCTGTCCGCCACGGCCACGGCCGCCCGGCCGGCGGCGCTTCTGCACGAGGCCGAGTCCCTCACGGTCCTGACCGCGACCGCGGCCGCTCTCGCGTGAAGCGCCGAGGCCCTCGGTGTTCGAGCCGCGGCGGCGGCGGGAGCCGTCGGCCTCGGAGATGCGCTCGCGGCCGAGCGAGCCCTCGTAGCCCTCCGGCATGATCTCGCCCTTGTTGACCCAGACCTTGACCCCGATCCGGCCGTAGGTCGTCTTCGCCTCGGCGAACCCGTAGTCGATGTCGGCCCGGATCGTGTGCAGCGGCACGCGGCCCTCGGTGTAGCGCTCGCTGCGGCTCATCTCACCGCCGCCGAGCCGGCCGCCGCACTGGATCTTGATCCCCTGCGCGCCCGATCGCATCGCGGACGCGAGCGAGCGCTTCATCGCACGCCGGAAGGAGACGCGGTTCTGGAGCTGCTCCGCGATCGACTGCGCGACGAGTTGCGCGTCGAGCTCGGGGCGCTTGATCTCGTTGATGTTGATGTGGACGGACTTGCCCGTGATCGCGTGCAGCTCCTTCCGGAGCGCATCCACCTCGACGCCGGACTTGCCGATCACGATGCCCGGCCGCGCCGTGTAGATGTCCACCGTGATCCGCTGCTTGTCCTTGCGGATCAGGATGTCCGACAGGCCGGCATGCGAGAGCTTGCCGTTGATGTGATCGCGGATGCGGATGTCCTCGAGGATGTAGTCCGCGATCTCCTTCTTGCCGGTCCACCAGTTCGACTTCCAGTCGTGGATGACACCGACACGGAGGCCGCCGGGATGCACCTTCTGGCCCATTAGCGCTGCCCTCCGTTACAGATCGTGGTCGCTGGCGGTGAAACGCAAGCCAGGCTAGGACGCAGGGAGCGCTCGTAGCTGGAAGCTACGGGCGCAACCGAGGACGACGCATGGCGCCGCGTTGCAGCCGTCGAGCGGCCGCGAGATGTGGCGGAGGTCAGCGCCATCAGACGGCCGCTCCTTCCTTCTTCTTCGCCGCCGAGCGGCGCTTCGGCTTCTCCTCCGCGGGCGGCTCCTCGGCAGCCGGAGTCGCCGGCGTCGGCGCCTGCTCCGCGGCGGGCTTGGCGGGCTTCTGGGGCCGCGGACGGCCGCTCTTCGGGCTCTCCGCGACGACGATCGTGATGTGACAGGTGCGCTTCTTGATGCGGTTCACCCGGCCCCGTGCCCGAGCGCGCCAGCGCTTGAGCGTCGGTCCCTCGTCGGCATACGCCTCGAGCACGACGAGCTCGTCTCCGTCCAGGCCGTGCGCGGACTCCGCGTTGGCGACGGCCGAGGCGAGCACGCGGTCGATCTCGCGGGCAGCAGCCCTCGGCGTGAATGCGAGCACCGTGCGCGCCTCGGGCACGGTGAGCCCCCGGACGTTGTCGAGCACGAGCCGCGCCTTGCGCGCCGACATGCGCACCCACCTCGCCTGCGCGCGGACCGTGTTCGGGCTCTCAGCGGTCGCCGCCATCAGCGCTTCTTCACCTGTGCCTGCCGGTCGCCGGCGTGGCTGCGGAACGTCCGGGTCGGGGCGAACTCGCCGAGCTTGTGCCCGACCATCTGCTCGGAGACGAAAACCGGCACGTGCTTCCGCCCGTCGTGGACGGCAATCGTATGGCCCACCATCTCGGGGAAGATCGTCGACGTGCGCGACCAGGTGCGGATCATCCGCTTCTCGCCGGCGGCGTTCATCGACTCGACCCGGGCGAGAAGCCGCTCCTCGACGAAAGGCCCCTTCTTCGAAGATCTACTCATTGACTAGCGCCTCTCCTTGCCGCGGCGCCGGCCGCGGACGATCAGCTTGTCGGATTCCTTGTGCTTGCGGCGTGTGCGCTTTCCGATCGTCGGGACGCCCCAGGGAGTCACCGGGTGATGGCCCTTCGACTTGCCCTCGCCGCCGCCATGGGGATGGTCGACCGGGTTCATCGCCGTGCCGCGTACCGACGGCCTCTTGCCCAGCCAGCGGCTGCGGCCCGCCTTCCCGCTCGACTCGTTCGAGTGGTCGGTGTTCCCCACCTGACCCACTGTCGCGCGACAGGTCAGCAACACGCGCCGCATCTCACCCGAGGGGAGACGGAGGACGCCGTAGGGCGCGTCCTTCGCGACGAGCTGGATGCCGGAGCCTGCCGAGCGCGCGAGCTTCGCGCCCTGGCCGGGGCGCAGCTCGACGGCGTGGACGACGGTGCCGGTCGGGATGTCGCCGAGCGGCAGCGCGTTCCCGGGCTTGATGTCCGCGCCGGGGCCCGCCTGGACGGTGGCACCGACCCGGAGCCCGAGCGGGGCGAGGATGTACGCCTTCGCGCCGTCCGCGTAGTGGAGCAGCGCGATCCGCGCCGACCGGTTCGGGTCGTACTCGATCGATGCGACCTTTGCCGGCACGCCGTCCTTGACGCGCTTGAAGTCGATCTTCCGGTAGCGGCGCTTGTGCCCGCCGCCCTGATGGCGGGTCGTGATGCGGCCGTTCACGTTCCGCCCGCCTGTCTTCTTGAGCGGCGCGAGCAGCGACTTCTCCGGCGTCGAGCGCGTGATCTCCTCGAACGACGACGTGGCCATCTGGCGGCGACCGGCGCTCGTCGGCTTGTACTTCTTGACGGGCATCAGACTTGGGCTCCCTCGAAGATCTCGATCGTCTCGCCCTCGCGGACCTGGACGATCGCCTTCTTCCAGCCGGGCCGGGTGCCCTTGAAGAGCCCGCGGCGCTTCGGTTTCGGCTGCACCCTGACGATGTTGATCCGCTCGACGTGAACGTCGAAGAGCTGCTCGACCGCCTGGCGCACGTGCGTCTTGTGGGCGTCGGGGTGCACCTTGAAGGTGTATCGCCGCTCGGCGATGCCCGCGTAGCTCTTCTCGGAGACAACCGGGGACAGCACGATCTGCTCGTTCGTCAGACCGCTCACCCCGACGCCTCCTTCCCGGCGCGCTGCTCGACGAGCGGGAGCGCGGCTTCGGTGACCACGATGGCGCGCGCCCAGACGACGGCGGCGACCTCGAGCTCGGCCGGGACGGTGACGAGCACGCGCTCAAGGTTGCGGAACGACTTCACGACCGACTCCTCGTCCTCGTGGGCGACGACGAGCACCGGAGCGTCCTTGCCCCACCCCTCGAGCACGCCCTTCGCCTGCTTGGTCGACGGGGCGTCGAACGAGGCGGCGTCGAGCACGGCGAGCGTGCCGTTCGCCGCATGGCTCGAGAGCGCGCCCCGGAGCGCGGCACGGCGAGCCTTGCGGTTCACCTTCACGTCGAAGCTGCGCATGCCAGGAGGGAAGGCGACGCCGCCGCCCGTGAACTGAGGCGCACGGATCGTGCCCTGACGGGCGCGGCCGGTGCCCTTCTGGCGCCACGGCTTCGCGCGGCCGCCCGAGACGAGCCCGCGGCTCTTCGCGCCGCGCGTCCCGCGCCGCGCCGTGTTCAGCTCGGCGCGCACGGTCTCGTGGACGAGGTGCGACTTGACCTCGGCCTCGAAAACAGCCGCGTCGAGTGCGACGTCCTTCGCCGTGCCGCCGAGCACGTCTGCCTTGACCGCCATCAGCGCTCGACTCCCCGGATCTCGACCAGCCCGCTCTTCGGGCCGGGCACGGCGCCGCGGACGAGCAGGAGATTCCGCTCTGCGTCCACGCCGTGTACGACGAGTCCGGTCTGGGTGACGCGATGCGCACCCATGTGGCCGGCCATCTTCTTGCCCTTGAAGACGCGGGACGGGGTGGCCGACGCGCCGACCGACCCGGGCTTGCGGACGTTGTGCGAACCGTGGCTCATGGGCCCGCGGGCGAAGTTGTGCCGCTTGATCGTGCCCTGAAAGCCCTTGCCGATCGAGGTTCCCGAGACCTTGATGTGGTCGCCGGGCTCGAACGTCTCGACCGTGACGCGCTCGCCGACGGCGAGCTCGCTCGGGCCGCGGAACTCGACCAGATGCCGGTGCCCCCCGACGCCCGCCTTGCGGAGATGGCCGAGCTCGCCCTTCGAGAGCTTCCGGTCGACGACCGGCTCGAACGCGAGCTGGACGGCGTCGTAGCCGTCGGCCGCTTCGGTCCGCACGGTGACGACCGGGCAGGGGCCCGCCTCGATCACCGTCACGGCGTCGACATTCCCGGTCTCCTCGTCGAAGACCTGGGTCATGCCGAGCTTCCTGCCGACGATGCCCTTGATCGCCATCAGAGCTTGATCTCGATGTCGACGCCGGCCGGCAGGTCGAGCCGCATGAGCGAGTCGACGGTCCTCGGCGTGGGGCTGTGGATGTCGATCAGGCGCTTGTGCGTCCGCACCTCGAAGTGCTCGCGCGAGTCCTTGTCGATGAAGGGCCCGCGGATCACGCAATACACGTTCTTCTCGGTCGGCAGCGGGACGGGGCCGGTGATCGTCGCGCCGGTGCGCTGCGCCGTCTCCACGATCTGCGAGGCGGAGCGGTCGACCTGCTGGTGGTCGTAGCCCTTGAGCCGGATCCTGATCTTCTGTTGCGCCATCGCTCGAATCGATTCCCGTCGGAGTGAGGGAGGGGCGAGCCCCTCCCTACTTGACGATCTCCGTGACGACGCCGGCGCCGACGGTGCGGCCACCCTCGCGGATCGCGAAGCGGAGGCCCTGATCCATGGCGATCGGCTGGATCAGCTCGATCTCCATGTTCGTGTTGTCGCCCGGCATGACCATCTCCTGGCCCTCCGGGAGCTTGATCGAGCCGGTCACATCCGTCGTGCGGAAGTAGAACTGCGGCCGGTAGCCGTTGAAGAACGGCGTGTGGCGCCCGCCCTCGTCCTTCGAGAGGACGTACACCTCGGCCTTGTAGTGCGTGTGCGGCGTGATCGAGCCCGGCTTCGCGAGCACCTGGCCGCGCTCGACCTCCTCGCGCTTGATGCCGCGGAGGAGCGCGCCGGCGTTGTCGCCGGCCTGCGCGAAGTCGAGGATCTTCTGGAACATCTCGAGGCCCGTGACCGTGGTCTTCTCGACCTTCTCGTGGATGCCGACGATCTCGACCTCGTTGCCGACCTCGATCTTGCCCTGCTCGATGCGGCCCGTCACGACGGTGCCGCGGCCGGTGATCGTGAAGACGTCCTCGATCGGCATCAGGAACGGCCTGTCGACGTCGCGCGTCGGCTCCGGGATGTAGGAGTCGACCGCCTCCATCAGCTCGAGGATCTTTGCGGTCCACTCCGGGTCGCCCTCGAGCGCCTTGAGCGCCGAGACCTGGACGATCGGGATGTCGTCGCCGGGGAACTCGTACTTGGAGAGGAGCTCGCGCACCTCCATCTCGACGAGCTCGAGCAGCTCGGGGTCGTCGACCATGTCGGCCTTGTTGAGCGCGACGACCATCGCCGGCACCTCGACCTGGCGGGCGAGCAGGATGTGCTCGCGCGTCTGCGGCATCGGGCCGTCGGCGGCGGAGACCACGAGGATCGCGCCGTCCATCTGGGCGGCGCCCGTGATCATGTTCTTGATGTAGTCGGCGTGCCCCGGGCAGTCCACGTGGGCGTAATGCCTGTTCGCGGTCTCGTACTCGACGTGCGCGGTGTTGATGGTGATGCCGCGCTGGCGCTCCTCGGGGGCCGCGTCGATCGACGCGAAGTCGCGCGCGGCGGTGCCGGTGCCCTGCTCGGCGAGCACCTTCGTGATCGCGGCGGTGAGGGTCGTCTTGCCGTGGTCGATGTGACCGATCGTGCCGACGTTGACGTGCGGCTTCGTGCGCTCGAACTTCTGCTTGGCCATTGCGGTTCCGGTCTCCTTCCGGGTGCCTACGCGCCCCTCTGGGCGTCGACGATGTCCGCTGCGATGGACTGGGGAACGTCCTCGTAGCGGTCGAACTGCATGGTGAAGGTCGCCCGCCCCTGCGTCATCGAACGCAGGTCGGTGGCGTACCCGAACATCTCGGACAGCGGCACGCTCGCCTTGATCGACTGCGAGTTGCCGAGCGGCTCGAGGTGCTCGACTCGGCCGCGTCGCGAGTTGAGGTTCCCCATCACGTCGCCGAGGTAGTCCTCGGGCGTGACGACCTCGACCGCCATCATGGGCTCGAGCAGCTTCGGCTTCGCGCGCTTCATCGCCTCCTTGAAGGCGATCGAGCCGGCGATCTTGAACGCCCGTTCGCTCGAGTCGACCTCGTGGTAGGAGCCCTCGATGAGCTCGACCTTGACGTCGACCACGGGGTAGCCCGCGAGCACGCCCGCGCCGAGTGCCTCCTGGATCCCCTCGTCGACGGGCTTGATGTACTCCCTCGGGATCTTCCCGCCGACGATCTTGTCGTCGAACTCGTAGCCGTCCCCCGGCTGCTGCGGGAGCAGGTTGATGACGACGTCGCCGTACTGACCCGAGCCGCCCGTCTGCCGGACGAATCTGCCCTGGACCTTGTGCACGGGCACGGACGCGGTCTCGCGGTAGGCGACCTGCGGACGGCCGACGTTCGCGTCGACCTTGAACTCGCGCATGAGGCGGTCGACGATGATCTCGAGGTGCAGCTCGCCCATCCCAGCGATGAGCGTCTGCCCGGTCTCCTCGTCCGTCGAGACGCGGAAGGTGGGGTCCTCCTCGGCGAGCCGCTGCAGGCCCTGGCCGAGCTTGTCCTGATCGCCCTTCGTCTTGGGCTCGATCGCGACCGATATGACGGGATCGGGGAACGTCATCGACTCGAGCACGATCGGCGCGCTCTCGATCGCGAGCGTGTCGCCGGTCGTCGATTGCTTGAGCCCGACGGCGGCGGCGATCTCGCCGGCGCCGATCTCCTCGCGCTCCTCGCGGTGGTTCGCGTGCATCTGGAGGATCCGGCCGATCCGCTCGGTGCGGCCGCTCGTCGTGTTGAGCACGCGGTCACCGGCCTTGACGTGGCCCGAGTAGACGCGGAAATAGGTCAGCTTGCCGACGTACGGGTCGGACATCACCTTGAAGACGAGCGCCGAGAACGGCGCCTCCTCGGAGGCGGCCCGCGTGATCTCGTCGTCGGTCTTCGGGTCCGTGCCCTGCACGGCCGGGACGTCCAGCGGGCTCGGAAGGTAGTCGACGACCGCGTCGAGCAGCGGCTGCACGCCCTTGTTCTTGAAAGCGGAGCCGAGCAGCACCGGCGTCAGCGCGTCGGCGAGCGTCCCGGCACGGAGCGCGCGCCGGATCATCTCGGGTGCGACCGTGGCCTCGTCCTCGAGGTAGGTCTCCATCAGCTCGTCGTCGTGCTCGGCGACGGCGTCGATCAACGCGTGGTGCGCCTCGTTCGCAGCCTCGGCGAACTCGGCGGGGATCTCGCCGACCGTGAACGTCTGGCCGAGGTCGTCCTCGTAGACGACCGCCTTCATCTCCACGAGGTCGACGACGCCGCGATGCGCGTCCTCCTGGCCGATCGGGATCTGGATCGGGACTGGGTTCGCGCCGAGCCGTTCGCGCATCGACTGCACGGCGGCGTCGAAGTCGGCGCCAGTGCGGTCCATCTTGTTGATGAAGGCGATGCGCGGCACGCCGTAGCGGTCGGCCTGCCGCCAGACAGTCTCCGACTGCGGCTGAACCCCGGCGACCGAGTCGAACACGGCAACCGCGCCGTCGAGCACGCGCAGCGAACGCTCGACCTCGACGGTGAAGTCCACGTGTCCGGGAGTATCGATAATGTTGATCCGATGGTCGCGCCACGACGCGGTCGTCGCAGCCGACGTGATCGTGATGCCGCGCTCCTGCTCCTGCGCCATCCAGTCCATCGTCGCGGCGCCCTCGTGGACCTCTCCCAGCTTGTGGGTACGGCCCGTGTAGTAGAGGATCCGCTCGGTCGTCGTCGTCTTGCCCGCGTCGATGTGGGCCATGATCCCGATGTTGCGGACGCGGTCGAGCGCGACCTGTGTGACAGTCGTCGTCATCGTCGGCTCACCAGCGGTAGTGCGCGAAGGCCTTGTTCGCCTGCGCCATCCGGTACATGTCGTCCTTGCGCTTGAACGCGCCGCCCTGCTGGTCGATCGCATCCTGCAGCTCGCCGGCCAGCTTCGCCTCCATGCCCTTCTCGCGGCGCTCGCGCGCGTAGGTGACGAGATAGCGGATCGCGAGCGTGCGGCCGCGGCGCGGCGGCACCTCGACGGGCACCTGGTAGTTGGCGCCGCCGACCCGGCGCGAGCGGACCTCGAGCACCGGCGTGACGGACTTCACGGCGGCCTCGAGCGCCTCGAGCGCCGGCTTGCCGCTCCTGTCGGCGACCTGCGAGAGCGCGTCGTAGACGACCCGCTCGGCGATCGACTTCTTGCCGTCGACCATCAGGCGGTTGACGAGCTGCGTCACGAGCACCGACCCGTGGACGGAGTCCGGCTCCACCGTGCGCGGCTGGATCTCTGCGCGGCGCGGCATCGGTCTACGAGCCGCCCTTCTTCGCGCCGTACTTCGAGCGGCCCTGGCGCCGGTCGGCGACACCCGAGGTGTCGAGCCCGCCGCGGATCACCTTGTAGCGGAACCCCGGCAGGTCCTTGACGCGACCGCCGCGGATCAGCACGACCGAGTGCTCCTGGAGGTTGTGGCCCTCGCCCGGGATGTACGCGCCGACCTCCATCTGGTTCGTCAGCTTCACGCGGGCGACCTTGCGCAGCGCGGAGTTCGGCTTCTTGGGCGTCGTCGTGTAGACGCGCGTGCACACGCCCCGCTTCTGCGGCGCGCCGCGAAGCGCGGGGGTCTTCACCTTCGTCTTCGGGGCCTTGCGACCCTTGCGCACGAGCTGGTTGACGGTGGGCACGCTACTCCTGTCGTCTCGGTCGAAGCTCTGTCACACAGAAAGGGCCGGCAGGGACACTGTCCCGCCGCCCAGGATCGGCCATGGTAGCCGAAACGAGGCTGTCGTGTCGAAGGCGTCGCGGGGATAGCCGAACCGGCCTTCGCCGATTAGATTGCGGTGCGGGGAAGGTTGGGGGACCGAGAATCTCGAGCGGAACGACGATCAGCTTGGTCATTGCTGCGGCGGCCCTTCTGGGCCTCGGCGCCTTTGGCGTGCTCGTGCTGAGCCGCCGCCGTACGGCGCCGACCCGTGACGACCGCCTCGTCCAGGCGGTCGACGAGATGCGCACCCGGATGGACGACCTCGGCCGCGACCTGTCGGACGCCCTCGAGCGCGCCGAGCGCGAGAGCAAGCGCAACCGCTTCCTGAGCGATCTCGGCAGCTCGATCGAGTTCGACGAGCTCCTCGACCGCGTCCTCGACGCTGCACTCGAGGTTCCCGGGTTCGACGCCGCCATGGTCACGCTGGAGGAGGCGGGCGGGCAGAAGACCATGGCGACGCGCGGGATGACGCCCGAGGAGGCGGCCCACCCGCCCTCATCCGGAGCGGGCGGAGCACTTCCGCCCGGACCGATCACCGTCAGCTACCGCTACGGCGCCGCCGACGCGGCAGACACGCAGCTGATCCGCGGCGGGCTCTTCGTGCCGCTCGTCAGCCGGGACGGGACCACCCTCGGCAGCCTTGCGCTCTTCTGGCGCACGCCCGGATACGAGCCGACGCCGCAGCGGGTCGGCGCGGTCGAGCAGATCGCCGGGACCTGCATCCCCGCGATCGAGAACGCGCGGCGCTACCGCGAGGCGCGCCAGATGGCGGAGACGGACGCGCTCACAGGCTTCTTCAACCAGCGCTACTTCCACGAGACGCTCCGGCGAGAGGCGCTCCGCGCCCAGCGGTACGACCGCCGTCTCGCGCTCCTGATCCTCGACCTGGACGACTTCAAAGCGGTCAACGACCGGATCGGCCATCTCGCGGGTGACGCCGTGCTCGCGCAGGTCGCGGAGCGGCTTCGCAACGAGATCCGCTCGGTCGACGTCGGCTGCCGCGTGGGCGGCGACGAGTTCGCCGTGATCATGCCCGAGTCGACCACCGACGACGCAGCGCAACTCTTCCAGCGGATGCACGAGGCGGTGTCGTCGATGTCGACCCCGGGCGGCAGCCGCGTCAGGATCTCCGCCGGCATCGCCGAGCTGCACCACGGCGAGACCGCGGCCGGGCTCTTCGAGCGCGCCGACTCCGCGCTCTACCGGGCCAAGGAACTCGGCAAGGACCGCGCGAGCCTCGCCACGGAGTAGTTGTCCGCAAGGCAGGAATCCGCCGAGCGGATTCCTGCCGCGGCTCCCCGCCCTGCGGGCGGGGCACGGCCCTGAAGGCGTCCGCTATCGCGGCCGCAACTGCCCCTTAGCGTCGTGGCGACCCGACGTGAGCCGACGACCGGCGCTCGAGATCTAGTAGAGGTCGGTCGTCGCAGACGGCCGCCTGTCGCGGTCGGAGCGCCTCAGCGGCCGTTCCGGACGGCAACGAGGCGCAGCGGCCGTGACGGCCGTTCCGCTCCGGCTTCCGGCTCGAGCGTGACGCCGACGCGCGCTCCCACGGGCACCTGCCGGGTGAGCGAGACGACACGCTCGGCGGCGTCGAATGTGCCCGCTGGCAGGGGCACGGCGGATCCGGGCGGGACGACCCAGGCGGCGTAGGCCGCGCCCTGCGGCGGGGCGCCGAGCCCGTCGAGCGAGAGCACCGCTTCGCCGCGAGCGGCCACGACGAGCGTGATCCGGTCGACGGAGCCGCGGAGGGGATAGCGCTCCGCGTTGCCATCGGTGAGCACGGCGAGCGAGCGCCCGTCCGTCGCTCCTCGCGCCGGCTCCGGGCTCGAACGCATCTCGGCGACGAGCGCCCACGCACCGAGCGCCACGGCGATGATGCCGCAGGCCACGGCCAGCGCGGCCAGCGTCGTCCACCCCGGTCGCCGAGCGGACGGCACCTCGAGCGCCGGGAACGGCACCGGGTTGCCGGGCGAGGCCTCGAGGACCTCGTCCGGAGGATCGAGCGCGACGAGCTGGACGCGGGCGGATCCCACAAGGGCGAGGATAGTTCCCGCGTCTGACGTGCAGACGTCGATCGATCCAGCATCAATCGAGTGAAGTGAATCGTGCGACTCGGGTGGCGGGTCTACCGCTCGCACAGCTTCGCAATGACACAACCCGGCACTTGCGGCCGCGCCAGCTGCCGCCTTCAGGGCCGTGCCCCGGCCGCGGCCGGGGATCCCGCGGCAGGAATCCGCTCGTCGGATTCCTGCCTTGCGGACAACACGATGTCAGCCACCCCCCTCTGTAGGGTTACCTCGATGGAGGGACGCGGCTCCGGCGGCGCACGATGACGACGTGGCTCGCGGTCGCGGCGATCGTCCTGGCGGCGCTTTCCGTTGTCCTTTTCGTGCTCGCACTCAGGCGGCTGCTGTCACGCCAGGCGGACGTGACGGCCGCCATGCTCCGGCGCTACGACGACCGGCTGGCGGGCTTCGCACAGACGCTCAACGACGCCCTCACGGCGGTCCAGAGCGCGCGCGCTCCATCGCCCCTGGAGCTCGAAAGCGATCCCGAGCCCATGGTGCGCGCGCTCGAGCTGGCGCGCGAGCGGACGTCCGCGGACGGGGCCATCGCGCTCGTCTCAGGGGCCAAGGGCACGCCGATCGTCGCCACCGTCGGGCTCTCGGAGTCCGAGACCAACCACATCGCCCGGATGGGCTTCCCCGACTACCGCGGCGCGCGGGCGATCGAGGTGGGCTTCGCGGGGGACCTGGTTGCACCAGATGGCGAAGAGCCGGTGCGCGCCGGTCTCGTCGTGCCGCTGCTCGACGAGAACGGCCCTCAGAGCCTGCTCGGCGTGCTGACCCGCGACCGCGACCGGCGGTTCAGCGAGGAGGACGTCGACGGTCTGCACGAGCTCGTCCAGCGCGCCCGCCCGCCGATCTCGAGGTCGCTCGACCTGAGCGACGCGGATGTCGTGCCTGAGCTCGACATGCTCACCAGCCTGCTCGATCGCCAGTCCTTCGCCGCCGTCCTCGAGCGCGAGATCCTGCGGGCCCGCCTCGCGCACCATCCGCTCTCGTTGCTCGTGATGGACGTCGACCGGTTGACGTGGCTCAACGCCCGGATCGGGATCCTCGCCGCCGACGGCGTCCTCCTCGAGCTCGCAAAGCGGCTGCAGGCGGTCACCCACCGCCTCGACTATGCGTTCCGGCTCGGCGGCGGCAAGTTCGCCGTCCTCCGCCCCGGATCGGAGGGAGGCGACGCGCGCGAGCTGTTCGACGCGCTCCGCACCTCGCTCGAGAACGAGCCGATCGGCGAGGCCGGCCACGTGTCCGTGTCCGGCGGGATCACGGAGCTCTTGCCGCAGGACGACCGGGAATCGTTCGCCGCCCGCGCGGAGGCGTCGCTCGCCGAGGCGAAGGACGCGAAGCGAGGCACGGCCGTCGTCACGGGGGACGAGGGTCGGTCCCCGAAGCGGAACGGCACGTTGCACCAGCTCGCGCCCGGAGAGATCGTCCTCGAAGGGTGACACCCCGGCGTCGCGAGGCCGATACTCGAGGATGTGACCGTCACCGCCGTCCTCGTGGGCCTCGCCGCGGCGTTGCCGGCCGGGGCCATCGCATGGCGGGCGCGCCGCCGTCGCGCGGCGCGCCGCGCGCACAGGCTCGCGGCCCTGGACGCGACCGCGCGGCGAATCGATACCGCGGTCGTGTCGCTGCGGGAGCTCGATGTCGTCGACCACACCGAGCGGGCTCCCCTCGAGCCGGCCCGAGAAGGGCGTCCTCCGGTCGTGGCCGACGGCTTGCCCGGGCGAGCGGCCCTCGTCGCGGCCCTTTCGGAGCGTGTAGCGGAGGCGCGCGCGGACGGGTCGCGGATCGCGGCCGCCGTCGTGCGGAGCGGCGCCGACGACGCGACCGCGCTCGCACAGAACATCAAGGCGGTTGTCGACGCCCCGGTCTACGCAGTCGGCACGCGCGCCGTCGCGCTCGTCCTTCCGGGTCTTGGTCGCGCTGAGGCGCTCGGGGTGCTCGCTCGCATCGAGGCGACCTGCCGCACTACCGGTCGCGCCGTCGAGCTCGAGCAGGGTGAGGACGGCATCGAGCTGCTCGCGCGGTTGCTGGCGGTCGGCCGGCCCGCGGGCTGAGACACGGAGACCGCTCCCGGGAAGCGGTTCCCCGGGAGGCGGTCTCCTCGTTCCTACGCCGCGTCGTCCGCGCCGGCGTCCGGCGCGTCAGGGAGCTCCGGCAGGTCGGACAACTCGGGCAGCTCCGGGAGCTGGTCCTCGTAGCCGAGCCCGAGCGAGGCGAGGTCGAGCCCGTCGCCGTCTCCGATCTCCTCGAGCGCCGCGAGCAGTTCCGCGTCCGTCCCGGGCCCGAACATCCCCGCAGGGAGCGGCTCGGACGGCTCGATGTCGATGCCCCGATACTTCTTCAGGCCCGTGGCCGCCGGGATCAGCTTCCCGATGATCACGTTCTCCTTCAGGCCGAGCAGGCGGTCGACCTTGCCCTCGATCGACGCGTCGGTGAGCACCTTCGTCGTCTCCTGGAAGGAGGCGGCAGACAGGAACGACTCCGTCGCGAGCGAGGCCTTGGTAATGCCAAGGATGAGCGGCTCGAATGTCGCTTTCTCACTCTTGGCCGCCCGCGCGGTCTCGTTCGCACGCTGAAGCACGACCTTGTCGACGAGCTGGCCCGGCAGGAGCTCGGTGTCGCCCGGGGTCTCGACGCGCACCTTCTTCATCATCTGGCGGACGATGAGCTCGATGTGCTTGTCGTGGATGTCGACGCCCTGGGACTTGTAGACCTTCTGCACCTCGCCGACGAGGTAGAGCTCCGTCGGCGTCGAGCCCCGCGAGGCCCGGGTGTGGAGGTCGAGCATGTCGGACGGATTTCGCGAACCCTCGTTCAGCGGGTCGCCCTGCTCCACGGCATCGCCCGTGCGGACGAGGAGCCGCGTGCGCCGCGGGAACGAGTACTCCTTGACCGGGAGCGGCTCGCCATTCTCGTCGAGCACGGTCGGCGTGACCGTGACGAGCATCGTTCGCTCCTGATCCTCGACCGACACCTTGCCGCCGACCTCCGCGAGCGTCGCGGCCCCCTTGGGGTTCCGGGCTTCGAAGATCTCGACGACGCGCGGCAGGCCGTGCGTGATGTCCGCGCCGGCGACGCCGCCCGTGTGGAACGTGCGCATCGTCAGCTGGGTGCCCGGCTCGCCGATCGACTGCGCCGCGACGATGCCGACGGCGTCGCCGATCTCGCACATGTCGCCGGTGGCGAGGAAGGTGCCGTAGCAGGCGCGGCACACGCCGACCTCGCTCCGGCACTTGAGCACCGTCCGCAGCGGGAGGAGGAACGTGTCGGCAGCCTCCTCGAGTTGTTCAACTACCTCCCGCAGACGCGGCTTGGTGAGAAGCTCGCCCTTCTCGGCGAGCACCGTCTTGCCCGGCTTCCCGTCCTTGAGCGGCTTGTGGACGTCGTCGGCGAGGACACGCCCGGCGGCGCTCAGGTTCACCTGGCCGTCGAGGATCGCGGGCAGCTCGACGTGGTCGGAAGTACCGCAGTTCTCCTCGCGGATGATCACGTCCTGCGATACGTCGACGAGACGTCGAGTCAGGTAACCCGAGTCGGCCGTGCGGAGCGCCGTGTCGGCGAGCCCCTTGCGGGCACCGTGGGTCGAGATGAAGTACTCGAGCACCGACAGGCCCTCCATGAAGTTGGCCTTGATCGGGCGCTCGATGATCTCGCCCTTCGGGTTGGCCATCAGGCCACGCATGCCCGCGAGCTGGCGGATCTGGTTGAACGATCCGCGTGCTCCGGAGTTGGCCATCATGAAGATCGAGTTCGTCTGGTGGAGGTTGTCCTTCATCGCGTCGGCGACCTCGTCGGTGGCCTCCGTCCAGACGGCCACGACGCGCTCCTTCCGCTCCTCCTCGGTCATCAGGCCGCGCTCGTACTCCCGCTCGATCTTCGCCACCTGCTCCTCGTAGCCCGCGAGGATCGCCTCCTTCGTGGGTGGGATCACGATGTCGTTCTTCGAGACGGTGATGCCGGCCCGGGTCGCGTACCGGAACGCGAGCGACTTGATCGTGTCGAGCACGGTCGCCACCGCGTACGCACCGTACTGGCCGACGAGCCCGTCGATCAGAGCGTCGACCTCGCGCTTCGTGAGTGCCCGGTCGATCACGAGCGGCACGTGCGTGCCGTCCTTGACGGCGTGCTCGAGCGACCGGTCCAGCTCGCTCTCGAAGATCACGCGGCCGGGCGTCGTGAGGCGCTCCTCGTCCCCTTGGCGATACACGAACGGCTCCTGGAGTGAGATGCCCTTCTGACCGGCGTCGAGCGCGAAGTGCACCTGGTCCTCGGACGAGAGCTTGGGAAGCCCCTTGACGCCGAGCTCCTTGGCGAGATCCTCCGCGGTGGTCGCCGTGAGGTCGTGCGCGCAGTAGGTGAGGAAGTACGCCCCGAGCACCATGTCCTGCGTCGGCGTCGCGAGCGGCCGCCCGTGCGCCGGCGAGAGGATGTTGTTCGACGAGAGCATCAGGATGCGGGCCTCCGCCTGCGCCTCCGCCGAGAGCGGGAGATGGACAGCCATCTGGTCGCCGTCGAAGTCCGCGTTGAACGCGTGGCAGACGAGCGGATGCACCTGGATCGCCTTGCCTTCGACGAGCACCGGCTCGAACGCCTGGATGCCGAGGCGGTGGAGCGTCGGCGCCCGGTTGAGCAGCACGGGGTGCTCGGCGATGACCTCCTCGAGCACGTCCCAGACCTCCGGGACCATCGACTCCACGTGCTTCTTCGCCGCCTTGATGTTCTGGACGGACTTCCGCTCGACGAGCCGGCTCATGATGAACGGCTTGAACAGCTCGAGCGCCATCAGCTTCGGCAGGCCGCACTGGTGGAGCTTCAGGTTCGGGCCCGCGACGATCACGGAGCGGCCCGAGTAGTCGACTCGCTTGCCGAGCAGGTTCTGTCGGAACCGGCCCTGCTTGCCCTTGAGCATGTCCGACAGCGACTTCAGGGGCCGGTTGCCGGGGCCTGTCACCGCGCGGCCGCGCCGGCCGTTGTCGAACAGCGCGTCGACCGCCTCCTGGAGCATGCGCTTCTCGTTGTTGACGATGATCTCCGGCGCGCCGAGGTCGAGCAGGCGCTTGAGCCGGTTGTTGCGGTTGATCACACGCCGGTAGAGGTCGTTGAGGTCGCTCGTCGCGAAGCGCCCGCCGTCGAGCTGAACCATCGGGCGGAGCTCCGGCGGGATCACGGGCACTGCCTCGAGCACCATCCACTCGGGCTTGTTCTCGGACGTGATGAACGCCTGCACGACCTTAAGCCGCTTTATCGCGCGCTGCTGCTTCTGCCCCTTTGACGTCTTGATCGTGTCGCGGAGCGCCATCGACTCCTGGCCGAGGTCGAGGTCGCGGAGCAGCTCGCGGATCGCCTCCGCGCCCATCCCGCCGCGGTAGTAGACGCCGAAGCCGTACGGCGAGCCGAAGCGGTCCTTGAGCTCGCGGAAGAGCTGCTCGTCGTTGACGACCTGCTTGACGTCGAGCTCGCGGAACAGCTTCCACGTGTCCTCGAGCCGGCGAACGCCCTCCACGGCCGCCTCGCGAGTGTCCTCGCGGCGGCTCTCCATGTCGGCGACCATCTCCTTGACCTTCGTGGCCCACTGCTGGACGGCGTCGAGGTCCTCCTTGCGGGCACCCTCGACGAGGCAGAGGTCGTAGGCGAGCTCGCGCACCTGCTCGGGCCCGGCCTCGGCGTCGGTCTGCTCGAGCACGTCGCGCAGGAGGCCGTTGCCGGTCTCGCGGGCGCGCTCGAGGTTCTTCGCGTCGATCGACGCGACGAGCTCGGCGTCGTCGCCCGAGAGCTGCTCGCCCGAGAGCAGCTGGTCGAGCACCTTGTGCAGGTGCTTCGTGATGGCGCCCTTCTTCGCGCCGGACGCCTTCTCGAGCTCGCCCCGGAGCGGGTCGAGCGCCGTGCGGATCTCCTGGGCCGCCGTACCGACGGACTCGATCTCGCGCGGAGCGAGCCGACGGTCGTCGCGCGTCGCGGTCTGGCGGACGAGCTCGCGCAGCCGCTTCGGGTCCTCGCCCGCGACGGTCTTCGCGAGCTCGGGGAAGATCGCTCCTGCGAGCGAGCGCGCCTCGTCGAGGGACGGCATCATCTGGTCCTCGGCCCAGTTCGAGAGCCCGCGGGCCCAGAACTCGTCGTCCTCGTCGAAGCCCTTGTCCTTGCCTGCGGCCAGGTAGTCGCGGCGGCGCTTGAGCCGGTCGTCGAGCGCGGACAGCTGCTCGTCGCGGTCGACGTAGATCTGCTCGGACTCGCCGCGGACCTTGTCCTCGAGATCCGCGAGATCGGCCTGGCGCTTCTCGTGGTCGACGCCCGTCACGATCGACGCGGCGAAGTAGAGAACCTTCTCGAGCTCGCGCGGAGCGATGTCGAGGAGGTAGCCGATCCGGCTCGGGACGCCCTTGAAGAACCAGATGTGCGAGACCGGCGCGGCAAGGTCGATGTGCCCCATGCGCTCGCGGCGCACCTTCTGACGCGTCACCTCGACGCCGCAGCGCTCGCAGATGATTCCCTTGTAGCGGACGCGCTTGTACTTGCCGCAGTAGCACTCCCAGTCCTTGGTCGGACCGAAGATGCGCTCGCAGAAGAGGCCGTCCCGCTCGGGCTTCAGGGTGCGGTAGTTGATGGTCTCCGGCTTTGTGACCTCGCCCATCGACCAGTCACGGATCTGCTTCGGGGAAGCGAGGCCGATCCGGATCGCGTCGAAGTCGTTGATGTCGATCTGCGCCAAAGCGTTCTCCTTCGGAGAGTCACCTCTGAGGTGTCTCTCCCGTCGTCCTGTGTGTGCGTTCAGTTCCGAGAGGTACTTCGCGAGGCGAATTGCCTCTCAACTCAGTCCTCGACCTCGAGATCCGCGGGGAGTGCGAGCTCCTCCTGGGCCTCGGCCGGCTCTTCCTCCAGATCCTCGTCGGAGGCGAGCGACAGGTCGGCGCCCTCCTCGGGCGCGCCCTCCTCGACCTCCTGGGCCGACGGGGCACCCGCCGCACCGCGCACGCTTGCCGGCGACAGGTCGATCCCGAGCTCCTCCGCGGCGCGGAGCAGCTCGTCGTCCTCCTCGCGCACCTCAACCTCACGGCCCTCGTCCGAGAGGACGTGGACGTCGAGTGAGAGCGACTGCATCTCCTTGAGGAGCACCTTGAACGACTCCGGGATCGACGGCTCGGCGATGTTCTCGCCCTTGACGATCGCCTCGTACGCCTTGACGCGGCCGATGGTGTCGTCGGACTTGATCGTGAGCATCTCCTGGAGCGTGTACGCCGCGCCGTACGCCTCGAGCGCCCAGACCTCCATCTCGCCGAAGCGCTGGCCGCCGAACTGCGCCTTGCCGCCCAGCGGCTGCTGGGTCACCAGCGAGTACGGGCCGGTCGAGCGTGCATGGATCTTGTCGTCGACGAGGTGGAGCAGCTTCAAGATGTACATGTAGCCGACGGTCACCTTCTGCTCGAAGGGCTCGCCCGACTTCCCGTCGAAGAGGTGCACCTTCCCGGAGCAGCGGCGGCCCTCGGCGCGGCTCTCGTCGACGTTCATCGCGATCGTGTCGCTCTGCTTGGCCCACGCGATCAGCGCCTCGTCGACGTCCGTCTCGGTCGCGCCGTCGAAGACGGGCGTCGAGACGGCCCGCGGGTCGGGCGCGTTGATCGGCGCCCGCTCGTTGACGGGCTCGCCCTCCGCGAACACACCGTGGGCCGCGGCCCAGCCGAGATGGGTCTCGAGGATCTGGCCGATGTTCATACGGCTCGGGACGCCGAGCGGGTTCAGGACGACGTCGACGGAGCGGCCGTCCTCGAGGAACGGCATGTCCTCCTCGGGGACGATCTTCGCGATCACGCCCTTGTTCCCGTGGCGGCCGGCGAGTTTGTCGCCCTCCGCGATCTTGCGCTTCTTCGCGACGAAGACGCGGACGAGCTCGTTCACGCCCGGCGGCAGGTCGTCGCCCGCATCGCGCGCGAACGTCTTGACGCCGATGACCTTGCCGCCTTCGCCGTGCGGCACCTTGAGGGACGTGTCGCGGACCTCGCGCGCCTTCTCCTTGAAGATTGCGCGGATCAGCTTCTCCTCCGCCGTCAGCTCGGTCTCGCCCTTCGGCGTCACCTTGCCGACGAGCAGGTCGCCCGAGCCCACCTCGGCGCCGATGCGTACGACGCCGCGCTCGTCGAGGTTCGCGAGCGACTCCTCCGAGCGGTTCGGGATGTCACGCGTGATCTCCTCGTCGCCGAGCTTTGTCGAGCGCGCGTCGATCTCGTACTCGTGGATGTGGATCGAGCTCAGAACGTCGTCCTTGACGAGCCGCTCGGAGAGCACGATCGCGTCCTCGAAGTTGAACCCCTCGAACGGCATGAACGCCACAAGCAGGTTCGCCCCGAGTGCGAGCTCGCCGCGGTCGGTGGCCGCGCCGTCCGCGAGCACCTCGTCCCTCGCAACGGTGTCGCCGAGCGAGACGACCGGCTTCTGGTGGATCAGCGTGCCCTGGTTCGAGCGCATGAACTTGGTCAGTGGATACTCGTCCCGCGTCCCCTTGCCCTCGACGACGATCCGCTCGGCGTCGACGTCGATGACCGTGCCCGGATTCCGCGCGAGCACGACATCGCCGGTATCGACCGCGGCGCGGTACTCGAGGCCGGTGCCGACGAGCGGTGCCTGCGGGATCATCAGCGGCACCGCCTGCTTCTGCATGTTCGCGCCCATCAGCGCCCGGTTGGCGTCGTTGTGCTCGAGGAACGGGACCAGCGCCGTCGCGACCGAGACGATCTGGGCCGGCGAGACGTCCATGTAGTCGACCTGGTCGGCCCGTGCGATCACCGCCTCGCCGGCGGCGGAGCGGCAGAGCACCTGCTCGTTGACGAACTTGCCGGTCTTCGCATCGACCGCCTCGGACGCCTGCGCGATCGTGTACTGGGCCTCCTGCGCCGCGTCGAGGTAGACGATCTCGTCGGACACCTTCGCCTTCTCGACCACGCGGTACGGCGTCTGGATGAACCCGAACTCGGACACGGTCGCGTACGAGGCGAGGGCGCCGATCAGGCCGATGTTCGGGCCTTCGGGCGTCTCGATCGGGCACATGCGGCCGTAATGCGTCGGGTGGACGTCGCGCACCTCGATCGGCGCGCGCTCGCGGGTCAAGCCGCCCGCGCCGAGCGCCGAGAGCCGGCGCCGGTGCGTGAGCCCGGCGAGCGAGTTCGTCTGGTCCATGAACTGCGACAGCTGCGAGGAGCCGAAGAACTCCTTCAGCGCCGCGACGACCGGGCGGATGTTGATGATCGTCTGCGGCGTGATCGTGTCGACGTCCTCCGTCGTCATCCGCTCGCGGACGACCCGCTCCATCCGGTACAGGCCGACGCGGAACGCCTCCTGAATCAGCTCACCGGTGGTGCGCAGGCGGCGGTTGCCGAAGTGCTCGTACTCGTCGAGCTCGCCGCGGATCGGCTCGCGCGAGATGACCGCCGCCTCGGCGGCGAAGTCCTTCGAGTCCTCGAGCACCCCGAGCCGGGCCGGAAGGTCGACGAGCCTGCGCACGAGCGCCAGGATGTCCTCGGTCGTGAGGACGCGGGTGTCTTCCGGCACGTCGACGCCGAGCCGCTGGTTCAGCTTGTAGCGGCCGACCTTGGTGAGGTCGTAACGCTTGGGGTCGAAGAAGAGCGACCGGAGCAGGTTCCGTGCGTTGTCGAGCGTCGGCGGCTCACCCGGGCGCTGCTTCTTGAAGACCTCGATGAGGGCCTCCTCCTCGCGGGTGGAGGGATCCTTCTCGAGCGTGTTCTGGATGTAGACGCGCGTTGTCTCGTCGAAGAGCCCGAGGATCGCCTCGTTCGTCGACGTGTCGAGCTGGAAACCCGTCGTCGGGTCCTCGGCGGGAAGCGCACGGAGAAGCGTCGTGATCGGCAGCTTGCGCTTGCGGTCGATGCGGGCGTAGACGATGCCCTTCTTGTCGATCTCGAGCTCGAGCCACGATCCTCGCGACGGCATCAGGTTCGCGGTGAAGACCTGCTTCGTCGCGTCCTTCGGCTCCATCAGGTAGGCGCCGGGCGAACGCACGAGCTGCGTGACGATGACGCGCTCGGTGCCGTTGATGATGAACGTGCCGTGCTCGGTCATCATCGGGAAGTCGCCCATGAACACGCGCTGTTCGCGGATCTCGCCCGTCTCCGTGTTGACGAAGCGGACGGTCATGGAGAGCGGCGCCTGGTAGGTCAGGTCCTTCTCGCGGCACTCCGAGATCGTGTGCTGCGGCGGGCCGAACTCGTAGTCCCCGAACTCGACGGCGAGCGTGCCGGTGTAGTCGGAGATGGGCGAGATGTCGTCGATCGTCTCGCGGAGCCCCTCGTCCAGGAACCACTGGAAGGAGGCCTTCTGGATGTCGATGAGGTTGGGGAGGTCGAGGACGTGCTTCAGACGCGAAAAGGTCTTGCGCGCGCGCGGCGCGACGGCAGTGCTGCTCAAGAACAGCCTCCCTTGCTAGGTACGGCGGTCGGTGATCGGACGGGCAGAGTCGGAGCCAGGCTCGGGCGGAACAGGGAAAGATAGCGGACAGGCACGCTCCGCCGCAACCCCTGCAGGGCGGCGAAGCTGTCCGCGACAAAGTGTAGCTGATGCGGCAAGGCCCGCGGAAACCGGGCCTTGCCACCGTTTCTCACGCTCGTCGGTGGACCGCCGACGAGGCCGGAGGCCGGCTTTGCCGGCCGGGAGGCCAACCGGCGGTCACCGGTGCACGAGCACGAAGGAGGGGGCTCGTGGGGGAACCATGGGTTCCCCCACGCTACTTCAGCTCGACCCCGGCGCCTGCCTCCTCGAGTTCGGCCTTGAGCTTCTCGGCCTCGTCCTTGGCGAGCGCCTCCTTGACGTTGCCGGGGGCGCCGTCGACGAGATCCTTCGCCTCCTTGAGGCCGAGTCCGGTCGCCGCACGGACGACCTTGATCACCTGGATCTTCTTGTCGCCGGCGGAGGTGAGCACGACGTCGAAGGAGTCCTTCTCCTCCGCAGCAGCCGCACCGTCGCCGCCGGCCGCGGCGCCCGGCGCCGCGGCAATCGCGACGGGAGCGGCGGCGGTGACGCCCCACTCCTCCTCGATCGCCTTCTTGAGCTCGACGAGCTCGAGGACGGTCATCTTGCCGAGCGTCTCGAGCACCTTCGCTGTCTCCGTTGCCATCTCGTGTGATCCTTTCTCGTCCTAGCCCTGTTCGGTCTCGTCGTTCGTCTGGTCCGCGTCGCCCGCCTCCGCCATCGGCTCGGCTGCGGTCGCTTCGGCTGCAGCCTCCTCGGTCGTCTCCCCAGCAGGCCCGTCGGGCGCAGCCTCGTCCGCTTTCCCCTTCTCGGCGGGCGCCTCGGCCACGGCTGCCTCGGCTACCGGTTCCTCCGCCGGCGCGGGCTGCTCGGCCGGGCCCCCGGAAGCGCTCGCGTCCCCGCCCTCCTCGAGCTGGGCGATGCGTGCGTCGATGAGCCCGACGACGTCTCGCAGCGGCGCCGTGATGAGCCCGACGAGCTGAGTGAGCGGAGCCACGATCACGCCGACGAGCTGGCTCTTGACCACCTCGGGCGCCGGCAGCTTGGCCAGCTCCTCGATCTCGTCGCTCGAGATCGAGCGTCCGGAGAGGATCCCTCCGCGGAGTGCGAGGACCTTCGTGTCCCTCGCGGTGTCGGCGAAGGCCTTCGCGACCGCCACCGGGTCGCCGTCGGTCTCGACGAACGCGATCGCCGTCGGTCCCTCGAGGAGCGCCAGCAGCGACTCGGCGCCCGCGGACTCGGCGGCGCGCCGCGTGAGCGTGTTCTTCACGACCTGGAGCTGCGCCCCGCTCGATCGGAGCTTGACGCGCAACTCGGCGAGCTGCGAGTTCGTGAGGCCGCGGTAGTCGGCGACGATCAGCGACTCCGTCGAGCGAAGTCGCTCGACGAGCGCCGCGACGACCTGTTCCTTCTCCGTTCTCTGCATGTCGTTTCCTCCGGGCCGTTTCCTCCGGAAACGGCTAAGCCCACCTCGCGAGGTGGGCTCAGGTCGCAGGGGTCACCTGCACGATCCTCCTGACCTACCTCGGCCGGTCCTCTGCCCGCGGGCTGCCGGCTGTCTTCGGCGGTGATGTGTGCTTCGGCGCTAGACGGTAGCAGCCGCCTCCTGCCCGCTCTTGGCCGAGGCCGCTTCGGCGGGCTCGGCGATGTCGCGGGTCCGCGTCGGGTCGAGGTGGAGCCCCGGCCCCATCGTCGTCGTGAGGGTGATGCCCTTGATGTAGCGGCCCTTGGCGGCCGCCGGTTTCGCCCGGACGATCTCCTCGACGACCGCCGCATAGTTCTCGAGCAGCTGCTTCTCGCCGAAGCTCTTCTTGCCGATCGGGAGGTGGACGTTCGCGCCGCGGTCTGTGCGGTATTCGAGCTTGCCGGCCTTGGCATCCGAGACGGCCTTCGCGACGTCGAAGGTCACCGTGCCCGTCTTCGGATTAGGCATCAGACCGCGCGGTCCGAGCACCCGGCCGAGCTTGCCGACGTTCCCCATCTGGTCGGGTGTCGCGATCGCGACGTCGAAGTCGAGGAAGCCGCCTTCGATCTTCGCCGCGAGGTCGGCGGAGCCGACGACGTCCGCCCCTGCCTCCTCTGCCTCGCGCGCCTTGTCGCCCTCGGCGAACACGGCCACCCGTGTCGACCGTCCCGTGCCGTGCGGCAGCATGATCGTGCCGCGGAGCTGCTCGTCGGCGTGGCGGACGTTGAGCCCGAGCCGGAAGTGCACCTCGACGGTCTCGTCGAACTTCGCGTCCGGGGCGCCCTTCAAGTTCGAGAACGCCTCCGCGGGCGCGTAGAGCTTCTCGCGGTCGATCGCCGCCCGAGCCTCCCGGTACCTCTTGCCGTGTGCACTCACGAGTCCACCTCCACGCCGTTCGTCCCCGCAGAGCTCGGATCTGCAGAAGCAGATCCGAGCTCGCGAGAATCCCTAAAGCCGCCGCTGACGCGGCGGGTGTGCGCGCGAGTCGCGAGAGTCACTGCTCCACCTCCACGCCCATCGATCGCGCGGTTCCGGCGATGACGAGCATCGCGGCCTCGACGTCGTTGGCGTTGAGGTCGGGCATCTTCGTCTCGGCGATCGAGCGAAGCTGCGCCTGGCTCAAGCGGCCCACCTTGTTGCGGTTCGGCTCGGCCGAGCCGGACTCGAGGCCGAGTGCCTCCTTGATGAGCACCGCCGCAGGCGGCGTCTTCGTGATGAACGTGAACGAGCGGTCCTCGAAGACGGTGATCTCGACCGGGATGATCCGGCCGTTCTCGTGCGCGGTCTGCGCGTTGAACGCCTTCGTGAACTCGACGATGTTGACGCCGTGCTGGCCCAGCGCGGGGCCGACCGGCGGCGCGGGGTTCGCCTGTCCGCCGGGGATCTGGAGCTTGATGAGTGTGAGGACTTTCTTCGCCATCGGAGTCCGTGCGGCGCGTCGCGCGCCTCCTCCTCTCCGTCGTCGTTAGTCGATCTTCTTCACCTGGTCGAACGCGAGCTCGACGGGCACCTGGCGCTCGAAGATGTCGACGAGCACCTTCAGCTTCTGCGCATCGGCGTTGACGTCGACGATCTCGCCGTCGAAGTCGGAGAGCGGGCCGGATGTGACCTTGACCGACTCGCCGAGCGAGAACTCCACCTGGGCCCTCGCCGCCGGCGCGCCCGCTGCGCCTCCCGCGTGGAGGATGCGGTCGACCTCGGCGGTCGAGAGCGGCGACGGCTTGGCGCCGGCACCGACGAACGCGGTCACGCCTGGCGTGCCCTTGACGACCGTCCAGGCATCGTCGTTCAGATCCATGTTGACCAGCACGTACCCGGGCAGCACGCGCTTCTCCGTCTGCACTTTCTGCCCGTCCTTGGTCTCGATGACCTGCTCGGTGGGGACCACGACACGCCGGAACCGCTGCTGCTGGTTCATCGAGACGATCCGGTGCTCGAGATTGGCCTTCACCTTGTTCTCGTGCCCGGAGTAGGTGTTGATCACATACCAGTGGAACATCTGAGGCTCTTCTTCTCCCTACTGCCCGAGGAGCACGTCGCGGACGAACGGCCGGAGGATCTGGTCGGCGCCCCAGAGGTACGCCCCGACGATGACGCACGCGATGATGACCACGATCGTCCCCTGGATCACCTGCGCCCGGTTCGGCCATTCGACCTTCCGGAGCTCCGCGACCGACTCGCGCACGAAGCCGCCCCGGCGGGGATGCTCGACGTGCGCCGGCGCGGCAGGCGCCGCAGGGCCGGCGGCCACGGGGCGGGGTGAGCCGGACCGGGCCGGCTCCTTGCCGGCCGCCCGGCGCGCATCGCGCCGCTGGCGTCTCGTCTCGCCTGCCATGCCCCTCCCGCCTACCGCGTCTCGCGGTGGAGCGTGTGCGAGCCGCACCAGCGGCAGTACTTGCGGAACTCGACGCGGTCGGGCGTGTTCCGCTTGGACTTCTGCGACTGGTAGTTGCGCCGCTTGCACTCGGTGCACGCGAGCGTGATCGCGACTCTGACTCCGGTGGCCATTTCTTCTCTTCTGGTCGGGACGTGCGAAAGGGGGCGGGACAGGTAGCGGCGGTAGGACTCGAACCTACGACACGCGGATTATGATTCCGCTGCTCTAACCAACTGAGCTACGCCGCCGAGCCGAGCAGGAGTGTAGCAAGGGCAACTTGGCCGTCAGGCGGCTCGCCGTTCGACGTCCCGCCGCTCGAGGTACCGCCTGAACGCGAGCAGGTTACGTGCGCGCGGGGTTGCGAGGTACCCCGCGAGTTCCGACTCGATCGAGTCGAGATCGCGGCGCGCGCGCATCACCTGGTACTCGACGAATGCCTCGGCGTCGCACTGATGCAGCCCGGCGCGCACGATCTCCACCTGCAGCCACTCGCCGCACTGGGAGCAGCACGTCATCGGCGGAGGCGGGAAGCCGAAGCCGGTCACGATCCTCCCTGACGAGCCATGGGTCGGTATCCCCGCCTCCCTGCCGAACGAAACGCGCCGGCCGACACCGGCTCTAGGATCCTGGTCGTGATCCGGGTGCCGCCACAGCGGGGAGGCTGGCTCGAGGTCGTCTGCGGCCCGATGTTCAGCGGCAAGAGCGAGGAGATGATCCGTCGGCTGCGGCGGGCGGAGATCGCCGGGCAGCGCGTGCTCCTCTTCAAGCCTCGGATCGACGACCGGTACGACGCCGCCGATGTCGTGAGCCATGCGGGCGTGCGGATGTCCGCCGTCCCGGTCGACGGCTGCGCCGAGCTCGTCGCGCGGGCCCGCGGCTGCGAGGTCGTGGGGATCGACGAGGTCCAGTTCTTCGAGTCGACGATCGTCGACGCCGCGCTCGCGCTGGCTGACGGCGGCGTTCGCGTCATCGCCGCGGGCCTCGACCAGGACTTCCGCCGTCAGCCGTTCGGCCCGATGCCCGAGCTCCTCGCACGCGCCGAGTTCGTCGACAAGCTGCAAGCCGTTTGCCACCGCTGCGGCGGGCCGGCAACGACGACCCAGAGGCTGGTCGACGGGCGGCCCGCGCCCTACTCGGGTGAGACGATCGTGGTCGGCGCCTCCGATTCGTACGAAGCGCGGTGCCGCGACTGCCACACCACTGGTCCGGACGCGGCCGCGTGGCTGGCAGCCTGACGGGTCACCCCTGACAGCCGAAGCGAGCGGCGCAATCTCCACGCGCCCTCCTCGGCCCTCCTAATCACGTATTCAACGCTAGAGCGCGCTTACCGCAGCGCCCGTCGAGCAGAAACTGCGAAGGCCTGATTATCGCTACACGGCGGCGTCCACTGCGGCGATGCGAGCCCTCCTGGCAGCGGTGAGCTCCTCCACGACGATCTGGATCCCGGCTGCGATAGGCACGCCGATGATCGCCCCGATGAGCCCGAAGAGCGCTCCGAAAGCCAGGACGCTGGCGAGCACGGTGAAGCCGGAGATCCTCGCCGCCTTTCCTATGATCGTCGGCTGCAGGATGTAGTTCTCGATCTGCTGGTAGACGACCATCACGATCAGGAAGACGACGAACGCTGTGGGGCTGACCGAGAGCGCGGCGAGCGCGACGATGATGCCGGCGATGGTGGCCCCGATGCTGGGGATCAGATCGAGGATCCCCGCGATCACCGCCAGCGCGAGCGGGTACGGAACGTCGAGGATCACCGCGGTGACGCCGTAGACGGTGCCGCAGACCATGGAGATGGCCAGGTTGCCGAGCATGTAGCGCGACGTGGTCTGGACGATCCGATCGGCAACCTGCAGGAAGCGCTCGCGATCGCCCCGGTAGAGCAGACCTCCGACCCAGCGTCGCAGGCGCGTTTCGTCGATCAGTCCGAACAGCGTCAGGAACATCACCGAGAGAACGAGGGTCACCGCACCGAAAGCCGAGACGCCGACGTCGGCGACGCCGCCCGACACCTTGGCCACGCCGCTCGTGATCTCGCTCGTGTGCCGCGCCAACGTGTCGAGCGAGTCGCCCCCGCTGTTGACGAAGCTGCCCAGATCGCTGCGCCTGGCATCCTCGACGATCCGCGGCAGGTCGTCGCTGAAGTCGCGCACGGCGCCGACGGCCGCCTGTGTGACCACCAGCACGACAACCCCGACCATGAACACGGTCGCCAGCACGAGCACCACTGCGCACAGCCTCCGACTCCAGCGGAGCCGACGCTCCATCACGCTCACGACCGGTGAGAGGACGGCGACGCTGAAGAGGGAGACGAAGATGACGAGAAGGACGCTCGCGATCGACGCCAGCGCCCAGGCGACGGCGACGACGCCGGCGATCAAAAGGATCGTCCGGATCGACACCGAGACCTCGAGTTCGGTGCGACGCGCCTGCCCGGCCTCCGAAGAGGCCTCACGCGCGGTCACCTGCTGTTCGGTGTGCATGACACGTGCTGCCTTCCTGTCGACCGGCGCACCGCTGCCCGTCGCCGGACGAGTCCGGCGACGGGCACTCGCGGCGGTCAGGAGACGTGCAGCTTCTCCTTCAGCTTGCCCACGCGCTCGTCGAAGTCCGTCTTCACCTCGACCTTGCGCTGTTCGACCAGTGTCCGACGCGCCTCGAACGCTGCGGCGTCGGCGGCCCTCTCGGCCGCCTCGAGCTCGCTCATGACTTCGTCGAGCGGGCGGCGCGTCACCTCGCCGCCGAGCTTGGCCATCTCGCTGTCGATCACCTCGACCGCTGGCTCGTCCACGCCCGCGATCACAGCGGTCGATTCCGGCGGAATCGCCGTCCCGAGAGCGGCGAGCGCCTCGTCGGACTTCTCGACGCGAGCAATGTCGAAGACTCCGCCCATCAGCGCGCCCGAGCCCCAACCGACGAGGACGCCGACGGGGCCGCCCAGGACGCCGATGAGCATCCCGATCAGCGAGCCGCTCGCCGTCCCGACGAGGCCGACGTTGTCGGCGCCCTCCACGGTGCGCAGCTCGCCCGTGGGCGTCCGCTCCACGACCGCTGCGGACCGGAGCCCGATGCGACCGTCAGCGTCACACTCCTTGAGCACGCTGAGCGCCTGGTACGCCTTGCTCGGCTCCGTGAACCGAACGACCACCACGTTCTCGATGTCAGCCATTTTGGCCTCCCTTCGTTCGAACAACCTTGTCGACCAGACACTCACAGGCCTCGCTGCCAAACCCCTGCCACGCGGCGGGCGGCCGCTGCCGCCACGGCCTGCGCGGCGAATCAGAAGGGGCCCTCGACCCGGACGAGGCGCGCCTTCACGTGCAGCTTCGTCGGCGGCCGGACGTTCCGGAGCGGGCCCGTCGCTCATCCCGAAGCGCCGCTGGTCGATCGTGGTGGTCGCCTCCACCTCGAGCTCGCCGTCGATCACGCGCACCGATGCGTCGAATGCGAGTGGAACGATCACGCCGGCCGCCTCCAGCTCTCCGCTCACCTGCACGTCCCCGTTTCCCAGTCCGGTGACCCGAGTCGACCTGAACCGCACCTGCGGATGCAGGGCGACAAAGAAGAAGTCAGGCGATCGGAGATGCTCGTCGCGCTTGGCGACGCCCGTGTCGATGCTCGCAGCGTCGATCGTCAGCTCGATCTCCGAGCCGCCCGAACCGACGATGTACGCGCCGTCGAAGCTGCGGAAGCGGCCGCGAACCGTGTGCAGGCCCCACAGGTGCTCGACCTCGAACTCGACCGCCGTCCGGGTGCGATCGACGTTCCACCGTTCAACTGCGGTCTCTGCCTCGACAAGTGCTGTGCTCATCTCATCAAGTGCGGTGCTCATCTCATCTCCTTGCTTGTAGGGATCGCTCGGAGCATCCCGGGGGCGGCTGCCATGCTGCTGCCGCCGTGCGCGTCGTCCACTGCCGCGCGCCGCTCCTGGCCGGTTCGCCGGCGACGGCCTCGCCGCCGTCAGTCGAGCGTCGTCAGGGCGTAGGCGAGGAGGAAGCCGCCGCTCGTCGCGAAGGCGACGAGCGGCCCGCCCTCGGCGTACGCCTCTGGCATCACCGTGTCGGCGAGTGCCGCGAGCACGGCGCCCGCCGCGAACGCGGTCAGCATGCCGAGCGACTGCTCCGATGCGACGTCCGCGGCGAGTCTCCCCGCGACGAGAGCGACGGCGAGGACCGCGGCGGTCACGCCCCACACCGAGAGGACGCGTGCCGAGGATGCTCCGCCCGCGCGCATCCGGGCCGCGCCGCCGAACCCCTCGGGCAGGTTCGAGACGACGATCGAGGCGAGGAGCGCGTAGGAGCCGCTCGCGGCGAGGCCGACGCCGAGCGCGAGGTTCTCCGGGATGCCGTCGAGGGTCGCCGCCGCGACCAGGGCGAGACCGCCGGCTTGCGCGCCGGCATGGCGCTGGAGCAGGAGATCGACAGCGATGAACGTGGCGGCGCCGACGAGCAGCGCAGCCGACGCGCGAGGGAGGCCGGCTTCGCGGTGTGCCGGCTGGAAGAGCTCGAACGCAACGGAGACGACCATCGCGCCCGCCCCGAAGGCGAGCATCCCCGCGGTGAGCCGCTTGGGCGGAGCCCGGAAGCAGCCGAGCGCCGCCCCGACGAAGAGCGCTCCCCCGGTAGCAACGGCATAGAGCGCGGCTTCGAGCATGCCGTCGCTCAGCGGAGGATCGGCACGAACGATCGGGGCACGGACTGGGGGTGGATCCGCCCCGCATCGAGCAGCGCCCGCGCGACGACCCAACCGAACACGAACCCGCCGACGTGCGCGAAGAACGCCACCCCGTTTCCTTCCGACGACGCCGTGAAGAGCGCGTCGTGCGCTTCGTGGAGCTGGTAGAGGAACCAGCCGCCGAGGTAGGCCCAGGCCGGGATCCGCACGAAGAACACGAGCACGAGCGTCTTGATCCGCGCACGGGGGTAGAGGACGAGGAACGCCCCGAGCACGGCCGAGATGGCGCCGCTCGCGCCGAGCAGCGGCACGCGCGCGTCGGCGTCCGAGGCGAAGCCAAGGGTCATCGCCGTCTGCAACGCCGTCGCTGCGAAGCCGCCGGCCACGTAGAAGGCCAGATAGCGGAGGTGGCCGAACGCGTCCTCGACGTTCTTCCCGAAGATCGCGAGGAAGAGCATGTTGCCGAGGAGGTGACCCCAGCTTGCGTGCATGAACATCGCCGTCAGCCAGCTGATCGCCCACGGCACGGGCGCCGCGCACGTGCTGTCCACGTCGCAGGGGTAGAAGGACGCCTGCGCGACCGCCCCTCCCAGGTCGGGGAGCTCGTAGAAGACCCAGACGGCGACGTTCGCCGCGATGAGCGCGACGTTCACCACCGGGAAGCTGCGTGCGGGCAGCCCGTCGGAGAGCGGCAGCACCGTCCTAGCTCCGTCCGAATACGATTGTCCGCGTCATGGCGGTAACCATGGGTGCCCGCGCTGCCATGCAACTGCCAGCCGGTCGCTCGTCGCTGCCGCCGGCAACGGAGGCCGGCCTCACCGCGCCAGAGGCGGGGACGCCCACAGCGGAGTCGGCACTGACGGGCGTCGCGTAACGCGGCCTCGCACCGTGCTGCCCGGCGTGCCAGACTGCTCGCGAGAGCGGAGGGCAGGCCGTATGGGAAAGCTCGAGGTTCGACTCCTGGGGCCGTTCGAGGTGGTCGCGGGCGGGAAGCCGGTGGACGTGCCGGGCGCCAAGCGGCAGGCACTCGTGGCATGCCTTGCCTTGCGATCGGGTCGTGTCGTCTCGACGGACACGTTGGTCGAGGCGCTATGGGGCAGCGATCTTCCGAGTACGCCTCGAAACGCCGTGCAGCACCACGTGACCCGGCTGCGCCGGGCGCTGGGGCCGGGCACGATTCGGCTCGCCGCCGACGGGTACGCGCTCGAAGGAGCGGTCGCGGACGCCATGGAGTTCGAGGAGCTGCTCGCGGCTGCACGCGGCGCCCTGCGCGCCGGCGATGCGCCTGGCGCCAGGGACACGATCGCCGACGCGCTCGACCTCTGGCGCGGGCCTGCGTTGCTGGGTCTGCCTCAGTCGTCGTGGTTGACCGCCGAGGCCGGGCGGCTGGACTCGCTCCGGCTCGACGCGTTGGAGGAGCGCTTCGAGGCCGCTCTCGCGCTCGGCGAGCACGGCGAAGTTGCTGCGGCGATCCGAGCTGCGCTGGAGGAGAGCCCGTTCCGCGAGCGCCTCTGGGGACAGCTGATGCTCGCGCTCTACCGGAGCGGACGCCAGGCGGACGCGCTCGAGGTCTTCCAGGAGGCCCGCCAGATGCTTCTGGACGAGCTGGCGCTGGAACCAGGTCCGGAGCTGCGGCGTCTCCAGGAGGCGATCCTCGCTCACGACCCGACGATCGCGCCCGTCCCCGTCGCACCAGAGCGGCGCGGCAACTTGCCGGCGCTTTCGACCTCGTTCATCGGCCGCGAGGCGGAGCTCACCCAGGTGGTCGAGCTTCTGCGGGCGCATCGCCTCGTCACGCTGACCGGGCCGCCCGGCGTCGGCAAGAGCCGGCTCGGCCTCGAGGCGGTGCGATCGGTCGAGAGCGAACTCCGCGACGGAGCGTGGCATGTCGATCTCGCGCGCGCGGCGAGTAGTGCCGACGTCGTCCGACTCGCCGCCCAGTCCCTCGACGTGCGGGGCCCCGACCCGCTCGCGCGCACCGTCGCGCGCCTTCGTGAGACCGACGCGATGCTCGTCTTCGACTCCTGTGAGCACGTGATCGAGGAGACGGCCCGCGTCGTCGAAGGCGGTGCTGCGGGGCTGCCCGGGCGTGCGGGTACTCGCGACGAGCCGCGAGGTGCTCCACGTACCGGGTGAGGTGCGCTTTGCAGTGTCGCCCCTTGCGGTGCCTGATCCCGGATCGAGCGACGCGGTCGATGTCCCGGCCGTGCGAGCTCTTCACCGCGCGTGCGCGCGCGGCGCGCCCGGGCTTCGAACTGACGGACGAGGACGCCTGGCTCGCCGCCGAGATCAGCCGTCTCGTCGACGGCCTCCCGCTTGCGATCGAGCTCGCCGCTGCGCGGGTCAACGTGCTGGGGCTCGCGGAGATCCTCGCCCTCGTCAGGCGCCGCCTGGAGCTCCTCCGCGAGCGGCCGGCCTCCGATGCCGGCCGCGCCGCGCTCGGGACGCTCGTCGAGTGGAGCTACGACCTCCTGCACGCGGACGAGAAGGCGCTGCTCCACCATGTCGCGGTGCACCGAGGCGGTGCGCCTCTCCCTGCGCTCGTCGGGGCGGGCGCCGGCCACGGGCTGGACGAGATGACGGTGGTCGAGCTGCTCGGCACCCTCGTCGACAAGTCCATCGTCACCGTCTCGTTCCCGAGCGCCGCCGCGCGCTACGACCTGCTCGACACGGTCCGTGACTATGCGCTCGAGCGCCTTGCCGAAGGCGGTGGCCTCGGGGCTGCCCGGAAGGCGCACGCAGAGTACTTCGCCACGTTGACGGACGCTGCGGCACGCCGGCCTTCGTGGACCCGAGTGGCGAGCGTGGCTCGGACGACTCGAGCTCGAGCGTGACAACCTGTGGGCCGCTCTCACGTACGCGCATGAAGCGCCCGACGCCGGCATCGCGGGCCGGCTCGGAACGCTCGCCTGGTACTTCACGGTGGCGGAGCGCGTCTCCGAGGGCCGCCGCTTCGTCGAGCTCGCACTCGGCACCGCGTCCGATGATGCGTCCGCCGCGCTCCGACTCGAGCTCGAGGCGTTCCTTTGCTTCTTCGCAACGGAGGAATTCGATCTGGACACGGCGATCGAGATCGGGGAACGCGCGCTCGTCGCGACCGAGCCGCTACCGCCGCAGGCGGCTCTCGTCGAGGCGACGCTCGCGCTCGCCCGGGCAGAAGCCGGTGACGGCGAGCGGGCCGCCGTGCTGGCGGAGCAGGCGCACGCTCGCATCCAGCTGACCGGCGACGACTGGAGCATCGCAGTGACCAGCCTCATGCGGGCCCAGGTTGCCGCTCTCGCGGGAGACGTGTCCACGGTCGCCGCCATGGCGGCGCAGGCGTACCGTCACGCTGGAGCCATCGGGTTCGATGCGTTTCAGGTCCCCGCGCTGCTGCTCGAGGCCTGGGTCGCCGAGCGCCGGAGCGACGAGGACACCGCAGCGGAGGCGTATCAGCGTGCGTTCGCGCTCGCAGGTGATGCAGGGTTCGCCGACCACGCAGCCTTCGCGCTCGCCGGGCTCGGCTGGGTCGCGTTCACCAGCGGACACTTCCGCAAGGCCGAGGAGCTCGAGCGCCGGGCGCTCGCCGCCGCGGAGGCGGCACGGTCGCCATGGGTCGCGGCGCACGCGCGCGTCCGGCTAGGGCGCGTGCTGGCCGCCTCGGGAGACGCGGACAGCGCCGAGGCGCTCTACCGCGCCGTGCTCGAATGGTCCGACACGCAGCGACCGCACGAAGCGCGCGAGAGCCTGTTCCTCGCGCTCGCCGGAGATCCGGGCTCGGCCGCCCGGGCGGGTCTCGACGACCTCGGGCAGCCCGGAGTGGGTGCTGCCTTGTCCACGGCTGCCGAGACCGCTCTGACGCCGTAAAGCCGCGTCGCGCCGCCACTGTGAGTGGCAGCGAGGGCGTGGGCCGTGGCAGGGCGTTGGCAGCCGCCCGCGACAGGCTCGACGTCGTGGAGGACATCCGACGACGACAGGAGGTACGCATGGCGACAAGGACGATCGACGACACATGGGCGGAGATCCGCCGACACATCGACGAGTTGAAGGCACGCGCCGAAAGCGGCGATTCTCGCACGCGAGCGCTCCTCCAGGACCGGCTCGACTGGCTGCGCGAGGAGGAGGCATCGGCCTGGGAGGCCGTCCGCGAGAAGGCAGAGACGGTCGACGAACAGTTCCGGCAGCTCGAGATCGACATCGCGATCGCCGAGAACCGCCTGGCCTCGGAGCTGGCCGACGACGCGAGCTCGTACGCGGAGGCGGTGCAGGCGGAACTGGACGACTGGGACGCCGCGATCGAGCGGCTCCAGACGCGCGCAGCGGCGAAGGCACGGAACGCTCGCGAGCGGGCCGAGGCCGAGATCGCCGAGCTCAGGCAGGCGCGCAACCGGGCGGCCGAGCGTCTGACGGCGCTGAGGGCGGCCTCGGAGGGCACTTGGCAACAGCAGACGAACCGCGTCAAGGAAGCGCTCGACGACCTCGAGCGGAAGGTCCGCGAGGCGGCCGTGAAATTCCACTGAGGAGGCAGAGATGAGGACTGAGTCGACAGTGACCGAGACCTTCGATTCGAAGGTCAACAGCAAGATCGACGAGGCAGTGAGCGAGGGCGAGCGGCTGCTTGCCCGCGTCTGGAAGCTCATCGCAGCGAACGGCGCCGCGGCCGTCCTGTTCGGCTTCGTGCTCGTCCTGTGGCCGGACATCGGCCTGACGACCATCGTCGCCGTCGTCGCGGTGTACGCGCTGGTCAGAGGAGTCCTGTCCGGTCTGGCAGCGTTCCTGACGCCGCTCCCGCCGGGCGAGCGCGGATGGCTGACGCTCGAGGCGGTCGCGGGAACGGCGATCGGCATCGCGCTGCTCGTCTGGAACGACATCTCCGCGCAGGCGCTTCTGTACGTGGTGGCGGCTTGGGCCCTGGCGATTGGCGCCCTGATGCTGGGCACCGCGATGCAAGCTCCACTGGAATGGCCGGCGAAGCTACTGCTGGCGCTCAACGGCCTGATCTCGAGCGCGTTCGGCGCCGTGATGTTCATCGAGCCCGACGCGGGCGCCGTCGCCATCGTCGCACTCATCGCCACGTTCACGATCGTGACCGGTGTGATGCAGATCGGGTTCGCGCTCGAGCTGCGCAATGTCGCCGCCGATGTCCGCCATCGCCTCCCGCGGCCGAACACCGCAAAGCCCGTGGCGCACGCCTGACATCCACGGAGAACGAGTCGGGCGGCCGGCGCAGCTCGCGCCGGCCGCCGCGAGGACGACAAGTGGCTCGGACATGAGGTCGACGTGGGAGGCGAACTCGACATCGACGACCGGGCCTCGGTTGGAAAGCATGTAGGGCTCAGGGCGGACGGGCGTCGCGCGTCCGCGGCCGCGGCCGCCTATTTCAATCGGGCAGCAGCTGCTGACGACGGTCTGGAACGTCGTCCTCGCCGCCGTCCTCGTTGCTGCGGCGTTCGGCCGGTCGGCGAAAAGCGACTCGTCGAGGAGTCGTCTGCCGGGCGCGCGAGTTTCAAGCCGAACCAAGCGCGTGATCTCGCACGGGAAAGCGGTTTGAGAAGCAACCGGCCCACCCCAGAGAAAGCCGTTCGCCGCGCGAGCAAGGTCTCAGGTTCCGAGCGCGTCGGTGACCGCGGAGAGCTCCTCATCGTTCTCGGAGACGAGCTCGCGTGCACGCTGGTACAGGCAGGCGACATTCTCCGGACTCGAGTCGTCCATCGTGAAGCTGCACGAACCGACCGTGGTCTGCAGGCGCCAGTAGCGAAAGCGCTCGCCGTCGGCGATACGAGCGAGGAGCAGGTGGGCCAAGCGCCCGCCACCGGTGGCGACCGCCTCGAGGAGTGTCCGGGCGAGGGCGGACGTATCCCGCATCTGCGCCCTCTCCGCCACCGGGAGCGGAGTCCGTGGCGGTCGTACCCCGGTGCCCAGCGAGACGAGTACGAGTGGGAGGTCGTCTCGAGCCGCGGCTTGCCGACCGAGCAGGTAGCCGAGGAGTGCCGGGCTGTTCACGTAAAGGCCGCCGTCGACGAGCATCCGATCTCGATCGCCGTCCTTGACGATCTGAGGCTTGAAGAACATGGGCGCCGCGGACGTTGCTCGAGCCGCGACGGCCATCGTCACGTCGCTGACGTCGCCGAGCTCCGGACGACTCGAGAGCATTACCGGCTCGCCGTAGGCGAGGTCGTAGCTCGTCACGACGACGCCGGTCAGCGCAGCTGTCAACGGGGTATCACCGAGGAGGCGACCGAGCGCCTCCTCGAGTCCCGCAACGGAGTACCGGGTTCCCTCGCGCACCCATGCCGTGCGCTGGAGTGGGATCGGCCCCCCACCAGGGAAGATGGTCTCTCCGTCGGACCGGTACAGCTCGAGCAGCCGTTCCGCGGGATGCCGAGGGTGCTCACCCTCGGGGACCGTCAGGCCCAGGGCGATGATCCCGCCGGTCGACGTCCCGACGATCAGGTCGAAGACGGTCGCGAGAGAGCGTGGCGCGATCCGCCGCTCCAGGTCGACGAGCACCGTCGCAGGGATGATCCCTCGGATCCCGCCGCCGTCGATCGCGAGCACGCGAAAGGGGGCAGCCACGCCGCCACCTTACAACCACGTCAGCGCCAACGAGACGGGCGGCGGAGTCGAGGCTGACAACGCACACGGCCGCCGGCTGGAGCTACATCGCTGGAGGGGCATCTCGGGCGGCCCGCTGTTCT
>CAVPVN010000005.1:0-301690 GCA_963709265.1 uncultured Actinomycetes bacterium | reverse complement strand
TGACGCACCGCGACCGGCCCCGGCTGCCAATCCAGGGCACGGGGCACGCCGACCTCGTCGACCTCGAGGACGGCACGACCTGGGCCGTGCTGCTGGCGATCCGACCGCGCGGAGGCCGGCACCACCATCTCGGTCGCGAGACCTTCCTCGCACCCGTCCGCTGGGGCGAGGACGGATGGCCGCGGATGTCGCCCGTGAGGGCTCGGCTCGCGGGACCGGCTCTCGCGCAGGCCGAGGTGCCAGACGCACCCGAGCGACTCCGCTTCCGCCCCGGGCGCCTTCCCACGGACTGGCTCTTCCTCCGCAACCCCGCTCGCGGCTGCTGCACCCTCCGGGAACGACCGGGATACCTGCGCCTCTGGGGGACCGCGGCGACGCTCCGCGACGTCGCCTCGCCGGCGCTCGTCTGCCGACGCCAGCAGCACTTCGAGGCAACCGCGCGGATGCGACTCCAGTTCGAGCCCGTGAAACCGGCCGAGCAGGCCGGGATGTGCCTCAGGGCGAACGAGGACTTCAACGCCGCCCTTGTCGTGGCGCTCGGCCCGCGCGGCCGGGAGGTTCGCCTCGACATCACCCTGCGAGGCGAGACGTCGACCCTCGCGCGGCACGGGCTCGGGGTCGGACCGGTGACGCTCGAGCTCCGCGCGACGGCGAGCGAGTACCGGTTCTCGGGCGGCACCCGCCGTCCGGAGCAGCTCGGCCGCGTCCCCACGCGATCGTTCTCCGCCGAGACGATCCTCGCCTGCACCGGGAGGCACCACTTCACCGGCGCGATGATCGGCCTGTACGCGACTGGCGAAGGCACGCGCGCCACGATCCCGGCCGACGTCGAGTGGTTCGAGTACTCCGCGTAACCACCACTCGGCGGCCGACAAGCGGATCAGGATCGGTCGCCCTCTGGACATCATTTACAGGCTCCCTTAAACTCGACCTCGTTGGAGGCGACGCTGTCTCGTTCATCCCGAAGGGAGCCCTTGATGAGCAGGAGGAAGATCGGTGTCGTCGTCGCTGCCTGTGCAGCGGTTCTCGCCCTCGTCTTCGCGTCGGCGTCCGCGACGAGCACGTCGCAGGCGAACGCGATCTACTTCGGCATGGACGCCCCACTGACCGGGCCGACGCAGCTCGTCGGCCAGAGTGACCGGCAGGCCGTCGAGGCGGTGGTGGCGTACTGGAACTCCCGCGGCGGCATCAAAGGCAGGCGAGTTGTCGTGGAAGTCCTCGACAACGCATCGAATCCGTCCCAGGCCGTCCAGAACGTCCAGAAGTTCATCAGCGACCCCAAATACGTCGGCATCTTCGGCTCGGGGAACGCCGCCGCCGCCGTGGCGACCGCTGCGATCGCGAGCCAGGCCGGGATTCCGTTCATCGCGCTCTCGCCCCCGACCACGCTCGTCGAGCCGCCGCAGCCGTATGCCTACATCCTCACGGCGACGGCCCGGCTCTACGCGTACAGCGAAGCGGCATACCTCAAGAGCATCGGCGTAAAGCGCGTGTGGCTCATGGGCGACAACGGTGGGTACGGGCGCGACGGGCCCGCCCAGGTCTCGAAGCTGGCGAAGAAGTACGGCCTCGAGATCGTCGACACCACGATCTTCGCGCCCACGTCGACGGACTTTTCGGCCGAGCTGACGCGGATCAAGAACTCCAACGCCCAGGCGCTGTGGCTGTGGACCGCGACGCCTGCAGGGCCGACGATCGTGAAGCAGTTCAAGCAGCTGCAGCTGCCGCAGCGGCTCGTGCTGACCGGCGCCAATGTCTCACCGCAGTTCCTCCAGGGCACCTGCGGAGACGTGAACGGCGCAATCGTCAACTCGTTCCTCGCGACCGCGTGGACGTCCCTCCCGAAGACGGACCCCGTGCGCAAGGAGGCCGCGCTGCTCCGGAGCATCCTCAAGCGACCGGTCTCCAACTTCGACGGCGACGCTGCGGGGGCGCTCTGGGCCTACAAGGCCGCGATCGAAAGAGGCGCGGCGACACGCGCGGGGATCAACGCCGCGCTCGAGACCAAGCTGCGAGGCCTCGTGACCCCCGCCGGCAGGATCTTTCTCTCGCCGAGGAACCACCAGGGCCTTCAGCTCGACTCGATGTGGGTCGGGAGGGTCGAGAACTGCCAGGTGAAGCCGCTCTTCGGCCCTGCCCTCACGAAGAAGAAGAAGTAGCGATCCTCGTCTGACGCGCGCACCTGCTCGCGGACGTCGCCGCCCCCGATCGCGAGCGACGTCCGCGAGCAGGGAGCCCGGACGACGTCGAGTCCCGCGGGCGAGCCGCCAATGTCGCTCCGCGCGAGCCCCGCCCCGCACCCTGAGCTGAGTACGCCTTGAATGAGTATCAGGGTGTTTGACAGGTGACCTGCGACGTTCGATACTTCCGTCGTCATCTGCCGGCGCGGCAGACCAGACGGCCGAGACGCCGGCACGAGCACGGGAGGTCGATCGTGAACCGTCTCGGCAGCTGTCTTCGGAACGCGCTCCTCGTCGTCGTCCTCGTTCTCACGCTCGTTGCGGGCACGGGCTCGTCAGCGGCGGCGTCGACTGCCCACTTCACCGGGACGCTCCCGAACGGAGCTTCGTGGGTCGCGGACGTTCCGTCGAGCTGGAACGGCATTCTCGTCCTCTACAGCCACGGCTTCGGGCCACCCTTGCCCGCGAACGCGCCGGACGCCGGCACGCGCGACGCGCTTCTCGCGCGCGGCTACGCGCTTGCCGGCTCCTCGTACGACCCCGCCGGCTCCTGGTGGGCGCTGAACACCGCTGTCGACGACCAGTTCGCCACGATCGACGCGGTGACGGCATCGGGCCTCCCACACGCGCCCGAGCGGGTCCTCGCGTTCGGCACCTCGATGGGCGGGCTGGTCAGCGCGCTCGAAGCCGAGCGCGGAGCCGGGATCATCGACGGCGCTCTTTCGACGTGCGGGCTCGTCGCCGGCGCCGTCCATCTCAACAACTACCAGCTCGACGCGGAGTACGCGATCGCGAAGCTCCTCATGCCTGCTCCCGGACCCAAGCTCGTCGATTTCGCGAACCCGGGTGAGGGCGCCGCATCGGGAGCCGCGCTCACCGCGGCGGTGGTGGCCGCCCAGACGACGCCCGAAGGGCGCGCGCGTGTCTCGCTCGTCTTCGCGCTCCTCAACGTCGCGCCGGTCGCGCCTGGCGTTCCCGAGCCCGCACCGAACGACGCGGAGGCGATCGAGGCCGCGCAGTACGCGAGCGCGGTCGAGTCGTTCCCGCTACTCAACTTCATCCAGTTCGGCCGGTACTGGATCGAGCTCGCGGCCGGCGGCAACGGATCCTGGACGCGCGGTGAGGACTTCGCAGACCTTCTGAGCCACTCGCCCTACCACGATGTGGTGCGGAACCTCTATCGCACCGCCGGCCTCGACCTGAAGGCCGACCTTGAGGCCCTCGACGCGGGCGCGGCGATCGGCGCCGACCCCGACGCCATCGCCTCGCTCGAAGAGACGTCCGTGCCCACCGGGGACCTCCAGGTCCCGGAGCTCACGCTGCACACGACCGCAGACCCGCTCGTCCCCGTCCAGCACGAAGGCGTCTACGCGGAGACCGTTCGCCGTGCCGGGGCCAACAGCTTGCTGCGGCAGGCATATGTCGACCGCTGGGGCCACTGCAGCTTCACGCCGGCCGAGTTGGTGGCGGGTCTCGAGGCGCTCCGGCATCGGGTCAACACGGGGCGCTGGGACTCCGTCGCGCAGCCGCAGACGCTGCAGGCGTCGGCGAGCGCCCTCGGCCTCGGCGACGCAGAGTTCGTGCCGTATCAACCGCCCGCCCTGTCCGGCGACAACGGCCCGTTCGACCCCGCGACCAATGGGCGTTGACGTCGAGCTGACAGCGGCAACGAGCCACGCGACGGAGGACATCATCGCGACCGGCCGCCAGCCGGAGTCTTCTGCGCGATGTGAAACGATGCCCGGATGACCGCGGCCATCGGAGTCGAGGAGGCGACGGCGCGCACCGAGCCCGGCGTCTCCTACGCCGTCGCCCGCCTCCATCAGCGACTGTTCGCGAGCATCAGCGAGCGCGTGGCGCCGTACGGTCTCACGACGCTCCAGTTCACGACGCTGAGCGTGCTCAGCCGGCATGGCGCGCCGCTGTCGACGTCGCAGCTCGCGCGACGGGCGTTCATGACTCCACAGTCCATGAGCGAGGTCATCCACGCGCTCGAGCGCAAGGGCCTCATCAAGCGAAACCCGCATCCGAACCACCGCAGAACGCTGCCGGCGACGATCACGCCGAAGGGCCGTCGCGTGCTCGCCGCCTGCGACGAGGCGGTCGCCGAGTTCGAGGACTCGATGCTCGCGGGCTTCTCGGAGAGAGACCGTGCCGCGTTCCTGGGCATGGTGACGGCGGCGGTCCGGAACGTCGGCGGCGGCTTTCCTTCCGACTAGACGACGTCATTGTTTCAGGTAACCTGAAAAGGTGGCGGCGGCCTCTCTCCCGCTCGCAGCAGAGTCGGAGCCACAGCTCGCGTGCGAGCTCACGAGCGTCACGAAGTCGTTCGGCGCCGTCAAGGCGGTCGACGACGTCTCGCTGGACATCGTCGCCGGCTCGCTGACCTGCCTCATCGGCCCGAACGGCGCCGGCAAGTCGACTCTCCTCGGCTGCATCTCGGGGTTCCACCTCGTCGACAGTGGCGTCGTTCGCATCGACGGGCACGACGTCACGCGCTGGCCTCCGCACCGCCGTGCCCGGCACGGGTTGGCGACGGTGTTCCAGACGACACGCCCCCTCGCCGAGCTCGACGTGCTTGACAACGCCGCCGTCGGAGCACACGTTCGCTCCCGGACGGGCTTCGTCGAGAACATGCTCCGGCCGCCGTGGCAGTGGCGCGAGCAGCACAGGGTGCGGGAGGAAGCTCGCGAGGCGCTCGCGGTCATCGGGCTGGACGAGCGCGCGAACGAGCCGGCCGCCGTGCTCCCGCTGGGACAGCTCCGGCTCCTCGCCGTCGCACGCGCGCTCGCACAGCGCCCGTTCGCGCTGCTGCTCGACGAGCCGGCCGCGGGTCTGCGGGCGGGCGAGAAGGCGCGCCTCATCGACGCCCTGCGGACGCTCTCGGGCGGTGGACTCACGATGGTGCTCGTCGAGCACGACATGCAGTTCGTGGGGGCGCTCGCGGAGCGCGTCATCGTGCTGGATCGTGGGAGCGTCATCGCCGACGGTACGCCGGCCGAGGTCCGGAACGATCCGAAGGTCGTCGCCGCGTACCTCGGCTCGACGACGCTGTGACCGCGCTACTCGAGGTAGACGACCTCGTCGTCCGCTACGGGCCGGCGGTGGCGCTCGACGGAGTCTCGTTGACGCTCGGAGCGGGTGAGCGCATCGCGCTCATCGGGGCAAACGGTGCGGGCAAGTCCTCACTCCTCAACGCGGTGTGTGGAGTCGTGCGGCCCGCGGGAGGCAGCGTGCGGGTCGCAGGCGACGACGTCACCGGGAAAACGCCGAACCACGTCGTGCGCCGTGGCCTCACGCAGGTTCCGGAGGGCCGCCAGGTCTTCCCCAGCCTTCCGGTCGAGGCCAATCTCCTCCTCGGCGCCTTCGGCCGCTCGTTCCGAACCGAGATCGCGACCTCGACGATCCGCTATCTCCGCCGCCGCGCGGCTGCCCGTGAGCGTCTCGAACGCGTCTACACGCTACTCCCCAAGCTGCACGAGCTGCGCGACCGACCTGCCGGGCGAACGTCGGGCGGCGAGCAGCAGATGGTCGCGATCGGTCGCGCGCTGATGGCTGAGCCGCGCGCGCTCGCGATCGACGAGCTCTCGCTCGGCCTCGCGCCGATGGTCGTCGAGCAGCTCGTCGAGTTCCTGCACCGGCTCAACGACGAGGAGCACGTCGCGATCCTCCTCGTCGAGCAGAACGCACGGCTCGCCTTCGATCTCTGCGACCGCGCGTACGTCCTCGAGACGGGCCGGGTCGTGCTCGACGGTCCGAGCGCGCAGATCCGCGACCGCCCGGAGGTCCACAGCGCGTACCTGGGAGGCGGCCCCGGATGACCGAGTTCTTCCAGCTCGTCGTCGTCGGCCTCTCGACGGGGTCCGCGTTCGCGCTCGTCGGGATGAGCCTCGTGCTCGTCTACCGGACGACCGGGATCGTGAACTTCGCGCAAGGTGTCTTCGCGGTCACCGGAGGACTCTTCACGTTCCAACTCTCCGACGACCTGCCGCTCGTGCTCGCGATGCTCGTCTCGGTCCTCCTCGCCGCCTTCCTGTCGTCGATTCTCGCCGTGGTCGCCGTCGGCTTTCGCGACCGGACCACGAGTCTCGCGAGCACGATCATCACCCTGGGCGCCGCCTTTCTGGCGCAGGCGCTGCTCCTGCTCAAGTTCGGCGACATCCCGCGCAGCTATCGGGGCATCTCCGACCGGGCGTGGAACATCGAGGGCGTCCTCGTCCAGCCGCAGTACGTGCTCATCGCAGCCGTCGCGGTCCTGTGCGCCGTCGCGCTGACCGCCTTTCTGCGCCGGACGATCGTCGGACAGTCGCTCGTCGCGTGCTCGGACTCGCGTCGCGCCGCCGAGCTCGTCGGCCTCAACATCCGCTCGCTCGCGGTCGTCGCGTTCGCCGGCGCTGGCGCTCTCTGCGCGCTCGGCGGCGCGCTGCTTGCGCCGAGCAATCCCATGACGTACAGCTCGGACGTCGCGATCACCGTCAACGGCTTCGCTGCGGCCGTGTTCGGCGGACTGGGCTCGATCCGCCTCGCGTTGCTCGGCGGCTATGCGCTCGGGATCCTCGAGCAGTTCGTGGTCGGGTACGTCGATCCGCAGTACAGCTTGACCATCGCCCTGATCGTCATGCTCGTCCTCATCGGCTGGCGCTCACGGGCGGAGATCGCGAGCGCGTCACACGACGCGCACGCCGCGATCCAGCGCGCCCGCGTACCGTGGCCGGCGCGCGTTCGAATCGGCCTGATCCTCGCCGGCGCCGTCTTCGCCTGCTGGCTCCCGTACCAGCTCTCGACGTTCGACGTGGCGCTGTACGACCGCATGGGCCTGTACGCGCTCGTCACGATCGGCCTCACGCTCCTCATGGGGTACGCCGGGCAGATCTCTCTCGGGCAGGGAGCCTTCTTCCTCATCGGCGCGTACACGTCGGCGATCCTGACCGTCGGCATCGACCCCGACACGCGCCTCGTCGACCCCGATGCCGGCGTCTCGCCCGTGCTCGCCGTGCTCGCCGCCCCAGTCGTCGCGGCGGTGCTCGCCGCCCTGATCGGCGTCCCGCTCCTCCGCCTCCACGGCCACTACCTCGCGTTCGCGACCCTCGCGCTGCACCTCATCGCGTTCTCCGTTCTCTCGGCATGGGATCGGTTCACGGGCGGCCAGTACGGGATCTCGGTCACAACGCCGCTCACCGTGTTCGGTCACGACCTCCGCGGCCCGCTGCACGCGGCCGTCGTCTGGGGTGTGGTCGCGGGCGCGCTCCTCCTCGCGACCAACCTCGTCCACTCGCGGGTCGGCCGCGCGTTGCAGGCGATCGCCACCGACGAGGCGTCGGCGGCCGCGTCGGGCATCCCCGTCGCGAGCTACAAGCTGCGGCTGTTCGTCTTCGCGGCGGCTCTCGCGGGGCTCGGCGGAGGCCTGTTCACCTTCTCGTTCCTCATCGTCTCGCCCGAGGCGTTCCCGATCGTGCTCAGCATCCAGTTCGTCGTCATGGTCGCCGTCGGCGGTCTCGGCAACGTCTACGGGGCGGTCGCGGGGGCTGTCGCGATCCTCTACCTCGAGCAGAAGCTTCGCGACCTGGGAACGCGGCCGGACCTGTTCGGCTGGGACCTGCCCGACGCGGCTCCGACCGTGTTCTCGTTCGGCGTCTTCGGGCTGATCCTGATGACGATCATGCTCTTCTTCCCCCGCGGGCTGCTACCGGCGCTCAGCGACGCAACCGCGGCGACAGTCCGCGGCGTCCGGCGCCGGGGCGCTACTCCCTCAGCCCCGGCAGCTGGCCGTCCTTCCGCCTGAGGAGGAGCAGGCGCAGACGTCTCTGAAGCCCAGACGCGCAAGTCTTACGAGCCAGCGCTCGGGCGTTATCGGCGTCCGACGATCCACCTGAACCCGCGGACCTTCTGGGTCGGCACCAAGGACGCCCCCGACATCGCCAATCCGTAGTCGGCAGGAACGCCAGCGAGCCTTCGGCCGGATCGCGCGGCCCAGCGCGCGACGCTAGATCGCCTGCGGCGGCCTCGGCGTTGTCGATCCGCAACCTCAGGCGGTCGCGGCGGGAGCGCGGTGCGGCTCCAATCCGGCGTTTGAAGGTTCGTGACGATCGTGACATGATCTCCAGGAGCGCTGCCGTCATGCCCTGCGTGGACGCGGATCGCCGACCGCCGGTCGTAGTACGAGCCGCCGCGAAGAGACTCCCCCACGCCGAAAGCGGAGGCCGAGATGGATGAGCCCGCGATCGTCCGGGGGATACCGATCCCGCAAGAGGGCGACCCACGTCTAAGGTGGTTCTGCCCGAAGCCGACGGTCAGGATCCTGTTCTACACCGACGACGACTACATCAGCCTCGACGAGGACATCGACGCCTACGACTTCGGCGTCCGCATCCTGCACGACCTGCTGGTGCACGACGACAGCGACAGGGCGACCTTCGAGATCGACCTGGTCAACCGCCACGAAGGCGGGCACGCTGCGAACAAGCTAACACCGGACCGGCTCGCAACCTACGACCAGGTCTGGTTCTTCGGTCACCGTCAGGCGAACACGAGCTCGGAGACCCAGAACGAGCTCGTCGATTCCGAGGTCACTGCCCTGGCGGACTGGATGACCGCCGGCGGTGTGCTCATGACCGGTGACCATTCGAACCCGCGGCCGAACGGCGCAGATCCGAGCCTCGCCTCACTGCTCGGGCTCGGCCGCGCGATCGGCCACAAGGTGCCGCGGGCAGGGTCGCTGCGTGTCTGGGACGGCGGGCCGCCGCAGTATGCGGAGACCAGCGCGCAGGAGAACTACAACACGCAGGTCCCGACGCCGGACATGCAGCCGCCGACGGACCCGTTGTACCCACCGAATTCACCGGCGATCGAGGGGCTCGACCCCCAGGAAGACGAGTGGCCGCAGAACCTCATCCTGACCACGTACCCGGTGCCGGGCGATCCGCTCAGCTTCGCGCAGCCCTACGGCCGACGTGTGCACGAGCTGTTCTGCGGGCGGACACGTCCCATCACGGTGTTCCCCGACCACATGCACGAGGGGCAACTCATCCTCCCCAACCGATTCCTCACCAGCGTCTGGCCGCAGAGGACGGAAGGTCAGCCGCGGCCGGAGGTGGTCGCGCGCGGCACGGACAAGCGAAACGGCCGCGTCTACGACCTGGTGATGGCGTACGAGGGCAGCTCGGCCGGCGCCGGGCGAATCGTCGCCGACTCGACCTGGCACCACTACTTCAACGTGAACCTCAAGGGCTTTCCGGGCGGTGGATACGTGCTCGCGGCGCTCGCGCAGTTCTACGCGAATCTCGCCGTCTGGCTGTCGCCCCCGGCCAAGCGGTGGCAGATCGCCTGCTGGCTGCGCTGGAAGCTCGTCCACAACCCGAACGTGCTCATGACCTACGGCAACTCACGGATGGCGCTCGGGCGCGTCGCCGCCGGTGTCCTGCGCAAGACCGCCGGGCCGTGTGTCATCAGGGAGGTTCTCGAGCCGCTGGCGTTCGCATCGGCCGGTTCGTCCGGCGCGGCGGAGCCGGAGCCGCCGGCGGAGCTCATGCTCGGGGGGGTTGTCGAAGCGCACCTCGACGCCCTACGGCGAGTGGACGCCGGGGACGAAGCCGCACTCGAGGCAGATGCGGACGCGCTCGTCCGCCAGGGCCTTCGCGCGGCTCACGCGGATCACGCGGCGACGCTCGCTCAGGCGGCGGAACATGCCGCCCGTGCGCTGACCGCCTTCGACGAACGCCTGCGAGACCAGGGACACGCGCAGCACGAATGAGAACCCGGTCGGGTCATTCACGGGCTCGAGAGGCCGCGGATCCGCCGACCGCCTGGGTCGATACCAGGGCAGTCACCTCCTCACGCTCAACCATCCCCACTTGCGTCACGGTCGCGCCGATGCTCTACAACGCCGTCGTCGGACTCGATTGTCGCGCGCTCCTGACGGGCCCGCTTACGACGGCGGGCGTACTGCTGCCGTGTAGACGTCCAGCTGATGCAGCGCACCGTCCGGGTTCGTTCCCGTGCTGTTGGAGTTGTCCGCCCAGGCCGGATGCGCCACGCCGCCGAAAAAAGAGAGCCCCGTGAAATCGCCGTAGTCGATCCCGTTCCCGGAGTCGTGAGAGTTCGAGGTTCCGGCGCTGATCTGCAGGTTCGGTGTGAACGAGGCCCCGGCGTTGCCACTGAATGCGCCCCAGAACTGTGCGTCGTCGTTGGGAATTCCGTCGGTGTCACCTGCCCCGCCAGTGCCGAGATCGGCGCGCGAGTCGTGCCAGACGACGGCGAGCTTCCCCGTGGTCGGATCAAGCGAGATCTTCGGCAGGAACTGGCTGTTCTCCGTCGTGTCGTCGTTGACGCGGACGCCGTCGCTCCAGGTCGCGCCGCCGTCGTCCGAGTAGCGGACGAACACGTCCGTGTTGTCGCTCTCGTTCTGCTCTTCCTTCGTGTAGACGATGTAGACACGGCCGTTGTGGGGGCCGCCGGTCCGATCCCAGGCGAGGCCGGCTTCGGCGTCGACGGAACGATCCTGCTGCGGCGGGATGAAGTCGAACCCGCCGACGTGCGTGGCGGCGACGAGCACGCGATCGCCGAACCCCGCCGGTCCGAGGCCATCCGGGTCGAGGTTGACGAACACCTTGCCGCCGCCCTGGCCCGACTCCGTGAGCATGCACGTCTGCATCACCTGACCCGCCGGCCCGATGGCGACGTCGCCGTAGGTGCAGTTGTTGGTGCCGGGGACGGCCTGTCCGGCAAGAAACGCTCCCACCTGACCGAGGCCGGTGACCGGAGCACCCGTCGCGAAGATCGGCCCGCCCGCGTTGAAGACGACCCAGACCTCGCCCCTGCCGGCCGTGATCGTCGGCTGGTCGACGAAGCGGAAGAGCCCGCGGTTGTCGCCGCTCTCCTTCGTGCCGTTCGTCTTGGGGGGCGCCTCGATGTTCGCGATCACGTGAAAGGTCAAGCCTCCGTCGGTGCTGAGGGCGATCGGCACCTTGTTCTCGGACTGGTACAGGTACGTCATGAACAGGTTGCCGTACTCGTCGAAGGAAAGGCTCGGGTCGCAGCAGGTGTCGCCCAGGCTGTCGTTGATGCCGACCAGCCGCCTCGTCCAGGTCGCACCGCCGTCGAAGCTGACGCCCAGGAACATGCCGGCTGTAAGCCCCGCCTCCAGATGACCGATGTTGGTGAAGACGACGATGTTGTTCGGGTTCGTCGGGTTGACCGCGATGGCTTCCTCGGACTCGTTCAGGTGGCGCTGGCTCACGTCGACGTTCGCTGGCGTCGCGGTGCTAACAGCGCCTGCGAGCGGCGCCCCCTTCCACGCTGCAAGGACCAGCGTTATCGCCGCGACGGCGACAAGGCTCACAAATAGAAGTCTCCGCGGCAAGACTCCTCCTCGCTCGGAAAACTGGCTCCACTCTACACAGCTTGCTCCGGGGCAGACATGCGCCGCCCTGCGTACTCCACTGCAAGGAGTAGCCGGTAGCCCTCCCGAGGGCTCGGAACGCACTCAGAGGTCCGATCATCCGTGCCTTCCGTGCCCAAAAAGGACTTGCTTGGCCGCAGGCCCCGATCTGCCTTGAATACTGGGTTTGCGGCCTCTTTGCGGGCACGGACAGGGCACGGATCACCGTGCCCCCCGTGCGACTTTCGGCTTGAACACACTTATTGGGGGCGGTCGGGGGCACGGATAGGACCGTGGTTCGGCCGTCCTCGGCCGTTGCTGTGAGCCAACACGCTCGCGAACGCGTGGGGCGAGACCCCGTCGGCCCCCCGAGTGGGTCACACGAGTCATGCAGAGAATGCACCGGATTACCCGTGCCTTCCTAGCCGCGGCATCTGCGTTCCGACCCGTCACGTCACGGCCGACGGACGGCTCTTGCGGACAGGCTCCAGCCGATCTCAAGTGCGTCTAAAGAGTCGCAACGCACTCTCCTTCCCACAGGCCGCACGAGATGCGGCAACCGTTCAAGAGCAGAAGGAGAGACCAATGCCTGCCTTCTCAGCCACCACTTCCCTCAGATGGCGGCACACGAGCTTTATCGTCGCCGCACTCGCAATCGCAGCCCTAGTGGCGATAGTCGCACCCGCCGCGAACGCCAGCACCGCGAGGATGCCCAGTGACCAAGCCAACAGCAGCATGGTCGCGCAGTACGGCTGGGGCGCTGCGGCGACCGTCGCCAAGCGGCAGTCGAACGACCTCCTGGCCCAGTACGGCTGGGGCGCTGCCGCGACCTTCGCGAAGCAGCAGACGCGCACCGCTCTCTCGGCCGGCACTGACAACGATCTCCTGGCGCCGTACGGCTGGGGCGCAGCTGCCGCGTACCCGAAGCTGCACGCCTAGAACAAGGGAGGCGGTCGCGCGTCCACGGCCGCCTCTCAGTGCTGCATCGGCGATCGCGTCGAGAAAGCTCGGTCTATGGCGTGTCTCGGATTTGTTCGACTTTGATCCTCGTCGCAGTGATGGTCACAGGAGGGAATCCGCGTCACCGCCGAGCCGCCGGCTCAGACGCCAAGACAGCACGTGAACTCTCCCGCGGCCCCGCTCGCGTACGCCTGCCTTATCCTCGCGCGCGCACGCGAGACCGAGTACTCCCACCCCTCCGCGATGGTCAGGCTGGTGAGCCCGGTGCGGAGGCCGATCACGGGTTGAGCGAGTGCAGTCGTGGCCAGAGCCTCGACCATGACTCGGTGGTCGTCGCGCAGGTCCAGATCGGTGCGCCTTGCTCTTCGTTGTCGATTGCCACTCCGTTGTTGATCCGCGCGGAGAACTCGCAGCCGCTGAAGTCGCCGCGCAGTGTCTCTGGGTGGTGGTAGCCGACCACGATGATCGGGCGCGCGCCATCGGGTGGGCGGCCGAAGCGCCAGAACGCGTTGTGCCCCGAATAGGCGCGCGGGATGCCATATAGGCGGCCGTACCGTGCGATCGCGCCCGCCTCGCCGTAGTTGCTCGCATAGACGACCGCGGTAGAACGCTCTGACCGCGGCAGTTCGTTCCACACCCGACCGACGGTCGCCGTGAAGCTCGGCCAGCCAATCGTTTCGATGGCGTCCTCGTTGACGTCGGGAATCGGCGTCGCATGCACATCCTCAACCGGCACAAGCGGCAGCGTGATGAGCGCCGCGACCGCGGCAGACAGGGCAATCGTGGCCCCGAGCAACAGCTTCCGACCTCGCTGATCTCGCATCCAGCGTTCGGCGACCACCCCGCCCGCGCCGACCAATACGAGGAGCAGACCCATCGTGTAGTACGGCTTCGCTCCCGACACCAGCGCGATCACGAGCAGAACAACGTACGCAAGGCCGAGCGGACGGTACAGCCGGGCCTCGGGTCGACGCAGCAGCCACCAAAGACCGCCGAGCCACAGCGGCGCGAGGAGAGGGCCGATCAACAGAAGCTGGAGCGGCAGGAGCTCGACGCGGTAACCGACCGGGTCCTCCTCTCCAATCTTGGTCGCGAGCTCAAGTTGGGGCCAGCCGTGGCGAGCCTGCCAGAGGAGGTTCGGCAACCACAGCGCGAAGGCGAGTGCCGTTCCAGCCCAAAGCCAGGGACTGCGGGCCAAGTCCCAGCGGCGTGCGAGTAGGCAACCGCACGCGAGAGCCAAGACGAGAAGAAGCACCAGCTGCTTGTTTTCGAGTCCGATACCGGCGACCAGGCCGACGAGCAACCACTGTCGCTCGTCCCCGCCGCCAAGAATCCGAGCCACGACGTACACCAGCGCCACCCAAACCAGCACGTCGAAGGTCGTCGTCGAGAGCAGGTGCCCGACCGCCATCGCCGCCGCCGAGGCGGCCGTTGCCAGCGCCGCCACCGCCTGTCCCGCCCGTCCCGCGCCCAGCTCTCGCGCCATCAAGGCGACAAACACGACAACCAGGGCCATCGCAACGGCCGACAGCATCCGCAGCCCGCGCGGGTCGGCGCCGAACATCCACTCCGAAAGGCGGCCAACAAGCGGGGTCAGCGCCGGTTGGTCGTCGTACCCCCACGCCAGATGTCGGGCCGCGACGCGAAAGTACAACTCGTCCCGGTGATAGCCATAACGGTTCGACACCACGACCAGCAGCAGAAACTCGGCGGCTGCGACCGGCAGCACGAGCAACCAAGCGACTCGAGACCGCCCGCGACCCATGATCGGGCCGACAGTATCTCGCCCGCCGCCCCCCACCCCCTCGCGATGACGATCGGGCCCGGCCCGCTCCGGGCCCCACAGGCTTCGCCCCGCGAACGCCCACCACTCCCTCTCGCGCGCACGCTCGCGCACGCGCGGGGGCTCGGCTGCAACCGGCTTCGAGCTCGAGCGGCTTGTGATCTGACAAGCGTCTGACACGTCTTCGAGACGCCGATATCCATCAGTGATCCTGCGCCACCTCCGACAAGCGGTGTCGGTGCACAACGGGCTGGGCTGCCACACCATCGCCCTCGCGATCGAGATGACCGTGGGCCCTGTTAACCGAGGAGGGTAACTCGCGTGGCCGCCGCCGCCGACCTCCCCCCGGTTGGCGCCCGGCTTGGGGGCCCGGCGTGAGCCGGCCCCGCCCCGAACGCCCCCTGCTCTCTATCGCGCGCTCTCTATCGCGCGCTCTCTATCGCGCGCACGCGCGCGCGCACGCGAGGGACACGACGGCTGAAGGGGTACCGATCCCCGCGCGACGATCGGCGGCGATGGGGCCTGGTCGGCGGGCGATCGAGCTCAAGCTCGACCAAAGCAGTCGCGCGAACGCGTTGCTCGCCGCGAATCCGCTCGCTGTCAAGAGAGGAGCGGCGAAGGTGGGATCCTGGATGTGCCGCGGATCCCGTCGACGACGAATCCCACCTCGTCGGTGTAGCACCAGCTCCAGTCCTCGCCCGGTTCGAGCGAATGGATGACGGGGTGCGATGCGGCATGCGCGTGAGCGGTGGCGTGCCCGGTTGGGTGAGTCGTCACAGCAGGCGACATGGCCGCAGATTAGGCAGATCCGGAGGTGCAGCCACTTCCCGCCCGTGCGCAGGCGGTCTTCGCAGCCGTCGACCGAGGCCGGAAGATCATGGACGGTGATCTCCTCGAGATGGCTGCAGACGACGCTCATCGTGCGCCTTGAACGGCGGTGGTGCGGGCAAGGTGCTTGTGGACGAGCTGGACGGCCATCGATCCTTCGCCCACAGCGGCTGCGCAGCGTTTCGTCGAGCCGAAGCGGACGTCGCCGGCGGCGAAGATCCCGGCCACGCTCGTCTCGAGCAGGTTGTCGGCGCCGGCGGCGTCGCCGGTGAGGATGAAGCCGTCGTCAGCCCGTGCGACGGCGTCGTCGAGCCAGTCCGTACACGGTTGCGCGCCGAGAAACAGAAACAGGAAGGAGAACGGCAGCCGATCGCCACCCTTGAGAGTGACCGCCTCGAGCTGACCGTCTGCTCCGTGGAGAGCCTCGATCTCGCTGCGATCGCGGACGGCGACGCCGTACCGCTCGAGCTCGCGGATCAGGTAGTCGGACATCGTCTCGCTGAGGTCGGCACGGCGGTGGAGGAGAGTGACGAGTGCGCCGCCGCGAGCGAGCCAGACCGCCGCCTGACCGGCGGAATTGCCGCCGCCGACGACCGCAACACGCGAGGCGCCACACAGTTGGGCCTCGGGCGGGCCGGCCGCGTAGAACACGCTCACGCCCTCGTAGCCCGCGAGCGCGTCGAGCGGGGGGCGCCGGTAGTCGGCGCCGGTAGCGAGCACGACCGCGCGTGCCGCAATCTCGTGATCCTCTTCCAACCGTACGACGTGTCGTCCGTTGCCCGGTGCCAGCCCGGTTGCGCGGTAGGGGGTTGCAGGTCGAGCGCCGAACTTGCGCGCCTGGCTGATGGCGCGGCTGGTGAGTTCCGTGCCGGTGATGCCGGCGGGGAAGCCGAGGTAGTTCTCGATCCGCCGCGACGATCCGGCCTGGCCGCCGAGCGCGGTGCCTTCCACGATCAGCGTGTCGAGGCCTTCGGAGGAGCCGTAGACGGCGGCGGCCAGCCCGGCAGGGCCGCCGCCGACGACGAGCAGGTCGACATCCTCACGCGGTGCGAGCTCGCGGCCGATCCCGAGTGCGCGCAGGACCTCTCCTCGCGAGGGATGGTGCAACTCGGAGCCACCCGGCAGTCGCACGAGCGGCGGCTCCGTCCCGTCGGACGGTGCGGTCTCCTGCCACGTGAACGGGAGACGGTTGGCGCGTGCGAAGTCGATCATCCGCATCGTCGCCTCCGACGACCGAGGGCCGACGATTTCGAGACCGACGCCCTCGACGCGCTGCAGCGCCTCCCGCCGGGCGATGAAGGTCGAGAGGACGAGGTCGCTGAGCGGTCCGTCGTCGAACAGGATCGCCCGCAGCGCGTCGCGGCCGACCGCGACGTAGCGAAGCGGCTTTGTCACGACCGCGGTCAGGAAGACGGTCTGGCCGGAGAGGAGATTCAGCTCGCCCAGGAAACCGGAGGCGCCGTGGCGCACGAGCTCCTGTCCGGCCGTATCGAGGATCGCAACCTCACCCTCCAAGATGGCGATGAACGGATAGGTCGCGTCTCCTACCCGGAAGAGAACATCACCGACCGGAGCCGTGCGCTCCTCGCCCAGCGCAGCCAGGGTCGCCAGCTGCGATGCCGACAGCGACGCGCTCGAAGGCGAGGCCATCGGCCGAGCGTAGCCGCGCGGTGCCAGTGTGAGCCGAGCGCCGTCGACGCGATTCTATGACGAGGCGATCATCGACCGAGACTCCGCCCGAGCCTCGCGCCACCAGACGAGACGGCTTCAACGCCTCGCGCCGTGTCGGTGCCCGCCAAGCTAGACGGCGAGGGCGTCCTGCGCACGACGGACGGGGCGGCAGTTCCTCGCCGCGGCTTCCACGATTGACGTTCCCGCCCGTGCCTCCTGGGAGGCGCAGGCCGCTAGGAGTACACCGGAGGTGACAGGTCCCTCTGCTTCGGCCAGCCGCAACGCGGTCAGCCGCTCCGCGGCCAGCGGGTAGAGCGCCGGGTCGTATTGAACCGCGATGATCAGGAGTCCCTCCAGCCGCCAGTGGAGCATCGGATCGCGCTCGCGGACGGCATCGCTCGTGTTCGGAGCAGCTGGGCGGCATCTCCTGTGTCCCGGTCGAGACGCAGTCGTACCCCTGGACCTGGTTGGCCCCGGTCACGGCCCCGTTCTCGAACGTGACCGTGCCGAGATGGAAGTCATAGAAGGTGCTGTACTTCTCGAAGAAGATCTTCGAGTTGCCGATCAGCGTCTCCGTGCCGGGCTTCACCGCGATCGAGGACTCCGACCGGTTCGCGTTGTAGAGGCCACTCCGGCACGTTCCGGGGTCCGGCTTGGTCGCTCCCGGCGGGACCGGATAGCCGCCGCCGGCGAAGACGGCGTCGGCGACGACGTTCGTGCCGACGGGGGTCTGCCATGACACGGCGGACGCTACGCCGGCCACGACCAGCGCGCTCGCCGCTGCGAGCGCGACTGCGGCTCGTTTCACCTCCTCCCCCTTGTGGTCGAGGGCTTCCCAAGCACCGGCAAGATCAGGTGGCCGTTGCACGTCGGTCCCGTCCTCGCGCCGGTGTGGGTCGGCGAGCGGGGAGAGCTCGGGCGCGACGACCGGCTGAGTATCGGCCAGGGCGCCCACGGGCGCCCCGGCCGGCTGTTGGGTTAGCCCGCGGCGTTCGCGAACACGTCCGTGCGTCCTGCGGTCGCGATCGGCTGGGCCATGACGAAGAAGGACTTGAAGGTCGTGCCGGAGGCGGTGAGCCCTTCGTAGTCGCCGACGAAGTAGCCGCCGGCGTCGGGCGCTGTGGTCATGTCGAAGGAGCCGCTCGTGCTGAGCCGCGTCTCGCCACCGGCGGCCCAGCTCGCGGGGTTGGTGCAGTCGGAGGTCGCCGAATGGCAGTGGGCAATGAACGCGTCGGTCAGGCCCGGCTGCGCGGCGGTCGCGTTTTCGAGGTCGTAGTAGGTGACGCCGATCGTGCCATCGGACGCGACACGGATCTTCGGCGTGAACGCGGGCGTGCTGCCGGCGGACTGGTCGATGCGGATCACCGGCGACCAGGTCAGCCCTCCGTCCGTGGACTGCGAGAACGCGATCTTCGCATTGCCGGTGGAGCTGAACCGCCCGTCCTGCCAGACCGCATAGACGTTCCCGTTCACGGGATTAGCCGCGAAATCCGGCAGGACGTCGCTCGTGCGGACGTCGTGACCGGCGATCGTCACCGAGGCGACAGCCATGCCGCTGACGATGGTCGGGTCCGACCAGGTCGTCCCCCCGTCGGTCGAGCGGATCACTGCCACGTTGAACGAGGCACGCGGGCTCCCCTTGCCGCCCTTCGTGAAGATCAGATCGAACCCGTCTACGAGGGTCCCCCTCGCGGGGCCCGTGGTCGGGACGACGATCTGGTTGCCGATCGTCTGGTTCTTCTCGCCCGGGTCGAAGATGATCCGGCCCGGGCTCCAGGTCACCCCCTTGTCGGTCGTCTTCGAGAACAGCACCGGGCCGCGAAAGGCGGGCGAGAACGTGAACGCCGTCGGGTTGGCGTGACTACTCGGAGAGACGAGCCGATCCCAGACCGCATACGCCGTATTCGCGACGAGCGGGTCGCCCGTCACCGACTCCTTGTCGTTGAGCACCGTCGTCGAGGTGTCGACCTGGGCGGCGACGGGCGTTTGCCAGTGGCTGCCTCCGTCGGTCGATCGGCTGATCATGATCGCGCTCGTGCCGCCGAAGGCCGGACCGTTGGCGTTGAACGAGTCGCTGATCGAATACGCGACTTGCCCGTCCGCGGAAAACGCGACCCACGGGTCGGTGGCGCGGTCGAGGTAGCCCGGGCTCCCCGAAACGGCACCTTCGCAGATCGTAAATGCCGGCTGCCCGGCCGCGAGACTCCAGGACGCGCCGCCGTTTGTGGAAACGACGTTCGTGAGCCCGTTTGCGCCGCCGTCGTTCCACCGGTCCTGCTGGAAGGTCCCGATCAGGTGCATCGGGTTCGCCGGATTGACGGCCACGTACGGCTCCACCTCGCTGTCCGGATAGTTGACGCTGCCGGCGGCCCTCTGCCGTGCGACGAGGGCCGCGCACGCCGGCGAGCCACCGAGCGGGTTGTCCGGAACACGGACCACGGCTCCCGCCGTCAGCGTGCTGGCGACGGCAACCGAAGCACCGACCAGCGCTGTCGCCCCGGCGACAAGCAGCGCCCGGCGCCGCGAAGGAACACGCCGGAGAATCCTCATGCTCATTCCTCCCTCGGTCGTGAACGATTGGTAGCGGCAATCATGACACCCGCGAATACCACAGCGGACTGGGCACCGTCCCTTTGCGAACGAACGGTGGTGTGGGTCGCTACCACGATCGACCTCGAACCCGCCGACCTGCTGGGTCGGTACCACGACGTCGCATCGCTTGTGGCCTGTGGGGCCGTGCATTACGGTGCCGCCTGCGCAGGTTCGACGATCTCCCCCTTTCCGAGGTCAGCGTCGCAACCCGGAGAGTGGAACGATCTGTGTGCGCGGGGCGGGGCAAGGAAGTTCTGCCGGTCGGCATGATGGGCCTGCAAGTTCGCCCTATGGCCACTGAAGGAGATTCGGTGCGCCTCGAGTCGCTGTGCAGGATCTCGATGCGATATGCGGACGCTAGTTGGCATCGGCCGTATGGCTCCCGTGAGGCGGACGCGGAGGCGCTTGGGTTTCGGTCACAGTGACGGAGCTGTCAGCGGCGAGATTGAGGGAGAGCTGGTCTGGGCGAACTACCCACGCCGGCGCCAAGACGGCGTGTGGACACCGAACCTGCAGGGCATGACCAAAGGGCCGCCGAACAGCGTGATTCGCGCTTGGTGAGCCGCTCGCGAGCTACCCGCGGATCGAGGAGCGCGGGCATCGAGGCGGGCGGGGCGGAACTCGCTCGACCCGTGACTGTGTGCTCGTGAATGCGCGACCATGCCGGGAAAGAGTGCACCTGGTTCGCCTGGCCAGGGGCGAAGAAAGGAGCGACTAGCTGTGAGTGCACAAACGCAGGCGGCGTCGCTGGAAGCTGTGGAGCGCCTCCACGCTGCAATGAACCAACACGATCTGGAGGCATTTCTCGCCTGCTTCGATCCCAACTACCGCAGCGAGCAGCCCGCTCATCCAATCCGAGGCTTCGGAGGTCGAGAGCAGGTCGAGAAGAACTGGTCGGCGCTTTTCGAGGGCATACCCGACTTCCACGCCGAGCTGCTCGCCACCGCGGCGCAGGGCGACACGCTCTGGTCCGAGTGGCATTGGACCGGCACCCGAGCAAATCAAGCGCCGCTCGACATGCGAGGAGTGACGCTGTTCGAGATCAAGAACGGTCGGATCGCCTCAGGACGGCTCTACATGGAGGAGGTCGAGGAGGCCGGGGCGGATATCGGCGAAACCGTGCGCCGCCTCGCGGAAGGGAATCAGCTGGAAGACGAGTAACTCGCTCGCCGGAGGCCCGCCGTCGAACGCACCTCGAGACCTTCATTCTGCCACGAGGACGTCGAGCGTTCTATCGAGGGGAGAGAGCGACGAGCCGGGGCGGTGGTCGGAGAGGCGAGGGAAACAAGCGGTGTGCGCCCCTCGCGATGAGGATCAGGCTGGAGCCTGGTGGCGCGAAGCCGGATCTAGCGCTTCACCCGGGCACCGGCGCCCCGCACGAGCGCCTCGACTTCGGCGAGGGTCGCCGCCGACGTGTCGCCGGGCGTGGTCATCACGAGCGCGCCGTGGGCGGCGCCTAGCTCGACGGCTCGTCGCAGGTCATCGCTCTGCAGAAGTCCGAAGATGAGGCCGGAGGCGAAGCTATCGCCGCCACCGACGCGGTCGAGAACCTCGAGCCCCGGCCGTGGGGTGGCCTCGACGAACCCGGTGGCAGGCGACCAGGCGATCGCCGACCAGTCATTGACAGTGGCGCTGTGGACGGTGCGCAGCGTCGTCGCCACAACGGCGAAGTTCGGGAACTCGTACGCCGCCTGTTCGATCATCTTCCGAAAGGCAGCAGTGTCGAGATCGCGCAGGTTCTCGTCGGTGCCCTCGACCTCGAGCCCGAGGCAGGCGGTGAAGTCTTCCTCGTTGCCGATCATGACGTCGATGTGTCGTGCCAGCCGGCGGTTCACCTCCTGCGCGCGCTCGACTCCACCGATCCCCTGCCACAGGCTGGGCCGGTAGTTGAGGTCGTAGGACACGACGGTGCCGTGGCGCGAGGCGGCGTCGACGGCCTCGGCAACCACCTCGGGCGTCGTCTCCGAGAGCCCCGCAAATATCCCGCCCGTATGGAACCAGCGCACCCCGAGCGTGCCAAAGAGGTGCTCCCAGTCGACATCGCCCGGCCGCAGCTGCGAGGCCGCCGTGTTCCCCCGGTCGGACACCCCCAAAGCGCCCCGGACGCCGAAGCCGCGCTCGGTGAAATTGAGCCCGTTGCGGACGGTACGACCGATGCCGTCCGAGGCGACCCAGCGGACGAGGGACGTGTCGACGCCTCCCTGCAGGACGAAGTCCTCGAGCAGCCGTCCGACCTCGTTGTCGGCAAAGGCGGTGACGACTGCGGTGCGCTGGCCGAAGCAGCGGCGTAAACCGCGGGCGACGTTGTACTCGCCACCCCCTTCCCAGACCCGGAACTCCCGCGCATTGCGGATGCGTCCCACTCCCGGGTCGAGGCGGAGCATGATCTCACCGAGCGCAACGACGTCGAACCGACATTCCTCTGCCAGCCGGACGGCCAGACTGCTCACCGCTCCTCCCGGGCGCCGAGGTGGACTGCCTCCCGCGCCAAGCGAGTCACGGTGGCGAAGTCACGCGCGGCGATCAGCTCGGGCGCGACCATCCAGCTGCCGCCGACGGCCGCCACCGACGGCAGTGCGAGATAGGAGGCGGCGTTCGCCGCGCTTACGCCGCCGGTGGGGATCCAGCGCACGCCGGGAAAAGGCCCTTGCAGCGCGCGCAGGAGAGCGGCGCCGCCAGCCACCTGGGCCGGAAAGAGCTTGAGGAGGTCGAGGCCATGATCCAGTGCCGCGATGACCTCGGTGGCCGTCGCGACGCCGGGAATGACGAGGATGTCCAGCTCCCTGCAGCGCTCGACGACGCGGGGGCTGAGGCCGGGCATGACAATGAATCGGGCGCCTGCCTCGACCGCGAGGTCGACCTGCTCCGGCCGCACTACCGTGCCGGCGCCGACGAGGAGCCTCTTCTCGTGCGCGAGAAGCCGCACTGCGTCTACGGCCGCCTCGGTGCGGAAGGTGACCTCGGCGACCGGCAGCCCTCCCTGCTCCAGGGCCTCTGCCAGCGGTCGTGCGGTCTCGAGTTCCTCGAGGACGACGACCGGGATGATGCGGCGGCGCAGAAGGCCGTTCGAGACCTCGTTCTCGGTCACCGGCCGAGCCACCCCCCGTCGACGGGGAGGACGACACCGTGCACGTAGTCGGCGGCTGGGGAGGCGAGGAATAGAACGGCGCCTGCGACGTCGGCGGCCGTTCCCCATCGACCGGCCGGGATCCGCTCCAGGATCTGGCTCGAGCGGTGCGGATCGTCTCGCAGCGCCTGCGTGTTATCGGTCTCGATGTAGCCCGGTGCTACGGCGTTGACGTTGACGCGGCGCGCGGCCCACTCGTTCGCGAAAGCCTTCGTCAGCTGCGCGATCCCACCCTTGCTCGCTGCGTATCCGGGGACGTTGATCCCGCCTTGGAAGGAGAGGAGAGAGGCGATGAACACGATCTTCCCCGCCCCGCGCTCCAGCATGAGCCGGCCGATCTCGCGGGTGAGCACGAATTGCGCCGTCAGGTTCACTTCCAAGACCTCGTCCCACTCCTCGTCGCCGTGCTCGGCCGCCGGGTTTCGCCGAATCGTTCCTGCGTTGTTGACGAGCACGTCGATCGGCGGCCCAGCTCGCAGCGCTTCGACGAGGTCGTAGACCGCAGCCCGATCGCTGAAATCGGTTGTGTGCCCGCGGAAGATCCTTCCCCGCTGTGCGATCTTGCTGCCGATGGCGCCTCCGTCGGGCTCGAGGTTTGCGCTGACCCCGATCACGTCTGCGCCCGCATCTGCGAACGCGATCGAGATCGCCTCGCCGATGCCGCGACGGCAGCCCGTGACGAGCACGGTCGAGCCCGAGAACGAGTCGGCGGTCACGCTCGGCAGTCGATGAGGATCTTCATGGCAGCGGCGTCGTCGTCCAGTTCCTCGAACACGGAGGGCAGCTGGTCGAGTGGCTCGACCGCGCTGACCAGACGTTCGAGCGGCAGCGCTCCCGTCGCGAGGAGATCGATCGCCCTCTCGTAGTCCTCCGGCTCGTATACGCGCGCGCCGACCATGTGCAGCTCTTTCCAGAAGAAGTCGAACAGCCGCACCGGCTGCGGCTCGGGGAAGATCGCGACGACGACGACCCGGCCCCGGATGGAGGCGAGGCGCGTCATGACCTCGGCCCCTCCGGCCGAACCGGAGACCTCGAAGACGACGTCCGCTCCCGCGCCACTCGTTCGCTCGAGGATTGCCGCCTCCGGGTCCGTTGCGGTCGGGTCGATGACGTCGAGCCCGAGCCCGGCGGCGAGCCCGCGGCGGAAGGAGCTGACCTCGCTCAGCGTCACCTCTGCCCCGTGCGCCCTGGCGACGAGGCCGACGAGCAGCCCGATCGGACCGCCTCCGATCACCACGACGGACTCGTCGGCGACGACCTCGCCGCGCCGCACGTCGTGGCAGGCCACCGCGAGTGGCTCGGCAAGCGCGGCCAGCTGCAGGTCGACCGTCGGCGGCAGTCGGTGGAGCGTGAAGGCGGGCACGGTCCATGAGCTCTGGAACGCACCGGGGGTGTCGATGCCGAGGAACTTGAGCCCGCGGCAGATGTGACTGAAGCCCTTGTCGGCGGGCGTCTCGGCTCGGGTGTCGAGCGGGCGAACGACGACGGGGTCACCGACGGCGTAGCCGTCAACGCCCGGGCCGAGCTCTGCGACGGTGCCCGACATCTCGTGACCGATCACCTGCGGTATGCGAACCCTGTGGTCCATGTGACCGCGGGCGATGTGGACGTCCGTGCCACAGACACCGCAGAAGGCAACGTCGAGCCGGACCTCGCCCGCTCCGGGTGACAGCACCTCGCTCTCGCCGACCGTGAACCTCCCCGGTCCCTCGTAGTAGACCGCCGTCATGTCGTGTCGACCTCGTCTGCCTCGAGCATGTGCTTGAGCCACTGCTCGCCCTCCGACAGGTGGATGAAATCGGCGGCGCTCGCCCGCTCGGCGTCGTGGTCGCGGAGCGCCTCGTAAATGTCCCAGTGGCGCTTCTTCGTCGTCTCGATCGCGCCCTGCTCGGTCGCGGAGCGCCAGAGCCTGGCCCGGAGCGTCCCGCCCGAGAGGTGCTGAATCAGCGAGGCCAGGGTCGAGTTGCCGGAGGCGGTGACGATGACCCGGTGGAACTCCTCGTCGGCGGCGATGAACGCCTGGGTCGTCTCGGCGGCGTCCATCCTCGCGAGGCAATCCTCGAGCGCCGCGTAGCTCTCCTCGGTCAGCCGAGTCGCCGCCATCCCGGTGGCGACCGGCTCGAGGATCCGGCGCACCTGGTGCAGCTCGAGGAGCGTATCCCCCGACACGAGGTCGCTGACGAATGCCATGCCCGTGAGGAGGAGCTCTGGCTCGAGGCTCGTCACGTAGGTGCCATCGCCGACCCTCGGCTCGAGGACGCCGATCAATGTCAGCGCGCGAACGGCTTCGCGCAGCGAGTTGCGCGACAGTCCGAGCCGGTCTGCGAGTACCTGCTCCTTCGGGAGCTTCGAGTCCGCGGCGAACTCGCCGGACATGATCAGGTCCTTGATCTTCGCGATCGCCTGATCAGTGAGCGCGACCATCGGCGTGTCCTCCGGGGCTCGAGTGGTTGTCGGTGACGGTGTCGCCGAGCCGGTAGAGGCGGGCGGGGGTGTCTTCCAGTATGCGGCGCGCGCCGTCGTCGCCGGCAACCGAGGTGACGATCTCCACTGTTTCGCGCCAGACTCTGCCGTACTCGCCGTTCAGCAGGGAGTACGGCCAGTCGCTTCCCCACATCAGACGGTCGGGGCCAAAGCACTCGACCGCGACCTCGACGGCGTCTCGCATGTCGCTCCCCGTCCATCCGGCCGAGGTGAGGACGGTGTTGAGACCGGAGATCTTCGCGGCCACGTTGCCGTGCGCTGCAGCGCGCTGCACCAGCCTCGTCCAGTCGGCCATCCGCGCAGTGAGGAGCGGCGGCTTGCCGAGATGATCGATCACGATCGTCAGGTCCGGGAAGCGTTGCGCGAGCTCCGGCACGTCGCCCAGATGGCGCGGGTAGACGCACACGAGCTCCAGTACCAAGTGGCGGTCCTCAAGCAACGCGATGCTCTCGAGCACATTCTCCCGGAGGATCCAGTGCGGATCGTCCTCGTCGTGGATCAGATGACGGATTCCGCGAAGCTTGGGGCGTCCTGCGAGCCGATCGAGGCGTGCGTGAGCGCGCCTCGGGTTCGTGAGATCGACCCAGGCGGTGACAGCGCCGATCCACGCGTTGGCGTTCGCCTGCTCGAACATCGCGTCGGTGTCGGCGTCCGTGCACGCGGCCTGGACGAGGATCGTGCTGTCGATCCCGCAGGCATCGAGCAGCGGACGGAGGTCGGACGGCTCGAAGGTTCGCGCGATCGCAGCGTGCGCGGGACGCATCCAGGGCATCGGCTCACGCTCGAGATTCCAGAAGTGCTGGTGGGTGTCGACGATCACAGGTGGTGTTCTCAGGAGGTCGGAGAGTCGGAGCCCCCGGCGCGGAGGCGGCGCCGGGGGCTCCTGGGCGTCATCAGGAGGGGGGATGACGCTGTTCCGCTGCGTCTAGCCGAACTTCGCAGCGTTTGCCTTCGTTACGAGGGCCGTCCCAGTGTCGACGTTCTTCGGTACGGCCTTGCCCTGCACCGCCCTGTAGAGCGTTGCGATCCCGAGCGAGCCGATCTTTGCCGGGAATTGCGCCACGCTCGCCGTCTCCGTCCCCGCCTTGATCGCCTTGACCTCGTCGGGCGAGGCGTCGAAGCCGACGAGCAGGATGTCGGCCGGCTCGATGCCCGCATTCTTGATCGACTGGATCGCGCCCAGGGCGGGCGGGCCGCACGCGGAGTAGATCGCCGTCAGGTTCTCGTTGGCGGTCAGCATCGTCTGGGCGGCCGTCGCGCCCTTCGTCTGGTCGCAGTCGGTCTCGAGCTTCGAGACGACCTTGATCTTGCTCCTCAGGGCTCCGAGCCCGGCGAGCATGCCCGTGACACGAGCGTCGAGAGCCGGAACGCCGGGGACTCCCTCGAGGATGCCCAGTGTGTCTCCCGCCTTCAGCTTCGTGGCGAGAAACTTGCCGGCGAGCACGCCGCCCTTGAGGTTGTTCGTCGCAACGACGGACGTCTTGCCCTTCCACGAGGGGATGTCGTTGTCCATCAGCACGACCTTGACGCCTGCCTTTCGCGCCTTGTTGAGGGCGGACACGACGGCGGCACTCGTCGGCGTGATCGCGATGCCCTTCACTCCCTGCGCAACCATGTTCTGGATCGCAGCGATCTCGCCCGCGTCATCCGTACCGCTCTTGCCCTGGCCGAAGATCACCGTCGCACCGGGGGTAGCCGCGTCCCACTTCTTCGCGGCGTTCTCGAGCGTGAAGAAGAAGTCCACGGGAAACTTGGTGATGAAGCCGAGCTTCACAGGGGCCGCCTCTTCCTTGGTCGGCTTCGCCACTGCCGTCGCGGCGAGCACCGCGGTCGCGGCGAGGACGGTCGCGAAGACCGCGCCGGCGAACAGCCTGTTCTTCCACATCGTGCGTCCTTTCGTCAGGCAAACAGGATTGGCACCAGTACTTGAGTCCGCATTGACGTCGTCTCCGCTGCCCTGCAGTGGCTGCGGAAGTGCCGGCCGCGTGCGCCCCGTCGGGCCTAGCGCGGCAAGCGCCCTAGAATCCGCTCACTCACCACCTCCCACGATCAACGAGACGATCTCCGTGTAGGTCTCCGAGGACGGGGCAAGCTCTCCGACCTTCCGCCCGCGTCGCAGCACGACGGCGCGGTCGGCGATCTCCATCACGTGATCCATCGCGTGCGAGACCACGATCACGGCCCGGTTCTCGCTCCGAAGCCGGAGGATCAGGTCGAGCACTCGGCGCGACTCGCGCACGCCGAGCGCGGCCGTGGGCTCGTCGAGGATGACAACCTTCGAAGCGAATGCGGCGGCCCTGCTCACGGCCACCGCCTGCCGCTGTCCGCCCGACATCAACCCGACGGTCGTATGGAAGTCGGGAAGCGACACCTGGAGTCTCTCGAGCACCTCGCGCGTCGACTCCGTCATCCGCTTGCGCTTGAGGAACCGGAGCGACCGCGGCAACCAGGTCGGCCCGGCAAGCTCGCGGCCGGCGTAGAAGTTGTCGGTGGGGCGGAGGTTGTCGAAGAGGGCGAGATCCTGGTAGACCGTCTCGACGCCGAGTGCGCGCGCATCGGACGGCGCATGGATCGTGACCGGCACGCCGTCCATGTCGATCGACCCGCTGTCGAGCCGGTGGACGCCGCTCAGGCACTTGATCAGGGTCGACTTGCCGGCCCCGTTGTCGCCGAGAAGCGCCAGCACCTCGCCGTGGTGGACGTCGAGCGAGATGCCGTCGAGGGCGATGACGGCGCCGAAGCGCTTGTGGGCGTCGCTGAGCGCGAGCGCCGGCGTGTCCGGCTTGGTCCTGTCGACCGGCGTATCCAGGAGCGTCGTCATCCCTGACGCACCGCCTGCGCGACCTGCACCCGGCCCTCGATCGCACGGCGCAGCACGTCGGCCTCGACCGCGAGTAGCACGACGACGCCGATCGCCATCAGCTGGTAGAAGGCGTCGACGTTGTGGAGGTTGAGCGCGTTGCGGATCACGCCGATCGTGAACGCGCCGACGAGCGCGTTGGCAACGCTCCCGCGGCCGCCCGCGAAGGCGGCGCCACCGATGATCACCGCCGCGATCGAGTCGAGCTCGGCGAGATCGCCCGCCGTGGGTGAGCCCGCGTCGATCAGACCGGCGGTGATCAGCCCGCCGACGCCGGCGGCGAGCCCGCTCAGCACGTAGACCGTGACGAGCACGCGTCGGGTCGGGATGCTCGCACGTCGAGCCGCTTCCTCGTTCCCGCCGACCGCGTACAGCCAGCGCCCCCAGACCATCCGGGTCGTCAGCACGAAGCACGCGAGAGCGAGGCCGATGACGACGAAGATCGAGTAAGGGATCCAGTTGATCGAGCCACCGCCGATCGTCTGCACGATCGGCGGCATGCCGGAGATCAGCGTTCCATCCGACGCCCAGAGCGCGATCCCGCGGACGATGCTGAGCGTTGCGAGCGTGACGATGAAGGGATGCGGCACACGGCCGTAGACGAAGACGAGGCCGTTGACGGCGCCGACCGCGAGCCCGGTGCCGAGGATCGCGGCGATCACGAGCACGCTCGAGCCCGTGTCCTCGTAGACGATCGCACCGACAACGCCCGAGAGCGCGATCGTGGCGCCGACGGAGAGGTCGATGCCCCGCGTCACGATCACGAGCAGCTGCCCGAGGGCGAGCACCGCGATGACCGACGTCTGGGAGAAGACGTTGCCCAGGTTCCGGGTCGTCAGGAAGACGGGTGTCGTCAGCCCGACGATCAGGATCAGGAGGACCAGGATCAGCGCAGGGCCTGCGCGAAGTGACCAGAGCCCGGCCTGGAGGAGCCCGTAGCGGTCGAGGACTCCGGATCCGCCCGGTGCCTTCGACGTCTCGCTCACGGCCACCATCATTCCCCTCCCACGGCGACCGCGGCGTCCGACCAGACGGGCCCGTTCGGGAACGCGTACTCGTCGAGTGACTCGGGATGTATCTCGATGCTGTAGCCGGGCGCAGCCGGCGCGGCATAGCGGCCGTCGCGAACGATCGCGGGGTCGCGGAAGTGCTCGTGAAGGTGGTCGACCCACTCGACGACGCGGTTCTCCGTCGAGCCGCTGACCGCGATGTAGTCGAAGAACGCGAGATGCTGGACGTACTCGCACAGTCCGACACCGCCGGCGTGGGGGCACACGGGGATATCGAACTTGGCCGCCAGGAGAAGGATCGCGATCGCCTCGTTGACGCCGCCGATCCGACACGCGTCGAGCTGGCAGAAGTCGATCGCCTCGGCCTGGAACAGCTGCTTGAAGATGACGCGGTTCTGGATGTGCTCGCCGGTCGCGACCCGGACGGGTGCGATCTCCCGCCGGATCCGGGCATGCCCGAGCACGTCGTCGGGGCTCGTCGGCTCCTCGATCCACCACGGTTCGTGAGCGGAGAGCGTGCGCATCGATTCGATCGCCTCGTCGACGCCCCACACCTGGTTGGCGTCCATCATCAGGATGCCGTCCGGCCCGAGCTCTCCCCGGATCAGGGCGGCGCGGCGGTCGTCCGAGGCGAGATCGCCGCCAACCTTCATCTTCACGTGGGTGAAGCCCGCCCCCACGGCTTCGCGGACGAGCGTCTCGACCTTGGCGTCGTCGTAGCCGAGCCAGCCGGCGGACGTCGTATAGGCGGGGTAGCCCGAGGCGACGATCGCCTTCTCGCGAGCTGCGCTCTCGCGACGCGCGTCGCGGAGCAGGTCGAGTGCCTCCTCGGGCGTCAGTGCGTCGCTGATGTAGCGGAAGTCGACGCACGCGACGAGATCCTCGGGCGAGAGGTCGACGAGCAGCTTCCACAGCGGCTTGCGCTCGATCTTGGCCCACAGGTCCCAGATCGCGTTGACGACGGCGGCGGTGCCGAGGTGGATGACACCCTTCTCCGGACCGAGCCAGCGCAGCTGGCTGTCCGAGACGAGGCTGCGCCAGAAGCCACTCATGTCGGCGACGATCGCCTCGAGGCTCCGCCCGACGACGAACGGCTCGAGCGCGCGAATCGCGGCGACGCACACCTCGGTACCGCGACCACTCGTGAATGTCAGCCCGTGCCCTTCGATCCCGTCGTCGGCATCGGTGCGCAGCACCACATAGGCCGCCGAATAGTCCGGATCGGTGTGCATCGCGTCCGACCCGTCGAGCGACCGCGAGGTCGGGAACCGCACATCACGAGCCTCCAGGCTGACGATGCGTGGAAGCCCGTTCATCCGCAGATACACCCGATGTTTGCCGCCGTATTGCCGGTGTTCGCGCGGTTCACGGCGCCATACTAGGCATAAAGATCGGATCTTTACAAGTCTGTCTTGCGCGGCGGTTCGACCAGATGGCGACCCGCTGACCCGCCCGACGTGGCTAGATCGCGAGCCCCGAGTCAGGGTCGAAGAAGTGGAGCGCGCGCTCGTAGACGGCAACCTCGATCGAATCGCCCTCGCGAACGCGGGTATCCGGGCTGAAGCGCCCGACCAGGGCTGCACGCGCCGGGACACCATCCGCGAGTTGCCCCAGCACGCGATCGTCGCCGACGTCCTCCGCCAGCTCACGGACCTCGTCGGTCACGGCCGGCCGCGCAGCGATCGAGAAGTGCACGAGCATCTCCGACCCGAGCGCCTCGCGAAGCTCTGCCTCTCCGCGCAGCCGCGGATGGCGGTCGCCGTCGACGAGGGCCGCGTCCTCCAGGCTCTCAGGCCGAATGCCGAGCACGATCGAGCGGTTCTCGTAGGCAGCGAGCTCCGGATGCGCGGCAAGAGTCTCCTCGGTAAGCACGATCCGCGACTCGCCGACCACGATCTCAAAGGAGCCGTTGCGGCGCGCGACGCCTGCCTCCAGCATGTTCATCGCCGGGCTTCCGATGAAGCCCCCGACGAACATGTTCAACGGCCGGTGGTAGAGATCCTCGGGCGCGGCGACCTGTTGCAGCTCGCCCTTGCGCATGACCGCCACGCGGTGGCCCATCGTCATCGCCTCGACCTGGTCGTGCGTGACGTACAGCGTCGTGACTCCGAGATTGGACTGGATCTTCTTGATGTCGGCGCGCATCTTGACGCGTAGCTTCGCGTCGAGGTTGGACAGCGGCTCGTCCATCAGGAACGCCTGCGGCTGGCGAACGATCGCGCGGCCCATCGCGACGCGCTGCCGCTGGCCACCCGAGAGTGCACGCGGCTTCTTCTTCAGCAGCGCCTCGAGGTCGAGAATGCGGGCTGCCTCTTCGACCCGTCGACGGATGTCGTCCTTCGGAACCTTCTTGATCTTCAGCGCGAACGCGATGTTGTCGTACGCCGTCAGATGCGGGTAGAGCGCGTAGCTCTGGAAGACCATTGCGATGTCGCGGCTCTTCGGCGAGAGGCCGTTGACGACGCGCTCGCCGATCCGGACGACCCCGTCTGTGATGTCCTCGAGGCCCGCCACCATGCGCAGCGCGGTCGTCTTGCCGCACCCGGATGGGCCGACCAGCACCATGAACTCGCCGTCCTCGATCGCGAGGTCGAGCTTGTCGAGGGCGCGCGTTCCGTCGCCGTAGACCTTCGAGGCTGCCTCGAACGCGACCCTCGCCACGGCTACTGCTTCACCGCCCCGCCGAGCGTCCCGCGCACCAGGGCGCGCTGGGAGACGAGGAAGACGATCGCGACGGGGATGACCGCGAGGAGGGTCGCGAGCGCGAGTTCCGGCTTGAAGATGTTGACCGACTGGCCGCCGCCGCCGACCGCCGGGTTGAACGACGGCGTCGAGGCGAGCAGGTTCGAGAGGCCGACCGTGATCGGGTACTGGTTCGAGTCGGCCAGCACGACATACGGCAGGAAGAAGTTGTTCCAGTTGGCGACAAAGCTGAAGAAGAAGACGAGCGCGACGACAGGCTTCGCGAGCGGCAGCGCGACCCGGCGGAACGTCAGCCACTCGCCGCAGCCGTCGACGCGCGCCGCGTCGAGGAGCTCGGACGGGATCGAGGTCGCGTAGTAGATGTAGGCGAGGTAGATACCGAAGGGGAAGAACGAGAACGGGAGGATCACCGAGAAGACACTGCCGATCAGGTGGAGGGCGTTGAGCTCGAGGAAGATCGGCAGGACGAGGGACGCCGCCGGCATGATCATCACGACGAGCGTCAGGGTCAGGATCAGCTTCCGACCCCAGAACTTGCCGAGCGCGAGGCCGTAGCCGGCTGGGATCGAGATCGCCAGCGTGATCGCGGTCGCGCTCAAGGAGTAGATGAGCGTGTTGGCGATCCAGCGCCGGTAGAGGTGGTCGCTGTACGCGTCCAGGTGTTTCCAGGCCTGCGCCACGTTGTGGAAGCTGCCGAACGAGAACGGGCTGCTCGTGACGAGCGCATCGTCGCTCTTCGTCGGTGCGAGGATGAGCCAGAGGACCGGTGCGATGAAGAAGATCGCGAACACCAGGAGGAGCGCGGTTCGCGCGCCGAGACCGACCAGACGGATCCCCATCAGTCCTCCGCCCTGAAGAGGCCGCTGCGCGTGACGATCACCACTGCGCCGAGAAGGCCGACCATGAGCAGGTCGACGGCGATGGCGGCGGCGCCATTGAAGTCCGCGTACCGGAAGGCCAGCTGGTAGGCCAGTTGGTTCGTCGACCACGTGTCGGAGACGAGACCGAAACTGGCATGTTGGACGATCTCGGGCTCGACGAAGAGCTGCGTGCCCGTCGCAAACGAGAGGATCAGCATGTACGCGATCCACTTGCGGATCAGCGGCAGTTTCAGTCGGAACGCGATTGTGAAGGGTCCGGCGCCGTCGATCCGAGCCGCCTCCTCGAGGTCGGGCGGGATCGTGTTCAGCGCGCCGTACATGACGACGATCCAGCCGCCGGCGCCGGTCCAGAAGGCAATCATCGCGAAGATGTAGGGCAGGTTCCCGGGTGCGATCGACTGGGCGAAGATGCTCGCCCCGAGCAGGTCGCGCAGCAGGAAGGCGCCGGGGCTGACGGTCGGGTCGAGCATGAAGAGCCAGATCACGACGGCCGCCGCGCCGGCCAGAGCGCCCGGGATGTAGAAGAGGAAGCGGTAGGTCGCCGACACACGGTTCGCGCGTCCGTGGAGGAGCAGCGCGAGGCCGACGACGAACACCATCAGCGCGCCGAGCCAGACGATCGTGTAGACGAGGATGTGCTTGAACGCGGGGATGAAGCGGAAGTCGTCGTACGTTCGCGCGAAGTTGTGGAAGCCGGCCCAGCTGCCGTTGACGTTCGTGAAGGCGAGCTCGAGCGCGTAGATCGTCGGCGCGATGCCGAAGACGATCAGAAACGGAAGGTACGGCAGCACGAAGGGCAAGCCGCGCGGTACGTGGAGGCCACGCGTTCGCGTGGCCTCCACGTGCTCCGAAGTCGCGGCAGACGAGCTCAAGTCGCTACTTGTTCACGACCTTGTACCCGGCCGCCTTCGCGTTGTTCGAGAGACCCTCGCCGAGCGCCGGAAGCTGGTCGCTGAGCGACTTGCCCGCGACGAGCTGCGTGACGACGGCGGTCGACCAGACGGGCTGGTCCGGATACGTGACCATGCTCCACCCCTTCCAGACGAGTGCCGCGGCCGCCTTCATCGCCGCGCCGGGGGAAGCGGCAAAATACGGGTCCTTGTTCAGGTTCTTCAGCCACACGGTGGCGGCGGGGCCGTAGGACGGGAACCCCGGGGACAGCGCTCCGGGCTTCGACTTGACCGCCAGCGATGTCGTGGCGAACTTCACGAAGTCGATCGCGGCCGCCACGTTCTTCGTGTGCTTCGACACGATCCACGGGCCGCCGCCGACCTGGCCGGTCGTGGGGGCCTCTTTGTTCCAACGCAGCGGCATGGCGGCCGTCATCTCGCCGGCCGGCACCTTCAGCGTTCCGCCGAAGATGTCCTTCGCGTACCAGGTCGGCCCGGGCATGAGCAGGATCTTGTCGTTGTCGCCGCCGTACTTCTGGGCGAACGCCGGCGTGAAGACGCTCTCCGGGGGAACCACGCCGCTCTTGATGAGCGGATCGAGCAGGGTCGCCATGCGCGTGCAGCGAACGTCCGCCGAGTTGATGCGAACGGTCTTCGGCGCGGTGACCTGCGAGATCGGGCACCGGTCGGGCCATAGGTAGAGCCAGTGGCTGTACGAGTCGCCCATGTTGCCGATGATGTAGCCGGGGTGCTCCTTGGCGACCTTCGCGCCGAGTGCCGCCCACTCCTGCCACGTCGTCGGCACGGTGTAGCCGAACTGGCCCATCAGTTTCTTGTTGACGTAGAGCACTTCCTGGGCGAGGTTGTCCTGCAGGCAGACGAGGCGGCCGTTGACCGTGCACTGCGCGAGCGACGGCGCGGGCCAGCCCGTGAGGAGCGACGCCGGGAAGACGCCCTTCAGGTTCAGGGCGAAGTCGAACGGCGGCTGCGACATCCAGACCGGGTCGTTCGCCTGCTCGCTGAAGACGACGTCCGGCCAGCCCTTGCCCGTGCGGTTCCACAGCTGGATCTTTGTCTGCATCGTGGTCGCGCCGTTGCCGTCGCCGTCGTAGGTGACGATGTTCACCTTCACGTTCGGGTGCGTCTTGGCGTAGAGCTTCGCCACCGGAAGCCGGACGGCGTCGACCCAGACGGTGATCGAGCCGGAGGCCTTTCCGGAGCTTGCTCCGCCGGTTGAGGCGGCGACCAGCGCTGCCGTCGTCGTCGCGACCGCGACGAGCGACGCCAGCACGAGCCACCGACGCTTGACCGTCATGTGCGCTCCTTTCATCGAGTGGGTCATGACTCTCAGGCGCGTGTCGCGGAGCGAGCCTCGTGGACAACGTCCGGGAGCGCTATTCCGGGGCTCCGTCGGCGCGTGAACGAGACCGTCCGGCCCGACACGCGGCTCGCGCGTCACAGGGTTGGACTTGACGAGCGACTCGTAGTAGGTGCAGTTCGGGATCGCCATGCAGAGGTGCACCGCCGGCTCAGTCGGACCGTGCACCTCGGCCCGGAGCCGGAACGAATCGGCGAGGTGCGCGATCCGCATGGCGCCGGTGATGCCGCCGCGGTGATTGGCGCTGGTACGGACGTACGTCGCACAACCCGACGCGATGAAGTCGGCCGTGTTCAGGTGACTCCCGTCAGACGTCTCCCCGACCAGCAGCGGCACCTCGACACGCTCGGCGAGCCAGCGATACGCAGTCACGCTGAACTCGCGCATCGGCTCCTCGTACCAGCGGTAGCGGGCCTCCGCGAGCGCGTCGCCGAGGTAGACCGCGCTCGGAAGGTCGAAGCCCGCCGAGCCGTCGTACATCAGGTCGACGTCCGGCCCGACGTGCGCCCGAAGCCGTTGGCAGAGGTCGGCGTCGGCCCGGGCGTCACCCCACGCGTGGAGCTTGATCGCGGAGAAGCCGAGCTCGAGGCACTGGTCGACGACCTCGAGGTACTCCTCGGCGGTGGAGAACGTGACCGTGGACGCGTAGGCAGGGATCGACTCCCGGTAGGTGCCGAGCAGGCGATGCACCGGAACATCCAATACGCGGCCTTCGAGGTCCCACAGTGCGACGTCGACTACGCCGAAGAGCCAGATCGGGAACTCCTCGGTCCGGTCGAGCTCCCAGAGCCGGTGCCACAGCCATTCCCGCCGATCGGCGCGCTGCCCGACGAGCTCCTGCCGGAGCACGCGGTCGACGATGTCGTCGAGCATCCGGCCGCTCCACTCGTGGTAGGCCTCGCCGACCGCGCCCTCCTCCGTCGTGATGCGTAGCACCGCGGTCGTTCGTGCCTGGGCCGAACCGAGGAGACCTCTTCGCCAGGCGAAGGGCGGGGTCACCGCGGGGAGAGAGATCAGCTCGACATCGACAGCTGCGATCCGCATTGCGGATGATCATCATACGAATGATCAGCAGTTGTCAAGCGAATCGCTTCGACCTCTTCCTCTCGGCCCACGCGGAGTGGATATGTGCCGAGATCAGCTCGCCCGCCATCTCGCCGTCCCGTGCTGTCAGAGCCTCGTAGATCGCACGATGTGCGTCCACCGTACGCTTCAGCGCCGCACGCGAGGCCGCCGACGCGAGCGGCGGCATGACTCCGCCATGGGTATGAATCGTGCGCACGATCGTGAGCCCGACCTCGTTGCCGGAGGCCTTCATCACGATGGCGTGGAACGTGTTGTCGAGCGCCCGGAATCGCTCGTAGTCGTCGTACGTCGCCTTCATCCGCTCGATGTTCTCCGCGAGCGCCGCGAGCTCGGCGTCCGTCAGCCGCGCAGCCGCCGCCCGCGCCATCTCCTGCTCGAGAACGCGGCGTACCGTGATCAGGTCGTCGAGGAGGGACATGTCATGGTCGTATGCGAGCGCGATCCGGATCACCGCCGGGTCGAGCAGGTTCCACGAATCGCGCGGCTGCACCGTCGTGCCGCGCCCCTGCTCGACACGGACAAGTCCCCGCTCCTCGAGCTGCTTGAGGCCTTCGCGGATCACCGTACGGCTGAAGCCGAACTGCTCGCCGAGCACCGGCTCCGTCGGGAGGACGCTCCCCTCGGGAAAGGCGCCTCCGATGATCCTGTCCGCGAGCTCCTCGAGCACGATGGAGGCGAGGCGCGCCGGCCGCCGCGACCGTGCCCCGTCCAGCACGAGCGAGACGCCGGACGGAGTACCCACACTGTCCACGCGAAACATCATATGTTCTGATCCCGTGGGCACCATCCCCCAGCGTCAGTTGCCGAACGGAAGCGCGTCCTTGAGCGAACTTTCTCTGGGCTGCGCGCAGCTGGGCAACCTCTATCGCGCGGTCCCCGACGCCGAGGCGCAGGCGACGGTCGACTCCGCCTGGGAGCTCGGCGTTCGCTATTTCGACACCGCGCCCCACTACGGGCTCGGCCTGTCGGAAAGGCGCCTCGGCACGGCCTTGGCGTCGCGTCCGCGCGATGCGTATGTGATCTCCTCGAAGGTCGGGCGGCTGCTCGAACCCATCGGAAATCCCGGGGGGCTCGACGACGACGGCTACGTCGTGCCCGCCACGCACCGTCGCGTGTGGGACTTCACTCGCGACGGGATACGTCGCTCGCTCACGGAAAGCCTCGAGCGGCTCGGCCTCGATCGGGTCGACATCCTCTACCTCCACGACCCGGACGAGCACTGGGTGGAAATGCTCGAGACCGGCTACCCGGCGCTCGCTGAACTGCGCGACGAGGGTGTCGTGAAGGCCATCGGCGCCGGAATGAACCAGGCGTCGATGCTCGCCGACCTCGTACGTGAGACGGACGTTGACGTGGTGATGCTTGCGGGGCGCTACACACTTCTCGAGCAGGACAGCCTCGACCAGCTCCTGCCCCTCTGCGAGGAGCGCCGCGTCGGCATCGTCGCCGCGGGTGTCTTCAACAGCGGCCTTCTCGCAAGCTCCCAGCCTCCCTGCGAGGCGAAGTACAACTATGAGACGGCTCCACGGGAACTCCTCGACCGAGCTCGGACGATCGCTGCCATCTGCGACAGTCATGGGACGACCTTGCCCGCAGCCGCGATCGCGTTCCCGCTCGCCCACCCCGCGGTAGTCAGCGTCTGCCTCGGCGCCCGCTCGGCGAAACAGGTGCAGAGGAACGTCGCCCTCCACTGCGACCCGATTCCCGCTGACCTCTGGTCGGAGCTGAAGGCGACGGGGCTCCTCCGAGCGGATGCTCCGGTACCCGCGTTTCCGCACGATCGGGCCTCAGCTCGACCCGAGGCGTGAGGGGGTGGGTGCCTGCGGGAGGGATACCGACACCCCCAGTCGAAGGTCGCTCGGAATCGCCTATGGCAAGACGGCGTTCGACGACAGGTCAGATCGGGGTCAGATCCGGCGACGAAGTCAGCTGAGATGGGCGAGCACGCGGGCGAGCGTTGCCGGCTCATGAGGCTCCCACTGCTCGAGCTCCGAGCGAAGTGCATCGTCGCCGCGATCGACGAGGCGCGGATCTCGCTCTAGAGAATGAGCAGGACGGGCGCGAGGACGACGCCGCCGCCGATCAGACGCCCCGGGAGCAACCGAGGCTCCCGGGGCGTCCCACCATCAGTCGCTAGGCGCGAAGGGTACGGCCGCCGTGGCTGCGATCCACAACGAGGCGATAGATCACGAGGAGAACGATCGCCCCGACAATCGCCGTAAGCCACGTGGAGATGTCGAAGAACTCGTCGAGCGGGTGAGCGTCGAACAAGGCGGCGGCGATGAAGCCGCCGAGCAGCGCACCGACGATCCCGATGATCGCAGTGACGATGATCCCGCCAGGGTCGTCACCCGGCATGATCGCTTTCGCGATCACTCCGGCGATCAGACCCAGAACGATGAACGCGATGATTCCCATGCCGTTCCTTTCGTCGAGATTGCGCCGCGATTGTTCCCTCCGCAAGGTGAGGTCAAACTCCCTGCTGTCGCACGCATTCGACGCTGCGCTAGCGCATCTCTGCCCTCGCTGCCTCCTCTCTGACGGCTCGTCTTAGCGATCAAGTTGCTAGATCAACGAGGAACGGTCAGGGCGACCAGTACCCAGGTAGGCGACCTTCTGGTCAGCGACCAGCCAGCCCGGTCGACCCCATGGTTGAACCGCCGACCGCCTGGGTCGGTACCAGGACGAGCCAAGTCGATGGACGGTGGCCCCAAGCACGACGGCCGCCGCCGGTGGGCCCGCACAGGAATTGCGCAGACCTCGCCGTCGACGAGCAAAAACCGGAGAGTCGCGACCGTTCCGATCCGGGTACGTGAACGCTGTGTGTCACGGAGCAATGGCTAGCACAGTGTGATCTGACAAGCGCACCTGGTCGCGGATGGCGGAAGGTCGGCCGTTCGTCCACCTGCCGCGCCGGGCTGTCAGCGCTTGGGCGCGTAGTCGCCTAGCCCGTACCGCTTGTTGAGGGCGTCGCTGCGGGCGTTCAGCGCCGCGAGCCAATCTGGCGTCGAAGCGCTTCGCCCGGTCTGACGCGCGTACTTCCCGAGCCCGTACTCGCGGTTCATCGCGTCGCTTCTGGCCTCGAGCGCCTGCAGCCAGTCCGGGCCAGGGGCTCCGAGCGGGCGTCGGCCTGCGTCGTCCCCGAGACCGTACTGCTTGTTGAGTGCGGCGCTCCGCGCGTTGAGCGCGTCGAGCCAGTCGGGGGTGCCGCTGGTGGCAGCGGCACCGCCACCGATCAGGGCGGCGACGGATGCGACGGCGGCGAACGTGATGATGAGCCGGTGAGCCTTCATCTCTACCTCCTCGGATGTCCGTTCGCCACGGTGGCGGCCGGACGCTGCGCAGGCTGCAATGCGGCATCCAGAAACCCGTCAAGACCGGTAAGAAACGGGTAGGGGCGCCACTGGGGAAGGGTGGTACGCTCGGCCTCCCGGGAGGACAGGTGGAGCTCAGGATCCTCGGCCCGTTCCAGGTTTTCGACGACTCAGGCCGAGAGGTGGGGCTTCCCACGGGGCGCGAGCGCGCACTCCTTGCGGCTCTTGTGCTCAGGCGGGGTGAGGTCGTCTCCGTCGACGCGCTGGTCGAGGCGCTCTGGGGCGACACGGCACCGAGCACCGCCGTGAAGGCCGTCCAGGGTTATGTCTCCCACCTGCGACGTGTGCTCGGGTCGGACGGAGCGCTCGTCACCCAGGCTCCCGGCTATGCTCTGCGCGTCCCGGCGGACGCGGTCGACGCCCACCGATTCGCGACGGTTGCCGCGGAGGCGTGGCGCACGCTGCAGGACGATCCGGAGTCGGCGCTCCGTACGTTCGAGCAGGCATTGGCCCTCTGGCGCGGCCCGGCCCTCGCCGAGTTCGCGTTCGCGGACTTCGCCCAACGCGAGATCAGGCGCCTCGAGGAGCTTCGTCTCGAGACCGTCGAGGGGCGATTCGAGTCGACGCTTCAACTCGGACGCCACGGCGCGGTCGTCGCCGAGCTCGAGACCCGCGTCGCCGAGCATCCGTTGCGCGAGCGTCTGCGGGGCCAGTTGATGCTCGCGCTCTACCGCAGCGGCCGCCAGGCGGACGCGCTCGAGGTCTACCGCTCGGGCCGGCGGTTGCTGGCCGAGGAGCTCGGGCTCAAGCCGGACGATGAACTCCAACGCCTCGAGAGAGCCATCCTCAACCACGATCCTTCGCTCGAGTCGCCGGTAGTCGCCGGGGTCAAACGACCCTCTGTCGCACAGCGTCGCCGGGTGTCGTCACATACTGAGGCGCAGGTTCCTCCCGACTCGGTGGCTGCGATCGACCCGCAGCGCTCCCGGGTCGTGGGCCACGTGCTCGTGGGCCGAAGGCCTGTCGCCCTCGCGATCGGGCACGGCTCGGTCTGGGTCGCCAACGCAGACGACGGAACGGTCTCTCGCATCGATCCGGATCGCGGCAACGTCATCAGGACGATCGGAATCGGAGCACCGGCGATAGACCTCGCCGTCGCCACCGATGCGGTCTGGGTGGCGAACGGGAGCGACGGCACGATCTCGCGCATCGATCCCAGCGTCGACGCCGTCGTCGAGACGATCGACCTGAGGGGCTCGAGCGAGCTCGCCTGGAACCCGACCTACGCGGTCGACGCCGATGACGACTCCGTCTGGGTCGCCGCGGGTCCTCACCATGTGCTCCTAATCGACCCGGCGACGAACGAGCCCGTCGCGATCATCGACGTGGGCCGTGTACCGGTAGGCGTCGCGCTCGGCGAGGAGGCACTCTGGGTGGTGACGACCGCCCAGCGGGCCCTGCGCGTCGAGCCGCACACGAACACAGCCACGACCGAGGTGCCCATCGGGTACCCCATCGCGTTGACGGCCGGGAAGGAGGCTGTCTGGGTCTCCGACTCGCGAGGCCAGGTCTGGCGCATCAACCCGCACACGGGAACGGTGACTCAGACGACCCCGGTTGGCAGAGGGCTCGTGGGCCTGTGCGCGACGGATGGAGCGGTGTTCGCGGCCAACAACGCCGACGGCACCGTCGTCCAGATCGATCCGCAGGACGGTCGCGTTGTAGGTCTTGTTCCGGTTGGCCACGCGCCGACCGACGTGGCCGCCTGGGACGGGACCGTCTGGGTTTCGATCCAGAGCGAGAGCGCTGTGTTGATCGCTATGTGACGGAGCTCGCGATCGGGATCTTCCCGGCGACGATCTCGGCGCTGACGTCCTCGATCTCCGCCTTGAGCGAGCGAGGCACGCCCGCGCTGATCGTGCCGAGGCCGACACCGCCGTTCCGGAGGGTGAAACGCGAAGTGCGACCGGTCTCGAGCGTCCCGCGGGCGAGCTCCTCGATCGTGTCGAACACGGCCACGTCCATCCTTATCACCGCGCTCGTCAGTATGTGCCCGCCCAGATGGGATTGGTCGACATCGACTCCGATACCCCAGATTCCACGCTCGCTTGCCGCCTCCAGCGCCCCGAGACCGCACACGTTGGCGACCTGGAACACGACTCGAGAGCCCTTCGCGATCTGGCTCAGGGCGACCGACCTACCTTTGACGGGGTCGAGGAAGTCGTCGGTGTAGCTGTTCAACGTTGTGACGCGAGGATTGGCTCCTCGCGCGCCTGCCTGGTAGCCGGCAATCCACCGCTCCACCAACGGCAGCCGCTGGCCGCCGACCGAGCTGATCACCTCCTCCCCGGGAGAGAGCGTCAGCACGAGCGCCGCCAGGTGGCCGGCCAGATAACCGGCCTGCTCTGCGCTGAACGAGATGTCCAGGACGTTCTTGGGGCGATGCGCCCGATCGGGATGGGGGCAGTCGATGATCGCGAACCTCGTTTCGGGAAATCCCGTGGCGACGCTGTCGACCGCGCGGTGCGTAGAGATTCCCGTTCCCATGACGAGGTCGTACTTCTGCCGCGCGAGAAGTGAGAGGGCCGGGACGAAGCCTTCCTTCGGGGCGGGTGTCAGCACTCGCCCTCTGATCCCCAACTCTCGGACGGCCCGCTCGAGACCGAGGTAGGCCCCGCGGTTGTACGGGTCGTCGATGCCTTCCGGCTCCGTGACGAGTCCGACTCTGAGCTGCCTGTCGCTCACCAAGGCAGGCTCATCTTGTCCGATACGCGTTCGCGGTCCTCACTCACGCGGGTCGTCGTAGACGCGCGGCGCTTGCTCCGAGCGGAGATCGCGCGATCGACACCCCGCGGAAATCATCAGCGTTTGCTGACCAGCGAATCGTTTACCACCTCGCTTAGCGCGGCATTCCCAAACCGGTGTCAGGGAATCGTCGCCGCCGTGGACTCGTACCGAGCAGAGATGAGCTTGGCCCCCCGCGGTCGCATTCTGGCTGGTTCTCATCGCCGTGCTTGTGGTCCTCTTGGCTTTTGGCGGCAAGCACCTGTTGTGACGGCAGGCGAGGCCAACGCGGACAAGGCTGCCTGACGTTCATTTACTCCAGATGAAGGGCACTGCCTGTGCTGTGGGGTCCCGCACTGCGCGCCGCTCCCGGCCAGCAAGAGCTCACCGATCCGACCGCTCACCGGCCTCGTCAAGGCGAACGATCCCGTCGCCCGGTTGCGGCATTAAGACGTGCCATGGCGCGTACCGTCGAGGGCGAGGCTGCGCGAGACCGGCCCGAGGCTCTCGACAATGCGGCGCTGGGTCAGCGCCGAGCAGGCCGTCTTCGCGCGCGTTGGGGTGGAGATCGAAGCGCTTCGCGGCTTCGAGACCCACAAGGAGCCGTACTTCGACCGTCTGTACGAGCAGGTCAACCGCTTGCTGGCCTCGATCGACGCCGCCGTGAACGCGATGGCGATGCTGCTGGATCTACAGCTGAACGAGCGGGCGTATGTGGTGAGCGTCGTGGCGACGATCTTCCTGCCGCTCACACTCATCACGGGGTTCTTCGGCATGAACTTCGGGTGGATGGTCGATCAGATCGAAACTCCGATCGCCTTCTGGTTGCTCGGGTTCCTCGGCCCCATCGCCGTAGCGGTGCTGTGCTGGCACCTCTTGGTGCGCCGGTTTCTCATCGGTGACTAGCGGAGGCAGAGAAGTGTCGATGACCGAGCCTCACGTGATCGCGCGATAGGGTGCAACGACCGGAGCTGAGGAGACGCGCACGACAGCCCGCACGGCACCGCCATTCCGTGCCGACCACGTCGGCAGCTTGCTCCGCCCGCCCGAGCTGCTCCAGGCGCGGGAGGACGCTTCCTCCGGCCGTATCGGCGCCGACGAGCTCCGCTCCGTGGAGGACGAGGCGATCCGCGACGCCGTCCGCATGCAGGAGAGCGTCGGTCTGCGTGTCGTCAGCGACGGGGAGTTCCGCCGCACGTCGTGGCACATGGACTTCATCTACGCGCTCGACGGGATCACGACCGGCGACGACAAGGTCAAGATCGCGTTCCACAACGAGGAAGGCGACATCGAGTTCGTGACGGCCGCGCTCCACGTCGACCAGCGCGTAGGCGTCTCGGAAACGATCTTTGGCGACGCGTTCTCGTTCTTGCAGAGCTGTGCGACGTCGGCGGTGCCGAAGTTGACGATCCCGTCGCCGAGCATGATTCACTACCGCGGCGGCCGCGCCGCGATCGACGAGTTGGTGTACCCCGATCTCGCCGAGTTCTGGCGCGATCTGACAGCGGCCTACCGCGAGGAAACCCGCCGCCTAGCGGAGCTCGGCTGCTCCTATCTGCAACTCGACGACACGAGCCTCGCGTACCTGAACGACCCCGAGCAGCGCCGCTACGTCGCGTCCATCGGTGGCGACCCGGACGCCCAGCACGTCGAGTACATCCGGCACATCAACGAGGCGCTCCAGGACCGGCCCGAAGGGATGACCGTCACGACACACATGTGCCGCGGCAACTTCCGGTCGTCCTGGGTGGCCGAGGGCGGCTACGACCACGTCGCAGAGGCGCTCTTCAGCGACCTCGAGGTCGACGGGTATTTCATGGAGTGGGACGACGAGCGCTCCGGCGGCTTCGAGCCGCTCCGCCTCCTGCCGCGCGGACCGAAGCAGGTCGTGCTCGGCCTTGTCACCACCAAGCGCGGCGCGCTCGAGTCGAAGGACGAGCTGAAGCGCCGGATCGAGGAGGCGAGCCGCTACGCCTCGCTCGACCAGCTGTGCCTCTCGCCCCAGTGCGGGTTCTCCTCGAGCGTCCACGGGAACGCGCTGAGCTACGAGGAGCAGGTCGCGAAGCTGCGACTGATCGTCGAGGTCGCCGACGAAGTCTGGGGCTGACCCGGACGGTGATGCGGGTTGTCGGCTGCGCGACGGGCGGCGCGGGGGCGAACGTCTCCTCCGCCGCGCGCAAACGCGAGCGACGACCGCTTCGACGGTACCCCCACCCCCCTCGCGGTGATCATGGGGACGGGGCCCGGTCACCTGGCCCCGCCCCGAACGCCTACCTCTCCCTCTTGCGCGCACGCGCGCACACGCGAGGAATCTCCACGCTGGTCGGCCCCGGCTTGAGTGCGAGCCTCGTTCTGGTGCTGCGCGAAAAAGCCTCTTGAGCTCGTCGTCAAGCCGTCGTCACGCACTCGCATTCAACGAGCCGGGGATGTTGCCGTCCCTTTGGGCGACTGCCCAGGGTACTCCCGCGCGAGTCCGGCGAGGGTGAGCCTCTCCTCCGTGCCGCCCTCTCTCGGGTGGTGGCTCTTCGTGCTCACATTCGTACTCGGTGAGATCATCTCCCCCAACTGACTCCGGACCCGAGGGAGGGCTTGTGGACAAAGCGGAGTACCCGGTCTACACAACGGGAGCGTGGAAGCCGTTCTCCGGGCAGGAGGAGGCGTTCGTCGCAGCGTGGGAGGAGTTCGCCGGGTGGACCGCAGGCATGCCCGGAGCGGGCGGGCCGGCGATCCTGGCACACGATCTGCGCGAGGAGGGCAGGTACGTGAGCTTCGCCGGCTGGGAGGATCTGGAGTCGGTGCGCGACTGGAAGGGCCATCCGGAATTCAAGGAGCGGATGAGCCGCGTGCAGCAGTTCGTCGACAAGTTTGCCCCCACCGAGCTCGAGGTCGCGGCTCGCGCCCGGAGTGGCTCGTGAGCGCGCGCACGCTGATCCTCGGCGGCGGCTTCGGCGGGATCGCGACCGCCGTCGAGCTCCGGCGGCTCCTGGGAGCGGAGCACGAGATCGTCCTCGTCGATCGCAAGCCGCAGTTCGCGATGGGACTGCGCAAGCTCTGGGAACTCGTCGGCCACGGGTCAATCGCGGAGGGCAGCCGGTCCCGTATGCATCTCGCGCGGCATGGCGTCGAGTTCGTACAGGCGGAGATCGACTCCATCGAGGCGACCTCGCGCGCGGCGAGGACGTCCGGCGGTGCGTTCGCGGGCGACCATCTCGTCGTGGCGCTCGGCGCGGAGCCGCGGCCCGACCTCGTCCCCGGGCTGGCCGAGCACGGCCACGACGTCTGGTCGTTCGCCGGCGTCGCCGGCGCGGTCGAGGCTTTTCGGCGCTTCGAGGGCGGCCGGCTCCTCGTCCTCATCGCCGGTGCCCCGTATCCGTGCCCGCCGGCGCCGTACGAGTGCGCGATCCATCTCCACGAGGACCTCCAGGCGCGTGGCCTGCGCGATCGAACCGAGCTCTCGGTCGCGACGCTGCAGCCGCTCCTGATGCCGAACGCGGGACGCGAGGGCTCGGAGTGGATGGGGCGGCAGCTTGCTGAGCGCGGGATCTCGTTCCACGTCGGCGTGAAGACGGAGCGAGTCGAGGCTGGCCGCGTCGTGCTCACGGGCAGCGAGTTCCCGTTCGACCTGCTCATCGCAGTACCACCGCACCGGGCACCGGCCGTCGTCGCCTCGAGCGGGCTCGCCGCCGAGCACGGCTGGATCGGTGTCGACCCGGGAACGCTCGCGACACCGTATGAGCGCGTCTACGCCGTCGGAGATGTTGTACTGATCCCGCTTGCGAACGGCCTCCCGCTCCCGAAGGCGGGCGTGATGGCCGAGCTCCACGGCACGCGCGTCGCCCGTGCGATCGCGGCGGAGCTCCTTGGCGAAGCGCCTCCGGAGCCCTTCGATGGGCGGGGTTACTGTCCGATCGAGCTCGGCCCAGGCGCGGCGGCGCTCGTCGAGGGCGACTGGTACGCCGAGCCCGAGCCCGTGGTCTCGATCGCCGGCCCAAGCGCCGCGCACGCCGCCGAGAAGCAGGCCTTCGAGACCGAGCACCTGGCGCGCTGGTTCGGCACCTGAGTCAGGACGGCTGCCCCACGACCGATTACCTATGCTCCACGCCGGGGTGCGCCGCGTAGACGCTAGCCCTGCCGCGCGAACCCCCGACCTGCCAGCGATCGGATTGGTGAGCATCATCCGCCGGCCGTCGGTCCCAGGCAGGGGTACTCCCGCGAGACTTGTGCCAGTGCGAGCCTCGTTCTCGGGCCGACACCTCGAGCACGAGGACGAGGACGAGGACATGATGCGGGGCTACGAGGTCCTGGATTAGGAACATCGACCACCAACCGGCGGCGACCGGTCGCTCGGCGCGACGCGCCGAGCTGCAAGTGCCGTTGTTCCTCGCTCGGCTCGCGAAGCTCGGCGGGCTCATCTGCCTCCTCCTTCTCGTTGGAACGCTCGGCTTCGCCGAGTTCGAGGAGACGTCGATCTGGGACGGTTTTGTCTGGTCGCTCGACACGATTGCGACCGTCGGCTCGATTCCGTCGCCGGAGACGACCGGCGGGCAGGTTCTAAAGGTTCTGCTGATCGTCCTCGGCGTCGGTACGCTCCTCTACGCGCTCGTCGCGGTGACGGAATTCTTCGTTGCTGGGCATGTCACCGGACTTCTCGAGGAGCGCAGGAGGCAGCGAGCTGTGGACGCCCTCTCGGACCATTACCTCGTCTGCGGCTTCGGTCGGGTCGGGCGTCAGGTCGTGCGAGACCTACGGGCAGCCGGAGCCAGGTACGTCGTCATCGACCGCAACCCGGACAGCCTGGAGGCGGCTGCTGAGATCGGCGCGCCCTACCTCGAGGGAGAGGCGTCGGACGACGAGCTTCTGCGGTTGGCCGGGATAGCCCGGGCCCGGGCGCTCGTCGCCTGCGTCGACTCCGACGCGGAGAACGTCTTCATCACGCTCACGGCCCGCGAGCTCCGGCCCGACATGACCATCGTCGCCAGGGCGAGCGGCGAGGAAGCGGAGCAGAAGCTGCAGCGGGCCGGTGCGCAGCGAGTTGTCTCGCCGTACAAGTCGAGCGGCTCGGAAATGGCCCGACTCGCGCTGCATCCTCAGGTCACGGGCGTCGTGGATGTGGCACCGGAGTACCGGATGGAGGAGATCGAGGTCACACGCGGCTGCCGCGCCGCCGGACGGCCTCTTGCGGATCTCGCCGGCTCCGCCATCATCGCGGCGCTGCGCCGCGCTGACGGAGGGCTCGAGCCTCAACCTTCGGGGGAGACAGTGCTCGAGCCGGGCGACGTGGTCGTCGCGATGGGCACGGCGGGCGCGATGGATCGCCTCGAGGCTCTCTTCAGCCCTGAAGGCGCAGAGGCCGAGCGGCAACGTGCGGAGTGAGGCAGCCGCCGAGTAGAGCACGATGACATCGCGCAACTGGTGCCGCAGCGGCCGAATGATCTCGTCCACGTCCAGCCCGAAGGAGACGAACAGCAGGCACCGGCGCGCGACACACTCGCCCCGCGAAACCACTCGACGAGCGCGACCCCCGGCCAACGGTCTGCCCGAGCCAAGACTCGGCTCATCCTCCGGCCGTCGTGCCGTGAGGTATTCGCTCGAGGTAGGCGAAACGTTGAAGTCAGCGGACCGCATGTCACAGAACGGGCGGCAACGCTCCAGGAGGGGTTCTGGGCTGAGCGGGTCGAGCTTCCCTGACGGATCGTCCTCTTCGCGTGTTTGGCGGCGGCGGGGTGGGTCTAGCTCAACGGACATTTCCGATCACGTCGACTCGACAGACGAGGTGGACGGGTCCGGGTTCCTAACGAGCGGCAGGTGCATCCTCGCGCCGCGCGAGGCTCGGCGGGTCGACCGCACTTGCCTCGACTACGGTCGGCTCCTCTGGCAGGCACGCGGTCGCGTGACAGTCTTAGCGTGCTGGCCAGAGGAGTATGGTCGTTCGCGGAAACCCGAGGCGCGCCCGAGGTGGGTGACCCAACGCACCGTGGGTCGCCTCCGAGAGGAAGGGGACGCTCATGAAGCGCCTGCTTGCACTCGTCGCTGCTGCTGCCCTCACGGTCCTCCTCGTTGCTGTCGTGAACGGGGGCGCCGACCCGGGCGCGAGTCCGGGGAAGACCATTCATGTCGTCGAGCGTGCGACGACGGACGCCGTCACCGACCTCGGCCCCGCGGGTGACTCCGCAGGCGATTTGCTCACGTTCGCAAACGAGATCTACGACGGGGCGAACATCCACAAGGTGGGGACCGACCAGGGTTACTGCGTCCGAACCGAGGTCGGCAAGTCGTGGGAGTGCAACTACACGACGTTCCTGGACGATGGTCAGATCACTGTCGAGGGCCCGTTCTTCGACGCCGGCGATTCGACGTTCGCGATCACCGGCGGCACGCGCGCCTACCGGAACGCGCGGGGCTCGTTGGAACTGAAGGTCAGGAGTGCGACCGAGTTCGACTTCATCTTCAACGTGATTGGCTAGAGCCCCCTCGTCAGGAGTCGACGACGAGTGAGAGGACCAGGCCCCACCGCCATGATCACGGCGAGGGGGTGGGTACCCTCGGACCTCGCGTGCGCGCGCGTGCGCATCGTGCCCAGTGGGGGATCGAGTTGCCCGCGCCCACCGATGCAGACGCTTGACCTCGCCGCCGGAGAAGGCCCGCGCGGCGTCGCGAGCCTTCTCCGCGCTCGGTCTAGGGCGTGTCTGGGATTCGCTCGACTCTGATCCTGGTCGCAGTGATGGTTGCTCGGAGTCCGCTGGCGGTGAGGTTTCCATTTGGATCGAACTGATCCGAGATCGCCACGGCCGTGTAAGAATCGCCGTCCTGCGCGAGTTGCACAGTCTCTCGGATCTTCTGGGTTCCCAGGAAAGTCCCGGTCGGGTCGAACCTGAAGAAGATGTGCGTATCGGCGTAGAGTCGGCCGCTCACGTGCTCCCACGTGCCGTGTGCTGGGCCGCGAATGACGAGATTGCCGGTCCCGATCAGCGAATGACCGACCGTGTACGTGGTCAGCCCCTTCACCGGCGGTAGCTGAGGGCCGCGGTTGACCGTCAGCTCCCACGATCCGACGAGCGTGTTTGCCGAGCTGTCGTCGTCAGCAGCCGAGGCTGAGATCGCTCCCGTTGCTGCCAGTGCCGCCGCGCTCAAGACGATCGCAGTAATTGATGCCTTCCTGCTCATGCCTCCCTCCTCGTCGTTTCGAACGAACGTAACAGCTCGTTACGAATCACACAATGGCTCAGCGAGTCGCCCTGAAAGCCGCGCGTTGAACGGCCAACCATGGGATCACCGAGCATCTTCTGGATGGTTTGAGCAGGCTTCAGCACAGGAGGGAATCCGCGTCACCGCCGAGCACCGCGCCTGGGCGCGAACCGCCTGGGACGGGTGGACGCGGGCCGAACGGGGCGCCGTGACTTTATGCGTTCAGTGCGAGCGCGAAGCGAGTATGGACGGGCGGCTAGCTAATAAGCCGTCAGTGCGTGGGCTCCCACGATTTGCGTCCGTCCCGGTCCGCCGCGCTGAGATGCAGCAGACTGACAGGTCCGGCCATGTGCGTGTCCGGGAGGCGCTGCGCGTGCTCGCCCTCAACAACTGGGTCAAGGTTGAACACGGTCGGAGAGCTGCGGATCCGTCTCGGTGAGCGGGCGCGGGAGCTAAGCGACTGAACGCTGGTACGACGACTCGTACTCGGAACGATCGTCCTCGGCCCCGACAGGTCATCTGCCTCGGCAACGGCGACTGGCAGCCGCTGGCAGACACGCCGAACGACTGACTTCGTCTTCTACTGGCTTCCCGGTGGGGGCACGCCGTCGCGCAGCCAGTGGATGTTCTCGGCTATCTCCTGCTCGGGGTCGGTTGCCAGGTGGCCGGCTGTGTCGTCGACCTTGACGACGCAGCCGGGCACGTTCGCGGCCAGCCACTCGCCATGGGCCGGCGGGACGAGCACGTCGGTGGCGCCATAGCGAACGAGCACCGGCAGGCTGATCTGGTCGACCGCGAAGCCCCACGGTTTGACGAACGCGAGATCGTCGTCGACCCACCCTGCGACACCGGTAGCGGCCACCTCGGTGACCGACTCGCGGATGATCTGGATGCGCTCGGGGCGGGCCAGCTCACCTCGATCCGCCTCGCTCAGCTCGAAGTTGCCGAGGACGGTCGACGGGTCGACCGCCACTCGCGCAGCGACCTCCGCCAGCTCGCGCTCGAGCTCCGGGTACAGGACATCCTCCCCCGCCATCGCCCAGCCGAACTCTTTGACGTTCTCGGGATCCTGGCCCGCAAGCCACTCCTCCCGCTCAAGTCCTGGCGAACCCAACGGCGCACCGCCGACCAGGCAGGCGACGCGGACGACGCGATCGGGCAGCAGCGCGGCGCAGGCAAGAGCGTGAGGCCCGCCCCCGGACGCGCCCGTGACCGCGAAGCGCTCGAACCCCAGATGATCGGCGAGCACGCCCACGTCGTCGGTCTCGTCCGCGACCCGCCGTCCGTGCCGACGGTCGGAGCGGCCGTACCCGGCCCTGTCATGTGTGACCAGGCACACCCCGAGCCGCCGATAGAGATCCTCGTCCGGCCACCTTTCCAGCCGGCACCCCGGCGTGCCGTGCAGCGCCAGCACGGGAAATCCGTCCGCATCGCCCCACACGGCGAACGCCAACGTCCGCCCATCGGGGCCCACCACTGTTCTGAGAGGTTCGCCCAAGTGCCAAAAACGATACGACACCACGACGACCTTGTTTTGCTGGTGACGGGCAGGGTGACCGCGCCCTCACCTCTCCTCTCCCCACAGTGGCATGGTCGCGACTTGACATCGCCGATCTCGACGACGCTGGGGAGTGGGTCGTGGGCGACCTAGCCGGCTCAACTCTGACGCCAGCCGAAACCGCGGCTAGGCGGCGCGGTTCGCCGACAGCTCCGCTACCCGCTGCGCATGCGTCCTACGTGCTCGGCGTGCGGCCGGCGACAGCCACCAGCGCCAACGTTTCCAGACGAGAACCATGTGTTGATCATCGGTCGCCCGGCGTGCGGATCCTCCTGCCCCGCCGGGGAGTCGATGCCCTCCGATCGTCTCTATCCGCTAGCCGTTCGCCTGACGACAGGTTTACTTGGTCAGAGCCCTCGCGGGCCGCCAGATCGGCTTGGTGCCACGCCTCGACCAGCGGCGTCCGATAGAAGAGCCCGAGCGGAACGGCGACGATGAGGAGCACAACCTCGTCGATCGGGCCTGGGATCGGTGCCAACCCGAGCGCGGCGAGCCAGCGGAGTGGCCTGGGGATGCGCGAGTCGGTCGCGGCGATGCGGACTGCACGAAGGGTTCGTTTGAAGAATCGGAGAACAGGGCGCACATTTCGAGTCTACGAGCGTGTTGAGTCGCTAGCCGAGTCCTTCACGCTTGCGCCAGACGTGCTCCTGTAGGAGCGTCGCCCGCAACTCGAGCATCTCCTCGGGGCAGTCCTCGAGCACACGGAGGATCGCCTCCCGGTCGGGAATCTCGAGCGCGACGATCCGGGCTTCGCGGTCGTAGGCGCGTTCGAGCCGTTCGGCGGTGGCGATGAGTTCGGCTTCGCTGAGGCTGGTGGCGAGTGGAGGACGGCTCTGTCGGCGACCGGGGATGCCTGCGAGCCACAGGACGCCGACCGTACACCTGTTCGCGTCCTCGCGAAAGTGGCTGCTTCGCGAGCCCGCGGCCGCGTCAGCCACCCCGCGCAACGAGCTTGCGACGGTTGCTATCCGCGTCGAACCCCCGTATAAGTGTCGGGCCAGTCCCAAGGGGGCATGTCGTGAAGCTGCGGCTCATGCACGTCGTTGTGACCCTTGTGGTCTGCGCGAGCGGAGTCGGGTCACTGTTCTCGACGGTCGCGAGCGGCGGCAATGCGGCGACACCAAAGACGCTGGACAAGCTGTGCAGGCTTCCGTACGTCAAAGGAGCAGTTGTTCGATTCCCGGCCAGTGATGGTGCCGAGCTTGTCGGGGCCGTCGCGGGAAAGGGTCGGGTCGGCGTTCTGCTCGCAAACACATCCGACGGAAGCATCTGCGACTGGGTAGCCAACGACCAGGACACGATCAACGCGATCGTCGCTGCCGGCGCCCAGGTACTGCTGTTCGACTACCGCGGCACCGGCTTCTCTCCCAAGCACCCGGGGCCGGCCGCCGGGGCATGGGTCCGTGACGTGATCGCAGGTGCCGGGGAACTCCGTCGACGTGGTGCTCGCCAGGTAGTGCTCGCCGGAGCGTCGGCAGGCGGAGACGCCGTGCTCGCCGCGGCTGGAAAGGTCAAGCCTGCTCCTGCGGGAATCATCGCGCTTTCCCCTGGGCCCGACCCTCGGGTGGGGGCCGACGGCAAGGCAGCGGTCGCCGCGCTCCGGCTTCCGCTCTTGTTCGTCGTTGCCAAACAGGACGCCTACGGCGACGAAACTCAGCCGCTGTTTCGAGCAGCACGCTCAACGGACAAGCAACTCCTTGTCGTCCCGGGCAGCACCCACGGATACTTCGATAGCGACGCATCCGCGGCCAAGGTCCGAACCCGGATACTCGGCTTCATCAAGTCTCACACCGACACTTAGGAAACACCCCCATGCGACGCGTAGTGTCTCTGGGAGAGGCAGTCGGGATAAAGACAACGCTGTAGTCGCCCAGGCGTGCTCCACCTCGAGCACCCAGAAAGGTCCGGTGAGGCGTGGTGCGGCGCCGAGGTTGTCCGTGTGCGTGGCCGGAACGGGATCTATCGGCCGGGGCACCGCGGCTGGGTCAAGACGAAGAACCCGGCCAACTGGCGGCGGGACTCGGAGATCGAGCTAATGCAGCGTCGGCGCGAGCGCGCGGAACCTCAAACTTCGCTGCGAGACCTGCAATCGGCGCAGGCGCGCGACGATCCGACCCGCCACTTAGGTGACGCACCAAGACGCGCCCTCACCAAAATGAGAGGCAAGGACGCGACAGAGATCGATTTGCTGGTCTCCCCCCTCAGGGATCGTGCAAAGTGGGAGGAAACTGTGCCTCCTCTTTGGCGTGGTCGCGAAAGGGGGGGCTGGAAGGGAGTACGGTCGTGTGTGGTAGGTGAGCGCCGTTACCCAGTGCGGCAGCGCCCGACCTAACTGGGGGCCGCCGAGCGGGCCCCCCACCCGCTCGGTAGGCCATCACTGAAACCGTCTTTCGGACGTGGCGGCGGCTCGGTGGGATTGGCATCGGACTCACCGTCGTCTGGCTGATCAACGCCCCGCTACAGATTCTCACCACGTCGGACTGGTCGGACGCGGTCGGCGCGATCGTTTCCTGTCGCTGCTCGCCTGGGTGTTCGCTCTCAGCAGCGTCCTCGTCACGTCGTTACGTAAGCCGCCGAGGTAGCGACCCCGCGAACGCCATCGACTACCCCGACGGCTCGATGTCCGCGGTGAGGCGCAGGAGCGTACGGCCGATTTCGTCCGCGACGATTGCTTCCACGGGCGGTCTGTCGGGCGAGGACGCGGAGAAGGTCGAGAGGATCGTGGGTTGAGATCGGTGACGAGGCGGCTAGTGGTGGTGGCGCCGGCTATACACGACGCTCCCGGGTGTCACCAGTTTCACCTCTGGATCCCAGCGGCCGACGTACACCGCGTCGTCGGTGATGCCGACGCCGAAGCTGCCCGCTATCCCTTTCTTCGTCTCCCCGCATTCAACTGATGGGTCGGTGTACGGGGAAACCGCGCTCTTAGAGCGGACGTGGCAGAAGACATGCATCCCGGCCACCGGCGCGACGTCGCCGGTGTGCAACGGGACGATCCGGAACTCGCCGACGGCCCCAGCCGTCGCCGCTGCCCCGAGTGCCATCCCCGCAATCCCGACCGCGACCGATCTGAACATGATGCGACCTCCTCCACGAGAACAGATGGTTCTGATCTTCCGACTTCGTGGCTTCCGATACATCGGTGGTTTGCCGCGGCACGCGTTTGGTCGGGGCGGCTCCTCCCCCAATCAGTCCCCAATAAGTCCCCAAACGTCCGGGGGGACCGTCGCGAACGCCCACCGCTTCCTATCGCGCGCGCGCGCGCACGAGACAGTGACCAGCTCGAGGGTACCCCTCCCCCTGGCAATCGTGATCGCAGAGGGGCCTGGTCGCGGCCCAACCGGCTATTCGTCGAGAAGGAAGGCTACTCACGCCGCAAGCACCGCCGCGATTCGAAGTACCACGACGAACGTGCGCCAACCAGGAGATGGAGCGTCGGTGGCGCCGGAAGCAAGCCGCGAACAAGAGGCAGTGAGCTGCAAAGACTCTAGGAGAACCACCTACGGCCCGCGTGAGGTCCCCAGGGCACTCGGCCTCCCTCGGCCAAGCACGCTGCCAAGGTTGCCGCGGTCGGCTCGGTTCGTCGGTTCGTTGACGATGTGACCATTCCCATGGAACACTCCTGGCCAGCAACGGGGAGAGGGGTAACGGGGGAGCAGTTCCGTCGATGCGGCGGACGGGAGTGTGGAAGTGGTTCCCGACACCAGGTCGGGCCGTGACCGCATCCCCCTCTCCCCGGCGCTGGCGCGCGGCAACCTCGGGTGCAACGGGTGGATCACGGTCGCCTGCGCTGGCGGTCGGAGGATGCCCGTGGAACCACGTGGATGCTGTGAGGCCAGCTTCGTGACTCGGGGTTTGGCCGCTGTTGCGAGAGCGCGCATCATGGCTGGGTACCCGTGAAGCTCCCTTCTGCTCGCCGGGCGTACCACGTCGCGTTGATGGTTGTCGTGATCGCGATTGGCGGGGGCGTGCTGCAAGAGGGTCGGACCGCGGCCGCCGAGAGGCCGGGCGAGCGCGAGGCGCGGATACTGAGGTCGCTGGGGCTGACCGCGCCGGGTCGGATTGTCTTCACCGAACCCGGCCGCTGCGAGCTGCGCGTCTTCGACCTCGGCGCCGGCCGATTCGTCGACGTGCCCCGGAGAGCGGGCAACTGTGAGCTGTGGGCCCCTCGGGTCGGGACGCGCGTCGCGTACGGGGTGCCCGACGACTGCAGCTGTTCGATACGGCACTTCAGGGTTCGCGACCTCGAGCACCCGCAGGCGACCTTTGGCGACCACAAGACGGTCTCGTCGGTGACGTGGAGCGCGGACGGCTCGCGGCTCGCCTGGTGCGACGGCCCCCGCTCGGGGTTCGAGCTTTCGCCCGGTCGGCGGCCGCGACGACTCGACCATTGCCCGCGAGCGTACGACCCGCACGGCAGGACTGCGTCCGTGAACGACCGCGGGCAGATCGTGGTCGGAGGGCGCCCGCTGCTGCGTGCGCGTGGCTTGGTCGAGGAAGTCGCGTGGGGCACAGACGGCTCGCTCGCCCTCCTCGTGGACGCGCGGGTCGAGCGCTTCAAGGGCGGGCGCCTGGTGGGCTCGACGATCGTGCGACCGAGCACGCCTGCCCGCCCGCTCTGGATCAGGATTGGCCTTTCGCCCGACAATTGCGCCGCCCTGTCGGTCGGCGGCGCCCTCGTACGACTGATCGACCTCGGCTGCTTCCGCGGCCGAGCGCCGCTGACGTTCAACGGCGTGTACGCCGACTGGTCACCTGACGGCAAGTGGATCGCGGTCGCGGAGCCGGACGCGGTTGTCTTCTACCGCGTCGTCGGCAGCCCGGTGGGCGTGCGCTGGAACGTGGCGGTCGGCCAGCTCGCCTGGCTTGGCCGTTGACTGCGGCCGACCACTCGGTGCCCGAACTCACACTCCGCACAATCGGGACAGAAAGGCAGGAGTTCGCCGAGGCCGTCGCTCCACCACGTCCACCGTTCGGCGACCGTTAACCGCGTCCAGGTAAGGCCAGCCATCGCCTCGGCCGAGTCGGGTAGCGCGCCAGGCTCCTCTGCCTGCCGCCCCCCCGACCAGGCCCCATCACCTGGTGACAGGGGGGTACCCGGTCTCGCGTGCGCGCGCGCGTGCGCGCGCTAGGAAGTGGTGGACGTTCGCGACAGGGGGCGCCTTAGACGCCGATGTCCTCGTTCCAGAGCTCGGGGTGCTCGGCGATGAACTCCTCCATCAGGCGCCGGCATTCCTGCGAATGCAAGTGGACGAGCTCGACGCCGGCGCCCAGCAGCCGCTCCTCGGGCCCGCGGAAGGTCGTGTCGTCGCCGATCACGACTCGGGGGATGCCGTAGAGCAGGATCGCGCCCGTGCACATGTCGCACGGGGATAGCGTCGTCACCATCGTGGCACGGCGGTACACAGAAGCAGGCTGGCGGCCGGCGTTCTCGAGCGCGTCGGTCTCGCCGTGGCGGATTGCGCTCCCCAGCTGCACGCGACGGTTGCGGCCGACCGCGAGCACCTGCCCGTCGACCACGAGCGCGGCGCCGACCGGCACCCCGCCCTCGGCGCGGCCGATCCGCGCCTGCTCGAGCGCGGCCTCGAGGAACTGCTCGTCGCTCATCGCTCCCCTTTCACGCGCGTCGGTAGGGCTTCAGGTACGCCCCCGGGTAGGCGACGTTGCGTCCCGAGAGCGCGAGGGCCAGGATCACGACCACGTACGGCAGCGCGAGCAGCAGCTCGAACGGCACGTCGCTGAACGAGGGCAGGATCCGCAGGCGCAGCTGCAGCGCGTAGACGAACGCGAACAAGAGCGCGCCGAGCACGCCCCGCCCGATCCGCCAGCGGCCGAAGATGACAAGCGCGATGCAAACCCAGCCGCGCCCGGCGATGATGTTGAGCGTGAAGCTGCCGAGCGCGGCGAGCGTGAAGAACGCGCCGCCGACGCCCATCAGCGCGCCGCCGATCAGCAGCGCCAGGTAGCGCGTACGGGCGACGTTGACGCCGGCCGCGTCCGCCGCCTCCGGGTTCTCGCCCACGGCGCGAATGTTCAGCCCGAGCGTCGTCCGCATCAGCACCCACCAGGCGAGCGGCACGACGACGAGGAAGGCGATGTAGGTGAGCGCGTACTGCGAGAAGATGTCGATCCCAAAGACGTCGATCGTCCCGTACGGCTCGACCTTCGCCTGCTCCTGGATGCCCTTGTACTGCAGGCGGTTGACGAACTCGGCGGCGCCGATGAGGAACAGCGTCAGGCCGAGCCCGGAGACGTGCTGGTTCGCGCCGAACGTGACCGTGAGCAGGCCCATCAGCAGGCCCGCGCCCAGCCCGCACCCGATCGCCGCGGCCAGGCCGAGGAGCAGCGAGCCGGTCTGCTGCGCGACGAGGAAGCCGAAGAACGCGCCCGCGTACATCGTCCCCTCGATCCCGAGGTTGAGGATCCCGGCGCGCTCGCAGTACGTCTCTCCCACCGTCCCGTAGACGAGCGGCGTGGCGTTCCGGAACGTGGCCGCGATCACGTCGGAGAGGAAGCTCACGCGCGTCCTTCGCCGGGCTGAGCTCCCGCCGGGCGGAGCCAGGCTCCGCCCAGCCCTGACGCTGCTGGCTGCAGGATGCTTCGCGCTCGTCGCGGGTCCGTACCAGCGCGTACTGTCCCCGCTCCTCGCGCTCGCCTCCTTTGCCAGGTTCTTGGGGTTCCCAGAAAGTGCGAAGCACTTTCTGGGGCTGAGCAGCGCCCGAGGAAGGCGCACGTCATGAGCGCCTCACGGAGATCCGGTGCCGCCGCAGCACGAACAGCGCGATCACGGAGAGCAGCAGCGCGCCCTTGAGGATGTCCGCGAGCTGCGAGGGCACGCCGAGCTCGAAGCCGGCCGTGTCGGCGCCGACGACCAGGTCGCCGAGGAAGAGAGCGGCGAGGACGACGCCCGGCATGCTCAGCGCGCCGAGCGTGGCGACGACGATCCCCGTGTAGCCGAAGCCGGACGAGATGCCGTCGGTCAGCTGGTAGTTGATCCCGGCAACCTCGCTCGCCCCCGCCATGCCGGCGATCGCGCCGCTCACGAGCGCCGTCCGCAGCAGGAGCCCCTCGACCCCGATCCCGGCGAACCGTGCCGCCTCGGGGCTGAGCCCGATCGCGCGCAGCCGCAGCCCGGTCGCTGTCCGGGCGAGCACGAACCAGGCGATCGCGATGATCGCCAGCGCGAGCACGAAGCCGAGGTGGACGCGCGAGTCCGAGAGGATCTGCGGAAACTCCGCGTTCGCCGAGATCCGCTCCGACTCGGGGAACTTCGTCACCGGGTTGCGCCATGGGCCGTTGAGCAGGCCCGTCACGAGGAGCAGGGCGACCGGGTTGAGGAGCAGTGTCGTCACGACCTCGTCGATGCCGAGGTGCACGCGCATCAGCGCCGGGCCGAGCACCCACACCGCGCCGCCGAGCGCGCCCGCCACGGACATCGCCGCGATCGCGAGCGGACGCGGCACCCCGCTCACATGCGTGCCCATCCAGGCGGCCGCGATCGCGCCCGCGAGGAGCTGCCCCTCGGCGCCGATGTTCCAGAAGCCGGCGCGGAACGCGATCGCGACCGCGGCACCGGTGAAGAGGAGCGGCGTCGCCGCGACGAGCACCTCCAGCCCCGTGTAGCGGGACGTGAGCGGTTCGACGATGAAGGTGTCGTAGGCGTCGAGCGGGTTCGCGCCCGCGGCGAGGACGAAGCCGACCGTGACGGCGAACGTGATCACGATCGCCGCCGGCGCGACCACGAGCCCGAACCAGCGCGCGGGCGCCGGACGCGCCTCCAGGCGAACCGCGATCACGCGGCGACCGCCTCGCCCAGCCCTGCCATCAGCAGTCCGAGCCGCTCGGGGTCGGCCTCGGCGGCGGGAAGCCGGCCGACGATCGTGCCCTCGTAGAGCACGATCAGCCGGTCGGCGAGCGCGAGCAGCTCGTCGAGGTCCTCGCTGACGAGCAGCACGGCCGCGCCGCGCTCGCGCTGCGCGAGCAGCTCGCCGTGGACGTACTCGGTCGCGGCGACGTCGAGGCCGCGTGTCGGCTGCGCGACCACGATCGCCTTCGGCTCACGCGAGAGCACGCGCGCGAGCACGAGCTTCTGTAGGTTGCCGCCGGAGAGGGACGCCGCCGGGTCGTTGGGCGTCGCCCGGATCGAGAAGCGCTCGATCAGCGCCTCGGCTTTGCGGCGGAGTGCGCGGTCGTCGAGCGTCGGCCCGCGGCGGAACTCGCGCAGGTGCTCGAGCGCGAGATTCTGCGCCACGGTCAGCTCGCCCACCACGGCGGCGTGCCGGTCCTCCGGGATCCGGCCCAGCCCGGCGGCGACGACCCGCGCCGGGCTCGCGCCGGTGATGTCGACCCCGCCGACCTCGACCCTGCCGGCGGTCGGGCGACGCATGCCGCAGAGGACGTCGACCAGCTCGTTCTGCCCGTTGCCCGAGACGCCCGCGACGCCGAGGATCTCGCCGCCGGCGACCTCGAGCGAGACGTCGCTCAGGCCGGGCAGCAACAGTCCCTGCACACGCAGCGCGACCGCGCCGGCGTGCGCGGCCGCGGGCCGTTGCACACCCATCGTCGGGCGCCCGACCATCAGAGTGGCGAGCTCGCGGTCGTCAAACTCGGCGGTCGCGCCGGTGCCGACGACGACGCCGCGCCGGAGCACGGTCACGCGCGAGCTGATCTCGCGCACCTCGTGCAGCTTGTGGCTGATGAAGACAATCGCCATCCCGTCGTCGCGGAGGCGGCGCAGCGTCGCGAACAGCGCGTCCACCTCTTGCGGCACGAGCACCGCCGTCGGCTCGTCGAGGATGAGGACGCGGCAGTCGCGGTATAGCGCCTTCAGGATCTCGACGCGCTGCTGCTCGCCGACGGAGAGGCGGTCGACGCGCGCCCGGGGATTCGCGCGGATACCGAAGCGCTCCGCCGCGTCGGCCACCTTCTGCGCGGCGACGTCGAGCCGCACGCGCGCGCCGTCGGTGGCGCCGAGGACGACGTTCTCGGTCACGGTCATCGGCCGCACGAGCGCGAAGTGCTGCGTGACCATCCCGATCCCGGCCGCGATCGCATCCTTCGGCGAGTGGATCGCGACGGGCCGCCCGTCGACGAGGATCGTGCCGGCGTCGGGCCGCGTCAGTCCGTAGAGGATCCGCATCAGCGTCGACTTGCCGGCGCCGTTCTCGCCGAGCAGTGCGTGCACTTCGCCGCGCGCGACGGCGAAGTCGACGCCGTCGTTGGCGACGAGCTCGCCGAAGCGCTTGGTGATGCCGCGCAACTCGACGGCGGGCGGGGCAGCCCCACCCGCCGTCGTCGTCGCTTCGACCATTATTTGACGGCGACCGAGCCGGGCGGCTGCGCCTCGTCGATGTCGACACGCAGGTTGCCGGACTTGATCTTGGTCTGCAGCCCCTTCACCTTCGCGACGAGCTTCGCGGGAACGCCGCCCTTGACCACGTTCCGGTTGATCGGCGCGATCGTCGCCCCGCCCTTGCCCATCATCGAGAAGTCCTTCAGGTCGAGCGCGGTGTACGTCCCGCCCCGCACCTGGTTCAGCACGAACTGGACGGTCGGGTTCATGTTCCAGACCGCGCTCGAGACGACGTTCCGCGGCGCGATCGACTTCTGGTCGGACATGTTCCCGAAGGCGATGATGTTCTTCTGCTTGGCGGCCTCGATCACGCCCGCCCGCTCGGCGTAAATGGCGTCGACCTTCGCGGCGATCTGCGCCAGCGCCGACTCCTTCGCCGTAGCCGGATCGAACCAGCTGTTGATGAAGGTGACCTTGACGACCGCCTTCTTGTTCACGGAGTGCGCGCCCGAGATGAAGGCGTTCGCGAGCCGGTTCACCTCCGGCACCGGGTAGCCGGCGACGATGCCGAGCTTGTTTGTTTTCGTCAGCGAGCCGGCCATCACGCCCATCAGGTAGGCGGGCTCGTGGATCCAGTTGTCGAAGACCGAAACGTTCGGGCTGGCCGGGCCACCACCGGAGCCGAACACGAAGGCGATCGTCGGGAACTGCTTCGCGACGCGGCGCACGGCCTCCTCGTTGCCGAACGCGTCGCCGAAGATGACGTTCGGCTTGTTCTTCGCGGCGACCTGGCGCAGGACGCGCTCCATGTTCCCCGAGTAGCCGATGTCGTCGGTGAACGTGTAGTCGATCTGGCCAGCGTTCTTCGCGCGCGTCAGAGCCGAGTGGATGACCCCGTCCCACGGCTCCTCGATCGGCGTCGCGTAGGCGCCGAAGACCTTGAGCTTTGCCGGCGCGGCGGCGGTGGCCGTGTTGCTCACGAGCGCGGCGACGGCGATTGCCAGGGCAAGCAGCACCCCTGTCGTGAGCCTCGAGCGTGCCTTCCTCCAGTGGTGCCTCATCGGACCCTCCCTGTCGGCGGCTGTCTGCGTCGCCAGGAGGATCCGACCTGGCGGCCGCGGTGTCAACCGGCCGCGGCAGTTGCCTCCGTGCCGACCCTCAGACCTCCCAGACGGCGACCTCGTACTCCTCGACGGACTCGACCGTGGCGCCGTACGCTGGCGGCCGCCTGCTGGCGCGGCTGGTCAGCCTGCGCGCGGCTCGCCTGCATCGCCTCCTCGCTCTCCCACATCTCCGCTGGAACCCTGGACTTCAGCGCCACGACGCGACCTGCGGAGCGGAAGATCGATCCAGTCGCGCTTCTGGCCGAAAGTGGGTCTATTCAGGTCGTCACCGGCGCCGCAGATGTCGACTTTGCTCTTGGCGACGCCGGACTGGCGGCGCTTGGCTCGGCTGGCTCGCGGCCGGCATCACGTACGCGGCGGACATCAAGCCGACGACCGGCTGCGTCGTGACCTCGCCGAGTTCCTACGGTCGGCCGTCGCGTCTCCCGAACTACGCGAGACTATGCGATGCGGATAGCCGGAAATATCAGCGACAACCGCGAGAGCGGCGCCGAAAACTAGGAACGGTCTTCGTTCGGGAAGCACAGCGGAGTACCGCGATGCGCGGATGCGCGGCTACGCAGGCGACGCGTGTACGCGAACCCTCGGCCGAGTGCCTTCAGGCGCTCGATCCACTTGGGTTCATTCGACGCCCGCGGCATTGGCGAGCGTCAGGAGGCGGCCGTGGGCCCGCGCGCGCTCGAATTCTTTGCCGGCAACGGAGAGAACGATGGTCGCGTATTCGCCTCGGTGCTGGCGCCACATGCCCCCGGGGCCAGCCTCCTCCTCCTCGGCTTCCACGGCACCCCAGATGCGGCCGGCGCGTGACGCGTCCCCGGTGATGGCCGCCTCTGCCGCGAGCTCGGCTGCCGCGAACAGGCATATCCTGCGCTCGCCGAGCTGCAGCCCGAGTGCGAGTGCGCGGCGAGCGTAGCCTTCGGCCTGGGCGAGCCGCCCGAGCTCACGACTGACTTCGGCGAGGTTCGCCAGTGTGGAGGACTCCCACCATGTCCAGTCGAGCTCGTTGGCGATCTCTGCGCTTCTCGCGTAGTAGTCGGCGGCCTCGCCGAAGTCCCCTTGCAACTGAGCGGCGTAGCCGAGATACATCAGCGCCTGGGTCAACCCGATTCGATGCCCGAGCCGCTCGAACTCGGTGAGGACCTCGGCGACGAGCACGGTCGCCTCTGCGAGTTTGCCGCGGTTCGCCATATTGGCGGCGACTCGGAAACGCAGGTTCGCCACCTCGAACTCGTTCCCTATCGCTTCGTAGAGCGCCAGGCTCTCGCGATACTTGGGCGCAGCGACCTCGTGCTCGCCCTCGATGTCGAGCGCGCCTCCGAACGCCCTCAGGGCGCCGGCGCGGGCAACCGCGGGTGAGTCGGGCGCCGCAGCGAGCAACCGCTCGAACCAGTTGGATCCTTCGACCGCTTCGCGGATGACCCAGAATTCCTCGAGCGCCGTCGCGAGCTCGAGGCCGCGGACAGGATCGTGGGCGAGTGCCCACTCCAGCGCTCCGCGGATGTTGTCAAGCTCGCGTGTTGCGACTTCGAGGCGGATCGTCCCAGCTTGCTGGTCGGCGACGCCGAGTCGTGCCTCTTCCGCAAGCGACCGCAGGAACTCGAGCGATCGATGCCGGACGGCTAGCTCGTGCGGGTCGTCGGCTAGCCGTGCGGCGGCGAACTCGCGAATCGTCTCGAGCATCCAGTACCGATCGGAGCCGTCCTCTTCGAATCGTCTCCGAAGCAGGCTCTTGTCGATCAGGGACGCGAGCGTGCCGAGATCTGCCTCGCAGACCTGCTCGGCAGCCGCGAGCGTGCAGCCTCCGTTGAAGACTGCGAGCCTGGCAAACAGGCGCTGGTCCTCGTCAGAGAGCAGGTCGTAAGACCACTCGATCGTCGCTCGTAGGGTCGCGTGGCGAGGGTCGGCGCCGCGCGGACCAGGCAGCTCGAGCCGCCCTGATAGGCGGCGGAGGAGCGCCTCTGGCGCCAGGAGGCGGGTCCAGGCAGCGGCGAGCTCGAGCGCGAGCGGCAGGCGATCGAGCCGGTCGCAGAGCGCGTCGATCGCAGGCGTGTGGGGCACGTCCTCGCGTACGCGGCGAGCGCGTTCGAGGAACAGTGCGACGCTTTCGTCCGCGTTGAGCGGAGGCAAGTCGAAGCGCGTCTCGGCCGTGACCCCGAGCGCTTCCCTGCTTGTCACGAGCAGTCGGAGCGAGGGCGCGGCATCGGCGAGTGAGGCGAGCGATGCCGCCGCGTCGGGAAGCAGCTGCTCAAGGTTGTCGACGACGACGTGCGTCCGCCGGCCTCTGACGCTGGCGGCGATCGACGAAGGGTCAGGCGTCTCCGCGCCGAGTCGCTCCGCCAGCGCACCCAGTACGACCGACGGGTCGCGTGCCGCCGCGAGCGGAACGAACACGGTGCCACCGTCCGCTTCGTCAGCGAGCAGCCGCGCAAGCTCGATCGCGAAGCGCGTCTTGCCAATGCCGCCGGGCCCGAGGATCGTGAGAATCGGCGGGTCACGCTCGACGACAAGCGAGACACCTTCGAACAGCTCGCGCTCGCGTCCGACGAATCGCGTCGCGGGCATCGGAAGATGCACGGCGCCGGGAGTCCGCAGAGCGGGGAACGCGTCCTGGCCGAGCTGGAAGAGGTGCGCTGGACCGTCGAAGTCTTTTAGCCGGTGGTGCCCGAGGTCGGTGAGCGTCACGTCCGCAAGCAACGCAGCGGTTGCCTCGGTGAGGAGCACTTGGCCACCGTGGGCGAGCGCCGCGATACGCGCGCCGCGATGAACATCGATGCCGACATAGCCCTCGGCGGCGACGATCGGGGTTCCAGTGTGGAGTCCCATCCGCACCCGCATCGGTCCCCCCGTAAGAGCTTCCTGCCCGCCACGAGCCGCGCTCGCAGCCGCTTGCGCGGTCGCGAAGGCTACGAACAGGGCGTCGCCCTGCGTGTCGATCTCGACTCCGCCGTGTGCCGCGAACGCCTCACGCAACGAGCGGCGGTGCTCGGCAAGCGCCTCAGCGTACGACTCGGATCCGAGCGTGTGCAGCAAGCGCGTCGACCCCTCGATGTCCGTGAAGAGGAAGGTGACCGTCCCGGTCGGGAGATCCGAGCGCACCGCAGAAGTATCGGGCTCGAGAACCTACGAGGTGGAGCGCGCTGCGGCGACGCGCCTAATCGCCGCGCTACGGGCGGAAGGCGGCGGCCGGGGCGGCGGATCGGATCGGTGCTCCTCGGGATCGCATGGGCGTCACAGCTTGACTCGTCCGACGACCTGTCACCGGTTTTCGGATCCTCGACAGCAACACATCGCCTGTCGGCCCGACGCACCCTTGATCACAGCGGACTACGTCGCGTGACCAGGTCCCTGCTCTACCAGCAGGTTCGGGACACCTGGACGAACACCGACGGAAGCCGCGGCTGGGGCTCAACGTCCGCGGCCTCGATGAGCACCACACAGTCAGCCGGAGACCAGACGTTATCTGCCGAAACGCGGAGAGTTCGGTTGGGTGCGATGCGTACTGCCGCGATTTACGCCGTGGCCCTGCGGCGTCTGACGAAGTAGTAGGCGCCGCCGCCCACGACGAGAATGAGAACCAACAACGTCAGAAGCCAGGGCCACCAGCCGTGAGTTGCGACCAACACGTCGACCTCCGTCGTGGGGTTAGGCCCATCACGGAGCGGCCGGTGCTTCAAGTATCTACCGAAACGCGAGAAAGAGGAAGAGGCGGTGGCGGTCCTGGGTTCTCAAGAGAACTAGCTAAACAGGAACGTCACCGTCCCCACCGGCAAGTCCCTTGGCACGCCCGGAGTATCGTTGACAACTGCCGTCTGGACCGGTGTCCGGGAGGCGCGTCCACACTGACTGTTGCCGCACTAGTCTCCGACGAAGGCAACGGCACCCTCTCCGTGCGCGTCGCGGACGGCACCTAACGCCATACCATCGAGCGACGCTAGCGCGACCCGCGGTGTAGCCACCCACGGTCTTGCCCCGTCGGGCAGCTAGCCCGTCGCCAATACCCGGGTACCCACCCCAGCCGATCTGCTGATGGGGTTGGGGCCTGGTTGCGGGCGCGCCTTCCGGAAGTCGCAGGCCCGAAATGTTCGCGCCGAGGGTGCGAGCATGTGTGCAGGTGAGGATCGATCGTGTTCTGGCTGCGGCGTTCGAGTCGGGCGACTTCGAACCGCTGGTGGGGCTGTACGCGGCGGACGCGTCGCTTGATTGGAGCATGCCCGGCCGTCGGGCGCGGGTGGTCGGCCCGGTAGCGATCGGAAGGCAGCTGCGTGCTTGGTGGCCGCGCTCCGGCGTGTTGACGCGCTGGGACGTGTCGACGTTTCCGTCCGGTCTGACGATCGAGTTCGAGCGGCGCGCCGGCGGGGCCCTTCAGCGTCAGCGGCAGTTTCTGCAGGTGCGCGAGGGCAGGATTGTCCGTCATCAGGCGTACTGCGCACGGCCGCAGGGTGGCGTGCCGGAGGAGTTGCCTGACGACGCGCCTGTGGCGGCGGCGCGGCTGCTGGGCGAGATTGCCGGGCGCGAGCCGCTGTCGCATGCGGGTCAGTCAGGCACGAGCCTGGAGCGGATTGTGCTCGCTGACAGCCGGCGGCTTGTGGTCAAGCGGCCTCTGGGCGACGACTGGGTTGCGCGCGTGACACATGACGGCGGCCGTGAGGCCTCGTTGTGGATTGCCGGCGTGCTCGGGCGGATGCCTGGCGAGATCGACCACGCGGTGCTCGCGGCGGGCCGTGAGGGGACGGCGACGTGGCTTCTGATGCGCGACGTGTCTGACGAGCTGCTGCCGTCGGACCGGCGGCTTACGCGCGAGGAGAGCCGGCGCCTACTCGCCACGTTCGCGGCGATGCACCGCCGGTTTGCGGGAGAGCGGATCGACGGGGCGTGCGCGCTGGAGGACCGGATCATGATCGCGGCGCCGGCGACGGTGGCCGGGGAGGTCGACGGTGTCGACTATCTGCCGAAGATCCTCGCGGTCGGCTGGGAACTGTTCGTGGAGGCGGTGCCCGAGGATGTGGCAAACGCCGTGCTCGGGGCGGTGGAGGATCCGAAGCCGCTGGCGCGTGAGCTCGCGCGCTGCGCGCCGACGTTGATTCACAACGACCTCCGCGGCGCGAACCTTGGCCTGCTTCCCGACCGGACGATTGTGCTCGATTGGGGGATGGCCGGTACCGGTCCCTGCGAGCTCGACTTTGTGTGGTATCTGTTTGTCAACGGCTGGCGGATCGACGCGACGCGCGAGCAGCTGGTCGACGACTTCCGCCACGTCGCCGCCGACCTGCACGACCCACGTGCGCTGGAGCTCGCGTGGCTGGCACAGCTTTGCTGGCACGGCCCCCTGCTTGCGCACGAGCTCGTTGAGGCGAGCGACGAGAAACGGGAGCGGGCGCGGGCGGAACTTGGATGGTGGGTGGAGCGGGTGCGCGCGGCGCTGGAGCTGCTGTGAACGACGCGTTCAGGGAGCTCGAGGTCGCGGGCTGGCGCGAGCCTGGCCGCGGTGACGCGTACGACGCCGTCGTCGGGCGTGTCACGGCGCGCGGCGCGGAGCCGCTGCTCGACGCCGTCGGCGTACGCGCGGGCACGTCGCTCCTCGACGTCGCGACCGGCACCGGCCATGTCGCCGGTGCCGCGGCCGCGCGCGGCGCGCGCGCGCTCGGCGTGGATATCTCGGAGGAGATGCTCGCGCGCGCCCGGCGACTCTACGACGGGGTCGAGTTCGCGCTCGGCGACGCCGAGCAGTTGGCGTTCGAGGACGACGCGTTCGACGCCGCCGTCGCCGCGTTCCTGCTCCACCACGTGCCGAGCCCCGAGCGCGTCGTCGCGGAGCTGGCGCGCGTCGCACGTCGCGTCGCCGTGGCGCAATGGGACGCGACGAAGCGGGCGCGGCTTATCGGTCTGCTCACCGACGCGATTGCGGCGGCCGGAGTCGAGCCGCCGCCCGGCCAGCCGGTCGGCCCCTCGCGGGAGCGGCTCGCGCGCGACGAGGAGCTCCATCGCCTGTTCGAAGGCGCGGGACTCGCCGACGTCCGGGTCCATACGGTCACCTTCGTCGAACCGATGCGCGGCACCGACGAGCTGTGGGAGGGCGTACTCGGCGGCAGCGTCAACACCCGTGCCACCGTCCTCGCCCAGCCGCCCGAGGTGCAGCAGCGGATTCGCGACGAGCTCGCCCGGCTCGCCGACCCACACCGGCGCGAGGACGGGATCGACGTACCCGTCTCCGTGCGCATCGCCTCGGGCCGGCGCCGCTAGCCCACTCGGGCCCGCATCAGATCGGTAAACGGCGGGATAGAGGGCGCGCGGATCGCCACCTATCAGCTCAAGCGACACTTCGGCACACGCGCATACGGACCTGCACCGCGACGTTCAAGGTGCCGAAGAAGACCAGGGTCGACGGCGGAACGGGGCGGTTCGCCGGTGCGACCGGCACCTTTGTGGGGGCCTTCAGCGGGACCGGGGTCGCGGCTCGCAAGGCCAACGGCAGTTGCGACCAGCAACATCCACTGATCGAGATCGACCAGGTCACGGGGACGGGCACGCTGACATTCTGAGAAAGCGGCGCGCGGTCGGCCCACACGGCTTCGGGATGTGCTCGGAGCGGTCGATGCCGAGGTTGTGTTCGTGCCGCTGCGGCCGGATGTGGTGGTGCGATGTGTGCGTCTCGAACGCCTCACTTCCTGACGCGCGCAAGCGCGGCCCGCGAGGGTAGCCCACCCCCCACCGCGATGATCATGAGGACGGGTCGTACCCCTCCCCCCTTGCGATGGGCGAGGAGATGGGGCCTGGTCGCGGGGGCACGCGGCTTGCCGTCTGGAAGCTCTCCGTCAGCCGTTGCCTCGCGTCGAGTGTCGTAGCGACATCGTCAGCACGAGGGCGACTGTCGCGGGAAGCACCCACCAGGCGGCGAGTCCCCGATGTGTCAGGAAAGCGGTGATACCGAGCCCGACGGCGACACCAACTGCGACGCGCCAGTCGTCGCCGACGATGAAGTCCCACCAGAAGGCGCCGAAACCGCGGACGTACTTCATGCGCGAGCTCCTGCGGGAAGCGCCGCGAGTAGCTGACGACGGAGCTGGCGAACAAGCGCGAAGGACAAGAGGGCGAGGAAGGCAAGGATGGCGAGGATCGCGACATCCGAGCCGGGCCAGCTCACGCCCGCGCCCTCTCCACCCCAGAAGATCCCGAAGCTCGTGAGGAGCAGTCCGACCCCGAACTTGATCGTGTTCTCCGGGACACGTTCGAGTGGCGACCGCACTGCGATCCCGACGATGACCACGAGCGCGACCGCAGCGACTGCGGCCGCGGCAGCGAATGGGACCCGACCCTGGGCTGCTCCGAACGTGACGACGATGAACACGATCTCGAGCCCTTCGAGCAGCACGCCTTTGAATGCGACCGTGAACGAGTACCAATCCATCGCCTCCGGCGCCCCGCGGCGCGCGCGGGTCGCTTGCTCGCGCTCGGCAGCGAACGCGGCACCCTCGTCGTGGAGCGCTTTGTAGCCGCTCGAGCGGAGGATCGCCTTGCGCAGCCACTGGAGACCGAAGACCAGGAGGAGCGCTCCGACGAAGAGCCGGAGTGTGTCGATCGGGAGCAGGCGAAGCGCGGGGCCGAGCACTGCCACGATCACACCGAGCACGAGTGCCGCCGCTCCGACGCCAATCAGCGGCGAGCGCCAACCGCGCACGACTCCCACAGCGAGGACGATCGTGAGCGCCTCGACAGCCTCCACCGCACTGGCGAGAAACGTCGTGAGAAAGAGGAGGAGGTCGTGCGTCATAGGCTCGCGATCGTAATCGCCAATGCGCCTATCCACGCCATCGCTGTCGCATCGCGACGGCCAAGACTGCTAGCGCCAGATGCCCGTTATCTCCGGTGAGCCGCGGGAGCGCCCGAGCAAGGGCAGGCCCCAACCGCCCTCGATCGTCCGCAGCAGCCCGTAGTGGTCGAGCGGCATCGAGGTGCGTGATCCGGGATGCACGAGCGGCCCGAGGACGAGCGCAGGGACATGACCCCCGCCCCCTTCGTCCGAGTCGCCCTCGTCGAACACAATGAAGACGACCCCGTGCCGAAGCGCCGGGCGACCCAGGAGCGGGCGAAGGAATGTCCGAAGCCACGCATCTCCGGTCGCGACGGAGCAGTCGTGCATGTCGTGGCACAGGTCGGGCACGACCAGCGCGAAGTCGGGGAGCCGACCTGCTGCCAGATCCCGAGCAAAGGCACCGAGCGGGACGATCCGGCGTAGCCGATCGGGCCTCGAGACGACGCCCGTGAAATAGACGAGGGGGTTGTGCTTCTTCCTGTAGCGGCCGGCCCCTGCTCCGGTGAAGCCGGCCCGGGGCAACCCCTCGGCATACGTCTTCCAGGTCATCCCGGCCCGCTCGAGCGTGTCGGCGAGGTTCGGTGCGCTCACCTGGCAGCTCGTGCAGTCACTCGTGATGCCCTGGGTGGACCCGGAGACCAGCGCGATGTAGTTCGGCAGGCTCGGATGGGCGACCGCCCGGTAGTTCGTCATCAGCGCGTATCGCCGGGAAAGGCTGCGGAAGGTCGGGGCGTCCCGCCTCCCGATGACCTGACCGAACTCCTTGTTCTCGAACACGACTACGACGACTCGGTCGAAAGTCGGAATCACATGCCGGGTTTCGGCACGATCGGTCCCGGCTGTGGCGATTCCCGCGATCGCGACTCCTGCTGCGAGCAATGTCGCCAAGACCCAGGCGACAGGCGCGCGGAGACGGGCCGCGGCAGTCACCGGGCGTCGCAGGTCAACCGGCACAGCCGGACCTGGCAACACCTGCGACCCCGACGAGTGCCGTCTCCGCCTTCACGAGGAAACGGAGTCTGACGAGCCCCGGTCGCGGCGCGTGAAGTCGGACCATCCGGTCAGGCGAGCGCGACACGCATCCTTCCGACGGCGCCCAGTACGGCGAATAACGCAGCGCGATCCGATAGTTGCCCGACCGCTGGAGCCCGAGGAGGAGTGACGACACCGACGCGCGATCAGCTCGCTTGGGGTTACCACACGGCACAGGTTTACAGACCGCTGGGTACGCGCAAACCCGATCGCGACCCGATCTTCAGGCGGCCTCCTGGTTGCCTACCACGATCGACCTCGAACCTGCCGAGCTCCCGGGTCGGTATTAAGGAGCGCCGCCCGTGACCTACTCCGGTTCACGCTGGCGAAGCCAGACCCGGAGCTCCCTATGATCGATAAGGACGCCGTCTCGGTTGGTCGGGCCTTGGCTCGAGGACCACCTCGATCGGGTGCGCGCGTCGCGTTGCTACGCGGGGGTGTGACACGGGCACTGCCCGTGCGGTTAGTTGCTGGTTACCAACTGTGCGGATGATCGAGCGGTGAGCACGTCGGGCGTCATCCCTCGAAGCATCGGGGGCTCAGTCCTCCTACGCGTCGTCACGCCCGAAGTCGGACGCGGGGTCGACGACCCGGAACGCGACGTCGGCGCGTGACGACCGCCCCACGACCAGTTCGACGGTGTGCTTGCCCACCGCGGGCGCCTCGAGCCACACGTCGAGGCCGCGGCCGACGTTCTCGCCGTCGAGCACCCACCTCGCCGACTCCTCGTCCTCCAGGGGCGAGCCGTCCTGCTGCATGGCGGCACCCCATAGTCGCAGGGTGCTTCCAGCGAGCACCATCTCGCCGGCCCTGGGGCTGTGGACGACGACCTCGGGCGGCTGCTGCTTGATCCGCACCGTGGTCGGCCGGGAAGCGGTCGTGTCGAAGCCGTCGTGCAGCAGGGCGCGCACGAGAACAGTGCCGGCCGGCAGGCCGGTGGTGTGGACGGTCACCTCATGGTCGTGCACACCGGTCGCCAGGCCGCGCCAGGTCTCGCCCTTGTCGTCCGACCACTGGAGCCAGACCTCGCCGGTGTCGCCGGGGTCGTCGCCCGTCCAGGACACGGTCAGTGTCTGGTCGTCGGCGGGCGTGGCCTTGATCCGGCCGATCTTGGGCAGCTTGGCGCTCGGACCACGTCGCCAGAGCGCCTCATCACGAGTGGAGATCTGGAGCAGGTCGCCGCGTTCCGACGTGACGACGTAGGCCTCGAAGGCGTAGGGGTACGGCGAGGCGGCTCCATCGTGGCCACAGCCGCAGTCCCCATGGGTCCGCAGACGCATCAGTGCCCCACTCGCGATCACTCGCCCTTCGGCATCGGTCAGCTCCGCCGTCAGGTCCGTGGCCTCGCCGGGCGGCGCGCCCATGGCGTCAACCCGGGCCACACTGACGACGTCGACCTCGCGGGCCGAGCGCACAATGCCGCTGACGGCGATCACGGGGTTGAACCGCATGTCGATCTGCTCCCAAGGGTCGGGCGGGTAGGGAAGGTCACGCTGGACGGCGTACTCACGGAACTCGAGCTTGTCCACCCACAGTGGCTCGTCGCCCACGAACTCGGGAGCGAGGCGCGGGTGGTGGATGAGCCGGTCGTGCTGGTAGAGCGACATCCACTGGGGGAAACAGTAGGACATGTAGTCGAAGGTGGTGGCGGGCGACAGCACCGTCCCGTTGGAGATGTTCAGCCCGTACTCCCCGATCGAGGCCGAGGGGTGCGGCTCGTAGGTCGGGTAGTTCGGATCGTTGGCCCCGGTGTTGCCGCAGGGCGTGTGTTGGAAGTCGTAGCCGTGCCCGATCTCGTGCACGAACGTTCCCTGGTCGCCACTCTTGCCTGCGCCCAGGCCTCCGACGCCGCAGCCGGGGACACCGAGCGGGATCATCGGGGGCAAGAGGCCGTAGTAGACGACGTCGCCGCGGTTGCCGTCGTTGGTGCGCTGCGTCGTCAGCCGCGTGAGCAGCGCGTCCCAGTTGGAGGAGCAGCCGCCCGCGCTCGTCCGCGGGTCGTCGAGGGGAAGGTTCCAGGGCACGGTGCCGGCACTCGTGAACCACCCCGTGGACTGCACCGGCATCATCAGCAGCGCCCGCGCCGCCGTCGCCTGCGCGTCGGCGAGGGTCGGTGCCGCCAGCGTGATGGTCGGAGGCGGCGGGGTGCTCGCGACCGACGTCCTCGGGCCGTTGTAGCTGACCAGGATCGCCCGCAGTCGCAGCGTCTGCTTCAGCGCGGCGTTGACGACCAGGGTGTGGGAGTCGTACTCCCTCCCCGAGGTCGCGTGGCGCAAGCGCACGGTCAGGCGCAGCGTGCCGTGGAAGTCTGCTGCGGGAATCACGAAGTTCAGGGTTTCCGTGGTGCTGGACCGCTCCTGCGCATAGGACTCGGTCACCGACGCGGACAGGACGCCCGTCCCGTCGGGGGTGAGGGTGGCGACCGGGAACCAGAGGAACCCGAATGACCTGCGCTCGATCGTCAGCGATGCCGTGACCGATCTCTCGGCGAGGCTCTGCGCGTAGACGCGAACCCATGCCGGCTTATTGGCCACGAGCCGCACGGCGTTGTCCGCGCGATGGTCGGTGGGGTCGGTGAGGTGTAGGGCGGATTGGTAGTACTGGATCGACTGGGTGACCTCGACCCCCGAGATCCAGGTCCACGGAAACGGGAGTCGATCACGCACCAGCGTCGCGAGGTCGGAGTTGTCGAACCGGAACTCAGTCATCCTTGCCCTCCACTCTGTTCCTGGCTTTCCGATTGCGGTCGCGGGGCGCTAGGTCAGCGTCCCCACGACGACGCGCGGACCGCGGCGGCCAAGCGGGTCGGTCACCTCCACCACGTACGTCGTGCCGCTGGGCGGCGCGCTGGTGTCGCGCAGCAGGTAGCTGCCGTCCGGCTGCCTCAGTTCGGCGGCTGCGTACGAGCCGACCGGGCCGCTGGACGTCGGATCGGGAGTGCGCCGGTAGACATCGAAGCGGTAGCTCCCCGCGGGGCCGCCGTCCAGGGTCTCGACGGAGGAGAAACGCACCTCCACCTGGCCGGACACCGCGGTTGCCGATCCCAGCGTGACCCCGCCGGGCGGGTCCGGGACGACCCGCCGCGATGCCGGGGCGCTGGCCTGGCTCCACAGCCCGGGCACGGCGCTCCCGGGCTCGGGGGGGCCTTGCACCTCGGCCCGCCAGGTGTAGGTCGACCACTCGGCGAGCCGCAGCGTCGGATCCCAGGGGGTGGCGCCCCGGTCGACCACGGTGGCAGGCCATGTGCCCGAGGTGACGGTCGCGACGACCGGCATCTCCCGTGCCTCCGCACCGCTGACCCGGCTTCGCCGAAGGCGCAGTGTAAGGGGCTGCGTCTGCCCTTGCGGCACGGCGACGGTGAGCCGGACGGCGCGTGGGTCAGCCGGGTCCGCGTGCGCCGTCAGCGACGGGGTCGGCGGCGGCGCGCTGTTGGGCACCCCGCGGACGACGAGCGTCGAAGCGCCGAACGCCGTCTCGCCGCCGAGCTGGAGCTGCGGGGTCGTGGCCAGCACTGCGACCGGCAGCACCTTGTAGAACACCAGCACATCCAATGAGCCCGACACCTCGTGCCGGTAGGACATCTGTCCTGCCGTGGCCGCCAGCAGCACCGAGGGCGTCAGCAGCTCGAAGCTCGTCCGGTCGAAGAGTGCGGCGTTGGCGCGGAAGATTCCTGCGCGCTGCGGGGCCGAAGACGCGGTCCCGAGCGCGGTCCGCATCGCCTCGGCGCCCGGCGTACCCGCGGCGACGAGGGCGTCGAGGCGTTGTCGGAGCGTCGTCTCGTCGCTGGCGTAGACGCGGTAGGCGGTGCCCGCGGTCGCGGTCCACATCAGGTCGACCTGACACCGCCCGAGGGCGTCCGGCCGGGCGGCGTACTCCAGGGTGTCGGGGAGCACCAGTGGCGCCGGCGCCCGCGGGTCGACGGCCTGGACAGCGACGGGTGGGCTGGGGTCGGAGGTCCTGGGTCCGCTGTCGACCCAGCGCCCCGTGACGGTCAGGACCCGTTTCTCCGAGACGCCGAGACCGGGGACGGGGATGGCCGCCGCGAGCACTGCCGGGGGGGCGTTGGTCGCGACAGCCACGGCGGGCACCGACACGGTCACTGGACCGCCAGGCCCCACGGAGGCGGTCAGGTCAAGCCGGGACAGCGGGAGGCCACCGGCGGCCAGGTCCTGGCCGCGTGGCTGCTGGCAGCGCACGTGCAGCGTGCCGGGGTCGCCTGGGGTGGCGGGGTCGGCGAACGACGCCTCGAGGATGGGGACGGGGACGGGCGGCCGTACCCCCGGGCCGGCAGAGCCGGTCGCCCAGCCGCTCCACCGCCCGAACCAGTCCGACTGCGCGACGCGGTAATCGACGGCACCGGCGGGGGCCAACCGGTCGTGCACCTCACCCTGGCCGGGTGCCGACGCGGCCGGGACGGACCCGATCTCCTGGAGTATCGCGGGGATGATGGGGACCGCCCGGTCCGGGCCGCCGCCCAGCAGGTCCGGCAGCCGCGCGTTGAGTCCCACCAGCCCGGGAGTCTCCCGGGCCAGGGCCACCGCGGCCGCGGGGACGAGGCCGGCGAGCGGCAGGGACACGTGGCGTCGAGCCGAAGGCGGGGCCTCGTGGATCCAGCCCAGATCCGCGCCGGGCCCGACGGCGGGCGGGGGGATCGGCGCGGGCTTGGCCCCGACCACGACGGCGGCGGCCGTCCACAGGTCAAGGAAGCCGCCCTCCCGCTGCTCGGTCGCGATCTCGGGCAGCGGGAGCGGGAAGTCCGCGGGGTCATCTGGGCCTCCGAGCAAGCCGCTCAGGAGGCTCCACCATGGGTCCGGGTAGTCGATCCAGGCACCCCGGACGAGATAGATCACCAGGCTGCCCGCGGGCGCGGGGGGCGCCTCGTCGTGCTCGACCAGGCCGAGGTAGCGGCCCATGCTCGGATCGAGGGAGGCCGAGAGCACCCCGGCCAGGGCGGGCACGGCGACCGTGCCTGGCGTGGGCGTCGTTGGTCCCTGCAGGGGTCCGGGGTCGATCATCAGGTCGCGAGGTTGGCGCGCTGGCGTCGTCGAGCGCCGCGAGCACCATCTCCTCGACCCGCTTCGACCACAACGTCGTGACCCGGTCGAGCTCGTCGCCGGAGCCCAGAGACGGGCACGAAGACGGGTACGGTGCTGCGGGCTCGTCGTGGAGTCCCACCAGCAGTGGGCAGCCGCGGTGCACCCGGTCCTCGGACTGGGCCACGGCGTCCGGTAGTCCCTCGTAACGCAGCCCGCGCTCGACCGGCAGAGCGAGCAGCCGCCACGGCTCGCGGCCGCGACCAATCTTCACGCGATCCAGTCGCAGCACCCGGATGCCGACGACGCGGCCGGCGCCCGTGACCTGCACGCGCTCCATCCCGGTGGCACAGAGCTGGTACGGCGCCTCGGTGGCCGTCGCCACCACCGACGGACCGAGCTGGCCGCTGACGATCCCCTCGACCCGGACGCCGCTCGCCGGCAGCCTCTGCGGGCGCGGGTCCCATATGCGGGCGTTGACGTCCGGGCTGGAGACCGTCGTCGGGAACACGTCGTGGGCCTGCGATCTCCGCCATCGGTCGAAGTCGAGCTGCGGGGACGTGGGCTCGACGAGCACCTCGGCGTAGAGCACCGGGTTGCCGGGGTCGGCCGCCAGCCAGGCAGTGGCCGGGCTCGCCGGGCCGAGATCGAAGGGCACCGTCAGTGGCTCGCCGGCGGCGTCGGTCCAGAGCACGTCGGTCGCGGCGAGCCGGCGCGGGCTCCTGACGACGAAGCGGTCAACGAGAAGCGGCGCCACGGGGAGTCCGAGCGCGAGGCTGGGCAGTACCCGGAGGTGCACCCCGGGTTGCAGGTGCGGGTCGCCGCCGCTGTCGAGGGCGGCCGCGCTGAGCGCCCAGAACGGTGCGAAGCGGTTCACGAGGCTTCCCTCCGGATGGTGCGGGACCGCCGAGAAGCTGGGCGCCGGCCTGGGTGGTCGTCGAGGTGAGCGCGTCGGCGAGGGTGACGACCAGCGCATCGTCGGCACCGGGGACCACGGGGCCGGCGGTCGGCGCGAGCAGCAAGCGAGTGCCGTTCTCGGTCGAGGCCACGACGCCGAGCGGGGTGGCTCCGACCGTGGCCGAGACGGTGATCCGGCCCTCCCGGGCGATCGGCTCGGGCCCCTCGAGCAGGACGCCGGCGAGCGCCCACTCCGTGCGGGTGCCCGACGGCGGCACCCAGACCGTTGTGGTCCGCGGCGCTGCAGCCATCGGCCACGGGTCGATGCCCAGCGCGGCGAGAGTGTTGTCGAATTCACGATCGTCGTGCGAGGCCGCCACGAACGTCGGCCACTGCCGATCGAGCAGGAGGTCGCCGGGCGCCACGGGGCTGGGCGTTCCCGCGGCCAGCCCCAACTCGGTCAGGATCTCACGCACGTCGCGGTAGCGAGAGGTGCGGAAGTGCCAGCGGCGGATCACGACGTCCTTGCCGCCCCCCGACTTCGGGTGCGCCACCAGGATCAGGTCGTACGCCCGCAGCGGGTCGAGGTCGACGGCCACCTCCGCAGCCGTGCCGCCCAGCGACGTGTCGGGCACGCAGGGCGAGGTGACCGACACGAGCGAGACGCGCCTCTCGACCGGGAGCAGCACGCCGTCGCCCTGCCAGGCGATCAGCGTGATCGCCGAGACAAGGTCGGGCGGATGACTGCCCGGGGGTACGGCGCCGGGGTCGACGTCGGTGGCCCGGACCTCAACCCTGGCGTCGTAGCCGTAGCGCTCCAGCATCGTGGCGAGATAGTCGATCGAGAAGGTCACCCGGACCGGATCGTCGAGCAGGTGCGGCAGCGGGCTGCTCGGGTGGGCGCCGGTGACGTAGCGCGCCAGGCTGCGCGGATCGAAGACGTTCTCCGCGATCAGCTCGACGGGGACCGGGGGGGCGGCGGGGAGCGACAAGGCGGCCGTGCGGAAGCGGTAGACGCTCGGCGTGCCCGGCTGCCAGGCGCCCGGGTCAGGGGTGCCGGGGGTGCTGTTGCCGGAGCGCTCCCACCGCTGCCACTCCCAGTCCACGGTCAGTCGGTACTCGGTGTTCGGCGCGAGCAGGGTGCGCGGCGGGGGTCCGGCGACCATGACGACCGGTAAAGCGACTCCCCCGAGGACGCCTGCCGGCGGCTCGGCTGTCGCCCGGATCGTCCCGCCTGCACCGCTTGCGTACAGAGTCATGGCGTTCTTGATCTCCGTGCGATGCTGGTCGGCCTGCACCACTTCGAGCTGCTCGTGCCAGAGGATCCCGCAGCTGCCGACGACAGTGACGCGGCTGCCGGGCGCTGACGCGATCCGGAACCCGACGTACTCGTCGTCTCCGGGAGATCGGTAGACGACGGTGTGGCAGTGCCGGCCGCCGCCCACCTGCTTCGGCTCCCACGGCACCTCGCTGCCGTCGGGCCGCACCCCGACCACCTCGAGGGCCGTGCGCTCGTCGCGACCGGGCACCCAGGTGAGCACGTCGGCGGCGTCACCGACGGGGTCCCGGCCCTCGGGGCAGATCGCGACCAGCGCCGTCTCGCCCTCGCACTCGACGTCGATCACGGCGATGCCCGTGCCCCGCAGCCGCAAGGGCTGGCCGTCCCGGTCGGTCTCGTCGGCGATCCGGTCGCCGTTGCGGTCGTGGGCGACCGCGTGCCAGGATTGGGGGTAGCCGATTCGGAGCGTCACCTCGTCGACGGGGTGCTCGAGCTCGATGCGCAGACCGGCACCGATCAGCAGCAACCCGCGCTGCTGCTGGATGCTGATGGTCTGGAGCGGGTTGCCGGAGATGTCCCGCACGACGATGCCGTTTCGGCGCAGGGCTCCCTCCTGGTCGAGCGCCTTCGCTAGCGCCTCGTCGTCGAGGTCGGCGAACGTGATGCACCCGAGATCCACCTCGAGCGGCTCCAGCTCCTTGGTGCGTACCGGCACAGGGCAGACCTCGAGGACGAGGGTCGGGGCGGCCAGGTTCTGGTCGTAGCGGCCGGTGGCACCGAGGGCGCCGAGCTCCTGCCCCCCGCGGCTCAGGGAGGCCAGCCGCAGCCCGCTGGCCCGGCTTGGGCCGGTGGTCAGGTCGACGGGATCATCGAGCGAGACCACCGTGGCGGGCAGCACGGCCAGGCCGTAGCTGGCGGACACGGCCAGCAGTACCGTCCACGGCCGGTCGCCGGGCTGCTCGAGCGTGAGTTGCAGGGGCGAGCGGTCGGGGTCGGCGAGGGCGGGGTCCTCGGGGAGACGGGCGCGGCCTGGTCCGGCCGGGAGCCCGAGCTCGCCGACGACGCAGGCGGGGTCGGGACGGCGGACGGGTTCGCAGATGTCATCGATGAGATCGCCGGGGTCACCCGGCGACCCGTCGGGCTCGGTCAGCGGCAGCAGGCCCGTCCACGGCTCCCAGGAGAGCAGCGCCAGTTCGCGTGCCTCGGTCCCGTCCGCGGACAGCCAGGGCGGCTTGGTGGTCGAGCGCACCCCGGGCCACCACCAGGCGGAGTCGAACTGGGTTCCGGTCGGTGGGTCGAGCGGGGGGCCGGTCGTCGGTTCCAGTCGGACGGCGGTGATCCGATACGCGTGCTTGACGTCACGGGAGCCGCTCCACACGGGCCCGGGCATCGGCTGGCCGACCGCGAACTGCCCTCCGCTCACGCCGTTCTCGACGGTGTGCACGAAGTGGATCACCGGGATGGCGTCGATCCAGGCGGCGGGGGCCGCGCCGCCGCCGGTGACGGCCTTGGCGCTGACGTGTCCCTGGCGGGCGACGAGGTCGACGCCGACGACCGGGCTCGGCGGGTCCGGGAGGGAGCCCAGGGTCGCCGACACGTTGATCTCGACGCATCCGGAGATCGAGAAGAAGAAGCAGTCGACCTCGCCGCAGAACTTGCCGTGCAGGTCGGTCCGGCTCCCGTCGGTCTTCAGCGTGATCTCGCCACGGGCGGCGATGCTCACGATGACCAGGTCGAGCTCGCCGCGCACCCACACGCCGGCGGCGAGGAAGAACGGCGAGGTACCGAAGCCCGCCAGCACCTCGGCGGAGGCGGACAGCCGGATCGGCCCGGCCGACCAGTCGATCCCCCAGCCGGCACCGAAGCCGATCGAGAACCCCTGGAAGACGAAGTCCGCATTGCCTCGAAGTCCCGGGCTGATCCCGTCCCCATGGACCAGCACGAACGCCGTGCTCTCGACGTCCAGGATGCCCGGCAGGAACGTGATGGTCACCGGCGTGCCGTTGCGACCCGGCTGGTTGTCGGTGCCGATGCGCAGGTAGGACCGCGTGGGTTGGACGTAGGGGAACCAGGCGCCGAGGGGTACGTCCACCTCGAGGATCCCGGGGATCCGGTAGTGGCCGCGCAGCGCGATGGTGACCGCGGTGTCGTCGATGACGACGAGGCCGATGATCGCGAGCCCGGACGACGGCGGGGTGGCCGTGTCGACGGGGACCGGTGCCGGCTCGGCGATCACCTTGGCGATGACGGCGAAGACGACCGCGGGTCGGGGGAACTCGACCGTCAGCATGCCGAGGGCGTGGAAGGTGAAGCCGGCGTCGGCGACGGTGCCGACGACGGCCCCGAGGCCGAGGGCGTACTGCCCTGACCTCGCGACGTACTTCTGGTTCGGCGGCTTCTTGAGCCAGTCGAGCTCTCTCTTGACCACGTCGGTCTCGGTGCGGACCACGGCGCGCTCGCCGTTGGACACGAACCGCCCGAGCAGCCCGTAGAGGCCGAGGCCCGAGTTGGCGAAGGGCAGGGGTGCCGGGAAGCGGACGCCGACGGTCAGGGCGACGAAGCCGGCATCGCCGAGGACAAGGTCGGCCAGTGCCGCCACCTTCAACGGCACGATCTCCAGCGCCACGCCGGCGTGCAGGGTGCCGCCGCTGACGTCGATCGCGCCCTCACCCTTGAGGGTCGCGGGGATGTCGACCGCGGCCTTGAGGCCGCGCAGCTCGATCCCGTCGATGCCGGAGGGTCCGAACACCACTCGCACCGTGGCGTTGCTGAGCTTGACCACACCGAGGTCGAGCGACAGGGCGAGGTCGACCTCGAGCCAGGAGCTCTGGGCGCCTGACCGGACGCCGGTGACGCGGAGCAGATCGTCGAGGGGTGGGCCGAGCTGCCAGCTGCCCGGGTCGACGACCTCTGGGACGGAGTCGCGGGTGACGAGCCCGATGCCGTTCCACCAGTCGGCCGCTGCGGTGTCCACCTCGACGCCGACGCCGCGATAGCGCAACTTCATGGGCTTGCCGTCACGGGTCGAGACCCGAAGCGGGAAGTTCGGCCCGCCCACGTTGACGCTGAGCTCGACGGTGTAGTCGACGGTAAGCATGGTGCGGCTGGTCTCTCCCTGGGCCGGCCCGCGCTCGAGGCGGTCGATGGTGAGGCCGGTGACCACGGTTCTGCTGCCGTCGCGCAGCAGCAGGCTGGCGGCTCCGCCGAGGGCGGCGATCAGGGCGCCGACCAGCGCCGCCTCCCCGCCGCTTGGGTTGCCGGCGGCGCCGACGACCGCCGGGGCGAGGCCGAGCGACGCGGCAAGCACCCGGTTCCTGACCTCGAAGATGCCGTCCGGGCTGCCGGTGACATCGAGGGCGAGTGTGAACTGGTCGGAGCCCGCGGACTGGTCGTGCGCCCAGCGCCCGAGCAGCTTCCAGACAGGGGGTGTGGCCGCGTCGGCGTCCCCAGGTCGGCGGACCGGTGTCGTGCTGCCGTCGGGCATCCGCACACCGGTCCCGGGCCACTCGACGAGCGCCTCCGCGCGGATCGGGACGGCGTCCCCGAGCCCCGGCGCCGTGGGGTCGTTCCACTCGACCTCGATCCGCACCCGGTACTGTGGTCGGCCGCGGGGACTCGCGGGCACGACCGCGCCGCTCACCGTCGTCGGGTCGGCGCCGGGCACTATCGCGCGGAGCCGGATCGGGGCGAGCGTCGGCGTGGCCGTCGACGGGGTCGGCGCCGGCGATCCGTCGTACGCGTAGATGTCGCCGCGCCGCAGGTGGGCGCGCTTGAGGTCATCCTTGGGATAAGGCCGCAGCCAGGCCATGTACTCCGTCGTGCTGCGGGCCTTCCAGGACTGCGTCGTGAACTCGGTCGGAACGCCGGTCGGCGACCGCGCCGGTCCATGTGGCGGTCTGCTCGCCGCGGTAGCTGATCCGGCTCTCGGCGATCTCGGCATCCAGCAAGATCTGCCTGGTGGCGAGGGCTCGGGTCACGGCGAGGTCCCGGTTGTAGGTGTCACTGGTGTCCGTTAGCGGGATGCGCCCGTTGAGGTCGTCGCAGCGCCCGACAATGGCGAACCTGATGCCGCTTGGAAGGCCCTTCGCCCAGGCCTGGAGCGCCTTGATGTCGACGACTCCGTTGCCGACCCAGCCCGTGGCTTTGGGGCTCAACTCATCTGAGTCGTAGACGAACTGCACGTGCGCCTCGCGCTCGATGCCACCGGTCGTCGGACCGGGCGCGGGGCTGCCAGAAGCGGTCTTGTCCGTGGTCACCTCGGCGATCAGGTTCTCGCCGACCGCGACGACACCGGCGGTGACGGCGGCCGCAGGGAGGCCGCGGACGAGCTTGTCCTCGACGTGCCAGGGCCGGAGCTGGTAGGTGCCGGCGACGTCGACGACCGTGGCCGCCGCGCCCGTGACGGTGCCGTCCGCGACGAACACGCCGCCGGCGCAGCCCACGAGCGTCGGCCCGGTGGTGTCGGCGCGTACGTCGACGCGCACGCGACGTACCGTCCTGCCCCCCTCGAGGAGCGTGAGCCGGTGGCTCCCGACGGTGAGCTGCGACGTCTGCGGGTGGAAGACGGCGTCCGTGACGGGGCTGCCCTGGTCCCACTTCCACGAGTAGGTCGCGCCCCCCGTTCCCGTCGAATGTGCGAACGCCGCAGCGCCGAGCGCGGTCGAGCCTCCGCTGACGCTGGCGGTGTTCACCCAGCGGCCGGCGCCGATCTGCAGGTCGACCGTCGTCGCCGCTGACCAGGTGCCGGTGAAAGTGCAGACGATTGGCGGCGTGTTCCCGATCGTGACCTCGAGGGTGTCTCCGGGCAGCACGTCGAAGCCCAACTCCGCGACGTTCTCGCCGTTGAGTCGCCAGGTGATGGTCGGGCTCCCGGCCGGGGCAGGGCTGAGCCGCCCGCGCACGTGCGCCGCGGGCGGGCGAGCGCCGGGAAGCTGCGCGTTGAACCGGTCCTGCCGTAGGCCCGGGCTCGGGTCGAGCGAGGTCGTCGCGATCGCGGTCCAGGTGCCGCCGCTGCCCTCGATCTCCACCACCAGCGTCGGCGGCGTGTTGATGGCGGCGCCGCCGAACTCCAGCGTGGCCGTGCCCTCGACGCCGACGGGGTCGCCGAGGAACACGTCCTGCACGCCCACGCTGACGTCGCCGACGACGGGGGCGCCCGGCGGCAGGTAGAACGTGGCCCGCCGCAGCGCGATGCCCCGCCAGTCGGGCGGCTTCGGCGAGGGACTGAGGTTGGTCGACTGGTCGTAGGTCACCTGGTCGACGGTGAACCCGAACGCAGACGACCCGATGAAGAAGCTCGGCGGCTCGAAGGTGAGCGCCACCAGCGCCCCGTGGTCGCCGAACGGCGTGGTCGCGTCGAGGGCGTCGATCAGGGTGACCTCCGGCGCCGCCCCTCCGGCCGCCGCGATCCGCAGCACCCCCCTGACCGACGATCCGGACGTCGCGCCGCGACGGCTCGTCCGCGAGCCTGGTGGCCCGCGCCGGTTCGCGCACCTCCCGCGCCGGCCTCAGCGCCCGGAACGGCGATCGCCAGCCGGTCGAGGTCGAGGTCCACGGCCCACTGGGTGACCTGCCCGCTGCCATTGCGTCGTACGGCGAGCTGCGCGCGCAGCCCGCCGTTGATCCCCGGTGCCTCGATCGGCAGCGTGCCGAGCTGCGGCAGCCCGCGGTCGGTGAGCGGGCGGACCGTGCCACGGATGACCGTGACGTCGCCGTTGGTGCTCGTGGTGACGTTGTCGATCCCCAGCTGCGAGAGCCGGTCCGCGAGGTCGGCTGGGAGGAGGTCGTTGACGCCGTTGCTGCGCAGCGTGTCGAGCAGATCTGCCATGGTCGTCGTGCGGGGGTTAGACCTCGACCTCGCCTACGCCATCGGGCTTCCGGTCGCCCAGGAGGTCCTGTGCGCTGCTGGGTTCACTCTGACGGCGTAGAGGCTGCACGCGCATCCTCCTGGACGACCCCGTCGGCCCTGGCTTGTCTGTGGGAGAAACCGACCTTGAGAGCGCGTCGGCTGTGCGTTCCCCCCGAACGGCGATTCGCACGTTACGCTCTCGTGCGCTCGGTTACAAGCCGTCCCGCGTCGGGCAGCAGGCGCGCAGCAGACGAACGAGATAGGCGGATAGCGCATCCCTTGCGCGCGCTGAGACAGGGCATCCGGGCACAGCGACCGTTGCCGCGATCGCCGACCCTGCTCCAGGCGACCCCCTGGTTGCCTCTCACGATTGACCTCGAACCCGCCGACCTCCTGGGTCGGCATCAAGAGGTCGGCGGCTGAGAGGTCTCGGCGGTCGCCGTAGAAGATGTCCTGAGGTCCGCCACTGTGCCTCCCGACGGCCGGACTCCTCTGTGGACGCCACATCTTGTGCTGATGCCGCATCGCTTGGGGCGGCGAAGGAGTCGAACCGAGCGAGCCTGGGGCTACCCGCGGCGGTCAACTCCTCGGCTGTGGCGTCTTCGTTGGTGTCGGCGACCCCGACGGATGTTCCGGTCGTGCCAGTCAGACGTCTACGACCGACCGCTCGCGCTGCGACGCGAGCGCGGCGGTGAACAGGCGGTGCGTGAGGGTTGCTTCCTCGGGGGTCACGCAGTGAAAGGGCTGGCTCATCCCCTCGCGTCCGTGCGCGAGCTCGTCGAGGAACGCCGCCCACATCTGGAGAATCGCGTCCGAAAAGCCGAACTCGAAGATCGCGCCCGTGATCGTCGGGTACGCCGAGACCGAGCCGAGATCGCGCATTGACCACTCCTGCGGGCCGCCCGACTCGTAGCGCATCGTCCGCAGCGTCTTCGGCAGCTTCGTCGTGTACGCGATCGATCCGGCGGTACCGTCGACCTCGATCGTCCACGTGTTCGTCTCGCCCGGCGCGATCCGCTTCGTCTCGATCCGCAGTGGGAACGGCAGGCCGTCGTGCTCGGCCTCGCAGAGGAGAACCGCGTTGTCCCAGGTGTCGCACGGCACGGGCGCGCCGTGGGCGCCGGGACGCTCGGTAACGACGTCGCTGAGGATCGCCCGTACGTTGCGCGGCAGCCAGCCGGCGCGCAGCGGCAGGTGGAGGGCGTGGATGCCGAGGTCACCCATGCAGCCGTACTCGCCGTTGACCGAGGCGATCCGCTTCCAGTTGATCGGCTTCGCCGGGTCGAGGTCGCTCGAGTGCAGGAACTGCGAGCGCACCTCTATCACCCGGCCGTAGCGGCGCTCGGCGATCCAGCGGAACACCTCCTGTCCTCCCGGATAGAACGGAAGCTCCGACGAGCAGCGCACCAGCAGCTCCCGGCGGGATCGCCCGGTTGATCGACTCGTTCGCGGCGAGGTCGATCCCGAATGGCTTCTCGCCGAGAAGATGCTTTCCGGCGTCGAGGATCGCGGTGTAGATCTCCGCGTGCAGGTTGTGTGGGACGGCGCAGTAGACCGCCTCGACGGCCTCGTCTGCGAGCAGCTCGCGGTAGTCGGCGACTACCCGCGGGGCCGGGGTCAGCCGCTCGTACCAGGCGAGCACCTCGGGGCTGGTGTCGCAGACGACCGCGAGCTCGGGCCGGACGCCGATCTGCGCGAGGTGCGCCCAGCGGGCGACGGCGCTCGCGAACTCGCGGCCCATGAGCCCGCCCCCGATCAGGCCGAAGCGGACGGTGCGCTCAGCCATGGACAACGGCCATCAGTTTGCGCGTCATCCCTGCGGGGTCATCGTGCTGGATCACGTTGCGGCCGTAGACGATCCCCGCGGCCCCGAGCTGCATCAGCTCCTCGGTGCGGCGCAGAATCTCGTTTTCGGGCGCCTTGCCGCCGCCGCGCACGAGCACCGGCCGTGGCGCCGCGACCTGGAGCACGCGCGCGAAGTCCGCGAGCTCGTCGGTCGGGTCGCACTTGATCACGTCGGCGCCGAGCTCGACTGCCTGGCGGACGAGCGGCACGATCTTCTCCACATCGCCGTCCGAGCCGTACCCGCGGTCGCCCGGCGCGAACACGAGCGGCTCGACCATCAGCGGCATCCCGACACGGTCGCACGCGGCGCGGAGCGCGGAGACGTTGCAAACGCACTGGTGCAAGAGCTCGGGCTCGCCGGGCAGGAGCAGCAGGTTGACGACGACGCACGCGGCGTCGAGCTGCACCGCATTCTCGACCGCTCCCTCGACGAGCTCGCTGAAATGGCGCTGCGGCACGCTCCGGGCCGTAGACGTTCGCGACATCGGTGCGAAGCACGAGCGCCGGCTTGCTCGGCCCCGGAACCCGCTGCAAGAGCGGCGCCTGGCCCGGCGAGAGCTGGATCGCGTCGGGGCCGGCGTCGACGAGCGTGGCGATCGTCGCCTCCATATCCTCGATGCCGGAAAGGAACGAGGCCTCGCCGAAGAAGCCGTGGTCGACGGCGACGTCGAAGCACTTACCGTCGGCCGCAAACAGCCGGTTCAGCCGCGCGATCACGCGAGCACCTCCTCGATCCTGGGCAGCCCCTCCGCCGCGCCGACCGCCGTCGTCGCGGCGGCCCCGACCCTGTTGGCGAAAAAGCTTGCCCGCTCGAGCGGCCAGCCCTGGAGGCGGGCGTAGATCAGCCCGGCGGCGAACGCGTCGCCTGCGCCCGTCGCGTCGACGGCCTCGACGCGGGGAGCGGCTACGCGCCCTGCGAACTCGTCGTCCTCGGCGTAGCACCCGTCGGCACCGAGCGTGATGGCGACTGTCGCCGCGCCCCTGGCACGCGCCCACGCGGCTGCGTCCTCGGGCTCGCGCTCGCCCGAGAGCGCGCACGCCTCGGCGCGGCTCAGACATAGCAGGTCGAGGTGCGGCAGGCTCGGCTCGAGCCGGCTCCACTTCCCCGTCGCGTCCCAGACGGTGTCCAACGACGTCGTGACGCCGCGCCGCTTCGCCTCGGCGAGCAGCAACGCCGTCGGATCGCCGTCGAGCGCGGGCATCACGAGCGCCCCCGCGACGTGCAACGCCCGGGCCGCGAGGACGCGGTCGAGGTCGAGCTCGTCCGCGCTCACCATGCCGTTGGCACCGGGCGCGTGGAGAAATGTGCGCTCCCCCGCCTTGTCGACCAGCACGACCGTCGCGGACGTCGGCAGTGACGCGTCTCGCGCCACCAGCGAGCGATCGACGCCGCGCTCGTCCAGAAGCCCGATGATGAAGTCTCCGAACGCGTCGTCGCCGACCTTCCCGGCACACGCGACGGAGAGTCCGAGGCGCGTAAGCCCGGTGCCCGTGTTGAGCGCACAACCGCCGCCGCGGAGGACGATCTCGTCCACGAGCGCGAGGCTGCCCGAGTCGGGCACACGGTCGACCGGCCGCGCTATCACGTCTGCGACGAGGATGCCGAGGCAGACGACGTCCGTCACGAAACGTCTTCGGGCCGCCCGCTCTCGAGCGAGCGCGCGGCGGCAATCGAGACGGAGAGCGCGGCCCGCGCCTGGGAACCGGTTCCCTGCTCGGGCGCTCGGCCCTGCTCGACGCACTCCACGAAGTACGCGATCTCGGGCCCCCACGGGTCGGCGGGCTCGACCGCCACGGACACCGGCTCGGCCCGATCGCGCAGATAGAGCCGCAGCCCGCGAGCGGAGTCGCTCGCGCCGATGTTGCCGCCGTCCTCGGCTGGCGCCGCGCTGAACGCGTACTCGGCGACGCCCTGCTCCGCCAGCACGCGCACGTTGCTCGAGAACGGATACGCCTTCGGCATCGCCATCGATCCCTCGGCGATCCCCTCCGCGCCGTCGTACTCGACGACCGCGAGCACGTGATCCGGGCGCGGCGCTCGAGCGAACACGCGGCGCGGCGTCCCGAGCAGCCAGTTCATTTGGTCGAAGTCGTGGATCAGCAGGTCGACCGGGACGCCGCCCGACTGGGCGGGGTCGCCCATCCAGTCGTTCCAGTCCGCCGGCGGCGACAGGCGCATCGTGGACACCGAGAGCGGCCGGCCGAGCTCTCCGCCCGCGAGCCGCCGCTGCAGCTCGACATACTCGGGCCAGAAACGCAACACGAGCCCGACCATGAAGAGACGCCCGCTCCGCTCCGACGCGGCGACGATCGCGTCGGCGTCCTCGAGGGTCAGCGCGATCGGCTTCTCGAGGAAGACATGCTTGCCGGCGGCGACTGAGGCCTCGGTCCACTCGCGGTGGAGCGGCGTGGGCAGGCAGATGTCGACGGCGTCCACATCCGGGTCGTTCACCGCCGACTGCAGATCGTCGGTCAGCTCGGCGCCGACCGAGGCGGCGATGCCAGCGGCGCGGTCGCTCCTACGGGAGCCGATCGACTTGACGCGCACCCGATCGCCGAGCGCGGCGTAGTTCGCGGCGTGCGCGGCTGCCATGAAGCCGCCTCCGAGGATCGCGATCGTGATCACGCGCGGGGTTGCCGAAAGCGGTCGTAGCCCGGCGCGATCCGGTCGTGCATCGTGTCCATGTCGCGCACGAGGTTGACGACCGAGGCGGCCCCCCAGTCGAGGAACTGCTCTCCCTTCTCGGCCGTCGACTCGCTCGGGTTGCCCCAGACACCTCCGCCCTCCTCAAGCAGTGCCCAGAACGAGCCGGGCGTCGAGAGGAAGACCGGGTCGAGGAGCGCCAGCGGGTGGTTGGTGAACCCGTCGAGCTCCGGCACGAAGTCGCGCACGCGCTCCATGTCGCAGAGGTCGGGGTCGATCGCCATCACCGCTGATGTCTCGCCGACGTTCGCGTGGAGGCCCGCGCTCCCCGAGAGGTAGGCCTCGGCCTGCTCCGGCTGGAGCCCCTGCCAGTAGGCGAACGGGTAGACGCGCACCCCGCGCGGCAGGGCGTCGAACATGTCGGCGGCCGCGTACTGCATCGCCGTCGTGTTCACGTAGTGCCCGTTGACGAGCGCGATGCGCTCGAAGCCTGCCTCCGCCAGCGAGACGCAGATGTCCCGCAGCATGGAGACGAACGTCGCGAGCCGGACATAGATGATCCCGCTGGCACCGCGGTGATCGGGTGCCAGGCCGAACGGGACCGGAGGCCCGACGAGCGCGTCGAGCTCCTCGGCAGCCCGCTTGCACACCTCGAGCGGGATGTAGACGTCCGTCCAGAGCGGTCCGTGGTCGCCGTGATCCTCCGTCGAGCCGACCGGCACGAGGACGGTGCGGCCGCCGCCCTCCATGTACTCGCGCACCTGGAGGTTCGTCATCTCGGGCATGTAGCGCTTCATCCGAGGCCGAGCCTGTTCAGGTGCTCACGCGAGCCGCGCATCGCGGCGTTCACCTCGGGGAGCGGCGGCCACGGCTCGCCGCCGAACTCGATCTCGACCGAGTACGGCCCGTCGTACCCCGCGTCCTGGAGTATCCGCAGGACACTCGCGAAGTCGACATCGCCGGTGCCGATCTCGCCGAAGTCCCAGACACCCTTGCCGCCCTTGGACTCCTTCAGATGGACGTGCACGAGCTTGTCGACGACCTTCGGCAAGTCCTCGACCGCGGTGTCGCCGGAGTAGTAGACGACGTTCGCGGTGTCGTAGTTGATCCCGACCGAATCGCGTCCGATCTTCTCCAGCAACGGGAGCGTGACGGCGCCGGAGGCCATGATGTCGCCGTGAATCTCGAGGCCGATCGCGATCCCCGCCTGCTCGGCTTCGTCGGCCATCGCCCCGATGTTCGCGAGGAACGCGGCCTCGTTCTCGTCGGCGGACTGGTGGCCGCCGACGGCGGTGTTGACGATCGGGATGCCGTACTCGGCGGCCCAGCGCACGGCCTTGATGCCGTGCGCGAGCCCGTCCGCCGTCGTCAGGTCGGAGTGCGCCGACAGGCTCACCGGCTCGAGTCCGTAGCCTGAGAGCTTGCGGCGCAATTCGTCCTGGTCGGCGTCGAGGTCGACGTGTTCCGTCCAGCCGGGCACCGCCGACAGCTCGACAGCGGTGTAGCCCGCCTCCGCGATGCCCTGCAGGGCCTCGTCGTGGGAGTACGTGTGGTACGAGTTCGTGTGACCCGCAAGGGGGTTCGCCATCGAGGCCTCCATCAGCGAGAGGGGTTGTGGGGCGCCCCGCTGAACGGGGACGCCCCACGCCGATCGACTACATCTTGAAGCCGGCCGCGACCTTCGTCTGCGCGAAGTCCTTGTCGAGCTTGTACGCCTTCGCGTCCTTACGCGCCCGGGCGACGTCGGCCTTCCGGTTCGCGACCACCTGCAGCTCGTTCGTGATCACGTCCTTCGTCGCGAGGAGCTTCTTCGTCTGACCGAGGTCGTGGACGACCTTCAGGTAGTTGGACCAGCCCTTTGCGTCGTTGTATCCCCAGCCCTGGCCCTTGAGGTGGCTCGTGCCGTACGCATGCGCGAGCTCGAGCATCGAGTCGAGGGCGAGCTGCGGCTTGAGCGTCTTCTGCAGGTCGGGCAGCGAGCGGTACGTGATCTGGGCCGCTGCCCGCGGGTTCGCCTTCGTGAACTCGAGGCCCATGACGACACCCTGGAGGAAGCGCGTGTAGAGGTCCCGCTTGGCCGCGTCGTCGAGATCGGCGCTCCGGACCGAGTACACGTTCGACGGATGCTTCGACCACTTCGTGCCGATCAGGTACTTCAGCTTCAGGCCCTGGCCGGCGAGTTGCGCGCGGAGCCCTTCCCAAGCGAGCCCGGCGTCGGCCTTGCCCGTCGCGACGGCTTGCATCCACGACGACCCCGCCGACACGTACCGGACGGACTTCGGGTCGATGCCGAGCTCGACGAGCATCGGGTCGACGATCACCTTCCAGCCCGAGCTGCCGAGTGCGATCGACTTGCCCTTCAGCTGCTTCGGCGATGTGATCTTGCTGTCGGCAGGCAGCCCGAAGTTGAAGACCTGACCGGAGATCACGTCCCAGACCGACTTGACGCCCATGCCGCTGTCGATCGACGCCGTCAACACGCCGGGCGACGGGTAGCCCATGTCGGCCTTGTTCTGAGCGACGAACTTCGTGGACGCGAGCGCGTCCGTGACGGAGCCGGCAATCAGCTTCGCGTCGATCCCAAGCGACTTGAAGTAGCCCATCTTGAGCGGGACCCATAGGTTGAAGTCGTCCATTACCTGCAGCGTCCCGCGCGGAGAGATCCAGCGGACCGTCTCCACCGTCGCGCCCGACCGCCCGAATGCTTTCCCGGCGGTGAAGAGCGAGCCGGTGGAAAGAAGCGCGGCGCCCGCCGCACCGCGCTTCAGCACCTCGCGGCGCGACAACGTGGCTTCGAACATGCCTCCTCCTTCTGGGGCGACTAGGCCTCCCAACTGGCCCATCGCTTGCCGATGAAATAGAACAGGACGTAGATGCCCACACCGAGTGCGGCGATGATCGCAATCACCGCGCCGAACTCGTCCATCCGTGCCAGCGAGGAGTAGTAGACGAGCCGCTCCCCGAGCCCTCCCGCCTCGCTCGGGGCAACCATCTCGCCGCCGATGGCCGTCAGGAGGCCGAAGATCGACCCAACCATGAAGCCGACGATGATCATCGGCAACGCGAGCGGGAACCGGATCTTGCGGAAGATCTGGAACGTCGACGCGCCGTACGAGCGCGCGAGGGCGATCTTCGCGAGATCGGTGCGACGAAAGCCGGTGGCGGAGTTGAGCATGACCATCGGCCCCGATGCGAGCGCGACGGCGATGATCAGCGGCCAGGATCCGAAGCCCATCTTCAGCCGCAGGAACGGTACGAGCGCAATCATCGGTGTCACCACCATGATCAGGATGTACGGCGCGATCACCTTCTCGGCGAACGGCTTCTGCGTGATCAGCGCCGCGAGCACGAGTCCGATCGAGGCTCCGATCGCGAACCCGGCGAGGAACTCGTACATCGTCACCCAGAGGTGATGAGCGAAGACAGGTCCGAATTGGTCCCAGAGCACGCCCACCACGTCCATCGGCTTCGGGAACACGTACGTCGGCGTCTCCGTCCAGCGCAGGATGGCTTCCACCCCGAAGAAGATCGCGAGTGCCAGACCGACGATCGTCCCGATCTCGAGCGCGCTCTTCGCCGTGCGCATCGACGTGAGGCCCGTCCAGTCGATCGGCCCGTGACCCTTCGACGACGGCTGATCGTCGAACGTCGGTATGTCGTCGCGCAACTCGCTCGGGACGTTGCTCATTCGACCTCCAGGACGGCCCGCCCGCCCGTCTCCACCGTGCGTTTCATATCCTGCACGAGTTCGATGAAGCCTGGCTCGAAAGTCATCTCGATCGTGCGCGGGCGCGGCAACGCGATGTCGTAGATGTGCGCGAGCCGGCCGGGGCGAGGTGTCAGGACGACGACGCGGTCCGCGAGGAAGATCGCCTCGGAGATGTTGTGCGTGACGAAGACGATCGTTTGGCCGCTCTCCTGCCAGAGCCGGAGCAGCAGCAGGTTCATCTCGTCGCGCGTGAACGCGTCGAGCGCTCCGAACGGCTCGTCGAGCAGCAGCACCTCCGGGTTCTGCGCGAGCGCGCGCACGATCGAGGCGCGCTGCTGCATGCCGCCCGAGAGTTCACGCGGCATCGAGTGCACGAACTCGGTCAGTCCGGTCTGCTGCAGCAGCGCATCGACGCGGGCGCGGTCGACCGACTTTCTCTTGATCTCGAAGGGGAACTCGATGTTTTGGCGGAGATTGCGCCAGGGCAGCAGGTTCGCGTCCTGGAAGATCATGCCGGTCTGCTGCGGCCGAGGCCCGTCGACCTCCGTGCCGTCGAGGGTGATGCGCCCGCCCGTGAGCGCATGCAGGCCGGAGATCGCCCAGAGCAGCGTCGTCTTGCCGCATCCGCTCGGGCCGAGGATCGTGACCAGCTCCCCCTCGGCAACGTCAAGCGAGATGTCGTCGAGCGCGTGGACGGGGCCACTCTTGCCCGCGTAGACCTTCGAAGCACGCTCGACGCGCAGCTTCGCCTCCATCAGAACCATCCGGTCTCGTCGGGATTGCCGTACTGCATCAGCTCGATGACGGCGCCGTCGACCTCCACGAACGCGACGCGAAGGAAGTCGTCGCCGCGGCCGGTGGGGTCGAAGGGCTCGGCGAGGATCGTGTGCCCCTCGATCGCCGCCCCGAGGTCGTCGACTCGGTAGGCGACGTGGGGCGCGGTGCGAAGCGGACCGGTCACCGGCGAGTCGGGCTCGAAGCGCAACCATTCGACGTTGAAGGCGTCGGCGCGCGGGCTGGTCACCCAGACGCGCGTCGCGGCGACGAACGACTCGCCGTCCTTCATCTCGTCTGTGACGAGGCCGATATGGTCGAACCGTGACCGGTCGATCTCTCGGACGCCTATCGTCCCCACCCTTGCTAGTCGTTAGGGGACGTTTCTATCATCGAGCGGAAGCAACGTCACCCCCAGCTCCTCCGGCAACTGAACCGGTGCACGTCCTTCGCGCGACCACCCAGGCCCGATCGCCGGGCGCGGCTGATGCGGTTTCCGTCGAGGCGCTGACCGTCGCGCTACGCATGTTCGGCACCGCGGCGATGGCCTCCTGATGCGTGTCCTCGCCGTCGGGGCGCACCCGGACGATCTCGAGATCCTCTGCGGCGGAACGCTGGCACGGTTCGTCCAGGATGGACATGAAGTGGTGATGTGCAACGCGACACTCGGCAACCGCGGAAGCTTCGAGCACACCTCGGAGGAGATCGCGGAGATCCGGCTGCGGGAGGCGCGACGCGCCGCCGAGCTGGCGGGTGCGGCCCATGTCACGCTCGGCTTCACCGACGGTGAGGTCGACGCAAGCGACGACGACCAGCGCGCCGCGATCGTCGATCTCGTGCGCGACGTGCGCCCTGACCTGATCATCACGCACTCCACCGGCGACTACATGTCCGACCACGACGAGACGTCGAAGCTCGTCTTCGACTGCAGCTTCCACGCGACGCTGCCCCTGCTCGAGAGCAAGCGTCCTCACCACGACATCGTCACCCCGATCTACTTCATGGACACCGTGATGGGACTCGGCTTCCAACCGACCGAATACGTCGACGTGACCACAACGATCGAGACGAAGGTGGCGATGCTCGAGGCGCACGAGAGCCAGCTCACGTGGCTGCGCGACCACGACGGCATCGACATCGTCGAGCAGATGCGCGCGGTGACACGGTTCCGCGGCCTTCAATGCCGTGTCCAGTACGCGGAGGGCTTCACGCCCTGCCTGACGTGGCTCCGGGCGACCACCCGGCGCCTTCTTCCCTGACGAAAGGACTCGGCTGTGGCAGTCGACCTCGGCTTCGAGTACGACCTCGCCCGATTCATCGACTTCCGCGATGTCGTCGAATGCGACCGCGTGCGCCGCATCCCCCGCACGGAGCTCACCGAACACGCGAATCCGGACTTCCGGATCGCCGTCGCCGACGACCCGGCGGAGTTCTACCGCTCTTTCGCCGCCGACCTCGTCGACCGGATTCGCGCTGCGCGCGACGACGGCCGAACCTTCGTCGCGATCCTCCCCGTGGGTCCGATGCCCCAGTACGAGCTCGCGGCGCGGATGATCAACGCGGAGCGCATCGCGCTCGATCACGTCCATACGTTCAACATGGACGAGTACGCGAACGAGGAGGGGGTGACCGCACCGGTCTCCTGGGCCGGCTCCTTCCAGCGGGCCATGCTGGAGCGCTTCTTCGCTCGTGTCGACCGGGAGCTACAGCCGCCGGACGATCAGATCCATTTCCCGACGACCGAGGCGATCGGCGACTACAGCACACGTCTCGAAGACCTCGGTGGCGCGGACGTCTGCTACGGCGGCATCGGCTGGTGCGGGCACATCGCGTTCTGGGAGTCGCACCTCGGGCATGAGTTCGCAGGCGATCTGGACGCGTACAAGCAGGCGGGCGCGCGGCTCGTCGAGCTGCACCCGATGACGATCATGCAGAACGCGCTGCATTCGTTCGGCGGCGACTGGTCGTGGGTGCCGCCGAAAGCGAACACGATCGGTCCTCGCGAGATTCTCGGCGCGCGCCACCGCAGCTTCTGGCTCGACGGAGACCTCGGCGGCGGCGTCTCGTGGCAGCGCTTCATTGCCCGCCTCGTCGCCCACGGCCCGGTGTCCGAGTTCGTCCCAGGCTCGATCCTGCAGACCACACGGACCGACTACACGATCCTCGGCTCCGTCGCCGACGACGTCGAGATTCACATGGCTTGACACGACCGGGATCCGCCCTGCGAAGGCGACCATCGCATTCAGCAGTTCCAGGCGCGACGCTGCGTGGCGGTTCGTCGAGTGGGAACGGGACCCAAGTTCTGCACCGCTCGACGTTCGGGGCGAACATGAACCGAACGGTCGAAGCATCTCGGACGACGAGCGGTTTCGCGCCCACACCTCGCGTGGGTGGCTTCGACGCTCCGGAACCGAATCGCGGAACGGCCGAGGCGCCGCCGTTCGATGCGATCACCACGAGCTCTCTCCCGTCCCGAAAGAACGTGAGCGTTGTGGTGCGCGCCTTGCCCGACCGCCGCCCTGTCGTAGTGAGCAAGAGCACCGGCATTCCGGCCACCGAGCGGGGGACACGTCCCTTCGTCACGCGATGAACGGCCAGGTGTGTCCAACTGAGGCCTCTGATCACCCAACGCCGCGACCTCAACCGAACCGCGGACAGGGTGCACCTGCACCATCCTCCCGGTCGCCCCGTCCACATCATGGCACTGGTCCCCTCCGCGAGCCTGGCGCTCGAGCCGTGGCGTAATCGTGGCACGTGAGTGTTCCGGGCTAAATCAGAAGTTCCACGGCTCCTTAGACGTTCACGAAGGGTGTGGCGTGGCCTCGAACTGGCGTGCGCCGCGGCCGGTGAGTTGGTCCCTGACTTCGAAGAGTCCAATCCATGCCCCCGCCGGTTACGGTCGCTCGTGAGGCAGCCGCCGCCGACCTCCTGGGTCGGAACCAGACCGGTGGCGAATGAACTCGCCAATCTGGGTGACGCGTATCACGGTCAGGCGGCCTCCGACGAGGGGCAGAGGTGCGATACGACGCACTTTCCGCACCGCGGACGCCTCGCCGTACACACGGACGGCCATGCACTACGGCGTTGACGTGGAAGACGTATCTACGCTCCCCGCGGCCATGCGAACAGCTTTGCAGGCAGCGGAGCGTATTTAGCCCCTGCCGTTGCTCCTATCGAGCGGCCAGCCACTCCTCTTGTCGCTTTGTAGCCGGGAGTCCACTCCCCATACGAGCGCCAGCGGCCCGATCAGCGCCATGAAGGCGACCACCAAGAGTGCCGTCACCAGACACCTCCTCGCGACGTTTCGTACAAGCACCTAGATTCTAGGCCGCCAGGGCCGCCGAGCGGAAGGCACGGATCCGTACTCCGCGCAAAGACCCACCCGCGTACTCAGCGGCTATGTCTCGGATCGCAACGGTGTCGACGCGAGTCCGTAGACCACCAGGACCGCGAGCGTGATCATCGCGGCTGCGAACCACGGGGCGATGCCGATGATCAGGAAGCTGTTGACGATGACGAGGATCGCCCAGATGTATGCGATCACGCGGCCAAACTCACCGCCGCCAAGCAGCGAGTACGCCGCCCAGATCGCGATCGCTCCGATCCCGAGGTCCCAGAGTCCCCAGAGCCACATGTTGTCCCCAAACAGACCAAGGGTGAAGTCGTTCACCTTGTGGCTGTCGACGAGGTAGCTGATACCCGAGATGATCCGGAACAAGCCAACCGAGAACATCACGATCGCCGCCAGCATGATCCAACCGGTCCGGCTCGCGTAGGCCTGCATCGATGACATGGGTCGCTCCCTCCTTGAGAGGCCGCGAATCTAACACCCCCGCCCGCGCTATGACCACCGCCTAACGGCATGGCGTTGCTGCTAGCCGCGACGGTCCACCGCCCCGAAGCACTGAACGCGATGCCGACCCGCGACACGTGTCAATGACCCCGACCTGGACGACGAAACACGTAGCCAGCGCCACCAGCAGCCCGGTCATCCCGTAGCGGCGCTCAGCCAGCACGATCTCGATCGGGTAGCTAGTCGACCAGGACGCTCGCGAGCGCGGTCCATGAGTTGCGGGGGATGCCTTCTTCGCCCAGCGGTTGCAGGCATACGTGGTCAGCGCCGACGTCAAGGTGGGCGTGGACGATCTCGGCGATCTGGTCGGCGCTGCCCTGCGGAATCACGGCGTCGAGCAGTCGATCGGAGCCGCCGTCGGCGAGGTCGGCTTCGGTGAAGCCGAAGTCGAGCAGGTTCTGCGTGTAGTTGCGCAGACCGAGGTGGCGCCGTGCGTATTCCCGGGCGACGGCCTTGGCGCGCACGGGCTCGCGATCGACGACGCAGGCCAGCTCGGGCATGACGAGCTTGTCGGCACCGACGCGCTCGCGCGCGAAGCGCGTGTGCTCGACGGGGACGAAGTACAGGTGTGTGCCGGCGGTGCGCTCGCGCGCAAGGTCGAGCATCCTCGGGCCGAGCGCGGCCAGGCAGCGCTCCTCGAGTGGGGGCGGGGTGGGCGAGGCGTCGAGGCCGTCGAGGAATGCGCGCATCCTCGCCAACGGCCGGCGGTACTCGCTTGTTGCCTCGCGGTGGCCGATGCCGATGCCGAGCATGAACCGCGCCGGGAAGTCCCCACGCAGGTCCGCGTCCGCGGTGGCCGTCGCATCAGGATGGCTGCTCCAGACGTTGAGGATGCCGGTCGCGGCGACGAGCGTCGACGTCGCGTCGAGAATGGGACGGATGTCGGGGACGTGGGGTGAGCCGCCTAACCAGAAGGCGCCGTACCCGAGTTGCTCAACGATCTTCGCTGCCTCGCCGGCGCGTTCGGCGCCGAACTGGCGGTAGGTCGTCCAGACGCCGATCTTTCCGATGTTCATCCGTGGAGTCTGCGGAGGGCGCCCTCATCGCGAACGCCCACCTTTCTCTATCGCGCGCACGCGCGCACGCAAAGGAGCGGGCTGGTCGAGGGTACCCACCACCCCCCTCGTCGCGTCGATCACGGTGGGGCCCGTCGCGGGGGGCGGCTGTCCCTAACGCGCACCACCTCCGTCCGCGCGCACGCGCGAGACCCGGTGACCAGGTGCCCACGCCTCCGATCTGGGGGTGGTCGTGGGCCTGGGCGCGACGCCGTGCACCTCGCGTGCGCGAGACTATCGGGGTGTCGCTGAGGCTTCCGAGCACGGCGCAGACATCTCGCCCATGGCGCATCCACGAACTCACCCGGGATTTCCGGCTCGAGGACGTGTGGGCGGTGCCGACGCCAGGCGATGCCGACGACTTCGGGCGACTCGTGCAGCTCATCGCCTCAGGCGATCCGACGCGCGGCGCGCCCCGCTCGGTGCGTGTCCTGTGGGCGATCCGCTGGAAGATCGGCGAGCTGCTGGGGTGGGACAAACCGGACGCCGCTGCCGCGCCTCCGACGCTCCGCGACCGACTGCCCGCGGACCTACGCGCCGGCCCCGCCGGCCCCGAGTTCACCGCGCTCCCCTTCAGCTCGCTCTACCTGCTCGACGACGAGTGGGCGGCAGAGATCGCGAACCGGACAATGCGCGGCGTGATGCACATCGGCTGGGTCCGGGACGGGGAAGGCGGCTACCGAGGCCAGCTCGCCGTGTACGTGAGGCCACACGGACTGCTCGGGACCGGCTACATGACGGCAATCCGACCCTTCCGGCAGCTCATCGTGTACCCCCGGATGCTCGAGCAGATCGGCCGCGCCTGGCCGACGAGCGCCAGCTGATCACCATCCACTCAACGCGACCTCGTCACGCTCCCCAGCCGCCATGCGCCCGGCGGGCCTGGCTGGAACCCCACCACTTCCTCTCGTTCGCACGCGAAACTGGGGACCCACCCTCGTGCTCACGATCCCGGGACCCCAAAGGCTCCGACGCCCAATCAGGCCCGGCGAATAGTTCCACCAGGGCTAGTCGACGCCGGGATCGCGGCGATCTCGTCAAAGACGGCCTTGCCAAGGCCTCGTGCCACCTCCGCCATTCGGTCGGCGCCCTGCGATGGCCCGCCGATGCGTAGGCAAGCATCACATCTCTCGAGCACCCTTTCGGCAATCGGATGGAAGATCTCGTTGAAGACGTCATCGCCGACGCCCGTCGAGCCAGCAGCCTCGATCAGTGGAAGCGCGAACCATTCACCCATCACCGGAAGGTGCCCGAGTCGGAAGAGACCGAGCGCGGCCTCAGTCATCGCCGCGACATTGGCTTCGATCAGGGCAGGATCATCGTTCGTCCCCGACCGGTACGGGCCGGCCACGAGGATCATCAACGAGTCAGCCATCGGGTCTCCCTTAGCCAAGAACGCGGTCAGGCACGGGCGTATGACGCAGGCTTGCACACTCGACGGCACCGCCCCGTCGCGACCCCTACCTCTTCTTACGCGCCCAGGCGCTCGCGGGATTACCCCCTGGTCGACCGGCATCGAGCACCTGCGATCTGACAAGCCTCTGACACGCCTGCGAGAAGCGTTTAGCCATCGGCGATCCCAAGCGACCCCCGACTCGGCGTGTCGGTGCATCTCGGCTCCCCCTCGGGATCGTCATGGCGGTGAGGCCTGATCCCGGGCGAGTCGGCGACCGCCGCAAGGACACACGACCGCGAGACGGGGCGGGGTACCCCCTCGCGATCATCGGGTGGGTGGGGCCTGATCCGGGGCCGCAACGTCGCGAACGGCCACCTTCTCCTCTCTCGCGCACGCGCGCGCACGCGAGGGCATCAGGCCAGGGGCAGGGTACGCCTCCCCCGCTCGAACCGATCATGCGGCTGGGGCCTGATGCCGCGCGACGAGGCACGCATTCGCGACGCGGAGGAAGGCAGGACCTCTCCCCTCCACCTCGGCGCTAGGGCTGGCCCGCGGCGCCGGCGGCGAGCTGCTCGAACGTGAGGTTCATGACCGACTCGGTGTACCGCCGTGTCTCCGGGCTCATCGAGGTGAGGATGGCCGCCGCGGTCGGCGATCTCTGAGCGTTCGGCAGCTGGTACCCGGTTCCCAGCCCAAGACCGGCGAGCTGCGCAGCTGTCATCGACATGAGCGGATCGGCGTGGCGCCCGGTCTGCGGCGCCATTGTCGAGAGCCCCTCGGTCTGCTTGCGGGTCATTGTGAAGGTCGCCGGGGCCCGCTGGGCGGCGGCGCTGGTCGCGGTCGACTGCGAGCTTGACACCGCTCCCGACGTACCGGTGTCGAATGCGAATGCGGTCACGACCCAGGTGACGCAGGCTGCCAGTGCCGCGACGGCTCCGATCAGCCCGAGCAGGTGGCCGCGCCGGATCTGGACGGTTGCAGGAATGGAGCCGGAAACGCTCATCGTGGTTCTCCCTTCGGTGGAGCCCAGGGCGGGATCACGCATTTCGGATCGCGGTATTGCGGGAAGAGCCTGGCTTTGTAGTCGTGGAGTGCCAGCGCGTAGGGGTAGAGGTCGTCGGCCTGAGCCGACGTCGCGCCTAGGAGCTGCACGGTGCCTCTGAAGTTGGCGAGTGCCTGGCACTCCACCTTCCCCTCGTCCCGCCGGGAGCGCCAATCGCGAAGGTGGAACGCCTCGTGCGTGAGCACGAGGGCGCCGAGCGCTTGCTGCCACGAGGGAAGGTCGGTCGTGCCCACAGCCAGCGCGCCCGCGCAGACGACTGGGCCGAGCACGGTGTAGTTCTCGCGAACGTTGGTGTACGCCCAGGCGAAGGACGACGCCCAATCCGCATCCCACTCCGCCTGCGGCGGGCAGCGGACCTCTCCCACTCCCTGTGAGTACACGTGCGCGACCTCGTTCAGCCTGCCCGGAGCCTCGTACCCGCTTGCGCTTGGCACAAGGACGAGAGCCGCGAGGAACCACAGAAGAATCGGCCCGCCCCAGGGGTCGAAGCTGCGGAGGATGCGCACGCAGCGACGATCACGCCCCGGAGAAAACAGCGGCGAAACGCAAGGCATACGGCGAGCAAACGGGCCGGGGACGCTCCCATTTCGCAAGACGAAGGCCGTACCATTGGCCAACGAAGCCGCGTTCGGATCTCGAGTTCCGCATTCTCGGGCCGCTTGAGGTCATCCGGGCTCAGCGGCCACTCCCGATCGGCAGTCCGCGGCAACGCGCGCTCCTCGGCCTTCTGCTGCTGCACGCGAACGAGCCCATCACGCGCGAACGACTGATCGAGGAGCTCTGGCCCGACGGGCCGCCGCAGACGGTCAGCGCGGTCCTCAACGTCTATCTCACCAGGTTGCGGCGTCTGCTTGTCGGCGGAAACGGTGAGCAGCCCTTGCTCACCGAGGCGGCGGGGTACGTGCTGCATGTTCCGCCAGAGGGACTCGACGCGCGCCGCTTCGAGACTCTCCTCGAAACGGGTCGGCAAGAGCTCGCCTGCGGCGAGACCGCACGCGCGTCCGTGACGCTTCGTTATGCGCTCGCACTCTGGCGCGGACCCGCACTCGCAGATCTCGCGTTCGAGCCCTTTGCCCAGAGCGAGATCGCGCGTCTGGAAGAGCTCCGCCTGACCGCGATCGAGAGCCGGATCGAGTCCGATCTCGCAGTCGGCCGCCAGGACGCGCTCGTCGCCGAGCTCGAAACCCTGGTGGCTGCGCACCCCTACCGAGAGGGCCTGCGCGTACAGCTGATGCTCGCCCTCTACCGAAGCGGCCGTCAGGCCGAGGCGCTCGAGACCTACAGAAGCGCTCGGCGAACCTTCAGCGAGGAACTCGGCATCGAGCCCGGCCCGCGCCTGCAGCAGCTAGAGGGCGCCGTTCTTCGTCACGACCCCTCACTCGAGGCCCCTGCGCCGGAACCTCCATCGGGCGGCGACGGGGAGCGGAGCCAGCAGGTCGGGAGACTGCGGTTCCTGACGCGCTGGACTGTCGCGTCCGTCGTGGCACTCGTCCTCGTGATCGCAGCCGTCGCGGTAGCGGCCAGCCGCGACTCGTCGGACCACTCACCCATTCCCGTGAAGCTTGCTGGTGACTCGGTCGCAGTCATCGATCCCGACACCAACGCGATCGTCGGCGAGATCCCCGTCGGCGGGAGACCGACCGGACCGGCCGTCGGGGAAGGATCCGTCTGGGTCGGCAACCGCGACGACGACACGCTGCTTCGCATCGACCCAAGATCGCGAAAGGTTGTCCGCACGATCGGGCTCGGCGTTACGCCCACCGACGTCGAGGTAGGTGCGGGCAGCGTCTGGATCCTCAGCGACAAGACCTTGCTGCAAGTCGACCCCGCCACCAACCACGCGGTCGCCAGACGCCGCCTCCCGCAAGCCAATGGCCCGGGGAACTGGTCCCATCTGGAGGTCCGCCCGAACGCAGTCTTCGTCTGCAGCTGCACTCGTCCCGGCAATGTCATCCGTCTCGACCCTGCCACGAGCTCCGTCGTCACCGTGCACAGAATCCCCGTCTGGGAGTTCGCTACTGGAGAAGGCGCGCTGTGGGCGATCACCGGCTGGGAGCTCGACACCATCGAACGGATCGACCCAAGAACGAACGCCGTCGTCGGGACGATTCCGCTCGGACGAATCGGCGAGACGCACGGCTGGCGCTACAGCTTGGCCGTTGGCGCAGGTGCGATCTGGGTGTTGGCCCCAACGTCACTGTGGAGGATCGATTCCACGACCAGGCGCTACCTGGGAAGCGTCCCGCTCGGCCACAGCGCGGAAGACAGCAGCGTCGCGACCGGAGAAGGAGCCGTCTGGGTCGCCAGCCGTGACGGAACGCTGCTGCGTGTCGACCCCGAGTCCCAGAGAGTGGTCGAGATTCCCCTCGGACGTCCCGTCTACCTCGCCGACCGCTGGGACGCACTCGCGGTTGGCGAGGGATCGGTCTGGGTTGCGATCACGACGATCGCCTCGTGACGATTGGCCCGAGTGAGACCCCCAAGGCCAAGGCCTACCCGTCAAATGCTCAAAGGCGCCTGGCGGCCGACGGGTCTCGCCCCACGCGTTCGACGAACGGGCTGGCGAGCAGCAGTCGCCGTCCGCGTCCGGCGCAGCCCGCCGAGCTCCGCCGAATCGCGCCCCTATTCGTGCCCCCGATTGGCCCAATCCGTGTGTTCCAGCCGAAAGTCGCACAGGGCACGGTGATCCGCGCCCCTCGAGTGACCGCAACCCTGTATTCAAGCCAGATCGGGCCCGAGGCCGGCGAGTCCTTTTAGGCACGGAAGGCACGGATAATCCGGCGCCCACAACCCGCGATTCGGCGCCTCTCGGGCCCCAAAGTCCCGCGGTTCGTGATCCGCCGATGCACCCGAGGCGTCGACCGGCGTGGGCGAGCCTGGTGGCCGCCAGCAGGCGCCGTGCTCCGGCGGCCGCGCCCTAACAGGTGCCCCGACCGTCCCCAATCCCTGCGTTCAAGCCGAAACTTGCATAGGGGCACGGTGACCGCGCCCTTTCCGTACCCCCAACAGGCCGCAATCCCTGTGTTCAAGCCAGATCCAGCCCGGCGGGGCGAATCCCTTTGGGCACGAGATGCGATGGCCCTGGTCCGGGGGATCGTGGGGCGACGGTCACGGAAGGATGAGGTGGCTGTCGCCGAACTCGTGCCAGCGGTAGCCGTGCTCGCGCGCGGCCTTGTAGCTGTGCTCGATCAGCCCCTGTCCGGCGGTCGCGATGAGCATCTCGAGGTGCGATGACTCCGGCTCGTGGAGACCAGTGAGCAGGCCGTCGATCGTCCAGAGGCCCCGCGCGGCGGTCACGACGAGGTTCGTCCATCCAGCCTCGGGGAGGACGTTGCCGTTCGGTTGGGAGGCCGTCTCGAGGGCGCGCACGACGGTGGTACCGACCGCGATCACGCGGCCGCCCCACTGATGCACGGCGTTCACCAGATTCGCCGTGTGCCGCGGAACGCGGAAGCGTTCGGGGTACGGAGGTTCGTGGCGTTCCTGCGAGGAGACGCCGGTGTGCAGCGTGATTGGCGCGACAAGCACACCACTTGTGACAAGCCGGGTGATCAGCTGGGCCGTGAACGGGCGCCCCGCGCTGGGCATCTCGGCGCTCCCGGGCTCCGCGGCGTAGACGGTCTGGTACGCGGACAGGGGCCAGCGTTGCGGCACGTGGCGGTAACGGATCGGGTGCCCGTACTTGGCGAGGTAGGTCGCGACCGCCTGTTGCAGGTCGAGTCGTGCGAGCCAGAGCCTCGGAGAGGCGTACGCGGCGACGATCCGTGCGGTCGCACCGCCAGGAAGCGCCAGCTCGTCACCGGCTGTGACGGCGCCGAACGGGTGGTCGCCGTGGCGTAGCTCCACGATCCAATCGGTGTCGGGATCGCGGCCTGGTGCTGGGGTGGAGAGTCGGAGCTCGAGGTGGGTGCCGTCGGCGCGTCTCGCGGGCACGGCCGCGGGGAGAGTGGCGGACGTGTTGACAACGAGGAGATCGCCTGCGGCGAGGAACTGCGGCAGGTCACGGAAGCATCCGTGGGCGACGCTGCCCGTCCGACGGGAGGAGACGAGCAGCCGCACGCTGTCACGTGAACTCGCACGGGCCTCCGGCGGCTCGTGCGCCTCAGGGCGGGTGTGCAGCTGGAGGGCGCTCAAGCCGATGCCGCCACGAGGTCATTGACCCGATAGAGCCCACTCGGCAGGTGACCCTCGATCAGCGTCAGGAGGCCCGGGACGCTCTCCTCCGGCGGCGGTCGGTCCGAGATGTCCTCACCCGGGAAGGCCTGCTGCTGCATCTGCGTCCGCATGTCTCCTGGGTCGACGGCGTAGACGCGGAGTCCGGGATGCTCGATGGCCAGAACCGCTGTGATCTGCGCAAGAGCGGCCTTCGACGAGCCATATCCACCCCAGCGCTCGTACGCCTCGAAGGCCGCGTCGGAAACGACGTTGACGATCCGCGCCCCCGGGGCGAAATGTGGCAGCGAGCGCTGGACGAGCGCGAGCGGCGCGAAAACGTTCGCGTCGTACACGCTCCGCAGCTCCCTGACGGAGTATCGGGCCAAAGGCGGCAGCGGACTCGGACCAAGCACGCTGGCGTTGTTGACGAGGAGGTCGATCGGCTCCCCGACCGCAGCCACGAGCCGACGACGATGGTCGGGATCGGCGACGTCCCCCGCGACCGCGACCACACCGGCGAGCCCGGCAACCGCACTCTCGAGCCCCGCCGCCCCGCGCGCATCCACCGCGAGTTGCCAACCGCGCCCGGAAAGAGCACGAGTGAGCGCAAACCCCAACCCACGAGATGCGCCGGTGATGATCCCTCGCATACCCAATCGAGACTACAAGTTCAAGTTAACTTGAAGTCAAGGACTAGATGCCCTACTTTCAGACCATGTCCGAATTGCTGCAATCGGAGAGGTCGCACGCCGAAGCGGCGTCGCATCCTCGGCGCTTCGCTTCTATGAGCAGCGAGGGCTGATCAGCTCTGAGCGGGCGGGCTCGGGCCATCGCCACTATCTGCGACCGGTGTTCCGCCGGATCGCCTTCATCGTCTTCGCGCAGCGCATCGGCCTCACGCTCGACGAGATCGGCACCGAGCTTGCCAAGCTCCCGCCCCATCAAGCGCCTACGCGCCGAGACTGGTCTCGACTCTCCGCCACCTGGCCCGGCGCCGCGAAGGAACACGCCGGAGAATCCTCATGCTCATTCCTCCCTCGGTCGTGGACGATTGGTAGCGGCAATCATGACACCCGCGAATCCCACAGCGGACGAGGCACCGTCCCTTTGCGAACGAACGGTGGTGTGGGTCGCTACCACGATCGACCTCGAACCCGCCGACCTGCTGGGTCGGCACCAGGGCAGTCACCTCCTCACGCTGAACCATCGGAAAGTTCAGCAACACCTACGCCCGGGGCCTCGCAAGGTGTCCCGGGCAGCACGAACAGTCAAAACCCGACCATCACCGCGAACCCCCTACGGCGCAGGTGGGATCGGACGTGCGCCGGGCACGTGACGGCTCTCGTGGAACCTTGGCAGCCCGTCATCGGGGAGCGGTTCCCACGCCGCGGCATACGCCACGAACTGCCGTACCGTCGGACGGATGCCCGGATCGCCGTCGAATGTTCCCATCCGAATGCCGATCGACTCGGGATGGCTGGGGTTCGAGCCGTAGATCGCCGATCCGCATTCGCCGCAGAACCACTTCTCACCGCCGTCCGCTGGTTTCCACATTCGCAGCTTCTCCTGCCCCGCCACGATCCGGAACGTGCCTTGGGCCGGGTGCGCCTGCACCGATGCTGCAGCCCCGCTTCGCCGCTGGCATCGCTTGCAGTGGCAGTAGCTTGCGCGTACGAGCGGCTCGCTCACTTCGTAGCGAACCGCGCCACAGTTACAGCGGCCGGTGAGCGGGAATCTCATGGCACGTGGATTCTGTCCGCGTTGGCCCGCGTTCGCCAAGTCCCGTACTGGACACCCCCATGGAGCCGGCCGTCTGGGACCGGGGCGTGTGCCGGCCCCGCCCCAGTAGCACCGCATCAGGCTGACACTCGCCCGCCGGCTAGCGAATGATGACCGTCGGTGTCGCAGAGCGCCTTTCAGGCAGGCACCGCGCGCGACGACGCGCTGTCGCTTTCTCTCGCCGGGGCGGGGCATGGCGGTGGGCTGAGCTCCATTGTCCAGTCGGTCACAAGGAGCTACTCTCGCCGGGTGTTGATGGGAGGTTGAAGGTGAGTACTCGGCCGTGCCCGCGCGGCGATGGCGGTATCTGCGCGATCCCGGAACGAACGTTGGTCGCGAGCCCGGGCATGCTGGAGGTTCGCTCGCGAGCGCAGGTGCTTGCGGACTTCCCGGATCTTGATCTTGAGGGACCGCTCGAGCCTGTCCGCGACGCCAAAACGTTGCGTGATGCCTTCAGATCAATGGGCGATCCGGGCGAGCTCAACCGTTTCCTGCACTCGTACGCGGATCAGGACTCGGACGTGGCACGTGAAGAGTCGAAGGCTCTGCTTGTCGCGCTGGTACGACTGACAGAGACCAAGAGCCGCGAGGTTCTTGTCTACTGCGAACCGTGCGGAGACCTATTCACGAAGCGCGTCCCGTGAGCGGGCAAGATGGACTGACACCGCTTACATTCGACCAGCGTGTAGCGGTCGATAACTACAGGGCCGCGATGACCGGCGCGCTTTCCGCTGCCGACTCAATCGCCGACAAGGTCGTGACCGCCTCCTTTGCCCTCGCTACGGCGTACGGCGCCGTCATCACGCTCGTCGCCCCAAAGGATGCGCAGACGCCCTGGGAAGCGGCACTTCCGTTCGTGCCGCTTGCAGTCGGGGTGGGGCTCGCCCTCAACGCACAGCGGATTGGCGTTGACATTGAGCCAACCAACGAGGTGGAGCGGGTTCGCAACGCCACCAATGACGCGATCGTTGGGAAGCGGCGTTGGGGTGGGGTTGCCTTGGCGTTCTTAACCATCGCAATGCTCGTCGCAGGCTGGGTTGTCTACAAGTACTACGGGCCCTCGGCACAGACGGAAGACACGACCCCGGTGAGTGCCGAGGTCTATGTGACGCCCGCTGGAACCAGCGCGATCAAACGTGTGTGCAACAAAGGCGGGGTTACGGTCTTGAGCGGAGAAGTGGATGGCGCTGCGGCCCTCGAGTCGGCGCGGGTGTCCGTGAAAGTCACGAAATCGGAGTGCCCAAGCGGTGCAGGGACAGTCGTCCTACCTCAGAAGCTGATCGCGGCATCGAAGCTCACCTAGCTGGCGCGGCCGAGCTCGAGCGTCTGCCGGGCGCCGAGCGCGAGCTCGTGCCTTGAGCTGGAGATCTCGATCCGGGGAGGGGCCGAGGGGCACCCCTCCCCGGATTGCCGCTCAGCGGCGTGAGCTAGCCGCCGTAGCCGCCGCCGTAGCCGGAGCCGGCTCCGCCGGAATCAGGGGTGGTCGGCTCGACCGTGCGGCCGCTCGCCGCGATTGCATCCCATGCGGCGCCGAAGTCCGTAAGGCCCTCTCCGGTCGTCTGGCCCGCCTCCTTGTCACCGATGAATCGGTAGAGCGGGTGACCCGCGTAGGTCACCTGTCGCTTGCCGTCGGTCCGCGTGGTCAGGCCGAGCAAGGAGGCGCGCACGCCCTTCTCTTGCCGAGGCTTGGCGGAGCTGAGCAGCGGCGGCCAGTACGTCGCACAGGCGCCGTAACAGGCACTCCTGCCGTGCTTGTCCTTGTCGAACAGATAGAGCGTACGGCCCCGTGCATCGACGAGAACGCTGCCGAGCGCCGTCTTCCCGAGCGCGACGAGCGCTCCCTTCGACGCCTGTCGAGGCGAGGCCGTGCTGGTGTCGGCTAAGGCGGACAGCGTGGCCAAAGCCAACGTAGCCGCAGCGACGAGCAATGCGATCTTGCGATTCATCTTGAGCTCCTGTCTTGGGTGATGTGATGAGGTCGACTGGTCCGCGCAATGCTCGCCGGTCTCTACGGAACGAGCCCGCCGTCCACGAGGAGGTGGATCGCCCTGCGCTAGCCCAGTGAAGTCGACGGCGTCCCTACTCTCGAGCGTGTTGATCTCAGTCGCCGATGCGGAACGGGATGGCAACGATGTTCGAGGCGACGCCGTAGGCCGTCAGGTCGACGGCGTTGATGCGCCCGTCGTGGTTCGCGTCGGGGACGATCGCTGGGGCGTCGTTGTAGATCCCATCCTTGTTCTTGTCAGCGGCAACAGCGACGCGGAGGACGGAGCGGACGTTCTTGCCGAAGCTCGGGGCGCCGACTATCCAGGTGTCCCAGATCTCGTTCGTCTTCTGGTTCGTGAAGCCGGTCAGGTTGAAGAGGTTGGCGAGGTTCTGCGCGTTCTTGGCGCCGACCGTGGTGGTCGAGAGGAGCACGATCAGGCCTGGCACCTTCTCGTCGACGCCAGCGGCGAAGGCGCCGGGGAAGGGAGCCTGGTTCTGGTGGGTCGTCGGTCCTGTCAGTTGGAAGTCGGCTCCGCTCGACGCGAGGCTCGGGTACTGGACGGCAAGGTCGACGAAGAAGCCTTTGCTCGCCTTGCCGGCCGTGTCGCCTGGGCGCGGCGCGAAGACCTGCACCTTGGCGGCCTGGTCGGCCTTGGCCGATGCGTGCTTGCCGGTGGCAGCGGTGGCACCGGTCGCGGCAACCGCCGCGAAGGCGACGGCGTAGAAGGTCACGAGCAGCTTTCGGGTGGGTGACATTTTGACTCCCTTTCGTCTTGTGCCCTGTGCAGGGCTGGTGGCGACAGGATCGGCCGGCGCACGCACGGCCGCCTCACGGAGCTCCGGTGAGGTATTCCGTGAGAGAGACTTGACTGTTCCGGGGGGCGCTACAGGGCGCGAGCGAGCTGCGAGCGCGAGCGGATGTCGAGCTTGCGGAAGACGCTGCGAAGATGAGTCTCGATGGTGTTCTCGGTCAGGAACAGGGCTTGCGCGATCTCTCGGTTGGTCATCCCTTCGGCCGCGATGCGGGCCACGCGCAGCTCCGAGGCAGTGAGGTTGCTGCGGCTCTCGGTGGGATCTCGGCGGGGTCGCGCACCGGCTGTGACGAGCTCGTCGTGGGCTCGCACGGCAACGGAGTCGGCACCGCAGGCGCGGGCCAGCTCGAGCGCCTTGGTGAGTGGCTTGCGCGCCTCGGCGCGCCTGCCGGCGCGTCGGATCGCTGCCCCCAGCTCTAGCAGTGCGATCGCGTACTCGAGTCGCCTCGACGACTGCTCGAGTTGGGTGACGGATCGCTGGAGCAGCTCGATGCCGGAGTCTCCTTGCTCGACGACGCCAAGCGTGCGCAGCGAAATGCCTAGCGGGCCGGGCGCGCCGAAAGCGCGGCAGCGCTCGAGCTCCGCACGCGCCAGCGCGCTCGCCTCGTCCTTACGGTCGAGCGATGCCAGCAGAGTTGCCGCGTCGGCGCGCCAGGTGCCGAATGCCGGCGTCCGGATTTCCCACTCCTCCTCGAGACGCCCGCAGTCGAACAGATCTTCGAGCGCGTCCTCTGGGTGCTGCAAAGCCGCTCTCAGGCGAGCACGTGTCTGGAGGTAGCGGAAGTAGCCGGCTGCCGCGGGCTCGGGCCCAACCTGCGCGAAAAGATCGTGTGCTTCGGTAGCCCTGCCCCGAGCGAGCAGAACGTTTACCAGCGCTATGCGGCCGAAAGGGAAAAGACCCGGCACACCGGGGTGCTCCAGCGCGCTCAGTGCATCCGCCTCCGCGTCGGCCAGCGATCCACAGCGCAGGCAGGCGTACGCACGCAGCTGAGCCGCCATCGAGAACGCCGGCAGCGACCCGTGCTCCTTCGCCCACTCGATCACCTCGGTGCTGACCCGCACCTCGTCGTCATCAGCGTGCGCGAGGACGAGCACGAACGGCGCGATCCAGAACCCGCCGGACTCGGGACCCGGATCCTCGAGCAGTCGCCCATCAGCGAGCGCTTGCAGGGCCAGATCACGTGCATCGGCGGCCGTACCCGTTCGAGCGGCGTCGTACGCCGCGATAGCGACCTGCAGGCGCTCCCCGACCGTCCGCGGTGTGCCGGATGTGACGACGAACCGCTCCCCCGTCGCCTGGAGACGACGCCAGACGGCCACGCTGCCCCTCGCGGCTGCCCATCGCGTCGCCTGTAGTCGCAGCCCCTGCTCGCGCTCAGTCGCTGGTAGATCGTCGATGACCGCCGTGAGATCGGTCAGCGCCTCCTCCGACCGCTGTGCGAGGAAGAGCGCCGACCCCAGCGCGTTCGCCGCCTCGGCGCGCGGCCGCTCATCGGCAAGATAGCGAGTTGCTTGGCGGAGCTTCTCGATGGCTAGATCGAGCTGGCCCGCACTGAGCGCGGCCCTGCCCAACTCGTGAACGAGTTCCGGTTCGAGGTCGGGCGACGGGGGCTCCACGAGCGCTCGTTGGAGGTATGTGACCGCGGAGTCCGGCGCCCCGCGGCTGGCCGCGGCCCTGGCCGCCGCACGCAGCGTTTCTACAGTCTCTGCCTCCCCGCTAGGGCTAGTCGCCAACAGGTGGATGGCGATCCGATCCGCCGGCTCTCCAGCGCTTTTCAGCAGGCGGGCAGCGTGCTCGTGGCTTCGGGCACGCTCCCGGGAGCTCAGCTCGGAATACACGCTCGATCGCACCAGCGGGTGGACGAACGCAAGCGGGCGGGCGGGGTCGAGAATCAGCCCCTTGGCGAGCGCGTCAGCGGCGTGGGAGGCTTCGTCGTCGCCGAGGGCGGCCAAGCGCGCTGCCAGGGACGGCTCGGCAAGCTCGCCGAGCACTGCGACGGCCCGCGCGAGGGCGATGCAGCCAGTTGGCAAGCGCCTCAGACGAGCACGCACCGCTCGACCTACGCCTTGCGAGCTCAGCTGGCTCGCCATGCCGGCGTGCTCGCGACTCGGTGCGATGCCGCGCCGCTCGAGCTCGCCGAAGAGCTCCAGGAGCAAGAATGGATTGCCGCGTGTCGCGCGTTGGCAGGCGGCGACGAAGGCAGGATCGGGGTCCGCGGACAACGATTGTGCTGCGAGCAGCGTGATCGCATGCTCGCTCAGGCCGGCGGGTTGAAGGACTGTGACCTCCGGGATCACGAGCAACTCGTCGTGCAGCTCCTGCACCGCCCCGGGCTCGGCCGGCATGGTTGTCAATACCAGTGCCAGCGGCACGCCTTCGAGCCGGCGGGCGAGATAGATCAGCCAACGCAGGGATGCGAGATCCGCCAAGTGTGCGTCGTCCACGGTCAACAGCACGGGTCGTGTGTCGGCCAAATTCATCGTGAGCCAGTAGAGCCCATGCAACGCCGAAAACGACGGCTCGGCGTCGCTTTCGGAGTCGGCCACAAAGAGGACGGGCCTTGCAAGCGCCGCCGCACCGTGGAGCAGGGCTTCACGCTCATCTGCGGCCGAGGTCACCACTACTGGCTCCAAGAGCTGCCGGACGACCCCGAACGGCAGCTCGCGCTCGAGCTCGCCCCCCCGCGCCGACAGAACGCGCAGGTCCCCCGCCGCCGCTCGGGTGGCCGCGAGCAGGCTCGTCTTGCCGATCCCCGACGGCCCTTCGAAGACCACGGCCCCGCCCGAGCCCGCTCTGGCGCCGGCGAGCAAGCGCTCTACCGTTTGGAGCTCGAGCTCGCGCTCAACGAGCGGAGCCAGCTGCACAGCCACCACACGATTCTAGAGCGGTCCTGACTGCGTTCTCGGCATCGCCGCCAGTCAGACCGTGAGCTTCACCTGGTTGCCGTCGGGGTCGAGGACGACGCTTTGATAGGGGCCGAGCTGGCCGACGCGGTGCGGCGGCTGGAGCACCCGGTACCCGGCCGCCGCGATAGCTCCGCTGAGCTCGTCGACCGCGTCGGCGGATCCGAGCGCGAAGCCGAGATGCAGAAGCCCTGATGACTGTCCATCGCCATCGTGGCGTTCCCCATCGCCGGGCCGCTCGAGCAACTCGACGCGAACGCCGCAGAAATCCAAGACGCACGTGTGAAGGCCGGTGTCGGCGTCGGCGCAAGGCGCCGAGGCCACTCCCCTGAGCTGCAGATAGAAGTCGCGGAGGCCCTCGACATCCTTGGTCGCCAGCGCGATGTGATCCAGCTGGGCGACTGTCGGACAGGGGTCACGGCTCAAGGCGATCCTTCCCCGCTGCCTGCGGCCCGCCCTCACAAGACGCGAGCGACTCGACTCGGCGAAGGAGACGGTGCGTACCCGCGTAGGCGTACGGGTGATGGAAAGCATCGAGCGCCCGCTCCGGTTGCACCGAGATCGCGAGCACCCGGTCGTCCGCTTCGCGCACCTCGACCCACACCTGCCTCGTACCCTGCCGCCAAAGCAGCCGCACGTGTGTCCTACTGGACGCGCGCTCGGCAAGCTCGCGGACGCGTGGGAGAGCAGACGTCATCTCTCCTCTCTTTCCGCAGACCCGGGTCCCTTTCGCGCATGCCTCGAATCCAATGGGCGTGGACAGCACGGCGAAGAGCCACGCGCGCGGTCGGTCTGGATGACGCCGAGCTGGTTGGGGGGTTCGTGGCCCAAGTCGCCTCCTTTCCCCCAGGATCCAGATGCGCGGCAACCACTGCCTCACCGACAACCGGTGAGAAAGCCCGTGAGATTGCGGCCTGCGATCGCTAATCGATATGAGCACGGCCGTTCAGCCGACCTGGCGTGCCAGGAAGGCATCGAACGCGTGGGAAGAGCGCGGTAGCCCACAGCGCGCGATCCGTTTCCGGAAGTGCCTTCGGGAGCGCGGCCCCTCTCGCAACCGAGAGGACGCGCTGGCGCTTGCCGTTCGCCTCGGGCAGCTTGCGGTCCCGACACGGGTTGTTCCGTCTCATCGTGCCGGTTGGCGGATAACCGCCATGTTGATGATGTTCCGACGCGCGAGCCGCTCAGCCCCTCACCCTGGAGACGGGTGACGAGCCGTCTTACGTCGCTACTTGAGATACGCCTGGTACCGAGGTCGGGCAGCACGCGCTGCTTGAGATCGCTCTCGTAGCCCGGGATGGCGCTCGGTCTGTTGGGATGCTGATCCAAGGGAGTTGCCCCGGCCACCGATGTGGCCGGGGCTACCGAAGCTGCCGTTGAGCTTGGGGCGGCCTTAGTTGCTGAAGTTTGTAATCGCGGAGGTGCAGCCAACACCCTGAATCCAGACGTTCTGGATCCCGGCGATGTCCGGTGCAATGTCGTCGGCGGAGACGATCATCTGCGCGGTGAAGGATTCGTCGTTACCGTCACCGGCCCGGTAGAAGTCTGCGAGGAGGACAACCGTGTTCTCGTTGGTGGTTGCGGTCTTCAGTAGCTCCGCCGCCGCCCCGGTGCACTTGAAGGTCGTGCTTCTGCGGAGCTCGACCGTATCCCAGCGAACGCCTTCGCCCGTAAGACACCCGGCAAGCGGGCCCTGAAGAACGTCGCTCGTGCATCTGAAGCCACCCGCGGACTTGACGAAGCCGGTCACGGGGTTGTACGCCCCGCCGCCCGTGAGTGTCGCCGCACCATTCGGGAAGCCGCTGATGTCCCTTGCATTGAAGCCGAAGCCGGTTTGGCCGTCGCTGGCTGCCAGTGCTGACGCGGAAAGCGCGAGGGCGGTGACGGCGAGGGCGCATAGCACCCACCGTCGCATGCCGATTGTGCGAGGGGACATGGTTCTTCCTTTCTGAGTCGTTAACCACTTGTTTCGTTCGCTCCGTGCAGGCGAGCGAGTTCGATCTCGTCGCCGAAGCGAACGGCTGGATCAGCGCCGCCCCAGGCGTGGAAGTCGTCGCTCGCCCACACCGGATGCTGGCGCCGCTTCAGCTATGTCGGATCGGGCGACGGTCTCGGTGATCATCACCTTCAAGCTCCTAGTAGCTCAACGGCGTCTTTTCGGATCACGTGCATCTAGTCTCCTTTGCGTCTTGTGCCTTGGGCGCAGGGTCACTGTGCTGTCTCGGGAAGGATCGGGGCGCGTACGGTGGGCCGCCTCACGGAGCGCCCGTGAGGAACTCCGTGAGAAGCGGGCTGCCGGGAACCGCTAGAGAGCGCGAGCGAGCTGCGAGCGCGACCGGATCTCGAACTTGCGGATGCTACGGAGGTGAGTCTCGATCGTGTTCTCCGCCAGGTCCCACCACGATGAACGCATCGGTGGGTTACCCTCGACAGCCCTGCTCGCGAGGGCAGTAATCGATGAAGGTCGCGATCCTCGACGACTGGTTCGACACGCTGCGGACGCTGCCGTGCTTCGAAAGGCTCGATGCCCACGAGGTGACGGTCTTCAGCGACCACGTCGAGGACACCGATCGCCTCGCCGAGCGGCTGCAGGGCTTCGATGCGCTCGTCTTGATCCGCGAGCGCACCGAGGTCCGCGCGCCGCTGCTCGAGCGCCTGCCAAACCTGCGCCTGATCAGCCAGCGCAGCGTCTACCCGCACATCGACCTAGAGACGTGCACGCGCCTCGGCATCACGGTCTGCTCGAACATGCACGCCGGGTCGCCGTCGTACTCCACCGCAGAGCTCACATGGGCTTTGGTGCTCGCGGCGATGCGACAGATCCCTCAGCAGGTGGCGTCCTGCAAGGCGGGCGAGTGGCAGGCGGGCGTTGGCCATTCGCTGATCGGCAAGACGCTTGGCGTCTACGGCTACGGTCGGATCGCCAAGGTCGTCGCCGGCTACGGCGCCGCGTTCGGCATGCGGATGCTCGCCTTCGCGCGGCCCGAATCGCTCGAGCGCGCGCGCGCCGATGGCCTCGAGATGGCGGCGAGCCGAGAGGACTTCTTCGCCGAGTGCGACGTGCTGTCGCTCCACCTGCGCCTCGTGCCAGCCACGCGCGGCATCGTCACGAAGGCAGATCTCCACCGGATGAAACCGACCGCGCTGCTCGTCAACACGAGCCGCGCAGGCCTGATCGAGCCCGGCGCGCTCGTTGACGCGCTGCACAGCGGCCGGCCAGGCATGGCGGCGCTCGACGTGTTCGACGAAGAGCCGCTACGCGACCCGTCCTCTCCGCTGCTCAACCTGGACAACGTCCTCTGCACGCCGCACATCGGCTACGTCACCCACGAGGAGTGGGAGCTGCAGTTCGCAGACGTCTTCGACCAGATCAATGCCTTCGCGGCAGGCGAGCCGATCAACGTCGTCAACCCATGAATCTCGACCTCCCGCGTGGATCGGCCACTTCAGGAATACGCGGCCGGCTGCTGGTGTCTCCACCTGACGAGGGGTCAAGCGCTCCGAGGGAAAGCACATGATCGTCCACGGACTCCGCGACCCTCGACAACGCGGCCGGATCGACCGTCCTGCGCTACTCGCCCCCTGGACGAGGTTCCTTGCTCCCGGCAAGAAGCACGCCAGACCCACGTGCTCGTCGTCGCCATCGACGTCGTCGTTCCCCGCAGGGTCGGCGCACGCCGACGTCTTGGTCGTTGCGCCGGCGCTGAACTCCTGGCTCCGGCAGTGGCTGTCGGACGAAGACCCCGCTCGCGGTCGGGCGGAGAAGCGGCTGGCCGCACTTGTCGGGGAGCTGCAGCGAACCGCAGCTCACGTCGAGGGTCGCGTCGGCGACGCAGATCCCCTTCAGGCAATCGCCGATGCGTTGCCGACCTTCACGGCCGACAGGATCGTGAGCGCCGCTCGGTCAGAGCGCTCGATGAGGCCGATCGACGATCTCGTATCGCGGGCGTGCGAGCCCGTCATCGCGGCCGAAGCGTCGCGCCCGATCGCTGCGTAGCGCTCAAGCGACCACGCGCGAGAGTGCACGGGCTGCCTCCGTCTTCGGTGGCCGCCGTCCTGGAACGACATCGGCACGGTGCCCCTTCCCCTGATCCCGCACCGTCGGGCGTGGCGAGAAGAGCTTCGCCCTCACCGGGAATAGGAAGCGGGCTCACGGTGTCCTTGGTACCGAGGAATGCCACCACGAGAAAAGGAGATCTCCGTGTACAAGCGAACGCTGCTCACCGCCCTCTCCCTCGTCGCACTCGCGGCCGTCGTCGCGACGACCGCCAATGCGGCCTATGGGAAGAAGGCTTCGAAGACCGCCAACTCGGCGGTCCAGGTCGACGTCTTCTCACCGCGGAGGGGTGACGTCGCCGGAAAGCAGAGCAAGGGCTTCTTCGTCGATCTCGCGCTCCGCTACCCGAGCCTCGCGGCCAGTGGGGCCGACTTCCAGCTGACCGGACCGACGACCCACCAGAATCAGGCTCCCTTCCCCGGTGTCTTCGCCGCCGGCGTCGACGAGAAGGTGCCTGGCCTGATCGTGCTCCTCTCGACCACCACGGTCGGCGCCAAGAACGCTCAGAACCTCGCCAACCTCTTCAACCTGACCGGCTTCACGAACCAGAAGACGAACGAGATCTGGGACACCTGGATCGTCGGAGCCCCAAGCTTCGGCAAGAACGTCCGCTCCGTGCTGCGGGTCGCGGTCGCGGCCGACAAGAACAAGGACGGGATCTACAACGACGCGCCAGCGACCGTCCCCGACGCGAACCACGACGGCCGCATCAACGCCGTCGACCTCGAGGCCTACGGAGTTGCCTCGAATATCGTCGCCGTGCCGTTCGAGATCCGCGACTGAGTCGCACCGCCGCGTATCGGCCCGAGCCCGCCGCTGACACCGGCGGGGGCTCGGCCGAGCGCGGCCCGTCGACGGTTCTCGGATTCGAGGTCAGACCGGGATCGACATACCCCCGCTCACCGTCGCAGACGTTGTGGCGCGGACATGACCCGGCGCGCGTCGTCCCTAGCGCCTACGTCTTTCTCCCACGTGCACGCGCGCACACGCGACGGACAACGGCGGCGGGAGGGTGCCCCCCACACCCCTCCGCGATCGCGATGGGTGTGGGGCCTGATCGCGGTCGGTCGCGAGGGAGAACGCCATACCTCTCCCCATCGCGCGCACGTGCGCGCACGCGAGGGCACGACCGGCTCGAGGGTACCCCACCCCGCCGATTCCTTAGATCGACGTGGGACCTGTTCCGGCGGCTGGCTACTCGGCGGGCTGAATCGCCGGGACGCAGTGAACTCAGCCGACTTCAAACAGTCGCGGGCTCGCTGAGGAACTCAGCTGAACGGCACCACGATGAACGCCCCCGCCTCAATCGCCATTACGCCAGTCCGCCTTGCCGACCTGCCCGCCGAGGGCGAGCGGACGTGGACGCCACGACGTCGACACCTCGATCGGCTTGTTGTTCGGGTCGCCGGCGCCGTCGTCTACGCGACTGTGTGGATTTCGCCTCCGTCGACGAGGGATGCTGGCCCACTTGACGCCGGGCACGGCGATGAGGGAGAACTACCGCAGTCAGGCGGCGGGAGGTGGTCATGCTGGGGGCTCGGCAGGTCGACCTGCAACGGGAGCTCGATCGACTGCGGGTGGAACTCGAGGAGCTTCGCGCCTCGCGCCGGAGGCTCGTCCTGGCCGCGGATGCCGATCGTCGCGCGATCGAGCGTGACCTCCACGACGGCATCCACCAGCATCTGATCGCGCTCGCTGTGAGCCTGCAGCTCGCCAGACAGGCCGAAGGCTCCGATCCCGTTGCGGTGCCCGCTCTCCTCGCAGAGATGGGCCGTGCCGTGCAGGACGCGCTCGAGGAGACGGCGCAGCTCTCGCAGCGAATCTACCCGGCGAGCCTCGAAGCGGTTGACTTGGCGGCACTGCTCCGTTCGGCCTCGGCGGCTGCAGGCGTCTCAGCCACGATCCACGTGTCCGCGGCCGTCAGCTGCCCGCCGGAGGCCGTGATGACGATCCACCTCTGCTGGCTCGACACGCTCGCTCGTGCCGGCGGCGGCGCAAGGATGGCGATCGACGTGCACGACGGGGTCGACGTCCTGACGTTCCGGATCACAGCTGCCGAGATCGGGTCGGCAGCGGATCTCGACCGCCTCCGGGGGCGAGTCGAGGCCCTCGGCGGGCACCTCACGATCGCGTCGCCGCACCACGGCGGGACCGTCGTGGCGTGCTCGCTCCCGGTGGATCGATGACGCTAGCCGCTGTCCGCGAGGTAGAGGACGACGGCCTTGACGCGCTTGTGGACCGCCGTTTCCCAGGTCAGGCCGAGCTTGAGGAAGATCGAGTGGATCACCTTCTCGACCGACCTCTCCGTCAAGACGAGCGCGCCGGCGATCGCCGCGTTGTTCTTTCCCTCTGCCATCTCGCGCAGCACGTCCCGCTCGCGCGGGGTCAACTCCTGGAGCGGCGAGCTCTCGCCGCGAGCGTTTTCCGCCACCAGGGCCTCCACGACCTTCGAGTCGAATACGGAACCGCCGTCGGCGACCGCGTGGATGGCTCTCACGAGCTGGTCCAGATCCTTCACGCGCTCCTTCAGCAGGTACGCACGCCCCTCGCTGCCTCCCTCGAGGAGTGCGAGCACGTAGCTCGGGACGGCGTGCTGGCTGAGCACGACGACGCCGACATCGGGGCTCGTCTCCCGCAGGCGTGTCGCGGCCTGGATGCCCTCGTCGGTATGCCCCGGCGGCATGCGGATGTCGGTGACGACGACGTCGGGCCGCTCGGCGTCGACCGTATCGAGCAAAGAGGCGAGGTCGCTGCACACGGCAACGACTTCGAGGTCGCCTTGCGTGTCGAGCAAGCGCCGAAGACCCTCTCGGACGAGGTACTCGTCCTCCGCGAGCACGATTCGGATGGCCACCGCGTGAGGATACGGCGATGACGTCGGATCCTCCAAGCCCCGGGGGCGCCGCGCCTCCCCCGGCAGCTCCTCTCGTGCTCGTCGTCGACGACGACGAGCGGAACCGGAAGCTCGCGCAGGACATCCTCCGGCGCTCGGGGCTCCGGACGATCGAGGCAGCGAGCGGCCGTGCCGCAATCGCCCTCGCACGAGACTGCCTTCCGGACGTCGTCCTGCTCGACCTGCGTCTACCGGACATGGAGGGCAGGGACGTCGCACGCGCGCTCCAGGAGGGAGACCGAACTGCTCACATTCCCATCGTCGCCCTGACTGCGCTGCGTTACAGCGACGGCGGGGCTCGGCTGCTCGCCGACGGATTCTCCGGCTATCTCGAAAAGCCGATCGACGTGCGCACGTTCCCCGAGCAGGTACGCGGCTACGGCGAGCAGCCCGACATCTGAGGATTCGACCGGGCGGGACTCGCCCACGGTGTGCCAGCACCCCTGGCACGCACCGGCGGGCACGGTTGGCGTCCGCGCGCCGTTCCTCCATCGTCGGTTGCCAGACAACTGGACACGAGCGATCGGAACATGTGATCATCGTCACGTGCGGCGGCGCCGAGACGACTCGGCGGAAGGAGGAGGACTGCAATGCGGACACTGATCGGGGGCGCACTCGTGGCGCTCACCCTCGCGCTCTCGGCCTGCGGCGGGTCGAGCTCGAACTCGGCCTCCGAGGAGGCGCTCCAACGGGAGGCGGATCTGTACCAGATCAGCCTGATCGAGAGGTCGTTCCACGAGGCGATCTCGAAGAAGGACGTCGACAAGTTGGTCGGCCTGTTCTCGGCGCATGCGACCGGCACGTTCCGGCCCGGCCAGACGGTGTCGGGGAAGAAGGACATCGAGAAGGTCTGGCTCGACTCGACGGCCTGGAAGCCCGAGACGCACTGGGTGTCCGACCATCCCGCCTACAAGCTCAAGGTCACCATCGACGGCGACCGGGGCACGCTCCACTTCGAATGCCACTTCGTCGACGTCGACACGGGTGAGGTCGCTGCGGTCACGGCCGGGAACGTCGACGTCGCGAAGATCGACGGGCGCTGGTTGATCACGAACTTCGTCGGAAGCACGTCAGAGCTGAAGATCTGAGCACATGTCACGAGCCCGCGTGCCGCAGGTGACGACGGCAGCCGGCGCCCCGAGACGCCGGCTGCTGAGCCCTGCCGACAACCGGCTCGTCCGCGCGGTCGGACGACTTCCTGCCGGGGTGCACACGAAGCTGCTCGTCGCGTTCGTGGGCACCGCCCTGCTCGTGATCGTCCTGGGAGTGCTGGGGCTTCGCCTGCTCGGCCAGGCGAACGAGCGCGTGGAGACGCTGGGAACCCTCCAGCAACGAGCGTTCGCCTACGGCAAGCTCCAGGCCGACGCGTCCTACATACGCCTGCTGCAGGCGCAGCACGTCGGCGGGGACTTCTACAAGAATTTCCCGGACCTGAATCGGACGGAGGACGACGCAACCGGCCAGGCGATCGACGGGGCGATAGCGAGCGCTGTCGCTCTGATCCCGGCCTCGACGTTCCCCGACAACCTGCTGTTCCGGCCACCGCCCGAGGACGAGATCTACCTCCAGCGGATCCGGTCGACAGGTGAGCGGCTCTCGAGCGTCGTGCGAGAGCTCATCAAAGCCCGCGAGGCCGGCTCGCCACGAGAGACGTCGCTTCGGGTGCGATCCGAGGCGCTCGCGATCGACCTCAACCAAGGTGCAACCGAGCTCGCGAATGTCACGGCGGCGAAGACCGACGCCCTGACCGCCCAGAACGCGAGCGCGTACTCGCGCTCGCGAAACCTCTTCATCGCCGCAGCCGCGGGGACGATCGTCCTCGCGCTGTTCCTGGGGTTCGTGCTCTCGTGGTCGCTGGTCGGCCCGATCCAGCGGATCGACTCCCGGCTCGCCGCGATCGCCTCCGGGAACTTCTCGGGACAGGTCGACGTCGCGAACCGCGACGAACTCGGCGCACTGGCGGCCAATGTCAACCGGATGAACGACGAGCTCCAACGCCTCTACCGAGAGCTCGAGACCGCCAGCAGACACAAGTCGGAGTTCCTGGCGAACATGTCGCACGAACTGCGCACGCCGCTGAACGCGATCATCGGGTTCTCGCAGGTGCTGCGCGAAGGGCTGTTCGGCGAGGTCAACGCCAAGCAGGAGGAGTACCTCGAGGACATCCTGACCTCGGGCAACCACCTGCTGGCGCTCATCAACGACGTGCTCGACCTCTCCAAGGTCGAGGCGGGTCAGTTGCAGCTGGAGCTCGCGCCGTTCTCGATCGGCGACGCCCTCGAGCGCGGCGTCTCGATGGTGCGCGAACAGGCGACCAGGAACGGCGTCAATGTGACGCTCCACGCCAACGGTGGCCTCGACATCGTCACCGGGGACGAGCGGCGGATCAGACAGGTCGTCTTCAACCTCCTCTCCAACGCCGTGAAGTTCACGCCCGCCGGCGGGTTGGTCGACGTCAGCGCCATGCGGGCGAACGGCGAGGTGAGGGTCTCCGTCGCGGACAGCGGCCCCGGCATCGCGGACGACGATCTCGAGCGGATCTTCGAGGAGTTCCAGCAGACCGACGCCGGGGCGAGGCAGCACGAAGGGACCGGTCTCGGGCTCGCCCTGTCGAGGCGCTTCGTCGAGATGCATGGGGGCCGCATCTGGTGCGACAGCGAGGTCGGCAAGGGAAGCACCTTCGTGTTCACCGTGCCCGTGGCAGCGGCCGAGCGATGACGGACCTGCAGGTTCTCGTTGTGGAGGACAACGAGCGGAACATGCGACTGTTCCGGGACGTGCTCGAGGCGGCCGGTCACCGGACGCTCGCGGCGACGACCGGCGAACGCGCGGTGGAGTTGGCCGGCGAGCACCGACCCGACCTGGTGCTCATGGACATCCAGCTCCCCGGCATCGACGGGGTCGAAGCCCTCGGCCGCCTTCGGTCGGACGAGCGGACACGTGCGGTGCCCGTGCTCGCCCTGACGGCACAGGCGATGGAGGGAGACCGCGAACGATTCCTCGAAGCCGGCTTCGACGGCTATCTCTCGAAACCCGTGAACATCGCCGACCTCGTGGACGCCGTGAGGCGCTACGGCAGGAGAGACACTCGATGAGCGAGCACGCGGGACGAATCCTCGTGGTCGACGACGTCCGCGAGAACGTGCGGCTGCTCGAGGCGGTGCTCGGAGCGCACGGCTACGAGGTCGTCTCGGCAACCGACGGCAGTACCGCGCTCGAGCTCGCCGCGTCGGCGAAACCCGATCTCGTGCTGCTCGACGTGGTGATGCCGCAGCCCGATGGATACACCGTCTGCAGGCGGCTTCGCGCTCAGGACGAAACGGCGGTGTTGCCGGTGATCATGCTCACGGCGAGCGAGGGATCGGAGAAGACGAGAGCTATCGAAGCCGGGGCCGACGACTTCATCCCGAAGCCGTTCAACCGGGACGAGCTGCTCACCCGCATCCGATCGCTGCTACGGATCAAGCGCTACCACGACACGATCAAGTCACAGGCCGCCGAGCTGCGCGAGCTGAACCGGACGCTCGAGGAGCGGGTGCGGACGCAGCTCGAGCAACTCGAGCGGATGCAGCGGCTACGGCGGTTCCTCTCGCCCCAGCTGGCAGACGCGATCGTCTCGTCGGGCGACGAGTCGATCCTGCGCAGCCATCGCCGGCAGGTCGCGATGGTCTTCGTCGATCTGCGCGGCTGGACCACCTTCGTCGACGCCGTCGAGCCGGAGGAGCTGATGCGCGTGCTCCGCGAGTTCCACCGCACGATCGGCGGTCTCGTGAGACGATTCGACGCGACGGTCGGATTCATAGAGGGGGACGGCGTCCAACTCTTCTTCAACGACCCGATCGAGGTACCGGACGCGGCGCTGCGGGCGATCAGGCTGGGCTGCACGCTGCGTGACGAGATGGCCGAGCTGACGACGCGCTGGCAGAAGCGCGGCTACGAGCTCGACTTCGGCGTGGGCATGGCGCTCGGGTACGCAACCTGCGGCGAGGTCGGCTTCGAGGAACGTTCCGACTACGCGGCGGTCGGCGCGGTCACGAATCTCGCCTCACGGCTCGCGGACGAGGCCACCGCCGGCCAGATCCTCATCACGCAGCGCCTGTACGCGGAGATCGAGGACGACATCGAGGTGCAGTCGGTCGGCGAGTTCAGGCTCAAGGGGTTCCACCGGCCCGTCCCGGCATTCAACGTGCTCGACATCCGTGAGCATGCGACGGAGCCACCCTCGTTGCAGCCCTCGTGAGCAGCTCACCATGGGCTACGACGCGAGAGCCTTGCTCCCGCCGTGTGGTGTTTCCGCTTGACCGCCGAGGCTGAGGCGGACGTAGCCTAGTGCACTCGTTGGCGGAGGACGCGCAGCTCCTGGTCCTGCCGCCCGATGCTCCCAGCGCGCGCGCTTCGAGCGCGCCTGTCTAGCGACCGTCTCGGCCCCCGTCTCGGCCTCGCCGGGGAGAAACCAAGAGCGGGGAACATCGCCGCACGACACTCACGGGTACGCAGGGCGAACCGGATCCAAATCAGGGAGCCACCACCCTGAACGTTGGAGGGCAAGCCTCCCTCGCATCAGCCAGGTGACACCGTGTTTGGTCACGCGCTGCAGGCCTAGCCTCCGAAGCTCCACCAACAGGAGGACGGAGATGAAGTTTCCTTCGGAGCAGGACGAGACAGGGACGAGCGGTTCGCTCGTACGGGAGGGCTCGGCGAAAGCTCGAGGGCACCGGTTGGTCATGCTCGGTGCGGTCCTTGGAGCTCTCGTCACCGTGGCCGTCGCGCTTGGCGTCGGGCGGGCCTCGGCGACGCCGGGTGCCTCGATCGTCGGTGGTCCGATTGTCGCACGCGGACCGCTCACGCACGAGACCGTCATAGGTGTTCCGCAGACGACCACGGTCACGAGGACGGTGCAGGTACGTGTCGGAAAGAAGACGCTGAGGAAGCGCGTCAGCTTTCAGGTCGAGACCGTCCAGCGTCTTATGTCCTGTGGTGCCGCGTCCCCCTGCGATATCGCGTTCCAACAGCTGACGATTGCCCCCGGCGGACACACCGGGTGGCACACCCATCCCGGCCCGACGCTGGTCTCGGTCGCCCAGGGTGAAGGAACGCTCTACCACGGCGTCTCTGGATGTCCCGCCCACAAGTACGCCACCGGCACCAGCTTCTTCCAGCCGACCACGGAGGTTCACAACTTCAGGAACGAGGGCTCGGAGCCACTCGTTGTCTATGCCCTGTACTACCTGCCGGCTGGGACACCGAACACCGGAATTCGAATCGACCAGCCGCAGCCTGCGAGCTGCCCAACAATCCCGTAGGAAGGTCAGGAGGACTGGCTTCCCCAGGGCCGCGGGGGCATCTGGCTCGCGGCCCTGGCCAGTCGATTCGTCGAGGACTTCGCTAGAGCACGCTCGGTTCTTCTCGGTGAGATCGATGGCAGTGGTGCCGGGCGCTTCCGTCAGCACCTCGAGGTGCCCGGGACTGAACCCGAGTCGAGCCTGAGGCTCCCCAGATGGGGGAAGAGGTGGTGCCTCGTATGGGGAAGAGTTGATGACTCGTATGGGGGAGGTTTCAACGATGTCTGCGGCCAGACCTGTGTATGCCTACGGATTGCCCGAGGTCGCTGTTGCAAGCGAGCGGTCGGGCGGGCCGAGTAGTGTGCTCCCGCTCCTGATCATTGTCTGTGGGCTCGCCGCCGCGACTATCTGGTTTGTCGCGCTGCCCGTATTCCACAAGCCCGCGAGCGTTGGACCGGCGTGCGAGGTGTACGTCATGCCATCGGGCACCACCAAGTGCGTCCCCTACGGGAAGCCCGGATCCTGGGCGGCGCACCAGAAGTCCCTCCGCCGCGCCAATCACTGACCGGCCGCTCGCACGCGTTTCGCGAGGACGCAAACAAGAAGGCCGGTGGGCATCGAACCCGCGCCAGCTTCCGATCGTGCGTCATGCGGCGTGGTCGACCGCCACAGCGGCAACCTGCCTCGCCGCTTCTAGCCGGGAGCCCAGGACGTGGTGTGTTCCGAGACGTTCGGGGTGTGCGTGAGGTTTCGCTGCCCGCTGCCGTCGGCGTTCATGACGAAGACGTCGGAGGTGCGGTGGGCGGGATCGTCGCGCTCACTGATGAAGGCGATCTGCCGTCCGTCCGGCGACCATTTGGGACCGTAGGCGGGGCCGGTGAGCTTGCGCAGCCCAGTGCCGTCGGCGTGGACGGTGTAGATGCCGCCGACGCCCGTGAACGCGAGCGTCCGCCCGTCGGGCGACCAGGACGGGATTCCCAAGTCGACCGCCAGGGGGCGCGTCACTCGGCGCTTGCTGGTGCCGTCGGCGTTGACGACGTAGAGCGGAGCCCTGGGCCCGGGAAGGTGAACTTCGATGTAGGCGATCTGCCGCCCGTCGGGCGACCAGGCCAGGTCGAAGCTCGTCGTCGCGGTGTGCGTCACGTTCTGGAGGCCGCTGCCGTCGGCGTTCATCACGAAGACGTCCGCGGCTCCGAGATGGCCGGCTGGTGCACTGAACGCGATCTTCTCCCCGTCGGGCGACCAGGCCGGCTCGCCCTGGCGGCGTGGCGTTTGCGTCAGCTTCCGCTGGCCGCTGCCGTCGGCGTTCATCACGTAGATATTCCAGGCCGGCCCGTCGCGCCAGCGGAGAAACACGATCCTCCGTCCGTCCGGTGACCAGACGGGGTGGCCCTCGGGCACAGCGTTTCGCGTCAACCGCTGCAGGCCGGTGCCGTCGGCGTTGATCACGTAGACCTCGTCGTTGCAGCGGCCGGCCGGCCTGCACGCCGCGCCGCGGCGCTCGACCCGCTTCGCGAACACGAACTTCCGTCCGTCCGGCGACCAATCAGGTACCGCGTTGAAGCCTTGGTCGTCGCGCGACCACAGACCACGAGCCAGCCTTCGCAGGCCGCTCCCGTCGACGTTGACGACGTCGAGTTCAAGCTGGTATGGCGCAGCGGAACGGTAGGCCGGGCTACCACGCAGGAAAGCGATCACCGGTCCCTCGCGCCCCGATGCAGCGCTCCACCGAGCCGCGTGCGCGTGAAATGGGCCGAGTTCTAGCGCGGCCCGCCCGAGCGCCGTGACGACGACCAGACCGGCGAGCACGGCGACGACGAGGCCGGCCGCGTACCTGCGCCGGCGACGCCGCGCGCGCTGTCTTGCCTCCTCGATCAGCGCCTCGACAAGCGCCTCAAGCTCCTCGCGATCGACCGGATCGCTCGGACGAGGCGGGCGAGGCGGCACGGTAACGGTCACGGCTGCCTCCAAACTCTGTTGCGCTAGTATGAATAGCACCATGAGAGATGTCAAGGTAAACAGACAGGACCCCACTGATCTCCACGAACAGGTCGCCGCGGACATTCGACGGGCGATCGCCGACGGAGAGGCAAAGCCGGGAGAGCGCCTCCCTCCCGCGAAAGATCTCGCCGCCGTCCTCGGCGTCAACACAAACACCGTGCTGCGCGCGCTACGAACGCTCCGCGATGAGGGACTCCTCGAATTCCGGCGCGGCCGTGGGACCTCGGTTGCAGGGACACCCGAACGCGGCGCCGTTGTCCAGCGAGCGAAGGAACTGGTCGCGTTCGCTCGCCACCACGGCTACCGCCTCGACGAACTGATCGAGATCATCGAAGACGTGGCCTAACGGATTGATGCGCGTACCGTGCACGTGCGGCGGTGGCTCCGCGGGCAGGCAACGTGGTTCCAGCCCCGGCGAGCCGCCGTTCCGCGGCGGGCCTGGCGCCCGCCGGTCCCAACGCTTACCTCTTTCTATCGCGCGCACGCGCATGCACGCGAGGGAAGGTCGCGCCTGTACTGCCCGGCCCCCGAACATTCCTGATCTGACAAGCGTCTGACACGCTGCGCGCGGCTGGTGCGCAACCGCTGGCACTACGAGCTGCTCTGATCGTCGCAGTCGCGCCAACGAAAGGGGCCGCCTCATCGGCGACCCCTTTGACCTTCGGATCTCAGCCCCCTGTTTAGTTCGGCGCCTCCGTCGCCTGCCACAGGTACGCGCAGCTCTTCGTGGTCGTGTCGACGTGCGTTCCAAATGTGATCGTTGCGGTTGCGCCGTTCGCCGTCACGATCGCCGATCCAACCCCATTCGCGATGGCGCTGGACGCGCCGCTGCCAGCTACTGCGGCGGGCCCCGGTCGTCAGAGTGGTGCCTCCGAACGTACCAACCTGTCCGCCCGTCCCGGAGGAGGCAATCGCGTCCATCGTCCCACTTGACGCCGAAAGGATCCTCGCCAGACCGCCCTCAGACGGAGCCGGTGGTGCAGTCACCAGCTCGCACTTCCCCGCGACTGTGACGCCCGTCAACGGCAGCGTCTTGGCCGCGCCAGTTTCGCCAACCGCAACCGTAAAGGTTCCGTTCTGAGTGACGACTACGTTGCTCCCGCCTCCGATCGTCATCGCATTTCCGGCCAGACACAGCTCGGACGCACCCGCCACGGGTTTGCCACTCGCACGCGTCGTCAAGAACCGGCTGGCAGATGCGACTCGCAGGCATCGAGATCGCCGACGAGGCCGCTCTCGACCTTGCGCGCCTTCTGCGCCGCGGCGGCTTCACCGACACCGCCGAAAGTCTCGAGGGCGCTGTTGCCGCGAACGTCCCCGACGTTGCGCTCACCATCCTCGAGCGCGAGGCAATCGTCTGGGTGCTCGACGATCGACCGGCCGGCGCACTGGCCGAGCTCCATGGCGTGCTTCTCCAGGAGCACGTCTGGCGGCAGCGCGAAGGGCTCGCGTAGACGCTCTCAATTCCTCGCTGTTAGCGAAGAAATCGCACTTCCGAGTCGCGTGCGCGATGCATCGAGGCTTGGAACACGTCGCTGACGTCGCGACAATTCGGCCTACGGCGCGGGCGTCACCCCACGTCGTACTGGGGCGGGAGGGAAACCCATGATTCGCAAGGCATCGGAGCCTGCGTGACCGGCAACATCGCCGACTTGGTCGGCTGCCTCCAGCCCGCGTGAAGCGACATGGCGGAGGAGGCAAACATGACACGCGTGGAACCCACAGAGACCGAAGAGCTGTGCGGGCGCGTCCTGGGGATCATCGGCGCGTACGGGATGGGCGACTGCAACCCCCGGGAGCCGTATCTGAAGACCACTCCCACGGCCGCGCCGCCGGAGATCGTCCCCGTGCACGACGTCACGAAGCAGCAGCCGCGGGCGGCTCCCGCCGCCTAGGGTCGGAGGCCGCCGTCACGCTTCTCGTCGGTCGGCACACGCGCCGTGCGAGGTGGCCTGCGACGGGAAACGGGGTAGTGGCTAGTCCACAACGGTGAAGTCGTCGGGCGACGTGGACGTCACGCCAGTGGCTTCCGTGACTCTGATCGGCGTTTCCGACGTTGGGTCAACTCGAGTCACGTAGGCAATCATTTCCTCCCGTTCCTCAGCGTCGGTGGTGGCTTTCGTGATCGTGACGATGTCTCCCACGTGGGGAAACGACGCACCGGTGTAGCGGTACGCCCCGACCTCAAAGTAGGGAACTGCGAGGCCCGGCTTGACGAGCGTCACAGCAAATGTCCACCCATCCCCCATGCCTCGGACGCTACGACTGAAATGCCGGTGTCGAACGACCCCTTCGTCCAGCTTGTCCACGTCGGATCGGCCGGTGCGGCCGTTTCCGCTTTCGGGCGGGCCGCCCGACTGGAACCGGTTCAGCGACGACGCGACGGCGCTCAGCACACCCAAAAGCCGTCGACCGAACGCACGCGCCCCATCCCGCTTGAACGCTCAGCGAGCGGCACAGCGACCCACCCAGACCACCGCCGGACCGAATTTGCAAGCTGGGGGTCGCCGACCGCTTGCTCATGCTGATTTCCGGCCGATTCGGCTCGCCGGTTCGGACGAGTTCGACCTCCTGGTTGCGCCCCAGGATGGAAGTCGAACCGCCGACCTCCGGGGTCTGTACCCGAACGAACTCCGTTCGACGAGGCGACCTTGATCCTTCGATGGCGGGTCACCGCGAATTGCCGAACGCCCCACCACGCCCCCTCAGCCAGTGCGCCGAGAAGGCGCGGATCGAGGCCCGGTTCCGGACAGCAGCTAGGTTCTGATTCAGGTGGCTAGCTCGAGGCGTGCTCGGTCCGGCGGGGTAGCGAGTTGACCAAGCCGGCAATGCCGAAGTCGGCACCCGGCGGCGTGTTCCGGGACGGCTACGACACCGGCGGCTTCTACGACGAGGCGTTCGAGCCCGGTTCCGCCGGCGTCGCTGAACCGCGAGCCCACTACGCGGAGCTCATCGCGCAGATCGCGTCGATGGACGGCCCCGACCTTCGGCGCGCCACCGAGCTCGCGAACCGATCGTTCTTGCACCGCGGTGTGACATTCACGGTCTACTCCGAAGGCGAGCAGGGCGCCGAGCGGATCCTGCCGTTCGACCCGATTCCCCGCATCCTCCCTGCCGACGAGTGGGCGGTCGTCGAGGCGGGCTTGCGACAGCGCATCCGGGCGCTGAACCGGTTCCTCCACGACGTCTACCACGGGCAGGAGATCCTGCGAGACGGGATCGTGCCGCGACGACTCGTCGTGCTGGCTCGTCATTTCCGCCGTGAGGTCGTCGGCATCGATGTTCCGGACGACCAGTACATCCACGTCGCCGGCTGCGATCTGATTCGGGGCGACGACGGTCGCTGGATGGTCCTCGAGGACAACCTGCGCACACCCAGCGGCGTCTCGTACGTGCTCGCGAACCGACAGATCATGACGCGGACGCTGCCCGACTGGTTCTCCGAGCTCGGCGTCCGCTCGGTCGACTCCTACGCAGGACAGCTCCTCGACAACCTCGTCGGCCTCTCGCCGCGTCGGGCCATCCCGGGTGCCGCCAGCGGGCCGGGCGTGGTGGTGCTGACGCCGGGCATCTACAACTCCGCCTACTTCGAGCATGCCTTCCTGGCCCAGCAGATGGGGGTCGAGCTCGTCGAGGGCCGCGACCTCTTCGTGCTGGAGAACCGCGTCTACATGCGCACCACGACGGGGCGGCGGCAGGTGGATGTCATCTACCGCCGGATCGACGACGAGTTCCTCGATCCGCTCGCGTTTCGCTCCGAGTCGATGCTCGGCGTCGCGGGGCTGCTCGGCGCGGTCCGCACGGGCAACGTCACGCTGGCGAACGCGATCGGCACGGGCGTCGCTGATGACAAGGTGGTCTACCGGTACGTCCCCGAGATCATCCGCTACTACCTCGGCGAGGAGCCGATCCTCGACAACGTGCCGACGTACCTGCCGAGCGATCCCGAGCAACTCGATCATGTTCTCCGCAACCTCGACTCGCTGGTCGTGAAACAGGCGAACGAGAGCGGCGGCTACGGGATGCTCATGGGGCCGACCGCGGACGAGGGCGAGCTCGAGGATTTCCGCTCCCGCATCATCGCGAGCCCGCGCGACTACATCGCCCAGCCGGTGATCCCACTTTCGCGGCATCCGACCTTCGTACCCGACGAGCAGGGGGAGTCCGGCACCCTGCAGGGCCGGCACGTCGATCTGCGACCGTACGTCCTGAGTGGGCCGGATGGGATCAGCGTGCTGCCCGGCGGCCTGACCCGCGTTGCTCTCGTCCGCGGCTCCCTCGTCGTGAACTCGAGCCAGGGCGGCGGCAGCAAGGACACATGGGTCCTCCAGTGAGCGGACGCGGACCATGTTGAGTCGGATGGCGGAGTCGCTGTACTGGATCGGACGCTACGTCGAGCGCTCCGAGCAGACCGCCCGGCTCACCGAGGCGACGTTCAGACACACCGTCGTGATGGGCTCGACCACGGAGGCGGAAGCGCGCCGGCAGCGTCACTGGGCAGCCCTCCTCGACATCGTTGGCGAGCACTCGTCTTTCCCGCCCGGGGGCCCGGAGGGCGCCGAGGAGAGCGTCCCGCTACATCTGATCTTCTCGTCCGAGAACGGAAACTCGATCGTCGAGTGCATCGCGCGGGCTCGCGACAACGCGCACACGATGCGCCACCAGGTGGCGACCGAGATGTGGGAGGCGCTCAACCGTTTCCATCTCGATGTTCAGCGGCCGGGTCGACGGCGGCAGGCGGCGTCCGGCGCCGAGAGCACCACGCGCTTCTGCCGCTCGATCGTCGATTTCAGCCAGCTGCTCCAGGGGATCACCGACTCGACGATGCCCCGCGAGGAGGGTTGGTACTTCCTCCAGGCAGGCAAGTTCCTGGAGCGGGCGGAGTGGACGGCGCGCACGATCGACGTGAACTACCGGCTCCTGGTCGGCTCGAACGTCGAGCTCGGCGATCGCCATGCCCTGGCCGCCGCGGCGGACGACCCGCAGCCGTGGGGAACGCTGCTGCGCTCGCTCTCCGCGTACGAGTCGTACCACCGCATCCAGAGCAGGGGTATCCGGCCGACCGCGGTGATCGAGTTGCTCATCCTCTCCGCAGTCCTGCCTCGTTCGATCCGGTTCTCGATCGGGAAGGTCGATGCTGCCCTCGCCCATATCAGCGAGCAGGCCCCCGGCTACAACGGCTCCGAGCCGATGCCCGGCGCGAGTACCGAGAGCGAGGCACGGAGAGAGGTTGGCCGCCTGCACGCCGAGTTCGCCTACCAGCGGCTCGACGACCTGCTCGATCAAGGGCTGCACGCATCTCTGCTCGACATCCAGCGCCGCTGCTATCGCATCGGTGACGGCGTCGAGGACGAGTTCTTTTCCCACCGGCCGCTGACCGCGCAGGACGTGATGGCGTGAGGTACCGGATCCGCCACCGGACGAGCTACCGCTACGGAAGCGAGGTCTTCGAGAGCTTCAACGAGGTGCGGTTGCAGCCCCTCGCCGGCGCGCAGCAGACCCTGCTCGACTTCGACCTCCTGATCGAGCCACCCGCGACCGTGATCTCGTTTCGGGACTACTACGGCAATGCCGTGCACGACTTCGGCGTCGCGTACCTGCACGACCGCCTCGTGATCGAGGCAACGAGCGATGTCGTCACCCACGCGGAGGCCGACGAGCCTCTCGCAGGCCCGCCCGCGGGCGAGGCTGACGCCTCGCCCGCGATCCGGGAGCTCGTGGGCAACGACGCGCTTGCGGACAACCTGGCAGAGTTCCTCGGCCCGAGTGCCTACGTCCCACTCGCGGACGAGTCGGCCACTGTCGCCGAGGCGATCCTCGCCGAGGACCCGGAGACGAGCGCTCTCGCCTTTCTCACACGCGCCGCCGACCACGTGCGCGCACGGCTCGAGTTCCGGATCGGCACCACGACCGTCGAGAGCTCGGTCGCCGAGGTGCTCGCGGGGGGATCCGGCGTCTGTCAGGACTTCGCGCACGTGCTGATCTCGCTCTGCCGGCACGCGGGCCTGCCGGCTCGCTACGTCAGCGGCTACCTCGGCGGCGTCGCAGTTGCGAGCGCCTCGCACGCCTGGGCCGAGGCGTACGTCCCGCCCTACGGCTGGCTCGGTGTCGATGCGACGCTCGGAACGCCGTGCACGGGGCGACACGTCAAGCTGGGCGTGGGACGCGACTACGCCGACGTGGCGGTGCTGCGTGGTACCTACCAGGGCGGCGGTCACGCGGAGCTCGAGGTGGAGGTGACCTGCGAGTCGCTCGAAGGGCTCGGTCCAGCGCCGCACCTGCGCGTCGACGAGGAGCCCACCGCCAGGCTGGTGGCGATCCAGAACCTCGGCGCGATGCGGCAATTCCAGCGCGGCGCGGTGATGACGCAGGCGATGGGCGGGAGGCCCGAGACCCTCTGGGTCGATGAGCTGCCGCCGCCACGAGCGCAGCTACGGCCGGAGGACGGGCCCCCGAGTCAGCAGCCGCAGCAGCAGCAGCAGCATCGGGGAGGAAACGGATGAGGCTACGGCTGGGCTGCCGGTTCGAGCACGAGGCGTCGAGTCCCACCGCGGCGGTCGTGCTCGTCGAGCCGCATTTCGAAGCGGCGGGCGGCATCGTCGCCGAGCGCTGGAGCAGCGAGCCGGCGGTCGAGGCGACGAGCTTCGTCGACCTCTACGGCAACCGCTGCCGCCGCCTCCTGCTTCCAGAGGGAGTCTCCACCTTCTCGTACGACGCACTGGTGACGGTCGCACCCGACCCTGATCCCGTGCCCGGTCCGGACGACGTGCAACACCGCGTCGAGGCGCTCCCCGACGAGCTGCTCCAGTGGCTGCTCGCAAGCAGGCTCTGCGAGTCCGACACGATGTCGGACCGGGCGTGGAAGCTCTTCGGCAGCACCGCGCCGGGGGTGGAGCGCGTGCAGGCGGTGTGCGACTGGATCCACGGCAACGTCGCGTACGGCGTCGAGAGCCTGCCCGCCACGACCACGCTCGAGGTCTTCGAGCGCCGCGGCGGTATGTGCCGCGATTTCGCCCATCTGGGCGTGACGCTCTGCCGGGCACTCGGCATCCCGGCCCGGTACGTCTTCGGGTACATGCCCGACATCGGCATCCCCGGCCCGTATCCGCCGATGGACTTCCATGCCTGGTTCGAGGTGTGGCTCGGCTCGAGCTGGTGGACGTTCGACGCGCGCTTCAACACCCCCCGCATCGGGCGGCTGCCGATCGGCCGCGGCCGCGACGCCGTCGACGTCGCCATGGTGACGACCTACGGCCCGGCTAGCCTGCGGCGCATGGCCGTCTGGACGGACGAGGTGCCCGACGATGCCGCGCTGGCGGTCGAGCCGACCTCGACGGCACTGTGAATAGCGGCAGCAGCGACCGCGACAGCGGGCGCCTTCAGGGATCGGCCCCGCCGCAGGCGGGGATCGCGCGGCGGGAATCCGCTCCTGCGGATTCCCGCTTCGCGGACAAGGGACAGACGCTCGGCGACCTGATCGCCACGCTCGGCAGCATCGACGACGACGAGATCGACTGGCCGAACGTCCGGCAGACGACCGTCCTGATCCAGCAGAGCTTCTCCTATGAGTATCCGGGACCGATCACGGCGCTGCGTCACCGGCTCATGGTCGTACCGCCCGACTACCACGAAGACCAGCGCCTGCTCACGCACAAGATCCGGGTCTCGGGCTGCGACGTCGACACCGAGCGCTCGTACGACACGTTCGGGAACGTCGTCCTCGACCTCAGCCTTGAGCACGTGGAGCGCGAGGCGACGTTCACGACGTGGGCCGTCGTCGAGCGCGAGGCCGCGGTCGACGGCAAGGACGCGCCCGACGCGATCTCCTTCGACCAGCGCTTCGCCGACACCTCGCGGCTCACCCGCCCCGACGACGCCCTGCGTGCGGTGGCCGATGAGCTCCGCAGCAGCGGCGCGCTGGGCCTCGACCTCGCCGAACGGATCAGCCGCCGCGTCTACGAGCACCTCGAGTACCGCTGGGGTGAGACCGCTGTCACGACGACCGCGGCGGAGGCGTGGGCGGGCGGTATCGGGGTGTGCCAGGACTACGCGCACTGCATGCTGGCTCTCTGCCGGCTGTGCGGGTTGCCCGCCCGGTACGTCTCCGGCCACGTGCTCGGCGACGGGGGCACGCACGCGTGGGTGGAGGTGCTCGTCCAGCATCCACAGGACGAGGAGGCGTTGCGCGCCGTTCCCATCGACCCCACCCACGACCGCCGCGCCGGCCTGCGTTACCTCACCGTCGCGGTGGGACGCGACTACTGCGACGTGCCGCCGACCTCGGGCACCTTCGACGCGCCCTACACCGGGGAGCTGACGACGCACAAGCGGGCGGCAGTGACCCGGGTCGAGTACGTCCGACCTCCCCGGCGTCGCCGACCGGGGCCGGTCAGGATGGTCTGACGCCGCCGTTCGGGGAACGCAGAAGCGCCTCGAGACCTGGCAGGTGACGAGCACAGAGGGCGGGCAGCCCGGCGTGCTCGACCTCGTAGACGATCGCCGGGATCCCGACCTCGAGGAGCCAGTCGTCGAACGCGCCTGGGCACGGCCCCCCGACGTCGTCGACGATCGGCAGGTCGGCAGCACGGCTCAGCGACTCGACGATGGCCGGAGGGACATCGCCGCGTGGAAGCAGGAGCTCGAGAGGGCTGTGGACGTCGATCACGAGCGGCGGCTGCACGCGCTCGACGAAGCTCACCAGCGCCTGCGTCTCGGGCTCCGAACCGGGGTGCTCGCCCGGTGTGGAGAGATTCGTGCGGTTCGCGACCACTCGCCGTTCATCCTCGATCCCGGGCGGATACGTGAACGAGTCGTCCGATCGCCACGTCGCGGCAGGAAAATTGCGGTTCAGGTCGACTCCGGCCGCGTTCTGCCTCGTGCCGTTGATCAGCCCATCCGGGTTGGCGACGGGCACCACCACCCAGCGAGTCGCGTCTCCCGAGACCCGCTCGAGCAGGCGACGTGCGAGCAGGGCCGTCACCGCCTCCTCGCCGTGCTGGGCCGCGACCAGCAGACCTGCGGTCGGGCGGCTTCCTTCCGGCAGGAACGCCCGCAGGGCGACGCCGTCCCGCGAGCGGCCGTACTCCTCCACGCGCCAGCCGTGGAGGAGGTTCCCCGTCACGGCCCTACCGTAGCGAGCGCACCCGACCAAGCTGGTGGAAGCGGCGAGCGGCGGTCACCGCGCGCTTCGCGTCGTGGGGAATAGGCGTCACAAGCCTGATCTTCGGCTGGTTCGAGCGCTCAGCTCGCGGACCGTCGACGGGTCGAAGACGCACAGCCGAGGCGGATGGTCATCCCGGTCTCGCCGCGATCCCCCGTTGGTCGATCGCCGCGCCGAGCGCGCGCCAGTCCGCGTCGGTGATCCGGGTCTCGGCGAGGTAGACCGAGAAGCCGACCGTCCCGGCGCGTGCGAGAAGGTCGATATACGTCGCGACGTCCACGGTGCCCCGAAGACCGATGTGCATGCCGATCGTCGGGTGGATGACGTCCCGCGCGAACACACCGCGCGACGCGGCGACGCACGCAGGCGGTGAGCCCTCCGCGCCGATGTCGTTCACATACGCCTGCGGCAGGAAGACTGCGTCGACACCGCGCCAGGCTGCCCAGTCGATGTCGTGATGGTCTGGCCGGCAATAGGAGGAGAGACCGAGCGGGAACGGCGATGGCCTCGACGTTCGGAACGTCGCGACGAAGCGGCTCGATCGTCCGCTTCGCTCGTCGCTCGGACCGTCGGCGCCGCTGAACTCGTACTCGACCTCCGGATTGGCCACATAGAAGTCGAGCCCGTAGCGGGTCACGAGCTCGCTGCCGAGCCTGGCCTCAGCCTCGGGCTCGGTGCGGAGAACACCCCAGCCGCCGACCGGCAGGCCGCTCGCAAGCCGGAAGCGGTAGACCCAGTCGGCCTGCACCGGATCCTCGACCGTCCCGTCCTGCACCCGCACCGCGACCCAACCGAACCCCGCCTCGCGCAGGATGCGGCCGAGCAGGGTCGGCTCGACGTCGGTCTCGTGCCACACGAGCGCACCGGCCGACCTCCACGAAAACACCACCGACGCGGGCGGTGGAGGCGTGGGCTCGGGCGGCGGAGGCGGTGGCGCCGTCGGTGGTGGAGACGGCGAGGGTGGCACGGGCGTTGTCGGCGGGGGCGCCGTTGGGGCAGGAGCGGGCGGGGGAGGCGCGGCCTGCTCGCCGCCTCGGAGGAGAAGCTCTGCGGTGAGGAGGAGCGCGCCGATCGCGACGAGCACGGCGCCGACACGGGCGGCGCGAGACGCTGCGAGCCGCGAGAGCCAGCGCATCGCCGCAGGCTAACCACGGCACTGTCCGCGCAGCCGCGTCGCCGCAACGATATTCGGTCGGGATACCGTCCCGACGGCGGCGCACGCTTTCGGCGGTCGGCGAAGGGTCGATGGCGATCCAGCTCGTTCAGCAGCGCCTCGCGATGCGCTAGGAGCGGCTGGCGGCTCGCGCCCAGAGCACGTCCAAGGCTCGCCGCAGCCCTACGTTGCGCGACGTTTGGCAGGCGGCGCGCCCCGGATTCCGGTCGAGAAGGCGCAAACGGCTAGAAGCGATCGCTGGCGGCGGAGGAGGTGCTTGATGCGTCGAGCCAGCGGACGTGACCGCGGCGCTGGTTCGGAGCCAGCGGCTTGGCTTCGACCTGCTGTTCGGTGCCCTGATGCATGCCTTCAACGCGTCCCGTTCCTCGTCGGGCGACGTTGCGGAACGTGTCCAACGGTTCGTCGCGGATTCGCCCGGATCGCGGATCCCCCATGAATCGATGCGATGATTGCCCTTGTCTTCCGCAAGACGCGACCTTGAGACCCGAGCTTCCCGACGCCCTGCGCCGGCTTCGCGACGACCTCGCCGCGCTGCGGCTCCAGCTCGAGCTCCCGGACTCGGGTCGGGCGCGTGCCGCGCGGGACGACATCGTCGGCCAGACCGACGACTACCTCCTGCCGCGCCTGGACCAGATGGACGCGCCGGTTCTCATGGTCGTCGGAGGGTCGACCGGCGCGGGGAAGTCCACGATTCTCAACAGCCTCGTCGGCGCGGAGGTCAGCCCATCGGGCGTGCTCCGACCCACGACGCGCGGGCCCGTTCTCGTCTGCCACCCCGACGACGTGCGCTGGTTCGAGGGCGACCGGATCCTGCCCGGCCTGCCGAGAGTGACGGGCGGCACTCCGACGCCCGGCACGCTCCTGCTCGTGCCGACCCCGGAGCTGCAACCGGGTCTTGCGCTTCTCGACTCGCCGGACATCGACTCCGTGCTCGCCGAGAACCGCGCGCTGGCGACACAGCTCCTCGCAGCCGCCGATGCCTGGCTCTTCGTGACCACGGCAGCGCGCTATGCGGACGCCGTGCCGTGGGAATTCCTCGCAACGGCACGGGAGCGGGGTACGGCGCTCTCGATCGTGCTCAACCGCGTCCCGGACGATGCCGAGCGCGAGGTTACGGCGCACCTCGCGGAGATGATCCGGGAAGAGCGGATCGACGCCGTGCTGCTCGTCGTCGGGGAGACACGGCTCAAGGAGGGGCGCCTGCCGCCGGCGGAGCTCGCCCCGGTGCGCCGCTGGCTCGACGCTCTTGCCGCAGATGCTGAGGCTCGGGGCGATCTGATTCGCAGGACGCTGAGCGGCGCCCTGCGCAGCCTCCCCGGTCGTGCGGGCGCGGTAGAGCGGGCGGCTTCGGAGCAGCTCGCAGCGGCGGCGGACCTCCGCGCGGCGGCTGATCTCGCGTACGCCTCTGCACGCCAGGATGTCGAGGATGCGCTTCGGAGCGGCTCGCTTCTACGAGGTGAGGTCGTCGCCCGGTGGCACGAGGTGGTCGGCACCGGCGACCTCATGCGAGAGCTGCAGACGCGACTCGCGGCGGTGCGGGATCGACTGACGAGCCTCGTCACGGGTCGCGAGCCCGCGGGGGAACAGCTTCGAGAGGCAGTGGAGCACCGGCTCGAGGCGGTCGTCCGCGCAGCGGCCGAGCGTGCTGCGGAGCGTGCCGCACGCGCCTGGAGCGAGAGCCCTGCGGGGAGGGCGCTCGTCGATGGCGCGCCCGGGCTCACGCGTGCGTCCGACGAGCTGCGCGGCGACACGCGCGAGCAGGTGCGAGCCTGGCAGGGGTACGTCATGGATCTCGTCCGGACGGAGGGGGCCGCGAAGCGGACGACCGCGCGACTCGCCTCGCTCGGCGTGAACGGGGCCGGGCTCACAGTGATGCTGGCGGTCTTCGCGAGCACGGGCGGGATCACGGGCCTCGAGGCAGTCGTCGCCGGTGGCACGTCGGCCGTCGGGCACAAGCTCCTCGAGGCGCTCCTGGGCGACCAGGCGGTGCGCTCGCTCGCGGCACGAGCGCGCGACGACCTCACGGAACGGGTCGACGATCTGCTTCGAGACGAGACCGAGCGCTTCGCTGCAGTGCTCGACGGCAAGGCCCCCGAGCCGGAGGCCGTCGCACGCCTCCACAGCGCGATCGACGCCGTTCGACGGGCATCGTGAGTCTCGCGCTCGACCGGCGCCTGGCCGCATTGGCAGAGGCCGTCCTCGTCGCGGACGGACGGCTTGATCCGGAGGCGGTCGAGCGCGCGCGGCGCGTGACCGAGAAGGCGGAAGCGCGGCTGGGTCTCGGGGTCGAGTCGACGGTCGTCGCGCTCGTGGGCCCCACGGGCGCCGGCAAGTCGCTCCTCTTCAACACCCTGAGCGGAACAGAGCTCGCGGCCGTCGGGCGGCGCAGACCGACCACGTCGACGGGGCAGGCGGCAGTTTGGGGCGACGGTGCGGACGCCCTGCTCGACTGGCTCGAGATCAAGAGGCGTCATCGCCTGGACGGGGACGGACTGAGCGGACTGGTGCTTCTCGACCTGCCCGACTTCGACTCCGTCGAGGCTGCGCACCGGCTCGAGGTGGACAGGATCGTCGAGCTCGCGGATCTCCTCGTCTGGGTCGTCGAGTCGCAGAAGTACGCAGACGCCGCGCTTCACCGCGGCTATCTCCGGCCGCTCGCCGCCCACGACGAGTCGATGGCCGTCGTCCTCAACCAGGCCGACCTCCTCCCTCCGGAGGAGGTTGCCGCGTTGCGACGCGACACCGCTCGCCTGCTCACGGAGGACGGGCTGGACGAGTCGCCCGTCCTCGTCATCTCGGCAAGAACGGGGGCCGGCGTCGACGAGCTCCGTGGGCTTCTCGCTCGTCGCGTCGCCTCGCGAAAGGCAGCCGTCGAGCGCCTCTCGGCGGACGCGGCAGCAGCGGCGGCCTCGCTCCGCCGCTGGTGTGGCTCCTCGGGGCGGACACGCGTCGAGCGCACCGATCGCGAGGCGCTGGTGACCGCCCTCGCCGAAGCAGCCGGGGTCCCACGGGTCGTCGAGGCCGTCGGCGACGCGCACCGCCACCGCGGAGCGTTGGCGAGCGGCTGGCCCCTCGCGCGCTGGGTTGGTCGCCTGAAGCCCGACCCTCTCCGTCGCCTGCGCCTCGGAGATGGGGCAGCCGGCGTAGGCAGAACCTCCCTCCCGCCCGCGTCGGACGTGCAGCTGGCACAGGTCGCCACCGCCGTGCGTCAGGTGGCCGACAGTGCGAGCGCTGGGCTTCCTGCGCCCTGGCCGACACTCGTCCGCCGCGCCGCTTCGGCCGGCGACGCGCGCGTTGTCGATCGGCTCGACCAGGCGGTGGGCGCTGCGAAGCTCGACACCCGTGCTCCTCACTGGTGGCGGGCGGCATCTCTCCTCCAGTGGCTCCTCGTCGCCGCGGCACTCGTCGGCACGCTCTGGATCACGCTCGCCGGCGTAGCCGGCTACCTGCATATCGAGGATGTCGTACCCCTGCCGGAGCTCGGCGGAGCGCCGATCGCAACGTGGCTCGTGCTCGGCGGGCTCGTGCTGGGCGTCGTCCTCTCGCTCGGTACCCGGGCCGTCAACGCCGTGGGCGCGCGCCGCCGGCGGCGCTCGGCGGCGCGCGCGCTGCGCCCGGGGATCGAGGCGGTCGCCGACGACCTCGTCCTCGCTCCCGTCGAGCGCGAGCTCGAGGCGCACGAGACGCTGCGCCGGTCGCTCGCGGTCGCCCTGGGCGAGCGATCGTAGCCGCCCGCCTGAGGCGATCGAGCGCGACCGAGCGTTGGAGCCCTGCGAGGCCTTCGCGATTCAGCGGAAGCCCGCGCGAAGAAACGGAGACATGTCCGCAGCCCGGGGACACGTGCATTTGCTCCATTACGTGCCCCGGGCCGAGTCAGGGTCGAGTCAGGGTCATTCCGGATGGTCGCGCGGCGTCCGCTCCGCCACCCTGGAGACATGAGCGAACACACCACACATATCCCCGAGATCCGCCGGCTGCAGCGCAGCCGGTCGGATCGCATGCTTGCCGGCGTCAGCGGGGGCCTGGCTCGCTACTTCGAGATCCACCCCGCTGTCTTCCGCGTCGGCTTCGTCGTCCTCACCCTCCTGGGCGGGGCCGGCATCCTGATCTACGCCGCCGCCGCGCTCGTGATGCCCGACGAGGGCAAGGAGGACTCGATCGCCACGGCGGCGCTCCGCAACCGGCGCGACCGGCCGTGGCCGCTGATCGGGCTCGGCCTCCTCGCCGTCGCAGGCGCGATCCTGCTGTCCCGGGCAACGCTGTGGCCCGACGGCGACGCCTGGTGGCTGTTCCTGATCGCGGGTGCCCTGATCCTCTGGATCACACGGCAATCCGCGGCGGAGTCGGCGATGGACGCGAAGGAGCTCGCGGCACAGGACTCGCGCCGCATGCGACGCGTCATGCGCCGGCTCGGCATCGTCGTGGCGTCCCTCGTCGCGCTCGTGCTCGTCGCGGTCGCGATCTTCATGGCCGTGTTCCACGTGCATGTCGACCGCGGCATCGGCGACCACACCTACGTCGTCACGAGCGCGCAGGAGTTGAAAGACGACTACCGGCTGGGGATCGGCTCGCTCGAGCTCGATCTCAGCCGGATGCAGTTCCCGGCGGGCACGACGCACCTGGAGACGAGCGTCGACGTCGGCGACCTACAGGTGATCCTGCCGCCGGGCGTGACCCTCGACGGCTACGGCGAGGCCCGGGCGGGCCACGTGAACCTGCTGGGCACGGAGGAGGACGGCTGGAACGCCGACGTCGACCTGCCCGGATCCGGCGACCGCGTGCTCGAGCTCGTGGCGCACGTCGGCGCAGGGAACCTGCGCGTCGAGCGCGCCGTACGATGAGGCCGCATGCCGCCCCGCACGTTCGCGTCGAGCTCTGACGAGCGGGTGATCGCGGGGGTCTGCGCAGGTATCGCGCAGACCCTCGCGGTCGACCCCACCCTCGTCCGGCTCGTCTTCGCGCTGCTGGCACTGGCAGGCGGCGCGGGGATCGTGTTGTACCTGGCGCTGTGGGCGTGGAACGACGGGCGGCGGGCCTGGGTCGCCGCGGTGCTCGCGCTCTTCGCGGGCGCAGCCCTGCTCGGCGCTCTCGGTCTCTCCGACCGGTCGGTCGTCGGGATCGCGTTGATCGCGGCCGGGCTCGCGCTCGCCTGGCGCCAGGGCGGCAGCTTCCATGCGGATGCGCCGCTGTCCTACTGGGGGCTCGCCCTCGCGGCGCTCGGCGCGGTGGTGCTGCTGTCGGGCGGGGGGACGTCCTCGACCCTGCTCGCACCGGGTGCCGTCGCGGGAGCGCTGCTCCTGATCGGCGGGCCGTGGGTCTGGCGGCTCGCGGTCGAGCGGGACGCAGAGCGCACCGCGCGTGTCCGCAGCGAGGAGCGGTCGGACATGGCCGCCCGTGTGCACGACTCGGTGCTGCAGACGCTGGCGCTGATCCAGCGGCACGCGCACGATCCACGCCGCGTGGCGTCGCTGGCGCGCAGGCAGGAGCGGCAGCTGCGCGGCTGGCTGTACGCCGACCAGCCGCTCGGCGACGAGACGGCCTCGCTCGTCGCGGCGCTGTCGGCGGCCGCGGGCGACGTCGAGGAGCTTCACGGCGTACGGATCGAGCTCGCGAGCGCCGGCGACTGTCCCGTCGACGCCTCGGTCAGCGCGCTGGTGCTCGCGGCGCGCGAGGCGATGACGAACGCGGCCAAGTTCGCGGGTGTCGAGGAGATCGACGTCTATGCCGAGGTGACGGACGACGAGATCGGCGTGTTCGTACGGGATCGCGGCGCGGGCTTCGACCGTGCTGCGGTGCCCGACGACCGGAAGGGCCTGGCGGAGTCGATCGAGGCGCGGATGGAGCGCGCCGGCGGGCACGCGACCGTGGTGACGAGCGCGGGCGGCGGAACCGAGGTCGAGCTGCACCTGCCCCGGAGGCCGTCGTGAAGCGCCGCGTGGTGCTCGTGGACGACCACGACCTGTTCCTCGCGGGCGTCCGCGCGGAGCTCGGCGACGCCGTCGACGTGGTCGGCCAGGCGGGCAGCGTGGCCGAGGCCGTGCCGCTGATCACCGAGCTGGACCCGGAGGTCGTGCTCCTCGACGTGCACCTGCCCGACGGGAGCGGCGACGCGATCATCAACGCGGTCTCGCCGGAGCGGCCGGGCGTGAAGTTCCTCGCGCTGTCGGTGTCGGACGCGGCCGAGGACGTGATCGCCGTGATCCGCGCGGGCGCGCGCGGTTACGTGACGAAGACGATCTCGGGCCAGGAGCTTGCCGCCGCGATCGAGCGCGTTGCGACCGGCGACGCCGTGTTCTCACCGCGCCTCGCGGGCTTCGTGCTCGACGCCTTCCGCGCCGGCGAGCAGGTCGGCGGCGACGCCGAGCTCGACGAGCTGACGCCGCGCGAGCGAGAGGTGCTGCAACTGATCGCACGGGGCTACATGTACAAGGAGATCGCGGCGCGGCTGCACCTCTCGGTGAAGACGGTCGAGAGCCACGTCTCGAACGTCCTGCGCAAGCTCCAGCTGTCCACGCGGCACGAGCTGGCGCGCTGGGCGACGCAGCATCGGCTGGTGTGATCAGTCCGGCTTCGGGCTGAGGCCAAAGCTGTAGAGCCGCCACTGGGCGGCGAGAGCCGAGACCCCGAAATGTTCCGCGAGCTGCGACGTGTCCGGGAACGCTGCCCACGCATCGCGCACGGCGGCCTCCGGCATCAGGAGCTCCGCGCCGAAGACGTTCGCCTCCCGCTCGAGCGCCCGGTCGGCGTCCTGCGAAAGGTCCTTCGCGCGGCAGAAGGTCGGCGCCTCCTCGATCCCCCTCGCGTGGCAGATCCAGTGGCCCAACTCGTGCGCGATCGTGAAGCGGTGGCGGCGGGTCGGGATGTCGCCGCTCATCGCCTCGGACGCGTTGACGAGGATCAGCCGCTCGGCCGGGATGAGCATCCCCGAGCACTCGCCGAGGTCGCACCGCTCGATCCGCAGGCCGAGGAGGTCCTCGGCGATCGACTCGACCGGCGCCGGGATCTCGTCACCGCCGAACGTCGCGAGGTACTCGGCGCGGAGCTCGTGGGCGCGCGGGTCGGTGTAGCGGGTCGGGGCCGACGGCAATTCGATCGGACCGTAATCAGCAGTCGCGGACGTGTCCACACCGAAGCAATCAGGCAGCCGGGGGACCGGCCTCACGGCCGGCTTCGCGGTCCCCCGAGACGCCCCGCTCTATTCGCCGCCGAAGGCCTCCGCCACGGCCCGGACGAGCTCCTCGTGCGGCACCTCGCGCAGACGCTTGGCGATCCCCCAGCGGTGGCCGAACGGGTCTGTGATCTGCCCGTACCGCTCTCCCCAGAAGACATCCTGGAGCGGCTGGCGCACCTCGGCGCCGCCGTCGAGCGCCCGTTGCCAGACGGCGTCGACGTCGTCCGTGGAGACGTGCAGGACGGTTGCGGTACCCCCGATGCTCACCGGGGAGAGGACGCCCAGCTCCGGGAACTCGTCGGCGAGCATCACCGCCGAGTCGCCGAGGCGGAGCTCGAGCTGCATGAGCTTGCCGCCGGGAACCTCGACGCGACCGCGCTCCTCGGCGCCGAAGACTGCTCGATACCAGTCGGCTGCGCGTGCAGCGTCGCGGACGACGATGTGAGCCGTGATCGTGTGCATGGCCGGATCCTCTCGCTAGACGGACTGGAGGATCCCGAGCCTCGCGGCGACGGGCTCGATGCTGAGCTCCATGAGGAACCGGAGCTCGTCCGTGGGCAGCAGGCGCGTCATCCGCTCGGTGACCGCCGCACGGGCCGCGTCCGGTTGCGACCAGTCGGCGCCGCGGACCGCGTCGACGAAGGACTCGATGTATTCGCGCTGCACGTCGAGCCGCGCGGGCGTGACCGGCCCTCCGTGTCCGATGTGGAGGGTCGCGTCGGCGGGCAGCTCCTGGCGCAGACGCTCGAGGTGGCCGAGCCAGTCCTCGAAGAAGCCGTCGGCGAGGTAGGCGTGTTTCCCGTCGTAGACCTGGTCGCCGGGGAATGCCGTCGCTCGGTCGTCGCCGAGGAACCAGATGCTGTCGTGGGGCGACTCGCCTGGTCCGAGGTCGAGGACCGTGAAGCTCACGTCACCAAACTCCATCCGCTCGCCGTCCGGGACGGTGCGGTCGGGGAACGTGCGCCGGCGAGGCCACTCCTCCCCGAACATGGGTCGCAGGATCTCGTCCTTGAGGGCGTCGTCGCGGCGGATCACCGCATCGACGCCTGCGGTGGCGACGACGGGCACGTCGTCGTCGGCGACGAGCTCGACGATGCCGCCGTAGTGGTCCGGATGCGCATGTGTGACGAGCACCGCCAGCAGCGGCTTGCCCAGCGACTCGAGCCGCGCGCGGAGCGCGCGACCGTCCGAGACGGTCAGCGTCCCGTCGACCGCGACGATTCCCTCGTCCGTCTCGACCAGATACGCGTTGACGAACGCACCGCCCGCTCCTGTCGCATGCCGGTGGATGCGGGTCTCCGACAGACCTGCCTCTTTCCGCGCCGTCATGCGGCAGCCTCGACGGGAAGGCCGTGGCGCGCGACCACGCGGTCGTAGTTGAGGCGCAGCAGCGCGATGACGTCGTCGACGTCGTCCTCGGTCTCGATCCTGCGCGCGCCGAAGCCCGGCCGGCCCGGGAAGACGGGGTGGTACTCGATCCGCCCTTGCTCGTATAGGGCACCCCAGACCTGCTTCGGAAAGCCGAAGTGGGCGACGTGGTCGCCGTGCAGGTGGCCGAGCTCCCGTCCGCCCACCTTGAATGCCAGCTCGCCGCGTCTGCCGGGTCCCGCGACGACCCCCGGCCAGGAGGTGACCTCTTCCATGATGCGCTCGCTCGCACGCTGATCGATCGTCATGACAGCCTCCTCCCGGCCGGTTCCGAAGTGCTGGAGCCAAACTACTAGTTCAAGTAAACTTGAAGTCAAGTCTGATCGGCACCACTCACAGATGTCCGGCCTGCTCCCCATCGGCGAGGTCTCGCGACGCAGCGGCGTCGCCTCGTCGGCGCTTCGCTTCTACGAGCAACGCGGCCTGATCACGCCGGGGCGAGCGGGTTCGGGCCACCGCCGCTTCCCGCGGGCGGTTCTCCGGCGAATCGCTTTCATCGTCTTCGCGCAACGCCTCGGACTGACGCTCGAGGAGATCGGCGTCGAGCTCGCGAAGCTTCCACCCCACGCGGTCCCGACGCGCCACGACTGGTCCCGTCTCTCGAGCGCCTGGAGCGCGAGGATCGACGAACGGATCGCCGAGCTCGAGCGCCTCAAGCTCGGGCTCACGGAGTGCATCGGCTGTGGCTGTCTCTCGCTCGACCGCTGCCGCCTCGCGAACCCCGGCGACCGCGCAGCCGCCTTCGGCCCCGGTCCGCGCTACTGGATCGGCGACCGGCCGTCGAGCTGACGTCCGCGGTTCGGCCGGCCCGGGGAGCGAACGCGATCGGCGCGCCTGCAGGTGGTACGGGTGCCCGCACCCCGCGGACGCCGGTCTCCCGCCCGCGCAGCCCCCGGCGCGGCAGCAACCCTCGGGGGAGACGAGTCGAAGGAGGCGATCCGGATGGATGCAGCGGGCGCGGTGGGTGACGGCGGCGTGTTCGGCGGAGAGCATCGGAGGTGGTGGACGCTCGGGGCCGTGTCGCTCGGGCTGTTCATGATCATGCTCGACAACACGGTCGTGAACGTCGCGCTGCCCTCGATTCAGCAGTCGCTCGGGCTGTCGCTCTCCGAGCTCGAATGGGTCGTGGCCGGGTACGCGCTGACATTCGCTGCGCTGATGCTCACGGGCGGCAAGCTGGCCGACCTGCTCGGGCGGCGGCGCGTGTTCGTCGCGGGGCTCGTCGTCTTCACGGTCGCCTCGCTCGCATGCGGGCTCGCGGGCAGCGCCGAGGTGCTGATCGGCGCGCGCGTGGTCCAGGGCATCGGGGCGGCGATGATGAACCCGGCGACGCTCTCGATCATCACCGCGACCTTCCCGCCGCGCCAGCGCGGCACCGCGATCGGGATCTGGGCGGGCGTCTCCGCGCTCGCGCTCGCGATCGGCCCGCTCGTCGGCGGCCTCCTCAGCGAGCACGTCGACTGGAGCTGGATCTTCTTCGTGAACGTGCCGGTCGGGATCGTCGCGATCGCCGCCGCGTACGCGTTCATCGACGAGTCGCGCGACACCTCGCAGGACCAGCGCCCGGACGTGCCCGGCCTCGTGACCTCGGGCATCGGCCTGTTCGCGCTCACGTACGCCCTGATCGAGGCGAACTCCCACGGGTGGGGCTCGACGCGCATCGTCGGCGCGTTCGCCCTCGCGGCCGTCTCGCTCGCCGCCTTCGTGCTGCTCGAGCTGCGGCAGCGGCGACCGATGCTCGACCTGACGCTCTTCCGCAACCCGACGTTCTCGGGCGCGAACGTGGCGATGCTCCTGGTCGCGCTTGCGATGTTCGGCGTGTTCTTCTACGTGTCGCTGTACGTCCAGCAGATCCTCGGCTACTCACCCGTCGAGGCCGGCGCCAGCTTCCTGCCCGCGACGATCCTCATCGCCGTGCTCGCGCCGCAGGTTGGGCGCGTCGTGGACCGGGTCGGCTCCCGCTGGCTCACGGGGAGCGGCATGGTGCTGCTTTCCGTCTCGCTTGTCCTCTTCTCCCGGCTCGGGACGGGCTCGACCTACTGGGAGATCCTCCCCGGCCTCGTCGTCATGGGCGTCGGGATGGCGTTCACGATGACCCCGACGACCGCCGCCGCGATGGGCTCCGTGCCGCGCGACCAGGCGGGCGTCGGCTCCGCGGTGCTGAACAGCATGCGCCAGGTCGGCGGCTCGCTCGGGATCGCCGTCACCGGCGCGATCGTGGCGCACGTCTCGGCGAGCTCGCTCGCAGCAGGCGACACGCAGCCGGTCGCGTTCGTCCACGGCTTCCAGCGAGGGCTCGAGGTGGCGGCGGCGATCGCGCTAGCAGGCGCGGTGGTCGCGGTCGTCACGATGCGAGGGCACCGACAGCAGCTCCAGGCGCCGAGCGAGGAGCCTGCGTTCCAGGAAGCCGCCTGACCACTCTCACGCCGCGGAGGGCCGTGGCTCGAGCCACGGCCCTCCGCCGGCGGTGCGTCGGCCTACCCGGGGAGCCAGCCCTCCCGGTAGCGGGTGAGCCCGCCCTGCGGGAACCGGGCGTACGCCTCGCGCGAATCCGTCGTCTCCCGCTCGACGCCGGCGCCGTGGCGCTGCGCGGCCGCGTCGACGGTGTAGGCGCCCCAGTCGGGCCTTCGCGAACGGTCGCGGGCGCCGACCGCGAGCACGACACACGGGCCGTCTCCCGCGCCGACGATCACGTGGTTCGTCCCCGGAGGGCAGTGGAGGAAGTCCCACCGTTCGAGCGGGCGCTCCTCGCCCTCGACGATGGCCAGCGCCTCCCCGGCGAGCACGAGGAAGTCCTCCTGGTCGTTCTCGCGGTGGTACATCGCCATCGGCTCCCCGGGGCCGAGGACGGCGAGGTTGATCCCGAGCTGGTGGAAGTCCGTCGCGCCCTCGAAGCCCGCGCCCTCGAACTCGCACAGCACGCCGCGCCCCTTGCGCTCCCACCACTGCGTCTCGCGTGCGTTGAGAACGAACCAGCCCTGCCCCTTCGGGACGAGCCCACGCTCGGTCGTGACGAGCTCCGCCTCGGGAACCACGGATCCGAGCCTGCCAGACGTGCGCCCGGATCGCGCCGATGCGCAGGACCGGCTAGGCGCGCTGCACGCTGACCGCGGTGCCGTAGGCGGCGACCTCGGTCATGTTGCTCCCGAGCTCGTTGCAGTCGAAGCGCATCGCGATGACGGCGTTCGCGCCTGCCTCCCGTGCCGCGTCTCGCAGGCGCTCGACCGCCTGGAGCCGGCTGTCGGCCAGCATCTTCGTGTAGCCCTTCACCTCGCCGCCGATGAGGCCCTTGAGGCTCGCGCCGATGTCCGAGCCGATGTTCCGGCTCCGCACGGTGAGCCCGAACACCTCCCCGTACACCTCCGCGACGCGGTAGCCGGGCAGGTCGTTCATCGTCGTGACGATCATGTCGGACATCGGTGGCTCCTCTCTGAGCAGTTGCGTGGGCGCGACGTTACCGGGCGCCGGAATGGCCAACACGTCCTCGAGCGACTCGTGCCGAACGATGCCGCGCCACAGGGGCAAGGCTGGCAGAGTGGCGCCATGGCGACGATGCAGGACCTCGACGAGCTCGCGCTCGCGATGCCGCAGTCCGAGAAGCACGTCTCCGACGACGGGCGGCCGACCTACTCCGTGCACGGCAAGTTCTTCTGCTTCCACCGCAGCCGGCGGCCGGACGCCGTCGACCCGGAGACCGGCGAGCGGCTCGACGACGTGCTCGTGTTCCGGGTCGCGGACCTGGGCGAGAAGGAGATCATGCTCGCCGACGACCGCGGCGTGTTCTTCACGACTCCGCACTGGAACGGCTACTCAGCCGTGCTGATGCGGATCCCCTCGCTGGAGCGGATCGATCGCGATGAGCTCAGGGATCTCGTGGCGGAGGCGTGGCTGACGCGGGCCCAGAAGCGTGTCGCGAAGGCCTGGCTGGCCGAGCACGGGATCGATGAAGAGGGACAGGGCTGAAGACGCCCCCCGACGGGGTTCCATTCACTTGTGACGCGTGAGACAATCCGCGGAAGATCGCGGCAGCCTCGCTCGTCCAGAGGATGAGCCGCGGTGTGCGGCGCACCCACGAAGGGAGGCATCTATGGGAACGAGCATGACGGCGATGCTCGTTGACGCGCCCGAGTTGGGGGGAGACCCGGGCGTCACGGCAACCATCGGACGGGACGAGATCGAGGAGGCGCTCGCAGCGGATGAGCCGCTCGACCTCATCCTCGACGTGACGCGCGCCGGGAGCGGCGGCGTCGAGACGACCGGAGTCAACGTCCACTGGCAGCGAAGCGACCTCGAGTCGCTGTTGGCGCGGATGGAATCGGATGCGGTCCTGCTGTCGTTCGACAGGGCGAAGCTCGAGCGGGCGCTCGACGAGCCCGACTTCGAGGGCCACGGGATCCGCGAGGCGATCCTCCTCACCGTCGCCGCCGCCTCGGCGTCGGCCGCGGTGGCAGCGTCGACCGCTTCGGGACAGCTGATGTCGGTAGAGGGGGGCGGTACTGCGGTTGCCGCCGTCGTCGCGCCCGGTCACGGCGAGGCGGGCACCGCAAGCATGCTCGCCGCACCTACCCATGACGAGGCGACGCTCGCGGCCCGCGGCGTGGATGTCCCGATCGCAACGGCGATCGCGGCGCACGACGAGGCAGCGACGGCCCGCGACATCGCAGCACCGAGTGGGCACGACGAGGCATCGGCCGTCGCGCGTGGGATCGGCGTCTCGATTCCCGGCGCGGACGAGGCCACGCTGGCCGCTCGCGGCATCGACCCGGCGATCGCAACGGCGATCACAGCGCACGACGAGGCAGCGACGGCCCGCGACATCGCGGGACCCGCGGTGCACGACGAGGCGTCCACCGTCGCCCGAGGGATCGGTGTCTCGCTCCCGGGGCCGGACGAGTCGACGCTCGCCGCGCGAGGCATCGCACAACAGGCGACTCCGGCGGTCCACGACGAGGCGACGCTCGTGGAACGCGGCGTCGGTACACCGGCACCGGTCGACTCCGGCACGAGCTTCGAGCTGCCGTCGGTCGATCCGGGCACGGCGGCGGCGATCGGCGGGCTCGCGGGCGCGGGCCTGATCATCGCGGCAGCCGGGTTTGCGGTTCGACGGAACCGTGTAGGGCCCGCGTAAGGGGCATTGCCAGGGGGAGGGACGGAGGGCGGCTCTGCCGAGCCGCCCTCTCTACTCTTCCGCCCGGTCGTAGCGGAGCCGCCAGAGCTCGTCGAACGACGCACCGGCGTCCAGCGAGCGCTCCCAGGTCCACGAGAGCGCGTCGCGCTCGATGTCGAAGAACCGCATCCGGTAGAGGGCATCCCGCTCGGGGCCGTTGTGCGCGGTGGTGTGGAGGCGCATCTCGCCATCCACCCGGCGGCCCTCGAGCGCGAAGTAGTTGCCCTGGTTGTCGACCCACGTCTGGCACCAGACGCCCTGGCGCTCGTCGAACACCGACACGCTCATGCCGACGAGATCGACGCCCGGACGACCGTCGAACCGCTCCTCGACGACGCGCCCGCCGAGCGCGCGGGCGACGACGTTGCGGCCCCACTCGTCGTCACCCGCGCCCCAACGGACGATCCAGGTGCCGAGCCAGAAGTCGAGGTCGTCCGGTGACGGCACCGGGCGATTCATACGCGACCGCAGGCAGCCGACCAAGGAAAGGTCGAGATCTTCGACCGGTCCGCGAAGGGCTACTCCGGGCCGAGGAAGAGGCGGTCGAGCTCGTCGCGCTCGGGCTTGGCCGCCTCGACCTGGACGACACGTTCGTCGAGCCGCGCCGACCTTGTCGACATCTGGAGATGAGGCCCGGCCTCCCCTGTCCGGCGGTAGTAGGCCATCGCGCTCTCCCCCGTCGGCGTCGTCACCGGCCGCACGATCGCTCGCACGTTCGTGACGAAGAGCTCGCGTAGCGCGTCCCAGACGCGTTGGTCGACGGGGCCGGGGTCGAGCGTGCCGCTCTCCAGCCGCTGGTAGTAGCGCTTCAGTCTCGGGAGGTCCTCCACATCGAGCCGCTCGGCGAGGTCGGACACGACCTCGTCGACCCTCCGAGCTCGGCGCTTGCGGAGCGCGAGCAGGCCCGGCTCGCCGCCGAGCCGTGCGTGCATCACCGCGACGTCGTCGTCGCGGGGCTCGGGCGCGGGTGCGACGCGGAGGAACGCGTCGATCAGGCGCGCAAGCTCGTCCGCCTGGTCGCCGGCGAGCGCGAGGGACGCGCCGATGTCCGGCTGGTCGCCGCGGACGTACGCCGCCGCGAACTCGTCGAACAGGCGATCGACGTCAGCCATCGCCGACGATCATCTCCTCGAGGCGGCGTCTCGCGTGGAAGAGCCGCTGGTGGACGTTGTTCGCGGTCGTCCCGAGCTGCGCGGCCGCCTGTGCAGGGCTCATCCCCCGGATGTACACGAGGGTGCACGCCTCCTGCTCCACCGCGGGGAGCTGGTCGACGAGCTCGGCGATCCACAGCCGGTCGACGAGCTCCCCCTCGAAGCCGCCGTCGCCGGGCTCCCAACCCAGCGGCATGGGGACGTCGGTGCGCCGGCCCTGGAAGTGCTCGGCGAGCGTCCACCCGATCACGTTGTGGACGACCACCCGATACGGGACGGCCGGATACCGCTTGCCGGCCTGGAACTCGCGGAAGAGGCGGAACTCGACGTCCTGGGCCACGTCCTCGCCGTCGCGGACGTTCGTGCGCGCGATGCACCGGCCCAGGATCACGGGGTGGTACTTCGCGAGAAGCCGGTCGATCTCGCCGGCCTCCAGGAGTTGGGCGTCGCGCGCGTCGTCATCGGTCATCGACGGAAGAGTCACCGCGGGATCCACGCGATCTTACGCGGGGCTCGCGCTCAGCGGGCCTGCAGGAAGTGGGAGCCTCGGACTCGCTCGTCGGCTCGGAGGAGACGGTCGAGTGCGCGGGTCATGCGGCCGACCACGCCGGGCACCGCACGGTCGAACGCCGGCCGAACGGCGAAGACGACGCCCGGGTGGGCCTCGCCGCGACTGGCCGTCGCGGCGACGAGCGTTGCGAAGTCGGGGACGTTATCGGTCACGATCACGCGGCCGTCTTCCCGTGCGCGGGCGAAGACCTCGTGATCGGGAACGCCGCGGTAGCGCGCCGGCAACTCCGTCGCAGCAACCACGTCGTGGCCGCGGCGACGAAGCTGCCGTGCGATCTCTGCCGTCCACATCTCGTTGAGGAGCAGCTTCATTCGCCGACCGCTGCCAGCGCCGCCGCCAGCTCGTCGGCGGCCTCGATCCGGCGATCGACGTCCTCCGGGTAGCGCGCGTGGTACGCGAGCGCGAGCCGCACCGAGTCCTCGCCGAGGTCGGTCGAGCTGACGACTGCTGCGATCGGCTCCTTCGCGCCCGCAGCACGTGCCGCCTCCACATCGCGCACGATCTCCCAGACGTCGGGACCGCCGTGGAGCCCGGCCCGCCGCCCGGTGGGGCCCGGTCTGAAGACGATTCCCGGCAACTCCTCGGCGCGAAGCCCCTCGTCGAGAAGACGCTCGGCCAGCTCGGATGCAGACAGGCCCTCGCGGGCGCTCAGCGCCTTGAGCCGCGCGAGGATTCCCACGTCGAGCCGTGCAGAGAACGGTGCGGCGGGCACGCGACCATTGTACTCAACTATCTGACAGTGTCTTACAAGGACGTGACTCAACGGACGAGCATTCCGTAAGGCCGCAGGACGGCACTGGTGACTTCCCTTCATGCAGAACACGAGTCACCTCCACACGTCCGTCCGCCTCGAGCACTCGGTGCTCGCAGTGGAACAGGAGCACGAGCTGCACGCGATGGTGGAGCTGTCGGTTCCCGAGCTCTCCGACGAGGCCGTGCGGCCGGCGCTCCGCGTCGCGCTCGTCCTCGACCGCTCCGGGTCAATGGCCGGCCCGAAGCTCGCCGTCGCCCGGCGCTGCGGCCGCTGGCTCGCCGAGCGGCTGCGGCCGGTCGACGAGCTCGCGCTCGTCGCCTTCGACGGGCGCGTGCGCCTGCTCACTCCACGAGCGCCCGTCGACGCGAGCCGGCTGAGGGCGGCCATCGCGTCGATCGGCCCCGGCGGCCAGACGAACCTCTCCGGCGGGTGGCTTCGCGGCCTCGGCGAGCTGATCGAGGCGCCTGCCGACGGACCGCGGAAGATCCTCCTGCTGACCGACGGGCTGGCGAACGAGGGGATCACCGATCGCGACGACCTCGTCGGCATGGCGCGGCGGGCTCGGCTCGAGGGCGTCTCCACCTCGACGATCGGCTTCGGCGACGGCTTCGACGAGGACCTGCTGCGCGACCTGGCCGACGCGGGCGGCGGGAACACGCACTTCGCGGCGACGCCGGACGACGCGCCCGGGATCTTCGAGCGCGAGCTGGAGGGCCTGACGCGCGTCGTGGCACACAACGTCACGCTCGACGTCTGCCCGGGCCCCGTCGTCGAGCTCGTCGGCGTGCTGAACGACTACCCGTCGCTCGCCGTCGAGCGCGGCGCGCAGATCGAGCTGGGCGACGCGTACGCCGGAGAGCGCCGACGGGTCGTGCTGAGGCTCCGTATCCCCCATCTCGCGGCACTCGGGCCGTGCGTCGTCGCGGAGCTCGTGCTCCGGTTCACGTCGGTCGGCGAGACCATCGAGCAGCGAACGACGACGATCCCGGTCGTCGCGAACGTCGTGTCGGCCGCCGAGGCCGCGCGCGTTGCGCCGGACGCGGACGTACGCGAGGAGGTGCTCGTCCTGCGCTCCGCCCGCGTGCGCGACGACGTGATCCGACTCGCCGACGAGGGCCGTTTCGAGGAAGCCCTCGACGCGGTCGAGGCGACGGCGCAGGACCTCGAGGGGAGCGGGCTGGTCGCGGAGGCCGCAGAGTTGCGGATGGCGGGCACCTCGCTGCGCCGCTACGACGCGCTGTCGCGGAAGACCTTGAATCAGCGCGCGTGGGAGCTCAAGCGGCGGGGGCGCCGCTGAAGCCGCGCCCCACGGACCCCGAAACCCGACGGGTCAGCGATTCCGCCAGCGCGCCTCGAGCGTCGCGACGTCGAGGCGCTCGGCGGCGTCGAGTGCCTTCCACGCGCCCTTGCGCGTGTCCCTTCCGATCGCGCCGCGGAAGAGCCACTTGCGCACGAGCTTCGCCAGCGGAAGCCCGCCGGAGAGGCTCGGCGTGCGCCTCGGCGAGAGGTAGAGCTCGAGTGTGAGCTGCTTGACGAGCGCGGGGTCGGCCGGCCGGCCAGTCGCCTGCTCGAGGCGATGCGCCACGAGGGAGCCGAGCACGCGCACCTCGCGGATGCCGGCGCGCAGCGTCACGACGAGGGAGGCGGTCGTGCTCGCCACGAGCACCCACGGCACACGCGGCAGGAAGCGCGATCCGCGTGCGAACGTCCGCACGATCGGGGTCGCGATCACGGCAACGCGTTGCACGCGGTCGGCGACGTCCTCCGTGTCGTCGTCGAGCGCCACGAGCCGCTTCCCTTCCGCGGCCGAGGTCACGCGCTCCGAGCTCAGGAGGATCCGATCGATCACCTGGTCGACGAGGCCGCCGACGGCGTCGAGCAGCGTGCGGTTCCGCTCCGGCTCGGGCGGGGGGATCGGCTTGGCGATGGTGGCTTCGAGAAGCTCTTGCTGGTTGGTGGTCATGGCTCAGTCCTACCCGATCTCGGGGATCCGAGCACATTTCGACCACGAGTCGTTCGCGAACTGGGCGGCGATGCTGGCTGCACCCGACCTGGCGGGCCGGCCGAACGTGCCGTTCGTGATCGCCGACGCCCCGGGCACATGGACCGTGTCCGACGTCCAGCTCGGCAACAGCCCGGCGAAGCCGGGTCGGTAGGGCCAACGATGAGAGGGCCCGGCGGTCTGCCGGGCCCTCCGTCGGGTGGAGCGGCCGAGTGGGAGCGGCTGCTCCGGGAGCGAGCGCGACCGGGGGCGGGAGATCCCCGGTGCGCCTGCGACCTTGCCTACGCGGCCTCGGGGAGCGCCTCCGCCTCGGTCTCGAAGGACGGAGCGGTGGCGAGCTCCTCCTTGCGGATCAGCACGAGCGACGCGAGGACGCCCACCGCGGCGACGCCGGCGCCGACCCAGAACGCCGCCTGGAAGCCGGACGTGAGCGCCTGCGGCATCGCGTCGCCGGCCTTCGCCGAGCTGGTCGTGTGCGCGACCGCGACCGACGAGAGGACGGCGATCCCGAGCGCGCCGCCGATCTGCTGCGACGTGTTGATCAGGCCGGACGCGAGGCCCGCGTCCTTCGCCTGGATGCCCGCCAGCGCCGCGATCGAGATGGAGACGAACGAGAACGCCATGCCCATCGCGATCACGAGGAAGCCGGGCAGCAGGTCGCCGAGGTACGAGCCGCCGACCGAGACCTGCGTGAAGTACAGGAGCCCGACCGTGAGGAGGCTCATGCCCGTGACGAGCACCGGCTTGACGCCGACGCGCGTGACGAGCTGCTGCGCGACCATCGCCCAGATGATCGACGTCCCGGCGACGGCGATGTACGCGACGCCCGTCTTGAGCGGCGAGTACCCGAGCACCTGCTGCATGTAGAGCGTCAGCATCAGGAACATGGAGAACAGCGCCGTCCCGAGGATGAAGCCGGCGATGTTCGCGCCCGCGACCGTCTTGATCCGGAAGATCGAGAAGGACATGAGCGGGTGCGTCGTGCGCGTCTCGCGGACGACGAAGCCGACGAGGAGCGCCGCGGCGGCGGCGAAGACGCCGATGGTCCGCGACGAGCTCCAGCCCCAGTCGTTCGCCTGCGTGATCCCGAACACAGCCGCCGAGAGGCCACCGGTCACGAGCACGGCGCCGAGTGCGTCGAAGCCGCGGATGCTGCGGTCCCGGCTCTCGCCGAGCAGCACCGGGGCGAGTGCGAGTGCCGCCACCCCGACCGGGATGTTGATGAAGAAGATCCACTCCCAGCTCAGGAGGTCGGTGAAGACGCCGCCGAGCAGCACGCCCGCCGCGGCACCGAACCCGCCGACCGCGCCCCAGACGCCCAGCGCGATGTTGCGCTCCTTGCCCTCGGAGAACGTGGTCATCAGGATCGACAGCGCCGCCGGGGCGATGATCGCCGCGCCGAGGCCCTGAATCGCCCGGGCGCCGATCAGCGACGGCTCGTTCCACGCGAGCGCCGCGAGCAGCGACGCGCCGGTGAACACGACGAGCCCGATGATGAACATGCGCCGCCGTCCCAGGAGGTCAGCAGCGCGGCCGCCGAGGAGCAGGAAGCCCCCGAAGACGAGCGCGTAGGCGCTGATCACCCACTGGAGGTTCTCCTGGGAGAAGCCCAGGTCGACCTTGATCGACGGCAACGCGACGTTCACGATCGCGATGTCGAGCACGAGCATGAACTGGACGACGCTGAGCAGAGCCAGCGCCAGCCACTTGTGTCTTCCGGTAGCAACCATGCGTGCGTCACCTTTCGGGTCGTTGAGGCCCAGAACGTAGCCCGCAGGCTTGCTATTTGAAAGTACGGTCTTCCGTACAAAGAGTGCGGACAACCGAACCTCCAGTAAGGGCATACAATAGGGCTGTGAAGAGCTACCGCCAGTACTGCCCCGTCGCCCACGCGCTCGACCAGGTCGGCGACCGCTGGGAGCTCCTCGTCGTGCGTGAACTGATGCTGGGTCAGCGGCGCTACACGGATCTCGCCGAGGCCCTCCCCGGCATCGGCTCGAACATCCTCACGTCCCGCCTCCGCGACCTCGAGTCGGCGGGGATCGTCCGCAAGACGAAACTCCCGCCGCCCTGGGCGGTCACCGTGTACGAGCTGACCGAGCACGGCCGTGAGCTCGACGCCGTCCTGCGCTCGCTCGCGCAGTGGGGCGCCCGGACGCTCGGCGCGCCGGACCCCGGCGACTGCTGGAGCATGTACGCGGTGCACGTGCGCTTCCGACCGGACGAGGCCGTCGACGGCGTCTACGAGATCCGGTTCGTCGACGGCGAGACGATCTCGATGCAGGTGCGAGGCGGCGAGCTCGTCGCGATGAAGCGGCCGGCCGAGGACCCGACGCTGGTCGTCGAGGCACCGCCCGAGGAGCTCCACGCCGTCGTCCAGGGTGCCGTGCCGATCCACACCGCGGTCACGGATGGCCGCCTGCGGATCCTCGTGGGAACCGAGCGCGAGCTCGGGCATCTCGTGGCGATGTTCGCGCCGGCCGAGGACGGCGTCGCCAGCGAAGCCGCGTAGACGGCGCGTCTACGAGGGCGGGCGGCGGCCGCGGGAATCCGGGAGCGCGACCACCTCGACGCCTTCGGCGCGGGCGACGCTCGCGAGAGCCGGATCGGATGTGGCAACCGATCCCCCCGGCCAGGCGGTAGCGATCGCGATGCAGTCCGCGAGCGACACGTCGAGCTGCCGGCTGCGATGGGCCGCGCCGCGGATCGCCCCGGCGCGGAGTGCGATCTCGCGCGACACGTCCACCGGCTCGGCGATCTCGTCGAGGAAGCTGACCACGAGTGCCTGCGCCTCCTCCGCCGGAAAGCCGCGAACCCGGACGAGGACGTCGACCACCTCGGCAGCGTTGGCAACGGACATCACCGGCGCTTCGCGCAGCAGCTCGGCGATCTCGTCAGCCGCCGGCTCGCCTACGAGAAAGGCGACTACCGGATGGGCGTCGAGGACGAGCGGTCGCTCCACTTCCGTTCCTCGGCCCGACGCTCGGACTCGTCGAGGCGTCTCATCGCCTCGTCCGAGGGGACCTTGCGTCCCTTGCCCTTCAACACGCCCTTGAGCGCCTCGATCGGGTCGTCCGGCGCCGGGCGGAGCACCAGGCGATCACCCTCGTCCTCGATCGAGACGGTCGATGCACCCCACCGCGCGCGAACCTCGGCGGGGATCGACACCTGCCCGGCGCTGGTGATCCGGTGCCTCCACAATTTGCGTACCATCGTCACAGTATGAACGAAGCTTCACAAGATGACCAAACAGGACATGCTGCGGCACGCACGTTCGTCGTCAACTCACTCGCAGCGCGTGCGCAGTCAGTCGCCGAGATCGAGGCGAAGCTTGCGGCGCAGGCACGTGCCGGCGGACATCGCTGCGGCGGTCGTCGACGAGGCGCGGCGGCTCGGCTTCCTCGACGACGTCGAGCTCGCCGGACAGCTCGCCCGTGGACACCGCTCGCGCGGCTACGGCCGGCGGCGGGCGGAGCGGGCGCTCCGGCGCCGCGGTGTGCCCGAGGCGGAGGCGAGCGGCGCGCTCGAGGAGGCGTACGGCGACGCGGACGAGGTCGCCGCTCGCGCGGGCCGCGCTCGGATCGCGCACGACTGCGGACGCGAAGACGGAACGGCGCGCGGTGGCGTTTCTCGTCCGACGGGGCTTCTCCCCGGGCGCGGCGTGGGCCGTCGTGCGGGAGCGGCGCGGAGGGCGGCCGTAAGGCGTTTCACACGAAGCGGTGACTCTCCTCGACGAAAGGAGCTCACCATGCCCGACCAGACGCCAGCCTTCCGCGATCCGCATCCGAGCCCGACGTTCCCGTTCCAGCTCGGCGAGGCCGTGGAGCACCGCGGAATCGTTGTCGCGCCCCTCTTTCCGCGTCGTGATCCCGTCGCGCGCTACACGACGCTCGACGACGCCCTCGCCCGGGGCTTCGAGATCACCGAGACCGGGCCGGAGGGCGCCGTGCCAGAGCTCGCGGTATCGAACCCGCTCGACGAGGCGGTGCTGCTCTACGACGGCGAGGAGCTCGCCGGGGCGAAGCAGAACAGGATCCTCAATGTCAGCGTCCTCGTCGCGGCGGGATCGAAGCTCGACGTACCCGTCTCGTGCGTGGAACAGGGGCGCTGGCGAGCGGTGTCCAGGAGCTTCTCCTCGGCCGGCCACGTCGCCCACGCCCAGCTGCGACGCATGAAGGCGAGCGCTCTGGGAGCGAAGCCGCTCGCGCGGGGTGCCGCGCAGGGCGCGGTCTGGGACTCCGTCGATACGAGGCTCGAGGCGCTCGACGTCGATTCGGGAACTCGCGCACACAGCGATGCCTTCCGGGCGCATCGGAGCCGGCTCGACGACCTGGCGGCGGCGTTTCCGGCGGCTCCGGGGCAGTGCGGCGCCGTGCTCGGGATCGGCGACACGCTCTGCCTCGACGGGTTGTCCCGTCCCGATGCGTTCGCGGCGCTCTGGCCCAAGCTCCGCGACGGCTATCTGCTCGACGCGCTCGATCGGCTCGACCGCCGCCCGACGCGCCCGGAGCGCGTGCTCGGGTTCGTGGACGAGGTCGCAGAGGCGGAGGTGACGCGCGGGCCGGCAGCGGGCCTCGGCGTCGATCTGCGGCTCCTAGGGCCCGGGGTGGTCGGCTCGGGCCTCGAGCTCGACGCGGAGCTTGTCCAGCTCTCGGCGTTCACGCTCACGGCCGAATCGGCCGAGGCGCGAATCACGCGGCCGTCGCTGCGCGCGAGGTAGGCGTCGGCGCCCTGGGCGCTCGTCAGTCGTGTGTGCGCATCTCGAGCCGGTCGAGTGACTCGCGGAGCCGCGCGACCTCGGCCTCGAGCGCGGCGACCCGCTCCTCGAGGCCGGGTGAGGCGGATGGCGGCGCGGACGTTGCCGTCTTGGCGGCGGCGTCCGCAGCGGCCCATGGCTGGGCGGCGGGCGCCGCCGCCTCGTCACCACCCAGGAGATGGCGATAGCGCTCCTCCTTCTGGCCGGGGCGGCGCGGAAGCCGCTCTGCGAGGTCGCGCCCGGCGAGTCGGTCGAGCGTCTCGTGGATCTCGTCCATGCCCGTGAAGATATGGAGCCGCCCGGTGCGCTGGTTCAGCTCGCCGGGCGTCTGCGGCCCGCGCAACATGAGGACGCACAGCACGGCGACCTCGTCGCCGGCGAGGCCGAGCGCCTCGTCGAAGAGCTGGCGGTACTTGGCAGCGCGGCTCCCCGCACCGCTGGCGAGGCGTGTCCAGCCGCGCCGGGCGAGCCGCTGGAGCGCCTCGTGGATCTCCCCTTCGTCGTACGCGACGATCGGGTCGCGGTTCGTGGTCTGGTTGCAGGCGAGCCGCAACGCATTGAGCGAGAGTGGGTACTGGTCGGGTGTCGTCCGCTGCTTCTCGAGCAGGCAGCCGAGGACTCGCAGCTCGACGGGGTCCGCGTCCACGTGCGCAGCGTACGCTGCCACGTGCCCGTGAACGTGCCCTTCCGAGACAGCTATCGCGTCGCCGAGGGGCTGCTGGCTGGCAGGTATCCGGGCTCGTCCGACCCGGCGGACACCGCGCGACGGCTGGCGCGCTTCGAGGCTCGGGGCGTGACGCTCTACGTCGACCTGACCCACCCCGCCGACTGTCTCGAGCCGTACGACCGTCTACTCGGACAGGGTGCCAGGCGGGTCGCACACCCCATCGTCGACTTCGGCACGACGACGATCCCCCACATGACCCGGATCCTCGACGACGTCGACGCCGCTCTCGACGCCGGCGGGGGCGTGTACGTCCACTGCTTGGGCGGGATCGGCCGGACCGGCACCGTCGTCGGGTGCTGGCTCGTGCGTCACGGGCTCGACGGCGGCGATCCGATCGTGCGCATCGCCGAGCTCCGGCGGGACGTGTCCGACGCCTTCGTCGCCTCTCCCCAGACGTCGTCCCAGCGTTCGATGGTGAACGCGTGGAAGCGCGGTCGCTGAGCGCGCTCGTTGACGTGGTGCTGTCTCGGGCGTGGCGACGCCACTCCGACTGGCACGGCGAGTCGCACTGGCGATGCGTGGCGACGACCGGCCTCACACTTGCCGCGACGACCGACGCAGCGGATCCGGCGCTCGCCTTCTGTTTCGGTCTGCTGCACGACACGCGGCGCGCGAACGAGACCGTCGATCCCGAGCACGGGCCCCGTGCTGCTGCGTTCGCCGCGTAACTACGCGACGAGGGTGCGCTGCAGCTGGAAGAGTCGCGGTTCGCGCCGCTGGTCACGGCACTCAGGCTGCACTCAAATGGCCAGGTGTCGGCCGATCACACGATTGGCACGTGCTGGGACGCCGACCGGCTGCACCTGCCGCGGGTGGGCATCACGCCGGATCCCGCGCTGTTCTCGACGGCGGCCGCCCACGGGTGCGAGTCGTTGTCGGCCGCCGAAGCGCTGCGTCGCGAGGGCCCGCCCTGTTGGAACACGCTGGTGGCCCTCGTCGGAGCGACGCGCCTCGGGATCTGAGCTCCTGCGGACGAGGCCTCTCGGTCCGTTCGCCCGGCGTGCTTTCGGCGCGCTCTTGGCACGAAGTCGACACAGACACGTCACACGTTCTCCGCCACGCTGTCGGCATGGGCGAGCGTGCGGCACCAGGCGACGACGAGGCCCGTGACGCTGGTCTCTTGCCCGGGGAGCGTGGGCCGGCGGGGCCGCCGTCGAGCTGGATCGCGTTGCCCGTCGGCCGAACGGAGAACGGGCCTACGATCCGCGAGCTCGTCGACGCGGTCAGGGCCGCTGGCGGAATAGTGGGCGGCGAGGCGCTGTTCGACCCGCGTTACGAGGCTGAGATGCGCCGGTTCCTGATCAGGGCGCTCGAGATGGAGGGGATACCCATCCCGAAGGGACGTGGTAGGCCATGAGGAGCGCGTCGACGGCCGTGCCGTCGCGCAGGTAGTGCGCGCGGCGCACCCCCTCGCGCTCGAACCCGAACTCCTCATACAGCCGGATCGCCGGCTCGTTCCAGGGGAACACGTGCAGCTCGAGCTTGCCGACGTGCGAGCCCTTTGCCCAGGCCACCGCGGCCTCGAGCAGCGCTGTGCCGATGCCGCGGCGCCGATGGCTCGCGGCGACCATCAGGCCGAGGTCCGCAACGTGTGCACTGGCCGGATGCGGATCCCGGGCCAGCGACAGGCGGCCGACGACGTGGTCCGCGTCGACGGCGACGTAGACGGCGGCATCCGCATCGCGACGGACGGCCTTGAGGTAGCGACGCTCGTCTGCGACGGGGCGCCACGTCTCGGTCGTCAGCAGCCAGTCGCCCGCTTCGCGACCGACCGAGGCCGCGAGGGCGACGAGCTCGCCTGCGTCGGACGGCTCAGCCGGGCGGATCGTGATCACCGGACGACCACGCCGTGTCCTCCGCGCCGCGGGTCGCCGGCCGCGCCGAGGACGTTTCCGGGACGCCGCTCGACGGCCGAGACGCCGCCGAAGAAGAGGTTCCGGCTCGCCCAGCTGCGGACGTCGAAGCCGTCCGCCTCGAGCGCGGGCGCGACGTCGTCGGGCCAGCCTCCTTCGACGTGCACGACCTCGCCGTCGACGTGAAGACGAGGGCGCGCGATGCCTTCGGCGACCGGGAGCCTATGGCCGACGACGGCGTCGACGACCTGGAGGATCGCCCCGGCGAGGCGCACCGAGCCGGCGCTGCCCGCCACCAGCCGGGGCTCGCCCTCGGGGTCGAGAACGATCGTGGGTGTCATCATGCTCGGCAGGCGGGCGCCGGGCTCGCGCGGGCCGTCGCCGATGACGTCGAGCTCGCCCAGCATGTTGTTCAGCTGGAAGCCGCCCCGGAAGACGCCCGAGCCCGATCCGAGCGTCGACGACAGCCCGACGGCGGCGCCGTCGGCGTCGACGACCGACACGTGCGTCGTCCCGGTCGGGCGTGCGCCCGTTCCGGCACCCCCAGCGCCGTACGCGATCGCCAGGGCGCGTGCGAGCGCCCGTGCATCGTGAACCGACCCCGGCGACGACCGATCGCCCTCGTCGAGCGACGCCAGCCCGGCCTGCACGATGGCGCCGCCGATCGAGGGCGCCGGCGTCGTCAGAACGGTCCCGTCCGCGAAGGCTGCCTCGATCGGTTGGTGCTCCTCGACCCGGTACGCGGCGAGATCGTCGACGAAGTCGGGGAAGAGGATGGCCAACGCCTCCGAGCGCGCGTCTCGCAGCAGCCGCAGGGCGGGCAGCGCGTCGGTCGCGTCGATGACGCCGACTGTTCCGTACACGCTCCTTCCACCGGCTTCACGCTGCAGGATCGGGACGAGAATCTCGTGGAGGAACGCCTGGCTCTCGGTCGCCTGCAAGGGACGCGCCGCGAGCTCGAGCGCCGGCACGAAGAGCCTCGCCCAGGGCAGCGCCCCGCGGCGCTGGTGCGCCTCGTCGAGGCCGGCCACGAGGCCCGGGACTGCGACCGACTCCTCCCCGATGTGGAAGACCTGGGTCGAGGCATCCGCGAAGTCGATCTCGACCTCATCCATCTCGCCGCGCGGTGTGGTGGGGACGGCGAAGAAGCAGTCGAGGACGGTCGGCGGCTCGCCGGGCTCGTGCAGCGCGAGGAAGCCGCCGCCCGAAGGGCCCGTCAGCGGCCCCTCCGTGACGAATGCGGCGAACGTGGCCGCCAGCGCGGCATCCACGCACGTCCCTCCCTCACGGAGCGCCCATGCCCCGGCTTCCGCCGAGTCCCAGTTTCCGGCCGCGACCGCTCCGCGCATGCGAGGGAGCGTAGACCGCACCGGACAGCGAGGCAGCCGTGCTTCGTCGAGGAGGGACGCCGGGGTCGCGGCGCGGTGCCCGCCCTCAGCGGAGGAAGCTCGGCAGCTCCCGCTCGGGCTCGCTGCTCGGTCGCGCCGACGACGACGCCATCGCCACGGCGGCGGGAGTGTACGAGGCGCGGCGCGGTGCACCCAGCCCCGTCGCGACCACGGTGACCCACACCTGGCCGTTGAGTCGCTCGTCGACGGTCGCGCCGAAGATGATGTTAGTGTCGTCCGTCGCGGCCTGTCGGACGACCTCCGCCGCCTCGTTGACCTCGAGCAGCGTCAGGTCGTCACCGCCGGCTATCGACAGCAGGATCCCGCGTGCGCCGACGATCTCCGTGTCGATGAGCGGCGACCGAAGCGCCCGCTCGGCCGCCTCGCGCGCGCGGTTCTCGTGCGCCTCGGAGTAGCCAATGCCCATCAGAGCCGATCCCGCGTCGGTCATGACAGTCCGGACGTCCGCGAAGTCCAGGTTGATGAGGCCCGGCATCGTGATCAGGTCGCAGATGCCCTGGACGCCCTGCCGGAGCACGTCGTCGGCGACTCGGAACGCGTCGATCATGGACGTCGAGCGATCGAGCACCTCGAGCAGGCGGTCGTTCGGAATCACGATCACGGTGTCGCAGGCAGCGCGAAGCGCCTCGACGCCGCTCTCGGCGGCGACCTTGCGGCGGGTCCCCTCGAACTTGAACGGCGTCGTCACGATGCCGACGGTCAGCGCTCCGAGCTCGCGGGCGATCTTCGCGACGACCGGGGCCGCGCCCGTGCCCGTGCCGCCGCCCTCTCCGGCGGTGACGAACACCATGTCGCTGCCGCGGAGCGCGGAGCGGACGTGGTCGTACCCCTCCTCGGCCGATCGGCGCCCGGTCTCTGGGTCTGAGCCCGAGCCGAGACCCTGGGTGATCGACTCGCCGATGTGGAGCTTCACCGGCGCGTCGGAAAGCTCGAGCTGTTGGGCGTCCGTGTTGACGGCCACGAAATCGACCTGCGCGATGCCGGCGTCCATCATCCGGTTCACCGCGTTGATGCCGGCGCCGCCGACGCCGACGACGCGGATCACGGCGAGGTAGGACGCGACGTCACCCGCGACGTGGAGGCGCGGCGGGCTTTCGGGCATCGGGGTCACGAAGCGACTCGCCGGGGGCGTGTACGGCTCGACCGGCGGCTCGGGGACGGTCTCCGGCCGTGGGGCGCGTGCGGCGGGCTGCTCGACGTGCGGCGGGACGAGCTCGACGACCGACGCGATGCTCTCCTCCGCGGGCGGCCCGGGCTCCTGGGTCGGCTTCGGGCGGCCCGGCGCGGGCACGAGGGGCGACGCCTGGCGCTCAGCGCGGCCGATCTCGAAGTCGTAGACGTGCTCCACGGTGGCGTCCGGATCGGTCGGCTCGCCGACGATCGTCGGCGCTTCGGGCTCGAGCGGGAGCTGCGCCTCTGACGACGCTCGCGTGCCCTCGGGCGGCCGCTCCGACGCAGCGGACGGCACGTCGGCCGCAGGCGGCTCGCGCTCCTCCTCCCCTTGCGCCCGCTGGGCGGCCTCGGTCGCGCGGAACAACTCCGCGAGCGGGCCCTCACGCATGCTTGCGCGCTTCCGCGCCATCCTCGGCCTCCTTCGCCGCGACGATCTCGCGTGCCAGCTCGCGGTAGGCCTCCGCGGCGGCACCCGTGGGGTCGTACTTGAGCACCGAGCTGCCCTTCACGGGCGCTTCGGCGTAGCGAATGGTCTTCCGGATCCGCGTACGGTAGACGAGGTCGCCGAAGTTCTCCTCGAGAATCTCGATCGCCTCCCGGGAATGCAGCGTCCGGCCGTCGAACATCGTCGCGACGATTCCCTCGACCCCCACCTTCGGATTGAGGTTCTCGCGCACCATCGCGAGCGTGTTCTCCAGCTGCACGAGCCCGCGCAGTGAGAGGTACTCGCACTGGACCGGGACGATGACTCCCGTCGCGGCGACGAACGCGTTGATCGTCAGTAGGCCGAGCGACGGCGGCGTGTCGATCAGCACGTAGTCGTACGAGCTCCGCACCTCGACGAGCGCCTTCTCGAGCGAGCGCTCGCGCCCGATCAAGGCGCTGAGCGCGAGCTCGGCGCCGGCAAGGTCGATCGAGGCGACGGCGAGATCGGCTTCGCGCCGTTCGATCACCTCGGAGATCGGGATCTTGTGGACGAGCACGTCGAACATCGAGCGCTCGATCACGTCCGGGTTGAGGCCCTGGCTCATCGTCAGGTTGCCCTGCGGGTCAAGGTCGATGAGCAGCACCCGGTGCCCCATCTCGTGGAGCGCGACGCCGAGGTTGAGGGTCGTCGTCGTCTTTGCGACCCCGCCCTTCTGGTTCGCGAGCGCGATGACGCTGGTCTCGACGCTCGCGCGGACCATGCCGGACGGCGTCAGCTCGAGGGAGGGCTGCTCGGCCGCGGCACCGGAGGCGGTCTCGACCGGCTCGGCGGCGACCTGAGCGTCGGGCTCGGGGACGGGCTCGCTCACCGCAACGGGCTCCGACGGCGGCTCCGGGACGGGCTCGCTCACTGCAACGGGCTCCGACGGCGGCTCGGGGACGGGCGCTGGGTCCGGCGTCGGGTCCGGTCTCGACGGCGCTCCCCCGGGTCGGGGCAGAAGACGGATGAGTCCCATGACCACGCCTCGTTCACCGCGGTCCACCCGACTCCTTCACGCGCCGCTCAATCCTCCCCGTCCCAGTAGTCGAGCACCTCCAACCGGCCGATCACACCGAGGCCCCGAATGTTCAGCTTGCCCGATCGAGGGTAGTACGCGACGTCCCGCGAGTCACGGGTGCCATAGGCGAGCATGGAGAGCCCGCGATCGCTTGCTCGGAAGGCGTGTGCCCGGCCCGTTCCCGCGGGCCGTGCGACCACGCTGCCGCGTCCGACCGGATGCTCCTCGTGCTCGCCCCCGTGACGCGGGTGCGGCCACAGCTCGAGCATGCCCTCGCCGTCGAGCACGACGAAGATCTCCTCCTCGGCGCTGTGGCTGTGCGGAGGGTTGTGGAGCTTGCCGGCCGGAACCTCGAACAGCTGGAGTCCCGTCTTGTACGAGCCGGCGGCGCGGCCGAGGTCGCGCACCGAGCGGGCGACCGTCGCCCCCTCGCGGACGTTCGGCTCGACCTCCGCGATGTTGACGATCCGCGCTGGCCGATCGCCGAGCTCGCCCGCCTCCGGCGGTCCGGCTGCAGCCTCACGCTTCCACGGGTGGTCTTCGGGCGCCCCCTCGAGCACCCAGGTCGGTCCGAGCCACGACACGCCCGCGCGCGGGAGCAGGGTGTTGGCCGCGTAGTGCCGCTCGCCGAAGGCGAGGACCTCGAGACCGTCCGGGCCGGCATGGAGCGTGTGCGCGTGCACGAGCGCGAGATGGACGAGACAATCTCCCGGCCCGACGGCGAACGCCTGCTCCCCCGACCCGTCGCCCTGCACCGACACGCCGGTGCCAGACAGGACGAAGAAGATCTCCTCGTCTGCGCCCTCGAGATGGAGGGGCGTCGACCACCTGTCCGGGTCGATCCGGATCCGCTGGACTCCGACCCAGTCCGACGCCTCGCCCGTCAGCGACTGCCAGTGACCCGAGATGTGCCCCGACTCGCGGTGGACGGCGCGGACGTCGTCCCAGTGTGAGATCACGCACCGATCATGTCACGCGCCAGAGCGTCCCGCAGTCGCGCGACCGCGAGGTCACCGGCATCACCTCCTTCGACCCGGACCCACGCCTCCGCCTCGTGGAGAAGGGCCCGGAGCTCCCCGAGCAGCTCGACCGGGCCCGCGTTCGCCCGTCGCATGGACTCGATCCGCTCGAACCGTTCGAGAACGCTCCGTGCCTCCTCCATGCACCGACCGTAGAGGTGAACGAGTCACGGGTGTGTGACGCCTTCGTGCCACCTGTGTGACCGAGACCGGGGAGCCGTAGACTCGCGCAGCGTGAGCGGACGGTGGCGTCCGAACTGGGCGATGCCGATCGGCAGCCTCGATCGGTGGCCGGAGGACTACGAGCGCGGCCGTCCCGGCTATCCGCGCGCCGCTGTCGAGCTCGCCGGCCTGTCGACTGACGCGACAGTCCTCGACCTCGGCGCAGGCACGGGCAAGCTGACCGGCATCCTCGTCGAGGCATTCGGTCGGGTCGTCGCAGTCGAGCCCGCCCGGGCAATGCGACGGGTGCTGGAGCGAACGTGCCCGACGGTCGACGCGCTCGACGGCAGCGCCGAGCGGATCCCACTGACGGACTCATCGCGCGACGCGGTCTTCGCCGCCGAGTGCTTCACGTGGTTCGACGGCCCGCGCGCTCTTGCAGAGATCTCCCGCGTGCTTCGGCCCGGCGGCGCGCTCGTCCTGCTCTGGAACGTGCCGGCGGGGCCGACGGAGCCGTCGCTCGCCGCGGCCGAGGAGCTGCTCGCGGCTCACTGGCCGCCGGAGGAAGCGATTGGGCGTTGCCCGGAGGATCTGGTTCCCGGTCGCCTCTTGTCCGGCGAGTGGCGACGTCCATTCCGAGGGTCACCGTTCGCGGAACTCCAGGAGACACGGGTGCCCAACCCCCAGACGGTGGACCGGGACGGTCTCGTTGCCTTCTTCGCCTCCATGGGTTGGATCGCCGATCTGCCCGACGAAGACCGGTTGCCTCTTCTCGACCGGCTGCGTTCCAGCCTTGCCGCGTCCGAGTATCGGCGGCCCTGGGAAACCCATGTCCACTGGACGCGGCTTCGCGAGGGCTCGCCCCAGCCGTCCCGAGCGTGAAGCCGGAGCCAGCACCGAGCTGATCGCGCGGGCTCGAATCCGGGTCTGACGCTACGACGCCGCGCGCAGCCGGCCAGGAACGGGAAGGCCGAGCAGCACGCGGTCGAGCCTTGGTGCAAGCCCGCCGCGATCGCCATCGCGGAGCACCTCGACGAGCGACCGCCGGACGGCGTCGGCGGCGACCCGCGTTGCCTCCCCGCCGTCGGCGAGCGCAGCGAGATCGCGGTGCAAGGCCTCGCGTGCATCCTGCTGCCCTTCCAGCAGCACGGCCGCGCGGAGCGGCCACGTCGAGCCGAGCAAGGCGGCGAACGCCGCGCGTAGCTGCTCCGAGCGGAACGGATCGTTCTGGAACAGCGAGAGCTCCCAGCGATCGAGCGCCTCCGCGAGGTGGGTGTCCGTGTCGGCGAGACCGAGCTGGACGAGGAGCTCGGCGGCCAGCGGTGCGCGGAACTCGTCCAGACGGGTCGGATCGCCCGGCGGCTGCGTGGCCGCGATCGGCAGCACGGAGCGGATGCCGTACGGTCGGCCGTCGAGCGTCTCGAACAGCACCGGTCCCGCGGCGAGGGGTGCGTCGGTGGCGAGGCGGATCGCGGAGACCGCGTCGGCGATCTCGGCGGGCGCGTCGGGAACGTCCTCGCCCGCGTCGAGACCGGCGCGCAACTCGATCACGCAGTAGCGGTCGGGCTCGCGCCCGAACCCCTGCGGCAGGAGGCCGTTCGCCTCCGGCCAGTGCCGGGCGAGCTCTCCGTCGGCGGCCGCGCGCACCCGCAGCGAGGCGCCCAACTCGCGCTGCACGCCCGTCGAGATCCCGACCAGCGGCGCCACGGCCGTGTACGACCGCCGCTCGCCGAACAGCGACCGCTCGAGCTCCGCGTAGGACCGGTCAAACGCGTCGTCGTCCCAGTCGAAGCCGCCGCACGCCTCGGCGACACGGATCAGGAGATCGACGAGGACCGTCCGGAAGAGCGCGTCGTCCTCCGAGGGGTCCCGCCCGGCATGGGCGCGAGCGTAGATCCCGGCTGCCGGCTCCCGACGAAGCTCCTCGAGCGCGATGAGCGCATCCTCCCGACCGCGTAGCCGCGCCTCGTGCGTCTCCACGAAGTCGCGTACGAGCGGCCGGTACTCGTACAGCGCGGGTCGGTCTTTCGCCTCGTGCTCCTCGAAAGCGAAGGGCAAGGACTCCCCCGCCTCGTCGAGCTCGCGCAGGAGAAAGGCGAAGGCGCCGAGGGTGAATGCCCGGAGGGCGTGGTGGAGCTGCGGCGAACGCGAGACCACACCGATCAGGTACCCGGCCGGCGTCCGAATCCCTGCCCGGCGACAGCCGCGGAGACCGGCGGAGCCGCGTCAGGGACCGCGCTGGCAGCCCTCGCACCAGTACGCCGTTCGGTTCCGCTCGCCGAGCCCGCGCGACCGGATCGGCGCCCCACAACGGCGGCACGGGCGGCCAGCCCGGCGGTAGACGGCGCGTGTCCGAGCCGCCCCCGAGTGCGCGACCGAGGCGCGCATCGCGTCGCGGGCCCAACCGACGGCACTCCCCAGTTCCTCGTCTGTGGCGTCGCCGGACCGCAGCCACGGCGAGAGCCGGGAGTGCCAGAGGAGCTCCGCCACCCACATGTTCCCGATCCCGGCGACGACGCCCTGGTCGAGGAGCACCTCGCCGAGCAGGCGTCCCGGGCCGGCGGCACGGACGCGCGCCACCACCTCGTCGACCGTCGTGTGCTCGGCGAGCAGGTCGGGGCCGAGGCGCCGCGTGCGCCCGTCGTCGAGCCGAAGCACCGGCCCACTCCACTGCGCGGCCTCGAAGCGCCGCGTCCGGAGCAAGAGCCATGGACGCCCTCGCCACGTCGTCGGGCCACGCTCCCGGACGGTCCAGCGCCCGTTCATGCGCAGATGGCTCCGCACGGTGACGCCGCCGTCGAAGCGGAGCAGGAGATGCTTGCCGACGGCTTCGACGGACTCGAGCACGCGACCGTCGATCGCCCGCGCAACGCCCGTCGCGAGCCCCCGCGGGCTCGGTGAAGAAGCCTCGACCTGCTCGCCTACGAGCGGCCGCAGCCGGACCGCGATCCGGTGGAGCGAGTCGCCTTCGGGCACTCGCGTCCTCAGCGGCGCAGCCGGGCGAGCCGCGTCAGCCCCTCGGGATCGAGGAGGACGGTCTTGCCTCGGCCGAGCTCGACGAGCCCACGGCCCTCCGCCTCGCGAAGAACGCGGTTGACCGTCGCGCGGGACGCGCCTGCGAGCGCTGCGAGCTCCTCCTGAATCAGGGGGATCACGACCGGCGGAGCACCTCCGTAGACGCGAGCGAGCTCGAGCACGCGTCGGACGACGCGGGTCTCTGCATCGACCGTATACGACTCCACGAGACGCTCGGAGAGGAGACCCACGTGCTCCGCGAGCATCCGCACGAGCACCTCGCCGACCGACGGGTGCTCGCGCGCGAGGCGCCGGAGCTCCGAGCCGCGCACGACCAGCGTCTCGCCGGGCTCGAGGGCGGTGACGGTCGCGCTTCGTTCGGTACCGGTGACGACGGCGAGCTCTCCGAACGTCTCTCCCGGCCCTTGGATTGCGAGCGCCACGACGTCGCCGTGCGTCGTGACGATGCGGACGTCGAAGCGGCCCTTCGAAATGAGATGGACGGCGTCGGCCGGGTCGTGGTGGTGGAACACGACCTCGCCTCGGCGGTAAGTGCTCCTGCGAGCGAGGGCGAGGACGGCTCGAACGTCCGGGCCTGGGATTCCCTCGAAGAGCCGCCACTCCATACCGTGTAACAAGCGTTACACATGCTGTGTCGCAACCGCGAACGACGGCGCAACGCCTCCGCCATAGCCTCGGCGCATGGTCGAACGGTCGAGGAGGACGCGGGACATGAACAACATCACCACAGGACGGATGCTCTTGACGACGGCGGTACTCGCCGCGGTCGCCGCACTGTTCGCGGGCGGCGCGAACGCAATGCTCCAGGACGTCGAAGGTGGTAGCGGCTCGGGCGGCTCCGCAGCGGCCCCGCTCGGCTCGCCGGGGACGATCCCGTACCTGAGCCACGGGATCGGCGTCGACAAGAGCCTGTTCAGCGGGCAGGCCCCGTCGACGCTCACCGGTGTGCACGCCGCGCTGCAGCGCGATCGTGGCGCGGAGTCCGCCGCGACCGAGTCCGCTGCACCGGGCTCGCCGGGCACGATCCCGTATCTGAGCCACGGGATCGGCGTCGACGCGAGCCAGTTCAGCGGGCAGACATCGCTCGGACTCACCGGCGACTCCCCCCGCACCCGAATGGCACCGGAGCCTCGCGGGCTCACCGGCGATTCGCCGATCGGAAGGTTCCCCGGGACGACGCAGACGGCCGTCGCCTCCGGCGATAACGACCTCGATTGGTCGTCCTTCGGAGCCGGAGCCGGCCTGGTCGCGCTCGTCGGCGCAGGCATCGCGGGCGTCTGGCTGACGACCCGACGGCGCGGCGGAGTTGCTCTCCCGTAGACCGTCCGACACGGGGGCACAAGGCGGGGCGGTCGGGGGGACCGCCCCGTCTCTCTGGTCCCACCTGATCCGTACCGGCGCTAGGGGCGGAGCACGGCCCGGCGCGGCCCGGCGAGGAAGCCCGCCTCGACGAGCAGCGGCAGGGCGTCGCTGTCGACGACGGGCATCCCGTCGAAGCGCTCGACCGAGAGACGGCGGCCGCGGTCGGAGCGAACCCACGCGACGAGGGCGGCGAGCGCGGGCCGCAGCCAGTCGGGATCCGGCTCGCGGAGCGGGAGCAGCGAGCGGCCGCCACGCTCGACGTAGAGCGCTGCTTCGCCGCCGAGCAGCACGATGTGTGCCCCGGCGACGCGGGCCGCACGCGCCGCGGCCCGCTTCGGCCACGGCAGGACGCCGCCATAGGGCTGCGCAGGGTCGGCAGCCGCAAGGACGAGCGGCTCGTCGTCGTCGACGTCCCGCAGCTCCCGCAGCCGTTCCACTGCACCGGGAAGCGCGAACTGTGCCCCGCCGAGACCCTCGACGAAGTAGCCGCGCCGGCAGGAGCCGACTGTCTCGAGCCCCTTGAGCTCCCCGTACACCGCGCCGTAGCCGCCGGCGATGCCCTCTGCGCGGACACCGTCGCGCGTGACGATCCCCTGCCGCTCCAGCAGGAGCTCCGCCAGTGCCCGGCGGTCGGGCACCTGTGGAGCAGTGGTCGAGAACAGGCGACCCGCGAGCGACCAGCGGCCCGCGGTCGCCACGTGCCCGGAGACGCGCGAGCGCGAGAAGCGACGCGGGCGCCGCTCGACGGCGGGGACGCCGTAGCGGCGCTTCGCCCGGAGGGGCGCCCAGGCGTCGTTCGTCACCTCGCCGTTCCAGACCAGCTCCCAGAGGACGGGCAGTGCCTCGGCGGGGTCCACGCCGAGCGCGGCGACGAGATCGGGCCAGAACTCCGCGCTCCGGCCGAGCGCTGCGCGCAGCGTGTCGTGCGCGGGCCCGGCGAGCGGCTCCCCAGAGGTAGGCGACCCGAGCAGCGGCGCGTCCTCACGGTAGTAGAGCGCGACGCGGTCGAGGCCGGAGCCGACCCACAGGACCTCCCCCGAGGCGCAGAGCTGGTCGAGCGCCGCGGGCTGGTACCCCGGGACCCGGCGCGGGAGGATCTCGCTCTCCCAGAGCGCCACCGGGAGCGCCAGCCCCTGGAGCGGGACGAGCGCCTCGCGCAGCGTCGCGCGACGGTCGATCCCGTGCCAGCCCGGCAGGAATCGGCCGAGAGCCGCCTGCTCGGCCGGCTCGACCTGGCGGCGGAGAACCGCGAGGGACGCCCGCCGGATGCGGCGCAGGACATCCGGATCGCACCACTCCCGCTCGACGCCGCCGGGGCGCAGCTCGCCCCTCACGAGCAGGTCGCGGGCCTCGAGGCCGGCGAGGAGCGCCTCGACGTCCTCCGGCGGCAGCGCATACCGCGCGGCGAGCGCACCGGTCGTGAACGGCCCCCGCGAGCGCGCGTACCGGAGCACAACACGCTCGAACGCATCCGTGACGGGCTCGAGGAACGTCTCGGGGAGGCCGCCCGGTGGCATCACGCCGAACGCGTCCCGGTAGAGGCCGGCGTCCTCGGCGGCGATGGTCGCCTCGACCCCACCGACCCGGGCCCGGAAGGCACGCCGCTCGCGCACGAGCGTCTCGGCGAACCCTGCGTCGAGCTCGCCGCCGCGGAGGTCGCCGGCACGCCGCAGGAGGTCGTGCAGCTCGTCGGCGTTCCGGGGTTGCGGGAGCAGCGAGCCCTCCACCTCGGCGAGCGCTCCGGGGTCGAGCAGGTCGCGCAGCTCTTCCTGCCCGAGCAGCTCGCGGAGCAGCTCGCGGTCGAGCGAGAGGGCCTGAGCGCGCCGCTCGGCGGCAGGCGTGTCGTCCTCGTACATGTACGTGGCGACGTAGTCGAACAGGAGCGACGAGGCCATCGGCGACGCCGACGGCGTCTCGACCTCGACGAGGTCGATCTCGCGCGTCGAGAGGCCCCGGAGGATCCCCCGGAGCGCCGGCAGGTCGAACACGTCCTGGAGGCACTCGCGGTAGGTCTCGAGCACGATCGGGAAGGAGCCGTACTTGCGCGCGACCTCGAGCAGGCTCTGCGCCTTGAGGCGCTGCTGCCAGAGCGGAGTCCGCTGGCCCGGACGTCGCCGCGGGATCAGGAGCGCCCGGGCCGCGTTCTCGCGGAACCGCGCACCGAAAAGTGCGGTCGAGCCCACCTCCTGGACGACGAGGTTCTCGAGCTCGTCCGGCTCCAGCAGCAGGTCGGAGAGCGGCGGCGGCGCGTCGGCGTCGGCGAAGTGGAGCGCGATGCCGTCGTCCGACCAGAGCGACTGCACCTCGAGCCCCAGCGAGTCGCGCAACCGCGCCGCGAGCGCCATCGACCACGGCGCATGCACGCGCCCGCCGAACGGTGTCAGCACGCAGACCCGCCAGTCGCCGATCTCGTCCTTGAAGCGCTCGACGACGACCGTCCGGTCGGTTGGCAGCGCCGAGGCCCGCTCCTGTTCGCGCAGGAAGGCCAAGAGGTTCCGAGTTGCGAGCGCGTCGAGGTGGTAATCGCCGGTGAGCGTCTTGGCCGCCTTCTCGTCGGAGAGCGCGGCGAGCTCGCGGGACGCCGCTCCGATCCGTGCGCCGAGCTCGTACGGTCGCCCCACGCCCTCGCCCTTCCAGAACGGGACCGCTCCGGGCGCGCCCGGGGCCGGCGAGACGAGGACGCGGTCGCGGGTGATCTCCTCGATCCGCCACGTCGAGGCGCCGAGCATGAACGTCTGGCCCTCGCGCGCCTCGTAGACCATCTCCTCGTCGAGCTCGCCGACGCGCCCGCCGCCGCCGACCTGAAAGACGCCGTAGAGCCCACGGTCGGGGATCGTCCCCGCGTTGGTCACGGCGAGCCGGCGGGCGCCCGTTCGGCCCCGGATCACTCCGGCCGTCCGGTCCCAGACGATCCTCGGCCGGAGCTCGGCGAACTCGTCGGACGGGTAGCGGCCCGCGAGCATGTCGAGCACGTTGTCGAGCTGCGTGCGGGCGAGGTCGGCAAACGGATAGGCGCCGCGCACGAGGTCGTGGAGCTCGTCGACGGCGATCTCCTCCTCGGCGCAGATCGCGACGACGTGCTGCGCGAGGACGTCGAGCGGGTTGCGCGGGATCGCGGTCTCCTCGATCGCCCCTTCCCGCATCGCCTTCGCGACGACGGCGCACTCGAGCAGGTCGGCCCGGAACTTGGGGAAGATGCGCCCCTTCGACGTCGCGCCCAGCTCGTGTCCCGCGCGGCCGACGCGCTGGAGCCCCCGCGCGACCGACTTCGGGCTCTCGACCTGCACGACCAGGTCGACGGCGCCCATGTCGATGCCGAGCTCGAGGCTCGACGTCGCGACGAGACACGGGATGCGGCCCGCCTTCAGGTCCTCCTCGATCAGGACGCGCTGCTCGCGGGCGAGCGAGCCGTGGTGCGCCCGCGCAACCTCTCGATGCTCCTGGGCGATACCGCCTTCGGCGTCCGCCCCCGCCAGCTCGTTGATGCGGAGCGCAAGTCGCTCGGCGAGGCGGCGGTTGTTGACGAAGACGATCGTCGAGCGATGCGCGCGCACGAGCTCGAGCAACGCGGGATAGATCGAGGGCCAGATCGAGCGAGACGTCGCCTCGTACCCGGGATCCATCTCCACGCCGTCCTGGACGACGGGCTGCGAGAGCGGCAGCGAGGACGCTCCGAGCTCGCGCATGTCCTCGACCGGGACGACGACCTCGAGGTCGAGCTCCTTCCGCTGGCCGGCGTCGACGAGCTGGATCTCGCGCGACGGACCGGCGACCCAACGGCCGATCTCGGCCAGCGGGCGCTGCGTCGCGGAGAGGCCGATCCGCTGGAACGGCTGCTCCGCCACACGCTCGAGCCGCTCGAGCGAGAGCGCGAGGTGGGCGCCGCGCTTCGTGCCGGCGACGGCGTGCACCTCGTCGAGGATCAGCGTCTCGACGGTCTTCAGCAGGTCGCGCCCGCGCGAGGTGAGCAGCAGGTAGAGCGACTCGGGCGTCGTGATCAGGATGTCAGGCGGGGTGCGCAGCATCCGCTCGCGGTCGCGCTGCGGCGTGTCGCCGGTGCGGACACCGACCGCCAGCGCGGAGCCGATGCCGGCGAGGGGGCCGCGGAGGTTCCGCTCGACGTCGTAGTTGAGGGCCTTGAGCGGCGAGACGTAGAGCAGCCGCATACCCTCGCCGGGCGTCTCGTTCAGCCGGTCGAGGCCGAGGAGGAAGGCTGCGAGCGTCTTCCCCGAACCGGTGGGCGCCTGCACGAGCACGTGGCCGCCCGAGGCGATCGCCGGCCAGGCGAGCTCCTGGGCAGGCGTCGGCCGGTCGAACGCCCGCTCGAACCATGACCTCGTGCGCGGCGAGAGCGTGGCCAGCGAATCCACCCTTCGAGCGTAGCCCTCGCGATCGGCGCCGGGCCTACGGACGACCGTACGATCGTCGTATTCTCCGCCGGTGACGTTCGACGTCGCAGTCGTCGGAGGCGGCACGGCGGGGTGCGTCCTGGCGGCGCGGCTCTCGGAGGACGGTGAGCGACGGGTCTGCCTGATCGAGGCGGGGCCGGACTACGGGCACCGCTCGGAGGCCCGCTGGCCGGGCGACCTCCTCGACCCACGCGCCTTCACCTTCACGCACGACTGGGGCACGGGCGGCGAGGACGCGCGTTCGCTGGGCGCGCGCGTGATCGGCGGCTGCTCGGTGCACAACGCCTGCATGGCGCTCGCGGGTAGCGCCTCGGACTACGACGAGTGGGGCGCCGAGTGGTCGTACGACCGCTTCGCCCCGTATCTCGACCGCGCCCGCCGGATGCTGCGTGTCGCGCCCGCGAACACGTCCGACCCCGCCCCGCTCCACGCGGCGTTCCTGGAGGCCGCAGCAGCTCTGCGGCTGCCGTCCCTCGACGACCCGGACGACCTTCGCCAGCCGGTAGGCGTGGCGCGGCTGCCGGCCAACGTCGTCGACGGGGTGCGCTGGAGCACTGCGCTCGCGTATCTCGACGACGCCCGAGCGAGGCCGAACCTGACGATCCTTGCCGACACGCTCGTCGATCGCGTCGACCTCGACCGAGTCCGGGCGGTCGCGGCGATCACGGCGACGGGCGAGCGGATCGAGGCCGACACCGTCGTCCTCGCGGCGGGCGCCTACTTCACGCCCGCGATCCTGCTCCGGTCCGGCATCGGCCCCGAGGAGGAGCTCGGACGGCATGCGATCGGCGTGGTCGGGGCCCTGCCGGTGGGCGAGGCGCTTCTCGACCACCACGGCACGGGGATCAGCTGGACGGCGACCGACGCTCTCGACCGCGAGACCGCCGACCACGTCGCGCGAACCGGCCCGCTCTTCCTGCCGCACGCGTTCGTCAAGGCGGCGAGCAGCGTCTGTGCGGCGTCGTCCTGGGACCTTCACGTCCTTTCGTGGACCAACCCGACCGACGACGGGCCTGGTTACGAGGCGAGCATGGGCGTCTTCCATCTCAAGCCCGTGTCGTCGGGCCGCGTCCGGCTCCGGTCTCGCGACCCGGCCGAGCTGCCCGTCGTCGAGCGCGGCTTCCTCGGTGATCCGAGCGACCTCACGACCATCGTCGAGGGGCTGGAGCTCGCGCGGGCGCTCGCGGCGCAGGAGCCGCTCGCACGGCTTCTCGGCGGCGAGCGCGAGCCCGGCGCGGAGGATCTCTCCGCATACGCGAGGAGGACCGTGCGCAATTACTTCCATCCGGCTGGAACCTGCGGAATCGGACGCGTGGTCGACGCGAGCGGCCGTGTCCTCGGCGTCGACGGGCTCGTCGTCGCGGACGCCTCGGTGATGCCGACGATTCCCCGCGCGAACACGAACCTCACGACGGTCGCGATCGCCGAGCGGCTCGCGGAGACGATCTGAGCGCGTTCGTCGTGCATCATCGAGGGCGATGACCTACTCGATCGTCGCGCGGGACGCGGAGACGGGCGAGCTCGGCGTCGCGGTGCAGTCGCGCGCGTTCAACACCGGCGCGGCGTGTGCCTGGGCCGAGGCCGGCGTCGGAGCGATCGCAACACAATCGTTCACGGAGCGCCGCTACGGCCCGCGCGGGCTCGCTCTTGCTGGCCGAAGGGCGGGACCCGCGCGACGCGCTCGACGAGCTCCTCGCGGCCGACGAGGGCCGCGAGATGCGGCAGGTCGCCTTCGTCGACACGACCGGCGCGACGGCTGCGCACACCGGCGCGCAATGCGTCCCCCACGCCGGCCACTCGAGCGACGCGAACGTCAGCGTCCAGGGCAACATGCTGCGCTCCCCGGACGTGTGGCCCGCGATGCGCGAGGCATTCGACGCGACGACCGGCACGCTCGCCGAGCGGCTCCTCGCCGCGCTCGACGCGGCCGAGGCCGCCGGCGGCGACTATCGCGGCCGACAGGCGGCGGGGCTCGTCGTCGTGGCGGGCGAGCGCGACGAGCAGCCGTCGGTCGACCGGGTCTTCGACCTCCGCGTCGACGACCACGAGGAGCCGCTGCGCGAGCTCCACCGGCTCCACCGGCTCGCGGCGGGCTACCGGCGACGCAACCGGATCGACGAGACATCCGACCCGGCCGGGGAGCGCGAGGCGGCGCTCGAGGCGGGCCTGCGCGACGACGAGGCGACGACGGCTGCCCTGCTCGCGCACGCGCGCCGCGGCGAAGCCGACGAAGCCGTCGCGTTGATCCGGAGGCTCGTCGACGCGGAGCCGCTGTCCCTCGCGGCGTTCGAGCGCTACGAGGCGCTCGGCCTGATGCCGCCGGGCGTGCTCGACCGGGTCCGCGGCCGCTGAGCGCGCCCCGCGATACGATCGACGCATGCCCAATGCGCTCCACTTCACCGGCGACGACGAGGCCGACGCGCTCATCGCGCGGGACCCGCTCGCGCTCCTGATCGGGTTCGCGCTCGACCAGCAGGTGACGGTCCAGAGCGCGTTCGCGGGCCCGCTCAAGCTGACGCAGCGGCTCGGCTCGCTCGACGCCGGGACGATCGCGGCCACGGATCCGGCGGAGCTCGAGGCGCTCTTCCGGCAGCCGCCCGCGATCCACCGCTTCCCCGGCGCGATGGCGAAGCGGGTGCACGACCTCGCCCAGCACGTCGCCGACGAGTACGACGGGCACGCCGAACGCGTCTGGGCGGAGGCAGCCGACGCGAAGGACCTCGAGCGCCGGATCCGAGCTCTGCCGGGCTTCGGCGACATGAAGGTGCTGGCGCTATCGGCGGTTCTCTCGAAGCGCTTCGGCGTCGAGGTGGCAAAGCCGCTCGCGCCGAGCTTCCCGACGCTCGGCGACGTCGACTCGGTCGAGGCGCTCCACGAGTACCAGGCCGCCAAGCGCGCCCACAAGGCTGCCCGTCGAGCGGAAGCTACAAAGGCCTGACTATCGCCTGTGGGCTGACGGCCTGGCGCCGCTAGCCATCTCGTGACCGAGTACGCAGCGGATCACGCCACCCGAGCCTCACCGAGCGCGTCTTTGCCGTCAGCGTCGAATCACGGGAGCAGGCGCCACCGTCGACTCGTCGCCGATGCGACCCCGAACCACATCCTCGCCCCGAGTTCGACGGATGCAACTTGACAGATTGAAGATCTTCGATACATTTAGGTATGTCGATACGTGAGGTGTGAGATGCGGAAGCTCTTCCAGAGAACACGCGAGGTGACCGTCAGGTTCTGTGAACGCTGTGGCCAGGTCTGCGACGACCGCTGTCGACGACAGGCGCTGCAGGAGCGGGCGTTGCTGCATCAGGCCTGGGTCGGGGTTCGGGGCTGATGACCGCGGTCGCGTCGCCCATCGAATGCTGCGCGCCGCTCGGGGCACCCACTCTGGACGATGAGCAGGCGCTCGCCACGGCCGAGTTGTTCAAGGCGCTCGGGGACCCTGCGCGTGTGCGGATCGTGAACCTGCTCGCGACGAGCGTCGCGCCCGTATGCGCCTGCGAGTTGTACGCGCCTGTCGGCCTGTCCCAGCCGACGGTGTCCCACCATCTGAAGAAGCTCACCGACGCAGGTCTGCTCGAGCGCGAGCAGCGCGGCAAGTGGGCCTACTTCTCGTTGAAGCGCGATGCCGTCGAGATGCTCGCGGCCGTCGCCGACCTGAAAGGGGTGTGCTGCTGATGTCGACGACCGCAGATGCGCTGCGTGAAGCGGTGCGAGCCCGCTACGCCGAGTCCGCCCGGGCGGTGACCGAGGGCCAAAGTGGTGACTGCGGGTGTGGGAGTGGCTCCTGCTGTTCGGACGGAGCGCCGGACACGAGCTCGTTCGGCGACACGCTCTACGACGCCGAGCAGCGCGGCGAACTGCCGGACGCAGCCGTACTCGCATCGCTCGGCTGCGGCAACCCGACCGCGGTCGCCGATCTGCACGAGGGCGAGGTCGTGCTCGACCTCGGCTCCGGCGGCGGCATCGACGTGATCCTGTCCGCCAAGCGCGTCGGCCTGACCGGCACCGCCTACGGGCTCGACATGACCGACGAGATGCTCGCGCTTGCCCGCACGAACGCGGCCGACGCGGGCGTCACGAACGTGCACTTCCTGAAGGGCGTGATCGAGCAGATCCCGCTCCCGGCCGACTCCGTCGACGTCGTGATCTCCAACTGCGTGATCAACCTCTCGGTCGACAAGCCGACCGTGGTGACCGAGATCGCCCGGGTCCTGAAGCCCGGGGGGCGGATCGGGATCAGCGACGTCGTCGCCGAGGACCACCTGACCCCCGACCAGCGCGCCCTGCGTGGCTCCTACGTCGGCTGCATCGCAGGCGCGCTCTCGAAGGAGGAGTACGAGGCCGGCCTCGAGGCGGCAGGCTTCGAGCAGGTCTCGGTCGAGTTCACCCACGAGGTCGCCGACGGCATGCACGGGGCGATCGTGAAAGGCGTGAAGACGGACGACCCGCAGGTGAAGGGCCTGCCTGTCATCCAGCCCGCGATGTCCGCCGGCTGCTGCTGAGGCTCGTGCCAGGGCGTCGGTCGAGAGGCCGATGCCCGAAGAGCCGCGCGACCCCCGCTCCGGCGGCGAGGATCGCGGCCAGCGCGAGGCTGATCGCGTTCGTCTGGACGCAGGTCCGGCAGGCGTTGCAGCAGGTGGTCGCCATCGGCGCGTGGTCGCTGTACTTCGCGGCTGTCTGTGAGAGGCGGCCCTGCCAAGCGGCCTTCATGGTCACAGTCTAGGTGAGGAGCGCGCGTAGGGCCGCGAGCGGCTCCTCGCGAACGCGGAAGTAGGCCCAGCTGCCGCGCCGCTCGCGTTCGACCAGACCGGCCTGCAAGAGCACGTTCAGGTGATGGCTGACCGTGGGCTGGCTCAGGCCGAGCGGCTCGGTCAGGTGACAGCCACACGCTTCGTGGTCGGGTTGCGCCTGGATCAGGCTGAGGAGCCGCAGCCGCGCGGGGTCGGCGACGACCCTGAGCGCGGATGCGAGCTGTTCGGCTTCGCCTGCCTCGAGCGGCTGCTGGAGCAGCGGCGGGCAGGCGGCGGCGATCGTCGCGATCGTGTTCACGAGATGGATATTGACAGAGATCGATGTCGTCGTCATCATCGCCTCAGCGAACATCGATCGCCGTCGATATCCAGGGAGGCCCGGCATGGCGCCCGCTCCCGATCCCGTCACGCAACAGCACATAGACCAGGCCGCCGAGCGACTCGCCGACGAGTTCGCGGGGGTGTTCTCCCAGGAGACGATCGCGCGCTACATGGCCGAGTCCCAAGATCTCCTCGGCGACGCGAAGCTCAACGTCTTCGTTCCGGTGCTCGCGCACCGCTTTGCCCGGGAGCGGCTGCGCGCGCTCGCGCAGGCCGAGGGGATGCTCGACAAGGATCAGCCCGAGGTGCTGTTCGTCTGCATTCACAACGCCGGCCGCAGCCAGATGGCCGCGGGGCTGGTGAAGCTGCGCTCGGAGGGTCGTGTCCACGTGCGCTCGGCCGGGAGCGCCCCCGGCGAGGAGATCAACCCGGCCGTCGTCGACGCGATGGCGGAGCTCGGTGTCGACATGAGCGAGGAGTTCCCGAAGCCCCTCACGGACGAGATCGTCCGTGCCGCCGACGTCGTGATCACGATGGGCTGCGGGGACGCCTGCCCCATCTACCCGGGCAAGCGCTACGAGGACTGGGCGCTCGACGACCCGGCGGGACAGGACATCGAGACCGTCCGCCGGATCCGCGACGCGATCGACACGCGCGTCGAGAAGCTGATCGGCGAGCTGCTCCCCGGCGACCCCGTGTCCGTGAACTGAACGGGCGAGGACGGATGCAGTGACGACAACTGATGTCGGGCCTCGAGCGCCGTCGGCGCCTCCACCGCCGCAGGCAGAGTCGGCCGGGGTCGTCGCGAAACTCACCCGGCTCGACCGCTTCCTGCCCCTCTGGATCGGCCTCGCGATGGCCGGCGGGCTCGTGCTCGGCTCGCTCGTCCCGAGCCTGAACGACGGGCTCGACCGGCTTCGGATCGGGACCGTGAGCCTCCCGATCGCGCTGGGCCTCCTTCTGATGATGTACCCCGTCCTCGCGAAGGTCCGCTACGAGGAGCTGGGTCGGACGCAGACGGACGGCGTCTCCGGACGGCTGTTCTTCGGAATCTCGCTCTTTCTCTCGTGGGTCGTCGGTCCGCTCTTCATGTTTGCCCTTGCGTGGCTGTTTCTCGCGGATCAGCCCGAGTACCGGACGGGCGTGATCATCGTCGGCCTCGCACGCTGCATCGCGATGGTGCTGATCTGGAACGACCTCGCGAGGGGCGACCGCGACCGCGCCGCGGTGCTCGTCGTGTTCAACGCCGTCTTCCAGGTCGCGGCCTACTCGCTGCTCGGCTACTTCTACCTGACCGTCCTCCCCGGCTGGCTCGGACTCGATACGCAGGGTTTCGAGGTGGGGATCTGGGAAGTGGCGCGCACCGTGCTGATCTTCCTCGGCATCCCGCTTGCCGCCGGCTTCCTGACGCGCCGGATCGCGCTCGAGCGGAAGGGGCGTGCGTGGTACGACGAGCGCTTCCTCCCCAGGATCGGGCCGATCACGCTCTACGGGCTGCTGTTCACGATCGTCCTCCTCTTCGCGATCCAGGGCGACACGATCACGTCGCAGCCGCTGGACGTCGCGCTGATCGCTGTACCGCTGCTCGTCTACTTCGCGGGGATGTGGGTCGCCGGGTTCGTGATCGGCAAGCTCGTCGGCTTCCCGTATCCGCAGACCACGAGCATGGCGTTCACGGTCGCCTCGAACGACTTCGAGCTCGCGATCGCGGTTTCGGTCGGCGTCTTCGGCGCCGCCTCGGGCCAGGCGCTCGCCGGTGTGGTGGGCCCACTGATCGAGGTGCCGGTACTCGTCTCCCTCGTCTACGTCGCGCTCTGGCTGCGCGGCCACCTCACCTGGCCTCCGGCCGCTCTGCAGGACGCAGCGACGGCGCGCCCCGAGACCGCCGCGCCGACAGACATCGCCGGGCGCCTCCCGTCGACGTAAGAGCCGCTGTACGGCGTGAACCCGGGCCGGCGCGCGAGACGGGTCGTGCGCGCCCGCCGTTGGGAACGGACCGTCGCCGTACGATGCACCACGGTCTCCGAACGAGCCAGGAGGTGTGTGACATGTCGGGCGCAACCGCCACGGAAAAGGAGCTGGCCGAGCTCGTCAGCCGCACCGCCGAGGCAGCCTCGGCGCTCATTCGCGGCGACGCGCGCAGCTACTTCACGCTCGTCAAGCACGCGGACGACTTCACGCTGATGTCTCCCTATGGCGGAGATCCGAGCCGCGGCTTCGACGACTCGGACGAGGCGGTGGAAGCGCTGGCGCAGTTCTTCCGACGCGGCGAGGCGACTCTGGACGTCGTCGCGTCATACGCATCGGGCGACCTCGCGGTCCTCGCCCTGATCGAGCACCAACACGGCGAGATCGGCGATCTGCCCGAGCAGGACCTCTCGTTGCGGGTGACGCTGGTCTTCCGGCGCACAGCCGAATCGGAGTGGCAGCTCGTGCACCGTCATGCGGATCCGCTCGTTCACGGCATCGGCTTGGAGCAGCTCGCGGCGCTGCTGCGAGGGGACTGACCGACACTTGTCGACGTACCGGGACGAGCGGTGAGCTCGGCGATCGAGCTGACGACACTCACCGACGGGGGCCAGCCCGCGTCGCGCGTCGCCGCCGAGATCGCCGCGTTCCTCACCGCCGCCCGGGAGACCCTCGACCTCGCGCTCTACGACGTCCGCCTCGAGACCGAGGCTGGGGCGCTCGTGCTCGCGTCGCTGCTCGCGGCGCGGCAGCGCGGCGTCCGGGTCCGCCTGATGTACAACGTCGACCACCCCGGCCCGATCCCGGTGCCCCCGCCGCCCGAGACGCGCCCCGAAGCGATCGAGGCGCTCCCTGTCGAGACGCGCGGGATCGCCGGCATCCCCGACCTGATGCACCACAAATTCTGCGTCCGCGACGGGACGGACGTGTGGACGGGCTCGATGAACTGGACGGAGGACTCGTGGACGCGCCAGGAGAACGTGGTCGTCCGGCTGCTCGGAGCGAAGCGGTTCGCGTTCGCCTTCACGCTGGCGTTCGAGGAGCTCTGGCAGCGGGGCGTCGTCGAGGGCACGGGCACCGTCGAGCCGCGGCCGGTCGAACTCGGCGGCGGGGTCAGGGTGCGCCCGTGGTTCACGCCCGGGAACGGCGAGGCGCTGTCGCACCGCGTGGCGAAGCACATCGGGCGGGCGCAGCGTCGAATCAGGATCGCGTCGCCGGTGCTGACCGCAGGGCCGATCCTCGGCACGCTCGTCGAGGTGGTCAACGAGGGTCGCTGCCGCGTCGTCGGCGTCGTCGACGACACGCAGGTCGACGACGTCTTCCGTCAGTGGAGCCGGAACGCGATGAGCGCGTGGAAGATCCCGCTCCTCGAGACGATCGTCGAGCGGGCGGCGTTCGCCGGCAAGCCGTCGACACCGTGGCGGCCGGACGGCGTGCAGGACTTCATGCACGCGAAGGTGGTCGTCGCCGACGACGTGGCGTTCGTCGGCTCGTTCAACTTCTCCCGCTCGGGCGAGCGAAACGCGGAGAACGTCGTCGAGATCCACGACGGCGGCGTCGCAGACGAGCTCGCGGCCTACGTCGAGGCGCTGCACGAGCGGTACCCCCGGGCGACACCCCCGGTGGGCGTCGGCGACGGCGCAGGCATCACGAGCGCGACGGAGAACGTGGCCCCATGAGCACACAACCCTCCACCAGCGGCCCGCTCGGCCAGCCGCGCGGCATCGGCTTCGCGATCCTCCTCGCGATCGTGACCATCGGGATCTACACCCTCTACTGGGTGTTCAAGACCCAGGACGAGGTGAAGGAGCACTCCGGCATCGGCGTCGGCGGCGTCATCGGCCTCGTGATCTACATCGTCCTCTCGCCGGTGACCTGGTTCCTCATCCCCTCCGAGATCGGGAAGATGTTCAAGGCGGACGGCCGCGAGGCCCCCTTCACGGGCTGGACCGGCCTCTGGCTGCTGCTCCCGATCATCGGGGCCTTCGTCTGGTTCTTCAAGGTCCAGGGCGCGCTGAATCGCTACTGGGAGAGCAAGGCGGTCGCCGCCACGGCGTAGAGTCGCGAAGTCGGGCTCACGCGACGCCGGCGAGCAGGAACGCGCGGGACTCGCTGAGCATCTCGCGGGCGATGACGAGGCGCTGCACCTCCTGGGTGCCCTCGTAGATCTGCGTGATCTTCGCGTCGCGCATGAAGCGCTCGACGGGATACTCCTTCACGTAGCCGTAGCCGCCGAGGATCTGGACGGCCTCGGTCGCCACCTCCATCGCGACGTCGCCGCACATGAGCTTCGCCATCGCCGAGGCCTTCGTCAGCTCGGCCTCCGGGACGCCGGCGTCGGCCATCTGGCCGAAGCGGTAGAGGAGCCCACGGGCGGCCTCGGTCTTCGTCTCCATGTCGGCGAGCTTTGCGGCGATCAGCTGGTGCTGCGCGATCGGCCGGCCCATCGTCTCCCGGCTGCGGGCGTACTCGAGCGCGTAGTCGGTTGCGCCCTGCGCGATCCCGAGCGCCTGGGCCGCGACTCCGGGCCGCGAGCGGTCGAGGATCCGCATCGCGAGCCTGAATCCCGTCCCCTCCTCGCCGAGCCGGTTCGTCTCGGGGACACGGCAGCCGTCGAACACGAGCTCGCCCGTCGTCGAGCCGGCGATCCCCATCTTCTCCTCCAGCCGCGCGACCTCGAAGCCCGGCGTGTCCGGCTCGACGAGGAAGGCCGAGATCCCCGCGTGTGCCGCGTCGGGGTCGGTCTTCGCGAACACGGTGTAGAGGCCCGCCACCCCGGCGTTCGTGATGAACCGCTTCGTCCCGTCGAGCACGTACCCGCCGTCGTCGCGGCGGGCGACGGTGCGCATCGCCGCCGAGTCCGAGCCGGAGCCCGCCTCGGTGAGCGCGTACGCGGCCAGCACCTCGCCCGACGCGAGCCGCGGCAGCCACGCTGTGCGCTGCTCCTCGGAGCCTCCGAGCTTGAGCCCGAGCGAACCGAGCTCCTGCACCGCGAGGATCAGGCCGCTCGTCGCGCAGACCTTGGAGACCTCCTCGATCGCGATCAGGGAGAGGAGCGTGCCCGTCCCCGTGCCGCCGGCCTCCTCGTCGAAGAAGAGCCCGAAGATGCCCTGCTCGCGGAAGAGCTCGACGACATCCCACGGGAACTCGTGCGTCGCATCGATCTCCGCGGCGCGGGGCGCAATCCGCTCGCGCGCGAGCGTCCGAACGAGGTCGCGCAGCTCGCGCTGCTCGTCGCTCAGGACGTCCCAGGGCACGGCCGCAGTGTAGAGCCGGTCAGGCCGCGCCGAGCACGTCGGCCGGCACGAACTTGCTGACCTCGACGATCTCGTCAACGGGCACGTTCGCGCGGCGCGCGGCGTCGACGATCGCGTCCGGCGACGGCGCCTCGTAGAGGCAGTAGGTGCGGAGCCGGTCGGCCGTGATGAACGAGAACAGCCAGCTGACGCCCTCGTCGGCGTTGACGTCGTCGATCCGGCGGACGACGTCCTCGGGGAGCTCGAGCCGCTCGGCGAAGGTGCGCTCGATCACGTAGAGAGGCATGAATCGATCGTACTATGGGCCATCGGTCGGGACGAGGCCACGGCGTAGGGCGTAGCCGGCGGCCTCGGTGCGGTTGGCCGTGCGGGTCTTGCGCAGGATCGAGCGGATGTGGTTCGCGGCCGTGTGCTCGCTGATGTGCAGCACGCGCCCGATTTCCCGGTTCGAGCGCCCCCGTGCGAGCTCGACGAGAATCTCGACCTCGCGCGCGCTCAGGCCGTCGGGGTGGTGCGGCGCCGGCGCGACGTCGGTGCCGAGCTGCGACGCCCGCAGGGCCAGGGCCGGGAGCCCGATCGCGCCGGCGAGGCCGAGTGCGAGGCCGACCTGCGCCTGCGCACTCGTGCGGTCGTCTCCCGCTCCGCGGCCGAGCAGCATGCGGGCGTACTCGTAGGCCGTGTGCGCGAGCCACGTGCGTGCGCCGAGCCGCGTGTCGAACGCGAGCGCCGCGCGAAAGTGGCGTTCCGCGACCTCCCAGTCGCCGAGCAGCGTTGCCATCATCCCGAGGTAGCGGTCCGCGGCCCCGTAGCAGACCACCAGGTGGCCGATCATCACGTTGCTCCCTTCGTACGGTGCGAGCTCGGCATACAACGCCTCTGCCGCCCGCTCGTCCTCCAGCAGCGCCGCGGCATCCGCGAGGTACACGAGCGACGCGAGCCACAGCGAAGGACGCAACCTTCCGAGCCCCTCGCCGAGCAGGCGGTGGAGCTCCGCCGACGCCTCCTGCTCCATCCCGAGCTCGGCGAGCAGCGCGATGAGCCCGGGTCGCCACGCACCGTCGCGGGCGGTCCCGTCGAGCAGGCGGACGAGTGGTGCGAGCTCGGCGAGACGGCCCTGCTCGCGTCGGATCGAGAACATCTGGATCCCGAACGTCCCCGCCGCGTCGCGTCCGGTCAGCAGTCGCGACCACTCTTGCGAGCGTACGGCCGCGGCCTCGGCCTCCACGAGATCGCCGTCGCAGAGCGCGACCGCGGCCGCGTAGTGCTCAGCGACGTGCGAGAGGAACGGCTGGCGCAACCGGCGGGCGATCGCCAGCAGCTGACCAAGCCGGTCGCGCGCCGCATCGTGGTCGCCGAGGACGACGTACGAGGGCACGAGCCAGGAGAGCGCCTCTCCCTGGAGATCGACGTCGTCGAGCTCCTCGCTGAGCGCGCGGGCCTCGAGCAGCATCCGGTTGACATCTTCGTTCGAGGAGCTGCCCCGTGACCAGTAGGACTGCGCGAGCGTCATGCCCAGGGTGCGCTGGTCGCCGCGACGCCGCGACATCGAGATCGATTGGTCGCGCGCCAGCGCCGCCCGGCCGGAGTCGCCGCGCAGCTCGAGGGCTCGCGCGAGCCCGCCGAGGACGCGGGCGCGGAGCTCCGAGTCTTCCGCCGGCAGCGCCACCGCCGCCTCCTCGAGCAGCTCGACGGCGCCCAGCTCGTGGAACGCCGGACGCCAGCAGGCCTCCTCGAAGCCGATCGCCGCGCGCGCGAGCAGCTCGGGCGCGGCGAGCGAGCGCGCGAGCTCGGCCGTCTCCGCGAAAGCGGCGAGCGCCGCGTCGGCATGACCCGCGAGGTGGCAGGCCTCGCCGAGCCTGAGCATGACGCCTGCCCGCGCCGCCTCGTCGCGGACGCCGAGCTCGAGTGCCGTCCGGAAGCGGTCCTCCGCCTCGTCGAAGGCGACCGCCCGCACCGCTGACTCGGCGGCCAGGAGGTTGTACTCGACTGCACGCTCGACACCGCCGACGGGCGACGCCTCCGCGAAGTGGTGCGCGAGCGCCGCGAGCGGCGCCTGGCCGTCGGCCCCGCTCTCGAGCGCCTCCGCGACGCGGAGGTGGATCTCGGCTCGCCGCGGAGCGGGCAGGCGGTCGGTGACGGCACGGCGCACGAGCTCGTGCGCGAACCGGTAGGTCAGCCGGCGCCCGGACGCCTCGACGAGAAGTCCGCTCCGCACCGCCTCGTCGACCGAGTCGAGCAGGACGGCATCGAGCACGCCGGAGGCCCTGCGAACGGTGTCGAGCTCGAACTCCGCTCCCGTCACGGCTCCCAGCTCGAGGATCTCGTTCGCCTCCGGCGACAGGCGGGCGAGCCGCTGGTTGACGACCTCCCTGACCGTGGTCGGCACGCCGAGCTCCGCTGCGGGCCGGAGGAGACGCGCCGCGTGCGGCGCGATCTCGACCGCGCCGGAGTCGACAAGCTCGCGCCACAGCTCGGTGACGAGGAACGCGTTTCCGCCCGTGAGGCTGTGGACGGCGTCCGTGAGCTCGCCCGCCGGCTCGACGCCGGCCGCGAGGCGGACGAACTCGCGGATCTCATGGGTCGACAGCCCGCCGAGGCGAACCCGGACGACGCCCTCGGTTCGCGTGATGTCGACGAGCGCATCGGCGAGCTCGGCCGGGACATCCGCCTCGGCGTCGCGAAACGTCGCAACGAGGAGCATGCGCGCGGCCGCGCCGGAGCGCACGAGGTGCCGCATCAGCTGGAGCGTCGGAGCGTCGGCCCAGTGGACGTCCTCGAGGACGAGCACGAGCGGCGCCTCCGTGGAGATCCCGACGAGGAGGTCGGTCACGGCGGTGTGGAGGCGGTGACGCTCGGTGTCGGCGTCCGCCATCGCAGGAGCCGGGAGCTCGCCGACGCGCGCGGCGAGGCCGGGGAGCAGGCGCGTCAGCTCGCCGCCGCCGGGGCCGAGGTGCCGGGCGAGCGTCCCGGGCTCCGTGTGGGCGACAAGGTGCTCGAGCGCGGTCGCGAACGGCCCGTAGGGCGTTCCGACGACCGCGTCGCAGTCCCCGTAGAGGACGACGACGCCCTCGTTCGCGACCGTGCGCGCGAGCTCGCGGACGAGGCGGCTCTTGCCGGAGCCGGGGTCGCCGGCGACGAGCGCCGCGCGCCGCCCCTCCCCCACCGCCCGCGGCAACAGCGCACGCAGCGTCGCGAGCTCGTGTGTCCGTCCGGCGAACGCGTACGTCGGCGAGAGCCGGAGCGGGCCGGGTAGTGACGCACCTCCAGCCATCGATAGTCAGAACTGATCATGACGCACCGGGATGATCGGCGCGAAGTCGGTCAGCACCGGTCATGACACGGGAGCACCCCGTTCCTACCCTCCAAAGCCGACGACCGTCGATCGAGGAGGAACGGATGAGCACGACCGTGTCAGCAGTAGAGAGCGCGCGCGAGGAGCTGCCGTCGTTCGGGGACCGGCTGATCGGCCCCGCAGACCCGGCGTATGACGAGGCCCGCTCGCTGTTCAACGCGATGATCGACCGGCGGCCGGCGCTGATCGTGCGCTGTGCGAGCGCCGACGACGTCGCAGCCGCGATCGGTTTCGCGCGACAGCACGACCTGCGGCTTGCCGTCCGCGGCGGCGGCCACAACGGCGGCGGCCTCGGGAGCGTCGACGACGGTGTCGTGATCGACCTGTCGCCGCTCAAGGCGGTGTCGGTCGACCCGAACGCCCGGACGGTACGCGTCGGGGGCGGCGCGGTCTGGGGCGAGGTCGATGCTGCGACCGGGCCGCACAACCTCGCCGTGCCGACGGGGATCATCTCGTCGACCGGCGTCGGCGGCCTGACGCTCGGCGGCGGGCACGGCTACCTGTCGCGCCGGCACGGGCTCACCGTCGACAACCTGCTGTCGGCGGAGCTGGTGCTCGCGGACGGCTCGCAGGTGACGGCGAGCGCGGACGAGAACCCCGACCTCTTCTGGGCGATCCGCGGCGGCGGCGGCAACTTCGGCGTCGCGACGGAGTTCACGTTCAGCGCGCACCCGCTCGAGACGGTCGTCGGCGGGCCGACTTTCTGGGCGATCGAGGACGCGGACGAGCTGCTTCGCGTCTACCGCGAATGGCTGCCCTCGGCCCCGCGGAACGTGATGGGGTTCTTCAACTTCCACACGATCCCGCCGGTGAAGGAGGCGTTCCCCGAGGAGCTTCACCTCCGCAAGGTGTGCGGCGTCGTGTGGTGTATCGACGCGTCGGACGAGGAGGCCGAGGGGGCGATGGCGCCCATGCTGTCCGTCGCCGAGCCGCTGCTGCACGGCGTCCAGCGGATGCCGATCGCGGCGCTCAACAGCGCCTTCGACGGGCTCTACGGCCCCGGCGACCAGTGGTACTGGCGCGGTGCCTTCCTCCGGGAGATCCCCGACGACGCGATCGCGCTGAACCGCGACTGGAACGAGCGGATGCCCGGGTTCAAGGCCGGCACGCACTTCTATCCGGTCGACGGGGCGGTCAACGACGTCCCGGGCGAGGACACGGCGTTCGGCTATCGCGACGCGACCTGGTCGCAGGTCTTCATCGGCTGCGATCCTGACCCGGCGTCGGCGTCGGCGGTGCGAGACTGGACGGTCGGCTACCACGAGGCGATCGTCCCGTACTCCGCAGGAGCCTCGTACGTCAACTTCATGATGGACGACGAGGGCCAGGCGCGGGTGAAGGCGACCTACGGGCCGAACTACGCGAGGCTGGCGCAGGTCAAGGCGGCCTACGACCCGGACAACGTCTTCCGGGTCAACCAGAACATCCTGCCGTCGGGGGGCTGAGAGGTGCACGGGAGGGCCGGCGTCGGCCGGTCCTCCCGCCGCCCTTGTCTACGGAAGACCTGGCGAGCGGACGAGCGAGAGCCCGGCGGCCGCCGTCAGCGCAACGGCCGCCGCTGCGACGAAGAGGGACGTCACCTCGGTCGGTCGCTTCGCGCGGCCGAGGCGAGAGCCGAGGTCGGCATACGCGGCCTCGAGCGCACGCGCCGAGCGGGCCGCGAAGTACTCGCCGCCCGTCGTCTCCGAGATCGCCTTCAGCGTCTCCCGGTCGGGGACGCGGTTGAAGCCGCCGAAGCCGCTGAACCTGCTACCGCCGGCGGCCCCGTCCGGGTGGTCGGTTCCGAGTGCGACCGTGAAGACCGGGATCTCGGCGTCGGCCGCGATCGAGGCACCCTGTTCGGGCGGGATGAGCCCGCGGTTCTGACGGCCGTCCGAGAGGAAGAGGATCGTGACTGCACCGCGCGCCGGGATCGGTCCCGTGGCATGGACCGCTGTCCCGGTCTCCGAGAAGGTGTCGCGCGCGAGCTCCACGGAGCGGGCGAGCGCGTCTCCGATCGCGGTCCCGCCGCCGGATGCGAACTGGTTGATCGCGGCGACCGAGCGCCGGAGCCGCTTGCGGTCGTGGGTCGGCGTCGCGGCCACGCTCACATCCCCCGCGAACGTCACGAGGCCGACCCGAAGCCTCGCGGGGGCCCGCTCGAGGAACGTCTGCGCGGCTGCTTTCGCGGCATCGAGCCGCGTCGGGGCGACGTCACTGGAGAGCATCGAGCGCGAGGTGTCGACGACGAGGACGACTGTCGCGTTCTCGACCGGGACGGACCGACTGACGTGCGGCCCCGCGAGCGCCACGCAAAGGGGCACGAGCGCGGCGGCGAGGAGCGCCGCCCCGGCGTGCCGCCGGAGCCGCGACGTGCGGGGCGCGACGTCGCGGAGCACGTCGACGTTCGTGTAGCGGACGACGTAGCGGGGCCGCCGGCGCGACAGACGCACGTACGCGCCGATGAGGGCGGCGAGCGCCGCGAGCGAGAGGAGCGCCAGCGGACGGTCGAAGCTCATCGATCCTCCGGTCGGGCCTCGATCGTATCGTTCGATACCGGCTCCGACGGCGTCGCGGCCGCCCCACCGGGGCGTCTACGCTGCCGCCCGTGATCCTCTCGAACGGCGTCGTGCGCACGATGGATCCCTCGCTGCCGACGACGGCCGCACTCGCGATCGCCGGCGAGCGGATCGTCGGCGGCGTCGGGACGCACGAGCTCGCGCTGCCGAGTCCCGACAGGGTCGACCTCCGCGGCCGCTGCGTCCTACCAGCCTTCACCGACTCGCACGTCCACTTCCCCACGTGGTCGCTTGCTCGCAGCGACGTCCCGCTCGAGGGCGCCCGCTCGCTCGAGGAGGCGCTCCAGCGCGTCGCCGCCCACCGGCCTCGCGGCGAGTGGATCCGTGGCCACGGCTGGCGCGACGCCGGGTGGGCGGAGCAGCCCTCGCGCGAGGCGCTCGACGCAGTGACCGGCGAGACGCCCGCCGCGCTCTGGTCGAAGGACTACCACTCGCTGTGGGTCAATACGCCAGGGCTCGCGCGCGCCAACGCCGACCTCCAGATTCCGGGCGGCGTCGTGGAGCGCGACGAGGCGGGCGAGCCGACGGGCATCCTGCGCGAGGAGTCGGCGTGGCGCTTTCGCGACCAGCACGTGGCGGTCTCCGAGGACGAGTGGGTCGCCGCGACGCGCGCGGGCCTGCGCATCGCGGCGGAGCGCGGCGTCGGCGCGATCCACGACAAGGACGGCTGGCTCGGCGCCCACGGCATCTTCGGACGGATCCACGAGAGCGGCGGACTGACCCTGCGCGTCTGGCAGTCGCTGCCGCTCGACCACGTCGACCGGCTAGCCGAGCTGGGTCTCCGGTCTCGGATCGGCGACGACTACCTGCGCCTCGGCTACCTGAAGACGTTCATGGACGGCACGCTGGGGTCGCAGACCGCATGGCTGCTCGACGGCAGCGGCGTCTGCATCACGAGCGGCGAGCGGCTCGCCGAGGGCGTCCGTTCCGCGGCCGCAGCGGGCTGGCCCGTCGCCGTCCACGCGATCGGCGACCGCGCGAACCGCGAGGCGCTCGACGCCTTCGAGGCGACCCGCGACGCGTGGCAGCCGCTCGGGCTCCGGCAGCGGATCGAGCATGCGCAGCGCGTCGACCCCGCCGACCTGCCGCGCTTCGCCGAGCTCGGCGTCGCCTGCTCGGTCCAGTTCAGCCACGCGCCCTCCGACCGTGACCTCGCCGAGCGCTTCTGGGCCGAGCGACTCGATGGCACCTACGCGTTCCGGTCGCTTCTCGACAGCGGCGCGGTCGTCGCCAACGGCTCGGACGCGCCGGTCGAGGAGCTCGACCCGGTCGCGGGCATCGCCGCCGGCGTGCTGCGCACCATCGACGAACGGCCCGCGTGGCGCGGTGCCGAGGCCCTGACCGTCGAGCAGGCACTTCACGCGTCGACCGTCGCCGCGGCCTGGCTGGCCGGCGACGAGCGGCGGCGCGGCAAGCTCCTTCCCGGCTTCCTCGCCGACCTGGTCGTGCTCGACCGCGACCCGCTGGCCGTCGACCCCGACGAGCTGTCGGAGATCGACGTCGTGGCGACGATGGTCGGCGGCCGCTGGGTCCACAACCCGCCGCCCTGGGACTGACGCGTACGGGCGCGCGGACGGCGAGAGCTACGGGAAACCGCCCTCGGCAGCGCCGGGATCTGTCCCTACACTTGGGACATGGCCACAAGTGCCGAGACGCCTCGGACGATGCTTCCGGTCCACCAGGCCGGGCAGTGCTCGGTCGCCGCGACCGGCGAGATCGTCGGATCGAAGTGGACCGCCCTCATCGTCCACGACCTCTCCGAAGGGCCGCGCCGCTTCACGGAGCTCGAGCACGCCTGCGCGGGCATCAGCCCGAGGACGCTCGCCGAGCGCCTGCGCTGGCTCGAGTCCGAGGGGATCGTCGTGCGCCGCAGCTACGCCGAGTCGCCGCCCCGGGTCGAGTACGAGCTGACCGAGAAGGGCGACGCGCTCAAGCCGATCATCGACGAGATGCGCCGCTTCGGGCACGACTGGCTGGGATGCGAGGTCCATCCGGCCGACGCGGCCTGATGCGCTAGCGGCCCGAGTCGCTAACCGCCGCGCGGGCGCTCGCCCCACAGACGCACGAGCTCCACGCACGTCGCGGCCGCAGCACCCATGTCCTGCACGGAGGCCCACTCGCGCACCGAGTGGTAGTGCTGCCCGCCGGTGAAGAGATTGGGCGTGGGCAGGCCCTTCTCGGTGAGGCGGGCGCCGTCGGTACCGCCGCGGATGATGCTGCGCACCGGCTCGACACCCGCGCGGCGGATCGCCTCTTCGGCGGCCTCGACGATCTCGGGGTGCCGGTCGAGCACGGTTCTCATGTTCCGGTACTGCTCCTCGACGCCGAGCGTGAAGGAGGCGCGAGGCTCCCGGCCGACGACCTCCGTCGCGATGCGACGCACGAGCTCCACATGCTGCTCCAGCTTCTCGTCGTCGTGGTCGCGGGCGATCATCCACATCGTCACCCGCGACGCGGAGCCGGCGACGCGCTCGGGATGGACGAAGCCCTCTCGGTCCTCGGTGGTCTCCGGCGAGAGCTCCTCGCGCGGAAGGGCAGCGACCACGTCCGAGAGCAGTTTGAGCGCGTTCACGAGCCTGCCCTTGCCCGAGCCGGGATGGACGCCGACGCCCTCGATCGTGAGGACGAGCTGGTACGCGGAGAACGTCTCCGTCTCGACCTCCCCGAGACCCGACCCGTCGAACGTGTAGGCGAGGTCGGCGCCGAACCTGTCGAGATCGAAGTGGTCGGTGCCGCGGCCGACCTCCTCGTCCACCGTGAACGCAATGCGCGCGGTCGCCCGCGGTGCGTCGTCCTGCAGCAGCCGATGGGCGGCCGTGACGATGATCGCGACTCCGGCCTTGTCGTCGGCGCCGAGCAGGGTCGTGCCGTCGCTCGTGACGAGGTCGTGACCGACCTTTTCCGCGAGACCGGGCATGTCGTCCTGGTCGAGGACCTGGGTCGGGTTTCCTTCCAGCTCGATCGGGTCGCCCGCCCAGGCGCGGCGCACGAGTGGCCTGACGCCCGTTCCGGGCGCGGCCGGTGCAGTGTCGACGTGGGCGATCAATCCCACGACCGGCGCCTCCGCGACGGTACCCGGCACCGTCGCGATGACGTAGCCGTGCTCCGTCAGCGCCGCGTCGGCGAGGCCGATCGCGTGCAGCTCGTCGACGAGGAGCCGCGAGAGGTCGAGCTGCTTCTCCGTGGACGGATATGCCGTCGATGCCGGGTCGGACTGCGTGTCGACCGCGACGTAGCGGAGGAACCGTTCGAGCACCTCCTCGCCGAGCTCCTCCGCGAGGCGGCTCGCGTAGCGGGCGTCAGCCGAGTGCCGCAAACCGCCTCAGGACCTCGATCGTCGTCTCGAGCCCCTCGCGCAGCGCGGGCGCGGGGATGTTCTCGTTGGGCGAGTGGAGCTGGGCCGTGGGCCTCGCGAAGCCGGTCACGATCGTCGGCACGCCCCGCGCCGTGAGCGCGGCGACCACGGGGATCGAGCCTCCGCTGCGGACGATGACGGGCCGCGTCCCGAGCGTCTGCTCGAAGGCGTCCAGTGCGGTGACGACGGCGGGGCTCTCCGGGTCGACGTACCCGGGCTCGCCCGTCGACCAGAGCTCGATCTCGACGCTCGTCCCGTCGGGCGCGGCCTCCCGCAGAAGGCGCTCGAACACCGGCGCGATCGCCGCCGTCGTCTGCCCCGGCGCGAGCCGGATCGATACGTTGGCGACGGCCTCGACGGGGAGCACCGTCTTCTGCAGCCTCGGCGAGCCGCCCTCGACGCCGTTGACGGTGACGGCCGGCTCGGCCGTCGTCCGCAGATGGAACTCGTCGGCCGCACGCGCGTCGGAGGGACGAGCGCCCGGCGACGCGAGCTCCTCTGCGCCGGACGGCAGCGCGGCCCAGCCGGCGATCTCGGCCTCCGTCGCCGGCACGATCCCCTCGCGCAGCGGCTCGGGCAGGAGCCCGTCCGCGCCGGGCATCACGGCGGCGAGCATCTCCATCAGCGCGTGGGTCGCCGTGAGCGCCGCCCCGCCGTACAGCCCGGAATGCAGGTCGCGGTCACCCGTCCGGACGGTGACGTGGAAGTAGCAGAGGCCGCGCAGGGCGATGCAGAAGCTCGGAAGCACCTCGGTGGCGTAGCCGCCGTCGAGGATCAAGGCGACGTCGGCGGGGCCGGAATCCTCCTTCACCCAGTCGACCACCGATGTGCCGCCGACCTCCTCCTCGGCGTCGATCGCGAAGCGCACGTTCACCGGCAGCTCACCGGCAGCCGCGAGCAGCCTCGTCGCCTCGAGCAGCATGAAGAGGTGGCCCTTGTCGTCGGCGATACCGCGCGCGACGAGCAGGCCGTCGCGCTCGACGAGCGTCCAGGGGTCGGACTCCCAGAGCTCGAGCGGGTCGGGAGGCTGGACGTCGAGGTGCGCGTACGCCAGAACGGTCGGCGCGTCGTCGCCTGTCGAGGCGCGCACCTCGCCGACCACGAGGGGGCGCCCGCCCCGCTCCTGGATCTCGACCGTGCCCCCGGCCGCGGTGATTCGATCGGCGACCCACTCGGCCGCACGGCGGACGTCGTCGGCGTGCACGGCGTCCGCGCTGACCGACGGGATCGCGATCAGGTCGGCGAGCTCGGCGACCAGCTGCTCGTGGGCCGGGATCACGCGGGCGATCGTAGCGGCGTGCCCCCGCGGGCACGCGGACAACGCTCGCCGTGGATCACGACGAAGGCCCTCGAGCCGCTACCGGCCGGGGTCGTCAGAGCGGTCCGGCAGGTCGACGGCCGCTGCTCCGGAGAGCGACGGCGTCCTCGGGCGGCGCGGCTCGCGGACGCCGCCGCCTTCCGCGTCGTCCCCGGCGCCACCGAGGAAGTCGAGCAGCTTGCTGCGCCGGCCCCGGCGCCGTTCCCACCATGCAGCGAGGCGTCGCAGCGGCCGTCTCACGCGACGTCGCGCACGCTGGCCGCGTCGGCCAGCGCCCGAAGCTTCTTCAGGCTCTGGTGCTCGATCTGGCGGATCCGCTCACGCGTCACGTTGAACGCGCGCCCGACCTCGTCGAGCGTCCGTGGCTGTTGCCCGTCGAGGCCGTAGCGGAGCTCGAGCACCTGGCGCTCCCGGGGGGAGAGGGCGCCGAGGATCGAGCGCAGGGCCTCGCGGCGCATCGCGACCTCGGCGGCCTCGTCGGGCAGCGGTTCCGACTCGTCGGTGAGGAAGTGCCCGAACTCTGACTCCTCCTCGTCGCCCACCGGCTTCTCGAGCGAGACGGGGGTCTGCGCGCTCCGCTTGATCTGCTCGACCTCCTCGAGGGCGAGGTCGAGGTCGGCCGCGATCTCCGCGGAGGTCGGCTCGCGCCCGAGTTCGCCGCGCAGCTTCCGCTCGGAACGGCTGATCTTGTTGAGCTTCTCGACGACGTGCACCGGCATGCGGATCGTGCGGCCCTTGTCGGCGATCGCGCGCGCCACGGCCTGCCGGATCCACCAGGTCGCGTACGTCGAGAACTTGAACCCCTTGCGCCAGTCGAACTTCTCGGCCGCGCGGACGAGCCCGATCGTCCCCTCCTGGATCAGGTCGAGGAACGGGAGTCCCTGATTGCGGTAGCGCTTGGCGATCGAGACCACGAGGCGCAAGTTGGCCTCGACCATCGCCTGCTTGGCGGAGTGGTCGCCGCGCTCGATCCGCTTCGCCAGCTCGACTTCCTGGGCCGCGGTCAGGAGCGGCACCTTGCCGATGTCCTTGAGGAAGAGCTGCAGCGTGTCAGTCGAGATCTCGGGCTCGGTCGTCTCCCAGACACGCTCGTTCTCGGCCGCCTCGGCCTCCTCGTCGGGGACGACCACCTCGATCTGCTCCTCGTCGAGGGCGTCGTAGAACGCGTCGATCTGCGCGGGATCGAGGTCGAGCTCGTCGAGCGCCAGTGCGACCTCGTCCGCGTCGAGGCGCCCCTGGGCGCGGCCCGACTCGAGAAGCGCCCGCCCCTCGTCCGAGGAGAGGACGACCTCCGGTGCCGTCGCCGTCCGTTCCGGCTCGCTCGCTGCTGCGCTCAGGACCGCCCCTTCCGTCGCGTCGCTCGACACGGTAGCCACGAAGTCCTCGATCCGCAAAAAATCCGCGCCCGCATCAGACCCCTGCCTTGTCGAGCTCGTCGAGGTACTTCCGTGCCTCACTCGCGAGCGGGGAGCCCGGCTCGACCGTCGTCGCGCGTACGAGCTGCGTGCGTGCCTCCTTCACCTCGCCCGACCAGAGCAGCAGCAGGCCGAGGTGGAAGCGCACGGTCGCCTTGTCGGGGAAGCGCCGAGTGAGCGGACCGAGCCGCGAGAACGCGTCCGCGGGGCGCGCCTTGTCGAAGCGCCCGACGGCGGCAGCGACCTGCGCCTCGGCATCGGCGGGCGCCTCGCGGGCGGCCTGCGCGAAGACACGCTCGGCCGACCGTTGCCTGCCGAGCCGCTGGAGCGCGACCCCGTACAGGAGCTTGCCCTCGACGCTCCGCGCCGCGTTCCGGCGCAGGAGGTCGAGCTGCGCCGGCGGCGAGAGGCCCTCGAGGCCGGCCGGCAGCGTCGCCGTCGCCACGAACACCGGCAGGCCCCGGGCGTACTCCGGATGGAGCAGGTTGCCGGCCGTGACGGCATAGGGCGAGTCGGGCTCGGATGCCGCGGCGGCCCGCCACGCATCCCGCGACCCCGGGAGCCCCGCCCAGAAGAGCGCCACGCCGAGGTTGAGCTGCACGATCGCGTCTTGCGCGTGCAGCCCGGCGAGCCGGTTCATCCGGTCGACCGTGCCGTCGGGCCAGGCGGCGAACGCCTGGCCGACACGGGCCTCGACGGAGTCGAGCCGGGCGAACGACAGCCCAGCCGCCCCGCGCTTGCCCGCCGCGTAGAGCTGCGCGGCCCTGCGGAGTGCGACCGCGTCGGGGTCGTTGCGCACGCCGAGCTCGAGCGTCAACGGTGGCGCTCCCTTCCGGGGCTTCGGGACGGACGCCGAGACACCCGACGGCTCGGTCTGGAGCGCGACGACGCCGACCACCAGCACGACGGCCGCCGCGGCCGCTGCGATCGTGAACGCGACGACACGGGCGAACGGCGACACGGCGCCACGGTAGCCGCGGATCGGGCGGACCGGGTCTTAGCCTTTGCGGCAGCCGCGTCGTCCCTCATATGATCAGGACGCGGCTCCGCGACGCGATCTTCCTCCGACGGGCCTGCGCGGGCCACCTGCCACTCGCTATATTCGGGAAAGTAATGGCGAGCTACAGAGAGCTCCTAGCCGCTGCGCGCGCCGAGATCGAGGAGATCTCGACGCCGGAGGCGCACGCGCTGCTCGACGGCGACGACGCACCGCAGTTCGTCGACGTGCGCCCGCGCGAGGAATGGGACGAGGGTCATCTCCCCGGCGCCGTCCACCTGCCGCGCAACAACCTCGAGTCGCGGGTCGAGGCGCTGCTCCCGGACAAGACGCGGCCGCTCGTCGTCTACTGCGAGAGCGGCGTCCGTTCGGCGTTCGCGACGAAGACGCTCCACGAGCTCGGTTACGAGAACTCCGTCAACCTCTCCGACGGGTTCGCAGGCTGGAAGCGGAACGGCTACGAGTTCGTCACGCCGACGGCGCTCACCCCCGCGCAGCGGTCGCGCTACGCGCGCCACCTGTTGATCCCCGAGGTCGGCGAGGAGGGCCAGCAGCGCCTGCTCGACTCGCGGGTGCTGCTGATCGGCGCAGGCGGCCTCGGCTCGCCCGCCTCGCTCTACCTGGCCGCCGCCGGCGTCGGGACGGTCGGGATCATCGACCCCGACGTCGTCGACGACTCGAATCTCCAGCGCCAGATCGTCCACTCGACGGAGCGGCTCGGCGAGCCGAAGGTCGACTCGGCGAAGCGCACGGTCGAGGCGCTCAACCCCGACGTCTCGGTCGTCACCTTCCAGGAGCGCCTCGACTCCGAGAACATCGAGCGCGTGCTGGCGCACGGCTGGGACGTGATCGTCGACGGCACCGACAACTTCCCGACCCGCTACCTCGTCAACGACGCGTCCGTCTGGCACCGGATCCCCGTCGTCCACGGGTCGATCTACCGCTTCGAGGGCCAGGTCACCGTCTTCGACCCCCCGAACGGCCCCTGCTATCGCTGCCTCTACCCGGCCCCGCCGCCGCCCGAGCTCGCGCCGAGCTGCGCCGAGGGCGGCGTCCTCGGCGTCCTGCCGGGGATCGTCGGCTCGCTCCAGGCCAGCGAGGCGCTGAAGCTCACGCTCGGGATCGGCGAGTCACTCGCCGGGCGGCTGCTCCTCTTCGACGCGCTCCACACGACCTTCGACGAGGTCGCGATCCGCCGGAACCCGGAGTGCCCCGTGTGCGGCGACCACCCGACGATCACCGAGTACATCGACTACGTGGAGTTCTGCCAGGGAGCGGCGGTGCACGCGTCATGACCGTCGTCCGGATCCCCCCCACGCTGCGGAACGAAGTCGGCGGCGCGCGCCAGGTCGAAGCCGACGGCGAGACGGTGCGCGAGGTGCTCGACGACCTGGTAGATCGTCATCCGGCGCTCGGGGAGCAGATCCTCGCCGACGGCAGGATCGCCCCCTTCGTCAACGTCTACCTCGGCGGCGAGGACGTCCGGACCCTCGACGGCCTCGACACCCTCGTCCCGGACGGCGAGACGGTGATTCTCCTCCCCGCGATGGCAGGCGGGTCGTCCCGGCCGTGGTCGCCCTCGGTCGCGACAAGCCTCCTCGACCTCGTGGGGTCGACGCCGCTCGTCGAGCTGCCGCGGCTGTCGCCGAAGCCCGGCGTGCGGCTCTACGCGAAGCTCGAGGGCCAGAACCCCACCGGCTCGATCAAGGACCGGGTGGCGAAGGCGATGATCGAGGCTGCCGAGGCCTCCGGCGAGCTCGAGCCCGGGCGCTCGCTCCTCGAGCCGACCTCGGGGAACACCGGCATCTCACTCGCCCTCGTCGCGTTGTTGAAGGGCTACCCGCTGACCTGCGTGATGCCCGAGAACGCGACCGAGGAGCGCAAGCGCCTGCTGCGGCTCTACGGCGCCGACATCGTCTTCTCGCCGGCCGACGAGGGCTCGAACGGCGCGGTCCGCCTCGCGCTCCAGATGGCCGAGGCCGACCCGAAGTGGTTCGTGCCCTTCCAGTACGCGAACGCCGCGAACCCGCGGGCCCACTACGAGGGCACGGGGGCGGAGATCGCGGCGGCGCTCGACCGCGTCGACGTGGTGGTGGCGGGGCTCGGCACCGGCGGGACGCTCATGGGCGTCGGCGAGCGGCTCCGCGAGTCGTTCCCCGACGTCGTCGTCGCGGCCGCGGAGCCGCTTCCGGGGGACCCGGTGATGGGCCTGCGCTCACTCGACGACGGTTACGTGCCGCCGATCCTCGACGTCTCCCGCCTCGACCGGAAGCTCCTGGTCTCGAACGAGGAGGCGGTGGCGGCGGTGCGCGAGCTCCTCCGGCAAGAAGGGATCCTCGGCGGGATCTCGGCGGGCGCCGCGGTCCATGTCGCCCTGCGCCTGGCTGACGAGCTCGACGAGGGGGTCGTCGTGGTGATCCTCGCGGACGGCGGCTGGAAGTATCTGAGCGCGGACTTCTGGGAGGTCGCCGCCGACGACGTCGGCGAGTCGATGGAGTCCACCGTCTGGTGGTGATCCCCGCGGCCGTGCGGGCGGCGATCGCCGAGCACGCACGCGCCGAGCTCCCGAACGAGGCCTGCGGGCTGTTGCTCCTCGACGGTGACGAGGCGGTCGAGTACGTTCCCGCCGAGAACGCGTCGCCGTCGCCGTACTACTTCGAGCTCAGGCTCGACCCAGTGGTGTGGGCGGATCTCGGCGACCGCGACCGTGGAGCAGGCGATCGTCCACTCGCACGTCTCGTCCGAGCCGCGGCCGTCGCGCACGGACGTCGAGCGCATCGGCCTGTGGCGCGACCGCCCGTACGTCATCTACTCGGTGCGGCTCGACCGGCTCGCTGCCTGGCGGATCGCCGACAGCGGCATCGACGAGATCGCGCTCGGGTAGCGGGCGTGGCTCCGGACGGGGCCGGAGCCCGCTCTCGCTCGACTACTTGACCGTGAACGACCCCTTCATCTGGCTCGCGTGGGGGTCGCAGACGAACTTGTAGGTGCCCTTCTTCAGCGTGACCGTGAACGTCTTCGTACCGGTGCCGCTCACGCTCGTCTTCACGTTCACCCCGGGGCCGGTGAGGTGGAAGTTGTGGATCGAGGCCTTGTCGGCCACGACGAGCTTGATCTTGCCCGCCTTGGTCGGCTTCGTCGTCATCTTGATCGTGAACCCGGGACCGACCGTGCCGTTGAAGGTCGGTGTCGCGGCGGTGGCCGGCAGCGCGGTCGCGAGTGCCGCGAGGACCACGAGTGCTGCGATGGCGGGACGGGTCATGTCGCTCCTTCTGTCGGGTGCTCGGTCTGGGAGGGAGTACGGGCGTTGACGCGGGGCGGATTCGAGGGCGTGCGCACCGTGCCCCGGGATATGGTCGCAGGAATGATCGCCGACGCCCACGTCGACCTGCTGATGGAGCTCGCCTACCGCGAGCGGCGGCTCGGCGAGACGAACGTCTTCGCGGAGACGTGGCTGCCGCTGCTCGAGCGCGGCCGGGTCGGGCTCCAGGTGTGCCCGGTCTACGTCGACGTCACAGTCCAGCCCGAGGGCTCGCTCCGCGAAGCGCTGTCGATGGTGGCGTCGTTCCAGCGCGCGCTCCGCGAGAACGACGACCAGGTCGTGCAGGTGTGCGAGGCGGCCGACCTCGACCGGGTCGAGTCGGGCGAGCGCATCGGCCTCCTGCTGTCGCTCGAGGGAGTCGAGTGCTTCGGCGTCGAGACGTGGCCGGCCGACGTCTTCCATGCGCTCGGCGTGCGGATGGCGAGCCTGACGTGGAACCGTCGGAATGCCTTCGCGGACGGGGCGGCCGAGAACGGCGGCGGCCTCTCGCGCCTCGGCCGCGAACTCGTCGATCACCTCGTCGCGCTCGGCGTGATCCTCGACCTCGCGCACGCCTCGCACGGCCTGTTCGCCGAGCTCCTCGACCGCGCGGCAGGTGCCCCGATCCTCTGCTCGCACGGCGGCTGCCGCGGCGTCCATGAGACGCCCCGCAACCTCGACGACGACCAGCTGCGCGCGCTCGCCAGAGCCGGAGGCATCTTCGGGCTGATGCTCCATCCGATTGCGATCGGGCGGGAGCGGCGGACGATCGAGGGCGTGATCGACCACCTCGAGCACGCTGTCTCGCTGATGGGCGTCGAGCGCGTCTGCCTCGGCGGCGACTTCACGCGACGGTTGTGGCAGGCGATGCCGCCGCCGCCCGAGCCGAAGGACGGCTTGATGCCACCCGGGCTCACCCCCGGCCTCGGCATCGAGGGGCTGGTCGGCCCCGAGGACTACCCCGCGCTCGTCGAGGGGCTCGAGCGCAGGGGTTGGGCGTCCGCCGACGTCGCCGCGGTGACGTCCGAAAACCTGCTTCGGTTCCTCCGCGCGTCGCTGGCGTGAGCCGGCGTCAGAGCGCGACGGCGGCGTGCTCTGCGGCGGAGCGGTAGAGCGCGTCGATGACCCGCGCCTGAGCCACAGCGTCCGCGCGGCCGAGGAGGGCGTACCCGTGGCCCGCGATCGCGGCCGCGAGGTTCTCGAGCTCGAGGGTGTAGGAGTTCGCCTCCTCGACCGTGACGACCTCGGACGTGCCGTCCCGGTCGAGCACGAGGTCGCCGCCCCAGTCCACGCGCCACGGCGCGAACGCCCGCAGCACGCCGCCGTCGCCGACGACCTCCAGGGACTGGCGCTCGGGGGCCAGGAACGAGGCCTCGATCTGTGCGACCACCTCGTTCGGGAACCGCAACGTCCCGTAGAGGGCCATGTCGACGCCCGTCTCGCCGACGACCTGCTCCGCGAGCACCGAGACCGGCTCGCCCGCGACGAGGCGCGAGCCGCTGACGCAGTAGCACCCGACGTCCATCAGCGCCCCGCCGTCGAGCCCCGGAAGCGCCCGTACGTTCGTGAGGTCGGTGAGCGGAAACGAGAAGACCGCCCTGACCGCGAGGACACGCCCGACGGCGCCCTCCCGGACGAGCCGCTCGATCGTCGCGGTCTGCGGATGGTGGCGGTACATGAACGCCTCCATCAGAACGAGCCCGGCGGCGTCGGCCGCGTTGTACGCCTCCTCGGCCTCGGCCGGGTGGCGGGTGTACGGCTTCTCGCAGAGCACGTGCTTGCCGGCCTCGAGGGCGCGGATCGTCCACGCGTGATGCATCCCGTTAGGCAGCGAGATGTAGACGGCGTCGACGTCCGCGTCCTCGAGCAGTGCCTCGTACGAGCCGTGCGCCTTCGCGATCCCGTGCTCGCTCGCGTACGCCTGCGCCTTCGCCCCGTCACGGCTCCCGACGCCGACCACGTCGACCTGGCTCGTCTCCGCGGCGCCGGAGAGGATCTGCCGGTTGATGTTGGCGGTGGAGAGAAGGCCGAGTCTCATCGGCGGAGCCTAACCTCGCGCAGTGCCGGATACAGCGCGCGGTAGCGCGCGTGCAGCTCGGCGTAGGTGTCGAGCTGGGAGGGATCCGGCTCGATCGTGTCGGTGACGCGCACGCATCGGGCGGCCGCCTCGCCCACGTCGGCGAAGACGCCGCCTGCCACGCCGCCGAGAAGGGCGGCACCGAAGGCCGAGCCCTCCTCGGACTCGGTCAGCTCGAGCGGCACTCCGAGCACGGACGCGACGATCCGAAGCCACCCGCGGCTCCGCGCCCCGCCGCCGGACACGCGGGCGACGCGGGCCTCGACGCCGAGAGGGTGGAGCAGGTCGAGCGAGTCGCGCAGGCCGAAGGCGACTCCCTCGAGGACCGCCCGGACAAGCGCTCCTCGGTCGTGGCGCAGCTCGAGCCCGACGAAGGCGCCGCGCGCATCGGGATCGGCGTGCGGCGTCCGCTCGCCCGCGAGGTACGGGAGGAACAGGAGCCCCTCGGCCCCCGGCCCCCACCCGTCGGCCTCCGCCACCAGCTGGTCGAACGGCACGCCGGGCGCGACGACGTCGTGGAGCCACTGCAGCGAACCCGCAGCCGAGAGCATCACGCCCATCGCCTGCCAGGTGCCCGGGGCCGCGTGGCAGAAGGCGTGGACGCGCGCCTCGGCGTCGTGCGCGTAGGCGGGCAGCGGCGCCAGGACGACGCCGGACGTCCCGAGCACGACGGAGAGCGTTCCCGGCTGCAACACCCCGACGCCGACCGCGGCCGCGGGCTGGTCCCCCGCGCCGGCCGCCACCGGCGTGCCCCGTGACGTTCCCGCAGGGTCGGGGGACTCGAGGACGGGCGGCAGCCACTCGGCCGGCAGCTCGAGCGCATCGAGCACCTCGCCGCTCCAGTCGCGCCGCTCGACGTCGAGGAGGAGCGTCCCGGAGGCGTCCGACGCGTCGATCGCCCACTCGCCGGTGAGGCGCAGGCGGACGTAGTCCTTCGGCAGCAGGACGCGCGCGATGCGCCCGTATGCCTCCGGCTCGTGCCGGCGCAGCCAGAGCAGCTTGGGCGCGGTGAAGCCTGTGAGTGCCCTGTTGCCCGTGAGCGTGATCAGGCGGTCGAGCCCGACGCGCTCCTCGATCTCCGCGCACTCCGTCGCCGTGCGCTGGTCGTTCCAGAGGATCGCCGGGCGGATCACCCGGCCGGCGTCGTCGAGCCCGACGAGGCCGTGCATCTGGCCGGAGAGGCCGATCCCCGCCACGTCGCGGCCCTCCGTGACCTCGACGAGCGCGGCCTCCGCGGCGCGCCACCAGTCGCCCGGATCCTGCTCTGCCCATCCGGGACGCGGCGTCGAGAGCTCGTAGCCGCGCGTCGCGGTCGCACGCACCTCGCCGTCGACGGAGAGGGCGAGCGCCTTCACCCCAGTCGTGCCGACGTCGAGCCCGACTAGCGCGGGGGAACCCATATGGTTCCCCCGGGTCAGGCGCCGAGGGCTGCGTACACGAGCTCGTAGGCGCGGACGGCGTCCTTGCGCGACTGCGCCTCTCGCAGCGCCGCGTCGTCGATGCGGCCCGAGACCTCCCAGATGAAGTTCCACTGCCTGACGCTGCGGGCGACGGCGGCGACGGCGTCCTCGGTGTACGGGTAGAGGTCGAAGCCGAGGCGCTCGCCCTGCTCGCCGTAGCGGACGCGCCGGAGCTCGACCGCGAGCTCGAGCGTCTCCATGAACGCGGTCGCGCCGACCATGTTGTCGTCGTCGAACGTCCCCCAGCCCGAGTTCGCATGCTGGTGCCCGAGCAGCCCCTCGGCGGCGAGCATCGCCGCGTACTCGCCGAGGCTCTCGCCGTTCATGATCAGGTGCTGCCAGTCCATGTTCACCTGGACGTTCCTGATCCCGCGCTCCCGCAGCTTGTGGATCACGTGCAGCGTCATCCCGATGTTGCGCATCAGGATCTTCATCGCGGGTTCCGAGTTCTTGTGCTCGAGGAAGAGCTTGACGCCGTGGGAGGCGCAGACCTCGGCCGCCTCGGCGATCCCCTCGAGGAACCACTCCCACGACTCCGCGTACGGCGTCTGGAAGGGGTAGTTGTAGCCCTCGATCCCCGGCCAGCAGACCATGTTCGCGCCGACCGCGCCGGCCATCTCCGCCGTCTCGCGGGTGACCCGTCGCGCCTCGGCGCGCACCGCCGGATCGGGCGACACGAGCCCTCCTCGACCGAAGCGCGAGTCGAGGTGAAGACCCGTGCAGACCGTGTAGATGCCGTGCCCGTCGAGCGCGTCGCGCACCTCGGCGAGGTTGTCTCCGTTGAGCTCGCCGGGATAGTGGAACTCGTAGTCGTCGATCAGGTCGCCGAGACCCTCGACCGCGCGGCGCACGCGCTCGGCCGTCGTCTCGCCGGCGTGGTCCGGCTGGTACCCGCCGGGCACGAAGCGCGTGACCATGGGGCCGAGCGCCCAGATGCCGAGGCTCGTGCGCACGGTTCTCGTCAGCGTCCGGCCTGCTGGAGCCTGCGGCGCGAGACGGTGTCGAGCGTCACGGCGGCGAGGAGAATCGCACCGGTGACCATGAACTTGATCGCCGAGCTGTACCCCAGCAGGTCGATGCCGTTCGCGACCGTCGCGATCACCAGGGAGCCCATCAGCGCGCTGATCACACGCCCACGGCCGCCGAACAGGCTGGTACCGCCGATCACCGCGGCCGCGATCGCGTCGAGCAGGATGGTGCCGCCCCCGGCGTTCAGGTCGACGGAGTTCAGCCGCGAGGCGAAGATCACGCCGCCCAGGCCGGCCATTGCCCCGGAGATCATGAAGACGAGAAGCCGGATGTTCCGGACGTTGATGCCGGCGCGTCTCGCGGCCTCTGCGTTCCCGCCGACGGCGTAGACGTGACGCCCGAAGGTCGTCCGCTCGGCGACCCAGGTCCAGAAGACGAGCAGGACGATCACCAGCAGGAACGCCACCGGGAAACCCCGCTCCTGGTTCGCCCAATAGACGGCGCCGAAGGCGATCGCCGCGAAGCCGACGAGCTTGAGCACGACGAGGACCGGGTTGTCGGTGAGGATCCCGTGGCGCCGGCGGCTGAACACCCCCAACAGGGACGCGAGCACGAACAGGCCGGTCGCGATCGCGGCGATGAGGTAGCCGGCCGTGTCGGAGAAGAAGTAGTTCGAGACGTTGTTGACGAGCGAGTCGTCGATGACGATCACGCCCTGGTCGCCGATCGAGTAGAGGATCACGCCCTGCCAGAACAGGAGGCCGGCGAGCGTGACGACGAACGACGGCACCCCGATGATCGCGACGAAGCCGCCCTGGAAAAGGCCGATCAGCGCGGTGACGATCACCGCGATGACGATCGCCACGAGCCCCGTGGTCTCCCAGCTCCCGTCGGGGAACTGGAGCTTCGCAGTGACCACGCCCGCGATCCCCGACACGTACCCGATCGAGAGGTCGATCTCACCGAGCAGGAGGACGAAGACGACGCCGATGGCAATGGTCGTCACCGCGGCCATCTGCACCATCAGGTTCGTGAAGTTCCCCGCGGTGAGGAAGTTCGAGTTCTGCGAGTAGAAGAACGCCGTGATCACGCACAGCCCGACGACCACGGGCATCACGCCGACGTCTCCCGCCTTCCAGGACTCCCATCGCCGCCGCGCGATCGCGCCGAGGCCGTGCTCTTCAGGCTCGACGTGATCCCCTATCGCCAGTTCGGCGTCGGTCACGCCGGTGCGTCCGTGTCCGTGTGGTCGATGCCGGAGACCTTCGTCGGGATGCCTGCCGTGATGGCGTGGACGACCTCCTGCTGCGTCGTCTGGCTCCGCTCGAAGATGGCGGCATTGCGTCCGAGCCGGAGCACCGTGATCCGGTCGGCCGCTTCGAAGATGTCGTGGAGGTTGTGGGAGATGAGCACGACGGCGAGCCCCTGCTCGGCGAGCCGCCGGACGAGATCGAGCACCTGCCGCGTCTGGGCGACGCCGAGAGCGGCCGTCGGCTCGTCGAGGATCACGATGCGGGAGTTCCACATCACGGCACGGCCGATCGCGACGGACTGGCGCTGGCCGCCCGACAGGCTCGCGACCTGCTGTCGAATCGAGCGAATGCTCGTCACGGAGAGCCCCTTTAGCACCTCCCCCGTCCGCGCTTCCATCTCGGGCTCCTTGAGGCGGAAGAGGACGTCGTGCGACTCACGACCGAGGTACATGTTCTGGACGACGTCGAGGTTGTCGCAGAGCGCGAGGTCCTGGTAGACGACCTCGATGCCGAGCCGGGCCGCGTCCTTCGGGCCGTGGATCGTGACCTTCTCCCCGTTGGAGTACACCTCGCCCTCGTCCATCGCGTAGATCCCGGCGATGCACTTGATGAGCGTCGACTTGCCTGCGCCGTTGTCGCCGACGAGCGCCATGACCTCGCCGGCCCGCACCTCGAAATCGACGTCGTCGAGCGCGAGGACCGATCCGAAGCTCTTCGAGACGCCTCGCGTCTCGAGCCTCGGCGTCACGACGCCTGCGGGTGAGGGTGAAGCCATCGTCTCGGTCACTGGGCGGTCTCCCGTTTCTCGGCGGGTGGGGAGCCGCCGGAGCGACTCCCCACCGAGTTGCCACTGCCTAGCAGTACTGCTTGTACGAGCCGACGCACACCTGGGACTTCTTGAGCGTTCCGTCCTTGTACAGCAGGTTGACGTTCTTCTTCGTGATCCAGATCGGAGTCGAGAGCGCCGACGGCACGTTCCGCACGCCGTTGTTCGTCGTGCCGTTGACCTTCGGCGTGCCGCCCTTGAGCAACGCGACCGCGACTGCAGCTGCGCCGTTCGCCTCGACATACGCGGGCTTGTGCACCGTCCCGGACTGCCAGCCCGAGATGATGTTCTGCACGCCCTGGGCCGTCGCATCCTGCCCGGAGAGCGGGATCGGGCTCAGCTTCTTCGCCTTGAGCGCGGTGACGACGGCGTTCGCGAGGCCGTCGTTGGCCGCCGCGACCGCGTCGATCTTGTTGCCGGTGGAGACGAGCATCTGCTCGAAGATCGTGCGTGCCTTCTGGTTGTCCCACTGGGGCACACCCTGATCCGGGCCCTTCGTCGCCTTGCCGCTCTTGATGAGCGGATCGAGGACACTCGCATAGCCCTGCTTGAAGAGCTTCGAGTTGTTGTCCGTCGGGCCGCCGTTCAGGTATGCGATGACCGGCTTCTTGCCGGCACCCAGCAGGCCCTTGGCCGTCATCGCGGCCTTGACGCCCTGGCCCATGAACCTGCCGACCGTCGGGTTGTTGAACGACACGTAGTAGTTCGCGCCCTTGCAACCGGTGTTGAGCCGGTCGTAGTCGATGGTCTTGACCTTCCGCGCCGTCGCGGCCTTGATGATCGCGCACCCCGAGCCCGGATCGAGGCTCGTCATCAGGATCACCTTGGCACCGTTCGCGAGGCACTGGTCGGCCTGCGAGCGCTGCCTCTGCGCATCACCCTCGGCGTTCACGACCGTCGCCGGGATGCCCGCCTTCTTGAAGGCGGCGATGAACGTCGGCCTGTCCTGCGTCTCCCACCGGACCGACGACTTCGTGTCCGGCAGCAGGACGCACGCCTGGACCGTCGCGGATTGGCTCTCGCCCTTCGCGAGCGCACCGCTGACGGCAAGCCCGACCACCAGCAGCGCCCCTGCGAGCGAGATGATGAGTTTCTTCACTCCGTTGCCCTCCTTTACACCGTTGCCTCTGCCTCCCGCGCGCACGCTACTCGGTCCGGCGGGGCGGTTCAAACGAATCGAGTCCCGCTAGCGACGACCGATCGCCACCTCCCTCCCGCGCCGCGTCGCTCTCGGCGCGAACGTGCGCCCGCCCGGGCCCTCGGCCCAATCCGGGCTGGGAACGGTCCAGGGCTGATCGAGTACGCGGTGGAGCGAGAGCGCCGCGGCGCCGCGCACGGCGGCACCGTCGCCGAACGCCGACGAGAGCACCTCGAAGGTGCCTGACCGGGCCGCGAGCGAGCGCTCCTCGAGCGTCCTCCGGACGTCGGCGACGAGCCAGGGCGAGAGCGGCCCGAAGCAGCCGCCCAGCACCACGGCCTGGACGTCGAGCACGTTGAAGGTCGACGCGAGGGCGATGCCCAGCCAGCGGCCGGTGTCGGCGAGCGCCCCCAGGACGCGGGGGGTGCCGCTCTCGGCGCGGCGGATGATCTCGTCCGTGAGGCTCCGCGAACGGCCCGTCGACGGCGAGACACCGGCACGCGCGCGCAATCGCCTCCTCGCCGACGAGCGTCTCGACGCAGCCGCGGCTTCCGCACGCGCAAGGGCGTCCCGCGGGGTCGACCGACACGTGGCCGAACTCCCCGCCGAACCCGTGCGAGCCCCGGAACAGGCGGCCGCCGAGCACGACCCCACCGCCCACCCCGACCTCGCCGAAGACACAGACGAAGTCGTCGATCCCGACCGCGGCGCCGGTCCAGTGCTCCGCGAGCGCAGCGAGATTCGACTCGTTCTCGACGTGGACCGGCAGCTCGAGCCTCGCCTCGAGCTCGTCCGCGACCGGCAGGTCGGACCACCCGAGGTTCGGGGCGAAGACGACCGTGCCGGACGCCTCCTCGACCAGCCCGGGCACCGCGACCGACACGCCCACCGGACGCAGGCCCTCGGCTGCCGCCGCGTCGAGCGCTGCCCGCGCCTCCCTGGCGAGGCGGTCGAGCACGGGCCCGGGCGACGACCCGCGGTTGTCGCGGTACGCGCGGCGCTCGTAGCGAACCGCGCCGGTCATGTCCTCGACCGAGACCGCGAGGTAGTCCACGTTGATCTCGAGGCCGACTCCGACGACGACGTCGGCGAGCTCGACGGCGACACCCGGGCGCCCGACCCCTCGCGGCGCGGTGGCCTCCCCGGTCTCGCGGAGCAGTTCCAGCGCGATCAGCTCGTTGACGAGGCTCGATACGGTGCCGCGCGTAAGCCCCGTGTCGGCGGCGACCTGCGCCCGCGAGCGCGGCCCCGCCGACGCGACCTGCCGAAGAACGATCGACAGGTTCGCGCGGCGGACCGTGGTCTGGTCGGCGGGGAGCGAGGCTCCGCGGTCGAACGTCATGGGTCGGTCGGGGCCAGGCGGGGGGATGGGCAGAGCGGCATCGGCGGCGTCGTTTGTATGGAGGGCGCACAAACTAAACGCCTCCGCGCGCGGATGTCAACCGCGGCTGACGCTCTCAGTGACCGAGCAGGCTCGCGCCGATCGCGCCGCCCATGTCGCCGAGCTCGGCGAGCCGGTACGCGGGCGGCTCCCGGAAGAACGTGTGTCGCCGCGCGGCCTTCTCGATCCGCTTGAGCCAGATGGCGCCGAGCCGCTCGCCGAGGCCCCCGCCCATGACGACGAGCTCGACGTCGAGGAGCGTCACGGCGCTGCCGATGGCCACGCCGAGCGCCTGAACGGCCTCGTCGAGCAGCTCGGTCGCAACGGCGTCGCGGGCGTCCAGCGCCCGCAGCCAGACGCCGCTGGTCAGGCTTTCGCGGCCGCGCTTGTGCTGCAGGTCGAACAGGATCGTCTTCCGCTTCCGCGCCTCGCGTCTGGCGCGCTGCTCGAGGGCACCCCGCCCGGCGTAGGCCTCGACGCAGCCTCGGAGGCCGCAGTTGCACCGCCGGCCGCCGGGCTTGACGCACATGTGCCCGATCTCACCGGCGGAGCCCCGGCCCTGCACCAGCCTGCCGTCGAGCACGAGGCCGCCGCCCACGCCGGTTCCCCAGAAGACGCCCAGGAACGACCGCACGCCGCGCCCGGCGCCGTACCGCCGCTCGGCGTCGACGGCCACGTTCACGTCGTTGCCGACGGTGACGGGGATGCCGAGCCGCTCTGCGAGCACCGGACCGAGCGGGAACGGGTCCTGCCACCCGTCGATGTTCGGTACCTGCTGCACGACGCCGTGCGGGACGTCGATCGCCCCCGGGGCGCCGATGCCCACGCCCGCGAGCTCCCTGACGCGTGCGCCGGCACTCGCCGCGGCCTCGGTGATGGTGAGCGCGACGTCGTTGGCGACCGCCTCCGGGCTGCCGTTCGGCGTGTTCCTGCGCGCCTGACCGACCACCTTGCCCGCGCGCCGGGTGACGACGGCCTGGATCTTCGTCCCGCCGACGTCGACGCCTCCCCGCAGCGGAACGGTCACGAGAGCCGCCGCACCACGTCGGCCAGCGGGCGCCGGTTGGCTCGCGTGCTCCAGTCCTCGGCCGAATGCGCCGAGGGCTCGCGCGCCCTCTGCGGCAGGCCGAAGCTCAAGACGATTGCGGGCGTCTCCTCGTCCGCGAGCTCGAGCGCCGCGTGCAGCGCGTCCCGCTCGGCGATGCCGTTCGGGCACGACGCGATCCCCTCGTTCCACGCGGCGAGCAGCATGTTCTGCGCGGCTCGCCCCGCATCGAACGAGACGGGGCCCTTCCCCGTCACGACGACCGCGACCACCAGCCCTGCGTCGAGCACGTTGCCGGGGACGTAGACGGTCTCGGCGATCGACTCGACGCGGGCGCGGCTCCCGGGGACGACGAACGTCCACGGCTGACGGTTCGAGGCCGAGCCGGTCAGGCGGCCGGCGTCGAGGATGCGCGCGACGACGTCCTCGGGCAGCGGGTCCCGGCGGTAGCGCCGTTCGTCGCGGCGGCTCGCGATCGCGAGGTACGTGTCCACCCGAGTAGCGTAAGCGCGCGATGACGGACCAGGCCACTGTGAGCCTCCTGCGCTGGCTCCGCCGCCAGCTGCGGCAGCCGACGCCGCAGCGCGAGCACCTCGAGGCGGCGGTCGCCCACGACGACCCTGCCGAGGCGCGCCGGCTGCTCGAGCTGTTCGACTTCACCGACGCCCAGCGCCGGCACGTCGAAGGCCTGATCGCGGAATGGGAGCGCGGCCGTGTCGACCGTTAGCGCATCCGCCGCAAACGAGTCGGTCGTGCGAAGGATCTTCGACGCCTTCGCCCGCAAGCAAGGGTTCGCGCTGCGCGACCTCTTCGCAGCCGACGCCGTGTGGACGGTTCCGGGCGACGGCGCGATGGCCGGCGCCTACCGCGGGCGGGAGGAGATCTTCCGCTTCCTCGCACGACTGCCGAAGGAGACGGGCGGGACGTACACGTCACGGCTCCTCGACGTGCTGGCGAGCGACGAGCGGGCGGCCGCCGTCTACCGGGCGTCGGGAGAGCGGCACGGCCGGCGGCTCGACCTCGACCAGGTGCTCCTCTTCCGGTTCGAGGACGGCCTCGTGCGCGAGGTGCTCGCGCTGCCGTCGGATCCGGCGGCGTTCGACGACTTCTGGGCGCAGTGAGATGAAGGCGCCGCGCGCGCACGTGCGTACCATCTGTCGCCGATGAGCGCTCCGGCGATCGCGGCCCCCGGGAGACCGGCAGTGCGGATCCGCGGCACCTCGTACCCGGTGCTGCTGCCGACGCTGCGCGACCCGCGGCTCCACCTCGCGGGCGTGATCGTGACGCTGCAGGTGCTGGGGCAGACGGCGTTCGACTTCCAGCTCTCGATCGCGCAGATCCTCGTCTCGCTCGTGACGTGCGCGGTGCTCGAGGTCGCGATCGCGTTCCGCCGCCAGAAGGTGCTGATGTGGCCGGCGAGCGCGCTCCTGACGGGCAACGGCGTCGCATTCGTGCTCCGGGTTCCAGGCACCGAGCACGGCGACTGGTGGAGCATGAACGGCTGGTGGATCTTCGCCGGGACAGCCGCCGTCGGGCTGCTGTCGAAGTACGTGATCACGTTTCGCGGCCGTCACATCTTCAACCCGTCGAACTTCGGACTCGTCCTCTGCTTCGTCCTGATCGGCCCCGAGCGGGCGGATCCGCTGCCGTTCTGGTGGGGCCCGATGTCGGTGTGGCTGGCGCTGGCGCTCGTGCTCATCGTCGGCGGCGGGCTCGCGATCCTCTCCCGGCTGCAGCTGGTGCCGATCGCCGCAGGGTTCTGGCTCACGTTCGCCGCCGGGATCGCGGTTCTCGCCGCGACCGGGCACGAGATGACCGCCGTGTGGCATCTCGGGCCGATCGGCGGCTTCGACCTCTGGTGGACGCTCGTCACGTCGCCCGAGGTCCTCGTCTTCCTGTTCTTCATGATCACGGATCCGCGCACGATCCCCGAGACCGGCGCGCGGCCGACGGGCGTACGCGGTGTCGGTCGGCCTGCTCGCGACGCTCCTGATCGCGCCGTGGACGAGCGAGTTCTCGGCGAAGCTCGCGGTGCTCGGGTCGCTCACGATCGTCTGCGCCGCACGGCCCCTGCTCCTGCTCGCCGCGGCACGTCCACGCCTCGCGCGCTCAGCGGGTGGGTGGGAGGCCGTCCACGCAGCCTCCGGCTTGCCGGGCTCGGAGCCATGGCGCTCGCGGCCGGCGGGGCCGTCGTGACCGCCGGCTTGCTGTCGCCGGCCGCGCCGCAGGCACCCGTCGCGCTCGCCTCCTCTCGCGTTCCGCAGGTGACGGTCGCCGCGGGGCGCGGCGTCGCCGCCATCGACGACGCGACGGCGGCGCGGGTCGCGACCTCGCTCGTCGCCGACCTCACGGGCGCGGCGGAATCGCTCCGGGCGCGCGACCGACTGCGCGCACGGCGCTCGGCCACGGGCGCGTGGCTCGCCGACCTCTGGCGTCGGATCGATGCCGGCCGGGACGGCATGGTGGACGTGACCACGTACGACGCCGAGCACGTCCGACTCCGGCTCGAGCGGGGCAAGGGGCAGGGCCCGCCGCTGATCGTCGCGACGCTGACCGGGACGTCGCGGACGACGACCTACGGCCCGTCCGCGTCGTCGATCGTGCGGCGCGACGAGCCCCGGCCCGTCGTGCGGACCTTCGAGGTCGTCGCCACCGAGGGTCGCTACCTCGTGTCGGGCGTCCGGGGCGAGGCCGAGCGCGCCCCGGTGCAGGCGGCTTCCGTCCCGGCGCGGTTCAGGCTCACCGACGTGGCGTCGAGTGTCGGCCTGGACTTCCGCCACGGCGCGTTCCGCTACGGCGTGTCCGTCGACCCGGCCGCGATGATGGGCGGCGGCCTCTGCTGGCTCGACTACAACGGCGACGGGTGGCAGGACCTCTACGTCGTCGATTCCTACGCCCAGACCGACGTGCCCGGGTACCGCTCGCACGGCGGCCTGCCGTCGAGCCGCCTCTACCGGAACGTGAAGGGCCGTTTCGTGGACGTCACCGCGTCGACCCACACCGGCCTCACGATGCGGGGGAGCGGGTGCGTCGCCGCCGACCTCGACGGCAACGGGGCGACCGACCTAGTCGTGACGACGGCGAGCTACGACGTCGCGCGCAACGCCTACGACGCGCTCCTCTGGAACAACGGCGACGGAACCTTCACCGAGGGCGCGAAGGCGGCGGGGATCGACGACCCGGGCTGGCACACGGGCGCCGCGGTGGCGGACGTCAACGGCGACGGCAGGCTCGACCTGTTCGTCGCCGGCTACACCGACGTCAACCACCCCCTGCCCGGCTCGGAGTCCGGCTTCCCTGCCGACCACGGCGCCGACCGCGATCGCCTCTTTCTCAACGAGAAAGGAACCGGCGCGCATCCGACCTTCCGCGAGGTCGGCCGCGCCGCGGGGCTCGAGCCGACCCGGATCGACCACGGTCTCGGCGCGACCTTCACGGACGCGAATGGGGACGGCCGGCTCGACCTCTATGTCGCGAACGACCTCGACCCGAACCGGCTCTACCTCAACGAGCCGTGGCCGGGCGGGGCGGCGGCCGACCCCCGTGGGCTCGGCTTCCGCCTGGTCGAGCGCGGCCGCGCGGAGGGGCTCGCCGATCCCAACGCGGGAATGGGAATCGCCTCCGGGGACTACTCGCACGACGGCCGCGAGGACCTGTTCGTCACGAACTCGCGCAGGCAACTGCACGCCGCCTATCGCAGCCGTGCCGGCAAGCCGTTCGCGGACGCGCGCCCCGATTTCGCGCCCGCGCTCGGCCAGCAGTTCACCGGCTGGGGCGTGACCTGGGCGGATCTCGACCTCGACGGCAGCCCCGAGCTCGTCCTTGCGAACGGCGCGATCCCGGTGACGAGCCTCGCGTCAGGACGCGCAGCGGTTGCGCGTGGTCACGACCGACGGCGGGGAGGCCCGTGAACTGCGGGCCGGAGCGACCGGGCGGAGAAACGGCCGCGGCCTCGCGGTCGCCGACTTCGACAACGACGGTGACCCCGACGTCGCGGTCGGAACGATCGGCGGCCGGCTCCAGCTCTACCGCAACGACGGCGCCCCTGGCCACTGGCTCGAGGTGTCGCTGCGGCGCTTCGTCCCCGGCGCCGTCGTGACGGCGATCCTTCCCGACGGCCGTCCGCTCGTCCGCGTGGCCCGCGCCGGGAGCAGCTACCTCTCCTCCGAGGACCCGCGCCTGCTCTTCGGGCTCGGCGACGCGACCGCGGTGCGGGAGATCGTCGTCCGCTACCCCGACGGGCACACGACGCGGATCCCGGGAGTGAAGGCCGACCGGCTCGTCGTCGCGGGCTGAGGCGGGAGCCGGACGTCTCGTGCGCGGGCGGTTCGCAGCGGTGCCGACGGCGGCTCTCGTGGACGTCCTGGACGACCTCGGTCGACGGGAGCAGACACTGCCTCCCTCGATCAGGCCGCTGGCAGCCGCGATGCGGGTCGCCGGACGGGCGTTCACCGTCGAGGGTCGTCCGTCGGATCACGGCGACTGGGACGGCGCGATCCGCAAGACGCTGCGGATGCTCGGCGAGGTGCCCGCCGAGCACGTCGCCGTCTATCAGAGCCACCACGAGCGCTCGGCGCACTTCGGCGAGCTCTCGGCCACCTCGCTCGCGCGCCGCGGCGTGGCGGGCTGCGTGATCGACGGCGGCTGCCGCGACGTCCGCCTGATCGAGGCCCTGGAGCTGCCGGTGTTCGCGCGGTTCGTCACGCCGGAGGACTCGACCTGGCGCTGGGAGGTGACGGCGACGCAAGCGCCGATCACGATCGGGACCGTCCGTGTCGAGCCCGGCGACTGGGTCGTCGGTGACGAGGACGGAGTCGTCGTCGTCCCGGCGGGCATCGCCGCGGACGTCCTGGTCGCGGCCGAGACGAAGGTGACGACGGAGAACGCGATCCGGGACGCGGTTCGGGGCGGGATGTCGCCGCTCGAGGCCTACGAGCGCTTCGGCACGTTCTGAAAAGTGCGGCGTGCACAGCACCCGATGTCGGGACGCTGAGCTGCCGACCAGACCCTCACGGGGAACCGGGGGCCATGGCGGCCGGAGGGCGGCTTTGCCGCCCGGGAGGCCAGCATCGGCGGGCGGTGGCGCACGCGAGAGGAGGGGGCCCGTGGGGGAACCAGGGGTTCCCCCACGTCTAGCTTCCCCACCCCGGCTCGCGGCCGGCGGCGCCGAGCGTCTCGAGCACGACCTCGATCAGTCGGTTCGACGAGAGCACGTGCTCGCGCGCGAGGACGCGCGCCGCCTGCGCGCTGCCCACGCCGATCGCCTCGCGGATGGCGCGGTGCTGGAGGTCGTTCTTCGCGTAGAGCTGGTCGAGCTCGGCCCGGGCCCGCCAGGCGCGGTCCCCGATGAATGTGCGGCGGGCGCTCTTCGCGATGCGCTCCACGAGCGGGAGATCGGCGACGCGGTAGACGACGTCGTGGAAGGCGTAGTTCGCCTGCATCCACTCGACGAACAGCGACGCGTCGCGCGGGGCGCCGCTCCGGGCCTGGTCGCGCAGCTCGAGCGTAAGCTCGCCGAAGCGGCGCTCGATCCGGTCCATCTCGGCGAGGTCGTCCGGTGTCATCTTCGGCGTCGCGACCTCGGTGGCGAGCGCCTCGAGCTCCGCGCGGACGAGGAACGCCTCGCGCAGCTCGTGCGCCGAGATCGATCGAACGCGGACGCCACGGTTCGGCTCGAACGAGACGAGGCCGAGCGCGGCGAGCCGGCGCAGCGCCTCGCGCACCGGGGTGCGGCTGACGTCGAAGCGCTCCGAGAGCGTCTCCTGGCGCAACACCGTGCCCGGCGGAATGACGCCGCCGACGATCTCGTCCTCGATCACGCGGGCGATGTCGTCCGCCTTGGTGGAGAGCTCCGGCATGCGGCGCAGTCTGCCAGATGCATCCAGTTCTCCCTTCTTGGATCCGAAAATGCGCTAAAATTGCTCTTGCGCCGTCCGATTTGCATGTTTAGGATCCAAGACAGCGTGACATTGGATCCCAGAAGGAGTGACATGACCGCCGATCTCGTCCATCGCCCGTACACGACCGCCGACGTCGAGCGCCTGCGCGGCTCTGTCCGCGTGGAGCACACGCTCGCGCGGCTCGGCGCCGAACGGCTCCGGTTCCTGCTCGCCGAGCGCGAGTGGGTCGCGGCGCTCGGTGCGATGACCGGCGGCCAGGCCGTGCAGATGGTGAAGGCCGGTCTCGAGGCGATCTACCTCTCCGGCTGGCAGGTCGCGGCGGACGCGAACCTCGTGGGCGGAACGTATCCGGACCAGAGCCTCTATCCGGCGAACTCCGGCCCCGCGCTCGCGCAGCGGATCTCGAACGCGCTCCTGCGGGCCGACCAGATCGCCCACGCCGAGGGCGACGACGAGAACTACTGGCTCGCGCCCATCGTGGCCGATGCCGAGGCGGGCTTCGGCGGGCCGCTGAACGCGTTCGAGCTGATGAAGGCCTACATCGAGGCCGGTGCGGCCGCGGTGCATTTCGAGGACCAGCTCTCGTCGGAGAAGAAGTGCGGCCACCTCGGCGGCAAGGTGCTCGTCCCGACCAGCCAGTTCGTCCGGACGCTCGTTGCCGCGCGGCTCGCGGCCGACGTGCTCGACGTCCCGACGATGATCGTCGCGCGCACCGACGCGCTGTCCGCCTCCCTCCTCACGAGCGACGTCGACGATGTAGACCGCGAGCTCTGCACCGGCGAGCGCACCGCGGAGGGCTTCTTCTGCGTGCGCGACGGTATCGAGGCGGCGATCGCGCGCGGGCTCGCCTACGCACCGTACGCCGACCTCGTGTGGTGCGAGACGTCGACGCCCGACATGGACGAGGCGGAGCGGTTCGCGGCCGCGATCCACGAGAGGCACCCGGGCAAGCTCCTCGCGTACAACTGCTCGCCGTCGTTCAATTGGCGGCGGCACCTCTCCGACGGGCAGATCGCGACCTTCCAGCGGGACCTCGCCCGCATGGGCTACCGGTTCCAGTTCATCACGCTGGCCGGGTTCCACGCGCTCAACCTCTCGATGTTCGAGCTCGCGAGCGGCTACCGCGACGACGCGATGACCGCCTACGTCTCGCTGCAGGAGCGCGAGTTCGCCCTCGAGGGGGCCGGCTACACCGCGACGCGCCACCAGCGCGAGGTCGGCGCCGGCTACTTCGACCAGGTGATGCAGGCCGTCTCGGGCGGCGCGTCCTCGACCCTCGCCCTGAGCGGCTCGACCGAAGAGCAGCAGTTCCACGCAGAAAGGAGCGCCGCATGACGCCGACATCGCTGATTCGCGAGAAGCCGGTCAAGCCGGGCGCACGCACGACGCCGAAGCAGCGCCCTCGCCCGGCGATCGTGACGCGGGCAGAGGTCGCGCCGTGCACGTGCCCCGAGCACTGCGAGCGCGACCACGAGAACGACTGAGCGGCGCCGTCTCCGCCGGTCGGCGCCGAATTGAGACAATCCCCCGCGTGCGTACCGACGACGTCCTGACGCCCGACGCTGTTGCGTTCCTCACCGACCTCGAGCGCGAGTTCGGCGAGCGGCGGCGCGAGCTGCTCGCGCGCCGCGCCGAGCGCCTGCAGCGGCTCGCGAGGGGCGAGCTGCCCGACTTCCTGCCGGACACGGCGGACGTGCGCGCGGGCGACTGGCGCATCGCTCCGTTCCCGGACGAGATCGCCGACAGGCGCGTCGAGATCACGGGGCCGGTCGACCGGAAGATGGTGATCAACGCCCTGAACTCGGGCGCGAAGGTCTTCATGGCGGACTTCGAAGACGCGAACTCGCCCACGTGGGAGAACTGCATCGAGGGTCAGCGGAACCTCACGGACGCGCTCGACCGAACGATCGAGCTCGACACCGGCGAGAAGCGCTACGCGCTGAACGACGACGTCGCCGTGCTGTTCGTCCGGCCGCGCGGCTGGCACCTCGAGGAGCGCCACTTCGAGGTCGACGGTCGGCCCATGTCGGGCTCGTTGTTCGACTTCGGCCTCTACTTCCTCCGAAACCACGGCCGGAACGGCCGGTACCTCTACCTGCCGAAGCTCGAGTCGCACCACGAGGCGCGCCTCTGGAACGACGTCTTCCTCTCGGCGGAACGCCGGCTCGGTGTCGAGCGCGGCACGATCAAGGCGACGGTCCTGATCGAGACGATCCTCGCGGCGTTCGAGATGGACGAGATCCTCCACGAGCTGCGAGAGCACTCGGCGGGCCTCAACGCGGGCCGCTGGGACTACATCTTCAGCGTCATCAAGAAGCTCGGCCACCGCCCCGAGTTCGTCCTTCCCGACCGGGCCGCGGTGACGATGGCGGTGCCGTTCATGCGGTCCTACTGCGAGCTGCTCGTGAAGACGTGCCACCGGCGGGGCGCGCACGCGATGGGAGGCATGGCGGCGTTCATCCCGTCCCGGCGCGACGCCGAGGTCAACGCCCTCGCGCTCGAGAAAGTGCGGGAGGACAAGGAGCGTGAGGCGACGCAGGGGTTCGACGGGACGTGGGTGGCGCACCCCGACCTCGTCCCCGTGGCGATGGAGTGCTTCGACCGCGTCCTCGGCGAGCGGCCGAACCAGATCGACCGGCAGCGCGACGACGTCTCGGTGTCCGCAGCGGAGCTCCTCGATGTCGCCGCGACCCCGGGCGACGTCACCGAGGAAGGGCTGCGGAACAACGTCTCGGTGGGGATCCAGTACCTCGCAGCGTGGCTGCAGGGCTCGGGTGCCGTCGCCATCAACAACCTGATGGAGGACGCGGCAACCGCGGAGATCTCACGGTCGCAGATCTGGCAATGGCTCCATCACGGGCGCTTCGGCGAGGCGGACGTCCAGCGCGTCACCGAGGAGGAGCTCGCGAGGCTCGGCGAGGGATACGGCGACGCGCGCGCGTTGTTCGAGCGCGTGGCGACGCAGCCCGACTACGTCGAGTTCCTCACGCTGCCTGCCTACGACCGGCTTCTCGCGGTCGAGCCGGCCTGACCGCACCTCACGCCGGGCGCAGCGACGCCCACGGCTCGTCGGCAGTGACGTCGACGGCCGCGTAGCCGTCGCCATCGACGGCCGGGGAGAGGATCGCCAGGATCTTCGCCGGCTCGCCAGTGTCGTTGTACGTCGCGTGGACTGCGTCGGCGGGGATCACGACCGCGTCACCGGCCGTCAAGGTCTCCGACTCCGACTCGACCCACTGCTCGATCGTGCCCTCGAGGACGTAGATCACCTCCTCCTGGCCCGGGTGGAAGTGGAAGGGGTGCGCCTTCCCGGGGAGGAAGGTGGCCTCGATCGCCACGATCCCGGCCAGTCCGTCGCGCGGGCCGGACACCTGGGCGAACACGCCCCAGTCGTGCTCCTGGCGCTCGATTGCCCCCGCGGGCCTGAAGCGGCTCACGCCGCGCCCCCGACCGGGATCGCCTTGAAGCGGCGCATGTTCTCGATCATCGCGGTCTCGGTCGGGAGGCGCTCCATCGACGAGGCGCCGAAGAAGCCGACGACGCCCTCGGTGCGGGCCAGGACGTACGCCGCGTCGTCCGGGTCGGCGATCGGGCCGCCGTGGCAGAGGACCATCACGTGAGGGTTGATCTCCTTCGCGGCATCGTGCATCGCCTGGATCAGCGGCACGCAGTCGTCGAGGGTCTTCGCCGTCTCGGCGCCGATCGCGCCGCCGGTGGTCAGCCCCATGTGCGGGACGAGCACGTCGGCGCCGGCCTCGGCCATCGCCACGGCCTCGTCGACCGTGAAGACGTAGGGGGCGGTGAGCAGGTCCTTCTCGTGGGCGACGCGGATCATCTCCACCTCGAGCCCGTAGCCCATCCCGGTCTCCTCGAGGTTCTGGCGGAACGTCCCGTCGAAGAGCCCGACGGTCGGGAAGTTCTGCACGCCGCTGAAGCCGATGCGACGGAGCTCGTCGAGGAACACGTCCATCAGCCGGAAGGGATCCGTGCCGCAGACGCCCGCCAGAACCGGCGTCTCCTTCACGATCGGCAGCACCTCGCTCGCCATGTCGACGACGATGGCGTTCGCGTCGCCGTACGGCAGGAGGCCCGAGAGCGAGCCGCGCCCGGCCATCCGGTAGCGGCCGGAGTTGTAGATGATGATCAAGTCGGTGCCGCCCGCCTCCGCGCACTTGGCCGAGAGGCCGGTGCCCGCGCCGGCGCCGATGATCGGCTGCCCGGCGTCGATCTGCGCACGCAGCCGCCCGAGTGCTTCGTCCCTCGTCATGTCCGCGTGAGGAAACCCATCGTTCCCCCACGAGCGCCCTCCGGGACGCGACGGGTCATCGCGGTCCTGGCCTCCCGGCCTGCAAAGCCGGCCTCCGGCCGCAACGGGTCACTTCCCATCATCGCTCCCACCTCCTTGCGTCGTGATCAGCTCGTGCAAGCGATTCGCCATCGCCAGCGCGAACGCCGGGTCGTTCACGTCGAGGTCGAGCTCGTGCACCTCCACCTTCGACGTGTCGACGAGCTCGCGCAGCGTCGAGAACAGCGCCTCGTCCGCCTCGGCATCGTGGAAGACCTGTCCGTCGGTCGCGATCGCCGACACGCCCCTGAGCGGGACGTAGAGCACGGTCGGCCCGGTCGCAGCATTGAGCTTGCGCGCCACGATCTCGGCGATCCGACGGCACTCGTCCGGGGTCGTTCGCATCAGCGTGATGGTCGGGTTGTGGACGTACAGGTTCCGGCCCCGGTACCGCTCGGGCACCGAGTCCATCGGCCCGAAGTTGACCATGTCGAGCGCGCCGAGCGAGACGACCTGCGGGATCCCGGCTCTGCCCGCGGACTCGAGCCGCTCGGGCACCGCGGCGAGCACGCCGCCGGCGACCTGGTCGCAGAACTCGGTCGTCGTGACGTCGAGCGAGCCGACCGCGAACCCCGCCTCGAGCAGCTTCTCCATCGAGCCGCCGCCCGCGCCCGTCTGGTGGAAGACGAGCACCTCGTAGCCGAGCTCCTCGAGCCGTTCCCGGGCGGTGGTCACGGCCGGCGTCGTGACGCCGAACATCGAGGCGACGACGATCGGCCGCGCCTCCCCGAGCGGCGGGACGGTCGCCTTCGCCATGCCCGCGAGCGCGCCGGCGGCGTTCGCCATGATCCTCGCCGAGACCTGGTTCACGCCGGCGATGTCGACGACGGAGTACATCATCGTCACGTCGACGGAGCCCACGTACGGGCTCGTGTCCCCCGACGCGACCGTGGAGACCATCAGCTTCGGGACGCCGATCGGCAACTCTCGCATCGCCTGCGTGACGAGCGCCGAGCCGCCCGAGCCGCCGAGGCCGCCGATCGCATCGAGCCGGCCCTCGGCATGGAGGCGCACGACGACCCCGGCCGCACCGCGGGCCATGGTCTCGATCGCCGCACCGCGGTCGCCTGCCGCCGCGAGCTCCGCCACGTCGGCTCCGGCGGCGGCAGCGACCTCTTGGCGCGTGACGTCGGGGGCCGCGAGCGGCTCGCCCACGACTCCGGCGTCGACGAGCACGACGTCGACGCCGTGCTCGCGTATCCGGTCGGCGAGGTAGGCGTACTCCTTCCCCTTCGTGTCGAGCGTGCCGACGAGCACGACGGTCGCCATCAGCTCTGCTCCTCTCCTTCGTCGGGACGAGGGTTCCAGTCGGGGCTCGAGTCGTTCGTGTCCGAGCCCGTGAGCACCGTCGGGTGCCCACCGCTCGGGTCGACCGAGACGAGCGACCCGCCGCGCGAGAAGGCGATCGTCTTCCCGTCGGGCGACCACGCCGGCTCGAACGCGTCCTCGGTCGAGAACGTCACCCGGCGAAACCCCTTCCCGTCGACGCCGATCACGAAGATCTCGAATCGTCCCGTCTCCTGTTTCGACGCGAACGCGATCGTCTTCCCGTCGGGCGACCAGGCGGGCCCGTAGGCGGCCTCGGCGCGGGCCGTCAAGCGCCGCCTCCCCGAGCCGTCCGGGTGCACGACCCAGAGCTCCCGGATCTCGGTGCCCGGCAGGCGGCGCGAGTAGGCGATCCACCGGCCGTCGGGCGACCACGAGGGCTCGATCTCCGGTGCCAAGTCCTTCGTCACGCGACGCGCGCCGGTCCCGTCGGAGCCCATGACGTAGATGTGATCGCCGTCCTGGTCGCTCTGATAGGCGATCCGCGAGCCGTCCGGCGACCACGAGGGCTGGGACTGGTTGCCGTCGGCCGTCGTCACGCGGCGGGTGTTCGAGCCGTCGGCGTCCATCACGTAGACGTCGAGCGACCCGGTGCGGGCGCTCGCGAAGGCGATCCGGGTGCCGTCCGGAGAGAAGTCCGGATCGATCTGGAAGGTCGTGCCCGCCGGGCTCGACGTGTCGCCGTGCTCCTCGGTGAGCCGGCCCTGATCGCTCCCGTCGGAGCTCATGCCGTACAGCGCGTAGTCGCCGTCGCGCGTCGAGACGAACACGATGTCGTTCCCGTGCGAGCCGGAGCCGCCGCATCCGCTCGCGAGCAGGAGGCACGCCGCCGCGCCTCCGCCGAGGATGGATCTGACGCTCACGATGAGCCTGGAGGAGGGCAAGTGCGGACGGGCTAGCTCGCGAGGGGCTCCACGCCGAGGTAGCGCCGCTGCAGCTCGGGGTCGCTGGACAGCAAGGCGGCCGTCGTCTCGGCGGCGATGTTCCCGGCGACCATGATCAGCTGCCGCTCCGCGAGCGCCGTCGCAACCCCCAGGTTCTGCTCGATCAGCAGGATCGCGAGGCCTTCCCGCTCGAGCTGCTGGAACGTCTCGATCATGTTCTCGATGATCGCAGGAGCCAGACCCTCCGACGGCTCGTCCATCACGAGCAGGCGAGGGTTCGTGACGAGCGCGCGCCCGATCGCGAGCATCTGCTGCTCCCCGCCGGAGAGCTGCGCGCCGCCGTTGCGCTTCCGCTCCGCGAGTCTCGGGAACAGCTCGTAGACGCGCTCGCGAGTCCACTCCTCCCCGCGGCTCTCGCCGCCCGCGCTCCGGGAGGCGATCTTCAGGTGCTCGTCGACCGAGAGCGACGGAAAGAGGCGTCGCCCCTGCGGCACGTAGCCGATGCCGCGGCGCGCGATCCGGTAGGAGTGGCCGCCGACGAGCTCGTTCCCCTCGAAACGGATCGACCCCGTCGCGGTCGGCGGCGTGATGCCCATGATCGCGTTGCAGAGAGTCGTCTTTCCCATCCCGTTGCGGCCCAAGATCGCGACCGATCCGTGCGCCATGCGGAAGTTCACGTCGTCGAGCGCCTGCGCCTTCCCATAGAAGGCACTCAGGCCTTCCACCTCGAGCAGCGCCGCCGACACCACGGGCGCAACGGGTGCGACGGAGGACTCGCTCATCGTCCGAGGTAGAGGTCGTGCACGGTCTGGTTCGCGCGGATCTCGTCCGGCGTGCCTTCGACGATCACGCGACCGTCGTGCATCATCGTCACGCTGTGCGCCACGCGGAGCGCGATGTCCATGTCGTGCTCGATGAGGATGAGCGTGATCGCCGGATCGAGCCCGAGGAGCAGCTCGGTCAGCAGGACGCGCTCGCCCCGGGAGAGCCCCGACGCCGGCTCGTCCAGCATCAGCATGCGGGGCTTGGCGGCGAGCGCCATCGCGATCGCAACCTGGCGGTGCTCGCCGTGCGAGAGATCGCCGACGCGCTCTCCGAGCTTGTGGCCGATCGCGACGCGGCCGGCGGCCGTACGCGCACGCTCTCGCATCTCCGCGTCGCGGCCGAGGATCACGGGTCGTAGGCGGCCACCCTCGACGCCCACGATCGAGAGGTAGATGCTGTCCTCGACCGTCAGCCCGAGGAAGTGCCGCGACTGCTGGTAGGTGCGGGTGAGCCCGAGCTTCACGCGCGTCCGGGCTGGGCTCCGGGTGACGTCCTCGCCGTAGAGCTCGATCGTCCCGCTCGACGCGGGCATGTCCCCGCAGATCAGGTTGAAGAGGGTCGTCTTGCCGGCGCCGTTCGGCCCCAGCACCGCGCGACGCTCCCCCTGCGCGACGTCGAGGTCGACGTCGCGCACGGCGAGCAGCCCGCCGAAACGCCGGCCGACCCCCCGCAAGCGGAGGGTCGGCGCGGCGTGGTCGGCGGACGGTGCTGCCTCGGTCACTGCCTCACTTGATGACCGTCGAGGTGACGACGCCGTCCTTGACCTCGCGGATCTTGCCCTGCCAGGGCAGCGTCTTCTTCACGCACGCAGGCTGCGTGCGGCCGGGCGGCGGGCTCGTCTTCTTGAAGAGACCGCCGAACGACTGGTCGACGTTGGGCACGTACCCGGCGAGTGTGACCGTCGGGTTGCCGTCGGCGCCCTTCACGATCTGCACCGGCCACTGGTCCTGGATCGACTGCCGGTTCGAGTCGAGCTTGACGTTGCCGCGGTTCGAGATGTTGAACGGAGCCGACAGGGTCCTCGGAAGGGCCTGCTGCAGCTTCGCCCCGACCGCGCCCGCGGACGCGTTCAGGCCGGCGACGAGCGCCTTGGTGGCCTGGTAGTAGTTGTAGAGGAACCCGTCGTCCAGGTTCGCGTCAGTGAGCGCCGGGTAGACCTTCTTGCCGGCGGCGTGGTACTGGGCGATCGCCGGCTTCTTCAGCCCCGGCGCGGTGCCGAAGCCGCCGACGTACGAGCCGATCAGGCGCGGCGCGACGTCCTGGAAGCCCGTCAGGAACCAGAGGAACAGGTTGCCGGAGTGCTGCTCGGGCTTGATGGTGCCGTACGCCTGCTCGAACGCCTTCAGCGCGGGCCCGGTGCCGGTCCCGCCGACGACCCAGAAGTACCCGTCCACCTGGCTCGGCGGGGGCAGCTGCCGGACGTACGACGAGTAGTCAGTGGTGTTCAGCGGCGCGAACACGCGCTTCGTGATCTGGCCGCCCATCGCGCAGAAGTCCGCGATGATGCCGGCCGACGACGTCCAGCCGAAGCTGTAGTCGTCCATGATGATCGCGGCCTTCCGCCAGCCGTTCTTCTTGTAGAGGATCTCGCCGATGCCGGCGTTCCACTGGGCGCCGTCGCCGTGGTAGCGGAACACGTTCTTCGGCGCGATCTGCAGCGTCGGGTCCTGCGACCCGGCGGTGCCGATGATCACCGTCTTGGTCGGGCGTGCCTTCGCCCAGTTCGCGACCGCGACGGCCTCGTCGCCGGACAGCGGGCCGACCATCACATCGGCCTTGGCCTGCTGCATCAGCCGGCGGGTCTCCTTCAGGATCGTCGCCGGGGTGTCGTCGCCGCAGCCGTAGCCGACGACCTGGATCGTCTTCCCGCCCGCCTTCGCACCGGTGACCCCGGCGGACGGCTTCTTCGAGTTCTTCGCCTTCGCACCGGCGAATTGCGCAAGCGCGATGTTGGCGCCCCCGGCGCCGGCCTCGTAGGCGCCCCCGAAGGCGCCCTTGCAGTCCGTCATCACCGCGACGCGTACGACTCCCCCGGACGCCCCGAGTGCGGACGTCGCCAGGAAGGTCGTGCCGAGCGCGAGAATGGCGAGCGGAAGCACCAGCTTCCACCCGCGCACGTTCGGTCGCCTCATCGTGTTGCCCTCCTTCTCGTCGTGTCTCCCATGAACTCAGACGCCTCCCAGTCGTTCCGGTTGACGCGCATGTCGGTCGTCGTCGACCCCCTTTCGCTACGCCTGCGACCCCGCGGAGCCCGCTGCGACGGCAGGCTCTCCGCTCCCGCCGCGGCCCCGCAACCCGTTCCAGATGCGATCCCACAAGCCCATCAGCCCGTCCGGCGACGCGATCACGATCGCGAGGAACGCGAGCCCGATCACGGTGTTGAAGCTTCCGCCGATCAGCCACAGCCCGCCCTCGGGGATCCTGTTCGTGATCTCGTTGGAGATCCAGATGTAGGCGAAGGCGCCGAGCCAGGCGCCCTCGATCCGCGTCAGCCCGCCGATCACGGCTATCACGAGGAGCTGGATCGTCGCCTGCAGCCCGATGTCCGACGGCGAGAGCTGCCCCGACCACCAGCCGAAGAGCACGCCGCCGAGCGCCGCGATCAGCGAGCCGATCCCGAAGGCGAGCGTGCGATGCAGGGTCACGTTGTACCCGAGCGACGCCATGCGCACGGGCTCGTCGCGGATCCCCTCGAGCGCGATCCCGAACGGCGTCCGGACGAGGTAGCGGATCAGCACGTAGACGACGATCGCGACGACCAGGCTGATGTAGTAGAGGCGCTGGCGGTCGTTGACGACGTCGCCCATGAACCCGGGCGTGTAGCGGTCGATGCCCGCGATGGGCGAGAAGCCGCCGACCTGGGTCACCTGGCTGACGAACAGGAAGGCGATCACCGAGTACGTCAGCGTGAGCATCAGGAAGTAGATCCCGAAGCTCCGGGAGGCCACGGCACCGAACAGAATCCCGATCCCCACCGTGAGCAGGATCGCCGCCACGACGGAGAGCGTCGGGTCCCACCCGAGCAGGAGCCCCTTCGTCTCTCCCCCGTCGGCGCCCTCGGTGACCATGTTCCCGAGCGCGTACCCTGCGATGCCCATCAGGCCGGCCTGCGCGAGCGAGATCATCCCGCCGAACGCCGAGAGGAACACGAGGCTCGCGGCGCCGATGCCGAGGATGAAGGTCTGCGTGAGCACGGTGTCCATCCAGAAGCCCGAGACGAGCTGCGGCGCAAGCAGCGCGAAGACGAGCGCGCCGGCTCCGATCGCACGCTCGACCATCGTCTTCCGGGCGTAGACGTTCATGCGGCTCTCCCGAACAGCCCTTGCGGGCGGAACGCGAGGACGAGCGCCATCAGCACGAACGTCAGCACCGGCGAGTACTGCGTGCAGCAGTCCGCCCCGGACGTCGGCAGGTAGGCGGTCGAGAAGGCGGTGACGAGACCGAAGAGCAGTGAGCCCGCGACCGCACCGAGCAGCGACCCCATACCGCCGATGATCACGACGACGAGCGAGTTGAGCAGCCACACGCCGTCCTGGCCCTGCGAGATGTTCCCCTGCGACGTGCCGACCGTCGCGCCGAGCGCCACCAGCGCTGCGCCGACGGCGAACGCGATCGCAAAGGTCACCTGGATGTTGATTCCGAGCGCCGAGGTCATCTGCCGGTCGTCGACGCCCGCCCGGATGACCATGCCGGTCTTCGTCCGGTAGAGCCACAGCCACAGCGCAATCCCCACCGCCGCGCCGAGCGCGAGCATCACCAGGCGCGCCAGCGAGTACTGCACTCCCCAGACGTGGAAGTCGACCAGGCGGTTGGTCCAGCCCGGCCAGCCGATGCCCACGGCGTTGCCGCCGAAGGCCTTCGTGCCCTCGGGAACGTGCCGCGGGAAGTGGGCAATCACCTGGTCGGCCACGATCACCGAGACGGCGATCGTGATGAGCGCCTGACGGAGGTCCTGACCCTGGTTCCAGCGGAGGAGGAGCTGCTGCACGGCCAGCCCGAAGACCGCGATCGCGCCCATCGCGACGAGGAGCGGAAGCACCCACTCCCAGGTGTTGACGTCGTTCGGCTGCACCGAGAAGCCCTGGCCGGTCATCGACTGCTGGATCTCGTACGCGATGTAGCCGCCCAGGAGGTAGAACGAGCCGTGGGCCATGTTGACGACGCGCATCAGGCCGAAGATCAGCGAGAAGCCGCTGGCCACGATGAACAGCAGCCCCGCGAACGTCAGCGCGTCGAGCAGCGTGAACAGGAACGCCCCCGGGTTGTCGATCGCCGAGCCGAAGTTCGTCGTTCGCCAGCTCCCGCCGATGCCGGTCGACGGATCGGCGATTGCGACGACGTAGAGCAGCGCGAAGACGACGGCCGCGGCGGCGATGCCGAGGGGTATCGACTGCGAGAGGGGCGTGTGCCGCAGCCGCTCCGTCACCTCGCACCCACCGGGCGCGAGGCGAGGACACAGTCCGCGGTCTGTGTGGATCCTCGGCGCCCCACGTCCGTGCGGAGCCTATCGGCACCTCCTGAGGCTTTCAACCGATTATCGATTGTTGCCAGGTCGCCCAGGCGCCCGCGCCCGGCGGCCCGGCGCTCGCCCTATCCGCGCTCCCAGGCGAGCCCCGCGGCGAGCACCGTCTCGTCGAAGGGCGCGATCAGCTGGACGTTGCCGATCGCGAGGGCTGACCAGCCGAGCAGGTTGACCCAGCGCATGAACGACGACAGCGGCAGGCGTACGTCGAGCTCGTCCGCCTCCTCGGGCGGCCAGTCGACCGCGACGCACGGGCTGACATACAGATCGACGTCCGGCACGAGCCGCCGCCAGGCGAGAAGCGCCCGGTAACCCTCGAGGACGGCGTCCGTGTTGACGCGGTGGGCAGCCTCGAGCTTGGCGCGGATCGCGCGCCCGTACTCGTCGGCGCGCGCGGGGAACGTCGCCGCGTGGGACCGCGCGGCCTCGTGCAGGAACACGGGCCAGGTGTCGGCGGGCGGCCCGGGGAGCTCCGCCTCGACGACACGGGCACCGAGCGACTCGAGCCGCCCGGCCCATGCCTCCGCGACGTCGCTCGACTCCGTCTCGCGACCGTCCGCGAGGTTGGGCGCCTTGCGGAGGAGGCCGACGGTGCGCCCCGCGAGGGCCGGCTCCGGGACGGGACGGGCTGCGAGCACCGACCACAGCGCCGCCACCTCGGCGACCGTGCGCGCCAACGGGCCGACCGTGTCGAACGACGGGCAGAGCGGGAAGACGCCGTCGATCGGGACGACGCCGTGGCGCGTCTTGAGGCCGACGATCTCGCAGGCAGCGGCGGGGAGCCTGACCGAGCACCCGGTGTCCGTCCCGATGCCGAGATCGCAGAGGCCGGCGGCGATCGCCGCGGCGTTGCCGCTCGAGGAGCCCCCCGTCGTCAGTCCCGGCCTGGCGGGGTTGTGCACCGTGCCGTACCACTCGTTCGTCCCGAGCACGCCCCACGCGAACTCGGCAAGGTTCGCCTTGCCGAGCACGGACACCCCGGCGTCGAGCACGCGCTCCACGACGGTCGCGTTCCTCGCGGGGACGTGGTCGGCGTAGACGTGCGAGCCGTACGTGGTGCGGATCCCCTCAGTGTCGATCAGGTCCTTGACGAGCAGGGTGCGACCCGCGAGCGAGCCGTCGCCCGTACGGCGCAGCGGCTCGTCGAGCCACGTGATGCCCGCGTTGAGCCGGTCCTTGCGGGGCATCACGACGGCACCAGCGCGACGGCTTCGACCTCGATCTTCGCGCCGGGTATGACGAGCGCCGAAACCTCGACGAGCGTCGAGGCGGGGCGCGTCTCGCCGAAGACCTCTTGCCGCACCGGGTTGACGAGCGGCCGGTCGGCGACGTCCATGAGGAACACCGTCACCTTCACCACGTCCGCGAACGTGCAGCCTGCAGCCGCGAGCACGTCGGCCATGTTGGCGAACACGGCCCGCGCCTGCGCGACCACGTCGTCGCCGCCGACGAGCTCCCGTTTCTCGTCCACGGGCACGATGCCGCTGACGAAGAGGAGGTTTCCGGCCTGGACGGCGTCCGTGAAGTGCGAGATCGGCTCCGCCTGCCCGGCGACCCGGTACTCGCGGCGCAACGTAACTACGCGCGCGGCACGAGGCCGAACGACTTCACCGCATCGAAGGCGGCGTCGATCGTCGCCGTGCTGGCGCGGTCGCCGACCATGACGTTGACCTGGAAGTCGCGGTCGCGACGCGTCAGACGTCCCACGGCCCCCCGGCCTGCGAAGCAGTCGAATGTCCCGCGCCGGAGCTTCATGGCCGAGAGGGGAAGGAGGCTCGTGCCACCGATCGAGTCTTGCCAGCCGATGACGACGACTGCCGCCCCGTCCGAGGGCACGCGGTACGAGGACACCTGGCAGTCGCTGTCGATCGCCTTGACCCCGTCCGTCCCGATGACGAGGAGCGTCCGCGGATCGTCGGCGCGCGTGTCGCGAGAGACGACCTTCGACCAGCCGTCCGGCAGCGTGACCTGGACACCGCCCGCGCGGGCGACCTCGCCCGTCATCGCCGAGGCGGTCCCGGCGACGACGGCCGCCAGGCCGAGGGCGAGGAGCGCGAGAGTGATCGTCCTACGTCTCATGGGGGGACCGAATGGTACGTGCGACTCGGGGGAAAAGGAAGAACAACCTGCACAGACGTCGTTTTTCCTGGACCGGGGCCTACCCGTCCGGCTAGCCCGAGAAGTGGGCCTTGAGCGCGTCGAGACCGCCCTGGAAGACCTGGGTCGAGAAGAACCCGACCCAGTGATCCTGCTTGTCGCGGTCGCAGTCGAACGTCGTCCACCATTCGACGAACGCCTTGCCGCCGTCCGTCACCGGCGTGACCCGGATCGTCGCCTTGTAGTTGTCGACGTCGAACGGCGTCTTCTGGAAGTCGTAGGTGTAGGAGCGCTCGAGGTCCGAGTGCGCCAGCAGCTGCTCCCGCAGGTGCGTCCCGTCCGTGAGCGTGAAGCTCCGGATCGCGCCGACCTGGTCACCGACGCGCCCGTCCTCGATCTCGCTCGTCGCGACGAGGCCGCCGTGCCAGGTCGACAGGCCGTTGAAGTCCCGGATCCGATTCCAGACGTCCTCGGGGGACGCGTCGATCACGGTGCTGGCGTACGACTTGGCCATCGTGCCTCCTCGGTGGTCGTGGTCGGGCAGCGCAAGCCTACGACTGCCCCGACTCGCGCGCTTCGGCTTCGGCACGGATCTCCGAGAGCGTCTGCCTCGGCGTGAGGGCCTCCGGGTCGACCGGCAGGTGGAGCAGAGCGGGCCGGCCTGCGCCGAGCGCGCGGTCGAGCGCAGCGGCGACGTCCTCGGTGCGCTCGACCCGCTCGGCATTCCAGCCGAACGATCGTGCAAGCGCCGCGAAGTCGGGGTTCACGAGGTCGGTGCCGCTCACCCGGCCCGGAAAGCGCCGCTCCTGGTGCATGCGGATCGTGCCGTACATGCCGTTGTCGACCACGAGCACGACGACGTCGGCACCTGCCTGGCGGGCGGTCGCGAGTTCGCCCGCGGACATGAGGAGGTCGCCGTCGCCCGCGAGGCAGACGACGACGCGCTCGGGATGGAGCAGCTTCGCCGCGATCGCCGCGGGCAGCCCGTAGCCCATCGCCCCCGAGATCGGTGCGAGCTGTGTCCCGTACCGGCGGAAGACGTAGAAGCGATGCGCCCAGACGCTGAAGTTGCCCGCGCCGCTCGCGAGGATCGCGTCGTCCGGCAGCCGCTCGCGCACGACGCCCATCACCTTCGTCAGGTCGAGGTCGCCCGGCAGGTCCCGGCCGGAGAGGGTCGCGCGGTACGCGGCGTGCGCGTCGGCGAGCGAACCGGCGCGCACCGTCCCATCGAGTGGTTCGAGCCCCGCGAGCGACTCGGCGAACGCGGCGCCGGAGGACACGATCCCGAGCGCCGGCTCGTACACCCGACCCAGCTCGTCGGGGTCGGGATGGACGTGGACCAGCATGCGGCCGACGCCCGGCGGGACGATCGTCGTGTACCCGCCGGTCTCGATGTCGCCGAGCCGGGCCCCGATCACGAGCAGCACGTCGGCGTCGCGCAGGCGGTCGCGCAACGCCGGGTCGGCGCCGAGGCCGAGGTGGCCCGCGTAGCAGGCCGCGTCGTTGTCCACGTAGTCCTGGCAGCGCCACGCGGCGGCCACCGGAATGCCGCTCGCGGTGCACCACGCACCGAGCGCCACGCCGGCCTCGCCGCTCCACGGCAGGCCGCCGGCGACCGCGAGTGGCCGCTCGGCGGCCGCGAGGAGCCGGTGCACGCGCTCGAGGTCGGCTGGTGCGGCGGCCGCCTGGGCCGGCACGTACGGCGACGCGTCGGGGACGTCGACACGCTCGGCGAGCATGTCCTCGGGCAGCGCCAGGACGACAGGGCCCGGCCGTCCCGAGGTCGCCACCCGGAACGCGCGGGCGAGGAGTTCCGGGATCCGGTCGGCGCGGTCGACCTCCGCAACCCACTTCGCGAGAGGGCCGAACATCCGCCGGTAGTCGATCTCCTGGAACGCCTCGCGCTCGGCGTCGCGCCGGCGGATCTGCCCGACGAGCAGGAGCAGCGGCGCGCCGTCCTGGAACGCGGTGTGCACGCCCACCGCGGCCTGGGTCGCGCCTGGGCCCCGCGTCACGAGACAGATCCCCGGCCGGCCCGTCAGCTTCCCGTACGCCTCCGCCATGTTGGCGGCGCCGGCCTCGTGGCGGCACGTCACGTAGCGGATCGGGCCGTCGCGCAGCGCGTCGAGGACGTCGACGTAGCTCTCGCCGGGCACGCCGAACGCGAGGTCGGCTCCGTGCAGCGCGAGCTGGTCGACGAGGATCGTGCCGCCGGTGCGGCTCACCGGGGGAGTGCGATCGCGTGCTCGAGCAGCACCGCTGCGGCCTGCCGCGCCTCGAGTCCGTCGTGCGGGTCGAGATACCTGATCGTCCGCTTGCCGGCCCACTCGGACGGGAGCACGAGGGCACGCACGAAGGACGTCTCGAGGTGCGCCGACGCGCGGGCGAGCACAGGGTCCGGCCCGCTCTCGAACCAGGCGCCGCCGGGGCCGTAGAAGGCCGAGTGCCCGCCGGTCTCGACCTCGAGCTCGCCGCGCAGGAGGTATCGGATCCCCGGCCCGGGGTGCGTGTGCCGGTGCGCGATGCCGCCGAGCGGGAAGTCGATCCGGTCGCAGCGGATCACCCAGGTGGCGAACGGGTCGAGCTGCACGAAGTGCGAGACGAGCGCACCGTCCGCGTCGGCCTCGGCAGCCTCGAGCTGCCAGACGAGAGCCGGCCCGTCGACGACGGCCGCCCCGAATCGCGCCGCACCGCGCTCGAGGTCGTAGACGACGCGGTTGCCGCCGATCGTCTCCACCCCGGTCTCGAAGTGGTAGAGCGAGAGCCTCAATGGAAGTACTGGCCGCCGTCGATGACGATCGTCTGGCCCGTGACGAAGGCCGCGGCCGGGCCTGCGAGGTAGGCGACGGCGCCGACGACGTCCTCCGGCACCTGGTCGCGCTGGATCGTGCGCGCGGCGACGGAGACGTCGCGCAGCCGCTCGATCACCTCGGGGTGCTCTTTGACGCCGTCCGACATCGTGAAGCCGGGCGCGACGCAGTTGACGCGGATCCCGTCGCGGCCGAGCTCCTTCGCCAGCGCGCGCGTGAACGCGACGATCGCGCCCTTGCTCGTCACGTAGTGGAGCAGGAAGGGCACACCGCGAAACGGCGTCCCGGACGAGATGTTGACGATCGCGCCTCCGCCCCGCTCGCGCATCGCGGGGACGGCCGCGCGGCACGTGAGGAACATCGACGCGACATTCACGTCCATCACCCGCCGCCACTCCTCGAGCGGGATCTCGGTGAACGGCCGCATGGCCAGCGAGGCGTAGAGACCCGCGTTGTTGACGAGCACGTCGAGGCCGCCGCACCGGCCGACGGTCTCGTCGACGAGCCGCGCGACCTCCGCCTCGTCGGAGACGTCGACGGTGAGCCCCACCCCGGCGGCGTATGCCGCGGCCGCCTCGTCCGCGCCCCGCAGGTCGGCGACGACGATCCGGGCGCCCTCGGCGGCGAGGCCGCCTGCGATGGCCCGCCCTATCCCCTGCGCCGCGCCTGTAACGACCGCGACCTTCCCGTCGAGCTGCCCCATGCGCCGCCGTCCTACGCGATCGGAGAGAAGGACGTCGGAACCAGGATGCGGTTCGACTGCGTGTGAATCAGTGGCTGAATCCGTGCGAGGAACGCCTGCCAGTCGGTCCGCGCCTGCAGGGCCGCGCGGCGCTCGTCGCGCTCGGCGAGGCTCGAGTAGCCCCAGAGCGACGTGTACGTCGACAGCGTGCCGATGTCGGTCGTGAACGCGGCGAGAAGACCTCCGAGCGCTTCCCGCTGGATCGCGATGCCCTCGTCTGCGTAGAGCCTGACGAGCTCGGGCAGCTTTCCCGTGTACACGTGGTAGTCGCGCTGCTCGACGATCATGCCGCCGCGATATCAAGGTCGGGGCCGTCGAAGACGATGAATGGGGCATCGCCGCCGAGCTCCAACGAGACCTTCCTGACGTGATCCGCGCACCGCTGCATCAGCAGCCTCCCGGCCACCGTCGAGCCGCAGCCGATCCTGCGCACGGCCTGCGTCCGGTGCAGATCCGAGGCGATCGTCGGCACGGGCAGGACGATACCGCGTCGCTCGCGACAATCGATCATCGATCAAGCCTGGCGCGGAAGGTGCCGACCCAGAGGCGGAGTAATGTCATGCCAGTGGAGCCCGTATTCGTCCGCTTCGACGACGTGCGTCCGTTCGCGCTGGCCGACGGCGTCAGCGGCCGCCCGCTGTTCGGCGCGGGAGCGATGCTCAACGTGATCGAGTTCGAGCCAGGCGCAACCGTCCCGCTCCACCGCCACGTGCACGAGCAACTCGGGCTGGTGCTGCGCGGGATGCAGGCGCTCGTGGTCGACGGCGTCGCGCACGAGCTCGGCCCGATGGAAGGGTACGTCCTTCCCGGAGGGGTCGAGCACTCGGCGTACTGCGGGCCGGAGGGCGCACTCGTGCTCGACGTGTTCCAGCCCGTCCGCGAGGACTACCGCGACGCGTGGGAGCGTTCCGCCTGAGGCGCGGGAGGACCTGAGTGGCGCTTCTCCGACGGCGAACCAAGACCGAGGTCCCGCACGCGGGCCCGTATCCGCAAGGCTGGGACGTGCCGGCGCGCTTCAACTTCACGCGCGACGTCGTCGACGCGCTCGCGGCCGATCCCGCGCGGCTCGCGCTGACGTTCGTCGACCGCGAAGGGATCGTCGACCGCCGCTCCTTCCACGAGGTCTCGGGCGACGCCGCCCGCTGGGCGCACCTGCTCCGGACGAGGCTCGACCGCGGCGACCGGGTGGTGTTCGCGATCGGCAAGGTGCCCGCGTGGCACGGCGCGATGCTCGGCGCGCTCAAGAGCGGCCTGGTCTCCGTGCCGAGCCCCGACATGCTGCGCGCGCGGGACCTGGCGTTCCGCGTCCGGCACTCGGGGGCGCGCCTCGTCGTGGCCGACCGCTCGCTCGAGGTCGAGATCGAGGAGATGAGCCACCAGGTCGGCTCGGGCGTCTCGGTGCTCTACCTGGACGAGGCCCTGGACGAGCTGCGCCGCTACATGCCGGTGGCGCCGACGGAGGACACGACGGCGGGCGAGACGGCGCTCATCCTCTACACGTCCGGGACGACGAGGGATCCGAAGGGAGTCGTCCACACGCATGCCTACACGTGGGCCCAGCGGGCCCAGGCAGCACACTGGCTCGACGCCCACGAGGGCGACGTCGTGTGGTGCACGGCGGGAACGGGATGGGCGAAGGCGATCTGGAACTCTCTCCTCGGCCCGTGGTCGCACGGCGCCGAGATCGTCCTGCACGAGGGGCCGTTCGACGCGGAGGAGCGCCTCTCGCTGATTCAGCGGCTCGGCGTCACCGTGCTCTGCCAGGCGCCCACCGAGTACCGGATGCTCGCGAAGCTCGAGCACCTCGGCGCGGCGCACCTGCCGCGCCTGCGCCACGCCGTCTCGGCCGGCGAGCCGCTCAACCCGGAGGTGATCGCGCGCTTCCAGGACGCGCTCGGGCTCACGGTGCACGACGGCTACGGCCAGACCGAGAACTCGCTGCTCGTCGCGAACCCTCCGGGCGCTCCGCTCCGGGCGGGGTCGATGGGCCTCCCGACGCCCGGCCACGACGTCGCCGTGATCGACGAGTCGGGGCACGTCTGCCCGCCGGGTGTGGAGGGCGACGTGGCGTTGATCGGCCGGCCGCCGACGCTCTTCGTCGGGTACTGGGACGCGCCCGAGGAGACGGAGGCCGTCTTCCGCGACGGCTGGTACGTCACGGGCGACCGGGCCGTCCGGGACGAGGATGGGTACCTCTGGTTCGTCGGCCGCTCGGACGATGTCATTCTCTCGGCCGCCTACCGCATCGGGCCGTTCGAGGTCGAGAGCGCTCTGCTCGAGCACCCGGCGGTCGCGGAGAGCGCCGTCGTCGGCGTGCCCGACCTCGACCGCGGCCAGATCGTCAAGGCGTTCGTCGTGCTCCGGCCGGGCCACGAGCCGGGTGACCGGCTCGCCCGCGAGCTCCAGGAGCACGTCAAGGCGGTCACCGCGCCCTACAAGTACCCCCGCGCAATCACGTTCGTGGACGAGCTCCCGAAGACCTCGAGCGGGAAGATCCGCCGGAGCGAGCTCCGCCGCCTGAACGACCAGCTCGGTGTCTCGAGCCCGCGGATGGCGGTCGTCCCCGACGCGCCCGAGCTCGACGACGCGGCCCTCGAGGCCGCCGCGGCAGAGGAAACGGCGCGCCTCGCAGCCGAGGCCGCCGCCTCCGAGCGCGCGCGGGCAGAGGCAGAGGAGGCGGCACGCCGGGTGGCCGAGTCTCTCGAGCGCGCACGGGCCGAGGCGGAAGAGCGCACCCGCCGCGAGGCGGAGGAAGCGGCGCGGCTCGAGGCCGAAGCCGAGGAGCATGCGCGGGCCGAGGCGGAGGCAGCCGAAGAAGCACGCGCCCAGGCAGAGGCTGCCGAACGCGCCCGGGCCGAGGCGGAAGCAGCCGAAAGAGCACGCGCCGAAGCTGAAGCAGCCGAAAGAGCGCGCGCCGAAGCGGAGGCAGCCGAACGCGCCCGCGCCGAGGTCGAGGAAGCAGAGCGCGCACGCGCCGAGGCGGAAGCAGCCGAACGCGCCCGCGCCGAGGCCGAGGAAGCAGAGCGGGCGCGCGCCGAGGCTGAGGAAGCAGAGCGGGCGCGCGCCGAGGCTGAGGAAGCAGAGCGGGCGCGCGCCGAGGCCGAGGAAGCCGCGCCGGCGCGAAGCAGAGGAAGCAGAGCGAGCGCAAGCGGAAGCCGAAGCGGAGGCCGCGGAGCGCTCCCGCGCGGAGGCCGAGGAAGCCGCCCGGCGCGAGGCCGAGGAAGCAGAGCGAGCGCAAGCGGAAGCCGAAGCGGAGGCCGCGGAGCGCTCCCGCGCGGAGGCCGAGGAAGCCGCCCGGCGCGAGGCCGAGGAAGCCGCCCGGCGCGAGGCCGAGGAGGTAGAGCGAGCGCAAGCGGAAGCCGAAGCGGAGGCCGCGGAGCGCGCCCGGGCGGAGGCAGAGGCGGCGGAACGGGATCGCGCAGAGGCGGAAGAAGCCGCCCGGCTCGAAGCAGAGGCCGCCGCCCTGGCGGCGCTCGCTTCGGCACCCGACGAGCTCGACGAGCTGGACGAGGACGAGCTCGGGACCGCCGAGCCGGAGGACGGGAAGGAGTCGAGAGGCGACGGCCGGCGACGGCGCCGCGCGGAGAAGGCCGAGGCGAAGCGGCTGGCGGAGGAGGAGCGCCGGCTCGCCAAGGAGGCCGAGGAGCAGCGCAAGCGCGACGAGGCCGCCGCGCGCGAGGACGCCAAGCGCCGCGCGGAAGAAGAGAAGATCGCCGCGAAGCAGCGCGCCGAGGACGAGAAGCGACGCGCTGCCGAGGAGAAGGAGGCCGCCAAGCGGCGCCTCGAGGAGGAGCGTGTCCAGGCGAAGCTCGACGAAGAGCAGCGAAAGCGCCAGGAGGTCGCCGCACGCGAGGCAGAGAAAGCCGCCGCGAAGCAGCAGGCCGAGGACGAGCGGCGGCGGCAGGCCGAGGAGCGCGAGCAGGCGCGCCTCGCCGAGGAGGAGGAGCGCCGGCGCCAGCGCGCCGCGGCGAAGGCGAATCGAGGCGGAGGGCTTGGACGACTCTTCAAGCGGGAGGAGGACGACGAGTTCGAGGACGACGACGAGACGCCGGTGGCGCCGATCCCGGACATCGTCGAGCGCCTGCGGGTGCTACTCGCGCGAAGGGGCGGACACCCCGGCCGCCGACGAGCCCCCGACCGAGCCGGAGGTCGGCAAGGCGGAGCTCGGCGAGTCGCACGGCGAGGATCAGCCGCCGGCGAGGCGCACGCTCGACGCCGAGTAACCGCGCGCCGCCCCCGGTCGGTCAGACTGACGGCATGAGCCAGGTCGTCGAAGCACCCGTCGAGGTCGAGGAGCCGACCGGCGACGACGTCCCGCTCGACGAGCGGCCATGGGTCGTGATCGTCTGGAACGACCCGATCAACCTCATGAGCTACGTCACGCTCGTACTCCAGCAGCTGTTTGGCTACTCGCGCGCCAGGGCGACGAAGCTGATGCTCCAGGTGCACAACGAGGGCAAGGCCGCCGTCTCGGCGGGAACTCGCGAGAAGGCCGAGCTCGACGTCTCGCGCCTCCACGCGCACGGGCTGTGGGCGACGATGGAGCAGGACTAGTGCCCCTCACATGAGGCGCGGGATCGACCGACGCCGCGACGGGAGCTACCGCGTCCGCCTGCCGACGGAGGAGCGAGACGTCCTCGCCGCGCTTCCCGGCCAGCTCCGGGAAGCGCTCTCCGCCGGTGAGCCGACTCTCTACCGCCTGTTCCCGCCTGCCTTCGCGGACGATGACGCAGCGAACGCCGACTATGCGCGACTCGTCGGCGCGACGCTGCTCGACGGCAAGCTGCGCGCGCTCGCTGAGCTCGAGCGGACGGCGCACGCGGACTCGCTGAGCGAGGAGGAGCTCCGAACGTGGCTGGGCGCGCTCGAAAGCCTGCGCCTCGTCCTCGGGACGCAGCTCGACGTGACCGAGGAGAGCTACGGCCCGCTCAGGACCGACGATCCGGACGCGCCGCGCCTCGCCCTCTACCACTGGCTCTCCTGGCTCCAGGAGGAGGTCGTCCACGGGCTGTCGGCCGCGATCGACGCGGACAGCTCCGACTGAGTTCGTCAGGGCCGCACGAGCACGCGCCCGGGCTCGCCGGCGAGGCTCGCCTCGACGGCGTCGTTGACGTCGTCGAGCGAGAACGACGGGCCGAGGGACGACGAGAGGTCGAGTCGGCCCGCGCGGACATGCTCGAGCATCGCGGGGAGTGACACCGCGGGGTCCGCGGAGCCGTAGAGCGTCCCGGTCAGGAGCTTCTCCTTGCGGATCAGCTCGAACGGGTCGAGGTCGAGCCGCAGGCCCTGGGCGGGGAGCCCGACGATCACCGTCGTGCCGCCGTCGCGCGTGAAGCGCAGCGCCGTCTCGGAGGTCGCCGGATCGCCGACGGCGTCGAAGCCGTAGTCGGCGCCGTCCGGGAGCTCGCGACGGATCACGTCTCGGAGGTCGTCCGGCGTCGCGAGATGCGTCGCCCCGGCCCGACGCGCCGCCTCGAGCCTCGCCTCGACCGGATCGGAGACGACGATCGCGGAGGCGCCTGCGATCCGCGCTCCCTGCACGACGAACTGCCCCACGCCGCCGGCGCCGAGGACGAGCACGGACGAGCCCGACGCGACCCGCGCGGCGTAGAGCACGGCGCCGACACCGGTGAGGACGGCGCACCCGAGCAGCGCAGCCTGGTCGAGCGGCACGGCGCCGCCGAGCGGCAGCGCCACCTGCTCCGAGACGACGATCCGGTCCGCGAGGCAGCCCGTCGCCGTGCCGCGATACACGGTCTTTCCGCGCCAGGTCATCCGCGTCGTCCCGTCGGGCAGCGTTCCGTTCGGGATCGCGGCGTTCAGCACGCGGCAGGTCGCAGGGCGCCCGCGGCGGCAGCCGGCGCACGCTCCGCACGACGGCGCCCAGGACAGCACCACCTCGTCCCCCGGTCGGACACGGGTCACCGCGTCGCCGACCGCCTCGACGACCCCCGCGCCCTCGTGACCGAGCACCATCGGCGTCGGCCGCCGGAACTCGCCCTTGACCTGGTGGAGGTCGGTGCCGCAGATGCCGATGGCGACCATGCGGACGAGCACCTCGTCGGGCCGCGGCTCCTCGAGGTCGATCTCGACGACCTCGAGCGGCTCGCCGACGGCGTGGAAGAGGGCTGCGCGGATCTTCATCGGAGGGCGTGGGCCTACGCTGCAACGAGGTAGGCGGCCGCGAAGCGGCCGCCTACAGGGATCTTTGCGCGGAAGGGATCCGCGCGACCGGATCCCGTACGGATCCGCTCGCGTGCAGATCAAGCCAGCGCCGCCTTGACGTCCGCGCAGGTGGTCACCGTCGAGACGTTCTGCAGCGCGAAGTTGATCGACGCGTTGTGCCAGTCGGCGTTCATCGTCGAGCAGCCGTCCTCCGGCACGACCATGAAGAAGCCCTTGTCGGCGCCGGTGCGGGCGGTGTGCTCGATCGACATGTTGGTCCAGGCGCCCGTGACGACGATCGTGTCGCGTGAGAGCCCCGCGAGCAGAGTCTCCAGCCTCGTGCCCTGCCAGGCCGACATCCGCATCTTCTCGACGACGAAGTCGCCGTCCTGCGCCTCGAGGCCGTCGGCGGGCGCGGCCCCCCAGGTCCCGCGGACGAGCGCGCCGGCCGCGACGCCCTCGAAGAGCGGCGCGTTGACCTTCAGTCCCGGGGCGCCCTCGTCCACGATGTACCAGACGTGGATCACCGGGATGCCCTTGCCGCGGCAGAACGCGGCGAGGTCCTTGACGTGCTCGACGACGTTCTGGTCCTTGGCGTGCTGCGGCGCCCCTGACTCGGCGAACGCCCCACCGTCGATCATCACGTCGTTCTGCAGGTCCTGGACGAGCAGCACGCAGCGGCCGGCGTCCAACGTGTAGTCGGGCATCTCGTCTCCTCCTAACGCATGTACGGCTCGCGGCGCGGGCCGACCGTCGTCCGAATCGTGTAGACCGACGCGCTCGAGGGGATGAACAGCGTGTGCCAGTCGGGCCCGCCCCAGCTGAGGTTCCCGGTGTTCTCGGGCACGACGACCGTGCCGAGGTGCTCGCCTTCGGGCGAGATCACCCAGATGCCCTTCGGCCCCGTCACCCAGATGTTCCCGCGCTCGTCGCACTTCATCCCGTCGGGGATCCCCTCCTCGATCACCCCGGTGCCGACGCCTTCGAAGAACATGCGCCCGTTCGCGAGCGTCCCGTCGGTGTTCACGTCGAAGACCTTGATGTGGGCACGCGGCGTGTCGTTGATGTACATGAGCGACTCGTCGGGCGAGAAGCAGAGCCCGTTCGGCATGTCGAACTCGTCCTGCGGGACGGCGAGTTCGAGCTCGTCCTGGCCGCCGCCCGGCGGGATCCGGAACACGCCCTGCCAGCCGAGCTCCCGCTCGCGCTCGATCCCGAAGCCGGGAAACCGGCCGTACCACGGGTCGGAGAAGTAGGTCGTGCCGTCCGAGCGGACGCAGACGTCGTTCGGGCTGTTCAGGTACTTGCCCTCGAAGTGGAAGGCGAGCGTCTCCCGGACGCCGTCCGGCCGCTCGCGCACGAGCGAGCTCGTGACGTGCTCGCAGACGAGGAGGTTGTGGTCGGCGTCGAGCGTCATGCCGTTGCACTTGAAGGACGGCCGGCGGACCTCCGTCACCTGACCGTCGAGCGTCACCTTGCGCCGAACGTCGCCCGGCATGTCGGAGAAGTAGAGAACCTCGTCCCCGGGGTGCCAGATCGGCCCCTCCGTGAAGGTGAAGCCGGTGGCGAGCTGCTCGACCGCCGAGCCTTCCTCGACGAGCTCGTACATCGCGTCCGACTTCGCGTCGATACCCGACACGGCGTTCTCCTTTCGTGACTGCGTCGTCGGGGAGCGACACTACTCTTGTTCGCGAAGCGGAAATCCGCCAAGCGGATTCCCGCCGCTCGATCCCCGCCCTACGGGCGAGGCAGATCCCTGAAGGCGTCGCCTTCGGCGCCGCAACTGCCTCTCAGCCGCATAGGGTTGCCCAAGTACGCTGCACCCGTGCCCGACGCCGACACCGTCGTCTTCATCCCCGCCTGGAACGAGGAGGACGCGCTGCCTGCCGTGCTGGACGAGCTGCGTGCGCAGCTGCCCGACGCGGACGTGCTCGTGATCGACGACGGCTCGACCGACGCAACTGCCGCGGTCGCGGCGGCTGGTGGCGCGATCGTCGTCTCGTTCGGCGAGAACCGCGGGCTCCGGGCCGGGATCGCGGCGGGCTACCACGAGGCCCACGAGCGTGGCTACGCGTTCTGCGGGCGGGTCGACGCAGACGGCCAGCACCCCGTGGAGGAGCTGCGCCGCCTGCTCGACCTCGTCCGCTCCGACAGCTGCGACGTCGCCGTCGGCTCGCGGTTCGCGGAGGGAGAGGGCTACGAGGCGGATCGGTACGCCCCGACGCGGACGCGGCGGTTCGGCATCGGCCTCCTCCAGAAGGCCATGCACGTCCGCCTCGGTCGGCCCTTTCGCGATCCGACCTCCGGGATGGCGGCGGTCAACCGCGCGGCGATGCCCGTGATGGCGCGGCCGTACGTGAGCGGCGCCCCGGAGGTCGAGGCGCTGCTGCGCCTGAAGCAAGGCGGCCTCCGTGTCGAGGAGGTCGCTGTCCACATGCGCGAGCGCTCGCACGGGCACTCGAAGCTGCAGGGGAAGAAGGCGGTGAAGCTGGTGCTCACGGTCGTGGGGACGCTGCTCTTCTTCCGCTGGCTCCGCCACCGCCGCGCGTGAGACCCCGCGTCGTCGTCGTGCTCGGCTACTCGGACGGGGGCCGCGGAGAACTGCATCCCGTTTGCGCGGCGCGGCTCGAACGGGCGGCGGAGATCGCCACGGCTGAGGACGTCGTCGTCCTCTCCGGCTGGGCGCGTGTGTCGGGCACGCACGCGGAGGCCAACCTGATGCGGGCCGCGTGGCGCGGCGCCGCACGGGAGGTCGTCGTCGACCCCGACGCCCGGACGACTGTCGAGAACCTCGCGAACGCCCTCAACGACGTGCTCCGGGTCGGGGCGGGAGAGGTGGTGGTCGTCACGTCGTCGTGGCACGCGCCGCGGGCGAAGGCCGCGCTGCGGTGGCTCCTCCGGCACACCGGCATCCACGTGCGGTCGACGTCGCCGCCCGGCGGCTCGCGGCGCGCAGCGCTACGCGAGGTCGTGCTGTGGCCACTGCTGCCGTTCCAGCTGTCGGCCGTCAGCCGGAAGGCATGGCGCCCGTGAGCATGAGCCCGGCTGAAGCCGGGCCGGATCCATGCAAGGGCGGCTACGCCACCTCGGCGTGGATCCGCTGCTTCGCCGCGCGCAACGGCCCGCCGGACCGCTGCGCGCGCACCGCCAGGATCTCGGAGAGGATCGACAGCGCGGTCTCCGCCTGCGTGTCGGCGCCGATGTCGAGGCCGCACGGCCCCTGGATGCGGGCGAGCTTCTCCTCGCTCACACCCGCCTCGAGCAGGCGCTCGCGGCGACGCTCCTGGTTGCGGCGGGACCCGAGCGCCCCGATGTAGAACGCCTCCGTCTCCAGGGCTGCGATCAGCGCCGGCTCGTCGAACTTGTCGTCGTGGGTGAGGACGACGATCGCGGTCTGGTGGTCGGGCGCGACGTCGGCGATCGCGTCCTCCGGCCACTTCGGGATCAGCTGGTCGGCCGACGGGATCCGCTCCGGGGTGAGGAACGTCGCCCGCGCGTCCGCCACGATCGCCGTCCAGCCGAGGAGCTTTGCCCCCTGCGCGAGCGCCTCGGCCGTGTCGACCGCGCCGTAGACGAGCAGCCGCGGCGGCGGCCCGTACCACTCGGCGAAGACCTTCGCGCCGTCGACCTCGACGATTCGGTTGCGGCCGCGGCGGATGAGCTCGTCGAACTGCTCGAGCGCTGCGGTGGGGACGCCGTCGCCGATCGTCTCGCCGCCCTCGACGACGAGCGCCTTCGCGCCGACGTCCTCGCCCTCCACGACGGTGAACAGCACGGCGCGTCCGCCTTCGTGCTGGAGCTCCGTGAGGCGCGAGAGGAGCCTCACTCGACCGCCTCCACGAACACGTCGATCTCGCCGCCGCACGGCAGGCCGACGCTCCACGCGAGGTCGTCGGTGATGCCGTAGGTGAGCAGCTTGGGCTCGCCGGTGCGCATGACCTCCATGGCGTTCTCGTAGACGTCGGTCTCGACGCAGCCGCCTGAGACCGAGCCGCACATCTTTCCCGACTCGGACACGGCCAGGCTCGCCCCGACGGGACGGGGCGCCGAGCGCCGCGTCGCGACGACCGTGGCCACGACGACCTTCTCTCCGTCGTCGCGCCAGGACTCGACCTCGGGCAGGATCTCCTTCACGCCGCGTGCCTCCTTTCGATACCGGCGAGCACCGCCGCCAGCTCCTCGAGACTCCTCAGATTATGGCCGGGCAGGAACCGGTCGACGTACGGCAGCGCCGCGCGCATGCCGCCCGCGAGCGGCTGGTACTGCGGATTGCCCTTGAGCGGGTTGACCCAGACCACTGCGTACGCCGCCCTCGCGAGCTTCGCCATCTCGCGGCCGACGAGGTCGGGGTCCTCGCGCTCCCAGCCGTCGGAGACGATCAGGACGATCGCCCCGCGGGACAAGGCGCGCCGGCCGTAGACCTCGTTGAACTCGCGGAGCGACGCCCCGATCCTCGTCCCGCTCCCCCAGTCGACGACCGCCTCCGTGCAGCGCGCGAGTGCCGCGTCGGGATCGCGCGTGGCGAGATCGGGCGTCAGGCGCGACAGGCGCGTGCCGAAGGCGAACGCCTCCACCCCGCGCCCGGTGCCCACGACGGCGTGCAGGAAGAGGAGGAGGGCGCGGGCGTAGCTGTCCATCGATCCCGAGACGTCGCAGAGCACGACGAGCTTGCGCGGAACCTCCTTGCGGACGCGGAGCGGCCGGTCGAGCGGGTCGCCGCCCGCGCGCAGCGAGCGGCGGATCATGCGCCGGACGTCGAGCCGGTCCCCTCGCGCGTCTGCGGTCCTGCGCCGCGAGTGACGCTGCGGACGCGTCCGGGCGATGCGGGCGATCAGCTCGCGCAGCCGGCGCAGCTCGTCTCCGGTCAGGTCGGCGAAGTCCTTGTCGCGCAGCAGCTCGTGACCCGAGGCCCCGAGCTCGAGAGGATCGCCCGGGTCGGCCTCCTCCTCGGTCTCGCGGGTGCGGAGGCGGTCCGCTGCCTGGGCGACGCGCGTCTCGACCTCGGCGGCCGAGCGCGACCGCACGGGCGGGAGCACGGGTGCGCGCAGGAACCAGGCGCTGAACGCGCGGTCGAACAGGTCGAGCTCGTCGTGGCGCGAGACGAGCGTCTGGCGGAGTGAGAAGTAGACGTCCTCCTGCCGCGCCAGGTCGACCGAGTCGAGCGCGCGGAGGGCGTCGGCAACGCGGCCGGGGCCGACTTCGAGGCCGGCCTCGTGGAGCACCCGCCCGAAGGTGACGACGTGCCCAAGGATCGCGTCGCCGGCGGGCACGCCTCACCCCGCCGCGGCGGCGGCGCGCGCGGCCTCGACCAGCCGGGACAGTGTCTCGTCCTGCACGGTGTCGATGTCCTCGCGGTACTTGAGCACCGACCCGAGCGTCTGCTGCACGACCTCCGCGTCGATCTCCTGACGGCCGAGCGCGTTCAGCGCCATCGCCCAGTCGATCGTCTCGGCCACGCCCGGCGGCTTCGCGAGGTCGAGCCCGCGGAGCTCGCGCACGAACGCCGCCGCCTCCCCGGCGAGCCGCTCCGCGATCCCGGGCACACGGAGCCGCACGATGGCGATCTCGCGCTCGATCGAGGGGTGGCCGATCCAGTGGAAGAGCGCACGCCGCTTGAGCGCGTCGTGGAGCTCGCGGGTTCGGTTCGACGTGAGGATCACCGCGGGCCTCCGCCGCGCGGCGATCGTGCCGAGCTCGGGGATCGTGATCTGGAAGTCCGAGAGCACCTCGAGCAGGAAGGCCTCGAACTCCTCGTCCGCGCGGTCGATCTCGTCGATCAGGAGCACGACCGGCTCTTCCGAGTCGATCGCCTCGAGCAGCGGACGGCGGATCAGGTACTCGGGGCCGAAGAGCTCCTCCTCGCGGATGGTGCCCTCCTGGGCGGCCCGGATGTGGAGCAGCTGCCGCGGGTAGTTCCACTCGTAGACCGCGTGGGCGACGTCGAGGCCCTCGTAGCACTGCAACCGGATCAGCCGGGCGCCGAGGACGGTGGAGAGCGCCTTCGCGGCCTCCGTCTTCCCGACCCCCGCCTCGCCCTCGAGGAGGACGGGCTTGGAGAGCGCGAGCGACAGGTAGAGCGCGGTCGCGAGCCCGCGATCGGGCAGGTAGTCGGCCCCGCGCAGGGCCTCCTCGAGCTCGTCTATGCTCGCGAACTCCATGGACGGAGCCTAGCCCGAGGACGGTGGCTCAGGCCGCGTCGCGGTCGAGCAGCGTCGTCGCGAGCTCCACCGAGCGCTCGAGCGACCCGTTCTCGACGAGCTCGCCGAGAGCGAGCGACGGGTCGATCAGCTCCGCCACGCACACCTCCAGGATCCGCAGGGCCACGAAGGTCCGCGCGTCGAGCTCCACCCCGGCCTGCCGCAACGCGACGCCGACGTGGAACGCCTCACGCGCGAGCGCATGCTCCATCGACGTGAGCGCGTAGCCCGCCGTGAGCTCGCGCTCCTGCGCAGCGCGCAGCTCGTCCGGCGGCTCCCGCCATATGTCCTCCGACCCCGTCAGGATGCTCCCTCACTCCACTGAGACGACGAAATCGGAAGGTCGGCTGCGCTCCTCGCGGAATTCCCGATCGAGGCGTACGATCGAGCGCATGCGGCGGATTCCCGCATGAGCGCCGTCGGCGTCTCGACCGCCACGCTCGCGGGTGTCCGGCTGCTCGCAGGCGCCGATGAAGACGCGCTCGAGGCGCTCGCGGCCGATGCTCGGCCGCGCCGTGCGCTCGCCGGCGACTGGGTGATCCGCGAAGGCGACGATGCGGACGAGCTCTTCGTCGTGCTCCGCGGCCGGCTGCGGGTCGTCGTGGGCTCGAACGAGGGCGACCGGACGCTGCGCATTCTCGGCCCGGGCGCGGCGATCGGCGAGCTCGCGCTCCTCACCGGCGCCCCACGCTCCGCGTCCGTCCAGGCGATCCGCGACACGACGCTCCTCGAGCTACGCCGGGACCGGTTCGCCGAGCTGATGGAACGCGACGGGCGGTTCGCCGCCGCTGTCGCACGGGAGCTCGCCTCCCAGCTCCAGGCGAGCGGCGGCCTCGCCGCCCCGGCGACCCGGCCGGTGCTCTTCGCCCTGCGACGACTCGGTCCCGGGGTTCCGCTCGTCGAGATCACCTCCTCGCTCGCCAGGGCGCTCGCGCCGTACGGCCCCGTCGCGGTCCTCGAGGCCAGCGCGGCCGGAACGGACGCCGTCGAGCGGGCGGAGGACGAGAACGCCCACGTGCTGCTCCTCGACGAGGCCGGAGCGGGCGTGTGGAGCGACCTGTGCGCCCGGCAGTCCGACCGCATGGTGCTCGTCGCGACGGCCGACAGCCCGCCGCCGCCGGTTCCGAGCCCGGACGCCGACCTCGTCGTGCTCGGCCCGTCCTCGGGCGAGGCGCTGCGAGCGCTGCTCGACGCGGTTGCGCCGCGCGCGCATCATCGCCTGGCGTCGACGGAGCCGGCGGACCCCGGCGCGGGCCGGCTCGCGCGCCGGCTCGTCGGGCGGGCGCTCGGCGTCGTGCTCTCGGGCGGCGGCGCGCGCGGCTTCGCGCACATCGGCGCCCTCGCCGAGCTCGAGGAGGACGGGATCGAGGTCGACCGCTACGGCGGCTGCTCGATGGGGTCGCTCATCGCCGCGATGGCCGCCGCAGGCTGGAGCGCAGAGAGCATCCGCGACCGCTGTCACGAGGAGCTCGTCCGGCGCTCGCCGTTCAACGACTACACGATCCCGCGCGTCGCACTGATCCGCTCGCGCAAGGCCGGCCGGATGTTCGACCGCCTGTTCGGCGGCCTGACGATCGAGGAGCTCGCGAAGCCGCTCTTCACCGTGAGCGCCGACCTTCTCTCCAGCCGCCTCGTCGTCCACCGGCGCGGAAGCCTGATCGAGGCCGTCGGCGCGAGCATGTCGATACCGGGACTCGCGCCGCCGCTTCCCCGCAGCGGACGGCTCCTGGTCGACGGCGGGGTGCTCAACAACCTGCCGGTCGACGCGATGGCGGACGCGGCCGAGGGGCCGATCGTCGCGGTCGACGTCGTGCGGCGCCTCGAGCCCACCGACGAGAACGAGCCGCCGTTGCCCTCGATCATGGAGACGCTCTCGCGCGCCACGGTGCTCGGAAGCGTCGAGCGGGCGGAGCGGAACCGCGACCTCGCGCTGCTCGTCCTCACCCCCGAGGTGCAGGACATCCCGCTCCGGGACTTCGGGGCGCTCGACCGCGCGATCGAGGGAGGGCGTGCCGCGACGCGCCGTGCCCTCGACGAGGGAGCCCGGGACGAGATCCTCGCGGCGGTGAGTGCCCCCGTCGCCTGACCGCGACGCACCATGCACGTGAGAGACTCGCGGCGGGATTCCCACCGAGAGGAGGAGCGGTGCCGCTGATCGAGGTCAAGCTGTACGACCGGCGCGTGACGGAGGAATCCGTGCCGAAGATGATCGAGGCGCTCACGACCGCTCTCGCGGAGACGAGCGGTGCCGACCCGGCACACATCCAGGTCGTGATCCAGGGAGTCGACCCGAAGCACTGGGGGATCGCCGGCAAGCAGCAGTCGTAGCCGCGATCCGCGGCGCCCACGAACGGCTAACCGATAATCGATTCTCTGTCGTAGTGGGCGACGTTAGACTCGGCTCCGCTGACCCAACGACCGAAGGAAGGCCCATGACGCAAGCCACTGAGGTCTCGTTTCCGACCTCGGCCGAGGAAGCGATCGCGCAGTTCGGCGACGGAGGCGACGTCACGGTGCTCGGGGGCGGAACGATCGTGGTGCCCGAGCTCACCTACGGGCGGCTGTCGCCCTCGAAGGTGGTGAGCCTGACCCGAGCCGGCCTCGACACCCTCGAGGTGGACGGCACGAGAGTCACGATCGGCGCGGCTCTGCCGGTCTCGCGCCTGGCCGAGTTCGCCGACGACGTCAAAGCACTCGCGCAGTGCGCGCTCAACGTCGCCGACTACGAGATCCGCCGCCAGGGGACGGTTGGCGGCAACGTCTGCGCCGGCGAGGGGCACGACGCGCCGCGCGGCGACCTTCAGGGCCCACTGCTCGCGCTCGACGCACAGGCGCGCTCGGTCGGCGCCGGCGGCGAGACGACCGAGCCGCTCGAGGAGTTCCTCGCCCGGCGCAGCGGACGGCTGCTCCTCGACCTGTCGTTCGAGAAGCCGGTGGCCTCCGCCTTCGCGGTGATCGACTACCCGCACACGCACGAGTACACCGTGCTCGCCGTCACCGGCGTCCGGACTGCCGCCGGAGAGATGCGCCTAGCCGCAACCGGCGTTGCGGGCCATGGCACGCGTCTCCGCTCCGCCGAGGCGGCCGCGAGCGACCCGCAGCGGGCCGGAGCCGCGGCGGTCGGCGACGTCCGGCTCGGGGACGACGCGCTCGCATCGGCGTGGTACCGCGAGCAGACGCTCCCCGTTCTCGTTCGTCGTGTCCTCACCGAGCTCGAGGAGGCGTCATGAACCTCACGGTCAACGGTCTCGCCCGCGACGTCGGGAGCGCGCCGCTGACAACGCTCCTCGACGTGCTGCGCGAGGAGCTCGGCGTCACGAGCCCCAAGGCGGGCTGCGAGCAGGGCGGCTGCGGCGCCTGCACCGTCCTCGTTGACGGCGAGCCGCAGCGCGCGTGCCTCACGCCGATCGGCGCGATCGACGGCGCCCGGGTGACGACGGTCGAAGGGCTTGGCGCGCCCGAGTCCCTCGCACCGCTCCAGCAGGCGTTCACGCACCACTACGCCGCGCAGTGCGGGTTCTGCACGTCGGGGATGATCCTGGCGGCGGAGGCGTACCTGAAGCGCGGCGGCACCGACGACCGCGAGGCGATCCAGGAGGCGCTCGCCGGGCACGTGTGCCGCTGTACCGGCTACGTGAAGATCATCGACGCCGTCGCTGCGGCGGCGAGGGGCGACTCGTTCGACCTGACCGTCACCGCCGCGAGCGCCGGCATGACGAACCTGGGAGGTGAGGCGTGATGAAGGCGGTGGGCGCACGACTCCCGCGCTACGACGGGATCGAGCACGTCACGGGCCGTACGACGTACGTCGACGACGTCCGCGTGCCCGGGATGCTCTGGGCGAAGGCGTTGCGGTCGCCGCTGCACAGCGCGACGATCACCTCATTCGACGCCTCGAAGGCCGAGGCTATGCCCGGCGTGCACGCCGTCATCACCCACCGGGACGTCCCGCTGCTCGAGTACGGCCACCTCTCCGCCCTCGGCATCCCCGCGGACGAGCCGCTGCTCGCGAAGGACGAGGTGCGCTACAAGGGCCAGCCGATCGCGGTCGTAGCGGCGGACGACGAGGAGACGGCCATGGCCGCCGTCGACGCGATCGAGATCGACTTCGAGGAGCGGACGCCGCTCTTCGACATCCGCAAGGCGTTCGACGCCGACGCCCCGAAGGTTCACCAGTGGGGCAACTGGTACCCGCACTTCGAGGGCGAGATGGACCGGCGGCAGATCCGCAAGGGATCGGTCGATGACGCGTTCGACCAGGCCGACGTGATCGTCCAGGGCGTCTACCGGCCTGCCGCCATCGAGCACGTGCCGCTCGAGACACAGGTCTCGCTCGCCGTGCCCGAGGCGAGCGGCCGCCTGACGATCTACTCCTGCACGCAGGCGCTCTACTTCTCGATGGGCGTCGTCGCCGCGCACCTGCAGGTGCCGCTCAACAAGCTGAAGGTCGTCGGCGGCACCGTCGGCGGCGGCTTCGGCGGCAAGGTCGACACCGCAAGCGAGACGATGTGCGCCCTGCTCGCGCAGAAGTCCGGCCGCCCCGTGAAGTGGCGCTGGACCCGCGAGGAGGAGTTCCTCTGCTCCTCGACCCGGGCCCCGTGGCACATGGAGATCGCGGACGCGGTGACGAAGGACGGCTGGATCCTCGGCCGCAAGATGCTGACGCTGCACGACTCCGGCGCGTACGCGCGCTTCTCGCCGTACGGCCTGACGAAGCACTCGTTCCACCACACCGGCGCCTACACGATCCCGAACCTCTCCTTCGACGGCTACGTCGTGTTCACGAACCGCGTGCCGACGACCGCGATGCGCGGCTTCGGCGTCACCTCGGTCTCGTTCGCGACCGAGACCCATCTGAGCCGGATCGCGGACGTGCTGGAACTCGATCCGTTCGAGGTGCGGCTGAAGAACGCGAACCGCATCGGCGACACGTCCCCGAACCGGATCGTCTACACCGACCCGTCGACGGTCTCCGTCGTCAAGGCCCTCGCCGGCGGCATGGACGTCGAGCTCGCGCCCGAGTACGCGGCCATGACCCGCGACCCACGCGAGGGCGACCTCCTGCCCGAGCACCTCGTCTCGCAGATCGCGAACCCGGAGGACCATTAGCCATGGCCAAGCACACCGGCCGCGGGATCGCGGCGATCGAGTACCCGACCGGGATGAACCAGAACGGCGACCCGTCGCAGGCGTGGATCAAGGTCAAGCCGGACGGGCGCGTCGACGTCTTCGCCGGGACGTCCGACATCGGCAACGGCTCGAAGACGATCCAGTCCCAGATCGTCGCCGAGACGATCGGCGTCCCCTACGACTGGATCACCTACGACAACTCCAATACGGACTCGTCTCCGGTCTGCACGGGGACGTTCGCGTCCCGCGCGACGTTCGTCGCCGGGAAAGCGGTCGAGAAGGCGGCCGAGCGCGTCAAGGAACGGATCCTCGACATCGCCGGCAAGGAGCTCGAGATCGATCCCTCCGACCTGGAGATCGTCGACGGGGAGGTCCTCGCGAAGGGCGCCCCGCAGAAGAAGATCGCCGTGCCGGACGTGGCCGCGGCCGCGACGTGGACGTACGGGGAACTCATCACGGGCACCGGGGCGCAGCTGAAGGACTACGCGTCGATCGTCGACCCCGAGACGGGCCAGGTCGACCTCCCGCCCCACTCCGCCATCTCCTACGCCGCGTGCGCGGCGGAGGTCGAGGTCGACGACGAGACCGGCCTCGTGCGGGTCACGCGCCTCGTGCAGGTCTACGACGTCGGCCGTGCGATCAACCCGACCCTCGTCGAGGGGCAGATCGAGGGCGGCGCCGTCCAGGGCCTCGGGCTCGGCGTGCTCGAGAACTGCTACCCGTACTACCCCTCCGCCGAACACCGCGGCGGGCAGTTCGGCTCGTATCTCGCGCCCGGCTTCGAGGACCTGCCGAAGATCGACACGATCATCATCGAGAACCCGTCCTCGGACGGCCCGTACGGAGCGAAGGGCATCGGCGAGATGGCGAACAACGCCCAGCCGCCCGCGATCGCGTCGGCGGTGTACGACGCGGTGGGCGTCTGGGTCACCGAGCTGCCGATCACGCCGGAGAAGGTGCTCCGGGCGCTCGCCGCGAAGGCGGAGCCGGCCCGCGACGGGAAGAAGATCGTGTTCGACTCCGAGCTGTCGGTGAACGCGGTCTCGCAGGGCGGCATGGCCTTCGAGGTCCCCGCGTAGTGCCCGACACGCCGTTCGAGACGTTCGACGGCCGCGAGCCCCACCCACTCTTCCCGGGGGTCGGGCTCAAGGCGGTCGCGGGAGACCAGGTGTTCCTCGGGCACGTCACCTACGCGCCGGGGACGACCGTGGCGCGCCACAGCCACGAGCACACCGAGCAGGTGATGCTGATCCTCGACGGCTCGGTGACGATGACGATCGGCGGCGAATCGCGCGAGATGCGGGCCGGAGACGTCTGCGTCGTGAACCGCGGCGTCGAGCACGAGCTCCACTCCCCGGAGGGCGTGACGTTCGTCGAGGCGCTCGGCCCGGTGCCGCTCGATCACATCCCGGACCGCGACCGCGACCTCGTGCTCGGCGACCTCGCAGGCTCGCTCCACGTCGAGCGCTGAAGCCCGCAGTGGCCGTGTTCGCGCTCGTGCACGGCTCGTGGCACGGAGCCTGGTGCTGGGAACGTCTCGAGCCCGAGCTCGACGCGCGCGGCCACCGTGCGGTCGCGATCGATCTGCCGATCGAGGATCCGAACGCGGGCCTCACGCGGTACGCCGAGCTCGTCGCCGAGGCCCTGCTCGACGTGGACGACGACGTGATCCTCGTCGGGCACTCGTTCGCCGGCTCGACGATCCCGCTCGTCGCCCGCCACCGGCCGCTCCGGCACCTCGTTTTCCTGTGCGCCCTCGTTCCGGAGCCGGGCAGGAGCGTCACCGACCGCTACACGACGGACGACGTCTACGTTCCCGGGTTCGTCGGGAACACGCGGACGCGTGACGACGGAGCCTCGTACTGGCCCGATCCGGAGGCGGCAATTCGGTGCTTCTACCACGACTGTACGGCCGCCGACGCGGCGTGGGCGGTCTCCAGGCTCCGCGCGCAGTCCGCGGCGCCGCGACTCGAGCCGTGGCCCGTCGACGCGCTCCCGGACGTCGAGCGCTCCTCGATCCTCTGCCGCGACGAGCACGTTATCGCCCCGGCATGGTCGCGGACCATGTCGCGTGAGCTCCTCGGCGTGGAGGCGATCGAGCTCGACGGTGGTCACTCTCCGTTCCTCTCACGGCCCGCAGAGCTGGCCGAGCTGCTCGCGCGCGTCGGCTGACTGATTCGTTCGGACCCTCCGGCGGGGTTACCGTGGGAGGCCGTGAGCCTGCTCGCAGCGACCGCGACGGACGACCTCTGGAAAGAGTGGTCGTTCGACCCGCTCGTCCTCTTCGCGGCCGCGGTGGCGGTCGCGTTCTTCGCGCAGGGCTGGCGCAGGCTGCACGCGCGGCGGCCGGAGCTGGCGCCGTGGTCGCGGTGGCCGATCTTCCTCGCGGGGGTCGCGATCGTCGTGCTCGGGATCGTCTCGCCGCTCGACGCGATCGCCGAGGAGTACCTCCAGTCGGCGCACATGCTGCAGCACGTCCTGATCGCCGACCTCGGCGTCGCAATCGCCCTCGTCGCCGTCCGCGGGCCGCTCTCGATGTTCTTCCTCCCCCAGGACCTGCTCGCGCCGCTCGCCCGGAGGCGGTCGTTCCTCCGGACGCTCTCGTTCCTGCTACGGCCGCGCGTCGCGGTCCCCCTCTGGCTCGGCGTCCTCGTGGCGTGGCACGTCCCGGCCCTCTACGACGCCGCGCTCCGGCATCCGCTGCTGCACCGTGTCGAGCACCTGTCGTTCGTGGCCGTAGGGGCGCTCGTCTGGACGCTCGTGATCGACCCGGCCGGCCACGGCCGCCTGACACTCGGCGGGCGGATCGGGCTCGCCGTCGTGATGCTCTGGATGGGCCAGCTCCTCGCGTACGCCTTCGTCTTCTCGTTCCACCCGTACTACGACGTCTACGCAAAGCAACCCGAACGGCTCCTCGGGCTGTCCCCGCTGGCCGACCAGAAGCTCGCAGGCGTCGTGATGATGGTCGAGCAGCTCCTGACGCTCGGCGTGGCGCTCGTGCTCCTGGTGCTCGCGGCGCGCCGCACGCGCGCGGTGGCGGTCGCATCGCCCGAGCCCGTGTGATGCCTTCCCCCTGGTCGTTCACGTTCGAGCCGCTCTTCCTCGTCGCCGCCGCGGTCGCGGTCGCGCTGTACGTCCGCGCGTGGCGACGGGAGCGGGGGCCGGCGTGGCGGGCGTGGTGCTTCGGCGCGGGCGTCGCGCTCGTCGTCGTCGCGCTCAACTCCCCGCTCGGGACGATCGCGATCGAGTACCTCGTCCTCTTCCACCTGCTGCAGAACGTGATGATCTCGGACTGGGCGCCGCCGCTCCTCCTGATCGGCCTGACGCCCGCGATGCGAAGCGGGATCGCCGCCCGTGGCGGCCGCTGGTTCGCGTGGCTGACCCGCCCCCAGGTCGCGCTCCCGACCTGGCTCGTCGGCTGGTACGTCGTGCACCTCGGCGCGGTTTACGACGCCGCGGTCCGCGACACGGTGCTGCTCGCCGTCGAGCACGCCTTCCTGATCGCGATCGGCCTCCTCTTCTGGTGGCCCGTACTGTGCGACGTGCCGCGCGCGGTGTCGACCCTTGCCCGGATCGGCTACGTGCTCGCCGCGTTCGTGTTCTCCGCCTTCCTGGGACTGGCCCTCACCTTCTCGCCGCCGGTGTACGACTACTACGAGTCGCGCCCGGAGCGGCTCTGGGGGATCACCGCAGAGCAGGACCAGAACCTCGGCGGGATCCTGATGTCGACGGAGCAGGCGCTCGTCTTCTTCGCCGCGGTCGTGTGGCTCCTCGTCCGGCTCTTCCACGAGGAGGCGGAGGCCGAGGAGCGGCTCGCCGCCGAGCAGCGCGCCGCCGGGCTCCGCGAGCACTAGGGTCCGAGCATGAGCGGCGTAGCGACCGACCCGGCGACGATCGAACGCTGGCAGGCGACCCGCCAGGAAGAGCGCGACGCCGAGGCGATCTACCGGGCGCTCGCCGGGTCGGAGGCTAATAACGAGCGCTCGCGGCTGTTCACGGGCCTCGCCGACGACGAGCAGCGGCACGCAAGCTACTGGGAGGGGCTCCTGCGGCAGGCCGGCGTCGACCCCGGCCCCGCCCGTCCCGGCCAGCGGGCGCGCGTCCTCTGCAAGCTCGCCGGCGACTTCGGCGACACCGTCGTGGTACCGATCATGCGCGACCGGGAGAAGCTGTCGACCGAGGCGTACCTGGACGAGTCGGGCGAGTTCGCCCTCGACGAGGAGCGCCACGCCCGCGCGCTCGCGGCACTCGTCGGAGACACGCGCGGCGAGCCGATCGGCCGCGCCCTCGCCCGCCTCCAGCGCGGGCGCGCCGCCGGCGGCAACGCCCTTCGCGCCGCCGTCCTCGGGGTGAACGACGGGCTCGTCTCGAACGCGAGCCTGGTGATGGGCGTCGCGGGTGCGGGCGTCGCGTCGAAGGACATCCTCGTGACCGGCGTCGCCGGCCTGATCGCCGGCGCCTGCTCGATGGCGATGGGCGAGTGGATCTCCGTCCAGTCCAGCCGCGAGCTGAGCGCGCGGGAGCTCCAGGTCGAGCAGCAGCACCTCGCGGCGAGCGCCGAGGAGGAGCAGGCGGAGCTGGCGCTCGTCTACGAGCAGAAGGGGCTGCACCCGCGCGAGGCACGGAGGATCGCGGAGCGGCTGTCAGCCGACCCGACGACGGCGCTCGACATCCACGCGCGGGAGGAGCTGGGGATCGACCCGGAAGAGCTCGGCGGCTCGCCCTGGGTGGCCGCAGGCGCGTCATTCGTCCTCTTCGTCCTCGGCGCGATCCTCCCGATCGTGCCGTTCGCGATCCTCTCGGGGAACGCGGCCGTCGGGGTCGCGCTCGCCGTCTCCGCGCTCGGCCTCTTCGTCATCGGCGCCGCGATCACGCTGCTCACCGGCCGGAGCGTGCTCCTCTCGGGCGGGCGGCAGCTCGCCTTCGGCGCCGCCGCGTTCGTCGTGACCTACGGAATCGGCGTGCTGTTCGGCACGGCAGTCGGCTGAGCCTCGGTCGCCGTGCGACCGACGAGCGCCAGCTCGACAGGCGCCGCCCCCGGGACCGCAGCGCGCGCCTCCTGCGCGTGGAGGAGCGTCGTCCGCACGATCAGCTTCGCGCGCGCGAAATTGTCGAGCTCCGTCGGCACCGGTCCCACGCGCCGTCCCAGCGCGTACCCGGCGGCGTTGCGGCCCATCGCCCGGTAGCTCTCGAGCGTGTAGAGCGGGCTCATCCCGAAGAGCTCGAGGTTGTCCAGCGGCTGCAGGTCTGCGCGGTGGATCACCGCCGTTCCCTTCGACTGGATGCCGAGCGCAACGCCCGAGCCCGAGAGCATCGCACCGTCGTGGCCGATGAACGCCACGTCTGCGGCGCGCCGGACGCGGACGACGCGCGCGACGGCCCCGGCCTCCTCCACACCCGCGATCACCGAGGTGATGACCTCCTCATGGGGAAGCCCCGCGATCGTCTCCCGCAGCCTGTTTGCGAACGCCGGCCCGACCGCCACGACGACCTCCCCCGCATCGGCGCCGCGGGCCGCGGGCCCTCCCTCGGCCACGATGGGCTCCGCGTCCACGGGTGCCGTGCCGAGCTCCCTCGGGTCGACGACGTGCGGCAGCGCCTGCAGGAGCGCCCACCGCTCGCCCTCGAGCCGATAGCCGGTCCCGGGCCCGAGGTAGAGGTTCGGGTCGTTGACGGCCGACCGCACGAGCCCGTCCGGCTCGATCACGGCGGACGTCTGCAGGTAGTCGGCCGAGACGCGCTGGCGCAGCATCCCGACGACCGCCTCGGCGACTTCCTCGAACCCGCGGCGGTCGAGCGCGAGCGCGACGTCCAGCGCGGACACGCCCCGCGCGAGCAGCTCGTCGGCCGCCTCGACGTCGGCGGCGCGGTCGCGATCGGGCATGTCCGGGCTGCCGTGGCCGACCGTCGCGGCCTCTACCTCCGCATCGGTCACCTCGGGGAGCCCGAGCTCGGCGAACACGGCCTGCACCGCGCGCGCGGCGCGCTCGCGCACGCGCAGCGCCTCGTCCTCGGCGACGGGCTCGATGCCGCCGTCGACCTGCCAGTCGCGCTGCATCGTGAGCCACTCGTCGATGTCGTCCGCGTCGTAGTTGCCGCCGCCGAACGTGTTGTCGCGCCGCGGCATGATCGAGTAGCCCGAGGTGACGAAGTCCGTCCCCGGCAGGAACTGGCCCATGAGCTTGGCTGTCTTCCGGATCGGCGAGTGCGAGGCGATCGCGTCGTTGCCCGACGCGACCTCGAGATCGAGCCAGGCGGCGAGGACGTTCTCGGCGAGGATCGCCCGCGTGCCCCCGGGGAGCGAGAGTACGAGCGCCACGCACGAGATCGAGCCGTTCTGCACCCCCTGCGCCCCGGCCGCGCGCACGACCGAGACGCAGCGCGCCTCGAGATAGAGCATCGAGAGCCCGGCCGCGTGCCCCATCAGCGCCTCCGAGCCCGTGCCGGAGGTGAAGCGCACCTTGACGCCGCGTGAGGCATAGGCGGAGGCGAGGAACGCCTTCGACCAGGGCGTGTCGTCGCCGTCGGCGAACACCGCCTCCGTGCCGTACACCGAGAGCGTTTCCGCGTACGTCACGAGCCCCCGGATCGCGAGCTCGAGGTTCCGCCGCTCCTCGACCGCGCACTGCGTCATCACGCCGGGGCGCCCGGTCTGCGACCCCACGAGGAGCGCGAGCGCGTTGAGCGGCGCGTAGCGGGCGACGCCGACGGTCGTCTCGAGCTCGTCGAAGCCGCGTCGCGCGGCCTCGGCCGCGTCGGCGGCGAGCAGCGCGGGGCTCTCCTTGAGGTTCGTGACGTGCGCCTGGTTCCCGGGATCGCGGCGGGCGCGAAGCTTCTTGAGGGCCATCATCAGCTCGACCGGGTCGAGCATCCCCACGACACGCGCGAGCTTCGCGGGGGTCAGCCCTCTGCCGAGGCGAACGAGCTCGTCGCGAGGCACGTCGACGTCGACGAGCATCCGGGCGAGCCGCTCGTCGGGGAGCGCCATCGCCTCCGCGGCGACCTCGAGGTCGAGCCCATGCGCGACGAGGAAACGGTCGATCACGTCGAGCTCCGAGGCGTCCTTGCCGTCGAGGCGGAGAACGACGCCGTCCCGCACCACGAGCTCCGGGTCGGGATCCGCCGGCCCGTCGGCGGCGACGAGGCCGAGCTCGGGCCACGGCTCGACGAGCGTCTCCCGCCGGAGCTCCGTCGCCTCGCGCGCCGCGAAGCGACCGCTGCGGCGCGCGTCAGCCATCCGTCGTGAGCCCTCGTGCCTCGTACGCGGCGACGGCCTCCCGCACGAAGGCCGCATTCCGCGGCGCCCCGAGCTCCTCGAGGCGCACCGCCCAGGACTCGAGCTCGGCCGCGGACGACCGCCCGGGCCGGAGCGCGGTGTAGATCGCGAGCAGCTCGTCGTCGGGAACGGCGGTCAGCTCGGCGGCCCGCTCGAGGCCGTCGGCGAGCTGGGCGCGACCCGCCGCTCCGGCGACCGCCGCCTGCAGCCCGAGCGTGGCCGCGGTGGCGCGCGTGTCGTCTCTCGTCAGCCGCCCCTCACGCGCCGCGGCGAGCGTGACGTCGTCGAGCGGGAGCCCCGAGTGCGTCTCGACGAGATCGGGCCGGCGCGTGCCGAGCGGGTAGTCGGTGACGGGGTCGAATCCCACGCCGAGAGGTTAGGCTAGCCGGGGTGGCGCGGACGAACGATGACCGATTCGCCGGCCGCGTCGCGCTCGTCACGGGTGGCTCGAGCGGTATCGGCGCGGCGACCGTCCGCCGTCTGCTCGCGGAAGGCGCGAAGGTGGCCTCGCTCGACCTGGGCGGCGAGGCGCCCGACGGCGCGCTGGCGTTGGCCGGCGACGTGTCGGACTCGGCGCAGGTCAAGGCGGCCGTCGCGCGCGCGACGTCGGAGCTCGGCCCGGTCGACGTGCTCGTCTGCTCGGCGGGCATCACCGGGGCCTCCATCTCCACGGTCGACGTCACGGACGAGGAGTGGCGTCGCGTGATGGCGATCGACGCCGACGGGGTGTTCTTCTGCAACCGCGCGGTGCTCCCGGGCATGATCGAGCGCGGATTCGGGAGGATCGTGAACGTGGCCTCGATCGCAGGGAAGGAAGGCAACCCGATGGCTGCCGCCTACTCCGCGGCGAAGGCAGCCGTGATCGCGATGACCAAGGCGATCGGCAAGGACGTCGCGCGTACCGGCGTGGTGGTCAACTGCATCGCGCCCGCGGTGATCGAGACGCCGATCCTGGACGGCCTCGCCCAGTCGCACATCGACTACATGGTCGAGCGGATCCCGATGGGACGGATGGGCACGGCCGACGAGGTGGCGACGCTCGCCTGCTGGCTCGCCAGCGAGGAGTGCTCGTTCTCGACCGGCGCGACGTACGACATCTCCGGCGGCCGGGCGGTCTACTGATGCGCCGGATCGTTCGCTGGGTGGACGGCGCCGGGCGCGTCTCGGTGGGCGTCGAGGTGGACAACGAGGGCCACTTCCGCAAGCTCAGCGGCATCGATGACCCGATGCCGTTCCTGCGGGGCGAGATGTTCTCTCCGGAAGGGCACGCGGTGACGCCGGTCGACCCGTACAGCCTCGAGCTCGGCAACGGGCGCACCTTGATCGCTCCGCTCGACCCGCCCGAGGTGTGGTGCGCGGGGGTCACGTACGAGCGGAGCCGTGATGCCCGCATGGAGGAGAGCGCCGTCAAGGACGTCTACGACCTCGTCTACGAGGCCCACCGGCCCGAGCTCTTCCTCAAGGACGCCGCCTGCAGGCGGACCGTCGGCCCGGGCGAGCCGATCGGCATTCGCGGCGACTCGACGTGGAACGTGCCCGAGCCCGAGATCGGGCTCGTCGTCGGGGAGCGCGGCCGGATCCTCGCCTACACGATCGGCAACGACGTCTCGTCCCGCGAGATCGAGGGCACGAACCCGCTCTACCTGAGCCAGGCGAAGGTGTACGCCGGCGCCTGCGCGATCGGCCCCGCGCTCTACATCCCGCCCCGCGAGCCCTCGGGCTTCCAGATCATCATGCGGATCTCCGACGAGGAGGGCGAGGTCCTCTTCGAGGACAAGACGTCGACGACCCAGATGGTGCGGACCTTCGAGGAGCTGACCGCGTGGCTCGTCAAGGAGAATCCCGTGCCGCCGGGATCGGTGCTCCTGACGGGGACGGGGCTCGTCCCTCCCGACTCGTTCAGCCTCGTTCCGGGAAACTGGGTCGAGATCCACGTCCCGGAGGTCGGCACGCTCGTCAACCCCGTCGCGCTCGCCACGAGCCTCCTCTGAAGGAAGGTCGCGATGACAGAGACCCTGATCGGTACCCCCGCCCGCAACTACGTCGGCGGCGAGTGGCGCGAGGCGGGCTCGGGCGAGACCTACGAGAAGCACGACCCGTGGCGCCCCTCCGAGGTGACCGGTGTCTTCCAGGCGTCTGGCGTCGCCGACGCCCACGCGGCCGTCGAGGCCGCGGCGTCGGCCTTCCCGGCGTGGGCCGCGCTCCCGGCGCCTGCCCGCGCGGCGATCTTCCACCGAGCCGCCGACGCGATCGACGCGCGGACGGAGCCGATCGCACGGGACATGACTGCCGAGATGGGGAAGCCGCTCCGCGAGGCACGCATGGAGACCGCGCGCGCGGCGACGATCCTCCGCTTCGCGGCGGGCGAGGCGTGGCGTCCGGTCGGTGAGGTCTACGCGGCGTCCGTCCCGCTCCAGCGCCTGTACACGGTGCGTCGCCCGCTCGGTGTCGTCGGCCTGATCACGCCGTGGAACTTCCCGATCGCGATCCCCGTGTGGAAGCTCGCGCCGGCGCTGATCCACGGCAACACCGTCGTGCTGAAGCTTGCCCACGACGCGCCGCGGACGGGACTCCACGTCGCCGAGTGCTTCGCCGAGGCGGGCCTGCCCGCAGGCGTCCTCAACGTGCTCACCGGCTCGGGCTCGGTGGTCGGCTCGGCGCTCGTCGAGAGCCCCGACGTACGCGCGATCTCCTTCACGGGCTCGGTCGCGGTCGGGCAGGGCGTCCGCGAGACGGCGACCGCGCGCGGCTGCCGCGTCCAGCTCGAGCTGGGCGGCCAGAACCCGCTCGTCGTGATGGCCGACGCGGAGCTCGACCGAGCCGTCGAGGCGGTGTACGCCGGTGCCTTCTGGTCGGCGGGCCAGAAGTGCACCGCGACCCGGCGGATCCTCGTGCAGGAGGCGGTCTACGAGGCGTTCCGCGAGAAGCTCCTCGCCCGGGTCGCCGTGGGCAAGGTCGGTGACCCGGCCGACCCCGAGACAGAAGTCGGGCCGCTCGTCACCGAGAGCGCCCTCGAGGACGTGCTCGCCGCGATCGAGCGAGGCCGCGATCAGGGCGGCGCCGTCCTCGCGGGCGGCGGGCGCGGGGCCGGGGACGGCTTTCTCGTCGAGCCCACGGTCTTCGAGGACGTCGCGGAGGACGCGCACCTCTCGTGCGAGGAGGTCTTCGGCCCCGTCACGTCGCTGTATCGCTTCGCGACGCTCGACGAGGCGCTCGAGCGCGCCAACGCCGTGCAGTACGGTCTCTCCGCGTCGATCTTCACGCGCGACCTCCACGCCGTGCAGCGCTTCTCGGAGGAGCTCCAGGCGGGCATCCTCCACGTCAACTCGCAGACGGCAGGGGCCGACGTCCACGTGCCGTTCGGCGGGATCAAGGGGTCGGGCTTCGGCCCGCACGAGCAAGGCCGGGCGGCGCTCGAGTTCTTCACCGACGCCGTGACCGTGTACCAGGATGCGCCGCTCGCGTGAGCGAGCGGTTCCTGGTCACCGGCGTCCTCGGTTGCCTCGGCGCGTGGGTCGCGCGCGCGGTGCTGGCGGACGGCGCCGAGGTCGTCGGCTACGACCTCGGCGAGGACACCGGGCGGCTGCAGCTCGTGCTCGGCGACGACGCGGGCCGCGTCACGCTCGTGCGAGGGCGACATCACCGAGCTCGAGACGCTCGAGCGGACGCTCGACGAGCACGCCATCACCCGTGTCGTGCACCTCGCGGCGCTCCAGGTGCCGTTCGTGCGTGCGAACCCGCCGCTCGGGATGCGGGTCAACGTCGCGGGCACGGTCAACGTCTTCGAGGCCGTCTCGAAGCGGCTCGATCGGATCCCCGGCCTGGCCTACGCGAGCTCGACCGCGGTCTACAGCGCCGTCCGACCCGTCCCCCGCCCCCGAGCCCGGCGGCACGACGCCGACCACGCTGTACGGCGTCTCGAAGCTCGCCGACGAGGGCATTGCGCGCGTCTACGCGGCCGACAACGGGCTCTCCGTCGATCGGACTCCGCCCGTACGTCGTCTACGGGCCCGGTCGTGACCAGGGGATGACCTCGGGGCCGACGATGGCGATGCTCGCCGCCGTGCGCGGCGAGCCCTACGCGATCGGCTACTCGGGGACGGCCCAGTACGACTACGCGCCCGACGTCGCGCGCGCATTCCTGATGGCGGCGGGAGCCGAGCGCGAAGGCGCCGCCGTGTACAACACCCCGGGCGTCGCGGCGTCCGTCGACGACGTGGTTGCGGCGATCCGAGCGGTCGTCCCGGAGGCCGAGATCACCTGGAGCGGCGAGCCGCTGCCGTTCCCGCCCGAGCTCGATGCGATCGGCTTCGACCGCGACGTCGGCCCCTTCCCGCGCACCCCGCTCGACGTCGGCGTCGCGGCGACGATCGAGCACTTCCGCGCCGCCGCGTAGCCGGGCTCGGCTAGGTTGGGCCGTCGTGAGCACGACGCGGATCGTGGACATCGCGGCACTGCCCGGGGCGCGGGAGGCCGACGAGCGGGCCGCCGAGCTCGCGTGGCGGCTCCCGACCGAGCTCGCGCCGCTCGCGCGGATCGCGCTCGACTACCGGTGGGCCTGGGATCCCGACGGGCCCGCGCTGTTCCGCGCGCTCGATCCGCACGCCTGGGCGATCAACGCCCAGAACCCGGTGCGGCAGCTCGCCGACCTGACGCCGCACGCGGCGCAGCTCGCGGCCGGGCACGGCCCGACGCTCGAGCGCATCGCCCGCCTCGAGCGCGTGCTCGAGGAGAACCGCGCCCGGCCGGAGACACCCGTGCCGGGCATCGACCAGCCGGTCGTCTTCGTCTGCGCCGAGTTCGGCATCCACCAGTCGCTGCCGATCTACTCGGGGGGGCTCGGCGCGCTCGCGGGCGACATCCTGAAGCAGGCGAGCGACCTCGCGCTGCCGATGGTCGGCGTCGGCCTGCTCTACCGAAAGGGCTACTTCCACCAGCGCGTCGACCGCACCGGCCTCCAGCACGAGTACTGGACGCAGATCATGCCCGAGCGCCTGCCGACCGTCCTCGTGCTCGACGAGACCGGCGCGCCGCTTCGGCTCACGTTCCCGTTGTTCGGACGCGAGGTCGCCTTTCATGTCTGGCGCGCGGAGATCGGACGCGTCCCGCTGTACCTGCTCGACACCGAGCTCGAGGAGAACGACCCGGTCGACCGCTGGATCACCGCCCGCCTCTACGAGGGGAACCCGCTCACGCGCCTCGGCCAGTACGGGCTCCTGGGGCTCGGCACCGTCCGCGCGCTACAAGCGCTCGGGATCGAGCCCGGCGTGCTGCACTTCAACGAGGGCCATCCCGCGCTCGCCGCGCTCGAGCTCGCGTCCGAGCACGTCGCGCGCGGCGCGGCACTGGACGAGGCGCTCGACCTCGCGCGGGAGCGCTGCGTCTTCACGACGCACACGCCCGTACCCGCCGGGAACGAGACGTACGAGACGTCGTCGTTCCTCGAGGCGTTCGCCGAGCTCCCGCAGCGCCTCGGGATGGACGAGCGACGGTTTCTCGACCTCTGCCGCACGCACCAGGGCAGCGACGAGTGGCCCGGCATGACGCCCCTCGCGCTGCGGCTCTGCCGTCGCGCGAACGCCGTCAGCCTGCGCCACGGCGAGGTCGCGCGGGAGATCTGGCGGCCGCTCTTCGGCGACGCCCCGGCCGACGAGGTGCCGATCACCCACGTCACGAACGGCGTCCACCTCCCCACGTTCCTCTCGGCCCCGATGCTCGGCTTGCTCGACCGGCATCTCGGCGACGGCTGGCTCGACCGCGCGTCCGACCCCGAGACGTGGGCGTCCGTGGACGACATCCCGGACGAGGAGCTCTGGGCCGCCCGCAACGAGTCGCGCCGCTCGCTCGTCGAGTACGTGAAGACGAAGTCGATCCAGGACCGGCTCCTGCGCGGCGAGGATCCGGAGAGGGTCAAGGAGGTGGCCGAGACGTTCGCCGAGGACACGCTGACGCTCGGGTTCGCGCGGCGGATCGCGACCTACAAGCGGCTCTTCCTCCTGACGTACGACCCCGAGCGCGTGCGCCGGATCTTCGCGGACGGCCCGCCGGTCCAGTCGGTCGTCGCGGGCAAGGCCCACCCGCTCGACGACAACGCCAAGCAGATGCTCGTCGACGTGTTCGGCCTCTCCGAGGCCGTCGGGATCACCTCGCGCGTCGCGTTCCTCGAGGACTACGACCTCTCCGTCGCGGCGCCGATCGTGGGCGGCTGCGACGTGTGGCTCAACATGCCGCGACCCCCGCTCGAGGCGAGCGGGACGAGCGGGATGAAGTCCGCGGCGAACGGCGGGCTCAACCTGAGCGTGCTCGACGGCTGGTGGGTCGAGGGCTACGACGGCGAGAACGGCTGGGAGATCGACGGCAGCGGCCCCGAGGGCGAGGACGACGCGGCGCAGGACGCCCGCCACGCGCACGCGCTCTACGACCTCCTCGAGCAGCAGGTGATCCCGCTCTTCCACGACCGCGACGCAGACGGCATCCCGCGGCGCTGGCTGCAGATGGTGAAGCGCTCCCTCCGCACGAACGGCCCGCGCTTCTCGGCCGCGCGCATGGTCGAGGAGTACGCGAGCTCTATCTATCCGCCGGCGTAGCGCGGCGCCGGCCGAGGCAGGAGTGCGACCAGCGCCGTCATGACGACGAGAAACGCGGCGCAGGCCCAGAGCACGGCATCGAACGAGTCGGTCACGTCGCGGACCGCACCGAGGACGAACGGCGAGATCGCGGCGATGCAGTACCCGACGCCGAGCATCAGCCCGACCAGCGCGCCGATGCGCTCACGCGTCTGCTCGAAATCGAGTGGCAGGGTCATCACGAGCGCGAACGCGCCACCCTGGGCGCTCCCCGCGAGTAGCGCCCAGACGAACCCTGCCGGGGGGAAGGCCACGAATCCGATCGCGCCGAGGGCGAAGACGCTACCCACCCCCACCAGCCACGGCCGCCGGCCTCCATGCCGGTCGGAGAGCCACGGAATCAGGAACGAGCTCGGGATCGCGGTCAGCGTCATGCAGGCGAGCAGCAGCCCCGCGGACGCATCGCTCCAGCCACGCTCGCCGTACGCGTCCGCGAGCCACGCATTGAGGCCGTAGTACCCCGACGCCATCGAGGCGAAGATCGCGACGAGCAGCCAGGCCGTGCGGGATCGCCACGGGAGTCGCGGCACGAGCGAGCCGGGCCGGACGTGCGCCTCTCCTCCACGCTCGAGCACGGCCCACACGACCGCGATGAGGCAGGAAGTCAGAGACAGCGCGATCAAGGCGCCCCGCCAGCCTCCGAGGACGGCGGCGAGCGGCACCGCGATCGCCGCCGAGACGGTGGCACCGAGCTGGATCCCCGTCGTGTAGATGCCCGTGCCCGTCGCCGGCTGCTCCGGCACGGTCTCGCGGACGGCGAGCGGCGCGAGCGCGGTTCCGATCCCCATGCCGATCCCGACCCCCCACGTCAGGAGCACCACGAGCCACGCGCTCGGCGCCACCGCGCGCAGGATCCCGAACGTCCCGATCAGCGTGAGCCCGATCGTCATCGCGCGCCGCGTGCCGAGCCGGGCGGAGAGGTAGGCGGCGACCGGCGCGAAGAGCCCCATGCAGAGCACCGGGATCGTGCCGAGCAGCCCGACGAGCGCGTGCGACGCGTCGAGGTCGTCCTGGATGTCGTCGATCAGCGGCCCGACGCCGACGATCTGCGGCCGCAGCGCGAGCGCGGCGAGGAAGAGGCCGGCGAGGGCCGCTCCGGTGGAGCGACCGGATCTCAGCGGCCCGCGGCCCCGGCGGTCTTCGCGCGCTGGCGCGCGATGCGCGCGAACTCCTCGACGTGCCTCCGTGCCTCTCGTCCCGCGGGCGCGGGCTTGCCGGAGCGGATCGCCTCGAGAATCGGGACGTGCTTCTCGGCCGCCTCCTGCGGCTCCACGTACGTGCCGTAGAGCGAGATCGTGATGCGACCCTCGACGCCGAGCGACTTCCAGCACTGCTCGAGCACCGGGTTCCCGGCGGCCTCGACCATGAGGCGGTGGAACGCGAGGTCGTGGCGGACGAGGGCGTTGATGTCGCCGCGCTCGGCGGCGGCCCGCATCTCGTCGACCTCGCGCTCGAGGACGGTCACGTCGCCGCCGAGGAGCTTTGCCGCCTCCTTCGCGGCGAGCTCCTCCAGGACGGCGCGGACCGGGTAGACCTCGATCAGCTCGTCGTCGCCGAACGCGCGCACGCGGGCGCCTCGGAACGGCTCCGACTCGACCATGCGCAGGAGCTCGAGGTCGCGAAGCGCCTCGCGGACGGGCGCCTGGCTCGTGCCGAGCTCGCTGGCGATGCGGGTCTCGACGAGCCGTTCGCCCGGTTTCAGCTCGCCGCTGACGATGCGCTGCAGCAGGACGTCCTTCACCTGCTCGCGGAGCACGGTTCTGGAGATCGCGCTCATGACGGCCGCACGACTATCCCCCGCCCGGTTGGGGCGCGTCAACCACCCTGTACCGGGTTCGTCAGCGTCCCGACCCCGTCGATCTCGATCGTGATCTCGTCGCCGGGCTGCAGCAGGCGCTGGGGGTCGCGGAAGACGCCGACGCCGGCGGGCGTGCCGGTGAGGATGAGGTCGCCGGCCTCGAGGGTCGACGTCTGCGACGCATAGCTGATCACCTCGTCGATCCCGAAGATGAGGTTCGCCGTGGTCGAGTCCTGCATCGTCTCGCCGTTCAGGACCGCCCGTATCCGGAGGGCATGCGGGTCGGGAACCTCGGAGGCGGGGACGAGCGGGCCGACCGGGCAGAACGTGTCCGGCGACTTGCCGCGCGTCCACTGGCCGTCGGCGAACTGCAGGTCGCGCGCGGAGACGTCGTTCGCGACGACGTAGCCCGCAACGGCCTCGAGGGCGTTCTCCTTCGAGACGTTCCGGACGGTCGAGCCGAGCACGACCCCGAGCTCTGCCTCGTAGTCGCACTTCGTGACGACCGGCGGGATCACGATCGGGTCGCCCGGCCCGATCAGCGAGGTCGTGTACTTGGCGAAGAAGAGCGGCGCGGCGGGCAGGTCGACGCCCTGCTCCTCCGCGTGGTCTCGATAGTTGAGCCCGACGCAGACGATCTTGCCGGGTCGCGCGATCGGGACGGCCATGCGCTGACCCTAACCGAATCGGCGATCATCGATCATCGATGCTTTTCGGTAGCTTCGACGCCTCGAAAGTAGGATCGCCGCGATGAGCCTCTCTCCCTCGTTCCTCGACGATCTGCGGGCGGCCGTCGGCGACGACCACCTCGTCACCGAGCCCGAGCGGCTCGCGACGTACGACTGCGACGGCCTCACCGGCTGGCGGGCGCAGCCTGCGGCGGTCGTGCTTCCCGGCTCGGCCGACGAGGTGCAGAGCGTGCTCCGGCTCTGCTCCCGTGACGGCGTCCCGTTCGTCGCGCGCGGAGCGGGCACCGGCCTCTCGGGGGGCGCGCTACCCGTGGCGGAGGGGATCGTCGTCTCCGTGGCCCGGATGAACCGGATCCTCGAGATCGACATCGCGGCCGAGCGCGTCATTGTCGAGCCCGGCGTCGCGAACCTCGACGTGACCCAGGCGGTCGCGGCCGAGGGGTACTTCTACGCCCCCGACCCTTCGAGCCAGCAGGTCTGCACGATCGGCGGCAACGTGGCCGAGAACTCCGGCGGCGCGCATTGCCTCAAGCACGGGTTCACCGTCAACCACGTGACGGGTGCGAAGGTCGTGCTCCCGGACGGCGAGCTGCTCGAGCTCGGGGGCAAGGCGATCGACGGGGACGACGGCCCCGACCTGCTCGGCGTGATCGTCGGGTCCGAGGGGACGCTCGGGATCGCCGTCGAGGTGACGCTGCGGATCGTCCGGCAGCCCGAGGCAATCGTCACGCAGCTCGCCGCGTTCACCACCGTCGAGGCCGCTGGGGACGCCGTCTCCCGCATCGTCGCGGCCGGGATTCTGCCCGCCGCGATGGAAATCATGGACCGGGTCACGATCCAGGCCGCAGAGGAGGCGTTCCGGCCGGGCTACCCGGACGGCGCCGGCTCGGTGCTCCTCGTCGAGCTCGACGGCCCTGCGGCGCAGGTGGAGGAGGACGTCGCCGCGGTCGACGAAATCTGCCGCGCAGCCGGAGCCTTCGAGATCCGCACGGCGCACGACGCGGAGGAGCGCGCCCTCCTCTGGAAGGGACGCAAGGGCGCCTTTGCCGCGATGGGCCGCGTCTCGCCCGACTACTACGTCCAGGACGGGGTCGTCCCGCGAACGAAGCTGCCCGCGGTGCTGCGGCGGATCGACGAGCTGTCCGACGAGCACGGCCTGCGCGTGGGGAACGTCTTCCACGCGGGCGACGGGAACCTGCACCCGCTCGTCCTCTACGACGCCGCGGTCGAGGGGCAGTACGAGCGCGCGAAGGGCCTCGCCGACGAGATCCTCGCGGCGTGCGTGGAGGCGGGCGGCTCGCTCACCGGGGAACACGGGATCGGGGTCGACAAGGCCTGCGCGATGCCGTCGATGTTCTCCGAGCGCGACCTCGAGGTGTTCGAGCGCGTCCGCCGTGCGTTCGACCCGGACGGGATCGCGAACCCCGGCAAGGTGATCCCGACACCGAGGCTCTGCGGCGAGGTGCCCGGCCCGTATCGGGCGCACCCGCTCGAGCGGCTCGGGCTCGCGGAGCGGTTCTGATGCGACCGGCGACAGTCGAGGAGGCCGCCAGCCTGCTCGCGGACGCCGCTGCGACCGGTCGCCGGGTGCGGATCGGCGACGACCTGGCGACCGAGGGGCTCGATCGGGTCCTCGAGCACGAGGCGGGCGATCTCACGTGCACTGTCGAGGCGGGGATCCGCCTCTCCGCGCTCCGTGAGGTGCTCGCCGCGGCCGGCCAGCGGCTCTCGCTCGACCCGCCCGGCGACCCGACGGTCGGCGCCTGTCTCGCCGGACGGCTCTCCGGCCCTCTGTCCCACCGCTTCGGCACGCCGCGCGACCTCGTGCTCGGCGTGACGCTCGTGCTCGGCGACGGCACGATCGCGAGCTCCGGCGGGAAAGTCGTGAAGAACGTCGCGGGCTACGACCTCGGCAAGCTCGTCTGCGGCTCCGAGGGGCGGCTCGCGCTCATCGCCCGGGTTGCGTTGCGCCTCCATCCCCTCCCTCAAGCCGCGGGGACGCTGGTCGTCGAGACGGACGACGCAGCGGGGGTCGTCCGCGTGCTCCGGCGGTCGCCGCTCGATCCGAGCGCGCTCGACGTGCTCCACCCGGGGCGGGTGGCCGTCCTGTTCGAGGGACGCGAGCGGGCCGTCGCCGCGCAGCTCGAGGCCGCGCGCGCGCTCGTGGGCGGCAGGCCGGCCGACGGCACGGTCTGGGACGAGGCCCGCGAGCGCCAGGGTCGCTCGCTCGGCCGGGTGCGGTTCTCGCCGGGGGAGCTCGGGAACGCGCTCACGACCCTCGGCGAGGCCGTCGTGCGGCCGTCGGCGGGGATCGCCTACGTGCCCGACCGCGTCGGCGGCGTGCCCACGGCGGCGGCCCGCAGGACCCATCGTGCGCTGAAGGAGCGGCTCGACCCGGCCGGGACCCTGGCGTGATCGAGGAGCTGACCAAGGCCTGCGTCCACTGCGGCTTCTGCCTCCCGACCTGCCCGACGTACGTCCTCTGGAGCGAGGAGATGGACTCTCCGCGCGGGCGGATCCAGCTGATGGAGAAGACGGCCCAGGGGACGCTGACGCTCACCGCGAACGTCGTCGAGCACTTCGACCGCTGCCTCGGCTGCATGGCGTGCGTCACGAGCTGCCCCTCCGGCGTCCGCTACGACCGTCTGATCGAGGAGACGCGCCACGTTGTCGAGACGGAGCACCGCCGCCCGCGCGCAGAGCGGCTCCAGCGCCGGCTGCTCTTCGCGACGCTCCCGTACCCGCGCCGCATGCGCTGGGCGCTGCGCCTGACACCGCTCGGGCGTGTGCTGCCGACGCCGGGCTGGGCCCGGCCGATGCTCGACCTCGCTCCCCGCTGGCGGTCGCGCGAGGAGCCGGCGGCGCTGACCCCTTCTCTCGACTCGACACGGGCGGCCCGTCGGGTCGGCCTCCTGACGGGCTGCGTGCAGTCGGTCGTCTTCGGCGAGGTCAACGCCGCGACCGCGCGGGTGCTCGCCGCCGGCGGCCACGAGGTCGTCGCACCGCCCCAGGGATGCTGCGGTGCGCTCTCGGCCCACGCGGGCCGCGCGAGGGAGTCGCAACGCTTCACCGAGCGCCTGCGCCGGAGCTTCGACGGGACGGAGACGATCGTCGTCAACGCGTCGGGCTGCGGTTCGCACCTGAAGGACCACGGCGTGCCTGCGCTCGACCTCACCGAGGCGCTCGCGGACGCCGACCTCCCTCCCCTCCGCCCGCTCGCGCTCACCGTCGCCTACCAGGACTCGTGCCACCTGCGCCACGCGCAACGGCTCCCCGCCGCATGGCTGCCGCTGCTCGAGCGGATCCCGGGGCTCCGAGTCGTCGAGCCCGCCGAGCAGGACCTGTGCTGCGGCTCGGCAGGGATCTACAACGTCGTCCAGGCCGACGCCGCCCGCGACCTCGGCGACCGAAAGGCGGCGCACGTGCTCGCCGCGGAGCCCGACGCCTACGCGAGCGCCAATCCCGGGTGCCTCGTGCAGGTCGCGCAGGCGCTCGGGCGGGCAGGAAATCCGCTGCCTGCCCTACACCCCGTCGAGCTCCTCGATGCCTCTATCCGCGGGATACTCGCGAGCGAGCTCCTCGCGGGCGCCCGTCGCTGAGGCGTCAGGGGCGGCTCAGACGCGGCGCAAGCTGGGCGGTCCGCGCTGTTCGAGGCGGTCGATCCGGGCATCGAGACGGTCGAAGCCGCGGTGCATCTCGCCCCGGAGAGCGTCGAACGACCGAGCGATCCAGAAGGACTGCAGACCGATCACGACCCCGATCACGGCCGTCAGGGCCCCGATGACCGACGCTGCCTGCGCCCACTCCACGTGGACATGGTGCCCGTCCGCGATCCGCCCGTCCAGACGGCCCTTCAGGACGCGACCGCTTCGACCGGGCGGAGCTCGTCGAGCCGGTCGACCTCGACGAGGCCCGGGAAGAGCCGCCGCCAGGTGAGGGCGACGCCGATCGTCAGGACGCCGCCGACGAGCACGGCCGGCACGGCGCCGATCAGGGCCGCGGCGACCCCCGACTCGAAGGCGCCGAGTTCGTTCGAGGCGCTGATGAAGACCATCTCGATCGCCGTGACGCGGCCACGGAGCTCGTCGGGCGTCACGAGCGGCAGGATCGTCTGCCTGAGGACGACGCTGACCATGTCCATCGAGCCTCCGGCCGCGAGCGCGAGCAGCGAGAGCCACATCGTCTGCGAGAGCCCGAAGACGACGATGGACGCTCCGTAGAGCGCGACGACGGTCAGCAGCGTTCTTCCCGCCCGGCGACGGATCGGGCGGCGCGACATCACCAGCGCCGCGGCGAGCGCCCCGACTGCCGGCGCCGCGCGGAGAACACCGAGCCCGGCCGGCCCGACCTCGAGGACGTCTTTCGCGAAGATCGGCAGCAGCGCGACGGCGCCGCCGAAGAGCACGGCGAAGAGATCGAGCGAGATCGCGCCGAGCAGGACGGGCGTGCGCCGCACGAGCCTGACCCCGCCGAGGACACTCGCAAGGTCGGGTGACCCGGCCCCTGCGCCCTCGCGACCCGCCCGGAGGGCGAGGATCGCCGCGAGGGCGACGAGCGAGAATACGGCCGAGGCGCCGTACACGAGCTCCGGCTGGATCGCGAACAGCAGACCGCCGAGCGCCGGGCCGACGATCACCGAGAGCTGGAACGCGACCGACCGCTGGGCGAACGCCTGCACGAGGATCTCCCGCGGGACGAGCGACGGCGTCATCGCGCGCCCGGCGGGCGCTCCGACGGCGGACGCCACCCCTGTCCCGAACGCGAGCGCGAAGAACGGCCAGGTTGCATCCGCCCCGGCGCGCGTCACGAGCAGCAGGCCGACGGCAACGAGCGCGTCGAGCCCCGTCGCGAGCGCGAGCACCGTCCTGCGTGGATGCCGGTCGGCGAAGTGGCCCGCGGGCAGGGCGAGCAGCGGCAGGGGCACGAACATCGCGAGGCCCACGAGCCCGAGGTCGAGGGGATCGCCGTGGATCGCGTACACCTGCCACCCGATCGCCACGAATGACATCTCGATCGCGAAGGCCGTCGCCACCGTGGCAGCGACGTAGAGCGCGAAATCCCGATGCCTGAGCGGCGAGCCCAATGATCCTCGTCGCTACACGAACCAGCGCGAAGAGCGCGTCGCGTCGGCGCGTTTCACTCTTTGCGCCTGTCAGGCGGCTTCCGGCGTGTCGTCGGCCCCGACGGGCGCGGGGAGGAACTCGACCTCGAGGCGCTGGATGCGCGAGCCGCTCGTCTCGAGCACGAGGAAGCGGAGCCGGTCCTGGGCCACCTCGTCGCCCACGTCCGCGGCGCGCCCGAGATGGCCGAAGACATAGCCGGCCACGGTGTGGAAGTCCTCGGAGTCGAGAGCCGACCCGAACTGTTCGTTGAAGTCGTCGATCGTGAACGAGCCGTCAATCCTGATGGTCGTCTCGCTCAGACGCTCGACCGACTCGTTCGGCAGGTCGAACTCGTCCTCGATGTCGCCGACGATCTCCTCGAGCAGGTCCTCGAGCGTCACGATCCCCGCGGTCGCCCCGTACTCGTCGACCACGACCGCCATGTGCTGGCTCGTGCGCCTGAAGTCGGCGAGCAGCGCGCCGAGATCCTTGGTCTCCGGCACGACGTAGGGCGCGCGCATGAGATCCGCCAGCGCGACCGACCCGCCCGAGCCGTTGTGGAGCGAGGCGACCAGGTCACGGACGTGAAGGATGCCGACGATCTCGTCCAGCGTCTCGCGGTACACGGGATAGCGCGTGTAGGGAGCCTCGAGCATCGCGACCATCGCCTCCTCGGGGGCGAGGTCGATGGAGAGTCCGACCACGTCCGGCCGCGGGACCATGACGTCGGCGACCTCCTTCTCGGCGAAGTCGAAGACCTTGTAGAGCATCTCGCGCTCGTCGCGCTCGATCTCCCCGTGCTGCGTCGAGACCTCGAGCAGCATCTTCAGCTCGGCCTCCGAGTGCGCCACGCCCTCGCTGAAGCTCGGGTCGATGCCGATCGCCCGCTGCGCGATCTCGCTCGACCGCTGGAGGACCCAGATCAGCGGCTTGAACACGAAGAAGAACAGACGCACGGGCGAGGAGACGCCGAGCGCGATCCGCTCCGAGTAGCTGAGGGCGATGCCCTTCGGGACGAGCTCGCCGACCACCACGTGGAGGAACGTGATGATCAGGAACGCGAACAGCACCGCGAAGATCGTCGCCAGCCACTCGTCGAAGAAGTCGGCCAGCACCCGCTCGCCGAGGGCCCCGATGGCCAGTGAGGTCAGCGTCACGCCGAGCTGCATCGCAGCGATGAAGTGCGGCGGGTCGCTCGTGATCTTGACGACGGAGCGCGCCGTGCGGCTGCCCTCGTCTGCCAGCTCCTTCATCCGCGTGCGGCGCACGGTCACGAGCGCGTACTCCCCCGCGACGAAGAACGCGTTCAGGAGGATGAGCAAGACGACCGCGAGCAGCTCGACGGCGACCGTCATCGCCGTACCGCCCGAGGGCTCGCGGTGACAGGGGATGCGGAAGAGGCGGGTACGCGCGCCCCATCAGGGGCGCAGGGACTCGGAGGCAAGTCGTCGTCCACTACGGCGTCGAAGTATAGGTAACGGCCCCGTCGTCCTCGATCCGCCGCGCGCCGCCCTCCAGCACGAGCCGCTCGAGGTGCGACAGCGTCTCCGCGACGGCGAATCGCCTGGCCGGGGCCTTGAGGTCGTCACCGAAGAGCGGGAACGAGACCTCGTAGCCGCTCTGCGGCTCGGGTCGAAGCGTCGCGGCCGTCGCCTCGAGCCGCTGCTCGTGGTGCGCGATCAGCTGGCGGGCGCGTCCGACCGGATCGGCGATCGGCTCGCCGTGCCCCGGGAGCGCGAGCGTCGGACCGAGCTCGACGGTCGCGTGGAGCGCACCGATGTAGTCCCCGAGCGGGTCGGGACGGCTACGCGGCCAGAGGCCGACCGTTGGCGAGATGGGGTCGAGGACATGGTCGGCCGCGACGAGCAGGCCGTCCCGGAGCAGCATCAGCTGGCCGTCGGCATGACCGGGAGCGGCGACGGCCCGCCAGCCGTCGACCTCGTCGCCGGGATCGATCAGCTCCGGGTCCGGCTGGAAGCGTATGAACGGCCGGTACAGCGATCCTTGCTCGATGAGCTCGGCGACGACGGCGTCGGGCACGCCGTGCCGGCGGAACCAGTCCACCAGGACGGGCGCCCAGTCGGTCCCGCCCCAGACGAGCTCGCACTGCTCGTAGTCGAGGCGGCCCTGGAACACGGCCGCGCCTGTCAGCTCCGACAGGTCCCGAGCGGCGCCGACGTGGTCAGGGTGGAAGTGCGTGACGACGATGCGGCGAACGTGGCCGGGGATCCCCTCCAGCTCCTTCGCCCAACGGTCGCGCGCGTCCGGCAGCCCGAGCCCCGTGTCGACGACCGTCCAGCCGTCGGCACCCGGCAGGACGTATGCATGCACGTGCCCGGGCCGCGTCGGCAGCGGAAGCGTGACGCGCCGAATGCCGCCCGCGAGCTCGTCCATCGACCGAACCCTACGTCGACGGCCGTCCGGACCAGACGGGTCGTTACGTCGTACAACTAGTTTCTGTAATGCGGCGGATAAGAAACCCTGATGAGTGGTACCGTTCCGCGCGTGGAGCGAAGCGTCTCGGAGCTCGTCGGCGCGCCCGACGCGGAAGCCCTCACGGCGGAGGAGGTCGTCGAGGCGGTGCTCGACCACCTCCACCCCGGGGTCGCCCTCGCCTGCTCCTTCCAGAAGGAGGAAAGCGTCCTGCTCGACATGCTCCTCGAGCGTGAGCCGCGGGCGCGCGTCTTCGCGCTCGACACCCACGTCCTGTTCCCCGAGACCTACGCCGTGTGGCGCCAGCTCGAGCAGCGCTACGGGATCCAGGTCGAGGTGCACGAAGGCCCGTCGCTCGGCCGCCAGGCCGCGAGCCACGGCGAGGCGCTGTGGGAGCGGAACCCCGATCTCTGCTGTTCGATCCGCAAGATCGGGCCGCTCGGCGCCGCCCTCTCCGGCCTCGACGGCTGGATCACCGGCGTCCGCCGTGACCAGGCGCCGAGCCGCGCGTCGACCCCGAAGCTGGGCTGGGACGAGCGCCACGACCTGTGGAAGGCCAGCCCGCTCGCCGACTGGACGGACGACGACGTCTGGGCGTACGTCCGCGAGCGCGACCTTCCCGTGAACCCGCTCCACGAGCGCGGATACGCTTCGATCGGCTGCACCCACTGCACGACACCCGGCACCGGCCGCGACGGCCGATGGGTCGGGTCGGGCAAGACGGAGTGCGGCCTCCACGCCTGATGGTGGCCGTGCATCGCAAATTCGAGCACTCCCGCGGGGAAGCCCTGGCTTCCCCGCGCTTCAGGGATCTGCCGGCCGAAGGTCGGCCGCGTGAGTCCGGGATCCGCTCCTGCGGATTCCGGAGTCACGAAACAACGGAGTGCGGCCTCCACGCCTGACCGAACGCCTCACAGACTGCAGCCCCGAGCGCAATACATGACCACGACCGACCGTTTCGTCCGTCTCTCGCATCTCGACACGCTCGAGTCGGAGGCGATCCACATCATGCGCGAGGTCGCCGCCGAGCTCGAGCGGCCGGTCCTCCTCTTCTCCGGCGGCAAGGACTCGATCGTGCTCCTGCGCCTGGCCGAGAAGGCCTTTCGCCCGGGACGCTTCCCTTTCCCGCTCATGCACGTCGACACGGGGCACAACTTCCCCGAGGCGATCGAGTTCCGCGACCGGCGCGTCGCCGAGCTCGGCGAGCGGCTCGTGATCGCGTCCGTGCAGGAGTCGATCGACAAGGGTCGCGTCGTCGAGCAGACCGGCCCGCGCGCGTCGCGAAACCAGCTCCAGACGACGACGCTCCTCGATGCGATGGCCGATCACGGCTTCGACGCAGCGATCGGCGGTGCGCGCCGCGACGAGGAGCGCTCCCGTGCGAAGGAGCGGATCTTCTCCTTCCGCGACGACTTCGGCCAGTGGGACCCGCGCGCGCAGCGGCCCGAGCTCTGGAACCTCTACAACGGCCGGATCCGCAAGGGCGAGCAGGTGCGCGTCTTCCCGATCTCGAACTGGACGGAGCTCGACGTCTGGCAGTACGTGGCGCGCGAGCGGCTCGAGCTGCCGGCGATCTACTTCTCGCACCGGCGCGAGGTGTTCGAACGCGACGGGATGCTGTACGCGGCCTCGGAGTTCATCGAGCGGTACCCGAACGAGGAGACGTTCGAGGATGACGTGCGGTTCCGCACGGTCGGCGACATGAGCTGCACCGGCGGCGTGCGGTCCACGGCGAGGACGATCGACGAGGTCGTGCGCGAGATCGCAGCGACGCGGGTCACGGAGCGGGGCGAGACGCGGGCCGACGACAAGGTGAGCGAGGCGGCGATGGAGGATCGGAAGCGTGTCGGCTACTTCTAGCGACGCCTTCGCCCTCGACGGGACCGCCGACCTCCTCCGGCTCGTCACGTGCGGCTCCGTCGACGACGGCAAGTCGACCCTGCTCGGTCGCCTGCTCTTCGACACGAAGCAGGTGATGTCGGACCAGCTCGAGCACGTCGAGGAGACGAGCGAGCGCCGCGGGGACGGCTTCTTCAACCTCGCATTGCTCACCGACGGCCTGCGCGCCGAGCGCGAGCAGGGCATCACGATCGACGTCGCCTACCGCTCCTTCGTGACGCCGTCGCGGCGCTTCCAGCTGGCCGACGCACCGGGACACGTCCAGTACACGCGGAACATGGTCACCGGCGCGTCCACCGCGGACGTCGCGGTCGTGCTGGTCGACGCACGCAAGGGCGTCATCGAGCAGACGCAGCGCCACACGTACATCGCCGCGATGCTCGGCATCCCGCACGTCGTCTTCGCCGCGAACAAGATGGACCTGGTGGAGTTCGACGAGGGCCGCTTCCGCGCGATCGAGACCGACCTCCGCGAGCTGTCCGAGCGCCTCGGGCTCCGGGACGCGTTCACCGTCCCGATCGCCGCGCGCCCCGGTGACAACGTGGTCGAACGCTCCGAGCGGCTCGCCTGGTGGGACGGCGGCACGTTCCTCGAGTGCCTCGAGTCGATCGAGATCGCGGCCGACCGTGACGTCTCGCACCGGCGCTTCCCGGTGCAGTGGGTCATCCGCCCGATGTCGGACGAGCACCACGACTACCGCGGCTACGCCGGTCAGGTCTCGGGCGGCGAGTGGCGCGCGGGCGACGAGGTGCTCGTGCTCCCCTCCGGACTTCGCACGACGGTGGCCGTTGTCGAGACGCACGACGGCCCTCTGCCTGTTGCCGTCCAGGGCCAGTCGGTGGTCGTGCGCTTGAGCGACGAGGTCGACGTCTCGCGCGGCGACATGCTCTGCGACCCGGACGACGCCCCGACCGCCGCTCGGGAGCTCGACGCGATCGTGTGCTGGATGAGCGAGCGGCCGATCAAGACCGGCGCGCGCCTCGCCGTCAAGCAAACGACCCGCTGGGCGCGGGCAGTTCTCGACGAGGTCGTCTCCGTGCTCGACGTCGCGACCTTCGAGCAGGTCCCCGCCGACGGGCTCGCACTCAACGACCTCGCGCGCGTCCGTCTTCGCCTCGCCGGCCCGTTGCTCGTCGATCCGTACACGGAGAACCGCACCACCGGCGCGTTCATCCTCGTCGACGAGGCCACGAACGAGACCGTCGGGGCCGGCATGGTCGTCGCCGCCTCCGCCTGAGCGGCGAGATCGCCGCTCGACGTGGAGCGAACGTATGTTCTATGATGTGGCATGCGGGTCGAGTACCGCGAAGAGCCGTGCCGGAGCGCCCTCAACCGCGTCAAGGGCATGCCGTTCGACTGGTCGCTCAACCCGTACACGGGCTGCGCGCACCGCTGCACGTTCTGTTACGTCCGCGCGTTCGAGGCCCGGGCGGACCGTCCGTCCGACGACCGCTACGGCCGCTCGATCCGGGTCAAGGTCAATATCGCAGAGGCGCTCCGGCGTGAGCTGGCGCGTACCTCTTGGAAGCGCGAGAGCGTGGCGATCGGGGCGGCGACCGACCCATACCAGCCGGCCGAGGGCCGCTACCGCCTGACCCGTGCCTGCATCCGGGAGCTCGGCGCGGCCCGGACGCCGTTCTCGCTCATCACGCGTGGGCCGATGGTCCGGCGCGACGTCGACGTGCTCGCCGAAGCGGCCGGACGCGCGAAGGTGCACGTCAGCTTCTCGGTGCCGACGCTCGACGAGCGCATCTGGCGCGCGACGGAGCCGGGTACGGCGCCGCCGCGCCGGCGGCTCGAGACCGTCCGGATCCTCACGGACGCGGGGATCGACACGGGCGTCGCGCTCGCTCCGATCCTGCCCGGGCTGTCCGACGACCCGAAGCTCCTCGCCGACGTGGTCCGGGAGGCACGCGCCGCAGGGGCGAGCGGGATCTGGGCGAACGTCCTCTACCTCCGCCCGGGAACCCGGGAACACTTCCTCGAGGCGCTCGCGCACGACTGGCCCGAGCTCCTCCCCGAGTACGAGCAGCTCTACGCCGGCCGCTCGTACCTGCCGGCGACGGAGACAGAGCCTGTGCGCGAGGCGGTACGGGCGCTCGCGCGGCGCACGTGGGTGCCGCGTCGGCCTCCGATCAGGCCGGAGCCGGCGCCCCAGCAGCTCGAGCTCGCCGTGTAATCGGGGGGAGGCGTCCCACCCCCCTCGTAGAATCCCACTCCGTGGCCGAGAACAACGAGATCACCGTCCTGATCGCCGATGATCACGAGGTGGTCCGCGAGGGCCTGCGGCTCGCGCTCCTGCGCTCGTCGCACATCCGTGTCGTCGGCGAGGCGCCCGACGGCGAGACGGCCGTCGCCCTCGCGGAACGGCGGCGCCCCGACGTGGTGATCATGGACTTGCGGATGCCGCAGATGGACGGGATCGAGGCGACCGAGGAGATCGTCTCGCGCGTCCCCGACACCAGTGTCCTCGTCTTCACCGCCTACAGCGAGCGAGCGTTGCTGCAGCGCGGCCTCGAGTCGGGCGCGCGCGGCTACGTGCTGAAGGAGGCGCCGCACGAGACGCTGCTGAAGGCGATCGAGAAGGTCGCATCGGGCGAGACCTTCGTCGACCCGGCGCTGATCCCGGCGCTCGCGACGGGGCGGGACGGCCAGGAGATCCTCACGGCGCGCGAGCGCGAGATCCTTCAGCTGCTCGCCGACGGGATGTCGAACGCGGATGTCGCGCAGCAGCTCTTCATCTCCCAGGAGACGGTGAAGAGCCACGTGCGCCACATCCTCGCGAAGCTCGAGGCGGAAACCCGCACGCAAGCGGTCGCCATCGCGCTCCGCGAGGCGATGATCGATTGAGCGACGAGCACCTGGTCGCCGAGCGGCTGCTTGCCGAGCGGGCGGAACGGCGCCGTATCGCAGAACAGCTCCACGACGGGCCCGTGCAGCACGTCGCGGCGCTCTCGCAGATGTTGGACGCCGCCGTGGCGGCGCTCGAGGAGCGCGACGTCGAGTCGGGTCGCCGTATAGCCGCGCGCGCTCTCGCCGTGGCGCGCGAGGCCGCCGAGGAGCTGCGCGGCATCGTCGCCGGACTCGAGCCGGTGATGCTCGACGAGATCGGTCTGGCCGCGGCCGTCCGGGAGCTGGCCGTCCGGACGGTGGGCCGGCGCGGCGCCTCGGTGACGATCTCGATCGACGACGCGGAGCTCGGCGAGGGCGCGCGGTCCAGCCTCTTCCAGGTCATCCGCGAGGCCCTCGACCAGGCGGTGCGCCGTGGCCCGCCCTCGACCGTCTCCGTCTCGCTCGAGCGGACATCCGCGGGAGGCGTCGAGCTCACCGTCTCCGACGACGGTGCGCCCGAGCGCCGTCAGGCGGTGATCGACGGGCTCGCGGAGCGAGCGGCGGAGCTCAACGGGACATTCGAGGCGCGCCGCGAGGGGGCGCTCACGACGATCAGGCTCGTCGCGCCGCCGTCGGCGGCACGGCTCTAGCCAGGGGACCCGCGCTACTCGAGCGGCGGGTTCTGGACGTTGTGCTCGTCGGCGTAGGCCTGCACGAGCTGGTTGACGACCTCGGCGCCCTCCGGGAAGGCGTAGTTGATCTTCACGAAGGGATCCCACTTGTCGGGGAGCGCGTCCTCGGGGAAAATCGCCTCCACCGGGCACTCGGGCTCGCATGCCCCGCAGTCGATGCACTCCTCGGGGTCGATGATCAGGATCCGGTCGAACTCGTGGATGCAGTCGACCGGGCACACGTCCACGCAGGAGCGGTCTTTGATGTCGATGCAGGGCTCGGCGATGATGTACGTCATCCGTACGTCGAGCCTACCAACGAGGCCGAGCGCGGGTCCCCGTCAAGCGTCGACGCCGACGAGCTCCTCGACCACCTGCCGTGCCCGCTCGACGAGCGCCGATTTGACGATCACCTGGTCGAAGCCGGCGGTGTGCGCCCGCTGGAGCCCGACGGTGTCCGTGTGGTTGGTGAAGCCGAGGATCGGGGTCTCCGGCCACGCGTCCGCGACCTCCTCCGCGTCGACCCGGGCGATGTCGCAGATGACGAGGTCCGGCGGGTCGGCGCTGTCGCTCGTGACGAGCCGGTGTCCGGCGAGGAGGCCGTCCAGCCGAGACCGGACCATGAGGTCGACGCCCACGAGCAGGATCGTCGCCATGGCCCCCGTTCTACCACCTCGGACGGTTCCTGCGTGAGCCTGGAGCGGGGTGTCGAGCTGATGCGCTCCGAGCGCTGGTTCGATGCGCACGAAGCGCTCGAGGACGAGTGGCGCGAGGCGCCGGCGCCCGAGCGGGACTTCCTCCAGGGCCTCGTCCACGTCACGGTCGCGTGGCACCACGCCTCCCGCGGCAACCGGCCGGGGGCGGAGCGCCAGCTCGAGAAGGCCGCCAGAAGGCTCGGCCCCTACGCCCCGCGCCACCGCGAGGTCGACGTCGCCGCAGTGCTCGGTCAGGTCGAAGCCGCCTCCGCCCGCGTGTCGGAGGGCCTGCTGGATCTCCTCCCGGTCCGGATCTGAGCCGGGACCGGGGATGCCGGGCTAGAACACCGGCTCGAGGCCGAGCCACTCGAGCGCGCGGTTGACGTAGATCCGCAGCACGTAGAAGCGGCCGAAGAAGAGGAGCAGGCCGAGGGCGACCATGACGAGGCCGCCGGCGAACTGGATCGCGCGGTAGTGGTCGCGCAACCAGCGGAACGCGCCCATCATGCGAGTGAACGCCGCCCCGACGAGGACGAACGGGATCGCGAGCCCGAGGGAGTAGACGGCCAGGAGCACGGCGCCTTCGAGCGCGGTGTCCGACGAGCCGGCCAGGACGAGGATCGCGGCGAGCACCGGCCCGATGCACGGTGCGGCGCAGATCGCGAAGGCGCCGCCGAGAAGGACGCGAGAGCCGCGCGACCGGGCGCCCTGGACGAGGCCTGCCCCCACGAGCCGCTCGGGCCACGGGAGGAGGCCCATGAACGCGAGGCCGAACACGACGAGCACGAAGCCGGCGACCTGCTCGAGGAGGAACTGGTCGCGGAAGAGGCTGCCGCCGAGGAGCGAGGCGCCGACGCCCAGCAGGACGAAGAACGCCGTGAAGCCGAGGACGAACGGGATGCTCGAGACGACGACCCGCCGTGCGGTTCCCGGGCGGCCGAGCTCGTCGGCCTCGACCGCCGACACCGCCGAGAGGTAGCCGGGGACGAGCGGCAGCACGCAGGGCGCGAGAAACGAGAGGAACCCCGCCAGGAGCGCGACCGGGATCTCGCTCGCGCTCATGTCTCGTAGCGGTCGAGCTCCGCGTCGAGCCGGCGCTCGAGCGCGGGGTCGAGCGGGTCGACCGGAGCCTCGTCGCGGCGGCGGCGGCTCCAGCCCCACGCGATCGCGCCGACGCCCAATGCCCCGCCGGCGAGGATGCCGAGCGGCACGAGCCAGGCGAGCAGGTCGAAGCCCGACTTCGGCGGCTCGGCGATGACGCCGGGGCCGAACTGTGCGACGAGCTCGGACTTGATCTGCTTCTCCGACGCGCCCTCCGAGAGGCGGGTGCGGATGATCTGCTTCATCCGTCGAGCGATCGGCGCGTCGGACTGGTCGAGCGTCGTCTTGCAGGTCGGGCAGACGAGCTCGGCCTCGAGATCGGACGGGCTCGGGGCGGCGACCGCTGACGCGGTCGCCGCTAACAGAGCAACGACGAACGCGGCGAGGAAGCGTGTCCTCATGGCGCTACGGCGCGTCGCCGAGCGCGAGCGCGACGCCGCGCTCGAAGGTCTCGCGGTTCCGCTCGATGTCGACGGCCCCTTCGATCCGCTCGCCCACGAGCGTCCCCGAGCGGTCGACGAAGAAAGTCTCGGGGAACCCGCGCACGCCCCACTTCCCGACCGTCGACCCCTTGCCGTCGTACGCCACGGGGTAGGTGAGGCCGTACCGCTTCATGAAGCGGCGCGCGTCCGCGCGGAAATCGTTGACGTCGACGCCCAGCACCACGAGCCCCTGGTCACGGTAGCGCTCGTAGGTCTTCTGCAGCACGGGCGCCTCGTCGCGGCAGGGGATGCACCACGACGCCCAGAAGTTGACGACGACCGCCTTCCCTTTCAGATCGGCGAGCGCGAGGCGTCCGTCCCGATCCAGCCGATCGAGCGTGAAGGCCGGCGCCTCGACCAGTTTGCCCTGGGCGAGCTCGTCCGCGGCCCCGGTCGTGTCCTTGAAGGCGACGCGCCAGATCAGCAGGCCGAGAAGGGCGGCGACCCCGACGAGCGCGATGACCTGCGCGACGCGCTGGATCGAGCCCTGCCCGCCGCCGGTCACGCCGCGACGATGAACACGGGCGTCCCGACGTCGACCTGCTGGAAGAGCCACTCCACCTGCGGGATCAGCATCCGGATGCAGCCGTGCGACGCCGAGTACCCGATCGACGCCGCGTCGGGCGTGCCGTGGATTCCCACGTACGGGGCCGAGATCCCCATCCAGCGCGTCCCGAGCGGGTTGCCGGGGCCCGGCGGGATCGGCTTCGCGTCCGCCGCCCAGGCCGAGCCCTCCGGCGGATACCACCACGGGTTCCGCTGCATGGTCACGATCTCGAACTCACCGGTCGGCGTGGGATACGAGGACTGGCCGGTTGCGACGCGGAACGTCCGCTTGAGCTTGTCGCCGCTGTAGTAGAGGAGCTGGTTCGAGCCGCGCTTGATCACGATGGCCTTGCCGAGGTCCTTCTCCGTGACCTTCGGCTCGAGCTCCTGGTAGGGAAGCTCGAACGACCGCTCGTGCTTGCGGATCGCCAGCGACAGCTTCTGGGCAGCGATGACCTGCATCAGCCGCCGTCCTGGCGACGACGGGTGCGCGACGGGCGTGAAGCGCCGCAGGGTGAGGCTCGCGTCGACCGGCTCGCGGTCCGTCCGCTTGCCGAGCTGGGCCAGGAAGCGCGTCAGCTTCGTGTTCGCGACGTCGATGCTGAGCGGCACCTGGAAGCCCTCGCGCTGGACGCGCACCGCGGTCTTGACGGCCTTGCTCACGTAGGCCGCGGCGCCGAGCTCCTCGGGCGCGACGCGCAGCTTTCGTCCGGGCGCGATCAGCGTGATCGGCTTGCCGAACCGCTCCTCGACGAGCTCTCGCGCCTCGTCCCTCGTCAGCCCCCCGACCAGGAGGCCGCCGATGGTGACGCCCGGCTGAATGAGCTTCGGCCCGACCGGCGGCGGAAGCGTGGTGGTCGGTGGCTCGGTGCTCGTCGTCGGGGGCGGCACCGTGGTGGTCGGCGGCGTCGTCTCGTCGGCAGAGGCAGCAGGCGCGAGCGCGATGAAAAGCGCGAGCGAGCAGGGAAGAACCGCGAGTGTTGCCAGACGGCGCATCGGGGCTGAGTGTATCCAGGCGGCTGGTCGGTGCAGGTGAACGATCTGTTATGTGCCGATCGCAGCGAAGATCCTCGGATCGTTCGTGATCACGCCGTCGACCCCTGCCTCGATGACGCGCTCGAGGTCCGCCCGCTCGTCGACCGTCCACGCGAGCACCGGTGCCCCGAGCGCGTGCGCGCGGGCCACCGCGCGCGGCGTCACGAGCGCATGCTGGAGCATCAGCGCGGTCGCCCCGGCACGCCGGATGAGCCGAGGCAGGAAGCGCGGCGCCGCCGCACGGAGCGAGATGAGCCCCGCCCGCAGCACCGGCTGGAGGACGGGCCGCCGGGAGACGCCGTAGCGATCCTCCGGATAGGTGAAGCCGATGCGGACGGCGGGCGCCTCGCGCGCGACCGCGCGCAGGCTCGGCACGTGGAACGACGAGACGACCGTCCGCCGCTCGAGGCCGCGGCGCCGAATGGCCGCCGCGAGCTCGTCGAGGCGCTCGGTCAGCTTCAGATCGACGTGGAGCCCCACCCCGGGCGCCTCGTCGACGAAGAACTCGAGCGCCTCCTCGAGCGTCGGCAGCTCGGGCGCAACCTCGTGGAGCTCGGCGAGCGAGCGTCCGCGAACCGAGCCGCTCGCGGCGCCGTGGCTCACCTCGTCGAGACGGTCGGAGTGCGCGAGCACGAGCGGCCCGCCGACGAGGTCGAGCACGTCGAACTCGACGAGGTCGACCCCGTGCGCGGCCGCCTCGCGGAACGAGCGAAGGGTGTTCTCGGGGGCGAGACGCGCCGCGCCGCGATGGCCGATCCGCAGCACACCGCCGTCGCGGCGCCGGAGGTCGATCACGCCGCGTGCCGCCCGGCCGCCCGCCGCCACCACCAGGCGAGCGGCGCGAGCACGATCGCCTGGCCGACCGCGATCGCCGCCGCCAGCCGCGAGACGTCCTCCCAGAACCGCTCCGGGTAGAGCCGGATCAACGTGTCCGCGGTCGAGAACCGCCACGACTCGCCAGTGAAGAACACCTCGTGGAAGCGCGTGAAGAATCCGTCAAAGCCGAGCAGGATCACGGGCACGGCGAGGACCGCAACGGCGAGCGTCGCCAGCGCGCCTGCCAGGAGGCCCGTCGGGACGACGGTGCGAAACCGCGTTCGCGCCAGGGCGAGCGCGAGCACCGCGAGCGCGACGAGTACCAAGAGTTGGAGTCGCAGGGCCTCCCCGAAGAGCCTGCGTACGTCGCGCATGTGCGTCAGCTCGCGCCCGTCGAAGGCGGGCGAGCCGTCGGGGAGCGTGGCCCGCTCGAGGAGCGCGACGCCCTCCGAGCCGGGACGGATCGACCGGAGGCCGGTGAGCGCCAGAGACTCGCGCTCCGCGTCCGTGAAGCCGTAGAGATCCGGCGGGATCCGGCCGAGCTCGAAGCGCACGAACGAGTCCGTCGCAAGGACGCGGAACGCGTTGACCACGAGCACGGGTGGGACGCTCAGCGCGATCAGGACGACGAGCGCGAGCGTGACTGCCCGCAACCGGGAACGCGGAGCGGCAGTCGCTACAGCCCGAACAGCCGACCGATCTCCCGCCACGTCGTCATCGCAAGCACCGCACACGCGGCCACAAGGAGCACGAGCACGACCCAGAAGCGCGCACCTGCGCGTCTCGTCCGTTTCCGGTGCTCGACGCGCGCCCGGCGGCGAGCCTGGTGAAGCCGATAGGAGCGTCGGACGGCGTCGGGATCGAGCGTCGGAGCCTCGTCGGGCACCAGCGCGCCCGCGGCCCCCTCCCGTGCCGCCTCGCGTACGTCTTCGGCCACCCACGAAGCATACGACCGCGACGCCGGCCCGGTGTGTCGGAGATACTCTGCCGCGATGGTCATGCGGGAGCGACGCCTCGACCCGGGCCTCCTCGGACTCGGCGACGGGCTGGGCTTAGTCGCGGGCACCGTGCTCGCGGTCTCGTCGTTCACGGGTTGGTATACGGGTGAGGGCGAGGGCGTCACGATCTCGGTGCTCGGCTGGAACACTGGCATCCTCGGCAAGCTCGTGCTCTTCGTCGGCCTGGCCGTCGTGCTCGTGCTCGTCCTGCGCGAGCTCGGGATCGAGCCGCCGGCCGCGCTGCCGCAGAGCCTCGTCACGGTCGCGCTCGGTGCGCTCGCCACGATCTTCGTGCTCGTCCGCGTCATCTCGGTGCCGGACGACTTCTTCTTCGCGAACCGCGGCGTCGGCCTCTGGATCAGCCTCGCCGCTGCGATCGCCGTGATCGTCTCGGGCCTGATCCAGGCCTCGGAAGAGCTGTAGAGCCTGCTCAGGGAGCCCGCTGCGGCAGCGGCTCGAGCGTGCGGACGAAGGTCTGCGTGCCGCCGGGCACTGGCCTGTCGTCGAGCGCGAGCCCGAGCGCGACACCGAGCCCGAAGAGCGCGAGCGCGGCAGCGACGACGGCCAGGACGCGCGGCCAGCGGCGCCTGCGCGGCGGGCGACGGCGAGGTGGCAGCGGGTCGATCGTCACGGCATGTAGTCCTGGGCCTGGCGGCTGTAGGCGTGGAACGCCGCGTCGCCGGCGAGGCTGACAGTTCGCGCCCAGCCCCGGAACGGCGCGCGCTCCTCGACCACCTCCCGGAGCCACCGCTCGGAACCGGCGTAGGCATCCGCGAGCTCGGCGAGGGTGAACGTCGGGCCCAGCCGTCGCCGGAGCTCCTCGAGCACCGCGTCGCGCTGCGCGTGAAGGGCATCCGCCCGGGACGGGTCGCGTGCCTCGCCGACGAAGCGCCGATCGCCTTCCGCCCACTCGCGCCGGGCCGCCGAGACCGTCGTCATCCGCGCGATGCTAGAGGACAGCCGTGCAGCAGCTCTCCGGCCAGCGCTGCGGAACCTCGTCGAGCACGGCCTCACCGACGCGATAGCCCGGACAGGCGAGAGCGAAGGCGACGTGGGCGTGGAGGCACTTGAGCGCAATCGGGTTACGCGAGCCGCCGATGCCGAGGTCGAGTGACGCTCCGCCGTCCGAGCCGGTCGCGCCGTCCGCGAGCTCCCGGCGGATCCGACGCTGCTCGGCAGTCGCGCGGTCGAGATCCTCCCGCAGTCCAGGGTCGGCTGCGACCGCGGCGCTCCAGCGCTCGACCGCCCCCACGGCCTCGAGGCGCGAGACGGCCGCGACGAGATGTCGGCACGTGAGGTAGTAGGTGGTCGGAAACGGCTCGCCGTCCGGGCCGTACGGCTCCTGCTCGGTGACGGCAGGCAGCCCCCACGGGCACCGGACGACAACCCTGCGGAAGGTGCGGGGCTCCCGCCCGAGCTGCCGGGCAACGACGGTGCGATCGTCCACGCGGTGACCGTAGCGCCCGCGGACGCCGTCAGCCGTCCGCGTGGGCGCGTTTCCAGGCCGCGGTGCCCTTGACGATGAACAGGTGCTCGCCCGGGCGGACGTAGCCGATGCGGCGTGCGGCTCGGGCGAGCTCGTCGAGGCTCGTGGCGCGCTCGAGCCGGGCGGAGACCCGCGCGCGCTCGGCACGGAGCGTGGCGACCTCGGCCCGACGCCCGTCGAGCTGGTCGCGTGTCTCGAGGTACGTCGTGATCGGACGCACGTAGAGGTACCCGACGATCCCGAGCACGAGCACAGGCAGGAGCCATTTCGGCGCCTTGCGGCGACGCAGGCGGCGTCTCGTGGTCTGCTTCCCCTTCCCGGCCACGGCGCAGTCTTCGCCGCGTTCCGGCGCGACCCTTCGCTACGCGAGGTCGACCTTGATGACGTTCGTGCCGCCGGGGAGGTTCACCGCGGTGCCCGCGGTGATGACGAGGCGCTCGCCTCTCGAGACGATGCCCGAGTCGCGCGCTGCGGCGATGGAGCGCGTCCAGAGATCCTCGACGTCCGTCGTCTCGGTGATCTCGAGCGGGGTGACTCCCCACTCGAGCGCCAGGTGGCGGAGCGAGTCCATGTTGTGGGTCAACGCCAGGATCGCCCTCTGCGGCCGCAGGCGCGCCACCGCGGAGGCGGTGCGGCCGGTGAAGGTGGGAACGAGGATCGCACTCGCCGACAGCGCCTCGGCGACGTCGCAGGCGGCGTTGGACATCGCCTGGTCGATCGTCGGCTCGTCGCTCGCCTGCGGGGTCTCGTGCCGGTAGCCGAGATGAGGCTCGACCGCGAGCGCAATGCGATCCATCACGGCGACGGCCTCGACGGGGTGCTTGCCGACCGCTGTCTCGCCCGACAGCATGATCGCCGAGGTGCCGTCGAGGATCGCGTTCGCGATGTCCGACGCCTCGGCGCGGGTCGGTTCCGGCGCCTGGATCATCGACTCGAGCATCTGCGTCGCCGTGATCACGGGTCGTGCGCGCTCCAGGGCGTGGTGGATGATCCGCTTCTGAAGGAGCGGGACGTCGGCCGCGCCGATCTCGACGCCGAGATCGCCGCGCGCGACCATCACGCCGTGAGCCTCGCCGAGGATCGCGTCGAGCGCGGCCACCGCCTCGGCCTTCTCGATCTTCGCGATCACCCACGCATGCGACCCGCGCGCCTCGATCAGCGTGCGCAGCGCGGTCACGTCCGCCGCCGAGCGCACGAACGAGAGGGCGACGTAGTCGACCCCGAACTCGAGCGCGGCGTCGAGGTCGTCCAGGTCCTTGCGCGTCAACGAGGGGATGGGGAGCGGGATGCCGGGGAGGTTGACGCCCTTGTGCGCGGCAACCGTCCCACCGACGATGACGTCGCAGCGAGCGCGGCCCCTCTCCACGCGATCGACTCGCAACTTGACCATTCCGTCGTCGATGAGCACGTCGTTGCCCGGCTGCAGCACCGACCCGATAACCGCGGGGCTCACGGGGATGTCGTCGCCCTGCGCGGCGTCTTCGCCCGCGATCACGACCGAATCGCCGTCGGCGAGCTCCACCTCGCTGTCCAGATCGCCGACACGGAGCTTGGGGCCCTGCAGATCGGCGATCAGCGCGATCGGGCGGCCCGCGGCAGCCTCTGCGTCCCGGAGGAGCTGCCCGGTACGCGCGTGGTCCTCCTGCGTCCCGTGCGAGAAATTGAGCCGCGCCCCGTCCATACCCGCGTCGATCAGCGCCGCGAGCGTCCCCGGGCTCGCAGACGCCGGCCCGATGGTGGCGACGATCTTCGTGCGACGCGTGTGCCCGGTCACCGGGGTCAGGTTAGTCACACGTCCTCGCGGGACGGGCATCGCTGCCCGCGTCGCGTCAGGTCGAGCGGCGCGGGAATGCGCCCCAGCCCGGGTACTCGGCGTCGTCGCCCAGCTCCTCCTCGATCCGGAGGAGCTGGTTGTACTTCGCCACGCGATCCGAGCGCGTCGGCGCGCCCGTCTTGATCTGGCCGGCGTTCGTGGCGACCGCGAGGTCCGCGATCGTCGCGTCCTCGGTCTCGCCCGAACGGTGCGAGATGACCGCGCGGTAGCCGTTCCGGGTCGCCAGCTCGACCGCGTCCAGCGCCTCGGTGAGGGTGCCGATCTGGTTGACCTTGACGAGGATCGCGTTGCCGACCCGCTCGGCGATCCCACGGCGCAGGAAGTCGACGTTCGTGACGAAGAGGTCGTCCCCGACGAGCTGGACGCGACCGCCGAGGCGGTCGGTCAGCGTCTGCCAGCCCGGCCAGTCGGACTCCCCGAGCCCGTCCTCGATCGACACGATCGGAAAACGGTCGCAGAGGTCTGCCCAGAGGTCGATCATCCCCGCGGTGTCGAGTGTGCCGCCCTGGCGCTCGAGCCGGTAGGTGCCGTCGTGGTGGAGCTCGCTCGTCGCCGGGTCGAGTGCAAGCGCCACCCGGTCGCCGTGTCCCGCACGGTCGGCGGCCTCGAGAATCGCCTCGCACGCGTCGTACGCCGAGCCGAGATCGGGCGCGAAACCACCCTCGTCGCCGACCCCCGTGGACAGGCCCCGCTCGGCGAGCAGCCCCTTGAGGTGGTGATACGTCTCGGCACCGATCCGGAGCGCCTCGCCAAAGCTCCCGGCGCCTGCCGGGACGAGCATGAACTCCTGGAAGTCGAGGGAGTTCTGGGCGTGTGCACCGCCGTTGACGACGTTCATCAGCGGCACGGGCATGACGTGCGCGTTCGTCCCTCCGACCCAGCGGTAGAGAGGGACGCCGGCATCCGCCGCCGCAGCCTTCGCAACGGCGAGCGACGCACCGAGGATCGCGTTCGCTCCGAGCCGGCCCTTCGTCGGCGTGCCGTCGAGCGCGACGAGCGTCCGGTCGATCGCACGCTGGTCGGTCGCGTCGAGCCCGACGAGCGCGTCGGCTATCTCGCCCTCGACGTGCGACACGGCCCGGCCGACGCCCTTCCCGAGCCAGGTATCGCCGCCGTCCCGCAGCTCGACCGCCTCGTGCTCTCCGGTCGACGCCCCGGAAGGGACGGCGGCGAGCCCGAACGCGCCCGACTCGAGGCCGACCTCCACTTCGACGGTCGGGTTGCCCCTCGAGTCCAGGATCTGCCGCCCGTGGAGGTGGACGATCTCACTCATTGCCTGCTCCCTGTCACGGAGGGGAACACTAGACGAGCGATTCCGCGGGATCGCCGCGCTGGCGGTCCCGTAGCGCGATCACCCGGTGAAAGGTCCAGCGCCACGAGCCTCGTTCGTCACGCTTGCGCGGCCCCAACACAGTCTCGTCACGGAACCGACACACTCTCGCGACGATCCCGGTTGTCCAAACTGATAACGTGACGTCAGGGACACGGGAGTGCCCCTGGGGGTAGTTGGGGCAACGTTCGGCCGCGCGGGCGAGAGAAGTCGTCCCGCGAAATCCTCGTAGCCCGAGGGCGGTGGAAGACCCGGGGCCTGGCTTACGCGGCACCGGAGCGCTCGAGCGCCGTCTTCGCACGCTCGTACCAACGCTCCTGACCGTCGAGGTCGAGCTCCGTCCAGTCCTCGCCGGCCTCGGCGGCGAGCTCTTCCGCACGCTCGACCCGTTCCCGGAACCGCGCGGTCGCGCCCCGGAGCGCGAGCTCGGGATCGACGTTGACGAAGCGGGCGAGGTTGACCACCGTGAAGAGCAGATCGCCGAGCTCCGCCTCGACCGCGCGGTCCGGCTCGGTCTCGGGCGCGGGCCGCCCCGCCCGGCCGAGCTCCGCGACCAGCTCGTCGAGCTCCTCCTGCACCTTCGCCGCCGGCCCGTCGAGCGAGGGCCAGTCATAGCCCACGGCCGCGGCCCGCCGCTGCACCTTGCGGGCGAGTAGCAGAGCGGGAAGCGATCCCGGAACGTCGTGGAACACGCCCCGGCGGCCCTCCTGCTCGGTCTTGATCGCCTCCCACCGGTCGCGGACGCGGTCGGCGGTCCGCGCCTCGGCGTCGCCGAAGACGTGCGGGTGCCGTCGCACGAGCTTGTCGTGGACGCCGCGGGCGACATCGTCGAGGTCGCCCGCCTCCTGCTCCTCGAGGAGGAGCGAGAGGAAGTAGACCTGGAACAGCAGGTCGCCGAGCTCGTCGCGCAGCTTCGCGGCGTCGCCGGCGCGCGCGGCGTCGGCGACCTCGTAGGCCTCCTCGACGGTGTGCGGGACGATCGTGACCGCAGTCTGCTCGCGGTCCCACGGGCATTCCGCGCGAAGGCGCCGCGTCAGCTCGCGGAGCTCTGCGAGCGGCCCATCCGAGCCCACGGGACGGAGGCTACCCGGAGGCCGTCGTCGTCTGGTCGGTCGTCGAGGTGTCGGGCGGCTCGAACCCGGCCGCGTACTGGACCTTGTCCTTGTACGACTTCTCGACGTTCGCGACCCAGTCGTTCACTGCGCTGTTCTTCCGCTCCGATTCGAGCTGGGAGCGAATCTGGCTCTTCACCTGCGAGAACGGCGTCACGGAGCCCGCCTTCACGTCGGCGAGCGGCTGGATGAGGTGGTAGCCGAACTCGGTCTTGACCGGCTGCGAGAGCTCGTCCGTCTTCAGCGCGAAGGCTGCCTTGTCGAACGCCGCGACGGTCTGCCCCCGCGTCACCGTGAGCTTGCCGCCCTGGTCCTTCGAGCCCGGGTCGAGGGACTTCTCCTTGGCGATCGCCGTGAAATCCCCGCCGTTCTGGAGCTGGGAATGGATCGCGTCGGCCTCGGCCTTGGTCTTGACGAGAATGTGTCGCACGGCACGCGACTCGGGCACCGAGTACTTCGACCTGTTCTGGTCGTAGTAGGTCTTCAGGTCCGCGTCCGTGACCTTCACGTCGTTCGTGACCTTCTTGTAGATGCCCTCCGTGACGAGCTGCGAGCGAATGTCGTCGCGCAGCGTGGTCACCGTGTACCCCTGATCCGCGAGCCCCTTCTCGAACTTCGCCTGGTTCCCCGAGAAGTACTGCTTCTTCACCTCTTCGAGCTTCTTCGCGATCTGCCCGTCCGTCACGTCGATGCCGAGCTTCTCTGCCTCGCGCGCGTACTCCTGGCGCTGCACGAGGTAGGCGACCGCCTGCGTCTGGAGGGACTGGTACTCGGACGTGCCGGCCTTCGGGAAGGAGCGCTTTTGCGCCGTGTAGGACTTCTTGGCGCGGGCCAGGAGCTCGTCGAGCGTCGTCCGGTTGATCGAGGTGCCGTCGACGACCGCGACGGCATCTGCCGGCACCTCGTCGGAGCCGCCGCAGCCCGCGGCGACGAGGGTGACCGCGGCCAGTGCGGCGACGGCGAGCAGGAGCGAGCGCTTCATCGAGACCTCTTTGTAGGGAACGTGCGGTTACGGGCGGGTTACGCTGTGTTCGGGAAAGGTTCGGCGTCGGGCGCGAACGGTCAGGGCGACGTCTCAGGCGGCCCGGCGAGCGGCAACGATAGCATCGGCCAGCGCGAGCGCCCCCTCCAGGCCTTCGGCCCGGATCGCAACCTCTTGCTGGGCGGACGTGTAGACCGCGGTGTCGGCGATTCCGCGGAGTGCCCGCAGCTCCGAGGCGGCGAGCCCGACCGGCCCGACGGTCGCACGCCCGCCCCGGAACACGAGGTAGTCGGCACCGACGAGCGCGAGTGAGAGCTTCGCCTGCTGGATCCGGAAGAGGTTCTCCACGGGCTCCGGCAGCGGTCCGTACCGGTCCTCGGTCGCCGCGCGGAGCTCGCGGAGTTCGTCGTCGTGCTCCGCCAGCGCGATGCGTCGATGGAGGTCGATCTTGAGCGCCTCGGCATCGACGTACGTCGCCGGCACGAACGCGTCCACCCGGGCGTCGACGCGGACCGGGCGCACCGCGACCCGCGCCTGTCCCGTGAGCTCGGCGACTGCCTCGTTCAGCATCTCGACGTACAGCTCGAACCCCAGCGCGGCCACGTGGCCCGACTGCTCGGCGCCGAGGAGGTCGCCGGCGCCCCGGATCTCGAGGTCACGCATCGCGATCTGGAAGCCCGCGCCCAGCTCCGTGTGGTCGGCGAGGGTGGAGAGCCGCGCCCGCGCCTCGGGCGTCAGCTCGCGCGTATCGGGATAGAAGAGGTATGCGTGGGCGGTGACGTCGGAGCGGCCGACCCGCCCGCGGATCTGGTAGAGCTGGGCGAGCCCGAGGGTGTCCGCCCGCTCGACGATCAGGGTGTTGGCCTGCGGGATGTCGATCCCCGACTCGATGATCGTCGTCGAGACGAGCACGTCCGCGTCGCCCGCCAGGAACGCGTGCATGCGCTCCTCGAGCTGCCGCTCGGTCATCTGCCCGTGCGCGACGAGGAGCCGCAGGTCGGGGCACGACTGCCGGAGCTTCTCCGCCGCCTCGTCGATCGTCTCGACCCGGTTGTGGAGGTAGAAGGACTGTCCGCCGCGCGCGTGCTCTCGTTCCAGCGCGACGCGCACGAGCTCCTCGTCGTACTCGCCGACGGTCGTGCGGATCGGCCGACGGCCCTCCGGCGGGGTCTCGATGATCGAGATGTCGCGGAGCCCCGAGAGCGACATGTGGAGCGTGCGCGGGATCGGCGTCGCGGAGAGCGCGAGCACGTCGACCTCGAGGCGAAGCGCACGCAGGAGCTCCTTCTGCTGCACGCCGAAACGCTGCTCCTCGTCGACGATGACCAGGCCGAGCTGCTTCGGGATCACGTCGCGGGAGAGGATCCGGTGCGTGCCGACGAGGATGTCGACCTTGCCGTCGGCGAACTCCTTCAACACCGCCTTCACCTCCGCGGGCCTCCGGAAGCGCGAGACCATCTCGACGCGCACGGGGAAGTCGCGGTATCGGTCCCGGAAGGTGTTCCAGTGCTGCTCGGCGAGGATCGTCGTCGGGCACAGGAGGAGCACCTGACGGCCGTTGACCGCGACGGCGAACGCCGCCCGGACGGCCACCTCGGTCTTGCCGAAGCCGACGTCGCCGCAGACCAGCCGGTCCATCGGCCGCGGCGCCTCGAGATCCTCGCGCACAGCCTCGATCGCGCGCTGCTGGTCGTCGGTCTCCCGGTAGGGGAACGATGCCTCGAGGCGTTCGATCCAGTCGCTCGAGAGGTCGTTCGCGACGCCCTCGGCGCGCTGCCGCTGGGCGTAGAGCTGCAGCAGCTCGCCGGCCAGCTCTCGCACCGCGTTGCGCGCGCGGGCCTTGAGGTTCTGCCATGCCTTGCCGCCGAGCTTGGAGAGGGCGGGCGCGGTGGCATCCGCCCCGATGTACTTCGAGAGCCGGCCGAGCTGGTCGTGCGGGACGTACAGCCGGTCCTCGCCGCGGAACGCGAGATACAGGTAGTCGCGGGTGACGTCCGCGACCTCCTTGGTCTCGAAGCCGAGCAGCTTCCCGATCCCGTGGTCCTCGTGCACGACGTAGTCGCCGACGCGCAGGTCGGCAAAGCTCTGAAGGGCGCGCCCCAGGCGGCGGTCCGCACGCGGAGGCCGCTTCCGGAAGACCTGCGTGTCGGGAAGCAGCACGAGCCCGAGCTCGCGCCACACGAACCCGCGACGCGCCGGCGCGACGACGAACCGGACGCCCGGGTCCGGAGGCAGCAGCTCCCCCGCGTTCAGGGGCGGAGCGTCGACCTTGCGGAGGAGCGCCGCCTGGCGCTCGGACTCGCCACGATGGGCGAACGAGACGACGACTCGGTTTCCCCCCCGTACGAAGCCCGCGAGCTCGTTCTCCGCCTCCGCGAGGCCGCGCGCGGCGACGGCGGGCCGCTGCGCCTCGAAGGCGTGCGGCTGCGAGCGAGGGAACGGATCGAGCTCGCTCGCCCCTTGGAGCGGCGGAAGCACGAGGCCCTGCTCGTCGGCGACCTCTCGGACCTCGTCGGGTTGCCAGACGAGATCCGCCGGCCGATCCACGGGCGGCACGAGATCGTCGCGCATCGCGACCGCGGTGATCCCGTCTCCGTCCTCCGATCCCAGGTCGAGCTCGAGGGCGTCGGTGCGCCGTTCGGTCGCCGGGAAGACGAGCGTCTGATCGGCCGTGTGCAGGGCGCGCTGCGTGAAGGGCGAGAACGCTCGCACCTGCTCGATCTCGTCTCCGAAGAGCTCGACGCGCAACGGCTCGCGTCCGGTCGAGGGGAACACGTCCACGATCCCTCCGCGCACGGCGAACTGGCCTCGCCCGTCCACGCGCTCGACGCGCTCGTAGCCGGCGAGCGCCAGCGCCTCGGCAAGCCCGTCGATACCAGGCTCGTCTCCGATGCGGAGCTCGATCGCCGAGGGTCGGTCCCCGTGCGGCGGCAAGCCCTCGGCGAGCGCGGCCACCGACGCGCACACGAGGCCGCCCGCCTCCAGCACGTCAAGGGCGCGGAAGCGCTCGCCGACGAGGTGCGGCGGCGGCACAAGGCCCGAATCGAGCGCGACGCCGCGGCTCGGCATGAACGCGACCCGTGCGGCGCTCGTGAACCAGGACGCACCCTCCGCCGCGTCGCGTGCGTCGGCATCCTCCGGGAGCAGCACGAGCAGCGCGCGCCCGAGCTCCTCGTGCATCGCCGCAAGAAGCAGCGGCATCACCGGCTCCGACACACGCGCGCGCGTCGGCAGCGTGCGGGTGAAGGCCTGAAAACGGTCCTGGCGCCGCAGCTCGTGCACGAAGGCGGCGAGCGGCGCGGTGTCGGTGCGGATGGCAGCCTGGTCCATGCGTTCGGCGGGGATCGCGCCCCGCCGGGCCATCGTACTGGGCGGCCGCCACCCGACCTCAGCGCCCGGGGCGCGACACGGAGATCGCCCCCCAACCCGCCCCCCAACCGCCCGGGGCACCCCCGTGCCCTGCTTTCACGCTATCGAGGAACGTGTCACCGATGGGTGCCGAATTCGTGCCGAAAGCGCGCCTGACCTTTGGATTGCCCCGGTCGCCGCCTCACTCAATTGAAGCGGCGCTGCGTCTCTTCGAGCCCGTCGCTCGCGAGCGTCTCCACCGCGTCGCACGCGCGGGCGACGATCGCCTCGGCGTCGTCCTCCGGCGCGAAGGCCGAGAGCACGTAGTCGGCAACCGGGCGCGGATCGCCGCGGCCCGGCCGCCCGACGCCGACACGCAGGCGAAGGAACTCCTGTGACCCGAGCCGCTGCGCGATCGAACGAAGGCCGTTGTGACCCGCGAGGCCGCCGCCGAGACGCGCCTGCAGCCGCCCCGTGTCGAGGTCGACGTCGTCGTGGACGACGAGCACCTGCCCGACCGGGAGCTTGAAGAACGCGGCAGCCGCCTGGATCGACGAGCCGGACTCGTTCATGTACGTCTCGGGCTCGAGGAGGGCGAGCTTCAGATCGCCCAGCCGGATATCGGCCAGCCGCCCGCGGAACTTGCTCTTGAACGAGCCTCCGTGACGATGGGCGAGCTCGTCGACCACCATCCAACCCACGTTGTGACGGTCGTCGGCATGCTCGCGGCCCGGGTTGCCGAGCCCGGCGACGAGGAAGTCCATCGAGGCACCGTCCTCTCCCCTCCGGAAGAGGCGCACGCCCTACTCCGCGTCGGTCTCGGCGCCCTCGTCGGAGGCCTCGGCCGCGACCTCGCCCTCGGCCCCCTCCTCGCCTTCCTCGCCCTCGGCGGCCTCCTCGGCCTCCTCGAGCTCGGTGATCCCGCGCGGGATGGAGCACGTCGCGAGCACGACCTGCGGGTCGTCGAGGTAGGTGACGCCCTCGAGCGACGGCAGGTCCTCGATGCGGACCACGCCGCCAACCTCGAGCGACGAGATGTCGGCCACGATGTGCTCTGGGATGCCGGTCGGGAGCGCCTCGACCTGGATCTCGCGCGTGACCTGCTGCACGCTGCCGCCCTGCTTCGACCCCGGCGAGTCGCCGACGAGCTGCACGGCGACCGTCGCCTGGATCGGCCGATCGAGCCGCACCTCGTGGAAGTCGACGTGCGTGATGGTGCCGCGGATCGGGTGGCGCTGGAAGTCCTTAAGGACGGCGTGGTGCGGCGTCGCCTGCCCCTCGATCACGACGTCAACGATCGCGTGGAGGCCGGACGGCCCCGTGAGGGCCGTGCGAAGCTCGCGCTCGCCGACGATGATCGCGCGGGTCGAGCCCTTGCCGTACAGGACGCCCGGCACCAGCCCCTCCTTCCGGAGGCGGCGGACGCGGCGTGATCCGATCTGGTCGGCCTCGCGCTCCGAGACCTCGAGTGTGACGCGATCGCTCGACATCGGCGGAGGATTGTAGCGGAGGCTAGACGGCGATCCTGAGGCCCAGGGCGTCCCACGCGTCCAGCTCGACACTGCTCACCGGCGACTGCTCGACGTCGTCGGCGAAAAGCGTGAAGACGACGGAGTCCCGCCGCGGCTCCCCTTCGGACGCCGGCAGGCGGCGGCGGAGCGTCGCCTCCTCCGCGAACCCGAGCGCCCGGGGCACGCGAAGGCTAGCGCTGTTCGCGGGATCGACGTGGATCTCGACCCGGTCGACGCCGCACACGTGGAACGCGACCTTGGTCAGTGCCGCCGTGGCCTCCCGCGCGAAGCCCTGTCCGACCCGCGAGGCGCGGATCCAATAGCCGATCTCGAGCGCCCCGTGACCAACACGCGTGTGGAGTCCCGAGCCGCCGATCGCCTCGCTCTCGTCCGGAGCGAGGATCCCGTAGACGAAGTCCTCACCGAGGTCGAAGCGGCCGCGGAACACGCGGAGGAGCTCGGCTTTCTCCTCGACCGGCGTCGGCTCGTGGGTCGCCCACGGCATCCAGGGGCGCAGGTGGTCGAGGCTCGTGTCGAGCGCGTCTTTCAGGAGCGGCGCGTCACGCGGTTCCCAGCAGCGGATCGTCAAGCGGTCGGTGCGGATGAGGTACGGCGGCGGGGTATGGTCGACGGGGCTCAACTCAACGTGGCTCAGCCCACTGCGCGCCGAGGTCGTCGGGCCGGCTGGCCAGCACGACGACGTAGCCGTCGGGATCGCGCAGCCAGACCTCCTCGTGGTTGGCCCCCGGGTTCGGGTGCCGGTCCTCGAGGATCTCCGCGCCGAGCTCGTGCGCCCGCGTCAGTGCGCCGTCGAAGTCGTGCACGCGGAACCAGAGCAACGTCCCGTTGCCCCAGGGCCGGGACCCTTCGTCACCGAGGTACGGGTGCTCGTGCACGTTCCAGTCGTGGAGTTGGAGCACGAAATCGTCGCCCACCATCACGCGCTCGTACTCCTTGCCACCGTGCCCACTCGTGCCGCCAAGGAGGCGGCAGTACCAGCGGCTCGACGCCTCGACGTCCGCGACCGCGATCAGCGGCTGCGCGACGACCCGCACCGGAAGAGCTGGATTTCGTCCAGCGCGTCTACAGGATTATCCGAGCGCACGGATGCTGAGATCATGTCACGCTCGGTGCTCTCAGATTCGCTCAGGTGAGGAGAAGGTCGCGTAGAAAGCTGGCCCGTGAACGCGGGCCACAGGCGCCAGAGTGACGCGGTTCGCCTCTTCGAGCGTTCGTCGGTGCGCGTTTCCGGGCTTGGATCGCATACGAGCGCGCCCCCCCCGGGCGACCTGGGGGAGTGGGGGAAGTCGCCGCGACAGGACGCGCTCGACGAGCCTGCTGCCTCCCGGCCTCCCCACCCCACCGAGAATCAGCAAGCTCGTCCAGCGTTGGGCCGCGGCTCCACTATCCCACCTTGTGCTGTCTATAACAAGGGCGTTCGGCAGCACGACGCCGACTCCGCCGCTGCGATCGTCCGTGGCTCGCGGGCCTCGTGCAGCGTCCGAGGCAGCTCGACGAGGCGCGCTGCTCGACCGACGTATCGAGACCGCGCGAAGGAGCTGAGCGCCGCCCTCAGTCGAGGACAGCGCGACTACGACTCGTTCGTGCGCACCGTCGCTGCTGGCGACGCAGGTGACCCGTGCGACCCCGCGTGATCCTACGTCTCGCGAAGCCCGACGGCGTCGTGTCGCCAGAAGGTCTCCGAGTAGACAAGCGTTCCGCTCATCCAAGGCTCGTACGACGGAAGCCGTAGCGCCTGGAATGCGGTGTCGGGGATACGCAATGACGGTCTCCGAAAACCGTGGTCGGCGCCCGGCTCGAATCCGAAGCGTGAGTAGTACTGCGGCGGTCCTTCCACGAACACCACCGGGACGGAGCGCTCGATCAGGATCTCGAGTCGTCGCTTGATGATCGCCGACCCGACGCCTTGCCGCTGCTGCCGGGGTGAGACCCCTACGGGGCTCAGGACCTGCACCGAGACGAGTCGCCGCGGCGCGTCGAGCAGGCTCGAGGTGAACATCGCGTGGCCGACCACTCCTTCCACCCCTCGGCGACGAGCGAGACTCCTTCGCCCCTCGCCACCAGGCCACGCAAGTCGTCAACGAGACGAGCAACGGCACCCCCGTGGTCACCGAAGGCCGCCCGATGCACAGCCGCGACGCCCGACCAGTCCGTCTCCTTCTCAAACCGAATGCCCAAGGCACCGGGCGAGGTCATCCTCAGGTGGGCCGGTGTTCGGGTCGGATGAGCGACGGCGAATTCTTC
>CAVPVN010000004.1:0-389536 GCA_963709265.1 uncultured Actinomycetes bacterium | reverse complement strand
GGCATCTCTACGCTGACCGCCGCTCTGCCGGCTCGCCGGGCGGACGTCCGCTTCGTCGGGGTGATCGCGGGCCTGCCGATCCTGCTCGGAATCGCGCAGCTCCTGCCGCATACCGGGGTCGGGCTCGCGATCCGGCTCGCGGCGGCCGCCGGCTGCGTGCTGCTCGTCCCCGGCGCGCTGATCATGCGCCTGACCGGATGGCCGCGCGAGCTCGGCGTCGCCGTGGGCGCGTCGATCGGGTGGAGCCTGGCCGCGGTGTTCGTCTGCCTGCTGCTGACGTTTGCGTTCGCCGGCTCGCTGACGCTGACGCTCATCCTCCTCGCCGCGCTCGCCTTCGCCACGGCCGTTCCGGTCGCCGTCCGGCGCGTGGGCGAGATCGAGCATCGGGACGCGCTGATCGTCGGCGGTATCGCCCTCGCCGGCGTTGCGTTCGCGGTCGCGGTCTGGCTCGCGACGGGGCCCGTTTCCGGCGACGGGCTCTTCCATCTCGCCCGCGTCCGCAAGCTGGTCGACTTCCCCGACCTCAACTCCCTCAACGTCGTCAACGAGTTCAAGCACGGCGGGCTTCATCCGGGCTACGCGTTCCCGCTCTGGCACGCGACGCTCGGGCTGATCACGAAGCTCGCCGGCGCCGATCCGACCCAGACGGTGCGGAACGTGTCTGCGCTGCTCGTCCCGCTCGCGTTCGTGGTCTCCTACGCCGCCGGCCGCGCCCTCTTCCGGTCGCCGTGGGGCGGAGTAGCAGGCCTCGTCGCCCAGTTCGCGCTCATCGGTCTCGCTCCGGAGCACACCGGCACGCTCCGCTCGCTCTCGCAACCCGGGGTCGCGGCCGGCAGCTCCTCGTGCCGGCTCTCCTCGCGCTCGTCTTCACCTACATGCGGGAGCGGAAGCTGGCGCTCCTCGGTGCGATGGGAGCGGGCGCCGTCGCGCTCGCGCTCATTCACCCGACGTACGCCGTCTTCCTCTGCGTTCCACTCGCGGGGTTCCTGATCGCGCGCGTGCTCATGGCGGGGCGCGACGTCAAGGCGCTGTCCGCGTCGCTCGTGACGCTGATCGTCCCCTCGGCCGCCGTCGCGTTCTTCCTGCTGCCGATCGTGAAGAAGACCGCCTCGTACGCGACGAGCACGTACGACCTCCACCGCGGCCTGGCCAAGTACGCGGGGCAGATCGACTTCTACTCGGATCACTCGTACCGGCTCTCCCCCCAGCTTTTCTCGAGGAGCGGCGCCGTGGCGGTCGCGGGCCTCGTCTGCATCCCCCTTGCCGCCCTCGCGGCCCGGCGCCGCTGGTCGGCCTACGTCCTCGGAGGCTCGCTGGCCATCTTCGCGCTGACCCTCGTCCCGTTCATCTTCCCGCGCTTCGCCGATGCCGTCTCGCTCTCCCAGGCCCGCCGGGAGGGAGGATTCCTGCCGTTCGCGTTCGCGCTCGTCGGCGCGGCCGCCGTGCTGACCGGACTGATCTCCTGGGCGGTGCTGCCCGTCGCGGTCGGGGCGGGCATCGCGCTCCAGCTCGCCTTCCCCGGGGACTTCGGCTACAACCTCACGTCCGGCGGTCCCGCCCTGGCCACGTGGATCGGCGCGCTCGGCGGTGCCGTCGCGCTGGCGATCGTCACGACCTTCCACCGGCGCTGGTCGATCGAGCGCCAGGGGCCGTTAGCCCTGGCCGCCGTCGTCCTGTTCTGTGCGCCGCTCGCCGTGAACGGGTTCGCAAATCTCGAACGCGGCAAGACGCGCGGCGAGCCCTATCTGACGGCCGGCGTCGTCACGGCGCTGCGCGCAAACGTGCCCAAAGGCGACATCGTCTTCTCGGACGACGCGACCGCGTACCGGATCGGGGCATATGCGCCCGTGTACGTCAACGCCGGGCCGCCGTCGCACGTGGCCGACACCGCGGACAACTTCCCGTACAAGCGCCGGAAGCAGGCGCTGAGGTTCTTCCGCACCGGCAACCTCTCGATCGTGCGCCATTACGGCGCGCACTGGATCGTGGTCGACGAGGAGCGCTTCCCGCGCCTCGACCTCGGCCTGCCGCGTGTCTACCACGACGAGCGCTACGCGCTCTATCGGTTCTGACAGTCGGTTCCGCGCAGGATGACGTTGTCGATCAGCTTCGCGCCGTTGCAGAGCCGTGACGGCGTCTCCAGCAGCCCGATCACGTTGTGCGCGATCACCGGCCGTTGGGGCTTCGGGATCCGCCAGCCGTAGCCGGCGCTGATGCTGATCGATGCGGCGTAGCCGTCCTGGCGGGTGGCGCCGGTGTAGATCTTGTTGTGCTCGATGCGGACGTAGGTCGGGATGGGGCCGCCCGAGCTTCCGCCGACGAGCACGCCGACCGGCGACTGCCATCCGCGCACGCGCGGGTCGGTCCCCCGGAAGACGTTGTTCGCGATCAGCGTCCGGCGCGACTCGCCGGTGACGTACAGCTGCGCGCCACCGGCCTTGTAGACGCCGAAGTAGTTCCGGACGAAGCGCAGGTCGTTCCCCGCGAAGAGCTCGATCAGGTCCTGGTGCTTGCAACGCACCGAGGCGTAGCGCCCGAGGTTCAGATGGAGAAGCTGCCGGTCGATGGCTGCGAGGTTGCAGGGCAGGGTGCGCTCGAACCGGCTCGAGCTGACGGTCAGGTACGAGCCGATACGGCCGTGAAGGAAGTCACAGCCGAGGCAGTCGTGGAACCAGTCGTGGTCGACGAGCACGTGGCTCGACTCCTGCTGCACCCTGAGGCAGTTCACCCAGTTCGGCGAGCGGTCGCCGCAGTGCGTGAACTCGCTCTGCTGGACGGTCACCCAGCTCGAGTCGGGGATGTCGACGCCGGCCGACCAGCGCGTACCGCGCGCGGTCACGGTCAGGTCCCGCAGGAGGATGTTCCGCGAGGCGGATACCTGGAGCAGCGCGTCGCCGGTCACCGGCGTCACCTTGAGCGGACCGACCGTGACGTACCTCGTCGACTCCAGCCTCAGGTTTTGGACGCGGGCCGCTCGTCCGAGGATCCGCAATCTCCCACCGAAGGCGCCGGAGACGACCAGTGGATCGGCGTAGCGGCCGGCGAGCATCACGATCGTCCCTCCGTGCGGACGCAGCCGCTCGACCGCCGCCTGGAACTGGGCCGGCGTGTGCACCGGGATGGAAACGGCGGCGAGGATCGACGCGATCAGACGCATGCGGTGCGTAGCATCATTGCGCGGTGAAGCTCCTCCTCGTCTCCTTCTACTTCCCGCCGGCCGGCGGAGGCGGCGTCCAGCGCCCGCTCAAGCTCGCCACGCACCTGCCCGCGGCGGGCATCGAGACGCACGTGCTGGCGCCCGACGATCCGAAATGGATCCACACCGGCGACGAGCTCGCCGTCCCGACGAAGGCGTGGGTGCACCGGGCGCACTACCTCGGGCCGAGGGGGCGAAAGCCGGCGGAGGAGCTGCACGGGCTCGAGGGCGTCGACCGGATGGTGCGCCAGGCGGGACTCCTGTCCCGCCGCTTCCTCGTCCCCGACGAGAACGCGGCCTGGGCGCTGACCGCCGGCCCGGCGGCGATCCGCCTCATCCGCCGGCACTCGATCGACGTCGTCCTCACCACCTCGCCGCCGCCGTCGGTGCATCTGATCGGCGCCGCGGCCAAGGCGGCCACGGGGGTCAAGTGGATAGCCGACCTCCGCGACTCGCTGCTCGCGCACGCGCACCGGCAGGCGGACAACCCGGCCGCCGTGCTGAAGGAGAAGTCGCGCGCCGCGGTCGCGCGGCTCGTCGCGAAGCGCGCGGATGCGGTCGTCGCCGTCTCGGAGCCGATCGCGGAGGAGACGCGCGGCCTCGAGCCCGCGGGACGTGTAGTGACGATCCCCAACGGCTGCGACTACGAGGACTTCCAGGGGCTCGACTACACGCCCTCTGACCGCTTCCGGATCACGCACACCGGCAGCTTCATCGGCCGGCGGAGTCCGCGCCCGTTCCTGACCGCGCTCGCCGAATCGCGGCTCGACGTGGTTGCCCGCTTCGTCGGCGACTTCCGCGCGGCCGACCGCGAGTGGGCGGACGGGCTGGGGCTCGGGGACCGCCTCGAGCTCGTGCCGTACACGAGCCATCGCGAGTCGCTGCAGCTGCAGCGGGACTCCGAGGCTCTCCTCTTGTTGATCCCGGAAGCGGAAGGACGCGGCCGTGCGGTGCTTTCCGGCAAGGTCTTCGAGTACCTCGCCGCCGAGCGGCCGATCCTGGCGTCCGTTCCTCCGGACGGCGAGGCGGCGCGGCTGCTGCGCGAGACCGGTGCCGGGATCGTCGTCGGCTCCGAAGACGTGGCCGGAATCCGCGCGGCGCTCGAAGGCCTGGTCGCGCGCTGGCGGGCCGGCCGGCTGGACGGGAACGTCCTCTCGCCCGAGCAGCGTGAGCGGCTGTCGCGGCGAGCGCGGGTCGAGGAGCTGGCCGACCTCATCCGAGAGCTGTGAGGCGCCTAACGGATTTCCTCTTCTTCGCGACGCTCTTCTGCGTCACCTTCGAGAAGGTCCGCTGGGAGATCGGCGGCTCGGTCAACCTCGCGGACGTCCTCACGATCCTCTTCCTGCTCGCGTTCCTCGTCGAGCGGCTCCTCACCGGCAATCGCAAGCTGCCGCGCACCGCGCTCGTCGTGATCGCCTTCCTCGGCGTGCTCCTGCTCGTCTACCTGATCGGCTTCTACAACATGCAGACGCACGACGCCCTCAGTCAGTGGGGAAAGGGGCTCGTCAAGTACCTGATCCACTTCCTCTTCCTCGTCGCCGGGATCGCGTACGTGGCGCGCCGTTCGGAGCGTTTCTTCTGGAGGTCGCTGGGCTGGTTCGTCGGCGGGATGGTCGCCAACTCGGTCTACGGCGTCCTCCAGCTCCTCGACGCGCGCCGCGGCGGCAACCTCGACCAGACGGTGCTGAGTCCGCTGACCGGCGGCGCGAGCTCGATCAACGTCTACGGCGCCGTCGCGGGGGAGAGCGTGTACCGCCCGAACGCGCTCACGGGCGATCCCAACCACCTGGCGGTGATGCTCTGCATCCCCCTGCTGATCCTGACGCCGCTCTACCTGCGGATGGAGCAGTCGCGGAGGCGGATCTGGCTCGGCATCCTGGTCGCCTTCCTGCTCGTCGTCGAGCTCGCGACGCTGTCGCGCAGCGGCATCCTCGGCGTGATCGTCGGCGTGATCGTCCTCCTCATCCCCTACCGGCACAAGCTGTTCTCGCGGGCGGTCCTGTTGCCCGTCTCGGGCGTCGCGCTCGTTCTCCTGGTCGAGTTCCTCCGCCGGCCGGCCTTCCTCGAGACCGTCTTCCGCTCGCGCACGCAGACAGGCGGCGGCTCGACCAGCGCGCACTTCCTCGTCTACGACTTCGTCCCGCAGATCCTCCATTCGCACCCGCTGTTCGGGCTCGGGCTGAACAACTTCTCCGTCTACTACGCCTTCGTCACGGGGAAGGACAACTGGGGCCCGCACTCCTTCTACGTCGCGCTGATCGTCGAGACCGGCATCGTCGGGACGATCGCGTTCCTCGGGCTGCTCGGGTACGTCTTCTGGCGGCTTCGGCTCGCGATCAGGATCGGGAAGGCCCTGGCCGCACTGGGCGACGGCGTCGCGCGGCGGGTGAGCCCGCTCTCCTGGGGGATGGTCGCCGCGCTCGCCGCGACGATGGCCGCGAACTTCTTCTACCTGACCATGCAGTTCTATTACTTCTACGCGTTCGTCATGCTCGCGCTGTGCGTGCCGATCGTCTTCGGACGGCGGTTACGGCGGACTCCTCGGTGAAGGTCGTCGTCCTGACGACGTCGTATCCCCGCTTTGCGGGGGACGCGGCGGGGCGGTTCGTCGCGGATGCGGTGCAGCACGTGCGTGCCGAGGGGGTGGAGGTGGAGGTCGTGTCGCCTGCGACGTTTCGCCACTACGGCGTCGCTTACGGCTCCGGGATCGTCGGCAACCTGAGGGCGCAGCCGGTGCGGGCGTTGGCGCTGCCGCTCATGCTCTCGTCCTTCGCCGCGGCGGCGCGCCGTGCCGCGGGCGACGCGGATCTCGTCCATGCGCACTGGCTTCCTTCGGGGCTCATCGCGCTCTCAACGGGGAAGCCGTTCGTCCTCCAGCTCTGGGGGACGGACGTCGAGCTCGCACGCCGCGCGCGGTCGTTCGCGCGCGCGGTCGTGGGTCGCGCCCGGATAGTCGTATGCGCCTCGACCGCGCTGGCGGAAGAGGCGCGCGCGCTCGGCGCCCGCGATGTGCGCGTCATTCCGAGCGGCGTGGACATCCCGGCGGAGGTGGGCTGGAGGCTTCGCCCCCGGAGGTGCTGTACGTCGGGCGGCTGTCCGAGGAGAAGGGTGTGCTCGACCTCGTGGCGGCGAGCGACGGGGATGAGGCTCGTCGTCGTCGGCGACGGGCCCCTGCGCGGCCGCGTCCCGCAGGCGCTCGGCTTCGTCCCGCACCACGAACTCTCGGCGCTGTACGCGCGCGCCGCGGTCGTCGCGTGCCCGTCGCGGCGCGAGGGATTCGGGGTCGCGTGCGTGGAGGCGATGGCCCACGGGCGACCGGTGGTCGCCTCCGCCGTAGGTGGGCTGCTCGACCTCGTCGTGGACGGCGAAACCGGCCTTCTCGTCCCGCCGCGCGAGCCGGAGCGGCTGCGCGCGGCGCTCCGTACGCTCATAGACGATCCCGAGCTGCGACAGCGTTTGGGCTTCGCCGCCCGTAAACGCGCCAAGATGTTGTTCGGTTGGAAGGGCGTGACGGCATCGCTCGTAACTGCGTACGAGCAAGCTCGCGTTCAGAGCGAATAGTTATCGCTTCACATTCTCACTTTTCTGTATGACGACGGTGAGGTTGGAGTGCGTGAGATCTTCAACGCTGTATTCGGTGAGCTCTTTGCTCAGCTCCTCGGTCAGAAGATCACGACCTTCAGTAGTTGTCGCGACATCGAGGATTTGAAAATAACGCCCAAAGAGGTCGAGATACTCGCGCTCGCGAAGTCCATTGAGATACACATGGGTCGGAAACTGCTTCGCACGCAAGTGATCCCACGGTGGAACAGTCGTGCTGGGTTGCTCGTCAGGGTAGGCCCACTCGAGTCTGTGCCCGCCGGAAAGGGAGGGAAAGAGATGCGTTGAAATGCGCGCGGCACCACCCGGCCTGAGAACGCGCCGGAGCTCGCGCAGCGCGCGATCGACGTCGTAAATGTGCTCGAATACTGCGTTCGAAATTGCATAATCAAACGACTCGTCGGGAAATTCAAGATCGCAGGCATCCATCCGCCTCACATCCAAGCCCTCGTGAACGAGTTTTCGTCCCAGGAGCCGCTCGACCTCACGGTAGTACTGACGGTCGAACAAAACGTGACGGAAGAGCGTCTTGAACGCGCGCTGGGCTCCGTTGTATCGAGCAAGGCGCACCAGAGACGACGGAGTGAGGTTTCCCTCGGGCTGGTCGTAGTCGATTCCAATGATGCGAACTCCGAGCGTATGGAGGATCAATGCTTGGGTCGCGCGACCGCCACAACCAATATCCAAGACATCCGCTTCCGTCATGGGCTTTCGTCCAACTCGCTCGAGAACGGAAATATCCTTTAGTGCTTCGCTGAACTCGACTTCGGCGAAAGCGCGCGTCTTCCTAGCGTGGTATTTGACCAACTCCAAATATGTCCGCAAATCGGCGGCGCGCGTCGCCGTGAACGTTTTCACTCCTGTCGCCACGATGCCGCGGACGATAGCGTCACGCCCGGGGTCTCTGCCGCGTCAATCGTGGTCGGCTACGAGAACGGCGGCTTCATCGACGCTGAGGGCGGACCGAGGCATCTAGCCTACGACGGGTGAGGTCCGAGCTGTACCAAGTCGCCGCCGCTCCCCGCTGCGCCTGCCGCGCGACTGGTCACTCTCGCGCGCACGTATGCGGTTACGGTCGTAGTCGCGGTCGTCGTCGTCTTGGTCGCCTACGACAACGGCGGGTTTGGCGAATCCACACGCGACACGCTTGCAATCGCGCTCTGGTGGGTCCTGATCTTGGCGCTCGGGCTCGGCCTTTGGCCGCTCGCACGGGTGCCCGTCGCCGCTCTCGTGACCGGAGGGCTCGTATCGGCGTTCGGCGTGTTCACGTTGTTCTCGACCGTGTGGGCGGACGATGCCGGGGGTGCCTATGCCGAGTTCACCCGGGTCGCTCTCTACGTTGCTGTCTTCGCGGTCGCAGTGGTGGCCTCGAGGCCCGGGAACGCGGCGCGCTGGTGCGACGGGTTGGCGCTCGGGCTTGTGGGGGTCATGATCATCGCGCTGGTCAGTCGCTTCTTTCCGGGTACGCTCGAGCATCCGGAGCTCGCCCAGCTGGTCGGCGCCGAGACCCGGCTCAGCTCGCCGCTCGGCTACTGGAACGGCCTCGGAATCCTGCTCGGGATCGGCATCCCGCTGCTGCTACGGCTCGCGGTATCGGCTCGAAGTCCAGTCGTCCGTGGGCTTGCCGTCGCACCGCTTCCGGCGTTCGCGGGCACGATCTACCTGACGTCGTCGCGGGCCGGGGTCGCGAGTGCGATGATCAGCACGGCCGCCTTTGTCCTGTTCACCGCGCGAAGGTGGAGTGCCGCCGCGGCAGTCGCTGCCGCTGGAGCGGGTACCGCGGCCGTCGTGCTTTTTCTCTCCAGACAGGACACGCTCGTGAACGGCCCGCTTGGATCGCCGCTCGCGGAGAGCCAGGGCCGAAGCGCCGCGCTCGTCGTGGCCGGTCTCTGCGTCCTCACCGGGCTCTTATATGGCGTGGGCTGCAAGGCGCTCAAATACCAGGTCCGGCCGAGCCCGATCCTCGGCTGGTCGCTGTTCGCCTCGACCCTCGCGCTCATCGTGGTCGGAATTGCCGCCGCCCATCCGGTCCGGCGGTTCGAGGAATTCAAGAGCCCGCAGATCGTGGAGACCGGTCGCTCCGCTATCGAGCAGCATCTGCTCAGTGGGCGCGGGAACGGACGCTGGCAGCTCTGGGGCTCCGCAATCGACGAGTTCGAGAGCAAGCCGCTCGAAGGCAGAGGCGCGGGCAGCTACCAGGCGTGGTGGCTCGAGCACGGATCGCTGCCGCTCTACGTACAGGACGCGCACTCCCTCTACGCCGAGACCCTCGGTGAACTGGGAGTGGTCGGCTTCGTCCTCCTGGTCGGGGCGTTCGCGACCGGCCTCGCCACAGCGTTGGTCCGGATGGTTCGCTTGAAGAGCCACCAGCGTGTCCTGCTGGCCGCCGTCACCTCCACATTCCTGGCCTTTTGCGTCGCCGCCGCGGTGGACTGGATGTGGGAGCTGACCATCGTGTCAGTCGTCGCCTTCGTGTGTCTCGGGCTCGCCAGCGGGCCGGCGACGGCGCTCGCCCGACGAACAGGGCTCCTCGAACCGAGAGATGGCCGCGGGCGAGGTCGCCTCGCCACGTACGCGCGCACGATCGGGATCGTGGTCGTTGGGGCGCTCGTCATCTGCGCGATCGGCCTTTCACTCGTCGCCGGGGCGTGGATCTCCGCCAGCCAGGACGCGGCTGCGCGGGGAGACCTGCAGACCGCGATCGACCGGGCGCTGCAGGTACGGAGCATCGAGCCGTGGTCCTCGAGGCCGTACCAGCAGCTTGCGCTCCTCCAAGACCAGGCGGGGAGGTATCGGACGGCTCGCCGCTGGATTCGCATGGCGATCGCCCGCGACCGTTCCGACTGGCAGCTCTGGCTGATCAAATCACGGATCGAGACCGAGCTGGGAGCGATTCCGGCCGCAACGACCAGCATCCGTCGCATAAGAGTCTTGAACCCGCACACTCCACTGGTCGCGAACCCTTGAGGCGGCTATCTTCCCGGCCCGATCTCCGGAGGAAGCAGGCGCTTTGCAGGAGCTTCGGCAGTGCAGGAAGCCGGAGGAGGGCGCTGCGCCGCGATCTGTCAGCCCTGGCCGTTCGTTTGGATATTGTCCTCGGACCGAGGCAGACGACAGAATGGGGGAGAGGGCATTCAGCGTCCTGAGCGCCCGACGATGGTAATCCGAGAAGAGCGGCTACCTGCCGCCCAGCCCGGACGTGCGTCGGGGCCAAACCGAGACTTCGTCCTGCGCCGCCTGCTGGCGGCGGCGGACGCCGGCGGGATTGTCATCGCCCTCGCGATCTCCATCACGTTCTTCGGACGGGGCGGAGCGCTCAGCGGGATCCTCTGGGGTCTCGTCACGCTCCCCGCCTGGATCCTGATCTTCAAGCTGTACGGCCTCTACGACCGCGACGCCAAGCGTGTAAGCCATTCCACGGTCGACGACCTTCCATGGCTTTTCCATTCGCTCGTGATCGGCAGCGTGGGCCTGTGGCTTTTCTTCGAGTACGTCGCGCCCACGCGGGTCGGCTTCACCGAAGGGGTTGTCTTCTTCGGGGCCGCGCTCGTCGGAATCTTCGTCCTCCGTGCCCTCGCTCGCGGCTCGAGCAGGTTGATCATCGCGCCCGAGCGCGTCCTGCTCGTCGGCGGAGGCCCGATGGCCGAGCTTCTCGCGCGCAAGATCCGTCTTCATCCCGAGTACGAGCTCGATCCGGTCGGATACGTCGACGCCGTCGAGGACGAAAAAACCGGCCTCTCGTACCTCGGAGATCTCTCGGACGTCGACCTCATCTGTCACACGGAGGAGATCGAACGCGTCCTGATCCTCTCGCCCGAGCTGAGTCCGGACGAGTTGGCCGACCTGATCCGGCGCCTGCGCGGGATCGATGTGCACATCGGCATCCTGCCCCGCGCCGTCGACGTCCTCGGCCCCTCCGTCGAGGTCGACGATGTGGAGGGAATCACCGTGCTGGGGGTCACCTCGCCGACCCTCACCCGCTCGTCCAGGCTGGTCAAACGCGTGATGGACATCGTCGATCGCGTCACTGCTGCTGATCCTTCTCGCTCCAGTCTCCCTGGTGATCGCGATTGCGATCAAGCTCTCCTCCTCCGGACCCGTCTTCCATCGCCAGAGGCGAATCGGCCAGGGCGGCAGGTCCTTCCGGATCGTCAAGTTCCGGACGATGGTGAAGGACGCGGAAACGAAGGGACACGAGTTGGCCGAGCTCAGTGCGCATCCCGTCTGGCTCCTGCTGGAGAACGATCCTCGTATCACCCGCGTAGGGCGCTTCCTGCGGCACTGGAGCCTGGACGAGATTCCGCAGCTCTGGAACGTGCTGCGCGGCGAGATGAGCCTCGTCGGTCCACGTCCGATGCCGCCCAGCGTCGACGAGCACATCTCTGGCTGGGGGAGGCGCCGGCTGGATCTCACCCCGGGGATCACTGGACTCTGGCAAGTGCTCGGCCGGACTACGATCTCGTTCGAAGAGATGGTCAAGCTCGACTATCTGTACGTGACGAACTGGTCGCTGTGGCAGGACATCCGGCTCCTGATTCACACGCTGCCGGCGGTCCTCGGCCGGCGCGGAGTCAACTAGGCGCGGGTGGACCTTCCGCGTAATCGCGTGCTCCTCACTGGGGGCGCGGGCTTCATCGGCAGCCATGTCGCCGACGAGCTCGTCCGCCGCGGCGCCGCTGTCGTGGTCATCGACGATCTCACGGCCGGTGAGCGGTCAAACCTGAGCTGGGCCGAAGAGCGCGGGGCGCGACTCGTCGTCGGGGACGTGCGCGACCGGGAGTTACTCGATCGTGAGCTCGACGGCGTTTCCGTCGTCCTCCACATGGCCTGCGACAACCTGCGCGCCTCGCTTGCGAACCCGGAGCGGAGTCACGACGTAAATGCGACCGGCTCGCTGTGCATCGCTCTCGCCGCCGCAGCCGCCGGCGTCGAGCGCTTCGTCTACGTCTCGTCGTCCGAGGCCTACGGCTCCGCGGTTCGGATTCCGATGGACGAGGACCACCCTCTTCGACCGACGACGGTCTACGGTGCGGCGAAGGCCGCGGGAGAGCTCTACGCGCAAGCCTGTAGCCGCGCGTACGGTCTGCCTGTCACGGTGATCAGGCCCTTCAATTCGTACGGGCCCCGCTCGCACGTGAGCGGGACGAGCGCGGAGGTGATCCCCAAGTTCGCCACGCGGATCCTTGCGGGGCTGCCCCCCGTGATCTTCGGAGGCGGGCAGCAGACGCGCGACTTCACCTGGGTCGAGGAGACCGCCCGCGGGATCGTCGCGGCGACAGAGTCGGACGAGCTCGTGGGTGAGGCGGTCAACATCGCATTCGGCCACAGCGTTTCGATCCGCGAGATCAGCGATCTACTCCTCGAGATCCTCGGCTCGGACCTCGAGGCGGAGGTCGTAGAGTCGAGGCCGGGCGACGTCGACTCCCACTTCGCAGACACGAGCAAGGCTCGCAGCGTCCTCGGCTTCGAGGCCCGGATCTCGATTCGGGAGGGGCTCGAGCGGTACGTGGACTGGGTGCGCCAGAGCGAGGCCGCGGAGCTGGCCCACGCCGAGGCAGTACGCAACTGGTGACGCAAGCGCTGCCGTCGCTCGAATACGTCCCTCACGCGCTCCGGCGCTGCGTGGGGAGGCGGATTGCGGTGATCGGGGCGGACGGGTTCATCGGCAGCCACGTGGTCGCCTGTGCGCTGGCGGCGGGCGCTTCCGTGCGTGCCGTCTGCATAAGAGATCCGTGGCGGATCGAGGGGCTCCCGGTGGAAATCGAGAGACCGGCTCGGTGGTCATCTCCTGGCCCGCTCGAGGTCGACGCCGTCGCGATCCTCGCGTACGAGCCACCGCCCTCTTATGGAGACGAGGAGTGGCTGCGGCACGAGCTCGAGGTCAACACGGAGGGCGCCGTCAGTCTGTCGAGCAGCGCTCCCAGGGCTGTCTTCACGAGCTCGGCGGACGTCTACGGCCCGTTCCGGGAAGGAGCGCTGGACGAGACCGCCGAGCCGGAGCCGACCACGCCGTACAGCCGGGCGAAGCTCGTGGCGGAGGAAGGCCTCTCGGCCGCGACGGCGGATCACGCCGTCCTGCGCCTCTCGACGGTCTACGGCCCGAGCGAGCACGCCCGCCGCGCGGTTCCGGCCTTCATCCGTGCGCTTGCGCGAGGTGACGATCCAGTGGTTCACGGAGACGGCTCGGACGTGCGTGACTACGTCTACGTTGGCGACGTGGCCGCCGCGATCGTGAACGCGTGCTCGAGCACCGCTGCGGGGATCTTCAACATCGGCAGCGGCATCGGACGTTCGACCGGCGACGTGCTGGAGGCTGCCGCGGGCGTGCTCGGCGTCCCGCCGCGCGCCCGCTTCGAGCCGAGCCCGCGCGCTCCCACAAGGCTCGTTCTGGATAGCTCCCGCGCCCGCTCGGAGCTCGACTTCGAGCCTGGGATGGACTTCGAGTCCGGCCTGCGCGAGGAAGCCGGCTGGCTCCTCGCTACAGACGGCTCTCGAAGAACTCGGCGGTGATCCGGAGTGCGTCCTCGAAGACGGCGCTCGGCCGGTAGCCCAGTGACTTCTCGGCCTTCCTGATGTCGGCCGCCGAATCCCGGACGTCCCCTGCCCGCGGGTCGACGTGGACGGGCTCGATGTTGCGGTCGAGCACGGCGGCGAGCAGACTTGCCAGCTCGTTGACCGTCCGGCTGCTCCCCGTCGCGATGTTGAAGGACTCGCCGGCGATCCCGTCGGCCTCGGCCGCTAGGAGGTTTGCCTCCACGACATCGCCGACGAACGTGAAGTCGCGCTTCTGCTCGCCGTCCCCGTACACGATCGGCTGCTCCCCCTCCAACAGTTTCTTGACGAAGCGCGGGACCACGGCGGCGTACTGCGATGTCGGATCCTGACGCGGCCCGAAGACGTTGAAGTAGCGCAGGCTGACCGTCTCGAGCGAGTACACCTTCCAGAACGCACGGCAATAGGACTCGGCGGCGAGCTTCGAGACTGCATAGGGGGCCAGCGGTGCCGGAGCCTGCGTCTCCACCCTCGGCAACCCGTCCGCATCCCCGTAGATGGACGACGAGGACGCGAACACGACCCGCCGCACGTTTTCGTCGCGGGCTGCGAGGAGCACGTTCAGCGTCCCGTCCACGTTGACTGCGTTCGTCGTCAGCGGATCCTGGACCGAGCGAGGAACCGAGGGCAGAGCGCCCTGGTGGAAGACCACCTCGACGCCGGTCGTGGCCGCGTGGACTCGCTCGTAGCTGCGCAGATCACCTTCGACCACCCGTACCCGGCCGGCGAACTCGTCGATCCGCTCGCGGCGCCCACTGGCGAAGTTGTCCAGCAGCACGACGTCGTCGCCGCGTCGCAGCAGGGCATCGAGGAGATTCGAGCCGATGAAGCCCGCGCCGCCCGTCACGAGAGCCTTCACGCGCGAGACGCTAGCGCATAGGCTCTCGGAGCAATGTGCGGGATCGCGGGCAAGGTCTCGGTCGACGCTCCGATCGACCTCGAATTGCTGGAGCGCATGTGCGCCGTGATCGAGCACCGCGGCCCCGACTCGCGAGGAACCTTCGTCGATGAAGGTGCGGGTCTCGGCGTCCAGCGGCTCCGCGATCATCGACCTCGCAGACCGGCGACCAGCCGATCTTCAACGAGGACGAGTCGATCGTCGTCGTCCAGAACGGTGAGATCTACAACTACCGGGAGCTCCGCGAGTCCCTGATCGGCGCGGGCCACCGGTTCGCGACCCAGAGCGACACCGAGGTGATCGTCCACCTCTACGAGGACCACGGGGCAGATTGCGTGCGCCGCCTGCGCGGGATGTTCGCGTTCGCGCTCTGGGACCGCAAGCGGCGCACGCCTGCTGCTCGCGCGCGACCGCGTCGGCAAGAAGCCGCTCTTCTACTCGCGCACGGGGCGGGACGATCTGGTTCGGCTCGGAGGCGAAGGCGATCCTCCAGGATCCCGAGGTCGACCGCGAGGTCGAATCTCGACGCGATCGACTCCTACCTCCACTTCCAGTACGTCCCGCATCCGCTCAGCGCCTTCGCCGCCCTCGAGAAGCTGCCGCCGGCGCACACGCTCGTCTGGCGCGATGGGCGAGTCGATGTGGAGCGCTACTGGCGGCTCTCGTACGCACCGCATGCGCCCCTTCCCTCGCAAGAGGAGGCGCAGGAGCTGATCCGCGACAAGCTCCTCGAGGCGACGCGCTTGCGGCTGCGCAGCGACGTGCCGCTCGGTGCGTTCCTCTCCGGAGGTGTCGACTCGAGCGCCGTCGTGGCCGCGATGGCGCAGCAGTCAGCCGAGCCGGTGAAGACCTTCTCGATCGGCTTCGACGTCGCCGCGCTACGACGAGACCGCGCATGCGCGGGAGGTCGCTACGCGCTACGGCACGGATCACCACGAGTTGCACGTCGAGCCGAACGCGATCGAGCTGCTCACGAGGCTCGTCTGGCACTACGGCGAGCCGTTCGCCGACAGCTCTGCGATTCCGAGCTTCTACCTGGCGGAGCTCGACGCGCGAGCACGTGACGGTCGCGCTGAACGGCGACGGTGGGGACGAGAGCTTCGCCGGGTACAACCGATACGGCGGCGTGCGGCTCGCGGACCGAGTGGCAGGGTTTCCTGCGTCCGCGCGAGCCCTCCTGCGCACCGCGTCGAGAGCTGTCGGAAGCGGCAGTAGCGAGACGGCATTCCGCTCGAGGCTGCAGCGGCTCGCAAGCTCCTCTTCTCTGCCCGCGTACGATCGGTACTCGATGTGGATGGCCTACTTCACCGAGGCCGAGCGGGAGCGCATGTACACGCCGGAATCCCGGGCACGCCTGCGCGGACGGTCTGCGCCGAACGTGATCAAGGAGGCCTGGCTCGGCTCGCGACGCCCGAGACCGGGTAAACCGGCTGCTCGACGTCGACGTCCAGACCTACCTGCCCGGCGACCTGCTGGTGAAGATGGACATCGCGAGCATGGCGCACTCGCTCGAAGTGCGGTCGCCCTTGCTCGACCACGAGTTCATGGAGCTGTGCGCCGGCTTCCCCGGCTCGTGGAAGCTGAGCGGCGGCACCTCGAAGAAGCTGTTCAAGGACGCTCTGCGCCCGTGGCTCCCGGACCATATCCTCGAGCGGCGCGAAGTGGGGCTTCGGCGTGCCGATCGCGGCGTGGTTCCGCGGCCCACTTCGCGATCTTCCGCGCGAGATCCTGCTGGACGAGGGGACGCGCGCGCGCGGTCTCTTCCGCGAGCAGTACGTGCGCGATCTGATCGACCAGCATCTTGCCGGTACGCAGGACAATTCGAGCCGGATCTGGGCCCTCATCCAGCTGGAGCTGTGGTTTCGGACGTTCGTGGACTCCCGCATGGACCGCCCGCTGGACGCTGGGGTTCGCGCTCGTCGCATGAGCGCGTGGCCGCCCTGGGCGTGCCCGCGGGACGGAGAGCGGCTCGACGACGGCGTCGAGCTCCGGTGCGCACGAGGCCATACCTTCGCGAAGCGCCGCGGGATTCCCCGCTTCACGGAGAGCGGCTACTCCGAGGCGTTCGGCGCGCAGTGGCTCCGCTACCGCCGGACGCAGCTCGACTCGTACTCCGGAACGACGATCTCCGAGGAGCGCGCGCGCCGGTGCCTCGGCGAGCGTTTGTGGGAGGGGCTGGAGGATCGTCAAGTGCTGGAGTGCGGCTGTGGCGCCGGCCGCTTCACCGAGGTTCTGCTCGGGCGCGGCGCGTACGTCACGTCCGTCGACCTGAGCGAGGCGGTCGAGGCCAACCAGGAGAACTTCCCGCAGTCCGGTCGGCATCGAATCGCGCAGGCCGACATTCGCGCGCTCCCCTTCCCTAGCCCGCTCGTTCGACATCGTCTTTTGCCTCGGCGTCGTCCAGCACACGCCCGACCCCGATGAGACGATCGTCGCGCTCTCCGACCAGGTCAGGCCGGGCGGCTGGCTGGTTTTCGATCACTACTCGCGTCGCGCAAATTGGTTGCTCAGCACGGCACCACTCTTTCGCGCGTACATGAAGCGCCTCCCACCGGAGCGCAGCCTGCGGGCGAGCGAGAAGCTCGTCGACCTCCTGCTGCCGCTGCACCGGCACGCAGGCCGGTTCGGGACGGTCGTTCGCCGTGTCTCGCCCGTGCATGCGTACTACGACAAGCTCCCGCTCGCTGAGGCGGCGCAACACGAATGGGCGCTCCTCGACACGCACGACGCGTTGACCGACCGCTACAAGCATTTCCGGACTGCCCCAGAGATCGAGGCCGTGCTGCGCGGCGCCGGGTTCGATGAGCTGTGGCTCAACGAAGGGGACAACGTCGTCGAGGCTCGTGCGCGGCGGCCTCCCGCCTGAGATGGACGGTCTCGTCGCGTTCGTTCGCACCGACCCCGGGGCGGACGTCCTCGTGGTGACGAACATGTGGCCGGAGCCGGATCGCCCGGTGTACGGAATCCACGTGCAGCGGCAGGTCGAGTCGCTCGTTCGGGCCGGGATCCGTTGCGACGTGCTGTACGTCCGCGGATACCGGTCGGCGCTCGCCTATCCGCTCGCCGCCGCTCCGCTTCCTCTGGTCGAGTCTCGCCTGGCGAGGACGCTACCGCCTCGTTCACGCCTACTCGGGCGAGACCGCCCTCGCCGTTCGCTTTCACCTCGGGACGCCGATCGTCGTCTCCTACTGCGGCGACGACCTGCTCGGCGACCGGCGCGCGGACGGTTCGATCCCGTTCGCCAGCACCGTGCGTGCGCGCCTCCTCCGCCTGCACGCCGAGCTCCTGACCCGCACGATCACGAAGTCGGCGGAGATGGACGGGGTCTTGCCCGCGGCGGCCCGCCGGAAGAACGCGATCATCCCGAACGGCGTCGACACCGAGCTGTTCCACCCGCGCCCTCTTGGCGAGGCCAGGGCGGAGCTCGGGTGGACACCGGAGGAACGGGTCGTGCTGTTCTGTGCGACAAAGCCCGCACAGCGCGGCCAAGCGCCTGCCGCTTGCGGAGCGTGCGTGCGCCCTTGCGGCTTCGCGCATCGGGCCTATCCGGCTGGAGGTCGCTACCAAGCTCGATCCGGCTACTGTTCCGCTCCTGATGAGCGCGGCCGACTGCCTCCTCTCGACCTCTGCCGTCGAGGGCTCGCCGAACTCCGTCAAGGAGGCGCTGATGTGCAACCTGCCGGTAATCGCGACGCCGGTGGGAGACATCGAAGAGCTGCTCGAGGGAGTCACGCCGTCGTGGCTCTGCCCTCCGCACGAAGACGCCCTTGCTGCGGCGCTCGTCGACTGCCTGTCGAAGCGACAACGCTCGAACGGCCGCGCTCTTGCCGCGCGGCTCGGCGAAGAGGCGATCGCTCGACGGGTGCTCGAGGTCTACGAGTCCGCAGTGTGACCAGTAGGGACGTCGACCGCCCACTCCGGGTTGCCGAAGCGGGCATCCGCGGTGTTCCCGCCAACTACGGCGGGTCGGATACAGCGGTGGAGGAGATCGGCGCCCGCCTGGCCGGTCAGGGAGTGCGTGTGATCGTGTATTGCCGCACGCACAAGAGCGCGATCGACGCTCGGAGCTATCGCGGAATGGAACGAGTTGTACTTCCGAGCGTGCCGACGCAGAACCTGGACACGGTGACGCACTCGTTCCTCGCGACGATCGACCTGCTCGTCCGCGACCGTGCCGACGTAATCCATTTCCATGGCATGGGCAACGGGCTCTTCCTGCCACTCGTCAAGCTCTCGGGGAAGAAGGCGGTCATCACCATCGACGGCCCGGACTGGGAGCGCCCCAAGTGGGGCCGAGTCGCAAGGAAGGCGCTTCGGCTTGGCGCCCGGCTCTCAGTCAGGATGGCCGACCACTTGATCATCGACAACCACCCGTCGATGGAGTACTTCCGGCGGGAGATGGGAGCGCCCGACGACCGCCTCACCTACATCCCGTACGGCGCGGATTTCGAGCGACCGACGGACACGGATCAGCTCGCGGCCTTCGGAGTGGTGCCACACGGCTACCTCCTGCACGTGGGCGCGCTGCTTCCCGACAAGGGCGCGGATGTGTTGATCGCCGGGTACGCGCGAACGAGCGCAGAGATGCCGCTTCTGGTCGTCGGCGATTCGCCCTTTGCCCAGGAATTCCGCGAGCACGTCCACTCTGCGGCGGCTCGCGATCCACGCGTGAAGATGCTCGGCTACGTCTATGGAGAGGCCTACCGCCAGCTCGTTGCGAACGCATACGCCTACGTCCATCCGCCGCGACACGAGGGGACGTCGCCGGCCCTGCTGCAGGCGATGGCGTACCGGAACTGCATCGTGTCGTCGGACATCCAAGAGGCAATCCAGGTCGTGGGCGACGCGGCCGTCACGTTCCGCGGCGAGGATCCCGCCGACCTCGCCGAGAAGCTGGAGCGCGTGCTCGGGGATCCGGACCTCGTCGAGGAGATGCGCGGCAAGGCCCTGCGGCGCGTGCAGGAGAAGTACAGCTGGGACCAGGTCGCCCAGGCGCACCTCTCGGTGTACCAACATGTCGTGAACGAGGACGGCGCTCGGTAGATTCCCGATCTTGAGTCGCGTTCTCGTCACCGGCGCAGCCGGCGTGGTCGGCGGATACGTCGCCGAGGAGTTCGACCAGCACGACCTCGTCCTCACGGACATCGTCGGTGACGTCGATCGCCTCGACGTCACCGATCCCGTGCCTGTCCGCGCTGCCATCTCCGACGTGCGTCCCGAGATCGTGCTCCACCTGGCGGCCGCGACGGACGTCGATCTCTGCGAACAGGAGCCCGATCTCGCCTTCAGGACGAACGCGATCGGCACGCAGAACGTCGCGCTTGCCGCGCGTGACGTCGGGGCGATTCTCGTCTACGTCAGCACCGCGGGAGTCTTCGGCGGCGAGAAGCCGACCCCGTACACCGAGTTCGACGAGCCTGCGCCGGCCAACGTCTACGGCCGCTCCAAGCTGGCGGGCGAGCGCATCGTCCACACGCTCCTCGACCGCTTCTACATCGCCCGCGCCGGCTGGATGGTCGGAGGTGGCCCGAAGGACAAGAAGTTCGTCGGAAAGCTGCTCCAGATCATGGAAAGTGGCGAGACCAAGCTCAGGGCCGTGGACGACAAGTTCGGCACGCCGACGTTCGCCCGCGATCTCGCGACCGGCATCCTCGGGCTGCTGGAGACCGGTCACTTCGGCCTCTACCACCTGGTGAACGGAGGGGGCGCCTGCTCGCGCTACGACGTTGCGGTCGCGCTCCGCACCATCCTCGGCCGTGACGACGTCACGGTGGAACCGGTCAGTTCCGCCTACTTTCCGCTGCCGGCGCCGCGCGCTCGCTCCGAGGCCATGGTGAACTACAAGCTCCAGCTCCTCGGTCTCGACCGCCAGCGCCACTGGCGAGACGCGCTCGAGGCCTACGTGCGCAGCGAGCTGGCCCCCTGAGCGGCACCCGGTCGGCGAGAGCCGAGTATTCCCCTACGCTGTAACGGCTGATGGAGCCACGGGTGCTCAACGTGGGGGTGGTCGGCTTGGGGTATTGGGGCCCCAATCTCCTACGCGTGCTCGTGGACATGGAGGCCACGCGCGTTTCTCGGATCTGCGATCTCGACGCGACGCGGCTGGCCCAGTACGCGCGGAGGTATCCAGGGGCCGAGCCCACCGTCCGTTTCGACGACCTGATGGAGGACGACTCCCTCGACGCGATCGTCCTGGCGACGCCCGTCTACACGCACTTCGACCTGGCGTCGCAAAGCCTGGCCGCCGGGAAGCACACTTTCGTCGAGAAGCCGCTTGCGCCGTCGAGCGAGGAGGTGCAGACGCTGCTGGACGCGGCCGCGGCCGCCAACGTCGTGCTCATGACGGGCCAGACGTTCCTCTACAGCCCTGCGGTGCGAGCGGTGAAGGAGATCCTCGCCCGCGGGGAGCTCGGCGATCTCTATTTCATCTCGTCCAGCCGCGTGAACCTGGGCCTGCACCAGCGCGATGTGAGCGTTGTCTGGGACCTCGGGCCCCATGACTTCTCCATCCTTCTTTACTGGCTGGAGGAGACGCCCGAATCGATCATTGCCGTCGGGCGCGACTCGATCGTCTCCGGGCATCCCCGACATCGTCTTCGTCAACCTCGTCTTCCCGGGCGGGGTCCTCGCCAACGTCGAGCTGAGCTGGCTCGCGCCGAGCAAGCTGCGCCGGACGGTGCTCGTCGGAAGCGAGAAGATGGTCGTGTACGACGATGGCGCGGCCGAGCCGATCAGGATCTTCGACCACGGCGTCGTGTACCAGGATCCGGAGACTTTCGGCCAGTACCACCTCTCGTACCGGACGGGTGACATCCTCGCGCCCAAGCTCCAGACGGAGGAGCCCATTGCCGTCGAGCTCGGCACGTTCCTGCGCGCCGTGCGGGACGGGGCGGCGCCTCCCGGCCACCACGACCTCGCGCAGAACGTCATTCGTCTGGCCGAGGCGGCGGAGTCTTCGCTTGCTATGCAAGGCGCACGCGTGCCCCTCCGCTCGCTGGTCAAGCGCTCCTAGGGAGGCGTCGAGGTGGGGTTGTCGGAAGGCGCTGCCGGCTCGAACAGCCCCTTGGGCACGGCAAGCTCCTCGACGCGCATCTGGGTGCGACGCTCTGTGCCGTTCCAGATCAGTCTCGCGGCGGCTCTCACCATCTACTTCGCCGTCACCGTCGCCGTCGGAAGACAGAGCGGCGTGTGGAACCTCGGTCTCGAGCTTTCTTACCCCAACACACGCTTCGCCTTGCTCACCACTCCGCACGGGCCGGCCGCCCGTCTCGAGCCGATTTCGACAGGTCCGTACGGCATGTCAGAGTTCGAAATCACGTCGCCCGATTTGGGCAGGCGGTACATCCTGTCGGCCCTGATCCGCTCCAACGAGACGGCTTCCGGCAAGCACGTCACGCTTCAGCTGAACGAGCGGCGCTCCGCCAGGCTCGGCGTGGCGATCGCGTCGAAGACCTTCGAGTTGTCGACTGGTTGGGAGCGAGTCGTCGTGCAAGCGCGGGTTCGCCACCCCGGCGACACCTTTGATGCATATGTGGTCGTGCCGCACGACGACGCTGCTTCCGACGCCGTCTACGTCGCTCAATGGCAGCTGAAGAGGCAGCCGGCGCGATGACGAGGATCGCCTACGTCGCTGCAGGCGCCGCGGCCGTGGCCGCCGCCGTGTTCCTCGGGCTCGAACTGAGCGGAGGGTCGCACTTGACCTCTGCGCTCGGCGCGGCACTCGTCTTCTGGGTTGCTCTCTTCGCCGTGCATCCGGCGATCGGCTTGCTCACGCTGATCGTGGTCAGGCCGTTGGTCGACGTCTACGTGCACCACACCATCGTGTGGAGGTCATTGTCGCTTTCGCTTGGGACTGCCTGGGGCGTGCTGACAATCGCGACCTTGCTGGTGTTCATCGCCCGCCGACCCCCGCGACTGAGGGAGATCCGCAGCTTTGCCATCCCGCTGATGTTCGTCGCCGCCTACGCGGTCCTGAGTTTCGGGCGACCGGGCAGCCACACGGCCATGGCGGCAGGGAGCCGGGTGTTCACGGCCATTCTGCTCGTGCTCGCGATCCAGCAGATCGCGCGGACCGCGCGAGGCCAGGCGCTCGTCGTGACGGGGATGTGCGCCTTCGCGGCCACCTGCGTGGTCGCGGTCGGGATCGAGCTCATGACGAACACCTACGGGAGCGGCTACTACAACCACGGCGCCTTCGACTGGACGTCGAACCAGGCCCCGTATGCGTTCGCCGCCTTCGCAGTCCTGCTGATCCCGTTCCTCTCGGGTGCCGTCGCTTCCGGAGCGCCGCGCGTGCTCCCACTCACTCTCGCCTTCTTGCTCATCGCCGCGGTCGTTCTCTCGTTCTCGAGGACCGCTTATGCGGCTCTCGCCTTGGTACTGCTTGGGGTGCTGGTAGCAGTGGTTCGTCAGCGGACCACTCTGGGGTTCAGTCGAGCGCCGCTCTTGGCAGTGGCGGCGGCGGTGGCCCTCGTGCTGGGCGCGGTCTCAGTCCTCTTCCGGCACCAGATCGCCGATCGCTTCACGAACGGAGGAATCCGCGTCCCGATCTGGGAAGAACTCGTGCGTTCCCTTGCTTCGCAGCCGAGGCTGCTCGCGATCGGCGGAGGAGCGGCTTACAGCGCCGACCACTTCCGCATACTGCCGCACAACGACTTCCTCGAGGTTCTCGCCACGGGCGGGATCGTCCTGACGCCGTTCTTCATAGCCTTCCTGGCCTGGCTGGGGTTTCCGCTCGTCCGGCTCGCTTTCGTCAAGGAACAGACGGACGCTTCGCGCAACTTCGGAATCGTGTGCCTCAGCGCCTTCGCGGCTTTCGTGCTGATCGCGATCCTGGACGGGATCGTCTTCAACGTCATGAGCCTCGTCGCGGCGGTGCTGGTCGGTCTCACGCGCGGCATGGCGACGACACCGGGAGCCAGCTTCATCGACGAACGAGTCTTCTCGCCAGAACTCGAGCTGGATAGTCCACAAGCTCGCGGTCGCGTTGCAGAGGATCGCGCCCGCCGGCCGCATAGTTGGCGGTGGGCCGCGCTCGGCCTCGCCGCGCTGGCGATCGTGATCCTGACGAGCCTCGGCGGCTTCGCGATGTACGCGTGGGGATGGCGTGGACACAGAGTGGACGTCACGCGTGAGACGCTCGCCCACGAAAGAGGACAGACGGCTCGGCCCGTCACGAGTGCCCGCGGCGGGTCCGAGTCGCAAAGCTCCCGGCGCAAGCGCTTCAGCGATCCTGCGACGGCACGGGCCGCCCTACGCTGGCAGCAGCGCGCGTTCGCGGTCGAGCGGATGCGCCGCTACGGCATCTCGGTTCCGGCCGGGGTCGATCCGCTCACGTACTACCGGTTGGTCGGCTCGAAGCAGGCCACGGCGGTCGAGCGCCAGCGGCAGCGCACATTCGCGCTTGCGCGTATGTCCCGCTACGGCATTCTGGTTCCGCGGGAGTCGATCCGCTTACGTACTATCGCTTCGTCGGCTCCAAGCTCGTTGCGTCCGCGCTTCCGCTCAAGCATCCCGACACGCTCGTCGTCAGCGCATGGTGGCTGACGCGGCTGCTCACTGGGCCGCGACGCCCTGGTGGCGAGCCGACTGGATTCGACGCCGACCTCGTCAACCGCATCGCCGCTTTCTACGCAGTACCGCGCGTGAAATGGGTCGACGCGCTATCGTGCGCCATTGGCTGCTCGGTCCGCGGACTTCGAGGTCAACGACCTCGTCGACAAGGGCAGCGCCAACTACCGGTACAGCACCCCCTTCCTGGCCAACAACCTAGGCCTCCTCGTACGGACGAACTCGCGTGCGGCGGCCGCTCGGAGGCTCTCCACGGTTGCGAAGCTCAGGATCGGGGTTCCTGATGTAGAGACTGGAGCATCCGTCGAGAAGACGGTCCGGCCGCAAGCGGCCCCGCGGGTGTTCTCTTCCTACATCGGAGCCCTTTCCGCCCTTCTGAACGGCCAGGTGGACGCAGTCTTCATGTTCCTGCCCGTGGGCTCGGCCTTCGCGGGCAACGGTCTCGAGTTCACCGCGCAGGTTCCGACGGGTCTCGAGTATGCGTTTCGGGTGCCCATCGACAGCCGTATTCTCCCTTCGCTGAACAGGGCGCTCGAGGAGATGAGGGCAAGCGGGACGCTCAGCGAGCTGGTGAAGACCTGGTTCCCGGAGACGATCGACCTTCCGGTGCTGAAGCGGTAGCGTCGGCGCGGGTACGAATCGACGTCCAGTCGTTCAGGCAGATCCGGGCACTAGCTGGCCGCGGGCCGCGCGCCTCCATCGCGTGCGGGTCATCGGGAAGGCCGCGAGCCAGAAGACGAGCAGCGTGAGAATCGTGAAGACGGCGAGGCCGCCGAAGGTGCGCGGGGAGAAGACCGAGTTCAGGATGAGGACGAGTCCCGACCAGATCGCGATGAACGAATAGGCGGGGACGACGACGTAGGAAACGTACTGGCGGATAGGCACGTCCACTCGCCGGAAGGCAAAGTACATCCAGATCGGCAATCCCGAACAGCAATGGAACGCCCAAAGCCAAAGTCGATGCACTCACACGCTCGACGACCAGAGCGGTTCCGATTAAGTCCTGCAGTCGCCTGGGAATCCGCTTCAAAATGGGCTGCATTGTATTCGCCTCCCACGCGAACCAGGTGCGGGTAGGCGTCGCGCGTGGCGCGGAGGTTCATCTCGTCGCACCCGGTGGCGGTTACCCAAAAACGAGCCGAAAGCGTTCCGAAGAACAACCGGCGCATGCGCCAGCCAGGTCGCCCAGCGCAGAGGCCGACCCCTTGCGCGAAAATCGAGATTCCGTTGTAGTCGCTTAGTTGCGTAGCGTGGGTCATGAACCGCGGCACGTAGCAAAGATAATGCCGCTGTGGCGAACCTCCGATCTCGGAGAAGCGCCTTCGCACGTTTAAGCTTCCATCCCCGCGCGAAATGTCCCGTACAGGCGGTGGCCCGCAGTCCCAGCAGCGGCGTCAAGTAATTGCTCGGCCTCATCCACTTGCCCAAGCTCGACCATGTACGTAGCTTGAGCGACCCACTCGTGTTCAAGTGCGCGTCTGACGTCTTCATCCGTGACTCCGAGCGCGCTTAAGCGTCGGCGGTCACGTCATCGGTTCCAGAGAGTAGGTCATATCCGAATGACGCACGCATGCGCGCGGCAGCGCGCACCGCAAGTGCGCCCGTGACCTGCCGTTCGATGTACGCTACGTCCCGCGGATGCCAGCGATGGAGGATCAACGGGCGGGGCAGGTTCGCGAGCTCGTAATGTTCGCTGAGCCGCAACCAAAGATCGTAATCCTCGACCAGGTCGACGCGGTATCCACCGACGTCTGCGAGCGCCTCCTTCCTCATCATGACGGTCGGGTGAATAAGACAATTGTGCCACGGGAGCTTCGCGCGGTATCTCGAGGCTGGATGTCGGGACCCGCATCGAGTCGTGGCGGCGGCCGGTGTCATCGATGACGACCGCCTCGCCTCCGACGGCCGCTACGCGGGGGTGTTGGTCAAGGAACTGGACCTCTCTCTCCAGCCGGTCTGGTAACGCGATGTCGTCAGCGTGCATGCAGGCGACATAATTCGACTTCGCGCGGCTCCAGCCCTCATTGTGCGCGTGCGCGTTGCCCTTGTTCTCTCGGTTCGCGATGACGTGTATCCGAGAGTCGGCAGTGGCGTAGGTCTCGAGGATGGAAAGCGAGTCATCTCTGGACCCATCATCCACCACAATCAACTCGAGGCTCGACAAGGTCTGATGCAGCACGCTCTCGACCGCCTCGGGCAGATAGGTCGCTGCGTTGTAGACGGGCATGAAGACGCTTACGCGCGGTTCGCTCATCACGCCGACAGGCGAATCATGGCGGTTGATGGCTGACGCACGAGACGACAGGCGAGTTTCTGGCGTAGGAATAGCTGAATGCGAAGAAGCTCAGTCGCCGAGCGTCCTCACCGTCGAAACCTCGGAGGTGGCGAGCACGATGCTCGGTGCGCCCGAGTCACAATGACGTGGTGGAGGAACCTCGACGGCCAGACGGATGCTAGAGCGAGCTATCTACGGACGTAGTTTGAGTTCGAATAGAGCAAACTTTTATGCGCGGACCGCTTTTCGACACCTCCGCGTACCTACTCAACCCTCAAGACTGAATATACCCTCGTTCCGTGCGTCGGCTCAACGAGCTTCCGGAATGCCAGTTGCGTCTACGAGACCCGCGAAGCGGCGAGGCAATGAACTACTTCGAGTTCGCCGAACGCCGAAGCCGCCCGGCCAACAAGAGGTTCCTTCCGCATGCTCGCTGAATCGGTTGTCACCAGATTGGCTCGCATTGAGCAGGAGCTGATCCTCCCGCGCGCGTTGCGCGACCGACCTTGTCCGTAGTTGAGAGCGCTTCCAGCGTCGCCCTGATAAGCTTGCGAAGCGTGGAGAGCCGGTGCATCCCATAAACTTGGGGACTAGCGCAGCGGTCGAGCGTGACATTGCAGAGGACGACTCCGACGCGGGCGACCAATCCACATTGACGCGTACCGTACTCGTTAGGCTGCAAGGCGGCCTAGGAAATCAGATGTTTCAGTATGCGATAGGACGTGCATTGAGCGCTAGGAGTGGCGGTCGCCTCGACTTTGGACCTCACCTTTCTCCTAGACCGCGCGTCGCGCGAAGGCCTTACATTTCGAGACTATCAGCTCGGTGCGTTCGCTGGCATCCAACCGAAGTTCACGCGACTCTCGCGACTAGCGCTCAAGGTCCATGGCGCCACTATCTACTTTCGACTTAGCCAGATTCTCACGCATGTGAAGAAGCTGCTTGGGTGGCAACACTATGTGCGCGAGAGTAGTTACGAATACCTCCGGAAATTCTAAAACTACGGGGAAGCATCTATCTCGACGGCTACTGGCAAAGCCCGAAATACTTCGCAGACATGGAAGCATGGATGCGTCGCGAGTTGGCACTGCAGCCTCCTGACGAGAAAGCGGCGCACAGCCTCGGCGAGGAGATCGACGAGTCAGAGTCCGTCGCCGTCCATATCCGCCGAGGCGATTTCGTGTCTGTGCCGAGCGCGATGAGGACTCACGGGTTCATCGGGTTAGCGTACTATCACGAGGCTATGAACCTGATCGCTTGTAAGACGGAGCAGCCGACGTTTTACTTCTTTTCTGACGACATCGAATGGTGTATGGAGAATGTCGTCGCGGCACACCGGCATGTCTTCGTCGGGCGTCGGTTCGGGCACCGGAAGAGTGTGACCGATCTTTGGTTGATGTCGCGCTGCAGGCACTTCATTATCTCGAACAGCACCTTCTCGTGGTGGGCCGCGTGGTTGAGCGAGCGCGAGGAGAAAATCGTTGTGGCGCCGAGGGTTTGGGCACGGGAAGAGGACAAGGCGCCGAAGGATTTGATCCCAAGCTCGTGGCTGAGGCTTTGACGAAGACGAGCGCGCGAGCCTTGGCCGACCCGAGCGGCACCGGGAGCGAAGTAGGCGGCCCGCCACCTGCCGAAGTGGTGCCGCAAGGAGTTGATGCTTCTGCTGCGGAAAGAACTCGGCATCACGACGGTTGTCGGACCCGGAGCATTCCGAGGCGACACGGCGGCTTGTGCGCCGCTGCGCTTCGAAAGAACCGTCACGTACGAGCGATCGGAGCGGCTCTACGAGGATGCTCGCCGCTTGCGCGCCTCGGGCGTGAACATCGAATTCCCTCTGCGCGACTCGCGGTCAGATCTGCGGGAGCTGGTTCCGTCGCTAGAACGACCAGCGATGCTCTGGCTCGACAGTCACTGGAGCGGCGACGTCACGTACGGTCGAGACGATGAATGTCCCCTACTTGTTGAGCTCGTCGAAATACGGCTGGGCCGAGGTCAAGGGAACGACCGCGGTGTTCTTGAGCCTGGTCACGAACGGCTCCGTGACCGCTAGTAAGCGCCGTCCCGCGCTTCACGCGGGGAGTGCCGTGGCCAGACTATCCCTCCGATTTGTCTCTGCCTTCGTGGACAACCCTCGCGGAGTCGCTCGCTCGGTTCAAGGGCTGGTGCCCTTCCTGCTCGATTTGATGCGGTATCGACGGCTCGAGCACGAGGCAGCTTCGTCTCTTCGACTGCGGTTCCGCAATCTCTACCCGCAGCTGAACGACCGGTTCGCCGGCGCGGGACTCGCGTCCGGCCATTACTTCCATCAGGACGTGTGGGCGGCTCGCCGCGTGTTCGACGCTGCTCCGAGCGAGCACGTGGACGTCGGGTCCAGGGTCGACGGGTTCGTGGCGCACTTACTGAGTTTCCGCGCGGTGACGGTCATGGACCTGAGGCCGCTGGACGGCGGAGATTCCCGCCTCCGGTTCCTGCAGGCTGACATCAGGAGTCTCCCGCAGCCGGACCGCTCCGTCGAGTCCTTGTCTTGCCTTCATGCGATCGAGCACGTGGGGCTCGGTCGCTATGGGGATGGGATCGATCCCCAGGGGCACATAAGTGCGATGCGCGAGCTTCAGCGTGTCGTGGCCGACGGAGGCCGGCTCTATTTGTCCACGCCGATCGGCCGGGAACGGCTGGAGTTCAATGCCCATCGCATCCTCACTCCGAAGACGATCCTCAAAGCCTTCGACGAGCTCGCTCTGCTCGAGTTCTCGGCAGTGGACGACGACGGCCGGCTGGTCGAGCACGCCGAGGTTTCGGAGTTCGAAGAAGCCACGTACGCATGTGGCCTTTTCCTGTTCGAACGAGCTTCGCAGGCCGCTCCTCGGCCCGCGACGGAGCCTGCCGGGTAAAGGCGCGTGCGGACCGCGGTCGAGGCCCCTCCAACGAAGACTCTCGAAGCCCCTCCGCGGCGCAACTCCGCATCGGCGAACGCGGTCTACTCGCTGCTCACATTTGCCTGGCCGGTGCTTCTCTCGCTGGTCGCCACTCCCTTTATCGTGAATGGGCTCGGCACCGACGCTTACGGTATCTATGCCTTGACGGTGGTAGTCCTCGTCGTGTTCGGCGGCGTGCTGGATCTCGGCGTGGTACCCGCCCTCGTGAAGTTCGTCTCGGATGCCGTTGCGAGAAGGGATTTCGGCGTCGCGGACCGCGCCATCGGAACCGCCTTCTCCTTCTACGGAGTAGTCGGCGCGATTGCGGGACTCTTGCTCTTTTTGGCCTCCCCCTGGCTGGTTGGCTTGCTCAACGTTCCGGCAGACCTGCACGACGCTGCGCTGGCGGCCTTCCGTGTGACGGGGGGCGCGGTTGTCATCTTCATGCTCAAGGGTGCCTTACAGGCGCTTCCGATGAGCATCCAACGCTACGACATCGTCGCCAAAGTCACGCTGCCGAGCGCAACACTTCTGACGAGCGCGAATATCGTGTTGGTCGCACTGGGGTACGGCGTAGTCGCGCTCGTTGTCGCGAACGTCGTGCTCACGGCACTGAGTGGCGCGACGTATCTCCTGATTTCACGGCGCCTGCTTCGTTTTCGTGTGCGGTTTGGGTTCGATCGTGCGCTTGGACGGCGATTCTTCACCTTTGGCTCTATCTCGTTCGTGTATTCAGCAACTAATCTGGCCCACCTATTCCTGGATCGGTTGCTCGTGGGGTCTCTGCTTGGTGTCGGCGCAGTGACGTTCTACGTCCTTCCGAACACCGTCGCGATGCTGCTCTACTCGGTCGCCTACGCGGCTCTCAACGTCTTGTTCCCGGTCAGCAGCGCCTTCTTTGCCACCGGCGATCATCAGGCCATTCGGCGCCTGTACGTTCGCGGAACCCGGTTTACCACAGCACTTGTCCTGGCGACCGGAGTTCCCCTCCTCGTCTTCGCTCGACCGATCCTGCAGTATTGGCTTGGCGGTGACTTCCCCGCGCGCAGCACGACCGTTCTCATGTTGCTCATCCCGACGTACGCCTGTCTCTCGCTGGGGCTCGTTGGAACCTTTTTCGCATATGGTGCCGGCCGCTTGAAGGGACTCGTCTTGTTCCAGGTCGTCGCGACCGTCATTAACGTGGTCTTGATCTTCGCGCTCAACGGCCCCCTCGGGCTCGAACGGCGTCGCTCTTGCCTACTTGCTGAGCGTTGCACCCTTGCCGATCTTCATTCGCTACGTCGAGAGGGACCTCGTCGATGTCAGCCACCGAATTTGGCTGGGCATCGCGGCGCGAGTCGTACCGCCAGCCGTCTTGCAAGGCGTCCTCTGCTGGTTTGTCTTGAAGCCGCTCGCCACCAGCATCGCGCTGGTCGTAGGCCTACTCGTGGTCGGAATGGCGCTCTTTCCTCTTGCATACTTCGGATTGAGGTTGGCCCCCGGAGAAGACAGGCAGATGCTCGCGTCCGTCACGGCCAGGGCGCGCAGCGTAATCGCCAGATAGTGAGCTAGGGTTCATGGCCGTCGCGGCGCTATAGGGGTCATCAAGCACTTGTCAAGTATTCTCGAATGTAGTGCCTACCGAAGCAGAATCCCTCACGGGACGTTCGACATTGGCACGATCTTCTGGGGCGTCGATTGTCTCGTAGCACCCTTGCGTCGGCCTTCCTTTTGAAAAATCCGTGCAGATAAGGCCGACGGCGGATACGAGCGTGCTCGTACGCGGCAATACGCGCGAGACTTGCTAAACGGGAACGGGAGCGACGGGACTCTAACCCGCGACCTCCGACGTGATAGAAACGGAGTTCATGGCTGCTATGAACCATCGGGCCGGACCCTGTGCTGCCCTTCGGTCACAACGGCTGCCTTTGCTCGGCGTCGGCCATCGCATGCTGCGCTAATTGCCAATCCGACCATCGCCCAGAAGAGGACCGCATAGCCGGGGAGGCTGGGGAAAGTTCCGTAGACGGCTGTCGCTCCCGTCAGGGCCGCCACGCCAATGAGCGCGATGCCCAGGACGCAATCCTCGCGGGCCTCGGTGGAACGACAGAGCCTGCGGCCCAGCAGGACCAGCCACGCAAGAAGCGCGAGGAATGCCGCGACACCAAGCCAGCCTGTCTCGGTCAAGAGCTTCCCGAACCACGTCGAGCCGGTTCTCTCCGGGCGAGGGATGGAGTGGGTGTCGCGATAGTACGGCTTGGCGGGCTCACTGCTCCCGGGGCCTCGGCCAATCACTGCGATGGCCAGGCCGTCGCGCACACTTATCCGGGCCGCAAGCTTGAGTTGGGCGATCCGGCCCGGGAGAAGATCCGCTGCAGGCACCCGATCCACTGAGACGGTTCGCGGACCTGGCGAGCCTGGTGAAGGCGTCGTCGGTGAAGAGCCGAAACTCATAGGTGCCGCCGGTGTTCAGCACGAACGAGCACGAGCCGAAGCTCTTCGCCTTGCCGCCCGCGGTCCGGGCACAGCTCGAGTTGTGAATCCAGTCGATCGAGGCGGCGTTCTTGTCTCCGGGGTGATAGAGGCCGATCCAGTCCTTCACGCTCGGTCTGGCGACGCCCCTCCAGCTCACGGTCACGCTTGGCCGTTCTCCCTCGGCGACAGGCACCTCACGGGCGACAAGGATCGCGTCGCTCGTCACCGGGGGGTGCGACTTCTTCTCGGATGAAGGCTCGACCGGGTTGTTGCCGGCGTTGCGGCGCTCCCACGGCACCCTGCTGTTCTTTCTCGCTGATGCCCGAGTACAAACCGGAATAGAGCGCAATGCTCAACCCGAAGACGGCTGCCGCGGCCGCGAGTGAGGCGGTTCCGACCGCCGCGACGCGTGGAATCGGCGGACGCCACTTGCCGAGCGAAAGAGCGCCCCCCACGAGCGCGACACCGAGTACGAGGACAAACAAGGGTGCCGCACGGGTCGCCGCGACAGCCCCGATCGCCGCGAGGGTCAGGCAGAGAACGAATGCGATCACGGCTTCGAGACGACCCCACAACCACAACGAAACGACGATCGCAAGTCCGATCATTGCGACGAGCGTCAGAACCGACCCTTGATGGGGTTCCTGAGCGGTCGCGAGAGATCCGGTCACCTGGTCCACGGCGTCGGTCGTCGCGGCGCCCCGGCCGTACCGAATGAGGTTCTCGCTGACTTGCACGGCAGCGATTGGGACCTGAGACAAGGCGAATAGCACGACGAGGATGAGCACGTTCAGGCGCTGGCGGGCAGTCGTAACGATCGTCGCCACGACAAGAGCAGTCACCGGACGGGCGAAGTACCCCTGCTTGATACTGGCAAGATCGAGGTTCCCGCTGTGAATCGTGGCCAGGGCGTAAACGCCGAGGTATGCGACCATGAAAAGGGGAAGCGGAGGCATCCGCCGCTCACGAATCGTCTTATAAGCGGCGTAGAGCACGAGTACGGCGAGCGTTGGCAGGTACGCCTTGTTTCCGACGAAGGGCGGCAGCCAGAGGGCCGACGCGAAGAAAAGTGCCATGGCCGCCTCTACCGGCCCGAAAGTGCGAAGAATCCCCGCGAGACGCGTCGTGAGCCGCCGCAAAGTGTCTCGCACTATATGTGGCTTCCTCCGCCTGTCGTGGCTACACCACGATGCGGGACAGCCCCCGACGAGTGTCGGCTTGCGCGGCCGACCTCCTCGCCGGCGGTCACCGCTAGATCAAGCGCTTTCTCGCTTGCAGGTCCCTTTTGACTTGTCCCCTCCTCCGGATAGGGTCTGAGCCTATGGGCAAGCGAAAGGGGGGCCGGCAGTATGCGGCGGACGTCGCTGTTTACGCGCCGCTCGCAGGACGTTTGTACGAATCGATCCCAGGGCCTGCGGGTGGGGCGGAGGTGCAGACGGCCTACCTCGCACAGACTCTTGCTGGGCTCGGCTTCCGTGTCGCCCACATCGTTTCTGGAACGGATGTGGTTCCGCACCGCAACGGTGTCCGGGTCGTTCAGCTACCCCGGTCGTATGATAACCGCGGATTACCTCGCCGCCGGGCCATTTTCGCAAGTCTTCGAGACGCCGACGCGGCCGTGTACATCCAGCGGAGCGCAGGCTTCGAGACGGGAACCGTTGGGTTATTCGCGCAAGCAACCGGAAGGCGCTTTGTATTTTCTAGCTCGTCAAAGGGTGACCTATTGCTGGATCGACGTTTGAGCCGACAATCCAGCACGAGCCTTGACGAATGGCCGACGCGATTGCAGTATCTGATAGGTCTCCATCTTGCGAACGCGGTTGTCGTTCAGACGTATGAGCAACGCGTTCTTGCTCAGCAGCGACGAGGGGTCGAGCCTAGGGTCATCAGAAGCTTCTGTGCGCCTGTAAAGACTCTTGGAAAGAAGCGGGAGGCTTTCCTCTGGATTGGAGGCCTCCTCGATTTGAAGGACCCGCTTGCGTACGTGGAGCTTGCGCGGCGGGTCCCTGAGGTAACGTTCTGGATGATTGGTGGCGATCGGGGACCACGGTGGGCCGAGCTGGCAGCCCGGGTCCACGCGATTGCCAACGAGGTGCCAAACCTCTACCTGCTTCCGCGGCTCGGACGTGAAGATGTTCTTTCTCTGTACGACCGAGCCGTCGCGGTCGTCAACACATCGTGGGTCGAGGGTTTCCCCAACACGTTTCTCGAAGCATGGGCTCGCGGCAGACCGGTGCTTTCGCTGAGGGTCGACCCGGATGGAGTAATCGAGCGGAATGCCCTCGGAGCAGTCGCCCATGGATCGCTCGACAAAATGGAAGCTGCCACTCGTGAGCTTTGGCGTGCGCGTGACTCGATCGATCCGGCTCCGCTCCAACGCTATGTGGCACGTTTCCACGACCCGAATGTGATCGGAACCGAGTGGGCGGCGCTCATCCAGGAATTGCGGTGACTCCAACACGCGTCGCTCACATCATCCACGACCTCAGGCCCGGTGGTACTGAGCGGCGCCTGCTGGCCGTCTTGCGTGGTCTCGAGCGGGAGCGGTTCGAACCCATACTCGTATGCATCGACGGACTTGGGCCGCTTGTCGAGGATGTGCAAGAGCTCGGTCTCAAGCCGTTCGTCCTCGGAAGAGTCCATCGCTTCGACGCAACGGGAATTCACCGACTCGTCAAGCTTCTGCGCAGCGAGAAGGTCGAGATCGTTCACGGGTGGCTGTCGCTCGGAAACGGCTTCGGGCGCATTGCGGGGATGCTCGCACGGGTGCCGGTCAGGATCGCGGCTGAGGGAGCCGCTGTCACAACGGCGTCTCGCAGCCGCGCCCGCCGGGACAAGGTCATCGACCGCCTCCTCGACCCCGCTACGACCGCCTACGTGGCGAATTCCGAGACCGTCGCGGTAGGCCTCCGCGCCAAGGGCCTTTCCTCCGAGAAGATCGTTGTGATCCCGAATGGTGTCGCCATCCCGGAGCCGCTGAGCGACGCCGGACGTGTGCGTTTGCGATCGAGTTTGGGCGCGAGTCCGGATATGGCCGTTGTTGGGATGGTCGGTAGGCTCGATCCAGATTTCAAGGATCACCACACGTTTCTCACGGCGGTCGCCTCGCTCATCCAAGACGGCCGCTCGGTCCGGGGCGTCGTCATCGGCGACGGACCTGCCCGTGGAACGCTCGAGCGATTCGCGCAAGCACTTGGGATCGAGGGCGACGTCGTATTCACAGGCTATCGGCCTGATGCAGTTGATTTGCTTCAAGCACTCGACGTCGCGGTGTACTTGACCTACTCGGAGGGGTTCTCCAACGTCGTCCTCGAGTCGATGGCCGCTGGGGTGCCGCTCACGGCTACCGACATTCCCTCGAACCGCGAGGCAGTGTCCCATGGCCTCGACGGGCTGCTCGTCCAGATTCGGAATCCACAAGCGACGTGCGTCGCCCTCCGACGGTTGCTGGACGATCAGGCGTTCGCTCGTCGCCTGGGCGAAGCGGGTCGCCGTCGGGTGTCCGAGCACTACTCGCTCCAGGCCCAGGCGCAAGCGACGATGCAGCTGTACGAGAGGTTGCTCGAGCTGCGTCGCTAGGCTTTCCGGCGGGCTTGCAGCTCGGCCACCTTTCGAGGTTATCCTGGCCGCGATGGCCTCGGATCGACGTTTAAGGGCGTAGCGACGCCCGGCATGGACGCTCGCACGGGCATCCCGGCTCGCGCTGCTGCGGAACACCAACGGCATCCGCCGGTCACGGTCGTGCAACCGTCGCGAGGCTGGATCGCCTTACGCCTGCGGGGACCTGTGGACGTATCGCGAGCTTGGTTATCTCCTCGCCTGGCGCGATGTGAAGGTCCGATATGCGCAGACGGCGCTCGGGGCGCTCTGGGCAGTCATCCAGCCGCTGACGATGATGGCGATCTTCGCACTCGTCTTCGGTCGATTCGCCAAGCTACCGTCGGAGGGTGTCCCGTACACATTGTTCACCTTGGCGGCGCTGGTCCCGTGGACCTTCTTCGCGTCTGGACTGGGCGCCGCGGCGCAGAGTCTCCTGCGAAGCGAACAGCTCGTGTCGAAAATCTACTTCCCGCGTATGCTCCTCCCGATCGGGGCAGCTTGCTCGTTTCTTCTCGACCTCGCGATCGGCTCGCTGCTCCTCCTCGCGCTGATGCCGCTCTACGGGATGTACCCAGGAGTGCGGACGCTCACGCTTCCGGCGATCGCGTTGCTGCCACTCGCGTGCACGCTCGCCGTCGGCATCCTCTTCGCCGCGCTCAGCGTCCGCTACCGGGACGTCGCGTACCTCGTCCCATTCCTGATTCAGATCTGGCTGTTCGCGTCGCCGGTCGCGTATTCGGGAACGCTCTTGCCGGCCGAGCTGCAGTCCCTCATCGGCCTCAATCCCATGGCCGGAGCTATCGAAGGGTTCCGCTGGGCCGTCCTCGAAATCGGTCCCTTCCCTCTGAAGACGCTCGGCCTGTCCGCTGCATCGTGTGTCGTCTTGCTGATTGTCGCCTTGATCTACTTTCGCCGAACCGAACGGCATTTCGCCGACGTGATCTAGATGGCAGCCCGGCGATCGTCATCGAGGATCTCGGCAAGCGCTACCGGCTGGGCAGGCTCTCACTATGGTCGCCTGACCGAATCCATCTCGACCTCGTCGAAGCGGCTGTTCAAGCCGAAGTCGGGCCAGAACGGCGCGACGTCCAAGGCTGAATACTTGTGGGCGCTTCGCCACGTCGATCTCGAGATCGCCGAGGGCGAGGTGATGGGGATCATCGGGCACAACGGCGCCGGAAAAACGACGCTGCTCAAGATTCTTGTCCCGGATCACAGAGCCGACCGAAGGCCGAGCCCGGTTCGCGGGGGTCGTCGGCGCGCTGCTCGAGGTCGGAACCGGCTTCCATCCCGAGCTGACCGGTCGCGAGAACGTGTTCCTGAACGGCGCCGTTCTCGGAATGCGGCGGTCCGAGGTCAAACGCAAGTTCGACGAGATCGTCGAGTTCGCGGAGATCGGCCGTTTCCTCGACACGCCGGTGAAGCGCTACTCGAGCGGCATGTACGTCCGCCTCGCATTCAGCGTCGCTGCCCATCTCGAGCCCGACATCCTCGTCGTGGACGAGGTCCTCGCCGTCGGTGACGTCGAGTTCCAGAAACGGTGCATCGGCAAGATGGACGACGTCGCCCGCACAGGACGAACAGTCCTTTTCGTGAGCCACAACATGGCGGCCATCGGGCGGCTATGTCGACGGGCCGCGCGGTTCGAAAGGGGCCAGATCGTGGAGATCGGGTCGGCGGAACGCGTGGTGGAGAATTACCTCACGTCGAGCGCCGAGTTCGAGGGAGAACGCTTCTGGCCGGACGGGGCTCGAGAGCCTGGGGTCACGGAGCTTTCGGTACGTCGGGCGCGGATCGTGACACCGGGGGGTGTCACGAGCAGCGTCGACATCCGGGATCGTTTCAGCATCGAGATCGACTACGACGTTCATGAACCGATACGTGGAATGGTGGTGATGGGCCTGCTCCGACGCGCCGACGGCGTTGAGGTTTTCGAATCGTCCGACTCCGACGTCGATGAGTGGCCGGAGCGACGCTTGCCAGGAAGCTATAGGACAGGCTGTGCGATTCCGGGCAATCTTCTGAACGAAGGGCGCTACACGCTCACGATCTACTTTCTGATTCCCGATGTGAGATTCTTCGCTCGCATCCAAGACGCTCTGACGTTTGACGTCGTAGATCTCGGCGCGCGGGGATCGGAGGTAGCGGCGATGCAAGAACGGAGGGGGGTCATTCGCCCCGAACTCGCCTGGACGCAGTCAAAGGAAACATGAGTCGGACACGAGCCGCTGTCCGCACATTTCCCACGCGTCGTTGTCGAGCGATACGAAGAGCCGGGGAGTGCGCCTCACAACGGGATTTCATGGAGCATTTCCACACGTGGGCGGCCGCCGCGCGCGGAAGCTGGCGGCTATCACGGATCCTTCCATATCTGGATAAAACGGCGAACGGCGCGTCGAGGGTGAAGAGCGGCACCGCCGCGTTCGAGACGCGACTCGGTCCTCTTTGACGAGATGCACAGTATTCGTGGCCGTGGTTCTGGCGGGTCTTCTGTTGGCCTTCTTCATCCAGTCGGAAACGACGCTGAACGTGCTCGACTTCGGTTCAGGCTTCTCGTCGGCATCGCTGCCATCCGAGATGCCGCAGCTTCGGCGGTCACGATCAGACCTCGCTGGGATATCGTCCGAGCCTGGCTCACTCGTCGCGCATCTGCGCCGGAGCTTCGTCGAGCGAGCTTCACGACGTGGTGAGCGTGTCTGCCGGACAGACGGTTTGATTCATCGGTGCTCAGATTGCAATTCGAAAGCATGCACTCTTCGCAGAAACTGGATTCAATCCCGAGCTCTTTCGGAGTCGTTGGGCTACGTTGAGACAGGCCATATGCACTAGCTCGCGATCAGACCTGGTCGGATGCTCGAATGTCCCTACCTGATCTTCGATAACGAATCGGGTTCTTGCCCGACCGCGGACTCGAACTAACCGTGCAACGAGTACCCGAGCACGTGTACGAGGCGTCATATCCGGCCATGGTTTCTGCTCCGAGAAACGATTCCGGTCGCGTTTTGGAGCGCACATACACACTCGTGGCAGGGTTCGACGCCCTCGGCGGTCTCATCTGACCTCGGCGACGTCATAGCCATAGCAAGGGCTTCATGCTCTTCGAGCGAGATCGGCTTGACGTATTGTCTCATCTGAGCGCCCGTGCGGCGAACTACGGTTGCATCCGACCATGGCACGCGATTTCCGAACCCATCCATAGGACGTCAGTGAGGCCGCCTCTGGTCTCGGTCGTGACGCCGAGCCTAAACCAGGGACGCTTTCTCGCCGACGCGCTCGACTCGGTGATCGCTCAGCAGTACCCCGCGATCGAGCACATCGTCGTCGAGGGCGGCTCGACAGACGAGACGGCGACGGTGCTCGAGGAGTACGCCCGCTGGCCGCACATCCGCGTGCATCGAGGACGTCCCCCGCGTGGACAGGCCGCCGCGCTCAACGTTGGTTTCCGCGCTGCGAGGGGCGAGATCATCGGCTGGCTGAACGCGGACGACCGCTATGTGCCCGGCGCCTTCGCGGCGGCGACCGAGACGCTCGTAGGCGAAGTGGAACTCATGTACGGCGACTGGCAAATCATCGACGAGCTGGGCGCGGTGATCAGATCGCAAGTCGCCGGGGAGTTCGACCGCCGAGAGCTGCTCAACGGGACCGGCGGGACCATCGGACAACCGGCGGTGTTCTTCCGCCGTGAGCTCTTCGATCGCATCGGCTATCTGGACGAGAACCTTCACTACGCGATGGACTACGACTTCTGGCTTCGAGCAGCCGAGGTGACCGAGTTCCGCCGTTTCGCGGGCACGCTCGCGCAGTTCCGCCACCATCCTGACTCGAAGACCGTGGATCAGCCGAACCGGTTCTATCCCGAAGCGCGGCGCGTTGCGCGCGCGCACGGGGGCCCGTTCTTCTCGAGCCTCTTCAGGCGTCGATGGCTGGAGGCGTTCATGGGTAGGCGACTGGCGAATCACCTCATCTGGCATTGGACGAAAGGCGCGGACTCCGCAGCGGGACGGAAGGTCGTCCCCGCTGCGGAACGGTCGCCTCGATGCCCGCTTTGCCGCCGCGGGCTTCTGGGCGGCCGGCCCTAGCGTTGGTCACTCAGCGCGGGCGACCGCGACCACGTTCCACGTCGTCTCGTCCGGCTCACGCTCCATTTCGGGAAATGCCGAGAGGCGGACGAGTGAGAAGCCTGAGCGCGAGAGCAGCAGCCGTAGCTCGTTGGCGAAGAAGAACCGGATCACATGCTCCTCCTCCGCTCGATCGCAAACCCGATCCTCCTCGACGTGCCAGAGCTCGTACCGCACCCGACAGAGCTGACGAAGCTGATCGAGTTGCGGGGTCGCTGCCCGCAAGAGCTCTCCCCGCTCGAGTGGCGTGCGCGAGAACCGCGCGGAGGGCCGCTGCTGGAGGACCGCCGGGCCGTACCAGACATCGAACACCAGCAGCCCGCCGGGCCGGAGGTGCCGGCGCGCAGTCGCGAGCGTCGCCATGACGTCCTCGTCCTCGGTGAGATAGCCGAGAACAGCGAACAGGAGCACGACTGCATCGACTCGTCGACCGAGATCGAAGCTTCGGATGTCCGCCTCGTGCAATTCGACGTTCGGTTGGGCCGCCGTCTTTTCGCGCGCGATCTCGAGCATCGTGGCGGAGCGCTCGACGCCGACGACGTCGTAGCCCAACGCGTCCAGGTGGACGCTGTGGTTCCCGGTTCCGCAGCCGAGATCGAGCACCGACCGGATCTCCGAGCTCCCGTGCTCGACGAAGAGTTGCTGGAGGAGCTCGCACTCGCCCTCGTAGTCCTTCTCGCGGTAGAGGTCATCGTACGTCGTGGCGTACAGTGAGGAGAACGCCTGTTTCACGCGAGCGACTCTCGCCACCGCGTCGCACACCGCATCGACCTGAGCGTCGGTGATTGCGGTGCCGGAGGGCAAGTAGAGGCCCTGGCGGGCCAGTCGTTCGGCGACCGGGTACGACTCTCCGTCGAAGAAACCCGCTCTCCGAAACACCGGTTGCTCGTGCATACCGAGGAAGAACGGCCGTGTCTCGACGCCCTCCTCGACTTAGGCGGTCGGAGAAGGTGGCCGCGTCGAGGCCGGTCGCCTCGTCGACGACGACGCCGTACATCCAGTAGACGTTTCGTGCCCACGGCTCCTGGACGGGAAGCTGGAGGCCGTCGAGCCCCGCGAGCCGCTCCGTGTAGCGCGCAGCGACTTCGCGCTTTCGCGCGACCGTCTCGTCGACCCGCTCGATCTGCCCGACTCCGACGGCGGCCTGGAGATTGGTGAGCCGGAAGTTGAAGCCGAGCTCGTCGTGGACGAACCGCCGCTCGGGATCGAACCCGAGATTGCGGAGCGACCGAAGGCGACGGGCGAGGGCGTCGTCATCGGTGAGCACCATCCCGCCTTCGCCGGTGGTCACGATCTTGTTTGCGTAGAAGCTGAAGCAGCTCAGGTCGCCGAAGCTGCCGCACCGCTTCCACGCGGATGTGCTTGTCTCCCGGCCGGTCAGGTACTCGGCGCCGTGGGCCTCGGCTGCGTCCTCGATGACGGTGAGACCGCGCGCCTCGGCGAGCTCGAGCACTGGGTCCATGTCCACCGGATGCCCGTAGATGTGGACGGGCATGATCGCCCGTGTGCGACGGAAAGCCTCCCCCGCACCTGATCGACGTCCATGCACCACGTTCGGGGGTCGCAGTCGACCAGGACCGGCGTCGCGCCGACGCCAGAACGGCCGTTGCACACGAGATGATCGTGAAGGTCGGCATGACCACCTCGTCGCCCGCCTCCAGTCCGAGTGCCGCGACCGCGGCCTGAAGCGCGGCACTCCCGTTGCTCATGGCGACGCCGTGGACCCGTCCGCAGTACGCGGCCCAGGCGGTCTCGAACTCCTCGACGAACGGGCCGGCGGAGGAGATCCATGCGCCTTCCAGGCACCGGCGCACGTACTCGAACTCCTGCGCGCCGAGGACCGGTTCGTTGACAGGTACGCGCTCGGTCAGAATCGCTCCTTCTCCCCCAGGCCGGTGTACGGACCTTGCTTGACTTCGAGGAGGACGGTATCCGCGTTCATTCTCAGGCCGTGGCCGCCCTCGACGAGGACGATGATGTCGTCCTCCTCGAGCGTCTCCGTTGTTACGAGCCGCCGCTGTTCGTCATACAGGTCGATCTCGCAGCTCCCACTTCGCACGACGAGAACTTCGCACGTCTTGTCGAGATGACGGTCGACCGGCACGTGTGCATGTCGAGCGACCTCGCCGCCGGCGGGGTAAACGACGAAGCCGACCTGCAGCGGGAGCGCAGCCGGCACCGGGAAGCTCGTTTCGGATGGGTCGCCGCCGCGAATCACGTAGGCAAGCACGGTCTCGTCGGAGGAGACGACAAGGACGAAGGGTTCGGTCATGTCGCTCGGATGAGCGTGGGGCCGGGCGGCCCTAGCGCGACCGCTCGGTCGAGGATCTCCTTCAGCCTTCGGCGAAAGTCCTCGGGCGAGAACGCCTGCACGCGCGCCCGCCCGCGCTCGACAAGCCTCCGGCTAGTTCCTCGTCTGTCCAAACCCGTTCGATTGCGGCCGCGAGCGCCTCCGGCTCGCGCGGGTCGGCGAGGAGAGCCGCGTCTCCCGACCTGCTCGCGAATCCCGCGGATGTCCGACGTGACGACGGGACAGCCGAGCGCCCACGCCTCGACGATCGGGAGGTTCGTCGGCCCGAAGAACGTCGGAAACACGAGCGCGGCAGCTCTGCGATAGAGACCGGCCATATCGGAGTCCGGCACGTAGCCGAGCACCGTCAGCTGCTCGTCGACGTTCAATGATCGCGCATGGCTCATCATCTTCTCGAACGTTCGCTCGCGCAGCGTGCCGCTCCACGATCCCGTGAGCACGAGCGGGACACGAATGTCCCGCCGACGGAGGATCCCTAGCGCTTCGACGAGCCGCAGGTGGTTCTTGTGTGGCCAGAACTGAGCCGGGTAGAAGAGGTACCGCTCCGGGAGGGCGTACGGCTCGCCGGTCGGCGGCTGCGGCGGTGGATACCAGTTCTGGCGGCACGGCGAATGGAAGGATGCAAACCCGCTCCTCGTCGAGGCCATAACCACCGTAAACGTCGAGTATGTCCTCGCGTCCAATTTCCGAGTCGGCCAGGACAACAGAGGCGTACCGTGCACCGTTGCGAAACAGATATTCGCGGCTCTCCCAGACGCCGTTGGCCGAGACTTCCGGGAATTCGGGCTGTAAGCGGTGTTGAAGATCGTGAATGGCCATTGCGTACGGCAGCCCAATCTCGAACGATGCTGCCAACGGAGCCGGAAACAGCGTGAGATCGATCGCGTTGTCCATGAGCAATTGCGCCGGCCCGGGCCTGACGGAGATACGATCGAAATCGAACACGTTCTGGCGCTCTATCCCCCGGCGAATCGTTCGCAGGCCGTTACGAAGGCGTTGAGATCTCACGAAAGGAAGCCGGCGCGTCTGAGGATTCGGCGGACTGAGAAGTGGGAGCTCCAGATATGCCCAGCCTTCCATGATGGGTGGGAGATTCGAGCCGGGAGCTACGAGCGCAACGGCCCCTCCGTCGGATCCCCAATCGCGGAGGGCATGAGCCATGGAGGCGCTGTACTGGTAGACGCCACCACCGGTAGGGTCGAGCGCCGGGACGAAACCGAGCTTCACGCCCGGAAATCCGCGAGGATCTGGAAACCGTGAACGCCTACCTCCGAACCGTTCGGGCCGGAACGCCCGCCACTGTTTGGCCTCGTTCGACATCTGCGGTGACGACGGCCCCCGCGCCCACCACGGCGCCGCTACCGATCCGCACCCCGCAGAGGATGGTCGCCCCCGAGCCGATCGACGCATTGTCCTCGACGACGGTTCGCTCGAGCGTCCAGTCGTCTTCGTCCTTCAGGCGGCCGGCGTCGGTCGTCGCCACCGGCCGGCGGTCGTTGATGAATATCACTCCGTGGCCCACGAAGACCTCGTCGCCGATCTCTACCCCGGTGCAGATGAACGTGTGGCTCTGGATCTTGCAGCGGGCGCCGATCAGCGCCCCTTCCTGGACTTCGACGAAGGGACCGATTCGAGTCTCGTCTCCGATCCCGCAGCCGTAGAGATTCGTGAATGCGTGCACGATCACGCCGTCACCGAACTCGACGTCCCTGATCTGCCGGTAGGGCGCCTCGTTCGCGGGAGCGTCAGCCAAAGTAGTCCGCGACAGCGCTTGTGACTGCCTCGAGTTGTGCCTCGCTGATTCCAGGAAAGAGAGGCAAAGAGAGTCCTTCGGCTGCGATCGCCTCGGTGACCGGAAAGTCGCCGCGCTCGAAGCCGAGCCACCCAAACGCGCGAGAGAGGTGAGGCGGCTCCGGATAGTGGCGACCGCTGCCGATCGTGCGCTCGGCGAGATGGCGGGCCAGTGCCGCCGGCTCGCCGGTCCGGACGACGTACAGATGCCAGACGGGGTTGCTGTCTGGTGGGGTTGGAGGAAGGCGAAGGTCTCCGACGCCGGCGAGCGCATCGGTGTAGAAGGCGGCGGCAGCACGTCGCTCCTCCGTCCAGCGATCGAGATGCGGCAGCTTGTGGAGCAGCACGATCGCCTGGATCGTGTCGAGCCGGGCGGTGTAACCCTCGACCTCGCTGTAGTGCCTCTCGCGCTCGCCGTGGTGGCGAAGCGCGCGTAAGCGAGTGGCGAGCTCGCCGTCGCTCGTCACGACCGCGCCCGCGTCTCCAGCGGCGCCGAGGTTCTTGCTCGGGTAGAAGCTGAAAGCCGCGGCTCGTCCCCCCACACCCGCCCGCGTGCCGTCGCGCTCGGCGCCGTGGGCCTGGCACGCATCCTCGATCAAGACCAGGCCGAGCGCGTCTGCCAACTCCGACAACGATCGCATGTCGGCCATTTGGCCGTACAGATGGACGGGGACGACGAACCGTGTCCGGTCGGTGACGCGCTCCGCGACCAGAGCCGGATCGAGGTTGTAATCGGCTTCGCTCGCATCGGCGGGGACCGGGATTCCGCCAGCCTGATGGACGGCAGCGAACGTCCCGATGAACGTGTTGGCGGGAACGATTACCTCGTCTCCGGGCTCGATCCCGGCGGCGAGCAGTGCGAGGCGAAGTGCGTCGAGCCCACTCGACATTCCGACGCAGGCCGCGGTGCCGCAGTACGCCGCGAATCGATCCTCGAACTCGGCGACCTGCGGACCGTAGTGGAAACCGGTCGAGTCGAGAAGGTCGGCGATATCGGCCAGGATGGCTGCGTTCAGGGGTCGGCAGCTCGGGTCGAGGTCGACGAATGGAACCGCTACTTCCGTCTGCAGTTCAGGCGTTCGGCGAACCATCTCCGGCGCTGTCAGGACGCGCTTTCCGCCTCAGCGGCAATGGGCGCGTGGCGGGTGTGGTCGATCACGTCGGCGAGAATCCGCTCGAGATCCAGGCTGGGCCGCCACCCGATTGCGCCGTGGACCCGTTCGATGGATGGCTCCCTGTGGAGCGTGTCCTCAACCCCGAGGCCGTATACACGGTCGTATGGAACAAAGGTGATCTCCGAGTCCGAGCCCGTGAGCTCGAGGACGCGCTGCGCAAGGTCGAAAATGCGGATCCGCTCGGTCGACCCGACGTTGTAGATCTCGCCCGAGATCAAGCGATCGTCCATCAAGCCCGTGAGAGCGCGGATCGTATCCTCCACGTGGCAGAACGAGCGCGTCTGCGTGCCGTCGCCGTGCACCTCCAGCGGAGCTCCCGCGAGCGCGCTTCTGACGAAATTCGGGATCACCATCCCGTATTGGGCGCTCTGCCTCGGCCCGACGGTGTTGAACAGGCGCACGATCACGCAGTCGAGTGCACGCTCCTGGTGGTATCCCAGCGCGAGGAACTCGTCGAGGGCTTTCGAGTCCGCGTACAGCCAGCGCCGCTCGGTCGTGGGGCCGTACACGCGCCGGTCGTCCTCGCTGAGCGGACGCTCTTCCCGGTGGTCGCCGTAGACCTCCGAGCTGGACGCGATCAGCACCCGCTTGCCGAAGCGGTTGCAGTAGTCGAGGACGGTCTCGGTCCCCTGCACGTTCGTGACGAGCGTATGCACCGGCTGCTCGACGATCAGCCGTACGCCCACCGCGGCCGCCAGGTGGTAGACGACGTCGCACTTGTAGACGAGTTCTCCGACGACTGCGGGCGCGAGGACCGAGTCGACGACGAGGTGGAACGCGGGCTGCTCGCGCAGGTGCGCGACGTTCTGGATCGAGCCCGTCGAGAGGTCGTCGAGCGCGAAGACCTCCCAGCCGTCATCTAGCAGCAGCTCGGCCAGGTGCGAGCCGATGAAGCCCGCTCCGCCGGTGATCAGCGCCTTCGGCACGGGGTAAAGCCTAGCCGCGCCTCTGGCGGGGCCTAACTGCGCGCGAGAGTGACCTTCGCGTTCCAGCGGTACGTCAGCGTGGTGCTGCCGGAGCGGGCGGTGCTCGTCCCCTTGAGGACGACCGTCACCAGCCTCTTGGCGAAGGTGGCGGCTGAGTAGACGCGCTTCATCTTCGCCGTCACGCTCTTGCCGACCTTCGGGCCGTGGCAGAAACTGGCGTTCGCCTGCGGGAAGGCCCAGCCGACCTGCACCTTCGTGCCCACGCGTCGGAGCGTGATCCCGCCCTTGCCGCCGACCTTGTGCGAGTTCGAGCAGATCTCCTGATACGGGGAGGAATCGGACGGCGTCCGCTTCGTCTTCACGCGCTCCTTCAGGGTGCCTTTGAGGCTGGCCAGGGCGCGCCCCGGCAGCGACCCTTTGCCGGAGCTCTTCTGCGACGCCGAGAGGGTGACGGTGCCGCTCGTCTGTGCGGACTGATTGGAATTCGCGCTCTTGAAAGTCAGCGTGGCGCTCGTCTTCGCTGAGAGGACGGTGAAGTGCTCGACCGAGTTGCGCGCGGCCGATGCGGGGAGGGAAACGGCCAGTCCGACCGCTCCCGCCACAGCGAGAAAGCGACCCCTCACGATGAGTGACTGTACCGGGAGGTGTCCTATTCCAAACGTAAAAGTTCTGTTTCGGCTGCGTTCAGGGACGCAAGCTCGGATTCGACCAGAATCCGCACGAGCTGCTCGAAATCCACTGTAGGAGCCCAGTTCAGGCCGTCGCGCGCAAACGACGCGTTGCCGACGAGGTCGTGCAGCTCGGCCTTTCCGCGTTGCAGCGCCTCGTCGACGCGGACGTGTTTCTCCCACTCCAGTCCCGCCTGCCCGAACGCACATTCGACCAGCTCTCGGACGGAGTGCACAACGCCCGTGGCGATGACGTAGTCGCTGGCCTCGTCCTGCTGGAGCATCAGCCACATCCCACGCACGTAGTCGGGCGCATATCCCCAGTCGCGCCGGGCGTCGAGGTTGCCCAGCGTCAGCTCCTCGTCGAGGCCGAGCGCGATCCGCGCCGCTCCATGCGCCACCTTGCGCGTCACGAAGTCGAGAGGGCGCCGGGGGGACTCGTGGTTGTACAGGATTCCCGAGCAGGCGAACAGGCCGTACCGGCGGCGGTAGGAGCCGACGATGAAATGCGCGTACGCCTTCGCCACGCCGTACGGAGTGACGGGCGCGAGCGGCGTCTGCTCGGTCTGCGGCGTCTCGCGAGGCTCGCCGAAGATCTCACTGGAGGAAGCCTGGTAGAAGCGGATCGTCGCGGCGCGTCTCGCGGATCGCCTCGAGGATCGCCGTCGCCCCGACCGCTGCGAACTGCGCCGTCAGGATGGGCTGGTCCCAGGACATCGGCACGAACGAGGGGGCGGCGAGGTTGTACAACTCGTCCGGCTGCGACTCCGCGAGTGCGGTCCGCAGAGATGACTGGTCTAGGAGGTCGGCCCGGATCAGGCTGATCCGGTCGGCGACCGCGGCGAGGTTGTCGTGCGGCGCGTCGGGATCGCGCACGACGCCGAAGACCTCGTAGCCCTCATCGAGCAGAAGCTCGGCCAGATACGAGCCGTCCTGTCCGGCGACACCGGTGATGAGGGCCCGCTTGGGCACTCGCTGAGCTTACTTCGGCATGTGACCGCGGCTGACGGCGAGGTTCACGACGCCGTCGACCGGTTTGCTCACGCTAGGTGCTTCGAGGACCTGATCGGCTACGGGCTATTCTCCGTGCCCGGATGGATCATTGACTGGCGGCGTTTGGCGCATGACCTCGTTGACCGTCACGACGAGAAGTGTGCGGCGATCTACTCCGCCACACGGTCCGTCATAGGGTTGACAGACGGCACCGCCTACGGGTCAGGTTCCGCGCATGAGCTGGGGAAGTCGCCTGCGGTCGAAGGTTCAGCGGCTCGACCCGCTGACGAGGGACGTCGCGATCTTCTGCCTCGCCTTCGTCGTCCTCCGTGCGTGGACGTCCGGTTCGACGCATGCGATCGCGTTCCCGGACACCGTGACGTACATGCACCTCGATTTTCTCGGCTACGGCGGTGACCGGCTCTGGACCGTCCCGCTCCTCTACACGACTTTGCCGAACGATGGTGTTCGCGTCTTTGCACAACTCGTGATCGGGATCGTGGCCTGGTGCTCGCTTGCGTTCGCGGTCGCGCGGAGCCTCGTCAACCCGTTGGTGGCCCGCGTCGGCGCTGCTTTGATGCTGCTCCTCGGATTGTGTGTCCAGGTGGTTCAGTGGGACCAGATCCTGCTCTCGGAGAGCCTGGCTTTGTCGCTGAGCGCGCTGCTCGTCGCGGCGTTGCTCTGGGTGCGCCTGCGCCCGACGCGATGGCCGTTCGCGGCAATGCTCGCCATCGTCGTCCTGTGGGTGTTCACGAGGCAGTTGCAGACGATCGTGTTCGTGATCGTCGCCGTCTGTGCAATCGTCTGGATCCTCTTGCGAAGGCGACGCCTTATTGCGGTCGCGGCGACCTTGGCATTGATCGGCGTGTGGGGAGGGTACGCGGCCGCGATCTCGGGGGAGCCACTCGTTACGGCAAGCGCACACGATTTGTTGGTGCTCCGGATCCTCAAAGAGCCGGCGAATGCCAAGTTTTTCGAGGAGCGAGGGATGCCGCAGATGGCGGTGCTGCGACACGAGGCGGCGACGGGTACCGATCTGGGCGTCGTCGATCCCGTGGTCCAGGATGCTGCGTGGGTTGAGTGGGTCAACGCGCATTGGTGGCGGACGTACCTGGCCTGGCTGCTCAGTCATCCGCTCGAGGACGTCCACCATCTTCTTCTCGACGCTCCAAATCAGCTGTCGGGGAACGCCGCCTACGCCCCAGTGCGGCCTGCCCTGCCAGGACCGGTTCAGGACCTGCTCTGGGACCGCTCAGCCCCCTCGGGAGACCTGCCGATGCTCCTCATGCTGGCTCTCGTACTCTGGCTCGTTTCGCTCCGCTGGCCGCGTACCTCGAGCCTCGACCTCTTCGCGGCAGGGCTCCTCGGTGTTGCGCTGCTGTGGTTCTTCCTCGGTTGGCATCTCGAGGCGGTCGAGCCGCTACGGCTCCTGACCCCGCCCGCCTTGCTGCTACGGATGAGCTTGCTCATCCTCGGCTTGGCCGCTCTCGATCGCATTTCGTCAATGCGCGCAGCGTCGTCTGATGCGACCTGAAACGGCAGAGCAAAGGAGTGGCGCACGGGTTCAAGCGTCGGCGGACCCGTGGGCGTAGAAGTGCGGCTGACCGTTTTCGTTACGCCAGATACCTCTCGAGCCAGTCCGCGCTCAGCCTGAACGCGCGCAATTCGTTCGAGCGGCGCGTGAACCCGTGCCCCTCGTCCTCGAAGACCTCGTACTCCACCTCCCGGCCGAGGCTCTGCAGACGCTTGACCATCTGATCGGACTCCGGCTTGACCACGCGCGGATCGGTCGCTCCCTGGATGACCAGGAGGGGTGTTTGCATCTGCTCGACGTATGTAATCGGCGAGCGCTCGTTCAGGAAATCCGCCTCCGTGTCCGGATTCCCGACCCATTTGTCCATGAAGCGCTTCCAGGTCGGCGGAACCGCTCGCACGAACGTCACCAGGTTCGACGGCCCGAAGATGTCGACCGCGCAGCGCCAGTAGCCGGGTAGCCGGGTCACGCACGACAGGACGGCGAAGCCGCCGTAAGAACCTCCCCAGACGGCGATCCGGTCGCGGTTCACCCAATCCTGCTCGTGCAGCCACTTCACGGCATGGTCCCAGTCGCGGACGTCCCCGCCGCCCCAGTCGTGGTGGATCAGCGTCTGGTATGTCTTGCCGTAGCCGCTCGAGCCGCGGATGTTGGTTGCGAGGACGGCGATGCCGCGACTGAGCAGGTACTGGTAGAGCGGCATGTAGACGGGGCGCTCCTGCGATTCGGGCCCGCCGTGGATCGAGAGGACGACGGGCATCCGGCTCCGCCGCTTCGGCCGGTACAGCCAGGCCGGGATGTCCCGGCCGTCGAACGTCGGGTACGAGACGAGCTCGGGCTCGACCAGCTGGCGCGGCCGGAGGCCGCCGAGCATGCTCTCCGTCAGCTTGCGCGCCTTCCCGGTTCCCGTCTCGATCACGTAGAGATCGGGCGGGCGCTGCGGGCCCTGCCAGATCAGCGCCGCGTGGCGGCCGTCGGGGGACAGCGTCAACGCGCTCCCTGCGGTGGAAATCGCTCCGTTCGGGAGCTGTGGCTCGGGCAGGTCGGCGCCGCTCTCGACGTCACGGAGGTGCACGCGCGCCCAGCCGCGGTCGTTCTCGAGCCAGGCGAGGACGCGGCCGTCCTCGGAGAGGTCGACCTCCTCGACGTCGCCCTCCGGCGTTTCCAGCCACTCCAGTCCGCCGTCGAGGCGGAAGAAGGCGAGACCGGCAAATTCGCGGCCCTCGTTCGAGAGGACGTAGAAGCCGGACCCGTCCCGCGCCCACGGCCCGGGGAGATACGTGGTCTCTTCCTCGTGCGGCGTCAGCTCCCGCGACTCGCCGGAGCCCACGTCGACGAGATGGATCGACGTGTCGGTGGTGTTGCGGAAGTCGAGCGCGAGCAGTTGCCGCCCGTCGGGCGACCACCCCGCCGGGAAGGCGTACATCGCGTCGCCGAAGAGCTTGCGGACGTTGCCGTCCCGATCGCGGAGCCAGACGTCCATGTCGGTCGGCACGCGGGCGTTGGCCGCGAACGCCAGCAGGCTGCCGTCCGGCGACCAGCCGTTGGCGCTGACGAAATGCTGGACCTGCGGCGCCTCCGTCCACTGCTCGGGCCACCCGCCGTTGGCCGGGAGCGAGTAGATCTGGTGGAACTCGTCGCCGTCCTGATCGGCCGTGAAGACGATCGTCTTGCCGTCCGGCGCGGGCGCGACCGACCGGACCGTGTTCGACTCGAATGCGGTCAGCTGCTGCTGACGGCCGCCTCCGATCGACGTCCGCCACAGGTTGAACTGGCCGGACGTGTTGGTGACGAACAGGAGCCGGCGGCCGTCCGGCGTGAACTCGAGCGCCGGCTGGAAACGGCGGATCGCGAAGAACTGCTCGAACCGTGGAGGAGTGCGCCGTGGCCGCGCCACCGGGGGATCTTACGTTTGAACCGCCGGGGCGGGTGGGAACGCTGGAAAGGTGATTGCCGACGCGATCATGGAAGTGATCGACCATGCTTCCGAGGAAGGCGCTTGCCTCGAGCTCTCCGAGCTCCATGCGGCGCTCGAGCAGAGCGATCTCGAAGAGGAAGAGGTCGAAGAGGTCTACCTCGAGCTCGAGCGGCGCGGGATCGACCTGCGCGACGACTGCGGACGCGAGGGCGCCAAGGGCACCTACGTCAACGGCGACCTTGCGGTCGCGACGACCGACTCGCTCCAGCTCTTCCTGAACGAGGCGGCGCGCTACGCCCTCCTGACCGCCGACGAGGAGGTCGAGCTGGCGAAGCGCGTCGAACGGGGCGACCTCGAGGCGAAGGACCGCATGATCAACTCCAACCTCCGGCTCGTCGTCTCGATCGCGAAGCGCTACCAGGGCCACGGCGTTGCCCTGCTCGACCTGATCCAGGAGGGCGTGATCGGCCTCATTCGCGCCGTCGAGAAGTTCGACTGGCGCCGCGGGTTCAAGTTCTCGACCTATGCGACCTGGTGGATTCGCCAGGCCGTCCAGCGCGGAGTCGCCAACAAAGCGCGGACGATCCGGATTCCGACCCACGTGGTCGAACGCGAGCAACGCATCAACCGCGCCATCCGCGAGCTGACGGTGAAGCTCGGTCGCGATCCAAGCGACGCCGAGATCGCCAAGCGCACCCGGCTCTCGCCCAAGCACGTCCGCGAGGCGATGGACGCGCCGCGCGCGGTGACCAGCCTCGACCGCCCGATCGGCGACGAAAACGGCGCCACCTTCGGCGAGCTCTTCGCCGGCGACGAGGCGCCGCTCGAGGAGGAGGTCGAGGTCAGCCTCCGCGAGGATGCCTTGCGAAGTGCGGTGCGCAAGCTTCCCGATCGCGAGCAGCAGGTGATCATGCTCCGCTACGGCCTGAACGGCGACAGCGCCCCGCAGTCGCTGGAGGAGATCGGCCGCCGCCTGAACCTGACGCGCGAGCGTGTCCGCCAGATCGAGAGGAAGGCGCTGGAGCGCCTCTCGATGGCCAGGGAGCTGGCCGGCATGGAGGAAGCCGCGGCCTGATCAGCACGGTCTGCTCGCTCTGTTTCAGTTTCGTTGCAATCCATTGACCCGAGCCACCAGGAACGAGCGCTCGACGTCATTCGACGCGAGCTCGAGCGCGCGTGCGTACGCCGCGCGCGCCTCGTCCTCGCGACCCAGCCGCCCGAGGAGGTTGCCGCGGGTCGAGTGCAACAGGTGGTAGTCGTCCAGCCCCTCGATCCGGTCGACGAGCTCGAGCCCCTCCGCCGGCCCGTCGGCGAGCGAGACCGCGACTGCGCGATTCAGCTCGACGACCGGGGAGGGAAACGCGCGCAAAAGCTCGCCGTACAGCGCCGCGATCTGCGGCCAGTCCGTCTCGGCCGGCGTCGACGCTTCCGAGTGGACGGCCGCGATCGCCGCCTGCAGCTGGTACGGCCCGGCCATGCGCATCGAGAGCGCGCGCACGAGCACGCGTCGCCCCTCCTCGATCCTGCCCTGGTCCCACAGCGACCGGTCCTGGTCTTCGAGGAGGACGAGCTCTCCGCCTGGCCCGCTCCGAGCCGCCCGCCGCGAGTCCTGCAAGAGCATCAGCGCCAGCAGCCCGAGGACCTCCGGCTCGTCCGGCATGAACGCAGCCAGCAGCTTGCCCAGCCGAATCGCCTCGTCGCACAGCTCCGCGCGGACCAGAGCTTCGCCCCCTGTCGCCGAGTACCCCTCGTTGAAGGTGAGGTAGAGAACGCCGAGCACCGACCGCAAGCGCTCGGGAAGCAGGTGCTCCGGCGGGACGCGAAGCGGGATCGCCGCCTCGCGGATCTTCCGTTTCGCGCGCACCAGCCGCTGCGCGAGCGTCGGCTCGGGGACGAGGAAGGCGCGCGCGATCTCCGCCGTCGTCAGTCCCGAGACCATGCGCAGCGTCAGCGGGATGCGGACGTCGGCGGTCAGCGCGGGATGGCAGCACGCGAAGATCAGCTCCAGGCGCTCGTCGGGAAGGTTGGTCTCCTCTTCGGGCACGTCGATCTCCTCCAGCCGGGCCAGCAGCTCCGTCTTGCGGGCGAGGGTGCGGTCGCGCCGGAGACGGTCGATCGCCCGGTTGCGCGCCGTCGCCATGATCCAGGCACCGGGGTTGCGCGGCGGCGAGTCGTCCCAGCGCGCTACGGCGACCTCGAAAGCGTCCTGGACGGCGTCCTCAGCGAGGCCGGGATCGCCGGTCGCGCGCGCAATGGCGGCGACCGAGCGACCCCACTCCTCGCGGAAGACTGTCGCGACGTCTACGTCGAGACCTCCGCCTCGCGCATGACGAGCGGCCTCACCTCGACGACCCCGTGCGTCGCCGCGGGGATCTTCGCCGCCCACTGGATCGCCTCGTCGAGCGAGTCGGCTTCGATCAGGTAGTACCCGCCCAGCGCCTCCTTCGTCTCCGCGAACGGCCCGTCGGTGACCTCGGTCTCTCCGTCGCGGACTCGCACGGACGTCGCGCTCGTCACTCCCTGCAGCTCGGCGCCGCCGACGAACGCCTGGCTCCGGTCGAGCTCGTCTCCGAACGCCCTGTACTGCGCGTAGACCGATTCCCGCTCCTCGTCGGACAGGCTCTCCCAGCGGCCTTCCTCTGCGTAGATGAGCAGCATGTACTGCATCGCGTTACCTCCTCGGGTCGATTACACCACTACGACGAACGGGCAGGGCCAGAATCGACAGCCGCGAGCCGGAAGTAGATGACCGCGAGCGCGTGGGCGGCGTACGGCGCGGTGATCACGCTGACGAGGAAGTGGCCAAGCCAGCTCGCGAAGAACTCGGGCAGCGGGTAGAGAAGGTTGTCGAAGCCGGTCTCGACGAAGGCCGAGACGACGAGAATGATCAACAGCGCGCACAGCACCGTCCAGCTGTGGCCGCGGACGAGGGCGTTGGAGCGCCTGAACGCCTCCCGCATGCCACGCCCTTCGACCACGATCACCGGAACGATCACGCTCCAGCGGACGAGGACGAACAGGCCGGGAGCGACCAGCAGCACGAGCCCGGCTGCGATGCAGATCGAGTAGATCAGCGTCGCCGCGAGGAGCGTGAGCAGGTGCGGCCGGATCTTGCGGATCAGCTCGCGCAGGCGAGGGATAGGCGCCGACCTCCTCCCTGTAGCGCATGTCGACGGTGAGCTCCCCCTCCACGAGAAAGTCTCCGTACGAGGTGAAGATGGTGACGAAGACGGCGGCGAGCGAGAATCGTCCAGGCCGTGTCGTGCTGGACGTCGAGGATCGCGGCCGGGATGGGCAGCACGACGAAGAGCGGCACGGCGATCAGCAGGCCGCGCCAGAAGAACCTGACGTAGAGGCGGCCGGCCTCGGCGAGGATTCCGACGACGGTCACGCGGAGACGGCGTGCAGGCCGCGCGCCTTCAGCCGTTCGAACACGAGCGGCAGCGAGCCGGCGGTGGCCCGCCAGGCACCGGGAACGCTGTAGAAGTCGGCGTCGTGCAGGACGATGATCTCGCCGCCGCGTAGCCCGCGCGTGACGCGACGGGCGATCCGCTCCGGCGTCGCCGCCGGGCGCCAGTCGTAGCCGATCCGCTTCCAGAGGACGACCTCCCAGTCCTGCGCGCGGGCGAACGACAGCGCCGCCGCGGTCAGGTACCCGAGCGGGGGACGGAACTGCGTGACCGCGACGCCAGTCGCGTCCTCGATCGCCGCAGCGCCGCGCGCCAGGTCCTCGCGCGCCCGGCGCGGGCTCAACCGCATGAAGTTGCGGTGATGGAAGCAGTGGAGCGCGACGCCGTGCCCGGCATCGACGATCTCGGCCGCCATCGCCGGCCGCCGCACGACCTGCTCGCCCGCCAGGAAGAACGTCGCGCTCGCCCTCCCCACGGCAAGCGCTTCCAGCACGGCGGGGGTGCCTTCGGGATGCGGACCGTCGTCGAAGGTCAGGCCGACCGCGCCGCGGTCGTCGACGCGATCACGGATCCGGAGGGCGCGGCGATACCACGGGAGCCCGACCGCCGGCACCGGCAGCAGGTGCGCGGCGAGGACGAGGCTATCGTGCATCTTGTTCATGGTCGTCGTCGCCGGTCTCTCGCTCGCCTTCACGACCGCGATCCTCTATGCCACGGCGGTCGGCTTGCAAGCCCTGGAGGCGCGGGAGTCGCCGCAGGAGCAGCACCTTCGGATTTCTCTGCTGCGCCGGCTGATCACGAGACCGCGCTGGCTGATCGGAACGGGACTCGCGATGCTCGGGTGGATCGCGCAGGTCGGCGCACTGCTGCTCATCCCGCTGACGCTGGTCGAGCCGGCGCTGGCGATGAGCCTGGTCGTGCTCCTCGGGATCGGCTCGCGCGTGCTCGGGGAGCGGGTCGGCCGGCGCGAGATCCTGAGCGTGAGCGTGATGGTGGCGGGGATCGCGCTCCTCGCCTGGTCCGCGCCCGCGCGCGACACCGACCATGCGAGTGGGGCAGGCTTGTACGTCGCGATCGGCATCCTCGCCGCCATCGCCCTCGTGCCGTACGGGCTGGCTCTCCTCGGGCGCTCCGCGGGCCTCTTCATCGCCGTCGGGGCGGGCGCCGCCTACGCCATCGACGGGCTGGCGACGAAGTTCTTCTCCGACGACTTCTCGAACGAGGTGTGGATCAGCCTGGTCGCGTGGGGAATCGTGATGGGCTTGGCCGCAGGGGTCGCGACGCTCAGCGAGATGTCGGCTCTCCAGAACCGTCCGGCGACTCAGGTCGCGCCGATCATCCTCGCGCTGACGACGCTGATCCCCGTCGCTCTCGCGCCGGTGTTCGCCGGGGAGACATGGAGCACCGACCCGTGGCTGCGCGTCGCCCTCGGCGCCTCCATCCTGCTGATCGTCGGCGGTGCGTCGGTGTTGGCGACGTCCCCGGCGGTCGGCGCCGTCCTCGACGAGTCGGGGAACGGGACGGCGGAGAGCGAGGACGACGAAAGCGAAGCCAGCACGCGGTCGAGCGTGGACAAGGAGGCGGCGAGCGACGACGCGTCCGCCAGCGTGAGCACGACGACGTCTCCCGTCTGAGGCTTCTTGGCGGGAAGCGCCTCTCCCGCCTCGTAACGCACCGCCGGGGAGACCGGCCGTCCCCCGACCGTCCGCGCAACGACGTACTCGCCGAGCGAGAAGCCCTTCCGGGGGACGAGGTAGTGGAAGGACTTGCCCAGGCCGAGCTCGCGCGCCTGGTTGCGGAGCCCACGGCCGACGCTGATCCACTGCGGCAGCCCCTTCGCCGGCAGCGCCGGAAACGTCGTGTCGCCGAACGCGGAGATGCGGCGGAGCATGCGCTGTGACGGGTCCTCGGAGAGCGCGAACGTCGCGCGAGCATCCTTCGCGCGCAGTTCCGCAACGAGCGCCGGGACAACTCGCGGCGGCGCCTCGATCACGAGCGCGACGTTCTTCGGGCCGACGGCGGCCGTCGTGACCGGGCGCAGGTGGAGCATCCGGGAGACGAGGGGATACGGTGCCGCGCTCGCGAACGTCCAGCCCGCGAGCACCAGTGTCGTCACCGCGAGGCCGAGAACGATCCGGCGCGCTTCGCGGCGCCGGCGGAAGACGGGAGGGCCGTTCCGCGGCCGCGCGCCGACGATCAGTGGGCCCGCCGGCCGCTGGGCCCTGAGTCGGCGGATCGCGACCGAGTTCTGGGAGATCGCGCGCCGGAGAGCCTCGGTCAGCTGGCCGGACGTCCGGCAGTCGTCGCCCATCCCGAGCGCGGCGATCGCCTTGGCGTTCCAGCTTGCATGTCCCGCGGGCGAGCCGAAGGCGATGATCGGCTTGCCGCGGACGAGCGCCTCCAGGCAGGTGACGCCGGCGGTCGAGTGGACGACCGCGTCGGCCGCCGCCATCAGCTCGTTCATGTCGTGGGTGAATCCGAGGATGCGCGCGCGTGGCTCGCCGGCGAAGTCCTTTTCCAGGCGCACGCGGATCTGCTCGTTGAGGCCGCAGATGCAGACGACATTCGCGCCCTCGACCTTGAGCGCCGCCCGCACGGCGCGTTCGAGCTTGCCGACGCCCCAGCCGCCTCCGGAGACGATGATCAGCGGGCCTTCCTCCGGCAGGCCCAACGAGCGGCGAGCGTCGGCCTGCGGCATCGGCTCGAGGAACTTCTGCTGGACGAAGGGGCGCACGACGCGTGCGCTTCCCGTTCCCGCAACACGCTCCACCGGACGCACGCAGGACTCGTGCACGACCAGGTTGAGATCCATCCACGGGTGCGACCACAACGGGTGCACGCCGAAGTCGCTGACCGTTGCCATGGCCGGGATCTTCAGGATCCCGCGGCGGCGCAGGTAGCCGATGATGCTCGTCGCGGCGGGATGGGTCGAGACGATCACATCGGGGTTCACGCTGCGGATGAGGCGGAGCAGCGGCTTCGAGCCGAACAGGGCCAGGCCCGTTCTCGCGATCGCCCGTCCGGGAGGGAAGCGGGCGAAGAAGAAACACTCGAGCCCGTACGTCCAGGTCAGGCAGCGGAGCTGGACGCGGTAGACGTCCCGGCTCATGAACGGGATGACGCGTCCGACGTGCTGGAGCGCGTCGTGGACGACGACCTCGGCAGATTCAAGCCCCAGCTCGGCCTCCAGCGAGCGGGCGACGGCGCGGTGGCCCTCGCCCTCCTCGGCCGAGAGGATGAGCACGCGGCGCCGCGGCTGAGGCGGCGCGTGCGGTGCCGCTCGGAGATCGACGGCCTCGCTCACGGCTCGATTCTCCCGCAAAACCCGGACGACGGCAACCTATGGAAGTTCGCGCCACCTCCGAGAAGGAGGATCTACATGAAACGACTGCTACCTGTGCCGATCGCCGCGGCTGCTCTGGTGCTCGCCTCGCCCGTCTTCGGCGGGCTCGGACTGAGGAACGTCGGCTAGCTCGAGTCGCTGTAGTGCAGCATCGTGGCGACTCGGTGGAAGCCGGCGCGGGCGTAGACGCGCAGGGCTGTCTCGTCGCCCGGTGAGAGCACGCAGGTAGAGGCGCCGGCCTCGAACGCGGCCCTGGTTGCGGCCGCGGTCACGAGGCCGGCGAGCCCTCTCCGCCGCCAGGCGTCGGCCGTGGCGACGCCGACGATCTCGGAGTAGCCGTCGATGACGGGAGTCCAGTCGGCCGCCGACACGGGCTCGCCGCCGATGCGCGCGAGGACGGCGCCGCCGCTCGGAACGTGCGGCTGCTCGTCGGCGCCGAGGGGCTCCCCGCCGAAGGCGACCCGCTGGATGTCGGACAGCTCGCGGAGGTCCTCCTCGCCCGCCGGCGCGATCTCCGCGCCCGGGACGTCCGGCTCGGCCAGCTCCTCCGGCGAGCACGCCATCATCGGCGTCCGCAGCTCCTCCTGCATCCCTGCGCGCTCGAGTGCGGCGGCGACCAGCGGAGCGGCCTCTTCGACCCACTCCAGCCTCGGCAGCCGGTCGCGTTCGCGGAAGGCGTCCCGGAGCCGCTCGATCTCGTCCTCGGCGGGCTCGGCGCCGTCGGCCGGGATGGCGTAGTTCAGGTACTTGAGCCGGTCACTCCGATGGAAGTACGCCGTGAACGGGTCGAGCGCCACGACTTCCCGGCCGGGAGCCGCGGTCGCCCGCAGGAAGGCCTGGAGGCGCATAATTGGATCCAAGATGTTGTGGCGCAAGCTGATGCGCATCCTGCGGGTCAAGCGCTACTCGCGCAAGCGGGGGTAAGAAGCTCTACGGCGGCTTGAGCCGTGTCCACGTCGCGCCGCCGTCGGTCGTCGAGAAGAGCTTGAGCCCGCTGCCGGCGACTTGCGCCCACCCCGTCGTCGCCGACGTGAACTGCAGGCCGGTGACCGTACCCGGCAGCGTGCCGACCGTCTTCCGCGCAAGCCCGCCGTCGGTGACGGCGACCAGCCTGGTGCCGACGGCCGCCAGCCAGTAGTCCGGAGCCACCACGGCGGAGGGCGCGCCCGAGCCGAACGTGAGCGACTTGCCGAGCTTGACGGTCGCGGCCTTCGTCCACGAGCGGCCCCCGTCCACGGTCGTCATGAAGGCGAGCGCCGAACGCGTTCCCGCGGCCAGGCTCACCGGGAGGACGCCGTCCGTCGCCGAGGAGAAGGTCGGGAGGGCGTAGACGGTCGAGGCCGCGCCGGTGATGGCCGGCGGAGGCCTGACCGCTCTCCACGTCTTGCCCGAGTCGTGGGTCGCGAACAGCTGCTCGCTGGCAAGGCCGCCGACCAGCCAGCCGTCCTTCGTCGTCGGGAAGGCGAGGCGTCCGCCCGTCGGCAGCGGCAGCTGCTTCCACTTGAGCCCGTCCAGGCTCTTCAGCAGGACTCCGCGCGTCAGGCCGAAGCGGTTCGGCTGGAGGCGTAGGCCGACGACGAGCTGCGTGTCCACCGGCACGACGTCGGCCGGGGCGGCAACGTCCACGTCGACCGGCACGGGGAGCGTCGACGACGTCCACGTGCGGCCGCGATCGACGGTCGAGTAGAGGGCGATCGGCGTCTTGCGGATGCCGGTGGCGGCGACGAGCCAGCCTTTCGGCCCGGAGATGCGGATCCCGCGGATCTGTGACGGGGCGATCCCGGGCGGGGAGACGGCCTCCCACGAGACGCCGCCGTCGGCCGTCGAGGAGAGCCCGCGTGCCGTCGCGACCCAGCCGTCGGCCTGCGCCTCCAGCCCGCTCGCCGGGCGGGCGGTGAGCAGCTGGAGCTTGACCGCGTCCGCCGCGATCGAGCCCTCGGTCGCCGTCCGTGGGGAAACGCGCACGACGGTCGACTTGCCACCGGTCAGCGAGAACGTGCCGAGATACCGCCAACCGGTCCCGCTCCGCTGGTCGACACGGACCCACTGCGTCCCGGCGGACGTGTCGATCCCGACCGGGACGGAGCTGTTGCGGGTCGAAGCGGCCGGCCACCAGGCGTACAGCGCGTAGCTTCCGGTCTTGGGAACGCCGAGCGTGAAGCGGGCCGACTTCCCGGATGCGCTCGGCCGGGTGACCAGGAAGCCTCGCGCGTACGCCGCAGATGACGCTGCGCGCGCCCAGCCGTCCGGCCGCGCGAACGAGCGGGCTGAGTCGTCGCCGAGCCGCTGCGCCGCGCTGCCGACGCTGGCCGCTGCGAAGTCCTTGATCAGGCCCATGTACTTCGGCCAGTCCCAGCAGCGCCCCGGGTCGGTGTGGTGGGCGTAGCCACCGAACCGCCCGGGATGGTTCGGGTCGGGCACCTCGCTGTGGGCGATGAAGTGCTTGCGGTCGATCGGAATCAGGTACTTGATCGCGAGGTACGCCGAAAGCTGGGCCGACGAGCGGTACATCGCGTCGGTCATCCAGGAGCAGATGTTCGTCCACGCTTCGTGCTCGATCCCGATGCTGCGGTCGTTCACGTCACCGTTGCCGGAGTTCCACGACTCGTCCTTCTCGCGCACCATCTGCGTGACGTCCCCGTCTCTCGAGCGGATGACGTAGTGCGTCGTGGCATGGGATGCCGGGTTGCGGAACCACTGGAGCGTCCCCGCGTACGAGCCCTCGGTCGCGTGGACGACGACCATGTTGATCGGCCCGGAGAGCGGCCGGTTCGCGCGCGAGTAGTTCGAGGTGCTCGCCGCGAGCCAGTGCGCCTGCGGGTAGTCGGCCGCGGGCGGGCCTGCCGGAGCGGCGGTCGCGAGGACGGCGAACAGGACGGCGGAAGTCGCCGCCGCGGCGCGAATCATCCCTACGTGGTACGTGAAAAGTCACTGTTTTGCAAGGGAAACGTGTAACGGTGATCACTAGCGTCGGTTCATGCCGCGAACCTGGGCAGAGCTGGGCGTCCTCGCCGCCGCTTCGGTGCTTGCGATCGGCCTGCTGGGCGGATTCCGCTCCGGCAAGGGCCCGCCGGCCCTCTCACCGGCCCGCGCGAGCTGGATCCTCACCCCGGGCGTGGCCAATCCGGACGTGACGCAGGAGAACCTCGCCGAGACGATCTGCAAGCACGGGTGGACGAGCACCGTGCGGCCGCCGACCGACTACACGAACGCGCTCAAGGCCGAGCAGATGGAGGCCTACCACCGCGCCGGGACGCTCTCGGATTACCAGGAGGATCACCTGATCAGCCTCGAGCTCGGCGGGGACCCGACCGATGCGCGCAACCTGTGGCCGGAGCCGATCGAGCGGGCGGTCGAGGTCGACGACTCCGTCGAGGACGCCCTGAACGAGAAGGTGTGCTCGGGCGAGATCACCCTCCGGGAGGCACAGCGTCGAGAAGTCGAGATCAAGCACACGGCGGGTTAGACGATCGATGCCACGATCTCGCGCGTGCGGCTGCGCGATCTGGCACGCCTGGGCCGCTCCGGCCCGGCTGCGGCCGGCGGAGCCGGCCTCCGCCGAGCCTGCGCTTCGTCGAGCCGGCCGCTCACCGATGCTGCCGGCATCGGCAAGCGTCCGTCTCGACGCCCCAGACGCACCAGCTCGCGCCCCGCAGTCGGCGATCTCATGGCATCGCTCATCTAGGCTGGCGTCGTGCAACGAGTCGTCGTAGCCACCGACCGGTCGAAGACCGCCGAACGCGCCGTCGCCTGGGCAGCCGAGCTCGCCGCCCGCTATGCCGCCGAGCTGGTCATCGTCCAGGTGATTCCCGCCGCCAACGGCGAGGTCGACATCGCCGGCGCGGAGGAGAGCCTCCAGGAGCTCGCCCGCGAGATCGCGGGGGACCGCGGCCAGGCGAGGGTGCGCGTCCATCCCGATCCGCCGCAGGCGATCGTCGACGCCGCCGCCGACGAGAACGCCGACGTGCTCGTGGTCGGGAATGCCGGCATGAGCGGCCGCAAGGAGTTCCTGCTCGGCAACGTGCCGAACCGCATCTCGCACAACGCCCGTTGCACGGTCGTGATCGTCAACACGACCGACGGGATGCCGACGATCGTCACCCCCGGCCCGGTGGATGAAGAGGACGAGGGCCAGGACCTGCTCGCCCGCGCGGTCAAGATCGGGAAGATCATCGGCAAGTTCGGGCTCGCCGAGCGCGCAGACGGCCACACGCTTTCGACCGCGGAGCGGGCGAAGCGCCTGCGCGAGGCGCTCGAGCAGCTCGGCCCGACCTTCTCGAAGCTCGGACAGATCCTCTCGACGCGGCCCGGTCTCCTCCCGCAAGAGTTCGTCGACGAGCTCGCCCATCTACAGGACAAGGTGCCTCCGCTCACCCAGGCCGAGGTCGTGGCCGTGATGGAGGAGGAGCTGCAGGTGCCGTGGGAGGACGTCTTCGAGAGCATCGACCCGGAGCCACTCGCGGCGGGAACGATCGGCCAGGTGCACCGCGCGCGTCTCGAGGACGGCGACCGCGTCGTGGTCAAGGTCCAGCGGCCGACCGCGCGCGAGGAGATCCTCCGCGACCTCGGCCTGCTCGAGCTCTTCGCGGAGAAGGCGGCGGACCGGCCGGCGCTGCGGCGAGCTGATCGACATTCCCGTGCTCGCCTCGAACCTTGCCGAGTCGCTCAGGCGCGAGCTCGACTTCCGCCAGGAGGCCGCGAACATCGAACGGATGCGCGAGCTGCTCGAGTCGTACGACCGGCTCGACGTCCCGGCGCTGTACTCCGAGCTCACGACGCGGCGACTACTCGTGATGGAGGAGATCCAGGGCGGCCCCATCCGCGAGGCGCCCGAAGGCGAGGAGCGGAAGGAGGCGGCGCGGCAGCTGCTCGAGGCGTACTACCGCCAGGTCCTGGTGAACGGCTTCTTCCACGCCGATCCGCATCCCGGCAACTTGCTGTGGTGGAACGGGAAGGTGTACTTCCTCGACCTGGGCATGGTCGGCGAGGTCGAGCCGCGGCTGCGCGAGCTCATCCTCCTTTTGCTGCTCGCCTTCCTGCGCGAGGACGCGCACTTCCTGGCCGAGGTGATGCTGATGCTCTCGGACGAGCAGGCGCCCGACGTGGACATGGAGGCGCTGGAAGCAGAATTCGCCGATTTCATCGCGCGCTTCCGCAGCGAGAGCGGCCTGGGCGACATCGACATCGGCGGCATGCTCGAGGACATGGCCGACATCGGAGCGCGGCACCGGATCCAGCTCCCGGCGGCGCTGGCGCTGAGCGGCAAGGCGTTCGGCCAGATGCAGCTGGCCGTCGCCGCGCTCGACCCCGAGCTCGACGCCTTCTCGGTGATCGGCAACTTCCTCCTCCGCGGCGTGGGCGAGCGGCTACGGGACGTGGCCGATCCGCAGAAGCTCTTCTACGAGGCGCAGAAGCTGAAGGTGCGCGTCAACCGACTGATCGAGTCTGTCGAGCGGATGACCGGCGCGCGGCCTGGGGGGCGCATGCAGGTCGAGTTCATCGGCTCCCGCGAGATCGAGGCGGCGATCATGCGGACCGGCAGGCGGCTCGTCATCGCCGGTGCGCTCACGGTCGGCGCGGTCGCCTGGATCGCATCAAGCGCCGCTCGATCAGGAAAGCGACGACGCTCATGAAGGCGCCCAGCAGCACGCGCTCGTAACGAGCCTTGGATCTCGAAGCGCTCATCCTCCAATCCTTTCAGGATCGCCCTGTCTATTCGTAGCCGAGCTCTTTGAGGAGCCGTCCGGCCTCGCGTTCGACGTCGGCGAGCTGGTCCGGGGTCAGATCGCGGCGGAAGCGCCCGATCGATTGCGTATGTGCTGCGGCGAGCGCGGTCTGCACCGCGGCGGCCGGGACGTCCAGATGCGCGGCGAGCGCGTCGTGCGACTCCGTCAGCGACTCGTAGCGGATCTCGAGCGTCCGCTCCGGCGCCGAGCGCGCCGCGGAGACGTACCGCCGCCAGGCCCAGGACGCGCGCGTGGCCTCGCTCGCGCTCGTGAACTCCTCCGTCCGCTCCGGCTCGACCCAGAAGCGCGCGCGGGCGCCGTAGGGCAGCCGCGCGTCGTCGGCGCCCGTCCGCTCGGCGCCGAGCCACCCGCGCTCGAGCAGAGAGCAGACGACGTCGCGGCCGTCGCGCACGATGTGGACGGCGCGCGCCTGCGGGAACGCGCGGAGCGCGTCGGCGACGACGAACGAGACCTCGGGCGTCTGCTCGACTGCCCGTAGGCCGGTTACGAGACCGAGCCGGCGGACGCGGTCGAGGATCGTCCTGATGCGCGCCGTTGCGTCGTCCCTGCCGTACACCTCGGGAACCGCCGCCTTGAGCGGCGCAACCTCGCCGAGGTCGACGAAGCCGGGCAGGGAGCCGAGCGCGGTGCCGAGGAAGGTCGTCCCCGAGCGCGGCGATCCGACGACGAACACGAGCCGCTGCTCGCTCCCCAGCCGCGACGAGCGGCGGAGCACCCGCCGCGTCGTCGCCGCGTACAGCTTCAGCGTGGTTAGGCCCACGACCGCAGTTTTTCATCGTTACCTGCGCGCTCGAACAGGGAGGAAGCTTGATGACCTCGACACGGCGTCGGCGCGGGCGTTCCTCGGGCAGTTCGTCACGCCCGTAGAGCTCAGACGCGCGAACGGCGGCCGGGGGGATCGGCCGCCGTTCCGTGTCGGGGGGGCGCCTCGGAGGAGAGCTATGCGCGGTGGTGCTTGGCGTGATGCTTCGTGGGAGTGACGCTGCGCATCGTGATCTGCGCGGGAAACAGGCCGGCGACGCCCGTGTAACGGTTCTGTCACAGGATCGGGCGGCATCAGGGAGCCGTCATACGATTTGCGAGTGGACGAGCGGCTGCTGCTCGTGGAAGACGACCCCTCGATCCGCGAGATCGCCACGATCGGGCTCGAGCAGGCCGGCTTTCGCGTGATCTCGTCGGGCGACGGCCGCGACGCGCTGATCCGGTTTCGCCAGGGACCGTTCGACCTCGTCGTGCTCGACATCATGCTCCCGTCGCTCGACGGGCTCGAGGTCTGCCGTGAGATCCGCAAGGAGAGCCCGACGCCGATCGTGATGCTGACCGCGCGGGCGGAGCTCCACGACATCGTCGTCGGCCTCGAGCTCGGCGCCGACGACTACGTGACGAAGCCGTTCGAGCTGCCCGAGCTGGTGGCGCGGATCAAGGCCGTGCTCCGGCGATCCGCCGCTGCGCCCGGAGAGGCGCCGATCTCCGTCCGCGACCTCGAGATCGATCCCGCGGGGTTCCGGGTGAGCAAGGGCGGAGAGGAGGTCCCGCTGACCGCGACCGAGTTCCGGCTCCTGCTCGAGCTCGCGCGCCGGCCCAGGCAGGTGTTCACGCGCGAGATGCTGCTCGAGCTCGTCTGGAACTACGACTACCTCGGCGACTCGCGTCTGGTCGACGCGGCCGTCCAGCGGCTCCGCGCGAAGGTGGAGGACGAGCCGAAGGAGCCGACGCTGATCCGGACCGTGCGAGGGGTCGGCTACCGCCTCGACGCAGGCTGATGTCCCTCCGGCGCCGCCTGACGATCGCGCTCATGCTCGCGGTCGGCCTCTCCGCCGGAGCCCTCGCGGCGGGCTCGTACTTCGTCGTCCGCCACAACCTCCTCTCCGACTCGGTCGACAGCTCCGCCAGGCAGACGCGCGCGAACCTCAGGATCGCTCCGGCGTATCTGAAGGAGAGCCCGCGCGCCCTGCTCGAGGCCTACGAGCGCGCCGGCGGTGGCTTCGAGACCGTGGGGATCGGGCCGGGCGGGCCGTTCTCGTCGAGCTTCGAGGAGGGGCCGCGCCAGGTGCCGGCCGCGCTCAAGCAGATCGTCGGTCGCGGGGACATCGGCTACGAGCGGGAGACGGTCACCGGGACGCCCTACCTGATCGTCGGCGGCCCGAGCGGCGACACGCAGCTCTACTTCTTCTTCTCCGAGCAGAAGATCCGGCACGAGCTCGCCGACCTGCGGAACATCCTGCTGATCGGCGTCGGCGTGCTGGTCCTGCTCGCCAGCCTGATCGGCTGGGCGCTCGCGCGCCGGACGCTGCGCCCCATCGCACAGGCGAGCGGCGCGGCGCGCTCGCTGGCCGAGGGCCTCCTGGAAACCCGGCTGCCGGTCGAGGGGAAGGACGAGTTCGGCGTCTGGGCGCAGTCGTTCAACGAGATGGCCGCCGCCCTCGAGTCGAAGATCTCCGCTCTCTCGGCGGCCCAGGCACGTGAGCGGCGCTTCACGGCCGACGTCGCGCACGAGCTCCGGACTCCACTGACGGCACTCGTCGGCGAGGCCTCGCTCCTCGCCGAGCACCTCGACGCGATGCCGGCCCAGTCGCGCCGTCCGGCGGAGCTCCTGATCGCGGACGTCCGCAGGCTCCGTCGGCTCGTGGACGACCTGATGGAGATCTCCCGGCTGGACTCCGGGGTCGAGAGCGTCCGTGCCGAGAGCGTCGACGTCGGCGCGCTCGTGGTCGGCGCCGTACGCTCGCGCGGCTGGGACGGCCAGGTGCGGCTGGATGCGACCAGCGTCCGCGTCACCAGTGACCCGCGCAGGCTCGAGCGGATCGTGGTCAACCTGGTCGACAACGCGCTCACCCACGGCGGGAGCGGCGTGACCGTGCACGTCGGTCGCGACGGCTCCGGCGCCGTCGTCGAGGTGGCCGATCGCGGCCCCGGCATCGCGCCGGAGCACCTGGAGCACCTGTTCGACCGCTTCTACAAGGCCGATCCCTCACGCGCGGGGCACGGAACGGGGCTCGGCCTGGCGATCGCACAGGAGAACGCGCGACTCCTCGGAACCACGATCGAGGCCTGGAGCGAACCGGGGCACGGCACCCGGTTCACGCTGAAGCTCGCTCTTGTTACAGAACCGTTACACGAGGATGACGAGGTCGTTGCCGGGATGGCGGAGGATGTCCCCGCATGAAGGCGCTCCTCGGCCTGGGGCTCGTCGTCACTGCGGCCGCGGTCTCCCCCGTCAATCCGGCGGTCGTCATAGATGGGCCGAGGGGCGCCACCCCCCAATGAGGAAGGTCGCCCCGCTGACCGTGCTGCTCGTGCTCGCCGGGTGCGGCGGCGCCACCGACCTCGGGCCCGCGCCGAGGGCGAAGTCGCAGGCCGCTGCGAAGGCGAAGTCGCCCACCCTCGCACAGAAGCTCGTCCCGCTCAAGATCTGGCTCGTCCGAGGAAAAGGTCTCGTCCGGCGCAACCGGGCACACCCGAAGACAGTCCGCGTGGCGACGGCGGCTCTGCAGGAACTGCTCGCCGGTCCGACGGAGGCCGAGCGGCGCGGCTCCGCCATCACGACGGCGATCCCCGACGGCACGCGACTGCTCGGGATCGGGATCGACAACGGGGTCGCCACGGTCGACCTCGCCTCCCAGTTCCAGGCCGGCGGCGGCTCGGCGTCGCTCCAGCTTCGACTGGCGCAGGTCGTCTACACGCTCACGGAGTTCCCGACCGTGAAGCGGGTGCGGTTCGAGCTGGACGGCTCACCCGTGAACGTCCTCTCCAACCAGGGCGTCGTCTCCGACCACCCGGTCGCGCGGAACGACTACGGCGAGCCCGACTGTGCGGGGATTCCGGCGTCGAAGCAGGGTTTCATCGTCGTGAACTCTCCCCAGCCCAGTGATGAGGTCGGACCGCTGCCGTTCACGGTCCGCGGCTGCTCGAGCTCGTTCGAGGGGACTCTGAGCTGGGACTTGAAGACAAAAGCCGGCAGTGAGCTCGCGTCCGGCCACACGCAGGGCGGCAGCTTCGAACCGGGCGAGTTCGCGTTCAGCGTCTCGTACCGGCTGCCGAAGAGTCAGCCGGGCGTGCTCGACGTCTACGAGCCGCCCGCCAGCGGGGAGGGCGGCCCGACGTCCCGGGCGATCGTGCCAGTCGTCCTCCTGAAAGTTGGGGAAACGAGTCCTTAGGCGCGCCTCACCACCTGAATCTCCAGATCCTCACCGGCCCGATATCCGGGATCGAGCTTGCGTAACCGCCCGTGTCCTGCAGGCCCGCCGCCTCGGCCATGAGCGTCGAGACCGGCACGCCGCCCTCGCTGCTCTCCGTGTACTCCTTGACGTCGGTGTCGTCGGCGGCCGCGGCGCGCGTCAGCACCCAGCCCATGACGAGCTGCTCCTGCTCGGGCAGCGTCGGCATCCACTCCTTCAGCTTCTCCGTCACCGCCTCGACGTCTTCCTGCTTGATCGAGGTCAGCTCCTTGGCTTCGTCCGGCACTTCATCCTCCTTGTTCGCTGGTAGGGCAACACATCAGCGGTCGTGTTCCGGCATCCTCCTCTCTGCTCACGCCTGCAGCAGGATCGTCGGTTGCATTCCGTCACGGTTCAATGTCGCGGCAACGTCGTCGAGGAGCGGCGCGAGGCCGCAGCAGCGCCCGTCATACCGCGGGAGCCTCCGCTCGCTCGTGTAGTGGTCGTGCGGGCAGCCTCCATGGCAGACGGCGAACCAGCGGCAGTCGCGCATCCGCTCGACCGCGCGCGCGTTCTCCCGGCGGACAGCGGCGAGCCGCTCCGCCGACTGAACGCCCGTGAGCCCGGACTCGAGGACGTGCCCGAAGCGGTACTCGTCGTCGTCGATGTACTTGTCGCAGGCCGACACCTCCCCTGTCGGCTCGATCGTGAGGTAGAGGCCGAAACAACCGCCGGCGAAGATGCACAACTGCGCCGGGGCGCCGCCGACCTGGCCTGAGAGGTCGGCGAGATCGCTGACAACGATCCGGTCGCGATATTCGCCCCACCACAGCTCGAACAGCCCGCGCAAGAAGTCCACGTAACGGGGGAAGGAGAGGTAGTCGCCCTGAGCGGCGTTCCCGTGGGCGTGTTCTCGGGGAGGACGTTGAGCAGGGAGACCCGCTCCACGCCGATCTCAGTCAGGTACTCGAGCAGGCGACGCGGCCCGAGCGCGCACACGTCGCCGTCCACGACCATCAGCACGCCCCAGCGCGTGATGCCGGCCGCCCGAATGCGCTCGATTCCCTCTCGCACGCGTGCCGAGGTCGGACGCCCTGCGGCATCGACCCGCCGGGCGTCGTGGATCTCGGGCGGCCCGTCGAGGCTGACGCCGACCCCGATGTCGTGGTCGTGGAGAAACGCGAGCCACTCGTCGCTTAGGCGTGTCGCGTTCGTCTGCACCGTGTTCAGGATGGTCTGTCCGGGGCGGCGGAAGCGTTCTTGGAGCCAAAGCGCCTTGCGGTAGAACTCGACCGGCAGCACGGTCACCTCGCCGCCGTGCCAGACGAAGTCGACGTAACCGACGCTCGGGTCGCGTAGCGCACCATGGATCGAATGCGCGAGCACGTCGAACGTCATCTTCTGGTTGGGCCCGCTGCGCCAGCTGTGGCAATACGTGCAGCGGAGGTTGCACAGACGGGTCGCCTTCATGATCACGGTGAGTACAGCCTGGCCGCCGGGGTCCTGGTCGGGCTCGGCGCGGAGCCGCTCGTACACCTCGACCTCCTCAGGGGCGAGGATCTCCTCCGCAGGCTTTGGCGCGGCCCGGCGCAGCAGCGAGCGAAGTGCGGCCTGCTCTCCTGGAGGCAGCGTGGCCGCGAACTCGTCGAGGCGCTCTCCGATCCGGCTCACCAATTCGCGTTCACCGGCAGGGCGAGGCTGAGGTACCTGCCGTCCTCCTCGATCATCAGACCGCAGGTCGCAGAACTTGCGAAGCGCGGTCTCCACGTCGTCGGCCGAGGCGTCGAGCTTCGACGCGACCCGCGCCGGCGTTCTCGATGTCGCCGCACAGCTCGTACGCGGCCGCCTCCAGGCCCTGGAAGGCGTGCGCCTTTGTCTCCTCGGCGTCGCGCTGGTCGACGATCTGGATCCAGTCCGGAGCCCGCTGGTACACGAGGACGGGCCTCTTCGACGCACTCCCAGCGCTTCTGCCATCGGTCCATGGCCTAGGTTCACGTCCGTCGAGGGACTCTTCGGGCACGACATCTCCCATCGCGTACGTGAAGAAGTAGGCGATCTTCCGCACGTCCAGCTCGGGCGGATAGACGTAGCTGTACGCCGCCCACGGCTCGACGTCGGTGACCGGAAACGAGTCCTCGGTGAAGTACGGGCTGAAGCGCTCCATCCAGATCTCGCCGCCGCCGGTCGGCGGGGGAAGGTGGACGAGCAGGGGCATGAGCCGCGCCTGCCGTTCGTAGTCCTCGAGCGTCTCGCCGGGGAAGCCGGTGAGCAGGTTCCAGGCGACCTTGATCCCGTAGTAGTGCGCCCACTTCATCAGGCGCACGTTCTGGAGCATCGTCGTGCCCTTGCGCATGAGCTTGAGTACATGCGTGCTCAGGCTCTCGATGCCCGGCTGGAGGATGCGGATGCCGGCGCGCGAGAGCGTGTGCAGCTGCTCCCGCTTCAGGTTCGCCTTGACCTCGTAGAAGATCGAGTAGTCGACGCGGTCCTCGATCAGCGGCTCGCAGAGCGCGTCGAGGTAGCGCATGTCGAGGATGTTGTCGACGGCCTCGAAGTTGGCGATCTGGTAGCGCGCAGACTGGCGGCGGAGCTCGTCATGCACGCGCTCCGGCGACTTCGAGCGATAGGCCATCCCGAGCGCGTTCAGCCCGCAGAAGGTGCAGTGGTGCTTCGCTCCCCACCAGCAGCCCCGGGCGCTCTCGAACAGGAGAAGCGGCAGCGACTCGCCGAGCACCTTCTGCCGACCGAGGCGCATGAGCGCCGCGAAGAAGTCGTCGTAGTCGGGATCGGGGAGCGCGTCGAGGGTGCGGACGATCGGCGCCGAGCCGTTCTTGACCGAGCCGTCGACGCGGCCTGCGACGCCGGCCACGTCCAGCGCGGCTCTCGCCTCGTCCGATCCGCGCGACCAGCGCCGGCAGCGCCTGGTCGCCTTCCCCGACGACCGCGTAGTCGATCCACGGGAACGCACGGACGTACTCCGGCCCCATGTCTCCGTCGTAGTTGGCCCCGCCGAAGACGATCACGACCTCCGGCCACTTGTCCTTGATTCGCCTGCGCGAGCGCGAGCGAGGAGACGTTCTGCTCGAAGGTGGAGGTGAAGCCGACGATCCGGTAAGCGCCCCAGTCGATCCCGTCGGCCCAACGTGCGATCAGCTCCGGGAACAGCTCGTTGCGCATCCGGCGGAGCTCGTCGAAGTCCTTCTCGAGCTGCTTGAGGGTCTCCTGCAGGCTCGGGTGCGCCTCGCGGTACGCCTCCTCGTCGTCCCGCGGCCCGAAAGCGGCTGCGGCGAAGAGCCACTCGCCCAGAAGGTGATCCCAGCGGAGGTCCGCGAGCTTGCGATAAGTGCACCTCGCCGATCTCGGCCGCGAGCTCGAGGTTGAGGTAGTGCACGTCAACCTCGTGGCCCTCGCGGACGAGACCTGCCTTGAGCAGGCCGCACTGGATCGAGGGCCTGTTCGCCCCGGCGAACGGCATGTTGACTAGCGCGACCCGCTGTGGCGGGCCCGCCTCGAGGCCACGCATGATCCTCCCTTTCAGCCCGGTATTCTCGACCTTGCCAAACGGGGGGAATAAATGCAAAGCGTGACCGCCCGGCCTCCGCGCGCAGGCGTGTACGCCAAGCCGGATGAGTGAGCTCGTGCCCGCGCTGATCGTCAAGAACGGCCCGCTTGCGGGCCAGCGCCTGCGGGTCATCGCGCCCCTCACGTTCGGGCGCGAGGACGTCGACGTGCTCATGGACGCGCCCATGGTGTCGCGCCGGCACGCGGTCGTCCGGCCGCTCGACGGCGGGCTCGAGATCGACGACCTCGGTTCGACGAACGGCACCTGGGTGAACGGCGAGAGGATCGAGGGAGCGACGCGCTTGGCCGCCGGCGACGTGATCGGCGTCGGCTCCGTCCTCGCGGTCGTCGAATGGGACGAGGCGCCGACGGCGACGCGCTACGCCTCTGTGGTGCGCGAGGCGACGGTCGTCTCCGGAGCGCTTCCCGAGTGGCAGACATTCGCCGGCAAGGGCGTGACCATCCATGCCCCGCGGGGTTCGTACCCCGCGGGGAGGGCGGCTGCCGAGCTGCGCGACGCCGAAAAGGCGATCGCCGCGCTCGAGGCGCTGCTCTCGCCTCCGCAGGACCGGCTCGGCGAGCCCGTCGAGGTCTATCTGACGGATGCGGTCGTCGAGGAGGGGTCGCCGGTCACGCGGGCGAGCGCGGAGGACGGGCTCCTCCGCGTCGTGCAGCCCGAGAACCCCGGTCCTCCGATCGTGTACGACCTCGCCCGCCTGCTCGTCGGTCGCTGGTTCGGCCCGCAGGCAGCGAAGGCGTCGCTGTTCGTGGACGGGATCGCGGGGATCGCCGGGAGCAGGCTTGGCAGCACGCCGTCGATCGAGGAGGCGGACGAGGCTGTGCGCGCGGAGCTCGCCGGGGGATGCCGAGGTCTCGGTCTTCTCGCCCGACCCGGGCCTCGTCGTGCCGATCTCGTTCGTCGGTTTCCTCCTGAAGACGCACGGGCCGGAGCCGCTTCGCCGCTTCCTCGAGACGTACGACCCCGAGCGGCGCGACCAGGCCGCCGCGGCCGTGTACCAGCGGCCGCTCGGCTCGCTGGAGGAGCTCTGGCTCGCGAGCCTGCGCGAGCTGACCGGGTTCCGCGCAACGTTCCGCGCGCTCCTCGGGCACCTGGCTCCGCTCATGCGGCCGTACAAGTGGCGCTGGATCGAGATCTTCGTCTACATGGTGCTCGCGGTCGCTCTGACGATCGCCATCCCGCTCGGCTTCAAGTACCTGTTCGACACGATCATCCCGGACGGCAGCATCAGCAAGCTTGCGGTCTTCGTCGGTGTCCTGTTCGCGATCTTCGTCGCGAACGCGCTTCTGACCATGCGGCGCTCGTACGTGACCGCGGTCGTAAACCAGCGCGTGCTCTTCGGCCTCCAGGAGCGGATGTTCGAGCGGCTCCAGTTCCTCTCGCACAACTTCTACGGCCGCGCGAAGGTCGGCGACCTGATGGCGCGGCTCTCGCAGGACCTGAACACGGTGCAGGAGGCGACGACGGCGGTGCTGTCCGAAGGGCTGCTGCTCGTCCTCACCGCGCTCGCGGCCGCGGTCACCGCGATCGTGCTGAGCCCCATCCTGGGCGCGCTCGTCTTCCTCGTCGTCCCGCTCTTCTGCGTGAGCTACGTCCTTCTCCTGTCGCGGCTGCGCAGCGCGAGCTTCGAGGTGCAGACGATCTACGGGCAGGTCGCCTCGAACATCCAGGAGAACCTCTCGGCGCAGTCGGTGGTGAAGGCCTTCGGGCTGGAACGGCGCGCGATCGGCGCGTACCGGGGGGCGATCGGAGGGCTGCTGCGCGCGATCGTGCGGGTCGTCGTCCTCAGCACGCTGTTCGAGGCGAGCATCGGCATCGCGGTCACCTTCGGGCAGCTCGTGATCATCGGGGTCGGCGGCTACCTGGTGATCAAGGGGCACATGAGCCTGGGGACGCTGGTCGCGTTCGTCGGTCTCCTGCCTTCGTTCCTCCAGCCGATCACGACGCTCGCGAACGTCGGCCAGCAGGTGCAGCGCGCAGCCGGCGCGTTCGACCGCATGCTGGAGGTGCTGGACGAGCCGATCGCGATCGAGGAGCCGCCGGACGCCCAGGCGCTCCCGCGCGCGCCGCACGAGATTCGCCTCGAGGGAGTCGGGTTCGGCTACGAGGCCAGCCGGCCGATCCTGCACGACCTCAGCCTGACCATCCCCGCCGGGAAGCACGTCGCCATCGTCGGCCCGTCCGGCTCGGGGAAGAGCACGGTCGTCAATCTTCTGCTCCGCTTCTGGGATCCGCAGGAAGGGCGCGTCCTGTACGACGGCCGTGACCTGCGCGAGCTGGACATCGCCTCGTTCCGCGGCCAGATCGGGCTGGTCTTCCAGGACACCTTCCTGTTCGACACGACGCTGCGCGAGAACATCGCGCTGGCCCGCGAAGCGGCGACGGACGCCGAGGTCCTCGAGGCCGCCCGGGCAGCCAGGCTGGAGAGCTGGATCGACTCGCTCCCGGCCGGCCCGGACACCGTGCTCGGCGAGCGCGGCGTGCGCATGAGCGGCGGCCAGCGCCAGCGCCTCGCGATCGCGCGCGCGCTGCTGCGGGATCCGACCGTCCTCATCCTGGACGAGGCGACGAGCGCGCTCGACGCCCGGACGGAGGCCGAGATCCTCGAGACGCTCGACGAGCTGGCCAAGGGCAGGACGACGATCAGCATCACGCACCGGCTGTCGCTGTCTGCGCGCAGCGACCACATCTTCGTGCTCGACCAGGGAGAGCTCGTCGAGGAGGGAGCGCACGCGGAGCTGGTGCGCGCAGGCGGCCCGTACCAGCGCCTGTACGACGAGCAGATGGCATACGTGGGGGCAGGGCTCGCCCCCGTGGGCATCGAGGTCGGGCGGCTGCGCACCGTCCCGCTCCTCGCCGAGCTCGGGCCGCAGGAGCTGTCCGAGCTGGCCGAGCGGCTGACCTCGGAGCAGTTTCAGTCCGGGGAGGACATCGTGCGCCAGGGGGAGACCGGGAAGAAGCTCTACGTCGTGGCCAGCGGGCAGGTCGAAGTCGTCGTCCACGACGGGACACGCGACCGGCGCGTGAACACGCTGAACGAGGGCGACTACTTCGGGGAGATGGCCCTGCTGGCCGACGAGCCGCGGGTGGCGACCGTCCGCACGACGATGCCGACGCAGCTGTACAGCCTCGCGCGCGCGGACTTCCTCTCGCTGCTCGACCACGACCAGGACGCGCGGCAGGCGATCGCCGAGCGGATCGCGGCCCGGCAGCGCGCGCTCGCGCAGGCGCGCGCGGCGACGCGGATCGCGCCCCTCGCCTCGAGCTGACCGTATGCTGGCGAGCCGATGAGCGAGGCCAACGAGCGGGACCGGGACACGCTTCACCTGGCCGCGACCGCCGGGATCATCGGCTCCCCGGTCTCCCACGCGCGGCTCCTGGAGATGATCGTCGAGACGGGTGCGCACGTGATCGGCGCCCGGGCCGGCGCGCTCTTCCTGCTCGACGAGGAGAACGACGACCTCACGTTCGAGGTCGCGATCGGCTCGCGGGCGGCGGAGGTGAAGCGGTTCCGCGTGCCCCTCGGGCACGGGATCGCCGGGATCGTCGCCGCCAGCGGCCAGGCGATGGCCATCCGGGACGCCGCTGGAGACCCGCGCCTCGCCTCCGACATCGCGGACAGCGTCGGCTACGTGCCCGAGACGGTGCTGTGCGTTCCGCTCTTCTACGGCGACAACGTGATCGGGGCGCTGGAGCTGCTCGACAAGGAGGGTGGTTTCAGCGCCGGGGACCTGGAGGCGCTCGGGCTCTTCGCCAACCAGGCGGCAGTCGCGCTCCAGCTTTCCCGCACGTACGAGAACGTCGCGGGCCTCATGGCCGATGCCGAGGCCGAGGGGGCCGACGACATCTCCCGCGACGCGGTCGAGCTCGCGCGCCTCGTGCAGGAGATCACGCGATACGGCGAGACCGAGCGCAAGGCCTGCCGCGACGTCCTGGTCGCGTTCGCCGAATACTTGCGCGCCCGCTCCTCGCCGATGGAATGAGCGCTGATCCCCGTCCAGCGTGGTCGTCCGCGTTCGAGGCGGACGCGGTGCGGCCGATCGAGCCGATCCCGCTCCTGGACGAGATCACGCCCGAGTGGGCGTGGGGAGGCAGCACCGGTAAGGGCGTCAAGGTCGCCGTCATCGACAGCGGCGTCGACGCCGGACATCCCGCCGTCGGCCACGTGGAGGGCTACGTCTCCGTCGAAGGGCCGGCGGGCGGGACGGTCAACACCGAGCCGCACGAGGACACGTTCGGGCACGGAACCGCCTGCGCCGGGATCATCCGCTCGCTGGCTCCCGACTGCGAGCTGTACAGCGTCCGCGTCCTCGGGCCGCGGCTGCGCGGGCGCGGGCAGGTCTTCGCCCGCGGCCTGCAGTGGGCGATCGAGAACGGGATGAACGTCTGCAACATGAGCCTCGGATCGACCAGGCGCGATCTGTTCGAGCCGTTGCACGAGCTGACCGACGAGGCTTACTTCCGCAACATCGTCCTCGTCACCGCGGCGAACAACGTGCCGATCGCGAGCGCGCCCTCCCTGTACGCGGCCGTCGTCTCAGTCGCCGCCCACGAGGTCCAGGACCCTACGCTCGTCTACTGCAACCCGAATCCGCCGGTCGAGTTCGGCGCGACGGGGATCGACGTGCGCGTCGCGTGGCGGGACGGCGGCTGGCTGACCGCGACGGGGAACAGCTTCGCCGCTCCGCACATCAGCGGGCTGGTGGCCAGGATCCTGGCGAAGCACCGCGGCCTCGCCGTCTTCCACGTCAAGGCGATTCTGCGGGCCGTGGCCGCGAACCTGAGCCGGACGGAGGGCGCTTCTTCGGCAGCGGAAGGCTGAACTCGCGTCCGCCGGTCAGCCCGGACGGGCGCAGGATCAGCACGAGCGCCATGATCGCCGCCAGGAAGACGAGCCGCGTCCCGGTCCACAGGTCGAGCTCGAGCCCGGCGATGTGCACGCCGCTCTCGGCCTGGCTGAGAAACGAGTCGAGCCCGCTGATCGCGAGCGCGCCGACGACCGCTCCCCACAGGCTGCCGATCCCGCCGAAGACGAGCATGGCCAGCGTCAGGAACGTCAGCTCGAGGTAGACCTGCTCGGTCGTGATCGACCCGAGCAGGTGGACGAAGAGCGCGCCGGCGAATCCGGCCAGCGCTCCCGACAGCGTGAAAGCCCAGAGCCGCTGCCGATGGACGTTGATCCCGATCCCGCGCGCCGCGGCCGGATCCTCCCTCGTCGCGCGCAGCTGCCTCCCGAGCCGGCTGCGCTGGTAGACGAAGGCGACAGCGATGGCGACGATTGCGCCGAGCGTCGCCTGCAGAGCGCCGGTCGTCTCGGGGACGAGCGAGAGCGTGGTCGCGCCCGGGCCGATCTTCGTCCACTGCTGGAGGATGTTGTGCGTGATCTCGAGCAGCGCGAACGTGGCGATCCCGGCCGCGAGCCCGGACAGCCGCATCAACGGGAGGCCCGCCACGAAGGCGAAGATCCCGCCGAGCGCGGCCGCGAGCACGAGCGACCAGATGTTTCCGATCGTGTGGTCCCGCAGCAGCGGAAAGAGCTCCGTCAGCACGCCCTTCTTCGACTCGAGCGGGACGGTCATCACCCCCGCGACGAACGCGCCGACCGCGACGAAGCTCGTCTGTCCGAAGGAGAGGACGCCGGAGTTGCCGACGAAGACGTAGATCGCGACGACCATCGCGACGTACACGAGCGCGTTCAGGAAGTAGATCTTGTTCGCGGGGGAGACCGTCGTCGACAACGCGCCGACCGCGATGACGACGATCACCGGACCGAGCAGCTGCGGCAGCGGTTCGAGGTACCGCCTCATACGCGCTCCACCCGCGCCCGCCGCCCCCAGGCGAAGAGGCCCGCCGGCCGCAGGAGGAGGACGACGATCACGAGCCCGAACAGCGACCGACGGCACGTAGACCGTGCTCTCCGTGGGGAGCAGGCCGTTGATCACCCCCGAGGCGAACCCGATCGCGAACCCACCGAGCGTGGCCGTCCACAGCCGGTCGATCCCGCCGACCACCACGCCGACCAGCACGATGATCGTGTCCTCCAGCGCGAACTGCGGTGTCACGAGCGGGTTGCCGACGACCATGAGCATGGCGACCGCGGCCGCTAGGAGGCCGGACAGGACGACCGCAAAGGTGATGACGCGGTTGGCGCGGACGCCGAGCAGCCGCGCCGTGCGGAAGTCGCTCGCCGCGGCGCGCGTATGCAGCCCGATCGTCGTCTTGCCGAGCAGGAGAGCGACGATCAGCAGCGCCACGAGGGTTACGCCCACCGCGACGATCGTCACCTTCCGGACGTCGACGCCGCCGATCGAGATCGACTCGTTCAGCGACGTGATCGACGAGCCGACAACCTGCCCGAGGAAGTCGTCCCGGAGGTCGACGATCAAGGCGATCGCCTGAAGCAGGAAGGCGATCGCGAACGTGGTCACGAGCATGACCGCGGGCGACTGGTCGCGGAGCGGCCGGAACACGACGAGATCCATCAGCAGCGAGAACGCGACGACGACGGCGAAGCACGTGAGCAGGCTCGCCGCCAGCGGCCACGAGGACGTGAACGCGAGCGTGTACGCGCCGACCATGATCAGCTGCCCGTACGCGAAGTTGACGAGCCGCAGCACCCCGAAGACGAGACCGATCCCGACCGCCATCAGGGCGTAGATCGCGCCGAGCGCAATCGCGTCGGTCAGCGTCTGGAAGCTGAAGTCGGCGAGGATCATGCGCTGAGGTAGGCCGCGACGATCTTGGACTTGTCGGCCGCGTCGGCGGGGGAGAGGATCATCTTCAGCTCGCCGGCCACCAGCACATGTGTGCGGTCGCACAGGGCGACGGTGTGGATGGCCCGCTGCTCGACGAGGAGGATGGTCACGCCTCGCTCGCGAATCGAGCGGAGCGTCTCGAAGACTCCGTCCACGGCCATCGGCGCGAGGCCGAGGGAGGGCTCGTCGAGGAGGAGCAGCTCCGGGTCGGCGACGAGCGCGCGCCCGATGGCGAGCTGCTGCTGCTGGCCTCCGCTGAGCAGGCCGGCCGAGCGGCGCCGGAACTCGTGGAGGATCGGGAAGAGCTCGTACGCCTGGGCGAGCCGGTCCGACCCGTTCCGTTTGCGGCCGGCAAGACCGAGACGGAGGTTCTCCTCGACGGTGAAGTCGCCGAAGATCCGCCGACCCTCGGGCACGAGTGCGACGCCGGCGCGGGAGATCGCTTCGGGCGAGCGGCCGCGGATCGACTGTCCGTCCAGGCGGATGTCCCCGGCGTGTGCGGGGATCGCGCCCATCACCGCGTGGAGCGTCGTCGACTTCCCCGCGCCGTTCGGCCCGATCAGGCCGACGACCTCGCCGCGCCCGACCTTCAGGCTGATGTCGCGGACGGCGGGCACCGGCCCGTAGCGGACCTCGAGACCTTCGAGCTCAAGCAACGGCGGTCTCCCCGAGGTAGGCGGCGGCGACGTCGATGTTGGCGCGGATCTCGTCAGGCGTCCCCGCGGCCAGCGTCCGGCCCTGGTCGAGCACGTGGATCCGGTCGCAGACGGTCATCACGAGCGCCATGTTGTGGTCGATCAGGAGGACGCCGCCGCCGTAATCGTCGCGTACCGCGCGAACGACCTCGCCGAACTGCGGCGCCTCCGCCTCCGGCAGCCCGGCGGCAGGCTCGTCCATGAGCACGAAGGACGGCTCCGTGGCGAGCACGCGCGCGACGCCCAGCCGCCGCTCGTCTCCGTGCGAGAGGGAGTCCGCCCGCGTCTCGGCGAGCTCCGTCAAGCCGAGCAGCTCGAGCAGCTCCTCCGCCCGCCGGCGTGCGACGCTCGTCCGGGCGCCGACGCCGAGCGCCGAGACCTCGACGTTCTCGCGCACCGACAGCGTTCTGAACGAGCGGCTGTGCTGGAACGAGCGCGCGATGCCCGCCCGCGCGCGGCGGTGCGAGCTCCAGCGCGTGATGTCCCGTTCGCCGAGCTGCACCGTCCCCGAGCTGGGGAAGTCGAAGCCGGTCAGCAGATTGACCAGGGTGGACTTACCGGCGCCGTTCGGGCCGATCAGTCCGAGGACCTCGCCCCGGCGCAGCTCGAGCGAGACCTCCTGAACGGCCTGCACGCCCTCGTACGAGCGTGAGACGGAGGAGGCCCGAAGGGTGTCCTCGGGCCTCCTCTCGGTCTGAGTCACCGCAGCGAAGGGATGACCTTGGCGGTCACGAGCCCAACGCGCTTGGCCTTGTTGTTGTTGATCTGGATGACGCGGTACTGGCGACCGTGGACGGTGTGCAGCTTGGGCGAGAAGCTGATCTTGCCGCCCAGCACCTTCACGTTGTGGAACTTGACCAGCTGGTTCGCCAGCGCGGCGCCCTTGAGCGAGCCGTGCGCGCGGTTGATCGCGATGTAGAGACCGTCGATCGTCTGCGCTCCGCCGAGGAAGCCGCCGGTCCCGGGAGCAGCCCCCGCGGCCTTCATCGACGAGATGAGCCTTCTGATGTCCTTGCTCGGGTCGTCGCCGAACACGGACGCGTACGTGACGAGCGTAGTACTTGGTCACCTTCGGGCTGTTCGTCACCCAGTAGGTGCCGTCCCCGGCCCAGGAGTTGAGGATCGGCGTGGTGTTGTGCAACGCCCTGAGCCCCGAGACGAACGCGGGAAGCTCGTTGAAGGCCGTCGAGGTCACGTACACCGCCGCCTTGTGCGAGTTCAGCCGGCCGACCGCCGTCCCGACGTTGTTCTGGCCGGTCGCGTAGCTCTCCTTGTCGACGATCTTGCCGCCGAGCTGCTTGAAACGCTTCTCGAACGCCGTGACGACGTTCTTGAAGTAGACGAGCAGCGTGTTCGTTGCGAGCCCTGCCGTCTTCCAGCCGCTGTTCCATGCGTACTGCGCCATGGCCGAGCCCTCGTCCTGCGCGACGTTTCCGAAGCTGAACGCGAGCTTGCCGAGCGTCCCGAAGCGCTTCGGACCCATCTGGTCGGTGCCGATGCAGGTCGAGACTGCCAGCTTGCCGCGCTTGATCGCCTCCTGCACGACGGGCGTCGCGAAGTCGACGTCGCAGGTCGTGAAGATGATGTTCGCGCCTCCGTCGAGCAGCTCGAGCGCGCACGACTTCGCCTTGGTCGGATTGTTGTTCTGCGTGTCACAGGTCTTGATCTGGAACGTGACCGTGCCCTTCTTGATCCCGTTGATGTGCGCGGCCTCGATCTTCGCCGCAGCGAGGGCCGGATTGTCGAAGGGAGCCATCTGGCCGGACGAGTCGTAGGCCCAGCCGATGATCACCTTCTTCTTCGCGGTCGGCGCTGCCTTCCCCCCCGTGGTGCCGACAAGCGCGGCCAGCACCGCGGCTCCGGCGAGAAGCGCCGCAAAGACGCCCCACCTGGTGTATCGCACTACGTCCTCCTTTGGTTTGCGAGGCGAATGACTCTAGATCTACGGGTCGCCTCGGTCAATCGGTTTCGGTCAGGAGGGCTCGGCGGAATGCTGCACGCCGTCGGGGTGCGGCCGCTCGGTCTGAGGCCACGGACGCAGCGGCGCGTTCGTATCGGGAATACGGACGCGCCCGAGGACATGCGCCTCAGGCCGAGCGGTACTGCCCGACGGCCTCGCCCGTGTTCCGCCGATCCCTCCTAGAGTAGGCGGTTCATCGGCTCCGCGCGTCGCTCGGTCAGGTTCGGGGCCTGCTCGCCGCCGGTGACGGGCAGGGCCGCCGCGTCGATCAGGCCGATCTGCGCCAGCGCCGAGCCCTGGTCCCAGTAGATGTGCTCATGCTTGACCTTGCCGTCCTCGAAGCCGACGACGACGCAGAACGGAAGCGTCACCTGTCGGCCCGTCGGCGGCACGCCCGGCAGGATCGCGTCCATCTCGATGTCGTGCGTGAACGAGAGGATCAGCTCGTCGACGACCTGGTTCTCGCCGACCGTCCGCGACACCGGCGTGATCGCCGTGTCCTCCGGCCACTTCCCGATGAAGTGCGTCCCGTAGAAGCTGCGCACGTCGTCGTAGCCGTCGCCGCCCGTCATCGCGGGCACGTGGTAGACGTAGGGATCGGGCGCCATCGTGGCCATCGCCGCGTCGAGGTCGCGCGTGACGAACTCGGCGGCGACGTGGTCGTCGAACACGGTCGCGATGTCCGGGATCTCATCCATGTCCGGTTCCTCCTCCATGCTCGGCGGTTGTGAGCCAGGCGATCCAGATCGCAGGCGCGATCGCAATCCTCGCAGCCTTCGCGGGCGCGCAGGCGGGGAGGTTCCACCTGCGGGCCTGGGCGTACCTCTGGCTGAACTTTCTCGGCGCCGCAGCTCTCGCCGCCTCGGCAGCCTGGAACCGGCAGTGGGGATTCCTGCTGCTGAACAGCGTGTGGTCGGCGGTCGCGTTGGTGGGACTGGTTGCGCGAACGCGTGCCGATCGTGACAGTTCTGTAGCACGTTTCGTGCTACGGTGATCCAGTGCCCCGCTCGATCTGTCCGCCTTGACGACACTTGGCGGCCGCTCCGCGCGCTCCAAGAAATCGACCGCGCTCCCTCGACGCGTTCAGGAGGAGGTTCGCCGACTGGGCGCTGATCCGGAGGACCGCGAGGAGATGCGCGTCGTTCGCGAGCAGATGGCCACGCTCTCGCAGGGCGACTAGAGCAGCTCGGCGATGAGCGTCGCCGCGCGCGCCGCGCCGTCCGACTCGACCGGCGCGTAGTCCACCTCGCGGCCGATCTCCTCGGCGATCGCGCGCGCGATCGACTCCGGCGTCTCCGTCTCGAAGTCCATGCAGCGGCCGGCGCCGTAGCGGTCGAGCCGGTGGCGCACATGGAAGTTCTGCTCGAAGTGATGGCGCAGCGGGAAGTACAGGAACGGGCGGCGGTTGGCGGTCAGCTCCATCGAGGTCGTCAGGCCCCCCTGGACGACAGCGAGGTCGCAGGCGGCGAGGTGGCGGTAGAGCTCGGGGACGAACGCGCGGATCTCCAACCCTTCGTGGGAGGGAAGCGAGGCGGGATCGATGCGGGGCCCGGCGACGACGATCATCCGGAGCTCCGGAATGAGCTCCTTCGCCTCCGGGAACGACGAGATCACGCGGCGCAGCAGGTCGGCGCCGACGCCCGAGCCGCCGACCGCGACGATGCAGACCTGTTCGCGCGGGCCGTAGCCGAGCGTCGCGCGCAGCGCCTCGCGGTCGGCGAAGTCGGCCGGGTCGAAGCCGGTCACGTAACCCGCGAAGTCGAAGTGTTCCTCCGTCCAGTCGCGGATCTGCGGCAGCTCCGGCCCGAAGCTGTCGGGGACGATGTCGTCCGCGTCGCCGACGAAGACCGCGCGATCGCGCACCCGCGGGAACCTCGCGATGTGCTCGATCATCTCCGCGTTGTAATCGGCGGTCAGGAAGGCCTCGTGCCCGCCGCCGTCCTCCATCGGCAGCCAGCCGACGAAGTCGGTCAGCCACACGTACGCGGCGCGCTTCTGCTCGGGGTTCTCGTGCAGGTAGTAGTCGAGCTCCCACGCCTCGTCGCCGATCCAGAGGTCGTACTGCTCGTCGCGGACGAGGTCGTGGAAGACCATGAAGTTCGCCAGCAGGATCTCGTCCATCCGGCGGATGGCCTGGAAGCAGTGCAGGTCGTGCTCCGCCGACTCGCTCTCGATGTGCCCGGACTCGTTCGCGAGGTAGGCGCTGGCGGGATGGATCCGCTCGCCTCGCGCCTCGAGCACCTTCGTGACCGGGTGCTGCGCGAGCCAGTCGATCTCGAGGTCGGGATGGAGCTTGCGCAGCTCCTCCGCGATCGCCGCGTCCCGCTGCGCGTGCCCGAGTCCGATCGGCGAGGAGATGTAGAGCGCGCGCTTGCGGCGCGACTTGCCGCGCACCCAGCGGCCCGGCGTCGGCGGGCACGCGAAGTCACGCAGGAGCAGGTTGACCTTGACCGGATCGCGCGCGTGCGGCGCGTGGCCCGAACCGTCGAGCGTGACGAGAGTCCCGCCCGTCAGCTCGGCGAGCTCCGCGCCTGTCGAATGCGACCGGATCGCATCGTCCCTGCCGTGGATGACGAGGACGGGACAGCGCACGCGCGCGGCCAGCTCGCGAGCCTCGTCGGCGTTCTCGACACCGCGTGCGCCCTGCGTCGCGACGAGCATCTCCGGCGTCGACTCGAGCGCCCAGTCCACGGAGTCCTCGATCTGCTTGGTCGAGTGCGGCTCGGTGAACACCTGCGAGAAGAAGAACTCGAGGAAGTCGGCGTAATGCTCGAGCCAGTACTCGCGGTTGTACTTCAGCCATCCCTCGTGCGAATCGAGCTGCTCGTCGAACGCGATCACGGCGCGGCTGCGAGGCGTCGCCGCGCCGAGCGGCAGCGCCGGTCCGATGAAGACCATGCCCTCGACGCGCTCGGGATGGTTCGCCGCGAGGAGCAGGGCGCGCTGAGATCCCATCGAGAACCCGACCACGAATGCACGCTCCGTCGCGGTCGCATCCAGCACCGCCACGGCATCAGCCGCGAACTCCGTCTCGTTGTAGGCCTCGGGTTCCTCAGGCCGGTCGGAACGCCCGTTGCCGCGTGGGTCGAAGCTGATGACGCGGCAGTGCCGGGCGAGATACGGGATCTGCATCTTCCAGCAGCGCGAGTGGATGATCGACCACGTCGGGAGGAAGAGAATCGTGGGCTCGCCCGACCCGTAGACCTCGTAGAAGACGCGGATGCCGTCCCGCTCGACGTAACCGGAATCGTCCGGGTAGCGCGCCCGCGTCTGCTCGCGGGTCGCAGCGGTGCTCAGCTCTTCGACAGCCATTCGTCGATCCAGTCGAGTAGCTCCTGGTGGCCCTTTTCTATGCCGCCGAGTCGCTCGACCATGATTCCGATGTTGAAGGTCATGACCAGCGAGACGAGAGCGTCGAGCGGCATGTCGATCCTCAACTGCCGGTGCGGCTCTGCGAATGCCTCGGTCAGCACCGTACGCCATTCCTCGTTGACGCGCGCGAGACGCCCGCGGACGTCCGGATTGTTCCAGCCGACCGCCTGCAGCTCGAGCGAGACCTTCTCGTAGGTGACGTCTTCGGCGACCAGGTAGCGCATCGCCGTCCGCCACTTTTCGAGGAAGGGGAGGTCGGCCGCGTAGAGCTCGCGCTGGCGCTCGATCAGCCGCTCGGTGAACCGCTCGAGCGCGCGCACGAGCAGATTCTCGTTCGAGCCGAAGTAGTAGTGGACGAGGCCGTGGTTGACGCCCGCCTCCTCGGCCAGCCGCCGGGTGGTGATCCCGGCATAGCCGACCTCCACCAGGAGGCTTTCCGCGGCGTCGAGGAGCGCTTCTTCGGCGGCGGCCCGCGCAGGCGTGGTCGCCGCAGCCTCGTTCACGTCGGCACCCACAGCGCGTTGGCGATCTTCCAGCCCTTGCGTGTACGGACGAGGTGGACGTACTCGTGATACACCGCCGAGCTCACGATCGCGCTGGCGATGTCACCGTACACGTCCGCAATCTCGATCTCGAGGCTGCGGTCGGCGGCATCCGCCTTGCCTTCGCCCTGCCGGGTGAACTCGAGCATCTGCTCCTTCGTCCTGATCTGGAGCTCCTCACCCGCCCGACGCTTGACCAGGTCGGGATGGAGCGCGCGGTCCATCCGCTCCTGGTCGCCGTCGAACCAGCCTTCGAAGTAGTCGCGGACGGTGGCGGTGATCGCCTCGGTCTGCATCATCGCCTTCTTAGTCGATTGCGGACGCGGACGAGCGTCGTGCGCGCCATGCGCGGCGTCCGCGAGTCGTAGAACGAGTTTGTTGTGGTGTCAGCCATGGATGTACGCTCCCTCTCCAACGACTAAGTCAAATGACTTAGTCATTTGACCAAAAGCCGGCTTCTCTGTCAAATCGACGGCTAGCGTCGCGGCGACCACTGCGGAGCAAGGCGGGGTCGCGATGGCGGGCCGCGCTTCGAGGCTCAGCCCATGGCAGGCCTCCGCCTCGACCGTGACACCGAGTCTGGGCGCCTGCGCCGGCGCGCGCGGTGACCAGCCCCTCGTACGCGGCGTCAGCGTTGAGAGAGAAGACCTCGCCGGAAACATCGGCGGCCGGCATCAGCCTCGATTTAGGCACACGCGCGAATTCGAAGCAACCCTTTCGGCCTGCGGTTTTCCCGCAGCGCGATCGGTCGCGGTCCCGATGGCCGCGCCCGCCGCGCCCGGCAACCTCGTCCTATGAGCCGCACGTACGCCGTGACGTGGGAGGAGCCGGGAGTGCCGAGCCGCGCGGGGAAGCTGGAGCTGCTCGCCGGCGCCCTCAGCCTCGAGGGCTCGAACGGCGGCGGCCCGAGCGACGCTCGTCGTCCCCTACGACGAGCTCGTGGGCCTCCGGCTCGCCCCGAGCGAGCAGCGGCTCGGCGGCCGGCCGACCCTCATGGTCGATCTCGGCGGGCGCGGCATCCTCCGGCTGGCCAGCATCGCCGCGCCGGGCGCCGTCTCCGAGATCGCCGACGAGCTGTCGGCGCTCAGGCGGGCGAGCGCCGGGCGAAGATGACGAGCACGCTCAGGTTCTCGTAGCCGACGAAACGGTGGTCGGCGCCGGCCGGTACGAAGATGGCCTCGCCCTCCCGCAGCCGGGTCTGCTCGCCCTCGATCTCCAGTGCGCCCGATCCCTCGAGGACGACGTAGACCTCGTCGTCCTCGTGCGGCTGTTGGCGGTCGGGCTCCGGCGCGCGGAGGACGTACACCCCGATCACCAGCCCGGGCGACTCGTGCACGACCTCGTAGCCGCCGCTGCCGGCGGCCAGGCGCTGCTGCACGTCGCGGACGTCGAAGCTCACCGTCCTAACCTACAGCGGCTCGGCTGCGTAGTTCCCCGCACGGAGGTTCAGCGCGCTCGCCGATGTCTCCACCGCCGCGCGAGGCGAAGCTCGGGCCATGCGAACGAATTCCCTGTGTGCCCTTCACCTCGCGGTAGGTGCGCGAGAGGCGTGCCCGGGAGCCGCGTGCGCGTTCTGGGAGGACGGCGGCGCGGTCGTGGAGCCCGCCTGTGCGTTCGACCGCGTGCGCCTCGAGTTCCACGCGCGTCCGAACGTGGCGCGCTGGATGCTCTCGCTTCGGCACTCCCTCGAGAGCGCGCGCTCGGCGGAGGAGGTCGCGCGAGCGCGGAGCGCGCTGAACGGCGTTCTGCCGCCTGGGCTGCACGAATAGGCTTCCGCCCGTGACGCACGTGTCGGAGCAGCCGCGGCTGCGGGCGCTCCTCGAGGCCGGCATCGCCCTCACGTCGGAGCTCTCACTCGACGCAGTCCTCGAGCGCCTGATCGAGACGGCTGCCAGGCTGACGTCGGCCCGGTACGCGGCGCTCGGGGTCATCGACCCGGCGGGAACCGGTCTCGAACGATTCGTCACCTACGGGATCGACGAGGGGACGGCGACCACGATCGGCGATCCGCCGCACGGCCGCGGCATCCTCGGCGTCCTCATCCGCGAGGCCAGGCCGCTTCGCCTCCACGACCTGACCGAGGACCCGCGCTCGGTCGGCTTCCCGCCCGGCCATCCGCCGATGCGCACGTTTCTCGGCGTCCCCGTCGTCCTGCGCGGCGTCGCCTTCGGGAACCTCTATCTGACCGAGAAGGAGGGCGGAGGATTTCACGGACGAGGACGAGGAGCTCGTCACCATGCTTGCGGCGCAGGCCGCCGTCGCGGTCGAGAACGCGCGGCTCTACGAGTCGACGATCCGCTGGTCGCGCCAGCTCGAGTCGCTGAACGAAATCGGAAACGCGCTCGTCTCGGAGGTCGATCTGCCCGCGCTCCTCGAGCTGATCGCGGCGCGGCTCCGCGAGCTCGTGCGTGCGCGGCTCGTGCTGATCTCCCTGCCGGACGGAGCTGGGCAATTGCGAGTCGAGAGCGCGAGCGGGGCCGGCGAGGAGGAGGTCCTCGGCATGACCGTCGACATCGCGACCTCCAAGCTCGGCCGCGTGTTCGAGCGGCGCCGCAGCGAGCGCGTCGACTCGATCGTCGACGACCCGGAGGTCGACCACACCGCCGCCCGCAGGCTGCACGCGAACACCGCGCTTGTACGTCCCGCTCGTCGCGCACGACCGCGCGATCGGCGTCCTGAACGCGGTGGACAAGCAAGAGGGCGGTCCGCGGTTCAACGACGACGACCTGCGGCTCGCGGAGGCATTCGCCTCGCGCGCGTCCGTCGCGGTCGATCTCTCGGAGCGAGTCACGCAGGACGCTCTCCGCCGCGCCGTGGAAGCGCAGGAGCTCGAGCGGCGCAGGCTGGCGCGCGAGCTCCATGACGGGATCGGCCAGGACCTGACCTCGCTCCTGCTCGCCCTCCGGACGGTGGATGCCCCCGGCCTGCGCGACCTCGTGGTGACGGCTCTCCACGACGTCCGCCGGCTCGCGGTCGAGCTTCGGCCGAAGGCGCTCGACGACTTCGGGCTCGTCCCGGCCCTCGACCGGCTCGCGACGACCTTCGCCGAGCAGACGGGAATGACGATCGAGCTGGAGGATCGCTTCGGCGACCGGCGCCTGCCGCCCGACGCCGAGACTGCGCTCTACCGCATCGTCCAGGAGGCGCTCACGAACACGGTCAAGCATGCGCAGGCCCAGCACGTCAGCATCTTTCTCACCTGGAGGGAAGGGCGAGCCGCAGCCGTGATCGAGGACGACGGGCGCGGGTTCGATCCGCACGGCGCGACGGAAGGCCTCGGGCTGCTGGGGATGCGCGAGCGCCTCGCGCTCCTCGGCGGGTCGCTGGCGATCGAATCGAGCCCGGGCGCCGGCACGACCCTCGTCGCCGAGGTGCCGGTGGAATGACGATCCGCGTCCTGATCGTCGACGACCATCCCGTGGTTCGCAGCGGGCTGAAGTCGCTGCTCGACGCCGAAGACGACATCGAGGCCGTCGGGGAGGCGGGAACGATGCAAGAGGCGGTTTTCCGGACGCGCTCGCTCAAGCCCGACGTGATCCTGATGGACGTGGTGATGCCCGGCGGAAGCGGGATCGAGGCGACGCCCGCCGTCCTCAAGGAAGCGCCGGACGCCAAGGTGCTGATCCTCTCGATGCAGGACGATCCCTCCTACGTGCGGGAGTCGTTCGCGGCGGGCGCGAGCGGGTACGTGCTGAAGGAGGCGGCGGACGAGGAGGTCGTCACCGCGGTGCGCGAGGTCGCGGGCGGCGGGCATTACGTCCATCCCTCGCTCGGCGCGAAGATGGTCGCCGCCGATGCCGAAGAGCGCCGCCGCGCGGAGTCGGACCCGCTGACCGACCGCGAGCGCGAGGTGCTCCGCCTGCTCGCTCTCGGCCACACCAACCAGGAGATCGCGAAGACGCTCTTCCTGTCCGTGCGCACGGTCGAGACGCACCGGGCGCACATCATGCAGAAGCTCCGCCTCCAGACCCGCGCCGAGCTCGTGCGCTACGCGATGGAGCAGGAGATGCTCGGTGAATGAGTCGCCGGACGTGCTGGCCGTCGTCCTCCCGCTCATCGAGGGCAAGCGCGAGCAGGTGCGCGCGCTGCTCGCCCATGGGCCGCCGTTCGACCCCGAGTCGGTGGGGCTGCTACGGCACCAGGTCTTCCTGGGAGACACCGAGGCTGTGTTCGTGTTCGAGGCCGCGCCCGGTGCCGGATTGGAGCGAGTCGTGGCTGCTCCCTCCGTCTGGTCGGCGGCGGCCGGCTGGCACGAGGTGATCGCGGGAGCTCCGCGCGCGACGCGCCTCGCCTACACGTGGGAGGCGGCCGAGGAGAACCCGGATCTCTTCTTCGGGGCGACGCCCGGGCCCGGAGACAGCGACGGCGGCGACTACGACGCGCCGTAGGCGACGCGGCTGCGGGCCTGCAGGAGCGCAAGCACTGCGATCAGGGTCATGATCGCGTCGCTCGCCAGGCACCAGTCGCAGAAGGCGCCGATCGGAACCGCCTGCGCCCAGAGCAGGTAGCCGCTGAAGACGACGCCCGCGAGGGCGATCCCCAGCTGGGCCGCCCGCGCCGCCTCCGTCCGGAAGAGCGAGAGCACGAGGATGGCGAGGTACGCGCACAGGCCGAGGACCGCGACCGGAATCCCGGCGAGCACGGAGTAGCTCGACTGCTGCACCGTCTCGCAGCCGCCGGTCGTGCAGGAGATGACGCCGCCGGTGTAGCGCTCGACCACGAGGTAGCCGGCGACGAGGGAGCCGATGCCGGCGAGGGTCGGCGATCGCGAGACGCAGCCGCGTGTCGGTCACGAAGCGAGGAGGGCGTCGAGCGCCGGGCGCAGCGCGCCGGCGTCGAGCGAGGTCACGTTCACCGGGCGCAGTGCGCCGCCCGTGCGGCCGGCGTAGAAGGTCGGCGTCGAGTTGACGCCGGCGGAGCGGGCCTGCAGCGTCGAGTCGGTGACGACCCGGGCCACGGCGGAGGACCGGCGCTCGTCGTGGAAGCGGGACGCGTCGACTCCGACCTTGTCCGCGATCGCGCCGAGGAGCGGCTCGTCGATCCAGCCGCTGTTCTCGGCGCCCTGGTTCGCGTACAGGAGCTCGACGACGTGCCAGAACCTGCCCTGGTTCCCCGCGGCGACGGCCGCGGCGATCCCGGTGCTCGAGTCGGGACCGAGGAAGGCCATGCCGCGGTACTCGATCCGCACGCGGCCGGTCCGGACGTAGTCGCGCACGAGCTCCGGAAGAGCGTCCTGCGCCCACCGCGCGCAGTACGGACATTGCGGATCGGCGTACTCGACGAGCGTCACGGGCGCCGACGGCGACCCGAGGGTGTTCCCGTGCTGGGGCACCCCGCGGAGCAGCGTGTTCGTCGCCGTCGCGCCCGAGAGCGTCAGCGGGGTCGGCTGCGTCGGCGGCGACCCTTCCCCGCCGCCTCTGGCGACGCTGAAGATCACGAGCGCCGCCGCGATGGCGAGAGCGGCTCCGATCGCGCCCATATACAGGGTGCGCGTCGGAAGCTGGAGCTTGCGCGGCGCCTGCGCGGGGGACGTCGTGCGGACGACGCGCGTGGGCTTCTTTCGCTTCGCCATAGCGAAACGATGCCTCGCCGAATGGCCCGGCTCACATCCGCAGGCATGCGGAGCGCGGATCCGCGATTTCCCGCAATGCGAATGTGGCCCGCCTCCGATGGCGTTCTCTTCGGCCGGCGGCAAACTCGGCTCATCAATCGATATCGCCGTCCAACAACCGAAGAACGGCGAGCCACCAGGAGGTGGAGAAGATGCGGAGGATTTTCGAGCTAGGCGGAGTGATCGCCGCAGCCGTTCTGATCGCGCTCGGTATCACGACCGTAGTGATGAGCTTCAACGGCCATAACACGGTCAACAACAGCCTTAAGCAGGAGTACATCGTCGGGACACCCGACATGACGCCGTCGGCGATCGCAGCCGAGGCGAAGAAGGGCGGACTGTCCGAATCGATCGCCCTTCCGACGACCAGCGTCGCCGGCAAGTCCATCGATACGGGTAGCGAGGCGCGCACGTTCGCGCAGTACATGCGGATCCACACCCTGCTGGCAACGGGCGGGTACACGTACTCGCAGATGGGACGCTTCCAGGCGAAGCCCGACGCGCCGAAGGCCGAGCTCGCTGTGGGCGGCGGAACGGACAACCCGCTCTACGCCGCCGTCGATCCGAAGACGCAGCAGCCGATCTCGAACTCCGCTAGGAATCTCTGGGTCACCGAGACCGCGCTGACGACGGCACTGAACGCCGGCTACATGGCGGAGCAGATCTCGCTGTTCGGCCTGATGGTCGGGATCACGCTCCTGATCTCCGGGCTCGGGTTCGGGATCCTGGCGGTCGGAGGAGCGCTCCGGAACAAGGAGTCGGTCGTCACCGTCCGCAAGCCGACGTTCCGCAAGCATCCGGCGCCGACCACCTAGCAGTCGGTTACCGGAAGGGGAAGGGCCGCCGAGAGGCGGCCCTTCACTTTGGTCCGGCACTGGCCTCAGCGGCGCGTGCCGACCGACTCGAGGTAGTCGGCGGGGATCGCGACCGCGCCGGGCTGCTCGAGCCGGTTCCACTCGGCCGCCAGATCGTGCAGGTCGCTCGCGAGAGCGTCGCGGTCGGCGCCCGCGGCCTCGAGCGCCTTCACGGTTGGGCCGTAGTACTCGCCGAAGGTTTCCACGAACGCCTGGGCCGAGGTGAAGCGGAAGGTGAACGTGCGCCGCTCGTGCGTCCACTCGACGTCCGGCCCGAAGAGCTGGGCAAGGTGGTCCTCGGTGCCCCAGAGCAGGGGCGAGGCGAGGCCCGGCGGCGGCGGGACGTGTGACCCGACGGTCTTGAACATCTCGCCGATGAAGCCGTCCGGCGTCCAGCTCGCGAGTGCGATCGTCCCGCCCGGCCGCGTTACCCGGGCAAGCTCGCCGGCCGCCCGCGGCTGGTCCGGGGCGAACATCGAGCCGAAGACGGAGAGCGTTGCGTCGAAGGAACCGTCCGGGAACGGGATCTCCTCCGCGTCGCCGTCGCGAAACTCGATCGCGACCCGCTCCGCGGCGGCGCGTTCGCGGCCGCGCTCGAGAAGCGACGGCACGTAGTCGATGCCCGTCACGAGGCAGCCGAGGCGCGCGGCGGCGATGGCGGCGTTGCCGCTGCCGGTCGCGACGTCGAGGACGGTGGAGCCGGCGCGCAGGTCGGCCGCGTCGGCGAGTAGCTCGGCCACGGGGACGATCAGGGTGGCGATCTCGGCGAAGTCGCCGCTGGCCCAGGTCGCCTGCTGTTTGACTTTCACGGCGGCCAGATCGGGCGTTGTCGTGGTGCTCATGGTGAAGCCTCCTCCTCTAGACGCCGCAGCGACGGGGAGCGCAGCCGCAACGCGATTCTGCGCGAGGCTACCCGACTCGCCGCCGTCGGGTGTCGAGGCGGCTCACTTCACGAGAGAGCTGGCGCCTCGTTGGCCGCGCCAGCCTAGCCCGGGACGCGGCTGTCGCTCTGGCGGCCGACGACGAACCAGATCGCCGTCACGGGCTCGTCACCAACCGCCCACAGGCGGTGCGGCGAGGACGAGTCGAACGAGATCGAGTCTCCGGGCCCGAGCTCGTGCTCGTCGAAGCCGATGCGAATTCCGAGCTGCCCGCTGACCACGTAGCCGTACTCGCGGCCGCCGTGCGTGACGAGCGAGTCCTCCGGGCACGACTCGCTGCCGACGTCGTAGACGACGTAGAGGAACTCGACGCCGGGGTCGCTCGTCGGCGTCAGCCGCTCCCACGTCACGCCCGACGCGAGGTTGATCAGGAGCCGGTCGTCCGGCCGTACGGCGGGCCCGACCGTCGCGCTGGACGGGATGTGGCCGGGCGCCGCGCCGTCCTCGGCCGCGAACAGGTCGCCCATCGTCAGGCCCAGCTCGCGGACGAGCGCGTAGAGCGTGCTCACGCTCGGGTTCACCTTGTCGCGCTCGATCTGGGAGATGAGGCTGGCGGAGACGCCGATGCGCCGTGCGACCTCGCGCAGCGTCAGGCCGACCTTCTCGCGCTGCGCGCGCAGGCTCGCGCCGATGTGGGCGGGCTCGTGCTGGGTGGCTGTCATCCGATGCGTTGCTCGATCTCGGAGGCGATGCGGTCCGCGCCCGGGAGGTGCGCGTCCTCGAGAGGGGGACTGTAGGGGATGGGGGTGTCGGGCGTGGCGATGCGCCAGGCATCGTCCAGGTGCTCGAGCCCGCGCTCCACCGCGACCGCCACGACCTCGCCGGCCCAGCCGCCGGTCAGCGGCCCTTCCTCGACGACGACGAGCCGGTTCGTCTTGGCGATCGACCCGAGGATCGTCTCCGCGTCGAGCGGCCGGATCGTGCGCAGGTCGACGACCTCGGCCTCGATCCCCTTCTCGGCCAGCCGCTCGGCCGCGGCCAGGCTCTCGTGCACGCCGCGCATCGCCGAGACGATCGTCACGTCGCCGCCTTCCCGGCGCACCGCCGCCTCGCCGAGCGACACGGCCGCGCCGTTCATCTCGCCCTCGACGGTGTACAGGCGCTTGTGCTCGAGGAAGATCACCGGGTTGTCGTCGTCGATCGCCGCGCGGAGGAGCCCTTTCGCGTCCGCCGGTGTCGAGGGCGCGACGATCTTGATCCCCGGGATGCCGGTCAGCCAGGAGACGGGCATCTGCGAGTGGATGGCGCCGAACCGCCCGCCCGCGCCGACGACCGAGCGAATCGTGACCGGGACGCTGACCTCTTCCTGCGTCAGGAACCAGTACTTCGACATCTGGTTCACGAGCCCGTCCATGACCAGCGTGAGGAAGTCGCCGAACATGATCTCGATCACCGGCCGCAGCCCGTTCACGGCGGAGCCGAACGCCGCGCCCGCGAGGGCGAGCTCGGAGATCGGCGTGTCGAAGACGCGCTCCTCCCCGTACTTCTCGTACAGCCCGGGCGTGACCGCGAACACGCCGCCCGCGATCGCGATGTCCTCGCCGAAGAAGACGACGCGGTCGTCGGCGGCGAGCGCCTCGTCGAGCGCCTCGCGGATGGCGGTGCGGAAGTCGGTCATCAGTCGAGCGCCTGCTCGAGGAGCGACTTGAGGTGCTGGAGGAACGCGGCCCCGTCGGCGCCGTAGACGACCCGGTGGTCGGCGCTCAGCGTCGCGAGCATCGTCCCGTCGTGGATCCCGCCCACGGCGAGGATCGCGGCCTGGGGCGGGTCGACGATCGCCGTGAACGAGTGGACGCCGTACATGCCGAGGTTCGAGACCGTGAACGTGCTCGACGTGAGCTCGTCCGGGCTCAGCTTCCGGTTGCGCGCCCGCTCGGCGAGATCGCGCGACTCCTCCGCGATCTGCGCGAGCTGGCTTCTGGTCGGCGTCGAACAGGGTCGGGACGAGGAGCGCGCCGTCGACGGCGACCGCGATGCCGACGTTGACGCGCGGCCAGCGCTCGATCCGGCCGTCGGCCCACGAGCTGTTGAAGGCCGGGAACTCACGCAGCGTCAGCGCCGCGGCGCGGACGAGGAAGTCGTTGATCGACGGCCGCGGCTCGGCCTCGTCGCTGCGGCGGGCGACCACCGTCGACATGTCGATCTCGGCCGTCACCGTGAAGGTCGGGATCGAGGCGGCCGCCTCCATCCGCTTCGCGATCGTCGCCTGGGTCGGCGTCAGCTCGACGACCTCGGCCCGGCCCTTCCCGCTCGGGCGCGGGCTCGGGCGCGTCGCCGGCGGCTGCCTCGACGTCCTCGACGGTGATCCGCCCGCCGGGCCCCGTGCCGGTCAGCTCGTGGAGCGAGACGCCGAGCTCGACGGCCCGGCGGCGCGCGACCGGCGTCGCGCGCGCGCGCTCGGGCGGCGCCTCGGCGCCACCGTCGAGCGTCGCGATCGGCTCGCCGAGGCGCGCGGACGCTCCCTTCGGGCACGAGGATGCTCGACAGGACGCCGTCCGTCTCCGCCTCGTACACGACCGTGGCCTTGTCCGTCTCGATCTCGGCCAGCGGCTCGCCGCGCGCGAACGAGTCGCCCGGCTCCTTCAGCCAGTGCAGGATCGTCGCCTCCTCCATCGAGTCCGACAGCTTCGGCATGGTCAGCTCGCGCGCCACGTCAGTCCTTGAACTCGCTGAACGCGCGCGGCTCCGGGAACGGCGCGGCCAGCCCGCTCTCCTCGTGCTCGGTCAGCTGCGCGGCGACCTCGGAGTCGATCGCGTCGAGCGTCGCGCCGTCGACTCCCTCCACCCCGAGCTGCGCGCGGAGGACGACGAGCGGGTCGCGCTGGCGCCACGTGTCGAGCTCGCCCTCGGGGCGATACGCGCCGGGATCGCTGCGGGAGTGGCCGACGAAGCGGTACGTGATCGCCTCGACGAAGTACGGCCCGCCGCCGGAGCGCGCATGCTCGATCGCGCGCCGCGCGGTCTCCCGCACCGTCCACACGCTCATGCCGTCGATCGTCTCGGCCGGCACCTCCATCACCTCGGCGCGCGCGCGGATCTCGCCCGCGGTCACGGACTGGAAGGGCGTGTACTCGCCGTAGCCGTTGTTCTCGCAGACGAAGACGAGCGGCAGGTTCAGCACCTTGCAGAAGTTGAGGCACTCCGGGAAGTAGCCCTGGTTGACCGTTCCGTCGCCGAAGTACGCGACGGCGACGCCGCCCGTCCGCCTGAGCGCGAGCGCCGCGCCGGTGGCCGCGGCGATGCTGCCGCCGACGATCCCGAAGCAGCCGATCAGCCGGTCCTTGGGCGAGTTGACGTTCATCGAGCCGGCGCGGCCGCCGTTGATCCCCGTCGCGCGGCCGAGCATCTCGTCGAGCAGCGCCTGCGGGTCGACGCCGAGCGCGAGCGCATGCCCGTGGCCGCGGTAGGTCGCGGCGACGCGGTCGCGCTCCTCGAGCAGGCTCGCGAAGCCGACCGCGACCGCCTCCTGGCCCGAGTACAGGTGCGTCGTCCCGTAGATCTCCCCGCGCAGGAACAGCGACTGGACGAGGTCCTCGAACCCGCGGATCAGGCGCATGCGCCGGTAGAGGTCGAGGTAGAGCTCGACGTCCTGGAGGACGGCTTCCGTCTGCGTCATGCCAGCTTCTCCGTCAGGTACTCCCAGTCGCGCTCGAAGCGGTACGAGTGCCGGTCGGGCGGCCCCGGCGCGGAGGTCTCGAGCCACTTCACCGTCCCGCCCTTCGTCTCGTAGAACGCGTGGACGCAGCCGACGGCCGTCCAGAAGACGTCGCCGGGACGGAGCGTGTAGCGGTCGCCGTCGGCGACCACGTCGACCTCGCCCTCGAGCATCACGTACGACTCCTCGAACGGATGGTCGTGCGGATGGGCGACCGCCCCGGCCTTGTAGCCGACCATGAACATCGTGTGCAGCTGCGCGTCGAGCCGCTTGTCCACGAGCATCTTCACCGTGATCCCGCTGTAGAGGAGAGCAGCCGTCGCCATGCTCGCCGAGACGGTCGGCGCGGTCACGCGCGAGCCGGCGCTCAGAGTGTCGACGTCCATGTCCTCCGCCGAGAGGTGGAAGAAGTGGCGGTTGCGCGGGTCGCGGAGGTCGAGCTCCTCCGGCTCGTCGTCGGGGGCGGCTCCGAGGAACCACGTGTCCGGCGGCTGGTCGGGCCCGCGCGGCCGCGGCGACGCCATCTCGACCCAGCGTGCGCGCTCGTTCGAGCGCCAGGCGTGAGGCACGCCGATCGGGATGGCGCCGCATGAATCCGGCTCGAGCTCGACCCCGCGTCCGTCCAGGTAGAGGACGGGGTTGCCCGAGAACACGTAGAAGCTCGTCTCGAAGGAGTGGAGGTGCGTGTCGACGTGCCCGTCCTCGAGCTCGACGAGCCAGAGGCCCGTGTGCGTCGCGCCGGTCTCGCCGCCGATCAGCGTCTTCTTGGTCAGGCCGACGCTGTGCTCCGGCAGCGCCGGCTCGAGCTCGATCTCCTCGCGGCGGATGAGGCGGTAGCGGCTCATACCTCCGAGTGCAGGGCCTCGCGCTCGAGCACGTCGGCGCCGCGCACGTATGTCTTGCCGGCGACGAGCAGCTCCTCGGCGGGGAAGCGGGTCAGGATCTGGTTCCCGTCCTTGGTGACGACGACCTCCTCCTCGATCCGCGCGGCCGAGCGTCCGTCGGTCGCCGGGCAGTACGTCTCGAGCGCGAAGACCATCCCCTCCTCGAGCTCGACCGGGCACTCGAAGGAGTGGACGCGCGAGATCATCGGCGGCTCGTACAGCCCGACGCCGATCCCGTGGCCGAACTGGAGGCCGAAGCAGCTCTCCTCGTCGTCGAACCCGAGATCCTGCGCGGTCGGCCACACGGCCGCGATCTCGTCGGTCGTCGTGCCCGGGCGGACGAGCTCGATCGCCGCGTCCAGCCACTCGCGGCACTGCTTGTACGCGTCGAGCTGCGACTGCGAGACGGTGCCGACGTTGAACGTGCGGTAGTAGCACGTCCGGTAGCCCATGAACGAGTGGATGATGTCGAAGAAGGCCTGGTCGCCCGGCCGCAGCAGGCGGTCGGAGAAGACGTGCGGATGCGGGTTGCAGCGGTCGCCCGAGACGGCGTTGATCGCCTCGACCTGCTCCGAGCCCAGCTCGAACAGGATCTGCTGCGCGCGCGCGACGATCTCGTGCTCGTGCACGCCGGGGCGGAGCATCCGGTAGATCTCCTCGTAGACCGCGTCGACCATCCCGCAGGCGTGGTCGAGCAGCGCGATCTCCTCGTCGGTCTTGATCTTGCGCGCCTCGAGCATCACGCGCGAGCCGTCGGTGACCTCGATTCCGGCGCGCTGCAGCGCCTCGATCGTGACCAGGTCGGACATGTCGATCCCGAGGGGCTCGCCCTCCAGGCCGCGCTCGCGCAGCTCGAGCTGGATCTTCAGCGCGAGCGAGTCGGGGATGCCGGTCTCGTCCGGCATCGCGCCGCGCATCGGCGCGACGCCTGCGCGGAAGCTCTCCTCCGGCAGCCACGGCGCGAACATCCGGTGGTGGCGCGCCGCCGAGCCGAAGTCCCACAGGATGGGGTCGTGGCCGCGCGGGAGCAGCACCCAGCGCGCGTTCTTGTCCCGCGCCCACTCGCCGATGTGCGTGCTCGTGACGTAGCGGATGTTGTTCGGGTCGAAGAGAAGGAGCGCGCCGAGGTCGGACGCCGCGAGCGCGGCCTTCGCCCGGGCGAGCCGGTCCGCGCGCAGCTTGGCGAAGTCGATCCGCTGCTCCCAGTCGACCGCCATCGTTGCGCCGCGCGATGCGATGTTCGTCGTCACCTGGCTCACCTGTCCCTTGTCGCTGTTGGCTCCGAGAAGCGCGCTTCCCGCAGCCGGCGGTAGAGCGCGATGAAGTCCCGGTCCCCGTGCCCGCGTTCGACGGCGTCCTCGAGGAGGGCGCTCAGCCGGTCCGTGAACGGGAGGTCGATGCCTCGCTCCGAGGCGAGGTCGAGCACGAGCCGGACGTCCTTGAGCATCAAATTCGTCGTGAACGTGGCCGAGTAGTCCTCGTTCAGCAGCGGCTCGGTCTTGTACTCGACGAACCGCGAACCGACGACGGACGCACCGATCGCCTCGAGCAGCTTCTCGCGCTCGACTCCCGCCGTTTCGCCGAGCGCGAGCGCCTCCGCGAGCAGCTCGGCCGTCCCGCCGATCAGCACCTGGAGGGCGAGCTTCACCACGCGCGCCGCCTCGTCGTGCCCGACGTAGAGGATCGTCGGGCCGATCGACTCGAGCAGCGCGCGGTGGGTCTCCGCGAGGTCCTCGGGGCCCGAGAGCATGATCGTGAGCGTCCCGCCGCGAACGATGACCGGGCTGCCGCTCACCGGCGCGCGCAGGTAGCCCATGCCGGCCTGCGCGGCGCGGCCGGCGACGTGCTCCGACGCGGCCACGGAGATCGTGCTCATGTCGATCAGCACCGTCCCCGGCCGCGCTCCGGCGAGAACACCGTGCTCGCCCAGCACGACGTCCTCGAAGGCGGCGTCGTCCGCGAGCACGGTCACGCAGACGTCGGCCTCGCGCAGCGCCTCGTCCGGGCGGGTCAGCTGCTTCGCGCCCCGCTCGACGAGCGGCTCGGCCTTCTCGGGCGTGCGGTTCCAGACCGAGAGCGCAAAGCCGGCGTCGAGAATCCGCTCCGCGATCGGAAGGCCCATGTTGCCGAGGCCGGCGAGCGCTACTGCAGCAGCCATCCGCCGTCCACCTCCAGGCTGACTCCGTTCACGGCGCCGTTCTCGAGCAGGAACACCGACGCGCCGACGATCTCCGCGGTCGTGACGGGCCGGCCGATCGGCGTTCGCGCGCTCACCGCCTCGAGCACCTCGCGGCTTGTCGGCCCACTCGGGTGTGTCGCCGACGATGCCGGGATGGATCGCGTTCACGCGAACCGGCGCGAGCTGCACGGCGAGCGTGCGCACGAGCCCTTCGACGCCGCCGTTGACGGTCGTGATCGTCGTCGAGCCCGGGTACGGCCTCCGCAGCGCGAGCCCGCCGAACATCAGGATCGAGCCCGCGGCGTCGAGGCGCGGCGCGAGGGCGTGGACGACGGCGGTGTACCCCACGAGCTTCAGGGTCACGAGCCGGACCGCCCGCTGCGATGTCGTAGTCCTGGATCGTGTTCTGGTCGCGCTCGATCGCCGCGAGCACGAGGTGGTCGATCTTGCCCACGTCGGCGAGGACTCCGGAGATCTTCTCCGGGTCGGCGAGGTCGAACGCGCGGAAGCTCACGTCGCCGGGGCCCTCGATCTTGCCGGCGATGTGCGCGCACCGGTCGGCGTTTCGCCCGGTGATGACCACGTCGCGGCCGCCGGAAACGTAGGTCTCGGCGATCCCGAGCCCGATTCCGGACGTGCCTCCAACCACGACGACTGCTCCGCCGGCCATGCCTGCACTGTAAAGGCGCGTACAGTCTCAGTCAACGCAGGAGCGCAAACGTGGTAATAATCGGCAGGTCCGTTCAGCGAGCCTGGACGGACAGTTCAGTGGCTCTGCCGTAGGAAAGGAGACATCGTGTCCAAGCGCGTGCTGTTCCGGGGCGGTCACGTCCTCAGCATGGATCCCGCGATCGGAGACCTCTACGGCGGAGACGTCCTCGTCGAGGACGACACCATCGCGGCCGTCGGGCCGTCGATCGAGGCAGGCGACGCCGAGGTCGTCGACGCGACCGACTGCATCCTCATCCCCGGCTTCATCGACTCGCACCGGCACACGTGGGAGACGGTGATCCGCGGGATCGCGCCGGACGTCAGCCTCGGCGGCTACTTCGACCTCGTCCTCGACCAGCTCGCGCCGGCCTACCGGCCCGAGGACGTCTACGCCGGCAACTACCTCGGCTCGCTCGAGGCGATCGACGCCGGCGTGACGACGCTCCTCGACTGGTCGCACATCAACAACACGCCCGAGCACTCGGACGAGGCGATCCGCGCCCTCCAGGACGCCCGGCTACGAGCCGTCTACTGCTACGGCAACCCGAACACCTCGCTTGCCGACTGGTGGTACGAGAGCACGCTCGAGTCGCCCGAGGACATCCGCCGCGTGCGCGACCAGTACTTCTCGAGCGACGACGGGCTGATCACCCTCGCCATGGGCACGCGCGGCCCCGGGCTTCTGCACGGCCGAGGTGGTCAAGCACGACTGGGAGCTCGCGCGCGACGTCGGCGCTCCGATCAGCGTCCACGTCGGCATGGGCCCGTACGCCGGCCGCTTCTCGATGGTCTAGCAGCTGAACGAGATGGGCCTGCTCGGGCCGGACACCACGTACATCCACTGCAACTACCTCTCCGACGAGGAGTTCCAGCTGATCGCCGACACCGGCGGCAAGATCTCGATCGCGCCGTCGGTCGAGATGGCGATGGGGCACGGCACGCCGCCGACCGGCAGGGCGCTCGCCCACGGGCTGCGGCCGAGCCTCAGCATCGACGTCGTCACCACCGTCCCCGGCGACATGTTCACGCAGATGCGCTTCCTGTTCGCGATCGAGCGGCTGCTCGCGCACGAGGCGGCGTTCGCCGCCGGCAACGAGGAGGAGCCGGTGCTGCTCACCTCCCGGGAGGTGCTCGAGTTCGCGACGATCGAGGGCGCGCGCGTGTGCGGGATCGAGGAGCGGACCGGATCGCTCACGCCGGGCAAGAAGGCGGACGTCGTGATGATCCGCTGCGACGACTCGAACACGTACCCGGTCATCGACCCCGTCTCGACCGTCGTCCACCAGGCGGACACCCGAAACGTGGACACGGTCATGGTGGACGGCGAGTTCCTCAAGCGCGACGGGAAGCTCGTGAGCGGCGACCTGCGGCACGCGCGCGAGCTCGCGGGGACGGCTCTCAACTATCTACTCGAGCACACGGACGTCCAACCTCAGTGGGTGCAGAGTGCAACGGGGTCTCCTGCACACTCTCACTGAACGGGGTCGCGATCTTTGCGTCCCTTTTCGCCATTTGTTCACTGTCACTTGACCGGTTCGTTTAGCAGTCATATACTCGCGCCGCCCGTCGAGACGGGTGCGTGTGGACAGCAAAACGCCGCATGTTGACGATCCAGTCCCTCATAAGGAGGCAAATGAAGTGAAAAGGATCTCTCGCTCGACAGGGCGTCGCGTGTCCGCCGTGATCGTCGCGCTCGGCGTCGCCGTCGCGGCTGCGATCGGCGCGACCGGCGCCGCGTCGCACACCGCCGCGAAGCCGAAGGTCGCGTACCTCTCGTTCGCGGTCGCGAACAGCTACGACGCGCCGATGCTCGCCGCGGCCAAGAAGGTCGCCAGGGCGAACGGAGCGTCGGTGACGGTCTTCGACGCGGCCAACGACCCGAACAAGCAGCTCCAGCAGCTGCAGACGCTGGTCACGTCGAAGCAGTACAACGCGATCATCCTCCAGCCGATCTTCGGCCCGAACCTGCTCAGCACCGTCAAGGAGGCGTTCAAGGCCGGGATCAAGGTCGTGAACATCGACCAGATCCTCGGCACGAACCCGGGCACGGCCAGGCCGCCGCTCGCGGGCCTGTCGGGGAACGTCGTCTTCGTCCAGACGCAGATCGGCCGCAAGCAGGGCGGCCTCGTGGTCAAGGCGTGCAAAGGCAAGAACCCCTGCAAGGTCGGGTACATGTACTCGGTCAAGGTCTCCTCGCTCGACACCGCGATCAGGAAGGGCTTCGACGCCGTGACCAAGGGCCACAACATCCAGGTCGTCGCCGAGGGCCAGACGTTCTACAACCCGGCGCAGGCGCTGAAGGACGCGCAGACGATGCTCCAGGGCCATCCCGACATCAACCTGATCGTCGGCGCCGACCAGGCCGCCACCGGAGCGGAGCAGGCGCTGGGCGGCAAGAAGGTGACGCTCGTCGGCTACGGCGGCGGCGCCGTCGGCCTCAAGGCGGTCAAGTCCGGCCGCTGGTACGGCACGGTCATGCAGCGGCCGGCCACCGAGGGCAAGCTGGGCATGCAGTGCCTGGTCAAGGCCGTCAAGACCGGGAAGGGCTGCAAGGGCATCGACGTGCTCGCCGGCCTCCCCAACGGCGGTGTCGTCGTCAAGGCGAACGCCAAGAAGTTCCACGCCGAGTGGCCCGGTTAGCCCCATAATCCGGCCTCTATGGCCGTAGGCGAGCCTGAAGCTCCCTACCTCGAGCTCCTGGACGTCTCCAAGCACTTCGGAGGCGTCCGGGCGCTCGACTCCGTCTCGCTCGGAGTCGTCCGCGGCTCCGTGCACGCGCTCGTGGGGGAGAACGGCGCCGGCAAGTCCACGCTGGGCAAGATCGTCGCCGGCGCTCTCGTGCCGGACGACGGGCGGGTGCTGCTCGAAGGCGGCTCCGTCGCGTTCGGCTCGCCGCGCGAGGCGCTCGAGCGCGGCGTGGCCGCGATCGCCCAGGAACCGAACGTCGTCCCGCAGCTTTCGGTCGCGGAAAACGTCTTGCTGGGCGTCGAGCCCCGGCGCGGCGGGTTCATCCGCTCGCGCCGGCTGAAGCGCCGCTACGCCGAGCTGGCGCAGACTGCCGGATTCGACCTCCGCGGCGACGCAGCCGCCGAGCAGCTGGGGACGGCGGAGCAGCAGAAGGTGGAGATCCTGCGTGCGCTCTCGCGCGACGCGCAGCTGATCGTCATGGACGAGCCGACCGCGGCGCTCGACGCGCGCGAGACCGCGAACCTGCACGAGATCGTCCGCGGGCTCGCGGCCTCGGGCAAGACGATCATCCTCATCTCGCACTTCCTGAAGGAGGTGCTCGAGCTCGCGGACACGGTCACCGTGCTGCGGGACGGCAAGCTGGTGAAGACGGCGCCGACCGCGTCGGAGACCGAGGCGCTCGCTGATCGAGGCGATGCTCGGGCAGGCCCTCGAGGCGACGTTCCCGGCGAAGGCTGCACCGCCTGCCGACGCGCCGGTCGTTCTGACGGTGCGCGACCTGCACGGTCCCGGCGTCGAGGGCGTCAGCTTCGAGCTGCGGAAGGGCGAGATCCTCGGTCTGGCGGGCCTCGTCGGAGCCGGGCGGACGGAGCTGGCGCGAACGATCTTCGGCGCCGCGCCGGCGGAGTCGGGGGAGGCCGTTCTCGCCACCGGCCGGAGGCTCGCGCGGAATCCGCGTCGCAGCCTCGACGCCGGCGTCGCGATGATCCCCGAGTCGCGCAAGGACGAGGGGCTGATCTTCGGACGCTCCGCGATCGAGAACGCGACGCTCTCCCTGCTCCCGGAGTTCAGCGTCCTCGGCGTCGTCCGCCGCCGCGCAGAGCGGAAGGCCGCGCGTGCGGTGCTCGAGCGCTGCGACGTGCGCGGCGCGAGCTACGGCGGCGCCGGTCGACACGTTCTCGGGCGGCAACCAGCAGAAGGTTCTCCTCGCGCGCATGCTGCTGTGCGAGCCGGGCGTCCTGCTCGCCGACGAGCCCACGCGCGGCGTCGACATCGGCGCCAAGCGCGCGATCTACGACTTCCTCGCCGAGCTCGCGTCGGAGGGGATCGGGATCGTCTTCATCTCCTCCGAGGTCGAGGAGATCATCGGCCTCGCGCATCGCGTGCTCGTCATGCGCCGCGGGACGGATCGTCGACGAGCTCGCCGGCGACGCGATCAGCGAGAGCCGCATCCTCGCCGCCGCGTTCGCCGACCAGACTGCGGAAACCGCTGCATGACCTCGGACGCTTCGCCGCAGCGGAGCTGGGTGACGCGCGAGCAGATGCGCGGCGCCGGCGGGCGCTTCCTCCGGCGCGGCGGGATCCTGATCCCGTTTCTCGCGCTCTTTCTGACGCTCTCCCTGACCAGCGGACCGTTTGCGACCACCGGCAACATGCGCAACATCCTCGAGCAGCAGTCGGCGACGCTGATCATCGCCGCGGCGGGGACGCTGGTGCTGGTGGCGGGCGGGATCGACCTGTCGGTCGGAGCGATCTACGGCTTCGCCGCCGTCACCTCGGCGAATCTCGGGCTCAGCCACAGCGCCGGCTTCGCGATCGTCGTCGGGATCGGCGCGGGGCTGCTGATCGGGCTCACGAACGGGCTCGTGGTCACCGTCCTCCGCATCAACTCGCTGATCGCCACGCTCGCGATGTCGTTCATCATCACCGGCTGCTCGGGCCTGATGACCGGCGGGAACCTGCTCGTCCTCTTCGACAAACCGGCCTTCGGCGACTTCGCGCGGACCGAGTTCCTCGGCCTCAAGACGTTGATCTGGGTGATGGTCGCCGCCGTGATCGTGCTCGGCCTCCTGCTCTCGGCGACGACGGCGGGCCGCTACATGTACGCCGCCGGCGGGAACGCCGAGGCGGCGAGGCTCGCCGGCGTCCGCGTGGACTGGACCCGCATCCTCACGTTCGCGATCAGCGGCACGGCCGCGGGTCTCGCCGGCGTGATCGACACGTCGAACGTGCTGACGGCGCAGGCGGGGAACTACGAGACGATCACCTTCACCGTGCTCGCCGGGATCGTCGTCGGCGGGACGAGCATCCTGGGCGGCGAGGGCGCCGTCTGGCGATCCGTCGTCGGCGTCCTCTTCATCGCGCTGATCGGCAACGGCTACGTGCTGCTCGGGCTCGACCCGCTCTACGAGCAGATCACGCTCGGCGTGCTCCTGCTCCTGGCGGTCGCCCTCGACGCTCTTGCGCGTGGCCTGCTGCGGCCGGGCGTGGCAATCAGGCAGCTGTTTCGGAGGCATTCACGCGGCCCGTAGATGGGCTAGCGTTCACCGGCACTGAACGAGACGAGGGAGGAGCTTCGCGATGTTGACGGCAACGAAGGACAAGATTCTTCCGACCACCGTGACCGGCTCGTGGCCGCGTCCGACCTGGTACACCGCCGAGCTGCGCGGTAGGCCGTTCTCGGACGCGATGACCGATCTCCAGTTCCGCGAGCAGTTCACCGACGCGGTCGCGGCCGTCGTCAACGACCAGGAGCGCGCGGGGCTGGACATCGTCACCAACGGCGACTACCACCTCGACGCCGACCACGCCGGCCGCTCGTGGTTCATCTACCCGACCGAGCGGCTCGAGGGCATGTCCGAGCATTCGCTCGCGTACACCAACCCGATGTGGTCGTACCCGGTCGGCACGTGGCTGAACGAGATCGTCGGCGGCTGGAAGTTCCCGCTCGTGACCGGCAAGGTCGGGCCGCGGATCCCCTTCGAGTTCGCCAAGATCTGGCGCGTCGCCCAGGCGCGCGCCGACCGTCCGGTCAAGTTCGGAACGATCTCGGCCGACCTCGCCTCCGCCGTCCTCGAGGTCGGCACCGACGTCTACGACGACGACAAGAAGCAGCTGATGTGGGACATCGCGGAGCTGATCAACGCCGATCTGCGCGAGCTCGCGGCCGCCGGCTGCAAGGTGATCCAGGTCGAGGAGCCGGCGCTCCACAGCTCGGCCGCGTACGGCGCCGACTCGGACACGCTCGACTTCCTCGTCGACCTCTTCAACCGCCACGTCGAGGGCCTCGACGACGTCGAGGTCTGGGTGCACACCTGCTGGGGCAACCCCGGTGCGCAGCACTGCTTCGACCCGGACATCTCGTACGCGAACTCGATCGACATCTACCTCAACCGACTGAACGCGGACGTGTGGACGATCGAGTCGAAGGACGCGGGCCACAAGCCGCTCGAGCTGTTCGAGCCGTACAAGGGTCAGCTGTCGAAGAAGGTCGCGGTCGGCTTCATCAGCCACCGGACGCTCTCGATCGAGTCGCCCGAGGAGATCGCCGCCGACGTCCACCGCGCGCTCGAGTACATCGACGCGGAGCACCTCGTCCTCTCGTCCGACTGCGGGTTCGGCCGCCAGGGCGTCCCGCGCCCGGTCGCCTACTACAAGGCGGCCGCGCTGGCTCAGGGTGCGAACATCGTGCGCAGCGAGCTGGGAGCCGAGGAGAGCGAGGTCATCGCGGCCGATCCCGGCCTGCAGATCGACATCCCGGAAGGAGCGCCCGCGCTCGTCAGCTGAGCTCCGCCGTGTAACGGAATCTTTACGCCGTCCGGGAAACCGGGTGGCTGCCTTTCTCCGTAACGCGGAGACAAGCGACGAAAGGGGAAAGAGTCGTGCGACGTAGCGTGCTTGCATTCGTCGTGGTCGGGGTGGTCCTGGCGCTCGCCGGAACTGGTACATCCGCGACCGCGAAGGACCGCTTCCAGTTGAAGGGCGAGGTGTACGGGAATTCGCTCTTCAAGATCGAGATGAAGAACGCCGCCGGCCGTCCGCTGAAGACGGTCAAGCGAGGCAGATATCGGATCAAGATCGAGGACAAGGCTTCGATCCACAACTTCCGGCTGAAGGGCCCCGGCGTGAACAAGGCGACGTCGGTCGGCGGGCGCGCCGAGACGATCTGGACCGTGCGCCTCCGCCCCGGTAAGTACACGTTCGTGTGCGACCCGCACGCCTCGACGATGCGCGGCTCGTTCCGGGTGACCTAGGAGACGAGTTTCTCGAACTCGCGCTCGCCGCGGATCGGGTCGAAGTCCGAGTCGTCCGCGGCGAGCGTGCGCAGGGGGTCGTAGCCTTCGATGGCGAGGCGCAAGTGCTCGATGGCGTCGGCTGTCTGGCCCGTCAGGCTCTCGCAGCACGCGACGTTGTAGAGCAGTCTGGGGTTGCCGGGATGGGTCTGGAGGAGCTCGCGTCCTCGCTCGACCGCTTGGGCGTACTCGCCGGCGTCGTAGAGCGGCCGCACGTCGTCCCAGACCGAGCGCTCGACCGTGTCGGGTAGTCCAACCCACGGATGCCGGCGCGAGTCGTAGCCCGACTCGGTCGGCGGCGGGAAGGTCGGATCGGCGAAGGAGCCGACCGAGACGACGATGAAGTCCGGCTCCTCCGGCTCGGTATAGAAGACCTGCGAGCCGCACTCTGGGCAGAAGTGGAAGACGTGCTCCTTCCTGTCCGCCTCGTCCGAGATGCGCGAGTAGTCGTTGTAGCGACCGGCGACCTTGACCTGATCCGGCCTGAATCCAGCCTGCATGCCGAAGGCGCTGCCGGTGCGGCGCTGGCAGGCGAGGCAGTTGCAGATCGAGACCGCGAACGGCTCGCCCGTCACCTCGAGGCGGAGCTGGCCACAATGGCAGGCGGCTTCTCGAACCGTCACGAGGCCCTTTCTACCAGCGGACGAAGGGAGCGGCATGTACGCGAGCACGCGCATCCACGAGGGCGTCACCGATCCGCAGGAGGTCGCGCGCCGGGCGCGCGAGGGCTTCGTCCCGCTCGTCAGCTCGATCGAGGGGTTCGTCGGGTCGGACATCGTCTTCGATCCTCCGGCGATCACCGAGGGAGAGGTAGTCGCGTCGGGCTGAGCGCCGCGGACGGCTTCACGTCATAGTCCTCGGCGCTCGGACGGTGCAATCCTGGGTTGCGCGAGTTCGTGATGAACGTCGACTCGGATAGCCCTCTCGTGAGCCACTGGGGCGAGCATCGACCGCCGCCGCGCCGCCACGCGCCGGGATGGGCTTGGTTGGTGCTCGGCGGCCTGATAGTCGCCGCGCTCGGCCTCGCGGTCTGGCTCTTGCACGGCTCCCAGCCGTGGCGGCCGCCGAGCGGCGCTCCGCACTTCGTGTCCTGTACGTACGGCGGCTATCTCGATGGGTGGTGTGCCCGCCTGCCCGTTGCGTCCGACCCCCGTCGGCCGCACGGCGCGACGATCTCGCTGCGAATCGCGGTGCTGCCGGCGTCGAAGCGACCGGCGGCCGGAGCGCTGTTCTATCTCGAGGGCGGCCCTGGTGGTGCCGCGACCGCGTCCGCGATACGTGTGAATGCCTCCTTTGCCCGGGTCGGGCGCACCCGCGATCTCGTCATGGTCGACCAGCGCGGCACGGGCGGCTCGAGCCGGCTTGCCTGTCCCGACTCGTACGTGCGGGGGGCGGATGCGAAGGCCGTGACTGACTATCTGCGCCGGTGCTTCGCCCGGCTCGACGCAGATCCACGCCTGTATACGACGAGCCTGGCCGCACACGACCTGGAGACTGTGCGGCGCCGGCTCGGGTATCGGAAGATCGATCTCTACGGGGCTTCGTACGGCGCGACACTCGCGCAGGCGTACGTGCGTCGATACCCGCAGTCGGTGCGTACCGTCGTCCTCGACAGCGGGTCGCTGCCGGACGTCCGGATCCATGACGTCTCCGCCGGCAACGCAGAACGCGCTCTCCGGACGGAACTGGCCCGCTGCGCCACCGCGCCGGCTTGCAGGCGCGCCTACCCTCACTCGAGGCGACAGCTCAACGAACTGCTTGCACGCCCGCCTCGCCCCGCGGCCGCCTCGAATCGCCAGGTGCTGTTATCACCGAACGACATCGCCTGGACTGTGAACTGGCTCTCCGAGACACCTGACAACGCCACGCTGATCCCGTACGCCGTCGACGCCGCGGCGAAAGGTGACTACACGCCACTCGCCACCACGTACGCCGACAAGCTCGGCGGGTCGAACCTCGAGCCGCTGGCCCGGCTCGTGCCCTTCTGGGTGATCCTCTGCTCCGAGCCCTGGGCGGCGTTCGACCCGGCGGCGACGGCACGCGCCGGGAGGGGGAGCTATTTGACCGAGGCGGCGCTCGCGCGAGCTCGGCTCTTCCGCCGCGCCTGCCGGGTCGTTCCCAAGGGACATGTTGCACCCGATGCCGGCAGCCGCGCAGTCGTGCAGGTTCCGGCTCTCCTGCTGGCCGGCGCTGCTGACCCACTCGACCCGCCCGCCAACCTCCGCGGCTGGCACCGGGTCTTCCCGGACGGCCGTCTGATCGTCGTGCCCGGCGGCGGCCACGGCACGATCGAGTACGCCTGCGTCCAGAAGCTCATCGCCCGCTTCGTCGACCGAGGTGGCCCGGCCGGGCTCAACCCTGCGTGCGCCCGACACATTTCGCTGCCTCCGTTCCTGACGGGTTAGCGTCTGGCGGAAAGACGTGTTGACTCTCACCGGCGGGAACCTACGAGCGAGGGGACTCGAACCCGCGACCCAGCAACTGTGTCTTCTGGCGCATCATGAGACGCCAACGGGCGGCCCGAAGGGGCCGCCCGTTGGCACCGACCGGTGAGCGCGGTTCTACCGTGCCGGCGGGAGGAGAACCTTGTTGACGACGTGAATCGTGCCGTTTGACGCCGCGATGTCGGTTTTCACAACCTGCGTGGAGCCGTTGAGGAAAACGTGCCCACCGCGGATCGTTGATCCGCACGGATGGCCCTGCCAGCGTCTTGGCCGAGCGGAGCCCGACCACCTGGGCCGCCTTCACGTCGCCCGCGACGACGTGGTAGAGCAGTACCCGGCGAAGCTGTGCTCGGTTGCGGAGCAGCTTGTTCAGCGTTGCCTTGGGCACCATCTTGAAGGCGGCGTCCGTCGGTGCGAAGACGGTCAGCTTCTTCTTGCCGGTCAGAGTCCCGGCGAGGCCCGCGCGCTTGGCGAGCATGACGAGCGTCTTGAACTGGCCGGCAGCGACTGCGGTCTGGACGATGTTCTTCTGAGCCGTCGGGCTCTGAGGCGGAGTTGCCGCGCTCGTCCCTACGGCCGCGAACGCGGCGGTCGCGAGAACGGAGACGGTGAGGATTGCTGCGACGAGCTTGGTCATCGTGACTCTCCCTTTCGACTAGGCGGTTATGACGTGTGGGTTACGGCTCCAGCGGCGCCGGATGGCGCCCTGCTGAACCACCTGATAGACGGCGGCGAGACCGACGAGGCCGTAGATCACACGGCTGGCCGCGTTCGTCTCGCCGAAGTCGAGGCCAACGAGCGCCGCCACGAGGTCGAAATCGGCGACGGCAACCAGACCCCAGTTGAGCCCGCCGACAACAAGAAGGACGGCTGCGAGGATGTCGAGCTTCTTCAATGTGGGTTCCTTTCTGTTCATAGTTTGTCTAGAGACCGTACAAGATCAACGCTGCTGTGTCAAGAGTTTGTTCAATGTCTGTAGAATGCTTCGGATGGAACCCGCGACCGAGCAACTCCGGATCGGTGAGTTGAGCCGACGAACAGGTGTCAGCGCCGACCTCCTGCGCGCGTGGGAACGCCGGTACGGGCTGCTCCACCCGACTCGCACAGGCGGCGGATTTCGTCTCTACTCCCCGGCTGATGAGCGTCGGGTCTCGCTCATGCGCTCGCACTTGCAGCATGGGATGTCCGCTGCAGAGGCTGCCCGCCTCAGCCTGACGGAGGCGGACGGCGGCACTCGCGATGATGATGATGAGACCGCTCCTGCAGCGCCGGGCTCAGGAACTTCGCCGGGCGCTGGACGACCTCGACGAGGGCGCCGCGCAAAGCGCGCTCGACGGCGTTCTCGCGGAGTTCTCGACCGAGACCGTGCTAACGAATCTGGTGCTGCCCTACCTACGTGAGCTCGGTGAGCGCTGGGCGAGCGGTGAGGCGTCGGTGGGTCAGGAGCACTTCGCCAGCCAACTCATCCGAGGCAGGCTTCTCGGGCTCGCGAGGGGCTGGGATCGCGGCGCCGGCCCGCGTGCTCTCCTCGCCTGCGCTCCGGGCGAGCAGCACGATCTCGGCCTGATCGCGCTTGGCGTCGCCCTGCGCGCCCGAGGCTGGCGCATCACGTATCTCGGCCCGGACACGCCACTCGAAACGCTTGCCGAGAGTGCCCGCTTGCTCGGGCCGCTCGCGATCGTGATCTCATCGGTCTCGCCCGACCGGCTCTCGGGGTCGGGGGCCGAGTTGCGACGCCTGGCGGGCATTGCGCACGTGTGGCTCGCCGGGCCAGGCGCCAGCGAGGCTTTCGCCAAGAAGACGCGGGCAACGTTCCTCGAGGTCGACCCGGTGGCCGCAGCGGACCGCGTAGCCGCCACAAGACTATGAGGCCTGCCTGAAACCCGTGACGTCCGAGGTCGTCCGGCATCTGGGAGTGACACCTTGAGCCGCTAGTGACCTTTAGGGCGGCGCACCTCCGGGCATCACCACGATCCTGACGATTCTTTCGTCGTCGAGCGTCAAGCGCATTGCAAAGTCACGCTCATACGCCACTTCGCCCGTTTCGCGCCAGCGAGCGATCTCATGGATCCGGACGATGACGTCGCCCTCAATATCCTCGAGCTCAGGCTCCGATTGTTCCATGGCGAATTGCTCGTCTCCGCTCGCCTTCTGAAGCACCTGTCGACACGCTGCGATGCCACGAAGGGTGCCGCGCGGCGTCACCGTTTCGACATCGGGATCGAGTAACTCTTCCGCCGCCTCGAAATCATGTGCGGTGACAGCCTCGACGAACTGACGTGCCCGGGCGAACTTCACCAGCGCAACCTAACCCCCGCCAACAGGGTGTTCAAGCAGGCGTCCATCGGGAGGAGGAGCACCGAGCCTGGGCTGAGCCCCGAACCGCCGCTGCGTACCGGAACCTGCGCACGTGGGGAAAAATACTCCGTGTCGGTCGACCACAGTGCGCGTCGTCTGCGTCGCCGTGCGCCGAAACCCCTGAGCGAGGGACGCCGGACTACCCTGGTGGGGTCGTGACCGGCTGGGAGACATCGGAGCGCGTGCTCGAGTCCGGCGGCTTCGAGTCGCGCCAGCGGGTGCTCGTCGCGGAGCCCGCGGTCGAGGCGTCCGAGGCCGGCGCCCGCACGCTCGGTGTCACCTACTGGCGCGCGGTCGATCGCTTTACCCGCGGTTGCGTCCGCGCGAGCTGGACCGGCGGCGGAGGCAAGCTGAAGCTGCTCGGCGGTGCGACGCTGCTCACTTTCGGGCCGCCCGAGCTCTCGTTCGACGGCGGGCTCGTCAGCTGCCGGCACGCGATCCAGGGTGGAGTGCTCGCGCTCCGAGCCGGCGGCTCCGTCACACTCGCACAGCGACGCGAGGGCGATCAACAGGAGCTCAGCGTCACGGTCGAGGGGTACCTGCCGCGGCTCGCCGCCCGCGCGGGCGCACCGCCGTGGACCGGGATGCTCTACGCGAAAGGACAGAGCCCCTTCCATGCAGCGGTCAGCCTCCGCTTCTTCGAGCTCCTGCTACGGGGACGAGACTCGTGAACGTCACAGTCTTCGGCGCAACCGGCGTCGTCGGCCAAGCGCTCGTGCCCCTGCTGGCCGAGCACGACCTGACCGCCGTCTCGCGCACCGCGCGTGACGAGCCCGGCGCCCGCTACGTGGTCGCCGACGCCGCGAGCGGCGACGGCGTCGCCGCGGCCCTCGAAGGTGCGGACGTCATCTACTACCTCGTCCACTCGCTCGGCGCGCGCGACTTCGAGCGGCAAGATCGCGCGGCAGCGATGAGGATCGCCCACGAGGCCGCGAACGCAGGCGTGCAGCAGATCGTCTACCTCGGCGGGCTCGGCGCCGATGACCCCGACGCGTCGCCGCATCTGCGCAGCCGCCGCGAGACCGGAGAGCGGCTCGCCTCCGCGGGCGTCCCGGTGACGACCTTGCGTGCTGCCATGATCGTCGGCAAGGGGAGCGCCGCCTTCGAGACGATCCTTGGGCTCGTCAAGCGGCTGCCGGTCATGGTGACGCCGAGCTGGGTGTCGACGCCCACGCAGCCCATCGCACTCGACGACGTCGCCCGCTACCTGGCATTCGTCTGCGGCAACGAGGCCACGTACGGCGAGGGCTACGACGTGGGTGGGCCGGAGGTCATGACCTACCGGCAGATGATCGAGCGGATCGCTGCCCTCCTCGGCCGGAAGCCGGCGATCGTCGAGGTCCCGGTGCTGACGCCGTACCTCTCCTCGCTCTGGCTCAACCTCGTCACGCCGGTGAGCGCGTCGGTCGCACGACCACTCGTCGAAGGCCTGCGCAATCCGACGATCGCGCGCGAGGAACGGATCCGGGAACTGCTGCCGCTCGAGCTGACGCCGTTCGACGAAGCGGCGCGGAGGGCGCTCGCGTGAGTACCGCGGGGCACCTCGTCGCCACGCTGGTTGCCCTCGGTGGCACTGCCTGTGTAGCAGGTGTCTGGCCGCTGTCTGCTTCGACGACGACCACGCCTTCAGTGCGCGGTTGCCGTCACGTCCTCACCGGTCCGGACGTCGGCGGCGAGGAAACGCTCGATTTCGGTTACGACGGTCTCCGGGTCGTCGAACCACGCATTGTGGCCTGCGCCGGGAACTCGAACGAGGCGAAGGTTCGGATTCGTCGCGACGAGAGCCTCGCCCTCCTCCGGCGATCCCCAGGCGTCGTGCTCGGGCCAGAGGAGAAGCGTCGGCATCGTCAGCCCTCGCCAGCGGTCGCCGAGGATCAGCTCGCGTCGGTACGCAAGGCGGCGCCAATCGGCGATACAGGCAATCAAGCTGAGCCTGCTCTCGACGTTCCGTCGCGTGTTCGCGACGTCGACGTCGAGCAGCCGGTCGTCGAGTCGCTCAGGATGCTTGACGAGGAGCTGGCCCCAGAACTTCCGGCTCGCCGTCCCGCGTCGCAGTCGAGAACAGGTGCCTGCCAAGCCGCCGGCCGATGAGCGGGAATCCGAGCGGAAGCATCAGAAGGGGCGGCCTTCGCGCGATCCCGAACGGCGCGCCGACGAGCGCGAGGCGTGACACGCGGCTGGGAGCGTCGAGCGCGAAGGCGACGGACAGGAGCGCGCCCATCGAGTTGGCGACCACGTCGACGGTCGGGAGCTCGAGCGCGTCCACGACGTCTCGCAGGAACGTTCGACCGTGGTCGAGCAGGTCGACGCCGCGGTAGTCGAACGGGTCGGCCAGCCCGTGACCCGGCCGGTCGACGGCGAGCACGCGGTGGTTCGCGGCGAGAGCCCTGAGGATCGGTGCGATATCGGATGCGGTGCTCAAACCGCCGTGGACGTACAGAAGCGGCGACCCGCTGCCGAGCTCGAGCACTTGTGTCTCGCCCTGGGACCAGCGGATCCGGCGGATCTGTGTCTCAGGCGCGTACCGGGTGAGCAGCGCGGCCTGTGCCTTCTCGAGTTCCCGATCCAACTCTGTCTCCATGAGAGCTGAGGATCGCTGCGTGTGAGGCGCGCAGCATCGGTGGGAATACCCATCCTGCTACGGATTCTTGATCTGCTCGCGCAGCGCGTACGCGGCCGCCTCGGCTCGGTTCCGGAGGCCGAGCTTCGCCAGGATGCTCGCGACGTGATGCTCGGCCGTTCGCCGGCTGATGTAGAGGCGCTGCGCGATCTCGGCGTTCGAGCATCCTTCTGCCAGGAGCGACAAGACCTCAGTCTCGCGCCTGGTCAGCAGCCCAAGTACCCTTTCGGGAACGTCCGCGCAGAGGCGCCGAGCTCTCGGAGCAGGGCGGCGGCCGCGTCCGCGTCCCGGGTGGCGCCGAGACGCTCGAACGTCTCCAGCGCGTGCCGCGCCTCTACGACTGCCGCCGCGGGCGCGTGCGAGCGGAGCGCTCGTGCGAGCGCGACCCGAGCCTGCGCGGCTTCGAGGGCAAGACCGAGCCCCGAGAACAACTCCAGCGCCACTTGGAAGTCCACCCTGGCTTGCTGGTCTCCTCGAGCGGCTCGGACCGTGCCCGCGGCGAGCTTGGCGACGGCGCGCGTCCGTTCGTCTTTGCGGTCGACCGCTAGAACGGCCAGCTGATCGAGCATTTCTTCCGCGGCGGCGAGGTCGCCGGATGCGAGCTGCACCTCGACGAGCAAGGCGAGCACCGGCGCGCAGTCCGGATCGGACGGCGGCGTGCTCTCGAGGCACAAGCGGCCGAGGTCCCCCGCGAGAGCGAGGTCGCCGCGTGCCAACGCGATCCTCGCGAGTGACCGCTTGGCGCCCGCGTGCCAGTCGAAGCCTTCGAGCAAACGTTCGGCCTCCTCGAATCGTCCCTGCCGAACCCGCAGGTCCGCGAGCCGAAGCAGCGCGAAGAGCTGGGACGCCCAGTAGCCCGTCTCGAAGGTGCGGATCGCGGCGAGCAGCTCGTGCTCTGCCTCTTCCCAGCGGCCGAGTGCGATCAGAATCCCGCCGTAGTGCGTCCGGCAGGTCGGCGGCACGAAGTCGCCCCACGCCTCGAAGCGGGTCGCGGCACCGAGCCACTGCTCGGCGCGTCTCACGTCGGTCGCCCGCTCGCAGGCGCTCAGCAACCTGCAGTAGATCTCGCCGGCGGGGCCGACACCGACGACCTCGCCCGAGGCGACGGCGGCCATCGCCTGGTCGAGCAGCGTCATCCCTTCGGTGACGCGCCCCGCGGCGACGTATGCCTCGCCGAGCAGCGCCATGGCATCGAACTCGAGGTCCTTGTCGTCGTACCGCCTGGCGATCGCGATCGCTGCCGTCGCGCACTGCTCGCGCTCTGATGCATCGGAGGTCCACGGAGCTCGGTCGAGGATGAGCCACCCGTGCGCTGCAGACTCTTCGACCCCCTCCAGCATGCTCTCCGCCCGCGCCATCCACCCATTGGCCGCGGCCACGTTGCCGTGCACGGACACGTGCAGGAACGCCAGCCAGCGCGCCAGCTCGGCGGCCTGCGTCCGCAGGCCACGCCGCTCGTATTCGGCAAACGCGCGCTCCTTCACCTCGATCGCCCGCGCATGCTCGCCCCCGAATTGCAGCGCCTCTCCCAGGCCGTCGAGAATCTCCGCGGTCTCGCCGAACTCTGCGGCCTGCTCGAAGACGGCGCGGGCGCGCTCCCAATCGGCTGCGGCAAGCGCCTCGCGGCCAAAGCGAACGAGCTCATCCGCGGACGCGACACCCATTGCCTCGAATGATCCCACGACTGAGCCGACGCGCGGCCCAGAGGGGCGAGCTATGTCGGCGCCGACGCGGTCGAGCGCCTGAAGAAGGCCCACGCGACGAGCGCGCCGCAGGCGTAGCCGGTCGCCGACGCCGCGGCGGCGCCCGAGGCGCCGAACGCGATGACGAGCGGGACGGCCGCGGCGAGCGTGACGAGCATCGAGACGCCGCCGGCAGCGAGCGACAAGCCGGCGCGCCCACGCCGCACGGAGAGGTAGACGACGAAGATCTGGACCGGCGCATAGGCGACTGCGCCCGGCAGGAGCAGCAGGAGCGGCGTCGCCGCGTTATTGAAGTCGTCCTCCCAGCGTCGCGGGGATCACGAACGGGGCCGCGACCGCGACCGCACCCGCCGCGACGCTCGTGTAGATCAGACTCCTCAGGAGCGACGTTTGACGAGCGCCACCGCCTCGCGCTCGCCGGCCCGCACCACCGGGGCCGTGATCGCCGTCGCCATCGCGGCCCCGATCAGCCACATCGACTCGGCCGTCTGATTCGCGATCGAGTAAACGCCGACTTCCCCCACGCCCTTGATCGCCTCGAGCACGAAGAGCTCGATGCGGTACCCGATGAGCGCGATCAGCTGGAGCGCTCCCATTGCCAGCGCCAGGCGGATCAGCCCCTTCGACACCGGGTCGAGGAGTCGGGCGAAGCGGAACGGCCGCCATATGTCACGCGTCAAGACGAGTGCGAGCAGAGCCGTCAGGAAGTGCGCGCACGTCCAGGCGGCCAGTGCCGCGCGCACGCCCCCGCCGAGCCCGACGACCAGGATCAGCGTGCCGATGACGGTCAGCAGCGGCGACGCGAGCTGGACATAGTTCCACGCGCGGATTCGGCCGAGCCCGAGCAGGACCCCCGAGGCCGTCTGCCATGTCACGTTGGGAACGAGACCGACCGCCGCGACCGCCGCCGTCGCCGCGCCGACGGACGGTGTGAGAGCGCCGATGCCGACGATCAGCACGCCGCCGGCGACTCCGAGAACGACCGCGAGCCCGAACGCGCGCTGCGCGAGCGAGTGCAGCTCGCGCGGCTCGTCCCACTCCTTGTGACCCATACGATTCGCGACCGCGACGCCGAGCTGGCTGAGGAGCCTCGAAAAGATCGAGACCGTGAGGACGGCGAGCACGAACGTGCCGCGCCCCTCGGCCTCGAGGAAGCGGCTCTGGAGCACGACGAGGAAGAGCGCGAGCGGCGTCGAGAGCCCGCGGAAGAGCAGGATCTCCACGACGTTCGCGCCGGTCTTGCGGGCATGCGGGACCTCCTTCGCCCGCACCAGCTCGGGGTTGACGGGCGGCGTCGCGGTCGTGGCGGCCTCGTTCGAGGTCGCGTCCGTCGCGAGCGGGACGGTTGCAGGCCCGAGCGCTCTCACGCGCGCAAACTAATGGCCCGCCCAGGCGCACAGCCGCGAAGTAGACGCGTCGTTAGTCGCGAGCCGAAACGGAGCGAAAGTCCGTCGAGCGAGAGCAGGAGCGACGGGACTCGAACCCGCGACCTCCGGCGTGACAGGCCGCTCAAGCCTGTCGCCGCTGTTGCCGTCAGTCGGGAACTGGCCGAGTCGACCACTTTCGCTCCGACCGCCGGAGCCGGATCTCCCCGCCTGTCGCCACCTGTTGTTACCTCGGTGTTACCTACTAAGCGCCGCGCAGCCGCTCGCTTGACGTTCTCGGCTGCGTCGAACAAGTGCGCGCACACGTCGTGCCTGATCTTCGGACTCGCGCCCGAGCTCGGGGCCGGCGAGAGGAGGATCGGGGCTCGACGAGGGCCCGCGGCTGCGATGCAGGGTTTCGCGCCTTGCCACGGCCGCCCTAAGCTTCGGAGATGCTCGTCGGGAGGGATGCCGAGCTCGAGCGAATAGAGCAGGTCCTGACTGCTGCGCGTGGCGGTCGAGCCGCAGCGCTGGTCGTCGCCGGAGAGCCTGGAGCCGGCAAGACGGCGTTGCTGGACGCCTGCGCCGTGGCGGCGGGCGATTTTTGCACGCTGCGCACACGCGGAGTCGAGGCGGAGGCTGAGCTTCCCTTCGCAGCGCTGGTCGAGCTGCTTGCACCAATCGCCGACCGGATCGAAGGGATCCCCGAGGCCCAGGCATTGGCGCTACGAGGGGCGCTGGCGCTCACCCGCACGACGAAAGGGGAGGCGGCCGTGGCGGCAGCGACGCTGACACTGCTCGCCGCGGCCTCCGAAGAGGAGCCGGTGCTCGTGCTCGTCGACGACGCGCACTGGCTGGACGCGTCGAGCGGGTTGGCGATCGCCTTTGCGGCGCGTCGCCTCCGTGAGGCTGCGATCGGCGTCGTCTTCACGACTCGGCTGGAGGAGACCCCGCGCTTTTCCCTCGAAGGAATCGACACGGCACCGCTCCTCCCGTTGGGCGAGCGGGCGGCCATGGAGCTCGTTGCCCGCTCCGCACCGTCGCTGGATGAAGCAACCACGGCCCGCATCGTTGGCGTCGCTGCGGGCAATCCGCTTGCGCTGCTCGAGCTTCCCTCTCTCGTTTCCGGAGGCCCAGACCCATCGACCCTCGAGGAACCGCTGCCGTCCGGGGAGGCTGCGCGCCACCTCTTCGGCCGGCGCCTCGACGCGCTGAAGCCGGAGGTGCGACTCGCCCTGGTGGTGGGCGCCGCCGAACGATCTCGCGACCTGGCTGTCCTTGTCCGCGCCTGGCGATCGCTGGGCCTCGAGCCCGACGTCTTCGAAGCGGCCGAACAGGTCAATCTCGTGCGGATCACGGACAACGCGCTGGAGTTCCGTCACCCGCTGGTGCGCTCGCTGGTCTACGGCGAGGCCGACCCCGTGTTGCGCCGAAGGGCCCATGCCGCGCTCGCCGAGGCGCTGGCCGGTGACGCGCAGGCCGCCGACGAGAGAGCCTGGCACCGCGCACTTGCTGCAGTGGCCCCGGATGCCGAGATCGCCGAGGAGCTCGCGCTCGCCGCCGAGCGCCAGCCTCCAGCTGCCGCGGCGGCGGCGCTTGCGCGCGCCGCGCGGCTTACGCCGGACCGTCCGCTGCGGGCTAGCCGTCTGCTCGCCGCGGCCGACGCGGCCAACCAGACGGGCGAGTTCGAAGCTTCCACCCGTCTCGCCGAGGCGGCCGCGGTAGACACGAGCGACGTGATCGAGCGGGCCGCTGCCGAGCGGTTGATCGCGCTGAGCGAGATCGAGCGCGACCGGCTCCGAGACGGGCTCGAGCGTCTCGTCCGGGTAGCCGACGAGGTCGTCGGGGTACACGGTCACCGTGCGGCCGGTCGGCGTACACGGTCACCGTGCGGCCGGTCGGCTGGCTGGTCGAGGGCTGGGTGCCGACCGGCTGGGTCGCCGACGTCGGACGGCTGCATGACGAGCTTGAGGAGCGGCACGGCGGCCCCCTCAGCGACGGGCTCGAAGTCGAGATGGGCGGCCGGGTCGCCCACATCCGCGTCGAGTTCGAGACTCGCTCGCACGCGAGCGAGTTCGCCCGAGCCGTGAACGAGATCCTCGGCGATGGACGGAAGGGCGACGCCGCGTGAGCGAGCGGCTCCTCACGGCCCGCGAACTCGGCGAGGTACTCGGCCTCAAGCCGGGCACGATCCTCGACCGCTGGGAGCGCGGTGAGTTGCCCGGCTACAAGTTCGGCCGCGCCGTCCGGTTCGACGTGGACGAAGTGCTCGCCACGGGAAGACGGCCGGGCGCGGGAGGAGAAGTGTCAGCAACCCCTACCGAACGCCCGACCGAGGTCGTAGTATCCCTCCCGTCAGCAACCCCGAATCGAGGAGGAGCAGATGCCTAGCGTCCAGCGCGGGCAGGTCTTCCGGCGGAAGGGCCGATCGACCTGGTCGATCCGCTTCTACGACGCCGACGGCGCCCGGCACGAAGAAGGCGGCCACAAGACGAAGGGCGAGGCGAGCGCCGCGCTCGAACTCGCTCTCGACCGTGTCCGGCTCGGGCCGCTCGCACGACGCGATCTCACCGTTGCCGAACTTGTCGACGAGTACCTCGCCCAGTACTCGGGCGAGCGGAACACCGTCGCGACCCTGACGGCACGGCTGCGCTACGCCACCGCCTCGTTCGGTGATGTCCGGCTCGACCACCTCCACGTTCCGAACCTGGCTGCGTGGCGGAAGCGGCTCCCGGTCGGGTCGGCGTGGCACATCACGAAGGCGCTGCGTCAGGTGCTCCACTACGCGGTCGCCTGCGGCTACGTCGACGAGAACGTGGCGGTGAAGGTGAAGAACCCGGAGCCGAAGCGCACCGAGGTGTCGTTCTTCGACTCGTGGGCGGACGTCGAGGCGGTCGCCGTCGAGCTCGGGTCGCCGCTCCCGATCATCGCGGCCGGGACCGGGCTGCGGCCCGAGGAGTGGCTCGCGCTCGAGCGGCGCGACATCGATCGGCGAGGCGTGCTGCACGTCCGCCGCGTCTACGTCGACGGGCAAGTGAGGCAGACCGGCAAGACGCCGGGCTCGGTGCCGCGGCTCGTTCCGCTCACCGGCCGCGTGCTCGACGCGATCTCCTCCCTCCCACCTCGGATCGACACGCCGCTGCTCTTCCCCGCGCTGAAGGGCGGGCACATCAACCTCCACAACTGGCGACGCGACGACTGGAACCCGGCGGTGAGGGCGGCGGGGCTGGAGCACCGGATGCCGTACGCGCTGCGTCACACCTTCGCGCGTTCGCGATCGCGGCCGGGATCGCCACGTTCGAGATCGCCCGGATGATGGGCACCTCGATCGAGCAGATCGAGAAGACCTATGGGCACCTGCTGCCCGACGCGCTCGACCGTGGCCGGGCCGCCCTGGAGGCGTTCGACACGGCCGACTCTGGGGCGTTTGGGCGCAGAATGGGCGCAACCGATTGATCGGGGATCCCCGATCACCCACAGAAAAGCCCCGTTTCCGGGGGCTTTTCTACATCGGGGCGCCGAGATTCGAACTCGGGACCTCTAGTCCCCCAGACTAGCGCGCTAACCAGGCTGCGCCACGCCCCGCGACCGGCCCATCCTAGCGGGCATGCGCCATTACAGGATCTTTCGCGCTGCCCATCCGCCGCCTCTTTCGCGCCCGCGACGTCAACACCCGACTCGAAGCCGTCGCCGCCGCTCGGGCCCCATGACCCGACTGATCCAACGCACCAGCCCGTCTCTACTCCTGGCCGCGAGCGTCGCCCGGCCCCGCGCACGTCTCGCCGGCGTGGGTATACGCAGGTTAAGGCGGATCTCGAGCCCGGGGCGGCGGACCTCGTTCCGCCCCGGGCTCGATCATCGGAGGCGCCTCAGGCTGTGGCCGACGCGGGCCGGGTCCCGAGGGTGACCGTGAGCGTGACGGTGGAGCCGCCGCGCTGCACCTTCAGGGCTGCCTTGTCCCCCGGCCCCAGTGCCGCGATCGCGGCGGTCAGCTCGTTGGCGGCGGAGACCTGCGTGCCGTTGATGGCGACGACGACGTCGCCGGACTTGACGCCTGCCTCGGCGGCGGGGCTGCCAGCCCGGACGGCGCCGATCACCGCACCGGTGCCGTTCATGTTCGTGCCGATGGAGACGCCCAGATACGCGTGCTGCACGGAGCGGCCCGCGATCAGGCTGTCGGCCACGCTCTTGACGGTGTTCGACGGGACAGCGAAGCCGACGCCCGCGTTTTGGCTGGCGCCGCCCGAGTCGTCCGCGGCGATTTGCACGTTGACGCCGATCACCTTGCCGCTGGCATCGATGAGCGGGCCGCCGGAGTTGCCGTGGTTGATCGGCGCGTCCGTCTGGATGGTGTTCGGAATCGAGTACCCGTTCGGCGCCTGGATCGTGCGGTCGACCGCGCTCACGATTCCCGCAGTGATGCTCTCCTCGTAGCCGAAGGGGCTGCCGATCGCGACCGCGCCCTGCCCGGGTTGCACGTCGCTGCTGTCGGCGAGCGCGAGAGGCTTGAGCTTGGACGAGGCGACGTTCACCTTGATCACGGCGGTGTCGCTCGACGGGTCTGTCCCGACAAGGGTGGCCTTCGCGACGGTGCCGTCCTTGAACCGCACCTGGATCCCGGTCGCGCCGTCCACGACATGGCTCGCCGTCACGATGTTCCCGGAGGTGTCGTAGACGAACCCCGTGCCCTCGGCGCGCGAGCTGCCGCCGCTCGGCCCGAACGGCGACACGTCGCCCTGCTGGCCGCCCTGGGTCGTGACGCTGATATCGACGGCGCCGGGGCTGTCGAGCCGGTAGATCTGCTCCGCGGAGAGCGTCGCGTTCAGCGCGATGCCGGTTCCCGGCATCGCGGCGGCCGCCACGCTCGCTCCGCCGTCCGAGCCGTCGTCATGGATGAGTAGCGCGGCACCGCCGATCGCCGTGGCGCCGGCCATAGCCCCGGCGACGAACGGTACGGCGAGCCGCGCGCGGCGCGACCGTCCGTCCGGTGTGCTTTGGGGGGTCTCGTTCATCTGTGCTCCTTTGCGAGAACTCGTTCCTCCCAGGGAAGCAGCCGGATCGAAGGGAAACGTGAGCCCCCGGGAACGAGCGATGAAGCGGACGTTGTCGTCGCGTAAAGCCGCAGCGCCCAGCACCCAGCACGCGACGTCGGGGGATCGGATCGGTCTCGCGAGCTAACCCGTCCGCGCTCTCGGGCCTCGCTCCCAGTGGCCACCAACCGAGGGATGCGGGTCTGCGCGCACGGAGCCGATGAGACGGGACCGTCCACTGCGGAACGGGCGACTCGTCATGCGGCACCGAAGGAGGAACGACTCCATGCCCGGAAGGACCACCCTCGTCTCGCTCGCAGCGTGCGTGGCCGTGCTCGCGTTGGCCGGCACCGCGCTCGCCCTCGACATCGCGGATGCCTCGCCGCCCTCGGGCGTGGTCGGGGTGCCGTACAGCTACACGTTCAGCCTCTCCCCGGGCAGCGGCAGCGCCGGGGCGTCGTGGAGCGTCTCGTCCGGCGCGCTCCCGCCCGGCCTGAGTCTCTCGTCCAACGATCGGACGGCGACGGTGTACGGGACGCCGACCCAGGCGGGCGCTTTCAGCTTCTACCTCAAGGTGCGAGATGCACCGGGCCCGTGGGTTTGCTGCACGGAGGAGGAATTCACGATCGCGATCGACCCGGGCCTGGACATCGCCGCCGGCCCCGACCTGCCGTCGGGGAGTGTGGGTGCCACGTACGGCTATCAGCTCGCGACGGCTGGCGGAACGGCATCTTCCTGGACGATCACGTCCGGCAGCCTGCCGACGGGCATGGCGCTCACCTCCGGCGGCGCGATCACGGGGACCCCGATGCAGGCGGCGCTGTCCAAGGTCACCGTCCGGGCCGTGGACGGCAGCCGGAGTGCCTCCAAACAGCTGACGCTGCGGGTCATGGAGCCGGTCGTCGTGACTGCCCCTGCGGCCGCCGCCGTCAAGCTCGGCAAGCAGTTTCTCGTCGCATTCGCCGCCAAGGGTGGGCTCGGACCGTACACGTGGAGCGGGGTGGGCCTGCCTGAGGGCGTCGGCGTCAATCCGACCACCGGACAGGTGGGCGGCAGGCCAAAGGCGGCCGGGCCGCTGACGGTCGCAGTACAGGTCACCGATGCGCTCGGAACTGTGAGCGCGGGACACGCGACGGTTGACGTGGCGACGAAGCTCTCGATCGTAAGCACGCACCTCCCCCTGGCGCACGCCGGCAAGCGTTTCTCCGCGACCCTGAAGACATCGGGCGGCGCGAGCCCATTCGCGTTGCGCCTCGCGGGGACCCGGCCGGCTTGGCTCTCGTTCAACGCCGAGACAGGCCGCCTGACGGGCACGCCGAAGCTCGCAGCCCGTAAGCCACTCGTGGTGAAGCGGCACGCGAAGCAGGGCCTCCGCACGATCGTGAAGCACCGCTCCGCCAAACCGGTCACGTACACGCTGTATCTCACAGCAGTCGACGCGCTCAGCCAGCGCGCGACTCAGAAGTTAGAGCTGACCGTCCGGCCCTGAGACACAACGGTCGCGGGAGCCGCTGCACGACGAGCGGTTCCCCGACCGACCCGCCGAACGAGCGACGCCGTCTTCGGCTCGTGCGCGTGACCGCCGCGCCACTCGACCTTCGTCCGGGCTCTCCTCCCCAACGCCGCGGTCCTCCGGGACTGCCACTACGGCAACGTGCAGTCGTGCCGATAGTGATCTGGAAGGGCTTGCCACAGGAGAAGGGATGACCGGAGACGACCACCACAAGCGATCGGCGCTGCTGACCTCGAGAGACATCGCCGCGCTGAATCGGGCGCGCGAGGTGCTGAAGCGCCTCGAGGACACGGCGTGGCGACGGTCGCTCGAGCAGTACGACCCGTTCGCGCAGGTAACTGCCTGGGACCTGGGCCGTCTGTCGGGTGCGGCCACCGCCGCCGAGGACGCGCTCTTCCATGTCCTCTCCACCGCACGCGCGAACTGCGGCGTGCGGATGACGGACGCCCAGCTCCGCGGCGCGGAGCGAGCGCGGGAGGACGAGCGCGGACGATCCGAGCCCGCCGCCGAGACTCCGCCCGCCGACTCATCCGCGCCCGTTGACTTGCACCCTTCCCCTGGAGAGAGCAGGGTCGCGAGCACCGCGGGTGCACGCGGACCGATGCGATCGGTCTGAGAGCGATCCGCGCGGCCGCTGCCGCGGCGTCAGCCGAGCCGCTTGTACAGGCGGTCCACGAGCGCGGGCGTCTCTTCGAGCTTCTCGATGATGATCCGCACGCGGACCTCGCGGAAGTAATCGGGCTTCACGCCCAGGGCCTTCCCGATCCGGGTGATGACCTCGGTCGACGGCACCCTGCGGTTGCCGTGAACGATGTGGTTCAGGTACCCGGCGGAGAGGGAGGTCTTGTCGGCCAAGGCACGGTACGTGATCCCCGTCTCGGCCATCAGCCGCTCGATCGCGGCACCGAGGGGCTCGTTCGCGTAGATGCGCTTCTTCGCCGCCATCAGTCCTGCTCGGCCCAGTCAATCACAGACGAGCGCGGAACGCGTGTGTCGGCGTCCTCTGTCCGCCTGCGGACGTCGATCGCGCGGTCGTCCAGGCTCTTGCGCCCCACCGTGATTCGGAGTGGAGCGCCGAGCAGGTCTGCGTCGGCGAACTTCTCCCCCGGCCGCTCGTCGCGGTCGTCCAGCAGCACGTCGTGGCCCGCCGCCGAGAGCTCTTCGGCAAGGGCGGCCGCGAGCTGCTCGACCTCCTCCGACCCAGCCGCCAGCGACAGAACGTGGACGTCGTACGGCGCGACCGAAGGCGGCCAGACGATCCCGCGCTCGTCGTGGTGTTGCTCCACCACCGCGGCGATCGTTCGGGCCGGACCGATCCCGTAGCTGCCCATCACGACCGGCCGCTCCCGGCCGTCCTCGTCGAGGAAGGTCGCGTCGAGCGCCTCCGAGTGGAAGGTCCCGAGTTTGAAGATGTGGCCGACCTCGATCGCCGGCTGGACGCTCAGCCGACCGCCGCACACCGGGCATGCGTCACCCTCTTTCGCCTGCCGGATGTCGGCGAACATCGGCTGGTAATCGCGCCCTGCCTCGACGCCTCGCAGGTGCCAGCCGTCGCGGTTCGCGCCGGCGACGAACTCCCCCTCGCGCAGCGCCTCGTCGGCGATCACCTCGACGTCGATCCCGATCGGGCCGAGCGAGCCGCCGCCTGCGCCGAAGGTCGCGCGGATCTCGTCATCAGTGGCGGGCCGGAACGCCGACTCGAAGACCGTCATCAGCTTCTCCTCGCTCAGCCGGTCGTCGCCTCTGACCAATGCGAGCACGAGACGATCTCCGACCACGACGGGCATCGCCTTCGAGGTCGCCGCGGCATCGATTCCGAGCAACTCCGCGAGGCCCTCGATGGTGGTCACGCCCGGTGTCTCGATCTCCTCGGGCGCGTCGAGCGCAGCCGGGAAGGCGGGGGCGCGGGCCACGCCCCGGGCCGCTTCGATGTCGGCGTAGTAGTCCCCGTTCTCGCACCGCATCAGCTCGTTCTCGCCCGAGCCGGTGGGCGCGAGGAAGCCCCAGGACTCCTTGCCTCCCATGGTCCCGGACTCCGCCTCGACGAAGAACGCCTCCACCGCGCACCGATCGAAGATCCGCACGTACGCGTCTTGGTGCCGTCGGAAGCTGACGTCCAGCCCGGCCTCGTCGCGGTCGAACGAGTACGAGTCCTTCATGATGAACTCACGTAGGCGGAGCAGGCCGCCGCGCGGCCGCGCCTCGTCGCGCTCCTTGATGCTGAAGTGGTACCAGAGCTGCGGGAGCTCCTTGTACGACCGCAGCTCGCGGGCGTGGAAGGTCATCGTCTCCTCGTGCGTGAGCGGCAGCACGAACGGCCGGCCGCTCCGGTCGGCGAGCTTGAAGACCTCGGCGATCGCGATCCGCCCGGTGCGCTCCCACAGCTCGGCCGGGGTGAGCACCGGGCAGAGCATCTCCTGGCCCCCGATCGCGTCGATCTCCTCCCGGATGATCTGGACGACTTTCTGGTGGACGCGCCAGCCAGCCGGCAGCCATGTGAAGAGGCCAGCTCCCACCTGGCGGATGAAGCCGCCGCGGACGAGCAGCTTGTGCGAGACGGCCTCCGCGTCCGCGGGATCCTCGCGGAGCGTCGGCAGGAAAAGGGACGACTGGCGGTGCAGCATCCGCCAACCCTAGACGAGCGGACGTGGGGCTCAGTCGTTCAGCCGGAGGAAGCCCTGGAGCTGTGCGACATCGCCCTCGCCCGTGCCCTGCAGGACGAACGAGTCGAGAGACGACAGCACGTCCTTCACGTCGGCGGGCACCTCCGACGCACCAGAGGCGGCCTCGACGAGCGGGAGGACGCCGTCCACGTCCACGTAGACGAAGCCGCGGGTGCGCTCGCCGGGCGCCATGTCGATGGCCTCGGCCGCGCGCGTGAATGCCTCACTGTCGACGAGCTTGGCCCCGTCCGAGGCGAACGTCCGGATCCCGTCCTGGCCCGTCGTGACGATCACCGTCTTCTCGTCGAGCCGGGCGAAGGAGACTGTGAAGTCGCCGAGTGCGACACGGCGAACCTCGCGCCCGTCCTCGGTGTGGACGGTGACCGAACCGTTCGCCTGCTCGGCGAGCTTGCGCGCGAGGTCGTTCAACGTGGCCCACGTCTTGTCGGGATCCGGCGGGCGCGAGGACGAGTGTCACCTCGGGCAGCTTCGACCCCTTGCGGACGTAGAGCGCACCCTCGCCGCGCAACGAATCGACGAGCCGCTCGAGCGGCACGCCGGTGAAACGCTCAACCTGCTTCGAAAGCTGGTCGACGGGCACGTTCCCCTGGACCCGGTCGAGCAGACCCTGCGTGCCGCCGAAGGAGAGCGCCGCGACAGCGTCCGCCGGGATATCCGCGAACAACTCGGGCTCGTAGCGAGTGTCACCCTCGCCGGGCGTCCGCATCGCGAGGGTGAGGAGCAGCCCGTCGTCACGGGCCGAGAGCGAGGCCGCCAACCAGTCGAGGCCGAGGTCGACCTCCGACGACGCCTGCTCCACGACCTGGCCGAGCTCCTTCGAGAGACGCGCTGTGTCGAGCCAGACGCGGGCCAGCGAGTCGGCCGGAAGCGCCGCGAAGCCGTCCGTGAACCTGGCGACGCCCTCCAGGCTGCCCGACCGGAGCGCCGCGCGGTACGCGGCCAGGGCGCTCTGACTCTGCGCAACCGCCTCCCAGTCGTCGACCGTGCCACGGACGTACGTCGGGTCCGTCTTGTCGAGCAATGCCTCGAGCTTCGCCTCGTCCTGCGGCTGGACGAGGATGATCGGCTGCCTTTCGGCTGTAGCCACCACCACGAGCTCCGGGCCGAGCGCCGGCCGGACGTCCGCGCTCCAGTCGACCCCCTGGTCGCGCAGTCCGGAGGCCACCGAGCTCGTCAGACCGTCTCGCAGCCCCGGGACACGCTCGAGCAGGCTTGCCGCCTTCTGCCACTGCTCCGAGCCCTCGTCTGTCGTGACGGTCGCGTAGGCAAGCGCATCTGCGGGAGCGAGCGAAGCGGACTCCGGGATCTGGCCGGTCTCCCCCGACTTCGCGCCGGCGCAGCCTGTCAGCAGCACGCCGGAAAGCGCGAACGACAGGACGAGAGGGGCGATGCGCCGGATCATGTCCAGACCGTATCGGCGGGATCGGCGGTGAGCTGAACCGTGTCCCGGGTGCTCACTCGGTGGCAGCGGAGCCCATCGGGATCAGGCTCGCCTCCGCCATCGCGAGCGCAGCGGGTTTCGCCAGCTTGAGGCGCTTGGGCCGGGGCATGCCGGCTGCGATCCAGCGGTCGATCTCGTCGAACAGCTCGTCGATCAGGACGGCGGACTCGACCTTCTTCAGGACGCGGCCGTGCGCGTACACGAAGCCGACGTCGCGGCCGCCCGCGATCCCGAAGTCCGCATCGCCGGCCTCGCCGGGGCCGTTGACGGCGCAACCCATCACGGCGACCTCGAATGCCTGCGGATAGTCGCGAAGGCGCTCCTCCACGACGACCGCGAGGCTCTCGACGCCGACGTTGTCCCGCCCGCACGAGGGGCAGGCGATCATCACCGGGCCGCGCTCGCGGAGACCGAGTGCCTTCAGGATCTCCCAGGCGACCTCGACTTCCTTCACGGGGTCGGCGGTCAGCGAGACGCGGAGGGTGTCGCCGATGCCGTCCATGAGGAGCGCACCCATGCCCACCGCGCTCTTGATCGATCCCGAGAACGGCGTCCCCGCCTCCGTCACGCCGAGGTGGAGTGGGTACGGGACCCGATCGGCGAGCATCCGATAGGCGCGGATCATCGTCGGCACGTGCGACGCCTTGACCGAGATCTTGAAGTCGCGGAAGTCGAGCCGCTCGAGGATCTCGACCTGCTCGAGCGCCTCGACGACGAGGGCCCCCGCCGTGTCCTCGCGCGCGAGCTCCTCGAGATGCTTCGGGAGCGACCCGGCATTCGCGCCGATCCGCATCGGGATCCCTGCGCGCTTCGCCGCTCTCACGACCCGCTCGGTCTTGTCCGGCCCGCCGATGTTCCCGGGGTTGATCCGGACGGCATGGACGCCCGCGTCGATCGCCTCGAGGGCCAGGGACGCGTTGAAGTGGATGTCGGCGATCACGGGGATCGGCGAGAGGCGCACGATGAGCGGCAGCGCCATTGCGTCCTCTCGCTTCGGGACGGCGACGCGGACGATCTCGCAGCCGGCCGAGGCGAGGGCCGCGATCTGCGCCGTCGTGGCCTCGACGTCGTGCGTCTTGGTCAGCGTCATCGACTGGACGACGACGGGGGCGCCGCCGCCGATCGGGACGCCGCCGACCCTGATCCGATGCGGGCTCGCCATCGCCGGTCAGGGTAGCGGCGCCGTGTTCCGGGCGCGGTGTGCCGGCACGAAGCCACGGCGCCGGGGATGTGGCCCGACCGGAGAGGGCACGATGCGGATCGTGTCGCCGATCGAGCCTCTCCCGACCCCGTGGCGGCTCGAGGCGCCGCCGGACGACGCCCCGAGCGAGCTCTGGGCGGTCGGCGCCGACCTGGAGCCGGGGACGCTCCTCGCGGCGTACAGGCTCGGCCTCTTCCCCATGCCGCTGCTCGACGCACTCGGCTGGTTCTCGCCGGCGCGGCGCGCGATCGTGCCGCTCGACTCCTTCACGCCGTCACGCTCCCTCGAGCGCGCGGCGCGGCGGTACGAGATCCGGTTCGACACGTCCTTCGCCGACGTCGTCGTGGGCTGCGCAAGGCCGGGGGAGCCGACGAGTTGGATCGATTCCGCGATCGTCGCGGCGTACCGCAGGCTGCACGAGCTCGGCTGGGCCCATTCCGTTGAGGCGTGGGACGACGAGGGGCTCGCGGGCGGGCTCTACGGCGTGTCGATCGGCGGGCTCTTCGCGGCCGAGTCGATGTACCACGTGCGCACCGACGCCTCGAAGGCGGCCTACGTCGGATTCGTCCGCCGGCTGGGGGCTGCCGGCGACGCCCACCGGCGCCTGCTCGACGTCCAGTGGCAGACGCCCCACCTCGAGCGACTCGGCGCGGTCGAGGTGTCCCGGGCGGAATACCGGCGCCGCCTCGAAGACGCCGTCACGCTCGCGGACGCGTTCGCGTAGGCCGGCTCCCCGTCTAGGAGAGTCGGCCGATGTCGTTCGACAGCCCGATGACGAACAGCAGCAGCACGAGGCCGATCCCGACCATGGACACCCGTTCGTAGATCTCCCGTCTGACCGCGCGGCCCCGGATCCCCTCGGCGATCGCGAAGACGATGTGGCCGCCGTCGAGCGGCAGCAGCGGCAGCAGGTTGAGGAGCGCGATCGAAAGCGAGATCAGCCCGAGGACGAAGAGGAAGTTCTCCGTTCCCTCCTTGGCGGCGTCTGATGACCCCTGGACGATGCCGACAGGGCTCGAGATCTGGTCGCGCCCCTCACCGGTCACGAGACGTCCGAGCGACGCGCCGATATCGCGCGTCACGCGCCAGCTCAGGCCGAGCGATTCGCCCACTGCCTGGTTCGCCGGCAGCCCCTGACCCGAGAGGATGAAGCCGAGACGGTAGGTACCGTCGATCTCGCGCGCCGACGTCGGCGGCAGGCTCACGCGCTGCCCGTCACGCACGACGACCACGATCAGCTTGCGGCCATCGGAGCCCGAGATGAGACGCGAGATGTCCTCCGGCTCGACCGGGGCACCGTCGATCGAGACGATCCGGTCGCCGTGTTGGAGCCCCGCCGCAGCGGCCGGTGTGCCTGACGACACGGCTTCGACGCGCGTCGTCGCCTTCCCCGCAGACGTCATGAAGAGGCCGGTGAAGAGGAGCAGCGCCAGCACGATGTTCGCCGCCGGCCCGGCCGCAATCGCCGCCACGCGCTTCCATGTTGGCGCACGCCAGTAGGCGTTCGGCCCGAGCGCGTCCTCGAGATCGTCGAGCCCCTTCCGAAGGCCTGTCGCCGCCTGCGGCGGGAGATCGCGCTCCTCGGCCAACTCGCGGAGGACGCGCAGCGAGTCGCGCGCCGCGTCGTGGTCGCCGTCGGCCAGTGCTCCCCGCAACCGGCTGGCGGCGCCCTGCAGGGCGGGCGCCTCGCCGAGCGCGCGCCCGAGGCCCATGTCGACGTCGGCCGGCGACGGCCTGTGCATCCCGGGGATCTTCACGAAACCGCCGAGCGGGATTGCGCCGACGCCGTACTCGATCCCGTTCTTCGTCGTCTTCCAGATCGCGGGTGGGAAGCCGATGTAGAAGCGGCGCGGGCGCATCCCGAGCCCGAGCGATACTGCGAAATGCCCGAGCTCGTGGACGAGGATCAGGATGCCGAGCCCGACGATGGCGACGAAGATCGTCATACGGGTTGCAGCCCCTTCGCCGCGAGGCGGCGCACCTCCTCGTCGGCAGCGACGAGGTCGTCGAGGTCGCGGGCGGTCGCGCAGTCGATCCGCGCGAGCGTCTCCTCGACGACCTCCGCGATGTCGAGGAACGCGATCCGCCCGTCGAGGAACGCCTGCACGGCAACCTCGTTCGCCGCGTTGTAGGTGCAGGGCGCCATGCCGCCCTGCTCGCCCGCGGCACGTGCCAGCCCGAGCAACGGGAAGGCGTCGCCGTCTACGGCCTCGAAGCCGAGCGAGAGGCCGACGAGATCGAGCGGCTCGACGGCCGTCGGCGCCCGGTCCGGGTAGGTCAGGGCGTACGAGATCGGCACGCGCATGTCCGGCAGTCCGAGGTGGGCGAGCAGCGCGCCGTCCCGAAGCCTCACGAGCGAGTGAACGATCGACGTCGGGTGTACGACGACCTCGATGGCTGCGTACGGGAGCCCGAACAGCCAGTGCGCCTCGATCAGCTCGAGACCTTTGTTCGCGAGCGTGGCGGAGTCGACCGTGATCTTCGGCCCCATGCTCCACGTCGGATGTGCGAGCGCCTGCGCCGGGGTCACCGAAGCGAGCTGCGAGCGATCCTGGCCCCGGAACGGACCCCCGGACGCGGTCAGGACGAGCCCGGACACGGTCGCGGGATCTCTTCCCTCGAGGCACTGGTGGAGCGCCGAGTGCTCGCTGTCGACCGGCAGAAGCACACCGCCGCCGCGCGCCTGCGCGGCAAGGGCCAGCTCGCCGGCGGCGACGAGGCTTTCCTTGTTCGCCAGCGCCAGTGTCACGCCGCGCTCGAGTGCCCAGAGGGTCGCGCCGACGCCGGCGAAGCCGACGATCGCGTTGAGGACGACGTCCGGCTCGCTCCGCTCGAGGAGCTCGACCGGGTCGCCGCCGACCTGGACGTGCTCGACTCCGAGCGCTGCCGCCGTCCCGTCGAGCGGCGTCGACCGCGACTGGAGGGCGCAGAGCCGGAGCTCGGGGTGTGCGGCGACGACCTCGACTGCCTGCCGGCCGATCGAGCCCGTGGCGCCGAGCAGCGCGACGCGTCTCACGCTGCGAAGCATGCCTGAGCCGGGATGAAGGACCGGTTAGGCGAGGGCGAGCAGCGTCACGTATGCGGCGGGGCCTGCCCAGAGGAGTGAATCGAGCCGGTCGAGCACGCCGCCGTGGCCGGCGAGCAGCCGGCCCGAGTCCTTGACAGCGAGGTCGCGCTTCACGGCGGACTCGAACAGGTCGCCCATGGTCGCGGACAGAGCGATCACGAGGCCGAGGACGAGCGACTCGCCGGTCGTGACGACGTCCTGCTCGTACAGCGCGAAGAACGTCACGAGGACCGCGGCGAGCGTCCCCGCGACGAAGCCCTCCCACGACTTCCCGGGGGAGATCGCGGGCGCTAGACGGTGACGCCCGATCGCTCGTCCGACGAGGAACGCGCCCGTGTCGTCCGCGAAAACGGCGAGCAGCGTGGTGAAGATCAGCAGGCGCCCGTCGTCCGGCTCGTCGCGGAGGAGCATCAGCAGCGAGAGCCCACCCCCCACCCACGCCACGCCGAGCAGCGTCACGGCGAACCCGGCGACGGCGTGCTGGCGAGCGCTCGAGACGAAGAAGACGAGGAGCGCGGCCGGAACGGTCGAGAGGATTCCCGCGAGCAGCCAGGTCGTGCCGCCGAGCTGCGCCCCGAGGAGGGTGAGGATGAGGCCGACGTAGCCACCGAGGACGATCGGCCGGAGCGCGCGGGCCATCGCGCACAGCTCGTGCAAAGCGAGCAGCCCGCCCGCCGCGGCGAGGCCGAAGAGCCACCAGCCGCCGAGCCAGACGACGCCGAGGACGAGCGGCAGCAGCAGCGCCGCCACCACGATCCGCGAGATGAACGGGCTCACCGGAGCGCGCGCGCCCCGAAGCGCCGCTGCCGGGCGGCGTAGGCATCGACGGCGCGCGCGAGCTCGGCGGCGTCGAAGTCCGGCCAGAGCGTGTCGGTGAAGACGAGCTCCGAGTAGGCCGTCTCCCAGAGCAGGAAGTTCGAGATGCGCAGCTCGCCGGAGGCGCGGATCAGGAGATCGATCTCTGCGAGCTCGGGCGCGTACAGCCGGGCGGCGAGCGCCGCCTCGTCGACGTCCTCGGAAGACACGCCGTCCTCGATCAGCCGCCGGGCCGCCTCGACGAGCTCCCCCCGGCCGCCGTAGTCGAACGCGATCCACAGGTGCAGCGTGTCGAGGTGGGCCGTCGACGCCTCGAGCACCCGCATCTTCTCCTCCAGCCACGGCTCGATCCGATCGCGCCGGCCGAGGAACCGTGTCCGCACGCCCTGCTTGGCGAGGTCGGGCAGCTCCTCGTCGATCGTCTCCGAGAGCAGCACCATGAGATCCGCGACCTCGTCGGTCGGTCGCGTCCAGTTCTCGGTCGAGAACGCATAGACGGCGAGGGTCTCGATACCGAGGTCGATCGCCGCCTCGACGATCCGTCGCAGCGCCCGGGCGCCGGCGCGGTGGCCCTCCGCGACGCTGACACCGCGAGCATCGGCCCAGCGGCCGTTGCCGTCCATGATGATCGCCACGGCCCTCGGGACTGCATCCCGAGGACTAAGGGGGGCAGAGATCGGTCGTCCCTTCACTCTCGGGGGGCTGATCGCACAGCGATCAGACCTCCATGATCTCCGCTTCCTTGTGCTTCAGCAGGTCGTCGATCCGCTTGACGTGGTCGTCGGTGAGCTTCTGCACCTGCGCCTCGGCGCGGCGCTCCTCGTCGTCGCCCACATCGCCGTTGCGGACGAGCTCCTCGAGGTGGCGCATCACGTCGCGGCGGACGTTGCGGATCGCGACCTTGCCATCCTCCGCGGAGCGGCGGACGACCTTGACGAGCTCCTTGCGGCGCTCCTCGGTCAGCGACGGGATGGGCAACCGGATCAGCTTGCCGTCATTCGACGGCTGGAGCCCGAGGTCGGACTCCATGATCGCCTTCTCGATCGCCTTGATTTGGGTGGGGTCGTACGGCTGGACGGACAGGAGCCGGGCCTCGGGGGCACTGATCGTCGCCATGTTCGAGAGAGGCGTCGGCTGGCCGTAGTAGTCGATCGTGATCCGGTCGAGCAGTGCCGTGGACGCGCGCCCCGTACGGATCGAGTTGAACTCGGTCCGGGTGTGGTCGATCGACGTGTCCATCCGCCGCTCGCAGTCCGCCAGGAAGTCCTCGATCGCCGTCACCTACCGCACCTCCTCGTCCGCCTTTGTCGCCGCAGCCTACGACCCGTCGGCGGGCGTCGCGACCACCGTGCCGAGCCGCTCTCCCGAGGCGACACGCACGATGTTCCCCTCCACCAGCTCGAACACATGGATCGGGACACTGTTGTCCATGCAGAGCGACAGCGCTGTCGTGTCCATCACCCGGAGGCCGCGCTCGATCGCCTCGAGATGCGTCAGCTCGGGCAGGAATCGCGCCCCGGCGTCCTCGCGCGGGTCGCCGTCGTAGACGCCGGCGACGCCGTTCTTCGCCATCAGGATCGCCTCGGCTCCGATCTCGAGCGCACGCAGCGCTGCCGCGGTGTCGGTCGTGAAGAACGGGTTGCCGGTGCCGGCGGCGAAGATCACGACACGGCCCTTCTCGAGGTGGCGGATCGCGCGGCGCCGGATGTACGGCTCGGCGACCTCCGAGACCGTGACGGCAGACTGGACGCGCGTCTGTGCGCCGAGCCGCTCGAGAGCGTCCTGGAGCGCGAGAGCGTTGAGCAGCGTTGCGAGCATGCCCGCGTAGTCGGCCGTGGCCCGGTCCATTCCCTCCGCCGCCGCGCTCATGCCGCGGTAGAAGTTCCCGCCGCCGACCACGACTGCGATCTCGGTGCCCGCCGCCTGCACGGCGAGCACCTCGCGGGCGACCGAGGTCACGGTCTTTGGGTCGACGCCGTACTCGCGATCGCCCATCAGGCTCTCGCCGGACAGCTTGAGCAGGGCCCGGCGGAACGCCGGAGCGACCCTCGGCGGGTGCTCCGCGAGCTCCTCGGGCCGCGTGCTCACGAGCCGGCGACCGAGACCCGGGCGAACGCGACGACCGTTGCCCCGGCCTCCTCGACCGCGGCGCCGACCGTCTTCGCCGCATCGTGGATCCATGCCTGCTCGAGCAGGGCGCCGCCCGGAGAGGCTGCCAAGAAGCGTTTGGCGAGCATGCCGTCGACGATCTTCTCACGCGCCTGCTCGGGCTTCGACTGCACCTCGTCCGAATTCAGGTAGATCTGCCGCTCGGCGGCGAGGACGTCGGCGGGCACGTCGTCACGCGACGTGTACTGAGGTGCCGCGAAGGAGATGTGCATCGCGACCTGGCGCGCGAGCTCCGGCGAGCCGCCCTCCAGATGCACGACCACGCCGATCTTGTGCGCCGGCGGATGGACGTACGCGCCGAGCATCCCGCCCTCGAGCCGGTCGGCGCCGGCGATCACGATGTTCTCGCCGAGCTGCGCGATGAGCTCGGTGCGCTCGCCCTCGAAGCTTTCGACCGCGGAAGGCCCGTCCGCGTGAACGGCGCGGAGCACCTTCTCCGCGAACGCCTGGAACGCGTCGTTCCGCGACACGGGCTCCGTCTCGCAGCCGACACCGACGATGGACGCTGCGTCCGGCTCGACGACGACGCCCACGAGGCCCTCGGTCGTGGCCCGGTCGGCACGCTTGCCGGCCGCGGCCATCCCGCGCTCCCGCAGCAGGGTGCGGGCGGCCTCGAGGTCCCCCCCGGTCTCCTGGAGGGCCTGCTTGCACGCCATCATCCCGGCGCCGGTCTGGTCGCGAAGCTCCTTGACGAGGCTCGCGCTGATCTCGGTGACGCCGGTCATACCTGCGCCCCCTGCTCGGCGACGACCGGCTCGCCCACCTCCTCGGCAGCCACGGACGTCTCCCCGGTGGCCTGCGTGGCGGCCGCGGGCTCGCTCTCCTCCGCGGCGGGGGACGACTCGTCGGCGGCGGCCTCGGGTGGTGCGGCGGGAGTCGCGGCCAGCTCGGCCTCGGTCACCTTCGTCTTCGCCGCGGCGATCCCGTCGGCGATCGCACGGGTCACGAGCGAGCACGAGCGGATCGCGTCGTCGTTGCCGGGGACGACGTAGGTCACCTCGTCCGGGTCGCAATTCGTGTCGACGAGGGCGATCACCGGCAGGCCGAGGCGCTGCGCCTCGCGCAGCGCGAGCTGCTCCTTGCGGAGGTCGACGATGAACACCGCGTCGGGTTGGCGCTTCATCGTCGAGACGCCGCCGAGGTTCGCCTCGAGCTTCTCGAGCTCGCTGCCCATCGCGATGCGCTCCTTGGCGGGGAGCAGCTCGAGCTGCCCCTCCTCCTTCAGGCGGCGCAGCTCCTGCAGATACGAGATACGGTCGGCGATCGTCCGCCAGTTGGTCAGCAGGCCGCCGAGCCAGCGGTGCGCGACGTACGGCTGGCCGACGCGCGTCGCCTCGCGCACGATCGCCTCCTGCGCCTGCTTCTTGGTGCCGACGAAGAGAATCGTCCCGCCACGCTCGGCGACGTTGCGCGCGAAGTCGTGTGCCTCCTGCAGGAGCGCCTGCGTCTGCTGGAGGTCGATGATGTAGATGCCGCCACGCTCGTCGAAGATGAAGCGCTTCATCTTCGGGTTCCAGCGGCGCGTCTGGTGGCCGAAATGCACTCCGGCCTCCAGCAGCTCCTTCATGGAGACGACTGCCAAGATCTCGTCCTTTCGGTTGTGGTGTGGTGCGCCGGCGGGCGCGGACGGAACCGGCTTGGAAGCGCCGGCACCCCCGTCCGGAGGCGTCGCCGGGTAGGCGTGTCCGAGCGCGAGAATGGTAGCGGTTAGCCCGAGCGGGCCTGCTCCAGCGCAGCCTCGAGATCTGCCGGCAGCAGGGACGAGAGATCGAGCGGTTCCCCGGTGACTGGATGCGCGAAACGCAGCCGGTGGGCGTGGAGGAACTGCCGCTCGAGCCCGAGGTCGCCCGCCACGCCGTACACCGGATCGCCGCACACGGGCAGGCCGATCGCCTCGAGATGGACGCGAATCTGGTGCGTCCGGCCCGTCTCGAGGCGCACCTCGAGCAGCGCGCGCCGACCGAGGCGCTCGACCACCTCGAACCAGGTCACGGCGTCGCGCGGCGTCTCCGTGTCGAGCGAACGGCGCGTCCGGTCGCGGCGGTCGCGCCCGATGGGCGCGCTGATCCGCCCGGTCCGCGAGCGGGGGTCGCCGAGGACGAGTGCGAGGTAGCGCCGCTCGACCTCGCGGTCCCGGATCGCCTGTGTGAGCCGCGTGTGCGTCGCCTCGGAGCGGGCGACGACGAGCAGGCCCGACGTGTCCCGGTCGAGCCGGTGCACGATCCCCGGCCGGTCGGGGTCGCCTCCAGCGGCCCCGAGCGCCAGCAGCCCGTGGGCCAGCGTCGGTCGCTCGTCGGGACCCGCGGGATGGACGACGAGGCCGGCGGGCTTGTCGACCACGAGCAGGTGCGGGTCCTCGTGGACGATCTCGAGCCCGAGCTCGAGCGGCGTTAGCTGGCGCGCCTCGGGTATCTCGACGCTGAGCTCCTCCCCCCCGGCCAGCCGGTGGCTCTTCGGCCGGCGGTGGCCGTCGACGAGGACGGCGCCTCCGTTCACGAGCCGCTCGGCGAGTGTGCGCGAGCCCACGCCGGGCACGTCCGCGACGACGGCGTCGAGCCGTCTGCCCGCGTCCGACTCAGGAACGCGAGAGCGGTGAGGTGCCAACGGCGGCGCTCGAGCGGTCGGCCGCGACGAACGAGACGAACAGGAGCCCGACCCCGACGACGATGAACGTGTCCGCCAGGTTGAATGCGGGCCAGTAGTCGAGGTCGAGGAAGTCGGTGACGTAACCGAGCCGCAGCCGGTCGACGAGATTCGACGCGCTGCCGCCGAGCACGAGGCCCACGGCGACCGGCAGGAGCGGATGCCGTCGCCCCGAGCGGGCGAAGAAGACGATCAGGGTGCCGATCGCGACCGCGGTGAGGGCGATCACGATCGAGGTCGAATCGGCAAAGAGCCCGAATGCGATTCCGGTGTTCCGGACGTGGTGGATCGTGAACGGACCGAGCACGTCCACCGCATCCCCGAGCGCGAGTCGGCCGGACACGAGCGCCTTCGTCAGCTGGTCGGCACATGCCGCGGCGACGGCGACGAGCGCGAGCTCGATCCACTGGACGCTGCCCGCGGCGAGCGACCGCGAAGCACCGGGGATCGGCTGCAGCGCGTTCGTTGCCGAGCCGACGCGAACCTCGAGCGGCGGCCGGGGCGGCTCGGCGCGTGCCGGCTCGCTCACCCGCGCTCCTCCTCGCGCTTGCAGTTGACGCAGAGCACCGCATACGGGACGGCCGCGAGCCGCTCGTCGGGGATCGGGCTCCCGCAACGGACGCAGGTCCCGTACGTCCCATCCTCGATGCGCTGCAGTGCCGCGTCGATCTCGTGCACGATCACCTCGGCGTTCTCCTCGAGCGAGTCGTCGACCTCACGGTCGAACATCTCGCTCGCGTGGTCGGCGAGGTGCTGGTCGCCGGCCGCGCTCGAGAGCTCGCCGTCGTCGTTGTCATCCTCGACGATGTCGTGGGCGGCTCCCAGAAGACGCGCTCGCATCGCGATCAGCTCCGCGCGACGGTCGTCGAACGTGTCGGTCACGCGCGCTCCGCCCTGGATGCGAGCCTCCGCTCCGCATCCCCCAGCGAAAGGTGCTCGACCTCGACGACCTTGTCGCGAGACGTGTGTCCTGCGACGACGTGGACATCGCGCGGCGACACGCCCAGCGTGTCGGCGAGGAGCCGTGCGACCTCGGCGTTGGCACGGCCGCGCTCCGGCGCCGCGCCAACACGGAGCTTCCACACGTCGCCGAGCCGTCCGACGACGGCCGCCCGGCTCGCGCCGGGAGCGACGCGGACGCGAAGCCTCGCGGCACCAGGCTGTCCGCGCGCAGCGTCGGTTCGGACGGGAGCGGTCGAGCTCACGCCGGAAGAATAGTGACCTCGGTGGTCGGCGACCCGGCTATCCGGCGAGCCGCTCGATTCTCGCCTCGGCGGGCGGCTCGACACTTGCGTCGTGACGCTCGACGGGCTGCGTCTCGTCCGGATTCCCATCGGAGACGATCTCGAGCGCCGCGCGGAGGGCCACGCGGATGCGATGGGTCTCGGCGAACAGCTGCTCCTTGTCAGCGATCGCCTCCCGCAGGAGCCGGCGGCTCTCGGCGTTCGCCTCCTGGACGATCACGTCGGCCTCGCGCCGGGCCTGTTCCTTCATGTCCTGCGCGGCCCGCTCCGCGGAGACGAGCGTCGAGCGCAGGAGCGTTTCCAGCTCGACGTGACGCGCGACCTCGCCCTCGAGCACGTGCACGCGCTCGCCCAGGTCGGCACGCTCGCGCCAGACGCTCTCGAAGCTGTCTGCCACCTCCTCGATCGCGCGCGCCACGCTCGAGCGGCGGTAGCCGAAGAGGCCCCGGCGCAGCTCCAGGTGCCGTACCTCCACCGGTGTCAGAGACATGCCATCCCTCCTTGCTCAGAGAACTCGGTCGATGAGAGCGTTCACCAGCATCCCCAGCAGGTAGAGGGCGAGCACCCCGGCGATCGGCGACAGATCGAGCGGGCCGAGCGGCGGGATCACGCGCCGGAAGAGCCGTAGGTACGGCTCGCACACGTCGTAGAGGAACTGCCGGACCCGTTCGAGCGTCGGCGAGCCGCCGCCCGGGATCCAGGAGGCGATGATGTACGCGAAGATCAAGAGGACGTAGACGCCGACGAAGACGGACACGAACCGCTGGACCGACGTCCCTAGGTCGGCCAGCAGCAACGAGCCGACGCTCGTGTCGCCCACGGCCCTGCATTCTGTCCCGTCTGGCCGGTTCCTCCGCCGCTTCAGGCCTGGTTGAAGAACGCGCCGGCCGGGTCGAGCGCGCGCGCCCGCTCCTCGGCAGAGACCTCGACGTTCTTCGGCGTGAGCAGGAAGACCTTGTCGGCGACGCGCTGCATGCTCCCGTCGAGGGCGTAGGTCAGGCCGCTCGCGAAGTCGATGAGGCGCTTCGAGAGCTCCGTGTCTGCGGACTGGAGGTTCAGGATCACGGGCACCGAGTCCTTGAACCGGTCGGCGATCTGCTGTGCGTCGTTGAAGCTGCGGGGGAGCACGAGGTGGACGCGAACCTGGGACGACGCGCTCTCGACGCCGCGGAGCCGGGAGCGGCGCGACGAGGACGACGAGCGCGCGGAGACGGCACCCGAGTCGGCCTCGGAGACGCTGTCGGGCTCGGACCACTCGTTCTCCTGCCGCCGCGGCAGCTTGCGCACGTTCGCGCGCTCGCGCCGGCGGTAGTCGCGGTCGAGGTGGTCCTCGCTCGTCGTTGTGAGCTCCTCGTCCCAGTCCTCGTCCTCGGCGATGCCGAAGTAGACGAGCGTCCTGTTCCACACGTCGCCGAGGCCCATGTCAGGCGGGATCGTAGCCCCTCGTGACGACGGCGACACACCCCGCCGCGCCGGTCACCGGAAGAGCGTCGAGCCGACGCGGATCAGCGTCGCCCCCTCCTCGACCGCAACGCGCCAGTCCTGCGACGTTCCCATCGACAGCTCCCCAAGCGCGTGCGTGCCGGCCAGTTCGGCAAGGCGGCGAAACCACGGCCGGGACGCTTCGGGCTCGTCCGCGAGCGGCGGCATCGTCATCAGGCCACGGATCCCCGGGAACCGCTCGAGCCAGCCCGCGATGTCGTCCGGTGCCACGCCGGACTTCGACGACTCGCCCGAGAGGTTCACCTCGAGCAGCGCCGGGACCGTGAGGCGTTGTGCCGCCGACTCCGAGTCGAGCGAGTGGACGAGCTCGCAGATCGGGTTGACGACCTTCACCTTGTTGGACTGGAGGTGGCCGATGAAATGCCAGCGGAACGCGTCGCCGTACCGGGCCTGCTTGGCGGCCAGGTCCTGGGCGCGGTTCTCCCCCACCACCTCGATCCCGGCGTCGGCGAGGACGCCGAGTTCCTCGAGCGGTACGTACTTCGTCGCCGCGACGACTGTGACTCGGGAGCCCGCCTCCTCGCGCAGCCGGAGGTAGCGCTCACGGACCGCCTCGGAGCTCAGGAGAGCCACGACCGCGCCTCCGCGAGCAGTGTCTCCCGCTCGTTCCTGGAGGGATCGTCGACCACGAGGTCGAGGAGGCGCGCAAGCGCCGCGCCGAGCGGCGGCCCCTCGAGGTATCCGGCCGCGATCAGGTCGTTGCCGCCGACGGCGAGATCGGAGAGCCGATGCGGGCTCTCGCGTTCGTCCTCGACGCGCTGCTCGAGCGCAGCGAGGTGCTCGAGCTCCCAGGGCTCGACGTGCTTCGCGGAGAGGTCGGCGCGCTTGTGGAGGACGAGCCGCCGGGCGCGTTCGAGCCCGTTCGAGGCGAGGAAGCGACGCGCGAAGACGGCGTCGATCGGGCCGTCGAGCCAGAACGCGTGGCCGGCCACCAGGCGTTGCACCTCGTCGCGCACGACGTTCGGGTAGCGGAGCCGTCGCAGAGCGTCCCCCGCGATGCGGGCGCCGAGCTGTGCGTGGTCGGCGTCGGTGCGGTCGGCCTCCGGCTTCCCGAGGTCGTGCAGGAGCGCGCAGAGGAGCATCTCGAGCCCGGCGCCCACCTCGGCAGTCTTCTGGACGACGGCGAAGAGATGCTCCTCGAGCGAGCCCGGCTGCCGTGCCGAGCCCAGGTCGTAACCGATCACCGGTCGGAACTCCGGAAGGAACTCGACGAGCGCCCCCGTGTCGCGTGCGAGCCGCAGGGCATCAGCGGGACGCACCCCGAGCAGGAGCTTCGAGAGCTCGCCCATGCCGTCCGCGTCGAGCCCGCCGCCGATCCGCTCGCCCGAGACGTGGCGCAGGCCGGACGCCTCGGCGCGCATCTGCGCCACCGTGTCGGCCGCGACCGTGAACGAGAGCTGCGAGAGGAGCCTCAGACCGCGGAGAATCCGCAGCGGGTCCTCGCGAAAGCTGTCCGGGCTGACGGTGTGCAGCTCGCGCCGCTGCAGGTGCGCGAGACCGCCGAAGGGGTCGATGAGCTCGTCCGTCGCGAGTCGCCGCGCCATCGCGTTCACCGTGAAGTCCCTGCGCGCCATGTCGTCCGCGATCGACACCGACGAGTCGGTGACGATCTCGAAGTCGCGATGGCCAGGGCCGACGCTCTGCTCGCGCCGCGGTGGCGTGATCTCGATCCCGGTGGGCACCAGCGCCCGGATCCTTCGATCACGCGGGTGGAAGCGCACGCCCACGAGTTGCCCGTGGACCTCCAGGTCCTCCACGCGCCCATGCGGCGCGAGCGCAGCACGGAGCCCCTCGTGGTCGACTCCGAGCACGAGGAAGTCCTCGTCGGTGTGCTCGATCCCGAGCAGCTCGTCACGTACCGCGCCGCCGACGACGTACGCATCGAGGCCGAGCGAGCTGATGTAGCGGCGGGTCGCGGTCGACACGCGGGCATTCTCGCCGTTGCCGCCCCTGCGGCTGGGCGCCTACAGGTGCGCGACGGCTTCGATCTCGACGAGCGCCCCGGAAGGGAGCTTCGCGACCTGGAACGTCGAGCGCGCCGGGGGACGGTCTCCCACCCGGCTCGCGTAGACCTCGTTCATCGCCTGGAAGTCGGCCAGGTCGACCAGGAACACGCTCGTCTTGACGAGCTTCTCGATCGAGCTGCCCGCCGCGTGCAGGATCGCCGCGAGGTTCGCGAGTGCCTGCCCGGTCTGCTCCGCGATGTCGCCTGCGATCTCGTCGTCCCCCGGCTTCAGCCCGAGCTGGCCCGCGACGAACACGAGCTCGCCCGCGACGATCGCCTGGTTGTACGGCGCTCCCTGGAACGGCGCCGGCGCCGCCTCCGTGCGGATCACGGTCTTGTCCATCCCTCGCTCCCTTCGCGTCAGTGGTCGCCGCGGCTCGCCCGTGCGAGGGCGACGCCGAGTGCCTTGAAGATCGCCGCGAGCGCGTGTCCCGTGTCCTCGCCCTCGATCAGCCGGACGTGGATCGTCAGTCCCGTTTCGTCCGCCAGCCGGCCGAGGAACCGCGCCGCGAGGTCGGTGCCGAGGCCGCCGGCCCCCGTGAGATCGGCGTTCGAGGCGAGGAGCGGGCGATCGGCGCGTTCGACGACCACCATCGCGAGGGCCTCGTCCGCGGCAACGGTTGCGTCCCCGTGAGCCCCGACCGCCAGCCGCGGCGCGATCGCCCGCCCGAGCGCGGTCCCGGCGGCGTCGACCTCCGCCTCGGGGTCGTCCGGATCGATCTCCAGGGCCAGGTCGAATCGCGCTGCCCGCGCGAGCTCCGCCAGAAGGTGGTCCAGCACTGGGACGCCCGTGGCGACGTTCGCCACCCCGGTTCCGTCCACGACGCGGGCCCCGCTCACAGCTCGGCCCGCTCGATCGACGCCCCCAGCCCTCGCAGCCGCTCGTCGATCCGCTCGTAGCCCCGGTCGATCTGGCCGATGTTGCCGATGCTCGACGCGCCCTCGGCGCAGAGAGCGGCGATCACCATGGCCATACCGGCGCGGATGTCGGGGCTCTCGAGGCGCTGCCCGTACAGCTGCGCGGGTCCTGTCACGACGACGCGGTGCGGGTCGCAGAGGATGATTCGCGCGCCCATCGAGACGAGCTTGTCGACGAAGAACAGACGGCTCTCGAACATCTTCTCGAACACGAGCACGGTGCCGTGAGCCTGCGTCGCCGCGACGACGGCGATCGAGGTGAGGTCGGCGGGGAACGCTGGCCAGATGCCGCTCTCGATCTTCGGGATCTGGTCGCCGAGGTCGTCGACGACATGGAGCTCCTGGCCTGGCGGGACGCGCACCGAGCGCTCCCCCACCTCGAGCGCGATCCCCAGCTTGCGGAACGCGGGCACGATCGAGATCAGGTCGTCGGGCTCGACGTCCTCGATGGTGACGTCGCCGCCCGTGGTGGCGGCGAGGGCCGCGAAGCTCGCGACCTCGACGTGCTCGGGCCGGATCCGGTAGCTGCCGCCCGAGAGCTCGTCGACGCCGGTGACGCGGAGGATGTTCGAGCCGATGCCCTCGATCTGCGCCCCGAGCGAGACGAGAAAATGGCAGAGATCCTGGATGTGCGGCTCGCATGCCGCGTGGCCGACGATCGTCTCGCCCTCCGCGAGCACCGAGGCCATCACGGCGTTCTCGGTCGCCATCACCGACGCCTCATCGAGGAACATCCGCTTGCCCCTGAGCCCGTCCGTGCGGAGGTCGTAGGCGCCGTTCAGGTCGACCTCGACACCGAGCTCCATGAACGCGTGGATATGGGTGTCGAGGCGGCGCCGGCCGATGACGTCGCCGCCGGGCGGCGGTACCGTCGCGCGCCCAAAGCGGGCGAGCAGCGGCCCTGCGAGCAGGAACGACGCCCGGATCTCGCGGCCGAGGCCGGGATCGAGCGCCGTCTTCGTGACGGAGCTCGGGTCGACGGTCACCTCGTTCGCGCCGGTCCACTCCGCCTTCGCACCGAGGTCGGCGAGGATCTCGACCATCGTCTCGATGTCCTTGATCCTCGGGACGTTCGTGAGCACGACCGGGCCGGAGGCGAGCACGGTCGCCGCCAGGATCGGCAGCGCGCCGTTTTTGTTGCCCGCCGTGCGAACGGTTCCCGTCAGCGGACGTCCGCCCTCGATCACGAACGACTGCATAGCGGGGCGGTATCGTACCCGGCTCCGTGGAGGTCACCCGCGACAACGCCTGGGCGACCCTGACCCGCTACACGAAGAGCGAGTCGCTCCTGCGTCACGCCCTGGCCGTCGAGGCGTCCGTCCGCGGCTATGCGCGCCGCTTCGGCGAGGACGAGGAGCTCTGGTCAGCCGTCGCCCTGCTCCACGATTTCGACTACGAGATCCACCCGACGCTCGACGAGCATCCGCAGAACGGCGCTCCGATCCTCCGCGAGGAGGGCTACCCGGAGGTCGTCATCCGGGCCGTGCTCTCGCACGCCGAGCACCTCGCCCTACCGCGCGAGACGCTGCTCGAGCAGACGCTGTTCGCCTGTGACGAGCTGTCGGGCTTCGTCCACGCCTGCGGGCTCGTGCGGCCGGCCGGGCTCGACGGCCTCGAGCCGAAGTCCGTGCGGAAGAAGCTGAAGCAGCCCTCCTTCGCGGCGGGCGTGCATCGCGACGAGGTCTACGCGGGGGCCGAGCTCCTCGGGCTCGAGCTCGACGAGCACATCGCGAACGTCGTCGCGGCCTTGCAGCCGATCGCCCGAGAGCTAGGGCTCCGCACCGCCGCCGACGCCGCCTGAGCGGCACCCGGGACTTGGCCCGACGGCCTCAGCCGTCGAGCGCGGCGGCGAGACGATCGATGTCCTCGTCGCTCGTCCACCAGCCGCACGAGACGCGGACGAGACCTCGGCCGGGGAGCTCGCGGACGTGCACCCCCGCGTCGAAGAGGCGGGAGACGACAGCGGCGGGCTCTTCGTCGCCGGGGCGAAAGGCGACGAGCGTCGAGCGGACCGGCGGCGTGACGACGTCGACGCGGTGCAGCAGCAGCTCGCGGCAGCGCTCGGCGGCGTCCCAAGCGCGCTCGAACCACCAGTCCGGACGCAGCCCGAGCGCCGCGAGCATCCCTCGCAGCGCGGCCTGCGACCACCACCCCGGCTCCAGGCGCCGCGCACCTTCCTGCGGCTCGTACGCGCCGTCAGGGCCGTGGCTCTGCTGCGCGAAGTAGCTCGGCGAGACGACGGCGAGCCGGTCGGGGTCCTCGACGACCAGCGCGCCGGTCGAGTCCGGCCCGCAGAGCCACTTCTGGCCCGAGATCGTCAGGAAATCGACGCCGGCGGCGGTCGATGGGATCGCGCCGACCGACTGTGCCCCGTCGGCGAGCACCGGCACGCCGCTTCGCTCACGGACCTCGGCGAGCGGTAGGACCGCGCCCGAGGTCCAGAGCACCTGCGATGTCGCGATCAGCCGTGTTCGGGGCGTGACGGCAGCGAGGATGGCCTCCGGGTCGGGCGCGGCCACGACGACGGTGGCACGCGAGGCCCCCACGGGCCCGAGCAGGCCGAAGTGCTCGTCCGTCGTCGTGACGATCTCGTCGCCCGGCCCAAGCCCGAGACCGCGCAGCACGATCCCGCAACCGTCCGTCGTGGACCCGGTCAGCGCGACCTGCTCGCCCTGCGCGCCGACGAGCGATGCGACCGACCCCCGTAGCTCCGCACGGAGTGCCATCGTCTCCTCGAAGTAGTCGAGGCCGCTCCGGCCCCGCTCGACGTCCCGCTCGAGCGCCTCGGCCTGGGCCTTCGCGACGGGCTCTGCCAGCGGCCCGAACGTGCCGGCATTCAGGTACGCGATGTGCTCGAGCAGGGGGAACAGCCGGCGTGCCTCGTCGAACGTCATGCCGCACCGATCCGGAGACGTGCCTCGACGACGGGATGGTCCGAGAGCACGACGCCATATCTGCACGCGCCGCTCGTTCGGCCAGGCGGCGACCGCCAGCGGACGCGCCCCCCGGACCAGCACGTGGTCGATGCCCTCGCCCGGGTCGGAGTACCCGTCGAGCAGTGGGTCGACGACGTTGAAGTCCCCGGCGAGCACCACGACGTCGCCGGGCGTCGCGACGCGCTCCGCGAACGCGGCCGCGTGCGCCGCCTCGGCGCGGGGCACGCCGGGATGAACGCGGTCGTTCGACGCGTGGAGGTTTGCCACGGTCACCCCGTCCGTCCCGGCAATCCGGATCGCATGGACGAGCCGGCGCTCGCGTCCGTGGTCGGAGATGCGCTCGTGGCCGAGGTCCGTCGCAGCGTGGCGCGGGGCAACGAGGATCGCGTTCGCCTGGCCGGCGAGCCCGGACCGGAAGAAGCCCTGGTGCGCCCGCGTGACCCACTTCGAGAACGGCCCCGGCCAGAGCGGTGCCCGCGTGACCGCGTCGAACCGACGCATCCCCGACCAGTGGTCGATGCGCGGCAGCGCCCAGACGGGAACCTCCTGCAGACAGACGACGTCGGGACCGTCGGCGGCCACGAGTTCGATCATGCGCCGGATGTAGCCCGCCCGGCGCGGCGGAAACGCGTTCCCGTGGAAGACGTTCCACGTCCGGACGAGGAGCTCCATCGCCGCCGAGGCTACGGGTACCGTCGTCCACGCTGCGCCAATGCACGTCGTCCTCGCCGATCCCCCCGCCTTCACGCCGCCGTACGACCACGAGCTCGCGGCCGCGCTCGCCCGCGCCGGGGCCGAGGTCGAGCTCGTCACCGCCCCGTTCCGCTTCGGCGCTCGTCCCGCCCCGGACGGCTACACGCTCGACGAATCGTTCTACCGCAGGGCCGGCCGGATCGACCGGCCCGCGCTCCGCATCGTGGCCAGGGCCGTCGAACACCCGCTCGGCATGCGTCGGCTGCTCGCGCGGCGTGCCGACGTGGTCCACCTCCAGTGGCTCGACGCTCCCGAGCTCGACGTGCTGCTCCTACGGTCTCGAAGGCCGCTCGTGTTCACGGCGCACGACCTGCTTCCCCGCCGCACGGCCAGTCGTGGCCGCCTCTGGCGCCGCCTGTTCGCGCGCTTCAACCGGGTCGTCGTGCACTCCGAGCGGGGACGCGAGACACTAGCGCACTTCGGTGTGGACGAGCGGACGTTGCGCGTCATCCCCCACCCCGTATTCCGCAGCGACCCTCCCCGCGCGGACGACGGGCGCACGGTCCTCGCGCCCGGAGTGATCCGCCCGTACAAGGGGCTCGAGGACGCCCTCCGGGCGACCTTGGCCGTCGAGGGCGCGCGACTGCTCGTCGCAGGCGACGCCCGCATCCCGCTCGACGGCCTCCGCCGTGCCGCCGGCGATCGAGCCGAGTGGCGGCTCGGCTATCTCACGCCCACGCAGCTCGAGCTCGCGCTGTCGGAGGCGACAGTCGCCGCCTTCCCGTACCGCGCGGAGCTCGACCAGTCGGGAGCGCTCCTCCAAGCGCTGGGCGCCGGCGTGCCCGCGGTGGTCTACGACGTCGGCGGGCTCGGCGAGGTCGTGCGGCGCTTCGACGCGGGACGCGTCGTCGCGCCGGGTGATGTCGACGGGCTCGCAGCCGCGCTCCGGGAGCTGCTCGACGACCCCGCTGCACTTGCGGCGTCCCGTGCTGGAGCCCACCGTGCGCGCGAGACGCTCACCTGGGATGCGGCCGCGGCGGAGCACCTCGATCTCTACAGGGAGCTCGCGTGAGGCTCCGGCGTCGCGACCCGTTCGACGACCTCGTCGCCCGTCAGCTCGCGCTCTTCGCGGCGGACGAGTCCGAGCTCCTGCAGGAGGCCGCCGAGGCGGAGTCCGCCTGGGTGCGCTCCGGCCGCGAGGACGCGGAGGAGGCGTACGGCGACTACCAGCTCGTCGTCGATGCCGTCGCCGACAGGCTGCTCGACCTGCGGGAGGCGTACGCCGCGACGCTCCCCGACGAGACCGTCGCCGACGCCTACCGGCGGGCGTTCGCCGCCGGCGCCTCCCGCCGGTTCCGCGCGTATGCGTCGCTCGTGGCGGACCTGGAGGCGTAGATCGCCCACGAAGCAGCTAGCTCGCCTCAGTTGCGAGCACACGTGTCCTCCCCGTGAAGTCCCGGCTATGCCTCCTCGTCTCCCAGACCGAGCTCGTCGGACGAGGGGCGAGGGCGCAGCGAGCGGGCGAGCTTGAGGTGCGTACGGGCCTCGTCGTGGCGTCCCTGGTTGCGGAGCGTCCTCCCGAGCGCGTAGTGCGCGTAGTCGTCGGCGGGCGAGAGCTCGAGCACCTTGCGGAACTCGGCTTCCGCCTCGGGCCAGCGCTTGATCCGGAAGTACGCGATCCCGAGCGCCTCGCGGATCGACGCCTTCTCCGGCTCGAGCCGCTTGGCTTTCTCGAGCGCGACGGTGGCCTGCGCCGGCATGCCGCTCCGCAGGTGGTTGCGCCCTTGCTGGAAGAGGTCGTATGCAGCGCTCATCGCGCGGACGGCGTCGGGCCCGGTCGGAGGGAACGGAGCGAGAACGTCGCGCGCAGCCGGTCTCCCGGCGTCTCGCGCTCGGACGCGGCAGCCAGGACCCGGACGAGCTCGCTCCGCGCCCGGGCGGCCGCAGCGCGCGCCCGCGACGGCGGGCCGTACCGCGCCTCGGCGAGGGCGTCGGTGAGCGCGCCCGTGGGCGTCGCGAGCACCCGTTCGGCGGCGTGGCGAAGCTCGCGCGGAGTCGCATCGCGCCGAAGGGCGGCGCCACGGTCCACCAGCGCCGAGACGAGCTCGGCGCGCACGCCCGCCGCAAGCAGCCGCGGATCGTCGCGCCGGAGTCGCATCGTGCGCCGTGCCCGCTTCGCCCCGACCACGGCCGCCCCGGCCCCCAGGGGGATGCCGACGACGAGAACGATCCACCACGGGAAGCCCCTGGCTGCGTCCGGAGGAACCACGCGCGTCGGAGGCCCCGATTCCCCGGACGGCGCCGCGTCGAAGTCGAGGAAGCGCCCGGTCCCGAGCGCGCGGACCGCGTCGGCGGAGTCCGACGCGAGCGTGTAGACGGCTGAGAGCGTCCCACGGCCCGGCGTCGGGTCGAACGCGAGCCAGCCGAACCCCGCGAACCAGGCCTCGACCCAGGCGTGCGCCTGATGGTCGGTCACCGTCCAGACGCCGGCCCTCCACGTCCCGGCGGTGAAGCCGACTGCGACACGGGACGGGATCCCGAGCATGCGCAGCATCACCGCCATCGCGCCCGCGTAGTGCTGGCAGTAGCCGGCGCGGGTCACCTCGACGAAATCGACGAGCGGCGGGTTGGTCGTGCTCACCGGCGGGTGCTCCTCGTAGCGGAAGCCGCCGCGGCTGCGGAACCAGCGCTCCAGAACGAGCGTCGCCTCGTACGGCGAGCGGGCCTTTGCAGTCAGCCTGCGCCCCTCCTGCCACAGAGGCCGGTAGGCCCAGAGCGGCTGGTACAGCTCGTCCCGGAAGACACGATCGACGTGCTTCTCGCGGCCAGACGCGCCGTACCCGGGGAATCGAGCCCTCCCCACCTCGAGGTAGCGGCCGGCCGAGGCCGGATAGCGCGGCGGCGAAGCGGCGAGCGCACGCGGCGTCGGGCGCGGGGCGTAGCTCCAGACCGTGTACCGGGTCCCTCGGCGGAGCGGCCGGTGCGCCACGATCACGCCGCCGCTCAGAAACGAGACGTTTCCGAGCTCGGGCCCGTCGATGCGCGCCGGCTCGGCCGCCGCCGGGACGCGGGTGTCCTCGAGCCCTTCGACGGTCACCTTCTGCTCGAGCCACGCACCGGGCCGTGCATCGCGGCGCGGCACGAGCGGGTCGGCGGGCAGGCTGCGGCGGGCCTGTCCGAGGTCGGTCGGGAAGAGATTCTCGATCCAGCGGTCGCCGGCGAAGGTCTCGAGCGTGGACATGCGCCAGTACTCCGCCCGTGCGGGAGCGCGGACCCGCAGGACGACGGTCGGCCGTACCGGGAAGTCGATGCCCCCGTAGCTCGCATCCCACAGGAACCGCACGTCCGTCGTCCCGCCGCCCGCTGCGAAGGGATCCCAGCCTCGCCAGTCGACGTGGGACGCGCCCGGAGCGAGCCCTGCGAGCGCCGCGCCACCCGACGCCGTGACGAGACCTGTCGCTAGCGCGACGCCGACGACCGTGCGCCGCGCGCCGCGGACGTTGAGCACGACGGTTGCCCACAGCAGACTGGCAAGCGCGAGCGTGCCGAGGAGAACGGCGTGGCGGCCCTCGAGGAGCACCTCGGGAAACCCCACGCCGACCGCGATCGCAGCCGCGAGAACCGCGAGACGCCTGGTCGCCGCGCCGAGCGCGGCGACCAGTGCGAGCCCGAACGCGGCCGCGACGACGAGGCCGTGGAGCGAGGCGAACGTCCCCGGATCGAACGGCGCCTGCACCACGGGTGCGTCCCGGAGCGCCTCCCATGCGTCACCGAGCGCGTGGTGGGGCCATGCGCCGAACGCGATCGCGAGCGTCACGCCGGCCGCGAGGGCGCACGCGGCGAGAAGCCACCTGACGGTGCGGATCGCGGCGACGAGGACCGCGACCGCCGCTGCGGCGAAGAACCGCGCGTACGACGCCGGCTCTTCGAGCATCGCCCAGGACGCGACCACGAGCGCGACGGCCGGGGTCGCGGCGATGGACGCCCGGATCGAGAATCGCTCAGCCAACGGCCCTCACCCGCAGACCGCGGAGCGCCTCCACGAGCGGCGTCCCGTGGTGGAGGACGGCGAGTGCCACGCCCGCCGCAGCAAGGCGCAGCAAGACGGCCGACGGGCCTGCGGCCCGTCGGCCGGCGTACGTCGGCGCGTCGATGGCGACGAGCGCGCTGGAACGGCCGACGGCGGTCCGGGCGACGAGCGCGTCAGCGACCACCTCGGGGCGCGCTGTCACGACGAGGAGCTCGGGGACGGAGCCGAGCGGCCCGCGCGTGGCGACGAGGTCGTGCAGCGGCGTTGAGGCTGCAGGCTCGACCGCTGCGAGAGCGTCGAGCGCCTCGTGCCAGTCGCGGCCAATGCTCCGCACGGCGTGGACTCCCGGCTGCGGAGCCCCGATGACCAGCAGGGCGCGACGCGAGCGAAGGGCATGGGCGCGGACGATCCCCGCTGCGGCCCGCACGGCGTCGTCGAGGCTCGAGTCGCCCCGCACCCCCGCGACCGCGCTCGCCTCGACGTCGAGGACCACGGCGATGCTGTCGCGCGGTGCGTCCTCGAGCTCGCGCACCATCAGCTCCCCACGCCGGGCCGACGTCGGCCAGTGGACGGCACGGAGCGGCTCACCCTCCTGGTACTCGCGGACGCCGTGCGGCTCGAGCCCGCTCGGCCGCCGCACGAGAGCCCGCCGCCCGCCCTCGCCCCATGCCCCTGTCTCGGTGAACAGCGTCTCGAGCTCCGGGACGCGCGGCCTGACGGTGAGGGTCGACTCTCGCTCGACGGGCACCTCGACGCGGGTCAACCCGAGCGGGTCGGTGGCGAGCAGCCGGCCCGGGCCGAGGCGGTAGCGGCCGCGCGGCATGCGCGGAAGCTCGAGGCACGCCCTGCCGTCGGGCGCGACCACCGCGGCGTGCTCGCCGAGCGCTCCCACGCGCTCGCGCCACTCGACGCGCGAGGCGAGCCAGCTGCGTCCCGCGAGCTCGGCCTCCAGCAGGAGCGCGTCGCCCTCGACGGGAGGGCCTTCGATCGGCCGGCGCTCGATGGTCAGCCCGTTCGACACGAATCGGGCCCAGGCACGCGAGGCCAGCGTGGCGAGCCCGATCCCGAAACCGAGGATCGCGAGCGCCGTCGAGCCGAGCACCCAGGCGACCGCGAGCACGCACACGGCGAGGATTCCCGCGCCGCCCGACCGGCTCATACCGGCGCAGGCGTGGCGGCGAGCGCGTCGAGCACGACCTCCTCGACCGTCACGCCTGTCGCCCGCGCCTCGGGCGCCAGGATCAGGCGGTGCGCGAGGACGGAGACGGCGAGCGCACGCACGTCGTCCGGGACGACGAAGTCGCGGCCCTCGACGAGCGCGCGTGCCTTGGCGAGGCTGAGCAGCGCGATCCCGGAGCGCGGGCTGCCGCCGAGCGCGATGCGGTCGTTCGCGCGTGTGTGACGCAGGATCGCGACGACGTACCGGTTGAGCGCCTCCTCGACGTGCACGGCGCGCGCCGCCCCGATCGCAGCGGTCAGCTCGGCGCGGGTCGCGACGGGCTCGAGATGGTCGAGCGGCGGCTCGGTCGTCTGCTCGGCGAGCATCCGGGCCTCGTCCGCGTGCGGTGGGTAGCCGATCGTCATCCGCACCGCGAAACGGTCGAGCTGGGCCTCCGGCAGCGGGTACGTGCCCTCGTACTCGATCGGGTTCTGCGTCGCGATCACGAGAAACGGCCGCTCGAGCGCGTGCGTGGCGCCGTCGACGGTCACCTGCGTCTCCTGCATCGCCTCGAGCAGCGCGGACTGCGTCTTCGGCGATGCGCGGTTGATCTCGTCGACAAGGACGACGTTCGCGAACACCGGCCCGGGACGGAACCGGAACATCCCGCTCTGGCGGTCGAAGACGTTGACTCCCGTGACGTCGGCGGGCAGCAGGTCGGGCGTGAACTGCACGCGGTGGAAGCTCAGCTCGAGCGACCGCGCAAGCGCCTTCGCGAGCACGGTCTTCCCCACCCCGGGCACGTCCTCGACGAGCACATGGCCTTCCGCGAACAGGCAGAGCAGCGGCAGCCGGAGCGTCTCCTGCGAGGCGTGGACGGCCGAGCCGAGATTCTCGACGACACGCGACGCGAGCGCGGCCGCGACCTCGCCGGCAGGAGTCTCCCGGAGCTCGGCGTTCTCGCTCATCCGGCTCCGTCGAGCAGCCGCTCGACCTCGTCGAGGATCGCGCCGGCGATCGCACGCTTCGTCGCCTTCCCGACGGTCCGATCGCCGTCGTGACCGACGAGCACGACCTCGTTGTCCTCGCTGTCGAAGCCGATGTCGTCGCGGCCCACGTCGTTGTAGACGACGAGATCGACGTTCTTGTCCGTCAGCATCGCCCGCTTGCGTGCGAGACCGTCCCCTCCGCTCTCGGCGCCGAACGCGACCAGCACCTGGCCCTCGCGTCTCGCGGCTCCGAGCGCCCGCGCGACGTCGGCCGTGGGAACGAGGTCGATCGTCCACGGCTCGGCGCTCTTCGGCCGCTTGCCGGGATGCACCTCCACCGGCCGGTAGTCGGCGACGGCGGCGGCCATCAGGACGACGTCGGCGTCGGCGCGGGCAAGCGCCTCGCGACGCAGGTCTGCCGCCGTCGGCGTCGGCACGATCTCGACGCCGTCGGGGACGGGCACCTGGAGGTTCGCGCCGAGGAGCGTCACGCGAGCCCCGCGCTCACGGGCGGCGGCCGCCAACGCGACGCCCATCCGTCCCGACGAGCGGTTCCCGAGGAACCGGACGCCGTCGAGCGGCTCCCGTGTCCCTCCCGCTGTCACGAGGACGTGGCGGCCCGCGAGCGATCCGCTTTCGGGCGCACCTGCGACGGCCTCTTCGACGCGCCGGGCGATTTCCTCGGGCTCGGCCATCCGCCCGATGCCGACGAGCCCCTCGGCGAGCTCTCCCTCGCCGGGCCCCACGACCAGCGCGCCGCGCTCGACGAGCAGCGCGAGGTTTGCCCGCGTCGCCGGGTGCTCCCACATCGCGGTGTTCATCGCCGGCGCGACGACGAGCGGCCCGCGGTGCGCGAGCGCCGTCTCCGTCAGGAGGTCGTCCGCCAGGCCGTGCGCAAGGCGCGCGAGGGTGTTCGCGGTCAGCGGCGCGACGACGAGCGCGTCGGCGTCCTGCAGGTGGGGATACGGATCGGCCGGAGCCGGGCGTCGCGCCAGCGCCCAAAACGTCTCTGCGGCCACGAACCGCTGCGCGCCACGGGTGAGCACCGGCGTGATTTCGTGGCCCGCGCGGACGAGTAGCCGCACGAGCTCGCACGCCTTGTAGGCGGCGATGCCACCCGTCACACCGACGACGATGCGCGCCACGGGCACATTGTGCCCGCCGCGAATCGCTCCGCCCGCGCGCGTCGGCCTACTGGCCGTCGTACTCGAACTTCAGCTTGCCCTGGGAGATCTCCTCCATCGCCATCGTCAGGTAGTTCTTGGAGCGTGACTCGACGAGTGGCGGGGGCGCGTCCTCCAGCCCGAGACCCTCGCCGAGCTGGTGGTGGTAGTTGTTGATCTGACGGGCCCGCTTCGCGGCCATGATCACGAGCGCGTACCGCGACGGGGGATCCGTCTCGGTGCTCGTGTGGGAAAGGAGCTCGTCGATGCGGGGCTCGATCATCGGTGCGACATGGTACCTGCGAGCCGAAGCCTTGGGTTCGCAGGTCAGGTTGGGTCGGTCCGGGCCCCGCCGGCGACGGACGAACCAACGGACGAGAGGACGAGCTCCCGTTCCACGATCGCCGAGAGCACCTCGGCGGCGCGGGTCACATCGTCGTTTCGCACCATGTAGCGGAACCGGTGGGCCTGCTCGAGCTGGTAGCGGGCGAGCGTGATGCGATCCTCGATCTCTCCCGTCGATTCCGTCGCGCGCTCGCGCAGGCGCCGCTCGAGCTCCTCGACGTCGGCCGAGATGAAGATCGTGCAAGCGCCGGGCACCTCCTCCTGGACGTGCAACGCGCCGTCGAGCTCGAGCTCGAGGACGCACACATGGTCGTTGTCGGCGATCCGCTCGATCTCCGAGCGGAGCGTCCCGTAACGCTTGCGCGACACGTACTCGACCCACTCGAGGAACTCACCGCGCTCGACGCGTGCGGCAAAGTCGTCCTCGCCGAGGAACCAGTACTCGCGGCCGTTCTCCTCGCCGGCGCGCAGCGGGCGTGTCGTCGCCGAGATCGCGACCTCGAGCTCGGGCAGCCGCTCGAGCAGCAAGCGGATCAGCGTCCCCTTGCCCGCGCCGGACGGGCCGGTGACGACGAAGACCGGTCGCACCGCCTGGGCCCGGCCGCCGTGGCCGGGGCTCACCTCTGGTTGAACAGATTGACGAGCTCGGCCCGCTGCCGCTCGGACAGGCCGCCGACCGTCTTCGACTGGCTGATGCGGCACTGGTTCAACAGGCGGGCCGCCTTCACGCGGCCGAACTTCGGCACCGCCATCAGCATGTCGAAGACCTTCGCGGTCGAGACGTAGTCCGGGGGATCGAGCAGGATCGACTCGATCTGGACGCTGCCGTCCTTCAGGTCCTTCTTGAGCTGAGCACGTCGCACGCGGATGTCGTTCGCACGCTGGAGGGCTTCCATCCGCTGATCGAGAGACCGGGCCGGGGCCTGGGCGTGCGTCTTCGACGTGACCATGTGAGGCGACGAGTCTAGCACTGTCTGAAGGTGAATCAAGCGGTACCGTTTTTGCTTGTTTGCAGGGTTTTTTCTATCTCGACAACGCCGACTTGGCCGGTGCCTGCGGTATGGCGAAGCCGCGGGCGCACGCTTCGGCCTCGAGCTCGGCCCGGATCCGGTGCGGGGCGAGCGGGTCGGCGAACAGGACGGTGCCAAGCGCGACGGCGCTCGCTCCCGCGGCGACCAGCTCGAGAGCGTCGAGGCCCGACCACACCCCGCCCATGCCCACGATCGGCACGTCGACTGCGGCAGAACAGGCGTGGACGCAGGCCAGCGCGATCGGCTTCAGCGCGGGGCCCGAGTAGCCGCCGACACCGAGCGCGAGGCGCGGCTCGAGCGTCAGCGGGTCGGTCGCGAGCCCCCGGATCGTGTTGACGAGAGAGAGCCCGTCGGCCCCAATTTCGACGACGGCGCGGGCCGCCGCGGCCACGTCCCACTGCGCCGGCGAGAGCTTTGCGTAGAGGGTCTTCGACGTCGCGCTGCGCGCCGCCGCGACCAGCTCGGACGCCGTCTCGGGTGCCTCCTCGACGTTCGGGCACGAGAGGTTGAGCTCGATCGCCGCGACGCGTTCGTCTCCCTCCAGCCTCTCGCAGCAGAGCCGGAAATCTACGGCGGAGAAGCCGCCGACAGAGACCCAGAGCGTCGTCCCCAGCGCGGCGAGCCGCGGCAGATGGTCCTCGACGAAGGCGTCGATCCCCGGTCCCTGCAGGCCGATCGAGTTCAGCATGCCGTGGTCGGTCTCGGCGATGCGGACCGGCGGGTTCCCGCGCCGCGCCTCGGGGGTGATCGTCTTCGTGACGAACACGTCGAGCGACCGCGCAACCTCGGGCGCGACGAGCGCGTCGAGACAGCCCGATGCGTTGAGGATCGGGACGGTCATGCTGCAGCCGCGGCGGCCGTCAGCACCGGCCCGTCGACGCACAACCTGCGGTACCCGCCGTCGAGCTCCACCACGCAGCCGTAGCAAGCGCCGTAGCCGCACGCCATCGGCGCCTCGCGGGCGAGCTGTGCCCCCGGCGCGAGCCGCTCGAGCGCGTCGAGCATCGGCTCCGGGCCGCACGCGAGCACGTCGCCCGGGTCGTCGGGGAGCGCGTCGGTGACGAGCGTCGGGTCTAGCACGACCTCTGCGTTCGGGACGAGCGCGGCCGCCTCGGCGTGGTGCGCGGTACGGAAGCCGAGGAGCGCGGGCGGGTTGCCCAGGCATTCGGAGAGGTACGGAAACGGCGCGACCCCGATTCCGCCCCCGACGAGCAGGGGTCGCGCGACCATGAGGTCGAAGCCGTTGCCGAGCGGCCCGGTCACTCTGATCGCATCCCCGCGTACGAGTCCCGCGATCGCCGTCGTCCCCGGCCCGACCGGGTCAACGAGGAACCCGAGCTCGCCCGTCGGCGCGATACAGAGCGAGAACGGGCGCGGCAGCACCCGGCCGGGAGCCTCGAGCATGAAGAACTGGCCTGGCGTCCCGGCGTCGAGGGCGCCCCGGCCGAGACGGATCAGCGTGTACGGGCCGACTGCGTCGCTCGCGACCACGACGAGCCGCTCGCTTCGCATCCCTCAGCCGTCTCCGGCGACGGCGGAGACGGCCCCGATCCGCTCCTGCAGCGACATCGTCGCCTCCGCGCGGGCGTTGGCGATCGCATGGACGGCTGCCGCTGCACCGGAGACGGTCGTGATGCACGGAACACGGGCGACGAGGGCAGCCTCGCGGATCAAGTAGCCGTCGGCGCGCGCCCCCGAGCCCTGCGGCGTGTTGACGACGACGTTGCAGCGATGCTCGCGGATCAGGTCGACGACCGTCGGCTCGCCCGGGTCCGCATCGGCCACCTTCCCGACCTCCTCGACCTCGAGCCCGGCGGCACGGAGCGTGCGCGCCGTCCCGTCCGTGGCCACGAGGTCGAAGCCGAGACCGGCGAGCGCGGCCGCGATCGGCGCGATGCTCGGCTTGTCGGCGTCGCGGACGGAGAGGAACGCGACCCCGGACGTCGGGAGCGGCCGGCCGGCGGCGCGCTCGGCCTTCGCGAACGCGGTCGGCAGGTCGGATGCGGTCGCCATCACCTCGCCCGTCGAGCGCATCTCGGGCCCTAGCACCGGATCGGCGCCCGCGAAGCGTGCGAACGGCAGCACGGCGGCCTTGACGCTCACCTCCGACGGCCTCGGGGGCATCAGTCGAAGGTCGGTCAGCATCTCGCCGTGCGCGAGCCGGCAGGCCGCCTCGACCAGGTTGACGCCCGTGGCCTTGCTCGCGAACGGCACGGTGCGCGAGGCGCGCGGGTTGGCCTCGAGCACGTACACGGTCGAATCCGCGATCGCGAGCTGGACGTTGAGGAGCCCGACGACGCCCAGCGCGGGGCCGAGCCGCTTGACGACGTGCTCGACCTCGAGCGCGTTCGTGAGCGTCAGCGACTGCGCAGGCAGGACACACGACGAGTCGCCCGAGTGGACGCCGGCCTCCTCGACGTGCTGCATCACGGCGCCGATGTAGACGTCGGTCCCGTCGCAGAGGGCATCGACGTCGATCTCGATCGCGTTCTCCACGAACCGGTCGATCAGCACGGAGCCGCTCACCGCGCCCATGGCAGCGCGCAGGTCGTCCTCGCCGTCGCAGATCCGCATCGCACGGCCGCCCAGGACGTACGAGGGGCGCACGAGCACCGGATAGCCGATCTCTCGGGCCGCGGCGAGCGCTTCGTCCACCCCCTCGACGGTCGACCAGGGCGGGCAGCGGACGCCGAGGTCGCGGGCGAGGGCGCCGAAGAGCTCGCGGTCCTCGGCGAGGTCGATGGCGGCGTGCGGTGTTCCCAGGATCCGGTAGCCGGCCGCCTCGATGTGCCGGGCGAGCCGGAGCGGCGTCTGCCCGCCGAACTGCGTCACGACGCCGACCGGCCGCTCGCGGTCGAGCACGGCAAGCACTTCCTCGGGGGAGAGCGGCTCGAAGTACAGGCGGTCGGAGGTGTCGTAGTCGGTCGAGACGGTCTCCGGGTTGCAGTTGACCATCACGGCCTCGTACCCGAGCGAACGGAACGTCTGCACGGCGTGGACGCAGCAGTAGTCGAACTCGATCCCCTGCCCGATGCGGTTCGGGCCCGAGCCGAGGATCACGACCCGCGGCTTCGTGCCCGCGGGCGGGCCCTCGTCCTCCTCGCCCCACGTCGAGTAGAGGTAGTTCGAGGCTGCCTCGACCTCGCCGCCGCAGGAGTCGACTCGCCGGTATGCGGGCCTGATGCCACGCGCGTAACGGGTGCGGCGCACGTCCTCGCCGGAGGTCCCCCAGGCGGCGCCGATCGAGTCGTCCCCCCACCCCGCCCGCTTCGCGCGACGTATGTCGCCCGTGCGCAGCTCGCGCTTCGCCGCCTCGAGTTGGCCGACGAACCACGGATGCAGCCCCTCGGGCAGGTCGTCGATCGTCGCCCACGGCGTTCGCGAGCCGGGCTCTAGCTCGCGCGACCCGAACGCCTTCAGGAACGCCTCGGTGAACGTGCGGCCGATCCCCATCGCCTCGCCGACCGACTTCATCTGCGTCCCGAGCGTCGCGTCGGCCCCCGGGAACTTCTCGAAGGCGAAGCGCGGGAACTTGACGACGACGTAGTCGAGCGTCGGCTCGAAGCTCGCAGGGGTCGTCTTCGTCAGGTCGTTGGGGATCTCGTCGAGCGTGTAGCCGACCGCGAGCTTGGCCGCGACCTTCGCGATTGGGTACCCCGTCGCCTTCGATGCGAGCGCCGACGAGCGGGAGACGCGCGGGTTCATCTCGATCACGCGGAGCTCCCCAGTGTCGCGGTGCCGGGCGAACTGGATGTTGGAGCCACCGGTCTCGACGCCGACCGCGCGGATCACGGCCGCGGCGGCGTCGCGGAGCTCCTGGTAGGCCTCGTCGGAGAGCGTCATCTGCGGCGCGACGGTGACCGAGTCGCCGGTGTGCACGCCCATCGGGTCGAGGTTCTCGATGGAGCAGACGATCACGACGTTGTCCGCGCGGTCGCGGATCACCTCGAGCTCGAACTCGTCCCAGCCGCGGATCGACTCCTCGACCAGCACCTGGCCGATCGGGCTCTCCGAGAGCCCGCGCTCGACCTGGCGGTGCAGCGCAGCCGCGTCGTCCGCGAAGCCGCCGCCGTGGCCTCCCAGCGTGAACGCGGGGCGGACGACGGCGGGCACCGGCGCGTCTGCGAGGTCGTCTACGGACTCGACGATCCGCGACGTGGGCACCTCCAGCCCGCAGCTCTGCACGGCCTCGCGGAACAGCTGCCGGTCCTCCGCGCGGCGGATCGCGTCGATCCGCGCGCCGAGCAGCTCGACCCCGAGCTCTTCCAGGACCCCGGCGGCGTCCAGCTCGACCGCCAGGTTGAGCGCGGTCTGCCCGCCCAGCGTCGGCAGGAGCGCGTCGGGCCGCTCGCGGCGCAGGACGTCCGCGACGCTCTCGAGGTCGAGCGGCTCGATGTACGTTCGGTCGGCGAAGCCGGGGTCGGTCATGATCGTCGCCGGGTTCGAGTTGACGACGATCGTCCGGTAGCCGTCCTCGCGGAGCACCTTCAGCGCCTGGCAGCCGGCGTAGTCGAACTCGCAGGCCTGCCCGATCACGATCGGCCCCGAGCCGATCACGCAGATCGAGCGGAGGTCGCGCCTAGCCGGCATGCGCGAGCTCCTCGACCCAGGCTTCGAGGATCCGCCACGCGTCGTGGGGCCCTGGCCCCGCCTCGGGGTGGAACTGCACCGACTGCGCCTCGAGTTCCGGGAAGGCAAAGCCCTCGACCGTCCCGTCGTAGAGGGAAACGTGCGTCTCCTCCGCCCCCTCGGAAGGGACGACTGCGAAGCCGTGGTTCTGGCTCGTGACGAGAACGCGGCCGCTCCGCCTGTCGAGCACGGGGTGATTGGCGCCGCGGTGGCCGAACGGGAGCTTAGTGGTCGCGTGCCCCGTCGCGAGGCCCATGAGCTGGTGGCCGAGGCAGATGCCGAGCATCGGGACGCGGCCGAGCGCTTCCCGCACGACGCGCGTCTCCTCGACGAGCGGCGCCGGATCGCCCGGGCCGTTCGAGAGGAGGACGCCGTCGTGGGTCGCGAGCTCGTCGGGGTCGCAGACGTGCGGGTAAACGGTCACGGCGGCACCGGCCGCGACGAGCCGGCGGAGGATCGACCGCTTGAGGCCGTAGTCGACCACTGCGACGCGGACCCTTCCCTCGGCCGCGGCGATGTACGGCGCCGGCGTCGAGACCTTCGCGACGAGCGCCGAGCCCTCCATGGTCGGCTGCGCGCGAACCTGCTCCAGCGCGTCGGCGGGAGCGAGCGCGCGCTCGTCGGCGACCGCCATCCCGCGCATCGCCCCCTCCTCGCGCAGGCGCAGCGTGAGGGCGCGCGTGTCGATCTCGTCGAGGGCGACGATCCCGCGCTCGGCAAGCCAGAGCGCCCAGTCCTCGCCGCCGAGACGCCGCATGAGCACCGCGCGCGCGTGCGGCGCCTCGGACTCGAGGCGGCCGTCCGCGACGCCGTAGTTGCCGATCATCGGCGCGGTGAAGCAGACGAGCTGCTCCGAGTAGCTCGGATCGGTCACCGTCTCCTGGTAGCCGGTCATCCCCGTCGTGAAGACGACCTCGCCGAACGCGGCGCCCGCGGCGGCGACCGAACGGCCGGGAAACACCGTCCCGTCCTCGAGCATCAGGTAGCCGGGAGACGGCATGGTCACGCCGCGTACACCACCCGGCCGGCGGCGACGGTCTTCACGACCGCGCCGAGGAGCGTCCGCCCCAGGAGCCACGAGTTCGCCGAGAGCGAGCGGAACGCCTCCTCCCGCACCGTCCATTCCGCCTCGAGGTCGAGCAGCACGAGGTTCGCGGGCTCGCCGACCGCGAGCCTCGGCACGGGCAGACCGAGCGCACGCGCGGGGCCGGCCGACATCCGCTCGAGGAGCGTCGCCAGCGGCACCTCGCGCGTCCGGACGAGGAAGGTATTGAGCGCGCCGAACGCCGTCTCGAGGCCGATCACGCCGAACGGCGCCTCCTCGAATGGCACGTCCTTCTCGTGACGTGCGTGGGGCGCGTGGTCGGTCGCGACGCAGTCGATCGTCCCGTCGACCAGTCCCTGGACGAGCGCCCTGCGGTCGTCCTCGGTCCGCAGTGGCGGGTTCATCTTCACGTTGGCGTCGAGCGTACGGACCAGCTCGTCCGTCGTGCAGAGGTGGTGGGGGCTGCCCTCGGCGCTGACGCGAACGCCCGCCGCACGTGCGCGCCGGACGGCCTCCACCGACTCGCGCGCGGAGAGATGCTGGAGATGCACGGGCCGGCTCTCGTACGCGGCGAGCGCCAGGTCGCGCTCGACCATCAGGCTCTCGGCGACAGAGGGCCAGCCGGCCAGCCCGAGCTCCGCGGAGACGCGGCCCTCGTGCATCTGGCCGCCGCGCGAGAGGGTCGGTTCCTCACAGTGCAGGGCGAGCGGCCGGTCGGCGACGGCGCTGTAGGCAAGCGCGCGGCGCATCAGCCCGGCCGACGCGACGGGCCGCCCGTCGTCCGTGAAGGCGACCGCTCCGGCGGCTGCTAGCTCCGCCATCTCCGTGAGCTCCTCCCCGCGCTGGCCCTTCGAGATCGCGGCGGTGAATCCCGTCGGGACGACGGCCTCCTCGCGGGCGTGCTCGACGAGCGCCTGGAGCACCGACGCGGTGTCGACGACGGGGTCGGTGTTCGGCATCGCGACGATCGCGCAGTAGCCGCCGGCCGCCGCCGCCTCCGTCCCGGAGGCGATCGTCTCCTCGTCCTCCCGTCCGGGCGTGCGGAGATGGACGTGCGGGTCGACGAAGGCTGGCGCGACCACGAGGCCCTCGGGTGCGGCGGCGACGCTCTCCACAGCCGTCACGATCCCGTCCTCCACCGTCACCTTCGCCGGTCCGTCCAGCCCCGCGACCGTGTCGATTGCGCGAGCCCGGATCGTGAGCGAGTCGCGTCGGCCGTTCCGGCAGGAGAGCATCAGGCGACCTCCAGCACGGGCTCGGCGACCGCGAGGCCCGGCGCGGTCAGGAGGTCGTAGAGCACGGCCATCCGCACGACGAGCCCGGAGCGCACCTGCGTCGTGACGAGCGACGCGTCCGAGTCGGCGACGCGAGGGTCGATCTCGACGCCGCGGTTCATCGGGCCAGGGTGCATCACGACCTGACCCGGCCGGACGCGGTCGGGCGTGACGCCGTAGAGCGCCGTGTACTCCCGGAGCGACGGCACGTATGCCGCCTCCATCCGCTCGGCCTGCATCCGCAGGACGTAGACGACGTCGGCGTCGGCGATCGTCTCGATCGAGTGGCTGACCGAGCAGCCGAGCGCCTCGATGCCCCGCGGCAGCAGCGTCGGCGGCCCGACGAGCACGGCCTCCGCGCCGACGAGCACGAGCGCCTCCACCAGGGAGCGCGCGACCCGGGAGTGGAGCACGTCGCCGACGATCGCGACGCTGACCCCGTCGAGGCGGCCGAGCGCGTCGCGGATCGTGTAGAGGTCGAGGAGCGCCTGCGTCGGGTGCTGGTGCTTGCCGTCGCCCGCGTTCACGACGTGCGCGGCCGTCGCCCCCGCGACGAGCTGCGGCGCGCCGATGTGGGGATGCCGGATCACGATCACGTCCGGGTCGTACGCCGCGATCGTCAGCGCGGTGTCGCGCAGGGACTCGCCCTTGTCGACGGACGAGCCCGACGCCCGCAGCGCCATCGTGTCCGCCGAGAGTCGCTTCGCCGCGAGCTCGAAGCTGGAGAGGGTGCGCGTCGACGACTCGTAGAAGAGGTTGACGACGAGCCTGCCGCGAAGCGTCGGCAGCTTCTTGAGCTCGCGGTCGAGCGACCGCCCCAGCCCGCGCGCCGTGTCGAGGATTCGCTCGGCGTCGTCCCTGGTCAGATCGCCGACCCCGAGCAGGTGGCGCCGATTCCGCTCAGTCATCACCGTCCTCCTCCCGTACGGGCTCGAGTAGGACGCGGTCCCGCCCGTCGATCTCCACTAGCTCGACGCGCACACGCTCGCCGAGCGCCGTCGGCAGGTTCTTGCCGACGTAGTCGGGCCGGATCGGAAGCTCGCGATGCCCGCGGTCGACGAGCACCGCGAGCTGAACGCGATCCGGCCGCCCGAAGTCGAGCAGCGCGTCGATCGCCGCGCGGATCGTCCGACCGGTGAAGAGCACGTCGTCGACGAGCACGCAGGTGCGCCCCTCGAGGGAGAAGTCGAGCTCCGTCCCGCGAACGACCGGGTGCGCGTTGCGCGGCTCCGAGCGACCGCGGACGAGGACGTCGTCGCGATGGAACGAGATGTCGACCGCGCCGAGCGCGGGCTCGACGCCGCTCCGCTCGGCGACGAGTGAGCGCAGGCGCCGCGCGAGCGGGACGCCGCGCGTGTGGATGCCGACGAGCGCCAGCTCGGAGAGGTCGTCCGCGCGCTCGATCAGCTCGTGCGCGAGCCGTGCGAGCGTCCGCGCCAGGGCATCTGCGTCGAGAATCTCGCGCGCGGCATCGCGCGCGGGTGAGTCGGTGTGCATGTGCTGCTCCTTCCCGGCCTCGCCGGACCGGCTTAAAGGGACGGCGCGAGTCTAGCGTCCCCTCCCGACGGCGGATCCACCGGTCGCCCCGCCGGTGAGACCGGGGCCATGACGGCTCTTCATACGTTGCTCACTCGAACGGGAGAGGATCGCACGGTGACCGGCTCGGAGACGGTGACCAACGATGCGCGCCGGCGGCGGCCGTCCCGTGCCGCGCTCGCGGTCGCAGGCCTCGTCGTCGCGTCGACGGCGATCCGCTTCGCCGCGGCGCAGGCGTTCACCACACCGTGGATCGCGCCCGACGAGATGGTCTACGGGATGATCGGGGAGGGGCTCTGGACGCACGGCACGCTCACGCTTCGCTCGCTCCCGTCGCCGTACTACAGCCTGCTCACGCCCGCGCTCGTCGGCGCCCCGCTCGCGGCCTTCGACCTCGACACGGGGATCCAATGGGCCCGGCTGCTGCAGGCGCTCGCGATGTCACTCGTCGCCGTGCCGACGTTCGCATGGACGCGTCGCGTCGCATCGACGGGCTGGGCGGTCGCGGCCGCCGCGCTCGTGCTCACCACGCCGGCGCTGCACTACGCAGGCTTCCTGATGACCGAGCCGTTGACCCTGACGGTGGTGACCGCGGCCCTCTACACGCTCGCGCGGGCCATCGAGCAGCCGTCGATGTGGCGCTACGGCGTCTTCGTCGCGTGGGCGACCGCGGCGGCCGCCGTCCGGCTCCAGGCGCTCGTCCTGCTCCCGGCATTCCTGCTCGCCGCGCTCATCGACTCGCTCGCCGCGCGCGACCGCGCCCGGCTACGGCCGCTCCTGTGGTTCGGCGCGTTCGCGGCCGCCGCGGCGGTTGTCGTCGCCGTCGCGATCGTGGCCGGCGGCGGCGAGCTTTCCTCGCGGCGCCTGCTGGGGGCATACACGCCCGTCGGCGAGGCGGGGAACGCGGCCGGAAACCGGGTCGACGAGGTCCTGTGGCATGCGTTCGGGATCGCCGTACTCGGTCTCGGCGTAACGGCGCTCGCGACGGCTGTGGTCGCCTGGCGGGTGCTCGCGGGCCGCGAGCGCGATCCGCCGACCCGGGCGTTCGTGTTCACCACGCTCGCGTACGTCGCCCTGCTCGTCGTGCAGGTCGGGCTGTTCTCGGCGGCGTTCGTCGGCACGGTCGCGGAGCGGTACCTCGTCACCGCGTGGCCGCCGCTCGTCGTGGGCCTCGCGGTCTGGGTCTCCCGCGGAGCTCCCCGAGCCGTGGCAGTCGTGGTCGCCGTGGGAGCTGCGATCGTGGCCGGTGCTGCGCTCGTCCCGATCGACCAGCTGGCGTCACCCGTGACGTTGCCGAACACGCCGACGCCCGCCGCCCTCGGGGCGCTGGGAGATGGGTGGGCGAGGGCCGTGCTCGTGCTCGCCGCGATCGGCGCCGTGGCGCTCGTCCTGGCGCTGCCGCGGCGCGTCGCCTGGCTGGCCATGGTTGCCGTCGGGGCCGGCCTGGCGCTTCTCTCCTTCGATTCCGGGGCGCGGATCGCGGATGCCTCGGCGCACGAGCAGCGCGTCGCGATCGGCTCGGAGCCGGCCTCCTGGCTCGACGACGCCGGAGTGCACGGCGCAACGCTCCTTCTCACCGGCGACCAGCTCTGGACGACCACTGCGCGCACGATCTTCTGGAACCGGGGTGTCGACAAGGCGACCCGTGTCGCGCCGGAGACCACGCCGTTTCCTCCGGCCACGGCGTCGGTCGACATCGGACCCGACGGCGTCCTGCGAGGAGCGGACGGCTCTCCGCTCGTCCGCGAAACCGTGGTCGCGCCGTCGACCTTCACGCTTGCGGGCGACCGCGTGGCCGAGCGACAGGCCGGCGACAGCGAAGCGCAGGGCCTCATTGCGTGGCGAACGAAAGGTCCGGTACGGGTCGTATTGCGACGCGAGGGCTTCCTGCCGAACGGCGACTTCACGGGGAGGGCGGTCGTCACCGTCTACGGCTGCCGGCCGGGGACGCTCGACCTGACCATCCTCGGCAAGACCGGCGACCCCGTCGCCGTCGGGATCGACGGGATCAGCGTCGGCGACCTGGAGACACCGGCCGGAGGGGCCGCCACTCATCGGGTCGCGACCCCGCCGTACGCCGACGGGTCGCGGCCCTGCGTCTTCCAGCTCGACAACCCCGGCTACGCCGGTTCGACGACGATCGCCTTCTCCCCGGCGTAGGCGCTTCGGCTTCTCGTCGTCAGCCGGCGACCTGGTCGTCCGGCTCGGTCAGCGCCTCGATCGCGTCGCGGGCCGCGTCGAGCTCCCCGGCCTCGACGAGCAGCCGCACCGGCGCGTCGCCGTGTGCCTCGGGATGCTCCTCGACCGCGGCCTCGAGCGTCGCCGCGATCCCGGCTCGGGTGAGGATCTCCTGCAGCTCCTCGGCCTCGTCGACGCTGCCGGCGACCGCGACCTGGACGAGCGCGCTCATGCGGGTGACCCTACATCCTCCCGGGGGCCGCGTCTGCCGCCACGCGCCACGAGCTCGGGCGGTCCTCGTTCCGGGAACGGAATGTCGAGCAGGTCGAAGTCGCGGGGCACCACGGTCTGCGGGAACAGCGCCCGGGCTTCCTCGGTGACGTCGGAGACGGAGTAGCGGGCCGAGAGGTGCGTCAGCACGAGCAGGCCGACACCGGCTTCGCGCGCGACGAGTGCCGCTTCACCGGCGGTCGAGTGATCGGTCTCCCGCGCCCGGGCGCGCTCGTCGGCGAGGAACGTCGCCTCGTGCACGAGCACGTCCGCTCCATGCGCCGCCTCGACGACCGACTTCGTCGGCGCCGTGTCGCCAGTCAGGACGACCGAGCGACCGCGCCGGGCGGGCCCGACGACCTCGTCAGGCTCGACCACCCGGCCGTCGGCCAGCGTCACCGGCTCGCCTCGCTGCAACGCGCCGCGTGCCGGCCCGTCGGGCACGCCGATGCCGTCTGCGGCCTCCACGTCGAACCGGCCCGGCCGCTCGTCCTCGCGGAGCGCATACCCGACCGCGTTGCCCCCGTGGGCGACCGCGACCGACTCGATGCGGTATCCGTCCCGCTCGACGGCGTCTCCGGCCCGCAGCTCGGCGACCTCGAGCGGATAGGACAGGTTTCCGACGACGACGCCCAGCGCCCGGAGCAGGCCACGTGTCCCGCGCGGGCCATGGACGGTGACAGGCACCTCGCGCCCGCGCAGCGCGAACGTCTTCAGCATCCCCGGCAGGCCGAGGACGTGATCGGCGTGCAAATGGGTCAGGAAGACGTCTTCGAGATCGACGAGGCCGATGTCCGACCGGAGCAGTTGCCGCTGGGTGCCCTCACCGCAGTCGACGAGCACGCGGTCTCCGCCGCGGCGCAGCAGTGTCGCCGAGGTTCCACGCGCGGCGGTGGGCGCGGAGGCGGATGTCCCGAGGAAGACGAGGTCGAGGTCCACGGGCGCCGATCGTATCCCGGTCGACGCGCCGCCGAGGGCGGAGTCCGGCCGTGGTCACGCGCCGTCGGGCGATGCGCCGTGGCGCGGGCGGACACGGCGAATGCGACCACCGTGCCGGCCGTCAGGAAGGAACGACGAGCACCTGGCCGGGGACGATAGTGGTGGACGCCAGGCGGTTGCGCTCGCGAAGCTCCCAGACGCCCTCGCGCGGGTCGCCCGGGAAACGCGCGACGGCGATCGACCACAGCGTGTCCCCCGGCCGAACTCGGTAGCGCTGCTCGGGGCCGCTCGCACCCGACTCGCCCGCGAACAGCGCCCAGAGCACGAGCACGGCGATGGCCACGAGCGCGATTCGTCCGATGAGACCCGTAGCGAACATATGTTCGATGATGACAGAACATGTGTTCGGTGTCAAGTGCAGAGTGCTCAGCAATGCGGGTCGGAGCCGCGAGCCAGGCGTCTAGCGCAGTCGACGGACGACGATCGTCGTCCGGCCCGTGTTCGCCTCGGCCACTAGCCTCACCGCAAGCGTGACAGGCCCACCCGTTCGAGCCAGCTCGACGGTCGTCCGACGGTTCTGCGCCACGCTCGCCGACCTGCAGGCCGCCGCCGCGGCGCTCCGGCTCGCCATCACGCGCCGCGCACTCGAGAGGCTGTGCGCGCCGGGGAGCAGACAGACGCGTGCCGAAGCCGCCTCGGCCGCAGTGAGGTCGACCGCCACGCCCGCGAGAGTGACGCGCGCCACGGGTCGCTGCGCACCCTGGACCGAGCGTGCGGGGCGCCACCGGGGGACACTGCCGTCGACGCAGGTGCCGTCGGCGATGGCACCGCCCACTCCGGTTGCCGCAGACCGGGGAGAGCCGTCCGCACGGTAGAGCCCGGCCTGGAAGCCGGTGCGCGACGCGTCGTCGCGGAAGCCGAAGATGTTGACCTGCGCGACGTCGGGATCACAGGCGGCGCGGCGGACGAGCTCCCCGTAGATCGCGGCCTGCGCCTGTTCGTCGGTGACCGGAACGTTCTCTGCTCCCACGTACCCGTCGCGACCGGTCGTGTCGACCTGCCAGCCCACCTCGTCGAGGTACAGCCGGAGCCCGTCGACGGTCGTCGGCTGGGCCGTGCCGGAGAATGCGTCCCAGAGCGCCTGCCTGACCCGGTCGAGGTTGACGAAGCCGGCGTTCGGCCACGGGTAGCCGCGACTCAACGGGTCGGTCGCCGCGTTCGGGTAGGGATGGAAGCTGAGGCCGTCCATCAGCGGCCGCTGCCGGCCAGTTGCCCGGTACCAGGCCCCGAGCGCCGCCAGGAACCGGACGGGAGAGGTCGACACATTGCTCCTGGCCGTGGGACGGTCGTTCCCACGGGGCGAGAGCCCGACCCCGACCACGGTGAGCGTTTGGTCGACGTCCTTGAGCGCGTCGTACCCGGCAGCGAGGAACGGCCCGAACGACCGGCCGGAGAGCTGCTTGCCGCGTGCGAACTGCGGACGCCAGAAGGCCGGCTGATTGGGCTCGTTGCCCACGACGAACTGCCGCACCTCGGGGTAGCGCCGCGCGAGCTCGGCGAGCCACGCGCCGAACGCCTCCGGGCGCGCGAGCCCGGCCTCGACCTCGCGGGGCGGATACGGATACGTCGCGAAGACGACCGAGAGCCCCGCCGATCGCGCAGCGGCGACCGTCAGGTCGAGCAGCGGCCGCTCGGCGAGCGCGAGCGGGTCGCTCGGCTGCCAGCGCACCGTGACCACCGTCTGCCGGAGGCCGAGGGCGGCCATCTCGGTGTAGAACGCCGCTCCCGCGTCGGGCGCGAACTTGCCGGTGTCGTCGTTCGCCCCGACGTCGGCGCCCGACGCGACACCCGCGCAGACCAGTGCCGCGACGACCGCGGCCGCGAGCGACCGGACGCCCAGCTCCCCCCTCTTCCTCATGCGCCGCAGACCCCCTCGTACCGTTGCCGCGTGCTCCCTGGCGGAGCGGCTCGCGATCCTACCGCATCAGGACGACGGCGCGAGCACGGCGTCGAGGAGCGGCCCGGCGCCGTCCCGTACCGGGTCGCACGCGGGCAGACCCGTGTCTCGCCGCCGCGGCGGAGACGGCCTCCGCAGCAGCCGATTCCTCGAGCCCGGCGGTGTTCAAGCGCGACCGCCGCGACGCGCGCCGGGCGGCGCGGCAGCGCCATGCGCTCGTGGAGCCTGACGAGCTCCCGGAGCGGCGGGATCGGATGCCCGGGTGCGCCCTCGATCTCGGTGGCGCCTGCGCGGTGGCAGAGGACGAGCACGTGCGGGACCGAGCCGTGGTAGAGCCCGAGCGTGACGCCGGAGTACGCGGGGTGGATCAGCGACCCCTGGCCCTCGACGAGCAGCAGCTCGCCCCCGCGCCGCCGCCCCTCGACGACGAGCTGCTCCGCGGCACCGGAGAGGAAGTCGGAGACCACCGCGTCCACCGAGATGCCCCAGCCGGCGATGGCGATCCCCGTCTGGCCGGTCGGGACGAAGACGGAGGCGAGCCCCCGATCCCGGGCGACACGGTCGAGCTCGAGCGAGACGGTCATCTTCCCGATCGCGCAGTCGGAGCCGACCGTGAGCACGATCCTCGCGTCGACCTCCAGGTTCGCGCCCGTGGCGCAGTCGAGGCCGATCGGCGGCCGTCGCAGGTCGCGGAGCTCGACGCCGGCAGCGTCCGCCAGCGGCCGGAGCTCCAGGTCGTCCGCCAGCATCTCGTGAAGGCCGTTCTCGATCGAGAGCCCGCGCTCGATGCAGCGCCGCAGCAGAGCACGCCAGGCGGGCGGGAACCGACCGCCCTGGGTCGCGACCCCGACGAGCGCGACCGCGGGGCCGAATGCGAGCGCAGCATCGACGTCGCCGACGATCGGGACGCCCGCCTCGCTCTCGCCCGCCCGCGCCGAGTCGACGATCGCGACGACGTCCTCGCGCCGGTAGCGCAGGACGCCGTGCATCGTCTTTCCGTAGTGCGTGTCCGCCGAGAAGCCCTCGGCGAGGATCAGCGTGCGCTCACCCGCAGCCAAGGCCGGCCTTCTCGGACGGAACCTGCACGCCGTCGACGAACGCCGGTCCCGGCGCCGGATCGTGCGCGAGGAGCAGGTTGCCGTCGAGGTCGACGTGGTCGCAGAGCGGGGCGACCGCGCAGCCCGCAGCGATCCCGAGGCCCGACTCGATCATGCATCCGAGCATCACGCCGAGCCCGAGCGCGCGCGCCGCATGCGCCATCCGGATCGCCTCCCGGATCCCGCCCGACTTGGCGAGCTTGATGTTGATGCCGTGCGCCACCTCTCGGCACGCCGCCACGTCGGCGAGCGTGTGGCAGTCCTCGTCGACGTAGATCGGCAGCGGCGCGCGCCGGCGGAGCTCCACGCCGCCGCGGTCACCCTCCCGCAGCGGCTGCTCGACGTACTCGACGCCGAGCGAGGCGAGCTCGCCGCAGGCGTCGAGCGCCTCGTCGAGCGTCCACCATTCGTTGACGTCGACCTGGAGCGGGAGCTCGGTGACGCCGCGCACGGCGCGGACGCGCTCGACGTCGAGTCCGTCCCCGCCGCCGAGCTTGAGCTTCAGCCTGCGAAAGCGCGGCGCTGCCGCTTCCGCCCGGCGGGCCATGTCGTCGGGGTCGCCGAGCCACACCGTCCACGAGGTCGGCGGGCCGGCCCTCGGCAGGCCGAGCAGCCGGTTCAGGGGAATGTCGAGCAGTTTTCCCTGGAGGTCGTGGAGAGCGGCGTCGACCGCCGACTTCGCCGCCTGCTCGCCCTCGACCTCGCGCAGCCGCCCGCCGATCTCCTCGAGCGCGAACGGGTCGTCACCGAGCCTGTCCGCCTGGCGCTCCACGAACGCGAGGGCCGACTCGGCGGTCTCGCCGTATCGCTCGATCGGTGCCGCCTCGCCGCGTCCCTCGACGCCGTCGTGGGTCACCGTGACGTGCACGACGTCCGCCCAGTCCTGCGACTCGCGGCTGATGACGAACGTCTGCGCGAGGTACAGGCGGACGATCTCGGCGCGCACCTCCATCGGCGCGAGCCTACTGGGCGATGCTGGCCACGTAGGCCGACGACGTCGGCGGCCTCGCGGCCCTTGACGACGCCGGGGGGCATCACGCCGCGTCCCGACGCGACGATCTGCTCGACGTCCGTCGCCGTGAGACCGATGCCGTGCAGGGAGGGCCCGATCCCCCCCGTCGCGTCCATGCCGTGACAGCCTGCGCAGTTGACGACGAAGACCTGCCGTCCCCTGCTCGCATCCCCGGCGACGGACGCGGCCGGCGCGGCCGCCGGGCTGAACGGATGCCACTTCGCGAGCCCGAACGTGGCCAGCGTGGCGGTGACGAGCAGCAGCGGCGGCATGACCTGTCGCTTCGTCATCAGAAGCCGAACCGCACGTTGGTGAAGTACCAGAGCGCCGAGGTCAGCCAGAGCGTCGCGAGGATCGCGGCGAGCGAGCCGCCGAGCACGGGCAGCACCCAGTGCGGGTAGCCCTTCCACCGGATCACGAGCAGCTTCGCCGCGACGACGCCGTACACGAACGAGCCGGCCACGACGTGCACGGTCACCCGCGCGTCCGGGGTCTTCCAGCCGAGCATGGTGACGCAGTGGAAGAAGACCGGCAGCGTCAGCAGAAGCGCGATCCGCCCCGACCAGCGGTGGATGCGCTTCGCCGTGCCGAACGAGAGCGGCACGACGCGGCGAAGCTTGCCCCACATCCGCGACGCGGTCAGCACCTGGATGATCGCGAGCGCTACGGCGCCGGTCGCCAGCCAGGCCTTCGCGGCGATCGTGGACGAGAAGACGGTCTCCACGATGTCCGAGTACGTCGAGCTGACGTCACCCAGGGTCACGCGTCGAGCCTAGACCCGACTGCCGGGCCTTGACAACGCCTCGTCGCGACGGCCGTCGGCGCGGCGGCGTCCTCTACACTGGCGTCTCCCTGCGCGCCCGTAGCTCAGGGGATAGAGCGCGCGCCTCCGGAGCGCGAGGTCTTAGGCGGTTGAACCCATGGTTCCCCTGCGAGCCCCTTCCTTCCGCTCACAGCCCAGAGAAACGGCGATTGGCCTCCCGGCCGGCAAAGCCGGCCTCCGGCCGCTGAGCTGAGTTCTTCTACGCCGTCTACACTGGCCTCTTCCCTGCGCGCCCGTAGCTCAGGGGATAGAGCGCGCGCCTCCGGAGCGCGAGGTCGCAGGTTCGATTCCTGCCGGGCGCATAGCGAGCCCGTTTCAGCCACATCGAGACGGAAGACGACGGGAAGCGCCACGACTCTCCTTGTACGCAGGGATTCCGGGGAGTTCGACGGCTCGAATCGAAGTGGCGAACTGGGGCCATCAGAGTGGCGTTTTCGGGCGTGTGTGCCACGAATCTGTGCCACGACCCGACCGTGGCACACGACTGACGCAGAGTCCGGCGAACTGCTCCACCATGCCCAGCGTGGCGAGCTACTCCCTCGCCTCCAGGCCCCCGGACGATTGCGTCGTCGCGGGGGCCATCCATCCGCACTATCGGTCGGGTGCGAGACGCCGCGACCCAGGCAAACGGCGTCGCCGGCCCGGCCCCCCGGACTGCAACAGCAAGAGGCCCGGCGTCGAGCCGAGCCCCGCTTGCCCCAACCTATTGGCCGCCGGGGTGTTTTGCCGAACCCTCCCCGGGTTGGCAGGGCATAGCCGCGAGTTCCCCCCACACCCCCCAAACTCCTGTTTCCCTACAGCCCGCGCATCATCAAGTCGCGTTCAGCGAGCAAAGCGGCCACCTGCGCCACATCGGCCAGCGACGGGTCGGCCTCAGCCAGATACCGGCCGAGGTACTTGAGCGCCGCCCGCTCGTACTTCCGATCACCCTTCTCCGCGTACAGCTCGACGAGCGCACGAGCGCACGAGCGGTATGAACGGGATCTCGAACGCGCCTGCTCGGCGGCGGTGAGATTGCCTGCCGCAGGGCGCGCTGGAGTCGTGCGCCGGGATGCCCCTCAGAAGTCACGAACACACGTTCTCACATGTGCGTGGCCGAGACCATCAGGACATGTCCGCCGCGCCATCTGGTCGTGGTGCCTTCGCCATGGCAGGCTTACAGTCGGCCGGGTGCCATTGGTGAGGACGATTGAGGAGGACCGCGATGAGTTCGATCAGAGAGACGGCCGAGCAGTTCTTCGATGCCTGTGAAACCGGCAAGGGGTGGGACGGGTGCCAGGCGTACTGCCACGAGGGCGCGACGTTCTCGGCTCAGGCTGGAGCACTGGAAGGCGTCGAGACAGTCGAGGGCTACGCGGACTGGATGAAGGGGATCTTCACGCCGCTGCCAGACGCCAGCTACGAGGTTCGCTCGTTCGCGGTCGATGATGCGCGGCAGAACGTGGCCGCCTACGGCGTGTTTCGCGGAACGCATACCGGCGAGGGCGGGCCGGTGCCGCCGACGGGCCAGCGGGTCGAGACGGATTACGTGTACGTCATGGATTTCGACGGCGATCGAATCCGTCACTTGACCAAGATCTGGAACGACGGAATCGGCTTACAGCAGCTGGGCTGGGCGTAACGAACGTCGCGTGCCACGTAGTGCCATAACCCGCCGGCTTCAGCGGGTTGCCAACGTGACGGCGTTCAGCTAGCCGCCCAGCCCTCGCGGGGTCTGCGAGGCGTAGTCTATGGCTGTGCCTCGCTCTGCGGCCAGCGGTGAGGGATCCGACGTTGCTTTGGTGCTTTGCACCGAGTCTGGCGGTGAGGCGGACGAGAGATGGGCGATTGTTGAACGCTGGACGTGGTGGTCGGACGCTGCGGCGGCCTGCTGCCCTTCTGCCCGCAATGCGCGGAGCAGGAGTTCGGGCATCGGGTTCGCCGCGGTGATGAGGCGTCCCTAGCTTGATGACGCGGCGCTGACCGCTGGAGAGGTGTGTGGCTTGCCGGGGTGTCCCTGAGCGACGACCTCGTCGTCGAGCTCGCGCAGAGGCTGCAACGCAACGGTGCGCAACACACTGCCCAGGCGCTTCTCAAAGCGGCGATAAGGAGAACGTCGGCCGCCGCACTCGACACGCAGGATCGGAAGAACATCCTCGCAGTGCTCGACGACCCGCCCGCCGGCCTCGAGGAGCTGCAAGGCGTACTACTGAGGGAAGTCAGGCGCCGGGGCGCAGGGCCGTAACGACGGAGGCCGCACGTCACGGTTCCATGTCCCTCGTTCGGGGGAGCTTCGCGACGCCGCGCAAGTTTCGCCGCCCTCAAGCATCTATTCAGGTGGAGCCTCGGAATTGGGTCGCCGGCCTGCGGCGGGGGAACGCGTTGGCGCTCATTCCGGGGCTCCCCTTTGCGCCGAGGCTTTGTCGGGGTGAAGAGCCTCGTTACTGACGGCGTTCAGCGAGCCGCCCCGGCCCCAATTGATGCCATGCCCGTGCTTCGACGCCCGCCCGTAGACTCGGCTCGACCTGTCGGCGTGAAGAGGAGACTGGCATGCGCCTCGAGATCGGCGATCGCGTCCGCTGCACCGACGGGGTGTACGGCGAGCTGGCGGACATCGTCATCGACCCGCTCGAGAAGCGCGTGACGCATCTCGTAGTCCAGCCCGAGCAAGACGAGGGAGCGAGGCGGCTCGTGCCTATCCAGCTGGCGAGGGCCAGAGACGAGGAGCAGCGCGAGCTCGAGCTGGAGTGCACCCTGGACCAGGCGCAGGGGTTCGAGTCCGTGCACGAGGCCGCCTACCTCCGGCTCGGAGAGACCCCCGCCGAAGACCCCGACTGGGACGTTGGCGTCGAGGACGTCCTCGCGCTGCCGTACTACACCGACCTCGGCTATTCCGGTATGGGCGTAGGCCCGTATCCGGGCGACCTGGACTCCCCCACGACCGTCCACTATGACCGCGTGCCGAAGGGCGAGGTCGAGGTACGGCGGGCGAGCGCCGTCATCTCCGCGGACGGCCATTCACTGGGCGAGGTGGACGGCTTCGTGGTCGACGCGGACGAGCACATCACGCACTTCGTCCTCGAGCGCGGCCACCTCTGGGGACGGAAGGAGGTCACCATCCCGATCGGGGCCGTCGCCATCGTCGAGAGCGACATGGTGCACGTCGCCCTTACCAAGGACGAGGTCGGCGCCCTCCCCGCCGTTCGCGTCGGCCGACACGGCTGACGCCCTCGGGCGGACTGCGGGCGAATTGACCCAATCGTGTCCTGTACGGCCCCGTCGCCCGCACCTACCGTGGCCATGCGAGCCCGGTGCCGAAGAACCCCGCGGCACCAAGGTGGTTCTCCTTGCCACCTTGCAGGGGCGTATTCGACGGCATACCCCTGGCGCAGGCGGGGCCCGAGGCGGGCTCGCGCTCGCTGCGCAAGGAGGCTCGTCCCCCCGCGAGTCCCTTGCGCAGCCTCTTCTGCGTCTGGCGTTTGAAGTCCTTTCGGCCAGCCCCGCTCGCTTTGCGACCGGTGGCTCGCGGGGAAGCCCCCTTCGACCCGCCAGCGGCCGGTTTCCGTGGCGGGTCCCCGAGGTACGCAGCCGGGGGCGTCCGGCTGAGCCGCAGCGGACGCCCGCTACCTACCCCGTTTGAGGTAACTTCGCGGCACCGCGCAAGTTTCGACGCCCTCAAGCATCTATCCAGGTGGAGCCTCGGAGGAGGGCCGCCAGCCTGTGGCGGGGGAACGCGTTGGCGCCCATCCGGGGCTCCCCCTACGCCAAGGCTTTCGTTCAGGGCCGGACTCGATCTTCTCGCTCGACATTCCCGACCGCGAAGCGATCCTCCGCGTGCTCGCGGACTGTCCCGAGGAAATGCCGAGCTGCGGGCGACGCTGCTACAGGAGCATGTGTGGCGGCAGAACAAAGGGGTTTAGCCCCGAGACCAGACTCAGACCGACTGACGGAGTGCGTTCGCCGCGGCCTGCAGACGGTCACTCACCTCGCCCAACTCGCGGGCTGCGATGTCGATGCGGTCCTGCTGTATGTCCGCACGCTGTACCTGCTGATGCGTTCTTTCGCGAAGTGTCTGGAGCTCCTTCGCCATCACCCCGACGGTTTGGGTGAGGTCGGCCAACTGCGCGGCGATGAGTGCGGTGTCCTGCTCCTCCGTCATCCGCATCCTCCCGGGGACACGTCCCCCGACGACAAGGCGCGTCGGCTAAACGACCCGCTCGACGGCCCAGGCGACAGACACCCACCAGGCGAGGCAGCCGGCGACGCACCACAGCCAGGCGACGCCTACGGTGACCTCGTTGCCCGCTGCTTCGTGTCTCACGTGGGGGACTCCGTTCTCGGACTCGAGACTCCGCCTCTGCGGCCTAACGGAGTTTCCCCCTCGTCGGCATCTCGTATACCCGAACAAGCGCGGGCGCAAACCCGCTCGACGGCCGCGTCGTCGTCTCGAACGACACACCGCCTGACCCGCCGCTGACACTCTGGTCGCGTCGGGGAGAGAAATGGTGAGGGCGCGGTCAAGCGCGTAAGACCCCTCAAACAGCCTGCCGCACTTGACTCGTGTTCCGCGAGGCGTAGCCTGCCGTGGGGCGAATGAACAGGCTGTTCCATAGGGTCGCGACAACGGCAGGTGCAGCAGTTCTTGCACTCGTCGCCGTAACGACCGCTTGGGGAGTTGGCCCAGAGGTTCGAACGCTTCCCATCGATCTCATAGCGCCGCCGCGTCTTGAGCATGGCACCTACCAAACGCGACCCGCATTCGTCCCTCGCACAATCTTCACGCTCGGCGAGGGCTGGTACGGCGCGCAGGAGACTCACTCCGGATGGTGCGTCGGAAAGGGATTGACCCGACACCCACCCGCGCTCGTCGGGCCAGGCGCCACTCGTAGATCGTCTGTCGCTGTCGGGATCTGTGTCTTTCGAGTGGGGCCTCCTTACGGCACCGCGATCTCGCGGTTCAAGGCGCTGACGACACTCACCGCTGGGCCGTCGAAGCCAATCCGTGTCGGCGGCTATCCCGGCGTCTCCTTCCACGCAGCGGTACCCGGGAAACGTTCACTCCTACAAGGCATCACGCCGTTTCCTGATCTTCTGCCCCGTGGGCAGCAGATCTTCCTCAACGTGCGCGGAAAGACCGTGCTCCTGCGGATCGAGATCTCCCCCCGTACACAAGGCGAAGCAGCCGTGCGCGGATTCCTGCGGACGATGAGATTCCCGCCTTAAGGGCGGGGGGCGATCCTTGCATCTCGGCCGACGGCGTGCAGCCGGAGTGGTTCGGCCGGACCAACGGCTGCCACTCGCCGTTGCCGAGGTAAATGACCTGTTCATGGCCGAGGACGATGGTGCCGATGGGCGGGTCGTCGTGCCAGCGTTCAGTCGTTCAGCTTCAAGACGACAAACGGCGGTCGCAGCTGGAGATCCATCGATCCGCCGGGCAAGGGTGACGTGGTTGCTCTCGCGCTTGATCCGACGGATCCCAGCACGGTCTACGCTGGCAGGTTCGACGGGGCGCACGCTTTCAAGAGGACAGATGGAGGCCGCACTTGGAGGGCCTTGTCGATCCCCATTCCCTAACTCTCGCTCCTCGATCCGCAGGATGGGCCGGCCCGTATCTCTTAGAACTCGCACCGAAATGAAGGGACCCGTTCGCTGACGACGAACGCCGTCGGTATCTGTCGTCAAGCTTGGAGGGGTGCCGATGGCTGCTGCGCCGTGGATCGTGTCGGACGAGTTGTGGTCGCGGATCGAGCCGTTGTTGCCGAGGGTGGAGCGGCGCTTTCGTTATCCGGGCCGCAAGCGGCTGCCTGACCGGCAGGCGCTGCAGGGGATCCTGTTCGTGCTGCTACACGGGGATCGCGTGGCGGCATCTTCCGCCCGAGCTCGGCTTCGGCGGCGGCTCGACGTGCCATCGCCGCATGGACGAGTGGCAGCGCGCCGGCGTCTGGGAGCGGCTGCACGAGCTGCTGCTCGCCGAGTTGCGCGCCGCGGGGAGATCGAGTGGTCGCGCGCGGTCGCGGACTCCAGTCATGTGCAGGCGAAAAAGGGGGCTCCGCGACGGGCCCGAGCCCGGTTGATAGAGCCAGAAACGGCTCAAAGCATCACCTTCTCGTAGACGCGACCGGGATCCCGCTTGCCTGGACGGTCACCGGCGGCAACCGCAACGACGTCACCCAACTGATCCCGCTCGTCGAGCGCGTGCCGCCGGTGCGCGGCAAGGTCGGCCGCCCGCGCCGACGGCCCGAGCGGGTCACCGCCGACCGCGGCTACGACCACGACAAGTACCGGCGCGAGCTCCGCGCGCCGCGGCATCAAGCCCGAGATCGCCCGTCGCCAGACCGAGCACGGCTCCGGCCTCGGCCGCGTCCGCTGGGTCGTCGAGCGCACCTTCGCCTGGCTGCACCACTTCAAACGACTGCTCGTCCGCTACGACCGCCGCCACGAAATCCACGAAGCGTTCCTCGCCCTCGCCTGCTGCCTCGTCTGCTTCAGGAGGCTGCAGCCGTCATTCTGAGACGAGTTCTTAGGGGGCCAACAGCCGGACGAGGCCGAGACGCCTCGGTCAAGAGGATCGCGCGAAGTTGGCACCCCACGATCGACCGCGGCCCGATCCGTGGAGGGTGTGGGAACCTCGCAGCGGGCTACAGATGCACGTTGGTAATGAGATATGGCTTCCTGCTTGTCCTCCAGTCGAGGACGTGGACATCCAGGCCGAAGCCCTTGAATATGTCGCCCCGGAGCGCCCGCGCCGACACCGAGCAGGTGAAGTGCTTGTTGACCAAGCCTCGCGAGTTCGTCGCGTTCTTCTTGCTCAGATACACCATCGGGCCGACGCCTTCGCAGTATCCATCGCTGTAGATGCGGTACGGCTCTCCATCCCACTCAAAGGCCCGGAGCACACGTTGCATCACATCCTCCGAGATCCAGTAGTTCGTGCTGACGTTCCGGTGAGTGCTCGCCGCGAGTCCCGCCGAAGGGACGAACAGGACTAAGCAATCGGTAGCGGCCTGACGTGCGCCACTCACAGTCATCCGAGTAAGCGGCAGTTAGGGTTAACGGCCGTGCGGGAGGGCTTGGGACAGCTTGTCCTTCGCGAGATCGAAGATCGTGATCTCGGCGTGCTGTTCGAGCACTGGACGAATCCCGACGCGATACGGATGGCCGCGTTCACTTCGCCGGATCAGAATGATCGAGCCGCCTTCGAGCGACGGTGGGCGCGGCTGAGGAGCGACGTGTCTACGACGAACAGGGTCGTCGAGATCGACGGTCGAGTCGTGGGTCACATCGCGAGCTTCGACTTGGAGGGTCGCCGCGAGGTCACCTATTGGATCGGCCGTGAAGATTGGGGCCGCGGCATTGCCACGCGTGCTCTACAAGAGTTCTTGCAGCTGGAGGCAAGCCGGCCGCTTTACGCTGGCGCCGCGAGCGACAACGCCGCGTCGATTCGTGTGTTGACGAAGTGCGGTTTTCGCGTCGTGGGCGAGGGGCGCGGGTTCGCTCATGGGCGCAACGAGGAAACTGACGAGGTCGTGCTCCGACTCGATGCATGACCCCAACTGCCCTCGGCTGGGCGAGCGTCCTCTCGCCTAACCAACGCCGTTCTGCCCTAACGCTCCACGCTCAGAGCGCCAACACGGAGACTATGACCAAGCAGCGCCGACGGTTGCGACGAGGCCTCTTGGCTGACGCGGCGGAGATGGATCGCGGAGGGTAGCGCCGCTCCACACGCAACATGGCTGGCCGAAGGTCGGGTCTAGCGCTAGTCCCTTGGAGCGGCGTGGGTTCTAAGCGCGTGGAGCAGTTGGGCCGGTCGGCGGGTCGAACTCGCCTCGGCCGTGACGTCGCCAGATGGCTCCCGACGCCGTGATCATCCCAAGCAACGGCCAGCTCAGGTGCTCGGCGTCAGGTGACCACATACCGCGTCTCCATGCTGACCTGTTGCCCTCCACGACAACGAGAGAACTGACCCAGTCGTGTCAATGACGGCTCCATCGCCCGTATCTACCGTGGACCATGCGAGCCCGGTGCCGGAACGCTCCTGCGGATGGCGCATCGGGCAGGGCGGCGACGGTGCACCCCTGCCGCAGGTGGGGTCTGCGCGGGCTCGCGGTGCGAGAGACCCGTCCTGCCGGCGGGTCTCTCGCGTATGTCCATGCTGTTTCTTGGCTGGCAACGGCCCGTGACCCCCGCCCTGAAATTTCTCTCCCCGACAGTTCTTGGGCCTGTAAACGTGGTTCGCGGCCGTTCCGGGTTCATCACGGGAATCAGCGCCTTTGAGGGGCACTGGTACGTTGCGCACGTGGTGGCGCCCATCGACGTGCTGAGGTCGACGGTGGGCGGCTTCATCCTGCCGGGGGAGGCTTGGCATCTTGGGCACCCGGACTCTCGCTTGGAAGAGGTGCGAGGGGTTGCGTACCCCTTCCGGGTGACTAGCGTAGGAACTGGAGATACACGGCGGTTTGGGGGAGCGCGTGGGGGTTAGCGCCAAGCCCTGCCAACCCGGGGGCGGCGTCCAAAGCACCCCTGGCGGCCAATCGGATGGGGCGATGGGGGCCCGGTGACAGCCGGGCCTCCGGCGTCATTGGCGAAGGGGGCGCGACCGGGCACCTGCACCCGTGGCCGTAGCGGCCACGTCCATGCGGCGGCGGCAGCCGACTCTGTCCGCTCCGCCTTTCCTTCGCCGCCGACCGTGGTATAGACGCGTCGTGACCCACGAGCAGGCACTCGCCGCGATCCGCGCCACGCTCGAGGCCGCGCCCGCCCCCGTCTCGATCGCGGTCGTCGACGACCACGGCGAGCTCGTCGCCTGCCTCGCGATGGACGGCGCCGCGCGGGACACGCTCGAGAACGCGCGGCGCAAGGCGTACACGGCGGCGCGGAGCGACGCGACCTCGACGCGCGCGCTGGCCGAGAAGGTGGGCGGTTCCCCGACCGAGCTCACGAGCTTCGACCCGCAGTTCTCGTTCTTCCACGGCGGCGTTGCCGCCTTCGCCGGCGGTCGCCGCGTCGGCGCCGTCGGGGTCAGCGGGCTTCCCGGCGCGGAGGACGAGCGGCTTGCGGTGGCGGCGATCCGCGCGGCGGGCCTCGAGGCGGCGGGGTGATTACAACGGCCAACACCGTCACAGCTTGACCCGGAAGCTCCTCCGGATAATCCGCCCATCCTCAACCGGCGCGATCTCGACACGCGCGGTCATCCAGCCTCTCAGCTTGCCGCGGTAGCGGAACTGCACGACGCCGCTCGTGCGCGGCCGAAGGTCGCGCGGCTCGGCCCAGACCATCGTCTGGGGCCCTCGGCGCAGTAACGAGACGCGCACCCGGTCGCGCGCGAGCGTCTCGGTCACGTTGCCGCGGTTTGCGACGCCGAGCTCGAGGATCCGCGAGCCGTGCGCCGGCCGCGCGCGGAGGCCGCCGAGGATGAGCCGTCGCACGATCCGGCCCGGGGCACGGACGACCACGACCACACCGATCCGCATGCGCACTGCGACTCCCGCGCTTCGCCGGGGTCGCGTGGTGAGGAGCACGAGCGCGTCGTGGTCTCCGGGTTCGGTCCGCGTCGGGAGACGCGACGAGACGGCGAGCACTCGGCTGGCGCCCGCGGCCAGGACGAAGCGGCCCGGCTGCACGGAGAGCCATAGCGCGGCGGCGCGGACCGCATCGCGCGCGACGATCCTCGGCCTCCCGCGCGGGTCGAGCGAGAACCCCGCCCGCCCGACCTCGACGACCAGCGGGCTCGCGCCCGGATTCGTCACGCGAAGGGTCGCCCGCCCCGATCCCGCGATCGAGATGTGCGCCGGCGTCGCCGTCAATGCGACGGGCGGCCGTGGCGTGCCCGCGCCCGCCGAAGCGGGCACGAGCACGAGAACGACGAGAACGAGGCCCGCCGCGCGTTTCATCGACCGATCACCGTGAAGGTGACGGTCGCGGTGTAATGCCCGGCCGGGACGACGGGAATTGGCGCCGCGAACCCGAGACGCGTATCCCAGACGTCTCCGGCAGTCGCACTCCGCGCGGCCGTCGTTCCCACCAGGACGTCGGCAGCGGGCGCGACCGGGATCGCGGCCATCGCGCCGCCCGCGAGCCCGCCGCCGATCTGCCCGCCGCTCGGCGGGGTGCCGGCGATTCCGAGCGGCAGGTCGGCGGGCTGGAACGCGGTGCGATGCACGCTCACGGCGTAGCCCGTCGCATTGTTGGTCACCACGGTGACCCGCTCGGAGACGGGGGCCGGCGTTGCACCTGTCGTCGCGTTGCCGAAGCTCACGCTCGATCGCTCGAGTGCGATCGAGAGCACCGGCTGGATGTCGACGTCCACCGTCGCGTTCTGCGACACGCCCCCCGCGGGCGGCGGCGCCGTGCCGCAGGTGATCGCAGCGGTCGATGTGTTGCGCGGCGTCGGTGCTTCCGTCGTGAAATCGGTCGCGTTGGTATCGGTGTCGGTGCATCCGCCGCTTCCGCGGGCCGCTGCGGTCGTGTTGTCGATCGAGGGCGCAGCGGCACTCCCCTCGTAGTCCGCGGCCGTGCCATAGCCGACGAGGTCCGCGACGGAGGCGACCGCCGAGCAGCTACCCGCGGTCGCGCCGCAGGCGAGCGGCGTCGCGTCACGGACGATCGCCACCTTTCCGCCCGAGACCGCGAGATTGGTCGTGCCGATGGCGTCCGGGACCGGGAGGGCCGCGCCGACCGCCGCGGCGGAGGCGAGCTGCACGAGGTAATGGCGGCCGGGCGCGATCGAGCCGGTCAGCGCGGTCGCCTGCCAGGTCGTTCCCGCAGCGGAGGCGTACTGGACGGACCAGCCGCTGACGTCGACGGCGGTCGAACCCCGGTTGAAGAGCTCGACGAAGTCGTTGGCAAACGGCGCGCCCGCGTTGCCGCCACCGGCGAAAACCTGGCTGACGACGACGTCTGGCGAGGCGCTGCGGGCGGCCGGTACGGCAAGCACGCCGCCGGCGACGAGAAGCGTGAAGAGGACGAGGGCCAGGGCTCGAGGCATGGGTGGCTCCGATCGGAGAGGAGAACGGACTCCATCCCTGATAGCGTGTTGTCAACCTGGGCGAAAGGGGTCCGGGCCGATTGGCACACATCCGGCACACCTTCCCCGTCCCAGTCGCGTCGGCGGAGCGCCCCGTCTTCCGCTCAGGGCGCGCGCCTACGCTTCGGTCCGATGCGTCGCTGGCTCCGCACCTTCGACCAGCAGCTGCCCCGCGAGCGTGCAGACGCTGCAGGCCGGCGGGCTCGTGAACGCGTTCGGGAACGGCCTCCTGATCCCGTATCTCTTCATCTACCTGCACAACGTGCGCGACATCGGCCTCGGGACGGCCGGGCTGATCGTCGCGGCGAACGCCGTCGTGAGCATCGCCGCCGGGCCCATCTTCGGCTCGCTGGTCGACCGCGTCGGCGGCCGCACGATGCTCGCGATCGCACTCGTCGTCCTCGCCGTGGGCTACGGGAGCTTCGCGCTCGTCGTCGAGCCGTGGCAGGGATTCCTGCGCAAGCGTCGTCACCGGGATCGGGAACGGCGGCTTCTGGCCCGCACAGTCGACGATGATCGCGGCGCTCTCACCGCCGCACCGACGCCACGCGACGTTCGCGATGCAGCGCGTGATGATGAACCTCGGCATCGGGCTCGGAGCCCTCGTCGGCGGGCTGATCGCCGACGCCGCGCGGCCGAACACGTTCGTCGTCGCTCTTCCTCCTCGACGCGCGACGTTCGTCGTCTACCTCGGCGTGCTCGCTCGCCGCCGTTCCCGAGGTCGCGCACGGCGGCGGATCGTCACGTTCGGGCAGCTACACGACCGTGTTCCGCGACCGGGCGTTCATCGGCGTCGTCGGCCTCAACACGCTGTTCATCTTCGCCGGCATGTCCGGCTTCGAGCTCCTGCCCGTCTTCGCGAAGAACGAGATCGGGGTGTCGGAGAGCGCAGATCGGGGTCGATCTTCTTCGTGAACACCGTCGTCATCGTCGCTCGCCCAGCTCCCGATCGCCGAAGCTGTCGGAGGGCCACCGGCGGATGCGTATGCTCGCGCTCCTCGGCGTGCTCTGGGCCGCGTGCTGGGTGCGGTGTGTCGGTCGTGGGTGGTGCCTTCGACGGCGGCCTCGCCGTCCTCCTCCTGACCGTCGTGATGGCGGCATTCGGGATCGGCGAGTGCATCCACGGCGCGGTGCAGGCGCCGCTCGTCGCCGATCTCGCCGATCCCCGGCTGCTCGGCCGCTACATGGCGCTCTCCGCCTTCTCGTGGCAGGTCGGGTTCGCGCTCGGACCCGCCGTGGGCGGCTTCGTGCTCGCCGGTCAGCCCGCTCGGCATCTGGCTCGTGTGCGGCGGCGCTCTGTGCGCGCTCGGCGCCGCGCTCTCGGTCGTCCTCGAGCGCTCTACTCCCGGCCGCGATCCGGCAGCGACGCCGGTCGCCCGAGCCTGCGTGACCGCGCGCAGGCGACGGGACTAGAATGGCGAACATGGTGCCCACGACCGACGACCCGCTCAGTCCCCGTGCCGAGCCTGCCCCGCATCCGCAGGAGCATCCGGTCGCGCCCCGGCGCGGACGTCGTCGCGCGCGTCCCGCAGGTCTCTGAGCTCGCGGCGGCAGGGCTGACCTGGGTCAACGCGGTCGCGCCCGACCTCGAGACCGCCCAGGCGCTCGCCGACCGCTTCGGCTGGCACCCGCTCGACGTCGAGGACATCGTCTCGAAGCGCCAGCGGCCGAAGGTCGACGACTACGAGGACGACCGCTACCTCTTCGCCGTCCTCCACTTCCCCGTCTACGACAAGACCGTCCAGCGGCTGAACGCCGCCGAGCTCGACGTCTTCATCGGCCAGGACTACCTCGTCACGATCCCGAACCGCGAGCTGCTCCCGGTCACGCGGCTCTTCGCCCGCTGCGACGGCGACGATGGCGTACCGCGAGCAGCTCTTCGCCAAGGGGTCGGGTCGCCTGCTCTACGAGGTGCTCGACGACCTGTTCGACTACTGCTTCCCGATCCTCGACAAGATCGGCCACAAGCTCGACCGGATCGAGGACGACATGTTCGAGGGCGCCGCCGAGGACGTCGTCCGCGACATCTCGAACGTCAAGCAGGAGATCATCTCCTATCGCAAGGTGATCAAGCCCGAGCGCACGACCCTCCGGGTGCTCGAGCGGCGCGTCGACCGGTTCCTCCCCGAGGAGCTCGAGCTCTACTTCGACGACATCAACGACGCGGTCGAGCGCATCTGGGACCAGCTCGACAACTACAAGGAGGTCGTCGAGGCGCTCGAGTCGACCAACGAGTCGGTCATCTCGCACCGCCAGAACGACGTCCTGCGGCTGCTGACGCTCATCAGCGTCACGATGCTCCCGCTGACGCTGCTCACCGGCATCTTCGGGATGAACGTGATCTACCCGGGCGAGGCGACGCGCACCGCGTTCTGGGTGATCCTCGCAGCGCTCCTCGCGACGCTGCTCGGGATGATCGGCTTCTTCCGCTGGAAGCGGTGGCTCTAGGCGTTTCCGCTCAACGGTGCGGATTCCGCTGGGTTTCGAGATCGCCCAGATGCAGCGCCGCCGAGAGCGGCGGGTGGGCGTCACGTCCGCCTGACGCTTCGCGTACCGCGCCATGCTGTCGGTGTACTGCCCTCAGGAGCTCGTTGCGGGGAGAGCGGCCTCTCGGCCGCCCTCCCCGCAACTGCGTGGTTTCGCGCTAGCTCGCCGGGACGTAGTAGGGGTAGACGCCGATGCCCTCGACAACGTCACCGACGTGGTCGACCCAGAGCCCGGAGTTCACGAACCCAGGCAGATTGTCGCAGGAGACGCCGACGCCTGCATAGAAGATGGCGGGAGTCACCAGGCCCTGCTCGACCAGGAACGCACCCTGGCTGTCGAGCAGGTTCAACGCGATGCCCGGCCGCTCGCCGTCGCCGCGGTCGACCGGCCCCTTCGTCGAGCAGTAGAGCGAGCGGGGTCCCGAGGGCGACGCCGCCATCGACCCGAACCAGACGATCTGGGGCGTCGGCGCGGGGTCCTCCTCCGGCCCCGAGTCGTTCCCCTGCTCGTCCGTCGTCTCCTGCTCCTGGCTGTCGCCTTCGTCCTCGACGACCGGCGGCTCCGCGCACGCACCGAGCTGGTCGCCGTGCGCCAGGTGAGCCGGCACGGCGTCGTCGTTGACGTCGATCGTGCTGGCGTCCCCCGTCGGGTTGTGGCAGATAGTGACGGTCGTGTTCCCCGCGCCCTGCCCGTTGCCGTTGCGTTGCCGTTGCGCGTTGCCGTTGCCATTGGCGTTGCCGCTGCCGTTGCCGTTGCCGTTGCCGTTGGCGTTGCCGTTGCCGTTCTCGTTGGCGTTGCCGTTGCTGTTGCCGTTGGCGTTGCCGTTGGCGTTGCCGCTTGGCGTTGCCGTTGCCGTTGGCGTTGCTTGCCGTTGCCATTGGCGTTGCCGTTGCCGTTCGCGTTCGCGTTGCCGTTCGCGTTGCCGTTGGCGTTGCCGTTGTCGTTGGCGTTGCCGTTGCCGTTGGCGTTGCCGTTGCCGTTGGCGTTGCCGTTCGCTTGCGCGTTGGGGTTGCCGTTTCCGTTCCCGTTCGCGGCGATCCCCGCGGTCGTCCCGATCAGGACGAGTGTCACGACGACGAACACCGACGCAGCGAGTCTCAGCTTGGTAGCCACTTCACCCTCCGTTATCCCGCTGCTTGGCTCCGGTCGGTGTGAACCGGTGACGGGCAGCGCCGCAGTTGTCCCAGTCGCAGTGTGCGATCGAGGGCAGCCCTGGCACCCCACCCCGGTATAGGGTCGAGCCACCAACCTGGCCGGGGCGTTCGTTTGACCCGACACGTCGCATCTGGCCGTTTGTCGACGCGAGCGGCGCATGCCGTCCCCGCGGGTCCTCGTCTGGGCGCCCACTCCCGGAATCCCGCATGGTGAGCGGGTTTCCGGCACGGAGGCAGGAGAGCGCCGTCCACGCTTCGTCCACACTGCGCGGCGGTGCCGACACCGGTTTCAGAAGCGGTGGCTGCAGCGGAAACGGCTAGACGAAGCCCATTCTTGGGCGGTTTCTACCCAGCCCTCTACCGAATCAGCGGTTCTCTCGTTCCTTCCTCGAGCAGCGCGCTCTACAGCCCGCGGATGAGCAGACAGCGTTCGGCGAGCAAGGCGGCGACCTGGGCGACATCGGTGAGCGACGGGCTCGCCTCGTCCACGTAGCGGCGGAGGTACCTTGAGCGCCGCCCGCTCGTACTTCCGGTCGCCCTTCTCCGCGTACAGCTCGACGAGCGCGCGGGCGTCGGCGAGCGGATGAACTGGATCTCGAACGCGGCCTGCTCGGCCGCGGTCAGGTTGCCCGCGGCGAGCGCACGCTGGAGCCGTCGACGGGATGACCCTCGGAGGTCACGAACACACGTTCTCGCAGATGGAACGAGGCGACCTTCAAGGACATGTCCGCGCCGGCCAATAGTCAGGCGACGCTGTGTGTGCGACCTTCCTCGCGGGCCCCAAAGGTGAGAGCCATCTACTGACGGCGTTCAGCCGGCCGCCCGGCCCAACGTCGCTAGATCAACGAGTACACGGTCAGGGCGACCGTAAATAGCCAGAACGCGACGCACGCCCTCCCTCGGGCCGACCAACGGGGGCGGCCGTACGCGAGATCACGTCACGCAGCCTTCGCCGTCGGGGGCAGCTCTTGATCCTGCAACCGGAAGATCGCGGGATGCATCGCCAGAAAGTCCCGGATGTTCACAGCCTCATGCGAGGGCAGAGCGCGGTGCATCGCCAGAGCGTCGCGTGCCAGAGAGCGCGCGGGCGCAGCGTGTGGCGACGGCAGATTCGCGGGATGCATCGCCAGAGAGTCCCGCAAGTCCATAGCCGACCACCTTCGCGAGTTGCCCCTCGCCAGACCAATGTATCGCGCTCGATCTACGTGCATAAGCCGGCTTTCTACTGATGTTGACTCGGTGATGCTGCGGGCTCCCACCGTTCGCCCGGCCCGGGCCAAGCTCGCACAGCCAGCCCGGGGCCGTTCGAGGCCAGGAAGGAAGACAAGGAGGCAATGCCCCCGTAGGACTCTCGCTCCCCTAGAATCCGCCAGAGTCTCGCATGGCTGAGGACGGAGACATAGCGCTCATCGCGGGTCAGCTCGCCGACCTCACCCACACTGTCGAGGAGATGGCGAAGCAGCTGCAGCGCCTTCTCGAATCAGCCGTCAGCCAGCAGACGCGTGCGGATGTACAACAGGAACGCATCGACCTTGCTGCGCGTGAACTGACCGAGGTCAGTGACCGTCTGCAAGCTGCGGCGAACGCACTTCGCGAAGCAGTCTGATCTCCTGCGCAATCGTCACGGCCCGTAGTCGCGGCGTTCAGCCAGCCGCCCAGCCCACGTCACGGGTACCGGCGCACACTCGCGCCCGGCGCCGGTCTGCCGCCGGCCCGCTGCGCGGGGGAAGTTCTGGTGAAACTAGTCGAACGACCCGGGCGGGCACACGAAACCGAAGCTACAGTTGGAGCCGTAGGAAAGCCGGGTGTTGCGCGTTCGGGGGGACGGGTATCGCAAGCCCTGCGTCTCGCGGAAGTTCTTCAAACTTTTAGAGGAAGGGCATCGTGGCCGAAACGCGTTGGGCGCTCCGTGCACCTGGAGAGAAGCCGGTCGAGTTGGATCGAGACACGCCTCCGTCTCCGGTTCGCAACGGGAACTGCTCGTTCTGTCGGGCCGAGATCGGCGGCGACCTCGAACTGACCATGCCAGCGTCCGGGAAGCATGGTCAGCGTACGTCAGCCAGCAGCTTCTGCTCGGCGTACTGTCGAGACAGCGTTCTGGCATTGGCCGCGCTCCACCCTTCGCCACTGGCGTCGAGCGACTTCATCGCAAAGCGGGCGCTGCTTACCGATCGGCTACTCGACCTATGGCGACACGGTCAGGGACCAGACCCGGCGCTCGTCCTCCAGGCTGCCGAAGCCGCCAGCTGCGGACTCGAAGTCGCTGACGCGACTGACTGACGCACACTGACGCGCAGTCGTGCGCCGCACAGACGCTCCGCTGAGGGCATGTTGGCCCAGTCCCTGGGCGCGCTCGGCTACCTGGCGGAGCCGCGTCCGTCGTCCGTTTCCACTCCCCGACCCGCCAAGCGTGACCGCGCCCTCACCATTTCTCTCCCCGCGTTGAACCAGCGGCGGGCTTTCAGCGCGACGTCAGCGGCCGGTGCGGCCGGTGGATCCGCCATGCTCCGCCCGAGTTCGCCACGACCAGCGCCAGCAGTGCAAGCACGAGCGAGACCGGCGCGTAGAGCCACCACTCGGGCTCCCCTCTACTCCAGGTGAAGCCGGCCAACGTCTCGAGCAGGAAGAACGCCGCCAGCGCCCAGGCGAAGAACCGAATGACGCCGTCGGACACGATCGCCTGCTGCCAGAACCCGACCCGTACCAACACGACCAACACCGCCGCGATGAGCAGCAGCACGACCACGGCGGCCACGATGCGTATGCCCGTCGCCGAGTAGCTCCCCTCGGCTCCCAGCCCCCAGGTGCCGCCCAGCATCCAGTAGAGATGCGTCCCCCCCGGACCGGCCGCCAGACCGGCGATCAAGAGAAGCGCCGCAACGCGGACGCGCTTTGTCGGGCCTGCCGCTCTCAGTGTCATCAGAAGCCTCCTCGCTGCGGCGCACGACAGCGCACGCCGCGCATGCGTGCGATACGGAAGCCACTTTTCCACCGCGCGACCCGACTGACATCGGCCGCTCCACCGATTCGGCATCAGTAGTTCTGTGCAGGCGTGTGGGTCGTGGGCGACCCGTCAGCCCGCTCGATCCCGACGACGGCCTCTAGAGAACACCCTGTAAGTCGTCGAGGTGGTCTTACGGTGGTGCATTTGCATTGGGAGTCGCCGTCCTCGCACATGAACGGATCGGCGCTATGACGACAAGGATCAGCGAGCGGCGCAGCCTAGGCGACCTGGCGGCGACGATCGAGCATCCACACTCCGACGAGACCGATCGCCAGGATGGCCACTGCGATGACGATGGCCGCAGCCGTGCTGATGTCCGTGAGGCCGAGCAGAAGCGCGCCGAGCAGGATCGCAAAGGCACCCGTCAGGACCATCGGCGTGTATCTCCCAACGTTCACATCGGTGTCACGCGCCATGACTCGTTCCTCCCTCTTGGGATCAACCGGGATCGGTTTCAGGGGTATCGGACGGGTCGGCATCCGCACCAGAGACCCTGATCGAGGGTTCCACGTCGGCGCTGGGTCCCCTTCGAGAGTGCCCTAGAATCCGGTCTCCCCGAGAAGGAGAAGGCTCGTATGGGTCTGTTGCGCCGGCGCGGCCGGGAGGACGGGACGAAGTACCGGATGCGCGAGAAGATGTTCGCCATCGGCGACGACTTCTGGATCGAGAACGAGGAGGGAGAGCGAGCGTTCAAGGTCGACGGGAAAGCGCTGCGTATCCGTGACACGCTCGTGCTCGAAGACGCCTCCTCGGGTGCCGAGCTGTACACGATCCAGGAGAAGAAGCTCACGATCCGCGACAAGATGGAGATCGAGCGCGGAGGCGCGACGGTCGCGACGGTCAAGAAGGCACTGATCACCCCGCTCCGAGATCGATTCTCGATCGGGGTCGAAGGCGGCGAGGACATGGAAGCCAAGGGAAACATCGTCGACCACGAGTACAAGATCGAACGGGGCGGCGACAAGGTTGCCGAGGTGTCCAAGCGCTGGTTCCGAATCCGGGACACCTACGGCATCGAGATCGCCCCAGGCCAGGAGGAGGCGCTCATCCTCGCCGTCACCGTTTGCATCGACCAGATGGCACGCGGCTGACCCGGAACGCTCCACCCGGTCCGCGAACACGGCCCGACCCCCGGTGCTAACCGACCCCGACATTGTGGCGGGCTAACGGGACCGTCCCACGGTCGTGCAAGCCGTGCAGCCGATGGTTGCGTGTTTGTTGCGTGGTCGGTTGCGGTGGCCGTAGCGCTCAGACCATGCCGTGGCGGACGCGCCAGCGGTGCTCCGTGACCAGCACGTCCCGCAGGCCGGCCAGCCCCGCAGGGGCGTCGTCGAGCACGTCGATGATCGCGAGCCGGTCGGCGATCCGGAGCCCGACGACGTCGTCGCCCCACTTGAGCGCGTAGCTCAGACGCTCGGCCGCCTCGTCGTACCCCGCGTCCACGAGCAGGCCGGCGAGCTCGAGCACATGCTCGTCGGCCACGTCGAATCCTGCGAGCTCGACCACTCACCCTGAGCTTACGAACCCACGGGCTGCGCTCAAGGGCTGACGGGAAATGGCTGCGCGGGCGTCGGGCGTCCGCGCAGCACGGCAGACCGCCGCGTCGAAGGCGACCGCGTACCTGTCGACGCCGACGCGTCTCTCGCGAACGCCGTTCACCACAGCACCATCGCCCGCCTGACTCCCTTGCCAGCGACACTTTGGCGTCTCTTTGGCGGTCGCTTGGAGCCGTCCTATCTCCTGGTGACACCGAGACCGAGCCACGAGACGAAGGAGCACGTGATGCAGCGCCACGCCGACGCGCAGCGTGATGCACTTGTCGACACCCGACGGGGGGCATACCCTCTCCGGGCGGGACCACGGCGACCGGGGGTGGCAAGCGTGAGCCGGCGGAGCGTTCGGATCGGCCTTGCGGCGGTGACGCTCGCGGCGGCGCTCTTCGCGATGACCGCTCCCGGGACGGGCGCGACCGCCCCGAACGGCGGCATCTTCCGGGTCTACATCAGCCAGGACGCCGGGCTCGATCACGTCGATCCGGCGCTTTCCTTCTCGCCGGTCGGCTGGGCGCTGATCGACACCTACTGCGCGCGGCTCCTGACGTACCCTGACCGGCCGCCACCTGCGGGCTTCCGGATCGTCCCCGAGGTCGCGGCCACTCAGCCGCAGGTCTCGCGCGATTCCCGGACGTTCAGGTTCACGCTGCGGACGGGCTTCCGCTTCAGCGACGGCAAGCCCGTTCGCGCGGATGCCTTCGCGCGGGCGATCAACCGCACGCTCGACCCCGGGATGCACTCGCCGGGGGCGATGCACACGCGCGACATCGTCGGCGCCGCCGACGTGCTCGCCGGCCGTGCGCCCTCCGCGCGAGGTGTCGTCGCGCGCGGGCGGACGCTCACGATCCGGCTGACGCATCCGGCGCCGGACTTCCCGGCCCGCCTGACGCTGCCGTACTTCTGCGCCGTGCCACCGAACATGCCGGCCGACCCCGAAGGGGAGAGCGTCTTCGCGGCCGCAGGCCCGTACCATGTCACCGAGTACGTCCCAGGCGAGCGTGTCGTGATCCGGCGGAACCGCTTCTACGGCGGGTCGCGGCCCCACCACGTGGACGGGTTCGACGTCGATCTGCGCGCGGCCTCGATCCAGGACATGTTGCAGCGCGTCGATCGGAACGAGTACGACTGGGGCCACGCGCCCACGGGCACGTTCTTCGACCCTGCGCTCGGGCTGGTGCAGAAGCACGGGATCAACGGATCCCGGTTCTTCGTGGAGCCGGGCCTCGGCCTCAGGCTGCTCGTCTTCAACTCGTCGCGGCCGCTATTCCGCTCGAACCCGGGCCTCCGACAGGCGATCAACTTCGCCCTCGACCGGAAGGCCCTGGAGGCGACCGGCGGCGGCCCGATGGGCGCGCAACTCACCGACCAGTACCTGCCGTTCGCGATGCCAGGCTTCGTGGACGCGGACGTCTACCCGCTCCGCGGCCCTGACCTCGCGCGCGCGCGGTCGCTCGCGCAGGACAACCTCCGCGACGGCAAGGCGATCCTCCTCAGCCCGCAAGCCCCCCTAGCGCTCGCCACCGCGCAGCTCGTCAAGCGCCAGCTCGGGCCGCTCGGCCTCGACGTGACGATCGACGCGGTCCCCCTGCACATCGCATCAGCCGACTACTTCGACCGGCTCGTCAACTCCGACGCGGCGTGGGACATCGCGCTCGTGCTCTGGACGCCGAACCTCCCCGACGCCCACGTCTACCTGAACCTCCTGCTCAATGGACGCCTCCCGGGGAGTCAGACCCTGACGCGCCTCGAGCAGGCTGATTACCGCCGCGCGTTCAACACGGCGGCCGCCGTCGTGAGCCCCCAGGCCCGCGCGCGGGCGTTCGGACAGCTCGACGTCGCGGTCGCGCGCGATGCGGCCCCCGCCGCGGCGATCAACGTCATGAACGAGGCGACCCTCGTCTCCGACCGCGTCGGCTGCATCGTGCGGCGGCCCGTGCTCGACCTGACGTCCGTCTGCCTCCTCCGCTAGAGGCTTGATGCGAAATGGGCGCTCCGTGGGGCCGTGTCAGGCCCAGCCAGGGTGGCTCCACGTCCGCAGCGCAGACTGGTGGCCTGGGCAAGGGCGTCGAGCCGGCCTGGCGCCGCGCCTGAGGCGGCAGCCACGACCGCGCACGAATTTCGCGTCAAGCCTCCAGCGCCTACGGCGCCTGCACGGTGACCCAGACCTCGCCGCCGGCGACGACGATGCCCGACGGGGCCCCGCCGACCGGGATCTCGTCCGTGACCTTGTTCGTCTCCGGGTCGATGCGCCATACCGTTCCTTCGCCGCCATTCGCGACCCAGACGGCGCCCTCGCCGTACGCGATGGCGCCCGGCGCGTCCCCTACGGGGATCGTCGACTGCGACGAGCTGGACGTTGCCGTCCAGTGGATCCGGGCGACCTGGTCGTCGCCGGCGGAGGCGACCCAGACCGAGCCCGCACCCGCGGCGAGGGCCACTGGGCTCTCCCCCACCGTGAGCCGCTCGACCGGGCCCTGGTCGAACGTCAACGGGTTGAACCGCTGCACGTTCGAGCCCGCGAGGTTCGCGACCCACACGTGACCGCCCGCGACCACGATCGCCGCGGGCCCCCCGCCCGCGTACGCCGAGCTCGACTCGCGCGGCGACTGCGGGTCGACGCGGGCCAGTGACGCGTCCCCGAACGCCGCCCAGAGGCTCCCGAGACCGGGTGCGACCGCTCCCCGCGCGAACCGACGCGCGCGGCTGCCGATCGCGAAGGTCTGCACGTCGCGCGGGAACGCCGGATCGACGCTCGAGAGCTCGCCGAGCCGCCCGTGCACGACCCACACCGCGTCGAAGGCGAGGGCGAGGCCGTCCGGGCTCCCCGGGAGCGGGACGATCCCGATGACGCGCCTCGTCTCCGCGTCGATGCGCGTCAGAGTCTCGTCGGCGAGGTTGGCAACCCAGATCACGCGCCCGCCCGCGGCGATCGCACCGGGCCGGGGGCTCACCGGAACCCAACCCACCACACGACGGCTGTCCGCGTCGATGACGGCGACCGAGTTCGGCGGCGCGACGATCGCGGCGGGCTCCCGTCGCAGAACGAGCACGAGCGCGATCGCCGCGACGACGGCGACAAGAGCCGCCGCGGCGCCGGCGAGCAGCCACGTGGGTCGCCCCCGGCCGCGGAGGGTCGTTCCGGGCGCGACGGGCTCCGGCTCGACGGCGGGAGCGTCGAGCGCCGGGTCCTGGTCGAGCACGGCCCGCTCGAGCGCCCTGAGCTCGGGCCCCGGCTCGATCCCGAGGTCCTCGACCGACGCCTCGCGCGCCGCCCTGTAGGCGGCGAGCGCGTCGGCCTGACGGCCGGACCGGTAGAGCGCGAGCATCTGCTGGGCCCTGAGCCGCTCGCGGTACGGATGGTCGGCGGCGAGCGCATCGAGCTCCGGCACGAGCGCCGCGTGGCGCCCGAGCTCGAGGTCGGCGTCGATCCGCTCCTCGAGCGCGGCGAGCCGGAGCTCCTCGAAGCGCAGCCGCGCCGTGACCCCGAACGGCTCACCGTCGAGCTCCGCGAGCGGCGTGCCGCGCCACAGCGCGAGTGCCTCGTGGAGCAGGGCCGACCGTTGACGCACATCCCCCGTCGCGCGCGCTTCGTCGCGCAGCGCGGCGAAGCGGTCGAGGTCGAGCGCACCGTCCTCGACGGCGAGCACATAACCGGGCGACCTCGTTGCCAGCGCGGCGCCGCCCGCTCCGAGTGCCTTCCGAAGACCCGCGACGTACACCTGGAGCGCCGACCGCGCCGTCTCGGGGGGCGCGTCGCCCCACAGCTGGTCGATCAGCGTCTCGGTCGGGACGACGCGGTTCGCGTCGAGGAGCAGTAGCGCCAGGACCGCGCGCTGCTTGCGCGGGCCGAGATCGAGCGCGACGCCGTCCCGGCTGGCCTCGACCGGGCCGAGGACGCGGAATTCCGTGCGCGTCGCGTCAGGCGGCCCTTCCTGGCCTCGCTGGGCGCTCATCGGCCGATTTTAGGGCGCATTTGCCGCTCCCTTGGCGTTGCTTCAGGGCCTCCACGGACGCTGGCCGGGAACACGACCACCGACGCGAGGGAGCACACCATGTTCGATCAGACCGCAGAGTTCAGGCACGAGGTGGCCACCGCCAGGATGGCCGCCCTGCGCAGGTCGGCCGAGAAGCCGCCGCCGCGTCCGCCGCGCCGGTTGCGGCTCTCTATCCCCCTCTCCATCGTCGTCGCGATCGTCGCAGTGGCGGCCCTCGCCCTCGGCGGGCGCGCAGTCGCGAGCGACGGGGCGTCGGCCGCTCCGCAGCCCTTCGAGCTCACGTTCGCCGGCGGGCGGGCCGAGGCCGGCTGGGCGGACCTCGGCTGGGGTCGCGAGGGGACGTTCACCGCCTCGGCGCCGTTGTGCGGGGCGGGAGCAGCCACGGACGTGGCGCACGAGTTCCCGATCCCGGAGATCGCCGTCCGGTCGTTCACGTGCGGTGACGGAAGCGGCAGTGTGGCGTTCCGGATCGGGTCGTTCACGGCCGAGGAGGCAACGGACGGCGGCGGAACGTGGGCGATCGTCGGCGGCACGGGCCGCTACGCGGCACTCCGCGGGATCGGCACGTGGGCTACTGTCGCCGTCGGCCTCGACCGGCCCGAGGGGCCGTCCGTCAGGACGAGGCTGACCGGGATCGCCGCGTTCGACAGCGAGGCGCCGACGATCGCGATCCGGCGGTCATCGGTGACCGGGAAGCCGGGCGCTTGTGTCCTCAGGCTTGCGTTCACCGCGCCCGACGACGTGGCCGCCAACGCGGTCTCCTACCGCGTCACAACGCTGGCCGGCGTGCGGGTCCTCGCGGAGAAGGAGGGAACCACCGGGGCGGGACGCGTCGTCGCGTTCACCGCACCGATGCGGCCCGCGAAGGACGCGCGCCGCGTGACGGTCGTGGTGACAGTGGCCGACCCGCTCGGGAACGAGCGGCGCCTCGCCCGGCCGATCCCTCTCCCCTGACAGAGCCACCCCTTCCGACCGGAGGTGAACCACATGAGAACCACGCTCAAGCTCCTTGCGCTCGCGACGATCGCGGCACTCGCCGCCGGCGTGGCCTCGTACGCGGACGCCCGCCCGACGACCGACGGGAATCGCTTCGAGGCGACCTTCGTCGAGACGAGCGCCTCCGTCACCAACCGGATCGCCGATCTCGGGATGTTCCAGCTGATGAACACCGCCACCGGCACCGTCGAGGGGTACGGCCAGGGAACCGTCGTGCTGGCGGTGAGCCAGGACCGGACAGTCCAGCCGTGCGGCGCCGGGAGCTGGACGAATGCCGGACTCCGGCGCATCGCCCTGGCCGACGGAATCCTCGTGTTGCGCGAGATCGCGTTCGTCTGCCAGATGGCGTCGGGCCCGCAGGCGACGGGCACCTGGGAGGTCGATAGCGCGTCGAGCACCGGAGCATTCGCCGGCGCCGTCGGCAGCGGACTGGTCTCGGTCGACATCCCGACCAGGACGGCGACCCACACCGGGAAGCTGAAGCTCGCAGGCGGGAGGAACTGACGTGAGGACGTCCCCGAGCGGCTCGATCGCGTCCCTCGCGATCTTCGCCGCGCTGGCCGTCGCCGCCGCCGTGGCCACAACGGCCCCGGGGGCGCCGCGCCGGCCGGCATCGGGGGGAGGCAGCGAGGCGGTCGCGACGATCGAGGTCGGCGGGGCTCCGTCGAGCATCGTCGCGACCGCCCGGGCCGTGTGGGTCTCGCTCGGGCCCGGCGGCATCGCGAGGGTCGACCCCGCCACGAACGAGGTCGTCGCACGCCTCCGACCCGGCGGTTCCGTCGTCGACCTCGCCGCCGGGTACGACGCGCTGTGGGGTGTCGACGTCTTCGGCGACCGGCTGCTCCGGATCAACCCCCGCACGGGCCGTGTCACGGGTCGGACCCGGATCGGGGAGCTGCCGAGCGGCGTCATCGTCGGCCACGGCCTCGTCTGGGTGGCGAGCCAGCTTCGCTCGACGGTCTCGGGTGTCGATCCCCGTACCGGACGAATCGTGAAGGTCGTTCAGTTCACCTACGGGGAGCTCTGGCCGGGCGGAATCGCCTCCACCCCGGACGGAGTCTGGGTCGTCACCGGCGGCGGGAACGAGCTGACGCTCGTCGATCCGGAGCGAATGGTCGTCGCCCGCCGTGTCTCGGTGAGAGGTGCCCGGGCGCTCGCCGTCACCGGCCGATCGCTCTGGGTCGGCCTCGCGCGGAGCGGCGCGCTCCTCCGCATCGATCCCGATGCCGTGTCCCCGGTCGCAACACGCGGCTTCCTGGCCAACGGGTACGGTCCCGCGCTCGCGGGCGGATCGGGGCTCTGGCTGGCGACAGGGGAAGGTGTCGCGGTCATCGGCCCGGCCGGCGGTTCCCCCCGCCCAGTGCTCCGCTTCTCCCGAACGCGCGACGTCACGGCGATCGCCGTTCACCGCGACGTCTGGATCGCCGACCAGGAGGATGGGGTGCTTCTCCGGGCCCGTCCGCGAGGGGCGATCGGTCGCCTGCTCGCGTCGTCTCCGCTTCACCGCCCTGCTTGACCGCGCCCACCCGAACGGCTAGGCACGTCTCGCCCCGCGGGGGAAGAGTCGACAGGCACGATCACCGACGGTAGTGGCATGGTGAACGAGGGTCTCGAGCGGCGGACGGCCCTCACGAGAGGGGGCAAGGCATGACGGCGGCACAGTTCGAGGATCTCCGCGTCGACGAGGCAGCAGAGGTCCTCGCCTGGCGGTTCGACGCGCTCTGCAGGTCTGGGTACGACCTCGATGCGGCGGCGGTGATCGCGGCGAACGTCGAGGTCGACTTGCACGACGCGGTCGACCTTGTGGCGCGCGGCTGCTCGCCGGACCTCGCGGCGAGGATCCTCCTCTAGGGTCTCTCCCCCGAAAGCCGCGGCGTCGGAATCGGCGGCGATTCCGACGCCGCGGCTCACCCGGGCACCGCGCGCGTCAGGTGATCACGAGGCCCTCGAGTCCCTCCTCGGGCTCGGGGAGCTGCGGGTCGAGCCGCTCCAGCACGTGGACGACGAGCTCGCCGACCGCCAGAGCCTTCACCCAGTTGCGGTCGGCGGGAACGACGTACCACGGCGCCCACTCGGTCGACGTCTCGGTGAGCGCCTCATCCCAGGCGGCGATCCAGTCGTCGAAGCGCTCCCGAACCTTCAGGTCGTCGCGGCGAAACTTCCAGCGCTTCTCGGGGTCGTCGATCCGCTCCTGGAACCGTGCGCGCTGCTCGTCGCGGGAGACGTTGAGGAACACCTTGAGCACCTTCGTCCCCTCGTCGACGAGCATCCGCTCGAATCCGCGGATGTGCTCGTAGCGGGGCCGCCACACCTTCTCCGGCGCGATCTCGTACATCCGCACAGCGACGACGTCCTCGTAGTGCGAGCGGTTGAAGACGCCGACCGTTCCGCGCCGCGGGAGGGCCGCGTGGATGCGCCACAGGTAGTCGTGCTGGAGCTCCGCGCCGACCGGCGCCTTGAACGAGGTGACGGTGACCCCCATCGGGTTGACGCCCTCGAACACGCGCCGCACGACGCCGTCCTTGCCGGACGCGTCGACGCCCTGGAGCACGAGCAGCACGCTGTGGCGGTCCTCCGCGTAGAGGCGGTACTGGAGCGCGTCGATCCGCTCGGTGAGGTGTGCGAGCCGCTTCTCGCCCTCGACCTTGTCGAGACCGAGCTTGTCGTCGGAGCCGCGCTCGGCGATTCGCGCCTTCGTGCCGGGCTTCACCTTCAGCTTCTCGAGCATTCGCGTGACTCTAGACTGCCCACGGATGGCCGACCGGGGCTCCTTCCACATCGGCTACGAGATCGACCCGGCGACGGGGAAGCCGGGGACAGCCGAGGTCGTCATCGGCTCGAGCGACCTCACGACCCATGGTGTCGTCGTCGGCATGACCGGCTCCGGCAAGACGGGCCTCGCCGTCGTCCTGCTCGAGGAGGCGCTTCTCTCCGGAATCCCGACGATCGTCCTCGACCCGAAGGGCGACATGACGAACCTCGCGCTGGTGTTCCCCGACCTCTCGCCGGCGAGCTTCCGCCCGTGGGTGAGCGAGGCCGAGGCGCAGGCGGCGGGTGTCTCCGTGGACGAGTACGCCGAGAAGCAGGCGACGGTCTGGCGCGAGGGGCTCGCCTCGAACGGGATCGGCCCGGAGCGGCTGCAGGCCCTGAAGGACGCCGCCGACGTGACCATCTACACCCCGGGCTCGACCGCGGGCGCCCCGCTGAACATCGTCGGCTCCCTGAAGGCACCGCCACTCTCGTGGGACGCCGACGCCGAGACGCTGCGCGACGAGATCGAGGGCACGGTGACGAGCCTGCTCGCGCTCGTCGGGATCCAGGCAGACCCGCTCTCGAGCCGCGAGCACGTGCTCCTGTCGAACCTGATCGAGAACGCGTGGCGCACCGGTCGCGACCTCGATCTGGGAGCGCTCATCGGCGAGATCCAGACGCCCCCGATCCGCAAGCTGGGCGTCTTCGAGATCGATCAGTTCTTCCCGCCCGCCGACCGGACGAAGCTCGCGTTCACCCTCAACGCGCTCGTCGCCTCGCCGTCCTTCTCCGCGTGGGGCGAGGGCGAGCCGCTCGATCCGCAGAGGCTCCTCTTCACCGCCGACGGGAAGCCGCGCTGCGCAGTCGTCTATCTCGCGCACCTTTCCGAGGAGGAGCGCCAGTTCGTCGTGACGCTCGTCTTCTCGAAGCTGGTGACGTGGATGCGCGGTCAAGAGGGAACGCCCGATTTGCGGGCGCTCGCGTACATGGACGAGGTCTTCGGCTACGTGCCGCCGTCGGCGGCGCCGCCGGCGAAGAAGCCGATCCTGACGATCTTCAAGCAGGGTCGCGCCTTCGGGATGGGGCTCGTGCTCTCCACCCAGAACCCCGTCGACCTCGACTACAAGGCGATGTCGAACGCCGGCACCTGGCTCGTCGGCCGTCTCCAGACGGAGAACGACAAGGCGCGCGTGCTCGAGGGCCTGCGCTCGGCCGCCGGGACGACCGACGTGGCCGAGCTCGACAGGGCGATCGGCGGCCTCGGCAAGCGGCAGTTCCTCCTCGTCTCCGCGAAGGCCAACGCGCCGCGCCTGCTGGCAACGCGTTGGGCGATGTCCTACCTCTGCGGCCCGCTCACCAAGGAGCAGGTCGCGAAGCTCGAGCCGGCGCCCTCGGCGCCGGCTGACCGTCGAGCTCCGGCCGCGAGCGCAGAGCCAAAGGCTGCCGCGCCCCCGGCTGCCGCAGCCCCAGCGCAGACCGCGGCTCAGGCTCCGGCACCTGTCCGCGAGCTCGCGGCCGACGAGACCCCCGTCGCGCCGCCCGTCGCCGCCGGTGTCACCGTGTCGTATCTCGACGCGGCCGCCGCCTGGGGCAAGGACGTCGGTGCGACCGCCGGGTCGAGCCGGTTTCGCGCGTTCCTCACGGCCCGCGTGTCGCTTCGCTACGACGACAGCGCGGCCGACGTCGACGAGCAGGAGGAGTTCGAAGCGGTCTATGGCCCGCTCGACGGCGGGCTCGACCTCGACAGCGAGACGCAGGTCGACTACGACGACCGCGACTTCGCGGCAACGCCACCCGCGGCTGCCGCGTACGTCCTTCCTCAGGCACCGGTCGGCGATGCGACGTTCTTCACGGCGACCGCGAAGGACATCCAGCGCCATCTCGTCGACCGCCGACCGCTCGAGCTGCAGCGCAACCGGACGCTGAAACTCGTCTCGCGACCCGGCGAGGGCCCCGAGGACTTCGCGAAGCGGTGCGACGCGGCCGCACAGGAGCGCGCCGACGCGGAGTCGGCCAAGATCCGCGACAGGCTCGAGGCGAAGCGCGACCGTCTCGACAAGGCGCTCGCGCAGGCTCAGCGGCGCGTCGAGGAGCTGGACACCGACACGCGCACCCGCCAGGCGAGCGAGCTGATCTCGGGTGCGGGCGCGGTGCTCGGGGCGCTCTTCGGCGGCCGGCGGAGCACCCGGTCGATGGCGAGCGCGATCGGAGGCGCGGCCTCGCGCCGGGGCATGACCGCCCGGACGTCTCAACGCCGCGAGTCGGCCGCCGAGAAGGTCGAGGCGACGCAGGACGACCTCGCGGAACTCGAGCAGGAGATCCTCGACGAGATCGCCGAGATCGACGGGCGCTGGAAGGCGACCGCCGAGGAGGTCGACACGCTCCAGATTCGGCTCGAGGCGACCGACGTGCGCGTGCTCGAGACGCGGCTCGTGTGGGTGCCGAGCGACTGATCCCGCTCCTGCTCGTCGCGGTGCTCGCGACGGGCTGCCGGAGCGGCACGGAGACGGGTTCCGACGCGGAACCGCAGACCGACGCCGAACGGGCGGTCGTCGAGTGGGTGAACGACGGAGACACGCTCACGCTGACGAACGGGGCGAAAGTCAGGCTCCTGCAGATCGACGCTCCCGAGCTCCACACGGACTGCTACGGACAGGCCGCCCTGAAGGCGCTCGTCCGTCTCACGCCGACAGGCACCCGTGTGACGCTCGTCGCCGACCGGGCGCTCGACGCGCGCGACGTGCACGGACGGCTGCTCCGGTACGTGTTCGCCGGCGGCGAGAACGTGAACGTCGAGCTCGTGCGAGAGGGAGCCGCGTCGCCGTACTTCTTCCGGAACGACCGCGGCCGCTACGCGCACGACCTGCTCGACGCGGTCGACGAGGCGCGCGACGCGCACCGCGGCTACTGGGGCTCCTGCCCCCGTGCCGAGCTGAACACCGGGCTGGGCTCGATCACAGGGCGGCGCTAGAGGCGCCGGCCCGTGTCAGAGCCCGGCGCTGGAGCCCGGCTCTCGCCACGGCACGGACGGGTCGGCGTGGAAGCCGACGCCGAGCGCGGTCAGACGGGGCCCGTGCCCCGCGAGCCGGGTCCGGTACTCCCGCCACGTCCGCCCCGCGGGCGACCAGCCGGCCTCGGCGACGCCGAGCAGCCGCGGGAACGCCAGCCAGTCGAGACCGGCGCGGGTCGAGATCGTCTCCGACCAGAGCGGCGCTTCGACGCCGAGCACGTCGCGCTCGGCGATCCCCTCGACGACGTCCGCGGGGTCCCAGTCGTACGCCTTGCGCACGCTCGTCCTTCCGGCCCACTCGAGGCCGAGGGGTGAGTCGCGGTCGTACTTCATGTCGAGGTACACCCGCTTCGACGGCGAAAGCACGAGCTTCGCGCCCTGTGCGACGGCGTGGCGCGCGAGCTCCGGGTCGTGCCAGTGCTGCACGACCGCCGTCGGGCGGAGCCTCGCCCGCGCGGCCTCCTCCCAGAGAATCGCGCGCTTGCCGTGCGAGCGAACGAGCCGTTGCACGCGCTCGACGAAGAAGCGGTAGTCCTCTGGATCGGTCGAGAGCGGCTCGTCGCCGCCTACGTGGAGGTACCTGCCCGGCGTGAGCGCCGCGAGCTCTCCGAGAACATCGTCCAGGAAGGCGTAGGTCGGCTCTTTCCGAATGCTGAGCGAGCTGAAGCCGACCTCGATCCCAGTGTACGGCGGGGGCGCGATGCCGTCGCACGTGAGCTCCCTGTACGACGCGAGCGCGGCGTTGACGTGGCCGGGCATGTCGACCTCGGGGATCACGTCGACGAACCGGCGGCGGCCGTGCTCGACGAGCTCGGCATACTGCCGCCGCGTGTAGTGGCCGCCCGGACCGCCCCCCACGGCGGTGGTGGCGCCGATTCGCGTCAGGTTCGGCCGCGAACGCACCGCGATCCGCCACCCCTGGTCGTCGGTCAGGTGGAGATGGAGGCGGTTGAGCTTGTAGAGCGCCATCAAGTCGATCAGCCGCTTGACCTCCCCCACGTCGAAGAAGTGGCGCGCGACGTCGAGCATCAGGCCACGCCAGCCGAAGCGGGGCCTGTCGTGGATCGTGACGACGCCGATCTCCCACGGCGCCGGCTGCCGCCGCGGCGCCTCGATCGAGGCGGGCAAGAGCTGACGCAGCGTCTGCGCAGCGTGGAACAGGCCGGCGGCCGTCCGCGCATCGAGCCGCACGAGGCCGGGCTCGACGCGCAGGCGGTACCCCTCGTCGCCGAGCGAGCGGTCGCCGGGCGCGAGCGCGAGGACGACGTCACCGGCGACAGGCTTGCGCCGCGTCGCCGAGACGGGCAGCCGGTACCCCGTCGCCGGCCGCAACCGCTCGGCGAGGGACCGGGCGACGCGCACCGCCTCCGGGTCCTCCGCGCGAACGAGGATCCGGGCGGATGGCCCCAGCTCGAACACGCCGCGCCCAGGCGCGACCGCCAGCGGCTTCGGGATCACCGGCGGGAACGCCGGAGCACGGCTCACCGACCGCTACCCGCGGACCGCCCCGGAGGTGAGGCCGAACATGATCCGCCGCTGCACGAGCAGGAAGAACACGATCACCGGGACCGCGGTCAGCGTCGACGCGGCCATCAGCGCGCCCCAGTCGGTGTTCCGGCTCGTTCCGTAGAAGTACGAGAGCCAGACCGTGACCGTGTGGTTCGCCTGGTCCGAGAGCAGCACGCTCGCGAAGATGTACTCGTTCCACGAGGTGATGAAGGCGAACACCGAGGTCGCGACGAGGCCGGGGGCGACGAGCGGCAGGAGGATCCGGACGAACGCGCCGACGCGGCTCGAGCCGTCGACCATCGCCGCCTCCTCGAGGTCCTTCGGGATCCCGAGGATGAAGCCGCGCAGCGTCCACACGGCGAACGGCAGGACGAACGTGAGGTACGTGAGCGTCACGCCCGTCAGCGTGTTCGTCAGGTGGTACCGGGCGAGCACGACGTAGAGCGGGATCACGAGCCCGGCGGGGGGCAGCATCAAGATCCCGATCATCGCCACGATGAACAGCTTGCGGCCGGTGAAGCGGTACTTCGCGAGCGCGACCGCGGCGAGGAACGCGAGCACGATCGAGGCGAGCACGGCGGAGCAGACGATGATCAGGCTGTTTCTCACCGTGTCCCAGAAGTAGGGGCGCGCCATCGCGTCGCGGAAGTGGTCGAGCGTCGGGGAGGCCGGGAACCACGTCGGCGTGAGGCTGTTGACCTCGTCGTCCGGCTTGAACGCCGTCGAGACCATCCAGTAGACGGGGAACACGAGCACGACGGAGAGCGCGATGCCGACGGCGTCCCATGCCCGGCGGCGCAGGAACCCGCTCCGCCCACGTCTGCGGCGCGGCACGGCCTCGGGGACCGTGCTCACGCCGTGTCCCCCATCCGCACCATGCGGCGGACGTAGGGGACGCTCATCGCCGCGACCATCAGCAGCATCAGGATCGAGATCGCCGCACCGCGCCCGAAGTCCGAGTGCGCGTACCCCTGGATGTACACGTAGACGCCCATCAGGTAGTTCGAGGCGTCGACGTGGGAGGCGCCGATCAGCAGGTACGGCTGCGTGAAGACGCCGAAGTCCCAGATGATCGAGAGGCTCGTCAGGATGAGGAGGATGGGCTTCAGCGTCGGGAAGGTGACGTCGCGAAAGACGCGGAGCGGGCCGGCACCGTCCATCTGCGCCGCCTCTACGAGCTCGCGTGGCACCTGGGCGAGCCCCGCGTAGACGGTCACCGTGACGAACGGGATCGCGCCCCAGACGATCAGGATCGTCACCATCGAGAGCTGCGAGAAGGTCGAGGCGTACCAGTCGTGCTGGAAGTAGTCGCCGAACCCGAGCTCGGTGAGCATGTAGTTGAGGACGCCGTTCTGGAAGTTGGTCATCCAGTACCAGACCTGCACGGCGACCACGGCCGGCATCGACCAGACGAGGACGAGGCCCGAGGTCAGCAGGATCCGGACCGGCGTCGACAGCTGCAACAGCAGCAGCGCGATCAGCGTGCCGAGCACCATCGTCAGACCCACGTTGGCGGCCGTGAAGACGACCGTCCGCACGAGGGTGTCCCAGAAGACGGAGTCGCCGAGGACCGACCGGTAGTTCTCGAGCCCGATCCAGGTGCCCTGCCGCTGGATCAGCTCGGGCAGGCCGTAGCGCTGGAACGAGAGCGAGACGAGGTTGTAGAGCGGGTATCCGAGGATCGCGCCGATCGCGACGATCACGGGTGTGATCAGGAGGTACGGGACGGTCCCGCGCGCGACGCGGCGCGCGTCGAGCGGCCGCCGCCGCCGTGAGCCGAGCGACGTGGCTCCGGCGGCGACGGCCGCGGTGTGCGGGGCGGGATCAGGTGCCACCGTGATTCCCGCCCCGCAGCTCCACGGCTAGACGTTGGCGTTCAGCACCGACGTGATGTTGTCGCTGGCGGACTGGGCGGCCTGCTTCACCGTCAGTCGGCCGGTCAGGATCTGGGCGAGCATGTTCCGGAGGATGTTGCCGTTCTCCACGTTCACCCAGTTCTTCGCGGTGGGGACGAACCAGCTTCGCTTCGCGGCACGCTCGTTGACACTCGAGCCGAGCAGCGACGTCGTGTTGGGGATATTGCCGATCGCGCGGAGCGCGGTCATCGACGCGTTGCTCGTGTAGGCCTTGATCCAGTCGAGGGCGAGCGACTTGTTCGCCCCGACCGGGACGGCCAGGTCGGAACCGCCGAGGAAGCCCGGCAGCGGCTGGCTCGCGGTCCGTCCGGGCATGACGAACTGCGCCGTCGAGCCCTTGTACTTGTCGCCGACGCAGCAGCTGAACCAGCCGGGCCCGATCATCGAGCCGGCCTGCCCCTGGGCATAGACGTCGTACGGGTTCGGGTGAGCCTCGTCGGTCGTCTTCGAGGCCTTCGACACCGCGGAGAAGAAGTTCTTGTACGCGGTCAGGCCCGCGATCGCCTTCGGCGAGGAGAGCGTCCCTTTCCATTTGCCGCTCACCTGCTTCGCGATCGATCCGCCGTAGTCGGACACGAAGCTCATCGCCACGTACCAGTCGGTGCCGGCGACGTAGACGGGCGAGAACCCCTTCTGCTTGTTCTGCGCCGCGAGCTTCTTCGCCGCCGCGGTGAACTGCGAGAGCGTCGTCGGGACCTTGATGCCGGCCTTCTTGAACAGGTCGGTGCGGTAGGTCACGACGCGAGACCCAGCGTAGTACGGGACGCCGTAGAGCTTCCCGCTGTAGCGGCCGGAGGCTGCGAGCCCCTCGAGCCACGTGCTCGAGTTCGGGATCGATCCCTTCTCGGAGGTCAGATCCTGGAAGGCCCCCGCCGCCATGTACTTCGTCATCTCCGTGTTGCCCATCTCGATGACGTCCGGCGTGGAGCCGCCGGCAAGGGTGGCGTCGAACTTCTGGAGGTGGTTCCCCCAGGTCTGGTACTGGACGTTCACCGCCACACCGGGATGGTCTTTCTGGAAGGCGGCGTTCGCGGCCTTGACGATCGGCTCCCAGTTGGCCGCCTGCGCGTCGGTCTGTAGCCAGACCGTGATGCTGCTCGTCGCCTGCGTGCCGCCGGAGGCGGTCGACGCGACGACGGCGAGGGCGGCGCCGACGAGAACGACGGCGCCGATGATGCGTGCTCTCATGGGCGTGTCCCCCAAGCGCATCGGTAGACGGCGATCGTCGCTCCGGAGTCCCGGTGACCGGCGGGGCAAGCGACGCAACCGCCTACTGGCTCATACCAATCGGCCACGGCTCGGAACACTGGCACAGATTGTTCAGCATGTCAAGACCACTTTTCTGTGCATTATCGATATCCCACCAATTCATGGGAAGCAGGTCGCTCGAGGCCGGTCGCTTACTGCGACTTGTGGTACTGACCACCAGCGGTACGGGTCAGCCGCCGCCGTTCCGCCGCACCGGCGACCGATTGAGCTCGGTGACGAGCTTGTAGCGGTCGCCGCGGTAGATCGAGCGGACGTACTCGACGATCTCGCCGCTCGAGGAGCGCGTCGTGCGCTCGAACAGGAACGCGGGCGAGTGGAGCGGCACGCCGAGCGCCTCGGACTCCGTCTCGTTGGTGACGGTCGGCTCGATCGTCTGCAGTCCGCCGACGATGTCGATCCCGTAGCGGTCGAGGAGGAGCTCGTAGAAGGACATCCGCTCGAGGTCTCGCGCCGACAGTCCCGGGACGAGCGACTCCCGCACGTGAAGCGTCTCGATCGCCATCGTCTCGCGGTCGGCGAGCCGGAGCCGGCTGATGATGACGACCGGTTCCGACGGGGAGACGTGCAGCAGGCGCCCCAGGTGGGGCCCGGCGGGCGCGATCCGGAGATCCAGCGTGCGGCTTGCGGGCACCATCCCGCGCCGCTCCATGTCCTCCGTGAACGAGGTCATCGTGAGCTCCTGGGCGATCTTCGGCTCGCTCACGAACGTCCCGCTGCCGTGCCGCCGCACGAGCAGGCCCTCGCGGACGAGCTCGTCCAGCGCCGCGCGCACGGTGAGACGCGACACGCCGAGGTTCGCCGAGAGCTGGCGCTCGGACGGGATGGCCTCGCCCACGCCGAGCTGCTCGATGAGGTCGAGCACCTGGCTCCTCGTCTCGCTCTGCTTCGTCACCGTCCGTTTTGTCATGTCGCCCGCGTCCCCTCTGATCAAGACCACTTCTCGGTGGATCCCACGGGAACTTGCTCGGCGCCCGTGAGCTGCGTGGCGTCCGTCACGAGCGCCGAGCCGTCGGCGGCGTCGAAGAAGTGGAACGCGGCCGGATCGACAGCGAGGGAGAGCGTCTCTCCCTGCCGTGCGTCCGAGCGCGGGTCGAGGCGCGCGGTGAAGAGTGTCGTCTCGGCCGCGAGCAGTGATGCGTCATCTCCCTCGGCGCCCAGGTCGAGCTGCGGCCGCCGTGCCCGAATACGGAAACACGCGTGCGTGTCGGCACCGAGCTGCTCGAGCACGTCCACCTGCACGTCGAGCCGCGGCTGGCCCGGGGCGGCGAAGACCCCGTCCTCGAACGCCTCGGGCCGGATGCCGAGCACGACGGGGCCGTTGGGGAGCCGTGTGTCAGCGTCGAGCGCGATCGCGTGGCCGCCGAAACGGACGAAGTCCCCGTCGACCGTCGCCTCGACGAGGTTCATCGACGGCGAGCCGATGAACGCGGCGACGAAGACGTTTCGCGGCCTGGCGTAGAGTGTCTGCGGGGCGTCGACCTGCACGATCCGTCCCTCGCGGAGGACGGCGACGCGCTGACCGAGCGTCATCGCCTCGGTCTGGTCGTGGGTCACGTATATGGTCGTCACGCCCAGTCGCGCGTGCAGCTCGGCGAGCGACGCGCGCATGCCGACGCGGAGCTTCGCGTCGAGGTTCGAGAGCGGCTCGTCCATCAGGAACGCGCGCGGCTCGCGGACGATCGCCCGCCCCATCGCGACGCGCTGCCGCTGCCCGCCGGAGAGCTGCGCCGGCTTGCGGTCGAGGAGCTCCGTGAGACCGAGCAGCGCCGCCACCTCCTCGACGCGCGCTCGGGCATCCGCCTTCGGCGCGCGACGAACCTTGAGTCCGTAGCCGAGGTTCTCGCGCACGGTCATGTGCGGGTAGAGCGCGTAGCTCTGGAAGACCATCGCGATGTCACGCCGACGCGGCGCGAGCTCGGTGACGTCCTCCCCGTCGATCCGGACCGTCCCGACCGTCACCTCCTCGAGGCCCGCGATCATGCGCAGCAGCGTGGACTTGCCGCACCCGGAGGGCCCGACGAAGACGATGAATTCTCCGTCCTCGATCGCGAGGCTGACGTCGTGCGCGGCAACGAATCCGTTGCCGTAGACCTTCGTGACATGGTCGAGCTCGATCGTGGCCAATGCGCTACCCACCCTCTCCGCGACGCCTCACGGTCGCGAGAGCTGTACCACTTTCACACCATTCTCGCAACATTGGTCTTGACCACTCTACCACTGGATGCATAGACTGGCACGCGTGGAGACGGTGCGCAACGACTCCAGCCTCGACCAGCTCCCGACCGAAGCCTGGGACCCGGCCGGCGCAGACCTCGATCTCCGTTCGACCGCAGAGCTGGTCGCGGCGATCAACGAGGCCGACGCGGAGGTGCCACGGGCGGTTAGACGGTCGCAGGAGGCGCTCGTCGCGGCGATCGACGCGATCGCCGCCCGGCTGGCCGCAGGCGGGCGGCTCGTCTACGCGGGCGCTGGGACCTCGGGCCGCCTCGCACTGGTCGACGCCGTCGAGTGCCAGTCGACGTTCGGGCTTCCCCCGGGGCGCGTCGTCGCCCTGGTCGCCGGCGGCGCAGAGGCATCCGCGACCGCGCAGGAGTACGCGGAGGACGACGGCCGCGCCGCAACCGCGGAGCTCCATGCACTCGCCCTCTCCCCGAAGGACGCCGTCGTCGCGATCAGCGCGAGCGGGCGCACCCCGTACGCGCTCGGCGCGCTGGAGGAGGCGGCCCGGGTGGGAGCGCTCACGGTCGCCGTCACCTGCGTCGAGGGCTCCGCGCTCGGCGCGATTGCCGACCACGACGTCGCCGTCGTCGTCGGCGGCGAGTTGATCGCGGGCTCGACGCGCCTCAAGGCGGGCACCGCGCAGAAGCTCGTCCTGAACGCGATCTCGACGATCGCCATGGTGCGTCTCGGCAAGACCTTCGGGAACCTGATGGTCGACGTCGTCGCGACGAACGACAAGCTGCGGGAGCGTGTCCGTACGATCGTCCGCAACGCGACCGGCGCGCAGGGGGATCGCGTCGACGCGGCGCTCGACGCGTCCGGGGGCGACGCGAAGGTGGCGATCGTGATGCTGCTGCGCGACCTCGACGAGCACACGGCGCGCGCGCGTCTCGACGGAGCCGGAGGCGTCGTGCGCCGGGCGCTCGACCCATGAGGCTCGGGGTCGAGGCCGCGCTCGTCGACGGCCGGCTCGTGCCGGGCGACGTCGCCGTCGACGACGGCCGTGTGACCGCCGTCGGCCTCGACGGCGTCGGTCGCGGGATCGCCGCGCCCGGATTCGTCGACCTGCAGGTGAACGGCTTTGCCGGCGTCGACTTCCTCGGTGCCGACGCCGAAGGGTTCACGGCGGCGGGCGAAGCGCTGCTCGAGACGGGCGTCACGGCGTACCTCCCGACGCTGATCACGTCCGAGGAGCTCGATCTCGTCACTGCGCTCGAGGCCGTTCCGGACGGCCTTCCTGGCCCGCGGATTCTCGGTGTCCACCTCGAGGGACCGTTCCTCTCCCCCGCGCGCCTCGGCACCCACCGTGGCTCGGGGCGCCGTGACCCCGACCCGGGGCTGCTCGAGCGCCTGCTCGCGGCGGGGCCCGTACGACTCATGACCCTGGCGCCCGAGCTCCCCGGCGCGCTCGAGCTGATCGACCTCCTCCACGAGCGCGGGGTCGTCGTCTCGCTGGGACACACCGACGCCACGGCCGTCGAGGCGCACGCCGCCTTCGAACGGGGCGTCCGGGCGGTGACGCACGTGTTCAACGCGATGCGCCCGCTCGCGCATCGCGATCCGGGAGTCGTCGGCGCCGCGCTCGCGCGTCCGGACGTCGTGGTGCAGGCGATCGTCGACGGCGTCCATCTCGACCCGGACATCGTCCGGCTCCTGTGGCGCGCGGCGGCCGGCCGGCTCTCGCTCGTCACCGACGCGATCGCCGGCGCGGGCCTCGGCGACGGGACGTACGCGCTCGGGGAGATCGAGATCGTCGTCGCCGACGACGTCGTCCGCAGCGAGGACGGGATGCTCGCCGGGAGCGCCTTGACGATGGTCGAGGCGGTGCGCAACCTCGTCGCGCTCGACGTGCCGCTCGAGGGGGCCCTCGAGGCGGCCGCAGCCGTGCCCGCGCGGGTGCTGGGCGCTCCAGGCCTCGGCCGGCTCGTCCCGGGCGGCGCGGCCGACATCGTCGTCCTCGACGACGCGCTCGAGGTGGCCCGCACGCTGGTCGGAGGTGAGACGCTTGTCGCAGGCTGAGAACGGGACCGACCCCGGCACCCGGTTCCTGGCCGAGATCCGCGAGCAGCCGGCCGCGCTCCGTCAGCTGCTCGAGCACGATGGGGAGATCGCGCGCGTCGCGGCCGTCGTTCGCGAACGGGATCTCCGGCTCGTGCGGTTCGTCGGCCACGGCTCCTCCGACAATGCCGCGTCGTTCGGCGTGTACGCGTTCGGGCTCCTGCCCCGCTGGACGGCGATGCGCGACTCCATCACGCTGACCGTCCACTACGGGACCCCGCTCGACATGTCCGGTTCGACCGTGATCGGCCTCTCGCAGTCGGGTCGCACGCCGGACGTCGTCGAGTACCTCCGCGGCGCCCGCGCGACGGGTGCCTTCACGGTCGCCGTCACGAACGACGTCGCCTCCGACCTCGCCCGCGCGGCCGACGCGGTCATCCCGCTCGCCGCCGGGCCCGAGCTGTCCGTCGCCGCCACGAAGACCTACGTCAACACGCTCGCCGCGCTCGCGCTCCTCGCGGGTCACGTTGCAGGCCGGGGGTCGGAGGTGGCCGACGGCATCCGCGAGGTCGCCGACCTCGCCGCAGAAGCGCTGCCCGGGCTGGAGCGCGCGACGGCGCCGCTGGCCCTCCCCTTCTCCTACACCGGACGCATGTTCGTGATCGGCCGCGGCGTCGAGTTCGCGACGGCGCGCGAGATCGCGCTGAAGCTCCTCGAGACATGCCGGGTCGCAGCCGAGCCGTTGACCGCGACCGACCTCGCCCACGGCCCCGTCGCCGCGCTCGACCCGCTCTTCCCCGTATGGGCGATCGCCTCGAACGACGGCACGCTCGCGCCCGTGCAGGAGGCCGCGGCCCGCGTGCGCGAAATGGGGGCGACGCTCGTCGCGAGCGGTACCGCCGCCGACTCGATCGACGGGGCCGCTTACCGCATCCCGGTCCCGCTCCCGCGGCTCGCGCTGCTCTCCCCCCTCCTCTCCGTCGTCCCCGGGCAGCTCTTCGCCTGGGCGCTCGCCCGCGCGCGCGGGCTCGATGCCGACGCCCCGCACGGCCTCGCGAAGGTCACGCTCGCGCGTTAGCGTCTCCCGCGGCCGAGCTCCGCTTCGCCCGAGCGGCCTGCTGCGCACGTCTGACGCGGTCGAGGAACCCCTCCACCGGGAAGCCCGGCCCGGGGTCCCAGTGGTCGCTCCGCCCGTACGCCGCGCTCACCTCGGAGTGACCGGTGATGCCGCGCCGCCCCGCGACGAGGTCGCCCGCCACCAGCCAGCGCACCGGGATGCGGCGTCTGCGGCAGACGTCGGCGACGAGCGTCGCGGCCCGGGTCAGCACCGCGGAGGAGTAGTCGTCGCCCCACTCCCTCTCCGTCTGGTGCGCGTACCCGGCGAGCTCCACACCGATCGAGTCCGTGTTTCCGCCCCGGGCGTGCCACGCGATGTCCTTCTCGCGCACGCAGGAGATCACCCGTCTCGCGTCGACGCAGTAGTGCGCCGAGACCTTCGAGACGGGCGACGCGAACCAGCGGGCGCAGATCAACGCCGCGTCGGGACGCTCGGCGATCTCCATCGTGTGCATCACGACGACGCCGATCGCCCGCCCCGTGGCGGTCGTCTTGTTCGGGCTCTCGATGAACGGGTACGGCACGACGTCCACCCTCCGGGTCGGCGCCGCAGCCGGCCGAGCATAGTGCCGTCGGGAACGCTGTGCGAGGATCGAGCGATGGAGGCGCAGGCTCGGACCCGGCGGCTCACCGCGGTGAGGCGCGAGGAGGAGCGCGTCACCGCGCTCGAGCTGTTCTTCGACCTCGTGTTCGTGCTCGCTCTGACCCAGTGCACCGCGCTGATGGCGGCAACACCGACCTGGGAGGGGCTCGTCCAGGCGCTCTTCGTGCTCGTCGTGCTGTGGTGGTCGTGGGGCGGCTATGCGTGGCTGACGAGCGTCGTCGATCCCGAGGAAGGCGCGGTGCGGATCGCGATCTTCGGGGCGATGGCCGCGTTCCTCGTTGCGGCGCTCGCCGTGCCCCACGCCTTCGGGGACGACGCGCTCGTGTTCGCATGCGCGTACGGGCTCGTCCGCGTCGCCCACATCTGGCTGTTCACGATCGCGAGCCGCGACGATCCGGGCCTGCGGCGGTCCGTGACGGGGCTCGCGGGAAGCACGGCAATCGGAGTCTCGCTCCTCGTCGCGGCCTCGGCGACCGACGGTTTCGCGCAGGGCGCGCTCTGGGCGGTCGCCATCGCCTGCGACGTCGGCGTCCCGTTTCTCTTCTTCGCCGAGGGCTGGAGGCTGATGCCCGCGCATTTCGCGGAGCGGTACGGGCTGATCGTGATCATCGCGCTCGGGGAGTCGATCGTCGCGATCGGGGTTGGCGCGAACGACGTCGTCGACGGCGGCGTCATCGCGGCCGCCGTGCTCGGCGTCGCGCTCGCCGCGTCATTCTGGTGGCTCTACTTCGACGTGATGGTCTGGCTCGGCCAGAAACGGCTCTCGCAGGCCAGACCGGGCAAGGAGCAGAACGAGCTCGCGCGCGATTCCTACTCGATCATCCACTTCCCTCTCGTCGCAGGGATCGTGCTCGCCGCCTTCGGGCTCAAGAAGACGCTCGAGCACGTCGGCGACCCCCTCGACTCTGTGGCGGCTGCAGCACTCGTCGGCGGCGTCGCGGTGTACCTCCTCGGCCACGTCGCGTTCCGGTGGCGCCAGGTGCACTCGCTCAGCCGACAGCGCTTGCTCGCGGCGCTGGGGGCTCTGCTCCTGTACCCAGTCGCGCTGACCGTCCCCGCGCTCGCGTCCGTTGCGCTCGTGCTCCTGCTCGTGTGTCTGCTGATCACCTACGAGGTGAGGCGGTTCGCCGGAGCCCGCGAGCGCGTCCGACAGGAGCTGGCGCACGGCCACGTCCCGGCGGCGGTGGAGGCTGCGAGGATGCGCGAGTGACGAAACCGATCTGGGCGCCGTGGCGACTCGAATACATCGGCGAGGCCGGACTGCAGGACACGTGTGTCTTCTGCGCCGAGGCGGCCGGAGGGGGGCTCGACGCCGACAGCCTGCTCGTCGCACGTGGCGAGACGGCCTTCGTTCTCCTCAACAAGTTCCCGTACTCGTCAGGGCACCTGATGGTCGCGACGATCCGGCACGTCGGCGAGCTCGGCGAGCTGACGGCCGAAGAGGCGGCAGAGGTGCACGTGCTGACGACACGTGCGATCGACGCCCTGCGGCGCGTCTATCGGCCCGACGCGTTCAACGTCGGCTGGAACCTCGGGCAGGTGGCCGGCGGCTCGATCTCGGGCCACCTGCACGAGCACATCGTCCCTCGTTGGGCCGGGGACACGAACTTCATGCCCGTTCTGGCCGACATCAAGGTCGTTCCCGAGCACCTCCTCGAGACGCGCCAGCGCCTGCGGGCAGCCTGGTCCGAGGAAATGGGCTAGCCGAGTGCCTCGGACAGGCGTGCCATCGCCGCCCAGCCGGCGGGCGTGCTGGTCTGGAGGTCGTAGAGGCTCCAGCCCGTCACCGTCCCGTCGTCGAGCACCGCGTCGGTGAACGCCTTGAGCTCCTCGGCGTTCATCCGGTTCGCGACTCCCCCAGCCGCATGGACGGGCACGCCGATCCCGACCGCGGCCCGGAGAAGGCGGAGCGAGCGGGCGACGTATCCGTATGTCGCGTCGTAGCCCTTGAAGCCGCCGCCCGTGTAGAGCATCGGCACGAGGGCGTCCACCTGCGAGGCGATCTGCGTCCAGGGGAAGCCCGGCCACCAGGTGAGGTGGCGCTCGAAGGCGCGCGGCGGGTACGTGATCGCCGCGACGGGCGTCGCGCCGCCCTCGGAGCGCAGTGTCGTGAGGAGCGCCAGCATTCTCGCGGTTCGTTTCGCGACGTCCTTCACCCGGAGCGCCTCGATGTCGAGCGCCACGCCGTCGAAGGCGCCTCCCTGCGGCGTGCGGAACGAGAGCATGGCCCTCACCCGCCGCAGGTCCCGCGCGGTGTTCTCGTGCCCGGGGAGGTACCAGCCGACCACGCGGATCCCGCGCGCGTGGAGGGCGTCGACGAGCCGTGCGAGCCCCGCCTCCTCGACGACGTCGGCCTTCGAGCGGTCGTTCGCCGTCTCGATCCAGGCGGCTGCCACGCCGCGTGCGGCGAGCCGCGAGGCGAGGAGGTTCGGCGTGCGATAGAGCTTCGTGTCGTAGACGTCGAGCCAGGTCCCGAGCCCCTGGAACACCTCCGCGGCAGCCGTCGCCCGCGCAGGGGCCGCCCGTCCACCTGGTGATTCGACCGCGACCCCGGCGGCGAGCGCTGCGGCGAGGACGGCGAGGGCGAGGACGCGCATCGGCGATCGGAGCCTAAGCGCGGTGTGTGAGGGTTCCGTGAGCCGTTCGGTATGGACGGAGGCGCGAACCGCGTGGCGCGACGGGCGTCCCGGCGAAGGACAGACCAACTCCGGGCCGCATGGACGTCAGGTGCCGGTGGGAACGCGCCTCCGCGCTGATTGTCGGCACGACGGGCTGCCGCGCATGCCTCGAACGGGTGGCGCCGCCACCGAAACGGCTAGCATGCGGGCCTCGCGGGCGTAGCTCAGTTGGTAGAGCATCAGCTTCCCAAGCTGAGGGTCGTGGGTTCGAGCCCCATCGCCCGCTTCAGTGTGCATGCGGGATGGCGAGGTCTAGCCGTCCTCTCCGCTTTCGGCCGTGGCCACTTCTTGGCCAAAACGATTCGCATAGGCAGCTCCTCTTGTCGTTGTTATTGAGTTTCGCGGCTCGGTACGAAAGTAGCCTCGTCCCGCGACGACACGAACATGTGTACGGTCGTCTGTCATGTGGCTCGCAGGATCCCGGTCGCTGACAGCGGCGTCCTCCGGCTCGCCACCAGCCTCCGCGAAGCCCGAACTCGTCGACACCGCCGAACAGCTCGAACGCGCCTACGACCGCGAAGCCCGGATCGTCGCGCTCGAGATCTCCGACCGCGAAGCGATCCTCCGCGTGCTCGAGGACTGCCCGGAGGAGCTGGCGGAGCTGCGGGCGACGCTGCTGCAGGAGCACGTCTGGCGGCAGCGCGAAGGGTTGTAGTCTCGCTCGGTGTCGGGGGACCAAGGCCGCCCGACCCCAGTCCGATCGGAGGGAGTGGCTATGTATCGCGTGCGCAGCGTGATCAAGGTGACGCACGATGGATGGCCCGGCACGATCAGAAATGTCGAACTGATGAACGAGCTGGCAGCGAAACACGGATGGCAGCAGGCGACCGTCTGGACACAGGCCTTCGGCCCGTACAACGAGCTCTCGATCGAGCTCGAATACCCGGACTTGGCCACATACGAGCGCGAGGCCGCGGCCTTCGCCGCGGACGAGGAGGCCATGAATCTGAGGCACGATGCGGTGAAGTACCGGCGCGGCGGCGATTCCGGGTACAGCGACGTCTGGGAGCGCGTCGACGAAGACGGATAACCGGAGTCACACGCCGCCGCCTCGTCGAGCTCGATCCGCCGGGGCTCGTCAGCGGGAATGCGGTAATCGCCGTGGCGTCCGAGTCGCAAGGCTCTGATCTCGCCGCGGGCGATCGCACGGCGGATGGTGACGACATCGCACGACGCGGTGTCGGTGGCGCTCCTGGTTGTTGAGGAGCGACCGCCGCACCGTGGACGGAGCACCATCCTGACCGTGCCGCATTGCTTGCGATCATACTCTCTTGCTAAGCCGGATTTGCATGCCGCAAGGCTTGCAGGTGGCGCTCGCCGTTGAACCAGGAGGGGAGAGAACGCCCTCTGCCCCAATTTCGGCCACGGTTGGCCCGCCGCCCCAGCGGCGAGCTGATCGAACGTCAGGGTGTCATCGCCCGGCTGTCGGGGACATCAGCGCCGCGTAGACCACGTAGATCCGGGGGTCAGGGGTGAACCAGTAGAACGTCCCGCTCACCTTCGAGGCCCGCTGCTCGTTTACGGCCGTCTTGGACGGAGGCTGTGTGCCGTTCCCCTCCCGAATGCGCGCCTGCGGGTAGCTTGCGAGCACCTCCTGCAAGGACTGCTGCTTGTTTACGACTGTCTTGGACGGAGGCTGTGTGCCGTTCCCCTCCGGAATGCGCGCCTGCGCGAAGCTTGCGAGCACCGCCGCGAGCGCGGAAAGCGCCACCGCGGTTAAGAGCATGCGTGTCGCCCTCACGTTCATGATCTCCTCCTTGTCCCGCCTCGACCGACCATGAGCCGACCGTAGAAGGCGACGCGCTCCGCGTCGTTCACCGGTGCGCCACCCGCTGTGTCACCCGCGTGACATCGGGCGGCTAGCTGAACCGGCAATGACCCGGCCCGTCGAGCCCGGCGGGAGCGACAGCGGCCGTGATGCCGCGCAGTTCCGGGGTCTCCGGGCCGTGTCCAGGCCCACGAGTGGCGCGGTGTTCGGCACCGACCCGGTCCGGGCGCTGCTTGCGAAGGACCGTCGCTTGCGCCGTTAATCAGATGGCCCCCGCGACGAGGCAACGCTCTGAGTCAGGCCGGGTCGTCGTACACTTGTTGCGCGAGGCGCTCGATGAGAGCCCTCGCCTTTGCCTCCTCGGGCGTCTCGTCGGGAGCGACGTCCGTCTCCCCGGCTCCGGCCCCGCTCTCATCCACTAACGCGGCAGCCTCTTCGCGGACGGAATGGACCGACGCGATGAGCAACTGCCCGGCTTCCGCCGCGTCGATCACGCCACGTTCGAACCGATCGACGATCTCACGCTCCTCCGGCGAGAGCCGATCCGCGCGCGTGGGCTTGAACTTCATGCACGGACCCTAACGAGCGGCTGCCGGCCGACAAGCGCGGCCGGCGCGATGCCGGGACTAGAGACCTTCGCGTTGCCGCAGCACGAGCCTGGGCCCCTCAGTGAGAGCCCTCCTCCATCAGGTCGACGTAGTCGATCCGAACGGAATCCATCACTACCCCGGCCTTTACGAGCTCGGGAAGCAGGTCGGGATTATTCAATGCCCCCTCAGCCGCTTCCCTGGATTCGTAGGTTTCCTCGAGGATCACCAATCCTGGATCGTCCTGCCCTCGCCAGACGCGGTACGTCTGGACCGCGGCGCTGAGCGGCATCTCGAAGACCCGGTCGTACTCGATCTTCCATGCGTCGTAGTCGGCGACCCGGTGGTGGATCATGACCGTGATCATTCGCAGCCTCCCAGTCCGATAGGGGCGGCGATTCTAACCCCGGCGTAACGCGGTGCCGGCCCCCGCCGTGGCCAATTAGTGGCCAAAACGATTCGAAATCGGGTCACGCAACCATGCGGCCTCCGGAGCCGAGGATCCCCGGAAAGCCGCATGGATGCAGGCGTTCTACGTCGATCGTCGCGGAGCGTCGGGGTGCTCGTATTAGCTTCCCAAGCTGAGGGTCGTGGGTTCGAGCCCCATCGCCCGCTTCGGCCGCGATCCTTGCCCCCATGCGGGATCGCGGCCTGCTCGGTATCGCGGTCGGTCGGCGTCCGACGCCAGATTGAGTCGATCCGGCGTCGAGCCGCGCCCGAATCGAGTCCTCGGAGTCCCTCGCGAGGTGCCCGTAGTGCTGGTCGATCATCTGGATCGACGTGCCCATCACCCGCGACAACTCGAACGTCGAGACGCCAGCCGCGAGCGCCTCGGTCGCGAATGTGTGCCGTAGGTGGTACGGGCCGCGCTTCGAGATCCCAGGCCGCTTCAAGCGCCGGATACCAGGCGCGCGAGCGCCAGTTCTCGATCCCCAGATGGCCGCCTCGGATGCCGGGAAGAGCAACGCCGTGTCGACCCTGGGCGGGAGAGCCGCGATTGCCTCCATCGCCTTCGCGGTGAGCGGCACCAGGCGGCGGGCACGGTGGCTCTTGCCGACGATCGGGCGGTCGCGGTCGCTTTGGCCGCCAGCTTCCTGATCGAACGACCGGCCATCCACCGAAGACGACGCCACCGTGCTGGAGGCCCTCGTGAAGCGGAGGCGGAAGATTGCGTCCGACGAACAGGCGGAGCCGCTGACTAACGACGAGACGGCGTCGTGGGAGCGGCTGCTGGGGAAGGCGGCCGATGACGAGGGCCTGTTTGAGCGGAAGCGCCGGGACGCGCAGGCGAAGCGAAACCTCGGCGAACTGAAGGACTCCCGCAAGGTCGCGACGTTGCGGCGCCAGCCGCTGCTCCCGGGCGGCAGTGTTCAGCTGCCGCGGTTCGCTGGCCCACACGTGGCTGCTGGGCGACGGCTGGACGCTCATGGCTGTCGGGTTGCTCGTCGCGGTGCTCGCCTGCTTTCAGAATGACGACCGGCAGCTGTTCGCGGACGGACGTTTCGAGGGCGAGGGCGACCACCGGGGGCTTGTTGTCCCCGGTGGCATCGGCGCCGACCTGCGGATGCGCGGCAAGATCGCCGGGTCGCCCATCGAGACTGACAGGTCCAGCCATGTCCGTGTCCGAGAGGCGTTGCGCGTGCTCCTCCTCAACAAGTGGGTCGAGGTCGAGCAGACGGTCGGAGAGCTTCGCATCCGGCCGGTGAACGAGCACGAGGCTGAACGACGGCGCGTCGCGTTAGACGTCGCCAGCGGCTCAGCTACCCGCTCGTGGTGATCTTCGACTCGATGCGGTCAAGACGCGCGTCCAACGCGGTGATCGCCTGTCGTGTCTCGACCAGCGCATCGAGGATTGTCTTGGCATCCCGCTCATCGTGCACACGTTCGACCGCCTGCGCCTTTGCACTGCCACGCTGGATCACGATGCTGGTCACCCCTGCCGTGAGGAATGTGATGAAGGAGATGCCGAGCACCATTTCGATGCCCCCGATGACGCGGCCCACGGCGGACGTGGGCACGACATCTCCGTAACCGACCGTCGTAACCGTTTGCAGCGCCCACCAGACCGCCAAGCCCAGTGACGGGAAGTTGTCGGGATCGACGATGCGGATCACGATCGCTCCGAAGAACGCCAGTCCGACGAACGTAAGGGCGAGGCCGATGACCACAGATCGCGCGTCGGCGATCCTCAGAGCGCGGCGCTCGATGAACGAAGGCCCGTTCGGGGGCGGCGTAGCGTCGTCTCCGGTCATAGACCTGAGGTTCAACGACAGGCTCAGCTTCCCTCGCCGTGGTGCGAATGACGCCGTCAGTGTGTGACTCGCACCAGGACGACCCGGCGAAGCACGGGCACCGGAGAGGGCAAGGCGGCGTACCACCGACTCGGGTACGCCGCCCTCTACTTCAAGTTCGCCCTATGCGAACTGCGCGATCGCCCCCACGTACGTGCCGACCTGTCGCTCCAGGGCGGCGCCCATCACGGCTCCGACCACACCCATCTTGTCGGCGATGAGAGTGGCCTTCTGGATCACCGCCTCGAAGTCGTCATCGACGCGGAGCGCGGCCAGCTTTTCGGCGTCGCCGCGTAGGAAGAAGAAACCACCGAGATCGCCGCCGTGCGGTTCGAGGAACACAGGCTCGAAGCTCTCGATCGTTCCCTCGGCCTGTAATCCCGAGAAGTACTCGATCGTCGCGTTGAAGTGCTCGACGGCTTCCGTCTCGCGTCCGCGGACGATCTCGCCCCAGCCGATGAAGAGACCGGAGTCGGCCATCCCCACCTCCTTTCAAGAGATGACCTGGAGCATTCCAGACCACGCCGTTCTGTGCTATCGGACGCTATTCGCCTCGATCGATCGCGGGGCCTGGCGGCTAGCTGAACGCCGTCAGTGACTCTCACGAATGGCACCCGGCCCCGCTCGCAGCGTGGTAGACCCCCGCCTTTTGACCGCAGATCATCCCCAGCCGCACGAGAGCCCTGTGGAACCGGTGGACAGCTGACCGGCGTTCCCCGCACTTTGCGGGGTGTTTCTGCGCCCGCCTGTGGATGGATCGTCGCGGCGTGCGCTCCGCGTGCGAGAAGCGGTGCTTCCCCAAAGGCAATCGGAGACACGCTCGGAGGCTGAGATGCTGACAGGGGCTGCGGGAGTGGGCAACTCGCGACCGACGAGTGAGCAGCGCGTTTACACCTCGAGGCTGATCGCGCCCAATCCGTACCCAAACGTCCCGAGAGGGTCGTCTGGACGAATGTCCAGCGATTCATTTGAGCACAGGTCCTTACCTTGAGACGTGGAAGGCGAACGAGCGCGGGACGTGATCCAGAACCAGTAAGCCCTTGACCGAGAGGGAGGCGAGGTGTCGAACGGCACCACCACATGGACGGTTCGGTACACCGTGAGCGGCGGTAACCGAATGCACTACAAGGTGTTCCACACCCGTTCAGCGGCGACGGACTTCGCGCGATGGTGGGAGCGACGTGGCGAGGGTTTCGAATGCGTCGTTCTGCCTCGCTGACCAGGCGTTCCTACGAGCCTTGCCGTGACGGCGAAGGCTGCGTGACGTGATGTCGCGCACGGCCGTCCCCGTTGGTCGGCCCGATTCGGGCACCTTCGTCCCTGCCAGTCGGCACGAGTCGGCCGACTTCAATTTCGGACTGGTTGCCGCCCTGGCTGCCTGCATCGCTTTCTGGGTATTGGTCGCCCTGACCGTGTACTCGTTGATCTAGCGACGTTGGGCCGGGCGGGCTGCCTGAACGCCGTTGCGCTTCCCAATGGTCGCCCGGCCCGCCTCGAACCTTGCCAGCGACGACCAGATGGCCGCGGCGGACATGTCCTCATAGTCACCGCGTTCGACATGTGAGAACGTGTGTTCGTGACCTCGGAGGGCCATCCCGGCGCACAACTCCGGCGGGCGCTCGCCGCCGGGAACCTTCATCGCCGCCGAACAGGCAGCGTTCGAAATCCCATTCACTCCGCTCTCCGACGCACGCCTACTCGTCGAGCTGTACGCGGAGAAGGGTGATCGGAAGTACGAGCGGGCGGCGCTCAAATACCTCGCGCGTTACATGGCCGAGGCGAAGCCGTCGCTGATCGACGTGGCCCAGGTGGCCGCCTTGCTCGCCGAACGTGACTTGATGCGCGGGTTGTAGACGCGCGTCTGCGGGATCACAATCGCATGGATGGGGCGGATCCGCCTGTTCGGTGCGGCCGGTGGCGCAGTGTTCGCGGTCCTCACTCTGGTTGCGTTTCTGATCGCGCCGGGGCCGTCCTCGGCCAACGGCGTAACAGTGGTGGAGTACTACACCGAGCACGGAAACGCCGCCATCTGGCAAGCCGTGCTAGCCGGTTTCGGGATCGTGTGCTTCATGTGGTTTGCCGCGACCTTCGCGGACGCGATGTCGTCCACCAAAGCGGTGCTCATCGGCGCTGGGGCCATGGCGGCCGTCTACCTCGTAGTGCTCGGTTCCTGGGAGTCGCTGGGCGAGAACTACAAAGGCGTCGACATCGTCGATGTTCAAAGCGAGGACTATGGCGACGCCCACGCGCTCTACGACGTAGGTGTCGGTGCCGCGCACATGGCGGGGTTCGCGAACGCTGCGTTCGTCGGCGCGACCGCTGCCGCGCTGCTCGCCTCGGCGTCGCCCTGGCGACGGCTCGGCGGGATAGGCGTCGGACTCACCGTCGTCTGGCTGATCAACGCACCGCTGCAGATTTTCGCCACCTCGGACTGGTCCGACGGGGTCGGCACGATTGTCTTCCTGTCGCTGCTCGCCTGGGTGTTCGCTCTTAGCAGCGTCCTCGTCATCTCACTGCGTCGAGCTGCGGTGGCGACCCAGCCAACGCAGGCCAGCCCATAGCCCGACGAACGTGACCTCTCCGAGCGCGAGTTGGTGATGCGCGGGCTGTAGGGCGGCTGTGCAGTCATGGGACGGCTCACGCCGGTGCGCGTGCGTCCCCTAAGGGGGGAATCTCATCGTTCGCAGGAATCCGCGCACCGCTGCCTGCCCTGGCGTACCGGGAGAGATCTCGATCAGCAGGAGCACCGCCTTCCCGCGCACGCTGAGGAAGATCTGCTCCCCACCGGGCAGAAGATCAATGAGCGGCGTGATGCCGGGTAGGAGGGAATGGTCGCCATGCACGGCTGCGTGGAAGGAGACGCCGGGATAGCCGCCCACTCGGATTGGCTTTGACGCCCCAGCGGTGAGCGTCGTCAGCGCCTTGAACCGCGAGATCGCGGTGCTGTAGGGAGGGCCTAGTCGAACGACACAGATCCGGATAGGGCCAAGCGCTTCACGAAAGGATGCTGGCGTCGGGTAACTCCCTTTTCCGACGCACCATGCGGAATGAGTCTCCTGCGCGCCGTCCCACCCCTCGCCAACCGTGAAGGTCGTGCGAGGAACGAATGCGGGTCGCGTTTGGTAGGTGCCAGGCTCAAGACGGGGCGGCCTTATGAGATCGATGGGAAGCGTTCGAACCTCTGCGCCAGCTCCCCAAGCGGTCGTTACGGCGAGTAGTGCAAGAACTGCCGCACCTACCGTCAATGCGACCCTATGGAACAGCCTGTTCATCCGTCCCCACGGCAAGCTACGCCCCGCAGAACACGAGTCAAGCGAGGCGTTTCGAATGGTGTCAATGCATGTTTCGGCTCCAGCGACCGCCGTAGCGCCTGGATCTCCTCGTCGCGCCGCCAGTAACCAGGGTTCTTCACCTTGATCCAGCCGCGCTGCCGCGGCCGGTACAGGCCTGGCGGAGCGTTTCGCGACGATGCCTTCCAGTCACCTGCGGTCGTGAGTCCTCTGGGCCGAGGCCATGCGCCGATGGTCGCCGTGACGCACGCAGGGATCTCGCGGGTGGGCGGCTACCTCGCGTTGTCGCAGTTGGCGAAACCAAACGCCAGATAGACGCCACTTTGATCGGATCTCGCCGAATCGGAGATTCCGCATGGCTTCTGGACCGACGTGCCGGATCCCGCATGCTGAGTGCGTTACGGCGCTTCCCGTTCTCCCCCGTTCTCACTCGTTCACCCGCTGAACTGGCTTCCCAAGCTGAGGGTCGTGGGTTCGAGCCCCATCGCCCGCTCTAGGTTCCATGCCGTTTGCGGGCACCAGGCGCGTCGGCCGTGCCCCGTTCATGCCCAAACCCCCTCCCAGCCGCGACAGGATCGCGTCGTGTGCGGTGTCCATCAGCGTGCCGTAGTGGCACTCCAGCATCACGCTCGACGTGACCATGATCCTGGGCCAGAGGGAAACCGTGACCACCTCCGCCATCGAGGCTGTTCAGGGTGCAACACTGTGCATGGCGGCACCACCACCTACTGGCCCTTCCCCCGACCAGAGACGGCGGTCCCGCCTGCCGCGTGGGCTTGCTGGAAAGCCATAACTCCCCCGGCCCCAGCAGGCCCCGCGGCCCGTGTTGCACCGCGGCAGTATCGAACCTGAGGCGAGGACGCGAACCGGAGTTTCGGCTAGGTCGTTGCTGGACCTGCGGCCAGGGGCCGGGGGCGGTGTGCCGGCGCCGCCAGGCCGACCACCGCCACTCCCGGATCCTCTGACCTGAAGATGCGCGAGCGGGGCGAAACTTGCGCGATCCCGCGAAGTTCCCTCAAACGGGGTAGGTAGCGGGCGTCCGCTGCGGCTCAGCCGGACGCCCGCGGCTGCGTACCTCGGGTACCGCCACGGAAACCGGGCCGCGACCGGGTCGATGGAGGCTTTGCCGCGACGCACGGGGGTGATATGACTTGCGGAAGGCGTCGGTCCGGACACGGCGCAGGGGAGCAAGAACGGGGGATGGGTATATGGAGGCGAATCTGCTGGCCGCGGAGCCTTCGGCTTTCGCGCTAGGTGAGCTGCAACCAGGCTACGGCGACCAACAGCCAGAAGCCGACGCACGCGAGGAGCGCGGCAAGGAGGCCGGCGTTGACGGCTCGTCGATGGTCGGGTTCCTGATACGTCCAGCGAGTGTCGCACTCGTCGCGGCTGTTGCTGTTGCGCAGCTGGTGTGGGTGGCGCTGCTCGTCTACGGGGCGTACTCGGCGGCGGTGTGGCTCCCGCTCTAGCCACGCTGACCGCCGCATAAGAACGACCCGACGCAACGCCCTGGTGGGAGGCGGTGCAACGCGTGGATCTGCGGCCCATGCTCCTTCGCCCTGGACCGATCCCGAGCTAGCGGCGGAAGACTCCCTTGATCCGGTCGAGCCAACTGTTGTGGCCGCGCCGCTGGTTCGGCGCCAGAGACGTCGCCGGAACCTGCTGCTCCGTCGCCGCCAGATCCTGTTGCAACCCTTCCCGGTCTTCCTCTGGGGTGCCGTCCCATTCGAGGAGGGAGCGCATCTGATCCGGCGCGAGCTTGCCGCCGGGCAGCCGCCAGCACTCGAGATACTCCCGCAGCTTCGCCGGCGCTTGCGTGGCTGACTTCTCTTCCATCAGCCGGGCGTACCCGCGGCGGCCGGGGGTCCAACACGTTTGCCCGAACCGCGACGCGGCAATGCTGCGGTTCGGGAGCCCATCAGACGGTGCCGCGTTTGATCGGTGGCTTCCGTTCTGGCAGGCGGGCCGACCGGGCTAGGTGAGCCTGGTTGGCCCGTGCTAGTTGGTTGTGCTGGGCATGCCCGGGACCGGCAGGTCGAGCTCGAACCAGGTGACGTTGCGCCCGTCCTGTGGGCCTGCTCCCCAGCGGCTCGCCATCGCGGCGACGAGTGCGAGGCCGTAGCCGCCTTCGTGACTCGGCGCCTTGGGCTGGGCTGGTGTGGGAGAGCGGTCTGCGACCTCGATGCGAAGGAGGTTCCGCGTGACGCTGACGAGGAGCTCGACGGTTGCCTTCGGGCCGCTCGGGCCATGTCTGACGCTGTTGCCGACGAGTTCGGTGACCAGCAGGCGTGCCGTCTCGAGCTCGTGCTGCGGTATGCCGTCTGCGACAAACGCGACTGCATCTCGGGCGGCCCTGGCTGCCTGCGTTCTTGCGGGGAGCGTGCGTCGAAGCTCGGCCGGCGTCCATACGTCGCTGTCCACGTCGCTGCTTTCTTGCTTGATTCGCTCGAGAACAAACGTCAGTGCTGCGGCTTGCTCGGCGCTGATGTCGCCGCTCCGGGCGCCGTCGTCGACCAGGGACCGCGCCTGTTCGAAGAAGCCGCCGGTGTTCGCTGCGGCGCTGTCGTCCCAGTCGCGTCCGGAGCGCTCGAAGTCGAAGGTTGCGAGCTCGCCCATCGCTGCCTCGTCTTCGGAGAGGAGGTCTTCCGCGAGCAGCATCGTCGTGACGGAGACGCCGAGCCAGCTCGCGATCAGGCGCCAGCGGTCTGGAGCCGGCTTTGCGGCCTCCATCTCCCACAGGCGGTAGGCCGTTCGTGCGACGTCGAGCTCGCGCGCTGCCTGTGCCTGGCTGATTCCTCGTTGTTCGCGGCGGCTCTTGAGCCGCTCCGAGAGGGAGATGATCCGCGCAGCCTCAGCCATCGACCTGCAGTCCGGGAAGCTCGGTCAGGCGGGTGATCTCGAACACTCGCCGGATGTGGGGCGCTACGCCCGTCAGGGTCACCGTCTCGCGGCCCCGAGCGAATGCGACGATCGCGTGCAGGCCGTGGCTGTCGATGAACGTGAGATCCGACAGGTCGAGCGTGACGTGACGCTCGCCGTTTCGAGTCGCCAGCGCCTCGGCCAGGTCACGGACGGTTAGGGCGTCGAGCTCCCCAACCAAGACGAGGCTCCCGTCGCCATTCGACGTCACGGTGAATACCTGTCTGTCGTCTGACATACGACAACCTTACAGGTCTGTCGCCAGGTTGCAAGCCACGGACGGCATCTCAGATGACTGCGGTCCGGTACTGGGGCAACTTGCTGCGCGCCGTCGAACCCCAGACTCGTGTCTCGCTCGTGACAGAGCATGTGTGTCACAGGCAGACGACACCAGGGCATGCGGCCCCTACCGTCGAGACGCAGACGGTAGATCACGAGAAAGGGGCTGGCATGAAGACCGCAAGGACACGCATCGGCGTCGCGCTCTCGGTTTCGGTCGCGGTCGCCGCTTCGCTCGCCGGGACGGCGGGGGCGCGACTTCCTGACGGTGGAATGGACGGTGCGTCGCAGGCGCGGCCGCAGGTGAGCTTCGGCGAGTTCAATCTCGGGCTGTATCTGCCCGCCAACTCGGGCCTGAGCTCGATCGACGGCTGGATCAGCCAGCGGATGACGCGCGTGAGCGCACAGGAAGCGACGTTTGCGGGGCCGGCTGCGGTCGCCAGGGCGATCGCGTGGAGGAATCGCTAGCCACGACCATCCCCATGTCGAAGGCTGGCGACCTGCTACGCACCTCGGTTACCGTGTGTCCATGCCGATCCTCGCGGGCGTTCGGGTCTCGCGCGAGCAGACGCTGGAGCTCGCTGCGATGCTCACGCGCGACGGGTCCGACCACACGGCACGTGTGCTCCTCGAGGCGACCACGCTCAGCCAGGAGTTCATCGCGCTCTCGACCGATGACCGGGAGGCGGTCCTCGCCGTGCTCGACCGTCCGACCGGGGATCTCGTCGAGTTGCGCAGCGTGCTCTTCGACGAGTTGACCTGGCGCCGGAGCGGGCTGCTCCGGCGGCGCAAGCGGCGTGCCGGTTTCCCCGCCCGGTCCTAGGCACGCGCGCGACGCGCCGAGCCCGTCAGGCGATCCGGAGGGACACGAGGCTGACGCGCACCGCTCCAGTGCGGTCGACGACTCGCGCACGCAGCCGGTAGCTCCCGGCTCGCGTCGGCACGCCGGTGAGACGGCCCGTCGTCGTCAGGCGGAGACCGGGCGCGAGTGTCCCGCCGGTGCGCGCCCAGCGGTACGGCGCGGTGCCTCCGATGGCCTTCAGGCGGGCCAGATAGCCGCGGCCGAGACGCCCGGCCGGAAGCGAGCGAGACGCAATCGCGAGGAGCTTCCGCCCCTGGGCCTCGACGGGCTTCGGCGCGAGGCCGAGCTGGACGAGCGCGCCGTTGACCAGCGTCGCCATCCCTTCGGCCCCCGACGGCGTCAGGTGGATCCCGTCGGGCTGCAGCCAGCCGGGGTTGTCCCGTGCCTGCGCGTTCCAGTCGGCGACAGTCATCTCGGCGTGCTTCTGGGCGGCGGCGGTGATCATGCCGTTCATGGCGAGATAGCTCTGCCGCTCGGCACGCAGCGTCAGCCAGACGACGTGCTCGACGCCACCCTTGCGGAACGCCGCTAGCGCCTGCTCGATGTTGTCGGCGTAGTTCGCCTCGAAGTCGTTGTAGCCGACGATCACGACGACAACGGGTCCCATCTCGGGGCCGAGCGCCATCGCGCGGTCGATCACGTTGGGCGGCCGCACACCGTCGTAGGGACAGCTGGTGTCGCCGAGGCGCCGGCACGCCGCAACCTCGAGCCTGAGATCGACCCCGCGACCGAGGATCCGCTTCGCGTCAGGGTCGTACGCCATGGCCGTCGCGGCGGAGTCGCCGAAGACCGTGACGCGGACGGGCGGCGCGACGGCGCCGCCCTGGGCACCCGCCGCGACGACGAGCACGGCGACGAGGATTACCGCGGCGACGGCCACGGCACGAACGGACATCGTGCGAGGGTAGCGCCCCGCGGGTGCCGGGTGCCGCTCGCGCCGCGCTCTGGCACGCGGTTGGCTCAGGCCGGGACGGCCTCCTCCACCTCTGCGCTCCAGTCGCCGGCGACCGCGAGCGCGTTCATGCGGGCGCGGTGCAGGAACGCCTCCTGCGCCGCTTCGACGTTCGCCGGGTCGCCGCCCCACGCGTCGAGCGCCGATGCCTGGAGCGCGCGGCCGTACGAGAACGACAGGGGCCACGGGCCGCCGACGCGGTTGATCGCGTTCAGGTTCTCCGTCGCCTCGACCTCGGACTGTCCGCCGGAGAGGAACACGATCCCGGGCACGATGGCCGGCACGTGTCGTAGGAAGCAGTCGACGGTGAGCTCGGCGATCTGCGACGAGGGCGCCTGAGTCGGGCACTGCTTCCCGGAGATCACCATGTTCGGCTTGAGGAGCATCCCCTCGAGCGCGACGCCCTGCCGGTAGAGCTCGTAGAACACGACGTGCAGCATGCGCGCGGTCACCTCGTAGCAGCGCTCGATCGTGTTGTCGGCGTCCATCAGGACTTCCGGCTCGACGATCGGCACGATCCCGGCCTCCTGCGACAGGGCGGCGTAGCGAGCGAGGGCGTGCGCGTTGGTATGGATGCAGGCATCCGTCGGGATCCCGTGGCCGATCGTGATCACGGCGCGCCACTTGCTGAAGCGGGCGCCGAGCTCGTGGTACTCCTCGAGGCGGGCGCGAAGGCCGTCGAGGCCCTCCGTCACCTTCTCCCCCGAATGCCAGGCGAGGTCGTGCGCGCCCGTGTCGACCTTGATCCCGGGGACGACGCCCTTCGACGCGAGGAGGTCCGTGAACGGCGTCCCGTCGTCGGACGACTGCCGGATCGTCTCGTCGTACATGATCACGCCGCCGACGTGCTCCTCGGACCCCGGGGTGGTGAACAGGAGGTTCCGGTACGCCCGCCGGTTCTCCTCGGTCGACTCCACGCCGATCGAGTCGAACCGCTTCCTGATCGTGCCCGTCGACTCGTCCGCCGCAAGCACGCCCTTGTTGTCGGCGACGATCGACTGCGCGATCGTCCTGAGCTCCTCCGCCGCCATCAGCGGCCTCCTTCCGTTCGCAATCTCCTGAGCTTCCCGGACGGATGGTGCGCCGCGACCCGCCGCACCGTGCCCGACCGCGAGCGCATCACGATCGACTCCGTCTCGATCCCGTCCGCACCCGGGCGCACGCCGCGGAGCAGCGCCCCGCCGGTGACTCCCGTAGCCGCGACGAACACGTCCTCTCCCCGCACGAGATCGTCGTGCGTCAACACCTTCTCGACGTCGAACCCCGCCTCGACGAGCTTCGCGCGTTCGTCGTCGTCCCGCGGCCAGAGGCGACCCTGCAGCGCGCCGCCGTGGCACTTGATCGCCGCTGCCGAGATCACGCCCTCGGGAGTGCCGCCGATGCCCATCAGCATGTCGATTCCCGTTCCCGGCTGGGCCGCGGCGATCGCGGGCGCGACGTCGCCGTCGCGGATCAGGTTGACCCGCGCGCCGGCGTCCCGCAGCTCGGCGATCAGGTCGTCGTGGCGGTCGCGCTCGAGGACCACGACAGTGACCTCGTTCACCTCGACGCCCTTCGCCTCGGCGACCCGGGCGACGTTTTCGCGCGGCGAGAGGTCGATGTCGATCGCGTCCGCGGCCTCCGGCCCCACGGCGATCTTGTCCATGTAGACGGCGGCTCCGGGAAAGAACATCGAGCCGCGCTCTGCCACCGCGATCACCGAGATCGCGCCGGAGATGCCGAGCGCGGTCAGCCGCGTGCCCTCGAGGGGGTCGACCGCGACGTCGACCTCCGGCCCGGTGCCGTCCCCCACCTCCTCGCCGTTGAAGAGCATCGGCGCCTCGTCCTTCTCGCCCTCGCCGATGACGACGACACCGCGCATCGACACGGAGTTGACCATGAGGCGCATGAGGTCGACGGCCGCCTGGTCGGCCGCTTCCTTGTCCCCGCGTCCGATCCAGCGCGAGGCACCCATCGCCGCCGCCTCGGTGACCCGCACCAGCTCCAGCGCGAGGTTTCGGTCGGGCGGCGTACGCGAGGGATCGCGGCTCATTCGATGCCCGATCCTACCCCGGCCGGAGCGTCCGCGACGCGCGTCTCGGAGGGCTCCAGCAGGACGACGATGATCCCCGCGGCGAGGACGAGGGCGCCGCCGGCGAGCGTCACGGCCCCGGGCCGCTGGTCGACGAGCACCCAGCCGAGGAGGACGCCTGCCACCGGCTCGAGGAACGTGAGCACCCCCGCTGCCTGCGCCGTCACGTGCCGGAGGAGCGCCGCGTAGAGGAGCGTCGACAGCCCCGTGAAGACGACGCCCAGCGTGAGCGCGACGGCCCATTCCCCAGCGTCCTCGGGAACGACCCGATCGGCGAGGAGCAGAACCGGCGCGACGGCGATCGTCCCCACCAGGCAGTCCCAGAACGCGACGGTCAACGGCGGCGTCGACGCCGCGAGCAGACGCTTGGCGAGGACGACGAGGGCGGCATACGTCGCCGCCGAGCCGAGCCCCGCGGCCACGGCGGCGGCCGAGGGCGCTCCTCCCTCGCCGCCGGTGTCGAGGGCGATCGCGACGATCCCGGCCGCACCGACGACACAGGCGACGAGCACGGTCGCGCTCATCCGCTCGGGGAGCACGAGCGGTGCGACGAGCGCGATCAGGAGCGGGGCCGCATAGAACGTCAGCACCGCGAGCGCGACGGAGCCGTGGTCGACCGCCTCGAAGAACAGCAGCCAGTGGGCGCCCTGGACGACACCCAGCAGCGCGAGTGCCGCCAGCCGGCTGCCGGGAGCGAGCAGGTCCGCGCGTCCCGCGACGAGCGCCCCGACCCCGAGCGCGGCGGCCGCGAACGCGAGGCGCCAGAACGCGAGCGCCTCCGCGCCGAGGTCGACCGCCGCGACGAGGACGGCGATGAAGCCCCACGACGCCGCGAGGCCGCCGAGCGCGGCGTTCCAGCGCATCGCGCGATCGACCGTTCGCGGAGACCGACCCGGAACGGCCTACATCCGCTCGGGCGCCTCCACCCCGAGCAGGTCGAGGCAGATCGCGACGACGGCCTGTGTCCCGGCGCAGAGCGCGAGGCGGAAGGCCTCCGCGTCGGAGCCGAGCACCCGATGGTGGTGGTAGAAGCGATGGAAGTCGTCAGCGACCCGGATCGCATACGCCGGCAGCGCGTGCGGCCCCCGCCGCTCGGTCGCCGTACGGACGACCATCGGAAACTCGAGCAGGCGCTTGACGAGATCCCGCTCCTCCACGGTGAGCGGAGCCGCGGGAGTCGGATCGGCTACGCGGCCCTCGGCGTTGCGGAGGATTCCCGCGATCCGCGCGTGCGCGTACTGGACGTAGTAGACGGGGTTCTTCTGGCTCCGCTCGGCGGCGAGCGCCACGTCGATCTCGATCGTCTGGTCGTGGCCGCGCGAGAGCAGGTACCAGCGGGCGGCGTCGACTCCGATCTCGTCGACGAACTCGTCGAGAAAGACCACGTCGCCGCGGCGCTTCGACATCCTCGCGGCCTCCCCACCCCGTGTCAGGTGTACGAGCTGGTAGATCAGCACCTCGACGGACTCCCGCGCGTGGCCGAGCATCTCGGCCAGTGCCTGGAGGCGCGCGACGTAGCCGTGGTGGTCGGCGCCGAGCACGTAGACGAGCCGCTCGAAGCCTCGCGCGTACTTGCGACGGATGTACGCCGCGTCGAACGCGAAGTACGTCGACTGGCCGTTGGAGCGCACGAGCACGCGGTCCTTGTCGTCGCCGTGCGCGGTGGTGCGCGCCCAGAGCGCGCCGTCCGCCTCGTAGGTGTCGAGAAGCTCGATGGCGGCGGGCGCCTCCGACTCGACCACGCTCTGGCGCTCGAACGTGTCGAAGTGGATGCGAAAGCGCTCGAGCGCCGCCTCGATCTGCGCGAGCATCCGCGGTACAGGGTCTCCCTCCTCGCGGGCCAGGTCGGCGACGTAGTCGCCGCGATATCCGTCCTCGGGCGGCTCTTCGCCCCGGCGAATTGCCTCGACGGACTCGCGGAACCGGTCCATCTGCGTCCCGGCGTCGTTGTAGTAGTACTCGCGCTCGACGTCGTGCCCCGCGAACTGCAGCAGCCGGGCCACCGCGTCGCCGTAGGCGCCGTTCCGCGCCGACGCCACAGTGACTGGCCCCGTCGGATTCGCGGAGACGAGCTCGACCTGGACGCGCTCGCGCGGATCGGCAGACCCACCGCCGAATGACGTCCCCGCGGACAGGAGGCACGCGACACCGCTCCCCAACCAGCGGTCGTCGACGGTCACGTTGAGGAACCCTGGCCCGGCCACGTCCACTCCGGCGACGCCGTCGAGCAGCCGCACCTGCTCGGCCAGCTCCGACGCGACGTCCCGCGGCGGCTGCCGTCTCGCGCCCGCAAGCCTCAACGCGACATTCGTCGCGTAGTCGCCGTGCTGTGCGTCGGACGGACGCTCGAGGTCGACCGGAGCGCCGGCGACGTCGGCCAGCGCCACCGCGAGTGCCTCCACGGGGTCGGATGCCTGCATCCGCGCATCGTACGGTCGGCCGCGGAGTCCGGCTCGTGGCGTGCCGTGCGAATCCCGGAGTGCGGCGCGGTGGCTTGGCTTGCGGTCGGTCCTACCCGCGCCCGCCGGAGTCGCTCGAGTCGCTCGAGTCGCCGCCGCCATCCTCCGGCGTCGTCTCCATGCCGGAGCCTGGGCCGCTCGAGGATCCCGATCCGCCACCTTCGGGCGACCCGCCGCCTGAGCCGCTCGAGCCCGGCCCGCTGAATGTCTCCAGCTCAGGCGCGACCGACACGCTGCCCTGGCCAGAGGTGGACGGGTCGCCGCCCGACGAGGTCTCCGCCCCGCCCGGCCCGGGGCCCGGCGAGCCTCCACTGTCGGAAGACTCGCCCCCGCCTGATGTCCCCGAGCTCGTCGAGTGCCCGCCGCCGTCTCCCGATGGGCCTGACGAGCTGCTCGTAGACCCGCCGGAGGGCGCGTCGTCGCCCGATGTCTCCGACCCGCCGTGTCCGCTCCCGCCTCCGCCTGAGGTGTCCGCGCTCCCCGTCTCGCCCCCGCTTCCGGGGCCGCTGTGCCCACTGCCACCGTCACGATCGTCCATGGGCTGCGCCGCCGAGCGGTCATGGTGCCCGCGTCCATCGCTGCCCGATGTGTCCTGGGCCGCGCTCTGCAGGCCGACGCTGGATGTTTCCGGTCCGCTTGCACCGGCATCGGATCCCTCGCGAGCGACGACGGCGGGAGCCGAGTGCGACGGAGGTCGATGCGGGCGCGAGACCGGCTCTCGCGCCACCTCGACGGCCGCGACCGAGCCGGCGGTGGCCGCCGCGGCGAGGCCTGCAGTGACCTTCGCCGCGGTCGGCGTGGCGGCGAGCTTTGCGAGGACCCCGGCGCCCGCGACACCGCCTGCCGTCCCGGCGATGCCCGCCGCCGCGGCCGGAGCCACGAAACCGGGGATCGCCTGGGCGAGCGCATGCCCGACCGCGGCGGGAACCACCAGGATTCCCACGGGCTTGAGGCGGAGCCGCAGCTGGCGCCGAGCTCGGAAGAGCAGCGCTTCCACCGCCGGGCGGGAGAGACCGAGCACGTCCCCGACCTCGCGGGAGCGGAGACCGAGGACGTCGTGCAGGACGACAGCCTCGCGTTGGCTCTCGGAGAGTGCTGCGAGCGCACGCCTCACGACCGGATCGGTGACGGTTTCGGCAGGCGTACGCGAGAGGTCAGGCATCTCTTCAAGCACCGCCGCGTCTTCGTGCAGCGGTGTCTCCATCCGAACTCGGATGCGCCCGCGACACTCGTTCCGGACGATCGCCGCGAGCCACGCTCCCTCGTCCCGCGGCGAACCGCCACGCAGCAGGGCACCGTAGGCCGACAGGAACGCGGACTGGAGGGCGTCCTCGGCCTCGTGACTGTCGCGCAGGAGCATCACGCAGAGCCCGTAGAGGGCGCGCCCGTGCTGCGCGTAGAGACGGGCGACATGAGCCCCGTGCTCCCGCGCGGGGCCCGAATCGCCGCCGTCCGCGAGGGCGCGCATCGGCGGATCAGTCGTCGCCGTGGCCGCCGCCGCTCCCGGATCCGGAGTCGCCACCGTGGTCACCGCCTCCAGGCCCGGAGTTGTCGTGGTCGCCACCGCTCTGGTGACCGGTGTCGTCGTCGCCACGTCCGGGGCCGGAATGCGAGACGTCATCGTCATCGTCCTCCGGCTCCAGCTTACGCAGCACCCACTGGCCGTCGACCAGGTCGCAGGTGATCTCGACGAACTCGCCGAGTTGGAAGCGGGCGAGCGAGACGCCGGCAGGTAGCGCACATGTGAGCGTCCCGACGGTGAGCGGCGAGAGCGAAACGATGCGGCCCTTGACCTCACGCTCGTCGTCTCGATCCTCAACCAGGTCGTCCTCGGCGTGGATCTTCCGCAGCACGAAATGGCCCTGCACCAGATCGCACGTGATCTCCGCGACGTCGCCGATCCGGAAGCCGGCGAGCGACGTGCCGACCGGAACGGTGCACGTGAGTGAGCCGACCGTGAGCGGCGAGAGCGAGACGATAGGGCCCTTGACCTCACGCTCGTCGACGACGGCCTTCCTGACGACGATCGTCGTCCTGGCCGGGTGATGCCGCCGGGCCTTCAGCCGTGGTTTCTCGGCCTTGACCGTGGCCTTGCTCTTCGCCACCGTCGTCGTCGAGTGTCGGCCGGTCGAGCCGCGATCCGCGACCGCTCCGGCGGGAACGGCGAGCGCCACCGCCAGGAGTGCGAGAGGGAGCATGCGCATGGTGATGTCCTTTCGACGCAGGTTCACCTCGCAAGAGGCGCCTGCGGTGAAAAACCATGCGGGCAGTTTGCGCCTGCGCGGGCGTCACCGCGGGACGGCACGACCGCGGCCGTGTGGCTGCCAGGGCCTCGCCGAACTGCCCGCCAGCTCCGTCGACCCAGCCTAGAGCTGAGCTACTCGGTCGCGGCGGCTGCGACGGCCGCGGGCCGAGTCGTCGTGGCCGTGCGCGCGGTGATCCCGTCGCGAGCCAGCATCGTCGCGACTTCCTCGCGGGCCTTGTAGATCCGCCACTTGACGGTCGCAAGCGTGATCTCGAGTGCGTCGGCGATCTCGGTGTACGAGAGCCCGACGACGTCCCGCAGCAGAAGGGCCATTTTCAGGTCAACGGTGAGCGCCTCGACGGCGCGCCAGACGGCGTCGATCGTCTCCGTCCGCTCGAAGGGCTGATCGACGACCTCGAGCGGCGGGATGTCGTCGAGCGCGACCACCGCGCGGGGCCGCCGCTCGAGCGCCCGCAGCTCGTCGAGCACGCGGTTCTTCGTCACCTGGAACAGCCAGGTCGTGAAGCGCGACCGGTCGGAGAAGCCCGGCAGGCCCTGGTAGACGCGAAGGAAGACCTCCTGCGTCAGGTCCTCGGCGAGGCTCCGGTCGCCGACGAGGCGCAGCACGTAGTTGTAGACCGGCTGCTCGTAGGCTCTGACGATGAGGTTGAACGCCCGCTCGTCACCGCGCTGGGCCTTGCGGAGCACACCGTGATCGGGCTGCGTCAGGGCCAATGCGCCGCGAGCATACAGCCGTCTCGCGCCGATTCACGAACAATTTACGACTCGGTGACGTGTCAGCGATTCTCTAGTGCGAGCAGGCTCGCCCCGCTCATCACCGGCGGAGGGTCGAGCCCGAGCAGGTCGAGCACCGTCGGAGCCAGGTCGGACAGCTCACCGCCGTCACGGAGCGTGCCGCCCTCCACGGTGAGGACGAGTGGCACCGGGTTCGTCGTGTGCGCCGTGTGAGGGCTGACGCCGTCGTCCTCGAGCATCCGCTCGGCGTTCCCGTGGTCGGCCGTGACGAGGCAGACGCCGCCCGCCGCGTGGGTCGCCTCGACGACCCGGCCGAGGCACGCGTCGGCCGTCTCGACGGCCTCGACCACCGCCGGGATCACGCCCGTGTGACCGACCATGTCCGGGTTCGCGAAGTTGACGACGCAGAACCGGTAGCCGTCGTCCAGCGCCCGGGCGACACGGTCTGCGACCTCGGCGGCCGACATCTCGGGCTTCTTGTCGTAGCTCGGCACGTCGCGCGGTGACGGCACGAGGATGCGCTCCTCTCCGGCCGCCGGCTCCTCCACGCCGCCGTCGAAGAAATACGTCACGTGGGCGTACTTCTCCGTCTCCGCCGCGTGGAGCTGCATCGCCCCGGCGCCGCTCAGCACCTCGGCGAGGGTGTCCGGCACCTCCTGCTCATCGAACGCGACCGGGCAGGTGAAGTCGTCGCGGTAGCGGGTCATCGTCACGACGTCCGCGTTCGCCTCGAGCAGGCGCTGCGTCAACTGGCGGACGCGGTCGGGACGGAAGTTGAAGACGATCACCGCGTCTCTGGACGGATCGAGCCGCGGCCTCCCGCGGAGGACGACCGGCTCGACGAACTCGTCGGTTACGCCGCGCTCGTAGCTCGCGCGCACCGCGGCGACGGGGTCGTCGGCCTCCTCGCCGACGCCTCCGACGATCGCGTCGAGCGCCCGGTCGGTGCGCTCCCAGCGCTTGTCGCGGTCCATCGCGTAGTAGCGGCCGACGACCGTCGCGATGCGGTCGGCGGGCAGTGTCGCGAGGTCGTCCGCCGCCGCATGCGGGGAGACGTCGCGGCCGTCGGTGAACGCGTGGACCCACGTCCGGTCACCGAGCCCGGCCCGCTCGCCGATCTCGAGGAGCGCCCGCAGGTGGGCAACGTGCGAATGGACCCCGCCGGTCGAGACGAGCCCGAGGAGATGGACCGCGCCGCCGCGCTCCTTCGCGCGGCGGAAGGCGCCGAGCAGGGCCTCGTTCTCGAAGAGCGAGCCGTCCTCGACGGCCCGGCCGACCCGCACGAGGTCCTGGAAGAGGATCCGCCCCGATCCGATCGTCAGGTGGCCGACCTCGGAGTTGCCCATCTGGCCCTCGGGCAGGCCGACCGCCGGCCCGGACGCGCGAAGCTGCGTCGACGGGTACCGGGCGACCAGGCCGTCGAACACCGGTGTGCGCGCGAGCTCGACGGCGTTGCCCGGGCCGGGTGGCGCGATCCCCCAGCCGTCGAGGATCACGAGCGTGACGAGCGGATAGCCGGCGGAGCTCACGTCGCCGCGCGGCAGATCGCGGCGAACAACGCCGGCTCGAGCGAGGCGCCCCCGACGAGCGCGCCGTCCACCGCCGGCTGTGCCAGCATTTCGGCCGCGTTCTCCGGCTTCACCGAGCCGCCGTAGAGGACATGCGTCTCGTGCAGCGCCTTGATCGTCTCGTGCGCCTGCTGCGCGAGCTCGGGCGTCGCGGTCTTGCCCGTGCCGATCGCCCAGACGGGCTCGTAGGCGATCACGAGCGCCTCGTGTCGCGGAATCGTTGCGACCTGGCGGCGCAGCACCGCGTCGGTTTCCCCCGCCTCGCGCTCCGCCTCCGTCTCGCCCACGCAGGCGATCACGCGCAGCCCCGCCTCGAGCGCCGACTCGCACCGCATGCGCACCGTTTCGTCCGTCTCGCCGAAGTGCTGGCGCCGCTCGGAGTGCCCCACGATCGCGCCCTCGACGCCGAGCTCGAGCAGCATCGGCGCCGACACCTCGCCGGTGAACGCACCCTCCTCCGCCCAGCTGACGTTCTGGGCGTAGACGGGGATTCCGCGCCCGACCGCCGCCACAAGCGACGTAAACGGTGGGCAGACGACGATCTCGACGCCGGCCGGCGGCTCGAACGTCTCGAGGAAGGAGACCGTCTGGGCCGGCCCCTTGTACATCTTCCAGTTGCCCGCGACGAGCACGCGGGTGATCCTAGTCGGCAAGGTTCGGCCGATGACCACCGACGACATCCGCTACGCACGGAGCGGTGAGTACCACATCGCCTACCGCGTCGACGGCGACGGGTCGGGCGGCATCGACGTGCTCCGCGTCGGGGCGTACGTCCACAGCCTCGCTCTCCGGCTCCCACCACCCGTGCAGGCGATGACAGACCGCTACGCGGCCCTGGGCCGGGCGATCATCTTCGACGGCCGCGGTATGGGCCTGTCCGACCGGTTGCGCGACCGCCGCCTGCCCCCCATCGAAGAGCGCATGGACGATCTGCGGGCGGTGCTCGACGCAGCCGGATTCGGGCGCGCCTTGCTCGCCGCCGGGGCCGACGGGGGACCGCTCGCGTGCCTGTTCGCGGCGACGTACCCGGAGCGGACGCTGGGGCTAGTGCTGATGAACACCGCGCCGCGGATCGCGTGGGCGCCCGACTACCCCTGGGGCCTGCGAGAGGATGAGTTCGAGCGCCAGCTCCAGGCGATGCAGACGGGCTGGGGCACGCGCGCGTTCGCCGAGGAGCGCGCTCCCTGGCCAATGCACGGCATGACCCGGGAGGAGGCCGTCGAGTGGTGGCTCGAGTGGATGCGCCTCTCGGCCGCACCGGGCGACGCCGTCGCGCTCTGGCACATGTTCTACGACTCGGACGTTCGCGACGTGCTCGGGACGATCCGCGTGCCGACGCTCGTTCTGAGCCGGGGCGGCGAGATGGAACGCGAGGCGCAAGCCTTCGCGGCGCTCGTTCCGGGCGCACGGCAGGAGACGATGCCCGGCACGGCTCCGACGGTGATGCAGGAGCACGTCGACGCCTACATCGATGCGCTCGAGCGCTTCGCGCGCGAGCTCCACGAAGAGGAGGCCGAGCTCGAGAGCGTGCTCGCGACGGTGCTCTTCACCGACATCGTCGACTCGACCGCGCGACAGGCGGAAATCGGCGACCGTCGCTGGGCTGACCTGCTGCGCAACCATCACGCCGTGGTACGAGGCTGCCTCGCTCGCTATCGCGGCCGCGAGCTCGACACTGCGGGCGACGGCTTCTTTGCCGCGTTCGACGGCCCGGCACGCGGGATCCGCTGCGCCCGTGCCATCGTGGAGGCCGTACGCCCGCTCGGCCTCACGGTGCGCGCGGGGCTCCACACCGGGGAGTGCCGCTCGATCGAGGGCAAGGTCGGCGGTCTCGCGGTTTCCATCGGCGCACGGGTGACGTCGCTCGCGGGCCCGTCCGACATCCTCGTGTCCCAGACGGTGCGCGACCTCGTGGCCGGCTCGGGGCTCGAGCTCGCCGACCGCGGCGAGCACGAGCTGAAGGGTGTCCCGGGCGTGTGGCGGGTGTACGCCGTGGTCTGAACGTCAGGCCTCGGGGATCGCCGCGACGCCCGGCAGCACCTTGCCCTCGAGTAGCTCCAGGGAGGCGCCGCCGCCGGTCGAGACCCACGACACGTCGTCGTCGAGCCCGAGCTCCGAGATCGCGCGCACGGAATCCCCGCCGCCGACGACCGTGTACCCGTCGACCGCGGCGACCGCTTCGGCGACGGCCTTCGTGCCCGCTGCGAAATGCTCCCACTCGAAGACGCCCATCGGGCCGTTCCAGAACACGGTCTTCGCGCCCCGGATCAGCTCGCCGAACCTGGTGCGCGCGTCGGGCCCGATGTCGAGCCCGAGCCAGTCCTCCGGCAGCTCGTCGTACGCAACGACACGGCTCTCGGCATCGGCGTCGAACGAGGACGCCGCGACGACGTCGGGCGGGAGCTCGACCGGGAACGGCAGCGTGGCGCCGTCGCGAAGCTCCTCGGCCATCTTCCCGCCGACGATCACCGTGTCGGCCCTACCGCCGAGGTTGCGCAGCACGCCGAGCTTGTCCTCCACCTTCGCACCGCCCGCGACGAGCACGAACGGCCGCTCGACCTCGCCCAGCAGGCGGCCAAGGTGGTCGAGCTCGGCCCTGAGCAGCAGCCCCGCGTAGGCAGGCAGGAGGTGGGCGACGGCCTCGGTGGACGCGTGCGCCCGGTGCGCCGAGCCGAACGCGTCGTCCACGTACACGTCCATCCCCTCCGCGAGCTGCCGTGCGGTGTCGGGGTCGTTCTTCGTCTCCCCGGGGAGGAAGCGCGTGTTCTCGAGCACACGGACGCGGTCGTCCGGCACGAGCTCGGCGAGCCGTGCCGCCACGGGAGCGATCGCGAATGCAGGGTCGGGGCCTTTCGGCCGGCCGAGGTGCGAGCAGACCGCCACCTCTGCTGCACCGCGGTCGAGCAGGAGCTCGAGCGTCGGGACGGCCGCCCGGATCCGGGTGTCGTCGGCGACGCGCCCGTCCTCGAGCGGGACGTTGAGGTCGGCCCGCACTAGGACGCGCTTGCCGGCGACGTCTGCTGTCTCGACGGAGCGCGGAAGGTTCACATGTCCGCTCAGGGGAGCAGCTTCCCGACGAGGTCGACCAGACGGCACGAGTAGCCCCACTCGTTGTCGTACCAGCCGAACACCTTCACGGTCGTGCCGTGGCTCATCGTCATGAGGCTGTCGAAGATGCACGAGTGGGGATTGCCGACGATGTCGGTCGACACGAGCGGGTCCTCGGAGTACAGGAGGACAGGGGCCAGCGGGCCGTCAGAGGCCGCCGCCTTGTACGCCTCGTTGATCTCGTCTTTCGTGACCTCGCGGCGGAGCGTCACGACGAGATCGGTCAGCGAGCCCGTCGGCACAGGCGCGCGGACCGAGACGCCGTCGACCTTCCCCTGCAGGTGAGGCATGACGATGCCGATCGCCTTCGCGGCGCCCGTCGTGGTCGGGATCAGGTTGATCGCCGCCGCCCGGGCGCGCCGGAGGTCCTTGTGGGGTAGGTCGAGGATGTTCTGGTCGTTCGTGTACGCGTGGATCGTCGTCATGAAGCCCGACTCGATCCCGGCGAGGTCGTCGACCACCTTCGCGAGCGGCGCGACACAGTTCGTCGTGCACGACGCGTTCGAGACGATGTGGTGGCTGTCGGGGTCGTAGTCGCCGTCGTTGACGCCGAGGACGACCGTGACGTCGGGATCCTTCGCCGGCGCGGAGATCAGCACCTTCTTCGCCCCCGCGTCGAGGTGCTTCTGCGCGCCCGGGCGGTCCGTGAAGATGCCGGTCGATTCGAGCACGACGTCGACGCCGAGGTCACCCCACGGAATGCTCGCCGGGTCTCGCTCGGAGTACATCTTCATCTCCTCGCCCCCCGCCTCGATGACGCCGTCACCGAGCTCGACGTTCCCCGCGAACGGCCCGAGCACCGAGTCGTACCTCAGGAGGTGGGCCATGGTGTTCGCGTCGCCGAGGTCGTTCAGGGCGACGATTTCGATGTCGGCGCCGAGCTGCTGCTGCGCCCTGAAGAAGTTGCGGCCGATCCGGCCGAAGCCGTTGATGCCGACCCGGATTGCCATGCGGTTTTCGCCTCCATCGTCCTGGGATTGGGTTCGTTTCGAGTCTAGTGAGGCCCGGCTCCGGCCAGCGCCGGACCCGCCGGCGCCGCGGCCTCGTCGGCCGCGACAACCGGCGAGAGCGGTGGGCTGAGGGAGGAGCTCCGAGGATGTCCCCTCCCCCACATTCGCGCTCCGGCACCAGGCGGCGGATGGGGTCTGGATCCCCGCCTGGGAGCGCGGGCCCACCGCCGTGGAGTATGGAGTCCCGCGGCCGGAAGCTCAACCCGCCCGCGCACTCTCTTCCCGCTCGACCTCCGCGAGATCGACCAGCCGCGCCAGTCGCCCGGCCATCGCCGCCTTCGTGACAGGTGGATCCGCACGCATCGCCAGCTCGCGGAGCGAGAGCGACGGATGACGGAGCCGCAGCGCTGCCGCCGCCCGGAGCGTCGGCGCGAGCCGTTCGAGCGACCCGTCGTCGCGGAGCGTCCGGGCGGCGTCCAGCTGCGCCCGCGCCGACCTGCTCTGCCGGACGAGGTTCGCATGGTCGGCATTCGCAAGACGATTTGCGTCGGCGCGCAGCCCCGCGACGAGCGCGCGCTCCTCGAGTTCCAGCACCGTCTCCGTCGCTCCCGCCACGGAGAGATACGCCTCGATCGCGTCCCAGCTCTTGGCGTATGCGGCCGAGTGGGACTCGCGGTCGATCACCCGCATCCGGACGCCCGCGGCGGAGGCGACGCTGCGGACGAACGCGGCACCGGCGTGAAGCGGCGTCCGTACCTCGAGGTGCGGCGAGCGCGGCCCGCTCAGGGAGCCCGCGCCGAGGAAGGCGCCGCGCAGGTACGCGGCGCGGCAGCAGGAGCGTGCCACCACACGCCCGGGCGGCCGGTCGAGTGGCAGCCCGTCGCGGCCGAGCACGCCGGCCTCGGTAAGCGTGTCGATCGCATGCCCTGTCCCCTGCACGTGGAGCTGCATCCGGGTGCTGCGATCGAACGCGGTTCGGCGGTAGGTGCGGATCGCAGACTCGACCCTCAGCTCGCGCAGGGTGGCGAAGGCGCGCCGCGCGACCGACGACTCCGCCAGGTCGAGGTGGAAGCCCAGCTCGCCGCGCCCGAGGAGGTGCACCGTTCCCGCGGTGTGGAACAGCGCGGAGATCTCTGCGAGCCGGTCGCACCGGCGTACCGGCGCGAGCGCCGCGAGCTCGGCCCGCGCGTCGGCTACGAGCGAGCCCGTGCTCACAGCAGTGTTCCCTCGAGCGCGAGGAGGCGCCGCTTCAGCCGCAACCCCGACGGGCCGTAGCCGCCGATCCCGAACGGCTCGTCCTTCCCGGCGGCGACGATGCGATGGCAGGGGACGACGAGCGAGATGCGGCTCTGCGCGCAGAAGCTACCGGCGGCCCGGGCGGCCCGCGGGCGCCCGGCGAGCGCTGCCAGGCCGCCGTATGTGATCAGCTCGCCCCAGGCGACCGAACGTGCCGCCCGGAGCAGCTCGCACTGGAACTGCGTCAGACACCCCTCGTCGACCGGCACGTCGTCGTACGCAACCGGCGTGCCGGCGAGGTGGGCCGCAAACCGCCGGCACAGATCCGACACGAAGCTGTCGCACACCCGTGACGGCTCGGTGACTACCGTGACTTCAGGGGTGCTCGCACCCCCTAGCGGGGGGACGCCCGGACGGGACCGCGCCGGCTGCCCCGAGAGCGCGCGCCGCCGGGATGGGAGTTCGTGCGCGACGAGCAGGCCGTCTCGCACCGTCAGCACACCGACGCCCCAGCCGTCGACCGAGTAGCGATACACGGCGACGCCGGCGGGGTCGGCGGCGCGGCGGCGAACCTCCACGACGGCCGGCTCGGCGCCTGGACCGTGGAGGAGCTCGACGGCGGGGTCGGTGCTGCGGCCGTGGGGGCTCGCGCCGGCCGAGCCGACCGCGGAACCGGAGGTGCGCGCACCGGCGGAGCCGTCCGGGCCGGCCGCACGACCGCCACTCCCGATGCTGAAGGAGTCGACCGCGTCGCGGTGCCCCGTCGCGCCCACGAGCCCGACTCTACAATCGCCCCCGTGAGCGCCCCCGGGATCTTCAGGACCCCAAACGCGGTCAACGAGCCGATCCGCAGCTACGCCCCTGGCTCCCCCGAGCGCGCAGAGCTGCAGCGCCGGCTCGCCGAGATGGCGGGCGAGCGCCTCTCGATCCCGCTTGTCATCGGAGGCGAGCGGGTCGAGACCGGCACCACGTTCGAGGCGGTCATGCCGCACGACCGCGACCACGTGCTCGCGGATGTCGCCAAGGGCGACGCGTCGCACGTCCAGCGGGCGATCGACGCGGCGCGAACGGCACATCCCGGGTGGTCGTCGACCCCGTGGCACGAGCGCGTTGCCGTCTTCCTTCGCGCCGCCGAGCTCCTGTCGGGCCCGTGGCGCTCGACGCTGAACGCGGCGACGATGCTCAACCAATCGAAGACCGCGCACCAGGCGGAGATCGACGCGGCGTGCGAGACGATCGACTTCCTCCGCTTCAACTCCGAGTACCTCGTGCGCATCTACGAGGAGCAGCCGATCTCCTCCACCGGGGTCTGGAACAGACTTGAGTACCGGCCGCTCGAGGGCTTCGTGTTCGCGATCAGCCCGTTCAACTTCACGGCGATCGGCGCCAACCTCACCACCTCGCCGGCGCTGATGGGGAACACCGTCGTGTGGAAGCCGGCGTCGACGCAGGCGCTGTCCGCCTGGTACACGCTGCGCCTGCTCGAGGAGGCTGGCCTGCCGCCCGGAGTGATCAACCTCGTCCTCGGTCCAGGCGCGGACCTCGGTGAGACGGCGCTCACGAGCCCGGAGCTCGCCGGGGTCCACTTCACGGGCTCGACCGGCGTCTTCCACTCGATCTGGCGAACGATCGGAGGCGGGATCGACCGCTACCGGAACTATCCGCGCATCGTCGGCGAGACGGGAGGCAAGGACTTCATCCTCGCCCATCCCTCCGCCGACCCGGAGGCCGTGGCGACGGCGATCGTGCGCGGCTCGTTCGAGTACCAGGGGCAGAAGTGCTCCGCGTCGTCTCGCCTCTACCTCCCGTCGAACCTCTGGAGCGAGATCCGCGAGAGCCTCGAGCGCGAGGTGCCTTCGATCGCCATGGGCGACGTCCGCGACTTCACGAACTTCATGGGCGCGGTCATCGACCGCTCGGCCTTCGAGACGCAGGCGGCGGCGATCCAGGAGGCCCGCGACGCGGGCGCCGAGATCGTGGCCGGGGGGAAGGTCGACGACTCCGAGGGCTGGTTCGTGGAGCCGACGGTGATCAAGACCGAGGACCCGGGCTTCCGGCTGATGCAAGACGAGCTGTTCGGGCCCGTCGTCACGGCGTACGTCTACGACGAGAAGAAGTGGGACGACACTCTCGACCTCGTGGACAAGACCGGCAGCTACGCGCTGACGGGCGCCGTCTTCGCGTCCGACCGCGCCGCGATCGGCCAGGCGCACGACGCCCTCCGCTACGCGGCGGGCAACTTCTACGTCAACGACAAGCCGACCGGCGCGGTGGTCGGCCAACAGCCGTTCGGCGGCGCGCGCGCGTCGGGCACGAACGACAAGGCGGGCTCGATGTGGAACCTCATCCGGTGGGTCAGCCCGCGGACCGTGAAGGAGACCCTCGTGCCGGCGACCGACTACCGGTACCCGTTCCTCCAGCCCGACGCCTGAGCCGGAAGCGCCGCGCGCCGGACGCGGGGTTACCGTGAGACCGTGATCGACGAGATCCGGACCGCGACCGAGAGCTTCTGGCATTTCCTCTCGGACATCGCGATCCTGCCGCTGCTGGCGGCGATCGCCTGCCATCTCCTCAAGCTTTGCTGCACGAGCCGCGCATGGCGGAACGTGCTCGCGGCGGCCTACCCCGACCGTCCTGTTCGGTGGCCGCCGATTCTCGCCGCCTACGTCGCGGGAGTCGGCGTCAACGCGATCGTCCCGGCGCGCGCAGGCGACGCCGTCCGGATCTTCCTCGCCCACCGCGCGATACCCGGGAGCTCGTACACGACCGTCGTCTCCTCGAACGTCGTCCTGACGTTCGTGGACATGGCGCTCGCCCTTGTCGTGTTCGCGTGGGCGCTGACCCAAGGGGTGCTCCCGTCGCTCGACGCGCTATCGCGCCTTCCGTCTTTCGACTACTCGTGGGCCGTCGAGGACGGCGTCGTACGCCCGCCGGCGGTGATCGTCTTCGTCGCCGTCGTCGCGGGCGGCACGTGGCTACTGCACCACTTCTGGAACCGGCTGCGCGACCAGGTCGCGCAGGCGTTCGCGGTATTCGACCCGCCGACCCGCTACGCCCGCACCGTGGTCCTCTGGCAGCTGGGTGACTGGCTCCTTCGCTTCGCGACGATCTGGTTCTTCCTCGGCGCGTTCGGCATCCCGCAAAGCATCGGGCACGTCGTTCTCGTGCAGGCGACGATGAGCATGTCGACGCTCGTGCCCGCCACCCCGGGCGGGATCGGCACGGAGCAGGCGCTCCTCGTCTACGCGTTCCGCGACGTCGGCGTCGCGCGGTCGACACTCCTCGCGTTCAGCGTCGGCATGAAGCTCACGATCACCGTGATCAACGTCGTCGTCGGCTTTCTCGCAATCTTCCTGACGCTCGGCACGGTGCGCTACCGGTCGGTCGTCTCCGCGACGCAACCGCCGCCCGAGTCCGCCGACGAGTCCGGTTAGCCGCGCTCGCTCCAGCCCGGGTCGGCCCACGGGGTGGTGGGCCGGTCGCCGACGACGCCGTCGAGCTCGAGCTCGACCTCGGGCCGCTCCTGGTAGAAGCAGACCCGGCCGCGAACCGGCTCCGCGTCGCGCCGGGGATCGTCGTACGCCCACGCGACCGCCCGGCTCGAGCCGAGGTCGAAGTGCGCCGGAAAGCCCTTGTAGGCACAGCCGGTTCGGACCTCCGAGGGCGACAGGGCGTCCATGAGGACGTCCTCACGCGGTAGGTAGTAGCGCGGCGGCAGGCCTGTCTCGAAGAGGATGCGCGCGCCCGTCGTCTCCGCCAGCTGCTCGCCCGCCACGCGCACCACGACCCGCCGCGAGGTGTCGACGACGTCGATTCGGTGGTACGGGTCGCGCGGGTGCACGATGATCTCCTCGTCTTCCTCGAGCCATGTGTCGACGCCTCCCCAGGCGACCGTCACGTAGCCGTCGACGGCGGGCTCCGGCTTCGACGCGACGTGGACGTCCTCGGCCGGGAACGCGAAGTGCGGCAGGCTGCCAGTGCGGTACACGAGGCGAACTTGCTCGCTGTCGACCACGGTCTCGCCGGCCCTGAGCGCTCGCACGCGCCGCGGGTGGACCTCGACGAACGTGACGCTCCCCGGCGGGTCGAAGTCGAACCGTCCCGTCGGGTGATGGCCGAACGGGCCGGTGCCGACCGTCAGGGTCATGTCACCACGATAGAGGGCGAGCGGCGGGCCGCGCGCTCAGGCCTTGCCGGCCTTGTGCAGCTGCGCGTAGACGGCGCGCGCCGTTCGCGCCGGCAGACCCGGCACGCCCTCGAGCTCCTCCTGGGAGGCGGCGAGAAACGACTCGGCGGAGCCGAAGTGGCGGAGGATCGCCCGCCGCCGGGCGGGCCCGATGCCCTCGAGGTCGTCGAAGATCGACTCGAACGCGCGCGTGTCGCGCCGTCGCCGGTGGAAGCCGATCGCGAAGCGGTGCGCCTCGTCCCGAGCACGCTGGAGAAGCTGCAAGCCTGCGTCGTGTCGGTCGAGCAGGATCGGCTGGCTCCGGCCCGGGACGAACACCTCCTCCTCACGCTTCGCGAGCGCGACGACCGCGACGCGCGGGAGGTCGTACGTCGAGTGGATCGCCTCGAGCGCAGCCGCAAGCTGCCCCTTGCCCCCGTCGATGACGACGAGATTGGGGATGCTCGCGAAGCTCTCGTCGTAGCGATCGGGCGACGCGGCGTCGCGCAGACGCGCGAAGCGCCGCGACACCACCTGCGCTATCGACGCGAAGTCGTCCTGGCCGTCGAGCCCGCGCACGGCGAACGTCCGGTAGTGCGCGCGCCGCGGCTCCGCGTCGACGAACACCGCCATCGAGGCGACGATCTCGCGGCCCTGGATGTTGGAGACGTCGAAGCATTCGATCCGCACCGGGAGGCTCTCGAGGTTGAGCGACTCGCGGAGCTCCTCGAGCGCCTCGACTCGGCGCTGCCGCTTCTGCTCGGTCACCGAGACGTCGTGCTCGAGCGCGAGCCGCGCGTTCTCCTCGGCGAGGCCCGCGAGCCGGCGCTTCTCGCCGCGCTGCGGCGCGCGCACCTCGACCCGGGCACCGCGCAGGTCGCCGAGGAACGCGGCGAGCGCCTCGGTGTCCTCGATGTCGGGCGGGACGACGACCTGCGGCGGGATCGCAGGCGCGCCGCCGTAGTGCTCCACGCAGAACGACTCGAGGATCGTCGCGCGGTCCTGGCCACCGACGTTCTCGAGGTGGAACGCGAACCGGTCGACCAGCCGGCCGTCGCGCAGCGGGAAGAGCTGCACCGCCGCGCGGTCGCCGTCGACCGCGAGCCCGATCACGTCGATCGTCCCGACCGCGCGCTTGTCCGCCGCCTGCCGCTCGGCGAGGCTCTCGATTGCCCGCAACCGGTTCCGGTAGCGAGCGGCCTCCTCGAACCGCTCCTCCGCGGCCGCCTTGCGCATCCGGCGCTCGAGTGCCCTCCGAATCGGGCGCGTCTCTCCGGAGAGGAACTCGATCACGCCGTCGACGATCTGCCCGTAGTCCTCCTCCGAGATCGCGCCGATGCACGGCGCGGTGCAGCGCTCGATGTGGAAGTCGAGACACGGGATCCCGGAGTGCCTGCCCGGTTTCGGCCCCTCGCACGGCCGGAACTGGAAGACGCGGTTCAGGACGTCCAGCGTCTCGCGCACCTTCTTCGCGTTCGCGTACGGGCCGAAGTACACAGTGCCGCGTCGGTGGCGCTCGCGCGTGAACATGACCCGCGGGTACGGGTCGGACACCGTCACGGCGATGTACGGGAACGACTTGTCGTCCCGCAGGCGCACGTTGAACGGCGGGCGGTGCCGCTTGACGAGGTTCTGCTCGAGATGGAGCGCCTCCGCCTCGCTCTGGGTCACGATCACCTCGAGCGAGTGGATCCGGGCCACGAGCTGACCGATCCCCGCCCGCGTGTCGCCGCCGCGGTTCCAGTAGCTGCGGACGCGGGCCCGGAGCGACTTCGCCTTGCCGACGTAGAGGATCTCGTCGCGCTCGTCGCGAAAGAGGTAGACGCCCGGCCCCGTCGGCAGCCGCTTCAGCTGGCTCCGAACGGAATCTTCACGCACGCGAGCTAGCGTACCCCCACTCTTGCGGCGAACCCTTGTCATCGCATTGGGCTCGATCGGTGCCTGGTTGGCGCTCGCCGTGCCTGCGTACGCTGGCGGGCCGTCGATGGCCCTCGGGGCCGCTGAGGACGCGGTGCGCGCACCCGACCTCGTGACGACGAAGGCGAAGATGACGGCGCTCCGCCTCGCGGGCTTCACCTCGGTGCGTGTGACGTCGAACTGGCGGCCCGGGCTCACCGCCCCGACGTCCGGCGAGCTCGAGACCCTGCGGAACATCGAGGCCGCGGCGCGCCTCTCCGGCGTCAAGGTCTACGTCTCCGTCTACTCGCCCGGCTCCGCGACGACGCCGCTCGACGCCACCACACGGTCGCAGTTCGCCCAGTACGCCGCGGCGCTCGCGCGCGCGCTGCCGAGCTTCGACGACATCATCGTCGGCAACGAGCCGAACCTGAACCGCTTCTGGCTGCCGCAGTTCGCGCCGGACGGATCGAACGCCTCGGCACCCGCATATCTCGCGCTGCTCTCCCAGACGTACGACGCGCTGAAGGCCGTCGATCCCAGCCTGCGCGTCTGGGGCGGCGCGCTCGCGCCGCGCGGCTCCGACCGGCCCGACGGGATCCGTCCCACCTCGTCCCCGACCGCCTTCATCCAGGCCATGGGCACGGCCTACCGCGCCAGCGGCCGCACGACGCCCGTGATGGACGGGCTCGCGTTCCACCCGTACCCCGACAACTCGTCGGTGAGCCCGGACTTCCCGCATCCGCGCTCGACGTCGATCGGCCTCGGCGACTACGGAAAGCTCGTCTCGCTGCTCGGTACGGCGTTCGACGGCACCGCCCAGCCCGGCTCGACGCTGCCGATCCTCTACGACGAGTTCGGGATCGAGTCGGCGATACCCACTGAAAAGGCGACCCTCTACACGGGTACGGAGCCGACGACGACGAAGCCGGTGGGCGAGTACCAGCAAGCCGCCGCGTACGACCTCGGGTTGCGGCTGGCGTTCTGCCAGCCCACGGTCGCCGGCGTCCTCCTCTTCCACTCGCAGGACGAGACGGCTCTGCTCAGCTGGCAGTCAGGCGTCTACTACGCCGACGGGACGCCGAAGGCGAGCTTCCCGGCCGTGCAGGACTCGCTCGACCGGACGCGCGGGGGCTCGATCGCCCGCTGCGACGGGCTCGCGCTCGACGTCGGCCTGACGAACGTCCGCTTCCCCGGCCCGCGGCAGTTCGCCGACGGGACACGCGACACGCGCTTCCGCTGCACCCTCGACTGTGCCTGGGAGCTTCGCGCGACCCGGACGACGACTGGCGCCGTGGCGGCAAGGGTCCGCGGTTACGCGCGGTACGGACGCACAACTGTCGCCTCGCTGACCGGCCGGAAGCTCGGGACCGCCCCGGTCCGGCTCTCGCTCACCGTCACCCAGGCGGTGAACCCTGGCGCCTCCGCGACTCGCCAGAGCGGCGAGCTGCGGCCCCAGTGAGTCAGGGCGCGGCGACCGAGTAGACGAGCTGCACCTGCTGCCCGTCCTGGCGCGCGGACTCGAGCCGCACGCGCTTCGAGGTCAGGCGGCGAGGGAGGAGCGGTGCGCCCGCGCCGAGGAACACGGGCTGGACACCGAGCAGGATCTCGTCCAGCAGCCCGAGATCGGCAAACGCCCCGACGAGCTCGCCGCCGCCGACGATCCACACGTTCCGGCCCGCGGCCGCGCTCACCATCTCGGCGTGCACCGGCCCGACGTCGCCCTCCACGAAGCGGATGTCCGCACCGGGTACCGGCGGCAGCTCGCGATGCGTGAACACCCAGGTCGGGGTCGAGCCGTACCACTCGCGCCACTTCTCCGGGCGCTCTTGGAGCCGCTCGTGGTCGAACACCCACTCGTACGTCGTCGCGCCCATCGCCATCGCGCCGACCCCGGCGAAGAACGCCCCGAAGCCCTCGGCCCCGCTACCGCCGTTGCGCGGCACCTCGAACAGCCATTCCAGCGAGTTGTCGGCGTCCGCGATGTACCCGTCGACGCTGGTCGCCGTGAAGTACTGCGTCCTGGTCATCCTCGCATCGTGCCTCATCCCCTACGTACCATTCGGGCGCATGGCCGAGAGCCGCGGCTACGAGCGCATCGAAGGGTCCGGGGTGGGCCAGTACGTCGGCTACCGCTTCTTCCGGGTCGACCCGGCCTGGCGCCGCCTCCCGATCGAGGAGCGCGCGGCGGGTAAGGACGCGTTCGCGGAGGTCGTCGACGAGTTCGCGGGCCGGATGGAGGGGCTTCGCGCCTACTCGACGACCGGCGTGCGGCCCGAGGCCGACTTCTTCCTCTGGTCGATCACGGAGCGCTACGACGACCTGCTCGAGCTCGGCGCCGCCCTCAACGGGACGCCGCTCGCCGGTTGGCTCGAGACTCCGTACTCCTATCTCGGGACGACGAAGCCGTCGGTCTACACGGACAAGAAGCGCGTCCGCCAGGGCCGCGTCGCGCCGCGCAACGCGCCGTACCTCGTCGTCTATCCGTTCGTGAAGCGCCGCCCCTGGTACTTCCTGGGCTTCGAGGAGCGCGCCGCGGCGATGCGAGAGCACGCCGAGGTCGGTGGGAAGTTCGTCACCGTCACGAACCACACGACCTACTCGTTCGGGATCGACGACCAGGAGTTCATCCCGGCCTTCGAGACCGAGGAGCCGGCCGACTTCATGCACCTGATGATGACCCTGCGCGAGACCGAGGCGTCGCGCTGGACCGAGCGCGACACGCCGATCTTCGTCGGCAAGCTCGTCGACGTCCGCACGGCGCTCGATGCCCTCGACGGCGCGACGGCGGAGCTGCCGAGCGCGGAGGCGCTCTACACCGCCCCCGACGGCACGCCGTACCCGGCTCCGGCCACGTAGCTCGTCAGCCGTACCGGTGCTCGCGGCGCCAGACGCGCCAGACGGCCCACCCGCAGCACGCGATCACGGCGAAGAAGGCGATCGCGTCGGCCCCCGTCGGGCCGAGGCCGATGAGCGCGCCGATCGCGACGACCGCGAGCAGGATCGATCCGTAGAAGGTGCGTCGTGAGAGGTCGCTCCACATCTCGATGTCGGAGCGGCGCTCGCGCCACAGCAGGAAGAGGAAGAACGCGATCGCGAGGAAGAACGCGATCCGCATCAGCGCACCGGCGGTGACGACGGCGCTCTCGAGCGACAGCGCGACGATCGCCGCGGAGACGATCGCGATGAGCGCGAGGCCGCGCACGAACCGGTTCTCCCAGAGCCGCCTCACGACGGCCCCGTCATGTAGGCCCGGATCGCCAGCGCGCCGGCGACCCCCGTCGTCGCGGCGAACCAGAGGAGACGCCGCGGCCCTTCCTCCGGCGCGTAGAACCACGGAACCAGCGCCGCGCCGAGCGCCATCGCCCCGTAGGCATAGTGCAGCTCGTCTCCCGCGCGGTGGTCGTCCGCGAGGAGCAGCAGGCCGATCGCGACCTGTGCGACGAGCAGCGTCTGCGCGAGCGACAGGAGGTGGGTCGTCACCCTGCCGGCGCCGCGACCGCGCCAGTACAGGTACCCGCCGCTGAAGGCTGCGACGGCGCACACGGCGATGACCGCCGCCCCCACCCACGGATGGATCCCCGCCACGCGGCGAGGGTAGCGGAGCGCACGCGTGCCCGGCTCACGGCGTGCCGTTGTCCTCGACGTACTTCTTGCACTCGGCCTCGTCCTCGAACTGCGCGTAGTTCTTCCAGCCACCGTGCTCGCAGTCCTCGAGCTTCGTCGGATACGCCAGCGCGGGCGAGGGCGGAGGAAGGAACGGCGCCTGCGGGGATGGCCCCTCTGTCGAGTCGAACCGTCCTCGGATTCCTGCGACGAGGAAAAGCACGGCGACCATGCACGCGACGGCGATCGCGGCGATGATCACCGCGTACTCCGCAAGCGTCTGGCCGGATGTCCCACCGGCCGCGCGTGCCTCAGATGACCGGCGGCGGAACGGGATCCGGCTCATCGGGCGGCTCCGGGTCGGGTGCCGGAAGCGGATCCGGGGCCGGGATCGGAGGGCTCGGCGAGGGTGGCAGGGGCGTCTCGGTCGCCATCCGAAGTGGATGCCCTGGGGCGCTCGCTCGCAAACGTCGCACAGGGCGTCCAACGCGTCATCTGCGGCAGCCGTACGGCTACGCTCGCATCGGCTGGGCGATTGCGACTCGACGAACGGAGGCGATCTTGGCAGTCGAAGAAGGACGTCCCGCACCCGACTTCACGCTCACCTCCGATTCGGGCGACGCCGTCACGCTGTCGTCCCTCGCGGGTACGCCGGTCGTCCTCTACTTCTATCCCAAGGACGACACGCCCGGCGTTGTAGCTTATCAATTAATTGCAGTCCTATCATTTAACACAACTCTTAACTGCACAATTTCTCTCACTCTATTTTTACGCATCTTAACCTTGCACCGTCATCTCATAACCAATTTATACCACGCTGTTCACACACACTAAACATCTCTCAGCTTCTTCTACAAATCTCTCTCTCAAAACTCACACGTGCAACAAACACTTCACTTCTCATCATTACACTACAACACACCAACTCCCATACTCTATCACTTCACATAAACGTCTCACCCGTCAATCAAATCATCTCAATACAAAGTCTTTCTTCACGGTTATACACAACCACAACCATCTTTAACCTTCTAAGCTCAACATCAAGTCTACTCTCACTTTTCTCACACAGTTACTCGCAGCTACATCTCTTTTTACAACCACCAAGACTTGCCCTTCTTTTTCTTCATTCAACCCCAATCACTTCAGACTCAAATTCATACAGCCTTCACTAAATTTCAGTAACAACAATTCTTTTATATCACTTCCCCTCATGCCGAGCACGAATCGCCCGGACGGTGGCGGTATGAGCGGCTCGGCCGCGACCACCCTCGTTGCGATCGCGGAGCGCGACTACCGGCTCGTCCGCGACGAGCTCACCGGCGTCGTCTATGCGATCCCCGCCGGGGGTGGCGACCCGATCGTGCTCGCCAACCTCGAGAGGCGCTCGCGCTCACCTACTACCGGGAGCACAGCAAGGTCGCGGCGTCCGGGCGAGGCGCGACGCGATGGCGGTGCTGGCGCGATGGACGTGGAGGACGTCGTCCAGATCATCAAGCCGCCTGAGCCGCCAGCCCCCGAAGAGGTCGAGCGGATGCTGGACGAGCTCGGCGCCGAGTGCCGCGACCTGATCCTCGAACCCGCCCTGCTTGACAGGCTCGACCGTGAGCTTCGGGACGCGGGATTCCGCGGCGACACGCTCCCGGCCAAGCTCGTCTTTCTCGCCTGTAACTCGACGCTGCTCGAGGTCGGCCGCAGCGCAGTCGTGGAGCGGCTCGTGAGCGTGAAGGTCGACGGCCCGACCGCCGCTGGCAAGAACTACGCGATCGACGCGGCGCTCGATTTCATGCCCGAGGAGTTCGCGATGGCTGATGAGCGCCATGTCCGAGAGGCGTTGATCTACGACCGCTAACTAAATGGTGGCGCTCTACTTCCCCGAGGCGCCGCGCTCCGCGACGACGGGCTCGGCGCGATCATCCTCCGCACGCTCCTCTACGAGAACCGCATCCGCTACCCGGTCGTCGTCACCACGGAGGGAGCCGCGCCCGAGACGGTCGTGATCGAGCGCGACGGGCCGGCGCTCGCGCTGATCTCCACCTCGGCGATCCGCATCGACCGCGACCTCGAGACGCGCCTGCTCCGCATCCGGATCGACGACTAGAGCAACAGACAGCCGAGATCATCGAGGGCCACGGCCTGCAGCTGCGCTCGGAGGCGCGAGCCGACAGCGAGGCCGGACTGGCACGCTTACCACCAGTGGCTTCGGCTCCAGGGGCCGTTCCGGGTACGCGTCCCGTACGGCATCGAGCTCGCGTCGATGATCCCTGGAGGAGCCGTCCGCCTGCGCCGCGATGTCGGCTGCTGTTCACGCTGATCGCGACGAACGCCGCCCTGAACCTCCCACGACGCGAGACAGACTAGGCCGGTCACGTGCTCGCGACCGTCGATGACTACGCGGCCGTCTACCCGCTCGTCGACGCGGTGCTCGGCCAGGCGTCGGCTGAGCGTGCCGACGTGGCGAGCGAAACCTACGAGGCCCTTCCGACCGACAGCGACGCCAACCGGGGCATCAACTACAGCCGCCTCGGCTCCGTCCTCGGAATCGGCCCCGACGCCGCCCGCGACCGGCGCTCAAGCTCGTGGAACTCGGCCACGCGATCAACCGCGAGACGCGACGCGGGGCGGCAGCACAGCTCGTGCAGGCGACCCGATCCCCGAGGCGAGGGGTTCCTGCCGACCCCCGCCGCCCTCCGGGCGCTGTTACACACGCCTCCCGCCCCCGGGGAAACCGACCCGAACGCCCGCAATGCGACCGAACCCCGCATGGGCAAAGGCTTCGAGCTTCGGTTGACGCACCCGAAATCGAACCCGAAACCCGAAATCGGGACGGATCACGGGTTGCGGATCGGGCTTCGGGTAGCCCAACCCGAAATCCGAGACCGCACGAACAAACGGAAGACGGGTCGGTTTCGGTGTTCGGGTCGCCTCCGAGACCCCCGAGTACGAGATAGACACGGAGGAGATCGAACGGCTCGCCGCAATCGCTCGCGAGATGGGGTTGGAGTGAGCGTCGAGCTCCCGCCAATCGCCCGCGTCGTAGTCGAGGCCGCTGTCGCCAGGTTCGTCGGCCGACCCTTCGAGGAGAACCCATACGACTCGATCCACGGCGAGGCGCAACACCACGCGTGGGCCTGGCGTGGCGGTACATCGACCAACTGCTAGAGCGGGTCGGCGCCGAGGAAGCCGCCCGATGGTTGAGCGAGGAGACCGGTCACTCGTCGCGGGCAGTCCCCGACGCGGGGATGCATCGATATAATGTGATGCGCGCTTGCCGTGTCCTGCGTCGGTCGTACCCGACCACCATGCGAGCGCCGCAGGTGCCGCAGCGCAGCACGCCGAGCCGGGCGAGCAGCCGCTCCGACTTCGCCCGCCGTCCGCGCGAGACGCGACATCCGCTGCACGGCCTCGCCACGTTCCCGCGTCGACGATCGCCGCGTGCGCGTCCGTCGTTCACGAGTCTCGCCGAACCGGAGCTCGCCGAGCACGATCCGCGACGCGAGCAGCGCCTGCACGCCGTGGAACGTCCGCTCGATCCCGTGCTCGCGCAGGTGCTCGCGCACGTCCATCACCGTCGCGCCGCCGGCGCGGAGCCGGAACGCGTCGCGACCGACGTCCGCCTGCTCCGGGTGCGGCTCGAGGCGTGCCGTCGTCGCGCCGGCGGTAGCCGGGCGGCACGTTCGGGAACGGCGGCACGCCGCGCGTCGACGGCGCGACGCTTCGCGTCCGCGGTGCGCTCGGCCGTCACGCGGCGATGGTACTCGGCGACCAGCCCGAGCATCGTCGACGGACAGCCACCTGGACGGCCGTGTCCGCGCGCACCTCGCCGACGTCGACGGCGAGGATCGCGCCGCCGCCCGCTCGACCCGCTCGACGACCTCGTCCTGCACGGCGAGCGAGCGGACGAGCCGGTCGAAGTACGCGACGACGACCACGTCGGCGTCGCCGCCTCGACGAGCTCGACCGCGCGACGCAGCCCGGGCGGCTGCGCGAGCGGCGTGCCGCCGGACACGTCCAGTTCCTCGATCGTGTCGACGAGCTTCAAGCCCGTCGCGCTCCGCGACCGTCTGGATACGCTCGCGCTGCTCTCGTGGAGACACGAACCGCTCGCCGTCGCGGTCGCCGACGCGCGAGACGCGGACGACGCCGACGGCCCGACGAACGGAGGACGCCTTGGCCAGTCGAAGAGGGACACCCGCACCGACTTCACGCTGACCTCGGATTCGGGCGAGGCGGTCACGTTGTCCTCGCTGAGGGGTCACCGGTCATACTGTATTTTTACCCCAAGGACGACACGCCTGGTTGTACCGCGCAGGCGTGCGGGATCCGGGACGCGTGGACGGAGTTCCAGGCCGCGGGCGCCGTCGTGCTCGGTGTGAGCCCCGACGGCGAGGCGTCGCACGCGAAGTTCAAGGAGAAGTACGGCCTTCCGTTCGCACTGCTTGCGGACACCGACCACCGGGTGGCCGAGGAGTACGGCGTCTGGGGCGAGAAGTCCTACGCCGGGAAGACCTACATGGGCGTCGATCGCTCGACGTTCGTGATCGACGCCGACGGCACCGTCGCGAAGGTCTTCCACGAGGTGAAGCCCGCCGAGCACGCCGACCAGGTGCTCGAGGCGTTGGCGGGCGGCTGAGGCCGCATCCCGCCCGGCTACACTGGTCATCCCCGCGGATGTGGCGGAATTGGTAGACGCGCACGGTTCAGGTCCGTGTGCCCGTAAGGGCGTGGAGGTTCAAGTCCTCTCATCCGCATAGCGCGGCCGTTCGTGACACGTCGTGACTCGCGACGCCAGGAAGTGCCAACGTCCCGATGGCTACAGGGGTTTTGGCAATCCCGGCCGCTCGAACCGTAGGAGTGACGCGGACTCCGGAAAGGGTCGATTTCGGGCCTTTGTGTCACGAATCTGTGTCACGCGGGGGGCCGTGACACACGACCGGCGCAGGACCCGCGAATGTGGCCCACCATGCAGGCGCGGCGAGCTACCTCTCGCCGTCAGGCCCCCGGGCGTTGCCTCGTCGCGGGGGCCATCTGCTTGACGGCCCAAGCACGGTCCTTCGCGAGCAGCGCTCGGCGCTGGTCGGTGCCGGTTGCCCGTTCGTCGTGGCCGAGAGGTGGCCACGGAGGCATACGATGCGCTCCCACGATCGCCCGCTCCACAACCTTGGCCGGAGTTAGAGCGTCCTCGGAGAGGATCGCCGGGTGAATCGCCAGGGCTTCGCGTAACTCCATGGCCCACCGCTTTCTCGAGTCCCCTCGGGAGCAGCGTATCTCCGCCCGAGCATCGTGGTCAGCGGGGTTTCCACTGATGTGGATTCGGTGGATTCAGCGGCGCCAGCGTTCCTTCGCGAGCAGCGCCCTGAGCAGGTCGCTGCCGGCGATCGCGCCGGCTCTTGCCCCTCGACACGGCCACTGCTTCCGAACTTCGCGCAGCCCGCTTTGACCCCGCCGTCGCCGTCTGTGAGGATGCGGCATCACTTGCAATGCCTCGGGGGAGGAGTGGTCAGGCGGTGAGACGCTTGACGGTACTTGTGATGGCCTTGTTCATCCTGGCGGGCGGGGACGCTGCTATCGCTGTGGTCGATCATCAGCACAAGAACGCTCGCATGACTCCCGCCGCATACGAAGCGAGTTGGTACTGCGCGCACGACGGTCAGCGCTGCCAGGAACGGCAAGCGGCGGAGATCAACGGCGCATGGCATCACAGAGAACGGGTCTACCGCATCAGCTTCTGGGCTTTGTCTCTCGGCGGGCTGACGGCCCTCGCGCTGACGTTCCATCTGAGGAGACAGAAGGTTTCGCCACAGGTGTAGAGGGCTTGCCGACCCGAACGGCCGAGCGCGGAGCTCACGTTTGGCGTCGTCGATCCTTCGCGAGCAGCGCCCTGACCGGCTCGCTGCCAGCGACCGCGCCGCCCACACCGCGCGCCTGGACCGGCACGCCGCGCATCCGGCGCCAGTCACCCGCAGCCGTCGCGCCGGCCGCCACGGACGCCTCGCGACCGTCGGCTTCGCCCACAATCCGATCGAGGTTCGCCGCGTCGAGCGCCCGCTCCCGGAGACGGCGATGGCGGGGGAGGGGCTGCGGCACCGACCCGAACATAACCCGCCAGCTGCAAGCCGTCTACGGCTTCGCAAAATCACCAGAGCAAAAGCGTATAATCGCAACAATGCGGGTCAGTCAGGATGGTTCTCCGGTCGCGGCACGGCGGTCGCTCCTCACCACACGGGCGGCCGCCGAGGTCGCGGCATGCGACCCGATGACGAATCAGGCGTGCGGTCCGGGCGGGAGAGCTCCGAGCCGTGCGACTCGGACGCCACGGGCACCTGCGCATCCCGCGCCGAGGAGTTGGCCGCGTGGCTGGAACCCGCACAACCCGAGGGCCGCTCGTGAGCATCGGCGGGCTCCCCGGCCAGGCTGACGCTGACGCCCGAACCGAGGCACGCGCCGAAGCCCGACGACACCAACGGGTCGCCGTCGCGCACCGCGGCCAATGGGACGAACTCCCCCGCCGCCACCTTCGCCTCGAACGCTTCGGCATCGTCGTCGACGAACGCGACGACACCACCTACCGCGTCCACAGGGGCGAAGTCGACCAAGGCACACCCGCCGTCGCCGCCTATTACGTTGACGAGTCCGGCTCCCCGGTGTTCCTCGAGCGCCTCCCAGGCGGGCCCCGATGACCCGGTACCAGTACGTCGCCCGGCTGATCCCGATCCGCAAGCAACTCGAAGTCGTCGACCGCAGCGAAGGCCGCATCGTCGAATGGTTCGACGAGACCTGTTTCGCCCTCGAGCGCAAGCACCCCGACCGGGTTGCCGTCCTCCTCGACCACGACATCGCGAGGGTCGCCGGATGGCTCGACACGCTGCTCGTCCACCGCGGCTGGCTGCTCGGCACGTTCCACCTCGACCTCGACAGCAACGCCGGCGTCGTCGCCCACCACTACATCCAGTGCGGCACACCCGTGAGCGTCGGGTTCAACCCCGACGTCACCGCCGAGTTCGGCGAGAGCGGGATCCGGCGTCATCTGGTCGCCAAGCTCAACGAAGTGTCGATCATCCGCCGCGGCCTTGCCGCCTATCGCGGCGCGCAGGTCACCCACCGGATGGCACTCCCGGAACGAACCAAACACGCAGGCACCGAAGCGGGCGACGTCGTCTTCTACGGCGGCGAGGTACTCCGCCGACCGGGCGGCCACGTTATTGGGGTGCGCTGAGTTTGTGTCGAGCGGTTTCGGGGCAGAGGGTGTTGGGGGCGTGGCCTCCCTTGGGGACGTGTCGGTTGATTCCCCCCTCTCCCGGCCGTCCCAGCCGCCTGGGGCCGGTCGCGCCTCCCGTTAGCGACGGCTTGGGCCGGGTTTGGCGATTAGACGTGCGGGGAAGCTCTTGCGACAAGGAGCGTCCGTTGGGCGCCGACGTTCCGACCTGGGGGTTAGGAGCGGGACACAGCGTGAGCGTGTCCCGCTCCGTTCTATCGGGGGTGTTAGCCCAGCTGCCATGCGGTTTTTAGACAGGCAACCGCTGGTGACCCCCGCTGTTACTTTTCTCTCCCCGATGAGCGCGGTGAGATGAACCTCTCCTCTCTCCAAAGAGATCGCGGACGATAAAGCCGTGCCGACTCGGAAGAATCGTCCTTACCCGTCCGGCCATTACGGCCAGGCTCACAAGGCGATGCGCCGCCGGCTCGACCCGGTCGTTCAAACCGGCACCGTCCCATGCGTTCGCTGCGGCGAGCTCATCGCGCCGGGTTCGCCTTGGCAGCTCGACCATCGCGACGACGGCCGCGGTTGGCTCGGGCCGAGTCATGCATCGTGTAACGCGCGGGCAGGCTGGGAAAAGATGGTCGCCTCGAACGGGAACCACGTCCATCTCGAGGAGCGGCCCTACCGCTGGTCACAACGTTGGTTCGACGATCCACCCGTCGGCACCGTCGTCCTCGGCCACGAGCAGCTCATCCACATGGGCAACGGCCTCTGGCAGCCGCTCGGTGACGGGTTGAGCCACTAGGCGAGTCCGGTAATCCGTGGCGGGCCGCGGGTTCCCCTCCTTCCGCCCGGTCGACGCTGCCGCCCACGCCGAAGGGCGTACGATCGTCTTCCCGCTTGCTTGCCGCAATACTCCTCAATGGTCTAGCGTTGAACTAGACCTTCGAATAGGGCAGATCTGCGGCATGTATGCTCTGGGCATCCAGCCGAAACAGGGGGAGGCGGCATGACTGACCGAAAGCTCGCGGCGATCGTTGCCATTTGGCTGATCGCCGCCATGCTGCTGCCACTGGCATGGGCAAGCCTGCGCGGGTTTGATCCCACGTTCTGTGACACATACCAGGTCGTCTGCGACTGGAGGAGGGCGTGAGCCGGATTGCCCGATACGCCCGCTGAGAGCGCCCCTCGAGGGTGTACCACCTGACCACGCCGACGGCCGGTCCGCACCATTACGTCGGCCGCGGTTGCCTCAGTAGTTGCCCGAGTGGCATGACGTGACATAGCCTGAGCGACCTGGGGTAGGTCCGATTTGGGGAGGTTGGGCACATGGCGTCACTCATCGCGTATCTCCAGAACGTGGTATTCGGTCTGCGGGAGCGCAGGGAGGGTCAGACGATGGCCGAGTACGCGCTGATTCTCGGCGGCATCGCGATCGTCGTCATTCTCGCGCTCGTGTTCCTGGGTGGGCGTATCCGTGACCTGTTCGAGTCGACCGGCAGTTCGGTCAACACGCCGGTCTCATAGCGGGGACGTGCAAACATCGAGGGCGGCACTCTGGCCGCCCTCGAGTCGAATTCGGCGGTCGCGGGAACGCTCCCGGACGGCATGACCCAAGGCTCAGCGCGGGGACATCAAGCGGCGACGCCCTCGCCACCGAGGCGAACCCTATGCCCGAACTCACGCTCTGCACATTCCGGGCAGAAGGGCAGCAGGCCGCCGCAGCCGTCCGACCACCATGACCAGTGCTCGGCAATCGTGAACCGCTCGTCGGCCTCGAGACCGCACTCCGTTCAGGCGACTCGGGTCGGCTCTTCTGCTTCGTCGCGGTGTAGCACGGGTTGAACATTTACACAGGCCTGGCTGTAAAGGCATCGCTCTTGTGAGAACGTATGTTCGTGACCTCGGAGGGGCATCCTGGAGCTCGGCTGCAACGGGCGCTCGCCGCCGGCAACCTGACCGCGGCCGAGCAGGCCGCGTTCGAGGTGCCGTTCGTGCCGCTCGAGTCGGCGCGCGCGATGCTCGAGCTGTACGCCGAGCGGGGCGATCCGAAGTACGAGCGCGCGGCGCTGAAGTACCTCCGCCGCTACCTGGGGGAGGCGGACCCGTCGCTGGCCGACGTGGCCGGGGTCGTGGCGCTGCTGGCCGAGTGGGCGATGCTGATGCGCGGGCTGTAGGCCAGTACCCCGTGCCGCCCGGCGCCGGGTGGGGGCAGCACCGAGTCTTCCCGGCCCTTCACGTCTCTGCGCCCACGGGAACAAATTAGAGCGCCTCCGGCGGGGTGACGTATCCTCGTGGCCGTCCTGAATTGCTGGGGCGTGAGAGCGTGTCCGGCAGGCACCGTTGCTACGCTCGCGGGGTCGCGGGTAGTGGGTCGCGAACACGTGAGGGGCGGGCGCTTCGGCGCCCGCCGCCGTTCCGGGGACCTCCACCGCTGGCGCTACGCTCAGCGACACACGTGTTCGTTCGATTCCACCAACCCCGCCCGCGATGGCCTCGCGTCGTGTAGCCAGCGTCGACCCCGCGAGCGGAGTCACTCATGTCAAGAGTGGCCACGCAGCCGCGAAGCTCTCAGCTGGCGGGACGAGCGCCGTTGAGAGCAGTGGAGTCACTCACGTCAAAAGCGGCCACGCCACCGCAGGGCTGTCAGCTGCCGGGACGAGCGTCGTCGAGAACAGGGCGGCTCCCCCGACGGGTGCGCCTCTCTGCCGTCGGACGCGGTGGCGGGCGGCGCCGCGCTCACGTCGGCCGCGCACGTCCGGACGTCGCATGGGCCGCCCGGCCGATTATCGGCCGACGACGACCCGCCATTACCTGAACTAGCCAGGCCTCCTCCGTGCGACGCGATTTCCGCGTTGTGCGGGCTCCCGCGCGCCCATGAGCGCGGGGATTACTGAACAGGAGGAGCGATGGCCGATGAAAGGTCATCTCAACGTAAGTCTCGGGCCCGCAAGACGGAACCAGAGGCCGTGGCTGCACCCGAGCCTGTCGAGGCCGCGGGTGCGGAGCTCGAGCGGGTCGTCGAGGCGCCGCCGGCGGAACGGCTGGGCCTGTACGCGTCCGCGGAGGCGCAACTCGACACCGAGAAGATCGCGGCGTGGCGGCCGGACAAAGACGATCCGGCACGGATCGTCGGCGAGGTCCTCGCCGTCGACGTCTCCGTCACGGTCGGCGGCGCAACCTGCCCGATCGTGCTCACGGTAAACAGCCGCGAGGTCGGGCTGCGGCGCGTGTGGTGCTGGCACACGGTGCTGCTCAGGGAGGTGATCGAGCAGCGGCCGCAGGTCGCCGACGTATGCGGTTTCTCGTACTCGGGCCGGGCGAAATCGGCCGCCGGCCGCGAGTACGTCGGCTACTCGGTCGCGGTCGCACGTGACACCGACTCGGGGCCACGGGAGGTCGACTACGACCGGCTCGCCCTCGAGGCGGGGCCTGTGGTCGACGACGAGCCCCACACGGCCGACGCGGGTGGCGGCTCGACGCGTGTTCCGCCCACGACGGGCGGCGGGATGCTCGGCCTCGACGACGACATGCCGTTCGGCCCGGCCGTCATGTGATGGCCGGTTACGCAGACGGTGCCCCCGGAGCGTCTTCCGGGGGCACCGCCCCCACAGCGGCCGAGCGGTTCTACGCGCGGCTCGGCTGGAGGTTACGGCTCGGCAACACGGGCTGGGCGGCCACCCGCTGCTTCCTGCCCGGCCACCGCGACCGGCACGCATCCGCCAGCATCAACCTCGCCTCCGGCGCGTGGCGCTGCCACACCTGCAAACGCACCGGCTCCGCGTACGACGCCGCCCGCGCGCTCGGCTGGGCCGAGCATGACGCGCGCGAGCTCGCGCGCGAGCACGGCCTCTGGCTGGCCGGCCGGCCGCGGTTCCCGAGGAGAGCGCGGTGATCGACTACGACCAGCTCGCAGTCGATGTCGAGCGGCGCGCCCGGATCGTCGCCCGCCACGAGCACGAGTACGTGAACGCGGCCGGCGAACCCGTACACCGCACCGTGCGGCTCGACTGCTCCGACGGCACGAAAACCGTTTGGCAGCAGCGGTTCGAGCATGGCCGGTGGGTCAACGGGCTCGGCCAGGTCGAAACTGTGCTGTACCGGCTGCCACGCGTGCTTGAGAAGGCGGCGAGCGGCGGGCTCGTCCTGCTCGTCGAGGGCGAACGGGTGGTCGAGGTGATCGAAACGCTCGGGATCGTCGCCACGACGGCGGCGATGGGCGCCGGAAAGTGGTTCGACGCCCTCGCTGTCCCGCTCGTCGGCGCGTACGTCGTGATCTGTCCCGACTGTGACCTGCAAGGCCGCCGCCATATGGTCGAGGCCGGCTGCTCGCTGCTCGGGGCCGGCGCCGTCGTGTTCGGCCCGCTCGAGTTGAACGCGAACCTGCAGGACGGCGAAGACCTCTACGACCATCTGGCCGGTTGCGCCGACACGTTCCGGGACGTCTCACCCGGGCTCGATCGCAAGGGCATCCGCGACTCGCTCCGACGGCACCTGCAGCGGATGGTGTGGCAGTGCCCGCCGGCGACGCGTGACTCGCTCGCCGGGTACCTCGAACGAGCCGAGTGGCGCATCGAGCCGCGCGGCCGCGTCATCCGCCACTGCGACCGCTGCAAACGCGACCGGCCGCACAGTCTCGCGGCCGGACTCGCCTACTGCCCCTGCGGCCACTTCACGCACGAGAGGCAGCCATGAACGGCGTCGAACTCGAGTTGTGGCGGGAGCGACTGCTCTCCCGGTACGACGCAACCACCACGGTCGGTCGTATCGGGTTCGTTCTCGCGCGCACCTGCGACCGGAACGGGGCCGCATGGATCAGCGTGCGGTCGCTCCGGGTTCGCATGGTCGCGATATGGCCGGAGCTGCTCGAAGGGCCGAGACGCGGCCGCCGCGCCACCGGCATCTCGCACGACTGGCTGAGGCGAACGTTGGCGACGCATCCGGACTGGCTGACGGTCGGTCAGGTTCGCTATCCGGATCGGCGGCTCGGCCCGTCGCTGCGGCTTCTCGTCGACTCCGTACGGCACGAAATCGGGCTCTCAGTCACGGTCGCGGAAGCCCGAAAAAGACACACGGAAAAGGCTCCCGGTGAGGGCGCATGGTTGAGCCAAATCCCGCAAACGAAAAGACCGGACACAACTAACCAAGTAACAAGAACCCCAAAGGACAGCCGCGAACAAGCGGTGATCCCCGGTAGTTGCCCCGCGCCGACGACGCTCGACGACCTCGTCGTCGCCGGCGAGCAGCGCGGCCTCGAGGGCACCGAAGTCGTGCGGCTGATGCTCGGCTACCGCGACGGCGAAACCGCCGCCGAAACGGTCGCGCGGATGTTCCCGCGCGTCGAGCAACTCGAGTTCCAGGTCGGAGGTGAGCGGCCGTGACACTCGCCGACTGGATGGAGGTTGTGCTGCTCGAGCGGGGCCCTTTGCCTGCCTGTGAGCTCGCGACGGCGGTGTGTCGGCGGAAGGCCGTGGTGTCGGCGGAGCTTCGTCGCGACCCTCGTTTCGTTCAGTGGGGTCGCCGGCGTGCGTCGCGCTGGGGTGTCATCGAGCGCCCCACGTTTGACGTGGGATGGTTCCTTCGGCGGGACCCATCGTGGCGTCGGGACGATGTCGACGAGATCGTTGCCTGGCTCCTCGAGTCTGGGTTCGCCGCCCGCGTGCATCGCAACGGTTGTTTGGCTCTTACGACGCGCGGGACGGAGGCGGCCGCCATGGTGGAGGCGTTGCGGCTCGATCGCTGATCGGCTTCTCACCGCCTGCGAGGTCGGCGAGCTCCTCGGCTTGTCGACCGAATCGGTGTTGCGGTGACCGGTCGGCTGGACCTGGTCGAGCCCGCCCGAGCGGTACGTCGACGCGCGCGAGCTCGCCGCGTTGATGGGCGTCTCGACGAGGACGGTCTGGCGGATGGTCGCGGACGGGATGCCGTCCGAGACGTGGGGCCTGAGCCGCACCCGGCGATTCCGACCGTCGGAGGCGTTAGCGTGGGCGGCGAACCGGGATCGCGAAGGCAACGCGCCCGGACACCGACAACCGAAGGAGTAGCTTCGATGCCCAATCAGCTTCCGTCTGGCCGCTGGCGCACCCGCGTCCGGCACCCGCGCACCGGCAAGCACCTCTCAGCCCGAGCCGTGATCGGCGGGCCCGAGACCTACGAGACCGCGAGTCCGCAGTCGCCGCCGAGAACGAGGCGCAAGCGGCTGCTGCGCACGAGCGCCCGCGCCGGCGTCACCGTCCGCGAGTTCTGGGAGGAGTGGACGACCGTCGCCGCTCTGGATGCGGCCCGCCGAGTCGACGAACGTCCACCGCCGCGAGCGCACCGCGAAGTTCGTCGACGAGTACGGCGACCTACCGATCCGCGCGATCGGCGACGAGCACGTCGCCGCCTGGATCAAGGGCGGCCGCAACCTCGGCACCGTGCAGCACCTGCGGACGTTCTTCAACGACGCCGCCACCGTGCCCGCGCGGGCAGGCTCGTCAACCACAACCCGTTCGCGAAGCTCGGGCTGCGCGGGAGCCGCGGTCGCCGCGACACGATGCCGCCGGTCAGGTCGAGATCGCGAAGCTCGTCCGGCTCGCCGACGAGCTGACGCCGCCGTCGTTCGCCGCCTACCTCGACGTCGCCGTCCACCAGGGGATGCGCCCCGGCGAACTCGACGCGCTCGCCTGGGAGCAGATCGACTTCCAGGCCGAGACGATCCTCGTCGACCGGCAGTGGAACGCGAAGGTGCGGAAGTTCACGCCGCCGAAGCACGGCGTCAAGCGCACGATCGCGCTGACCGACCCGGCCCGGAGCGGCTGCTGAGCCTGCCGCGCGAGTCGGAGTTCGCGTTCCCGACGCTGCGCGGCACGCACTACACGCCGTCGGCGCGGTCGCCGCACTGGAACCGCGTCCGCTGCACCGCCGGGCTCGGCAACGTCGACCTCTACGTCGCGAGTCGTCACTACTTCGGCTGGTACGCGTGGAACGTGCTCGAGCTCGACGCGCGCGACATCGCGCTTCACTTCGGCCACCAGGACGGCGGCGAGCTCGTCCGCAAGCTCTACGGGCATCCCGACGCGGCGCTCGCCCGCGAGCGCGTCCGCGAGGCGTTCCGGCAGGCACCGCCCGTCCCGGTGCCGCTCGCGGCGGCCGTCAGCTAAGCCCAGGGGAGGCGGTTCCAGTACGAGGGCCGCTCTCGGCGGAACCACTCGGCCGTCGCATGAGCCTGCGCCGGATCGGAAGTCTCCTCCTCCACGCTTGCGCCATAGCCTGCCGCGAGGTCCGACACCGGATACCGCGCCTCCGGGCTTGAACGCGCACCGGCCATCAGAAGCACACATGGCCCATCGCCCGAGCCCACGAAGGCGTGCTCTGTCCACGGAGGCGAATAGAAGAAGTCCCAGGGCAGAAGGCGTCGCTCCTCGCCCTCGACGAGCAGCCTGCATTCCCCTGACAAAACGAGGAACGCCTCCTGGTTCGACTCTGCGTGATAGACGCTGCTCTGGCCTGGCTCCAGAACGGTGACGTTGATCCCGAGTTGTGGGAACTCGACCGCTGGTTCGTCGTACTCGCTCTCGAAGCTGCACCTAGCGCCCCTGCTATCCGCGAACCACCACTCGGCATCGCGCACGTTCACGACGAACCAGCCCTCGGTGGCGGGTGCCAGCCCTGAACCTGAGTTCTTGAGCTGCGCCTCTGGCACGACGCGACCCTACCGTGTGGCCCGAGCGTGTCACGGGGCGTGTCACGAACTCCCGATATGCAGGGAAGATTTCCTATCATCCGCATCGCGAGGCCGGACGGCGGGGAGCTTGTCCGGAAGCTCAATGGGCATCCCGACGCCAGGATCGCCCCCCGCGAGTAGGTTCCGAGGCGTTCCGGCAGTGGCGCCACCGCCGGTGCCGCTCGTCGCTGGACCGCACAGCTCTCCTGAGCCGCCCTACGACGGCGCGTCTACCTGGGCGACAGGTGGGCCTTGAGGGCTGGGCCGTGCTCGACGATCCAGTCGAGCATTCTCGACCAGATGCGTACACCTTCGTGTAGCTGGTTCTGCTCTGCGTACGCGAGTGCGCGGCGGAAGCGCGCCTCGATCTCGGTGATCAACGCAGCGCGATCTTGCCAGCCGTAAGCGTCGCTGACGATGCGTACCCGTTGCGCCTGATCTGCGACAGCGCCGCCCTGCTCGCCGATCTCGGCGAGGCACCAAACCGCATGCGCGAGGTCGAAGATGCGAGCGCCCGGCGCAACGTCCTCGTCCCAGTCGATGATCGCCACTGCTCTGTCGCCTTGGAAGACGATGTTGTGCTGGCCCAGGTCGGGATGACAGACGACCTCCGCATCGCGGGCGAAGGGCGTGTCCGCCGTCGCGTCGTGGAAGCGGCGGATCAGTTGCGCCGCGCTCGCGAGCTGCTCGTCGGTGAGGATCTCCACCGGCTCTCCCTCTTCCTCGGACCCAGCGAACACCTGCCCGTCGATGTAGGACAGGATCTCGCGTCCTTTCTCGTCGATCCCGAGAAGGCGCGGCGCTCCATCGAAGCCAACAGCTGCGAAGTGGCGGAGAAGGGCGTGGACGAACTCGGAGTTCCGGTGTAGCGGACGGCGAACCGTGTCACCGACGCGCACGATGCCGGACGACTGCTGCCGTCCTACGAGCTTCAGTTGCCCATCCGTCACCACTCGAAGCTATCGCGGCTTGCCTGCCGAGGCTGAACTCGAGCGGCCGGTGAGTCACGGCCTGAGTCACGACACCCGCGATTTGCGGCGATTCGCGGTCGGAAGCTAAACGCGCCGTGAACACAACCGCAGGCATCGTTATAACCCCGGCGTGCGAAGCGGCGTGCCACGAACCGCGGGCATGCAGGGAAGAGTTCCTATCATCCGCATAGCGCAGGCGGCGCCGACTCCGGGCGTCGGCCCGCGTCTCAATCACCGGTGACGCGCGCGCTCCCCTTCCTCGCCGTCCTCGCCGCAACCGCGGCCGTTTCCGTGTTCGGCACGGCCGGCGCCGCCCAACCGCACCCCACCGCGGCGACCGAGGTCGTCGTGGAGCTGACGGCACCTCCCCTGGCGCGGGCGCGCGGCGCCGGGGCGGCACGGCGCATCGACGGGCAGCAGCGCCGCTTCGCGGCGGCGCTCCACCGGTCGGTGCCGAGCGCATCGATCCACTGGCGCTACCGGCTCGTGGCGAACGCCCTTGCGGTCGTCGTCCCACCGGCCGACGTCCCACGCCTTGCGCGGCTGTCCGGGGTTCGACAGGTGTTCGGGAACACGACCTACCACGTGCTCGCCGGCCCCGACGCCGCGACGATCCGGGCACGAGAGCTTCCCGCGGCGCCGCTGGCGAACGCCGGCGCCGGGATCAAGGTCGGGATCATCGACGACGGTGTCGACCAGCGGCATCCGTTTTTCGATCCCGACGGGTACACGATGCCCGACGGGTTCCCGAAGGGCCAGACCGCGTACACGAGCGCGAAGGTGATCGTGGCCCGTGCCTTCGCCCCACCCCGTGCGACGTGGAAGTACGCCGACAAGCCGTTCGACCCCGACGAGTCGGGTCATGCGACGCACGTCGCCGGGATCGCCGCCGGGAACGCGAACACGCTCGCGAACGGCCTGCGCGTCAGCGGCATCGCCCCCCGCGCGTACATCGGCAACTACAAGGCGCTGACGATCCCGACGGAGTCCGGGCTCGGGCTCAACGGCAACGCGCCCGAGATCGTGGCGGCGATCGAGGCCGCGGTCGCCGACGGGATGGACGTGATCAACCTCTCGCTCGGCGAGCCTGAGGTCGAGCCGTCGCGCGACCTGGTCGCGCGCGCACTCGACGCGGCGGCGGCCGCGGGCGTCGTGCCCGTGGTGGCCGCCGGGAACGACTTCGACGACTTCGGGCGCGGGTCTCTCGGGTCCCCGGGAAGCGCCTCGGCGGCGATCACGGTCGGCGCCACCACGTCGGGTGCCTCGCCGTCCATGGCGGGGTTCTCCTCGGCTGGCCCCACGCCGATCTCGCTGCGGCTGAAGCCCGACGTCGTCGCACCGGGCACATCGATCCTGTCCGCACGGCCGGGCGGCTGGCAGCTCTCGTCGGGCACGAGCATGGCTGCGCCGCACGTCTCCGGCGCGGTCGCGCTGCTCCTCCAGCGGCATCCCGGTTGGACGCCCGCGCAGGTGAAGGCGGCGCTGACCGCGACGGCGCGGCCGCTGACCTCCGGTGACGGCGCGGTCGGCCCGACGCGCGCCGGCGCGGGACTCGTCGACATCGCGGCGGCCGACGACCCGCTCCTCCGAGCAACGCCCACCGGCGTCTCGTTCGGGCTCGTCGGCGCAGGGTCGACGATCTCCCGGCCGGTGGCGATCGACGACGCGGGCGGCGGCCCCGCGCCCTGGACGGCGTCGGTCGAGTCGAACGACGCTCCGAGCGGGACGCGTGTCGCAGTGACGCCGACCGTGAGCGCGCCCGGGACGCTGACGCTCACGCTCGACGCCGGCAACGCGGACGGTGAGGTCTCCGGGGACGTGCTCCTTCGTCGCGACGGCGTCACACGCCGCGTCCCGCTCTGGGGACGCGTGACCGCGCCGAAGCTCGATGCGACGAGCGCGCGCACACTGCTCCGGCCCGGTGTCTACACAGGGGACACCCGAGGCCGCCCGGCGCTCGTCGACGCGTACCGCTACCCGGAGGTCCCTCGCGGCGGGCCGGTGTCTGCGCGGCTCGCCGGCCCCGAGCAGGTGTTCCAGGTGCGCATCGGGGCGGGCGTCTCGAACTTCGGCGCCGTGGTGATCCAGCGCGGCCCGGGCTCGCGGGTCGAGCCGCGCGTGGTTCGCGGCGGTGACGAGAACAGGCTCACCGGGTACTCGGCGCTGCCGCTCGACCAGAACCCCTACGTCGAGGAGTTCGGCAGCGCGGTACCCGCCGCGGGCGCGCTCCGGCCGGCGCCGGGGGTCTACGACATCGTGTTCGACAGCCCGACCAAGGCCGGGGCGGGGACGTTCCGCTTCCGGTTCTGGATCGACGACGTCGTCCCGCCGAAGGCAACCGTCGCACGCCGGACGGTACGGAAAGGCGAGCCGATCAGGCTCCGGGTCGCCGACTCGGGCTCGGGCGTCGACGTCCGGTCGATCGCGGCGACGCTCGACGGTACGACGACCCGCGCACGGCTGATCGGCTCGGAGATAAGGATCCCGAGCTCAGGCCTCGGCGCCGGGCGGCACCGGCTCCGCGTCAGCCTCGCCGACTATCAGGAGACGCGGAACAACGAGAACGTCACCCGCATCCTCCCGAACACGCGCGTCGTGAGCACTGTCGTGACGATCGCGGCGCGGTAACCGGCGAGCCGCCGGCGCGGGGTCGTCGGCGCACGCCGGTGCGACTATCGTATGCCGGTCGCGATGCGCACCCCCCACCGAGTCGCGGGTGGGGCCGCCCCGGTCGCCACCACGACCGCGAGCGTCAACCTCCGCCCGCCCGGCGCCCCAGCGCCACTCCTGCCGCGCGAGCGCCTGCACGCCGTTCTCGACGAGGCGAACCGCCGCCGGCTGACGAGCATCGTCGCAGGCGCAGGGTTCGGCAAGTCGACCCTCCTCGCGGCCTGGGCCGCGGACCTGAACTGCGCCTGGTACACGGCATCGCCGGAGGACGTGTCGCTCGCAACGTTCGCGCGCGGGATCGCCGACGCGCTACGACTGCGTGTGCCGGGTCTCCCCGTCGACGCGGCGAACGCGGTGATGGCGGCCGCTGGGCCCGGAGCCGGAGCCGAAGACGCCGCACGGGCTCGCGGGTTCGCGGCCCTGGTCTGCGAAGCACTGCGGACGGAGCTCTCGCGCGACCTCGTGCTCGTGCTCGACGACATCCACGAGGTGGCGTCGTCGCCAGGCGCGATCCAGGTGGTCGAATCGCTCTGCCGGCAGGCTCCGGAGCGTCTCCACGTGGTCGTCGCCTCGCGCGCCGAGCTTCCGTTCCCGGTCGACCGGCTCCGCGGACAAGGGCAGGTGCTCGAGCTCACCGGTGCAGAGCTCGCCTTCGATGCCGACGAGACGGCAGCACTCCTCGCCGATCTCACGGGCGTCCGCGACCCGACGGTGGCGGCCGAGCTGCACCGGCTCACCGGCGGCTGGCCGGCGGCCGCGCGCCTCGCGGTCGAGACGCTGCGCGGCGTACCCGCGGGCGACGTCCCCGCGGCGCTCGCGCGCATCCGTCGACCCGGTGGGCCCGTGCTCGCGTACCTCGCGGCCGAGGTGTTCGCCGACGAGCATCCCCGCGTCGTGGCGCTCGTCGCGCGGGTCGCCCCCATCGAGCGCTTCACCGCCGAGTTGTGCGAAGCGCTCGGCGTCGAGAACGCCGACACGACCCTGCGCGCGCTTGCGCGCCGCGGCCTCGTCGTCGAGCTCGAGGGGCGAGGCCCGGGCTGGTACTCGCTCGGGGCCGCTGTGCGCGAGTTCGCGCTCGCGCGGCTCCGGTCGGATGGCTCCGGAACGCGCGACGTTCGGATCGCGGCCTCGCTCTGGTTCGAGAGCAGGCACGAGCCGGAGGAAGCCCTGCGCTCGCTCTCGGGGGCGGAGACGGTCGAGACCGCCCGCCTCCTCGAGGCGCACGGCGATGCGCTTCTGTCGCGCGGCGCGATCGATACCGTCCTCGACGCTGCGGGTCGCGTTCCCCACGCGCTCCGCTCCGCCGCGGTCGAGCAGCTCGCCGGCGAGGCCCACCAGATTCGCGGCGACTGGGACGAGGCCCTGCGGTGCTTCGAGCGGGCCGCCGAGCAGACCGCGCGTCTTCCGCCCGGCCTCGCGTGGCGCATGGGCCTGCTGCTCCATCTCGGCGGCCGGCTCGACGAGGCACTCGCTATCTACGGCCGAGCGGACGAGGAGGGTGAACCTCGGGACGTCGCGCTCCTCCTCGCGTGGCGCGCCTCGGCGCGCTGGCTCCGCGCCGAGGCCGGCGCTTGTCGGTCGGACGCGAGCCGGGCGTTCGAGATCGCGTCCGAAGCGGACGACCCGCAGGCGCTCGCGGCGGCCCACACGGTGCTCGCGATGCTCGCGGCGCTCGAGGGCGACCGCGGCGCGAACGACGCCCACTACCTGCGCGCTCTCGACTACGCCCAGCAGGCGGGCGACGTTCTCCAGCTGATCCGGGTGCGCACGAACCGGGGCTCCCGCCACGTGGAGGAGTGCTCCTATGAAGAGGCGATCGCCGAGCTCGACCTCGCGCTGCGGCTCGCGGACCTCGCGGGGTTCGCCGCGTTCCAGGCGCTCGCCCTGTCGAATCGCGGCGAGGCTCTGACCAAGCTCGGGAGATTCGACGAGGCGCTCGCCGACCTCGAGGCGTCCCGGTCGCTGTACCAGCGGCTCGGCTCGCGGATGGTCTCCTATGCGCTCGAGAAGCTCGGCGAGGTCTATCGCATCCGCGGTGACCTGACGCTCGCGCATGCCGCGTACGCCGAGGCAGTCCGGCAATCGGAGGCTTCGGGTGACGTCCAGGGGCTCGTCCCGTCGCTCACCGGGCTCGCGCGGACGCTCGTCGCCGACGAGCCGGACGAGGCGGAGCGGCTCATCGGGCGCGCGCTCTCGCTCGGTCCCGGGATGAGCCACGCACAGGCGCTCGTCGTCGCCGGATGGATCGCCCTCTCCCGCGGCGACCGCGACGGCGCGGCCCGGCGCGCCTCGGAAGCCGCCGCGGAGGCAGGTCGCCGCCGCGACCGTGCGGTGCTCGCCGAGTCGCTCGAGGTCAGGGCGCTGGCACGTCCGGGTACGACGAGGGACGTCGAGCGGCTCGGCGAAGCGGAGACGATCTGGCGCGAGCTCGGCAACCCCGCCGGGGAGGCGCGCGCCGCACTGATCGCGGCGCTGCTGGCCGACGACGACGAGGCGGCCGAGCGCGCGGAGGCGACGCTGGCTGCGGTCGGGGCCCGGGGGTACCGCTCGGCACTGGCGCTCGTCCATCCCCTCACGGGCGTCCCGCCGGTCGTCGTGCAGTCGCTCGGCCGGTTCCGCGTCCTCGTTCAGGGCGAGCCCGTGGCGGTCGGCGCGTGGCAGTCGCGCAAGGCACGCGACCTGTTCAAGCTCCTCGTCGCTCGCCGGGGCCGCCCGGTGCCGCGCGAGGCGTTGATGGAGTCGCTCTGGCCCGACCAGCGGCCGGGGCCCCTGGGCAACCGGCTCTCAGTCCTGCTCAGCACCGTCCGCGGCGTCCTCGACCCCACCCGGCGATTCGACCAGGGCCACTTCGTCGGCGCGGACAAGGCCGTCGTGTGGCTCGACTACGGGAACCTCTGCGTCGACGTCGAGGAGTTCCTGGCCACGGGCGACGAAGCGCTCGCGCTCCACCGGGCGGGAGACGACGGCGCAGTGTGCCGGCTCGTCGCCGCCGAGACGGCGTACACCGGCGACTTCCTCGAGGAGGATGCATACGAGGACTGGGCGGTCGCCCTGCGCGAGGAGGCCCGCGCGACGTACACGGCGGTCGTGCGCGCGCTCGCGGACGATGCCGCGGGGCGTGGCGACGTCGACGCGACCACCCGCTATGCGCTGCGCGTCCTCGAGTTCGACCCGTACGACGAGTCCGCGCATCTCGGTCTCGTCGCCGTGCTGGACGCCGCCGGTCGTCACGGGGAGGCCCGCCGGCGCTTTCGCGCCTACTGCGCGCGGATGGACGAGATCGGCGTCGAATCGGCGCCGTTCCCCGTTTCGGCCGGAAACGAGCCCTAAGGCAACCTGAAGCCCCACCCTGCACGATGCTGGTCGTGCACGGAGACGAGCAGACGTCCAGCATGGTCGACCCGGCCGTCGGCGGGTCTCTGACCCGGACGTTCGTCGTTCGTGTGTGGGAGCCGCCCGAGCCGGTGTGGGGACAGGGCGGGGGGCTCCGCGGTGTGGTCGAGCACGTCCAGACCGGCGCGTCCGCCGCCTTCGAGAGCACGGATGCGCTGCTCGCGTTCCTGCAGACGGCGATGGATGGGCAGGCGGGCTCGACGGGGGGAGCGTCGTGAGGCGACGGTGCGCTGGGGGGCGCATCGTCGCTGTCACGACAGCGCGCCGCTCCCGGAGCTGACGCTCAGCGCTTCGAGCGGGGCTCTTCGATCGTGGGCAGCGCGTCGAGGTCGCGCTGGACGCTCTCCACGAAGTCGTCGTCCTCGGTCACGACGTGAAGCCGGGCCTTGCGCCGCTCTCGGTCACGGCGCCGCCGTGCGTCGGCGCCCACGGCGCCCGACACCCTCGGCCATTCCGCGGCGATCACGACGAGGACGCCGAGGGCGAGCAGGACGATCCACGGCCAGCTCACGTCACCGATTCTACGTCACCGGACGAGTCAGGGCAGCACGCTCCGCTTCGACGCGGTCACGCGCTGTGCAGCCGTCGAGATGGTCGTTCACGAGCCCCATCGCCTGCATGAACGCGTACATGGTCGTGGGACCGACGAACGTCCACCCGCGGCGCTTGAGCTCCTTCGCGAGCGCGCGAGACGCCTCGGTCTGGGTCAGCTCGTGCAACGCCTTGCGCGTCATCCGTCGCGGTCTCGCGGCCTCATCCGGCTCGAACCGCCAGACGAACGCCGCCAGGGATCCCTCGGCCTCGACGAGCTCGACCGCGCGCCGCGCGTTGTTGACCGTCGACTCGATCTTCCCGCGGTGGCGCACGATCGAGGCGTCGCCGAGCAGCCGCTCGACGTCGCGCGCGCCGAACCGGGCGACGCGCCGAAAGTCGAACCCGGCGAAGGCGCGCCGGAACGCCTCGCGCTTGCGAAGGATCGTGAGCCAAGAGAGACCCGACTGGAATCCCTCGAGCGCCAGCTTCTCGAACAGCCGCACGTCGTCTGTGACTGGCGTGCCCCACTCCTCGTCGTGGTACGCGCGGTAGGCAGGGTCGCCGCCGCCGCCCCACCAGCAGCGGACGAGGCCGTCCTCGTTCTCGACGAGACCGTCGGCCGGGCTCATCGCACGACGATCTCCATGGGCAGGTCGGCGAGCGGCACCCCGCCGTCGCCCGTGACGAGCCACGTGTCCTGCATGTAGAGGCAGTCCTCGCCGCTCTCGGCGATCGCGTGCGGGTGCATCGAGAGCACCATGTTCGCGCGCAGCTCGGTGTCCACGCCCTCCCCTACCTTCGGGAACTCGATCATCGTCATCCCGATCGAATGGCCCGTGACGTGGCCGAGGTGGTAGCCCCGATCCGAGAAGCCCTTCGAGACGGCCGTGTGCACGTCGTGGCACGTCGCGCCCGCCCGTATCACGCTCCTCGCGGCCTCGTAGTACTCGACGTACGCCTCGGCCATCGCCTTCGTGTCGTCCGACAGCGGTGTCCCCTCGGCCGCGACGGCGCGGGAGACCTCGACCCAGTGCATCCCCGGGCCGGCGACCTCGAGCGACGGGAGGACGAAGTCGCCGAGCACCTCCTCCTTGCGCGCGATCTTGAACTCCGGGAGCACGACGCCCGAACGGCCCGGCGCCGTGAGCACCATGTTCATCGTCAGCCGGCCGCACCCCTCGGCGACGAAGTACTCCTCTGCGACGGCCATCACCTCGGCGGCCGAGCGCCCCGGGGCGTAGGCGTCGGCCCAGATCTCGAAGCCGCGGCGGTTGATCCGGACGGAGTCGCGGACGCTCGCGAGCTCCGCGTCGCTCTTCACCGCCCGCGCCAGGTCGAACTCGACGTCGAACGGCACCGCGTCGAACGACTCGAGCTCGCGGTAGTCGCGCACGGTCATCACGTAGTCGAGTCCGTACACGCCGATCCGCCGCCAGCCCGCGTCGCGCGCGTGGGCGGCGATCGCCGCGCCGGGGTGCGGGTCGAAGCGCTGCTCGACCATCGACGTCGCGTGCTCACCCACGTAGCGGGCCTCCGAGGGGAAGACGACGAACGGGTCCCCGTCCGCGGGCACGACGACGTAGGCGTAGCGGTGGACGATCTGGAACCCGGAGAGGTAGGTGACCGCCCCCTCGAAGCCCGAGTACTCGCTTCCCGCAACGATCAGCCCGTCGAGCTCGGCGGCGGCCATCTTCTCCCGGACGTTGGCGTACCGCCGGTCGAGCTCCGCGGAAAGATCTAGGACTGCTGTTCCCATGAGGCCTCAACCCCCTTGATGAGCGCGGTGATGGTGTCGTGGAGCGGCGTCGGGACGCCGAGCTCGCGGCCGAAGCGGGCGATGCCGCCGTTCAGGTAGTCGATCTCGGTCGGCCTGCGGGCTTCGACGTCCTGGAGCATCGACGCCTTGTGGGCGTACGCGACGTCGGGCCGCGCGGCGTGGTCGATCAGCTCCTCGGGATCGGCGTCGAGCGTGATGGCCTGCGCGGAGGCCACGGCCTTGCCCTCGTCGACGAGGCCCGAGACGAGCGACCGCAGATCGGGGCGTTCGCACACCCGGCCGTGCGTGAGTCCGGTGAGCGCGCCCATCGGGTTCGTCGCGGCATTGAAGATCACCTTGCGCCACTGGCCCGGTCGGGCGTCCGCGACGGCGGCCGTCGGCATGCCGGCGCGCGTGCACGCGTCGGCCAGCGGCTCGATCGCCGCGAGCGGGATCGGGCGCGGCTCGAACGGGCCGAACGTCGTGTCGCCCTTGACGTCCCACTGCACGACTCCCGGCTCGAGCAGCTTGCCGGCCGGGAACGTCGTGCCGCGGATCACACGCTCGACGTGGGCAGCAAGAGTCTCCTCGTTGCCGACGCCGTTCATCACCGTCGCGACGGCCCCGTCGGCGAACGCGTGCGCCGTGGCGGCAATCGCCGAGGCGGCGTGCATCGCTTTCGTCGCGACGATGCCGAAGTCGCACGGCGGCAGCTCGGAAGGGTCGCTCGTGGCATCCGGGTGTCCCACGACCTCGCCGGCGCCGATCAATTGCAGACCCTTCTGTTTGATAGCGTCGATATGCGTTCTGTTCAGGTCGAACGCCCATGCCTCGACGTCGTCGAGCGTCGCCAGATTGGCTGCGAACAGCGAGCCGACGGCACCACACCCCACCACGCAGATCCTCATGCAGCCCCTTCCGATGTCGCGTCCGCGTGCACCTGCCGCCCGCGTCGGAGCCGCGGCAGCCGGAACTCGCGCCCGCCGGTGAGCCCGGACGGCCGCAGCACGAGGACGAGCGCCATCAGCGTCCCGAGCACGACGAGCCGCGCGCCCTGCGGGAGGTCGATCGTGAACCCGACGCCGACGCCCTGCTCGGCCTCGCTCAGGAACGAGTCGAGCCCGCTCACCGCGAGCGCGCCGATCACGGCCCCCCAGAGGCTCGTGACGCCCCCGATCACGAGCATCGCGAGCGTCACGAAGGTCAGCTCGAGGTAGACCTGGTCGGCCGTGATCGAGCCGAGCATGTGGACGTAGAGGCCCCCGGCCAGCCCGGCGAGCGCGCCGGAGAGGCTGAAGGCCCACAGCCGCTGCCGGTGGACGTCGATCCCGACGGCCTGTGCGGCTGCGGCGTCCTCGCGGGTCGCGCGCAACGAGCGCCCGAAGCGGCTGCGCTGGTAGGCGAACGCGACCGCGATCACCACCACCGTGCCGAACGCCGCCTGGGTGAGGCCGGTCGTCTCCGGCACGAGCGACAGCGTCGTCGCTCCCGGGCCGATCTTCGTCCACTCGCGCAGGAGGTTGTGCGTGATCTCGAGCACGGCGAACGTCGCGATGCCGGCGGCGAGACCGGAGAGGCGCATCAGCGGGATCCCGACGAGGAACGCGAACGCGGCGCCGACCGCCGCGGCGAGCACCAGCGAGGCAAGGTTGCCGATCGTGTGGTCGCGCAGGATCGGATAGAGGTCGGGCAGGACGCCCCGCTTCGAGTCGAGCGGCACCGTCATCACGCCGGACGCGAACGCGCCCACCGCGACGAAGCTGATCTGGCCGAACGAGAGAACCCCCGAGTTCCCGACGAACACGTAGATCGCGACCACGATCGCCACCGAGCAGATCGCGGTGAGAAAGTAGATCTCCGTCGCACGCGAGGTGAACGAGCCGAGGACCGCCGTTGCCACGACGAGTGCCGCAGGGGCGAGCAGCTGGGCCGCGGTGTCGAACCGCCTCACACGCGCTCCACGACGCTCGTGCGTCGCCCGGCGAACAGCCCGGCAGGCCGCAGGAGCAGCACGAGGATCACGAGCGCGAACACGACCGACGGCAGGAAGACGGTCTTGTCGGTCGGCAGGGCGCCGTTGATCACGCCCGTCGCGAACCCGATCGAGAACCCGCCGAGCGTCGCCGTCCAGAGCCGGTCGATGCCGCCGACGACGACGCCGACGAGGACGATGATCGTCTCCTTGAGCGCGAAGTCGGGCGCGACGAGGGGGTTCTGCACCGTGAGCAGGACGGACACGGCGGCGGCGATCACGGCCGAGAGCAGCACCGCGACCGCGATCACGGTGTTTGCGCGCACCCCGAGCAGGCGCGCGGTCGCGAAGTCGGTTGCGGCGGCGCGCATCTGGAGCCCGATCCGCGTGCGCGTGAGGATCAGCGCGAGCAGCGAGAGCGCGACGGCCGCGACGATCACCGCCACGATCGTCACCTTGCGCACCTCGACCCCCCACACCGTGACCGCCTGGTTGAGTGAGGCCACCGACGCCGCGGGCTCGCCGATCGTGTCGTCACGGACGTCGATCAGCAGCGCGACGTTCTGCAGCAGGAAGGCGACCGCGAAGGTCGTCACGAGCATCACGGCAGGCGACTGCGTCCGGAGCGGGCGGAACACGAGGCGATCCATCGCCGTCGAGAGCGCGATCACGACGGCGAAGCACATGACGATCCCCGTCCACGTCGGCCAGTCCGCCTGCGACGTGAACGCGAGAGTGTAGGCGCCGGCCATGACGAGCTGCCCGTAGGCGAAGTTCACGAGGCGGAGCACGCCGAACACGAGCCCGATCCCGACGGCCATCAGCGCGTAGACCGCGCCGAGGCCGACCGCGTCGACCAGCGTCTGCGCGTCCAGCGCGGCGACGAGGGTAGGCCCGCTCACGAGAGGTAGGCGTGCACCATCGCCTCCGTGTCTCCCGCGTCGGCCGGCGTGAGCGTGAGGCGCACCTCGCCGTTTGCGAGCAGGTAGGTCCGATCCGCGAACGCCACCGTCCTCTGCGCCCGCTGCTCGACGAGCAGCACGCTGATGCCGCGCGTGCGGATCTCGGCGAGCGCGCCGAAGACGATGTCGACGATCTTCGGCGCCAGGCCGAGCGAGGGCTCGTCGAGCAGGAGGACGTCGGGCGAGGCGACGAGCCCCCGGCCGATCGCGAGCTGCTGCTGCTGCCCGCCGGACAACGCCCCTGCCTGGCGCCTTCGGAACTCGCGCAGCATCGGGAAGAGCGCGTAGGCCTCCTCCACGGCCGCGTCGGCGCCCTCCTGCGAGCGTCGCCCGGCGAGGCCGAGCCGCACGTTCTCCTCCACGGTGAGCTCGGCGAAGATCCGGCGCCCCTCGGGGACGAGCGCGACGCCGGAGCGGGCAATCGCCTCCGGCGCGCGGCCGCGGAGCGAGCGACCCCCGAGCCGGATCTCGCCGGTGTGGACAGGGACCGCGCCCATGATCGCGTGGAGGGTCGTCGACTTGCCGGCGCCGTTGGGGCCGATCAGGCCCACGATCTCGCCCCTCCGAAGCACGAGGTCGAGCCCACGCACCGCGGCGACACCGCCGTACCGGACCCCGAGCGCCTCGACCTCGAGCATCGGGGGCGCGGCGGTCATGCCTCGTCCTCCACCGCGCTCTCGCCGAGGTACGCGGCGGCGACGTCGAGGTTGTCGCGGATCTCGGTCGGCGTCCCCGCGGCGAGCATCCGCCCCTGGTCGAGCACCTGGATTCGGTCGCAGACGTCCATGATCAGCGCCATGTTGTGGTCGATCAGGAGCACGCCCGCCTCGTGGTCGTCGCGCACCGTCCGGATCACGGCGGCGAACTCGGGCACCTCGGCCTCGGGCAACCCTGCCGCCGGCTCGTCCATCAGCACGTAGTGCGGTTCCGTGGCCAGCGCCCGCGCGACACCCAGCCGCCGCTCGTCGCCGTGCGGCAGCGATGAGGCTGGCGCGTCCGCCCGACCGTCGAGCCCGAGCAGACCGAGCAGCTCCGCCGCCCGGCGTCGCGCCTCCCGCGGCCCGACGCCGACGCCGACCGCGGCGATCTCGACGTTCTCGCGGACGCTCAGGGTGCGAAACGAGCGGCTGTGCTGGAACGTCCGTGCGAGCCCGTTCCGCCCGCGCTTGTGCGCCGGCCAGCGGGTCACGTCTCGCCCGTCGAGCTCGATCGTCCCCGCGGTCGGTGCGTCGAAGCCGCTCATCAGGTTGACGAGGGTCGACTTGCCGGCGCCGTTCGGGCCGATCAGGCCGACGACCTCGTGGCGGTGGAGCTCCACGGTGACCTCGCGGAGGGCCTCGACGCCCGCGAACGAGCGTGACACGGCGGTGGCCCGGAGCGACTCCCCGGGCCACCGCCTCTCTTCGGTCGGAGCGTCCAGCGTCCGGCCCTAGATCTTCGGCACGACCTTGGCCGTGACGGTGCCGACGACCTTCGCCTTCCCGTCCTGGATCCGGATGACGCGGTACTGCCGTCCGAACACCGTGTGGAACTGCGGCGAGAAGCTCACGAGGCCCGAGAGGGTGGGCACCCTCCTGAACTTCTCCATCTGCGCGGCGAGCGCCGCGCCGTTCGTGGAGCCCTTCGCCCGCTTGATCGCGGAGACGACGCCGTCCACGGCCGCCGCGCCCGTGACGAACCCGCCGGTGCCGGCCTTGACCGACTTGGCGAGAGCGTTGACCGCCTTGCTCGGGTCGTCGCCGAAGGCCGAGGCGAACGTGACGGCGTAGTAGTTCGACACCACCGGATCCTTCGGCAGCCAGTAGGTGCCGTCGCCGGCCCACGAGTTGAGGATCGGCGTCTGGTTGCCGAGCGACCGGAGCCCTGCCACGAGCGCGGGAAGCTCGCCGAACGCGGTCGACGTGACGATCACGTCCGCCTTCGCGCCGTTCAGGCGGCTGACCGCGGTGTTCACGTTGTTGGCGCCCGTCGCATAGCTCTCCTTCGTGACGACCTTGCCCCCGAGCTGGGTGAAGCGAGCCTCGAACGCCTGGACGACGTTCTTGAAGTAGACGAGGAGCGTGTTCGTGGCGAGAGCCGCGCTCTTCCAGCCCTGCCTCCATGCGAACTCGGCCATCGCCGAGCCCTCGTCCTGTGCGACGTTGCCGAAGCTGAACGCCAGGCGGCCCTTGGTGCCGAAGCGCTTCGGGCCCATCTGGTCGGTTCCGATGCACGGTGCGACCGCCAGCATCCCGCGGTTGATCGCCTCCTGCACGACCGGGGTCGCGAAGTCGACGTCGCAGGTCACGAACATGACCTGAGCACCCTTTCCGATCAGGCTGGCCGCGCACGACTTCGCCTTCGCAGGCGCGTTGTTCTGCGTGTCGCAGGTGATGATCCGGAGCTTGCGCCCGTTGACGCCGCCCCTCGCGTTGATCTGCTTGACCCGGATGTTCGCCGCGGCGAGGGCCGGGCCGTCGAACGGCGCCATGTTGCCCTTGCCGTCGAAGGCCCACCCGATCACGATCGGGGGTTTCGCCGCAGACGCGGTCGCGGCGGCTACGGCCGCGACCACGGCGAGCGTCGCGAGCAACGCCGCGAACGCTCCTGTCTTCCTCGGTGTCATCACGCCTCCTGGTGCGCTTGACGGGTTGACTCGGGTTCTCGCCACGACTCCTCCTTCGCCCTGACGAGGCGGTACAGCGCCGTGTGCAGCGGCACCGGCACTCCGTGCCTGCCGGCCTCGCGGACGAGCGAGCCGGTGATGAGGTCGATCTCGGTCGGCCTGTGGAGTTCGACGTCCTCGAGCATCGACGGATAGTGGGCCGAGCCCCTGCGGGTCGCGAGCACGTTCATCTCCCACGGGTCCTCGTACAGCTCGATCCCCGCGGCCTCGGCGACCGCCTTGCCCTCCTCGACGAGGTCGTGGACGAGGTGACCGAGGTCGCCCGGCTCGGCCTCGTCCGCGAAGTGGAAGTCGTGCCGCAGCCCGGTGAGGGCGGCGACCGAGTTGACCGTCGCGTTGAAGATCAGCTTCGACCACTGCGCGGGCCGCAGGTCGGCGAACACCTCGGCCTCGAGGCCCGAGCTGCGGATCAGCTCGCCGACCGCCTCGACCTCCTCGAGCGGCGTCTGCTCGTACGGCCCCATCCAGGTGGCGGTGTCGAGGATGTACTCGACCTCGGTGTCGGAGTGCTTCGTGCCGGACATGAACGTCACCGCCGAGATGACCGGCCAGTCGCCGTGCGCACGCACGACCTCCTCGGCCCCGAGCCCGTTCAGGGTCGTCATCAGCGTCGCGTCGGGAAACCGTCCCTCGAGCGACGCGGCCGCCTCCTCGAGGCCGTGGGCCTTCGTCGCGACGATCCCGAGGTCGAAGGGCTCGAGCTCGTCCGGGTCGGCGGCCGCGGTGATCTCGGCGTGGAGGTCGCTGCGCCCCGTGACGCGCAGCCCGTCGCGGTTGAGGGCGTCCGCATGATCTCGCCGGCGCGTCAGGACCGAGACGTCGGCGACCTGCGCGAGGTGCCCGGCGAAGAGGCTCCCGATCACCCCGGCCCCGATCACGCAGACACGCTGGATCACGCCACCTGCGCGACGTCGGCCGGCGCCTCAGCGCGGACGCGCGGCATCACCGCGGACGCGAAGAGCTCCTGGTTCTTGATCGCCATCCAGTGAGGAGCGCCGCCCGCGTTGACGGTGATCCCGATCTCGGAGATGCCGGGGCAGACCTGCCGCGTCTCCTCGATCCGCTCGACGACGTCGTCGGGCGTGCCGACCCAGACGTAGTCCTCCTCGACGAGCTGCTCGAAGGGGACCTCGGCGAGCTGCTCCATGATCCCCGACGCGTAGAAGCCGTAGCCGGCCTTGCCGAGCGCCTCGGCGTCGGGCTTCTCGTGCTCGAGCAGCGGCGAGCTGTTCCCGTAGATGAACTTGGACACCCAGTCGCGCGCCTCGCGCATGGCGGTGTCGCGGTCCTCGTCGAGGTGGCAGGCGTGGATCCAGACGATGTCGGGCTCGTTGCCGTGCTCGGCGCACTTCGCGCGGTAGAGGTCCATCTGCGCCTCGAGGGCCTTGTACGGCAAGAGCGGGGGCACGGCGACGCCGAAGCCGTGCTCCGCGGCGAGCTCGTACGTGCGATCGGACGTGCCGCCGAGGAAGACCCGGAAGCTCCTTCCCGGGAACGGGACGACGTGCGAGTCGGCGACCTCGTAGTACTCGCCCTTGTGCGAGAAGCGCTCGTTGCCGAGCGCGGTGAAGAGCAGGTCGACGGCCTCCTCGTACTTCGGCCGCGCGTGCTCGTCGAGCGGCACGCCCGCCTTCTCGGGGATCCAGCCGTGGCCGCGTCCCACGCCCCACTCGTAGCGGCCCCCCGTGAGGATGTCGGTGACCGCGATCTCGGAGGCCAGCACGACCGGGTTGTGGTACGGCAGGGCGTGCAGCATCGTGCGGAAGTTGATCCGCCGCGTCCGCTGGGCGGCCGCCGCGAAGAGCGCGGTCGGGTGTGCCGACACCGAGAACTTGGGGAAGAAGAAGTGCTCGACCGACGCGTAGCAGTCGTACCCGAGCCGGTCGGCGTTCTCGATCTGCTCGAGCACCTCGGCGTACAGCTGCTCGGGGCTCTTCCCCTCGTGGAGCTGCATCTCCGTGTACAGGCTGAACCGCATCGACCGCCCTCCTCGTGACATGTCAAGGCCTGTGCCGAGTATCCCACCGCGCTGACATGACAGTCAACGTTGGCGTCGCAAAAGAGCGATACCGCTCACCGACGAAGGCACCACCGCGACGCGGCACGTTGCGGCCCCGAAGGAGACGCCTTCAGGGATTTGCCCCCGCCGCAGGCGGGGGATTCGAGCGGCGGGAATCCGCTCGGCGGATTCCCGCTTCGCGGGCAGGTCAGAATTCGGCGCCCTGCCAGCGCAGGTCGCGGCCGCTCACCTCCATTGCGGGGATGGAGACGGCGTCCGGGTCGGCCTCGTCGTGCACCGGCGACCAGACGCCCCACGAGCGACGGTAGTACAAGAGCGGCGGCTCGAGCTCGGGCTGGACGCCGCCGTCCGAGACCTCGGCGACGAGCACGACGTGGTCGCCGATCTCGAGCTCGTGGACGGTCGCACACTCGGCCCACGCGAGGACGTCCTCGTGCAGCAGCGGCAGCCCGCCGTCCGTCCGCCGCCACTCGACGTGCGCGAACTTGTCCTCCTCCTTCGAGGCGAAGAGGAGGCAGAGCTCGCTCCGTCCTTCGCCGACGAAGTTGACCACGAACGCCTGTCGCGCCCGCAGCGCGGCGAGCGTCCGGGACGCGAGGTCGACGCATACGAGCACCGTCGGCGGGTGCGCCGAGACGCTGCACACCGCCGTCGTCGTCAGTCCCCGAGGAACGCCGTCCTCGTCGAGGGTCGTGACGATCGCGACGCCCGACGGGAACGACGCCATCACGTCGAAGAACGCTTGCCGGTCGATCGCCACCCCGCGCCTCAGGCGGTCACGCGCTTGGCGAGCCTGCGGAACTCGGTGTCGGTGACGAGGCGCTGCTTCTGGGTCCCGAACCGCTTCACGGCCGCGAGCAGCTCGGCGTGGCGGTCGGGGGGAACGTCGAGGCCCAGCCGGTCCAGCGCGATCTTGATCGAGTCGAGACCGCTCTTCTTGCCGAGCACGACGCCGCGCTCGGCGCCGACAAGCTCCGAGGAGTAGGGCTCGATGGCCGGCGGATCGTGGAACTGCGCGGCGACGGCGCCCGACTCGCGCGTGAAGAGCGCCTCGCCCGTGACGGCCTTCCACGGTGGGAGCGGCGTCCCGGCCCGCTCGGCGACGAGGCGCGACAGCGCCCGGGCGCGAGTGAGGTCGAGTCGCGTCGGAATCCCGTAGAGCGCCTCGAGTGCGAGCGCCACCTCGACGAGGTCCGCGTTCCCGGCGCGCTCCCCCATGCCGTTGATCGTGCCCTGCACCCACGTCGCGCCCGCCTGGACCGCCGCGATCGCCGCGGCCGTGCCGAGCCCGAAGTCGTCGTGCCCGTGCCAGTGCACCGGGACGTCGAGCCGGTCGAGCGTCCGCGACACGAGCAGGGCCGCGGCCTCGGGCGTCGCGATGCCGAGCGTGTCGACCACGACGACCTCGGCGGCGCCGGCCTCGACGGCGGCCTCGTAGGCGCGGTCGAAGAAGTCGAGGTCGGCGCGGGACGAGTCGACGCCGAAGAACGCGACGCGAATGCCGTGCTCCGTCGCGAATGCAACCGCCGCGCGGATCCGGTCGAGCATCGTCTCGCGCGTGACTCCCAGGGCGTCGAGCTTCCCGTCGGAGATCGGGCTCTCGATCACGGACGCGCCGACGCCGAGCTCGACGAGCACGTCGACGTCCGCCTGGACGGCGCGCGAGAAGCCCCATACCTCGGCGCGGAGGCGGGCGTCGGCGATCATCCGCACGGCCTCGAAGTCGTCATCCGACACGCGTGGGAAGCCGGCCTCGATCCGGTCGATCCCGGCTGCGTCGAGCGCGGTGGCGATCTCGAGCTTCTCGTCGGGCGCGAGGACGACGCCGATCGTCTGCTCGCCGTCGCGCAGCGTCGTGTCGTAGAGGCCGATCGTCGCGCGCGGCTGCGGGTCGAGCGCCTGCTGGTTGATCGACCCGGTCCAGACCTTTGCGCGGTCGAGCACGTCAGCCGCCCGCCTGGACGATCCCGTCGGGGAAGGGGCTCAGCTTCTCCGGGCCCCCGTCGGTGACCAGGAAGTTGTCCTCGAGGCGCAGGCCGCCGCCGCCCTCCCAGTAGCATCCTGGTTCAATTGCAAGGACCGTGTCCGCCTGCAGCTCCCCTCCTGCGGCCTGGTGTGCGTACGGCGGTTCGTGGGCGCGCGCGCCGACGCCGTGGCAGATCGGATGGCTGGGCTGGCCGGGGTAGCCGATCCGCTCGATCCCGTCCCTGATCCGGCGGTCGAGCTCCGCGAGGCTCGCGCCCGGGACGCAGAACGCGACCGCGTCGTCGTAGACCTCCCGCAGCCCGGCCTCCAGCTCGCGATAGGCGGCCGTGAGCTCGCCGACGACCACGTTCTTCGTGTGGTCCGCCCAGTAGCCGTCCGCACAGACCCAGATCTCGAACAGCGTGGGCTCGCCCTCGACGACCGGCAGATTGGAGGTCGCGGTGAAGGTCTTGATCCCTCGGCCGGCCCAGACGAGCGAGAAGCCGAGCGCGAGCTCCACCTTCCCCGCCCACCCGGTGCCCTCGCCGTGCACGAACCCGAGCCATTCGGCGGCGATCTGCGCCTCGGTCGTCCCCGGCCGGATGACGCCGACCACGTGGTCCATCGCCGCCGCGGCGATCTCGTTCGCGAGCCGCATCCGCTCGATCTCCTGCGCCGTCTTCACCGCGCGCGCGCCGACGAGCAGCGGCGTGGCGTCGACGGCGCCCGGGAAGGCGTCGAACCACGCCTTCGTGTAGGTCGTCGGCTCACCGACCATCCGATCGGACGCCTGCGTGCCGAGCGACAGCTCGAGCCCCACCGTCCCGTGCTCGCGCGCGAGGGCCGCGGCCAGCTCGAGCGTCCGCACCACGGGCGGTCTCGGGTCGTCCGCGAGGTAGCCCTCGACGAGCCGGACGTCGGACGTCCAGGCGGCGCGGTCGGCATCCTCGGCGGAGGCCTCGACGCAGAAGAGCGTCGGCTCGCCCTCGCGCGGGAACACGACGGCGTCCCAGCCCTTCATCCCCCAGAAGTTCGTGAGGTAGAGGACGTTGTCGGGCGCGCGCGCGACGATCGCGTCGAGCCCTTCGTCCGCCATCAGCGTGCGGACGCGCTCGAGCTTGGCGTCGTCACGGGGCCAGGGCACGCTGCGATCCTAGTGTCACCGGTCAGGCGTGCTCGACGCCGACGTAGTTCTCCGCGAGCGAGGTGGCGGCGGTCCGCGAGGTGCGGAGGTAGCGGAGCTGCGACTGCTGGAGCCGCAGCGTGAACTCGTCGTCGTCGGGGGCGCGGTGGAGCATCGTCGTCATCCACCACGAGAAGTGCTCGGCGCGCCAGACCCGCCGCAGGCAGGTCTCCGAATAGGCGTCGAGCAGCCCGGAGTGGCCGTCGCGGTACCAGGCGACGAGCGCCTCCGCGAGCGCCGCCACGTCCCGAACGGCGAGGTTGAGCCCCTTCGCGCCGGTCGGCGGCACGATGTGGGCGGCGTCGCCGGCGAGGTAGAGGCGCCCCCACTGCATCGGCTCGACGACGAAGCTCCGCATCGGCGTGACGCCCTTCTCGAGGATCGGCCCCTCCTCGAGCGACCAGCCCTCGATCCCGAGGCGCTGCTGGAGCTCGTCCCAGATCCGCTCGTCCGGCCAGAGCTCGAGGTCCTCGTCGGGCGCGCACTGGAGGTAGAGGCGCGAGAGCTCCGGCGAGCGCATGCTGAGGAGCGCGAACCCGCGCTCGGTGTGCGCGTAGATCAGCTCCTCGCTCGACGGCTGGACGGCGGCGAGGATGCCGAGCCAGCCGTAGGGGTACTCGCGGTGGAACTCGCGAAGGACGTCCGGCGGGATCGTCGCCCGCGAGACACCGTGAAAGCCGTCGCAGCCGGCGACGACGTCGCACTCGAGCTCCTCGTCCGCACCGCCGTGGGTGTACCGCACCCGCGGGCGCTCGGTCTCGAGGTCGTGGAGCGACACGTCCCCGACCTCGAAGAGCAGCGGACGGCCGCTCTCCAGGCGTGCCACGATCAGATCCTTGACGACCTCCGTCTGCCCGTAGACGACAATCGTCTGTCCCGTCAGCTCGTCGAAAGCGATCCGCTGCCGCTCCCGGCCCGACTGCAGCTCCACGCCCGTATGGACGAGGCCCTCACGGCGCATCCGCTCGCCCACCCCCGCCCGCTCGAAGAGCTCGGCGACGTCGTGCTCGAGGACGCCCGCCCGGATGCGGGCCTCGACGTACTCGCGGCTTCGGTTCTCGAGGACGACGGAGTCGATGCCTGCGACGTGGAGCAGCTGCGCGAGCGTGAGGCCGGCGGGTCCGGCGCCCACGATGGCGACCTGCGTCCTGTTCACGCGCCGCCGGCGCCGCGCTCGAACAGCGCCGCCTGGCCCTGCCCGACGCCGACGCACATCGTCGCGATCCCGTACCGGCCGCCGCGGCGGCGAAGCTCGTGGAGCAGCGTGACGACGAGGCGCGCGCCGCTCATCCCGAGCGGGTGCCCGATCGCGATCGCGCCGCCATTGACGTTGACCCGCTCCTCGTCGATCCCCAGCTCGCGCACCACGGCGAGCGATTGCGAGGCGAACGCCTCGTTCAGCTCCACGAGATCGACCTCGCCGAGCTCGACGCCGGTTCGCTCGAGCAGCCGGCGGACGGCGGGGATCGGTCCGATCCCCATCACGGCGGGGTCGACTCCCGCGACGGCCGAGCCGACGAACGCTCCGAGCGGCTCGACGCCGAGCGCCCGGGCGTGCTCCTCGCTCGCGACCACGAGCGCGGCGGCGCCGTCGTTGATCCCGCTCGCGTTGCCCGCCGTCACCGTCCCGCCGTCGCGGAAGGCCGGCCGGAGCGCGGCGAGCTTCTCGGCCGTCGTGTCCGGACGCGGGTGCTCGTCGCGATCCAGCTCGCCGGCCGGCACGAGCTCGTCGGCGAAGCGGCCCTCGTCCTGGGCCTCCGCCCAGCGCCGCTGCGAGCGGAGGGCGAACGCATCCTGGTCGTCGCGCGAGACGTGCCAGCGCTCGGCGACGTTCTCCCCCGTCTCGCCCATCGACTCCCGCGAGTACCGCTCCTCGTACCGCGGATTCGTGAAGCGCCAGCCGAGCGTCGTGTCGTGCACGACGCGGTCGCCCCGCGCGTACGGCGCGTCGGGCTTGGCCGTCACCAGCGGCGCCCGCGTCATCGACTCGACGCCTCCCGCGACGAAGAGGTCGCCGTCCCCGGCGATCACCGCGTGGCACGCGCCGACGATTGCGGAGAGCCCGGACGCGCACAGGCGGTTCACGGTCACCCCCGCGACCGTCTCCGGCAATCCCGCCAGCAGCGCCGCGAACCGAGCGACGTTGCGGTTGTCCTCCCCGGCCTGGTTCGCGCAGCCGAGCCAGACGTCCTCGATCTCCGCCGGCGGGACGCCCGCGCGCTCGACGGCGGCCGCGACCGCGAGTGCGGCGAGGTCGTCGGGTCGCACCGCCGCAAGCCCGCCGCCGTACCTGCCGACAGGCGTTCTCACCGCCGAGAGGACGACCGCGCGGCTCACGGCGCCGCCTCCTCCTCGATCACGCGCTGCGCGATGGCGAAGGCGCCGTTGGCCGCTGGGACGCCGCAGTAGACCGCGCACTGCAGCAGGACCTCGCCGATCTCGTCCGGCGTGAGACCGTTCCGCAGCGCGGCGCGCACGTGCATCTCGAGCTCGTGCTCGCGACCGCCGGCGACGAGCGCAGTCAGCGTGATGCAGCTCCGCGTGCGACGGTCGAGGCCCGGTCGCGACCAGATCTCGCCCCACGCGTAGCGGGTGATCAGATCCTGGAAGTCCTCGGTGAACGGTGTCGTCCGCTCGATCGCGCGGTCGACGTGCTCGTCGCCGAGCACCGCACGGCGGGTCTCCATGCCCCGGTCGTGGCTCTGGTCGCGGCTCTCGCTCACGCCGGCTCCAGGTGGTCGAGCAGCGCCGCCGTGAAGGCATCCGCGCGATCGACGTTCGCGAGGTGGGCCGCGCCGTCGACGACGACGTGACGTGCCCCCGGGATGGCGCCGGCGAGCGCGTCGCCGCGCGCGGGCGTGATGGTCGGGTCCTCCGAGCCGGTGACGACCAGGGTGGGGACGCGGATGCTCTCAAGCTCGCCCGTCAGATCGGTGTCGGCGAGGACGTCGCAGCACGCGACGTAGCCCTCGGGAGGCGTCGACACGAGCATCTCGCGGAAGCGTGTCACCACGGCGGGCTCCGCGTCTCGGAAGGAGGCACTGAACCACCGGCCCATCGTCGCGTCGGCGATCGATTCGAGCCCCGCGTCCCTGACCGTCGCTGCACGCTCGGTCCACGTCTCGCGCGGAGCGAACGACGAGGACGTGCAGGCGAGCACGAGCCGGTCGACACGCGCGGGAGCGTGGAGCGCAAGCCACATTCCTTCGAGGCCACCGAGTGAGAGGCCGCAGAACGAGACCCGCTCGAGCTCGAGCGCGTCGAGCAACTCGACGAGGTCGCGGCCGAGGTCGTCGATCGTGGTCGGCCCGGGGACGGCGGGCGAGCGTCCATGGCCGCGCCGGTCGCAGCGGACGACGCGGAACCGTTCGCGGAGCGGCCCCGTCTGCGGCTCCCACACCGCATGGGTCGCCCCCAGCGAGCTCGCGAGCACGACCGTAGGCGCGCCCGGATCCCCGTCGACGACGTGGTGCAGCGTCATCGCGCAGTCTCCGGTCCCCGCACCGCGCCGTACCGCGCGAGCGCGCGGTCGACGAGCGCGTCCGCCGAGCCGAGGTAGGTCGTCGGGTCGAGCAGCGCGTCGAGCTCCCCGGCTGCCAGGGGGTTGCGAGAGTCGGCCAGGAGCGCCTCGCGGAACGACGGCGCCGCCGCGGCCTCGGCCACGAGCTCGTGCGCGGCCTCCCTCGTCATCGTCTCCGCGAGCGCGAGCGCGATGCGCTCGGCCAGGACGAGCCCGCCGCCAGCGTCGAGGTTGACTCGCATCCGCTGCGCGTCGACCTGGAGGCCCGCCAGTGACTCCGCGGCAGCCGCGGCGGCCCCGCCGGCGTACGCGAGCGCGCCGCAGAGCGCCACCCACTCCGCGTGCCAGGCGCCCGCCGCGCGTTCGTGCTCCTGCACGAGGGTCTCCTGTAGCACCGAAGCGTGCGCCGCGGCCAGCCGGGCGCAGGCGCGGGCGAGCGTCGCCTGCACAGGGTTCCGTTTCTGCGGCATCGTCGACGAGCCTCCGCCGGAGGCCTCGCGGACCTCGGCCACCTCGGTCTGCGACAGCAGGACGACGTCCAGCCCGATCTTCCCGCAGACCCCTGCCGCGGTCGCGAGCGCGGACCCGACCTCGGCGATTCGAACCCGGTTCGTATGCCAGGGGAGCGTCGGCACGGTGAGGTCGAGCTCGCGCGCGAGCTCGTCGACGACCCTCGGCCCGTCCTCTCCCAGTGCCGCAAGTGTCCCGGCCGCGCCGCCGAGCTGGACCGCGAGGCCGGCGCCGGCGAGCTCCGCCAGGCGTTCCCGGGCGTCGAGAACCGCCACGAGCCATCCTGCCGCGACGAGGCCGAATGTTGTCGGCACCGCCTGCTGTAGCAGCGTTCGGGCGGCCATCGGCGCTTTCCGGTGATCGCGACCGAGCCCCGCGCAGGCTGCGGCGACGGCGTCGACGTGGCCGAGCACGTGGGCGAGCGACTCGCGCGCGACGAGCATCGCGGCGCTGTCGAGCACGTCCTGGCTCGTCGCCCCGAAATGGACGAAGGCCTCGTGCTCGACGCCGACGCGGGCGCGCAACGCGCGTACGAGCGGCTCGACCGGGTTTCCGACCGCGTGACCCTGGCCGAGCAGCTCCTCCCAGCGAAAGGCGTCGGCGTCCGCGCAGGCGGCGGCGATCGCGTCGGCAGCCGCCTGAGGCACCACGCCCACCGTGGCGCCCGCCGCGGCCAGCGCCCGCTCGACCTCGAGCAGAGCCTCGAGCCAGGACCGCCCCGACACCGCCTCGCGGACAGGGGCGGGGACGAACAGCGCGTCGAACGCGGTCACACCGCGAAGAATGTCGTGTGCGCGGGCCCCTGGAGGCGGATGTCGAAGCGCAGCCCCCCGTCCTCGGCGACCGCGACGAGCGGCTCGCGCTGCTCGGGTGCGAGCCGCGAGAGCACGGGGTCGACGGCGTTCGGCTCGACCTCGTCGGGGAAGTAGAGGCGCGTCATGGCATGCTTCAGCAGGCCGCGGGCGAAGACAGTGACCACGAGGTGCGGGGCCTGCAGCCCACCGTCGGGCCAGGGCACGGGCCCCGGCTTCACGGTGACGAACGAGAAGCGGCCGTCGTCCTCGGTGCCCGAGCGCCCGAAGCCGAGGAAGCCGTTCTCGAGTGGGACATCGTCCCGGTCGTCCGACGGGTGCCGGTAGCGCCCGGCGGTGTTCGCCTGCCAGATCTCGACCATCCCGTCGGGTACGCCGTCGCCCACGCCGTCGGTGAGCCGGCCGCGGATCACGATCGCCCGCGGGTCGCCGGGGTCAACGACCTCGCAGCCGATCAGATTGCGGAGCAGCCCGATCCGAAGGTACGGACCGGCGGTCTGCGAGGGCGTGATCGGAAGCTCAGTCATCGTGGGGCTCCTCGAGCGGCGTCGCGTCCTTGCCGCCGACGACGATGTCCCATCGGAAGCCGAGAGCCCACTCTGGCCTCGTGAGCTCCATGTCGAAGGTCGAGATCAGCCGCTCGCGCGCCTTCTCGTCCCGGATCGAGTTGAAGATCGGGTCGAACGGGAACAGCGGGTCCCCCGGGAAGTACATCTGCGTGACGAGCCGCTCGGTGACGGCGCGCCCGAAGACGGAGAAGTGGATGTGGTTCGGACGCCAGGCGTTCGGGTGGTTCTTCCACGGGTAGGCGCCGGGCTTCACGGTGACGAAGCGATAGCGCCCCTCGTCGTCGGTCAGGCTCCGTCCGGCCCCGGTGAAGTTGGGGTCGAGCGGCGCGTCGTGGTCGTCGACCTCATGGTGGTAACGGCCGGCGGCATTCGCCTGCCAGATCTCGATCAGCTGCCCGCGGAGGGGTTTCCCGTCGCTGCCGAGGACGCGGCCGCTCACGACGATCCGCTCGCCGAGCGGTGCCCCCGCGTGCTGGCGCGTGAGATCGGCGTCGCCCGGGTCGACGGTCGACACGCCGAACGCCGGGCCCGAGAGCTCCGTCAGCGTGGACGGGATGATGACGAGGGGTTCCTTCGGGGCGCGCAGGCGTGTGCCGACGTAGTCGTAGTGGTCGTAGGGCGGATCGGCGCCGGTGCGGTCGGCGTCGACCACCTCGGCGAACGGGCGGGCCTCAACGGACATGGCTCTCCTCCAGCGCGACGACGAAGGGTGCGGTCGTGACGGCGGCGACATCCTCGACGGTGGCGCCATCGAGAAGCTCGGTGAGTTGCAGCGCGCCGTCGACGCGGCGGAAGACCGACAGCTCGGTGACGACGACGTCGACCGCGCCGGCCGCGGTCAGCGGGTACGTGCACCGCTCGACCACCTTGGGCTCGCCTCGCGACGACGTGGCGGTCATCGTCACGATCACGCGGCGGGCGCCGACGACGAGGTCCATCGCGCCACCCACGCCGAGGACGTCCTTGCCGGGCACGGCCCAGTTCGCGATGTCTCCGTCGCCGCTGACCTCGAGCGCCCCGAGCACGGCGACGTCGACGTGGCCTCCGCGAATCATCGCGAAGCTCGTGGCGCTGTCGAAGTACGCCGCGCCCGGGAGGGCAGTGATCGGCTGCTTCGCCGCGTCGATCAGGTCGGGGTCGAGCTCGCCGTCGCCCGGCCGCGGCCCCACCCCGAGCAGGCCGTTCTCGGTGTGCAGGATGACACGCGTCTCGGGGCCGAGGAACCCCGGGATCAGGTTCGGGATGCCGATCCCGAGGTTGACAACCTCGCCCGGCTGCAGCTCGAGCGCGGCGCGGGCCGCGATCCTCGCCTTGGCATCCTCTGTCACGCGCTCGCCACCACGTGGTCGACGTAGAGATGCGGCGTCACGACCGACTCCGGCTCGAGCGCTCCGACGGGAACGATCTCGCCCGCCTCGGCGATCGTCACCGCCGCCGCCGTCGCCATCAGCGGGTTGAAGTTGCGGGCCGTGCGCCGGTACCAGAGGTTGCCGAGCTCGTCGGCGCGTGCCGCGTAGACGAGCGAGACGTCGGCCGAGATCGGCCCTTCGAGCACGTGGCGGACGCCGTCGATCACACGCTCCTCCTTGCCGTCCGCCAGGAGCGTGCCCGCGCCCACCCGGGTGTAGAAGCCTCCGATGCCCGCCCCCCCTGCGCGAATCGCCTCCGCGAACGTCCCCTGCGGGACGAGGGTCGCCTGGAGCTCGCCGGCGTTCACAGCGGCAACGGCCTCGGGGTTCGACGTGAAGTACGACGAGATCCCGCGCCGGATCCGCCCCTGCCTCAGGAGCTTGCCGAGCCCGCGGCCGGGCTCGCCGATGTTGTTCGAGACGATCGTCAGGTCGGTCGCTTCGGATGCCTCGACGAGCGCGTCGATCAGCGTGAGCGGCGCGCCGACGAGCCCGAAGCCGCCCACCATCACGGTGTCGCCGGTCCGGATCCGGGAGACCGCCTCCTCCGCGCTGATCACCGTGCTCGCCGTCATGGCGCCCGCCGCGCTGCCTCCTCAGAAGGGGAACGGATGCGACCCACGCTGAACGGTGATCCAGCGGGTCTCGGTGAACTCGTCCACGACCGCGGTGCCGCCGAAGCGCCCGAAGCCCGAGTCCTTGACGCCGCCGAACGGCATCTGCGGCTCGTCGCCGACGGGCTGGTCGTTCACGTGGACGATGCCCGCGTCGATCGCCTGGGCGAGCGCCATGCCGCGGTCGACGTCGGACGTGATGATCCCCGAGGAGAGGCCGTAGGAGGTCGCGTTCGCACGCTCGACGGCCTCGTCCGCAGAGTCGACGATCTCGATCGCGGCGACCGGCCCGAACGTCTCGGTGTTCGCGAACTCGGAGTCCGCCGGCACGTCTGCCAGCAGGGTCGGCTGGAAGCACGCGCCCTCGGCGCTCCCGCCCGCGAGGACCTTCGCGCCGCTCGCGACGGCCGCGTCCACCCGCGTCCTGATCGTCTCGAGCGCCTCGGGGTTGATGACCGGGCCGATGATCGTGTCGTGCTCGTTCGGATCGCCGACCTTGAGGCCGCTCGTCTTGTCGGCGAGCCGCGAGACGAACTCGTCCGCGATCGCCCGCTCGACGATGATCCGGCGCGCGGACATGCAGATCTGGCCCTGGTGGAGGAACGCCCCGAAAGTCGTCGCGTTCACCGCATACTCGAGGTCGGCGTCGGCGAGGACGATCAGCGGGTTGTAGCCGCCGAGCTCGAGCACCATTCGCTTGAGCTGCCGGCCCGCGGCCTCGGCGAGCTTCCGTCCGGTCTCGGTCGAGCCGGTGAAGTTGAGCCGCCGGACGTGCGGGCTCTCGATCAGCTCGTCGCCGACCCCCTGCGCCTCTCCCGGCGCGTGGGTCACGATGTCGAGGACGCCGGCGGGAAGGCCCGCCTCGGCGAAGACCTCGCCCCAAAGCAGGCCACCGACCTGCGGCGACCACTCCGACGGCTTCAGGACGACGGTGTTGCCGAGCACGAGCGGCGCGGCGATGGAGCGCGCCGAGAGGATGAGCGCGGCGTTCCACGGCGCGATCGCACCGACGACGCCTACCGGGCGCCGGATTCCCATTGCAAAGACGCCGGTGTCCGACGGGATCACCTCACCGAGCGGTGCGTACGCGAGCGCGGCCGCCTGCCGGAAGAGACCCGGGACGAAGTGCATCTGGAACATCCCGAAGCCGAAGGTGCAGCCGGTCTCCCGCGCGAGCATCGACACGACCTCGTCCTGCCGCGACTCGAGGACGTCGGCGGCCCTGAGGAAGACTCCCTGGCGCACGGCCGGCGGCGTGTGCGACCACTCGGCGAACGCGGCCGCCGCCGCCTCGACCGCCTTCCGAGCATCGGCACGCGTGGCGGCAGCGACTTCGGAGACGACCTCTCCACTCCACGGATCGCGGTTCTCGAAGGTCGCTCCTCCTTCGGCCTCGACGAACTCGCCTCCGATGAAGAGCCTCGTGTCGATGCCGGCCTCGGTCTGGGTGCTCATCCCTGGTCTCCTTTCCCGCTCGACCCGACCGCCGCGGTGCCGGCGTCGCCGACACGCAGTGTTCCATTCGTCAAGACACTAGTCTAGTATCCGGGACGTGAGAGAGGGAGACGGTGGCGTCGAGCGGGCGCTGGAGGCCCCGCGCACCGCTGTCGGGCACGTCCGGCCGCACACGGCCACCGGTCGCCCGGATCATCGCTGGTCCGACCCGGCTCGGAGCCGGTCGCGCGGAAGGCACCCGACGCGAGGAGGGCGCACGTGACGAGACCCTGAGTCGGGCGCGGCGCAGGGGCGGCCGCGCGGTTCGGTCAACAGCTCCAGAGACCCAATATGGAGGGATCAATGAGATCGACGAAGACCATGATCGGCGTCGTGGCCGCGGGTGTGTGCGTCCTGGCGCTGATGCTGGCCGGCTGGGCCACGGGTGCGGGAACCGCGACGGTGGGCTCGGGCACGGCGTCCGCGACGAAGTCCGTCTGCGGCCTCGGCACGGGCAAGAAGGCGACGGGCAGGCCGATCAAGATCGGCGGCATCGACATGCTGATCCCGGGCGTGGACTTCACGACCATCGGCAAGGTCGCGAAGGCCTACTTCGACTGCGTCAACGACAACGGCGGCATCCGTGGCCGACCCGTGCAGTACATCCTCTACAACGAGCAGCTCAACCCGGCACAGCAGGCCGCGCTCGCGCGCAAGCTGGTCGAGAGTGACAAGGTCGTCGGCGTCGTGGGCAACACGAGCTTCACCGAGTGCGGCACGAACTGGAAGTACTACAAGTCGAAGGGGTTCGTGGTGATCGGCGCGGGCGTCCAGGCCGAGTGCTTCGGGACGCCGTCCATCGTCGAGGTGAACATGGGACCGCGCTACTCGAACATCGGAGCCGCCCAGGCGCTCGTCCGCGCCGGGGCGAAGTCGATCGTCGTCGCGTCGCCCTCGACGATCTCGGCGTACGCCGACGGCGGCGCGCTCCTCGTCGCCAAGCGGGCGGGCATCCCCGGCAAGAGCGTCCCGGTCACGCTGCCCGTGACGGATGCGAACACGATCATCCAGCAGCTGTACCAGGCCGCGGGACAGGGCGGCGGGATCATTCTCGACTTCACGCCCGACACCGCCCCGGCGCTCATGAAGGCGGCGGAGGCGCAGGGCCTCATCGACAAGGTGAAGTGGGGCTCGTCGACCCCGATCGCGAACACGTTCATGGCCGAGCAGTTCGGCAAGTGGGACGGGAAGCTGTTCATCAACTCGGAGTTCGGCCTGCTCGACGCCTCGCAGGGCCCCGACACCCAGCTGATGCTTCAGGTCCTCCAGAAGTACACGAAGATCGCCCCTCAGGCCTTCGCGCAGATGGGGTTCATGGCCGGGAAGTTCTCGACGGCCGCGCTCCTCAGCATCAAAGGCCCGGTCACGTGCCAAGTCCTACAACGCGGCGGTCCGGAAGCTGAAGAACATCAAGACGGACATGCTCTGCAAGCCCTGGTACGTCGGGAACGCCCTGCCGTACCACATCCCGAACAACTGGGACATCACGGTCGACTACAAGGGCGGCAAGGTCGTCCTCAAGGAGAAGTGCTTCGCGATCGCTCCGGTCGACAAGGAGGTCGCTCAGACACGCGTCTGGGAGAAGAAGTTCAACCTCAACACCGGGAAGTAGCGGTCGATCCAGTGGGGATCAGGGTGCCAGGGAGCGTCGGTGCATAACGTCGTCGGCTTTGCGGTGTTCGGCGTCGACTGGGAGTTCCTCAAGCCCTACATCGTCCTCGGGCTCGCGCTCGGCGGCGTCTATGCGCTCTCCGGCGTCGGGATCGTCGTGCTGTACCAGGCAACCGGCGTGCTGAACCTCGCGTTCGGCGCGATCGGCGCCACCGGTGCCCTGATCGCCTACTGGATGATCAACCACACGAGCTGGCCGCACTGGCTCGCATACGTCAGCTGTGTCGCGTTCGGCGGGGTCGTCAACCTCGCCTACGGGCTGCTCTTCGGCCCCGCCTTCGCGGCACGGGATCCCCTCGTCAAGATGATGGGGACGCTCGGGCTCGCGCTGATCCTGCTCGGGATCATGGCGTGGCGGGCACCGGTCGGCGGCGCGTTCGCGCGCTTTCTCCCGTTGCCGAGCTCGAGTCACACCTTCACGCTCTTCGGTGCGTTCGTGAACTGGACACAGGTCATCGCGCTCGCGTTTGCGGTCGTCCTGACCCTCGTGACGACCCTCTTCCTCCGGTACACGAACCTCGGCACGGCATACCGGGCGATCGCGAACGACCGCGAGATCACCGCCACGCTCGGCGTGCCGGTGCGCCGAGTCGAGGCGTCGGCGTGGTTCGGCTCGGGCCTCGTCGCCGGCGCCGCGGGCCTGCTCATGCCGGACCTGATCACATCCCTCGACTACGCCGCGCTGACCTTCCTCGTGATCGCCGCGCTCGCTGCTGCGCTGATCGGGCGCCTCCGGTCCCTCTGGGCCACGCTCGCGGGAGGCCTCGCGGTCGGGCTCGCCCAGGCGACATTCGCGCCGTACGCCTCGTTGGCGCGCTACCGGTCGGCGGCGCCGTTCGTGCTCGCGATCATCGCGCTGCTCTGGCTCTCACGCCGCCGCGTCGTCACGATCACCCGGACGGCACGCTAGGACGTTGGAGGCCGAACGGACACCGCGCGAGCGTGCGGGTGTCGCCGCGCGCTCGCCGCTCCGGCTCGGCCGGGCGACGATCGTTCGCCTCGTTGCGATCGTGGCGTTGCTGGCGGTCGCGCTCTTCGTCCTGCCCACGTTCGGCGCGGACTGGACGACGACCTTCACCAGCGTCGCGATCTACTCCGTGATCACGCTCGGCCTCGGCATCCTGTACGGCCGCGTCGGCCTGATCTCGCTGGGGCAGGTCGCGCTGCTCGTGATCGGGGTGTGGACGGCGACGCGCGTGAACTTCGCCACGGATCTCCCGTTCCCGGTCCTGCTCCTCGTCACCGGCGCCGTCACCTGCGCAGTCGGCGTGCTGATCGGGCTGCCTGCGATCCGGCTCTCGGGGCTCCACCTGGCGCTCATCACGCTGATGGCCGCCGGGGCGGTCAACGTCGTGCTCGTGGCGATCAACTTCCCGAACGGCGGCGGCGGTTTCACCGGTCGAACGGACACGCCCGACCTCTCCGGTCTCCAGCCGGTGGCCAGGCCGGGCATCGCCGAAGGCGACACCGCCTACTACCGCTACGTCGTCGTCGTCGCCGCGGTGATGTTCCTCGTCGCGCTCCTCCACGTCCGCGGCAAGCCGGGTCGCGCCTGGGCGGCGATCCGCGAGAGCGAGCCTGCCGCGCTCGCCGCAGGCGTCAACATCGTGCTCTACAAGCTCTGGGCGTTCGCGCTCGCGTCATTCATGGCGGGCGTCGCCGGTGCCTTGCTCGCCGCACAGGTCGGCCAGCCCACCGCGCAGTCGTTCCAGACGCAGGACTCGCTGACGCTGCTCGCGACGACGCTCATCGGCGGGATCTACAGCCTCTGGGGCGCGGTCGTCGCGGGGTGCTTCAGCCAGCTCCTGCCGTTCCTCTTCCAGGTGCAGTGGGGGATCAACCCGAACTTCGTGCTGATCCTCTTCGGCGCGGGCCTGCTCCAGGTGCTGCTCACGGCGCCGGGCGGTCTCGCGCAGCAGTTCCCGAAGGACATGGCGAACCTCGGCCGGCTGCTCTGGCGGGGTGTCGGCAAGGTGACCGGCGGCGGCGGAGGCGCGACGTGATCGAGGTCGAGGGGCTCACCGTCCGATTCTCCGGCGTGACGCCGATCGACGGGATGAGCGTCACCTTCCCCGGCGGCACGTGCGGGTTGATCGGCCCGAACGGCGCCGGGAAGACGACGTTCTTCAACGTCCTCTCCGGCTTCGTCAAGCCGGCGTCGGGCTCGATCCGGGCATTCGGCGAGGACCTGCTCCGGATGGCCGACTACAAGCGGGCCCGCTGGGGCCTTCGCCGCACGTTCCAGACCGAGCAGGCGATCGAGCAGCTCACGGTGTTCGACAACGTCGCGATGATCTACGAGCACTCGGGTGTCAAGGGCGCCGGCAAGCGGGCCGAGGTGGAGGCCGCGATCGAGTTCGTGGGGATGGAGACCCCCTCGTCGTCGAGGGTCGGTGGGCTCGGCGCCCGTGAGCGCCGGCTGGTGGAGATCGCGAGAGCCGTCGTGGGCCGCCCCCGTGTCGTGCTGCTCGACGAGCCTGCGGCTGGGCTCCCCGAGGAGGAGACGGAGCACCTGCGCCAAGTCATCCAGGCGATCCCCGGGCAGTTCGGCGCGCTCGTGATCCTCGTCGACCACGACATGAGCCTCGTGCGGGCGTGCTGCGAGTCGACGGCCGTGCTGGACTTCGGGAAGCTGATCTCGTCGGGCCCGACGGCCGACGTCCTCCGCGACGAGAACGTCATCCGGGCGTACCTCGGCACCGAGGACATCGCATGAGCGTGACCGCCGCGGCCACGAGCCTCTCGTTCTCAGGGCTGTCCGTCGCACGAGGCGGGCGCCAGGTGCTGCGTGACGTGTCGATCACGATCCCGCCGGGCGAGGTCACGGCACTGCTCGGACCGAACGGCGCCGGAAAGTCGTCGCTCGTGCTGGCGGTCGGCGGCGTCCTCCGCCCGACCTCCGGCACGGTCACGCTCGGTGACGTCGAGCTCACCCGCCGGCGTCCCGAGCAGATTCGCGCCGCGGGTGTCGCGATCGTCCCCGAAGGGCGTCAGCTCCTCCCGAACCTCACCGTCGAGGAGAACCTGCGCGTCGCGACCTACGCGCTGCGCCGGGAGGACGCGCGGAGCGGCATCGCCCACGCGCTCGAGCTGTTCCCCGAGCTGGAGCGGCGCTGGCGCCTCGCCACGCGGTCGCTCTCGGGCGGCGAGCAGCAGATGGTCGTGCTCGCGCAGGCGCTCGTCTCGCGGCCGCGCTTCGTGCTCGTCGACGAGCTCTCGCTCGGCCTCGCCCCCATCGTCGTCCAGCGGCTCGTTCCGGTGCTCGAGTCGGTCGCCGCGAGCGGCGTCGGCGTGCTCCTCATCGAGCAGTTCGCGCACGTCGCGCTCGGGCTCGCGCAGACCGCCTACGTGCTCGAGCGCGGCCGGATCCACTACCACGGCACCGCCCAGCGGCTCAGGGACGAGCCGGAGCTCCTCCAGTCGGCCTACCTGCTGCGCGAGGTCGACCCCGGCGGCGAGGCGCTGGAGACCCTCTCGTAGGGCCCGCGCGAAAGGAGTTCCGAGCGCATGACCACGGTCGAGACCGTCCGCGGGCCCGTCGAGGCGACTGAGCTCGGCCCGACACTGGCCCACGAGCACGTGTTCGTCATGCAGCCCGAGGCGCTGCAGAACTACGGCCACGTCTGGGGGTCGAGCTACTGGGACGAGGACGTGCGCGTCGCCGACGCCGTCGACAAGCTCCGCGCAGTCCGCGCCGCCGGCATCCGGACGATCGATCGACCCCACCGCGCCGGGCCTCGGCCGCAACATCCCGCGGATACAGCGGATCAACGAGGAGGTCGACCTCAACATCGTCGTCGCAACCGGCGTCTACGCGTTCCTCGAGCTCCCCAACTTCCTCCACTACCGCAGCGCCGAAGCGATCGCCGAGCTCTTCGTCCGGGAGATCCGCGAGGGGATCGACGACACCGGCGTGAAAGCAGCGTTCCTGAAGTGCGCCGTGGAGGAGCACGGGCTCGTCGGCGACATCCCGAAGATCCTCGACGCCATCGCCATGGCCGCGCAGGAGACGGGCGCGCCGGTCATGGTGCACACGAACGCGAGCGCCTCGACCGGGACGATTGCCCTCGAAGCGCTGACCTCGAGGGGTGTCGATCCGACCCGGCTCGTCGTCGCCCATGCGGGCGACAGCAACGACCTCGATTACCTGCGGACCATCGGGGACACGGGTGCGACTCTCGGGTGCGACCGCTTCAACATCCCCCACTTCAATCCTGACGCCGACCGGATCCGAACGCTGCTCGTGCTCCTCGAGGAAGGCTACGGCGACCGCATCCACCTCTCGCACGACGCCGCATGCTTCATGGACTTCATGGTGGGCGACCCGAACTTCGCCGGCGAGCGCCCGGACTACCTCCACATCTCTTCGAAGGTCCTCCCCGCGCTCCGCGAGCACGGGGTGACCGACGCACAGATCGACGAGCTGACGATCGACAACCCGCGGCGTTTCCTCGCACCGGCGCGCGTCGCCGCTTGAGCGATCTCGCCCGTCTCGGCGTCGCGGAGGCGTCTGCGCTCCTCGGCCGGCGCGGCGTCTCGGCCTCCGAGCTGACCGCGGCCCTGCTCGAGCGGATCCGCGAGGTCGACGGCGTCCACAGCCACGAGGGCGATGCGGGCTCGATCAACGCCTGGGTGCGCGTCTACGAGGAGGACGCGCTGGCAGCGGCGGCGCAGGCGGACGAGCGGCTGAGCGACGCGGGCGTCCGGCGCGACGGCCCTGCTCCGCCGCTGACCGGGGTGCCGATCGGCCTCAAGGATCTCTACGGCGTTGCCGGAAGGCCCGTGACGGCGTCGAGCACGCTCCTGCACGACGTGCCCGCGGAGGACTGCGACGTCTGGAGACGTCTGTCCGCCGCGGGCATGGTGCTCCTCGGCCATCTCCACACGCACGAGTTCGCCGCGGGCGGGACGACCGACCAGGTCGGCAGCCCGTGGTCGCTCGACCGCTCCGCCGGAGGGTCGAGCGGCGGCTCGGCGGCGGCGCTCGCCGCGTACCTGACGCCCGCGGCGACCGGGACGGACACCGCCGGGTCGCTGCGAATCCCCTCCGCCTGCTGCGGAACCTCGACGATCAAGCCGACCCGCGGGACGGTGTCGCTCGCCGGCGTCGTTCCGCTCTCGTGGAGCCTCGACCATGCCGGCCCGATGGCCCGCACGCTCGCGGACTGCGCGCTGCTCCTCGAGGCGATGGCAGGGCCGGACCGCCGGCGCGCCGAGAGCTCGCTCCACGGCCCGGTGCCGGCGGAGACGGCTCACAATGCGCTCGTAGGCGCCCGGCTCGCCGTCTCGCCGCGGCTCGGGTCGGTCGACCTCGACGCGGACGTGGCGGCCGGATTCGACCGCGTGCTGGAGGAATGCCGCCGGCTCGGCGCCACGATCGCCGAGCCGCCCAGGCCGGGCCTGCCGGACGCCGTGGGTCAGGATTTTGTCGACGTGCTGACGACCGAGATGCTCGTCTACCACCGTCGCTTCGACCATCTCCGCGCCGGCTACCGGACGTCGCTCCGCGAGTGGGTGGAGACGGGCGAGCGCCGGGCGATGTCCGGCGAGGAGTACGTCGCCGCGCAGGCGCGCCGGAGGGAGACGACGGGCGTGTGGGCCGCCTGGCTCGCCGAGCACAGAATCGACGCGCTCCTCGAGCCGACGATCCCCGTCGTCGCCCCGCTGCGCGGTGACGGCTACGACCACGCCGGGACCGACTACGCCCTGATCTCGCTCACGCACCTCTGGGACTGGACGGGTTTCCCCGTCGCGGCGCTGCCCGCGGGCGTCGGCGGCGAGACCGGGCTCCCGGTCGGCGTGTCGCTCGTCGGGCCGGCCGGAACCGACCGGCGGCTCCTCGCGCTCGGCATCGCGCTACAGGCGAAGCTCGGCGTGCCCGAGCCGCCCGGGGTCATACCGCCCGGCTAGCCCGGCACGAGCACGGCGCGGCCGGTGACCTCGCCCGCGCGGAGCTTCTCGAGCACGTCGTTGACGGAGTCGAGCGGGTGCACCTCGCTCTTCAGGACCAGCCGGCCGGCCGCGTGGAGCTGGAGCAGCTCCCAGAGGTCGACCCAGGTCCCGACGAGGTTGCCGACCACGGACTGCTCGCTCGCGACCATCACGACGGAGGGGATCGAGACGGTGCCGCCGTACCCGATCACCGAGAACGTCCCTCCTCGCGCGAGCATCGCCGCGGCCGCGTCGTGCGTCTCCTGCGTCCCGACGAAGTCGAAGACGAGATCGGCGCCCCGACCGCCCGTCAGGTCTCGGACGGCGTCGGCCGGAGCCTGCCCGTCGATCACCTCGTCGGCGCCGAGCTCGCCGGCGAGATTCCGCCGCCGCTCGTCGGTGTCGATCGCGATGACCGTGCTCGACCCGAGCTCGCGGAGGAGCTGGAGCGCGATGTGACCGACGCCGCCGACGCCGAGCAGTACCGCGGTCGAGCCGGGGACGGCGAGGTGCGCGAGGCGACGCACCGCGTGGTACGCAGTCAAGCCGGCGTCCGCGTGGGGGGCCACGTCCACGGGCTCGACACCGTCCGGCAGCGAGATCAGCGAGCGCTCGGAGACGAGCACGTACTCGGCGAAGCCGCCGTCGACCGTCAGACCGGTGAAGTCGTGCCGGATGCAGTGCATGTCGTTGCCGCGGCGGCAGGCGACGCAGAGGCCGCAGCTGTAGGGCGGGTAGACGAGGACGGCGTCCCCGGGGGACACCGTCGTGACGCCGTCGCCGACCGCCTCGACCCAGCCCGCGTTCTCGTGGCCGAGCACGAGCGGGAGCGTCACGCCCGCGGGCTCCATGAGGCCGTCGATGGCATGGAGATCGGTCGCGCAGACACCTGCCGCCCCGACCCGGACGAGCACGTCGGTGTGCCGCACCGGCTCGGGGACGGGCCGGTCGATCAGCTCGAGCGGCCGGTGGTACTCCCGCATCAGCGCTGCCTTCATCGTTCCTCCTCGGCTCACGGCGCGAAGCTCTCGTCCGGTGCGACGACCACCTCGAGGAGCAGCGGCTCGTCCCGTGCTGCGAGGCCGGGAACGACGTCGTCGAGGACCTCCAGCAGCTCGTCGTGCTCGGTGACAGTCTGCGCCGGGCAGCCGAACGCCCTCGCCAACCCTGCGACGTCGACCTGGAAGCCGGGCCACGGCGCCGCGCCTCCGTGCTGCTCGGCGAGCCGGTCCATGACGGCGTAGCCGCCGTTCGAGAGGATCACGAAGAGCGCGCCAGCGCCGTAGCGCGCCGCGCTCCACAGCGCCTGGATCGAGTAGAGGGAGGACCCGTCGCCCACGAACGCTACGACCGGCCGGTCGGGGCACGCCAGGCGCACCCCGGTCGCGGCGGGAAGCGCGAAGCCGAGGCCGCCCATCGCCGGGCTCAACGAGCCGAGTGGCTGGCGCGCGGGCAGCCGCGCGAGGAGCTCCGGGCGGTTGGACGGGCTCTCCTCGAAGACGACAGCGTCGCGCGGCAGGCGCTCGGCGAACGCGGCGAAGACGTGCCCGGCCCGGAGCGGCTCGCCGGCCGCCGGCGGCGCGGGCGGCGGCGGCGCGAACGACCCCGGCGGCTCGTTGTCGCGCGCCCGGACGACGCGCGCGACCTCGCCGCAAACGGCCGCAGGGGTTCCCAGCACGGCGAGGTCGGCGGCGCTGCGATGCACCTCCGCCGCGTCCTGGCTGACCATGACCACGCGCGTGCCCCCCTCGGTGAACGGACCCGGTGCGTAGGCGTACTGGCGGAAGACCGGCGCACCGACCGCCAGCACGACGTCGTGGGGCGCGAGGGCCTCCCGCAGGCGCGGCCGGTCGGCCGGAAGATGACCGGCGAACAGGGGGTGATCCTGCGGGAACCCGGCGCGGCCGCTGAAGGACTCCTGCCAGACGGGGCAGGCGAGCCGCTCCGCGAGCGCGACGAGCGCCTCCCAGGCTTCGTCGTCGTCCACGCCGGCGCCGACGACGAGCGCGGGCCGCTCGGCGGCGTCGAGCAGCTCCGCGAGCTCGGACACGACCGCGGCGTCCACTCCCCGGGCGCGGGTCACGCGCAGGGGGGCGGCGCGCTCCTCCGGAGGGGCCGCCTCCGCCTCCCAGTCGTCCATCGGGACGATCACGAGGGCCGGTCCGCGGCCGGTCAGCGCCTCGTGGTATGCGCGTGCGATCGCGCCCGGCACGCCCTGGGCGCGCGCCGGTTGGTCGACCCACACGGGGTACTCGCCCGCAAGCCCCTGGAGCTTGCCGGCGAGGAACGGCTCCGCCGCGAGGTGGCGCCGGTCCTGCTGGCCGACGACGACCACGAGCGGCGCCCGGTTGACGCGCGCGGTCGCGAGCGCGCTCACTGCGTTGCCGAGTCCCGGCGTCGTGTGGAGGATCGCAAGCGCGGGCTCGCGGCGCCCGAGCGCCCAGCCGGTTGCCATGCCCACGACCGAGCTCTCGTGGAGCGCGAGCACGAAGCGGAGGTCACTCGGCAGGTCGGCGAGCAGGGAGATCTCCGTCGAGCCGGGGTTCGCGAAGAGCGTGGTGAGGCCGTGCTCCCGGAGGACGTCGAAGGCGGCGTCACGCACGGTCGGGTGCACGATGGCCACCCTAATGGAAGTGATTTGGTCCTCTCGGAGCGGGCCAACTCAACGCCTCGCCCCGGAGCCAGGCGGCCCCGCTAGCGTACAGGGCCTCGACCTCGGGGCCGCGGAGTCCGGGCATGTCGAGCTTGACCTCGTAGCCGATGCGCGTCTGGAGATACGCCAGGTGACGGTAGCCCTCGGGGAAGCGGGCAAGCAGGCCGCGGTCGAGCTCGAGCCGTGAGGCGGGGTCGACCGGGTCCATCCGGTCGAGCTCGTAGATCGGTTGGCGCAGCACGAGCCCCCAGCGGCCGGCGCGCTTCTCCAGGAAGTCGTAGAAGCGGCCGCTGCACGTGACGTCGACCTCGACCCCGTCGACGACGGCGCGCTGGTGGATCTCCATCTTCGCCTGGGAGACCGCACGACTCCCGGCTATCTCGACCGACTGCCCGCCGAGGACGTGGTGGATCCGCACGCCCATCTCCCACCCTGCCCTGCTCATCGCAATGAATTCGTCGGCCGTCCCCTGCGTCCAGGTCGCCATCATGCGGCCGTCGTCGAACCAGACCGTGCGGAACCGGTCCCAGTCCCCTGCGTCCCGCGAGACCACCCAGCGCTCGACGAGCTCCCGGATATCCAGCCGGTCGCGGAGGTCGCCGTCGGGATCGAGCGTCACACGCGCGTCGTCCGCCAACTGTCCGGCCGGTACGTGCTCCGCACGGTCTCGACGTAGGGCACCGGGCTGACGATCGCGCGGATCTCCACCTGGACGTGCGGCTCGACGGTCAGCTTGCTCGTGCCGCCGTTCTCCTCGCCCCACACGAACGTGACCTCGGTTCCCGGCTCCGCGTGCTCCTCGTCGAGCACCGCCAGCGTCAGCATCTTGCCCTCGTTGGCCGTGTAGCCGACCCAGGTCGAGACGCCGACCGTCTCGCCGTCGACCGTCACCCGGTCGAAGGGGTGCATCGAGTACACGGCCGACGGCCAGTCGATGAACTTCGCGCGGTCGGTCTTCTGGAGCATCGTGCCGACGGTGCGCGTGACGTCCTCGTCGTCGAGCGCCAGCGTGACCTTGTGGCGGTGCTCGCCGTCGGCCATCCGCTCGAGCGCCTCGCGCCCGATGAAGTCGTGGTCGAACTTGACGTACCCCCCGTACCCCAGATCCCAGGGCGTGAAGTAGTAGTCCTCGATGCTGTCGGAGACGAAGCTCCCGCCGATCGACGCCGAGCCCTCGTACCCCGCGGCGGGAAGCCACTCGCGATACGACGTCAGCGAGTCGCCTGTGTAGACGGCGGGCAGCGGCGAGGGGATCCAGCCCGACTCGAGCGTGTTGGAGGAGTAGGCGCGCCCGCCGACCTGACGCAGCCCGAACTCCTGGCCCGCCTCGACGATCGCCTCGCGCACCGGCGCCTCGTCGTCCCAGGGGCCGAAGAGCTCCCAGCCGGGCTGACCGGCCATGCCGTGGCGCAGCGCGCGAACGGTCTTGCCCGCGATCGTCACCTCCGTCATGCGGAAGAACGTGAGCTCGGGCGGCGGACCGCCGAGTAGCTTCTCGATCACCTGCATCGCGTTCGGGCCCTGCACCTGGAAGCGGTACGACCTGCGGCGCCCGTCCGTGCGGAGCGCCCAGCGCTGGTCGAGCTCCACCTGCACGTCGTACCCGCCGGTCTCGGCGTGATACATGATCCAGTTCAGCGCCGGCGCGCGACCGACGAGGTTGAACCGATTCTCCGCGAGGTGGAAGAGGATCACGTCGCCGATCACGTAGCCGTCCGGCGTACAGGGCACGAAGTGCTTCGCCCGGTCGACGCCGAAGCCGTCGAAGCTGTTGACCGCGAGATGGGACAGCAGCTTCAGGGCGTCCCGGCCCTCGACCGCCAGGTCGGCCATGTGGTACGACTGGTTGTAGAGGACGCACGTCTGCTGCCAGGCGAGCTGCTCGTCGCGCCAGTTCGTGAACTCCGCCGGCACGCCGGGGTAGACGTTCGGCCCGGCCTGCGAGTTGCGGAGCAGCTCGACGGGGTTCTCGTTCGCTCGCAGCAGGTCTTCGAGGCTTCTCTGGCTCACGTTCGTCCGCGCTCCTCGCGCAAGAGCGCACGCCTTAGATGCCGCCCGCCTGGATGACGCCGCGGCTCGCCCTGTCGATGCCGGTCAGCGTCCCGCGCTGGAGCGCCTCGGCGACGTTGAACAGGTGGGCGCGCATCGCCTCCTCGGCCTTCTCGGGCTCACCCGCGATCACCGCTTCGACGATCGCCGCGTGCTCAGCCTGCGACGCCCGCGGCCGTCCCGGGATGAGGATCGTGCGGTACTGGTAGCGGACCGTCTGGGAGTTCAGCCCGTGGATCAGGCGCTGCGCCGTCGAGTGCCCCGACAGCTCGAGCAAGGCCGTGTGCAGCTCGGCGTTCGCGTCGGACGCGCCGAGCAGGTCGCCCGATTCGAGCAGCTCCCGGTGCCGCGCCAGGCACGCTCGTAGGCGCTCGACGCCGGCCTCGTCGATCCGCTCCGCGGTCACGCGGACGGCGAGGCCCTCGAGCACGGCGCGCGCCTGGAGGATCTCGATCGCCTCGCGATCGCTGACCTGGCGTACGCGCGCCCCGCGGTGCGGCTCGCGGACGACGAGCCCCTCCTGCTCGAGGCGGATCAGCGCGTTGCGCACGGCGCCCCGCGACATCTGGAACGTGGTGACGACGTCCGACTCGACGAGCCGGGAGTTCGGGGCGATCTCTCCGCGGACGATCGCCTCGCGGAGCTTCTCGTAGTCGGTGTCGGAGTTCTGTCGCATCATTGGCGCTTCCCCGCGAACAGCTCGACATGTTCGCCGAAGTAGCTGGAGATCAGCAGATCGTGGTTCGTCCGTAGCTCGTCCGCCCGGCCGCGCATCACGATCTCACCGTGGGACAGCACGTAGGCGCGGTCGGCGATCGTCAGGGCCAGCTCGATGTGCTGCTCTACGAGCACGACGCCGCAGCCGCTCTCAGCCGCGTAGGCCCGCACGACGGGGAGCAGTCTCTCGACGATGACCGGGGCCAGGCCGAGGCTGAGCTCGTCGAGGAGCAGGAGCGACGGGCGCCGGGCGAGCGCCCGCCCGACCGCCAGCATCTGCTGCTCGCCGCCGGAGAGCAGGCCGCAGCGCCGATCGCGAAGCTCGGCAAGCGCCGGGAAGTACCGGTAGGCCACATCCGCGTCGAGCCGCTCGCGGCGATAGCCCAACCGCAGGTGCTCCGCCACAGTGAGCCCGAAGAAGAGGCCGCGCGACTCGGGGACGTGCGCGATGCCGAGGCGTGCGCGCGCGCTCGCCGACACACGGCTCAGGTCCTGGCCGGAGAACCGGATGCTCCCCTCCATCGGGTGGACGAGGCCCGAGACGGCTCGCAGCGTCGTCGTCTTGCCGGCGCCGTTCGCGCCGAGCAGGGCTACGACCTCTCCCGGCTCCACGGCGATCTCGAGACCGCGAATGACGGCGGCGCTGTCGTAGCCGGCGGTGAGGCCGTCGATCTCCAGCACGGCCGGGCTCATGCGCTCCCCGCCCGCGTGGGGCTCTCCTCGGCGACTTCCTCGACCGGCTGCGCGGCCGACGCGCCGCCGAGATACGCCCGGACGACCTGTTGATTCCGGCGAACCTCGTCCGGCGCCCCCGCCGCGATCACCTTGCCGAACTCGAGCACGACGATGCGATCGCAGATGTTCATCACCAGTCCCATGTCGTGGTCGATCAGCAACGTCGTCGTGCCTGCGTCGGCGATCTGCCGAAGCCGCTGTCCGAGGTCTTCGCTCTCGCGCGTGTCGAGCCCGGCCGCGGGCTCGTCGAGGCACAGGAGCCGCGGCGCCATTGCGATCGCGCGCGCGACTCCGACCTGCTTCCGCTGTCCCTGGGTCAGCTCGACCGGGCATCGCGTCGGCGAGAGGCACGAGGTCGAGCAGGGCGAGCGCGTCGGCCGGCGACTCCGCTGGGCGGATCCGCCGGCCGACCAGCTCGGCCGCGAGTGCCGGGATGGAGGGCCTCTCGGCGGCCACCGTCAGATTCTCCAGCACGGTGAGGTCGTCGAAGAGCTCCGTGCTCTGCCACGTCCGGGCGAGTCCGAGCCGGGCGCGCGCGTGGGGCGGCATCCCGGAGAGATCGCGTCCGTCGAGCTCGACGCGACCCGTGTATCGGACATATCCGGTGATCGCGTCCACGAAGGTCGTCTTGCCGGCGCCGTTCGGGCCGATCAGGCCGACCAGCTGACCGTCCTCGGCGACGAGATCGACGTCCTCCACGGCGTGCACGCCGCCGAAACGGACCGACAGGCCGGTGGTGCGCGAGGACGGCGCTCATGCCGCCTCAGCAGGTTCCGACTCCGTGAGCTCGGCATTTCGTTTCGCGCGCATCTGAGCCGTACGGTAGAAGGAGCCGGCCACGCCCTCGGGGTTCTGGATCAGGGTGAAGATGAGCACGACGCCCCCGAACAGCAGGAACCAGTTCCCCGAGAGACCGAACCACGTGTCGAGGGCGTACGGGACGAGTCCCTGCGCGGCGATCAGCCCGGCGAAGACCGCGCCGGAGACGAGCGTGATGCCCCCCGCGTAGGCGAACGCGATCAGGCTCAGCGCCAGCGGAACGCTGAAGCGATCGGCGCTCACCGAGCCGAAGTTGTACGCGTACAGCGTGCCCGCCACCCCGGCGATCAGCGCGCTGATCCCGAACGCGATCAGCTTGACGTTCCGAACGTCGATCGCGGCACCCGCCGCTGCTCGCTCGTTCGAGCGGACCGCAAGCATGCGCCGGCCCAACGTGCCGCGCCGCACGGACACGACGAGCAGGGAGAGGAGGACGGCAGCGGCGAGCGCGACCCAGCCGAACACGGGGCTCGGCAGGTTCCCGTCGAGGCCTCGGTACGACGCAGTCGGACCGAGGTTGATCCCGAACAGCTCCGGATCCGGCACGGGCGAGCCGGTCGCCCCTCCGCCCCACGTGGGGTTGACGAAGCCGAAGTTGAAGACGGCCACCGCGGCCGCGATCGTGACGACGGCGAGGGCCACACCGCGCACGCGCAGCGCCGAGACCGCGGTCACGAGGCCGAGCAGCACGGCAGCGGCGATGCCCGCGAGCGGCGCCAGCGGGAAGCCGATCCCGGCGTCGACCGCCAGATGCGAGACGGTGAAGCCGGCGACGCCGGCGAGCGCGAGCTGGACGACCGAGATCTGTCCGACGAAGCCGGTGATGACGACGAGCGAAAGGGCCATCACGGTGCCGATCAGCGAGTTCGTCAGCGCCTGGCGGAAGTCGAACGGCAGCACGACGAGCGCGATCGCGCACAGGATGGCCGACGGGATCGCGAGCTTCACCGCGTGCTTCGGGCGAGGGACGTCCGGGAGGCGCTGCTCGACGAGCTCGCCGCGCGTCGGGAGCGACGCGCCGCGCAGGAACATCGCCGCCACGATCAGCGCGAAGACGAGCAGTTCCTTGACGCCCGGCCAGGCCACGCTCTGACTGGTCGGGAACCACGACTTCGTCGACGCGTACTCGATCAGGGACTCGGCCATCCCGATGCCGAGGCCGCACGCGCACGCGATCGTGAACGAGGTGAGCCTGGCGAAGAGGGCGGCGGCGAGAGCGGGCACGACGAGGAACGGCAGCGTGGTCGTGTCGAGCGCCGCCACCGAGCCGGCGAAGATCCCGAGCGTGCCGAGCAGGAGGCTGGCGAGCAGCGTGTTCGCGAGCGACAGCTCGTTCGGCGACAGACCCGCGAGGCGGGCCGCGACGTCGTTCTCCGAGGCCGCCCGCGTCGCCAGCCCGAAGCGCGTCCAGCGATAGAGCGCCCAGAGCAGGATGGTCATCGCGACCACCATGCCGCTGAGGACGAAGGCCGACAGCGGCACGGCCGCGTCGAGCATGCGGATGACGCGGATGGGGATGATCGTCGGCTGGGGGTGCTGCGAGGTGCCGAACGCGAGGAGCATCGCCGCCTGCGCCGTGAGGAGGACACCGAGCGAGGCGACGAGCTTCGCCAGCGGCGCGGCGGTGCGAAGCGGCCGGTAGACCGCGAGCTCGATGACGACCGTGACGAGCACGACGAACACGTAGGACAGCGCGACCGCGAGCGGCGTGCCGACCGTGAAGCCGAGCTCACCCGTCCGGAGCGCCCAGAACGAGAAGCCCGCGAGCATGGCGATCGCGCCCGCTGCCAGGTTGATGAAGCCGGAGCCGCGGTACGTGACGACGATGCCGACGGCGATGGCCGCGATCGTCGCCCCGGTCCCGAGGCCGAGCAGAAGGAAGAGGAGGATCTCGTTCACGTGGCTTCGCGAGTATCACGCGACGGGGCCGGCCAGTCGACCGGCCCCGTCGGATGGGGATCGTGGTGCGTGCTCCGTCAGCCCGGCAGTGGGCCGATCCAGCCGGACGCCCGCTTGAACTGGAACTTGCCCTCGTACGTGAACGCCTGGAACATGTCGTTGCAGATCGCCGGTGCGTCCTTGTACTTGCCGCACTGGAGCTTCGGCGCTCCGAGCGCGAGCGGGCCGCGGAACGCCTTCGCCCGCGCCAGGACCCTTGCCGGCGTGATCGCGTTCACGTTCTTGGCCCCGACCTCGTTGAGGAACCGGACGGTCGTCAGGAGCTCGGAGAACGCGACGATGTGCCACGGATCCGGGGCGTTCTTGTCCGCCTTGTACCGCTTGATGACCGCCTGGTAGGCGGGCATGCCCTTGTCGGTCGGATCGCCGTAGAGCGACGAGGCGATTGCGTACGTCCACTTCGACCAGTCGCCGAGGGCGTCGATCACGGTCGAGTTGAGGCAGAGAGGCGCCGTCATGATCTTCCGCGAGTCGGTGATGCCGAGCTGCTGGAGCGACTTCGCCTGGTTCGCGCAGTCGGCCGCCGAGCCGTAGGGGGCGATGAAGTCCGCCGTCGTCGCTCCGACCGCCGTCAACGGCGCGGTCAGGTCGGACTGGCCCTGCGTGTAGCCGACCTGCTTCGTGTCGATGCCGGCCGCCTTCAGGCCGGCCGCGATCACCTGTCCGGACTCCGCGAGGCCCGGCGCGTTCGGGTAGATGACCGCGGCGGTCTTCGCCTTGAGGACGTTCTTCGCGTAGTTGCCGAACGGCAGGAGGATGTGCGGACCGTCGCCGAAGAGGACGACGGCGGTCTTCGACGCACCGTCGACCGGGGTGACGGCGACGCCGCTGACGACCGGCTTGCGCCCGCGGATCGTTGCGTGGAGCGACTGCGCTCCCGTGGCGACCGCGCCCGTCGCGATCACAGAGATTCGCTTGTTGTTGACGAGCTTCTGCCCGCAGGTCGTGCCTTCCTCCTCGTTCGACTTGATGAAGCACTGGACGAGCGCGACCGGATGGCCGCCGACGCCCCCGAGCACGTCGTTGACATACCTCACGGCAAGCTGTGCGCCGGCGGTCGCCAGTCCGCCGATCACGACCTGGCCGCCCTGCTGGTTGACCCAGCCGATGTAGACCTTGGACTTCTTCGGGTCGGCCTTCCCGCGCTTCCCCTTGACGTACGTGACGTAGTTGGTCACCGCCGCGCCGGCCGAGGGTGCAGTGCTTCGGTCGGACTTGGCGTTCGTCGCCGATGCGGCGATTGCCAGCACCAGCGCAACGAGCGCTGCGCCGGCGAGCGCGGCGCTGCGGGCAAAGCGATTCATGGCTCTCCTTCCAGATGACAAGGTGAACGCGCCCCAAACTTTGCGTATGATCGAGTCAACCAGATCAGCATCAATATTGTCAACAACATTTCAGACGCAATGACCGATACGACGGTCTCATCGACGCTCCCCCACGGCGCGACCGAGCCGAACGTTCCGAGCGACCGCGCGCGCGCACTCGTCGTCGGAGCCTTCGACCTCCACGTCCACATCGGGCCGGACGTCCCGCCGCGCCGCATCGACGACGTCTCGCTCGCGCGCCGCTGCGCGGAGGTCGGTCTGGCCGGCTTCGCGCTCAAGTCGCACTACACGTCCACCGCCGAGCGCGCCCAGGTGGTCTCCGGCGTCGTCCCGGGCGTGCGGGTGGTCGGCGCGCTCACGCTCAACCAGGCGGTGGGCGGGATGAACGCGCTCGCGGTCGAGATCGCTGCCCGCGAAGGCGCGCGGATCGTCTGGATGCCGACCGTCGACTCGCCGGCCGAGACCGCTGGACGCTCCGACCCCAGGCCCGGGGACAAGGTTCCCCAGTGGGCGAGGCTCCAGCACGAGCTGCGCGGGCTCGGGCTCGGCATCGAGCCGGTGCACGTGACGGACGGCGAAGGACGCGTGCTGCCCGAGACGCGCGACGTCCTCCGGGCCATCGCCCGCCACGGGCTCGTGCTCGCGACGGCTCACCTCGCGCGCGATGACACATTCGCGGTCGTCGAGGCGGCGTTCGAGGAAGGCGTCGAGCACGTCGTCGTCACGCACCCCGAGTTCACGGCTCAGAAGTTCTCGGTCGAGGATCAGGTCGCGCTCGCGGACCGCGGATGCCTCATCGAGCGCTGCCTGAGCACGCCGTTCTCGGGCAAGACGACGTTCGAGCACGTGTTCGACGGCGTCCGCGCGGTCGGTCTCGAGCGGAACTTCTTCTCGAGCGACTTCGGCAACCCGGACTACCCGCCGGTCGAGGACGGGCTCGCGCTGTGGGCCGACCGGCTGCTCGGCGCCGGCTTCGGCGAGGACGAGACACGCGAGATGATCGTCGCAGGGTCCAGGCGAGTCGCCGGCGGATGACGTGACCGACCACCTGCACGACGTCGCGCACATCGCGCACGCCGAGCTTCTGACGCCGACGCCGGACGAGAGCCTCCGCTTCTTCGTCGACGTGCTCGGGATGGAGGAGGAGGCGCGCGACGGGCAGTCCGTATACCTCCGCGGCTGGGGCGACTACCTCCGCTACAGCCTGAAGCTGACCGAGTCTCCGAAGGCCGGGCTCGGCCACGTCGCGCTGCGCGCCTGGAGCCCGGAGGCGCTCGAGCGCCGGGTCGCCGCCGTGGAGCCGACGGGCCTCGGCACCGGGTGGATCGACGGCGACGTCGGGCACGGGCCCGCGTACCGGTTCACGGACCCCGACGGCCACGTGTTCGAGCTGTTCTACGAAGCGGAGCGATACGTCGCCCCTCCCCACCTCGCGCCGTCGTGGCGCAACCAGCCGCAGCGCTACGTCGGGCGCGGCGCCGCCGTGAAGCGGCTCGACCACGTCAACCTGCTCGCTGCGGACGTGCGGCCGACCCGGACGTTCTGCCAGGAGGTGCTCGGCTACCGGCTCTACGAGCGCATCGAGCTCGAGGACGGCACGGAGACGGGTGCCTGGATGAGCGTCTCGATCGCCGCCCACGAGCTGATCTACGTCGCTGACGCCTACGGCGCGCGCGGTCGCCTGCACCACCTCGCCTTCTGGGTCGACACCCGCGAGGAGTGCCTGCGCGCCGCGGACATCTTCGTCGACGCAGACGTGCCGATCGAGGCGGCCCCGTCGAAGCACGGTGTCGCGCAGGGCTTCTTCCTCTACGGCCTCGAGCCCGGCGGCAACCGGATCGAGGTCACGACCGGCGGCTACTTCGTCTTCGACCCCGACCCGGAGCCCGTCACCTGGAGCGCGGCGGAGCGCGCGCGCGGTCAATACTGGGGTGTGAAGACCGTCGAGAGCTTCCACACCTACGGCACCCCCGACGTCGCCCACGAGAAGGAGGCTGGACACCCATGAGCGAGCGGAGCCTCGAGGACGCCCTGCAGGCGGCCGGCAGCGCGGTCGAGCTGGCGCGGAACTCGCAGATCGGCCCGTACGTCTACCCCGCCGTTCCGTCCGAGTTCACGAACTGGCGCGAGGAGCAGGTCGCCTGGCGCGAGACGTGCGCCCTGTTCGACCAGTCCCACCACATGACCGACCTGTACATCGAGGGGCCGGACGTGATCCGGCTGCTCTCCGACCTCGGCGTCAACACCTTTGCCAACGCCGCGGTCGACAAGGCGAAGCAGTTCGTCGCCTGCAACGAGGACGGCTACGTGATCGGCGACGCGATCCTGTTCTTCCTCGACGAGAACCGCGTCTCGCTCGTCGGCCGGCCGTCGGCCCACAACTGGGTGCAGTACCACGCCGAGACCGGCGACTACGACGTGACGGTCGACCGCGACGAGCGCACGGCCGTCAACCCGACCGGCGGGCGCAAGATCTACCGCTACCAGGTGCAGGGCCCGACCGCGCTCGAGGTGCTCGAGCGCGCGACGGGCGGCCCGCTGCCGGACATCAAGTTCTTCAACATGGGCCGGCTCACGATCGGCGGCCACGAGGTGCGGGCGCTCCACCACGGCATGTCGGGCGCGCCGGGCCTCGAGCTCTTCGGGCCGTGGGCGGAACGCGACGACGTCAAGGCGGCGATCGTCGCGGCCGGAGGCGATTTCGGTCTCCACCAGGTCGGCGCGCGCGCCTACGCGACCAATACGCTCGAGTCCGGCTGGATCCCCTGCCCCGTGCCCGCGGTCTTCACCGGCGACGGGATGAAGGCATACCGCGAGTGGCTCCCGGCCGACTGGTACGAGGGCACCGGCTCGCTCGGGGGCAGCCTCGCGTCCGACGACATCGAGGACTACTACCTGACGCCGCAGGAGCTCGGCTACGGCGGCTTCGTGAACTTCGACCACGACTTCGTCGGGCGGGAGGCGCTCGAGCAGATGGAAGTACCCGCGCGCCGGAAGGTCACGCTGGCCTGGAACGGCGAGGACGTGGCGCGCGCGATGGGCACGCTCTTCGAGAAGGGCGACCCCGCCAAGTACATCGACCTGCCGCTCTCGAACTACGCGACGTGGCCGAACGACCGCGTCATGGCCGGCGACCACGCCGTCGGCGTGTCGACGTTCTCCGGCTACAGCTACAACGAGCGGTCGATGCTCTCGCTGGCGATCGTCGACGACGACGTCGAGCTGGGCAACGAGGTGACGATCGTCTGGGGCGAGGAAGGCGGCGGGTCGGCGAGACCGGTCGTCGAGCGTCACGTCCAGGCCGAGATTCGCGCGATCGTGAGCCCGTGCCCGTACGGCGAGGTCGCGCGCACGTCGTACGCCGAGGGCTGGCGCACGCAGGCGGCGGTCTAGAGACCCTCCGACGGACGAGCCCGGGCCGTGGCAGCGCTGAGAGAGCTTCTCGCCCGGTCGGGCTCGTTCGTCGTCGCGACCGAGATCGTGACGAGCCGCGGGCTCGTCACCGCGAACGGCAGCGGCGGGGTCCTCGGGCTCGCCCGCGAGCTGGCGGACGACCCGCGCATCGACTTCCTCTCGATCACCGACAACCCCGGCGGGAACGCGATGTTCTCGCCCGACGCCCTCGGCACGGACATGATCTCGCGGGGGCAGGAGGTGATCATCCACCTGGCCTGCAAGGACTGGAACCGCAACGCGCTCGAGAGCCGCGGCTGGCAGCTCGGGTCGTCGGGGTTCCACAATGTCCTCGCCCTCTCGGGCGACTACCCGATCATGGGCCACAAGGGCCTCGCCGCTCCCGTCTTCGACATCGACTCGGTCGGGCTCCTCGGACTCCTCGCGGAGATGAACGAGGGCCTCCCAGATGCCCGAAAGCCCGAGCTCAAGCTCGACCGCACCGACTTCTTCCTCGGCTGCGTCGTCACAAACCACAAGCGCCACGAACGCGAGGTCATGCCCCAGTACTTCAAGCTCCGCAAGAAGGCGCAGGCCGGCGCACGCTTCGTGATCAACCAGATCGGCTGGGACGTGCGCAAGGACGACGAGCTTCTGCGCTGGATCCGCCGTGAGCGCCTCGAGCTCTACGCGCTGGCGAACGTGTACCTCCTCTCGCGTCCTGCGGCGCGCGCCTTCCACCGGGGAAAGATCCCCGGAGTCGTCGTCACCGACGGGCTCCTCGAGCTGGCCGAGCGCCACGGCGAGAGCCCCGACAAGGGTCGGGCCTTCTTCGTCGACCTCGCGGCGAAGCACGTCGCCGTCGCCCGGGGGCTCGGCTTCGACGGCGTGTACCTCGGCGGCCACACGCCGGCCGCGACGTTCGGGGAGATTCTCGACCTGGCGGGGACGTTCGCGCCGGACGACTGGCGCTCGTTCGTGACGGAGCTGCGTCACCCGTTCGACGACGAGTTCTACTTCTACGAGCCCGACCCGCAGACGGGGCTCTCCTCCGACACGGTGAACGCCGGGTACCTCGAGTCGAGGCGGCGGCGCCGCACCGACCTGCGGGTGCCGTTCTCCTACCGGCTCAGCCGCCGCATGCACGACGGCGTCTTCGCGCCCGAGGCGCCGCTCCACCCCGCCGGCCGGGCGGTCTACCGCGGTCTCGAGCGGGGGCCGCGAGCCGCGCGCCGGGCAGCCCACGCGCTCGAGCAGGCGGCCAAGGTGACACTTTTCGACTGCCACGACTGCGGCGACTGCTCGCTGCCCGAGATCGCCTACGTCTGCCCCGAGTCGAAGTGCGCCAAGAACCAGCGCAACGGGCCGTGCGGCGGAACACGCGAGGGGCTGTGCGAGGTCTACGACAGCGAATGCATCTGGTCTCAGGCCTACGAGCGCCTGAAGGCCTACGGTGAGGAGGAGTCGATGCTCGACGGCCCCGTCGTGGTGAAGGACAACGCGCTCGCAGGGACGAGCGCGTGGGCGAACGCCTTCCTCGGCCGGGACCACCAGGCACGGGAGCACGAGGCATGACGACGCACGCGCAGCCCCTCCAGGGCGACGTCCTCTGGACGCCGCCCGCGGACGCCCGTCGACGCAGCGAGGTCGGTCGCTACCTCGACTGGCTGGAGGCGGAGCGCGGGCTCGCATTCGCCGACTACCACGCCCTCCACCGCTGGTCGGTCACCGACCTCGAGGGCTTCTGGGGCTCGTTGTGGGACTTCTTCGAGGTGCGGGCGCACGCGCCGTACGAGCGGGTGCTGGCATCCGACGCCATGCCCGGGGCGGTGTGGTTCCCCGGCGCTGAACTGAATTACGCAGCGCACGCGGTGGGGCGGGACGAGGACGCCGACACGGTCGCCGTCCTCGCGCGCTCGCAGACGCGTGGGCCCTTCGAGCTGACCTTCGGCGAGCTGCGCGAGCAGGTGGCTCGGGCGCGGGCCGGCCTGCAGCGACTCGGTGTCGGCCGCGGCGACCGAGTCGTCGCGTACCTCCCGAACATCCCGGAGACGCTCGTGGCCTTCCTCGCCACCGCGAGCCTCGGCGCGATCTGGGCCACCTGCGCCTCCGAGTTCGGGCCGCGCAGCGTCCTCGACCGGCTGGGGCAACTGGAGCCGAAGGTCCTACTTGCGATCGCCGGCTACCGCTTCGGCGACAAGCGCATCGACCGGCGCGAGCAGGTCGCCGCGGTCCGCGCGGGCCTGCCGTCGCTCGAGCACGTGATCCACGTGCCGTACGCGGGAGGCTCCGACGACGCGCTACCGGACGCGCTGTCGTGGGACGAGCTGCTGGCCGAGCCCGGCCCGCTCGAGTTCGACCCGGTCCCGTTCGCGCATCCGCTCTACGTTCTCTTCTCCTCCGGCACGACCGGGCTGCCGAAGGCGATCGTCCACGGCCACGGCGGCATCCTCCTCGAGCACTGCAAGAACCTGGGGCTCTGCTTCGACATCAAGCAAGGCGACCGTCTCCTGTGGTTTACGACCACAGCCTGGATGATGTGGAACGCGCTCGTCTCGAACCTGCTGCTCCGCGCGTCGATCGTGATGATCGACGGGAACCCGGGCTACCCGGATCTCTCCTTCCAGTGGCAGCTGGCCGAGGAGACCCGGGCGACGTTCATGGGGCTCTCCCCCGCGTTCACCATGTCGTGCCGCAAGGACGGGCTCGAGCCGGGTCGCCGGTTCGAGCTCTCGGCGATCCGCACGGTGTGCGAGGCCGGGTCGCCTCTGCCGCCCGAGGGCTACGTGTGGCTGTACGAGCAGCTGGGGAGCGATCTCTTCTTGAACGTCGGGAGCGGCGGCACAGACGTGTGCTCCGGCCTCCTGTCCGGCTATCCCGTCCTGCCCGTCTACGCGGGGGAGATCACCGCTCCGTGCCTCGGCGTCGACGCGGCCGCCTTCGACCTCGACGGCCAGCCCGTGGTCGGCGAGCTCGGCGAGCTCGTGATCCGCCGGCCGATGCCCTCGATGCCCGTGGGCTTCTGGAACGACGCCGACGGCTCCCGGTACCGCGCGGCCTACTTCGAGCACTACCCGGGCGTCTGGCGCCACGGAGACTGGATCCTGTTCACCGAGCGAGGGAGCTGCGTGATCACCGGCCGCTCCGACGCGACGCTCAACCGCGGCGGGGTGCGGCTCGGGACGAGCGAGCTGTACGGCGTCGTCGAGGAGATGGACGAGGTGCTCGACAGCCTCGTCGTCCATCTCGAGCAGACGGACGACCTGCTCCTGTTCGTGGTGCTGCGAGACGGGATCGAGCTCGACGACGCGCTGCGCAGCCGGATCGCGGACGGGCTCCGCACAAGCCTCTCCCCGAGGCACCGGCCGGACGAGATCGTCGCCGTCCCGGCGATCCCGCGCACGATGACAGGCAAGAAGCTCGAGCTGCCGGTCAAGCGGATCATCGGCGGCGCGCCCGTCGCCGAGGTCGCGAGCCGCGACGCGCTCGCCGACCCCGCCGCGATCGAGCCGTTCGTCGCGTACGCGCAGGAGCGAGCCGGCCGGGACTGACTCTACGAGGCGGCCACCGTCGCGGCAGGCGGCGGCGCCTTCCCGAGGATCAGGTCCGCGGCCTTCTCTGCGATCATGATGGTCGCGGCATTCGTGTTCGCCCGGGTGATCGTCGGCATCACCGAGGCGTCGACGACGCGCAGGCCCTCAACGCCGTGCACCCGGAGCTCCGGATCGACCACCTCCCCCATCGGGCACGTCGAGGTCGGGTGGTAGACGGTTTGGCTCGCGCGGGCGACCCAGTCGAAGATGTCCTCGTCCGAGTCGGATGCGGGCGCGCTCAGCGGCTCGCGCTCGATCGCCTTCAGGGCCGGCTGCCCGGCGATCTCGAGCGCGATCCGCACGCCCGCCAGCATGCTCGCGCGATCCTCCTCGGTCGTGAGGAAGTTGCAGAGCACACGCGGCTTGGAGTCGGCCATCGGCGTGCGCAGCGTCACCTTCCCTCGTGACGTCGGCTTCACGATCACGGGGCCGAACGCGTAGCCGTTGTCGGGGGGCGGCGTCAGGCCCTCGTCGAAGAACGGCGCGGCCGCGAAGTGGAACTCGACGTCGTGCGCTGACAGGCCCGGGCGCGTGCGGACGAAGCCGCCCGCCTCCGGGTAGTTCGAGGTGAGCGGCCCGCGGCCCTCGCTCTCGAGGAGCGCGAAGTTCTCGGGCGTGAAGATGCCGAAGAGGCCCGGCTCGTCCGTCAGGTAGTTGACGTTGACCATGCAGTGGTCCTGCAGGTTGCGGCCCACCGGCAGCTCCTGGCGCACGCCGATCCCGAACGGCTCCAGCTCCTCCCTGAGCCCGATCCCGGACAGCATCAGCAGCACCGGCGAGTGGTAGGCGCCGGCGGAGACGATCACCTCGCGCTCGGCCCGGACGGTCTCGCGGACGCCGCCGCGGACGAGCTCGACGCCGACGGCGCGGTCGCCCTCGAAGACGAGCCGCTCGACGAAGACCCCGGACGTCACCTCCAGGTTCGGCCGACCCTCCGCCGGGTGGAGGAACGCGTCGGCCGTGCTGCAGCGGAGCCCGTTGCGCTGCGTGAGCTGGAAGCGGGAGACGCCCTCCGGGGAGTCGACGTTCAGGTCGTCGATGTGCTCGTAGCCGGCCTGCACCGCCGCCTCGAGCATCAGGTCGGTGAACGTGCTCCCGGAGCGGCAGTCGGACACCGCGAGCGGCCCGCCGACGCCGTGGAACTCGTCCTCGCCGCGCTCGTTGTCCTCGGAGCGCTTGAAGTAGGGCAGTACCTCGTCGTACGACCAGCCCGTGCACCCCGCCTCTGCCCAGCCGTCGAAGTCGGCACGGTGCCCGCGGAGGTAGATCATCGCGTTGATCGAGCCCGAGCCCCCGATCACGCGGCCGCGCGGGAGGTAGAGCCGGCGCCCGCCGAGGCCCGGCTCCGGCTCGCCGAGCAGATCCCAGTCGAGGCTCGACTTGAACACGATCGGGAACATCGCAGGAACGTGCAGCTCCGGCGCCGTGTCGGGGCCGCCCGCCTCGAGCAGCAGCACGCTGACGTCGGGGTCCTCGCTGAGCCGGGCGGCGAGCACGCAGCCCGCCGTCCCCGCGCCGACGATCACGTAATCAGCCATGGGAAGCTCCTTGCGGTTGCAGGGTGAGGATCATCTCAAGCCTCGGACGGCGGCGACGATCTCGTCGGGTCCGGGCAGATAGGCGTCCTCGAGCGGCCCGCTGAAGGGGATCGGGGCGAACGGCGCGCCGACGCGCGCGATGGGCGCGTCGAGAGAGTCGAACGCCGCCTCCTGCACCCGTGCCGCGAGCTCCGCGCCGAAGCCGCCCTGCGCGACGGCCTCGTGCGCCACCACGAGGCGTCCGGTGCGCTCCACCGAGGCGACGATCGTCTCGAGGTCGAGCGGGACGAGCGTGCGCGGGTCGATCACCTCCACCTCGATCCCGTCCTCGGCCGCGAGCCGTTCCGCCGCCGCGAGCGCGTCGTGCACGAGCCGCGAGAGCGCGACAACCGTCGCGTCTGCGCCCCGCCGCAGCACGACGGCCCGTCCGATCGGGACGGGCGCCGGCTGCTCGGGGACCTCCTCCTTGCGGAAATAGAGCGTCTTGCACTCGACGAACACGACGGGGTTCGGGTCGGCGATCGCGCTCGCGAGCAGCCCCGCAGCGTCGACGGCCCGGCTCGGCATCACGACCTTCAGGCCCGGCACGTGCGCGAGCCAGCTCTCGAGGCTCTGGGAGTGCTGCGCGGCGCCGCGCTGGCCCGCGCCGCCCTGCGTGCGGACGACGAGCGGCACCGTGAGCTGGCCGCCGGACATGAAGTGCGCCTTCGCGGCCGCGTTGACGAGCTGGTCGAGCGCGAGCGTGAGGAAGTCGACGAACATGATCTCGAGCACCGGGCGCAGGCCGGCCTGGGCGGCTCCGATCGCGACGCCGGTGATGGCCGCCTCGCTGATCGGCGTGTTGACGACGCGCTCGATGCCGAACTCCTCGGCGAGGCCCGCGGTAGCGGTGTACGGGCCGCCCTCGGCCACGTCCTCGCCGAGGACGAGCACCCGCTCGTCCGCTCGCATCGCCTCGGCGAGCGTCCGGTTGATGGCGGCGATGGTGGTGGTCTCAGGCATCCGCGTACACCATCGACTCGACGATCTCCGGGGGCGGGAAAGGACTCTCACGGGCGAAGCGCACGGCCTCCTCCACCTCCTCGGCCGCAGCCGCCGCGATCTCGCGCGCCTCGTCCTCGGCGAACCAGCCGTCGGCGACACCACGGCGTTCGAGACGGACGATCGGATCCTTCTCCTGCCACTCCGCGTCGGCGAGAGCCTCCCGGTAGCGGCCCGGGTCGCCCTCGTAGTGACCGCGGAGGCGGTGCGTCAGGCACTCGAGCAGGAATGGCCCCCCGCCCGCGCGGGCCGACTGGAGGAAGCCGCCGAATGCCTCCCGGGTCGCCACGACGTCGTTCCCGTCGACGGTCAGCCGGCCGAGGCCGTACGGCGCGACGACGTCGGCGACGCGCTCGACCACCGTGTGCGCCGAGCGCGGCGTGAACTCGGCGAAGCCGTTGTTCTCGCAGACGAGAATCAACGGCAGCCGCCACAGCGCGGCGAGGTTGACGGTCTCGTTGAAGTGGCCCGCCTGCACCGCGCCGTCGCCGAAGAAGACGACCGCGACTGAGTCGAGACCTCGCAGGCGCGCGGCCAGCGCGCTCCCGAGCGCGATCGGGACATTCCCGCCGACGACGCCGGTCGCGCCCATGAAGCCGTGCTCGACGTCGACGAGGTGCATCGAGCCGCCCAGCCCGCGGCAGAGGCCGGTATCGCGTCCCATGAGCTCCGCCATCACGCGGCCGAGGGTCGCGCCCTGCGCGATCGCGTGCCCATGGGCGCGGTGGCCGGAGTAGACGTGGTCGTCGTCGGAGAGCTGCGAGCAGACGGCGGCCGCCACGCCTTCCTGGCCCACGCTCAGGTGGATCAACCCGTCGATCTCGCCCGCACGGGCGAGCTGCCCGACACGCTCCTCGAAGAGACGGATCCGCCACATCGTGGCGAGCAGGCGGGTCGCCTGCTCGCCGTCGAGCTGGTCCACTACCGCCTCACGCGGTCACGGGCGCCGTGCCGAGCACGCGCTGCACCGCGGCGACGACCTTGTCCTCGTCCGGCAGGACGTATGCCTCGAGCGGCTCCGAATACGGGATCGTCGCGTCGAGACCGGTGACCTGCACGATCGGGGCCTTCAGCGAGCCGAAGCCGTGCTCGGCGACCTCGCCCGCGATCACCGTCGACACCGAAGCATGCCGCGTGGCCTGGTCGACGAGCACGAGGTGACCCGTCTTGTCGACCGACTCGAGGATCGTTTGCGTGTCGAGCGGCGCGAGCGTGCGCGGGTCGATCACCTCCGCCTGGACCCCCTCCGCGGCGAGCCGCTCGGCCGCGCCGAGGGCGCGGTCGACCGTCCAGCCCGTCCCGACGATCGTCACGTCCGAGCCCTCGCGCCGGATCGCCGCCTCGCCGAAGGGGACGAGGTACTCGCCGTCCGGCACCTCGCCGTGGTCGAGCGTCAGCAGGTAGTGGTGCAGGTAGACGACCGGGTTGTCGTCGCGGATCGCCGTCGCCATCAGCCCCTTCGCGTCCGCCGCCGTCGACGGCACGGCGACCTTGAGCCCCGGCACGCCCATGAACAGCGCGTTCAGCGTGCCGGTGTGCTGACCGGCCCAGCCCGCGGTGAAGCCGTAGCCGGCCTTGAGCACGATCGGCACCTTCACCTGGCCGCCACTCATGCCGCGAAAGCGCGGTGCCTCGTTGATCACCTGGTCCATCGCGACGAGCATGAACTCGGCCATGTACAGCTCGACGACCGGCCGGAACCCCGCGAGCGCGGCGCCGATCGCGATTCCGATCTCCGCGGTCTCGGAGATCGGCGTCACGCGCACACGATCCTTGCCGAACGCGTCCACGAAGGGCTCGTTCTCGGTGGTGGCCATGTTCTGCCCGAAGTAGAGAACGGACTCGTCGCGCTCCATCTCGAGCTGGATCGCCTCGAGGATCGCGGCGATGTAGGGAAGCTCGTGTGCCATCGTCAGCGCCTCCTCATGCGTGGACGTACTCGAGGGCCGTCTCGACTTCGGGGAGCGGACTCGCGAGGCCGAAGTCGACCGCCGCCTGCATCTCGTCGCGCACCTCCTGCGCGATCGCATCGGCCTCCTCGGCGGTGAGGACGCCGTCGGCGACGAGGCGGCCGCGGAAGGCAGGCACGGGGTCGCCCTGCTTTGCCGCCTCGTACTCCTCGGGCGCGCCGAACTTCTCGATCGCCTCGTGCTCGGGGAAGTGGAGCGGCACGCCGGGCGGGGCGATGATGTTCCCGTGCGCGGATAGCCGGTACATCTGCGACTCGACGAGCGTCGGCCCGTCTCCGTTTCGCGCGCGCGACACTGCAGTGCGGACGGTCTCGTACACCTCGAGCGGGTCGCGTCCGTCGATCGTCACCCCCGGCATGCTGAAGGCCTTCGCCTTGACGGAGAGGTCCTCGCCGGCGGCACGGTTCGCGTCCTCCTGCTCGGTTCGCGTGTGGACGTTGTAGCCGTTGTTCTCCATCACGAACACGATCGGGAGCTTCCACAGCGAGGCGATGTTCAGAGACTCGAAGAACGCGCCCTGCTTGGAGGCGCCGTCGCCGAAGAAGCAGAGCACCACCTGGCCCTGCCTGCGGATCTGGGCCGCCCACGCCGCGCCGGTTGCGTGCGGGATGCCCGCGCCCACGATCCCCGACGTGCCGAGGAAGCCGTTCGAGACGTCGGTCAGGTGCATCGAGCCGCCGAGCCCCTTGCAGAGGCCGTCCTTGCGGCCGTAGATCTCGGCCATGATCGCCCGCGGGTCGGTGCCGCGCGCGATCGGATAGCCGTGACAGCGGTACGTCGTGAAGAACTGGTCGTCCGGGCCGAGGTTCGCGATCGAGCCGACGATCGACGCCTCCGCGCCGTCCGCCAGATGCGTGTGCCCGCGGATCACGCCCGGGTGCTCCTCGAAGGTGCGCTTGACCCGCTCCTCGAACTCACGGATGCGCGACATCTGGCGGTAGATCCAGACGAGGTGCTCGCGTTCGAGCTTCTCCACGCCTTGCGGTGCTGTCATGCGGAGCTCCTCTCGTGCTCGAACTGGCCGATCGTGGTGTCGTAGGCGCGCCGGAAGATGACGTCGATGGGGTTGTTCCGAAGCTCCTCGGAAAGCACCTCGACCCCCCAAGGGCCCTCGTAGCCGTGGTCGCGGCACACGTCGACGTAGCCGCGGATGTCGAACTCGCCCTCGCCGGGCAGCCGGCGGTGGTTGATCACCTCGTCGACGGGGTCGTCCATGTTCTCGACCTGACCGTCGGAGAGCTCGACCCAGGAGAGGTGCTCGACCGGGATGCGCCGCAGCTCGTCCGGCGCGATCCCCAGCTTGGACATGTGCCAGGTGTCGATCGCGATGCCGCCGTTCGCCGCGCCCGCGCCGACGACGACCGCGAGCACTGCGTCGATCGAATGGACGTTGATGTCAGGTGGCATCGGCTCGTAGACGATCTTCGCGTCCGTGTGCCCCGCCGCATCGGCGCAGAGCTCGCCGAAGCGCTCGGTGAGCTGCGCGAGGGACGCCTGCCGGCCGAAGATGTTGGCGACCTTGATGTGGTGCGCGTCGAGGACGCCGGCAGCCTCGAACAGCAGCGCGCGCATCCGGTCGGAGACGCGACGGCGCTCGTCGTCCGGATCGAGGAACCAGTCGAGCAGGCATTCGACCTCGAGGTGACGCAGGCCGTTGTCGTCGAATGCCCGCTTCATGTCCTGCAGGCTCCGGGTCTCGAGCACGTGCTCGAGGTCGGCGTGCCAGATGCCGAGGCCGCTGAAGCCGACCTCGCGCGCGGCCGCGCAGCGGTCGGCCCAGTCGAAGAGGCTCCACTCGCGCCCCACGTGCACCTCGACCGGGCCCGAGACCGTCCAGTAGAGCGCAACCAGCTCGACCTGCTCACCCATCACCGGCCCTCCCGTCCGCCCGCGTCTCGAATCGAGCCTAACCGCTGGTAGAACCTCGGACGAGGCGCGCCGGCCCGTTCGAGAACGCCGCAGGGCACGAAGCGCTCCGTGCGACGCCGGGACCCTCTCAACCGTCTGCCCGTTTGTCAAGACGGTGTTCCGGTTGATGAGACAACGCGCTACGATCGACCGAATGCCCGACCGCGGGACCGGCACATCGCAATCGCTCGAGCGCGGCCTCGCGATCCTCTCCGCCTTCGACTCCGACCGACCGCTGATCGGCGTCAGCGAGCTGTCACGCGAGCTGACGCTGAGCCGCAGCACGGCGCACCGCTACATCGCCACGCTCGCGCGGCTCGGCTACCTGCAGCAGGACCCGGGCTCGAAGCGCTACCGGCTCGGCCCGAAGGTGCTCGACCTCGGCTTCTCGGCGATCAACTCGATGGACATCCGCGAGATCTCCGCGCCGCACCTGCAACGGCTCTCGGACGAGACAGGCCACACGGTCAACCTCGCGATCCTGGACGGCACGGACGTCGTTTACATCGAGCGGTGCCGCACCGCCCAGCCCGGCCAGCGCGAGATCGACTTGAACCTCCACGTCGGCGCCCGGTTGCCCGCGTACTGCACCGCGATGGGCAAGGCGATCCTCGCGTTCGTCCCCGATGATCGGCGAGAGGCAATCATCGCGACCGTCGACTTCGTCCCCCGCGGGCCGAACACGATCACCGACCCGACGGCGCTCCGGGCCGAGCTCGAGCGGATCCGTGTCTCGGGGATCGCCGTCAACGACGAGGAGCTCGCGTACGGGTTGCGGTCGATCGCTGCGCCGATCCAGTCGCACTCCGGTGAGGTGCTGGCCGCGCTCAACCTGGCAGTGCACCGCACAATGTCCTCGATGGACGAGCTGATCGCTCGGTTCGGCCCCGCCGTGAAGCAGACGGCCGAGGACATCTCGCTCGGCATGGGCCACCGGCTGGCCCCGGACTGATGCCCGAGCGTCTCGCGCTCGACGACGTGGTAGCGATCGACATGCACACGCACGCCGAGATGTCGCGCGACGGGCACGACTCGCTCCCCGACCACCTGCGCGAGGCGGCCATCGAGCACTTCCGCGGCCAGTCGGCGCGCCCGACCGCGGATGAGCTCGCCGCGTTCTACCGCGAGCGAAAGATGATGGCCGTGGTCTTCACGGTCGACGCGGAATCGACGACCGGCCAGCCACGGGTGCCGAACGAGGAGATCGCCGAGGCCGCGCGGGCGAACGCGGACGTTCTGATCCCCTTCGCGAGCATCGACCCGCACAAGGGTCGCACCGGAGTCGAGGAGGCGAAGCGGCTGATCGCCGACCACGGCGTCCGCGGCTTCAAGTTCCACCCGAACATCCAGGCGTTTTTCCCGAACGACCGGCTCGCGTACCCCTTCTACGAGGTGATCGAAGCGGCGGGCCTCCCCGTTCTCTTCCACACGGGCCATTCCGGCGTCGGTTCAGGTCTCCCCGGAGGAGGCGGCATCCGGCTCAAGTACTCCAACCCGATGCACGTCGACGACGTGGCCGTCGACTTCCCGGAGCTCAAGATCGTCCTCGCACACCCGTCGTTCCCGTGGCAGGACGAGGCGCTCTCGATCGCGATGCACAAGCCGCAGGTCTTCATCGACCTCTCCGGCTGGTCGCCGAAGTACTTCCCAGAGCAGCTCGTTCGCTACGCGAACACCCTGCTCAGAAACCAGGTGCTGTTCGGGACGGACTACCCGTTCATCACGCCCGAGCGCTGGCTCGCGGACTTCGACGCGCTCGACATCAAGCCCGAGGTACGACCGCTCATCCTGAAGGAGAACGCGGTCAGGCTGCTCGGGCTCGGCGACGGCGGCTGACCGTCACGCGGCAGGCGCCGGCCCGTCGTCGACGCCCGCCGGAAGCTCCTCGTCGATCGCCCGGAGGATCCGCGCTGCCGCCTCGCCCGGGTGCTCGGAGAGCGAGCGCGCCTCCTCGACGGCGTCGAGCAGCGCCTGCTTCGTCACCGGCGCGGGAATGAGCGTCGCGCTCTCCGAAAGGTGCTCGTACCGCTCGAAGTCCGGCTGCGGTGCCTCGAAGACGATCGGCGTCGAGCCCTGCGAGCCGAGGACGGCGAGCAGCGTGTCGCCCCGTTGCATGGAGCATGTCGAGACCACGACGTCCGCGCCCTTGACGAGGCCGCACCGCCCCGATTCGATCAGCGGGCAGCGGTCGTGCCCGTCCGGATGCTCCCCGGTACAGGTCGCGACGTCGTACCCGGCTTCGTGCAGCACCTCGGCGTACGCCCAGAGCTGCGCGCGGTCGGGATTCTCCACCAGCACGCGGTCGCGTCCCCGCCGCTCCTGCCAGTCGCCCACCTCGATCTCGTGCTTCGCCATGACGGAACTATCAGTCCGCGGCGAGCGCAACGGTATACGGGCGCACGCGGAATCCGCTGCGGTCTACTACGGAGTCGGTGCGTCGCGGAGCTGCGCCAGCCACTCGGCCGCCGCCGCGGCGATGCGGGGCTGGACGCCGAGCTCCTCGAGGTAGCCGACGGCCGCCCGCATCTCGTCGACCCGCCGGGTCGCGTGCGTCTCTGAGCCGGTCAGCAGCCGCTCGAGGAGCGGCTCGCCGAGCACTGACGCCAGGTCGGCGCGAACCCTCACCTCCGCGCCGGCCGCACGGGCAGCGGCGAGGCTCTCGAGCGCCGCCGCCGCAACGCCCTTCATGAAGACGCTGCGCAGGAGCTTGAGACCCGCGGCGTCGCCGGGCTGCGGCCCGACGACCTCGACGGGCATCCCGAGCGGGCCGAGGAGCTCGGCGAAGCGCTCCGCCCCCGCCCCGGACGCGAGCGCCGGCGTGCGCAGGCCGGTGTCAGGAACCGTCCCCACCAGCGCGACGTCCGCGAAGACACAGCGCACCGCTTCGGCGAGCTCGCGCTTGAGCGCCGGCGACGAGGTGTTCAGGTCGGCGTAGAGGGTCACGGCGTCGAGCGCACCCGCGACGCCTTCTGCGACGTCCAGGGCGACCGCGGCCGCGTTGACGCTCAGCACCACATCGGCGCCGGTGACGGCGGTCTGGCCGTCGTCCGCGACGGGAACGCCCGCGGGTCGGGCGACGGGATCCCAGCCGCGCACGTCGACCCCTGCGGCCACGAGGTCGGCGGCGATCCGGCCGCCGGCCTCGCCGAGGCCGAGCACGGCGATCTCCATCAGCCCTCGACGAGCGCGCGCAGGCCCTGCAGGTCGTACGAGAGGTCGCCGTCCCGGTAGCGCTGCCGCATCGCGGCCTCCCGCTCCGCGCGCTCGAGCGCGAGCGGCAGCACCTCGTCCACGCGGTCGGCCGGCAGCGACAGCGCGCCGTCGCAGTCCAGCACGACGAGGTCCCCCGGGCGAATCTCGGTGCCGCCGACTGTCACCGTTACGTCGAGCTTCCCCACCTCCCCCTTCGTCGCCCCTTGCGCGCGCACGTACCGGGCCCAGATCGGCAGGCCGAGCTCGGCGAGCTCGTCGAGGTCGCGGACGGCGCCGTCGACGACCATCCCCGCGACACCCTGCCTCTGCGCCTGGGTCGCGAGCAGCTCTCCGACGAGCGCGACGGGCGCCGGCTCGGTACTCGTCAGCACGAGAACGTCGCCCGAACGCGCGTGCGCCACGGCCGCGTGCACCATCGTGTTGTCGCCGAGGGCGCAGAGCGCCGTTCGCGCGGGCCCGGCGACGCGGGACCCGGGCACCACCTGCGTCAGCGGGAGGTCGACGATCCCCGTGCGCCCCGCCGCCTCGTGGACGGTGGCCACGCCGAGCCGGGCGAGCGCGGCGTAGTCGGTCAAAGCGCGTCCACGACCACGGGCAGCTCGCGCTGGAACGCCTCGGCGTAGCGAATCCCACCGCGGCCCGAGATGCGCCGGGCGTGGTTTGCCCGGTGCTCGGCCCGCTCGGAGTAGTACTGCCTGAGGTACGACTGCGCGCCCATCGCCTCCATCGCGGCGACCTTCTTCTGCCACACCGACGTGATGTCGAGGAACGTCGTCGGGACGAAGCCGCAGAGCTCGGGCTGGTGGGGCTCGAACGACAGGAGCTCGGGCGGCGTGATCGTGACGAAGCCGCTGGCCACCCCCGCGCCGCTCGCAAGCTGCCGGGCACGGACGGTGGCGTCGTGCGCGACGCCGTGGTCCGGGTTGAAGGGGTCGAGGGCCGCGTGCGTGAGCACGAGACGCGGTGCGAGCTCCCGCAGGAGGTCGGTCAGACGCTCGAGCTCACCCGCGTCGACGACGAGGGGATAGTCGCCGAGGTCGAGGCTGCGGAAGCTCGCGCCGAGCGCGTCGGCCGCGGCCTCCGCCTCGCCGTGACGGATCTCCTTGACGCGCTCCTCGGTCTGCCCCTCCTGCTTCCACAGCTCCCCCGACTCGCCGCGCTCGCCGTACGAGAGAGCGAGCACGTGGACGTCCGCGCCGCGCTCGGCGGCGAGAGCGATCGCACCCGCCGCGCGCCACACGAAGTCCGCCGAATGCGCGCTGACGACGACGATCGACTCGCCGGGCACGGCTCAGGCGAGGTAGCCGTGCGGATCGGCGTGGAGGTGCTCGGCCAGACGGTTCGCGAGCGCCATGATCGTCAGCGACGGGTTGACGGACAGCGTGCGCGGCACGATCGAGCCGTCGCCGACGTAGAGGCGGTCGACATCCCGAACGCGGCCGTCGGCGTCGACGACGGAGCGCTCCGGGTCGCTCCCCATGCGGCAGGTTCCCTGCACGTGGGTCGACGCGAGCCCGGTCCAGCAGACCTGCGTGGCGCCGGCGGCCTCGAGCACGTCCCGCGAGAACGCGAGCGCGGCGTCGAGCCGCTCGTTCTCGCGCTCGTTGAACTGCGCCGCGAACGCCTCTCCGCCGCCCTCGTCGACGGAGACCGTGCCGTTGTTCTCGTCGTTCACCATCGCGAGCAGCCCCACCCAGCGGCGGAACTTCCGCACGGCGTCGACGAGCGGCTGTCCCCACAGCGGCCCGCTCTCGTCCTCGAGCGTCGTCGCGAAACTGATCGGGTCCTGGATCGTCGTCGCCTCGATCACGAAGCCACCGTCCTCGTCGCGCTGGTGGTCCATCGCATGGGCCGAGATCGGGTAGACCATGTGCGCGTCCTGCGGCTCGTCGAAGAGCCCGTAGACGAGGCGCACGGGATGGAAGCCGAGATTGCGGCCGATCAGCCGGGTGCTCGGGCTCTCCTGCAGGCCAGAGCGCAGCAGGAGCTGCGGCGTGTTGAGCGTGCCCGCGGCGACGACGACGGCGCCGGCGTCGACGCGCGCGAGCGTCCCGTCGCCGTTCATGTACTCGATCCCCTTCGCCTCGCCGTCCTCGACGACGATCCGCTCGACCGGCGCCTCGGCGCGCAGCTCGAGCCGCCCGGTCGCCCAGGCGTCGTGGATGTAGGTGTTCATCGTCGACTTGCCGGCGTTCGTCGGGCAGCCCTGCAAGCACGAGCCGCAGCTCATGCAGTTGGCGTCCGTGTACGCGTGCACGGGCTCGAGGTGCGAGCCGAGCGCGCGAAAGCCCGGCTCGACGGTATAGACGCTCTTGCGCCAGTCGGACCGCACGCGGACGCCGAGCCGCCGCTCGACGCGGTCGTAGTGCGGGTCGAGGTCGGATCGGCCGAACGGCGACCCGTCCGCGCCGACGAGGCCGCTCGCGTCGTGCCACTTGGCGAAGTCGTGGTCGCCCGCCCGCAGCGCCACCTTGGTATTGATCGTGGTCGTCCCGCCGACGCACCGTGCGGCGAGCAGGGCGACGAGCCCGCCGGCGCCGCCGTCGATCGGCGCGAACCGTAGCGGCCACCAGAAGTCGTGGTTCGCCTTCGCCTCCCACCGCGTGAAATCCGCGGCGGTGCGGTGCGGGCCGGCCTCGAGCAGCAGCACGCTCCGGCCCCGGTCGGCGAGCTCGCCGGCGACGACGCCGCCGCCCGCGCCCGAGCCCACCACCACGACGTCGAAGCGCTCGCTCATCGAATTCCCAGGTAGGACCAGTCCTTCTTCAGGCGCGTCGCGAGCGGCGTCGAGAAGTCGATCTCCTCCCACGCACCCTGCGCGTCGACCCCCGGCGCGACGAAGTCGCTGTAGAACGCCTCGATCGCCAGCGCCCGCACCCAACCGAACTCCGGCGTCGAGACATGGTCCGTGGCGTCGCCCTCGGCGACCTTCGCGAACGCCTCGATCGCGGCGCCGCGCGTCCCCTCGTCCATGCGGGCGAGCAGGGCGTCGACGTAGACCGCGGGTCGCACGCGGGCGGATCCAGGGACGATCGCGTCGCAGACCCGCTCCACCGTCCGCGCCGTGTTCGCGTCGAGCACCTGGAGGTCGCCCACCGGGCGACTATACGCGGCCGCCTCGCGGCGAGGCTTCAGTCCGCGATCCCGAGCCCCCAGCCGCCGTCGATCACGATCTCCTGCCCCGTGATGTACTCCGACGCCGGTGCGGCCAGGAAGAGGGCGAGCGCCTTGACGTCGTCCGGCCGGCCGACGCGGTGCATCGGGACGTCCTTCGCGACCATCGCCTGTAGCCCGGGGTCGTGGGCGTGACCGCCACCGATGTTCGTGACGAAGAACCCCGGCGCGATCGCGTTGGCCGTGATCCCGTACGCCGCGAGCTCGAGCGCCAGGCAGCGGACGAAGTGCCGGGCGCCGGCCTTCGCGGCCATGTACGCCGAGCCGATCACGGGCTCGACCTTGCTCGCCGCGAGCGACGTCGTCACGATGATGCGGCCGTACCCGAGCGGGCGCATGTGCCGGGTCGCGGCGCGCGCGGTCGCGAAGATCCCGTTGAGGTTGACGTCGATCACCCGGTTCCAGCGCTCGTCCGTGTAGCTCTCGAGCGCACCCTCCTCGACGCGCGGCCGCTCGCTACCCGCCCACCCGGCCACGAAGCCCGCCCCGGAGTCGATGCCAGCGTTGGCGAACGCGACGTCGAGCCGGCCGTACACGTCGGCCGCCTCGTCGATCGCGCGGTCGAGGGCGGCGTGGTCGGTCACGTCGGCGACGGCGCCGCGCACGTCGAGGCCCTCCGCCTCGAGCCGCGAGACCTGCTCTCCCAGCGCGGCTTCGTCGACGTCGATCAACGTGACACGGGCGCCGTGCGCTGCGAGCACCTCGCCGTAGGCGAGCCCGAGGCCGCTCGCGCCGCCGGTGACGACCACGCCGAACCCGGCCACGTCAAATTGCGAAGAGACGTTCACCGACACGCTCGTCCGTCGCACGCCGTCATGACGGTGATCGAATCATCCCGTGGGTGGCCGTGCAACGCCGGTTGCGACACGGCAGGATGCTCCAGGGATGCGCAAGCCCCTCTTCACCGAGACCCTGCAGCTCTCGATCGTCGTGCGCGACCTCGAGGCGACGATGCGAAGCTACGTCGAGGAATACGGCATCGGACCGTGGGAGATCTACGAGTTCGGGCCGGAGAACGTCGCTGCCACCGAGGCCGACGAGGGCACGGCGGGTTCCGCGTGGCGCATCGCGGTGACCATGGTAGGTAGCGTGCAGTGGGAGCTCCTCCAGCCGCTCGACGACCGGAGCATCTACGCCGAGCACCTGCGAGCGAAAGGCGAGGGGCTCCATCACGTCGCCGTCGGGGGCGCGGGATACCGGGAGGCGCTCGACGAGCTGCGCGCGAAGGGCCGCAGGGTGCTCCTGGGCGGCCTCTACAACGGCGTCACGTTCGCCTACCTGTCGACGGACGAGGACCTCAAGGTCGTCACCGAGATCTTCGACTGGCCCGAGGGTCACACGCAGGCGCCGGACGCCGTGTACCCCCCGCGCGAAGAGCAGGCGTCCGGCTGAGGTCGAATGCCGAGGAACCGCCGTGCGGGGCCGGAGCGAACCCGGCCCCGCACGACGTGTGGCTCAGGTCACCCTGAGGGTCTTCTTCGCGCCGGCCCGCGCCGACGAGCTGTAGACGTACTTGCCCTTCTTCAGGTCGAGGTTCCAGGTCGTCTTGCCCGTCCCCTTGACGCTCGTCACCTTCGACACGCCCGGCCCGACGAGCCGGAAGCCCTGGGCGTTCGAAGTGTCCGCGACGATGACGGCGTACTTGCCGGCCTTCAGCGTCGTGACCAGCTTGCCGTCCTGGCGGATGGTGATGAACTGCTTGCCGAGCGTCGCCTGCAGGATCTTCCCGCCGTCGATCGCGCTCGGCACGAACTGCGTGAAGTTCGGCAGCGAGTTGATGACGCCGTACTTCTTCGCGTACTGCGCGAGCTGGAGGACCTGCGCGCGATTCATCACGGTCGTCCAGATCGGCAGGCGGATGTTGCGCGACGCCGCGGGCAGGAGCTCGCGGATCTCGTCGCCGTGGTTCTGGGCGTACTCGAGCGACTGGTTCATCGCCGTCCGGAACCGCGTCGCGACGTCGGCGTTCTTCGAGGCCCAATCGGTCCTGACGAAGTAGCCGCCGATCGGGAAGTACTTCCCGAGCACGGGACCCGGCGCGAACAGGTCGCGGGCCCCGTCGATCGAGATCGCCTGGGAGAGGAACGGCTCCGGGGTCCAGATCGCGTCGACCTGGCCGCTGTTCAGCGCCGCCCGCATCGCCGGGAACGGCAGAGCGAGGAGCTTGATGGAGCTCTGGTCTACGCCGCTCTTCTCGAGCGCCGCCCTGATCATCACCTCGCCGACGCCCTTGAGGGCGTTGACCGCGATCGTCTTGCCCGCGAGGTCTGCGGGCGTGCGGATCGAGCTCGATCCCTTGACGAGGATGTTCTGCCAGTTGCTCGCCTGGTCGGTGCCCTCCACCTCGCTCAGCGCGACGGCGCTGATCGGGATCCCCGTCGTCCGCGCGATCATCGCGGGGACCCAGCCCGCGAAGCCCACGTCCATGTTCGAGTTCGCCAGCCCGAGCATGATGTCGTTCCCGCTCTGCGCGGTGATCTTCTTGATCTCGATGCCCTGCTGCTCGAAGAACCCCTTCTTGATGCCGAGGTCGAGCGGCAGCGTGTTGGCGATCGGGAGCACGCCGACCGTCAGGCTGACCGTTGTCGCCTGCGCCTTCCCCGGGGCTCCGGTGGCGCCGCCGGCGAACAGGGCCGCGACGACGAGGATCGCGCAGCCGACGATGACCGCGCGGCTGCGTTGCCTCCCTCCCGTTGTCTTCATTCCGTCTCCTTCCTAGTCGTGGAGCCCCTCGCCGACGAGTGTCGACGGAGGTGGGGCCGTGGTGTCGTGCTTGATGAGCCGGTAGACGTAGGCGCGCTGGTGCGCGAACTCCGAGAGCTCCTTGGTCGCGATCTGGTCGCGCGGCGAAGGAAGGTCGACCCCGACCACCTCCTTCACGACGGTCGGGGCATGTGTTAGGACGACGATCCGGTCGGAGAGATAGACGGACTCGTCGATGTCGTGCGTCACGAACAGGATCGTGATCCCGAACTCGTCGCGCACGCGGAGGACGAGGTCCTCGAGGTCGCCGCGCGTCTGGGCGTCGACGGAAGCGAACGGCTCGTCCATCAGCAGGATCAACGGCTGGTAGGCGAGGGCGCGCGCGATCGCGACGCGCTGCTGCATGCCCCCCGAGAGCTGCCATGGGTAGTGGTCGATGAAGCGCGTCAGTCCCACGGCGTCGAGCGACTCCTCGACGAGGCGCGTCCGCTCGTTCTTGGCGAGCTTCTTGTGGCGGAGCGGGAGCAGCACGTTGCTGCGCACCGTCGACCACGGCATCAGCGAGCGGTTGTACTCCTGGAAGACGACGGCCATCTCCTCGGGCGGCGCGGTCACCCGCTGGCCGTGCAGCACGACCTCGCCGCGCGTCGGGCGCATCAGGCCCGCGATGCACTTGAGCAGTGTGGTCTTACCGCAGCCGGAAGGGCCGACGACGCATACGAGCTCCCGCTCGGCGATCGAGAAGGAGATGCTCCGGAGTGCGTGGGTGACCTGGCTCCCCGAGCCGTACGACTTGGCGACGTCCCTGATCTCGAGCATGCGGCTTTGCCTACTGCGGGGTCGCCGCTCTCCACCCGCGGTGCCAGGCGAGCATGCGGCGCTCCGCGAGCAGATAGGCGAGGTTGAGGAGGTATCCGATCACGCCGATGAGCACGATCGCGGCCCACATCGGCCCGAGCTGGAACGTGTTCTTCGAGATGAGGAGGACGTAGCCGACGCCGCTCGTCGACGAGAAGTACTCGGCGACGACCATGATGATCACGGCGAGCGAGAGGCTGATCCGCATCCCGGCGGAGATCTGTGGGAACGCGGCGGGCAGCACGATGCGCCGGACCCGCTCGTGGGCGGGGATGCCGTACGCGCGCGCGGTGTCGACGAGCGTCGGGTCGAGGCCTCGGATGCCGTCGATGGTGTTGAGGAGCACGGGGAAGATGCAGAAGAACGCAATGAAGGAGACCTTCTGCAGGTTCCCGATCGAGTGCAGCAGGATCACGGAGATCGGTAGGAGGGCGGGCGGCGGCATCGCGCGCCAGTACTCGACGTGGGGCATCGCGAACTTCCTCGCCCAGAGAGACATCCCGAGCGGGATGCCGAGCACGACGCCGATCGCGGAGCCGATCCCGAACCCGAGCAGGATCCGCATCAGGCTCGGCACCACGTCGCTCCGGAACTGCTCGAAGACCCAGAGGTCCATGAACTCCTGCACGATCTTCGACGGTGGCGGCCAGAACTGGCTGTCCGCGGAGCGCGCCCAGAGCTCCCAGATCACGACGATGGCGATCGGGACGGCGATCTCGGCGGCGACCTTGACCGCCTCGTACCCGCGGCCTCTCACACGGCCTCCAGGCGCTGCGACGGGTGCCAACGCAGTGCCCGGCGCTCGAGGGCGGTGAACAGGAGATGCGTCCCGAGGCCCAGCGCACCCGTCGCGAGCGCGAGCGCGTAGAGCTGCGTGGTGAGCCCGTAGGACTGCGCGTAGTTGAGCATCTTCCCGAGGCCGGGCGTGCCCATGAAGAGCTCCGCCGTGAAGGCGAGGATGAGCGAGACCGCCGAGGCCAGCCGCATCCCGGTCGCGATGTACGGGACGGCGCTCGGCAGCGTGATGCGCCACAGCCGCGCGCTCCTCGGTACGCCGAACGACCGTGCGGTGTCGATCGTCACGGGGTCGACGTCCCGTACGCCGTACATCGTCTGCACGAGGATCGGCCAGAACGCACCGAACGTGGCGAGGAAGATCTCGCTCTTGAGCACCGGCCCGAGCGTCAGAAAGAGCAGCGGGATCAGCGCCGCGGACGGGATCGGGCGGAGGAACTCGACCGGGACACGGAACGCGCGACCGGCGAGGTCGCTGAGGCCGAGCACGATGCCGATGGGAACCGCGAGCAGCGTCGCGAGCCCGAGGCCGATCGCCCACCCGCGGGCCGTCTGGAGGAACGCGGTCCAGAAGTCCCCCGTCTGGGCGAGCGACCAGAGCTCGTCCATCGTCGCCGTCATCGACGGCAGGTCCTCCTCCCGGATCAGGCCGCTTGCGGAGACGGCCTCCCAGAACACGAACGCGAACGCGAGCGAAAGGGCGAAGACGACCGCGTTCGCGAGCCGGGGCGATCGACCCGCCTCGCGCTCTGCGAGGTGCTCTCCCGGAAAACCTGCGGCCGGTGCCTCCTGTGCCGCGTGCGCCATACGGGTCAGCGTCCCGGTGTCGGCCTTGCTGCGACGGTCGATCGTTCGCGCGTTGCGAGCGCGATACGCCGTGCGATCCTCGTCACGTCTCCTCCGCCGGATTCAACCACGCGCCTCAACGCTACGGTCCGCGGCGTCTATTTGTCAAGACGCCGTCCCATCATCTGGGATGAATGCGCGTACCCGGGCTGGACGCGCGATCGGCCGTCGAGACCTCTACGCGCGTGCCTGCTGCAGCGCGCGCCAGACCCGCTCGCCGTTCGCGGGCATCTCGACGTGGCGAACGCCGAACGGGGCGAGGGCGTCCACGACGGCGCTCTGGACCGCCGGAGTGGCGCCGATCGTCCCGGACTCGCCGATCCCCTTCGCCCCGAGCTCGTTGAGCGGTGTCGGTGTCTCCATCCCCACGACGTCCCACGACGGCAGCTCGGCGGCAGACGGGAAGGCGTACCCGAGGAAGCTCGCCGTCAGAGGATTGCCCTCCTCGTCGTAGACGAACTCCTCGTGCAGCGCCTGCGCGACGCCCGTCGCGACGCCGCCGTGCACCTGCCCCTCGGCGATCACGGGGTTGACGATGGTGCCGGCGTCGTCGACGGCGACGAGGCGCCGGAGCTCGACCTCCCCGCTCTCCGTGTCGACCTCAACGACGGCGACGTGCGCACCGAACGGGAACGTCGGCGCGTCGGCCTTGAACACCTCTGCCGCGCGCAGCTCATCGAGCCGTCCCTCGCCCTCGAGGCGGCCGGCGAGGTCCTTCCAGGTTACGACCGGCGTCGGCGACCCGGCCACGTGGAACGCGCCCGCGGCCAGGTCGAGCACGACGTCGTCGACCCGCGCCTCGAGCTGCTCGGCGGCAAGCTCGCGCCCACGGTCTGCGACGACCCGCGCCGCCTGCCCCGCGGCGACACCTCCGATCTGGGTCGACTTGGAGCCGTACGTGCCGACGCCCTGAGACACGTCGTCCGTGTCGCCCTTGATCACGCTGACCGCGTCGAGCGGTAGGCCGAGCTTGTCTGCGACGATCATCGCGAAGGTCGTCTCGTGCCCCTGACCGTGAGAGAACGAGCCCGTCCGCACGACGGCCCCACCGTCCGGCGTGATCTCGACTGCGCCCAACTCCGGCTCCGTGAGGCCGTTCGTGACCTCCACGTAGATGCTGACGCCGATGCCGAGCGCGCGGCGGTCACCCGATTCGCGCCGCCGGCGCTGCTCCTCGCGGAGCGCCTCGTAGTCCGCAGTCTCGAGCGCGAGGTCGAGCGCGCGCTCGTAGGCGCCGCTGTCGTACGGCGCACCGGATGCGGTCTTGAGCGGGAACGCGTCGGCGGGGAAGAGGTTCCGGCGCCGCACCTCGACGGGATCCATCCCGAGCTCGGCCGCAAACAGATCCATGGCCCGCTCGATCGCCTGCGCCGCCTCCGGCCGTCCCGCCCCGCGGAAGGGGCCGATGGGAGTCGTGTTCGTGACGACGCTGGTCGACTCACTCTCGATCTTCGGGATCGCGTAGACGCCGCTCGCCATCAACGAGGTGAAGCCCGGAAGGATTGCGCCGATCCGGGGGTACGCGCCGGCGTCCTGGAGGATCCGGAGGCGGTAGGCCTCCACCTTGCCATCGCGATTTCCGCCGAGCGTGAACTCGAGATGCGACGCGCGTCCGTGCCACATCCCGACCATGTTCTCGCTCCGGGTCTCGGTCCAGCGCACGGGCCTGCCTGTCGTGCGTGCGAGCCAGCCGACGAGGATCTCCTCGACGCCGAGCATCTTCGCCCCGAATCCACCGCCGACATCCGGCGCGATCACGCGCACCTCGGAGGCCTCCATGCCCAGGCTCCGAGCGATGCCGTCGCGGTCCTGGTGCGGCGTCTGCGTCGTGAGCCACATCGTCAGCCGGCCGTCGTCGCCGACGACAGCGGCGCAGGAGCGAGTCTCGAGCGGGCACGCGGCGAGCCGCTGGCTGACGAGGCGTCCGGAGACGACGACGTCGCAGCCGTCGAAGAGCGACTCGTCCGCCTCGACGGGATGGCTCGTGCAGACGTTCGTGCCGGGCTCCGGGAAGAGCAGGACGTCGCCGGCGAGGGCCGCGGCGGGATCGACGACGACGGGCAGCGGCTCGTAGTCCACGACGACCAGCTCGGCCGCGTCGACGCCCTCCGCCCTGGTCTCGGTGAGGACGACGGCGACGATGTCGCCCACGAAGCGGACGACGCCGTCGGCGAGGTACGGGCGCGCCATTCGCTGATCGAGCCCGGGGATCGGCGGCGGGGCGAACGCCCCGAGATCGAGGTCGGACGCAGTGAAGACGCGCGTCCCTGGAAGCTCGGCGGCGGCCGACGCGTCGACGCCGACGATCCGGGCGTGCGCATACGGCGAGCGGACGAAGGTCGCGTGCAACGCGCCGTCGAGCTCGAGGTTCTCGACGTACAGGCCCTTGCCTCGGAGAAACCGGTCGTCCTCGACCCGCAGGACCCGTTGACCCATCATGCCGCTCACGCCTGCAGGACTATCTCACACCGCGGTGCTCAGCCGTTTGGACGACCTCAGGCGTCGCCCCACGGTCGAACCCGCGGGGGCGGCGGCGTGCCGTGCCCGGCCCGCCACGAGATCACGGGGTTTCGCAGCACGCCGATCCCCTCGATCTCCGCCTCGATCACGTCGCCCGGCTTGAGGTACAGCCGTGCGCGCTCCTCCGGCGACTTGAACCCCGCGACGCCCGACACCGTCCCTGTCGAGAGCACGTCCCCCGCGGAGTACGTGAGACCGGAGAAGTTCGAGAGGATCTCGGGGACCGTCACGGACATGCGGCTCGAGTGCGACTCCTGCCGGACCTCGCCGTTGACCCGCAGCTGCATCGCCAGATCGTGCGGATCGGCAATCTCGTCGGGCGTCACGATCCAGGGCCCGAGCGGGCAGAAGGTGTCGATCGCCTTGCAGAAGCTGAACACTCCAGACTTCATCTCGCCGCGTTGGATGTCCCGCGCCGTGATGTCGTTGAAGATCACGTAGCCACCGACGTAGTCCGCCGCCTCCTCGGTTGAAAACCACTTGCCGGCCTTCTTCAGCACAACCGCGAGCTCCAGCTCGTAGTCGAGCTCCTCGGTCAGGTGCTCGGGATAGATGACCGGCTCGTCCGGCCCCACGATCGCGTCGACGTTCTGGAAGAAGTTGATCCACGGCGCGATCGCGTGCGACCAGTCGACGTTCTTCGACTCCTCCTCGTGCTCGCGGAAGTTGCCCGCCGTGTGGAAGAACTTCTTCGGCACGATCGGCGCCCGTAGGCGTGTCTCGGCCAGCGCGACGCGCTCCCCCGTCTCGTCGGCGCCGCCGCGCTCGAAGTACTCCCTCATCGTCGGGACGTCGAGGACGACGATCTCCGCGCCCTCGAGGATCCCGACACGCCCCAATCCTTCACCGAACGTCACCAGCTTCATTCGTGGCTTCCCTCCGTCGAGCCCAGCTCGTCTTGATTCAACACAAGCGTTGTCACGCCACGCCGCAGACGCGCATCGCCACCCGCGCGTAGACCTCGGCGGTCTTCACGAGCCCGTCGATCTCGAGGTTCTCGCCAAGCTCGACGTCCATGAGCCCGGTCGACGTCCCGTAGTTCACGGTCGGGACGCCGTAGCGGGTGAGTACGGACGCGTCGGAGAACCAGCGGGTCACGTCGCGCCCCGGCCGCTCGCCGAAGACCTCCTCGTGTGCGGCGTCGATCGCCCCGACGAGCTCGTGGCCCTCGTCGATCTCGGCACCCGGGGCGGTCACGTAAACCTCGCCCTCGACACCGAACTCTGTGAACCGCTCGGCAAGCCCGCGCACCATGTCGAGCACCTCGCGGCGCGCGACGGCCATGGGCTTCGTCGGCGGCACGCGGATGTCGAGGAAGAGATCGGCGTGGTGCGGTGTCCGGGACACGCGCCAGCCGAAGCCGCCCTCGATCGCGCCGACGTTGACGATCGCCTTCGCGCCGCGATAGCCGTTCGCCGGATCGTCCTCCCAGGTCGGGATCCACTCCTCGACCGCCGCGAGGACCTGGCGCTGGCGGAGGATCGCGTTCCGGTCCCGACGTCCCTCGCTGAAGGCCGTGTGGATGAAGTCGCCGTGGACACGGATCCTGAGCCAGAGGGGACCGAAGTGACCGAGGACCACCTTCCCCTCGGTCGGCTCGCCCAGGAGGCACATGTCCGCAACCCCGCCGTGGGAGACGAGGTAGCGCGTGCCCGCCGCGTAGCCGCGGTACTCGGCCCCGACCGCGTCGCCCTGCTGGGTCTTCTCGATCTCGCCGCAGACCGCTGCGACCAGCACGTCGCCCCGCAGGCGCACGCCCGCGTCTCCGAGCGCGCGGACGGCCTCGACGTAGCAGGCAAGCGCGCCCTTCATGTTCGAGATCCCGAGGCCGTACAGTCTCCCGTCGCGGACGAAAGCCTCGGGCTGGAACCCGGGCACGTCACGGAGCCACGGCTCTCGCCCCGAGTACGACGTGTCCATGTGCCCGTTGAACATGAGGCTCGGGCCGCCACCCGCTCCGTCCAGGACCCCGAGCGCGTTCGCTCGCCCGTCCTCGACCTGCTGCCACTGGCAGCGCAGCCCCAGCTCCTCGAAGAGCTCCCGCATGAGCTCGGCCATCGCCTGCTCGTCGCCGGTGAAGCTGTGCACGGCGACCATGCGGCTCGCCGTGTCGACCAGCCGGTCGCGGTCGACGGCGACCGCGGGGGCGCTCACCCTTGCTCCAACTGGAAAGTGACGTCGATCGTGGCCGCGACCTCGTGTTCCCCGCCTTCGACGGGCATGCCTGCCGCCTCCGCGCGGAGAGCCATCGGCGCGACGGGCGTCGGCTTCGTCTCGGGCTCGTCGATGGAGACGATCGCACCGACCCGACCGCCGAGCGCGGCTGCGTACTCGTCCGCCTTCACCCGTGCGTCCGCCGCGGCGAGCCTACGCGCGTCGGCATGACCCGAGTTGTCGCGGGCGACGCGCCAACCCGGCCCCTCGATCCTCAGGTCGACGCGCTCCGTCGCCTCCGTCACCAGCCTGCTCGCGAGCTCGCCGTCGTCGAGGCGCACCACGACGCGGCTGGAGGCTCGGTAACCGCGGTGCTGCCAGCCGCTGTTCGTGTGCTCGCCGTCCTCGGCGAGCGTCACGCGGGAGGTCGTGCGCCGGCCTTCGGCGATGCCCAGCTCGTCACAGAGCGCGACGACCTGCTGGGCGAGCCTCGCTGCCTCCGCAAACGCCTCGGAGGCGCTCTTCCGCAACGCTTCCACGGTCAGCCCGACGGTGACCTCGTCCGGCGCCACCATCGTCACGCCACGCCCCCGGACTGTGATCGTCGCCATCAGCTGCGGAAGTGTGGCAGCACTTTCTCTCCGAAGAGCCGGATCTGGTCGTGCCGGTCCTCGCCCCAGAGCTCGAGCATCACGTGCGTGCAGCCTGCATCCCGGTACTCCTCGATCGCGGCGATGCAGTCCGCAGGCGTCCCGGCGATGGGCTTGCACTTGTCGAGCAGCGCATCGGAGACCTTCGCTTTCGCTGCCAGCCGCCCCCCCTGCTCCATCGCCTCGGCGACCGGCCGGATCTCCTCCATCTCGATTCCGGCGAGGTCGAGCAGCGTATCCGCGGCCCCGGCGATGTTCTGCACCTTGTTGGCGAGGTACATGCCCGCGATCTCGCGAGCGCCGTCACGACCGCGGTCGTAGTCCGTCTCGTGGATGGACGCGACGACCGTACAACCGATGTCGATGTCGGCGGCGACGTTGTCCCGTGTGTAACGGACGAAGGCAGGCGTGGTGATCGACGGCGTCAGGCAGCCGTCCGCGATCTCGCCGGCGAGCGCCTGCATCTTCGGCGCTGTCGCGGCCACGTAGACCGGCGGCACGCCGCGCGGCGTGTGCGCCTCGGCCGAGAGCGCGGGCACGTCGGCGCTCCACGTGTCTCCGTCGTAGGAGAACGCCTCCCCGGAGAGGACGCCGCGCACGATCTCGACGGCGTCCCGCATCGGCCCGAGCGTCTTCTTCGTCTGTGCCTTGATGTTGTTGAGGAAGATCTTCGAGGTCCCGAACCCGAGCAGGAACCGGTCCGGCCCCGCCGCCTCCTGGACGACGCGCGCGTCCATCGCGACCTGCACCGGGTGGCGCGTCCAGGGGGAGATGATCCCCCAGCCGATCGTCAGCTGCCGGGTCTCGCGCGCCATCAGCGCGGAGACGACGGTCGAGGAGCGCGCCTCCATCTGATGCTTGCGCCACCACGGGTACGCCTCGGCGAGCCAGACCGTGTCCATCCCCGCCTCGTCCATCACGCGCGCCGACGCGAGCATCTCGTCGAGCGGCTCCATCGTGAGCTGCATGACGCCCACCCGGAACGGAACCGCCACAGCTACGTCTCCCCGCTCGGCGTCCGTGACATGTCACGGACACTAACACCGCCCTCATCGCGCTGCGACGGCTCCCCGGGCGGCAGCCGGGCGCGCGACGACGGGCGGCCGGGCTCTCGCGACTCGGAGTCTTTCCGCGCGAGACGCGCCGCCTGTCCGTTCCACACGAGGAGCGGCCGCCGCTCGGGCTCCGCGGGTCGGCGCCCACTCACGTCGCCACCGGCGCGGCCGACGTGGCGGGGGCCGCCCGGCTATTTGGCCGCGACACGAGATGCTCGACGACGCGCTCCGCGTCTCTGCCTGTCCCCCCGATCAGCATCGAGGTGAACGAGTGCAGGAAGAGGAGCCCGACGAAGTACAGCCCCGGCACCGAGGCCACGGCGCCCCGGTACTGCACCGGGTAGCCGTCGTCCCCACGCTCGAACGGGACCTCGATCCACGAGAAGTCTGGCCGGAAGCCGGTGCACCAGACGACGTTTCGGACGTCGAGCACGCGCCCGTCGTCGAGCACGGGCAGGCCGCCCTGCACACCGGCAGTCCGGGCAAACGTCCGCTCGACTCCCGCCCCGAGCAGCTCCTTCTTTCTGTGGCGCAACAGCGGAGCCCCGCCGAGCCGCACGTGCGGCCGCATCTTCCGGCCGATCGGCGTATCCATGGTGAGGATGTGCGAGCCGGCGAAGAACAGCAGCCTGAACCCCATGCGCCCACGACGCGTGTCGACGGGCGCCGGGATCTGCCCGGTGTCGACGCCGGACAGGATCGTGTGGTGGTCGGTTGCCGCCTCGAAGGCGATGTCCGCGCCCGAATGGCTCGCGCCGACCACGAGCACCGAGCCCTCCTGGAGCTGGCTCGGGTTGCGGTAGTCGTTCGAGTGGAGCTGCCTGATCTGTGGGTCGAGCTCGGGCGCGAAGCTCGGGACGTGCGGCTTCTGCATGACGCCCGTCGCGACGACGACCTTCTCCGCCTCGAACGTCCGGTCGCCGGCCGTGAGGACGAACCGGTCGCCGTCCTTCGCCAGCGTGTCGACCGCCATCCCCGAGCGCACCGGCAGCTGGAGCTCGGCGGCGTAGGACTCGAGGTAGTCCGCCATCTCGTGGGTCGTCGGGTACGACGTGCGCTTCGCCGGAAACCGCATGCCCGGAAGCGCGTCGTGACTCGTCGGCGAGTAGAGGCGAAGCGAGTCCCAGCGCCTGCGCCAGGGATCGCCCACGCGCTCGCTCGCATCGAGGATGACGAACGGCCGTCCTCGCCTCTGCAGGTGGTATCCGGTGGCGAGTCCCGCCTGACCGCCGCCGACGATCACCGTCTCGAAGAACTCGGTTGCCATCTCGGCCTCCTCCGTCGTTTCTTCGACGGTAGGTCGAAGGTGCACGGCCGGCATCGCGCGGATCCACCAACTTCGGTCGGGCGCGCCGTGGTCAACTCGGACCACGAGGCGGCGTCAGACGAGGTCGCGCTCGTAGGCGAAGGCCGCTGCCGCCCCGCGCGACGAGACGCCGAGCTTGGCGTAGATGTTCTGCAGGTGGCGGGCGACCGTGTGCTCGCTGATCACGAGCGACGCGGCGATCTCGCGATTCGAACGGCCGGCGGCGACGAGCCGGATGACCTCGAGCTCTCGCGGCGAGAGCCCGTGCTGGCCCTTCGGCGCCGAGCCGAGGCGGACGAGGTCGTGGGTCGCGCCCAGTCGCTCGAAGAGGCTCCGCGCGGCGTCGTGCTCGAGCGCCGCAGCCTCCTCGTCGCCGAGCGCACGGCACGCCTCTCCGACGATCACCCGGGTCCGTGCCGTCTCGTAGGGCACGTCGAGCGCGTGCCACGCGTCCATTGCCTTCCTGAGCGCCACGAGCGCCTCGCGCGGCTCGCCTTCGGCGAGGTGGACGGCGCCCTTGGCATGGTCGACCATCGCCCCGAGCAGGGCGCTCTCGAACCCGCTCGCGAGCTCCTCGAGTTCCGCGCACGCGTTGCGAGCCGCCTCGACGTCCCCGACCGCGAGCATGATCTCGACAAAGGCCGGCAGCACGGCCGCCCGCTCGAACGCGGCGGTCGTCGCCGCCTCCGCGCGACGGATCGAGGCCACGGCGGCGTCGCCCCGACCCTGAGCGAGCCGGAGCTGGGCGAGACCGGGCTGGGGCTCTCGCCCGAACGAGCTCGCTTTTCGGTACGCGTCCTCGGCGCCCGCGAAGTCGCCTTGCAACCGCAGGAGCTCTCCGAGGCGGTAGTACGCGAGGCCGGCGGCCGGGTTCCGCGTCTCGACGAAACGCTCTCCCGCACGCTTCGCCTGCTCGAGCGCTTCCCGCCACGAGCCGTCGAGTTGCAGGATCTCCGCACGGTGCACGTAGCAGCGGCCGGTGAAGGCAACCATCTCGGGTTGGAGCGCCCACCAGTCCGACAGAGCCCGCGTCCAGTCGCGCGCTCGTCGCACCTCGAACACCTCCTGGCAGGCGAGGATCACGCCGCAGTAGACGATCCCGGTGACGATCGGCGACAGCTCTTCCGCGGTGACCGCGACCATCGCCTCGTCGAGGAGCGCAAGACCCTCACGCATCCGGCCGCACCGCACGAGCGTGTGACCCTGCTCGTGGATCGCGAGCGCGAATAGGTCGGGGTCGCCGAAGCGCTCGCCGATGCGCGCCGCCTCCTCCGCGACGGCCGCCGCCGCCGCGAAGTCCCCCGCCGCCTGGTGCTCGAAAGTCGCCGGCAGGAGCAGGTACCCCGCCTCAGCGCAGTCACCCTCGTCCGCGACGAGCCGCTGCGCGCGACCGAGCCAGCCGCTCGCCGGCCCGATCTGGCCGCGAGACGCGAGGTTCAAACCGATCCAGGCGGCGCAGCGGACGGCGCGGAGGGTCTCACCGTCGTCGAGATGCCGCCGATGGGCCTGCTCGAGCCAGGTGACGCAGTCATCGTCGCGCCCGAGCATGAACGACGCGACCGACAGGAGCTCGAGGTCCGCGGCGTCGAGCGGCGCCCCCTCGTGCGCTTGCGCGAGGAGGCGGTGCGCATCGAGCCAGCTCCGCCTCGAATAGGCCTCGCGGCCCTGCTCGAGCGCTTCGGTGCGATTCCGCATCCGACGCTCCACGGCTCCGCGAATCGTATCGCCGGACCGGCAACCGTAACGGCAGCCGGAGCCTAGCCGGACGCCGTTTTCGCGGCCTGCACCTCCCCCTCGAGCGCCGAGAGGACGTTTCCGACCTGCTGGTTGATGATCGGCTGGAGCACGCGCTGGCCCATCGAGCCCACCGGGCCGGCGATCTTCACGTCGGCCTCCCACACCATATGCGTCTGCTCGCCCTCGCCCGAGAGCGTGAACGAGGTCGTCATGTTCATCAGCGCGCCCACACCGGTGCCCTTCGCGTTGAGTGACGCGAATTCCATCGGCCGCTCCTCGAGCTTCTCGAAGTTCATGGACATCTTCAGCCCGCCGAGCCCGAGCGGCACCTTGACCTTCGCGCTCCAGTGCCTGTCGTCGGCGATCTCGAAGCTCTCGACACCCGGCATCGTGTTGGCCATCTTCGACGGATCGTTGATGACGCTCCAGACGACCTCGCGGGGAGCATCGAACTCCTTCGTCCCCTCGATCTTCACTTCGTCACCTCCACCTTCTCGCGGGACCGCTCGGGGTGACGGAGCATCTCCCAGACGCGGTGGTACGGGTTGTGGCTCGACGTGACAATGGCGCCGCCCGAGGCGCGCAGGGCGTCCTGCAGCGCGGCGCCGATGCAGTGGATCCCACCGCCCCCGCCCTCGCCCATCCCCTTCGTCCCGAGCGGCGTGAACGGGGACGGCGACTCGATCGCCCCGGTCCTGAGCGGCGGCATGTCGAGCGTGTGCGGGACGTGGTAGTCGTAGAAGTTCGGCGTCAGCAGGTTGCCCTCGTCGTCGTACGCGAAGACCTCGAACATGGCCGCACCGATCGCGTGCGCGGTCGCGCCCATGACCTGTCCCTCGACGATCTTCGGATTGACCCGCACGCCGCAGTCGTCGACGGCCGCGTAGTCGACGAGCTCGTAGACCCCGGTCTCGGGGTCGACTTCGACCACGCAGGCGTGGATCTGCATCGAGTATGTGAGCGTCAGGTTCCCGAACTTCCGCTCCTTGTCCGGCACCTCGAACGGCGGCCGGTAGACGAAGCGGGCGTTCATCTGCGGCGGGTCGACGGGGAAGCCAGCGTTGTTCGCGTTCGGGATCGCGCCGAGCGCCATGAACGGCAGCGCCGCCTCTGGGTTGTCGGCGATCCTCGCGAAGCCGTCCGCCAACTCGATCGCCTCGACCGGGCACTGGAAGACCATCGACGCGAGTGTCTTCATCTGCCGCGCGAGCTCCTCGGTCGCTCCCTTGACCGCGCCCAGGCCAGTCACGGCGAACTGGCTCGCGTACGTGCCGGAGAAGCCGGCATGTGAGTTCCAGTAGCTGTCGTGCCCGGCCCGCACGTGCACGATGTCGACGTCGCAGCCGAGGATGTCGGCGACGACCTGCGCCGCCGTCGTCTCGTGGCTCTGGCCCTGCGGCGTCGTGCCGAGGGTGACCACGACCTCACCGAAGATGTCGAGCTTCACCGTCGCGACCTCGTTGTTCCCCGAGAACTGCAGGTCGGGGTTCAGGAGCTGCGACTGCCCAAAGTTGTTCGTGCCGGAGTCGAGGGTCGAGCCGATCCCGAAGCCGAGCAGCTTCCCGCGCGACGCGGCCTCCTCGCGTCGCTCCTCGATCGTGTCGTAGCCGATCAGGTCGAGCACCATGTCGAGCGCGCGCGGGTAGTCGCCCGAGTCGTAGACACAGCCGTTCGGCGTCTCGTACGGCATCTGCCCGGGCTGGACGTAGTTCTTCTTCCGCAGCTCGACCCGGTCGAAGCCGAGCTCGTGCGCGACGATGTCGATCAGCCGCTCCGTGAACCAGAGGTGCTGCATCCGCGAGTACCCGCGGTTCGGCGAGACGGGCGCCTTGTTCGTCATCGCCTGCGTGAATTCGACGCGAAGGTTGCGCCACCCGTACAGCCCGGCGGCGACCTGCGACCAGATCACGCCGCCGAGCGGCTCGTAACGGAGATACGCGCCGGCGTCGTCGATCGCCTTCGTGCGGAACGCCGTCATCGTCCCGTCGGCCGTGACGGCGACGTCGGTGTCGAGGAACCAGCGCTCGTTGCCGTGCGACATCGACTGGTGGAAGTCGGTGCGCCACTCGGTCCACTGCACAGGCCGGTTCAGCTTCCGCGCGAGCAGGCAGAGCGCGACGAGCTGGGGATGCGACGTGATCTTGTTGCCGAACCCGCCGCCGATGTCCTGCGTGACCATGCGCAGCTTGTCGGTGCCGACCCGCATGGCCGGGGCCATCATGATCACCGCGAAGCCCGGGAACTGGTTGTTCGTGGTGATCGTCCACTGCCCGGTGCCGCGGTTGTACTCGACGAGCGCGCCGTCGAGCTCGAGCGGCGTCGAGTTGAAGCGGTCGAAGTGGAGCTCGGAGACCGAGACGACGTGATCTGCCTCGGCGAACGCCTTGTCGACGTCGCCCCACTCCCAGACTCCCGTGTAGGACATGTTCCCGCCGGCCTCCTCGTGGAGCACCGGCGCGCCGTCCTCGAGCGCCTTCCGCGCGTCGACGACCACGTCGAGCGGGTCGTAGTCCACGATCACGAGCTCCGACGCGTCGCGCGCGAGCTCGCGCGTCTCGGCGACGACGGCGACGACGGGCTCGCCGACGTAGCGCACCTTGCCGACGGCGAGCGCGTAGTCCTTGACGCTCCCGCCGGGCTCGGCGGCGATCTGGAAGAACGGGTCGGTGAGGATCGCCACCTCGTCGCCCGTGAGCGTCCCGTAGACCCCAGGCAGCTCGAGCGCGGCGGTGACGTCGATCGAGGCGATCCGCGCGTGCGCGTACGGCGAGCGCACGAAGTGGACATAGCCCATCCCGTGCCGCTTGACGTCGTCGAAGAAGAGGCCCTCGCCCTGGACGAGGCGCTTGTCCTCACGACGAGGGACGTTCTGCCCGACGAACCCCTTCTGGAGTGTCGTCGTCCCCTCGGTCTCGACGGCGGTCACGCCGACCCCTTCCCGGCCGCGACGACGGCCTCGACGATGTTCCAGTACCCCGTGCAGCGGCAGATGTTGCCCTGGAGGCCGACCTTGACCTCCTCCTCCGTCGGGCTCGGGTTCTCGGCGAGGAGCGCGGTCGCGCTCATCAGCATCCCGGGCGTGCAGTAGCCGCACTGGAGCGCGTGGTGGTCGGAGAACGACTGCTGGAGCGGCGTCAGCTCCTCGTCGGCGAGGCCCTCCACGGTCGTCACCTCTGCGCCGTCGGCCTGGACGGCGAGCACGGCACAGCTCTTCACCGCGACGCCGTCGAGGTGGACGGTGCACGCCCCGCAGCTGCCCGTGTCGCACCCGATGTGCGTCCCCGTGAGATCGAGGTCGTCGCGGAGGAAGTGGACGAGCAGGCGCCGCGCGGGCACCTCCCGCTCGTAGGGGGTGCCGTTCACCGTCACGGTGACGACCTGGCTCGAGGTCGGCGTCGCGGCCACTGTCACCCCTTCGCTTTCTCGGCTGCCTGGAGAACTGCACGCACGACCGACGTCTCGGCGAGGCTGCGCCGGTACTCGGCGGAGGCGTGCACGTCGGACGGCGGATCGAGCGTCGCGCCGAGCCCGTCGACCGCAGCCCGCGCGGACGCCTCGTCGACGTCGGCGCTCGCGAGCGCCTCCTCGACGTGCGTCGCTCGCACCGGCACGGCGCCGACGCAGCCGAGGGCGACCCGCCAGGCGCCGTTCGCGACGGAGGCCGCCGCGTTCGCGATGTAAGTCCCGTGCGCGCCGAGCGTGACGCCGACCATCGCGTCGCCGGTTCCCTTGCCGCCCGCAGGGACGTCGATCCGGGTCAGCAGCTCGCCCTCCCCGACCGCTGTCTCGAACACGCCGACGAAGAACTCGTCCGCGGTCAGCGTGCGCTCGCCGCCGGCTCCGAGGACCGTCATCGACGCGCCGAGCGCGACGAGCAGCGGCGGGAAGTGGTTCGTCGGGTCGTTGACGCAGATGTTCCCGCCGAGCGTGCCGCGGTTTCGCACCTGCACGTCGGCGATGGTCGCTGCGACCTCCGCGAGGATCGGCCGGCTGACCTCGACCTCGGACGAGCGCATGATCGAGGAGAGCGTCGCCATCGCCCCGATCTGGAGGGTCGTCCCGGAGACGGCGATCGTGCGCAGCTCGTCGAGCCTCCCGAGATCGACGAGCACGTCAGGTGAGGCGGCCCGTTGCTTCATGACGTTGACGAGCGTCTGGCCCCCTGCAAGGGCACGCGCGCCGTCGTGCTCGGAGAGGAGCGCGACCGCCTCCTCGATCCTGGCCGGACGCGCGTACGAGACCTCTCGCAGCAGCATGAGGCCGATTCTGTCACACCGCCGCCGCTGACATGTCAACGAACGGCGACCGTGGTAGCCTCGCCGCGTGGCCGCGTTCGACGCCGTGCTCGTCGGATCCGGAATCAACACGCTCACGGCGGGAGCGCTGCTCGCCCGGGACGGCTGGGCCGTCTGCGTGCTCGAGCAGTCGGACCGTCTCGGCGGCGCCATCCGGACCGAGGTCGACTACACGTTGCCCGGGTTCAAACACGAGGTGATGAGCTCGTGGCATCCGTTGTTCATGGGCTCGGCGGCGTACGCAGAGCTCGGCGACGAGCTCGGGCGCCGGGGGCTCGAGTACGTGAACACCGACCTCCCGACGGCCACGGCCTTCCCCGACGGCTCTGCGATGTTCCTCCAGACGTCGATGGAGGCGAACGTCGCCGAGTTCGACCGCTTCGCAGACGGCGACGGCGCCGCATGGCAGCAGCAGTTCGAGGCGTTCATGGCCAACGCCGACCTCTCGTTCGGCGTGCTCGGAACGGAGCTCTGGTCGTCCGGAGGGCTCGGCCTCGGCCAGAGGATGCTGCGCCGGCTCGGCCGCCGCGGCCTCCTCGACTTCGCCGGCGCCGCGCTCGCATCGTGCCGCGACTGGACGACCGCGACCTTCCGCTCCGAGCAGGCGCACGGCCTCCTCGCTCCCTGGGTGCTGCACACGGGCCTCGGCCCGGAGAACGCCGTCTCGGGATTCATGACGCAGGTCATCGCGTGCGCCGTCCAACTCGGCGGGATGCCCGTGCCCGTGGGCGGCGGCGTGAAGCTCGTCGACGCCCTCGCCGGCATCGTGCGCGACGCGGGCGGCGACCTCCGCACCGAGTCGCCGGTCGAGCGCATTCTCGTCTCCGGGGGACGGGCGACGGGCGTCGTCCTCGTCGGCGGCGAGACGGTCGACGCGACGCGCGCGGTCGTGGCCGGAGTGACGCCGACGCAGCTCTACGGCGCCCTCCTCCGCGAGCGGGACGTCCCGGCCGAGGTGTCGGCCGCGGCCGCCCGGTACCGCTACGGGCGCGCCGGGATGCAGATCCATATCGCGATGGACGAGCCCCCGCGCTGGAAGGGCCCCGACGCCGAGCGGCTCGCACGGACGGCCATCGTCCACGTGACACCCGGGCTCGACGGCGTCTCCCGTGCGGTCAACGAGGCCGAGCGAGGCCTTCTCCCCGCGGAGGCGACGATCGTCACAGGCCAGCCGTGCGCAGTCGATCCCTCGCGTGCGCCCGACGGCAAGTGGATCGTCTGGATGCAGCTGCAGGAGCTGCCCGCGGGCCGCGTGAGGGACGACGCGGCGGGCGAGCTCGACGTCGGCGACGGCACCTGGACGGAGAAGCTCCGCGAGGCGTACGCCGATCGGATCGTGGGGCGGCTCGGCGAGTCGATCGAGAATCTCGCCTCCGCGACGCTGAAGCGCGTCGTCCTCTCCCCCGTCGACCTCGAGGCGCTCAACCCGAACCTCGTCGACGGCGACATCTACGCGGGCAGTTGCGCTCTCGACCAGAACCTCCTCTGGCGCCCGTTCGCGCAGGCGCCGGGCCACCGGACGACGGTCGAGGGCCTGTGGCACGTCGGCGCCAGCACGCATCCGGGCCCCGGGCTCGGTGCGGGCTCCGGATACCTGGTCGCGAAGGAGTTGACGAAGCCGCCGCTGGCGCGCCGGCTCGTTGCAAAGATTCCGGGACGCTCGTGAAGACGTCACTCTCGACGATCTCCACGCTGAACGCGACGTTCACCCAGGACCTCGACGCGTGCACCGCGGCCGGGTTCGACGCAATCGGCCTCTGGGAATTCAAGCTGCCGCCCGACGATGTCGCCAACGTCGAGCTTCTCTACGCCCAGCGGCTCGCAGTCTCGAACTGCGTCCCGACCGTGCCGTCGTTCCTCCCGCTCGCGATCCCGGGGATGGAGGGACCGGCGGAGCCGGAGGAGCGCATCGAGGCGATCTGCGACTCGATCCGGCGACTGTCGGCCTACGAGCCCGCGTGCGTGCTCTGTCTCAGCGGGCCGCTCGGCGGGCGTCCCGAGGACGAGGGCCGGGCGATCGTCGTGGACGGTCTCCGGCGTGCGGCGACCGCCGCGCGCGAGGCGGGAGTGCTGCTCGGCTTCGAGCCGATCCACCCGGCGCAACGCGACACCGCCGGCTTCGTCTGCTCGCTCGCCGCCGCGCTCGCGCTGCTCGACGAGGCGGGGCTCGACGACGTCGGGATCATGGCGGACACCTTCAACCTGGCGCACGAGGCGACGCATGACGTCGTCGCCGCGGCGTCGCGGTTCACAGGGCTCCATGTCGCCGACGAGCTGCCCGAGCCGATCGCGGGCGTGCGCCGGTTGCCGCACGAGGGCGGACGCTCGGCGGAGCTCGTCGCGGCGCTCCGGGCGGCCGGCTGGGACGGCATCCTCGACGTCGAGATCTTCTCCACGCCCGATGCCTTCTGGGCGCTCCCGGCGGACGAAGCCGCACGCCAGGCGTACGAATCCGTTTTTTGCCTGGACAACAGCGTACGGCACGCTGTGTAAACGCCTGCGCACGGCATGGACGTCGATGCCACAACCGTCCCGCTGGAGGCGCTCGACACACTCTGGGACTACGACGATCCGGCGGGCAGCGAGGAACGGTTCCTCGTGCTCGCGGGTCGCGCCCGGGTCGAGCGCGGCGGCGCGCTCCTCGCGGAGGCGCTGACGCAGCTCGCCCGCTCCCAGGGGCTACAGCGCAAGTTCGACGAGGCCCACGAGAACCTCGACGAGGCCGAGCGCGCGCTCCGCCCGGACGATGCGCGCGGCGGTGTCAGGCTCCTGCTCGAGCGTGGCCGCATCGAGCGGTTCGAGCAGCACGAGGGACGCGGCCGGGCCGCGTATCTCGAGGCATGGGAGCTCGCCCGGGCTACGGGAGAGGACGGGCTCGCGGTGGATGCCGCCCACATGCTCGGCATCGTCGAGCCGGCCGAGGAGGGCGCGCCCTGGAACGAACGCGCGATGGAGCTCGCGCGCAACTCGCCGGATCCGGACGCCCGCCGCTGGGTGGGGTCGCTCGCCAACAACATGGGCTGGTTGCGCCACGCCGCCGGTGACGACGACGGGGCGATCGCCCTCTTCGAGCTCTCATGCGACGCGTTCCTCGCGGACGGTCGGGTGGATCGCGCGCGGATCGGGCGCTGGTCGATCGCCCGTTGCATGCGGTCCCAGGGCGATGTGGAGGCCGCATTGGCGGAGCAGCGGGCGCTGCTCACCGAGCTCGACGCCCTTGGCGAAGCGGACGGCTTCGTCTTCGAAGAGATCGGCGAGTGCCTCCTCGCGCTCGAGCGGGAGAACGACGCGCGGCCGTTCTTCGTCCGCGCCTACGCAGAGCTCGCCGACGACCTCCGGCTGCAGACCGACGAGCCGGAGCGGCTCGAGCGCCTTCGCGCGCTCGCGGCTACGGCGTCCTAGACGGCTCCGTACAGCTGCAGGATCACCGAGACGTACTGCTTCGTGTCGTCGAACAGGCCCCGCTCGCGGACGGCGCGCGCGCCCTGGTAGTAGCCGGCGAGGGCGAGCCTCACGTCCCCGTCGAACTGGTCGAGCTGCCAGCGGAGGTAGCGGACACCGGCGCGCACGTTCCCGTCGTACGTCCGCGGCGTCGTCTCGCCGAGCAGCATTGTGTCGACCCACTCCCAGGTCTCGGGCAGGAGCTGCATCACGCCGATCGCGCCGGCGCTCGAGATGACGTCCTCCTGGAAGCCGGACTCCATCCACGCGACTGCCCGTGCGAGCTTGGCGTCGACGCCGTACGTCGCGGACCAGCGGTCGATCGCGCCCGCGACGGTCGCGCGATCCACCGGCGAGTCCGGCCCGCCGAGATGCGCTCCGCGAGGCAGGACGAGCCGCTGCCCGGGCACGATCGTCGACATCAGGGAGAGCGCGTTCGCGCGCGCGAGGCGCCAAGGACTGACGTGGTAGCGCTGTGCGATCGAGAAGAAGCTCTCACCGGCCGCGACGGTGTGTCGGAGGCGGGGTGCCGCCGGCGCGGTCGCGCGTGTGACCACGACCCGGCCGGGCACCCTGAGACGTTGCCCGGGAGTCAGGACGCTCGTCAACACAAGCCCGTTGGCACGCGCGAGCTTCGCGGCCTGGACGCCGTACCGCCCCGCGATCGCGATGAACCCCTCGCCGGGCTGCACGGTGTGCACGACCGTCGGCGCCGTGCGCCGCGATGCAATCTGCTTTGGCGCGCGCGTGATGCCCGGGATGCGAAGGCGCTGGCCGGGCGTGATCACGCTCGCCAGGGTCAGCCCGTTCTTGTGCGCGAGCGCGACGGCGCCGACGTGGTAGCGGCGTGCGATCACGCTGAATCCCTCGCCTGGGCCGACGACGTGGACGACGGCACCCGCTGCAGCGGGTGGCTTCGGCTTCACCCCGCGCGTCTTCCCCCCACGCACCAGCGCACGGAAGGTCCTCGCACCCGCGATCCCGTCGGGCGTGAGGCCGCGTACGCGCTGGAACCGCCGCAGTGCCGCCGCCGTTGCCGCGTCGAAGCGCCCGTCGACGCGCTGCGCGGGCAGCCCGAACGCCCTCAGCTTGAACTCGAGCGAGGCCACGTCCCAGCCCACGCGCCCGCGCGAGAGCTGGCGCTGGCCGAGGAGCGGGGTGCCGAGCTTGCCAAGCTTGCAGCGCGTCGCCATGCCGACCTTTCCGGTGGCCCGGATCCCGTTCCGGCGCTGGAAGCGGATCAGCGCGTGGCGAGTCATCGGCCCCGAGACGCCGTCGACGGCGCCCGTGTACAGCCCGTGCGAGCGCAGCGCGACCTGCAGCGCCGCGACCTTGGCGCTCTGTGCCGCCGCGCATGGCGCGGCCGTCGCCAGGACTGCCGCCGCGGCAACGACGATGACAACGATCTTCCGCACGGAACTCCCTGACTTCGCCGCCCGCCACGGCGCTCCTTCCGCGTGTTCGGCCGCGAGCTCGTCCCTGCCCGCCCGGCTACACTTCGCGCTCGCTGCCTTCCCCGGTAGCTCAATTGGCAGAGCATCCGGCTGTTAACCGGAGGGTTGTTGGTTCGAGTCCAACCCGGGGAGTTAGAGAAGCCCCTGCAGAGCGGGGCTTTCTGTCAGCAGAGCGGCGAACGGTGCGGCTAGTTGCTACCGGATTTGCTACCGGCGGTGCCGAACATCCGCTCCTCGCCACGGCTGGCGGCACCGGGGAACAGCACCTGCGCGGCTTGGATGTACCGCTCGGTGATCGTGCCCTGCGAGTGCCCCGCCTTCAACTGCACGTACGCCTGCGGGTTACCGGCCGCGGCCTCGTGCGTGAGCGACGTGTGGCGAAGGTCATGCCAGGGGCGAAACGGTTTGGTGATCTTGGCCCGCGCCAACGCTGGGCGCATGTACTCGCGTGCCAACCTGGAGGGGTTCCGAGCGGGGTGCCGAGCGCCGGGTGGCAGAACACAAGACACTCCTCCGCCCGGTAGCGGCTCTCCTCGTACGCGTCACCGAGCACAGCCACTGCACGGGGACCCAGTTCGAGCGTGCGGCGGCTCGAACGGCTCTTGGGCGCCTGGAACTCGCCGCGCACATACGCCTGCCGCACATGCAGCCTGCCGTCCAGCAACTCCACGTCCTGCCAGCGGAGCGCAAGCAGCTCGCCGCGCCGCAGCGCCGTCGCCAACGCCACCTCCACCAGACGCCGCGTAAGACGCCACCAGGCGGCGTCCGCAGGCGCCTCGGCCCACGTTCAAGCTCGCGGTAGGCCGCAAGCAGGCGGTAAGCCGGTGCAGGCCGTTGAGTTGGACGTGGCGACGCTCTCGCCAGCTCTAGATCCTGATCGACTCGCAAGCCTTTCAACGGAGGAACTGGATCTGCTGATCGGACTTGCTGAGAAGGGCTTCCTGACCCTGGAACAAGCTTCCGATTGTCCGTACCTATCGCGAGGCGGGCCCCTTATGAACAGCTCTACCGGCCGCGCAGAGGGGTTGCTGGCGCTTCTCCTCCAGCGCCCGCCCTGGCCGCTCGTACTTCGGAGATCCTCGCTCGGCCTGGAGATGCACGAGCTGGAGCGCGTCTTCAAGCGGCGGCGGGTTCGGCAGCTCGCGCGCCGCGGGCAGAGGAGGCGGTGATCCGCCTCCTCTGCCTACTGAGACTCCTATCCGGTCGTTGCTGACCAGATGTCAGTGTTGCCGAACGTGCCTGGGCAGTCCGCGAGGGGCCACGGCGCCGGCAGCGCGAGTTCCCCTGCCGCGAGCGATGCCGCCCGGTAGTCCTGCACGGGATCGCAGACGCTCGCGTTCTGTGCGTCCGTCCAGACGCCGACACCGTACGTCCGAGACGCCGCCGCATACACGTAATCACCGACTCGTTCCTGATAGATGTCGTGACCGGGATACGTGCCGCGGAGATCGTTGTGACCTGCGGACGTGTCCGTTGAGCCGTTGTAGATCGGCGTCCATGCACCCGGAGCACCCGTGACTCCCACCGGGGCGGTCAAGAAGACGCCGTGATACGGACGCGGCGAGGTCATGTCACTCCCGCGCCATGGCGCTGTGTCGGCCTCGTAGATGACATACATCTGATCTCCCGTTGGCGAGATTGCTGGTGCCGAATAGAGCGGGCGATCGCCGGCGAGCGAGACGGTAGCCGGGTCGCTCCAGGTTGTACCGCCGTCCGTCGACCACGAAAGCTCGGTGGTCACCGCGTTGACGTCATCGTCGCTGTCAGACCAGGCATCGACGATCTCGTTCGTCGCTCCGACTCCACTGGGAGCTCCGTTCGCAATGTCCACGCTCGGCGCGGCGGAGAGATCCGTGCGGGCGCCGGCATACCCGTCGAGTACGCATCTGCCGTATACGGGATCCATAAAGAAGCACGGATCCGTCACCTGCCTGACGATCTGCATCTTCGAGAAATGCTGGCCACCGTCAGTTGACTTGAACATGACGTGGAACCCGTGCGTGGGCAGCCCGACGAGCGTGGGGTTCTCGAACATCTCGGCAAAGACGTAGACGACGCCGTGGCTGTCCGTGCGGACCGTGCAACCGCTCAGGCCCCAGAGCGTTGGACCCTTCCCCGTCGTACCCGCGGGCGTTATCTGCTTCGTCGTCCACGTGTCGCCGCCGTCAGGCGAGTAGGAGAACGTCAGAGGGGCGGGGAAGTTCCCGCCGAGCCCTGGATGACGACCGTTGCTACGGAACTCGGGGTTGCACACGTAAACGCGGCCGAAGTAAGGGCTCGCGGATGCGTTGTCGGCCCAGATCTGCTCCTTGTCCTCAAAGGCCGTCTGCCCGGCCGACGCGTTCACGAGCACCGGAGGCTTCCAACTCGCCTTGTTGAGGACGTTCGCCGGCGTCGGGTTGTCGAGGCGCGAGACCCCGACGCCGAGGTAGCCGTGGAACTCCGGGTTCGGGAATGTGAATCCGGCAGGCCACGGACCCATCAGGTTCGCGTAGTAAACGCGCGAGCCATTGGCCCAGGAGAACGTGCCGTTGACGGCAATCGGCCCGACCGCAACTGCCGGGTCGCCCGACGACACGAGCCTGTTCTCGTAGTACCAAGGCAGCGTGTGGATCGTCCCCTCGTGGGGCGTGCAGGTCGTCGTGGGATCGCAGTCGCCTGCCGTCCAGCCCGTGTAGCTGGGGCGGATCCAGCTCTTTCCGCTATCGAACGAGAACGAGACTGCCGACAAGCCGACGCCGTCATCTGCCGGGTCTGCGCAGGTTCCGAAATCCGTCGCGTCTGCCTCCGGACACGGAGCCCAATCGACGAAGTCGTTCCAGCCTGCGACGAGCACGTTCGGGTGGTTGGCATCCATCGCCACCGCGGGCTCGTTCTGGTGGTTCTGAGGCGTTGTGTCAGGCGGGCTGCCGCCACTCACGTTCGCGCCAAAGGCCGAGGCTGTTGCTACCAAGGCCGCGACGGAAACCACCACCAAGACTGTGGAGCCGAGCACGCCGCGTGACCGCAATCCGCGTGCCATAGCGCGTGACTCAGGCATGGTTATCTCCTCCCCTAGCTGAGTAGACCTCGGGATACTACGAAACGGCCAATGGGCGAGTTCTCCCAGGTTGGGCGATATCGGCGGTTCTAGCCTGCGGAGGGATCCGGGGCCAGGTACTCACCAGGGGCAGCGGGTCGCTCAGCGTTAGAACGCACGAGAACAGGCCGTGGTGCGGCGTCCGAATGGAACGCGGTCGGCGAGCTGCGGCCAGCTCGGGGAACGGGCACGAAAGCTGGACGAAGGGGGCGAAAGAACTAGCGGTCCCCAGCCGAGGTCCCGCGCCCGGAAGATTTGCGCTTGCGAAGCCGTCCGGCGTTCACTCGGGCTGCCCGGGTTGCTCGGGTCCGATGCGGTAGGGGCGCATCATTTCGTTGTCTTCGTGTTCGACGATGTGGCAGTGCCAGACGAACTGCCCGGGTGTTCTGAACTGGGCCCTGACCCGTGTGACCTGGCCGGGGTACGCGATGACGGTGTCCTTAAAGCCCGTTTCCCACGGCTCCCGAGGGGTGACGGTGCCGTCGAGCTGGATCGGCTGGCGGACCTCGGCCTCTTCATCCGTCACGAGGCCTTCGCGGTTGACGACTTCGAAGGCGATCTCGTGGATGTGCATCGGGTGGGCGTCGGCTGTGGTGTTGTAGATCTCCCAAATCTCGGTCGCGCCGGTGGCGGGGTTCTCGGTGACCGGGTGCATCCACTCGCGTGCGGTCCACACTCCGTCATCTACGGTGCCGAGTAGCGCTGCGATCGGCCCCTCGATCTCTTCTTCATTCTCGTCTGTACCCTCGCCTGCTTCTTCGATCAGCGCCAGCTGCCGGGTGCGCGTCGCTGGGGGTAGCGGTGTGATTCCGGGCAATTGGAGGTACTGCGGCGGGGTCGAGTCGTCGGCCCCAACCGCGGGTAGGACGCGGAACTGCATGATCTGACCTGTCGTGTTGGGGTCGGCGACGTCGAAGTCATCCGGCGGTTCGCCCCCGCCAAACGGCTCATCGGGGCCGATGTTCCCCAACACATAGTTTCCGACGGGTACGTTCGTGAAGTCCACGATCGTGTCTGCGCGCTCGGCGAGTCCCATCAGGAGCCGGTTGCCGTTCACGGCGGTGAGGTTGACGGGGGCGGCGAGGAAGCCGCCTTCGTTGCCGATCTGCCAGACCTCAATGCCGGGGATCCCGCTGAAGTCGAGCATGAGGAAGCGTGACTGGCAGCCGTTGAGAAACCGGAAGCGGTAGCGGCGTTTTTCGACCGTCTGGAACGGCCAGGTGTTGCCGTTGACCATGATCGTATTGCCGAAGAACTCGGGGTTCCAGATCGGCGAGAAGTCGCCCTTCGGGATGTAGTCGCGCACGATCCCGTCGAAGAACTCGCGCGTGTCGGGATAGAAAAGCGAGCCGTCCGTGTTGAACGAGCGATCCTGAATCGCGATCGGGATCTCCCGGTAGGGCTTGTTGGGCGGGAACTTGTCGTTCTCCCGCGGCGCGGGGCCCGGAAGCGACGCCCTGCCACCGTGTCGGCTGTCGAGCACCGCGTCGTCGCCTGCGGGTCCGCCACGGATGAGGTAGAAGCCCGCCGGGCCTGCGTACACGTTGAGGCGTGTCATCCCGAGCGCGTGGTCGTGGTACCAGATCGTCGAGGCCCGGTTCTCGTTCGGGTATTGGAACGTGGCGAAACCAGGCCCCCATTCGACGCCATAGGCGCTGGCGGCCTTGCCTGCGAAGAACTCGTACCAGGTTCCTTGCGTCGCGTAGTCCGCAGGGATGTTGGTCGCTGCGGCCAGATACCAGGCTTCCGCGTAGCCGTCGCTGTCATCGGCGACACCGACAGCGCCATGCACGTGCGTGACCATCGGCACCGGGCCCGTGTAACGACCAGGCGTCGCCGTGAACGACGGCCTGCTATCCCGACCGGCGCTGCCGCCGGGCGGGTTCGCCCAATGCAAGGTGGGGTCGACGGGAAGCAGATGCGGCAGGAAATGCCCGTTTCCGTCTACCAGCTCGTTGCTCCATTTGACCCGCACCGGCCGGTTCCACATCGCCTCGATCGTGAGCGAGGGGGCGTTATGGATCAGCAGCCCACGGTTGCTCTGCGCCGCGTTCGCGCCGTACCCCCACACGGTCGTCGCAGGAAGGCCCGCCGGGAGAATCTGCTGCGCGAACTGCCGCATCGAAATCTCGTAGTAATCAACAGGCTTCCCACCCGGCCGTGTGATCGTGTCCGCACGCGGCATCACCGGCGGGACCAACATGGGCGTCTGGAACTTCGGAACCGCAGTTGGATCGAGCGTGCCGCCCGGAATCTGGGCCAACGCAACCGGTGCGCTCATCCCCGGAAGCCGACCGAACAGATAGAAACCTGCGCCCGCGCCCCCGACCCAGGCCACGAATGTCCGACGCGAAAACCGCCGCATGGTCTCCATCAGTCTGCCTCCCCTGAGGTGTTCAACTCACCAGACGATTACCGCCTCCTGCACGGAACGAGGTCAACACCACGACCATGAACAGAATCCCGCGGAAGCCTCATGACGCTGATCATCAGAGGATGAGTGTGTAGCGCACATCAGGGATTCGACTCTCCCTATTGCGGGTTTTTCCGTGCGCTGGTTTCGCTGCGTGGACTCAACTGAGCGGCCTGAGTGCCCTCAAACGGCTTGAAACTGTGCGCTCATGGATATCGGGGTGCTCGTCGCGGCACTCGCCTGCTTTCAGAACGACGACCCGTACACATTCGTTGATGGCCGGTTCGAGGGGGAGGGCGACCACCGGACGCTCCGCAACAAACGGCCTGAGACCCTAAGCGTGGATGCAGTGGGCGGCCTGCTTGTTTCTTATGTCACGACCGATTATCCTGGTGAACGGCCCGTCGGTCATAGACGGCCGACCGCTTCCAAAAAGGGGTACGGAATGAAGATCCGTCACCCACTGTTCGTCGGGCTCGTTGCTGCTTTCACGGTATCGCTGGCGATCGTCGGAGTCAGCGCCGTGGCGGCTGACACTCCATTCAAGGGAACCGTTAGCGCCGTTGAGACAGGCGTGACCGTTTTCCCGATCCGTACGATCGATCGGGAGGGCACGGGCACCGCCACGTATCTCGGCAAGTACACGGAGCACGTGACGATGCATATCAACGTTCTGACGATGCATGGGATCGGGTCCGCGACGTTCACAGCGGCGAACGGCGACACCTTGTCCGCGAGCGATGACGGACAGGCAACCCGGACGGGTCCCACCACGCTCTCGATTGTCGAGGTCTACACCATCACCGGCGGGACGGGACGTTTTGCTGACGCAACCGGCACTTTCACGCTGGAAAGCACCGTGGATCAGACGACGGGCGTTAGCTCCGGCACGTTCAGCGGGGCCATCGACCACTAGATGCCGTAGGGGAGGGCCAATGCGGCGGGTGCTTGTTCTCTCAACAGGCGTCATTGTTGGTGCTCTGAGCTTCGGTGCCGCTAGCGCACCGGCGGCGGACGAGCGTGCTTCCTGCAATGGGATCCTTGTCTCGTCAGCCGCAGGGACGCCAGGGCTTGTTGCCGATCTGACCCGGGAGTTCCATCAGATCGTGAAGGACCTCGGATTCCCACCGGGGGTCATCGTGGATGCGCCCGGCGGCCAGCTGCACTCGGGAACCGTCGAGGCGTGTCTGGAAGATCTAGGTACGTAGGTCAGCGCGTAGCCTGCGGCCCTGCCAGCTGGGGACTGGCCTTATGCGACCGGGCTCCGCGCTTCGGCCGGAGGCACGGGCCGAACCGGGCTCGCCCCTCAGCCCGCTCGGCCCTGCCGCCAGACGGGAGCGCCGATCAAGCCGGCGCCGTCTGAAGGCGCTCCCAGGCCGCACCATTGCCGCTGAGCAGCTCGCCCAAACATGTGTTGGACCTTCGGCCCCGCTGGGGCGGGCGGTTTTCGGATTAGCAGCGCGTGCAACGCTGAGTGGGGCGATCCGCCCCTGCTCTTGCCCCTTGCCCGGACGAGAGACAGCGGACCGCCTGCCGCGCGGGCCTGCTGATGCCAGGATCCCCATCTCTGGCCGGCGGGCCGCGCGGCCCGTTACCCCGGCTACTGGCGGCGCGAGAGCGAGGTTGCGCAGATGCAGCGCAGCCGCGAGCGGCGGGCGAACGTGACGTTCGCCTGACGCTGCCTCGGCCTCGGTGCGGTCAGGCGGTCAGCAGCTCGCAGAGCCGATCGAGGTTGGTATGCGGTGTCTCTTGTATGACCTCTCCGGTGTCGAGGTTGATCGTCATCTTGCCGGTGACCTCAACGGGTCGATGCCCCGTAATGGTGACGGTGACCGTACCGTCATCTTCGACCTCGACACGTGCGACGCTCACGTTCCTGAACCGCACCTTGTTGTTGCCTGCGCTGGCCACCCAGTCGAGGTTGGCGATTTCCAGGTGTTGCGGGCCGGCCGGTGGGACTCTGATTGTGCCCTTGAAGGTCACGGTGACCTCAACCCCGCAGTGGTCGCTCAGAATCGGGCTTCGGAACGTATCTGAGACGGTCTCTGTTTTCTCCACGCCCATCTCCTCACGCGCGAAGGCCGGGCAGGCATCCGCCGCACTGGCCGACCCTCTATAGCCAAGCCGCGAAGAAGGAGCGGATGCCCGGAGAACGTAGCGCCCGCCACATGGCGCGCGCAAGCGCGGGCAACGCGCGCTACGCGTGGTCCGTTCGCCCGCTCGACCGTCCGCTTGTCCCCGGCGGTCGCCGACTCGATCGACGTCGCCGGGGGACTCTCGACGACCTTGACCGGCGGCTGGCCCGGCAGTTCGCATCCGCCTGACGCGGGCCTCGCATCCTGACATTCGGGTCGTGCCCGGCGCGCTGGGGCCCGAAGCACTAGCCAGGGTGGAGGAGGTCGCCGAGGCGGTCAGACGCGCCCAGGAGGAGGCCGGGCCGTCTCCGCGCCGTGTTCTTCGACGAGCTCCGTGGCTCCCAGGCCGCGGGTGCGTCACTCTCGGCCATGGCCCGGGCGGCCTGACCCGCAGCGGTCAGCGTCGAGGCGTCAAGCGGAAGTCTTCACCACCGAGGCGCACAACCCGATGCCCGAACTCCTGCTCCGCACATTGCGGGCAGAAGGGCAGCAGGCCGCCGCAACCGTCCGACCACCATGTCCAGCGTTCGACGATCGCCCACTCTCGTCCGCCTCACCGCCACACTCGGTGCAAAGCACCAAAGCAACGTCGGATCCCTCACCGCTGGCCGCAGAGCGAGGCGCAGCCACAGGCTATGCCTCGCAGACAGAGCGCGCGAGTCTTCTCCGCGCTCGTCCTAGGCGTGTCTGGATTCGTTCCACCAGACACGAAAGGCGCCGCTGGGACGCCGTTCGTGCCTCGTCGTGCGCTTTCCCTACGTGACTAGCTCTTGGCGTTCTCGGTCTTCACGCACTGGCCGAAGTTCTTGTAGTCCTGCGCGAACTTCGTCGCGTTCTCGGATTGCTGTTTCTTGCAGGCAGCCGTTGCCTTCGACCCGTCTGCGTCCTCGGCCTTGTCGTCGTCGTCTTCCTTGGCGGCCTTCGCCTTGGCCTTGTTGGTCAACGACACGCACTTCCCGAACGCGTTCATCTTGTTCGGGTGCAACGCGGTGCCCCACTGCGTCCTGAACGCCTCGACACCCTTGGCCGTTCGGAGCGCCTGACAGTACTTCGCCGCATTCTTGAAATCAGCCGGCACAGGGTCGGCCGCCAGCGCCGCCGGAACGAGCATCGTCCCGACCAACACGCACACCAGCAACATCTGCTTCATGTCGAACCCCCTCGGTTCGGACCAATTGCTGCCCCGTAGTCGAGACGCGCACACTGTAGGTGGTTAACGAGACAACGCCAATCCCCTGCCTTGGGGACACCGTTCTCGAACGCGACTAATTCGCGGTCTAGCACGAGCCCGCGGGGAGCGACCAACGCGACCCGCGGGCACGCCTACCACGGCCGCGGTGAAACTCGGATATAGGCGCGCCTGACCGACTGGACGATGGTCTGTGGTGAGCCAGGCGGGCCCGCCTGGCTCACCACCGGTGGACTCGCAGAATGGGGCCGGGCGGTTAGCTGAACATTTGCGTCCGTCCCGGTCCGCCGCGTTGAGATCAAGCGTGCTCTTGGACCTCGCCAACCTCGATGCTGATCGGGCTCACCGTAGGCGACGGGTTAGTCCGAAGCATTTCCGCCGCCTTCTGCGCCGCCTCTTCTGATTCGAAAACGATCATCGACGCACCGCTGGTCTCACCAAGCCTCACCCAGTGTCCGCTGACGAAGCCGGGCATCTGGGAGAGGCGCGGGATGCCCTCCTCCCTCAAGACCTTCCTTGCCTGTTCAAAGTTCTGAATCATGCTCCTGGCGACCACCGCGTGCATCTGTGCCTCCGATTCGTCGGGGTGCGACGTCCAGCCGACTCCAGACGATGCCACGGAACGGGCCGAGCGGCTAGAACGCTGTCGGTGTGCGCTCCAGCGACCGCCGCAGGGACTCGATCTCCTGGTTGCGCCGCAGTACGCAGGGTTCTTTACCTTGTTCCAGCCGCCCTGTCCGAGGCGCTGCGGGTAGGGGAACGGCCTGGGGATGCCTTTCCGGGCCGTTTCCGTTTTCATGGAGAGACTCGGGACGAGGCGTCACCGCTGCCGCGAGCGGCGGATGCGAAGGGCGCCTCTGGGCGCCCCTTTTCGCGACCGGGACATCCAACCCCTACGACGGGAAACAAGCCTCCACGCTGCCCTCGTGGAGCTTCGCGAACGTTGAGTCCACGATGCCAGGAGGGAAGCCCAAGGACTTCACGAGCGCATGAATCTCCAGCGTGATCGCCGCGATCGCGCCCGGTTCACGAGCATGCGCCGAAACGCCAATCCCGTTGCAGCTCGCACTGGGGTTCGCTTCGGCGAAGGCCGGAACCGCAAACACGAGCGCGGCGCCTGCGATCGCGGTGGTTAGGAAGACCTTGGGCGTCATCACGGGCTCCTTTGCTCTTGGTGACCCTCTTGGTCACCTGTCTGCCTGCTGTTGCTCGTCGGCGTCGGTGCGCCGGTCGATCAGACGGTACGGGCGCCATGCGTCCTACGGCCAGGGGGCAGCGTCACGAGAATGTCCCGACCCGCGTCACAAATCACGTCCCGCTCCGAAATCGCTGACGACTGGCAACGAGCCTCGGCCGATGCCGTCGAGCGGCGCCGATGAGTACTGCTTCTGCTTTATCAGCCGCCAAGTTGGACGTGCGTTCGTTCTGAGCAGGCGGTACAAGGAGGCCCGCTCCGGCGGGGCTTCCTCCTGTACGGGACAGGGACGCGCTCGTGAGCAGCACTCACACATACTCCAGAATGGGCCGTGGCCCCCGCAGGGCCGGAATAGTTCCGCTAATGATCCCCGACAAACCAAGAAAGTAGGAGGAGATCCAATGGGGCTGTTCGGGTGAGCTGTGTCGATACGGTACGAGCCCTGTACGAAGCGTTTGCCCAAAGCGACGTGCCCACGGTGGTTGAGGGGATGGACGCGCAGATCGAATGGCGCGAAGCTGAGGGCAACCCCTACCAGCCGAGCGGTGCCGCATCGGTCGGATCGGACGCGATCGTCAATAACTTGTTCGTGAGGCTCGCATCGGAGTGGGACGGCTTCGCCCTCCATCCGCAGCAGTACTACGATGCGGGAGACATAGTTGTGGTCGAGGGCCGCTCCACGGGGACATACAAGGCGACCGGGGCCCACCTCGATGCCCAGTACTGCCACGTTTTTAAGTTCAGGAACGGCAAACTGACGAGCTTCCAGGGGTTCACGGACACGGCGCAGCTCCAAGCGACGATGGGCGTTTCCTAGAAGAGCGTCCAGCATGCGAAGACGGGGAAGACCCGCCGCGCGCCGGTCCGGCCGATCATAGGCCCTTCGGCCCCGAAAACGAGAACCCGAGAGGGCGTCGACGCTGGCCTAAGCATCCACGCTCAGTAGTAGGAATCAACAGAGCGGAACCGGACGTTTGGCCGAACGGGGGCCTCTTACACTCTCACTCTGCGATTGCCGTCATTTTCCGAGAACGACGAGTTGCCGAGACTGTTCGCCGCGTTCGCGACGCGGGGCTCCACCTACCGCGTGCTGTTCGAGTTGGCGCTCAAAACGGGGATGCGGCAAGGCGAACTGCTGGCGCTCACCTGGGGCGACGTCGACCTCGTCCACTCGGTGATCCACGTTCGCCGCACATACACGGACGGGAACCTGGGCAGCCCGAAGAACCATGAGAAACGCGAAGTCTTCGTCACAGAGGACGTCGTCGATCTCCTGGGCTCGTGGTGGGGCGAGTGCGGCAAACCCTCAGACGAGAAGCTGGTGCTGCCGGGCGACACAAAGACCGGGTACATGAACCCGCAGGTGATCCTCCGCCGCGAGCTATACCCGGCCATGCAAGCGGCCGGGATCGACCGCGTCGGCCCGACCGGGGAGAAGCGCACATTCCATTCGCTCCGGCACACGTTCGCGCGCATCGCGATAGAGCACAACCGCCCGATCTTCTGGCTCTCCAAGCATCTCGGGCATTCGTCGCTTGACGTGACGAGTAGCGTCTACGGGCACTTCGAGAAGGCGACGCGCAAGAGGGAGGCGGAGGCGATGGCGGGGGTGTTCGGTGTCTGAGTCAGACCCGTAGTCAGGAGGCGGGGGATTGGCCGGGTTCGAATCCCGACGCCCCGATCTTTCCAACCGGTAGGCCCTCCCGCTCGCGCTGAGCCGCGAGGAGATTCCATAACGGTCCGGAAGAGGAGTATCCTCGCTGGCAGACGCCTCCTTTCTTCCGCGTCCGTTGCGTGACCGGCATGTGCGGTCGGGCCTGAGAGGTTCCGTTCGTCTGTTGACGGCACCGCTGGTCAGAAAGGTACGGCACCGCTGGTCAGAAAGGAGCGAGTGAGATGGTCGCATCGGCGCTGGCGCCTGGTGTAGGTGTGGCTGCGACGCGCGTGCCGAAGCCGTCTGTGTTCTGGGCGACCGCGCTCCCGGCCAGCGCCCTCTTGCAAAGACGCACTCCCTGGAGCGTTCGCGGCACGTCGATGCGACCGCGCCATCGGACCGGATGGAGGAACATCAATGACCCCCACCGACCACAACGTGAACCGATCAACCGGACCCCGCAAGAGGCTCGCTCTCGGAGGGGCAATCCTCGTCTGCCTCGCTACCGCTGCCCTCGCCTCCTCGCCCGCGCTGGCCAGGCCGTCACCCACCACGGACAACATCGGGCTGCAGAAGGACCTCGACGCCCTTGTCGCCGCGGGCGTCCCAGGCGCGATCCTGTTCGTTCGTGACGGAAACCACACCGTCCGCCTCGCGGCCGGACTAGGCAACGTCGCCGCGAAGACGCCCATGCGGGTGGGCGACCATTTCAAGATCGCGAGCCTGACCAAGACCTATACCGCGTCGGTCGTGCTTCAGCTCGTCGGCGAAGGGAAGCTCAGCCTGGACGATAGCGTCGAGCAGCGGCTGCCCGGACTTGTCCCGAACGGCGAAGGGATCACGATCCGTCAGCTGCTCAACCACACGAGCGGCCTCGCCGAGTTCGAAACGGATCCGCGCTACCTGAAGCCGTATTTGGCCGGAAACTTCGGCTACTACTGGGCACCGCGCCAACTCGTAAAGTTCGGCGTCTCGCACAAACCGCTGTTCAGCCCTGGCACCCGCTCCTCGTACTCGAACACGAACTACGTTGTCGCCCAGTTGATCGTGGAGGCTCTGACCGGAAAGAAGATCGGTGCAGAGCTGAAGAGCAGGATCTTCCAGCCTCTCCACCTTCGCGACACGAGCTATCCGACTAAGCCCGGTCTGCCAAGCCCATACGCGCACGGCTACATGCTGCTTGGGAAGCCGCCCGCTACCGACGTCACGCTGCTCAGCCCGTCGCTCGCGCCGGGTTCAGGCGGAATCGTCTCGACCGTCCAGGACGTCGCGAACTTCTACCGGGCGCTTTTCTCCGGGCGTGTGCTGAAGCCGGATCAGCTGCAGGCGATGAAGACGGCCGTCTCCTCTCGCACCGGCAAGGTCGTCGCCACGGGCGTGGGAACAGGCCTCGGTGTCTTTCGCAATCATCCGAGCGTGTGCGCCGGCTGGAACCACAGCGGCGAGATCCCCGGGTACGAAGTGATGGCGATGTCGAGTGAGGACGGCCAGCGCCAGACCGTGCTGATGATGAACCAGAACAGAAGCACGCTCCCCAAGCACACGGTCGCGCTCTTCGACACGCTAATCGCGAAGGCGTACTGCGCCAGCGCCTAGCCGATCCCCGTCGAACCTCTCCCAAGTTGCAGCGCCGCCAGCCCAGAGAGCGAGGCGGCGCTGCACTCTCACCGGGCCCTCAAACCAACCTCGCCGAGGGCTGCGCTAACGGTGCGCTAACGGACTCGGCTCCGCAGGCCGCATACGGCTCATCACGGTGCATCCCGAAACCGCCGATTTCCAGCGCAAACGCATCTAACTGCATCTAGCGGTATCTAGACCGAAGGGACTAGAGGTCCCGAGTTCGAATCTCGGCGCCCCGATCGAAACCGTCTCTTTGCAGGCGGTTTCTGTTTGTTGTGAGGGGCTCGAAGGCGCTGCGCATACGGTGGGAGTACGGAATCCGGCAGCGCGAGGGTACGCGCGGCCCACCTTCACCAGGCCGGCGCGTTGGAGCGGATCGTGAAGCGCAGGCGGGACATTGCATCGGACGAGCACGCCGAGCCGCTCACCGGCGACGAGACGGCCGCGTGGTTACGGATCCTCGGCCTGGCCGCGGGGGACGACAGCCTGTTCGAGCGGAAGCGCCGGGACGCCCAGGCGAAGCGAAACCTCGGCGAACTGAAGGACGCCCGGAAGGTCGCTGCGTTGCCACGCCAGCCACTGCTCCCGGGCGGCAGTGTTCAGCTGCCCCGGTTCGCGGCCACAACTGGCTGCTGAGCGACGGCTGGACGCTCATGGATATCGGGTTGTTCGTCGCAACGCTCGCCTGGGTCGAGGTCGAGCAGACGGTCGGAGAGCTTCGCATCCGGCCGGTGAACGAGCACGAGGCTGAACGACGGCGCGTCGCGTTAGACGTCGCCAGCGGCTCAGCTACCCGCTCGTGGTGATCTTCGACTCGATGCGGTCAAGACGCGCGTCCAACGCGGTGATCGCCTGTCGTGTCTCGACCAGCGCATCGAGGATTGTCTTGGCCTCCGGCCTCTGTTGCGGTTCCCTGAACGACCAACATCCCGTGAACGCGGTCCCAGGGCTCGATCGTGGCGGTGCCGCGCTCCGTCGCCGTCGCAGAAGTTGCGATCAGCAAGGTGGCCGCCAGACATCCCAGGGTGAACACGAACTGGCGCGACACGCAACCTCCTTCTTCCACATTGTGACAAAGAACATCTGGCTCGCTACTCCCGCCCATGCTCAACGCCGCACAAGTCGAACGCGGTGACGAATGAGGACATCCGCCGCGGCCATGGGGTCACCGGCGCCTTGCCGTGGCAGGGTTCCGGTGCGGCCGGATACCGCGGTAAGAGTCACTGACGGCGTTCAGCCAGCCGCCCCGCCCTATGGTCATCGGCGGCCCACGTGCATAGAGCACGCAGAGAGCCAAGTGGAGTGTGCGGCCTTCGTGTCGCGGCACTTGGCTCGATAGGGCCTCGCGCCTAGAATCAAGTGGGTCAACCGGGGAGGTCTGTGATGGAGGCTGCAATGCAGTCTGCAACCCTCGTTCCGGTGGCCACGGGTGTCCGGCTCAACGTGAGTCAGACCGGCACCGGCGAGCCGCTCCTACTGATCATGGGAACAAGCGGATCGCTTGGTTTCTGGGAACCGCTGGTGGCCCCGTTTGCTGAGCACCATCGCGTGATTGCCTACGACAGTCGCGGGCTCGGGCAATCTGAGCGCGGCGAAGAGCGCATCACGATGGCATCGCTGGCGGCGGACGCGGTAGCCCTGCTCGACGCCCTTGAGATCGAGCGTGCACACGTTCTCGGCTGGTCGCTTGGTAGCGCGGTCGCGCAGGAACTCGCGCTCGCCCACCCCGACCGCGTCGGCGGACTTGTCCTCTACGCGACGTGGTGCCGGGGTGACGGCTACATGCGGGCGATGCTGAGCGCCGTACGCCATCCCTGGGAAACGGGCGATATGGAAGCAGCGCTGAACACACTGGGTCTCGCCTTTTCGCCCGAGTTTCTCAACAGCCCGGAATTCGAATCGACCGTCCAGCAGTTGCTCCCACTGTTCCCGCAGACCGAGACACAGATCCGCACCACCTGCGAGCAATGGCAGGCCGACGAAGAACACGACACGCTGGATCGGCTCGCCGGGATCGACGCACCCACGCTTGTGATCGCGGGCGAACAGGATCTCATCACTCCACCCTGGCAATGTCAGGCGGTTGCCGAGCGCATCTCGGGCGCACGCTATGAGCTGTTGACCGGGCCAGGCTCAAGCCATGTGCTGATGATGGAGCGGGCCGAGGAGTTCATCGGGCTCGTCCTCGGTTTCATGCAGGAACACCCACTGCCCTGAGGGTGCAGGCAGGCCGTCAGGCATGCACGTCGCGCGCAGGGCCACGAACTTGTGGAAGCGACACACTGACGGCGTTCAGCTAGCCGGATCACTCGCGCCGTGGCTTTACGCAGGCTGGCGTATGGACGCACGATCCCCCCAGAGGATCGGCGAATCCCGCCTGAAACCCCACGCGGCGGCGTAGATGCCAAGCGAAAGCTCCCACAAGAACTCGGGTATCACCGTGATGGCCGGTACCGTGCTGCCTGGTTCCCACCAGTCGAACAGGCTGCCGATCCCCGAGAGGATGATGAGCGGGCCTCCGATGAGTCCCAGCCAGGCCATCCATCGTGGCACGAGGCGGGAGCTGTACATCAGGTAACCCAGTATCAGCCCGTTCCCCCAGCCGACGATGAAGCCCGGGCCGAGCAGGAACGTCCAATCCTTGAGCGCTGCGAGCGAGACGGCGAGGTTCGCTGCGTCCGGAGAGTCCTGACGCAAGGTCACGATCCCGAGCACGAAGATGATGCCGGCCCCGATAAAGGCGCACTCGACCAGACGAGCGGTGACGTAGCCGAGGGAGAGGATCTCGTTCTGCCGCCTGAGGATCGGGTACACGACGACGGCGGTTCCGACGTTCGCGATGATGAGCAGCAGCTCCAGGAGCGCGCCGAGATAGATCTGATTGTCCTTGCCACCACCGGCGATGTAACCGGCAGGGTCGTCGAGAACCGGCTGGTAAAGAGCAAGGGCCGGGATCGACGTGATGAACGTGATGATGAAGAGCACCCCGAATATCCGAGCGTTCCTCTGATCCTCGGCCACGTTCACTCCTCCCTCCACTCGGGGCCGTTTCGCTGCGAGCTTCCGCGCAACAGCCTTCGCCAAACCTATGGCACGTCTCTCCGTTCGTGTCGCAGGAACCGCGGGAGGCTCGAGCGGTCGGCAACACCAGCGCCCTTTCGGCCCTCGAATCGCTAAACCCGGCCTAGGTCCAGTTGCGGTCCAGCCGAAAAGTCGGTGAGTGCCGCACGTCCTCACGCGAACATCCCTTCACCGGAGCGTGTGCGACGCGCTCCATGGGCCGCGGGGTCTGCCAGTCGAGCCGTGGGGGGATCATGGCGACGGCAGACCCCGCGGCGGCAATCGCCGCAGGGGAGGGCGGCGGCGTCGAGCGAGTCTCTCATGCCTTGACCCGCGGTCGCGGGCGAGGCTCGGCCCCGCCCCACGCCGCCGCGTGGCGAACGCCTGCCGCCTGGACGGATCGGGGCACGTGATCACGCTGCGCTGGTAAGCAGTGGCTGACGTGGGCATGCAGCTGATCCTCGAGTTCACGGCGCGGGACGACCTGCGGCTGCTCGCGCTGCTCGCCTCCGCCGCCGCGCTTCTGATCCTCGCCGGCCCGCTGCGGGTCCCCTACCCCATCCTGCTCGTACTCGGTGGGCTCGTGCTGGGCTTCGGTCCCGGCGTCCCCGACGTGACGCTCCCGCCCGAGATCGTCCTCGTCGGCTTCCTGCCGCCACTGCTCTACGTCGCGGCGTATTTCACGGGGCTGCGGGAGCTGCGCCAGAACCTAACGGAGATCTCGCTTCTCGCGGTCGGGCTCGTCGCGATGACGATGGCCGGCGTCGCGGTCGTGGCGCACGCCGTCACGGATCTTCCCTGGCCGCAGGCGTTCGTGCTTGGCGCCGTCGTCTCGCCCACGGACCCGATCGCGGCGACTGCGATCGGAAGGCGTCTCGGCGTGCCGCGCCGCCTGATCGACATCGTCGAGGGGGAAAGCCTGGTCAACGACGGCACGGCGCTCGTCCTGCTCCGCACGGCGATCGCGGCGGCGGTCACCGGGACGTTCTCCGTCTGGCACGCTGGCTGGGAGCTCGTGCTCAGCATCGCGGGCGGGGTCGCCGTCGGCCTCGTCGTTGGGTATGCGATCCGTCGCGTTCGCCGCGCGCTCGACAATCCGCCGCTCGAGGTGACGATCGCGTTCCTCACCGGGTACTTCGCCTTCCTGCCGGCCGAGGCGCTCGGGGTCTCGGGAGTGCTCGCCGTCGTCACGGCGGGCGTCTACATGGGCTGGTACACGCCCGAGCTGACGACGGTGCAGACGCGCCTCCAGGGTCGGGCGTTCTGGGAGATCCTCACGTTCTTGCTCAACGCCGTGCTGTTCGGGCTCGTCGGTCTCCAGCTGCGACCTATCCTCGACGCGCTCTCCGGGACGAGCGGCTGGTCACTCGCGGCCGACGCGGCCGTGATCGTCCTGGCGGTGCTCTCCTTGAGGATCCTCTGGGTCTTCACGGTCACCTACGTCCCGCGGCTCGTCCCGTCGCGCACGCGGGATCCCGCGCAGCCGTGGACGCACGCCGCGTTCGTCTCGTGGAACGGGATGCGCGGCGCCGTGACGATCGCCGCCGCCCTCCTCATCCCGCTCGAGACGGATGCCGGGGCGCCGTTCGAAGGGCGCGACCTGATCGTCTTCTTCGCGTTCGCCGTCGTTCTCGGGACGCTCGTTTTGCAGGGGCTGACGCTTCCTGCGGTGATCCGGGCCCTCGGGCTCGAGGCAGACGAGAGCACCGCCGAGGCGGAGGAGGCGCATGCTCGTATCCGCGCGGCGGAGGCTGCGCTCGATCGTCTCGACCGGCTGGTGGGAGAGTCGTGGGTCCGCGACGACACGGCCGAGCGTGTTCGCGGCGCCTATCAGTTCCGGATCGACCGCTTCGCCGCGCGGTTCGACCCCGAAGGCGACGGCAAGATCGAGAGGCAGTCACTCAAGTACCAGAAGCTCCGCCGCGACCTTCTCGACGCCGAGCGCCAGGCCGTGATCGAACTCCGAAACGCGGGAGAGATCAGCGACGAGGTGATGCGCCTCGTGGAGCGTGACCTCGATCTCGAGGTCTCGCGTCTCGACGTCTGACGCCCGAGACAGAACGAGCGAAGGGCGCCGCGGCGCCCTTCGTTCCGGCCGCTCGTGCGAGCGAGCTCAGCCCATGGTGTGAACGGGCACCTCGTAGAACTCGACGGATGTCCGGCGCTCTGTGCCGCCGGGGTTCATCGCGTTGAGCGCCTCGTCCCCGCGTCTCATCGCATCCTCGGTCTCGAAGAGCGTCACTCCGACGCCCCTCCCGGACTCGCGGTTCACGAGCATGAGCATCTTTGCGCCCTCGAGCCCGGGCGGCGTCTCGCCGGACTCCACCTGGCCGCGAACCATCGCGATCGCGTCATCGACCGTCGACGGATCGCTCTCGAACGTCGCCACGCGTGCGTACATCGGTCACCCGCCTTCCGTCGCGGTGGTGGAGCACCAGCGTACGACACGACGGGTCAGTGGTGCGGGATCCACCTATGGCCGGGGGTGAGCCCGGGGAGGGTCAGACGTGTCGGGGAGGATGCGACCCGTGGCGCCGGATGCCGACGTTCTCTTGCCCGCCCGCATTGTCGGGCCGTCGCTGACGGCGGCTGGCCTTGCTGCCTTCATGTTGTCGCAGGCTGGTCGTGACCAAGAGGCCGCTCAGTGCGGCGAGATCCAAGAGCTCATCGACACAGCTTTGCGCCAAGGGGAGAAAGACGTGAGCATCCCCAGGCCCGTCGCGGCACGGACCGCCGAGCTCTGGGAGGCAACGGCCACGCTTGCCGACGCGTGGGCCTCGGACAGCGATCGCCCGGAGCGGGCGGCCGATTGGCGCCTGCAGGCGGAGCGGCTTCGACTCCGTGCCGAAAGCCTACGGCAGCTCCTGGGCGCGAGCGGTCACGGGACGGATCGTCCGGTTCGGTGATCAGTCCTGACGAACGGGATCGTCCTTGCTCATCCGGCCCGTCCCCTGAGCCGACTCCACCGTGGGCTCGAGAACGAGGACGCGGATCTCCCGCCCGGTTCGCGCCCGGTAGTCGTCGTAGCCGGGCCAGACCCGAGCCGCCTCCGCCCAGTATCGCGAATACTCCTCGGCCGTGGCGGGGCGTGCGCGGTAGCCGCGCTCGACTCCGTCGATCGACACGCGCGCCGCAGGATCCGCCTCGAGGTTGAGCGCCCACGCAGGATCGCGTCGTCGGCCCCAGTTGGAGGCGATCAGGATGATGCGCTCGCCGTCGGCGACGTGCAGGAGCGGCACGGTACGCAGCTCACCCGTCCGTCGGCCCTTCGTGGTCAGGAAGCAGAGCGGAAATCCCGTCCCGAAGCTCGTCAGCGAGCGCCGGCGACCGACGAAGAGCGCATCGATGGGTGGAAGGACGTGCGACAGCGTCCACGCGACGGCGCGATGCCGGCCAAGCCTACGAATGGCGCCTGCGTAGAGGTTCACACCAGCTCGGCGAGGGCGGTGTGCACCTTCGCGAGCCGGGCCTGGAGCTCGGTCGCGCGAACGAGGTCGGCCCCCTGGAGCTCGCGTCGGAGCCGCCGTTCGTGCAACCGGAGGAGGAGCTCCCTGCCGGTGCGCTCGTCGAGCTCGTCCCGGTCCGCGCGCGCGCCGAGCTCCGCGCGCAACGCGACGAGATCCTCGTCCGACGGCGTCCCGTCGACCAGGGACTCCCGGAATCGCCGGTGGAGCGGATCATCGAAGTGGTCGGGCGTCAGGGCGGCGAGCTCGGAGACGAGCGACGGGTTGCGGACGACCGCCGCGAGCAGGTCGCGCTCCCGCTGGAGCCCCGCCTCGAGCAGCCGCGGGGTCGATGACGCCGCCACGGAGACGGCGCGAACGACCCTCGAGGGCGCGAGGCCGGCAAGCGTCTCGCGGGGAAGGTCGAGCCTATCGGCGAGCAATCGAAGCGCCTCCTGACGCTCTGGCGAGTCCTCGACCGGCGCAAGAATCTCCCGCGCCCGCACGAAGGCCTCCTGCCGGTCGGCCGTCCGCTCGAGCGTGATGCGGACGCGGTAGTGCAGGTAGCTCTCGGCCGAGCCGAGCCGCGCGGCGAACGAGTCGGCCGCATCGGCCGGGTCCTCCCCCTTGGGCAATGCCACGACCCTGATGTCGAAGCCCTGCCTCACCGCAAGCTCCATCCCGCGAAGCGTCGCCTCCTGTCCCGCCGCGTCCGCGTCGAAGCAGAGGAAGAGCCTCTTCGTCAACCGTCCGAGCTCGCGCAACTGCGCCTCGGTGAGCGCGGTACCCATCGACGCGACGACCGGCTCCACCTGCGCCTGGCGCAGCGCGATCACGTCGGTGTTGCCTTCCACGACGATCGCGCGATCCTGCTTCGCAATCGCCGGGCGCGCGAGATGGAGGCCGTACAGGACGTTGCCCTTCTTGAACAGCTCGCTCTCGGGAGTGTTGACGTACTTGCCCCGAAGCGGGTCGTCGTCCCGCAGCCGGCGCGCCTGGAAACCGATGGTGCGGCCCCGCGCGTCCGCGAGCGGGAACATGAGGCGGAACGGGAAGTAGTCGTTCCCACGCTGGTTCGCTAGCCCCGCGGCGCGGATCTCGTCGATCGTGAAGCCGCTCTCGCGTGCCTTCGCGACGAGCCCCGAGCCGCGGGAGAGCCCGAGGCGGAACTCCCGCGAGATCTCCTCGCCCAGGCCGCGGCCGGCGAGATAGTCGCGCACGGGGGAGCCTGCCTCGCTGTCCCAGAGGACCCGCTCGAAGTACGTCGTCGCCTGCTCCAGCAATGCGGTGAGGCGGTCGCGGCGCTGGCGAGCGGCATCGGCCTGCGGCGAGGACTCCTCGTACTCGAGCTGGACGCGAAACCGGTCCGCGAGCCACTCGATCGCGGCCGCGAAGTCGAGGTTCTCGGTCTCCTGGACGAATCGGACGACGTCGCCGCCCTTGCCGCAGCCGAAGCAGTAGTAGAGCTTGTCGACGGGATCGACGGAGAAGCTCGGCGTGCGCTCCTCGTGGAACGGGCAGCGGCCCGTGAAGCGCGAGCTCGAGGCTCGGCGAAGCGACGTCCTCGCGCCGATGACCTCGACGATGTCGGCCGCCGCCTTGACCTCCGCGACGCTCGTGTCCTTGATCCGCGCCACGGCGGCGACCCTACTCGGCGCCGAGCCGCTCGGCGTATGCGAGCGCGAAGCGATCGGTCATGCCTGCGAGGTAGTCGGTGATGCGCTCGGGAAGGGCGCCGTCCCCCGCCGGCAGCCGCGCGGGCTCGTCGGCGAGCCGGTCGAAGATCGCCTTCACCACGCGCCGCGCGCGCTCGTGCTCGGGCATGACCTGCGGGCCGAGATAGACCCGCTCGAACATGAACGACCGGAGCGAGTGCATCGCCACTCCAACGTCCCGGCCCTGCACGATGTCGCCGGCGGCTTCCGAGGATTCCACGAGGTCGTGCACCAGCGTGTCGATCCGCTGCGACCCCGTCGCGCCGAGCAGCTCGATCTCGTCCGCCGGGAGCTCGTCCTCGGTCAACAGGCCGTACCGGAGGGCGTCGTCGATGTCGTGGTTGACGTAGGCGATCCTGTCGACGATCCGGACGATCTTCCCTTCGCGTGTCTCCGGCTCTCGCTCACCGGTGTGCGTGAGGATCCCGTCGCAGACCTCGTAGGTCAGGTTCAGCTGCCCGGCGATGCGGAAGGACTGCTCGTTGTGCCTGAACCTCCCGCCGAACCGCTCCAGCAGCGCCCGGTCGAGCGCGTCCTCGCCGGCATGGCCGAACGGCGTGTGCCCCGTGTCGTGACCGAGCCCGATTGCCTCGACGAGATCCTCGTTCAGCCGGAGCGCCCGTGCGACCACGCGCGAGATCGCGGTCGTCTCGAGCGTGTGCGTCATCCGCGTGCGGTAGTGGTCGCCCTCGGGGTCGATGAAGACCTGCGTCTTCCCTTTCAGCCGGCGGAACGGCTTCGAGTGGATCAGCCGGTCGCGGTCGCGCTGGAAAGGCGTCCTGACCGAGCACGGCTCCTCCTCCCGCTCCCGGCCGCGCGTCTCGTACGAGCGCACGGCGAGCGGCGAAAGCATCGCCTCCTCGAGCGCTCTCACCCGCTCGGCGAACGTGCCCGCGATCCGGCCCGCGACCTCCATCCCGTCCAGGGTAGTCGCCGCCTCGGCCCGATTCGCGTACGCGCGCTTGGCTCAGAACGAGCGCGACTGGCCGCCGTCGATGACGACGGAGGTGCCCACGACCCACGAGGCGCGAGGCGAGACGAGGAACGTGACGACGTCGGCGATCTCGTCGACCGTTCCGAAGCGGCCCCAGGGCAGCTCGCGCTCGACGAACGCGGCCATGGCCTCTGGGTCGTCCCGCACGCGGCGCTCCCAGCTGCCGCCGGGAAACAGGGTCGATCCAGGCGCGACGCTGAAGACCCTGATCCGGTCCTTCGCGAGGTCGCCCGCCATTGCCTTGGCGAGGCTGATCTCCGCGGCCTTGGCGATGTTGTAGCTCGGGCTTCCGCCCCCCTCGCGACCCCAGATCGACGCGATCAGGGCGATCACGCCGCCCCCACGCTCGCGTAGGGCCGGCAGCGCCGCGCGCGAGACGGCAAGCGCGGGGACGACATTCCGGCCGAGCACGTCGTCGAGATCCTGGACGTCGAGCTCGTCGATCGTGCGTGCGCCCGAGCCGCCGACGTTGTTGACCACGATGTCGAGCCCGCCGAACATTTTGGCCGCGGCCTCGACGACCTCCACCGCGCCCCCGGGCGTCGTCACGTCGGCGACGACGCCGTGGGCCCCGCCCGGGCCACGGACGGCGGCGACAGCCTCGTCGAGTGCGTCCTTCCCCCGGGCGCAGAACACGACGTCGGCGCCCTCCTCGACGAGGCGCGTCGCGATGCCGCGACCGATCCCGCGGCTCGAGCCGGTGACGAGCGCGACCTTGCCGGTGAGCCCGAGATCCACGCGGCTAGCCTAGTCGCGTGACCCGCATCCTCCTCGCACGCCACGGCGAGACCGACTGGAATCGCGTCGGACGCTGGCAGGGCCATGCCGACCCGCCGCTCAACGACGCGGGCCGGAGCCAGGCGGCCGAGCTGGCGGAGCGGCTCGCCGGCGACGGGATCGCGGCGATCTACTCCAGCGACCTCGCGCGCGCCAGTCAGACCGCCCGCGTCGTCGCCGAGCGGCTCGGCCTCGACGTCGTCGAGGATCCGGGATTGCGCGAGATCGACGTGGGCTCGTGGTCGGGCCTGACGCGGGCGGAGGTCGAGGAGCGTTTTCCGGAGGGCTACGCCCGCTGGCGCGGCGGCGAGATCGGCCACGACGGCGAGACGCGCGAGCAGCTCACGGACCGAGTCGTCGCGGCCGTCGAGCGCGTCGCCGCTGATCACCCCGAAGGCACGGTCCTGGTCGTGACGCACGGCGGCGCGATCCGGGCGCTCCGGCGTCATGCCGAGGGCGATCCGGGCGACCCGATCGAGAACTGCGGCACGAGCTCGCTCGAGCTCGTCGATGGCGTGCTTCGCGTGCAAGTCGCCTGACCGCGCCCGGGTACACGCGCCGTGAAGACCACACCAGCTGGTACAAGATTCGTCTTTCCATGCGGGTTTGCGGGCCGTCCTGACCACCAGCACGACAAGAATGGCACTCGGACGCGCTTGTGCTTTGTGACAGAACGCTCTATCTGTCCCCCTGGGGAACGATTGGGGAGGAGATATATGCAACATCGGCACGAGCCGAGGTTGATCGTGGGGCTTGCACAGCCCACGCTCACGGCACACCTCTAGGGAAGACTGAGGGGCCGGACGCCCTGATGACGTCGATCTGACGGGCGCGAGGCACCGAATACCCGCCAGCGTTTCGGGCGCTGCGGGAGCAGTGTCCGCTCGCCGTCCGACGGTTTCGCGACGCGTCGTCCACCGTATTCGAGGCCCGCGCCTGGCGTCTCGGTACGACGAAGGGCCGCCCGATGCAGCGACGACTTCTCGCACTGACGCTGGTTGCCTCCTGCGCAGCTCTCGTCTGGGCCGCGACGGCGTCGTACGCCGCGTACGCGTTTCGCATGAGCGTCAACGCGGACAAGTCGGTCACGATCGAGTGGGCGCTCGGAGGTACCGATGTCTCCAATCTGTCGGTTGCCGTGGATTGCTGCGTCGTTCATACCTGGCTCAATGCGGATCGGTCTGCGCGGTTCACCACGCAACCGCTGGCCGTCGGACGGCACACGATCGCAATCCAAGTGTTGGAGCGGTACTGGACGAACACGTACTACGACCCGACGAGTTGCGTCGTCTCGACGAACGAGTCGTTCAGGTGGATGTGTCTTCGGAAGACGTGGACAGCGCCCATGGTCGTTCTCGTATCGGCCTCGAAGGATCCGTCGTGCATCGTTCCGGTTCTCGCAGGGCTCCAGCTCAAGGACGCGAAAGCGCGGATCGCACGAGCTCACTGCTCACTGGGCGCGGTGATGCGGAAGACGTCCGATCGGCCGTCGGGCGCGGTTCTCGACCAGCGGCCGAGGGGGAAGATGCGACTCGCCAACGGCGCGACGGTCACCCTGGTCGTGAGCGCCGGCCCGTCACCGGCGTAGATCGTGACCACCGAGGTGCTTCGCGCGTCGCGCTCGACCGCTCGCTCGGGTGATTCGGCGGTCGCGTGGAGACGCGGACGACGCCCGGCCGCCCCAGGTCTTGACCTCGTTGTAGTCATCCGTCCACCGGCGACTATTGAGCGGCGGAGGGGGTGACGACAGGAACTCCCGTTGCTGGGTGTCGACGAACGGTATGACTTCGCCGGCCTAGGGGATCTGCGGCGCAGCGAACGCCGGTGGTGTCGGCTGCCCAGACGCCGGGTGCAGCAGCGGGAACCGTCCCTGAGGTTGTGCCGAACGGCGTCATTTGTCCGTCGTTCATCCGCGCAGCGGATCATGTTCTGGGCCGCCGCTCATCCCCACCGCAGCGCCGCTCGGCTGGGTGTCGGAACTGCTCAGGAAACAGTCGAGCAGATCTGACGGCTCGAGGTAGTACACGAGGGTGTCGTACGCGGCCGCTGCGAATCGCGCATTCGTGGATGCTGCAGCGACGCTCTCACAGGAGCACGTCCGACGGCGCGGCACGAAGGTCTCTAACCGGATGGTGGCAGCCGATTGAGCGGAGCAGCGAGACGGGGCGGTTGTTTCGGATCCGCCCCGTCTCGGTTCCCGTGTCGAACGGTCGCTACGGGAGAGCGATACCGCCGCGGCGCCTGGTCGTCAGCACGACACCCGCGATGCCGGCGGCGAGCAGAGCCGTCATGCCTGCCCCGAGCCCGAACCACGACCAATCGACGCCATCACTGGCAGACGACGCGGTCGGCAGCGTGACAATCCCGGGATACCTCGTCACCGCGCTGTCCCCGGTGAGTCCGACCGACGGCTGCTGACCCGTGAAGAGCGCCTGACGCGCCGCGATCGCCGTCTTGACGCGATACGTCTCGTACGCCTCGTTGGCCGCCGCGACGGCCCGATCGACCTTCAGCGCGGAGTCGCCGCTGAGCCCGACCGAGGGCTGTCCGGAGAACTGGCTCTCGTCGACGCCGATCCCGTGGCTGAGGTACGGAATCGTGCCGGGCTGCACCGTCGTGACCGCCGGCGCCCCACCGCCCTCGTCCTGCACCATCGCGCCCGCCGCGCCCGCGAACAGCGCCGCAACGACGGCAAGTGCCGCAGTCGACAGCAACATCCTCATGGTGGTCATGTTGTTCATGTCCCGTCTCCTTCTCGACCGTTCGACCGTGCGACGAGCCTAGGAGGCGGCCCCTCCGCCGTCGTTGCCGCCCGCGACACAGCGTGTGTATCGCCTGCAACAGAGGCGGATTGACCCAATCGTGTCCTATCCGGCCCCGCCGCCCCCACCTACCGTGGCCGATGTGAGCCCGGTGCCGGAACTCCCGCTTCCGGGACAGGGACAAAGAGAAGACGGATGACGCTTTCTACTATCGCTTCGGGGCTCTCTGGCGATGCATCCCGCGAGCTTGCGGGTGCAGGACAACCTGCTCCCGCCGGTGAAAGCCGCGGAGACACGATGTCGCGCACGGGGGTCCCCGTTGGTAGGCCCGGTTGGGGCACCTTCGTCCCTGCCCCCGGTCGCCCCGAGTCGGCTGACTTCAATTTCGGACTGCTTGCCGCCCTGGCAGCCTGCGTCGCTTTCTGGGTATCGGTCGCCCTAACCCTCTACTGGTTGATCTAGCGAAGTCCTCAGAGCCGCCCCTCACCATATGCGCGACCGCCGTCGCCCATCGTTCGTCGCCCGATTGCAACGAGATCACACCAGCACCGCAGTTAGCGACATCTACGGCCGCGCCGACCACGGAACCATGCGGGATTCGGCTAGCCTCCGACCGGTGGAGGACTACACCAACAAGTACAAGCTTCGTGTGTTCATGCGGGTTTGCGGCTCGTCCTGAGCTCTGAGGCACCACCGGTGCACCACCAGGACGACGAAAAGGGCCTCCGAAAAGGCCCGTTTCGATCAGTAGCGTTGCCGATCTAGGCGATGAGGTCGCCTACGACGCGGCCGATCGGTGAGAACCGCGGCGACCCGAATCCGTGCTCCTTGTACTTCACGCGGGTGACGCTCTAGCCGTCGAACTCCTCCTTCCCTCCGCGATCAGTTCGACCGCCCGCTGCGGGGTTCAGCGGTCGACATGGAAGATCCGAACGACGTGCCGCGTCATTGTGCGAGTTGTAGCAAGTTGTTACGGTCGCTCGAAAGACAGGGAGGGAAGCATGAGCAGAAAGGCATCAATTGCCGCGATTCTTCTGATCGTGGCGGCGCTGGCTGCGACGGGAGCGATCTCAGCCTCGGCTGCCGACGACGACAGCTCGGCCAACCAGCTGGTCGGATCGTGGCAGCTGACGGTGGATCGCGGCCCCGCGCTACCTCCGGTGAAGGGGCTGACCACATACACGACCGGTCACTCGCTAATCGGGACCGCGAATAACGTCCTTCGCGGACCAGCGCACGGCACATGGGAGCACGTAAGAGGGCGGCTCTACGCCGACACGCACATCTTCTTCAGGTTCGACGCGACCGGGACGTTACTGGGGAGCCAGAAGATCAGAGACACTGGAGCTCGCGCAGGACGGCGACTCTTACACGGCGGTGGCGATCTCGGATCTGTTCGATACCAGCGGAAACCTCACTGTCGGCGGACTCCGAGCAACCATCACCGCGACGCGGATCAAAGTAGAACGAATCCCAGACATGCCCTAGAACCGAGTGCGGAGGAGGCTCGCGCCACGCGGGCCTTTCCGCCTAGTGTCATCCGGCGTCACGACAACCTCGTACGCGTTCATCTGTTTACCTCCCCTCCTTCGTGAGCAGGGACAGGACCCGCTCGGACGTGATCTCGTCCGGCGGCATCACATGGCTGTAGACGTCGAGCGACATCGACGGCCGGGCATGACCGGCACGCTCGGCGAGCTCCCGCGCGGAACCCCTGACTGGTGCCAGATGGTGATCCGGCGATGGCGAAGGTCGTGCGGGTGGTAGTGCGGGACCTTGGCGTTCTTGCACGCCCTCGACATCGCCTGGTACGCGGACGCCTCGCTGATCCCCTGGAAGACCTTGCGCTCGGGCACCCGATCCTCGAGCGGACACGTCGCCTCGATGGCCTGCATCAGCCAGTCGGGCAGGTACACCCAGCGGGCACGGTCCGCTTCGTCGCCGACCTCGGCAATCGGAGCCGTAGTCCGGCGGCGTCGACGTCGGCCCACCGAAGCGACACCGCCTCGCCGAGCCGGAGCGCACCCTGCTCGATGGTGACGAACAGGAGCTTCCACTTCGCGCCGAGCGCCTCCACGATCGCCTCGAAGTGCTCCCTCGACGGCGGCTGCGGTTCGTCCCGCACCTGCTTCGGGAGCTTCACCCGCGCGTCACGCGCGGCGTTCGGCTCGAGCCCGACGTGGTCGAGCAGAAGCCGGAAGGCGATCAGGTACTGGCCGAGCGTTCCGGGCTTGCGGGTCTCGGCGAGGGTGGCGATCCACTCCGCGATCTCGGTGGCGGTGATCGTGGAGGGGGCCCGGTCACCGAATGTCTCGTTGATCTTCTTGATCGCCGAGCCGTAGTTCTTCCTGGTGTTCACGTCGACGTCGATCCGGGACGCCAGGAACCGCTCGCCCCAGGTCTCGAGGCCGACGACAGTCGCAGGAGACGTCGCGAGTGCACGGAGGACGTCGGCGGGATTCCTCCCTGCCGCAATCTCGCCGGCGACGAGGTCACGTCTGACCTTCGCCTCCTTCTGGGTCCTGAACGAACCGGCGTGCACCCACGGGTAGGCGCGACCGCCGAGCCGGAAGCGGATGAGGTAGCGCGGACCATCCTTTGCCGCGCGCGTGACGATGGTCAGGCTTGCCACTCTGAGCCTCCTTCAGTCGATCCCCTAGACACCGAAAGAGTACAACGGGGCGAACACGGAGGCTCCTTGTCTAGGGGATCCACCGATGTCCGCCCCGGTTCACGATGGTACTTCGCTCTTCGTGAAGGTCCTTGACTCGAGGTAGGCGACGACGTCCGAGCGACGGACGTAGACCTTCCGCAACCCCTCGATCTGGACGATGGGCAGGTGTCGCATGATCGCCTCGGCGGCGGCGCGTGTGACGCCGAGCTCTGCCCGGAGACCCTTGGCGTCGAGGAGCTCGGGGAGCTGGTCGGTCACGCGGCCGTACGCTCAACGCACTTCAGGCAGCGGAGGAGCTCGGGGTGCTCCTCGTCGCGGAGGTACTCACCGCCGCAGATGAGGCACTGCGCGTAACCAGCTGCGGGACCGCGCTCGCGCGCTACCCCTCCGGATTCGCCTGCAACACTGCAACACTCCTCGAGCCGCTCGGGCGAGGGCAGGATCTCGACCTCATCCGGAAGCGGATCGCCGAGCACGATCCGTGCCGGCTTGCCCCTACGCTCCTCGAGGTTCTTCACGTAGCCGCGTCGTCGGGCGTTCTGCCAGCGCCGCGAAGTGGCCGACTTGTCCAGGCCGAGCAGGCTCGCCAACTGGGCGATCGAGAGCGGCTCCTCGGAGCCCGCGACCGCCTCCACCAACTCCCGCACCGTCGCCGGCACGGTCGCCTCGACGCCCTCGGAGACGATGTCGAACACCAAATCGTGCACGACGGCGTAGTCCTCGATCGTCGCGACCACCTTCCCCTTCGCGTCGCGCGCGCGGGACGCCTGGTGCAGGAGCGCGTGCGCACGGATCAGGGAGAGGACAGCACCGAAGTCACGTCGCAACCGGACCGCGACCGGCGGGACCAGATCCGCAAGCGTGCTGGCGTAGGGGATCGCCACGCGATGCTCGGCGGTCTCCAGCCAGACCTGCAGGTCGTGCCAGCGGGCGAAATCCGGTTCCGTGAGGTCATCGACGGCCAGACGCGCGAGCACCAGCTTCGTCTGATCGGCCGTGTCGGTCGCCGCGAGCGAGAGCAGGCGCGTCTCGTTCTCCGGGTGAAGCGCGACCGAGGTCGTGGAGACGATCAGCCCGGTCGGGCCTTCGCGCTCGACGAGCCGCGCTCGGAGCGCCCCGTCCGCGCCCTTCTCCACCGTCTCATAGCGGACGCATCCCTCGGAGAGCAGGCTCTCGCACAAGATACGAGGCGAAGTCGCTCTCCAGCCCAGCCGGCCTCGAACAGGACGAGGAAGCGGTGGCTGAGGGGTTCGGTTCCGTAGGCGAGCGCCCGCTCGCTCATCGCCGTCAGGAGGTAGAAGGCCTCCTCGGGGAAGAAGTCGAGGACGCGCTCGATCGTCCATGACTTGCCCGACGCGGACGGACCCTTGATCGCGAGCGAGGCGAAGCGGTCGAGGAGGCGGCCGGTGACCGCGAGATAGATCAGCTTGCACAGGCGCCTCTCGCCGACGACGCCGGCGCCGTCGAGTTCGCCCTCGAACACCTCGAGGATGCGCGGTTCCTTCGCGAGCTCACCGGACCTCTCCGCACGCGGCCCGCGCCCGGATCTGCACCGCGATCCGCTGATGCTCCTCGTACGGGATCGCCTTCTGCAGTGCCTCCTCGAACCTGCTGGCGAACGCTTCGTGGTCCTGCAGGTAGAGCTCGGAGACGTCCTTAGCGTCGGGGAAGGACACCAGCTTGACCTTGGAGCGCGGCGCGCGCGCATCCGCGCGCTCAACCGGCTCCTCCCTCCACTCGTCGAACACGCGCCCATCACGTCGGCGACGCGATCGAAGACGACCTCGGTGGGTCCTTCATCGTCGGGTTCGCGTCGGCCGGTCGTGAGCGTCGAGGTCTTGAGCCAGTCGAGCACCGTCTGGCCGCCCTTATCCGGCTCGACCACGACGTAGACGGTCCCGATCCCCTCGAGCTCGGGGGCGTCGCGGTCGTCCTTCCAGTTGGCCGCGCCGGGGACGCCGACGGCGGGGATGTCGTGGTACCAGAGCGTCTGCGCGCAGCTCTCGCCCTCGACTACAACCACGTACCCGAGATCACGGGCCTTCCGCAGCCGCGTCAGCCCGTACAGGCAGAGCTTCGCGCGTAGCTTCCAGCGGGAACTTGTCGTCGCCGTAAAGCGCGATGCGGAACCGGACCGCCTGCTCATGGCCGTCACGATCGACATACGGCATGCGCACGGCCGGCATGTCCACGTACTTCTGATCCGACAGACCGAGCGAGCGGAGGAAGTCGGGCGGGAGGCCCTTCGCCTCGGCGTACGCCTCGAGGGTGCACGCACGCAACCCCTCCTGATCCGGTTGCAACGGTGCAACACCCGCTTCGCCCTGCTGCCCTGCAGCACCCGAATCCGCGGAGGAATGCGGGTTTGCCGGGACGGTTGCACCGTTGCACGCGTGTCACGGGGGGTGGTGCGCGTGTCCGCGAAAAGGTCTGCCATCGTCAGCCCGAGCGCCGCCGACGACCTCCGCGGGCATAGCAGCCCGCATGGCAGTGAAGAAGCACCCGGCCGTCGTCGCCTTCGCTGACGCTGAGGCTCGCCGTCCGATCCTCATGGCTTGGGCAGCGCGCCGTTCCGGCCTGCGCCGGTCCGGCGGACGCGCTCGAGTCGCGCGAGAAACTCGTCGACCCTCATGCCGCCTCGGCCTCCGTCCTCCTCGGCCTCCAGCCACTCGACGAGCGCTTGCAGGTAGAGGACGAGGTCAGGGAGCGCCCGGCTACGGCACAACCACAAAGCCAGCCGGCGCTCATCCTCGAACGACCGGTTCCCAGTGGATCCGAGCCGAGCTCTCCAACGGCACCCGGATGACGAGCTCGGGACGCGGTCGGCCGTCCGAGATCATCAGGGCCGGTGGTGTAGCTGTGGGCGGGGGCGCTGTGCGGCGCCTTCGTCATTCACGGTGGAGGTGTTCCTCGATCGCCTCGAGCTCGCGCAGCAACTTCGCGAGACGCACAGCAGCCGCGCCTGATGGCGCCCGTTCACCGTTTTCCCAGCGACACACGGTGACCCGACTCACTCCGACGGCTCGACCGATGGCATCCTGGGACGACTTCACCTGGCGGCGAATCGCCGCAAGGTCACCTCTGCCAACACGGACGCGAGCCTCGGCAGAGCGATGGTCTCTTCAGCGGACACGCGGCGAAGGTAACAGCCCGCCACCCTGTACTCATCCACGCCAAGAAGACACTGTGACGCGGTGTTACCTAGCCGATACCATCGGCTGGATGCAGCGGCGCCGCTACTCGTTGTCGATAGAGCCGACAGACACGCGGCCAGGCTGGAAGCTTGGAAACGCGTCGTGCCGCCGAGGCCTCACGATCCGCGTCTCGAAGTACTTCCGCTTCTCCGAAGATGGCCTCAAGCGGCCCGACCTGTCGGACGCTGAAGCCGACGCGCTCTACGACGTCGCCTCCGCTACGGCCGAAGAC
>CAVPVN010000003.1:0-520980 GCA_963709265.1 uncultured Actinomycetes bacterium | reverse complement strand
ACGAATTGCCGACGCTCGTCTCGCTCGTGAAGAAGGCGGGCCTCGCAGGCACGCTCTCGGCCCCGGGCAACCTCACCGTCTTCGCACCGACCGACCAGGCCTTCGCGAACCTGAAGAAGCGCGACCCCGCCCTCTACAACAAGGTCGCCACCGACAAGAAGCTCCTCCAGTCCGTGCTCACCTATCACGTCGTCGGCAAGCGCATCCCCGCCGCAGCCGCGATCGCTGCGGCCAAGAAGGGGCTGAAGGTCAAGACCGTCCAGGGTGAGTCGATCGAGCTCTCCTTCAAGGGCGGCAAGATCGTCCTCAACGGCACGGCACGGGTCGTGATCCCCGACGTGAAGGCCTCGAACGGAGTCATCCACGCCATCGACGCGGTGATCGTGCCGCCGTCGCTGTCGCAGCCGCCGGCGCCGACGCAGTCGATCGTCCAGATCGCGTCCGGCAACCCGGACTTCTCGACGCTCGTCTCGCCGTCCAGAAGGCCGGCCTCGTCGAGGCGATCTCAGCCCCCGGCCCGTTCACCGTCTTCGCGCCGACCAACGAGGCGTTCGAGAAGCTCGCGAAGGCGGCGCCGGCGACCTACGCGGCCGTCCTCGCCGACCCCGCGCTGCTCGCGAAGGTGCTCACCTACCACGTCGTCGCCGGCGACATCAAGAGCGCACAGGCGATCGCAGTCGCACAGCAGAACGGCACCGTCAAGTCCCTCGAGGGCGAGCCGATCTCGCTCTCGCTGAAGGACGGAAAGCTGACCCTCAACGGCAGCTCCACCGTCGTCACTGCCGACATCCTGGCGACGAACGGTGTGATCCACGTGATCGACACCGTGATCGTCCCGCCCAGCCTGTCGGCCTAGCTCGCCGGCCGGGGACATACTCCCCGTCCAAGACGGCATCGGGTCTCGCGTCCACACCCAAACCGGGTGTGGCGCGAGACCCGATGCCGCTTTCCCCAAGTGCGCGTCCAAACACGGCAGGAGGCTCAAGGCATGGACAACAGGGCGCTTCGGCGCGGCAACGCGCTGCTTGCGTTGGTCCACGCGGCGCAGGCGGTGGTGATCCTCGCGCTCTCGACCGACTTCTCGCTTCCCGTCACAGGCGCCTTCATGGAGGGCCAGCCGGGGAGCGGACTGCCGAAGCAGGACTTGCTCTTCGACCTCCGCATCGGCCCGCTCGTCGGCGCGTTCCTGTTGCTCGCAGCGCTCGACCACGCCCTCGTCGCGCTCCCGCCGTTCCGCGCGCGCTACGAGCGGGGTCTCGCCGCGGGCGTCAACCCGTTCCGTTGGCTCGAGTATTCCGTCTCGGCCTCGCTGATGGTCGTCCTGATCGCGATGTTGACCGGGATCGCCGACTACGTCGCGTTGTTCGCCCTCTTCGCGGTGAACGCGGCGATGATCTTCCTCGGCTGGCTGATGGAGCTGCTCAACCCGCCGGACCGTGCGCGGACGCGCTGGCTTCCGTTCGTGCTCGGCTGCATCGTCGGCGCCGTCGCGTGGATCGCCATCGCGGCGCAGATCGGCGTCTCGGCGGAGCGTGGACACGCACCGCCGACGTTCGTCTATGCGATCTTCGTCTCGCTCTTCGTTCTGTTCAACAGCTTCGCGGTGAACCAGGCCCTGCAATACAAGCGGGTCGGGCGCTGGCGCGACTACCGCTACGGCGAGCGCTGGTATCTCTGGCTGAGCCTCGTCGCGAAGAGCCTGCTCGCATGGCAGGTCTTCGCGAACGTGCTCGTGCTCTGAGCCGGCCGGCACACGCACGCCCAGCCCCACCCGGCTCCTCCAGCAGGTCCCGCTCCGTTGAGACATGGCCGAAGCCCCCGGTGCCGCCGCGTATCACGGTGAGTCTGTGGCGGAATTCGCGGCGACGCGCTTCACTGGCGCCCAGCCAGGGAACGACCACGCACCGCTCTCGAACACGGAGGACGCATGGGAATCATCGCGTTCATCATCGTCGGGGCTTCTCGCCGGCGCAATCGCCGGCGCACTGCTCGGCGGGTTCCTAGCCGCACCATTGTTCGACGCAAGCCGCTCGACGAGTTCTTCGACATCTCGACTGGCTGACCGGCATCGTCGGGCGATCGTGCTGCTCGTGATCTATCGCCTCGTTGTGGCTCGCGGCTGGCACGCCCGGACTCTGCGCACCTGACGACTGTCGTCGATCGGGACGCCGACTCGGGCGTCCCGAGTCGCGACGGCAGTCGCTCGCCGGTGCTTCATTCCGATTTGTCTTCGCCCCAGGATCCCTCGCATCGGTGAGCGTCATGAACGGCCGGAAATCTTTCAGGGACTTCGAGAGACGGGAGCGACGGGGACTCGAACCCGCGACCTCCGGCGTGACAGTTCTGTCCGAGGTTGGTCACGGTCAGTCGGGGGTGGTCCCCATCGAAAGCGATGCCGTTTGCGCAGGGTCGCGAGGTCGTGCTGGGCTAGTGGTGGACGTGATCTGACCCGAATCTGACACGCGACGTCGGCCTTCACCCCCGCGGCAGTTAGCGACGTAGTCCGCGTGCAGAGAACCAGCCGGCCAGCGCACCGAGCAGCAACCCGATTTCGGGCGCGAGCGGAACATCGGTCGTCACGCTGACGAGGATCCCAACAGCAACCCCAACCGCCGCGCCCACGACGGCAAACCAGATCCGCCTGCGATCCCTTGTAGCTCCACTCGCCATTCCTGAACTCTAGATTTGGGTGGGCTGCCGTCGCCCCAGCGGCGTCCACAATGGTGCCGGCCGTTGCGGCCCGCTGGGGCCCGCCCGGGCGCCTTGGAGCAATTGACGCAAATGAGTCAATGCCTCAGTTTGCGGCGAGGCGCGGCTCTCGGGATCTATTGGTGGATGGGCGTAGGCTGGCACGATGACCGTGAAGGGGATCCGCTGGATCGGGGTCGGAACCACGCGGGTCGCTGAGATGCGCGCCTTCGCGATTGAAGTATTGGGCCTGCGCGTCGTGGGCGCGGACAGCGAGCAGTTCGTCGAGCTCGCGATGGCAGACGGCGCGAAGCTCGAGCTCTTCGGCGGTGCTGAGTCGGCCGGGGCTCCGTGGCTGTTCGAGCGCAATTCGGTCGTCGCCGGCTTCTTGGTCGACGACATTCACGCCGCCCGGGACGAGCTCGCGCAGGCACCGGGAGTCGACCTGCTTGGCGAGCTGAACGTCATGCCTGGCGGGTATGCCTGGCAGCACTTCCGTGCACCGGACGGACTCGTCTACGAGCTGACGGCGGATCCATCGGCCGGTTGACGACCAAGGCGGGGTGTGTCGTGTACCCCGTTGGTGAGATCCTCTCGGCAGCCGCTGGCTCTCTCCATTTCGAAGCTTGTGGGATTGGCAACGAACGCCCGTCACCCGCGCTCTACCCAGTCACTCCTCGAGGAGCGACTGGGTGGTCTGGCCGACTTCGATGAGATGCCCATCCGGATCCCGGAGGTAGCAGCGGGTCTCCGCTCCGCGGTCCATCGGTGGCGTCAGGAACTCGGCCCCCCGAGCGCTCCACTCGGCATAGAACGCATGGATGTCGGCGACGCGGATGTTGAGGAAGCTGCTCGTGCGGTTCGGGTCGGGCGGGGTCTCGAGCACCACCGTCGGCTTGTCCTCTGTCGGGCCGCCGCCGACGTTGATGATCACCCACCCGTTCGCGAGTGCGACGATCGTCGGCTCGCCTTCCAACACGGTCTCGCCGCCGAGCACATCCGTATAGAAGCGACGCGAGCGCTCGACGTCTTGGGAGACGATGAAATGCGTGAGAACGATCCCCTCCTTGGGTGCGGGGAACTCGGCCATCTGGAGACCTCCCGGGTCGTTCGTCCCAGTCTTACAACGCGCGATCGCATGGTGCGCTCCTTGGCTCCCGGCCACCGCGCCGGTCGAGCGGAAGGGAGGAGGCTATGACGCGGTTCCAGCTCGTGTTCCGCGAGAACGACAGGATCGAAACCCGTGACAACAGCGTCGACGGCGAGCCCCATATCGACGGCAAGCTGATCGTTGACGGCGAGGTGTACGTGATCAAGGGAGTCGAATGGCTCCTCACCGCCGACCACATCGGTGGCAGCAAGAGGTTCCTGTGCAGGCTCGTCGCGCAACCCGCCGACGACTGATGTGAGCTCCGGGTTGGTTTGCCGTTCGTGGCGGCGGACACACGGATTGCATGAAGGTCGCCGGCACAGACATCTCGACTGGTGCTGCGGCTCGGCTGGCCCTGCGCCTCGACCAAGCGGGCGAGACCGGGCTCGCGCACCGCGTCGGCATCGCCGTTGACACAGGCCACGATGTCGCACTCACCAACCTCGACCGCAAGACGGTCCTACGAGTACTTGCCGACTGGCCCGGCGAGCTGGCAGAGATCCGCAACGCACTGCAGTAGCGATCGAGATTCCCGTCGGCAACACGGGGCTCGCGCTGATGCTTCGCGCAGTGCTTCATCAAGAGAACGTCTAGCGGCGGCGTGCGAGCCTGCAAACGATGGGTGATCAGAGCGCATCACCGCTTGACGAAGTGGGGGGTTCCGCATCGGCGTAGGATGGTTTCTTGATCCGTTACGGCGAGTTGGGACTGCCCCGCGGCGCGATTGCGCAGCTTGTTGTTGCATTGAAGGAAACGGGCGCCAGCAGTCTCGCCTACACGCTGGGTCGCGCACTTGATGCCAACGCGGACGAGTTCCGGCTCACGGCGAACGACTACGCCCCGATCCTGCGTGCCCTCGCGCACAGGCCCATCCCCGAGCTCGGGGAGTTCTCGCGGGTGCTCGAAGGGCGATCCGCCAAAGGAACGCCAACCTCCGAGGAGATCGCGACACTCCGCGAAAAGCGGATGGCGGCGAACGAAGCATTCTTCCGTGAGCTCAACCAGAAGCTCGAGAAGCTCGAACCCCCCGACTCGGACACATTGATCATCGTGTGCGAATGCGCCGACGAGGTCTGCGCGAAGCGACTTGAACTCACGCACCGCGAGTACGAGGCCATTCGCTCGGACCCGACACAGTTTGCGGTCGCTCACGAACACGCCGACCTCGAGATCGAAGAAGTGATCTCCCGTAACGAACGGTTCGAGGTCGTCCGAAAGCTCGGCGTCGGTGCCGACATCGCGGCCCGGCTCGACAGCACCAGCGACCAACCACAGCGGCTCGCTACCGATCAGCGGGCAAGGCGGCCCTAGGGCGGAGGCGCCACGGGCAGCCTGGCTGAGGTGCCCACTGTGGCGCCCGTGAGCGTGTTGACTGGAAGTTCGGCTCGGTGTGGCTGGCGGGGCAGAGGCCCTCGATCGCGCAGACGTTTCGGAGCGCGAGAGCGTTCTTCACGTCCTCGGGCGCGTCATCGGCGGTGGGAGCACGTCCACCACGTCGCCCACATGTACGACGCGCCCGACAGGCCGGGGCCGTCAAGAGTCGGGCGCGGTGACGCGGACGCGTCGGATGAGGCCCGATGTGCTCGGCCGACACAAGCTCTCCAGGACGATGCTCCTCGACGACCTGCAACACATCTATCTCTGCACCCACCGCGCGGAGCTCGCCTGGGTGATCCTCGTCCAGGCAGCGAAGGCAGCGCGCGACCAGGAGCTGCTGACCGTCGCAGGGCGGCCGCGAGGAGGCCGAGCGGCGCTGGAAGTCGGTGCGGACGCGGGTCAAGGAAGCCTCGCCGCAGGTCCTCGTCGCCGGCTGAGACAGGCCGGACATCCGATGCCGGCCTCAGTGGCGCGTGTACGGCCACGCGCCGTCTCGCCAGGTTTGGGATTCGCGAGACCGTCGAACACCGACAGCCGACGGTGGATCGTGGGGCCGCGCCGTGCAAGGGACCGGGGTACTCGTCAGCGAAGACGTAGGCTGCAACCACCACGGCTTCCAGATCGGCCGTCATCTCGAGCCTCCATCTCGGAGGTCACGTCTGGAACCCGCCTTCGTAGCCAACAGCGGGCCCCGGAACCCGCTGTTTCACATCAAGCCTCGAGCTGCGTCGTTTCGCTCGCCGCGCGGGAACGGAGCTAGGTGGTGCGACGTGTTCCGTCGAGGCGAAGATCGTTGCGTCGTTCTCGCCGGCCCGGACGGCGGCGGTGGTGGCCGGGGAGCATCGCGGTGCCCCCCCGGCCACCGTTGGTTCAGGGGCTCAGGAGAGCGCCTGCTGGCGGCGTGGCTCGTCCTGGGTCGCGGTGTCCTGCTGGACGCGGTCCTTCAGCTCGGACGCAAGCTCGCGGCCCTGCTGTTCGCCTTCCTGCTTGACCGTCTCCATTGCCGACTCCGCGACGTCCTTGCCGCGTTCGAGCGCCTCCTGCCCGGTCTCTCGGGCTGTCTGCTTGAGACGCGCGCCCATCTCACCGATGTGCTCCTCCTCGACGCGTGTCGAGGGGAGGAGCAGCCCCGCTACGAAGCCGACCGCGACACCGCCGACGACCAGCCCCATCGGGTTTCGCTCGGCGGTGTCCTTCACCGAGCGCAGCCGTCGCTTGTTCGGGACAACCGAGCCCACCACACCGGTGACGGACTCCTTCGCGCCGCGCACCGTGGACGCGACGGCCTCCTTCTTTTCGTCGACATAGTCGTCGAGCCGCGCGCCAACGTCGGTCTTGTACGAGAGCGCCTCGACCTCGTCCCCGACGCGGGCGCGGGTCTCCTCTATCGCCTGGCGGATCTCGCCTGTTCCTTCATCCATTCGGCGTCCTCCTTCATGGTTTCGATGGTTTGCTCGGGCAGCGGCGACCCGACCTCCTCGACCCGTTCCTTCCCGGCCAACGCGAGCGCAGCTGCAACCCCGGCGAGAGCCAAGGCCGTGAGCAGCGCGGCGAGCCACTCGTCAAGGAAGAGGCTGAGCAGCAAGATGACGAACGCGGTGAGCGCGCCGGCCGCGAGGAGGCCAACGACGCCCGCGGCGCCCATCATCCCGAGCCCGGGAAGTGCGATCCGGCCCTTCTGCCGCATCTCGGCCTTGGCGAGCTCCAGCTCCTGACGTATCAGAAGCGAGAGATCCCGCGTCAACGCCGACGCAACCTCGCCGATCGGACGCTCGTGCAGATCCTCCATCTGGGGTGTCGACATCCCGGTCACCTCACGACGCGACGGCGGTCGCCTCGGACGCCCGAGAGGCCACCGGCTCGCGTGCCTCGTAGCCACTCGTCGCCGGGGCACGCCAGTCCTGCGCGTCCCGCGACCCGCTCGCTGTCGTACTCGTGCGGTCGTATCGCTGCTCCGACGACGCCCTCAGAAGCCGCGAGACGGCGAAGCCGAGGGTCGCGGCGGCACCCGCGACGACCCAGGGACGCGTGCGGACGAAGCGCTCGGCATCGCGCAGGATCTCCTCGCCCCGCGCTTGCTCGAGGTAGCTGCCGGCCTGCTCGAGGCGCTCGGCGAGGCCCGAGGTCACGCGCTCGACGCCTGTGCCGCTCGCACCCTGACCCGCCTCGCTTCCGGCTCGCCGAAGCGCGCCGGCGAGCGAACTCGCCTGCCGGCCGACGTCGTTCGTCCGCTCGTCGAGCTGCTCGCGCAGCTCGGCGCGGCCCTTCTCCTTCACCTGCGTCGCCTGCTCTGACATCGTCTCGGCAACACCCGCGTTTCCCTCCTGCTGGCCGGTCGACCCGACCTCGGTCCTGCTCACAGTTGACCTCCTCGATGCGGTTTGCACGGCCCCCGTCGAACTCCGGGGACAAGCGGGGTACCCGAGGCAGCCACGGCGAAACACGGAGGGGCCGGCGATGCCATCGTCATCCTCCGCCGGCTGAAACAGCACATCCCGACGAGAGCGCAGGACCGCGTGAGCGCGACCGGCCCGCTCAGCATCGAGAGCGCGCCCTCGCCGACCCCATCGCGCACGGCCGCGCGCCGCGTCGCCGGGCGACGCCAAAGCGCCCGGTGTAGACGTCACCCTCCTGGCTTCGGGCGATCCGCACACCAGCGCGAAGCTTGAGTAATTGGCGCAGATCGACGCGATGGGCCTCGAGCACCTCGGCGGCGTCGTCGGTGACGAGATCGACGAGTTCTCGCGAGCGCATCGGGCCGCGCTGACTGGCCAGCAGTTCCAGAGGCTGCTGCGCTACGTCCATCGCGGGCCATTGAACGCGAACACCACCCTCGTACGCGATGGAGCCGCCGCCCCGTACTTCTACCGAGGCGACCTCGGCAAGTACGCCTCGCGCCTGCTCGCCGACGCCCAGAAGGCGAAGACCGCGAAGCGGGGCCTGTGGGGAGCATGTCCCAGCACCATTCTCGACCCTACCACCCGGTTGACACCGGCACCAGCGGGCCGCCCACGAAGAAGCCGCAACCGAACGGCAAATGCGACCCGAACTACGCAGGCGGGTGCGTTCCGCCCTATCCACCCGACCTCGACTGCGCCGACATCCGGGCAATGGATCTCGCACCGATCAGGAGCATCGGCAGCGACCCCCACGGCCTCGACGGCAACCACGACGGAACCGGATGCGAATGAGCCCTGAGCGTCAAGCCGGGCAGGTTTGCGGGAGTACGGGTCTCCTTCGAGGACAGGCTCAGAATCAAGACCCTCGTCAGCGCCCGAAAGGCGACGCGTGAGCCGTGGCGACGGAAGCCGAGATTTGAGCCGAACGCGTGACGATGAAGCGCCGGACCTCGGCGAACCTGAGGAAGCAGGGCAGGCGGCGGAGGAGCTCGAGGACGGCAGCCTCGACCCGGACGAACTCGACGGCGAGCCAGCCTGGTGGGACGAAGGCAGCGACGACGAGACATGACCCTGCATGTGCCGAGTGCAGGGCGCCGAGGATCGTCACGGCGATCGGGCCAGGACACCCGCTACGGCAAAGAACTCCCAAACGATTCCAGAAAGCGGCGGGCCGGGACGCCTGCGAGCCTCGAGCTGATCTTTGCTTCCGACCGCGTGCCGGCCGTGTGTCGACCCCATGGCTGTGTCCCAGGCACGGCCCGGGCAACGCGCCGCTGGGCGGGGAGCTTGAGGACGAGTCTCGACCCAGACGAGCCGACCTACGAGCGAGCCTGCCGCGACGAGGGCAGCGACGAGACCTGACGCTAACGCGGTGCCGTCTGAGACGGCCCATTCGCGTAAGACCGGGGCCACATCCCGGTGATTACTTCACATGACGACGATGCGCGAGATCGACGTGCGGTGTGCCGTGTGTGGCGCACTTGGTCGAAAGGCCGAGCTGACGAGCACGAGTTCGTTCGGCCCGCCCGACCTCGATTTGCGGCCGAACGGGCCTGCCCGGTGGGCGCTCCCGTTCAGGATCCAGCGCTGCGATTCTTGCGGGTACTGCGCGGACTCGATCGGCACGGCGCCGCCACAGGCAGCCGCCGTGGTCGAGTCGCTTGTCTACCGCGATGTGCTCGAGCGGTCGAAGCTGCCCGACCTCGCTCGCACGTACTTCTGCTCGGCGCTCGTCGAGGAGGCCGCCGGCCGACCTGAGGCGTCGGGATGGGACTTCCTCGCCGCGGCGTGGGACTGCGACGACAGGAGCGCGGCGGGACATGCGCGGAGCTGCCGCCAGCGCGCGGCCGAGATGCTCGAGCGGGCGCTCGAGCGCGGCGAGGTCTCGGCGCCGCGGCCCATCGTCCAGACGCTGATCGCCGAGCTCTGGCGGCGAGCCGGGCGCTTCGAGGACGCGCTTGCGGCCTGCGCAGTTGCAGGCGACGAGCTCGCGGAGACCGAGACGGACGGCGAAGACGGCGTGCTGCCGACCGCGGCTGTGATCGCGTTCATCCGCGACCTCTCGATCGCGGGCGACGACGAGGCCCACAGCTGCGCGGAGGTGTTCGCTGAGGGCGAGTGAGCGATGGGCCGCCCGAGTCGGACGAGCACGACGGCGAAGCGGGGATCTCCATAACGGGCGCGAGGCTCCCGACAAGCCTACGGCTGGAAGAGCCGCGTCTCCTCGCGTGGCCGTCGCGCCTGCTCGGGGAAGCGCTTGATCCCGACGCCGTCGAGCTCGCCGGTCGCCGGATGGGTCGCGAAGCGGGGGAGGAGCGTCTTGAGGTAGCCGCGCGCCTGGCCGTTGCCGCGCTCGGCGGCGGCGGTGATCGCGCAGACGAGGTCGGCGCACTGGAGGCCGATCGAGTAGTGGCTCGGGCCGAGGAACAGGCCCTCGACGATCCGGTCGAGCCGCGAGTACGGGGTGCCGTCCTTGGTCAGGTCGGCGAAGAAGCGCCGGAGACGCGCGTCGTCCTCGCGGAAGCGGCTGTCGACGACGATCAGCCCGACGTCGTCGGCGGCCTCGAGGAGGAGCTGGAAGCGCTCGGCGAGGAACATCAGCCCGGTCGCGTACGTGTCCTCGTCGCGTCGCGAAGAACGCCGGCGCGACCTGCGGAGCCGAGCTCGATGTCGAGCAGCGTCACGTAGCAGCGGAGCGGCGAGCGCGCGAGCGCCGCGACGACGGCGTCCGCGAGCGCGGGCGGAACCTCGCCCGTGCGGATGCCGTGCCACTTCACCTCGCGGTCGACCGGCCAGCCGTGCGCGGCGAGCGTCTCCTGCCAGAGGTCGCGGAGCGCGGTGCCAGTCGGCGTCGGCGAGGGCGACCCCGCCGAGCGCGAAGAACTTCCGCTCGGAGAGCTGGCCCGACTCGTCGAGGAAGAGGAGGTGCACCCTGCGTATCGGTATGCGCAGCCGTGCCAGCCGTCAACTGTCGTAAGACGGCTACTTGCCGCGAGCGACCACCTGAGAGGATTGCCACGCTGAGGCAAGATGACCGCCTCACGCGACGAGGACCGAGCCGACGCCGCTTGAGGTGGACGACGCAGTTCGTCGCGCCGAGGAGCTCTAGGACGGCACCCTCGACCCGGACGAACTCGACGCCGAGCCGGCCTGGTGGGACGAGGGCAGCGACGACGAGAGCTGAGAAGAATGACCTTGACCGGTGACCGACGTCTTCGATGCGACGCGAACCGACCTCGGCGCGAGCGACGCGACGGCTCGTTCTGGGATGGTCGAGGCCATGAAGAGCATAAACGGCTACCGGGCCACCAGGTACGCGGCGACGATGTGCTGGAGGTTGGCGGGATCGTCGGGGTCGAGGAACATCTCTCGGGTCGGCTTCATCCAAGGGTGGAACCTGTTTTCGAGCGGTGACCGGTCGCGCTCGGGTAGTGCGTATGCCGCGATTGCGTCGAGCTGCGAGTCCTCGAGGAGGAGGAACCAGGGTGGGGTTCCGTCGAGGGTGGCTTGTGCGTGGTCGAGTTGCTCTTCCGGGGCATCGTCCTCCTCGGCTGCCTCGTCGATCGCGCGCTGGAGCTCCGCGCGGCGCTCTTCGGCTCGGTCGAGATCGTCCTGTTCGATCCACTCGGCCTCATGGTCGAACAGCGCTTCGTGGATCCAGCCGCCGCCGCTCACGGCTGAGAGGTGCTGGTCGATTTCGAGCAGCTGGTCGCCCACGCGGAAGTAGGTCGGTAGCCCGCGGATCTCACCGAAGCGAGCGGCTGCCTCCGCGTCGAGGTCGCCGGCGGCGATGCCGCGGATCTCGTCCGACTCCCACTCGCCGCTCTCGAAGTAGATCCTCGCGCCCGAAGGCAGTCGGATCGCTTTCAGCGCCTGGTAGAACCCGGAGGCCATTCCCGCGTTTCGCGGGTAGACATCTGTCTCGACGATCGGGTCGGCGTCGTCGTTTTCGAACACGTAGTTCTGGAGTAGCTCGCCGGGGTCTTCGTCGGCGTCGGCGACCTCGGCGATCTGGTGGGCGAGTTCCTTGTCGAATCGCTCGCGGGCGCGGTCGCTATTCGTGACGAACAGCTCGTCGGGCGATCGGGCGGTGAGCTTGACAATCGCGGCTTCGAGCGCAGCGGTCTCCCAGTCGCCGTCGGGTCCCATCAGAGCGCTCCGCAGGCGACGAGGATCGCCGCGGCCGTCCGAAGCTGGCTGGCGTCCTCCTCGAGTGGATCGAAGGACGCCGGGTGGCCGGCCGGGTCGTAGAGCGGGATCGGAGGTTCCTCGTTGGCAGCAGCTGCGAGCAGCTGGGCGACTTCCGCGTCGGTCGACCAGATCCAGGCCGGCCTCGACACTGCCTGCTCGAGTAGGCCGTTCGACCCACTCGGCGTACTCGTCGGCGGCGGACTCGGCGAGCTCCTCCTCGAGCGCGATGATCGTACGCCGCCGGCTGTCGTCCCCGTCCGTGTCGCCAACCCAGTACGGAACGTTGTCCTCGTCGAGGTAGTCGTGCAGATGCCCGAAGCTGCGCAACGCCTCGGCGAGCGCGTCGAGCAGCACGACGCCGCCGAAGGCGAGCTCCAATTCGGTCGGGAACCCCACCCACAGTGGGTCTTCCACGTGCCGGCCCGCGATCGCAGCCTGAAACGCACGGAGATGGGCGCGGCTGTCCGCACGGTCGATCACCCCGCTCACGGCCGTGGTCGGAGAGGCGTCGAAGTCGTCCAGGAGCAGCTCACGATCGGACGGCAGCCGCACGGTGAACAGCCTCCGGGTCGCGCTGTTGCCCATCGCCCCCTCCCAGTACAGCGAGATCAGCGTCTCATCGGGCGTGAGCGGGCAGGTGAACAGCGTCCTCTCGTCATCCGGGCCGTCGCGTAGCAGCTTGCGCACGTCTGTCCGCTTGCCCTTGGCCCAAGCGATCCCGTGGTCGCGCTCGAGGCTCCCGGCGCCGATCTGGTCGACGAGCTGCTCCAGCAAGCGACCTGTGTGGTCGAAAGCGGTTCCGTCATCCGGGCACGCATCAGCTTTGCGCCGCCAGGGCATAGTCGCGGACGCTCAGCTCGAACGACCATGCGACCCCGGCCCGCGCCGTCTTCGTGTCCGGCGGCACGCGGAGGAAGTAATGGCGGAACGAGCCGTCAGGCTTCGGGGTGGAGTTGACGACCTCGACCGTGACGTAGTCGTCGTCGTCGAGCAGCGGGCCGAGTCGCCAGAGACGGCCGTAGTCGTCCTGCTGTGCCGGCTCCCCGCCGGCAGCCCGAACGAGGTTCTCGAACCCGAGCACGTCGACCATCACCCGGCGCCGCTCGAGGTTTCGCTCGGCGAACACGTCTTGGGGGCCGAGCCGTTCTCGTCTCGTCGCAAGCGACTCGGCGATCCACAACCCCTGCCAGAACCACAGACTCTCCTTCGGCCAGCGTACCGCCGGCCGGTCAAGGGCATGAAGCTCGCCGCCGGCGATCGTGAGATCGGGTCGTGGCAGGACGACGAGCAGACCGCTCTCGAGAAACCATGCGCCAAATACCGCCGCGCCCGCCAACTCCGCTGCGAGACGAAGTGGCGTCGGATCGACTCGCCGGGTGGCAGGGTGGAGCGCCTCCGCGGCGAGCGCGGAGACGGCGGTGAAGCCCGGGATCGAGGTCCGGAACGCGAGCCGCTCCTCCCGCGAGCGTCGTGCGGTGGCTGCATGGCGCGCCGCCGTCAGCACCGCCTCGTCGAGCCTGGCGACATCACGGATCCGCTGGAGCTCCGCCATGCGTCCAAAACTGGGGCGCATGCCTCCCTCGTGACGAAAGGTGAACGGCACCCTTGCCGATCGTCCCGCAACGAGCCCCACGCCGTGCACGAGCCCGCGAGCCCACACGATCTTCTCGACCTGCTCTCCCAGAGCCTCACGGATCGCCGCCTCCGCACGCGCCCGGTCCACCCGGCTACTCGCCCGGTCGAGTCGCCCGAATCGCACTCTTCGGGCCGCCGCCGAAAGCCCCTCGATGGTGGCCATTCAGTCCGCCACCCAGCGCCAACCGCGCTCCCTGCCGCCGCCGGCGCGGCCCGGCGGCGCGTACTCGCGTTGGCGGCGCACCAGATAGCTGCCCGGCGGCACTGTCAGCGGCGCATGCTCCTCGTGCACCAGCGTCGCCGCCTCACCCTCGACAACGAGCAACGTCCGCGACTCGTCCCAGACGCGACGGTTGAGCCACACCGCCCTGGACTCGCCGAAATGCTGAACCTCGAGGTGTGCGTGCTCGTCGAGGACCGCGTGCGCGTGCCCGGTTGCCTCTCCCTCCGCCAACACCACCCGGCCGTCGACACGCCGTTGCACATGCCGCTCCTCGGGGCCCTCACCGTTCGTCCCCACGTCCGGGTCCACCGGGATCAACAGCACGTCACCTTGCCGGATCAGCCCCCGCGAGGCCGAAGACTTCCTACTCATCGTTCCACTCCTCCTTCAGCGGTTTGCCTGAAATTCAGACCACGTCATCTCGCCACCGTGTCCGCTGGGGCCGGTTGGCGGCGGGTCGAGCCCGCTCTCTTGACGCACTTCGAAGTCTACCCGACGCTGAGGCTGTAACCGGGGTTTCGAGCCCTGACCGGAGAGGCTATTCGGCCTCTCCTGCTCCACCGCTGCCCGGCCGTGCGCCTGGATCCGACCCGGCGAGGGCGTCGCCCAGGTCACGGCGAACGATCACGCTCGACCTCTTGCTCGGGCGACGACGACGCGGCGGCGGAGTGTTCGCCAGGCCGGCCGTCTCGTCGTCGCGATAGTCCGCGGTCGACTGGCCGGCGTCGGCGAAGAACCGTTCGCTCTTCAGCGACGTCGACCCGCGCCTCACAGCGGTTGCCTTGGCGAGCGACTGCATCGACTTACGCGCAGAGAGCTTGTCGGCCGACCAAAGCATCGCGTTCGCGTCGCGGTAGCCGAGTTGCGTCGCCGCCTGCTGGGCATCCTGGATGCTCTCGTGGGCGGCGCCGAGATAGACGAACGTCCAGTTCGGCCGCTCGTCGTAGCGGCGCACCATTTCCGCAACCGCGACCGCGTCGTAGTCCGTGGACGAGTTCTCGAGCCCGTCCGTCATCACCACGACCAGCACCTTCTCGCTCGCCACGCGCCTCGGCCTGCAGCCGGCGGTCGGTCTCGAGCACCGTGTGTGCGATCGCGTCATAGAGCGCCGTCATCCCGCCCGGCTGGTACTGCTCGTGATCGAGGGCGACCACTCGGTCGAGCGGCTCGCCGACGTAGACGTGCGTGAACGTCGTGTTGAAGGTCGTCAGCGAGTAGAGCGTCTCGCCGCCCTGCGCACGCAGCTCGTCGAGGTAGTCGTTGTAGCCCTCGACCACGGCTTCCTCGATCGCCTTCATCGAGCCCGACCTGTCCAGCACGAACGCGACATGCAGATCCCGCGTCAGCGTTCACGGCGCCGTGGTTTCCGTTCTCTGATGCGTCGCTCATCGTCGACCCCCTCCTTCGTCCGGCAACCTCAACGCTTCAGCGAAGAGGCGCAGCTGATCGGTTGACACTCCCTTTCCATGCTCGACCTGGCTGACGTACGCCTGCGAGGCCTTCATCGCGTCGGCGAGCTGGCCCTGTGATAGCCCCGCGTCTACCCGTGCCCGCCGAAGCGTCTCGCCGACCTCCCGGTTCCACCGCTCACGCTGCTCGGCCAGTTCCAGCAGCTCGAGTAGAGGTCGCGGCCTGATCGTCGGTTTCTTACGCATAACCTTCAGCGATTATGAGTCTACCATAATCCCGAGAGGTTATGCGTAGAGTCGATGTCCTAAAGACCATGTCGATCTCGTCCGGCTCTTCGGCTGTAGTCGAAGTCGCACGGCCGGTAAGACCATCTCTCATGGAGCTCCGTGAGACCCCCGCGATGAAATGCAGCCGGAGTGGACGGCGGTGCCGGCCGTACAACCTCGATCTCGTGAACGAGGAGCGGGTGCGGGCCCGGGTGTTCACCTGGGTCTGGCGGCTGGGTGCGGACTACTAGGCTGGGTGGGCGCATGGCAGAGTCGGTGCGGGTGACGTTGTACAACGATGCTGGCTGCCCGTGGGGGTACTCCGCGAACCCCGCGTTTCGTGTGCTCGAGTGGCGCTACGGTGCGCAGCTCGAGTGGAGGCTCGTGCTGATCGGGCTCACGAACGTGGCGCAGGAGTACGTCGACCGGGGCTATACGCCGCTGCGTTCGGCTGAGGGGTACGCGCGGCGCTTCCGCCGGTTTGGCATGCCTCTGGCGCCGAACCCGCGGGTCCGGATCGTCGGTACTGGTCGCTCCTGTCGGGCGATCGTGGCGGTGCGCTTGCAGGCGCCGGGGCGGGAGTGGGCGGCGTTCCGGGCGCTGCAGTTCGGGTTCTTTACGACCACGTTGCTGCTCGACGAGGACGAGAGCCTCGCGGGCGTGCTGCGGGGGGTGGAGGGGATCGACGTTGACGCGGCGATCGCCGCGATCGACACGCCGGCGGTGGAGGAGGCTTACCAGCGGGATCGGGCCGAGGCGCGCAGCGCGGCCGGCTCGCCCACGCAGCTGCAGGACAAGCACGCGACCACTGACGGCCCTGTTCGGTACACGGCTCCGTCGCTCGTGTTCGAGCGCGCCGGCCGGCGCCTCGAGGCCGGTGGCTGGCAGACGATCGAGGCCTACGACGTGATCGTCGCAAACCTGATCCCGGACGGCGAGCGCCGAGCGAGTGCCGGACGACCCGCTCGAGCTGCTGACCGCATTCCCGGACGGGCTCACAACCCAGGAGGTCGCACAGCTCCTCACGCGCGGCAACGACGTCCCCGACCGGGTCGAGGCCGAGGTGACACTGCTGCGGCTGGCCGCAGCCGGAGATGCGACACGCACACCGCTCGGCGACGACGCGCTCTGGAAGCTGGCCTAGTTCCGGCGACGGGCAAGCGCACCTCTTCCTCTCGCTTTCTCTCTCTCCACCGGCAGCGACTTCACCGCGGCACCTGACGCCTGGCTGTGTCCTAGAAACCTCGCGACGTCACGCGCGTTGCGCTGACCCCTCGACGCCAGTGTGCTCGTCGTCGAGATCCGCACAGAACTCGCGGAGCTCTTCGAGCGTCATCGATTCGATCTCATCCAGGAACGCGCTTCGAGGGCGGACGGCGAGGTACTGCTCTCGGAGCCGGGCCGCGCGCATCCGGTCGCGACCCGACGCGCGCAAGTCGACGCCATCGCCGATGCGCTGCAGGATCGCGAGGCATCTCGCGATCACGTCGGTGCCGGGCGCTTCGGACGCCTCGGGTTCGTCCTCCGTGTCAGCAGCCACGTTTGCGTCGCGCCCGGGGGTTGCCCGAGGCTCGCTGTCGTCGGCCTCGAGCTCGCGGAGCGCGGCGTCGATCTCCTCTTCACTCATCGCGCGCACCTCCTCCTCCCACCCCTCGAGCTCCGGCGAAATGACGCGTGGCGTCCGATGCGTCAAGAGAAACTCGCCGGCCGCGATCGCATCGCTCGGGGGTTGGCTCGGGTCGAGCCCGATCTCACGCGCGACGTCCCACGTGCTCATCGGCGCGGCGCCGCTTCGCGCGGCCCGTCGGGCTTCGGTTCGGATCCGATCCCCGAGGCGAACGAGATCGCGCGAAGCCTGGAGGCGCTGTCCGACCTGCCGGCGTTCCCGGCCGCCCCTCGGCGTCGAGACTCCTCGGTGCTCGAGGTCATGGTCGAGCAGATCCCGCAAAGTGAGCGACCGGAGGAGCTCTTCTCGCAGTGCGTCTACGGCCCCATCGTCCGACAGGCGATCTACCACGTCGTCGCCCTCGAGGAGCTGTCCCATCGCCCACGTCATCTCCAGCTTCTCCAGTTGTCCCGACACGCGGAAGCGCTGCGACACTTGCCCGCGCGCTGCTCCCGCCCGCGTCGACACCCCACGCATCACGATGTCTTCGTCGAGCGCCTCGCGAACGCGGCGAAGGAGCGCGACCTCCTCGCAGAGAGCTGCGCGCGCCAGCGCGACCGTCGAGATACCGGACGCAGCAGCACGAATAGCCTCCACGCGCTCGGCGCGGGCGCGTGGGGAGTGCAGCCCGGACTTGAGCGCGTTCCGGTTTCCGGGCTGCGCGGCGCGCAGCGTCACCGGATGCCCGTCGCGGTTCATGACCGCCGTCGTTGTCTCGATAGAAACGGCACACGCACTCGATCGGCCCTCAGGCGTCGCGATGCACCCCCGCATTGGGGGGAATGGCGGCTCTCGTTCGTTGGCTCTCGGCGGTCGCACATGGGCGTGCCAGGTCCACGACGGCCGCCGATAATGTCGGCGTCGCCGGCTACGGCGCCGACATCTATCGTTCGGATGCGCCAGCGGATCTGTCGCTCCGCGAGACAACGAAAACGCCCATGAAGACAGGCCTCAACCGGCGTTTTTGCAGGGAAAACCTCCTGGTTGTGTCCCAGGCGGCAAGGTGGCCTGGAGCGGTGGCTGGCGTGCTTCAGGGTTGGCTCGACCCACTGTGGTGGATAGGACACCCGCCCCGTAGCTCAGTGGAGCAGCGGTTTCCTTAACCACGTGCGCAGGTTCGATTCGTGCCGGGGGCAATCCCGCCCGGACCCACGTGCAACGCCGGCCCGCGGCCTGTTCCGACGATCACGGTGGGGATAGACTCGCCGGGATGATGGTCGCGGCGCCACGTCGCACAACGGCCGGCCCGGAAGGCGGTGGGGAGTGATGCAGTGGCCAGGCGGGTGATGTGGGCATTGGCACTGGCCGTTGCGATTCCGGCGCTCGGCGCGGCCGTGACGTCCACGACGGCAGCGGCGGTTCCCGCGGTCACCGCGAGCACGAGGACGATCGCCACCGGCGCCGGCCCCCGGCCGGTTCACATCGTCCGCATCGTCCCCGGTCGGGGAGTGCGGCTCGAAGCCGTCTGGCTGGGCGGCGGCCCGGGGCGCACCGGGACCGTGGGCGGGTACATCCGCGCCAACGCCGGGCGCGGCGCAGTCGCCGGCCTCAACGGCGACTTCTTCCTGCTGGCCCGCAACGTCCCGTCCGGCAACTTGCTGATCCACAAGGGCCGCAGCTTCCTCGGCGGCACCAACCGCGGCGCCGCCGTGTTCGGCGCCGACGGCAGTGTCGACATCGTCCCCGGGAACGTGAAGGACGCCGATCTCATCCAAGAGGGGGTGCGCGAGGCGATCTCCGGCAAGCCCGTCTACCTCCACGATGGCCACGTCGGCGACCTGACGACGCTGGAGCCGTATCAACGCGACCACGCCTACCATCGGACAGCGGTAGGGCGGTTGCGGAACGGGCAGACGGCGCTCGTCGTCATCGGCGGTGCAGGCACCTCCGCCCCCCAATTCGCGCAGGCGCTGATCGGGCTCGGCTTCGTCGAGGCGCTGGGCATGGACATCGACTCCAGCGCGAACGTCAACTGGCGCGGAACGTCCGTCAACCGACCCGACTACCAGCGGCAGGTCCCGACCGGCATCATCGCGTTCCGCCGAGTCGGCTGAGCGGCGCCCGGCCGTGTTCGGGCGGTGCGCTGACGCCCGGTCGCTTCCCGAACCGGGTGCGCACGTAAGCGCAAGCCAACCCGCCCATGGGGACATCGTCTGCGTCGACGAGCGCGTCATCTATCTCGGCAACGACGAATGGCAGCCGCTGGACGACTGGCCGAAGCGCCCGGCACGGTAGGACGCGTATCTCGGTCGCGCGATGCCGGAAGGATCACGTACGCGACAGTCGCGAGTGCGCGGGATCCGGGAGGAATCGCCGAGACCGGCTGAGGACGCTCAGGGTGATGGCCGTGAATAACCTCGGAACTATCTGACTGTCAGCGCGCACGACTGTTCGGTCTGCCGCACCGGTTTCCGCGGCCGACCGTATCCGCTCGGTAGACGCCCGCAGCAACGCTGTAGGGCCATGGCTGCGGCACCCTCCTCTCGAGTGACCCCCGGTTCCGCCGCCGGCGGATTCCGGGCGGCGCTCAGGTCGCCGTCGCTCGTGCTCTTCCTCGCGCTCTTCGCGAGCCAGTCGGGCGTGCTCGTCCTATCGCCGATCCTCAGCGACGTCGCCGACGACTTCGGCATTTCGATCGCAACGGCGGGCCAGCTGCGGATCCTCGCGGCGCCACTGGCGGCGGTCGTCGCGCTCGTCGTGGCGCGCGCGCTCGTCCGCTTCTCGCCGCGGGCGCTCATCGTGGCCGGGAGCGCGCTGCTGGCGTTCGGTTCCGCCGCGAGCGCCGTGTCGCCGTCCTTTCTCTGGCTTGCGCTGGCGCAGGTGCCGATGTGGGGCGGGATCGCGATGCTGCTCACCTCCGCCGTCGCCGCGGCGGCGTCGTGGAGCGAGCCGGAGCGCCGGACGAGGGTGATCGCCCACATGCTCGCGGGCCCGCCCGCGGCCTGGATCGTGGGAATGCCGCTGATCGGCGTCGTCGCCGAGGTCGACTGGCGACTCGCATTCGTCGCGCTCCCGCTTCCCGCAGCGCTGCTCGCAGCGTTCGCCGCCGCCCGCCGGCCGGGCGATGTGCCGATCCCGCATGCCGGGTCGTCGCTCCGCAGCTTCCTGCGGAACTCGACGGCAAGGCGCTGGGCGCTCGGCGAGCTGCTCGCGACGTCCGCCTGGGTCGGGACGCTCGTCTACTGCGGCGCGCTCCTCACGGACGGGTACGGCATGTCCACGGCGGCGACGGGCGTCGCGCTCGCCGCGGTCGCGGTCGCATACCTCGCAGGCAACCAGCGGGCGGGCCGGGGCGACCCGGGCCGGGCGCGCTCGACGATGCTCGCCACCAGCCTTGTCGGCGCCGTCGCCGTCGCGCTGACCTGGGCGTTCACGCCGACCGTCGCGGTGACGCTCGTCCTCTTCGCCGTCGCCGGCGCGATGGTCGCAACGAGGACCGTGGCCGGCACCGTCTACGGGTTCCAGGTCGCGGGCGACATGGGACGCGAGGTCGGCGCGACGCGCGCCGTCACGACGCAGCTCGGCTACCTGATCGGCTCCCTCGTCGGCGGAGCCGCGCTCGCTCTCGGCGGGTTCGGCCTGCTCGCCGTCGCGTTCGGCGGGCTGCTGCTGGCCTCGACCCTGCCCTACGTCACCCTCGGCCACGCGCGTCGCTCCGCCGTGCTTCGCGCGGCGCCCGAGACGGGCGGAGGCTGATCGATGTACATGCACACCAGAGCGCTCCGGCTCGGGCACGGGGAGGTGCTGCTCGTTCGGCCACTCGTGAGTGGGGATGTCGCGACCGTCATGGACGTGTTCGAGCACCTCAGCGAGCGCTCCCGCCGCAGCCGGTTCAACGGCCCGAAGCCGCGGCTCTCGCCGGCCGAGCTCGAGCACCTCGCCACGGTCGACGCGACCCGCCATGTCCTCGTCGCGTACCTCGAGGGCGACGAGCGTGAGCGCCCGATCGCGCTCGCCCGCCTCGTCCGCGACGGCTCGTCGGCCGAGATCGCCTTCGAGGTTGCCGACGAGCACCAGCGCCTCGGCATCGGCTCGGCGCTGACCGCCGAGCTCCTGGCCGACGCGCGCGCCGCCGGCGTCACCGAGGTGACGGCCCTGGTCGCGAGCGACAACACGGCCGCGGTGAGCCTGCTTCGGCGAGTTCTCGACCGCCTCGAGGTTCGCTTCGAGGGACCGGAGCTCGCGATCCGCGCAGGGCTAGGCTGAATCGCGGCGCTGCTGGTTGCCTTCGGACAATCGGCTAACCCGGCTTTCGGCGAGGCGAAACCGTCGGCACTGGCACGGTCCATGGTCGATCACCGTGTGCGAGGAGGCGCGGGCTATCTGATGCCTCTGATGCTATTCTGGAGACATCATGCGCACGACCCTCACGCTCGACGACGACGTCGCGGCGCTCGTCGAGGCGGAACGGGCTCGAACAGGGGAGTCATTCCGTTCGGCCGTGAACCGGCTCCTGCGACGTGGCGCGCGAAGCGTCGCCCCGTCCACCGCGGGGCGGCTCCCCGAGCTGCCCGGCCGGCCGGTGCTCGACGTGACGGACGTGTCGGCGGTGCTTTCGGCGCTCGACGAAGAGCGCCGCGCACTGCGCGATCTGCCGTGATGCTCGTCGACACGAATCTCTTGATCTACACGACGTTCGTCGGCGCGCCCGAGCACGCCCAGGCTCGCGGCTGGTTCGAGGAGCAGCTCGGTGATCCGGACGCGTCGCTGTGCCTCTGCTGGCCGGTGGTCTATGCGTTCGTCCGCCTGATCACGAGCCCACGAGTCTTCGCGGAGCACGCGCTGTCGGTCGAACGCGGCTGGACGACTGTGGCCGAGTACCTCGCACAGCCTGCCGTCAGGGTCGTGACCGCAGGCCCGGGGCACTCGGCGATCGCGGCCGAGCTGGCGGCAACGCCCGGGCTGCGGAGCGAAGACGTCCCCGACCTCGAGATCGCGGCCCTGGCGATCGAGCACGGGCTCGTGCTCGCAACGAGAGATCACGGCTTCCGGCGCTTTGCCCACCTACGTGTCGTCGATCCACTGGCGTAGAGAGTCTTTCGTTGTGACACGCGCATGCTGATGTATGCACATGTTGGAGAACCGGCTGCAGGTGCTCGTCTCGGCCAACCGGTCGTTCGCCCGCATTCGCCGGCTGCGCTGGGTCGACCTCGCGGGCGAGGAGGTTGCGGAGCTGCTGGGATCGTGACCGGGCGACCGCCTTCCGACCCCGACGAGCGCGACGACGAGCGCGACCGTGCCCGACGCGAGGCCGACGAGCTCGAGGACGGGAGCCTCGACCCGGACGAGCTGACCGACGAGCCGGATCGGTGGGACGAGGGCAGCGACGACGAGACGTGAGCTTTCGTCTCCGGCTGCCGCGGCTACGACGGACCGAGCGCCTCCAGACGGTTGTAGCGTGGAGGCATGGTCGAGCTGGTTGCCGCGATGGCGCTTGCTCCATGGGCGCAACCCCTGCGCTTCAGGCCTCTAGCGGGTTGGCATGCGGGGGCGAGTGGCACGTTCGAGTCGTCGTACGGGCCGGCGCCGGACGTCGCATCGCCGAAGGAATCGACCGCCTGGATGACGAGCGGCGTCCGCTACCGCGACCGTCGGACGGCCGATCCGCCGAACGCCACCCTGTCTCACCTTCCGCCGCGCGCGGTCCTCGTGTTCGCGGTCGTCTACGAATCGGGACGTCATGCGGGGAAGAGGATCGAGTTGCGCATCGACCGGGCGACCCGGCACCGCTGTTGCGATGGCACCTACGTTGCAGGCGGGGAGTACGCACTGACCGGTCTCGGGCCGGAAGCCGCGTACTCGGTGCTCGTGCACATCTACTTCGGCTCGTCCCCGACTCGCTCGATGCGTGCACAGGCACAACGCGCCCTCGACCGCCTCGAACTGCCGCGACCCGGATAGAGGCAGGATCCGTGCATCACCCGATGATGCATCGCGCGAGTCCGCCGGCATCGGAGTCGTAGTTCCCCCTGATGCTGGGCGGGCTCGTCGGTGCGAGCCTGAGGTCGGCACTGGATGGTTCGCGTGGACGAGGAGAGGAGTGGGCATGGCCGGAGACAAGGCACGCCTACCGCCACGATGGTTCATCAGGACCTTCTGGCACCTGCACCGGCGGCTCGTGCGAGCGAGCGGCGGCCGCAAGGGGCTGTGGGCACCGCGTCCGGGAAAGTGGGGCGCGTTGCGGCTCACGGCGACGGGCCGGCGCAGCGGCGAGCCGCGGAGCGTGATCCTTGGCTACTACGAGGACGGGGCCAACCTGGTCTCGATGGCCATGAACGGCTGGGGCGCTGCCCAGCCGGCGTGGTGGTTGAACCTGCAGGCGGATCCGCACGCAGTCGTCGAGCTGAAAGGCGGGATCCGGCGCGAGGTGATCGGCCGGCCCGCAGTCGGCGAGGAACGCGACCGCCTGTGGCAGCGTTGGCGTGAACTGGACGAGAACCTCGACAGCTACGCAGCCCGACGCCCGTGCGAGACGGCGGTCGTCGTCCTCGAGCCTCGCGCAGGGGCCGACTGAGCCGCAGCTGCCCCCAGGCTGCGCCGAACGCCGACGCTACCCCCCGGCGAGCTTCACGCGGTAGCCCCGCGATTCGAGCCGGGCGACGACCTTCGTGCGGTGGTCGCCCTGGATCTCGACAACGCCGCCCTTGGCGGCGCCGCCCGAACCGCATTGCCGCTTCAGGTCGCTCGCCACGGACGCAAGCTCGCGCGGAGGGAGGCCCCGGACCACGGTGACCGTCTTGCCACGGCGCCCGCTCGTCTCGCGGGAGACGCGGACGATGCCGTCGTTCGGCACAGGCGGCGCGGGGCGGCGGCGATCCTTGGGCTCGGCGGCCTTCCGCAAGTCGCCGCCCGCGGTCGAGTAGACGCGACGGCTCTCAGCCACCGTGGGATCGTATGTCGGGTGGTCGACGATTCGCCCCTCCGGGTACGGACGTGCCGCAGGCGATGAGTTTCGACCGCCGCACCGGTAGTACAGCCAACAGCACTCCACCGAAACAGGAGCCACCATGCGCAAGGTCATCGCATCGTTCTTCATCTCACTCGACGGCGTCGTCGAGGCGCCCGACAAGTGGCACTTCCCCTACTTCAACGACGAGATGGGGCAGGCGGTCGGCGAGGCGATCGCGGCCAGCGACTCGATGCTGCTCGGGCGGCACACGTACGAGGAGTGGGCGGCGTTCTGGCCGCAGCAGGATCCCGCCTCGGATCCGTTCGTGTCGGTCATGAACGAGACGCCGAAATTCGTCGCCTCGACGACACTCGAGAAGGTCGACTGGCAGAACACGACGCTGCTCGAGGGCGACCTCGCCGGGGCCGTCAACGAGCTCAAGGCGCAGGCCGGCAAGAACATCGGCATGTCGGGCAGCGCGACGCTCGTGCGGTCGCTGCTCGAGCAGGGCCTCGTCGACGAACTGCGGCTGCTCGTGCATCCGCTCGTCGTCGGTTCGGGCGCGAAGCTGTTCCCCGACGGCGCGTCGCCGGTGTCGCTCGAGCTCGTCGACTCGAAGACGTTCTCCACGGGCGTGCTCGACCTCACCTACCGTCCGGCGCCGCATGAGCGGTCACGGGACGGTCCGGTCGCGGGACGGGACACCGATCGCCTACGACCTCACCGGCGACGGGCCGGCGCTGATCCTCGTCGGCGGCGCGTTCAGCTACCGCGGCTGGAAGGGCTGGACGCAGCTGGCCGCGCTGCTCGCGCCGCGGTTCACCGTGATCTCGTACGACCGGCGCGGGCGCGGCGACTCCGGCGACGCGCCGGCGTACGCGGTCGAGCGTGAGATCGAGGATCTCGGCGCTCTCGTCGGGGCGGCGGGCGGGACTGCGCAGGTGTTCGGGATGTCGTCCGGGGGCGTGCTCGCCCTGCGGGCGGCGGCGGCAGGCGTGCCGATCGAGCGGGCGGTCGTCTACCAGCCGCCGTTCAGCGTCGACGCGAGCGGGCACCTGCCGCCGCCCGACTTCGCAGAGCGCCTCGACGAGCTCGTTGCGGCGGAGCGCCGCGGCGCGGCGGTGAGCTACTTCATGCGCGAGGGGATGGGGGCGCCGCGCGCGCTCGTCGGAGTTCTGCGTGTTGCGCGGCCGATCTGGCGGAACCTCGAGGCGGTCGCGCACACGCTGCCCTACGACCTCGCGGTGATGGACGGGACGGTCCACGGGACGCCGCTCGGACGCGAGCCCTGGGCGTCGATCCCGATGCCGACGCTCGTCGTCGACGGCGGCAGGAGCCCGGCGTCGCTCCGCACGGCGGCCGACGCGCTCGCGGAGCGCTTGCCGCACGCCGAGCGCCGCACGCTCGAGGGGCAGAGCCACAATGTCGCGATGCACGTGCTCGCCCCGGTGCTCGAGGAGTTCCTGCTTGATCGTCGCCGACACACCTGACCCGCAGGTGCTCGCGGCGGCGCGGCGCGGCGACGAGGACGCGTTCCGTCGACTCGTCGAGCCGCACCGCCGCGAGCTCCACGCGCACTGCTACCGCATGCTCGGCTCGCTGCAGGACGCCGAGGACGCGCTCCAGGAGACGCTGCTCCGCGCGTGGCGTGGGCTCGGCGGCTTCCAGGGCGGGCGGTCGCTGCGGCCGTGGCTCTACAGGATCGCGACCAACGTCAGCCTCGACGCGATCGCGAAGCGGCCGAAGCGCGTCTTGCACCTCGACGCGCCTGCGTGGCAGCCCGCCGAAGGCCCGGGCACGCCCCTCCTCGAGTCGATCTGGATCGATCCATACCCGGACGAGCATCTCGGCCTCGAGGACGGCCACGCCGCGCCGGAGGCGCGCTACGAGCAGCGCGAGAGCGTCGAGCTCGCGTTCATCGCGGCGCTCCAGCACCTGCCCGCGCGCCAGCGAGCCGTGCTGATTCTGCGCGAGGTGCTCGGCTTCTCGGCGCGCGAGGTCGCGCAGGCGCTCGACACGACGGCTGCGTCGGTCAACAGCGCGCTCCAGCGCGCTAGGAAGACGGTCGACGAGACGCTGCCCGAGCAGTCACAGCAGGCGACGCTTCGGTCCCTGGGCGACGAGCGCCTACGCGGGCTCGTGCAGCGCTACGTCGAGGCGTGGGAGACCCGCAACGTCGACGCGATGGTCTCGTTGCTCGTGGAGGACGTGACCTTCGCGATGCCGCCGTTCCCGTGCTGGTTCTCGGGGCGCGAGGACGTGGTCGCGTTCATCTCGCAGTTCAAACCGACGCTGCGACATGTCGTCGTCAGCGCGGGTGGGCAGATCGGGATCGCGTGGTACATCCTCGATCCCGGGCGGAGCGCGTACCTGCCGGCGGCGATCGAGGTGCTGGCGCTCGACGGGGATCGGGTGAGGGAGATCACGGCGTTTGCGGACTCGGAGGGGCTGTATCCGCGGTTCGGGTTGCCGGCCGAGCTGGCGGCGTGACCTCGATCGGACGCCGGACGACCGGCGTAGTCGGCGTCGCAGGGCTCGATAGCGCCTCTGCGTTCGCGTGGGTAGCGTGGATCGCCCGTCTGCGAAGGAGGAAGCCGATGCCGTCCTCGCGCACGCTCGCTGCCGTTCTCGTCGCCGCGCTCGCCCTGACGCTCGTCGCCGGCGCGTCGGCCGCGGCGGGCCCTGATCTCACGCGAAGCCTCAAAGCCGGAGGGCTCGTGCTGGTGTTCCGCCACGCCGCGACCGACTTCTCGAATCCCGACCAGGATCCCGTCGTCGTCTCCGACTGCTCGACGCAGCGGAACCTCTCGGCGCAGGGGCGCGCCGACGCGCGCGCGATCGGCCGGGGCGTGCGGCGGCTCCAGTTGCCCGTCGGGAAGGTGCTCTCGAGCGCGTACTGCCGCACACTCGAAACGGCGAGGCTCGCGTTCGGGCGCGCGACCGTGCATCCCGCGCTGCTCAACACGATCGCGGCGGAGCACGACGCGGCGTGGCGGAAGCAGATCCGTGACGCGCGCAGGCTGATCGGGACACGGCCGGCGCCGGGGAAGCTCAACGTGCTCGTCACACACAACGTCGTCGTCGAGGAGGCGACGGGCCAGTCGCTCGAGGAGGGCGAGGCGATCGTCTTCCGGCCGCTCGGGAACAGCCGCTTCCGCGTCGTCGGACGCGTCATGCCGCCGGAGTGGGGAACGCTGCGGCGCCCGGCCTCGACGGCTGCAACCGGGCTGCAGGTGACGGAGTACCCGGTCCCGCCGGGGACGCACCCGCACGACGTCGCGCCCGCGCCCGACGGGACGGTCTGGTACACGGCGCAGGCGACCGGCAGGCTGGGACGGCTCGACCCGGCGACGGGGCAGACGACGGAGATCCCGCTCGGCGAGGGGTCGGCGCCGCACGGCGTCATCGTCGGGCCCGACGGCGCCGCATGGGTGACCGACGGCGGGCTCAACGCGATCGTCCGAGTCGATCCCGGGACGACCGCCTTTCGCGGCTTCCGGCTACCCGCCTCCGCGGGCAATGCGAACCTCAACACCGCGACGTTCGACAAGCGCGGAATGCTCTGGTTCACCGGGCAGAGTGGCATCTACGGCCGCCTGAATCCGAAAACGGGCGCCATGCGGGTCTTCCGCTCGCCGCTCGGCGCGGGGCCGTACGGGATCACGACGACGCCGAAGGGCCGGGTCTTCTACGCCTCGCTCGCGGGGAGCCACATCGCGGAGATCGACGTCCGCACCGGCAAGGCCACCGTCGTGCGGCCGCCGACACCGGGCCAGGGCGCGCGGCGGGTCTGGTCGAACTCGAAGGGGAGGATCTGGGTCAGCGAGTGGAACGCCGGCAAGGTCGCTCGTTATGACCCGGCGACGCGGAAGTGGCGCGAATGGCGGGTTCCCGGGCCTGCGCAGGTCTACGCCGTCTATGTGGACAACAAAGACATCGTCTGGCTGACCGACTTCGGGCGCAGCGGGATCTGGCGGTTCGCTCCGGCGACGGGGCGCTTCACGCGGGTGCCGTTGCGGGCGGGTGCGGACGTGCGCCAGCTGCTCGGCCGGCCGGGGGAAGTGTGGGGCGCGGAATCCGGGGCGGACCGCCTCGTCGTCGTGCGCGGGTGATTGAGAGGAGGCGCCGACGGGAACCCTCAACGGATGCCTGTGACGCGCCCTGCGCTTCCGTCCCGCTACGCGACGCCGGAGCCGATCGCGTCCGGCGGCATGGGGGAGGTCTATCGGGCGACCGACGCGACGCTCGGGCGGACGGTGGCCGTCAAGGTGCTCTCGGGCCGTTGGGCGAGCCACGACGAGTTCCACGCGCGGTTCCTGCGGGAGGCGCGCACCGCCGCGAACCTCTCCGGCGAGCCGCACGTGATCTCCATCTACGACGTGAGTGAGACCCTCGAGGGCCTGCCCTTCATCGTGATGGAGTATGCGACGCACGGGACGGTCGGAGACCGGCTGCAGCGGGGCGCCGTCCCGCTGGAGCAGGCGCTGCGGTGGCTCGAACAGGCGGCACGAGCGCTCGACAGCGCCCATACGCGGGGCGTCGTCCATCGCGACGTCAAGCCGGCGAACCTGCTCATCGCAGACGACGAGACGATTCGCGTGTCCGACTTCGGGATCGCCCGCGCGGCCGACCAGGACACGCTCACCGCGGTGGGGTCGGTGCTCGGATCCGTCGGGTACATGGCGCCCGAGCAGGCGCGGGGCGAGCCGACCTCTCCGGCGAGCGACCGGTACGCGCTCGCCTGTGTCGCGTTCGAGCTGCTCACCGGGCGGCGACCGTTCGAGCGCGAGAGCCCTGCGGCCGAGGCGGCGGCGCACGCGCAGGAGGCGCCGCCGTCGGTCCACGATCTCGAGCCGTCGCTGCCCGCGACGCTCGACGCTGCCTTCTCGCGCGGCCTCGCCAAGCACCCCGAAGAGCGGCATCCGACCTGTGCTGTGTTCGTCTCGGACCTCCGCGCGGCGCTTGCGTCCACATCGCCCTCGGTCGTCACCGCGTCGGCCGCGAAGAGCGTGCACCGTTCCACCCGCTACGCCTCGAGACCGCGGGGTGCCGTGATCCTGGGAGGCGTGGTGGGGTTGCTCGCGGCCGGCGGAGCCGTGGCGTGGGCGCTCGACGGGGTTGGCGGCGGCTCCGGGAGCGCGACCGTCGTGCTCACGCGGACGGTGGAGGGGCAGGAGCGCACCGTGGTTGTCACGGAGACGGCGGACGGAGCGACCGTCGAGCGCACGGTGACAGCCGACAGACGCACGCCGCCCGCCGGCCCGGCGACCGACGAGAGCGGAAGCGCCCTGAACGACCGTGGGTTCCGGCTGCTGCAGGCGGGCGATGCGCGCGCAGCGCTGCCCGTCCTCGAGTCCGCGGTCGCGGCCCTGCAGGGCTCGTCGTCGATCACCGAGGCATACGCGTCGTACAACCTCGCGGTGGCACGGTTCGCGACCGGACGCTGCGACGGCGTCGCCAACCTCCTCGACCGCTCGGAGGAGATCCAGGGCGAGCGGAAGGAGATCGACCGGCTCCGGAAGCAGGTCGAGAAGCGCTGCCAGGACTGACCGCCGCGCCGCGAGCGTCGACCGATGAGTTTCCAGCGCGGAGATCGTCGCAACACCCACACTGTCGGTCCGAGAGCGAAAGGAGCGTTGCGATGCCGAAGATCACCCCGTGCCTGTGGTTCGACACCGATGGGGAGGACGCCGCGAAGTTCTACACGTCGGTGTTCCCGAACTCGCGGATCGTGGACGTCGCGCATTACGGCGAGGCCGGGCCACGTGAGGCCGGCACGGTGATGGCCGTGCGGTTCGAGCTCGACGGGAAGGAGTTCATCGCGCTCAACGGTGGTCCCGAGTTCACGTTCGACGAGGCGATCTCGTTCCAGATCGACTGCGGCGACCAGGACGAGGTCGACCGGTACTGGGAGGCGCTCTCCGAGGGTGGCGAGGAAGGCCCGTGCGGATGGCTGAAGGACCGCTTCGGGCTGTCGTGGCAGGTCGTCCCGAGCCAGCTCTTCGAGCTGCTCGGCGACCCCGACCAGGAGAAGGCGCAGCGCGTGATGGCGGCGATGCTCCAGATGCGAAAGCTCGAGATCGGCCCACTCGAGGAGGCTGCTGGCGCCTCGGGCGCGCCGGCGGCCTGACGCCGATCCCTCGAACGAGGGATGGCATCCCGGGCCGAGACCTGAGAGAACGTGCGCATCGGCACCTGCTTTTTGGGGGGAGGGATCCGATGGCTGCGGCACAGCTCGAGCACCATGAGTCCGAGACCGACCTCGTGCGGCGCTGGCGGTTCGACGAGCTTCTACGCGCCGGGTACGACATCGCGGACGCGGCCGAGCTCGCGCTCCGCACCGAGATCGACCTGCACTGGGCCGTGAGCCTGGTGCGGCGGGGCTGCCCGAGCGCGACCGCGACGCGGATCGCGCTCTAGGCATCCCGAACGACGCGTCCGCGCCTCCGCTTCGGCGGCGCGGGCGCATCCGCTCGGCTGGTCCGAGGTGAGCCGTCGGGTGTCCGACTTCAAGTCGGACACCCCCGCGTAAGACGCCGTCGCGGCCGGGCCGATATTCATTCCGGCATGCGCCCGGGGTCCGACGGCACGCTCCGACTCTCTCCATCCGATCTCTCGGCACACCTCGCGTGCCCGCACCTGACGACGCTCTCGCTGCGCGTCGCGCGCGGCGAGCTCGTGCAGCCGCGCCTCGACTCGCCGCACCGCGACCTCATCTTCCGCAAGGGGAACGAGCACGAGCAGGCGTACCTCGCCCGGCTCGTGGCCGACGGACGCTCGATCGTGCGGATCCCGACCTACGACGACGAGGCGTTCGATGCCGGCGAGGCTCGGCGGGCCACGGAGGAGGCGATCCGCGCCGGGGCGGCGGACGTCGTCTACCAGCCGTACCTGGTCGACGAGCAGGGGCGCTGGCGGGGGTTCGCCGACTTCCTCGAGCGGCTGCCGGACGGAACGTACGAGCCGGTCGACACGAAGCTCGCGCGGTCGGCGAAGCCGGCACACGTCTTGCAGCTCTGCTTCTACGCCGAGCAGGTGGCGCGGATCCAGGGTGCGGCGGTCGAGCACGTCCACGTGGAGAACGGACGCGGCGAGCGCGAGACGTTCCGCGTCGCGGAGCTCGAGGCGTACTACCGTCGGATCCGCGCGAGGTTTCTCGACGCGCTTGCAAGCGAGCCGGAGACGTACGGCTGGCCGTGCGACCACTGCGGGATCTGCGACTTCCGCCTGCTCTGCCGCGAGCAGCGGGTGGCGGACGACCACCTGACGCTCGTCGCTGGGCTGCGCCGCTCGCATGCGGAGACGCTGATCGAGGCGGGCGTGACGACGCTCGAGGCGCTCGGGGAGCTCACATCGCCCGACGTACCGGGGCTCGGCGAGCTCAGGCGCGAGACGTTCGAGGCGATCAGGCAGCAGGCCGCGCTCCAGCTCCGCGGGCGCACGACCGGGACGTACCTCTGGGAGCTCCTCCCGGACGAGCCCGAACGGGGCTTCCGGCTACTGCCCGCGCCCGACGAGGGCGACGTGTGGCTCGACCTCGAAGGGCATCCCTTCTACGAGACCTCCCGCGGCCTCGAGTACCTGTTCGGCTACTGCTACCGCGACGCGTCCGGCGAGATCGTCTACGAGGCGCTGTGGGAAGGGACCGCGACGGCGAGCGAGAGATCTTCGAGCAGTTCGTCGACTGGCTCGTCGCGCGCCGACGTCGGCACCCGCGGATGCACGTGTACCACTACGCCGCCTACGAGCGGACCGCTCTCACGCGCCTGATGGGCGAGCACGGCACGCGTGAGGACGAAGTCGACGCCTTCCTGCGCGACGAGGTGCTCGTCGACCTCTACCGCATCGTCAAGCAGTCGCTGCGCGCCTCACTCGAGAGCTACTCGATCAAGGCAGTCGAGAAGCTCTACGGGTTCGAGCGCACCGCCGACGTCTCCGGCGGCGACGAGTCGGTGGTGCGCTTCGAGGATTGGCTCGAGACCGGCGAGGAGGCGCTGCTCGCCGACGTCGAGCGCTACAACGAGGAGGACTGCCGCTCGACCGTCGCGCTCCACGAGTGGCTGCTCTCGCTCCGCCCGCGGGACCTGCCCTGGCGCCTTCCTCCCGAGGAGCGTCCGCGGACCGAGGAGGCGGTGGAGCGCGACGCCGAGCGGGCGGCGCTCGAGGCCGCGCTGCTCGAGGGTGCCGAGGAGGGGTCTCCGCGGCGGCTGCTCGGCAACCTCGTCGATTATCACCAGCGAGAGGCGCGGCCCCAGTGGTGGGCGTGGTTCCGCTGGCCGCAGCTCGACGACGACGAGCTGATCCGCGACCGGACGGCGATCGGGGGGCTCGTCCACGACGGCGCGCCGCCGGAAGTCGAGGGCCAGAGCCACGCATACCGGATGAGCTTCCCGCCGCAGGAGCACAAGCTCTCGGGCGAGGGGTTCGACCCGGACACGCGGGTCCGGTTCCGGCTCCGGGTGGACGACGACACCGGGACGGTGACGCTCCTGCGGGCGACGGCCCGCGAAGACGAACCCCTGCCGCGCGGGCTGACACCGGGCGGGCCGTTCCGGGACGCCGTGAAGCGCGAGGCGCTGATGCGCTTCGTCCGTGCCTATGCGGCCGGTGACGGTGGCCGTTACCCCGCGGCCAGCGCCGCGCTCGAACGGTCGCCGCCCGACGCCCGGCTCGGCGGCGATCCGGTCGAGGCAGCGCTCTCGCTCGGCGAGAGCTACCTCTTCGTCCAGGGACCGCCGGGATCGGGGAAGACATGGCAGGGAGCGCGTATGGCGATCGAGCTCATGCGTGCCGGGAAGCGCGTCGGCGTCACCTCGCTGAGCCACAAGGCGATCCACAACATGCTGCGGGCGATCCAGCACGAAGCCGACGTGCAGGGCTACACGTTCAGCGGCGCCAAGCGGGGCAGCGCCGAGGAGGGCTCGGACTCGCTGTTCGAGAGCAGGTGCTTCGTCACGTCGGAGGACGTGGACGTGTGTGCCGACCCGTCGTACGCGCTCGTCGCCGGCACGACGTGGGCGCTGACACGGCCCGCGGTCGACCTCCATGCCGCGGAGCTGCCGCTCGACGTGCTGATGGTCGACGAGGCCGGACAGCTGGCGCTCGCGGACGTGCTCGCGGCGGCGACCTCTGCGCGGTCGCTCGTCCTCCTCGGCGACCCGAACCAGCTTCCGCAGGTCTCGCAGGGGTCGCATCCCGAAGGCGCGGAGCGCTCGGTGCTCCAGCACCTCCTCGGCGAGGACCTCACCGTGCCACCCGACCGAGGGCTGTTCCTTGCGCAGACCTGGCGGCTGCGGCCGGAGCTGTGCGCGTTCACCTCCGACGCATACTACGAGGGGCGGCTCGACCATGCGCCGGAGACGGCGGGGCGCTCGCTCGAGGTCGGGAACGGGCCGGTGTGGCTGCCGGTCGAGCACGTCGGGCGAAGCCAGTCGTCGGTCGAGGAGGCCGATGCGATCGCCGCGGCGGTCGGCGAACTCGTCGGCTCGCCGTTCACCGATGTCGACGGGACGAGCCGGCCGCTCGAGGAGGGCGAGGTACTCGTCGTCGCGCCCTACAACGCGCAGGTGCGCATGCTGCGCTCGCGGCTCCCGGCAGGGGTTCCGGTCGGCACGGTCGACAAGTTCCAGGGCCAGCAGGCGCCGGTGGTGCTCGTCTCGATGGCGAGCTCGGCTCCGGACGACGCCCCGCGCGGCATCGGCTTCGCGTTCGACCGGCACCGCTTCAACGTCGCGACCTCGCGCGCCCAGTGCCGCGCCGTCCTCGTCTGCTCGCCGAGGCTGCTCGACGCCGACTGCCGGACCGTGGCGCAGATGCGGCTCGTGAGCGCGGTCTGCCGCTTCGTCGAGCTGGCACCCGCGCCGCCGCGTTCGTGACATAAGAGCTGCCCGCCAAGTAGGTGATCTCCCTGCATGCGGGGCATTTTTCGCCGGTTCGTCGTCCGACGCTTGCGACATGCTCGTCGCATGGCTCGTTCGGACAGGGTGCTGCGCGTCGTTCCCGGCGCGGGAGGGTTGCCCGGGACGGTGCGGCGGCGGGACGAGATCGCACCGCCCCTCGGGTATGCGGTTGTCGACCTCGAGACGACGGGCACCAGCGTCGAGTCGGACGAGATCGTCTCGCTCGCGGTCGTGCGGCTCGACGCCGAGGGGGCCGAGCTCGATCGCTTCGCGAGCCTCGTCCGACCGGGAGGCCCGATCCCGCCGGAGGCGACGGCGGTCCACGGGATCGACGACACATCGGTCGCGGGCGCGCCGTTCTTCGCCGAGCTGGAGAGGGAGCTGCTCGGGTTGCTCGACGGCGCCGTCTTCGTCGCGCACAACGCCGACTTCGACCTGTCGCTGCTGAAGCACGCGTTCGCGCGAGCCGGGATTCGCTACCGGCCGCCCGGCGTCGCCTGCACGCTCGACGGGTTCCGGCTGCTCGAGCCGGCCGAGCGAAGCCACCGGCTCGAGTCGCTGTGCGAGCGTCATGGCGTCCCGCTCGACCACGCGCACGATGCGCGCGGCGACGTGCTCGCCACGGTGGCGCTGCTGCGGCTCCTGCTCGCGCGAGGGATCGCGCCCGAGACGGTGGAGCTCGACCATGCTGCATACATGCGCCTCCGCTCGCGCGGCGACACGAGGCCAGTCTCGGAGCCGCAGGTGCGCCGGGTGTTCGCACTGGCGCGCCGCGCCGGGCTCGTGGCGCTGGACGGAACGGTCGACCGCGACGCGGTCGACGCGCTCGTCGAGCGTGTGAGCGGTGCCCGCGACGTCGAGGCCCTGAGCCGCGAGCAGGTGCAGGACGTCTACGACGAGCTCGATCTGCTCGTGGTCGGGGCCGAGGAGTCCCAGGCGGCGAGCGCGTAGCCGCTATCGCTACGCCGGACGCCGCCTCGCCGCGAGCTCGGCGGAGCGACGTCCGTTCCGGGCTCCACGACGGCCGGGAGACCTGAAAGGATCGCGACGTGGGCGACACAGCCGACGCGACTGCAACCGCCCCCGAGATCGAGCGCGGCGCCTATGTGAAGACACTCGTCCTCGCGGCGCTGCTCGGCGTGCCGGTCGCGTTCGCGGCCGTGCTCTTCCAGACCGCGATCCACGACCTCATCCATTTCGTCTGGGAGTACCTGCCCGGGGAAGCAGGATGGGACGAGCCGGCATGGTGGTACGTCATCCTCGTGCCGGCGCTGGCGGGCCTTCTCGTTGCGGCAGCCGTTCGCCTCCCGGGGCACGGCGGGCACTCGCCGCTCGAGGGAATCGCGATGGGAGACGTTCGGCCGGTCGACCTCGTGAGCATCCTGCCGGCAGCGCTGGCGACGCTGGGTCTCGGTCTCGTCCTCGGTCCCGAGGCACCTCTGATCGCGATCGGATTGGCGATGGGCGCGCTCGCCGTCCAGTTGGTCGGAATGAGCGGTACCACCGGGCACCTGCTCGTGCTCGCGGGGGCGTTCGCCGCGATCGCGGCGCTCTTCGGCGGGCCGCTCATCGCCGCGCTGCTCCTCTTCGAGATGCTGGCCATGAGCGGCGCGATTCCCGCGCGGATGATGGGCGCGGCGCTGCTGCCCGGCTTCGTCGCGGCGGGCTCGGGCGGCCTGATCTTCACCGGTGTCGCCGGTTGGTCAGGGCTCCATCAACAGAACCTCGCGTTGCCGGGGATCCCCGACTACGAGACGGTTCGAATCGTCGACCTGGCCTGGTGCGCGCTCGTCGCGGCGGCCGTGGCCGCCATCGTCGTCGCCGCCCGCCGCGCCGGGTTCGGCGTCGCGCGGCGTGCGGCCGTGCGGCCGGTCCCGGCGCTCGTGGTCTCCGGTCTCCTCGTCGGAGTCCTTGCGGTGCTCTTCCGCGCTCTGGCGGATCGGCCGGTCGACCTCGTGCTGTTCTCGGGCCAGTCCGAGATGCCCGCGCTCGTCGCCGAGGGCTCCGCCGGCGTGCTGCTCCTGCTCGTGGTGACCAAGAGCCTGGCATATGCCCTCTCGCTCGGCTCGGGCTTTCGCGGCGGGCCCGTGTTCCCGGCGATCGCGATCGGAACCGCGCTGGCGGTCGCCGCCGCCGACGTGCTGCCGGGGCTCGCGGTCGCTCCCGCCGTCGCCACCGGCGTGGCGGCGGGGGTGGCGGCCGTCCTGCGGGCGCCGTTCAGCGCAGCGCTGCTCTCGTCGGTCCTCGTCGGGTCGGCAGCTGCCGACGTCGCCCCGCTCAGCGTCCTCGGCGCGGCGGTCGGCGTGCTCACGGTGCTCGTTCTGCCAGACCCCAAGCAGGCGGCTGCGGTGAAGCACTGAGCCGCGCGCGGCGGGCGCGTGCGCGATCATCCGGTGGTGCGCATCGAGGTCGTCGAAGGGGACATCACCGAGCAGGCCGTCGACGTGATCGTCAACGCGGCCAACTCCTCGCTCCTCGGCGGAGGTGGGGTGGACGGGGCGATCCACCGGCGGGGTGGCCCCGCGATTCTCGAGGAGTGCAGGGCGCTCCGGGCCTCGACCCATCCGGACGGCCTTCCGGCCGGCGACGCGGTCGCCACGACCGCGGGCCGGCTGCCGGCCCTGTGGGTGATCCACACCGTCGGGCCGGTTCACAGCGGCGCGCCTGGCGAGCCGGAGACGCTGCGCTCGTGCTACACGCGGTCGCTCGCCGTCGCGGACGAGCTCGGAGCGGCGAGCATCGCCTTCCCGTTGATCTCGGCCGGTGCGTTCGGCTGGCCGCTCGAGGATGCGGTGGGGCAGGCGCTCACTGCGCTGCGCGGCGCCGAGACCGCCGTGGGCGAGGCGCGGCTCGTCCTCTTCGGGGACGAGGCGTTTGCCGTGGCCCGGCGCGAGATCCAGCGTCGCGCCTGAAGCCACGCCGCAGAGCCCCGGTCAGTCGGGCTTCGCGCCCATCGCCCAGATCGTCACGATCCAGCCCGCCAATGCTATGGCGGCGATGACGGCTGAGACTTTGCCCAAACCGTTTTTCGACTTCCACGAGGCGATTCCCGCGGTGACCAGCGCGAGGAGGAGCAGAAGGGCCCCAATGTCAGCGGTGATGTAGCCGATGCCGATCCATGTGGGATCATCGGCCTTCGAGTCGCCGAACTCCTTCGAGTACATCCACTCGGCCCCGATTCGCATCACGATGTACGCGGGAAGCGCCGCCAGGAGGAGCGTTCGGAACGAGAAGCGGCGAAGTCGGTCGCCGTCCGTCGGTCCGACCGCCGAGAGCTGGGCGACGAGAGCGGCGGTCACCGCTCCGACGAGGATCATCGCGCCGAGGATGTGCAGGAAGAGCGGGAACTCGGGCCGGCTTGCACCAAGCACGCTAATCATGCGCCGGGCTTCCAGATCATGTCGACGAGGATCAGCAGGAAGAGGACGCTGCTCGCCGTGTGGAACCAGAACGCGCGGGACGCGCCGAAGGTCTGGACGAGCACCGCGCTCGTCGGCGTGCCCGCGGCCGCGAGCTTGACGGCCTCGACTCCCGCCTCGCCATAGCCCTCACCGGCCCGGCGGCCAACCTCGGCTGCGATCGCCCAGAGCACGATCGCGGCGATCACCCAGCCGTCCCAGACCTGGTACGCGTCGCGAGAGATCGCAAGCCAGACCCCGAACACGATCGTTCCGACGGAGCCGGCGGCGATCATCACCGTCCCGACCTTCGACACGGTCATCAGCGACGCGACCCGGCTCGTCGAATCGGTGTTCCACAGGGCCACGATCATGATCCAGAAGATCACCAGCGCGCCCACCAGCGCCGTGGCGGCGAGGAGGTGCAGAGCGAGGATCCAGTCGTTCAGGCTCATGCGTGACCGGGGACGCTACTAAGTCGCGGCCAGCGGTTCAACAATCGTCATAATCGCAGCCGGCCGTGGCCCGATTCGACGTCTTGTCGGAGACGTGCACCGCAGGCACCATCGGAACGTGGAGGACGACGAGGCTACCCAGTTGATGCTCGAGGCCCTGTTCGACATCAAGGAAGCCGTGTACGACATCCGCGACGTCTTGATCGAGCCACCGGAGGATGACGATGAAGCGTCGGAAGAAGATGACACCTGAGGAGTGGCGGGCCGAGCTCGAGCGGCGGGCCGATCTCGACCGGCGGCTGCTCGAGATGATCGAGCGCTACCGGGAGCTCAACGCGAAGAAGCGCGCGGCCGGCTCGTAGTTCCCACGTCGGCGGCGGCGAAGCGCACCTGGCGCTTCATCACGTCGGCGAGCTCGAGGCGCACCTCGATCCGCTCTCCGAGCGGGAGGCCACGTCCGTCGCAGCGGCCGGTGACCGCCGGGTCGGCGAGCTGGACGACACCGCCCTCGCCGTCGTCGTCGACGTCGACGACCACCGCCTCGAACGTATTCCCGACCCGTCTCTGGAGAACGGCAGCCTCGAGCGTCGACACGATCCCGGCCTCGTACTGGCTCGCCTTCTGCGCCGACTGCTCCATCACCGCCGGGAGCTGGGGAAGCGCTGCGAGCACCCACTCCGCGGGCTCCTTGCCGGCCGACAGCGCGATGCAGGCCTCGCCGACGTACCGGTCGACGAGCCGGCGGAGCGGGGCGGTGGTGTGGGCGTACGTCGAGGCGAGAGCCGCGTGCACCGGGTCCTTCGGCGCGCGGCCTTGGAACGCGGTGTAGCCGGAACCGCGCATCACCCCCGCCGCCTGCTGGAGGAGCGCGGCCTGGCGCGGCACGTTCGGGTCGAGGCTCCGGACGAAGCTCGGGTAGTCGAGCTCCTCGGGCCAGGGGACGTCGAGCGCCGTCGCGGTTCGCCGCAGCCTCGCGAGCCGCTTGGGGTCCGCCTCCGGGACCGTCCGCAGGATTCCCACCTTCGCCGTGAGCATCAGCTCGGCGGCGGCCATCCCGGTCATCAACGAGATCTGGGCGTTCCAGCCCTCGACCGGGAGCGGCGGGCGGTACGAGAGCTCGTAGCCGTTACGGCCACGGCTGACCTCCTGCTCGGGAAGCTGGATGCTCACGCCTCCACGGCGTGACTCTCGCTGCTGCCGCAAGATCCCGACCTCGCGCAGGAGGCGCAGGGTCTCGCTTGCCGAGCCGTCGTCGAGCGAGCGCTGGACGCCTGCGTAGTCGAGCTTCGCCCGGCTGCGGACCAGCGCGCGGCGCACGTGCACGTCGATTCCCTCGCCCGTCCCGTCGAGTGCCATCGTCCAGACGAGCGCCCGCCGGTCCTCGTCGGAGAGGAGGCTCGCGGCGCCTTCCGAGAGGACGGGTGGGTAGAGCCGCGCGTTTCCGTCCGGGGCATAGAGCGTCTCCCCGCGGCGATGCGCCTCCGCGTCGAGCGCGCGGCCGGGCGTCACGAAGGCGGCGACGTCGGCGATCGCGTAACGCACGCGGTACCCCTTGCCGTCCCGCTCGAGGTGCATCGCCTGGTCGAGATCCTTCGACGTAGGCGGGTCGATGGTGACGAAGGGGATGTCCGTCTCGTCGGCCCTCGGCCGGCGGTGCGAACTCGCCGCGTGCTCTGCCTCTGCCACGACCTCCTCGGGAAACTCCGTCGGCACGCGAAGCTGCCGTCGGAGCTCGGCCAACGCCGCTTCGATCTCCGCGTTGTCGGCGTCGGTCAGGCGAAGGTGACGCTTCGGCACCGGCCCAGGGTACGTGGCTCGACTCGAAGTGCGGCGCGCCGTACCCGTACCGGAGAGCCAGCCGGACTGCGGAGGCGCCGCGCGACGGCGATGCTGGGACTCCTTGCAATCGCAACTAGTTGATGAGGAGCCCCCGATGACAGCAATCGAGACCGGCCGCGCGCTCGACGGCCTCCGACGCCGGGTGCGCGGCGCGGTGCTCGAGCCGGGGGAGTCGGGCTGGGACGCCGCGACGCTCGCCTTCAACACTGCCTTCACCCAGGAGCCGGCCGCGGTCGCCGTGCCCGAGGACGAGCGCGACGTGGCTGAGATCGTCCGTTTCGCGGCCGTGAACGGCCTGCAGGTCGCGCCGCAGCGCACCGGCCACAATGCCGAGCCGCTCGGCGCGATGGAGGATGTGATCCTCCTCCGCACTGACAGGCTGCGCGGCGTCGAGATCGACGCCGAGCGGCGGGTCGCGCGGGTGCGCGCCGGGTCGAAGTGGGAGGAAGTTGTGCCTCGCGCCTCCGACCTCGGCCTCGCCGCGCTGCACGGGTCGACGACCGACGTCAGCGTCGCCGGCTACTCGCTCGGCGGCGGCGTCGGCTGGTACGCGCGCAAGCACGGCCTCTCGACGAACAGCGTCCTCGCGATCGAGCTCGTGACCGCGGATGGCACGCTGCGCCGCGTCGACCACGAGAACGAGCCGGACCTCTTCTGGGCGCTGCGCGGCGGCGGCGGCAACTTCGGCGTCGTGACGGCGCTCGAGGTGCAGCTCTACGCGATCTCCGAGATCTATGCCGGGGTCCTCTTCTTCCCCTTCGAGCGCTCCTCCGAGGTGCTCCACGCGTGGCTCGACTGGACGCGGACGGTGCCGGAGGAGATCACCTCCGTCGGCCGGATCCTGCAGTTCCCGCCGCTCGAGGAGCTGCCCGAGCACCTGCGCGGCGGCAGGTTCGCCGTCGTCGAGGCCGTGCACATCGGGTCGGAGCAGGACGGCGCGGAGCTCATGGCACCGCTCCGGGCACTCGGCCCGGCGATGGACACCTTCGCGATGGTGCCGCCGGCCGGCATCACGGAGCTCCACATGGATCCGCCCGAGCCGGTGCCGTACACCGGCGAGGGCATGATGCTCGACGAGCTCGACGCGGTCGCGATCGAGCGCTTCGTCCGGGCGGCAGGCCCAGGCTCCGACTCGCCGCTCGTCTCCGCGGAGATCCGTCATCTCGGCGGCGCCATCGGCCGGGCGGGCGAGGGCCACGGCGCGCTCGCGGCCATGGACTCGGAGTACCTCACGTTCGCGCTCGGGATGGTCTTCGACGACGAGACCTACCAGGCGAACCGGAGACAGATCGAGATGGTCAGGCACGCGCTGACGCCCTACGACAGCGGGCGGCAGTACCTCAACTTCACCGTGGAGGAGACCGACCCGGCGACCTTCTACCGGGCGGCCGCGTACGTGCGCCTGCGGGCGGTCAAGGCCGCTGTCGACCCCGGCAACGTCTTCCGCGCGAACCACCCGATCGCGGCCGCCGACTAGCGCGGCCGCCCTCGGGGTGGGGCCGGCTCTCCCCCCGGCCCCACCCCCGCAGGGGGTGGACCGCGCGTCGGGTGGGCGCGGCCGCAGCCCCGCATAGACTCGCGGCATGGCGGCGTGCCCTGCGTGCGGAACCGCGAATGCGGACACCGCCAAGTTCTGCTCCGAGTGCGGTGCGCCGCTGAGCGTGGCCCGCCCGGCGGCGCGGCGCGAGGAGCGCAAGGTCGTCAGCGTCGTCATCACCGACCTCGTCGGCTCGACCGCCGGGGCGGAGGAGAGCGACCCGGAGAACGTCCGCGCCTCGCGGCCGCCGGCCGGATCGGCGAGGCAGAGGCGCAACTGGAGCTCGTGCGCGCGTTCTACCGCAAGGCGGCGCGACGGCGTTTCTGGCCGAGGCGGACGAGATCGTCGCCGCCGCAAGCTGACGTCTGCCTAAGGTGTCCGACTGAAGTCGGACATCGGGAGGTCGGAGATGGGCGAGCGCGAGGTCGACGTCGTCGTGATCGGCGCGGGCGCGCCGGGCGAGGTGATTGCGGGGCGGCTCGGTGAGGCCGGCGTCGACGTCGCAATGGTGGAGGAGCGGCTCGTCGGCGGTGAGTGCTCGTTCTACGCCTGCATGCCCTCGAAGGCCCTCCTGCGGCCCGGCGAGCTGGCCGCCGAGGCGCGCCGCGTGCCGGGCGTGGCGACCGGCGACCTCGACGTCGACGCGGTGCTGGCTCGCCGCGACGAGGTCGTCCACGACCTCGACGACTCTTCGATGCTTCCCTGGCTCGAGGAGCGCAACGTCGAGGTCGTACGGGGTCACGGCCGCCTCGACGGCGAGCGGCGGGTCGTCGTCGGCGACGAGGTTCTGGTCGCGCGGCGCGCCGTCGTCATTGCGAGCGGCAGCTTCGCGACGATCCCGTCGGTCCCCGGCCTCGTAGAGGCACGCCCTTGGACGAACGTCGAGGCGACGACGGCGAAGCACGTGCCCGGCCACCTGTTCGTCCTTGGCGGCGGGGTCGTGGGCGTGGAGATGGCGCAGGCGTGGTCGTCACTCGGCTCCCGCGTGACGCTCGTGCATCGCAGCGACCGGCTGATCGAGCGCGAGGAGCCGTTCGCGAGCGAGCAGGTCGAGGCGGCGCTTCGCGAGGCGGGCGTGGAGGTGCGGCTCGAGACGTCGGTCGCGGCCGTGTCGCGGAACGGCGCCGTCCGCGTCGAGTTCGAAGGTGGGGAGGAGGTGGAGGTGGACGAGATCCTCGTCTCGATCGGGCGCACCCCGCGGACGGCGGACATCGGCCTCGAGACGGTCGGGCTCGAGCCGGGCAAGCACGTGCGCGTCGACGAATCGCTCCGCGTGCCAGGACACGAGACGTGGCTCTACGCCGTCGGCGACGTCAACGGGCGCGCGCTCCTGACGCACATGGGGAAATACCAGGCGCGACTCGCGGCCGATGCGATCCTCGGCAGGGACGTTCGGCTCCGCTCGGACGGCGGCGCCTCACCGCGGGTGATCTTCACCGACCCGCAGGTCGGCGCGGTCGGGCTGACGCTGGCCGCGGCCCAGGAGGCAGGGCTCCCCGTCCGTACGGTCGAGGTCGAGACGAGCGGCAATGCGGGCGGATCGTTCGTCGGGCGCAACGCGCCGGGTACGGCCCGGCTCGTTGTGGACGAGGAGCGCCGCCTCGTCGTGGGCGCGACCATCACCGGCTCCGAAGTCGCAGAGGCGCTGCACGCGGCGACGATCGCCGTGATCGGAGAGGTGCCACTAGAGGATCTCTGGCACGCCGTGCCGTCGTTCCCGACACGTTCCGAGTTGTGGCTTCGACTACTCGAGGCCTACGGGCTGTAGGGACGTTCTCGGCGCATGCGGTCGGCGGGACCGACGGCCCCGCCGACCGATTCCCGAGCGGATCGGTGTCCCGCGCCGCAGCACGGGACACCGACCGAGTGCCGGCTCGGGAAACCGCTACCCGGTGACCGGGGGCTCGAAGGCGCCGATCACGCCGATCCGGGCGGTGTTGCATGCCTTCGCGCTCGTGATCTTGACGAGCATGATCCCCGCCTTGCGCGGCGTGATCGTGAGGCGCGCGACGCCCTGCTCGTTCGTCCTCACGACCGCGCTCAGGCCCTTGCCGCTGAACCGCACCGCGACGCCCTGAACGGGGTTCCGCGAGTGGGTCACCTTGGCGACGACGAGCTGGCGGTTGCCGTTCGCCTTCACCATTCCCGGCGTGACCTTGAGGACACGGCAGATGCTCACGTGCGGCTTCGGAGTGACAGTGGCCCTCGGCTTCGGCTTCGGTGTCGGCGCCGCTGCCGGCGGTGTGGCCGGAGCCGTGACGAGCGTCGACGCGTCGTCGGTGTTGTTCGCCCCGTTCGTGTCCTTGCCGTCACCCGTCCCGGTGGCCGAGTTGACGAACGTCCCGCTCTGGGTGACACGAGCCGAGAGCCCGATCGTGCGCTCGACTCCCGGGCCGAGCGTGCCGAGCGTGCACTGGAGCAGCGTGGACGTGAGGGTGCAGCTGCCACCAGCGGGCTGCTGCGTGACGCTGAGGAACGTGACCCCACCCGGTGCCGCGTCGGTGACGACGACGTTGTGCGCCTGGTTCGGGCCGTTGTTCCGCACCCGCAGCGTGTAGGCGATCTCCGCCTGGCCGTTCACGAGCAGCACCTGCGGCGTCGCGTCCTTGACCACCTGGACGTCCATGAACTCGTCCGACTTCACCGTCGAAGGCGGAGGCGGCGGCGGGGTGCCACCACAGTTGGTGGGTGCTGCCGCGAACGTGTGCGTGAACACCGTCGTGGCTTCGCCGAACGTGTAACCCGTGACCGGAATGGGAGAGAACGTGTACTCCACGCCGGGAACGAACGGGGGATCGGGAAGCACGTTGTAGAAGGGACGCAGGCCGACGCCAGCGATGAACGTCTTCAGGAACTGCGCCGACGGCCCCGTGGTGCAGGTCGCCTCCGTGAATGTCACCCCGACCGGAAGGGTCGGCGTGGTCGTCTTGACGCACGTCCCGGCCGTCTCCACGGCCGCGCTGCCCGAAACCTCTCCCCTTGAAAGGGAGATGTTGTACTCGGCCGCGATGGTGCCAGGAAGGGTGGCCGGGGTCGCAACGGCAGCTTCGCCGTTGACGGTTCCGGACACGTCATACAGTCCCGTTGCGGTGTTGCAGACAGCAGACGCGGCGAACACGTCCTCCTCGGGCTGACAGTTCGTTGGTGCCGCCGCGAACGTGTGCGGGAACACCGACGTTCCGTCGAGCACGAAGTCATCGTTGGCGGCGGATGCCGTCACCGTGACGGTGTTGCCAGGACCGACAGTGCCGGTGAGAATGTACGTCACGCCGGTGGTTGGTCCTGCGGTGTAGCCCGCCGCCGTGTTGCACGTCGGGTCGGTGAACGAGACGCTGGCCGTCACATGTGTCGGCCCGGGCGGAGTCTCGGCACAACCGGAGCCGATGAGCGAAGCGTTGCCCTGTCCGCCGAACGCTGGCCATGACTTCTCGTGGAACGAGCCAGCGGCGAAGGCCGGGATGATGTCAGTCTTCCCATCAACGCTTTCGGTCGCGTGGCCCGTCGCGATGGAGTCCTTGTCCACCGTGATGATGTTGTAGCCGTTCTTCGTCTCGCCCTGTCCGTTCACGGCGTGACAGATCGTGACCTTGTGCTCGTCGTTTGTCAGGCCCGCGAAGGCCGAAGCCGTCCCGGACGATCCGACGTCGACGCGCGCGGACGTCGCGCCGGCGATCGCCAGGGCTGCAATGACGACAAGGCTCGTCGTGAGAGCGAGACGGCGTAGCCGTCCATCCTGAGTGAAGCGCATTTCTCCCCCTCGGTCCCATCCCGTTGCGGGGCGGGTCTTGTAGGCACTCGTACGCATCTCACTGTATGGCCCATTGGGGGGATGACTGCCCCTTGATCGAGGGGTTTCATCCCCCACCTGGGTCTAGGTCCGCTCGCACGAGAGGTGTCGAGTCGCCGGCCGAGACCCGCGCAGAGCGGCGTCCCGGCATCAGCGGTCGAGGGGAAGGGGCGTGTGGAGATACGCTCGCGCGCGGTGCGCAACGTCGCGGCGACGAGGTATGTGACGCCCCTGCGGGAGGGCGGGTCGCTCCCCGCGCTCGTCGAGGCGGACGACGACGGGCTCTACGTGCTCAAGTTCCACGGCGCGGGCCAGGGGCCGAAGGCGCTCGTCGCCGAGGTGGTCGTCGGGGAGCTCGCGCGCGCGCTCGGATTTCCGGTGCCCGAGCTCGTCGTGCTGGAGCTCGACGCGACGATCGGCCGCGCCGAGCCCGACCCGGAGATCCAGGACCTCCTGCTCGCGAGTGACGGGCTCAATCTCGGCGTCGACTTCCTGCCCGGCGCGCTGCCGTTCAGCCCGGCGGCCGGGCCCCGGCCCGGGCCGGACTTCGCCGCCGACGTCGTCTGGCTCGATGCGCTCGCGACGAACGTCGATCGGACGCCACAGAACCCGAACCTGCTCTGGTGGCACGGCCGCCTGTGGCTCATCGACCACGGCGCTGCGCTCTACTTCCACCATGCCGGCGACGTCGACCCCGAGCACGCCCGGGGACGCTTCGAGGCCGTCCGCGACCATGTCCTCGTGCCGTATGCGTCGTCGATCGAGGACGCCGACCGGCGGCTCGCCGGTCGCGTGACCCCCGAGCTGCTCGAGGAGGTGGTCGCGGCCGTCCCGCAGGAGTGGCTCGCGCCGGAGCGCCGCGGGGTCTACGTCGACTACCTGTGGCGCCGGCTCGACGAGCCGCGGGGATTCGTCGACGAAGCCGCGCGCGCGCGTGGCTGAGCCGTTCTCCTACGCGGTCGTCAGGCTCGTCCCCGACATCGAGCGCGGGGAGAGGGTCAACGTCGGTGTGATCCTCTTCTGCAGACCGCTCGACTTCCTCGGGGCGCGCACCGCGCTCGACGGCGGCCGTGCACGGGCGATCGCGCACGAGGTCGATCTCGATGCGGCGCAGCGGCACCTCGCCGCGATCGAGCGCATCGCGTCCGGCGACCCGGGCGCCGGCCCGATCGCCGCGCTCGACACCACCGCCCGGTTCCACTGGCTGGTAGCACCGTCGAGCACCATCATCCAGCCGTCCGATGTGCACACCGGGCTCTGCGACGACCCGCAGCGCCGTCTCGACGAGCTCTTCGAGCGGCTGGTGCGCTGATGCTCGACCCGTCGATCCCGGTCCCTGCGGTCGGCCGCAGCTTCCCGGCCAGGCGCAAGATCCGCCTGGCGGACATGGACGAGCACGGGCGTCTGCGGCTGGACGCGGTCGCGCGGTTCCTCCAGGACATCGCGATCGACGACGTGCAGGAGACGGGGTGGGGGGTGCCGGACCACCTGTGGTTCGTCAGGCGCATCCGTGTCGAGGTTCGCTCGCCATTCCTCGACGACCGCGAGGTGCGGCTCGTCACGTGGTGCAGCGGGCTCGCGGCGATCGCGGCGGGCCGACGGTGGTCGGTCGAGGGCGACCGCGGGGGTCGGATCGAGGTCGACAGCGTCTGGATCCACCTCGGGCCGGATCAGCGCCCGGCGCGGATCGAGTCGTTCGGCGTCTACGCAGAGGCGACGGGCAGTCGTTCGGTATCCACGCGGCTCGAGCTGGCCGGGCCGGGAAGTGACGTGCCTCGCACGCCATGGCCGCTCCGCGCGACGGACGCCGATCTTCACGGCCACGTGAACAACGCCGTCTACTGGCAGGCGGTGGAGGACGCGCTGCGGTCGAGCGGGATCGACGCACGGCGGCCGCTCGCCGCGGAGCTCGACTACCGCGACCCCGTCGATCTCTCCGACGCGCTCACGCTCGCCGTCGCCGCGGACGCGGAGACCCTCTCGGTCGGGTTCTGCGTCGGCGACGCGGTGCGGGCCGTGGCGCGGGTGTCGGCACTCGAGCCGGTGTGACGCTGATCCTCGCTCAGCGCCGCGGCCGGAGGGCGGCGAACGGGTCGGTGATCGCAAGGTGCCGGTCGCGGAAGCGGAACACCTCTGCCGGTCGGCCGCCCGCCCGGCCCGACGGGCGGCGCTCGCCCGTCGGCTCGATGACGGCCCGGCGCTCGAGTACGCGTCGGAGGTTCGTCGCCGAGACCTCGTGGCCGAGCGCCGCGACGTAGACCTCGCGCAGTTCGGCGAGCGTGAAGCTCGGCGGTGCCAGCGCGAACCCGGCATTCGAGTACGAGAGTTTGCCCCGCAGTCGCTCGCGGCCGGCGAGCACGATCGCGCCGTGGTCGAAGGCGGTGGGGGGAAGGTCGTCGACGGGATGCCACCGCGTGTCGTCGGGGACGTGCGGGTCGAGGCCGAGCTCGACGAGTCCGAGATAGGCGGTCGCGAGCTCCCAGGCGGTCGGATCGCGCGAAGGGTCGCTGTAGGTCGCGAGCTGCTCGAGATGCGAGATCTCACGCACGTCGACCTTCGCCGCGAGGTGGCGCCTGATCGACTCCTCGAGCGTCTCGCCCGGCTCGAGGAGGCCGCCGGGCAGCGCCCAGGCCTCGCGGAAGGGATCCCGCGCGCGCTGCCAGAGGAGCACCTGGAGCCGGCCGTCGCGCACTTGCAGGACGACCGCGAAGGTCGCATGACGCGGTCTGGTAGACTCGGCGCGAGGTTTGCGACTCATAGTCTAAAACTACCGAAAGCACGAGGAGCACACATGAGACGACCGCGTTCCCGGCTTCTCGCCGCGGCAGGCGTCGCCGCCGCGGTCGCGATCGCGGCGCTCGCCGCCGGCTGCGGCGGCACCGACGAGAGCACCGGCACCGCGACCGAGACGGCCGCGACGACCACGACCACGCCGACCTCGACGTTGAAGGCCGCGCTCGTCGCGGACGCCGGCCAGTTGAACGACAACGGCTTCAACGAGCTGGCCTACAAGGGGCTCAAGCGCGCCCAGCGCGAGCTCGGGGTCAAGGGCCGCGTCGTCGAGGCGAAGTCGGCGGCGGACTACATCCCCAACATGTCGTCGCTCGCGCGGCAGGGCTACGACCTCGTGATCGGAGTCGGCTTCGCACAGGGTGACGCGATCGCCGCGGTGGCGAAGCGCTACCCGCAGACGGACTTCGCGATCGTCGACGTCGACCAGGCCTCGCTGAAGGGCAAGCCGACGAACGTCCAGGGGCTCCTCTTCCGCGAGGAGCAGGTCGGCTATCTCGTCGGCTACCTCGGTGCGCTCGAGGCGAAGCGCGCCGGGAAGGAGTCGATCAGCGCGGTCGGCGGCTTCAAGGAGCCGCCCGTCGACCGCTTCATCGCCGGGTACCGCGCCGGCGCGGATGCAGCGGTGCCCGGGACGAAGGTGGCATGGGCCTACTCGCAGGACTGGGAGGACCAGGCCAAGTGCAAGGAGCTCGCGCTGAACCAGATCGCAGCCGGGTCGAAGGTCGTCTTCCAGGTCGCCGGCGGCTGCGGCCTCGGGGCGCTCTCGGCGGCCAAGGACGAGGCGGTCTGGGGGATCGGCGTCGACGGCGACCAGTCGTTCCTGGGGCCGCACGTCCTCACGAGCGCGCTGAAAGGCGTCGACAGCGCCGTCTTCCTCACGATCAAGGCGCTACAGGACGGGACATTCGTCGGTGGCAAGAACGTCGTGTTCGGGATCGACCAGGAGGGCGTCGGCCTCGGCACCCTCAGCCCGAAGGCGAACAAGCAGGACGTCGCCGCGACGGAGAAGGCCGAGCAGAAGCTCGCGTCGGGCGAGATCAGCGGGATCCCGACGACGGTCAAGTAGCCCGAGGAAGACGCAGGGGGCGTGGCTGAGCCACGCCCCCCGGGCCGCGCTCTCGACGCCTACGCGGTCCGCACCGAATACACGGGTGGCAGGTGATCGGCCACCTGCCGCCAGCTCGTGCCGGCGTCGGCGGAGCCGAACACCTCGCCCGACGTCGCTCCGAAGTAGAGCTCCAGGCCCTCGCCCTCGCCCCCGCTGTCGAACGCCTCGCGCAGGATCGTGAGGTACGCGCGGTCGGGGAGGCCCTCACCGCGCGACTGCCACGTGGCGCCGGCGTCGCGGGTCTCCCAGACCCGCATGGCGCCTTCGGGCGGCGTGCGGTCCTCGGCGCCGATCAGCGGGATCACGTACGCGCTGTCCGGGTCGGCGGGGTCCACGACGATCGGGAAGCCGAAGTCCGACGGCAGCCCGTCGCCGATGTCGATCCAGCTCTCGCCCGCATTGTCCGAGCGATAGACCCCGCCGTGGAACTGCATGAACAACCGCTCGGGGTGGGAAGGAGCGCGGCGGACGTCGTGGACGCAGTGCTGGATCGGGTTGTCGCGCGACTCGTCCGGGAGGTAGTCGGGGACGATCCCGTCGTTCGAGTGGCGCCACGTGGCGCCGCCGTCGTCGGAGAGCCAGACGCCGACTGCCGAGATCGCCACGAGCAGCTTCGACGGGTCGCCGGGCCAGGGCGCGATGGTGTGGAGGCAGAGGCCGCCGTTCCCGGGGCTCCAGTCGGGGCGCGTGGGGTGCTCCCAGAGGCCGCGGTTGAGCTCCCAGCTCGCGCCGCCGTCGCGGCTCTCGAACAGCGGGCCGGGGTCGCCGCCCGCGAAGAGCTGTCCTTCGGCCGCGCCAGGGACGATCACCCAGATGCGCTCGACGGACTTCTCGTCACCCTCGGGTAGCGTCGCTCCGTTCGCCTGCTCCCACTCGCCGGTGGGATCGTCGGTGATCCAGATCTTCGGGCCGTAGAACCAGGACGTGACGGACGCGAGGTACCGGCCCGACCGGGGGTCGCGCATCGCGTACTCGACGCTCTGGCCCGCGAACGCGCGGGCGGTGATCTCGAAGCCGTCGCCGTCGCCCTCCAGACGGAAGAGGCCCTTCTTCGTTCCCACCAGGAGCTCGGTCATGCGCTGCTCAACCTCCAGTGATCGCAGGAAGGACGTGGACGCGATCGGCATCCGCGACCGGCGTCCCCTCCTCTCCGTGCATGCCGTTGACGAAGACGTTTACGTGGTCGCGGATGCGGCCCTGCTCGTCGAGCACCCAGCCGGCGATCGGCGGGTGCTCCCGCTCGAGCCCCAGGAGCACCTCGTGGACGGTGGCGCCCGCGATCGCGTGGTGCCGGCCGCCGCAGAGTTCGGACAGCGGGGCACGGAGCATCACCTGTGCCATGGCGCGATCGTAGGACGCCTCACGTCCCCTCGACGTTCGGTTGTCCCCACTTTCGACAGGAACCGCTCAGCGACGGAGAAACAGGTTCAGAAGGATCGTCCCGACGATCGAGACGACCACCATCAGGCCGACAGGCACGAAGACCCTGACGTTCTCCGACGGCTTCCAGGAGAGTGTCGCGGGCAGGTGATCGACGCCGAGCCGCGCGAGCAGAAGGGCGCCGAGACCCACGATCGCCAGCACGAGGGCAGCGACCAGAAGCACCTTTCCGGCGGTCTCCACGACCTGAGCGTAGACGGCGCCCGAGACGACGGGAAGCCTTGCGAATCGGCTACGGATCGAGCTCCAGGACGCCGTGCGCCGAGCCGTAGTCGGCGAGAAGGTCGAGGTACGGCCGCGCCGGGAAGGCCTCCGGCCCGAGCACGCCCGTCCCCGACCACGCGCCCGACGAGAGCAGCTCGAGCGCGACGGTGGGGTTCAGCGCGGTCTGCCAGACGACCGCCTGCGAGCCGTACTCGCGCATCGACCACTCGTTGTCGACCACGTGGTACAGGTACGTCCGCCTGGGCTCCCCGTCGGGCCCGAGCCCCGTGACGAGCGTGCCGGCACACGTCTTGCCGCTCATTCGCTCGCCGAGCGTCGCGGGGTCCGGGAGCGCGGCCGCGACGACGTCGCGCGGGGCGATCTCGACGCCCTTGACGCGGATCGGCTCCTTGCCGTCGAGGCCGAGCTTCTGGAGCGTTCGGAGCACGTCGATGAACTCGGCGCCGAGCCCGTACTTGAACGTGACGCGGCGGCAGTCGATCCACCGCGGCACGAGCAGCACCTCTTCGTGCTCGACGTTGACGCACTCAACGGGGCCGATGCCCTCGGGGAAGTCGAACACCTCCGGCTCGGAAAACGGCGCGGTCGTGAACCAGCCGCGGTCCCGTTCCCAGACGACCGGCGGGTTGAGGCACTCCTCGATCGTCGTCCAGATGGAGAACGTGGGCGCGAAGTCGTAGCCGTCGACGACGAGGTTCGCTCCGTCGCGGACGCCGATCTCGTCGATCTCGGAGAAGAGCTCGTCGGCCGCATGCCGTGCGAAGACGTCAGCCGCGCCGGGCTCGATGCCGATCCCGACGAGCGCCAGGAGGCCCGTGTCCTCCCACGACTGAGCGCGCTCGAACTGGTAGTCGCCGAGCTTCACGCCCGTCAGCTCGTGCGGCCGCTCGGGGTGAGGCTTGGAGAGCGTCATCGCCATGTCGAGATACGTCACCCGCGCGTCGAAGCATGCGTCGAAGACCGCCTCGTTGAAGACCGGGTCGACGGCGTTGAGGACCGCGTCCGGCTTCGTCTCGCTGATCAGCTCGAGGACCGCGTCACGACTCGAGGCGTCGATCCGGTGCGACGAGAAGCGACCGTCGTCGAGCGCGGCGGCGACGGCCGCGGGGCGGGTCGCGTCGTAGTCCGCCAGAGCGCAGTGGTCCAAGAAGGAGCGTCGAGCCGCGATCGCGGCGAAGGCGGAGCCAACACCGCCTGTCCCGACCACGAGAAGCCGCATCGTCCGCGGGTTCTACCCGATGCCCGCTCGCGCCAGGCGCGCAATGATGTGGCCGTGAACGGCGCGGATCGGCAAGGCGGTGTGGTGCGACCGCGAATGCGGGCGCCTTTAGGGATGTGCCCTCGCCGAAGGCGAGGGATCGAGCCGCGGGATTCGGCTTCTGCCGAATCCCGCCTGGCGGAGAAGGAGAACGGATGAGCGTTTCCGTGGCGCAGCAGAAGATGTTCGTCGACGGCGAGTTCGTCGACGCGCTCTCGGGCGAGACGATGGAGGTGCTGAACCCGGCGACCGGCGAGGTGATCGCCGAGGTCCCGCGCGCGGCCGAGGAGGACGTCGACCGAGCGGTCGCCGCCGCAGAGGCGGCGTGGGAGACCTGGCGCGAGAAGACGCCCAAGGACCGGATGGAGCTCCTCCTCGGGCTCGCCGACGTGATCGACGAGAACGCGGAGGAGCTCGCGCGGCTCGAGTCGCTGAACGTCGGCAAGCCCTGGTGGGTCGCCGTGGACGAGCCGGGGATGATGTCCGACAACCTGCGTTTCTTCGCCGGCGCCGCCCGGAACCTCGAGGGCAAGGCGGCCGCGGAGTACGTCGAGGGCTACACGTCGATGATCCGGCGCGAGCCGCTCGGCGTCGTCGCCGGCATCGCCCCGTGGAACTACCCGCTATTCATGGTGATCTGGAAGATGGGTCCGGCCCTCGCGGCGGGCAACGTGCAGATCGTCAAGCCGGCCGAGCAGACGCCGCTCACCGTGCTCCGTTTCGTCGAGCTGGCGCAGGAAGTCCTCCCGAAGGGCGTGCTCCAGGTGGTGACGGGCGAGGGTGTCCCGACCGGCGATCGGCTCGTGCGGCACCCGTCGATCCGCCTCGTCTCACTCACCGGCGACACGGCGACGGGGAAGCTGATCGCGAAGAACGCGGCCGACACTGTCAAGCGGGTGCACCTCGAGCTCGGCGGGAAGGCGCCGATGGTCGTGCTCGACGATGCCGACCCGGCCGCGGTCGCGGAGGCGATCAAGATCGGCGGCTACTTCAACTCCGGCCAGGACTGCACGGCGTCCTCGCGCATCCTTGTCTCCGAGCGGATCTACGACGACGTCCTCTCGTCGACCAAGACCGCCGTCGAGGGGATGAGCGTCGGCGACCCGGGCAGCGACGACGACATCGGGATGGGACCGGTGATCTCCGCCGTGCAGCAGGAGCGCGTGCTCGGTTTCGTCGAGCGGGCCGTGGCCGCGAGGGCGACCGTCGTCACCGGCGGCGGGAGCGTCGGCGACCGCGGGTTCTTCGTCGCGCCGACGATCGTCACCGATGTCGCGCAGGACGCCGAGATCGTCCAGAACGAGGTCTTCGGGCCGGTGGTGACGATGCAGCCGTTCGCCACCGACGACGACGCGATCGCGATGGCCAACGGCGTGCGCTACGGCCTCGCCGCCTCCGTCTTCTCCGACAACGTCGGCCGGGCGATGAAGGTGGCAGGGCGGCTCGACTTCGGCACGGTCTGGGTGAACGAGCACCTCTACCCGCTGACCTCCGAGATGCCCCACGGCGGCTTCAAGGAGTCCGGTTACGGCAAGGACATGTCGCTCTACTCGATGGAGGAGTACACGCGGATCAAGCACGTCTGCGTGAAGCTCGCCTGAGGATGCGCTGTTCGAGGGGCGCGGCTCCGGCCGCGCCCCCTGCCCATTCCCGCCCGCAGACGCTCTGCGGTTGACGCATTGCGTCGCATTTTGGTAGGAACTCCTCGCATTGCGTAGCCGTCCGCACGCCGGGGTCGAGCGCAAGGCGCGTCCGGACGCGCCGTCGGAGCGGCGGGGGCCCGTGTCCCGCGCGCCCGAGCTCGATCACATCGACCGGGGGATCATCAAGGCGCTGCAGCGGAACGGTCGCGAGTCGTTCCGGCGGATCGCCGCCACGCTGGGCGTCTCCGAGGCGACCGTTCGCGCACGGTACGGCAGGCTCTGCGAGCAGAGCATCCTGCAGGTCACGGGTGTGACCAACCCGCTCGGCCTCGGCTTCGACTCACAGGCGATGGTCGGGGTGCGAACCACGGGGCCGCCCGAGGTCGTCGCCGACGAGCTCGCCCGGTGGGCGGAGGCGGACTACGTCGTCGTCACGACCGGCCGCTTCGACCTGCTCGTCGAGGTGGTGTGCGGCGACCGCCGGGATCTGCTCGACGTGACGAACCGCATTCGCTCATTGCCCGAGGTCGTCTCAACTGAGACGTTCCTCTACCTCGAGCTCTGGAAACAGCTCTACGACTGGGGGGCCGGCCAATCGGGCAACGGCGGAGAGGATAAGGCATGAGCGAGTCGCCGATGGCGCCCGACATCCGCCTCGAGGACGTCGTCAAGGACTTCGCGGACGTACGCGCCGTCGACGAGATCTCGCTCGAGATCCCGCGAGGCTCGTTCTTCGCGCTTCTCGGCCCCTCGGGCTGCGGCAAGACGACGACGCTGCGGATGATCGGCGGCTTCGAGGAGCCGACCTCGGGGCGGATCCTCCTCGGCGACCGCGACGTGGTCGGACTGCCCCCGTACAAGCGGGATGTCAACACGGTGTTCCAGAGCTACGCGCTCTTCCCGCACATGACCGTCGCCGACAATGTCGCGTTCGGGCTCGAGCGGAAGCGCATCGCGAAGGCCGAGGTCCGCACGCGCGTGTCGGAGATCCTCGAGCTCGTCGATCTCGCGGGCCGGGAGAACCGCAAGCCGCGTCAGCTCTCGGGCGGCCAGCAGCAGCGGGTCGCGCTCGCCCGCGCGATCGTCTGCAACCCCCGTGTGCTCCTGCTCGACGAGCCGCTCGGCGCGCTGGACCTCAAGCTCAGAAAGCAGATGCAGCTCGAGCTGAAGCGGATCCAGAACGAGGTCGGGATCACGTTCGTCCACGTCACGCACGACCAGGAGGAGGCGATGACGATGGCGGACACGATCGCGGTCATGAACGGCGGCCGGATCGAGCAGCTCGGCTCCCCAGCGGAGCTCTACGAGCGACCCCGGACGGCCTTCGTCGCAGGCTTCCTGGGCAAGTCCAACCTGCTCGACGGCACGATCGCGGAGGACGGGTTCGTCCGGCTCGACGACGGCTCTGAGCTGCGGGTGCACACGAACGGCACACGCGGCCCCGTCTCGATCGGCGTGCGGCCGGAGAAGATCAGTCTCGGGGACGGCGGCGTGAACCGCCTCGCGGGCCGTGTGAAGGAGTCAGCCTACATCGGCGTCGCGACCGAGGTCGTCGTGGCGACCCCCGTCGGCGAGCTCACCGTCTTCCACCAGAACGTCGAGGCCGGAGGCGTCGCGCCAGTGCCCGGGAGCGACGTGACCCTGTCCTGGGCGCCGGAGGCGACCTTCGTCGTGGATCGAGGAGAGGAGAGCACCGAATGACCATGCGGATGACCCGTCGCGAGCTCGTGCAGCGCGGTGCGGCCGGCGCCACGATCTTGAGCCTTCCCGGGCTCCTCGCCGCCTGCGGCGGTGGCGGCGGGGGAGGCGGCGGGGGCGAGGTCGCCGACGTACTCCGCTTCTCGAACTGGCCGCTCTACATCGACTACGACGAGAAGACGAAGAAGCACCCGACCCTCGACGCGTTCACCCAAAAGACCGGCATCAAGGTGGACTACTTCGAGGACATCAACTCGAACGCCGAGTACTTCGGGAAGATCCAGCGCCCGCTGTCGCAGGGCCAGTCCATCGACCGCGACATCATCGTCCTCACGGACAACGAACGTTTCCTCGGCCTCATGATCGACAAGGGCTGGGTGGAGGAGCTCGACAAGGACCTGATCCCCAACATCTCGAACCTGATCGACGCCCAGGCAAGCCCACCGTTCGACCCCGACCGCAAGTACTCCCTGCCGTGGCAATCGGGCATGACCGGAATCGCGTGGAACGAGAACGAGACGGGCCCCGTGACCTCGATCACGCAGCTGCTGGAGGACCCGAAGCTCAAGGGGAGGATCACGGCCCTGAACGGCATGGGCGACACCCCGGGTCTCGTGATGCTCGACAACGGCGACGACCCCTCGAACGTCACCGACGCCTCCTGGAACGCGGCCCTCGAGCGCATCCAGAGTGCCGTCGACTCCGGCCAGATCCGTCGCTTCACCGGCAACGACTACGCCCAGCCGCTGGCGAAGGGCGATCTCGTCGCCGCGATCGCGTGGTCCGGCGACATCTACCAGTTGCTCTCGTCGAACCCCAAGCTGAAGTGGGCGCTGCCCACGAAGGGCGGGATCATCTGGACGGACAACATGATCATCCCTACCGGCGGCAGCGTTCCGACGGCGTCGACGTACATGAACTTCGTCTACGACCCGAAGATCGCCGCGCAGATCGCCGCCTACGTGGCGTACGTGCCGCCCGTCGACGGTACCCAGGCCGTCCTCGCGAAGACGGACCCCGCGCTCGCGAAGAGCCCCCTCGTCTTCCCCTCGGAGGAGGTGCTCGCGAAGACGCACCAGTACGACTCGAAGGCGCTCAACAACCAGGACTACATCGAGCAGTGGCAGAAGGTCCTCGGAGCCTAGGAACGTGAGGGAACCCATGGTTCCCACACGGGCCCCTCCTTCCGGCATGCGTCGCAGCCGACCGCGCTTGGCCTCTCGGCCGGCAAGGCCGGCCTCCGGCCGCGACCGATCCCCGCTCACAGACCCGCGAGCCCAAGTACTCGAGCCCTCGACGGTGCCTGAGACGACATGAGCGTCCTGCACCGTCACAAGTGGCTGACGCCGTATTTGCTGCTCCTGCCGGGGATCGTCTGGCTGGCGTTGTTCTTCGTCGTGCCGCTCGGCTTTCTCGGCTACCAGTCCCTCCAGACGGGCACGTTCGACACCGGCTACACGTTCGACTGGGCGTTCTCGAACTACTGGAACGCGATCAGCGACTACCACGAGCAGTTCGTGCGCTCGTTCGTCTACGCGGGCATCGCGACCATCCTGGCGCTGCTTGTCTCCTACCCGCTCGTCTACTGGGTCGCGTTCCGGGCTGGACGCTGGAAGAACGTCTTCCTCATCCTGATCGTGGCGCCGTTGTTCGTCACCTACCTGGTGCGCACGCTGGCATGGCTCAACATCCTCGCCGACGAAGGTCCCGTGGTCGGCTTCCTCCGCGACATCCACGTGCTCGGCGCCGACGGGCGGCTGCTCGCGACCTCGGTCGCGGTCGTAGCGGGCATCACCTACAACTTCCTCCCCTTCATGGCGCTGCCCGTGTACGTGTCGCTCGAGCAGATCGACCCACGCTTGCTGGAGGCGGCGGAGGACCTCTACGCGAGCAAGCGGCAGGCGTTCCTCCGCGTCACGCTCCCGCTCTCGGCGCCCGGGATCGTCGCGGGAACCTTGCTCACGTTCATCCCGGCCGCGGGTGACTTCATCAACGCGCAGCTTCTCGGGACGCCGCGCCAGTACATGGTCGGCAACGTGATCCAGTCCAAGTTCCTCGACGTCCTCGACTACCCGGCCGCGGCCGCGCTGTCGTTCATCCTGATGGCGCTGATCCTGGCCGGGCTGGTCGCCTACGCGCGTGCCGTCGGCACGGAGAGGCTGACCGGCTGATGCGCTGGGTCAGGCGCCACTTGCTGCCGGCCTACGCGCTCCTCGCGTTCTGCTACCTGCTGCTGCCGATCGGCGTCGTGATCCTCTTCTCGTTCAACGCTCCGAGCGGCCGTTACAACTACGTGTGGGAGGGCTTCACGCTCGACAACTGGATCCATTGGGACGCTCCGTCCGGGATCCAGTCGGCCGTCGTCAAGTCGCTCGAGATCGGCGTCATCTCGACGATCGTCGCGACCGTGCTGGGCACGCTGCTCGCATTGGCGATCGTGCGTCACCAGTTCCGCGGCCGCGGCGCCACGAACATGCTGATCTTCCTGCCCATGTCGACGCCCGAGATCGTGCTCGGCGCGTCACTGCTGACGCTGTTCCTCAACCGGCAGATCGTGACCGGCTTCGGGACGATCTTCATCGCGCACGTCATGTTCATCGTCAGCTACGTCGTCGTCACGGTGAAGGCCCGCCTGATCGACTTCGACCGGCACCTGGAGGAGGCGGCGATGGATCTGGGCGCCAACGAATGGGTGACCTTCCGAAAGGTGACGCTGCCCTTGCTCGCGCCGGCGATCCTGAGCGCGGCGCTGCTCGGGTTCGCCCTCTCGATCGACGACTTCGTGATCACGTACTTCGTCTCCGGGCCGACGCAGACCTTCCCGCTCTTCGTCTGGGGAGCAGCGCGCGTCGCGGTGCCGCCGCAGGTGAACGTCGTCGCGAGCGCGATCTTCATGATCGCCGTGCTGGTCATGGTCGGGAACGTGCTTTGGGGGCTCCGCGGCCGCCGCGCCCGGGAGGCGATGCCCCAGGCGATTCCCGTTCCCGAACAGCTTCACCAACCGGAGGCGGCATGACGCAGACGACGACCGTCGATCTCCAGCAACTCGCGAAGGACCACCTCTGGATGCACTTCACCCGCATGGGCGGCTACGAGGCCGCCGATGTGCCGATCATCGTGCGGGGCGAGGGCTGTTACCTCGAGGACGCGAACGGCAAGCGCTACCTCGATGCCCTTGCGGGTCTGTTCTCCGTCAACATCGGCTACTCGCACGGCGAGGAGGTCGGCCAGGCGGCGCTCGAGCAGATGCGCGAGCTGCCCTTCTACACGAACTGGTCGTACGCCCACCCCCGTGCCATCGAGCTGGCGGCCGAGGTGGCTTCGCTCGCCCCGGGCGACCTCAATCGCGTGTTCTTCGTCTCCGGCGGGTCGGAGGCCGTCGAGTCCGCCTGGAAGCTGGCGCGCCAGTACTACCTCGTGCGCGGCGAGAAGCGGCTCCGCACGGTGCTCGCCGAGCCGGAGACCTATCACGACGCCGTCGTCGCCGCCGCTCAGCCTCGGCCGCGGCGGTACAAGGCGATCGCCCGCCACGTCGCCTACCACGGGACGACCATGGGAGCTCTCTCGATCAACGGGATCCCCGCGATCCGCACGCCGTTCGAGCCGCTCCTCCCCGAGGTGCGGCACGTGCACAACACGAACCGCTATCACCGGCCTCCCGCGGAGACCGAGGCGGAGTTCACCGCGTTCCTGCTCGCCGACCTCGAGCAGACGATCGTCGCGATGGGCCCCGAGACGGTCTGCCTCGTCCACATGGAGCCGGTGCAGAACGCGGGCGGGTGCTTCACGCCCCCGGCGGGCTACTGGCAGGGCGTGCGGGAGATCTGCGACCGCTACGACATCCTGCTCTCGGCCGACGAGGTGATCACGGCGTTCGGGCGGCTCGGCTATTGGTTCGGCTCGGAGCGCTACGACATCCGGCCCGACATCGTCACTTCGGCGAAGGGGCTCTCGTCGTCCTATGCCGCGATCGGGGCGGTCATCGCGACAGACCGGGTGATGGAGCCGTTCCTCGACGCAACCTCGATGTACTCCCACGGGATCACGTTCGGCGGCCATCCCGTGATGTGCGCGATCGCGCTCAAGAACATCGAGATCATGAAGCGCGAGGGGATCGTCGACCACGTGCGAGAGACGGAGGGCGCCTTTCGGGCAAAGCTCGAGACGCTCCTCGACCTCCCGATCGTGGGCGACGTCCGCGGGACGGGATTCTTCTACGGGATCGAGCTCGTCCGCGACAAGGAGACGCGGGAGACCTTCTCCGACGAGGAGTGCGAGACGCTGCTCCGCGGGTTTCTCTCCCCGGCGCTCTTCGACGCCGGGCTGATCTGCCGGACCGACGACCGCGGCGATCCCGTCGTCCAGATCTCGCCGCCGCTCGTCGCGACGGAGGCGGAGATCGACGAGATCGTCGGCATCCTCGGCGACGTCCTCGCCGAGGCGCAGCGCCGCATGGGCTAGCGACGTCCTCCGACGGGCCGTCGCCGGGCGACGATCGCCCGATCCATAACCACCCCCTAACCACACCCCGGAGTAGGGTTTTCCGCACCCCTCCCCGTTCCCGGGACGGGCAACCTCCGTGTGTCGAAACGAATGAGCCTAGGCGAGGAGAGAGATGAGCACTGACAACGGGACGGTCGTTGTCGCGCGCGACGTGACACGGCGCTACGGCGAGGGCGAGACAGCGGTCGACGCTCTCCGCGGGATCTCCGTCGAGGTCCCGCGCGGGAAGCTCACCGCCGTGATGGGGCCCTCGGGGTCGGGCAAGTCGACGCTGATGCACATCCTCGCCGGCCTCGACAAGCCGACCTCCGGCTCGGTCACGATCGCCGGCAAGGAGATCACGACGCTCAAGGACTCCGACCTCACGAAGCTCCGGCGCGAGCACATCGGCTTCGTATTCCAGTTCTTCAACCTGCTCCCCATGCTCAGCGCGGAGGAGAACATCCGCCTGCCGCTCGCGATCGCGGGGGAGAAGCCCGACGTGGAGTTCTTCGACGGCCTGGTCAAGTCCGTCGGCCTCGGCGACCGCCTCTCGCACCGGCCGGCCGAGCTCTCGGGCGGCCAGCAGCAGCGCGTCGCGATCGCCCGCGCGCTCGTGTCGCAGCCCGACGTGGTCTTCGCCGACGAGCCGACGGGGAACCTCGACTCGCACACGGGCCAGGAGATCCTCGAGCTCTTGCGCCACTCGGTCGAGGACCTCGGGCAGACGATCGTGATGGTCACCCACGAGGCGCGTGCGGCGGCGATCGCCGACCGCGTGCTCTACCTCGCCGACGGGCAGATCGTGCGCGAGCTGGCGGGCGCGTCGCAGCACCAGATCAACGAGGCGATGGAGGAGATCGCCGCCCTATGACCACGTTCACGCTCAAGGGGCTCCTGACACGGAAGCTCCGCACGGCGCTGACCGCGATCGCGATCGTGCTGGGCGTCGCGACGGTGAGCGGGACGTTCGTCCTCACCGACTCGATCGACAAGGCGTTCGACGCGATCTTCTCGGACGTCTACCGGAACACCGACGCCACCATCACCCCGAAGTCGGCGTTCGACTCGAGCGACAACGGATCGACCGAGGCCGCGTTCGACGAGTCGCTGCTCGCGAAGGTCAAGGACCTGCCCGACGTCCGGGACGCGATCGGCGGCGTCGCGAGCGAAAGCACCCAGTTCGTGAAGGACGGCAAGGCGATCGCATTCGGCGGAGCTCCGAACCTCGGCTTCTCGGTCGACCCGACGCGGCCCGAGTTCAACAGCCTGTCGCTCGTCCAGGGTGCCTGGCCCGGCCCCGAGGAGGTCGTGGTCGACCAGTCGACTGCAGGCAAGAAGGACCTGAAGGTCGGGCAGACGATCGGCGTGCAGGTCGAAGGGCCGGTCGAGCAGCTCAAGATCTCGGGCATCGTCAAGTTCGGGTCGGTCAGCTCGATCGGCGGCGCGACGCTTGCCGGCTTCGATCTCGCGACCGCCCAGCGGCTCTTCGAGAAGGAGGGCAAGCTCGACCAGATCCGCGTCGCCGCGAAGCCGGGCGTCTCGCCCCCGCAGCTGATCGCGCAGATCCAGTCGATCCTGCCTCCCGCCACGGAGGTGCGTACCGGCGACGCGCAGGCTCGCGAGGACGCGAAGTCGACCGACGAGTTCATCTCCTTCCTCCGCTACTTCCTCCTCGCGTTCGGCGTGATCGCGCTGTTCGTCGGCGCGTTCGTGATCGTCAACTCGCTCTCGATCACGATCGCGCAGCGGACGCGCGAGCTCGCCACGCTGCGGACGCTCGGCGCGTCGCGCCGCCAGGTGCGGATGTCGGTCGTGCTCGAGGCGCTGGTGATGGGCGTGCTCGCCTCGATCGTGGGCCTCTTCCTCGGCCTGGGCCTCGCGAAGGGCCTCTTCTCACTGTTCGACGCGGTCGGGTTCACGCTGCCGAACAACGGCCTCTTGCTCGAGACGCGGACGGTGATCGTCTCGCTGGCGCTCGGGATCGTCGTCACCCTGATCGCGAGCTTCTTCCCAGCGCTCCGCGCCACCCGCGTGCCGCCGATCGCGGCGGTCCGCGAGGGTGCAGAGCTCCCGCCGGGCCGCTTCCACCGGTTCCGGACGCCGTTCGCAGCTGTGCTCACCGCGCTCGGGTTCGCGCTCCTGATCCTCGGCCTGTTCTCGCACGGGACGTCGACGGTGCTGCTGCTCCTGATCGTCGGCACGCTGCTCGTGTTCATCGGGGTGGCGATGCTGTCGGCACCGTTCATCCCTGCGCTGTCCGGGGTCCTCGGCTGGCCCGCGACCCGGATCGGCGGCGCGGCCGGTGCGCTCGCGCGCGACAACGCGCGGCGCAACCCGCAGCGCACCGCATCGACCGCAGCCGCGCTGATGATCGGCCTCGCGCTCGTCACGCTCGTGGCGACGCTCGCCGCCGGCATCACGACGACGTTCCGGAGCGCCGTGAACGACATCTTCGTGGCCGACTACGCGATCACCGCGCAGAACAACTACTCGCCGATCCCCATCTCGATCGGGCAGACCGCGGGCCGGGCACCGGGCGTGACCGCGGTCGGCAGCGTGCGCACCGGCGACTCGCTCGTGTTCGGCAAGAAGGAGTTCACGACGGCCGTCACGCCCGGCGCGAAGGACGTGATCTCGCTCGTCTGGAAGCAGGGCTCTCCGGAGACCATGTCCGCGCTGGGCCAGGACGGAGCTTTCGTCGACGACGGCTTTGCCAAGGACCATCACCTGACGGTCGGCTCGTCCGTCCCCGTCACGTTCATCACTGGGAAGACCCGAACGTTCCAGGTGAAGGGCATCTTCGATCCGCCGACCGGTGGATCGCCTTTCGGGCCGGTCACGATCTCCGCGGCGACCTGGGACGCCGAGAACCCGCAGCCGAAGGACCTGTACACCTTCGTCACGGTCTCGGGAGGCGAGTCCGACGCGAACGCGGCCGCGCTCGAGAAGTCGCTCTCCGGCTACCCGAACGCCAAGGTGCAGACCCGCGGCCAGTTCATCGACAACCAGATCTCGGGGCTCAACTCGGTGCTGAACATCCTCTACGTCCTGCTCGCGCTGTCGGTGATCGTGAGCCTCTTCGGGATCGTCAACACGCTCGTGCTGACCGTGTTCGAGCGGACTCGCGAGATCGGCATGCTCCGTGCCATCGGCCTGACGCGCCGTCAGACCCGGCGGATGATTCGCCACGAGAGCATCATCACCGCACTGATCGGGGCCTTCGTCGGAATCGCGCTCGGGCTCGTGCTCGCCGGGATCCTGATCGCCAAGGTCGACTTCCTCGAGTTCACGTTCCCGACCACGCAGGTCATCGTCTTCACCATCGCCGCGATCATCGTGGGGATTCTCGCGGCGATCTTCCCGGCGCGACGAGCGGCGAGGCTCAACCCGCTCGAAGCGTTGCACTACGAGTAGGGGGCGCCCTGGCGCCCCCTACCCGGGGGGACTCCCGGTTACGCGGCGCGAGCCTTGCGCGCGACGCCGTCGCGCTCGGCCGCCTCGGCGACGGCCGCTGCGACGCGCGGGGCGACGTCGCGGTTGAAGACGCCCGGGATCACGTACTCGGGCCCGAGTTCGGCCGGTGGGATCACCGTCGCGAGGGCGTGGCTCGCCGCGACCTTCATCCCCTCGGTGATCGCGCTCGCCCGCACGTCGAGCGCGCCCCGGAAGAGGCCCGGGAAGGCGAGCACGTTGTTGATCTGGTTCGGATAGTCGGAGCGCCCTGTCCCCACGACGGTCACGTGCTCCGCGATCTCCTCCGGCTCGACCTCGGGGGTGGGATTCGCCATCACGAACACGATCGCGTCCTTCGCCATCGTGCGGACGCCTCCGGCCGAGATCGCCCCCGGCGCCGAGAGCCCGATGAAGACGTCCGCGCCGGCGAGCAGCTCGTCGGCAGTCCCCTGCAGGTTGTCGGGGTTCGACCGCTCTGCGAACGCCGCCTTCGCCGCGGTGACGTCCGTCCGGCCGCGGTAGACGGCGCCTCCCTCGTCGGCGCCGATCACGTTCCGCGCGCCTGCGTGCATGAGGATGTCCCCGGTCGCGATCCCGGCGGCACCGACGCCGGTCGTCACGATCTTCACGTCCTCGATCCGCTTGCCGACGACCTGGAGTGCGTTGACGAGCGCGGCCAGCGTCACGATCGCAGTGCCGTGCTGGTCGTCGTGGAACACGGGGATGTCGAGTTCCGTTCGCAACCGCTCTTCGATCTCGAAGCAGCGCGGCGCAGAGATGTCCTCGAGGTTGATGCCGCCGAACGTCGGCGCGATCGCCTTGCAGAACGTGACGATCTCGTCGACGTCCTTCGTCGCGACGCAGAGCGGGAACGCATCGACGCCGCCGAACTCCTTGAACAGGATCGCCTTGCCTTCCATCACCGGCATCGCCGCTTCGGGTCCGATGTCGCCGAGCCCGAGCACCGCGGTGCCGTCGGACACGACCGCGACCGTGTTCTTTCTGATGGTCAGGTTCCACGCGGAGTCGCGGTCCTTCGCGATCGCCTGGCAGACGCGCGCTACGCCTGGCGTGTAGGCCATCGAGAGGTCGTCGCGCGTCTTGAGCGGCGTCCGCGGGACGACCTCCAGCTTCCCGCCGAGGTGGAGCAGGAACGTGCGGTCGGAGACGTGCTCGACGTCGACGCCCTCGACCGAGCGCACCGCGGCGACGATCGCCTCGAGGTGCTCCGCGCTGCCGGCCTGGACCGTGACGTCACGAACCTTCTCGTGCTGCTCGACGCGGACGAGATCGATCGCGCCGAGCAGGCCGCCGGCGTCGCCGATCGCCTTCGCGACGCGGGCGAAGGAGCCCGGCGCGTCCGGCAGGAGCACGCGCAGCGTGGCGCTGTAGGAAGCGGACAGGTGACTCATGGGGTTATCACTCCTCGTGCGGCCAGGGCCGCGATCGTCTCGTCGTCGTAGCCCACCTCCGTGAGGATCTCGGCCGTGTGCTGGCCGACTGCGGGCGGTGGCGAGCGGTGGACGGCTCGTTCGTGGTCGAAGCTCAGGGGCAGGGCCGGAAGGCGGAGGTCGGGGACCGCCGGGTGAGGCAGCGGCTGAAGCATGCCGAGCGCCTCGGTCTGCGGCGCGGCGGCGATGTCGGCGACGTCCGCGACCGGCGCGGCCGGGACGCCGGCGGCCGTGAGGCGCTCGTGCCAGTGCGCCGTCGTCTTGGTCCGGAGTCGCTCCTCGAGAAGGCGGCCGAGCTCGTCGCGGTTCGCGACCCTGTCCGGGTTCGTCCGGAAGCGCGGGTCGTCGATCAGCGCGGGCATGCCGAGCACGTCGCAGATCCGCGCGAACAGGCGATCGTTGCCGCCGGCGATCATCAGCTCGCCGTCCTGCGTCGGGTACACCTGGTAGGGCGCGACCATGGGGAAGCGCGTCCCCTCGCCGGCCGGCACGGTGCCGTCCGCGAGGTACCCGGCGAGGTGGTAGCCGATGTACGCGAGCGCGGTCTCGTAGAGAGAGACGTCGACCTCCCTGCCCTCGCCAGTTCGCTCTCGCTCGAGCAGCGCGGCGAGCACACCGAGCGCAGCCCACATGCCCGTGCCCTGGTCGATGAGGGACGCGCCCACGCGTACGCCTGGGCGGCCGGGCTCGCCCGTCACCGAGATCAGCCCCCCGGCGGCCTGCATCAGCGCGTCGTAGCCGGGCTCGCGCGAGAGCGGCCCGACCCGGCCGTAGGCACCCACCGTGCAGTAGACGACCCGTCGGTTGCGTGCGCGAACCGCCTCGGGCCCGAGCCCAAGCTCCTCGGCGTGCCCGGGGCGGAGGCTCTGGAGGAAGACGTCCGAGCGTTCCGCGAGCCGGAGCAGGGCCTCCCGCCCGTCCGGGTCGCGGAGCGAGAGCCCGAGCGAGCGCTTGCCGGCGTTCGCGGAGAGGAACATGGTGCCCTCGCCGTTCCAGAACGGTGGGCCCCACGCCCGGCCGTCGTCGCCCGTGTCGGGCCGCTCGACCTTGATCACGTCGGCGCCGAGCGCGGCGAGGATCTGCGCGCAGTACGGGCCGGCGATCGACGTCGTCACGTCGAGCACGCGGATGCCAGTCAGAGGGGCGGGGGGCATGCGTCCATGATCCCGGTTCGGTGGTCTGCGAGAGTGCGGTGGTGTTCTCGCAGGCGGTCGACTGGATCTCCGGCTCCAGCTGGAGCTACGCCCTCGTGTTCGGCTTCGCGCTGCTGGACGCCTTCTTTCCGGTCGTCCCGAGCGAGTCGCTCGTGGTCGTCGCGGGCACGCTCGCAGGCGCGGGTGACCTCAACGTCTTCTTCGTGATCCTCGCCGCGGCGTCGGGAGCGATCGTCGGGGACAACATCTCGTACGGCATCGGCAAGTTCGTCGGCGAGCGCACGGTGAGGCGGCTCTTCCACAGCGAGAAGGCGCATCGCGCCTTCGACTGGGCGGAGACGCAGCTCGAGGAACGCGGCAGCTACATCATCGTCATCGCGCGCTTCATACCTTTTGGGCGCACCGCTGTCACGTTCACCGCCGGGTACACGCACGGGCTGCCGTGGCACCGGTTCGTGCGCTACGACATCGTCGCGGGCCTCATCTGGGCGACGTACGCGACCATGCTCGGGTACGTCGGCGGCAAGCAGTTCGAGGAGCAGCCGTGGAAGGGCGTGCTGCTCGGACTGGCGATCGCCTTCACCGTCGCGTTCTCGGTCGAGTGGATCAGGAAGCGGCGCGAAGCCCGGAGACCGGAGGTCTGACGCGACCCTGCCGGGCTCGAAAGGACGCACCTCGGCGCCCGGGGGCACCCCCTCGACTGCCGCCTTCGACTCGTCCGCGTGGGGGATTCTGCGACGCAGCTGCGCGGCATGCGTACGGTGTTCGGGTGAACCGCCTCGCGGCGTCCTCGAGCCCCTACCTGCTCCAGCACGCGGAGAACCCCGTCGACTGGTTTCCCGTGGGGCGAGGAGGCGTTCGCGAGGGCGCGCGCCGACGACCGGCCGCTGCTCGTGTCCGTCGGCTACAGCTCGTGCCACTGGTGCCACGTGATGGAGCACGAGTCGTTCTCAAATCAGACAACAGCGACGCTCCAGAACGAGCTCTTCGTGAACGTCAAGGTCGACCGCGAGGAGCGACCCGACGTCGATGCGCTCACGATGGAGGCGTGCGTCACGCTGACCGGCCAGGGCGGCTGGCCGACGACCGTGTTCCTGACCCCCGAGGGCCGGCCGTTCTACGCGGGGACGTACTTTCCGCCGGAGCCGCGCCACGGGCTGCCCGCCTTCCGTCAGCTCCTCCAGGCGGTCGCGGAGGCGTGGCGCGAGCGGCGGGACGACCTCGAGGCGCAGGCCGTGCGGCTCGTCGGCGCGCTCGGCGGCGCGGCGCGACTCGAGGCGGGCGACGAGGAGCTCTCACCAGACCTGCTCGACGCCGCGGAGCGCGGCCTCGCGCGCGACTACGAGCCCGCCTTCGGCGGCTTCGGGGTGGCGCCGAAGTTCCCGCCGGCGTCGGCGATCGAGCTGCTGCTGCGGCGCGGCGGGCCCGAGGCGCTCGGGATGATGCGGCGCACGCTCGACGGGATGGCGGCCGGCGGCCTCTACGACGTCGTCGGCGGCGGCTTCCACCGCTACTCGGTGGACGCCAGGTGGCTCGTCCCGCACTTCGAGAAGATGCTCTACGACAACGCGCTTCTCACCTCGGCGTACCTCCACGCCTGGGTCGTCACTGGCGACGAGCGCTACCGGGCGATCGTGGAGGAGACAGTCGACTACCTGCTGCGCGAGATGCGCGTCGACGGGGGCGGCCTCGCCTCCGCGCAGGACGCCGACACCGACGGCGTCGAGGGGCTGACGTACACCTGGACGCCCGCGGAGTGGGAGGAACTCGGGCTCGATCAGTCGCTGCTCGAGCCGTTCGAGCACGGCCGCGCGATCGTGCGCGGCGATCTCGACCGACCGACGCAGCAGAGGCTGCTCGCGCTGCGCTCCGAGCGGGCCCAGCCCTTCCGCGACGACAAGGCGATCGCATCGTGGAACGGCCTCGCGCTCGCGGCGCTCGCGGAGGCCGCGAGGCGGCTCGACCGAGGCGACTGGCTCGACGCCGCCGTGGAGCTCGGCGGCTTCCTGCTCGGGCCGCTGCGCGGCGAGGACGGCCGCGTGCTGCGCAGCGTCCGCAACGGTCGCGTCAGCGGCAGCGGCTTCCTCGACGACCACGCCAACGTCGCGCACGGGCTGCTCGAGCTCCACGTCGCCACCGGAGACGTCGGCTGGCTGCTCGAGGCCCGCCGGATCGCCGACGTTGCGATCGACCTCTTCGCCGACGACGAGCTCGGCGGGTTCTTCCTCTCGCCGCGCGACGGAGAGGTGCTCGTGGCGCGCACGAAGGATCTCGACGACGACCCGATCCCCTCGGGGAACTCGATGCTCGCCTCGGTGCTCTTCCGGCTCGGACGGATCTGGGGCGACGACGTCCTCGTCGCGCAGGGCGAAGGCGTGCTGCGACTGCTTGCGCCCGCGATGGAGCGCGTCCCGCGCGCCTTCTCGTGGGCGCTCTGCGGGCTCGCGCTCCATCTCTCGCCGCCGCGGGAGCTGGCGATCGCCGGCAACGTCCGCTCGGATGTCGCCAAGACGGCGCTCGCGGGGTTCTCGCCCGAGACGGTCGTCGCGGTCGGGCCGTCCGACGAGGTGCCGCTCCTGGCCGGCAAGGGCCTCGTCGACGGGGAGACCGCGGTCTACGCCTGCGAGCGCTTCGCGTGCCGCGCGCCCGTCACACGCGCGGACCAACTCGGCCGCTAGATTGCCCCGCATGGCGACGACCGAGATCACCGGCGCGGAAGAGGTTGCGTGGGACCTCTCCGACCTCTTCGAGGGAATCGACGACCCGCGCATCGACGACGAGATCGCGAAGGCCGAGGCCGACGCCGCGGCGTTCCGGGAGCGCTACCACGGGAAGGTGGCGGAGCTCGACGCACCGGGCCTCGCGGCCGCCGTCGCCGAGCACGAGCGGATCGAGTCCACGGCCGTCCGGCCTCTGACCTACGCGCACCTCGTGTTCGCCACGAACATGGCCGAACCCGCACGAGGTGCGCTCGTCGCGCGGCTCGGCGAGAAGGCCGCCGCACTCGAGACGCAGCTCCTGTTCTTCGCGCTGGAATGGGCCGCAGCGCCGGACGAGGTCGCCGACGCGCTCCTCGCCGACTCCGCACTCGACGACTGGCGCCATCACCTCCGCTCGCTCCGCAAGTTCCGGCCGTACCTCCTCTCCGAGCCGGAGGAGCGGATCGTCACGGAGAAGGGTGTCTCGGGGGTCTCGGCCTGGTCGCGGCTCTACGAGGAGCAGCTCGGGGCGCTCCGCGTCTCGCTCGAGGGCGACGAGCTCTCGCTCGAGACGGCCATGTCTCGCCTCTACGACGTCGACCGCGACACGCGCCGCTCCGCTGCCGAGGCAATCACTGACGCACTCGGCCCGGGGCTCCGCACCCGAACGTTCGTCTTCAACACGATCCTGCAGGACAAGGCGATCGACGACCGGCTGCGTGGCTATCCGACGTGGATCTCCTCGCGCAACCTCGCGAACGAGACCACGGACGAGGCGGTCGAGGCACTCGTCGAGGCGACGACGAGCCGCTACGACGTGGCGCAGCGGTACTACCGCTTGAAGGCGCGGCTGCTCGGGCTGGACGGGCTCGTGCACTTCGACCGCTTCGCGCCCGTGTCGACGGACAGCGTCAAGACCCCGTGGGACGAGGCCCGCCGGATCGTCGTCGATGCGTACACGGAGTTCTCGGAGGAGGCCGGGCAGATCGTCTCGCGCTTCTTCGACGACAACTGGATCGACGGCCCCGTGCGGCCGGACAAGCGCACGGGCGCCTTCTGCGCGACCACCGTCCCTGACGTCCACCCCTACGTCCTGATGAACTACACGGGGGACCGCCGGTCGATCCTCACGCTCGCGCACGAGCTCGGCCACGGCCTCCACGGCGTGCTCGCGCAGCCGCTCGGCCTCTTCAACTCCTCGACGCCGCTGACGACCGCGGAGACCGCTTCCGTGTTCGGGGAGGCCCTGACGTTCGACGTGCTCCTCGCGGCCGAGGACGACCCGCGCCGGCGGCTCGACCTGCTCACGGGGCGGATCGAGGACGCGATCGCAACGACCTTCCGGCAGATCGCGATGAACCGCTTCGAGCACGCCGTGCACACCGAGCGGCGTGGCCAGGGCGAGCTGGCATCCGAGCGGATCGCCGAGCTCTGGCTCGAGGTCCAGGACGCGCTGTTCGCCGACTCCGTCTCGACCGAGGGCTACGGGCCCTGGTGGAGCTACATCCCGCACTTCACGGGCACGCCCGGCTACGTCTACGCGTACGCGTACGGATACCTGTTCTCGCTGGCGATCTACCGCCGGTACGCGCAGGAGGGTGACGCGATGGTCGAGCCCTACCTCGAGCTGCTCCGCACGGGTGGGTCACGCCCGCCGGAGGAGCTGGCGCAGATCGTCGGGCTCGATCTCACCGACCCCGCGATCTGGGCGAGCGGGATCGACGCGCTGTCCGAGGAGCTCGACGAGGCCGAGCGGCTCGCCGGCGAGATCGGCCTCGGCTGAGCTAACCGCGGCCCCGGCGGGCCGTCTCAGTGGTTGGCAAACGTGTTGCGGCGGGTTACGCTCGCGCGCATCGGGTCATCTCCAAAGGAGTAGGCATGAGGAAGGTCGTGCTCTTGGCCGCGGCGCTCGTTGCTGCGCTCGGCGTCACAGCGTCGAGCGCCACGTCGGCCGCGTCGGAGACAGGAGTCACCGCCCGGACGGTCACCATCGGGGGGACCTTCCCGCTGACTGGGCCGGCGTCGCTCTATGCGACGATCGCACCGGCGATGAAGGCGTACTTCTCGTACGTCAACTCGCGCAAGGGGCCGGACGGCAAGCGCGGCGTGTATGGCCGCCAGATCGTGTTCAAGTACTACGACGACGGCTACAACCCCGCGAACTCGGTGCAGCTGACGAGGAAGCTCGTCGAAGAGGACAACGTGTTCGCCGTCGTCGGGTCGCTCGGGACCGCGGTGAACGAGGGGATCAGGCCCTACCTCAACGCCCGGAAGGTGCCGCAGATCCTCAACGCGACCGGTGCGTCGGTGTTCGCCGACGCAAAGAGCTACCCGTGGACGGGCGGCTGGCAGCCCGCGTACGACTACGAGTCGCGGATCTACGGCCAGGCGATCGCCCACAACAGTCCGAACGCGAAGATCGCGGTTCTCTATCAGAACGACGACTTCGGCAAGGAGAACCTGGAAGGCCTCAAGAAGGGGCTGGGTGCGAAGGCGTCGAACATCGTCGCCGCGGAGTCGCACGAGGTGACGGCCGCGGACGTGCGCGCGCAGGTCGCCAAGCTTCGGGCGTCCGGCGCGTCGATCTTCGTGATCTTCACGACGCCGAAGTTCACCATCCAGTCCTACGCGATCGCGAACGCCCTCAGGTGGTCGCCCGCTGTCATCTACACCACGTCGGTCTCGGCGACCGACGCGTTCCTGACACTCGCGAAGAGCTCCGGCGGCGGCGACCTGCCCGATCGCACGTACACGGTGCAGTACGCGAAGGATCCGGCGAACCCGGCCTGGGACAATGACGCGGCCATGAAGCGCTACAAGCAGGTGATGGCCAAGTACTACCCGAGTGGTCGGGTCACCGACGGGCTGAACCTCTACGGCGTGGCGGCGGCGGAGGCCTTTGTCCAGCTCCTGTACACCGCCGGGAAGAACCCGACGCGGGCGTCGCTGATGAAGGCCTTCCGGAGCTGGAACCAGCCGAACCAGTTCCTGCTCCCGGGTAACCGACAGAAGACCAGGCGGGTCGGACCAGCTCCCGATCCAGTGCGAGCGGATCATCAAGTTCACAAACGGGTCGTTCCAGCCGGTGTCGAAGCTGAAGTGCGACACGGCGAAGGCGACGTAGCGCATCGCGCCACCGATCGCTCCGTGAGGGGCGGGAGAGATCCCGCCCCTCATCGTCTCTCAGGCCGTCCCGCCGGGCCGGTACTCGGCCCAGTACTGCTCCATCTGCGTCAGGCGAGTCGAGCGATGGACGAGGTCGGTGGCCGCCACGTTCACCGCCCGGACGACCCAGTCGTTGGCGTCCACGTCCAGCACGTTGAGACAGCCGGGCGCCTGCTCGAAGCGGCCGAGGAACAGCCGCTCGCCCGTGAGCGCATACGAGAGAATCGCGCGGTTCACCGCGCCGTGCGCGACGACGAGCGCCGTGTCCCAGCCCTCGTCCGCGGTGAGCCGCTCGACGGCGGGGAGCACCCGGTCGAACAGCTCGCCGATCGTCTCGCCCCCGAGGAAGCGCTTGTCGTTCGGGACGATCCCGTGGAAGGCGTGGACGAACGCCTCCTCGAGCTCGTCGGGCGGGATCGCGGAGAACCGGTCGCCGAAGATCTCGCGCAGCTCCGGCCACGTCTCCACGTCGTGGCCCGGGGCGACGAGCGCGGCCGTCTCTGCGGTGCGCGGAAGCCCGCTCGCGATCACGCGGTCGAGCTCGACGCCCTCGAGGAGCAATCGCGTCGCTTCGGCCTGCTCGCGCCCCTCGACCGTGAGCGGGACGTCGTCGGGCGCGACGGGCCGGCCGTCGTCGTCGAAGTAGGCGACCGCGCCGTGGCGCATGAGGTAGAGCCGCCTACGCAACGAGCTCGGCGAGCAGGCGGAGGGCTTCGGGCTGGCGCGCCTGGAGCACGAGGGTCGTCACGCCGCTCTCGCGGAAGGCCGCCACGCGGTCGGCGATCCTGTCCCGGTCGCCCACCAGGGCGACGTCGTCGACGAGCGAGTCCGGAACGGCGGCGATCGCCTCGTTCTTCTTGCCGGCGAGGTAGAGATCCTGGATCGTCGCAGCGGCGTCGCCGTACCCGTAGCGCTCGGCGAGGCGGGTGTAGAAGTTCTGTCCCTTCGCGCCCATGCCCCCGACGTAGAGCGCGAGCAGCGGCTTCAGGAAGTCGCGCGCGGCCTCGACATCGTCCGCGAGGACGACCGGGACGTGCGCAGCGAGGTCCCAACCCTCCGGCCTCCCGCCGCGGCGCGCGAAGCCCTCCTCGAGCATCGGTGCGTGCGTCTCGGCGAAGTGCTCCGGAGAGAAGAAGATCGGCAGCCAGCCGTCGGCGATCTCCGCCGCGAGCGCGACGTTCTTCGGCCCGATCGCCGCCAGGTAGATCGGGACGTCGGCCCTGGGCGGATGGATGATGATCCGGAGCGGCTTCCCGAGCCCGGTCGCGTCGTGCCCCGAGTACGGGATGTCGTAGTGCTCGCCGTGGTGCTCGAGCGGTTGCTCGCGGCGCAGAATCGTCCGCACGATCTCGACGTACTCGCGCGTGCGGGTGAGCGGCTTGCCCCACGCCTGGCCATGCCAGCCCTCGGCAACCTGCGGGCCGCTCGTCCCGAGCCCGAGGAGCACGCGGCCGCCGGAGAGGAGGTCGAGCGTCGCAACGGTCGCCGCCGTGGTCGCCGGCGAGCGGGCGGGCATCTGCATGATCGCCGTGCCCAGCCGGATCCTCTCGGTGCGGCCGCCGATCCACGCGAGCGGCGAGACGGCGTCCGAGCCGTACGCCTCCGACGTCCAGACGGAGTGGAAGCCGCAGCTCTCCGCCTCCTCGGCGAGCCCGACCCAGAACCCGGGGTCGTCGTACCCCAGTTGCAACCCGAGGCGCACGCGGGGATCCTAGTCGGCATGACCGACTCTCTCTTTCCGCCCGAGTACCTCGAGGCGCGTGGTCGCTACCGCGCCTTCATGGATCAGCACGTCTACCCGAACGAGGCCGCGATCGGCCGCGAGGACGATGCCGCCCTCGCGCTCGTCGAGGAGCTGCGCGGCCGCGCGCGCGAGGCAGGTCTCTGGGCGCCGCACGTGCCGCCCGAGGCGGGCGGGACCGGGCTCGGCTTCCTCTACTACGCCTGCCTCAACGAGGCGATCGGGCGCTCGACCTACGCGCAGCTCGTGTTCGGCTGCCAGGCGCCCGACGCGGGGAACGCCGAGATCCTGCATCTCTACGGCACCGACGATCAGAAGGAGCGCTTCCTGCGGCCGCTCGTCGCGGGCGAGGTGCGATCGTTCTTCTCGATGACGGAGCCCGAGGTCGCCGGGTCCGATCCGACGCTGCTCCGGACGCGAGCCGTCCGCGACGGCGACGAGTGGGTGATCGACGGCCACAAGTGGTTCTCGAGCGGCGCCGACGGCGCCGCGTTCGCCGTCGTGTTCGCGATCTCGGATCCCGACGCGGAGCCGCACCGCCGCGGGAGCATGATCCTGGTCCCCGCCGACGCGCCAGGCGTCGAGGTCGTGCGGGCCGTGCCGGTGATGGGGCACGTCGGCCGCGGCTGGAGCACGCACTGTGAGGTGCGGTACACGGGCGTGCGCGTCCCGGTGGCGAACACGCTCGGCGAGGAGGGCGACGCGTTCCGGATCGCGCAGAAGCGCCTCGGTCCCGGGCGTATCCACCACGTGATGCGCTGGCTCGGCCAGATGCAGCGCGCCTTCGAGCTGATGTGCCGTTATGCCAACGAGCGGGAGGCGTTCGGCGGCCCGCTCGCCGGCAAGCAGACGGTGCAGAACTGGGTCGCGGACTCGGCCGCCGAGATCCAGGCTTCCCGGCTTCTGACGATGGACGCCGCACGGAAGATCGACGAGGGCTCCGAGGCGCGGGTCGAGGTCTCGCTCCTGAAGTTCTACGCCGCGCGGGTGCTCTGCGACGTGATCGACCGCGCGATCCAGGTACACGGTGGGCGCGGGCTGACCGACGAGACTCCGCTCGCTGTGATGTCTCTGATGGCCCGTGGCGCGCGGATCTACGACGGCCCCGACGAGGTTCACCGCATGGTCGTCGCGCGAAGAATCCTGCGCTCGTTCTCCGACGGCGAGGGGTGGACGTTCTCGTAACCTGGAGCCACGGCTCATGAGATCCCCGCTGCCGACGCGCCGGCGCCCTTCCGGACCGCTGCTCCTGGAGCTCGACCTCTCCCGTGGAGTGGTGGAGACGCCGACGACCACGCCGCTCCGGGCGCTTGGCGCGCGGGCGGCCCCGCCCCTGCACGCGTTGCTCGACGCGCTGAGGCGGGCGGAACGCGACCGGCACGTCGTCGGCCTGGTCGCGCACGTCGGACAGCATCCGATCAGCCTCGCCCATTCCGGCGAGCTGCGAGACGCCGTGTCGCGTTTTCGCCGCTCCGGGAAGGTCGCCGTGGCCTGGACCGAGAGCTTCGGGGAGCTGGGCGTCGGCAACGTCGGCTACCACCTGGCGACGGCGTTCGAGGAGATCTGGCTGCAGCCGAGCGGCGACGTCGGCCTCACCGGTGTGGTCGCCCGCGCGGTGTTCGTGCGCGAGGCCCTCGACCGGCTCGGCGTCGACCCGCAACTGGGCCAGCGGCACGAGTACAAGACCGCGGCCGACACGTTTCTGCGGAGCGGCATGTCCGACGCGGGACGGGAGATGGCCCGCCGACTCGCTGAGTCGGCCACCGAGACCATCGTCGCCGACATCGCCACTGCCCGAGGCCTCGAGCCGGCGACAGTGCGTGAGATCGTCGACCGGGCGCCGCTCACGGCGCCCGAGGCGCTCGAGGCGCGGCTCGTCGACCGGCTGGGGTACCGCGACGAAGTCTACGCCTCGCTGCGCTCGCGGCTAGGTGAGGTGCGACCGCTCTACCTCGAACGCTACGGCCGCCGGCGCGAGCGGCGGGGGACGTTGAGGCGCGCGGTGACCGGCCGGAATCGCCCGGTTGTGGCGGTCATCCGTGCTTCCGGCCCGATCCACCTCGGTCGTGCCGCGTCGTTCCCGTTCGGCGGACCGAATGTCGGCTCGGACACGCTCGGCGCGACGCTGCGTGCCGCCGGACGCGATCCGGCGGTCAGAGCCGTCGTCCTCCGGGTGGACAGTCCCGGCGGGTCCTATGTCGCGAGCGACGCGATCCGCCGGGAGGTGCTCGCGCTCCGCGGCACGGGCCGTCCGGTGATCGCCTCGATGGCGACGGTCGCCGCCTCCGGCGGCTACTACATCGCGATGCCGTGCGACGTCGTCCTCGCGGGCCCGGCGACGATCACGGGATCGATCGGAGTGCTCGCGGGCAAGCAGGTCATCAGGGACGGGCTCGGCCGGGCCGGGGTCAGGGTCGACAGCGAGTCGGTCGGCGCGCACGCGGAGATGTTCTCCTCGCAACGGCCCTTCACCGACGACGAGTGGCGGCGGCTGGAGACATGGCTTGATCAGGTGTACGAGGACTTCACAGACAAGGCGGCGACCGATCGCCGGATGCCGGTAGAACGGCTCCGCGACGTCGCGCGCGGGCGGGTCTGGACCGGGGCCGACGCCGTCGCACACGGCCTCGTCGACCTGCTCGGCGGGTTGGACGAGGCAGTCGGCGTCGGCTGCGAGCGCGCCGGGCTGCGTCGCGACGACGTCGACGTCCGCCCGCTGCCCCACGTGAGCATCGTGCAGCGGATACGGCCGCCGGAGTCCAGCGAGCGCGCGGCCGCAGCGTACGCGGAGTTGGGCGGGCGATCGCTGCTGGCCGGTGCGCTCGCCGCTCTCGGTCTGCCACCCGTCGCGGGCGTTCTCACGCTGCCCGTCGTGTGGGAGCTTTCGTGACTCGCCGGCGCCGTCTCAGCGCAAGCGCCGTCTCAGAGACCGATCTTCGTCAAGGGCAGCGTGTGGCGGATCTGTGCCGATCGTTCCCCAAGCTCGTCGGATCAGCGCGCGATCCCGGCTGACGCTGGTTCGACGACGTGCTGACCGGACGCGATCGGCGGCGGCGCTCCGACGACGAACTCGACGTACCGTTGGCGTGCTTCGTACGGATCGACGCCGAAATGGGCAAGGATTTCGCCCACGCGCAGGAAGCCGGGGGGCCGAACGAGCCCCGCGGTGGCGGCGAAGCTCGTCCAGCGCGCGTCGTACGGCGAGGCGCAGAGCCCTGCCTCCACAGGATTTCGCACTACATAGCGGAGCGTCCAGAGGAACTGCTCCTCCGTCTCCTGCAGCACCGCGCCGAAGTGGGCTGCGAACACGTGTGCCGTTCGACCCCAGCGCCGGTCGAATCGAAGCGCGTAGCGCTGCTGGAGCTGTTGCATGAAACGCGACAGGCCGGCTCGAGGGCATCGCAGGATTCCGTGCCAGTGATTCGGCATCAGCGACCAACCGAAGCAGTCGAGCATGTGCTTCTCGATGGCCGCCGCGAGCAACGCCTCGAACTCGGCGTAGTCGCCGTCGTTGAGGAAGATGGCCTGGCGGTTGCTCCCACGCGCGTAGACGTGGTAGATCGCTCCGTCGATCCAGTCGCGTCTGGGCGTCGCCACGCGTTCACGATAGAGGCAACAGCGACCTCGACGACCGCTGTGGAAATACCGGCACTGAATCGACACGGTTCGGTGTTGACGGCAACCGGTCTCTGAGGCAGGTGCTCAGCCTCGCGAGAGCGGCGGGGGCACGCCGACCTGCTCGTCGGCCGCCGTGCGCGGGCCTGGGAGCGACGGGAAGCGGAAGTCGATCGGCGGGCGGCCCGGCTGGACGACCCAGGCGTGGCCCGTCTCGCCCGACTCGAGCGCGACCCATGCCGCCTCGGCGACGGCGGCCGCCGAGAGCAGCGGAAAGCCGGCATCCTCGAGCGCCGTACGGGCGGCGCCGGCGACCATCGGCGTGTCCGCGAAGCCGGGGCACACCGCATTGATCGAGACGCCTCGCCGCGCCAGAGAGTCCGCTGCGCTGCGGACGAAGCCCACGACGGCGTGCTTCGTCAGCGCGTAGACCGGATCGTCCGGGACGGCGGTCAGCCCGGCGAGCGACGCCGTGCACACGATGCGGCCCCCGGAGCCCATCACCCGCGCGAGACGCCGTACGCCGAGGACGACGCCGTCCACGTTCACCGCGATCGCCTGCCGGTAGCCGTCGACGGTCAGGTCGGCCGGATCGGGCGGCCCGCCGAGGACGCCGGCGTTGAGGCAGGCGACCTCCACAGGCCCGACCGCATCCCACTGCTCGGGGTCGGAGACGTCGAAGCCGCTGACGAGATCGAGCGACTCGACGTCGAATCCCTCGGCACGAAGTCGCGACACGAGTGCGGCCCCGATCCCGGACGCCCCACCCGTGACCAGCGCGCGGCTCACGGGACGAGGACGACCTTGCCCGTCGACCGCCGCTCGCCGACGAGACGCAGCGCGGGGTCCGCCTCCGCCAGCGGATAGCTGGCGCCGACGACGGGGGAGACATCGCCCGCTGCCCACCGGCCGAGCAGCTCGCGCGCCGCTTCCTGCACCGCTGCGGGACGCAGTTTCATGAAGCGGCCGAGGTAGAACCCCGCCACCGATGCGTTCCGGCCGACCAGCAGCGCCGGATCGACGGGCTGCCAGGCGCCGCCAGCGAAGCCGACGCCGACGATCGTCCCGAGCGGCGTCAACGACTTGAGCGCGGCCGCGAAGAGCTCCCCGCCGACCTGGTCGAGGATCACATCGAACGGGTCGAGGGCCGCCACGTCCTCGTACGTGACTGCCTGCGCACCCAGGCTCCGGACGTGCTCGAGCTTCTCGGGCGAGCCCACCGCGCCGACGACCTCGGCTCCGAGCGCCCGGGCGACCTGGAGGCCCGCACTGCCGACGCCACCGGCGGCGGCCGTCACGAGCACGCGTGAGCCACGCTCGATGCGTACCTGCCGCGTCAGCGGGATCCAGGCTGTCAGGAAGGCGAGCAGGAAGGCGGCACCCTCCTCGAAGCTCGCCCCGTCCGGCAGGTCGAAGAGCCAGTCGTCCTCGGCCACCGCCCGCTCCGCGTAGCCGCCGCCGTCAGCGCGGACGAAGCCGATCACTTGCCGGCCGTCGGGCGTCTGGCCCGCGATCTCCGAGCCGAGGACGAACGGCAGCGGCGGAGACTGCGGATAGCGACCCTCGCGGATCAGGACGTCCGCGTAGTTGACGCCGGCGGCGCGCACCTCGACGAGCGTCTGCCCTTCGTCGGGCACGGGGTCGGGCAGCTCGCGAAGCTCGAGCCGGCGCTCCTCGTCGAGAACGACCGCCTTCATGCTCGGCCCCGACTACCGCCCGGTGAAGGTGGGCGGGCGCTTCTCGATGAACGCCGCGATGCCCTCGGCGCCGTCCCCGGAGCGGAGGCAGCGGACGAACCCGTCTGCCTCACGCCGCAGACCCTCCTCGAGCGGCAGGTCACGGGTCGTCCGCGCCAGCTCGCGGAGGACGGCGACGGCGTGGGGTGATTGCGACGCGATCCGGCCCGCGACCGCGAGCGCCTCGTCCTCCAGTTCCGCCGCCGGGACGACCTTCTCGACGAGACGCCAGGCGTACGCCGTCTCCGCGTCGACGAAGTCGCCGGTCAGGTTGAGGAACATGGCGCGCCCGATGCCGACGAGCCGCGGAAGGCGCTGCGTGCCCCCGCCGCCCGGGATCAGGCCGAGCTTGATCTCGGGCTGGCCGAGCGTTGCGTCGTCGGAGCAGATGCGCACGTCACAGCACATCGCGAGCTCGAGCCCGCCGCCGAGGCAGTAGCCGCGGATCGCGGCGATGAACGGCGTCCGCGCCGCGTCCATCCGCTGACCGACCCGCTGGATGCCGCGTGCGGATCCTCCTTCGGAGGCCGATTCGCGGAGCGACGGGAACTCCTTGATGTCGGCGCCCGCGACGAAGGCCTTCTCGCCCGCGCCGCGCAGGACGATCGCCCGGACGCCGTCGTCCGCGTCGAGCGCCTGGAGCTCTGTCTCGAGCTCGTCGAGGAGGGCCGCGGAGAGCGCGTTCATCGGAGGGTTGTCGATCGTGACGAGCGCGACCGCGTCGCGCCGCTCGGAGGAAATGAAGGTCGCCACGGGGCCGCCTCAGGCCTGTGGCGTCGCGACGGGCGTCGCGAACCGGTCTCGGAGGGCGGTCTTGCGGAACTTCCCGACCGCGGTCTTCGGGATCTCGTCGACGTATTCGAAGCGGTCGGGGAGCCAGAACTTCGCGAACTGTGGGGCGAGGTGCTCGCGAAGCTCGGCGTCGGTCGCGGTCGCACCCTCACGAAGGACGATGACGGCCAGCGGACGTTCCGACCACTTCTCGTCGGGCACGGCGATTACGGCCGCCTCGGCCACGGCGGCGTGACCCATCAGGGCGTTCTCCAGCGAGACGGTGGAGATCCACTCGCCGCCGGACTTGACGAGGTCCTTCGCCCGGTCCTGGATCTCGACGTAGCCGTCGCGGCCGATCGTGACGATGTCGCCGGTGCGGAACCAGCCGTCGTCTGTCCAGCGGTCCGCGGATTCGGGCGCCTCGTAGTAGGCCGAGGCGACGGACGGGCCGCGCACCTCGAGCTCGCCCATGCTCTCGCCGTCCCACGGCACGAGGCCCTCCACGCCGCGCGCGCGGATCTCGACGAACGGGATCGGCGGCCCCTGCTGGGCGCGTTTGTCGTAGGCGGCGGCCCCGCTCAGGCCCCGTTCCTGCCCCGGCGCGCCCGAGATCGTCCCGATCGGGGACATCTCGGTCATGCCCCAGCCGTGCGTGATGTGGAGGCCGTGGCGCTCGCCGAAGGCCTCGATCATCGCTCGCGGCGGCGCCGAGCCGCCGACGGTCATCGTCCGCATCGCCGAGAGGTCCCAGCCGCCGGGGTTGGCGTCGAGCGCCTGCAGGATCCCCATCCAGATCGTCGGGACGCCGGCGCTGACGGTGACCTTCTCGGTCTCGAACGCCTCGAGCAGGCTCAGGGGGTCGAGGTGGGGCCCGGGGAAGACCTGCTTGGCGCCGACGAGCGTGCACGTGAACGGGAAGCACCACGCGTTCGCATGGAACATCGGCACGACGGGGAGGACGGTGTCGCCCTCCGTGACACCGAGCAGCGACCCGGCCGTGAGCGCGTGGATCGCGATCGCGCGGTGGGAGTAGACGACGCCCTTTGGCTTGCCCGTCGTCCCGCTCGTGAAGCACATTGCGGCGGCCGCGCGCTCGTCGATGTCCCTGTACGAGAAGGCGCTCTCGTCCGCGGAGGCGAGCAGCTCCTCGTAGTCGATCGCCCCTTCGGGCGTGTCGCCGTCCCCGACGGCGATCACGTGCTCGAATCCGACCCGGTCGACGAACTGCGCCGCGAGCGGCCACAGCACCTTGTCGACGACGAGCACGCGATCGCCAGCGTGCGACGCGATGTAGGTGTTGTCGTCGGGGTGGAGGCGCAGGTTCAGCGTGTGCGTGACGAAGCCTCCGACCGGCGCGCCGACGTAGGTCTCGAGGTGCTCGTGGTGGTTCCACATCAGCGTCCCGACCCGGTCGCCCTCCTCCAGGCCGAGGCCCCGAAGTGCGACTGCCAGGCGCTTCGTCCTCGACGCGAAGTCGGCGTACGTGGCCCGGTGCCAGCTCTTGTCGGGCTGCCGGGACACGATCTCGCGGTCGCCGTAGAGCTCGTCCGCACGGCGGAGGATCGCCGGCACATTCAGCTGGTAGTCGATCATCAGGCCCTGCACAGAGATCTCCTTTCGCGAAGCGAGAATCCGCAGAAGCGGATTCTCGCCGCTTGATCCTCGCCTTCGCCGAGGCACATCCCTGAAGGCGTCCGCTTCGCGGTCGCGTTTCTCATGCTTTGTCGAGCAAATGGTGCGCCACCTCGGCCCGCAGCTGGGCCGGGGACGCCTCCCAGGTCTGGATCCAGAGCGCACGCTTGTAGAGGCGGTGGAGCACGTGCTCCCAGGTGAAGCCGATCCCGCCGAGCACCTGGATCGCGCGCTCGCAGGCAAGCACGGCCGCGTCGGCGGCGTCCGCCTTGGCGGCCGCCGCCGCGACGGGTGCGACGGGCTCGTCGTGCGCGACGGACCACGCCGCCCACCAGGCGAGCGAGCGGGCGAGCTCGACCTCCGCGAGGGAGCTCGCGAGCGGGTGCGACACCGCCTGGTACGTCCCGATCCGGCGCCCGAACTGCTCCCGCTCGGTCGCGTAGCCCACCGCGAGCTCGAGCGCGCGGGCCGCGACGCCGACCGCCTCGAGCGCGAGGATCGTCAGCGAGCGGGCCCGGAGCGCGGGCAGGACCTCCGACGGGAACAACGCCCGTCCCGCCTCGCCGCCCGAGACGACGCCGAGCGGGCGCGACTCGTCGCTCGTGGCGAACACCTCGCGCTGGGCGCCCTCGAGCTCCCACACCGTGTCGCCGCCGACGACGGCGACGTGCACCGCGGTGTCGAGATCCGGGACGAGAGGCGCGAGTGCCAGCGTCCAGCTCCCGTCGCCGGACGCCACGGCCGCCTGGTCCTCGGCCGGCAGGAACGGAAGCAGAGCGGACGTCGACCAGAGAGGTGCGTGGAGCAGCGCCGCGCCCGCCGCCTCGTGGAGCACCGCCTCCTCGAGGAACCCGAGCCCCGCACCGCCGTGCTCCTCCGCGACCGAGGCGCCCGTCCAGCCGAGTTCGGCGAGCTGGGCCCACGTCGGCTCGGGCGTGTCGATCAGGAATCGCCGTGCCTGGTCGCGGAGCTCCTCCTGCAGCGGCGTGAACGAGAGGTCCACGACTACCTCGACCTCGGCAAGCCGAGCACGCGCTCGGCGAGGATGTTGCGGAGGATCTCGGACGTCCCGGCCTCGATCGTGTTGCCACGGCTGCGGAGCTGCTGTGTCGTCCAATAGCCGCCGTAGGGCGCGTTCGGCGCGAGGAGCTGCGCGTCCGGGCCGAGCAGCTCGACCGCGAGCTTCGTCACCCGCTGGTTCGCCTCCGACCACTGGAGCTTGAGGATCGATCCCTCGGGCCCGGGGATGCCGGTCCGCTCGAGTGCCGACAGCGAGCGGTACGCGGTCACCCGGAGGGCCTGGAGGTGGATCCATTCGCGGGCGATCGCCTCACGCTGGGTCGGCGTCGCCCCCCGGTCGCCGGCGAGTGCGACGAGCTTCTGCACCTGAACCTCCAGGCGCGCGACGAGCGCGAAGCCGAGCGTGCCGCGCTCGTGCAGCAGGGTCGTCATCGCGACGTCCCAGCCGCCACCGACTTCGCCGATCACGTTCTCGAGCGGGACCTCGACCCCGCTCAGGAAGATCTCGTTGAACTCCGACTCGCCGGTGATCTGCCGCAGCGGGCGTACCTCGACCCCGGGCGCGTGCATGTCCACGATCACGTACGTGAGGCCCGCGTGGCGCTCGGACTGCGGGTCGGAGCGGGCGAGGAGGATGCAGAAGTCGGCGATGTGCGCGTAGGACGACCACACCTTCTGGCCGTCGAGGACGAACCGGTCGTCCTCGAGCCGGGCGGACGTGCGGACGCCCGCGAGGTCCGAGCCCGCCCCCGGCTCGGAGAAGCCCTGGCACCAGATCTCCTCCGCGGCGAGCAGTGGCTGCAGGTAGCGCGCCTTCTGCGACTCGGTGCCGCGGGTGATGATCGTCGGCCCGGCCATGCCGAGCCCGATAACCCCGACGTGCGGCGGCCCCTCGGCGCGCGCCTCCTCCTCGAGGTAGATCGCCTGGAAGCGCGGCGCGAGGCCGCGGCCGCCGTACTCCTCCGGCCACGAGATGCCCACCCAGCCGCCGTCGTAGAGCGCCCGGCTCCAGGCCCGCACCTCGGGCCCGTCGAATCGGGCCTCGCCGCCGCGGTGGCCGCGAAGCTCGTCGGGAAGGTTCGCGTCGAGCCACGAGCGGACCTCGTCGCGGAAGCGTGCCTCGTCGGGCGTGTCGCGGAAGTCCACGAGGGCGATGCTAGAGCCTCGCGGCACGGGTTTCAGCAGGCACCGACCATTCGACCGCGTAACGGCGCCGCAACATGGGGGTAGGTGCCGCGGTCTACGATCCGGCAACGGGCGCGCCGCCCGCGGCCGCTCGCGTCCGACGTCGACACGAGGAGCGCACATGTCCGCACCGGAAAGCGAGCCCACCGACCCGGCGACGCCGGATCTCCCGGCCGAGCGCGACCCAGAGCAGCCTCGGGCGCTCCTCGAGGAGGCGCTCATCGAGGTCAAGCGCGTCATCGCTGGACAGGACGAGATGCTCGAGCGCGTCCTCGTCTGCCTCGTCGCCGGTGGCCACCTCCTGATCGAGGGCGTGCCGGGGCTCGCCAAGACGCTGACGATCAAGACGACCGCCGCGGTGCTCGGCGGCTCGTTCCGACGCGTCCAGTTCACCCCCGACCTCGTCCCCTCCGACCTCGTCGGCACGCGGATCTACCGGCCGGACCTCGGTGGTTTCGAGACCGACCTCGGCCCGGTCTTCTGCAACTTCCTCCTCGCCGACGAGATCAACCGCGCGCCCGCGAAGGTGCAGTCCGCGCTGCTCGAGGTGATGCAGGAGCACCAGGTGACGATCGGCCATGACACGCACATCGTCCCGGCGCCGTTCCTCGTGATGGCGACGCAGAACCCGATCGAGTCCGAGGGCACGTACCCGCTTCCGGAGGCGCAGGTCGACCGGTTCATGCTCAAGGTGCTGGTGGGGTACCCCGAGCGCGACGAGGAGCTGACGGTCGTCCACCGCTCGCTCGAGGACCCGGTCGCCGTGCGCCAGATCCTGCCGATCTCGGACCTCTCGGCGCTCCAGGCGAGCGTCAAGGACATCTACGTCGACCCCGGGCTCGTGAGCTACGCGGTGAGCCTCGCGGTCGCCACGCGCGAGCCCGCCTCGTTCGGGCTCGAGGGAATCTCGGACCTGGTGGCCTACGGCGCCAGCCCGCGCGGGCCGATCGCGCTCGTCCAGGCCGCCCGTGCGCTCGCGCTCGTGCACGGCCGCGACTACGTGATCCCCGCCGACCTGCGCGCGCTCGTCAAGGACGCGTTCCGGCACCGTCTCGTCCTCACCTACCAGGCGCTCGCGGAGGAGCGGAGCGCAGACGACGTGCTCGACGCCGTCATCGCGGCCGTGCCGCAGCCCAGGCTCGAGCTCGGGAGGCCGGCGGCCGCGTGATCCGCGTCTTGCGGGCACTCGGCGCAGAGCCGACACCGGACCGGCCGGGGCCGGGACCGGTCTCCGAGGGCCTGCTCAAGGCGCTAGAGCTGACGGTTGCGCGCCGTGTGGACGGACTGCTCGCAGGAGACCACCGCTCGTCGCTCCTCGGCCGCGGGACGGAGCTCGCCCAGGTCAGGCCGTACGTCCCGGGCGACGACGTCAGGCTGATCGACTGGAACGTCACCGCTCGCACCACCGAGCCGCACGTGCGGGTCCATCTCGCCGAGCGGGTGCTCGTCACGTGGATCGTCCTCGACCTCTCCCCCTCGATGGGCTTCGGCACGGCGACACGGCGCAAGGCCGACGTCGCGCTCGGCGTCACCCTGGCCGTCGGTCACGCGGCGACCGTCCGCGGGAACCGCGTGGGGCTCGTCGGCTTCGGCGGCGCGTCCGAGCGCGTCCTCCCTCCGACCCAGGGTCGGGCCGGGCTCGTCGGCCTGCTGCTCGCGCTCCGCGACGGGTACGAGCCGGACGGCACCGCCGGAATGCCGCTGTCGCAGGCGATGACGCGGGTCGCGGGCGCCGCGCGCCAGCGTGCGCTCGTCGTCGTGATCTCTGACTTTCGCGGGCCGCGCGACTGGCGTCCGCCCCTGCTGCGGCTCGCGGGCAGGCACCAGGTCGTCGCCATCGAGATCCGCGATCCGCGGGAGCAGGCGCTCGAGCCCGTCGGGACGGTCTGGCTCGTCGACCCGGAGAGCGGGCACGAGCTCCAGGTCGACACGAACGACGGGACGCTCCGGAGCCGGTTCGCCGAGGCGGCCGCCGCCGAGCGCGCCGGCGTCGCGCGCGAGCTCGCCGGCGCGGGCGTGGCGCACGCGACCCTCTCCACGGATGGCGATTGGCTGCGCGACCTCGCGCTGTTCCTCCGGAGGCACCGGCGGTGACCTTCGCCTGGCCGATCGCGCTCGCCGGCCTCGTGGCCGTCCCGGTCCTCGCAGGGCTGTACCTGCTCTCTGCCCGCAAGCGGCGCCGCGACGCGGCACGTTTCGCCAATCCCGCGCTCGTGCCGAACCTCGTCGCCGCGTCTCCGGGCTGGCGGCGGTACGTCGCCCCGATCCTCGCACTCGCCTCGCTCGTGCTGCTGATCGTCGGGGTCGCGCGCCCTCACGTGGTGCGCAACGTGGCACGCGACGAGGCGACGATCGTGCTCGCGATCGACACGTCGCGCTCGATGGCCGCGCAGGACGTCCAGCCGAACCGCTTCCAGGCCGCCAAGCAGGCGGCGCTCGCGTTCCTCGACGAGGTGCCCGACAACTACAACGTGGGAATCGTCTCGTTCTCCACGTCCGCCGACCCGGTGCTGCCGCCCACGACCGACCGCGAGGCCGCGAGGACGGCGCTCGACGAGCTCCGCCTCGGGACGGGGACCGCGATCGGTGCGGCGATCACGCGATCCGTCGACCTCGCGCTCGACCAACCGGGTGCTCGGACCCGGCCGAAGGCGGGAGCACAGTCGCCCGCCGCCGTGCTGCTGCTTTCCGACGGAGCCCAGACCGCGGGCGACGTCCGCCCGGGCACCGCCGCGCAGCGCGCGAGGCGGCTCGGCGTTCCCGTGTCGACCGTCGCGCTCGGCACCGGAGACGCGGTGGTCGAGGTGCCGCGGCCGGGCGGGCTGAAGGAGCGCGTGGTCGTTGCGCCCGACGTGCCGACGCTGCGGGAAGTGGCGAGCATGACCGGCGGGACCTTCTCCGCCGCACCGAGCGCCGCGCGGCTCCAGTCCGTGTACCGCGAGCTCGGCACCCGCCTCGCGCACGACCGCAAGCGGGTCGAGGTCACCTCCGCCTTCGCGGCGGGCGGCGCGGTGCTTCTCCTGCTCGGTGGCACGCTGTCGTCGCTGTGGTTCCGGAGAGCCCTGTGAGACGCCGCCTCCCCCTCGCGGCCCTGCTCGCCGTCGCGGCGGTTGCAGCCCTCGCGGGAGGGCAGGCGGCACGCGCGGCCGACGAGTGCCGCGGCCTCCAGACGTGCCTTCCGGTGACGGGCCCCTGGGTCGTGATCCCCGCGGCGGCGCGCGGCGAGGCGTCGACCGTCGTCTGGGAGCTGCGCTGCCCGCTCCGCGGCTACATCGTCGCCGGGGTCGACGCGCGCGTGAGCGACCGCGCGATCGACGTGAGCATCCGGGGCGAGAACGGCGCGCCCGTGTCCCCCGGCGTCACGACCGGTGCCGCCGTCGTGTTCACCGCCGTCTACACGGGCGGCGCCGCACGTCCGACCTCCTTCCAGCCGTTCATCGGCTGCATCCCGACCTCGGGCGGCGGCGCGCGCGGCGAGACGGCCCTCCGGCGGCCCGCCGCTTATGTTCCGGCCGCAGCGATCGACCGGCGCGTCGTCCGCACGCGCCTCGTCTCCGGCGCCTCGGTGAAGGTCGTGGGCAGGTGCCCCGCCGGGACGCGTTTGCTCGGCACGAGCCACGCGTATGCGTTTCGCACGCGGACCGAGCCGGGCGCGACGCTCCTCAACGCGGTGCGTGTGCGCAGCACCGTTGCCGGGCGGACGGTGACGGCGGTCGCTGCCGTCGCGCCTTCCGTTCCGCAGCAGCTCCCGATCGAGCTCCAGCTCCATGCGCTCTGCTCGCGAGGCACCCGATGAGCTTCGAGGCTCCGGAGCTGCTCGCCACCCTCGTCGTCGTGCCGCTCGCGGCGACCGGGTACTGGCTCCTGCAGCGGCGCCCGCCAAGGTTCGCAGTGCGGTACACGAACCTCGAGGTGCTCGCGGGCGTCGCCGGCAAGCGCCGCGCCTGGCGCCGCCACGTGCCCGCGGCGCTGCTTCTCGCTTCGCTCGCCGCGCTCTGCGTCGCCTTCGCACGACCGACCATGACCGTCAAGGCGCCGAACGAGCGCGCCAGCGTCGTCCTCGTGGTGGACACGTCCGGCTCGATGCGCGCGACAGACGTGAAGCCGACCCGACTCGCCGCCGCGAAGAACGCGATGCGCTCCTTCCTCGAGCGGGCGCCGGCCTCGCTCCGGGTCGGCGTCGTCTCGTTCTCCGACGAGCCGCAGGTCGTCGTGTCGCCCACCGTCGACCGCGCGCGGCTGGAGCAGGGCATCTCCGTGCTGGGGCCGGGCTTCGGCACGGCGATCGGGGACGCGCTCGCGCGGGCGGTCGAGCTCGCCCGGAGCGCCGCCGGTACGAGGGGCGACGGTGGGGGCGCCTCCGGGCAGCTCAAGGACGACAAGGGCCGGTCGCTGGCCTCGATCCTGCTGCTCTCGGACGGCGCGCAGACGCGCGGCCTACTGAGCCCCGGCCAGGGCGCCGAGCGCGCACAGACGGCCGGCATCCAGGTCTTCACGGTCGCGCTCGGGACCGACGGTGGGACGATTCTCGCGGGCCCGCCCGGGGCCGAGCAGGTGATCCCCGTGCCGCCCGACCGAGAGACGCTGTCGGCGATCGCCGAGTACACCGGCGCCGAGTCGTTCGACGCGCAGAGCGCGTCGGCGCTCCAGAAGGTGTACGCCGGCCTCGGGTCGCGCGTGGGGCGCGAGGAGCGGCCACGTGAGGTGACGGCCATGTTCGTCGCGGCCGGGGCGCTGCTCCTGGCCGGTGCAGCGGGCTTCGGGCTGCTGGGCGCGCCGCGGCTGCCGTAGACCAGCGCCGGGCACCCGCGTAGGATCACGCGGCACATGGTCGACCGGCCGGCCGCCTGATGCTCCTTTCCGTTCGCGACGTCACCCTCCGCTTCGGGGGCATCGTGGCCCTGGACGGTGTCTCGTTCGAGGTCGAACGGGGTGTCGTCTCCGGGCTGATCGGGCCGAACGGCGCGGGGAAGACGACCGTCTTCAACGTCGTCACGCGCCTCTACACCCCCGACTCCGGCGAGGTCGACCTGGATGGCACGACGCTGCTGGCGACGCCGCCGCACGGCGTCGTGCGCCGCGGCGTAGCGCGGACGTTCCAGAACATCAACCTCTTCCGGACGATGACCGTGCTCGAGAACGTCCTCGTCGGTGGTCACGCGCTCGGGCGCCGGGTCGGCGAACGGGACGCGTTCGAGGCGCTCGAGATCGTCGGCCTCGCCGAGCGCGCTCACCATCCGGCCGCCGCGCTCCCGTACGGAACGCAGAAGCGGATCGAGATCGCCCGGGCACTGATGGCGCAACCGACGTTCCTGCTGCTCGACGAGCCCGCGGGCGGGCTCAACCACGAGGAGGTCGAGGAGCTCGGCGACTTCATCCTCCGGCTCCGCGACGAGCGGGCGCTGACGATCCTGCTCGTCGAGCACCACATGAGCCTCGTGATGCGGGTCTCCGACCATGTCAACGTGCTCAGCTTCGGCCGGAAGATCGCGTCGGGCCCGCCGGCCCAGGTGCGCGCCGACCCGGCCGTGATCGAGGCCTACCTGGGGGTCGAGGAGTGAGCAGCTCGAGCGCGTTGCTCCGGCTGGAGGGCGTCGAGGCCCGCTACGGGCCCGTGCAGGCGCTCCGTGGGATCTCGCTCGAGGTGCCCGAGGGCGCGGTCGTCGCGGTGCTCGGGGCCAACGGCGCGGGGAAGACGACGACGCTGCGGGCAGTGTCGGGCACCGTCCGGCGCTCGGGGCGCATCGAGTTCGCCGGGAAGACGCTCCAGGGCGGGCCGGAGGGCGTGGCCCGCGCCGGCATCGCCCACGTCCCCGAGGGCCGCGGCACGTTCACAGAGCTGACGGTGGTCGAGAATCTTCGGCTCGGGGCCTACACCCGCCGGGAGCGCAATCTCGAGCCGGACATCGACCGCGTCTCGAAGTGGTTCCCCTGGATCCCGGACCGTGCTCAGCAGCCCGCCGGTACGTTGTCCGGCGGGGAGCAGCAGATGCTCGCCGTCGCGCGCGCCCTGATGGCGCGGCCGCGGCTCCTGATGCTGGACGAGCCCTCGCTCGGCCTCGCGCCGATGATCGTGCGCGAGATCTTCCGGATCGTCCGGGAGCTGAACGAGCAGGAGGGGCTGACGGTGCTCGTCGTCGAGCAGGACGCGCGGATCGCCTTGCAGACGGCGTCGAGCGCCTACGTCCTCGAGGTCGGCCGCGTCGCCGTCTCCGGGCCGAGCGAGGAGCTCAGGGAGAACGAGTCGGTGCGCAGGAGCTACCTGGGGTACTGATGGCCGACTTCATGCAACAGGTCGTGGTCGGGCTTTCGTCGGGGTCGATCTACGCCTCGCTGGCACTCGCCCTCGTCTTGATCCACCGCGCGACAGGGGTGATCAACTTCGCCCAGGGCGAGATGGCGACGCTCTCGACCTACATCGCGTGGACGCTGACGACGAACCACGGCTGGAGCTACTGGCCTGCCTTCGCGATCACGCTGATCGCCTCGTTCGCCGGCGGAGTTGCGATCCACCAGGGCGTGATCCGCCCGAACGAGAAAGGCTCCGTTCTCCGTGTCGTGATCGTGACGATCGGGCTCCTGCTCGCGATCAACGGCTTCGTGACGCTGATCTGGTCGGGCGAGGTGCGTGCCGTGCAGAGCCCGTTCCCGACGCGGACGATCGACATCGGCGGCGTCGCGATCTCGATCCAGGACATCGGGACGATCGGCGTCGTCTTCGCGACCGTCGTCGTGCTCTGGCTCATGTTCCAGTACACGAAGATCGGCCTCGCGATGCGTGCCGCGGCCGTCAACCCGGCGGAGGCCCGGCTCGTCGGCGTGCGCGTGACGTGGATGCTCTCGCTCGGATGGGGCCTCGCGGCCGTGCTCGGCGCGATCTCGGGGATGCTTGCCGCGCCGAGCGTATTCCTCGACCCGAACCTGATGGCCGCGCTCCTGATCTACGCCTTCGCAGCCGCCGTGCTCGGCGGTATCGACTCTCCGATCGGCGCCGTCGTCGGCGGCCTCGTGCTCGGCGTCGGGCTCAATCTCCTCGGGACGTACGTCGACTTCGTCGGCGCCGACCTGCGGCTGCCCGGCGCGCTGCTCGTGATCCTCGTCGTCCTGCTCGTGAAGCCGTCCGGGATCTTCGGGAAGACCGAGGTCAAGCGCGTATGAGAGGCGCCCGCAGCTTCGCGCCCATCGTTGCGTTCGTCGTGCTCGCGGTCGTCGTGGCCGTGCTGCCCTCCTTCATCTCGGCCTTCCGGGCGCAGCAGTTGGCCTATGTCGCGATCTACCTCGTCGCGCTGATCGGCCTCAACGTGCTGACGGGCTACACCGGCCAGATCTCACTCGGCCACGGGGCGTTCATGGCGATCGGCGGGTACACGACCGCGATCCTCGTCGCCGACCACGGAGTGAAGGACGTCTGGACGATTCCGATCGCCGCCGTCGTAACCGGTGTCGTCGGGTTCCTGTTCGGCATCCCCGCGCTCCGGCTGTCCGGCCTCTACCTCGCACTTGCGACGTTCGCGATCGCGGTGTCGATGCCGGCCGTGATCAAGCGCTTCGAGGGGTTCACGGGAGGCGGGAGCGGCATCAACCTCTTCGGGCTGCCCGACCTGACGGCGTCGTTGGCGCCAGTCACGATCCTCGGGCGCGAGCTGACCTTCAACGACTGGCTCTACTACCTCTGCTGGACGATCGCGCTCGTGGGCTACGTCGGCGCCTGGCTCCTCCTCCGGGGCCGGACCGGGCGCGCGTTCCGCGCCGTGCGCGACAGCGAGACCGCGGCGCAGTCGTCCGGGGTGAGCCTGCCGAGGTACAAGACGCTGGCCTTCGGAGTCAGCGCCGCGTACGCGGGCGTCGCCGGGTCGCTGTTCGCGATCGCGACGACGTTCGTCAACCCGGACACGTTCCCGATCGCGCTCTCGATCCTCCTCCTTGTCGGGGTGGTCGTCGGCGGGCTGGGGTCGCTCGTCGGCCTGATCGCGGGCGCGGTCTTCATCCAGTTCCTGCCGATCTGGTCGCAGGACGTCTCCAAGTCGCCCGGCGCGCCCTCGATCGTGTCGGGCGTCGTGCTGATCGCATTGATGTTCGTGCTGCCGATGGGCTTCGCGGGACTGCTCGCCCGCCTCAGAACGCTTACGAAGCGCTGACAACGCGCGGCTACCATCGGCCGCAGCCGACACGGCCCTCGCCTCCAGACCATCGACCCGAGGAGCATGCCCCGGATGACCAGGAAGATCACGTTCGCGCTGACGGCGTTCGTCCTCACCCTCGCCATCGGCGTGACCGCCGCGTTCGCCGGCACGACCCGTTCGTCGGCCGACCCGGGCGTGACCCCGACGTCGATCCTCCTCGGCACCACCTCGCCGCTCTCGGGCGTCGCCTCGGCCTACGCCTCGGTGGCCCGTGGGGCCGATGCGTACTTCAAGTACGTCAATGCGCGAGGCGGCGTCAACGGCCGCAAGATCACGTTCACGATCCTCGACGACGCGTACAACCCCTCGCAGACCGTCCAGGCGACCCGCAAGCTCGTCGAGCAGGACGGGGTCTTCGCGATCTTCAACGCGCTCGGCACCGAGCAGAACCTCGCGGTGCGCGACTACCTGAACGCGCAGAAGGTGCCCCAGTTCCTCGTCGCGTCCGGCGCGACCGTTTTCGGCAGCGAGTCGGCCAAGTACCCGTACACGATCGGGCTCCAGCCGAGCTACCAGGCCGAGGGCTGGGTCCTGGGCAAGTACCTCGCGCGCACGCAGCAGGGGGCGAAGGTCGCCGTCCTGTTCCAGAACGACGACTACGGCAAGGATCTCCTGAACGGCCTGAAGAAGGGCATCCAACGCTCCCGCGTCAAGGTGGCCGCCGCCGAGCCGTACGAGGTCACCGCGAGCGACGTGCAGGCGCAGGTCGCGAAGCTGCGCTCGTCCGGCGCCAACGTGTTCGCCGTGTTCGCAACGCCGAAGTTCGCGATCCAGGGCTATGTGTACGCGAACAAGCTCGGCTGGAAGCCGAAGCTCTCGCTCACGAACGCCGTCTCCTCGGCCTCGAACATCATGCAGCTCGCGTCCGAGGGCGGCTCGAACAAGGTCGTAGACGGCTCCGTCTCGATCGTCTTCCTCAAGGACCCGACCGACCCGAAGTGGAAGAACGATGCGGCGATCAAGCTCTACCGCACGATCATGAAGCGCTATGCGTCTTCCGCGAACGCGGACGACGTGTACCACGTCTACGGGATGGCGGCCGCGTGGACGGCGGTCGAGGCGATCCGCAAGGCAGGGAAGAACCTCACGCGCGACGCTCTCGTCAAGGTCACGAACAGCATGAACTTCACCGGCAACCCGTTCCTGCTGCCGGGGATCGCGCTCAAGACCGGTCCGGGCGACCACTTCCCGATCGAGCAGATGGTCCTCCAGCGCTGGCACAAGGGGACGTGGAAGAGCTTCGGCGGGCTGTGGGGGTACCGCACCGCGTAACGCCTCGGCACGCGGGCGTCAGCCGTCGAGCCGTGGCGGCTCGGTCGGCGCCGGGACGAGGGAGCGGGCAAGCTCGGCGAGCAGTATGGGATCGGCGCCCGACAGCTGGACGACCGTGCCGTCGCGTTCCACCCGCACGTGGTGGCGGGGCTCCACGTGCTCGCCGGCGTCGGCGACCTCGAGGTCGCCATCGCGACTCCATGCGAGCCAGTCGCGGGCCGGCGCCCCCGCCGCTCGCTCCTCGACGCTCACGGCGTAGGCGCCCTCCCTGCTCCCGTACATGAGGAAGACCTGCGGCTCGATCGCGGGGCGCTCCCTGCCGGAGGTGAACAGGCTCTCCAGGAGACGCCAGCCGTCGGGCACCCGGGCCGGGACGAAGACGGGAAACGGGGCAGCTCTCGGCAGCTCGTGCAGGGGCAGCCGTTCCGGGCGCAGCCAGCCGCCGGTCGCCTCGATGCCCGCCGGGAGCGACCGCTCGAACGTCGCGGCGGGGATCGAGCCGAAGGCGATCTCGGTCACCTCGAGCCGGCGAAACGGCTCGCCGTCGACGAACGCCTCGGAGCGCAGCAGGGCGCCGCGCTCCGCGTCGACTGCGAGCTCGACGACGTCCGCGCCCGGTCCGATCCGGAAGAGCGCAGTGCCCGAGCCGTCCCAGTCGTCGCGCGGGAACGCCCGTAGGAGCGCGGTCGCGCGGCCGGCGACCTCGGCCTCGCCGGCGGGCTCGAGACGCAGCGCGCCGACGATGCCCACGGGGTCGAGCAGGAAGCCGTGCGTCGTGAGGGGCGCTCCCTGCTCGTGGGCGCTCTCGCTCGTCACGGCGCCCCAGTCGGCGTCCCAGGAGACCCACCGGTCGCCGTCCCGGACGACGTAGCGCTTCCCCGCCTGCACACCCGCCGCCTCCTCCCGGAAACGGGTCGGGCTCGCAATGGCGAGGCTCGTCGTCGAGCTCGTCTCGTCGGGGGGAGGCGCGTCCCCGGAGATCGACTGTGTCATCGCGTGGCCGGTGCCGTGCCGCGCTGCCATGTAGCGGTCGAACGCGACGGCGCTCCGCGGCCCGTGGCTCCACTCGACGACAGTGAGGCGGGCCGGTCGCGCCCGCTCACCCGCGTCGTGGAGCAGCTCGAGGATCTCGCCGAGCGCTGCCATGGCCCGATTCTGCCCGCGTCCGTTTGCGTATGCTCCCGACTCCGGCGCGAGGAGACCGCCCGGCGACAACCCACCGCCGATGGCACACCGCGTCTCCGAGCTTCTCAGCACGCCGCTCCCCGACCTCATGGCCGAGGCGCGGCGTCTTCGTGCGCAGGGCACCGGGACGCTCGTCACGTACTCGCCGAAGGTCTTCGTCCCGCTGACGACGCTCTGCCGCGACGTCTGCGGCTATTGCACGTTCGCGCGGCCGCCGCGGCGCGGCGAGCGCGCCTATCTGACCGAGGACGAGGTGCTCGCGATCGCCCGAGCCGGGGCGGACGCTGGCTGCACCGAGGCGCTCTTCACGCTCGGCGACCGGCCCGAGGCCCGCTACCGCGTCGCGCGGGAGGAGCTCGCAGCGCTCGGATGCGAGACGACGCTCGAGTACCTCGCCCGCTGTGCAGGACTGGTGCTCGACGAGACCGGGCTCCTGCCGCACCTGAACCCGGGAGTGATGTCGCGCGACGAGCTGATCTTGCTGCGGCCCGTCGCCGCGTCAATGGGGATCATGCTCGAGACGACCGCCGGGCGGCTCGCCGCCCGGGGCGGCCCGCACTGGGCCTCCCCCGACAAGGTGCCGGCGCGCCGGCTCGAGACGATGCACCTCGCGGGCGAGCTCGCGATCCCGTTCACGAGCGGGATCCTGGTCGGGATCGGCGAGACGCGGGAGGAGCGGATCCACGCGCTGCTCGCGCTGCGTGCCCTTGCCGACGAGCACGGGCACCTGCGCGAGGTGATCGTCCAGAACTTCCGCGCGAAGCCGGGCACGCGGATGGCCGAGCATCCCGACGCGGCGCTCGAGGAGCACCTCTGGTCGATCACCGTCGCGCGGGTCCTGCTCGGCTCGGAGGTGCACGTGCAGGCGCCGCCGAACCTCGCCTACGACGACTTCCCGGTCCTGCTCGACGCGGGCATCGACGACTGGGGCGGCGTCTCGCCCGTCACGGCGGATCACGTCAACCCCGAGGCGCCGTGGCCGGACGTCGAGCGCCTGCGCGAGGCGTGTCGCTCCCGCGGGCTCGAGCTCGCCCCACGGCTGCCGCTCTACCCCGAGCACGTCGCCGACCTCGACCGCTGGGCGGACCCTGCCGTCGCTCCCGCGATCCGGCGGGCGGCCGACGCCCACGGGCTCGCCCGCGAGGACCGCTGGGCGCCCGGGGAGCCGGTCACGGTGCCGTTCGTCGTCGGGCGCAACCCGGTGCCGGCGGGAGTCGTGGGTGAGGAGCTGGGCGAGGAGGAGCTCGTTCGCCTCTTCGCCGCCCGCGGTCCCGAGCGGGAGCGCGTCTTCGCAGCGGCGAACGCGCTGCGGCGCGAGACCTGCGGCGACGAGGTGACCTACGTCGTCACGCGGAACGTCCAGTACACGAACGTCTGCTACTTCCGCTGTGGCTTCTGCGCGTTCTCGAAGGGCAAGCTCGCCGAGAACCTCCGTGGCCCGGCCTACCTCGTCCCCGAGGACGAGATCGTCCGGCGGGTGCGCGAGGCGTGGGAGCGCGGCGCGACCGAGGTCTGCCTCCAGGGCGGGATCCACCCGTCGTTCACCGGCGAGTACTACGCGGCCGTCGTGTCGGCGATCAAGGCGGCGGTGCCAGGGATCCACGTGCACGCGTTCTCGGCGCTCGAGGTCTGGCAGGGCGCGGCGACGCTCGGGCTCGATCTCGAGACGTACCTCGCACGGCTGCGCGATCTCGGCCTCGGCTCCCTGCCCGGGACGGCGGCGGAGATCCTCGACGACGAGGTGCGCGCGGTCATCTGTCCCGACAAGGTGACGACGGCCAGTGGCTCGACGTCCACGACGCGGCGCACCGTGTCGGGCTCCGCTCGAACGTCACCATCATGTTCGGCCACGTCGAGCGGCCCGTGCACTGGGCGAGGCACCTCCTCCGCGCAAGGGAGCAGCAGGCCCGCACGGGCGGCTTCACCGAATTCGTGCCGCTGCCGTTCGTGCCGATGGAGGCGCCGATCTACCTCAAGGGACGGGCGCGGCGCGGCCCGACGTTCGGCGAGGCGCTGCTCCTGCACGCCGTCGCGCGGCTCGCGCTCCACCCGCTGATCACGAACGTACAGGCGAGCTGGGTCAAGCTCGGCCCCGACGGCGTGCGCCAGGCGCTCGCCGCCGGCGTCAACGACCTCGGCGGGACGCTGATGAACGAGTCGATCTCGCGTGCGGCAGGGTCGGAGTGGGGGCAGGAGCTGCCGCCCGAGGCGATGGAGGCACTGATTCGGTCGGCCGGCCGCGTGCCGCGCCAGCGGACGACGACCTACGGGGTGCCGCCGGAGGAGCAGGTGCGCCGCTCGTTCGGGGCAGCGCCGCTCGCGGAGCCGTTCAACCCGCCCGTGCGCGACGCGGGCCTGCGACGCCCGATGCGACTGTTGCGTCCGGCCGCGCTCGCCGGCTGACGTTCGGCGCGCGTCATGCCGTTCGACGCCGCCGGCGAACCGCGTCGACGGCCAGCGCGGGAACGTTCCGGCGAGCCGCGGAAGGCCCGTCCGAGCATGGTCCAGCGCCTGGTCGAGTGCCGTCATCGCGTCAGCCCCGTGGATGCCTTCGCCGTGCCCGACCAGCAGGTGCTCCGGCTCGAATCCGCCGAGCGCGTCGCGCGGCGGCGAGAGCCGGAGCAGCAGGTGAACGCCGGCCCGATCCGGTCCTGCCGTGAAGAACCGGTTCGCGCCGATCGCCTCGGCGACGACGAGCGTCCGCTCGGCCGGCCACCAGAGTGCCGTCTCGCGCCAGCGCCCGGTGCGCTTCACCACGACGACCTCGAATGGGCTGTCCGGAACCGCGTCCGGAACGACGAGGTGCGGGACGCCGAGCTCGCCCGCGACCGAGGCACAGTCGCGGTTGTGCCGGTCGAGCAGCTGAAGAACGGCGCGCGGCTCGCCGACTTCGCGGGCGCGGGCGAGCGCGGGCTCGTGGCGGACAGGGTCGACGAGCCAGACGCTCCCGCCGGCCGCAAGCGCGTGCGACGTCCGGGTCGCGGGCTCGTCGACGAGCCACGAGAAGCCGGATGCGCCGCGGTCGTCGCAGAAGCGGATGCTCATCACGAGAGGCTACGCGGCCGACTTCCCTCGGGGCTGAACGCCCCCAACCGCCCCCAGGGGCACCCCGATGTCCCTGGTGTCACGGTAGCGGTGATCTCGTCACCGGTGTGTGCCGACTTCGTGCCGCGATTCGCACACTCGAGCCGGCCGACCGGTCTGCGAGGGGCGCTACGCTTCTTGCCAACTTGAGACTGCTCGTGGTAGTCGCCGCCGCGCTGATCCTCGCTTCGCCGGCTGCGGCCTCGGAGATCTTCGCCGTCGATGCCACGGATTTGACGCTCGAGGTCAACGGGGCCACCGCCCTCGTCTCGTACACCGCACGGGGCAAGCGGAGACACGTGCTCGTGTGGGGAGCGGTCAACGCCCTCGGGGCGGGATCGCAGACGCCGCAGACGTCCTTTCGCCGTGACTACAGCGGCGGCTGGAAGTCGCGTGGACGAGCCGTGTGGGCCAAGTTCGCCAATCGGTGCCGCCCGTACAACGGGCCGGCGCTGCCGTTTCTGGTCGTGGCGTGCACGGCGCCGGACGGGACGCACTGGGCGGTCCAGGCGTGGCAGCGGCTGCTGCCCATGCGCGGCTTCGACCCGTGGAAACCGGGTCAGGCGGTGATGGAGTTCCATCTGTCGCACTGGTCCGGTCCGGTCGCGTCGCTCGAGGTGTCGCCGAACTGGACGTACGGTGGCCAGTGGCAGGGGCTCTTCGGGCGGCTGACCTACTCGGACGCGCCGGTCTTCGGGACGCGGACGCCGACGGCCAGCAAGCGCGACGCGTATGGGCGCTTCGTCTACATCGACACGCGCAACTCGGTCTACGGGCCCGGCTGGAAGCACGACGCGGGCAAGGTGCTGCACCTCCGCAACGGCGCCTTCTGTTACAGCTTCGTCCCTCAGGTGCCGCCGCCCGGCTATCCGGACAGCGCTCCTCGGGGGCCTGCCGTCGGCGACCTGCACCGGGTGACGGTCATGGGGCCGGGCGTGACGCCCGACGTCCAGTGGGAGGGTGCGCCCCTCGGCCCGTACGACTCGGCGCAGGACGACGCCTACAACGCGGCGTTCGACAGGCTCGTCGGGCCGAACGACCGCGTCTGCGCCAACGAGCGCTGACCTCGGCGTGGTTTCGTCGGGGGCCGACTCCCGAGGGCTCGGTAGTTCACCACGCCCGTGATCGGTCGAATTCCGGATGCCGGGACAGCCGACAACGTCGAACCTGGGCACGTGCGGAAGTGGCTGATCGGCGCCGTGGTCCTGATCGTGTCGCTGTTCGTCGTCGCCCAGGCCGTGCCCTACGGACGCGACCACACGAATCCGCCCGTCACGCGAGAAGTGCGCTGGGACTCGCCGCGCACACGCGAGCTCGCCGCAGGCGCGTGCTTCGACTGCCACTCGAACCTGACGGACTGGAAGTGGTACACGAACGTCGCGCCCGTCTCCTGGCTCGTGTACAGCGACGTCAAGGGCGGCCGGGAGCACCTCAACTTCTCGGAGTGGGACAGGCCGCAGGGGGAGGCGGGCGACATCGTGGAGGCCGCCCGCGACGGGTCGATGCCGCCGCTCCAGTACAAACCGCTGCACGCTGGTGCGCGGCTCTCCGACGCGGAGCGAGCGGAGCTCGTCCGCGGCTTGGAGAAGACACTTGCCGCGGATCCTCCGATCCCGGGCGGCGGCTAGCCCGAGGCGAGCGCGGAACGTGCGCCGGGCAGCGTGAAGCGACCGGCGAGGAGCGCGCTGCCGGTGATCGCAGCCTCACACCCCAGCTCCTGCAATGCGACGAGGTCTGCCGTCGACGCGATCCCACCCGCCGCCATAACCGGGAGGCCCACGGCCAGCACCTGGTCGAGCAGGTCGAGATCCGGCCCCGCCAGAGAACCGTCGCGCGATATCGCGGTCACGAGCAGACGGGCCACCCCGGTCTCCGCGCAACGCCTCGCCAACTCGACCGCGGTGAGCTCCGACGAGCGCGTCCAGCCCTCGACCGCGACCTTGCCGTCCTGGACGTCAACGGCTACCACGAGTGCCGAGCCGACACTCGACGTCGCCGACGCGACGAACGTCGGGGACAGCGCCGCCGTTCCCACCATCACACGATCCGCACCCGCCGCCAACGCCGCTTCGAGCGCTTCAATGGTGCGGTAGCCGCCACCAACCTGGAGCGGAAGCCCGCCCGCGTCGGCGACTGCCGTCACGAGGTCGAGCGAGGGACGGCCGGAAAACGCACCGTCGAGGTCGACGAGGTGGAGTCTCGTGGCCCCGTCCGCTGCAAAGCGTCGCGCCAGCTCGACCGGGTCGCCGCCTTCCAGCGTGACAGCGTCGCGCCTGCCCCGGGAGAGCCGTACGACCCGGCCGTCGAGCACGTCGACAGCTGGAACGACCTCCATCTGTTTGCGTGCTAACACGCTAGCATGATAACATGAATGAATGGCGCGGACACGCTCCGACCTGCAGACGGTTCCCGTCCAGGGCATCGAGGATGTCCCGGGCCTCTCGGCGCTGGCGAACGCCGTGACGACCTTGCGGACACCCGACGAGGTCACACGCTTCCTGCGCGATCTCTGCACGCTCCCGGAGCTCGAGGCTCTCGCCCATCGCTGGCAGACGGTGCTCCTGCTGGAGCAAGGCGTTCCCTACGTCGAGATCGCGCAGCGGGTGCCGACGTCGACCGCGACGGTGACGCGTGTCGCCCAGTGGCTGCGCCACGGTACGGGCGGCTACCGCATCGCGCTCGAGCGGACGCGTCGCCGCGCGCAGAGGCGTCGATGACGGTGCCCTTCACACGCGCTGGGGAGAAGGGCAGGCTGACCCTCGCCGTCCCCGCCAAGGGACGCATGGCGGAGCCGGCGCTGCGGCTCTGCTCGGACGCCGGGCTTTCGTTCGAGCTCACCGAGCGATCGCTCGTCGTCCCGTGCGCCAACGCGCCGGTCGACCTTCTCCTCGTCCGGCCGAGCGACATCCCCGAGTACGCGCAGGACGGGGTCGTCGACCTCGGGATCACGGGCGCGAACCTCGTCGTGGAGGCGGACGCAGACGTCGTCACGCTCGCCGAGCTCGGATTCGCGCGCTGCTCGCTCGAGGCAGCCGTGCCCGCCGATGGCCCGCAGCAGGAGCTCGCAGAGCTCGAGGGGCTCCGCGTGGCGACCGCATATCCCGTTTCGACGCGCCGACTGCTCTCCGAGCGGGGGATCGAGTGCGAGCTGATTGCGGTGTCCGGCTCGGTCGAGGCAACACCGCGCCTCGGGCTCGCGGACGCGATCGTCGACCTCGTCTCGACGGGCTCGACGATGAGCGCGAACGGGCTCCGGCCCATCGGGCAGCTCCTCTCCTCGCAGGCGGTCCTCGTCGCGGGGAGTGCGGCGGTCGACAGGCGCCACGACGTCGTCGAGCGCCTCGAGCTGATGCTCTCGGGCGTGGTCGCCGCCCGCCGGCGGCGCTACGTGATGATGAACGCCCACGTCGACGATCTCCCCGCGATCCGGGCCGTGCTGCCCGGCATGGGAGCTCCCTCGGTGCTCCAGCTCGCGGATGAGGGCGAGATCGCGATCCACGCCGCGGTCGAGGTCGGCGAGATCTGGGAGCTCCTGCCCGTGCTCCGTGACGCCGGGGCGACGTCGATCCTCGTCCTGCCCATCGAGAGGCTCGTGGCGTGAGGTCGACCTTCGACGACGCGCTCGAGGTCGTCGCGCCGATCGTCGGAGACGTTCGCGCCCGCGGCGACGCGGCACTGGTCGAATGGACCGGGCGGTTCGACGGCCCCCGACCAGACGGCCTGCGCGTGCCGGCGGACCGCATCGCCGCCGCCTCCGTCGAGGACGACGTGCTCGAAGCGCTCCGCGCGATGATCGACGCCGTCCGGCGCTTCAGCGAGGCGCAGCGACCGCGCGACACCTCGGTGGAAGCGGCGCCCGGAATCGTCTCGGAGCGGCGCTGGCTCCCCCTCGACGCGGTCGGCGTCTGCGTCCCGAGCGGGCGGGCGCCGCTCCCGTCCTCGCTCGTCATGGCTGCGGTACCCGCACGGGTCGCGGGCGTGCGCCGGATCGTCGTCGTGACGCCGAGCCCCGCCGATGCGATTTTGGTCGCCGCCCGGGAGCTCGACATCGACGAGATCTACGCGATCGGGGGCGCTCAGGCGGTCGCGGCCCTCGCGTACGGGACCGAGACCATCGCGCGCGTCGACGCGATCGTCGGGCCCGGGAACGCGTACGTCGCCGCGGCGAAGCTCCTCGTCTCGAGCCGCGTCCGGATCGACCTTCCGGCCGGGCCGAGCGAGGTCGTCGTGATCGCCGACGCGACGGCCTCGCCCGAGAAGGTCTCGGCCGACCTGCTCGCGCAGGCGGAGCACGGCCCCGACAGCGACGCACTGCTCCTCACGGACGACCTTGCCCTCGCCGCGGCCGTGGAACGGCTCGTGGAGGATCACGGCAACGTGCGCGTCGAGCACAGCGCGACGCTGGACGACGCGCTCGCCCGGTCGGAGGAGTACGCGCCCGAGCATCTCGAGCTGCTCGTGGCGGAGCCCGAGGAGCTCCTGCCGCGCGTCCGGAACGCAGGGTCGGTCTTCGTCGGCTGCTCGTCGGTGGTCGGCGACTACGCCGCGGGCGCCACGCATGTTCTCCCCACCGGCGGGCTCGCCCGCTCGACAGGCGGCCTGGGCATCGAGGCGTTCCTGAAACCGCTCCAGGTGGTGACGGCGTCCGCCGACGGCGCGCGGCGCGCGGCCGAGGTCGTGGGGCCGCTCGCGCGGGTCGAGGGCCTGCCGCTCCACGGCGCCGCGGTAGCGGCATGAGCGCCGCACGCCTGCGCGCGCAGCAGGTCGGCGAGGGCTTTGCGCCGTACGCGTGGGCTGCGAGCGTCGACGAGGTCGCGGCCCGTCACGGGATTCCTCCCGAGGCCGTGCTCAAGTTCGACCAGAACACGCCGCCGCTTCCAGGGGTGCCGCAGGTGCCGCTCGCCGAGAGCATGTCGCGGCTCGAGCAGTACCCCGACGGCACGTACCGCGACCTCCGCGAGGCCGCGGCATCCTACGTCGGGCTCGCCCCGGAGAACGTCGTCGTCGGCGCAGGCGCAGACGACCTCATCCTCCTCGTCGCGCAGACGTTCCTCGGGCCCGGAGTGCGTGCGGCGATCGACAGGCCGACGTATGCGCTCTACGGCATCGCCACCAGGCTGCACGGCGGGACCGTGGTCGACGCGGAGGACGAGGCGGAGCTCCGCTGGGTCTGCAACCCGAACAACCCCGTCGGCGGCTGGGTCGAGGCGGAGACGCTGGTCGAGCTCGCGCGCGGCGAGCCGAAGACGACAGTGGTGGTCGACGAGGCGTACGTCGAGTATGGCGCGCGGTCGTGCGCGCCGTGGGTCGACGAGCTCGAGAACCTCGTCGTGATCCGGACGATGTCGAAGGCCTTCGGCTTCGCCGCGCTCCGCGTGGGCTACGCCGTAGCGCACCCGGCGACCGCGGCGCTGCTCACCGAGCGCCGGGCGCCGGCACCGATCGCCGGGCCGGCGGCGGCAATCGCCGCGGCAGCGCTCCGCGCGCCCAGGCTCGGTGACGTCGATGCGACGATCGAGGAACGCGAGCGGATGCGGGCGTCGCTCGTCTCGGCCGGCTACGACGTCGCTCCGACGGCGACCAACTTCCTCTTCCTGCGCACCGAGGAGCCCTGGGCGGAGCGGCTCGAGGCGCAGGGCATCGTCGTCCGGTCGTTCCCCGACGGAATCCGGGTCTCCGTGCGCCGGCCGTCAGAGAACGACCTCTTGCTCCGCGCACTCGGTGCCGAGCCCGGGCCGGCACCGAGCCGCGAAGCGACGATCATCCGCACGACGACCGAGACCGCGATCCGGCTCACGCTGTCCCTGGACGGGCAGGGCCGAGCGCGCGTGGAGACGGGCATCGGTTTCCTCGACCACCTCTTGACGTTGTGGGCGTTTCACGCCGGCTTCGATCTCGAGCTGCTCGCCGCCGGCGACCTCGACGTGGACGAGCACCACACGGTCGAGGACGTCCACGCGGCGCTGGGTGCGGCGCTGGCCGGCGCGCTCGGCTCACGGGAGGGCGTCGCACGCTACGGCTCGGCCGTCGTGCCCATGGACGAGGCACGGGCGACCGCCGCCGTCGATCTCGTGCGTCGTCCCCATGCCGAGATCGGGCTCGCCTTCGTCGGCGATCGTGTCGGGGCGCTCGCGGTCTCGCTTCTCCGCCACGCGCTCGAGCGCTTCTCGATCGAGGCCGGCTGCACGATCCATGTGGACTCGGCGGGCGCGGACGACCACCATGTCGCGGAGGCCGCGTACAAGGCCCTGGGCCAGGCGCTCCGGCAGGCGGTCGCGCCGGGGGCGGCGGGCATCCGTTCGACCAAGGGTGCGGCGTGACGAGGGTCGCGATCGCCGACTACGGCGCGGGGAACCTGCGGTCGCTGTCGTCAGCGCTTGCGCGGGCGGGAGTCGAGCCGGTGATCACCGTCGATCCCGCTGCGATCCGGAACGCGCCGCTCGCGATGATCGCCGGCGTGGGTCACGTGGAGAGCGCCGCCGCCGGTCTCGAGCGCCACCGGTTGGACGACGCGCTCCGGGACCGCGTCGCCGCTGGGCGGCCGGTGGCCGGGATCTGCGTCGGGATGCAGCTGCTCTTCGGGCCGAGTGAGGAGGGAGGCGAGGGCCTCGGCCTGCTCGCCGGCCCGGTGCGTAGGGTGCGGGCCCGACGGGTGCCGCACATGGGCTGGAACACGCTCGCCCTGTCTCGGCCCGGCGCTCTCCTCGACGGCCTCGACGGCGCCGACGTCTACTTCGCCCACAGCTACGCCGCGGCTCCCGACGACGAGGACGTGATCGCGGCCACGGTCGACCACGACGGGACGCTCGTCGCAGCCGTCGAGGCCGGTCCGCTCGTCGGGGTGCAGTTCCACCCGGAGCGCAGCAGCAGTGCCGGCGCCCGTGTCCTCGAGAACCTCGTGCGATGGTCAAGCGGCGCGTGATCCCCTGCCTCGACGTCGCCGAGAGCCGCGTCGTCAAAGGGGTGAACTTTCGCAACCTGCGCGAGATGGGCGAGCCGGTCGAACTGGCGCGTCGCTACTCGGAGCTCGGGGCCGACGAGCTCGTCTTCCTCGACATCACCGCGACGCTCGAGGGTCGCGGGCCGATCCTGGATGTGATCGGCCGTGCCGCCGACGAGCTGACGATCCCCTTCACGGCAGGCGGTGGGATCACGGGGATCGGCGACGCACGTGATCTGCTCCTCGCCGGAGCCGACAAGGTCGCGATCAACCGAGCTGCGTTCGACGACCCGCCGATCCTGACGGCGCTCGCGGCCGAGTTCGGCTCGCAGGCGGTCGTCTGCGCCATCGATGCGCGCGGAGGAGAGGTCGTCACGCACGCGGGCCGGACGCCGCGCGGACGCGATGCCGTCGACTGGGCGCGCGAGGTCGTCGAGAGGGGAGCGGGCGAGATCCTTCTGACCTCGATCGACGCGGACGGGACGCGCGCGGGCTACGACCTCGAGCTGACGCGGGCGGTCGTCGAGTCCGTCGAGGTGCCGGTGATCGCGTCAGGAGGCGCCGGCGACGCGGGCCACATGGCGGACGCGTTCGAGGCAGGTGCGGAAGCGGCGCTGATCGCCTCGATCGTGCACGAGCGACCGGAGCGGCTGCAAGAGCTGAAAGCCGAGCTGGAGGAGGCGGGATGGCCGATGAGGTGCTGACCCCGGTCATCGTCCAGGACGCGGAGACGAACCGCGTCCTGATGCTCGCCTACGCGAACGAGGAGGCGGTCAGGCTGACGCGGGAGACGGGCGAGGCCTGGTTCTGGAGCCGCTCCCGTGCCGAGCTCTGGCACAAGGGCGCGACGTCAGGCAACACGATGGCGGTCGAAGAGATCAGGGACGACTGCGACGGCGACGCGCTGCTCTACCGGGTCCATCCGCACGGGCCCGCGTGCCACACCGGCGCGGAGTCGTGCTTCGCCCCGTGGCTCTGGCGCATCGTCGCGGAGCGCGCTGCGACCCGGCCGGAGGGCTCGTACGTCGTCCGGCTCCTCGACGCCGGACCTGCGGCCGCGGCCCAGAAGGTGGGGGAGGAGGGGGTCGAGGCCGCGCTCGCCGGAGCGAGCGAGTCCGACGACCGACTCGTCGAGGAGCTCGCAGACCTCTGGTTCCACAGCTACGTCCTCCTCGCCGCACGCGGCCTGCAGCCCTCCGCGGTCGAGGACGAGCTGCGCAGGCGCCATACCCTCGCGTGACAGATCAGCCGCCGACTATCGTCGCGCCATCCCCGTCGCGACCGGCATCAGCTCCGACGAGCTCCGCGAACGGCGAGAGCGACTGCGCGCGCTCCTCCGCGACCGGCAGCCGACTGGCTACGTCGTCTTCGACCAGAGCTACGTCCAGTACCTGACGCGCTTCTCGTTCCTCGCGACCGAACGGCCGGTCGCGTACGTCGAGAGCGCGGCGGGCGAGACCGCCGCCTTCGTCCCCGAGTTCGAGGTCGCCCGCGTCGAGGCGGAGACCAGCTTCGACCGCGTCGCGTCGTACCCCGAATACCCTGGCACCGAGCACCCGATGGTGATCCTCGCGCGCGTGCTCTCCGAGATGGGCCTTGCGGGGACGATCGCGGCCGACGCCGACGGCTACCCGGGGATCCTCGGCTACCAGGGCCCGTCGTTGAGCGAGGTGACGGGAGGAAAAGTCGTGGCGCTCGCACCTGCGCTCGAGCAGCTGATGGCGATCAAGAGCGAGGACGAAATCGAGCTCGTTCGGGAGAGCGCCCGCTGGTGCGAGCACGCGCACGAGCTGCTGCGAGCGGTACACCCGACCCGGCTCGACAGAGGCGCAGGCGAGCCTCCGGGCGGGCTACGAGGCGAGCCTCGCGATGCTCGACGCGCTCGGCCAGACGTACGACGGCGGGCTGTCGTCGTCGGACGGCGTGTCCGCGGGGTTCCGGGGTCAGATCGGCGAGCGGAGCGCCTGGGCGCATGCCGTCGCGCACAACATCGCGTTCCGGCCGGGCGACGTCCTCGTGACGGACACGAGCGCCCCGGTCTGGGGGTACAACGCGGAGCTCGAGCGGGCCATGATCATCGGCGAGCCGACCGACGAGATGCGAGGGCACTTCGACCACATGCGCGCTGCGCAGCGGGTCGCGCTCGATGCACTGAGACCAGGTGTTACGTGTGGCGACGTCGATCGTGCAGTCCTCGGGTACTTCGAGGAGCACGGCATCCTCGACACTTGGAGCCAACACACCGGCCACGCGATCGGGCTGCGAAACCACGAGGCACCGTTCCTCGACGTCGGCGACGAGACGCCCGTCGAGCCGGGGATGGTCTTCACGATCGAGCCGGGTGTCTACGTCCCGGGGCTGGGCGGATTCCGCCACTCGGACACGGTCGTCGTGCGCCCGGACGGGATCGAGATGCTCACGAACTACCCGAGCGACATCGAGTCGCTGTCGCTTCCCGTCTGAGGCTTCCTGCTGACGCGGTGTTGCCGGCAACGCGTTTGCGGCGCCAGACGTAGCCCGGCCGCTCCGGCGGCCACGTCCGCTCGAGCCAGCCGTCGTCGTCGAGGAGGTTCATCTCCACGCGAGCCTACTCCCGGGCGTCGTTCAGACGTCCCACTCGCCTGCGAGGAGCCGCGGCAGCGCGTCGTCGAGCAGCCGCAGCGTCATCCCCCAGAGGACGTGGCCCTCGACGTCGATCCCGTCGACGAGCAGCGGCTCGCGGAAGCGCAGCGACGAAAACGGCAGTGTCGACCGCGCGGCGGGGTCGGCGAGCGCTCTGGCGGCGGGGGTGAGGATCCCGACGATCTCCGTCTCCTGGAGCCGCCACGCGGTGTCCGCCGGGACACGGCCCAGGAAGGGATGGACGATCCAGCCCGTCGCGCGGGTGGCGAGGGGCTCGAGCGCCGCTACGAGCTCCACGGTGTCCGCCTGCAGCCCGACCTCCTCCTCCGCCTCCCGCAGCGCCGTGGCGAGCAGATCCGCGTCGCCGGGCTCTGGCTTCCCTCCGGGGAGGCCGAGCTGCCCGCCGTGCTGCCCGCCGTCGTCTGCCCGGACCACGAGCACGATCCGGAGCTCACCCTCCGCGTCGCGGAAGACGGGAAGGAGCACCGCGGCGGTCCGCAGGTCGCCGGTCATTCGAGCTCGGGGCGGAGCAGGTCATCGATCGTCTCCCGGCGCCGGATGACGCGCGCGGCGCCGTCCTTCACGAGGACTGCGGCGGGACGGGGCACGCCGTTGTAGTTGGAGGCCATCGCGAGCGTGTACGCGCCGGTCGCCGGGACCGCCAGGAGATCGCCGCGTCGCGGGGCCGGCAGTGCGACGTCGTCGATCAGGACGTCGCCGGACTCGCAGTGCATCCCGGCGACGCTGACCACCTCGTCGACCGGTTCGTCCGCCCGGGCGGCCGAGAGTGCCGTGTAGCGCGCGTCGTAGAGCTGAGGCCTCGGGTTGTCCGACATGCCCCCGTCGACGGCCACCCACGTTCGCTCGGGGAGCCGTTTCACGCTGCCGACCCGATAGAGAGTCACGCCTGCGCGGCCGACGAGGCAGCGCCCGGGCTCGAGCCAGATCTCGGGTTGCGGCAGGCCGGCCTCGACGAACGCCAGGCGCGCGGTCGTCGCCGCGCTCGCCGCCAGGTCGGCGGCCTCGGGCACCTCGTCGGCCGGATGGTGGCGGATCCCGAACCCGCCGCCGAGGTCCGCGATCCGTGCGGTCCAGCCGAGCTCGTCTCGGCAGCTCGCGACGAACGCGGCAAGGCGGACGATCGTCTCCGCCTGCGCGTCGAAGTCGGCGAGCTGCGAGCCCACGTGGACATGGACGCCCAGCACGTCGAGCCCGAGCCCGAGCGCCTCCGCGACGGCTGCTCGCGCCTGATGAGGCGGAAGGCCGAACTTCGATCCGTGATGCCCGGTGCGGATCGCCTCGTGCGTGTCGGCGTCGACCCCGAGCGTGACCCGCACGAGCGCCTGTCGGACGCCGGCCGCGGCCGCGAGGCCCGGCTCGTCCGGGGCGTCGAGGACGACGGGTGCCCCGACAGTGGCCGCCTCGGCGAGCAGCGCTTCGTCCTTGTTGTTGCCGTGGACGACGAGCTCCCCGCCGCCGAGGCCGGCGGCACGCGCGAACGCCAGCTCGCCGGTAGAGGCGACGTCGGCGCCGATCCCAACCGCGTGCAGCAGCCGCAGGAGCGCGACGTTCGGGAACGCCTTCGTCCCGAAGAAGATGCGTCCGTCGCCCACGGCAGCCCGTAATGCGAGCGCGTTGGCGCGAAGTGTCTTCTCGCAGACGACGACGAGCGGGGTGCCGTGCTCCTCCGCAAGCACTTCTGTCCGGAGCCTGCCGATCGTGAGCTCCGCGCCCTCCAGGGCGGCCGAATCCGGGAACAGCGCTAGCACCCGTCGATCGTGCCTGTTAGAGTGGCAATCGTGCAGCAGCTTCTCACGTAGTCCAGGGAGCGAACGCGGCGAGGCCGCGGCGACTCCCCCTGAGCCTCTCGCCCGAGAGGCTTTTTTGTTCCAAGGGAGCACGTCGGAAGTCGGAGAGATGGAGCAGCGCGAGACAGAGAGATACGAGCCCGGCGAGATCGAGGCGAAATGGCAGGCCCTGTGGGCGGCCGAGGGCGCCTTCACGGTCCCGAACCCCGATCCTGCGGACGTCGTCGAGGGTCGCCGGTCGACGTACGTCCTCGAGATGCTCCCGTACCCGTCGGGCGAGCTCCACATGGGGCACGTCTTCAACTACACGATGGGCGACGTCTTCACGCACATCCGTCGCCGCCAAGGCTTCGACGTGCTGCGTCCGATGGGCTACGACGCCTTCGGTTTGAACGCCGAGAACGCGGCGATCAACGAGGGGGGCCACCCGCGCGAGATCACGGCCAGGAACATCGAGGCGATCCGCCGCCAGATGCAGCGGATGGGCTGGGCGATCGACTGGTCGCGCGAGCTCTCGACCGCCGAGCCCGAGTACTACCGCTGGACGCAGTGGCTCTTTCTGCGGTTCTTCGAGCGCGGGCTCGCGTACCGCCGCGAGGCGCCGGTCAAGTGGTGCCCCAAGGATCAAACGGTGCTCGCCAACGAGCAGGTGATCGACGGCCGCTGCGAGCGCTGCGGCACCGAGGTCGAGGCGCGCAACCTGACGCAGTGGTTCTTCAAGATCACGGACTACGCCGACCAGTTGCTCGACGAGATGGACCTGCTCGAGTCGTGGCCAGACCGCGTCTTGACCATGCAGCGGAACTGGATCGGCCGCTCGGAGGGCGCGCGGGTGACGTTCACGGTCGAGGGGAGCGGGGAGGAGTTGCCCGTCTTCACGACCCGGCCCGACACGCTTTTCGGCGCGACATTCTTCGTCCTGGCGCCGGAGCATCCGCTGATCGGGGCGCTGACGTCCGGGTCGGAGCACGAGGCCGAGGTCGCCGACTACGTCCGGCGCACGGCGGCGCGCTCGGCCGTCGAGCGCGAGACGAAGGAGAAGGACGGCGTCTTCACTGGCCGGCACGCCGTGAACCCCGTCAACGGCGAGGTGATCCCCATCTGGGTCGCGGACTACGTGCTGATGGAGTACGGCACGGGCGCGATCATGGCGGTGCCCGCCCACGACGAGCGCGACCACGCGTTCGCCGAGCGCTACGGGATCGAGATCCGGCAGGTCGTCGCCCCGGCCGAGGGCGCCGAGCCCGGAGAGAGCGGGGCGTACGTCGCCCACACCGAGAACGAGGTGCTCGTCAACTCGGCGCAGTTCGCCGGGCTGTCGGCCCCGGAGGGAAAGCGCGCGATCGTCGAGTGGCTCGCGGAGCGCGGGATGGGCGAGGCCACGATCGGCTACCGCCTGCGCGACTGGCTGCTCTCGCGGCAGCGCTACTGGGGCTGTCCCATCCCGGTCGTCCACTGCGACGACTGCGGGATCGTCGCCGTCCCCGAGGATCAGCTGCCGGTGCTCCTGCCCGAGGTCGAGGACTATCTGCCGAAGGGGCGCTCGCCGCTGGCCGCGGCCGAAGACTGGGTCGCGACGACGTGCCCGGCGTGCGGCGGGCCTGCCCGGCGCGAGACCGACACGATGGACACCTTCGTCGACTCGTCCTGGTACTTCCTCCGCTATGCGGACGCGCGGAACGACGAGGCGGCCTGGGACCAGCAGATCGTCGACTACTGGCTGCCCGTCAAGCAGTACATCGGCGGCATCGAGCACGCCGTGCTCCACCTGCTGTACGCGCGCTTCTTCACGAAGGCGCTCAACGACATGGAGCTGCTCGGCTTCCGCGAGCCCTTCTCGCGCCTGTTCACGCAGGGGATGATCTATCGCCACGGCGCGAAGATGTCGAAGTCGAAGGGGAACGTGGTCTCGCCGGACGAGGCCGTGGCCCGCTACGGCGCCGACGCGCTGCGGCTCTACATCCTGTACATGGGCCCCGCCGAGCAGGACAAGGAGTGGAGCGACGCCGGCATCGAGGGCACCGCTCGGCTGCTCGACAGGATCTGGCGGTTGACGCTCGAGGTCGCGGCGCACGGCTCCGTGGAGGCGCCGGCCGACGGGGAGCTTGTTCGACTCGCGCACCGCACGATCGATCGCGTCTCCGACGACATCCTGCGCCGGTTCCAGTTCCACACGCCGATCGCGGCGCTGTTCGAGCTCGTCAACGAGATCTACCGCGTCAAGGACGAGCCGGAGCGCGCGGGCGAGGTGCGGTTCGCGACCGAGACCGTCGTGACCCTGATCCAGCCGTACGCGCCGCACGTAGCCGAGGAGCTCTGGAGCCGGCTCGGCCACGAGCGTCTCTGGGAATCGGCCTGGCCCGAGGCCGACCCCGCGCTCGTCGCGACGGACACGGTCGAGGTCGTCGTCCAGGTGAACGGCAAGCTGCGCGACCGGCTCCGTGTTGCCGCCGGCACCCCCGAGAAGACGCTGATCGAGCTCGCGCTCGCCTCGGAGCGTGTTCGCGCGCACCTGGACGACGGCAAGCCGCGCCGGACCGTCGTCGTGCCCGACCGGCTCGTGAACCTCGTGGCGTAGCGCGCCGCCTCCTCCCGGCCGGTCGGGGCCGCCGTCACACTTTCGGCGCGAAGCCGTCACACTCCCGTGACGCGTTGCGGGCGACGCTTTCCGAGTGATCACCCTCACCCGGACGCAGCTCGCGATGCTTGCGGTCCCGCTCGTTGCCCTCCTCGCGGTCGCGGGCTCGCGCCTCTCGGGGCTCGGCGCGAGCCGCGGGCCGACGGACGCCGCGCCGCTGGCCCGCCTCGATGCCGGCCCGGCCGGAGCAGGGGCCGGAGCCGCGCCGACGCTGTTCGTCCACGTCGTCGGTGCCGTCCACCGGCCGGGGCTCTTCCGGTTGAGGGACGGCTCACGGGTCGCCGATGCGGTCACGCGTGCAGGCGGGCCGACGCGTCGCGCCGACCTGTCGGCGGTCAACCTCGCGGCGCCCCTCGCCGACGGGCAGCAGGTGATCGTGCCGCGCCGAGGGCCGACGGGCACGGCCGCCACCGTCGGCGGGACGGTGGCAGGCGCGAAGGTGAGCCTCGCGATCGCGACGGTCGACCAGCTCGATGAGCTCCCGGGCATCGGACCCGTGACGGCGCAGAAGATCGTCGACTGGCGCACATCCCATGGCCCGTTCCGCTCGGTCGACGACCTCGACGACGTCCCCGGCATCGGCCCGGCCCGGATCGAGCAGCTCCGCGAGCTGGTGACGCCGTGAAGCGTGGACGACGACTCCTCGAGACGGGCTGGCCGGCGCTGCTGGTCACGGCGGCGTGCGCGGGGATCGCGCTCTCCGTGTGGCTGCGGCCGCCGCTCGCGATCTCGGCACTGTCGGCGGTCGCGGCGCTCGCGGGCGCCCTCGTGACGCGCGATCTCGGGCGACTGGCCATGGCGGCCGTCGCGCTCGCCCTGGTCGGCCTTTGGTGGGGGACGATTCGAGGCGACGCGCTCGATCGAAGCTACCTCGCCGGGCAGGTCGGCCGGGAGGCGCCCGCACGCGTTATCGTCACGGGGCCGGCCAGGAGGACGCCGTTCTCGATCCGGGTGCCCGGCGAGGCCGTTGCCTTCGGCGCGGAGCGCATCCGCGAGCGAGTGCTCCTCGAGCTCCCGCCGGAGCGCGCGCCGCCGCAGGGAGCCGTCCTCGAGCTCCGCGTGCGACCGGTCGCCCCGCGCGGGCCCGAGACCGGCTTCGACGAGCGCGGCTGGCTCGCGCGACGCGGCGTCCACGTGGTGCTGCGGGGCGACGGGAACTGGCGTGTCGTCGGCCGGCGGGGCGGGATCGGTGGCGTCGGCGACCGGTTGCGCGCGCACGTCGAGGCAACGCTCGCCCGTGGGACGAGCGGCGAGCGGCGGCGTCTGCTCGCGGGCATCGTGCTGGGCGAGGACTCGGAGATCGACCGAGGGCTCCGGGACGCCTTCCAGACGAGCGGGCTCATGCACCTCCTCGCCGTGTCGGGACAGAACGTCGCGATCGTCGCGATCGGCGTCCTCTTCGCGGCCCGGGTTCTCGGGCTCGGCCGGATGGTCGGCGAGGCGATCACGATCGTCGTCGTCCTGTCGTACGCGCTCGCGGTCGGCTGGCAGCCGTCGGTCGTCCGCGCGGCCGTCGCAGGCACGCTGGCGTCGCTCGCGTGGATCGTCGCGCGTCCGCGCGACCGCTGGCACGCGCTCGCCGTCGGCGCGCTGGTGCTGCTCGCCTGGATGCCGCAGTCCGCTCTCGAGCCCGGCTTCCAGCTGTCGTTCGCCGCCGTCGCAACGATCTTCCTCGTCGTCCCCAGGATGTCGGGCGTCCCCGAGGCGTACCCGGTGCCGCGGAGCTTCTGGGACGTCCTGGTCGTCGCGGTCGGCTGCGGGCTCGTCACGGCCCCGATCGTGTGGCTCCATTTCGGACGAGTGGCGCTCTGGACCGTCCCGGCGAACGTCGCCGCGGAGCCGGCGATGCCGCCACTCATCTCGCTCTCCCTCGCCGCGGCCGCGGTCGAGCCGGTGTCGCCGGGTGTCGCGTCCGCACTGGCGTGGCTCGCGGGCTGGTGCGCCTGGTGGCTCGCGCTCGTGGCGCGCTTCGTCGCGAGTTGGCCGTCGGCGCAGGTCTCCTCGCCGCTTGCGATCGCCGTCGCGGCCGGGATCGTCGCGGCGGTGCTGGTCGTGCGGCGCCTGCCGCGCTACCAGCGCCCGACGGCGCTCGTGGCCATCGCCTCGCTCGCGCTCACGCTCGCAGTCGCGGCGTGGGCAACGCGCGCGCCGCCGTCGTGGGAGCCGCCGAGCGGCCTTCGCGTGACGTTCCTCGACGTCGGCCAGGGAGACTCGGCACTGCTCGAGGTGCCCGGCGGGGCGGTGCTCGTGGACGAAGGGCCGCCCGAGGCGGACGTCGCCGGGCAGCTTCGCCGGCTCGGTCTCCGCTCGCTGACCGCGATCGTCCTCACGCACCCGCAGCGAGATCACATCGGCGGCGCCGAGGCGGTGCTGGACCGGCTGTCGGTGGGCACCGTCGCCGATCCCGGGATCGAAGCGCCGTCGGCCGACCATGACGCCGCCCTTGCAGCCGCTCGTCGCCGCGGTGTCACGATCGTGGTCGTGCACGCGGGCGAGGTCTTCCGCATCGGCAAGCTTCGCGTCAGGATCCTCTGGCCGGACGACCCCGGGCTGCCGAGCGAGGACCCCAACCAGCATGCCGTCGTCGCGCTTGCGACCTACGGGGCGACGGACGTGCTCCTGACGGCAGACGCCGAGAGCGACGTCACCTCGCGGCTATCCCTCCGCCCGGTCGAAGTCCTGAAGGTCGCGCACCACGGTTCCGAGGATCGCGGCCTGCCCGATCTCCTGCGCGTGCTGCGGCCCCGCGTCGCCGTGATCTCGGTGGGCGCGCACAACGACTACGACCATCCGCGCCCCGAGACGGTCGCGGCGCTCGCCGCGCAGCCTGGACTTCGCGTCTTCCGAACGGACGAGAACGGACGGATCGTGGTCGAGTCCGACGGGCGGACGCTCACGGTCCGCTCCGAGCGGTGAGCGGCCGCAGGCGCGGCCGCGGCTCAGACATCTAGGGTGCGCCCGTGGCAGCGCAGGAGCTCAAGTCGGCATACCTCGTCACCGGGAACGACCGGCCGAAGGTCGAGCGCACACTCGCTCGGCTGCGGGCTCGTTTCGACCCGGGCTCGATCGAGCGGTATGTCGCCGGGAGGGACGGGGTCACGGGCGACGATGTCGTGGCCTCGTGCAACGCCGGCACGCTGCTCGCCGGCGAGCGCCTCGTGGTCGTCACGGGGGTCGACGGGCATCGCGGGGAGTTCGATCGGCTCTCGGGCGGCTGGAAGGCAGGCGACGTCGAAGCGCTTGTCGACTACCTCCGCGCGCCGGCGCCGGGCACGGTCATCTGCCTCGTCGGCGAGGAGGTGAAGAAGGATTCGCCGCTCGCGAAGGCAGTCGCGAAGGTCGGCGACGTCCTCGCGTGGGAGATCCCGAAGAAGGACGTCGTCGCCTGGGTGGTGCAGAGCTTTCGCGCGCGGGGTGTCACGGCGGGCGGCGATGCGTCCAAGGCACTCCTCGACATCGTCGGCGACGACAAGCTCGTCCTCGCACAGGAGATCGACAAGCTCGCGACGTGGGCCGCGGGTGAGCCGATCGGCGTGGAGGAGGTGCAGCGCATGGCGACGCCCTTCGCCGAGGGGCACCCGTGGGACTTCACCGATGCCTGGGGAAAGCGCGACCTGGCGGCGGCGCTGGGCGTCGTGGAAGGGACGTACGCGCGAAGCGGACGCCCGCGGGCGAGCGAGGCCGCTGCGTTCAGCGCCCGGCTCGGAGCGCATGTGACGAAGCTCGCCCGGATGAAGCGGTTGCTGGACGCCGGCGTCCCGCCTCGCGACGCCGGGGCACAGCTCGGCATGAAGCCGTTTCCGAGCGAGAAGCTCGCGCGCCAGGCGGACGACTTCTCGGTCGAGGAGCTCGGCGACGCCGTCGACCGCCTTGCGCGCCTCGACCATGCGCTGAAGGGCGGGAGCAGGCTGTCGCCCGACCTCGAGCTGCAGCTCGCCGTCTCGGACGTCGCGCGCGAGCGTCGCTAGGACGCCGATCGGGCGACGCTACTCGGCGGCGCTGCGGCTGACGACGCGTGCGGCCTGCGCCTTCTTGCGCGCGGCGGTGTTCTTGTGGACCGCGCCGCGGGCCGCGGCCTTGTCGATCGTGCGGACGAGCTCGCGATGCTCGGCGGCGACCGCTGTGTCGTCGCCGTCGGCGACGGCGGTCTCGAGCCGCTTCGCGAGCGTCTTGATCGTCGAGCGGTAGCGGAGGTTCTCGAGCCGCTGGCGGGCGGCGATGTCGACGCGCTTCTTCTGCTGCTTGATGTTCGCCATACGTAGGAGTGCCCCGACCTGTCTGGCCGCGAGCCGCCGGATGGTAGCAGAGGGCCTTCCGGCGATTCCACGAAACTCCCGGAGATGTCCGAGCTCGATCCGTCCTTCGACCCGAACGTCGACCCGGCGCTCGCCGAGGAGCGCGCCCATCGGCGGCGGCTCGCACGGTCGACCGCGGTGTTCGGCGCCGCCACCGGTGTGTCGCGCGTGCTCGGCCTCGTACGCGAGATCATCGCCGCGTACACGTTCGGCGCGGCCGGGAAGATCAACGCCTTCACCGTCGCCTTCCAGATCCCGAATCTCGTGCGCGCGCTCGTCGCAGACACGGCCCTCTCGGGGGCGTTCGTGCCGGTCTTCAGCGAGCTGCTCGAGAAGGGCGAGCGGGCGCGCGCATGGCGCGTCGCATCGACGATCTTCTGGCTCGTCCTCCTCTTCACAAGTGCCCTCACCGCGGTGTTCGTGCTGATCGCGCCGCTGATCGTCGAGCTGTTCGGGACGCCCGGCGGCGACCTCGATCTCGCGGTCGGGCTCTCCCGGCTCCTCTTCCCGATCGTGATCCTGCTCGGGCTCTCCGGGATCGTCGTCGGGATCCTGAACGCGTACGACCAGTTCACCGTGCCGGCGCTGACGCCTGTCGCCTGGAACCTCGTGATCATCCTCGGGCTCGTGCTCGGCGTGCCCGCGGCGGGGAGCCAGGACACCGAGCTCTACGTCTACGCGGGCTCGATCGTGCTCGCGACGCTCGTGCAGCTGCTGATGCCCGTGCCCTGGCTGCGAGGGCTCGACGGCCGCCTCCGCGTCGCGATAGACTGGCGCGACCCGGCGGTGCACCGCTTCTTCGTGCTGATGCTGCCGGTCACCCTGACGCTGGGGCTGATCAACGTCTCGACGCTGATCGGCACGCTGTTCGCGTCGCGCCTGATCGACCCGGAGCTCGCGCCTCGCGCGATCGACCTGGCATTTCGCCTCTACATGCTGCCGCAGGGGATCTTCTCGGTCGCCGTCGCGACGGTGCTGTTCCCGACGATGTCGCGGCTCGCGGCGCGGGGCGACATGGCCGGCTTCGGGCGGACGGTCGACACCGGCATTCGCCAGATCGGCTTCCTGCTGATCCCGGCCGGGATCGTCTCCGCGGTGCTGGCAGAGCCGATCACGCGGCTCGTCTACGAGCGCGGCGAGTTCACCGCCGACCAGACGCCGGTGGTCGCGGGCGCGCTCGCGGCGTTCACCGTCGGCCTCGTCTTCAACGGCTGGATGCTGCTGCTCAACCGGGCGTTCTACGGGCTCCAGTCGAACTGGATCCCGACGCTCGTCGCGCTCGGGAACCTCGTCCTCAACGTGCTCCTCTTCGTCGCCTTCTACCGTCTCGGCGTCTGGGGACTCCCGCTGGCCGTGTCGCTGTCGAACCTCGCCGGCGCGGTCGCCCTGGCGGTGTTGATGTGGCGGCGGGTGGGTGGCGTCGAGGCGGCGGCGACGCTCAGCGCGCTCGCGCGGATCATCGTCGCGTCGGTCGTCGCCTCGGGGCTCGCCGTCGGCGTGTGGTGGGCGATCGACGCCGCGCTCGGACGCTCGACGGTCGCGCAGATCCTCTCCGTCGGGCTCGGCCTGGCCCTCGGGACGGCTGCGTATCTCGGCGCCTGCCGCGTGCTCGGGGTCCGCGAACTCGGTTCGCTGCTCGCCCTGCGCCGCGGCGCATGAAATAGCCCATCTAGGATCACCCGATCGGCGAGGCCGGCCCCTACCCGCTTCGCGTCGTCGGGCGCGTGCAGTCGTCGCTCACGCGCCGAGAGGACGCGCCGATGCAGGGCGTCGAGGGAGCACCCGACGCCTGGATCGTCTTCGACGAGGACGTGCGCGACGCGGCGCGGGACCTCGCCACCGGTGACGACGTCCTCGTCCTGACCTGGCTGCACGAGGCCGACCGGGACGTCCATGCGGTCCACCCGCGCGACGATCGAACCGTGCCCGAGCGCGGCGTCTTCAGCACGCGCTCGCCGGACCGGCCGAACCCGATCGGCCTGCATCGAGTGGAGGTCCTGGAGGTCGACGGCCTCCGGATCCGCGTGCGGCCGCTCGAGGCGATCGACGGTACGCCCGTCGTCGACGTCAAGCCGGTGCTGCGCGGCGAGGCCTGACCGCTGCAGCGGCCGTCTACTGCTCGTAGCGCTCGACGGTCTCTTCCGAACGCTCGCTGGCGACGTCCGGGTTCATGCCGAACTCCTCGAGCGCTCGCCGCTGCCGGAGCAGGTCCCAGCACCGGTCGAGCGACACCTTCACCTCATCGAGCCTCCGCCGGTCGGCATCGGTCGCATTGCCGGCTGCCTGCGCGCCCCAGAGCTGGTGCTCCTCGGCGACGAGCTCCTCGATCGAGTTGTGAATCTGCGCATCGTCCATGCGGACACGATACGCATGGCAGGGGGTGCGGCTGCGTGCCGCGCCCGGAAGTGCTCTCGGCTCAGGCGAGAGGATCGACGGCGAGCACACCGTCGTAGCGCTGCCCGGGGTCGATGTCCTCGCTGAGCAGCGTGTCGCATCCGAGTGTCGCCGCGCTGTGCACGATCATCATGGCGTTCCCTTCGTATCCAGCCCGGCACGTCGAGCGGGAATCGCGCGAGACCAGGAAAAACCGGCTCACGGCTACGATCGACGCCGATCAGCCATGGACCAGAGCCGGATCCGCAACTTCTCGATCATCGCGCACATCGACCATGGCAAGTCGACGCTCGCCGACCGGATCCTGCAGCTGACGGAGACCGTCTCCGAGCGCGAGATGCGCGATCAGCTGCTCGACTCGATGGAGCTGGAGCGGGAGCGCGGGATCACGATCAAGGCGCAGGCGGTGCGCGTCCAGTGGAAGGGGCACGAGCTCAACCTCATCGACACGCCGGGGCACGTGGATTTCACCTACGAGGTCTCGCGGTCGCTGCAGGCGTGCGAGGGTGCCGTCCTCGTCGTCGATGCGGCGCAGGGGATCGAGGCGCAGACGCTCGCAAATGCCTATCTCGCGATCGAGAACGACCTCGAGATCGTCCCGGTCGTCAACAAGATCGACCTTCCGTCGGCCGACCCGGACGGCGCGGCCGTCGAGGTGTCCGAGCTGCTCGGCGGCTCACCGGAGGCGGTCGTGCGGATCTCGGCGAAGACGGGCGTCAACGTCGAGCAGGTGCTCGACGCGATCGTCGAGCGGATCCCGGTGCCCGATGGGGAGCCAGACGCGCCGGCGCGCGCGCTCGTGTTCGACTCGTCGTACGACCAGTACCGCGGCGTGATCGCGTTCGTCCGCGTCGTCGACGGGCGGCTGCCGACCGGCGCCGGTCTCCGTGCCATGGCGATGGGCACCGACTTCGATGCGGAGGAGCTCGGCTTCATGTCCCCGCAGCGGGTTCCGGTCGAGGCGCTCGAGGCGGGCGAGGTCGGCTACGTCGTGACAGGGCTCAAGGACGTCTCCCGGTTGCGCGTGGGCGACACGCTCACGACGCGCCGCGGCGGTGCGGCGACAGCGCTTCCCGGCTACAAGGACGTCAAGCCGATGGTCTTCGCGGGGCTCTTCCCGACCGACTCGGACGACTACCCGGAGCTCCGCGACGCGCTGGAGCGGCTCAAGCTCAACGACGCGGCGCTCTTCTACGAGCCGGAGACGTCGCAGGCGCTCGGGTTCGGCTTTCGGTGCGGCTTTCTCGGCCTGCTGCACATGGAGATCGTCCGCGAGCGGCTCGAGCGCGAGTTCGACCTCGACCTGCTCGTGACGGCGCCGAACGTCGCGTACCAGGTGAAGGAGAAGAACGGTGCCTGGGTCGAGGTGCACAACCCGGCGGACATGCCGCGAGACCCCGAGGAGGTGCAGGAGCCGTACGTCCGCGCCCAGGTAATCGTCCCGAAGGACTACGTCGGCGCCGTGATGGAGCTCTGCACCGAGCGGCGCGGGCGGTTCGATCACATGGAGTACCTCTCCGAGACCCGCGTCCTGCTGACCTACGAGCTGCCGCTCGGCGAGATCGTGTACGACTTCTACGACCAGCTGAAGTCGCGCACGCGCGGGTACGCAAGCTTCGACTACGACCTCGCCGGCTTCAAGGACGGCGAGCTCGCCCGGGTCGACGTGCTCGTCGGCGGCGAGCAGGTCGACGCGCTCTCGCTGATCGCCCATCGTGACGCTGCGTACGAGCGCGGCAAGCTGCTCGTCGACCGCCTCCGTGAGGAGATCCCGCGGCAGATGTTCGACGTCCCGATCCAGGCCGCGATCGGCTCGCGCGTGATCGCGCGCGAAACCGTCAAGGCGAAGCGCAAGGATGTGCTCGCGAAATGCTACGGCGGCGACATCACGCGCAAGCGCAAGCTGCTCGAGAAGCAGAAGAAGGGCAAGAAGCGCATGAAGCAGGTCGGTGGCGTCGAGGTGCCGCAGGAGGCCTTCCTCGCCGTCCTCAACCTCGACGGCGAGAAGAAGCAGCGGTGACCCCGCCGTGTCGCGCGGTGCAGCCTCCCCGCGCCGCTCGCTGGATGTGACGACCGGGCATGCCGATCCCGGGCCTGCCGGCGTCCGCCACCTCTACGTCCATCTGCCGTTCTGCGCGCACCGTTGCGGGTACTGCGACTTCGTCACGGCCGTGGGCCGTATGGGAGAGCACGCGGCGTACGCCGACGCCCTGCTCGCCGAGCTAGAGCGGGAGCGCTGGCGTCTCGCTCGCGACCCCGAGACGGTGTTCGTCGGCGGCGGCACGCCGACCTTCACCGCGCCGGCCGCGCTGCGACGCGTGCTCGCAGCGCTCCCGGACGTCCGCGAGCTGACCGTCGAGGCCAATCCCGAGACGGTGACGCCTTCGTTGGCCACGCTGCTCCGAGAGCACGGCGTGAACAGGGTCTCGGTCGGCGCCCAGTCGTTCCGGCCCACGCTGCTCAAGGTCCTCGAGCGAGTTGCCGGACCGGACGACGTCCGGCGTGCCGTGCACACTCTGCGTGATGCCGGATTCGACAACATCTCGCTCGACCTCATCTACGGGATTCCGGGCCAGGGCGCCGCCGACCTCGAGGCGGATCTCGCCGACGCTCTCGCGCTCGAGCCCGAGCACCTCTCCTGCTACGAGCTCGAGGCCAAGCCCGGAACGCGGTTCACGCACGCGCACGGGGCGGAGCTCGCTCGCCAGGCGGAGGCGATGGAGAGCTACGCCGAGCGCGTCGTGGAGACGCTGACCGGTGCCGGCTATCGCTGGTACGAGACGGCCAACTTCTGCCGCGACGACCGCGTTCGCGAGCTCCGCGCGCGACACAACCTGGCGATCTGGCGTGGTGCCGACTACCTCGGCGTCGGGGTGGGGGCGGTATCGACGCTTGGCGACGAGCGACGACGGAACGTGCCCTCGGTGGGGCGGTACGTGACCGCGCTCGGTGCCGGCGAGGACCCGCCCCGCGAGGTCGAGGGTCTCGACGCAGCGACGCGCGCCGTCGAACGGCTGATGCTCGGGCTGCGGCTCGACGAACCCTTCGCCATCGACGCGAGCGCGGTCGCGCCCGTCGTCGATCTCGACGCGCTCGACCGGCTGGTCGAGCGAGGGCTGGTCGAGCGGCGGAACGGCGGGGTGCGGCTCAGCCCGCGCGGGCGCCTCCTCGGCGGCGCAGTGACGGCCGAGCTCCTCGTCTGACGCGATCCCGGAAGCTGGATCCAGCGCGACGCGGGCCGCTACTCTCGATGCATGGTGCGCGCGCTCGGGGGAGGGCATCCGGCAAGCCGACGTCGTTCCCTGCTGGTCGGGGTGCTCCTGGCAGCTTCAGCGCTGCTCACGCTCGGGGTCGCCGTGCGCGTGGTGCTCACGCAAAGCCTCGACGGCGCCAACCTCGTCTGGAATCTGTTCCTCGCCTGGGTCCCGTTCGTGCTCGCGCTGGTGCTCTACGACGGCGCACGCCGGCGTGCAGCCGCCGGCACGCTCGCCGCACTCGGCATCGCGTGGCTCCTGTTCCTGCCGAACGCGCCGTACATCGTCACCGACGTGAAGTGGCTCGGAGAGTACGCCGGGGGCACGCTCTGGTACGACGCCGCCCTGATCGGCACGGCGGCGACCATCGGTCTTGTGCTCGGGTTCGTCTCTCTGTACCTCGTACAGGCCGTGGTCACGAGGCGGTTCGGTCACCTGGCCGGCTGGACGCTCGCCTGGGCGGCGCTCGCACTGAGCGGAGTCGGTGTCTACCTCGGTCGCTTTCAGCGCTGGAACTCGTGGGAGGTGGTGACCGAGCCGACGACAACCCTGGGCCAGCTCGCCGGGGCGGCGCTCGACCCGCTCGCACACACGCGCCCGCTCGCCCTCTCGATCGGCTTCGCAGTCACGTGGTGCGCCGGCTACGCGCTCTTCTACTCGACGTTCGACAGCCAGCTGCGGCGGCTGGCCGACCGGTAGCGCGGCGCCCGGCGGATTCCGTCCGCGGGCACGGGCCGTACGATGACGGCATGGAGCTCACCCCGCGAAAGCTCGAGATCCTGCGGCGGGTGGTCGAGGAATACGTAGCGACCGGGCAGCCCGTCGGCTCGAAGGCGCTCGTCGAGCGCTCGCGCCTCGACGTGTCCTCCTCGACCGTCCGCAGCGAGCTCTTCGAGCTCGAGGCGATCGGGCTCCTGACGCACCCTCACACGTCGGCCGGGCGCATCCCGACGCAGAACGGCTACCGGGTCTACACGGAGGAGCTCGTCGTCGCCGTCGAGGGACGTCCCGCCCCGTTCCCGCTCGACCTGACCGCGATGCGCAACGAGCTCGAGGAGGCGATGCGGCGCACGACCGAGACGCTCTCGGAGGCCACGCACCTGCTCGCGCTGGTGTCGGCGCCCGCGCTCGAGGCCGCCGCGGTGCGACACGTCGAGGTGCTGCAGCTCCAACCGCGGGTCGTCATCGTCGTCGTCATCACCGCGTCGGGGGCCGTCTCCAAGCGGATCTTCGAGCTCGACGACGGCGTCGACCCGGGGCTGGTCGACTGGGCGCGGGCATATCTGGACGAGACGATCGTCGGCAAGCGCGCGAGCGCGAGCGTCGTGCGCCGCGCGTTCGAGGACCCCGCGCTGTCGCTCCGCGAGCGGTCGTTTCTAGAGACGGTACGGCCCGTGTTCGCGGATGTCGTGGCGAGCGCGACCGAGTTGTACATCGGCGGTGCGGCGGGCCTCCTCGGCGACGCGACCGGCGCCGACCTGGAGGCGTGCCAGCGGTTGCTCGAAGTGCTCGAGCGCCGCGCTGCCGTGCTCGGGCTCCTCCAGGAGGCGCTCGACCCGCGGCGACCCATCGTGCGCGTCGGCCCGGAGCTCGAGGGCGAAGAGCTCGAAGGCGCCTCGTACGTGGGCACGACGTACGGCCTGCCGAACCGCTCGCTCGGCGCGGTCGGTCTGCTCGGCCCGCTGCGCATGGACTACGAAAAGGCGATCCGCTCGGTTCGCGCCGCGGCCTACGAGCTCTCGCGGCTCGTGGAGGACGTGTACGGGGCGTCCTGATGGCGACGACGGAGCAGGACTACTACGAGCTCCTCGGCATCGCGCGCGACGCGAGCCACGCGGAGATCAAGGGCGCGTTCCGGCGGCTCGCGCGCGAGCTCCATCCGGACGTGAGCGGCGAGCCCGACGCGGAGCGGCGGTTTCGCGCCGTCGCGGAGGCGTACGAGGTGCTGTCCGACCCGGAGCGGCGTCGTGCGTACGACCGGTTCGGCCACGCCGGTGTCCGCGGCGGATTCGCGCCGATGGATGCCGACTTCGGGAGCCTCTCGGACGTCTTCGCAGCATTCTTCGGGGAGACGCTGTTCGGGCAGGGCCCCCGCGGCGGGCCACGGCCGACGCGAGGGCCGGACATCGCGGCGCAGGTGGAGATCGACCTTGCAGATGCGGCTCGCGGGATCCCGCTCGACGTGAAGGTTCGCGTGGCGCGCGGCTGCAACGCATGCGACGGCTCGGGCGCGGCGGCCGGGACGTCGCCGATCACCTGCCCGGGGTGCGGCGGCTCCGGCGTCGTGCAGCAGGTGTCGCGCACGGTTCTGGGTCAGATCGTGAGGTCGGGCTCGTGCCCGCGCTGCGACGGCGCAGGACGCATCGTGGAGACACCGTGCGAACGGTGCGAGGGAGACGGCCGGGTCCTCGAGGACGTGCCGCTCGAGCTCGACGTGCCCGCCGGGATCCACGACGGGCAGCGGATCCGTGTGCGCGGCGCCGGTCATGCCGGCACCCTCGGAGGGCCGCCCGGCGACGTCTACGTCACCGTCCACATCCGTCCCCTGGAGGGGGTGGAGCGGGACGGCGACGACCTGCGCGTCCGCGCGGCCCTGACGATGACGGAGGCTGCGCTCGGAGCGACCGTCACCGTGCCGACGACGGACGGCCCGTTCGAGGTCGAGCTCCCTGCCGGCGTCCAGCCGGGGACGGTGCAGGCGGTGCGGGGGCGCGGGATGCCGTCGCTCGAGACCGGACGCCGGGGGGACCTGCTCGTCCACGTCGACGTGCGGATTCCCACCCATCTGAGCGCGGACCAGCGCGCCGGGGTGCTCCGCCTCGAGAACGAGCTCGGCACGGACGCCTACCGCGACGACGACGGATTCCTGGGGCGGCTCAAGAGCGCGTTCCGGTGAGCGGGGCCGACCGGCGGTCGGCGCTAGTAGTGGTCGCGACCGAGGCCGAGCCGGTGGTCTCCGAATGTCGGCGCCGCTACCTCCGCGAGGCCGTCGAGCGCGGGATCCCCGCGCACCTGACGATCCTGTTCCCGTTCGCACCGCCGGCCGAGATCGACGAGGACATGGTCGAGGCACTCCGCAACGTTTACGCCCCGCTTCCCGCGTTTGCATACGAGCTGGTCTCGGTCGAGGCGTTCCCCGACGCGGCATGGCTCGCACCCGAGCCCGTCCAGCCGTTCCTGGAGCTCGTCGCGACGACCCGATCCGCGTTCCCGGCGTACCCGCCGTACGGCGACACCGATCACGCACCGGTGCCCCACTGCACGCTCGGCAGCGACGAGGAGCAGATCGCCGTGGAGGAGATGGTGGGCGAGCTGCGGACGAGGCTCGGCCCTCATCTTCCGATCTGCTGCCACGCACACGAAGTCGCCCTGGTCGGCGAGCTTCAGAACGGGACGTGGGTCACGCGTGCGACATTCCCGTTGGAGGGTGACCGGTGAGCCTTCGGCGGGTCTCGGTGCACGCGGGCGGGGATGCGGTCGAGCCGCTCCGTGCGCGGTTCGTCGAGCTCGTTCCGGCCGGCTTCGAGGAGCGCGACGACGACGGGGGCGTCGAGCTCGTGGCCTACGTTCCGGAGGAGGAGGCCGACGCTCTTCTCGCGGCCCTTCCGGGTGCGACGACCGAGCCGGTCGAGGAGGGGTGGGAAGACACGTGGCGGGAGTTCCACCGCCCGGTCGTTGTCGGCGGGCTCTGGCTCGGGCCGCCGTGGGAGCGGCCTCCCGACCCGTCACGCGCCGTCGTGATCGACCCGGGACGGGCCTTCGGGACGGGCGCGCATCCGACGACGCGACTCTGTGTCGACCTGCTCGCGACGACGGCCTCACGGGGCTCGCTGCTCGACGTGGGTTGCGGCTCGGGCGTGCTCGCGATCACCGCCGCACGGCTCGGGTTCGAGCCGGTGGTCGCCGTCGACGTCGACCCGGTGGCGGTCGACACGACGCGCGCCAACGCCGCGGCCAACGGCGTCGCCGTCGCGGCACTGGTGCTCGATGCGCTCACGGGGCCGCTGCCGGCGGCCGACGTCGCAGTGGCCAACGTGCTGCTCGCCCCCGTCGAGTCGATCCTCGCGCGACTCGAAGCACACGAGGCGATCACGTCGGGGTACCTGGCCGACGAGCGGCCCGCGCATCCCGGCTGGGAGCACGCGGGGGCGCTCGAGCTAAACGGTTGGAGCGCGGACCGGTTCCGACGGCCGTGACCGGCGCGGATCGTTCCGTTGCCTCTGTCACCATCCGGGCATGTACGCGAGCACGCGATGAGGTCCGCGGCCGTAGCCGTCGCGGCGGCCGTCGCGATCGCCGCCGCGGCGGTCTTCGCCGTCCTCTACTTCACCGACGAGCCGTCGACCCGGACGGTCCTCGTCCGTCCGTGCGGCGACCGGACCTTCGGTCACCTCGCATCGCTTGAGCGCGACTCGGGCCGATGGCTGATGCGCTTCGACCCGGCGTGGTTCACGAGCGGCTTGACCGCGAGCACCGCCGCGGCAGAGGACGGCGTGGTCGAGCCGGGCGAGCCGGTCCCCAACGACAACTATCGGATCGACGAAGGCCACCGCCTCTTGACGTACGTCGTCGCGCCGCACGCGCGGGTCACCGTCCTCACGAGGCACGGGAATCCCGCGCAATTCGGCGCGACGCGGATCACCGTTCCACAGCTGGCGCAGCTCGTCCGGGGTGAGAGGCCCGTCCGGCTGTTCGAGCCGCTCGACACGGGCGTGTGGATCCGGGTGCACGTGGACACCGTCTGCGCGATCGAGCAGCAGTACCAGCCCTGACGCTCGGAGCGGGCTACACCGACTTCCAGAACACGGTGGTGTCGCACGGCCGGCCGTCGGGATAGAGGGCGAAGTTCGGGATCACGCCCACGCGCGTCCAGCCGAGTCGCGTGTAGAGGCGCTCGGCGTCGTCGCCCGTCACCGTGTCCAGCACGAGGAGCGTCCTGCCCTCCGACCGTGCCTCCGCCTCGGCGTGCTCCATCAAGAGCTGCGCGACGCCCCGGCGCCTCGCCCAGCGGTGGACGAGGAGCTTCGCGACGTCGGCCCGGTGCGGCTGGTTCGGCGGCGTCGCGAAGACGACCTGGACGGTGCCGACGATCGTGTCGTCCAGGAAGGCGGCGAGCAGCAGCCGCCCGCCCCGCTCGACGTCGTCGGCCCACGCAGCGAACGCCTCGCGCGCCTGCTCGTGCGAGAACGGCGCCATGTAGCTGACGGATGCACCTCCGGCGATGCAGTCGGCGAGCACAGCCGCGAGCCCGTCGAGCTGCGCACGCAGCTCCGTCGCATCGAGGCGGCGGACCTCGACTCGTCCGGTCGGGTCGCTCACGCCGCCCGCGCGACGACGCGCCGGATCGTGGGAACACCGCAGCCCGCGCCGGCCGCGCCGACGCCGCAGAGCGACGGGGGGACCGTGACTGCGAGCGCCCGCACCGCTGCAACCTATGTCCTGGCCGGTTCCTGTGTTCGAGCGGAAGCCGTAGATTGCCGCCGTGGGCTTCTCCGTTCCCGCCGAGGCGTACGACCGTTTCATGGGCCGGTACTCGACCCGCCTCGCCCCGGGGTTCACCGCGTTCGCGGGGGTGGCGTCCGGTCAGCGCGTGGTCGACGTCGGGTGTGGCCCCGGAGCGCTGACCGGCGAGCTCGTCCGCCTGCTCGGGCCGGAAGCGGTCATCGCGGTCGACCCCTCCGAGCCCTTCGTGGAGGCCGCGCGCGAGCGCAATCCCGAGGTCCGGGTCGAGCGTGCGTCTGCCGAGGCGCTGCCCTTCCCCGACGCGAGCTTCGACACGGCTCTGGCGCAGCTCGTCGTGCACTTCATGTCGGACCCGATCGCCGGGATCGGCGAGATGGCCCGCGTCACACACGTCGGCGGCACGGTCGCGGCGTGCGTCTGGGATCACGCGGGGGGACGGGGGCCGCTCGGCGCCTTCTGGGACGCCGCGCACGCAATCGACCCCGGGGCCGAGGACGAGTCGCACCTTCCCGGCGCGCGCGAGGGCGACCTCGGCAGGCTCTTCACGGCGGCCGGGCTGCAGGAGGTCGAGGAGACGCTTCTCCCGGCGACCGTCGAGCACCCGACGTTCGAGGAATGGTGGGAGCCCTTCGAGCTCGGCGTCGGGCCGGCGGGCGGCTACACGTCGCGCCTCGACCCGGAACATCGTGCGGCGCTGCGTGAGGCGTGCCGGGCGCGCCTGCCGCCGCCGCCTTTCGCCCTCACCGTGGGGGCCTGGGCCGCGCGAGGTCGTCGCGCGTGATCACCGCGGAAGAGGTCGGCCTCATCGCGATCTTCGCCGGGCTCGACCCGGCCCAGCGGGAGCGGCTTGCCCATGTGGCCGAGGACATCAGCCTCGTCGCCGGCGAGTTCGCCGCCCATCAGGACTCCGAGCGCGCCCTGTTCGGCCTGCTCGAGGGCCGGATCGAGGCAATTCGGCTCGTGGACGGCATGGAAAGGGTGGTGGGGGGCCGCCAGCCCGGCGACGTCTTCGGGGAGGTACCGATCACGCTCGGGACGGTGTTCCCGGTCGGGTTCCGCGCGGCAGGGCCTTCGCGTGTCATGCGGATCGGGCCGCACGACTACCACGCTCTCGCCGCGGTCGTGCCCGGGCTCGCCGAAGAGGTGGGCAAGCTGGCCCGAGAGCGGATGACCGGCGCGAAGGGACTGCAGGGCCTGGCGGCCTCGCCGTCGCCCCCGCGCGCAATCGTCGTCGGAGCGCGCTTCGATCCGTCGTGCACGGAGCTCAGGCGCTTCCTCGACCGCAACCTGGTCACGTACGGCTGGGTCCTCCCGGACGCGGGCGACGCGGAGGAGGCGTGGGGCGGACCGCTCCCCGCCGACGACGACCTGCCTGCGGTCAGGATCCTCGACGGCGGAACCGTCGTGCGCCCTCTCCTGCGGCAGGTCGCCGGCCCGCTCGAACTCGATGACCACGCCGTGCTGCGACCCCAGCTCCGGCGCGTCGCAGAGGGCCTCGGGCTCGATACCGAAGCTGCGGCCGCCGAGTACGACGTCGTCGTCGTCGGCGCCGGGCCTGCGGGGCTGGCCGCGGCGGTGTACGGCGCGTCGGAGGGCCTTCGCGTGCTCGTGATCGAGCGGGAGGCCCCGGGCGGCCAGGCGGGAACGTCGTCCCGGATCGAGAACTACCTCGGCTTTCCGGACGGCGTGTCCGGCGACGACCTCGCCGGCAAGGCGCTCAGGCAGGCACAGCGGCTGGGCGCCGAGATCCTCGTCACGCGCACGATCACGGGAATCGACACGGCCACGCGTTCCGTCCACCTCGAGGCGGGCGACGTGATCGGAGCACGGACGATCGTCCTCGCGACGGGCGTCGCATGGCGCCGGCTCGCGATCGAAGGCTTCGACCGGCTTGCGGGCAAGGGCGTGTTCTATGGCGCGGCGCGCAGCGAGGCAAAGAACACCCACGGGCTGGATGTCCACCTCGTCGGTGCCGGTAACTCCGCCGGCCAGGCAGCGGTGTTCTTCTCGCGGCATGCACGGAGCGTGACGATGCTCGTGCGCGGCGACGCGCTCGGGAAGTCGATGTCGCGCTACCTCGTCGACCAAGTCGAGGCTCGCTCGAACATCCGGGTGCTGCCCCGGACGGAGGTGGTCGCGGCGCACGGTGAGACGTCACTCGACGCGATCGACGTCCGGAACGTCGTGACCGGGGAGACGACACGCCTCCGGTCGGGAGGGCTCTTCATCTTCATCGGGGCCGACGCGGAGACCGAGTGGCTCCCGTCCGAGGTCGCGCGTGACCCCAAGGGGTACGTGCTCACCGGCCACGACGTGCGGGATGCCGGACGCTGGCCGCTCGAGCGCGATCCCTACCTCCTCGAGACGAGCGTTCCCGGGATCTTCGCCTGCGGCGACGTACGGTTCGCGCCCGTGAAGCGCGTCGCGGCCGCGGTGGGGGAGGGCAGCATGGCGATCGCGTTCGTGCACCAGTACCTGCGCGACGCCGAGTCGGAGCTCGGCGCCTAGGGCGGCTCGAGCGGCAGCCAGCCGTCGACGTACCGCGTCGGGACGGGCTCGGGGAAGCGGGCGTATGCCTCGCCGGGATCGGACGTCTCCTGCTCGACACCGGCGCCGTGGCGCAGCGCGATCTCGTCGACCGTGTAGCCACCCCAGCCCGAGCCATGCCGGTGCTCACGAGCGCCGACCGCGAGCACAGCGCACGGGCCTGTTCCCGCGCCCAGGATCATGTGCGCCGTCCCGGTGGGACAGTGGACGAAGTCCCACTGACGAAGCGTTTGCTCCCGGCCCTCGACGAGGAGCAGCGCCGCTCCGGAGAGGACGAGGAAGTCCTCCTGGTCGGCCTCCCAGTGGTACATCCCGATCGGCTCGCCTGGATCGAGCACGAACAGCGTGACGCCCACCTGGGGGAAGTCCGCTGCTCCCTCGAACGGCAGCGACTTTCCACGGCCCTCGCGGTCGCGCCAGCGCGCGTCGCAGGCGTTGAGAACGAACCAGCCCTCACCCTGGGCGACGAGTCCCGTGTCCATCTGCTCCGGTGGGGTCTCCGGGACCATCGCGTCGATGCTAGCCCGGGCTTAGAACACGTCGAGCGTCGGGAACGCCGCAGTCGCGTCGATGCAGCTCGCGAGGTAGAGCGCGGTTCCCGGGTCGCCCGTCCAGAGCGTGTGGCGCCCGCGGCCGTACCCGGCGCGAGCCTGCTCGACCTGCTCGATCGCGTGCATCGCGAACGCGCGGGCGCGGCGGAGCCAGAGCTCGTCCCCGGTTCGCTCGAGGAGCTTGAGGAACGCGTACCCGTTGCCCGCAGTGCCGTGACAGAGGTTCGCGCCCTTCCCGAGCGGGCCTGCGCGCCAGGTCAGCTCGCCGCCCGCGACCAGGAGCTCGGTGAGCTCGTCGTCGCTGGGGGCCAGGGACCCGAGCGACGCGACGATGCCGGGCGCGCCGTGGCACCACTGGGTGCGGCGCGGCACCCTGCTCGGCTCGACGGCGGGCGGCCACTGGGCGAGCCCGTCCGCACGCAGCGCGTGCGCGGCGAGCGTCGCAACCGCACGCCGCTCGAGCTCCTCGCGCCGCGCCGCGTCGAGCAGGTCGCCGCGAGCCAGGATGTAGACGTTGCCCGCGAAGCCGTGCGCCGGGCCGAAGATGTGCTGTCGACGTCCGTAGAGGTCCTGCTCCCACATGTCTCCGCGCCATGTGTCCCAGAGCCGGTCGGCGGACCCTTCCCAGGCGATGCGCCAGGTGGCCGCGCCGGTGCGCGTGTGCAGCACCTGGGCGGCGAGCATCGTCCCCGGCGAGCCCCACATGAGCTCGCGCGTCGGGTTGCCGGCGTTCGTCTCGATCGCGGCGAGGAGCTGTTCTTCCTGCCAGGCGGCCGGAGCAAGGGTGTGGGCGACGAGCAGGATCCCCGTTTCGCCCATCCAGAGCGACGGGACGACGCCGAAGTCCGGGAAATCGGGCTCGGCGCGGTAGCGATCGGGGAGGCCCAGCGCGACGTGCCGCCAGTCCCGTTCGAGCTCCACCGCCCCCGAGCGCCGCAGCGCGTCGAGCGCCCAGACGACGCCTGCCGCGCCGAGGTACAGCGACGCGGCGCGTCGCAGCGGCGAGTCGTCCTCCTCGTCGAGCGGGTGCGGCGGCCACAGCTCGTCGGGGTCGAACGCGCGCTCGGTCTCGGCCGCGATCGCGCGAATCGCCGATCGCGCAAGCTCGGCATCCCAGACCGTCTCCGTGAGCGGCTCGTGTGCCTCGGGGTCGAAGAGCGTCATCGGAAGAGCTCGGCTGCGAAGAGCGCGTAGACCGCGGCGCAGCGGTGGATCGCCGCCTCGTCGACGGACTCCTCCGGGCCGTGGGAGACCTCGAGCAGGCCCGGGCCGTAGGCGAAGGCCGGGATGCCGAGCTGCGCGTACCAGCGCGTCTCGAGCACGCCCGGGCACAGCTCGAAGGGTGGTCGAACTCCCTCGACAGTCGCGACACATCGTGCGAGCGCCTGGGCGGCCGGATGCGACGCGTCCGTGCTCGCCGACGGTGCACGCTGCAGGACCTCGGCGGTGACGTCGGCACCTGCGTCGGCCGCGGCCTCCGCGATCGTCCCCGTGAGGCGCGCAAGCTCCGTCTCGAGCTGCTCCGTCGGGTCGAACCTCCGGTCGACCGAGAACCAGGCGGAGCCCGGCACCACGTTGAAGCCCGCGCCCGAGCCTGCGGACCCACCGACGACGAGCGTCGACCCTCGCTGCTCGCGCAGAGACTCCGACAGCCGGGCGAGCGGCTCGGCGATCCGGATCATGCGCTCGAACGCGTTCACGCCGAGATGTGCCTGGCCGACGTGGGCCTCTCGTCCGCGCGCCTCGACCCGAAGGGTGAGCGCGCCCCGGCTCGCGTGCCAGACGGCGCCGCCCGTCGGCTCGGCCGTGAGCATCGCAACGGCGTCGGGCTCGATCATCCCCGCTTCGCGCAGGTGACCCGAGCCCGTGGCGCTGCCCGTCTCCTCGTCGCAGACGAGGTGGAGGACGATCCGGCCACCCTCGACGAGGCCAAGCGCCCCTGCGGCCGCGGCACCGTACAACATGCTCACGAGCCCGCCCTTCATGTCGGCGGTCCCGCGACCGACGAGCCTTCCGTCCCGGCGGCATGGACGGAACTGGGCCGGATCCTGCGCCGGGACGACGTCGAAGTGACCGTGGAAGTAGACCGTCGCGGGGCCATCGCCGGTGGTGGCACGGACGATGCACGGCTCCTCCAGCGTGCCCGTCGGCTCGAGCTGGACGAGCTCGGCGGCGAGACCCAGCCGCTCCGCGGCGTCGCCGAGCACGCGGCCGCACCGTCCGAGTCCACGACCGGGAGGGTTCTCCGTGTTCACGGCCACGAGCTCCTCGACGAGCGCTGCCATGTCGGCCGCGCGCGGTTCGAGCCAGGCCCGGATGTCGTCGGCGTGGTCCATCGGGGAGATCGCGACACGGTAGTCGTGCGCGCGCGCACAGGACACGCGTCTGTCCGCGAGCTTTTTCCGGAGAACGAGCGTCTAAGCTCTTGGGCTCCCGCATGGCCACCTTCTCGACGAGATTCCTCGGCTGCAAGGTCTCGTTCGCCGACGCGCAGGCGATCCGCGAGCGGCTGCTCGCCGACGGCCACCGAGAGGTGCCGGAGGGCGGCGAGATCCAGGTGGTCAACACGTGCTGCGTTACACACGAGGCCGTCTCGAAATCACGGCAGGCGGCGTCCCGCGGGGCTCGCACGGCGCGTACGGTGTACGTCACGGGCTGCGCGTCGAACCTGGAGGGCGCGTTCGCCGGCACCGCGCCGAACGTCGTCGTCACCGCGCGGACGGGCGAGCAGGCGGGCGCGTTCGTCGCGGGGGACGTCGGGGCGATCGGCTGTGTCGACGCCGACCACGGCCTCGACCGCGTGCGGGCATTCGTCAAGATCCAGGACGGCTGCTCGTTCTCCTGCGCGTTCTGTGTGATCCCGCTCGTGCGCGGCGCAACGCGGAGCCGCACGGCCGAGGCGGTACTCGCCGACGTCCGTCGGCGCGTGAGCCAGGGGCATCGCGAGATCGTGCTGACCGGCGTCAACCTCGGCTGCTTCCGCGACCGTTCCGCCGGTTACACGCTGGCCCAGCTTGTCCGCCAGGCAGGCGGAACGACCGGTCTCGAGCGGCTGCGGCTGTCCTCGATCGAGGTCAACCACGTCGACGCGGAGCTCGTCGCCGCGCTGATCGACACCCCGACCGTGTCGCCGCACCTACACGTCCCGTTGCAGTCGGGGGACGACGGGGTGCTCCGGGAGATGGGCCGACGGTACACGGCGGCGCAGTTCGAGCGACGCCTGGAGCCGCTCGCCGAGCTCAACCTCACCACCGACGTGATCGTCGGGTTCCCGGCCGAGGACGACGCCGCGTTCGAGCGGACGCTCGCGCTCGTCGAGCGGCTCGGGATGACCAAGGTGCACGTCTTCCCGTATTCGCCGCGACCTGGCACGCGCACGGCGGCCGAGGACGCGGTGCCTCCCGCTGTCAAGCGAGAGCGTGGCGCGCGGCTGCGCGCTCTCTCGGACGAGCTCTGCCGCCGCCGCTGGACCTCGCGCATCGGCAGCTCCGACCGCGTGCTCGTCGACCGGCCTGGCCGCGGGTACGCGGACGATTACACGCCGTGGCTCGTGGAGGCGGACGTCGGGTCGTTCGTCACCGCCCGCGCGATCGGGGTCGGCGAGGAGGGGGTACTCGCCGTTGCCGCGTGAGGATTGCCTCTTCTGCCGCCTCGTGCGCGACGGCGACCATGTCCACGCGGCGGACGGGTTCGCCGCGATCCGCGACATCGCGCCGAAGGCGCCGACCCACCTCCTGATCCTCCCGGAGCGCCACGTCGACACGTTCCGCGACGTCGGCGCGTTCGAGCCGGACGAGGCGAAGCGGATGCTCGAGTTCGTCGCGGAGACGGCTGCGACGGCAGGGCTCGAGGACTACCGCGTGATCGTCAACGTCGGCCCCGGCGGCGGCCAGACCGTCTTCCACCTGCACTGGCATCTGCTCGGCGGCGCTAGCCTGCCGGGATTCGAATGACGTTGATCGCGGAGATCGAGGGTGAGCTCAAGGACGCGCGCCGCGCCCGCGACGACGCGCGCCGCGACGCGCTTGCCCTCGTCCTGAACGCGCTCCGCGCGGCCCAGAAGGACCTGCAGCGCTCGCTCTCGGAGGAGGAGTCGCTCCAGGTACTGCAGCGCGAGCGCAAGAAGCGCGTCGAGGCGATGGAGGCGTTCGACGCCGCGGGGCGCGAGGAGCAGGCGGACCGCGAGGAGTTCGAGCTCGGAGTGATCGAGGAGTTCATGCCCGACGAGCTCTCCGAGGACGAGCTCATGGAGATCGTCGACGACGTGATCGCCGAGGTCGGCGCGACGTCCATCCGCGACCTCGGCCGGGTGATGGCGGACGTCATGCCCCGCGTCTCCGGGCGGGCCGACGGCTCCGTCGTCAGCCAGCTCGTCCGCGAGAAGCTCGCCTGAGCGACCTCGTGCGATGGACGCGCGCGCTGCAGGCGCTCGCGCAGACCGGTCTCACGTACGCGGAGGGGCCGTACGACCGGGAGCGCTACGAGGCGGTGCAGCGGATCGCAGCGGAGATGGCCGCCGCCGCAGGAGGCGAGGAGCCCGACGAGCTGCTCGCCCGCTTCGCCGACGAGAGCGGCTACCGCACGCCGAAGGTCGACGTTCGCGCCGTCGTGCTCGACGCGGAGCAGCTCCTGCTCGTGCGCGAGCCGGGAACCGACGGCTGGTGCCTGCCGGGCGGGTGGGCCGACGTGGGCGAGACCCCGTCGCGGGCGGTCGAGAAGGAGGTCGGCGAGGAGGCCGGGCTCGCGGTGCGGGCCGCGCGCCTGCTCGGCGTCTTCGACCGGGACTTCCGCGGCCGCATCCGCTGGCCGGCACACGTCTACAAGCTCTACGTCCTCTGCGAGCTGCTCAGCGGGACACCCGCGCCCGACGGCGTCGAGACCGAGGCGGCGGCGTTCTTCGCGCTCGACGCTCTCCCGGCACTCTCCATGAAGACGCCGGCCGAGCAGCTCGAGCGCGCGCTGGCCGTCGCCCTCGATCCGAGCCTGCCGCCGGCCCTCGACTAGACCTGGCGCGCTGCCGGGCAGCCGCCCTGGCCGGCGAGTCGGGAGAGCCGCCGCCGGTGGCGCGCGACGAGCGCGTAGCCCCAGCCGAACGGTGCGGGAAGGGCTTCGACCAGCTGCGCCGACCACGCGAGCCGCGGGAGCGAGCGGAGGACCGGGGCGAGCGCCTCGGCGCCCGAGCGGCGTCGACCGATGTCGTCGATCGCGTGGACGGTTGCGTCCCGACGCGCGTGATCGAGGTCGCGGAGCTCGACGTCGCCGACCGGCGAGCGGATCGGAGCCACGCGAATTCCACGCTCCGCGAGCCAGGCGGCGAGCCGGCTGCAGATCCCACAGTCGGCGTCGTAGAGGACGAGTGCGGCGCGGCGGCCCATCGCCCTTCAACCGTAGCCGGGAACGGCGACCCCTCGGCCTACACTGAGACGCGTGCAGGAGGTCCTCACGGTCCCGAACGAGGTGGCGGCGGAGCTCGCCGGCGTCGGCGACGGCGTGCTCGACAGCCTGCGCGAACGGCTCGGCTGCTCGATCTCGCTGCGCGGCAACCGGCTCACGCTCGCCGGTGACGACGCGCGTGTCGCCGAGGCGCGCGCGGTGGTGGACGAGCTCGTCGAGCTCGTCGAGGGCGGTCACGCGATCGGCCCGGACACGGTGGGCGCGGTGGTCGCCGCGCTCGACCAGTCCGAGGACATCCGCGACGTGTTCGAGGACGTCGTCTGGCGCCACCGGGGCAAGAAGATCGCCCCGAAGACGGTGACGCAGAAGCGCTACGTCGACGCGATCCGCAGCTCGACCGTCACGTTCGGGATCGGGCCGGCGGGGACCGGCAAGACGTACCTCGCGATCGCGCTCGCGGTGAAGGCGCTGTCGGAGCGCGAGGTGGGGCGGATCATCCTCACGCGACCCGCCGTCGAGGCCGGCGAGCGGCTGGGCTTCCTGCCTGGGGACGTGCTCGCCAAGGTCGACCCGTACATGCGGCCGCTGTTCGACGCGCTCTACGACACGATGGACGCCGACCGTCTCAACGCGTACATCGATCGCGGCACGATCGAGGTCGCACCACTCGCGTTCATGCGCGGGCGGACGCTCAACGACTCGTTCGTGATCCTCGACGAGGCCCAGAACACGACCCCCGAGCAGATGCAGATGTTCCTCACGCGGCTCGGGTTCGGGTCGCGGATGGTCGTCACCGGCGACGTTACGCAGGTCGATCTGCCGCGCGAGCAGGCCTCGGGCCTGATCCAAGTGCGCAACATCCTCCGTTCGCTCGACGGGATCGGCTTCGTCGAGTTCGGGCACGAGGACGTCGTCCGCCACAAGCTCGTCCAGCGGATCGTCGAGGCGTACAAGCGGCACGCCGAGGAGACCGGCTCCGCCCGCAGCCGCTGATGATCGAGGTCGAGATCGAGAACCGGAGCCGGGCGTCGGTCGATGCCGCGGGCGCCGTGGCGCTGGCGCGCGACGTGCTCGCCGCGGAAGGTGTCGAGGACGGCGAGCTCGGGATTGCCTTCGTCGCGGCCGACGAGATGCGCGCGCTCAAGCGGGAGCACCTCGGAATCGATGACGCGACCGACGTCCTCTCGTTCCCGATCGACGGGCTCGAGCCGCTGCCCGCGGGCGAGCCCCGGGCGCTCGGGGACGTCGTCCTCTGCCCCGAGGTGGTCGGCGAGGAGTGGCGGTGGCCGCTCGTGCACGGCCTCCTCCACCTGCTCGGCCACGAGCACGGACCGGTGATGGACGCGCGGGAGCGCGCGCACCTGCCGTGATCACGCCTCGTCGCCCGCCCTCGATCTTCGAGAGCTTCAACTTCGCGATCGAGGGGATCATCCACGTGCTCCGCACGCAGCGGAACATGCGCATCCACTTCGGCGCCGCTGTCGCGGTGCTCGTGGCGGCGCTGGCGTTCGACGTCTCTCGTCTCGAGCTGATCGCGCTCTTGATCGCGATCGCCTTTGTGCTGATCGCGGAGATGATCAACACGGCGGTCGAGGCGGCCGTCGACGTCGCGTCGACGTCGTTCGACCCCATGGCGAAGCTGGCGAAGGACATCGGGGCGGGTGCGGTGCTGATCGCAGCGATCAACGCGATCGCGGTCGGCTACCTCGTGTTCTCCGGGCAGGTGGCCGACGAGAGCTCGCGCCTGCTCGACAAGCTCTCCGAAGCACCGGCCGAGCTGACGCTGATCGCACTCGTGCTGAGCACGGCGCTCGTCATCGCGCTGAAGGCCTTCTCGGGTCGCGGGTCGCCGCTCCGCGGCGGGTGGCCGTCCGGTCACGCGGCCGTCGCGTTCGCGGGGTGGATGGCGGTCACGCTCGTGCTCGGGGACACCGAGCACCGCTTCCTCGTATCCTCCCTGACGCTGATCATGGCGCTTCTCGTCGCGCAGACCCGGATCGAGGCCGGCGTGCACTCGACCCTCGAGGTCGCGTCGGGCGGCCTGCTCGGCGCGCTCGTCACGCTGGTCATCTTCCAGGGGTTCTCCGCATGACGGATCACGAGCTGCTCGCGGCGGCGGATGCGGTCGCGGCCCGCGCGTACGCGCCGTACTCGCGCTTCCATGTCGGCTGCGCCGTGCTCTGCAGCGACGGTCGCGTCGTCGAGGGCGTCAACGTCGAGAACGCGGCGTACCCGCTCGGCGTGTGCGCCGAACGGGCGACGTTTTCGCGCGCTGTCGCGGAGGGGTACCGACCGGGTGACTTCACGGTCGCGGCGATCACCGCGTCACCATGCGGCGGCTGCCGCCAGTGGCTCGCGGAGATGCGCGTCGAGCGGGTCGTGTTCCGGAATGAGGGCCGGATCGTGGAAATGACGCCCGACGAGCTCCTGCCCGAGCAGTTCGAGTCCTCGAACCTCCCCGCTTCGTCGGGGTAGCGCGTGTGGAGCGATCGACACACGCTCGACTCTGTCGCGTCGCCCACCCGTGCGGATTTCCGCGTTAGGCTCGAAGCGTGGGGAGGAGGTCGGTGGCCCGAGCTATCGGCCGGAGAGGACATGTCTCGCGGTGACCGGAGCCGGCGTCCCGTGCGTGTCGCTGGGGCATCGGCTCGCGCGGACGCCCGGCCCACACGGACGCCTGCCCGATACATGGGGATGGCCGAACGGGGGCTGAGGCGATGAAGTCCGGCCTCGTCGCCGTGGCGGGCCGGCCCAACGTCGGCAAGTCGACGCTCGTGAACGCGCTGACGGGCGAGAAGATCGCGATCACGTCGACGGTCCCGAACACGACGAGACGGCGGATCTTCGGCGTCGCGAACGGCGACGACTGGCAGCTCGTGCTCGTCGACCTGCCCGGCTTCCAGCGTCCGATGGACGCCCTCACCGAGAAGATGCAGGAAACCGTCGACGCTTCGTTCGAGGACGTGGACGTGGTACTGCTCGTGCTGTCCGCCCGCGACCGGATCGGAGCGGGCGACCGGTTCGTCGCGAGGCGGGTCTTCTCGCTCGGCGTGCCCGTCGTGATCGCGCTGAACAAGATCGATCGCCTCAAGCACGGGCACGTGGCCGCGCAGATGAAGGTCGCCGCCGGGCTTGGCGACTTCCACGCGCTCCATCCGGTGAGCGCGAAGGTCCGGGACGGGATCGACGAGCTTCGCGACGACCTCGTCCACCTGCTACCGGAGGGTCCGTCGCTGTTCCCGCGCGAGCAGCGCACCGACCTGACTCTCGAGGAGCGCGTCGCGGAGGTGATCCGTGAGAAGGCTCTCCATCTGACGCGCGACGAGGTGCCCCATGCGCTGACCGTCGAGGTCGACGAGCTCGGCGATACCGTCCGGGCGCGGGTGCTCGTCGAGACGGAATCCCAGAAGGGCATCCTGATCGGCAAGCGCGGCGCGATGATCCGCGAGATCGGGACGCGCGCGCGTCCGGAGGTCGAGGCGCTCGTCGGCCAGCGTGTGTTCCTCGAGCTCGTCGTCAAGGTCAGCCCGCGCTGGCGGCGCGACCGGAAGACGCTCGAGCGGCTCGGCCTCTGAGCGCGTGTCCCGGACGATCGCTGTCGCAGACAGCGACGTGGTCGTCCGGCTCGACGTGGACGGCCGCGCGCTCGGAGTCGCCTTCGACCTCGTCTCCGCCGGGCTCCACCATCCCGCAGGCGCCGTGGCCCAGATTGAGGCCAAAGGCCCGGCTGATCCTGCTCGATACTCAGTGGATGTGCTGCACGTCAGGTGCGACCCGCAACACGACTCGCTCCGACGTGATGAGCCCGGGGTCGTAGTCCCGGCCCCGGTACTTGCGCGAGAGAAAGTCGATGTGGGCACGCGCCTCCGGCCCGCGAACCGTCTCGACGACGCGACCGCGCACCTCCGCATAGGTGTACGGGTCCTCGCGCTTCCAGATCGTGACGGTGACGCGCGGGTCACGCTCGATCGCCCTGAACTTCGCACGGTGAACCTCGGTGTTCAGGAGGACGTGGTCGTCGTTCGCGTCGACCCACATCACGTGCGTCATGGGTTGCCCCGACCGGAGGATCACTGTGAGGGTCGCGAAGTTGGGTCCGTGTGCGAGCTCCCGGACGGCGGGGTCGACGGCCGTCATCGCCCGGCGGCGTCCATTGCCTCGTCCGCGTCGATCGCGGTCGGCCAGCGTGCGGGCGACCTTCAGCCAGAGGTCGGGGAGGCGATCCAAGAGCGCCACGAAATCCCTGCCGGAGATCGCCAACACGCGGAGCGGCGTCGCCGCAACGACGGTCGCGGTGCGTGGCGAGCGCGAGAGAAGCGCGATCTCGCCGACGAAACTGCCTGCACCGAGCCGTGCGACGCGACGTCCGCGTCGGCGGACCTCGACTTCGCCCTCGACCACGACGTAGAACTCGCTGCCCGGCTCGCCCTCTCGGATCAGCTCGGTCCCGGCCGTGACGTCGTGCTCGTCGGCGAGCGCGGCGATCCGCCGGAGGTCGCGCTTCGAGCAGTGCTGGAAGAGCGGCAGGTTGCGAATCAGGTCGACCCGAGTGTCGGCGCGGAGCAGCACGGAAGCGGAACTCTAGACTGAGTGGGATGAGCCAGACCCTGGCACTTCCGCGCGCGTTCGAGCTCCCCGGCGGCGGGCGCCTGCCGCGGATCGGATCGGTCGACGCCGTCGCGCTCGAGGCTCGCGCCGCAGAGCTCGCGAAACGCTCGATCAAGCGGGACTCGAAGATCTTCGCGCTCGAGCTCGCGATCCGGATGATGGACCTGACGACGCTCGAGGGCGCCGACACGCCCGGCAAGGTGCGCGCCTTGTGCGCCAAGGCGATGTACCCGGATCCCGGCGATCCGTCGGTGCCGCACGTCGCAGCGGTGTGCATCTACCCGAGCCTCGTGCCGGTCGCCCGCCGCGCGCTGAAAGGGAGCGGAGTCAAGCTCGCATCCGTCGCCACGGCATTCCCCTCCGGACAGGCGCCGCTGGACGTCAAGCTCGCCGACGTCCGAGCCGCCGTCGAGGCGGGAGCCGACGAGATCGACATGGTGATCGACCGCGGCGCGTTCCTCTCCGGTCGAATCGGTCTCGTCTACGAGGAGGTCGTCGCGGTCAAGGAGGCCTGCGGCGACACGCACCTGAAGGTGATCCTCGAGACGGGGGAGCTCGGGACCTACGACGCAGTGCGCAAGGCGTCGCTCGTCGCGATCGCGGGTGGTGCGGACTTCATCAAGACGTCGACGGGCAAGGTCTCCCCGGCGGCGACGCTTCCCGTCACGCTCTGCATGCTCGAGGTGATCCGGGACGTCCACGACGAGACGGGGCTCGTGATCGGGATGAAGCCTGCGGGCGGGATCCGCACCGCCAAGCAGGCAGTCCAGTACCTCTGCGTCCTGCACGAGACCCTCGGCCCGGACTGGCTGACCCCCGACCTGTTCCGCTTCGGTGCGTCGTCGCTCCTGAACGACGTGCTCCTGCAGCTTCGCAAGCAGCGCACCGGGATCTACCGGTCGCCCGACGAGTTCACGCTCGACTGATGGGCGCCGTCGAGAAGCAGCGGAGCGCGCTCGCGGCGACGGGAGCGTGGGAGTACGCGCCGTCGATCGAGTCGCGCGAGATCGTCTCCTTCGAGGAACGCTACGGGCTCTTCATCGGCGGGGAGGAAGTCGCGCCGCGGTCGCGGTCGTGGTTCACGACGGTCTCGCCGTCCACCGAGGAGCCGCTCGCCGAGGTCGCGCAGGCCGGTGCGAAGGACGTCGCCCGCGCCGTCGGCGCGGCCCGCAACGCGTTCGAGGCGTGGAGTGCCTGGAGGCCCGCCGAGCGCGCGAAGGTGCTGTTCCGGATCGCGCGGGTTCTCCAGGAGCGCGCACGCGAGCTCGCCGTCGCGGAGTCGCTCGACGGCGGCAAGCCGATCAAGGAGTCGCGCGACGTCGACCTCCCGCTCGCGGCCGCCCATTTCTTCTACTACGCCGGGTGGGCCGACAAGCTCGAGTACGCCTTCCCGGGACGGCGGCCGCGACCGCTCGGCGTGGCCGCGCAGATCGTCCCGTGGAACTTCCCGCTCCTGATGCTCGCCTGGAAGATCGCTCCCGCGCTCGCCTGCGGAAACACCGTGGTGCTCAAGCCCGCGGAGACCACGCCGCTGACCGCGCTGCTCTTCGCCGACGTCTGCCGCCAGGCGCAGGTGCCGCCGGGCGTCGTCAACATCGTCACCGGCGACGGCTCGACGGGCGCCCATCTCGTCCGCAACGACGACATCGACAAGGTCGCCTTCACGGGCTCGACGGAGGTCGGGAAGGCGATCCAGCGGGAACTCGCCGGCCGCGAGCTCCCGCTCACGCTCGAGCTCGGCGGCAAAGCGGCGAACATCGTCTTCGACGACTGTGCGCTCGACCAGGCCGTCGAGGGGATCGTCAACGGCATCTACTTCAACCAGGGCCATGTCTGCTGCGCCGGCTCGCGGCTGCTCGTGCAGGAGTCGATCCACGACCAGCTGGTGCGCAAGCTGAAGCGCCGCATGTCGACCCTCCGCGTCGGCGACCCGCTCGACAAGAACACGGACATCGGCGCGATCAACTCGAAGGCACAGCTCGACCGCATCGTCGAGCTCGTCGAGAGCGGCACCGAGGAAGGCGCGGAGATCTACCAGCCGCCGTGCCGCCTCCCCGAGAAGGGCTGGTGGTTCGCGCCCACAGTGTTCACCAACGTGGCGCAGAGCCATCGGATCGCGCAGGAGGAGATCTTCGGCCCGGTGCTCAGCGTGCTGACGTTCCGGACACCCGACGAGGCGGTCGAGAAGGCGAACAACACGATGTACGGCCTCTCGGCCGGGATCTGGACGGAGAAGGGCTCGCGAATCCTCTGGATGGCCGACCGTCTGAGAGCCGGGGTCGTCTGGGGCAACACGTTCAACCGCTTCGACCCGGCGTCGCCGTTCGGCGGCTACAAGGAGTCGGGCTTCGGCCGCGAGGGCGGCCGGCACGGGCTCGAGGCGTACCTGAGGTTCGAGTGAGTAACGAGACCAGGCAGCCCGCGGCGGTGATCGGCGCAAAACTCGTGCTCGTCGCCGCCCTCGTCTGGGGCGTGTGGAAGGTGCTGCGCGCAGAGGTAGACGAGTGAGCGCCCGGCTCCCGGTCCGCAAGACGTACAAGCTGTTCATCGGCGGCGCGTTTCCGCGCTCCGAGTCCGGCCGCACGGTCGAGCTCGAGGGCCACAACGTCGCGCGCGCCTCGCGCAAGGACGCGCGGGACGCGGTCGTCGCGGCGCGCAAGGCCTTCGCCGGCTGGAGCACGGCGACCGCCTACAACCGCGGGCAGGTGCTCTACCGACTGGCCGAGACGATGGAGACGCGGCACGCCTCGCTCGCACGCGTGTGCAGCGGACGCCGCGAGGTGGCGCGGGCGATCGACCGCGTGGTCTGGTACGCCGGGTGGGCGGACAAGCTCGCACAGGTGCTCGGCGGCGCGAACCCCGTCGCGGGGCCGTACTTCAACTTCACCGTTCCGGAGCCGACCGGCGTCGTCGCGGTGATCGCGCCCGACGAGCCCGCGCTCGACGGGCTCGTGGCCAGGCTCGCCCCGGCGCTCGTCGGCGGCAACGCCGTCGTCGTGGTCGCCTCGGACGCGCACCCGCTCGCGGCGATCGAGCTTGCGGAGGCCGTCGCGACGCTCCGATGTGCCGGCTGGTGTCGTCAACGTGCTCACCGGTCGGCGCGAGGAGCTGGCTCCGGTGTTGGCCTCGCACATGGACGTGAACGCGATCGACGTGACCGGCGCCGACGGGGACGTGGCGGCCCTCGAAGTGCTCGCCGCCGAGAACGTCAAGCGCGTCGTCCGCGCGCGCGAGGAGCAGAGCCCCTGGGAGATCGGCTCCTTCATGGAGCTGAAGACGGTCTGGCACCCGATCGGGCGCTGAGCCCGATTCGAGGCTCGCGCCGCGCTCCTGCTCCTCCGGGGCACCCCAACCCACCACCCGCTGCCGATCCTAACGCGTCTGTCGTCTGTTTTGGCGACGAATCAGTGTCAACTTCGTGCCGAGTTGGTGACGGGAAGCGGCGGCCGGCGGCCGTCTTCCGGCCGCGTCCCCGTCACTCGACACCGTCCGCGCGGTCCGGAGTCTCCGCGCTCCTCAGCCGAGCAGCGAATCGACGGCGTCCGCGACCGCCTCGATCCGCACGTCTAGCGGCCCCTCGACGAGCAGCCACGGGCTCTCGCTCCGGCGGGCGTGCTCCAGGTAGCGCTCGTGCATCGAGCGGCGCCGGCCCTCGAACTCGCGGATGCCGTCGTGGCGCCAGGGGACGTCGAGCCCGCAGACGACGAAGAGGTCGTAGCGCCGCGCGACGAGTTCCTCGAACCCGGCCGCGGGCGCGCCGAGGTAGACCTCGTGGAAGACGGCGGTCGTGAACGCGTCGGTGTCGGAGAACAGGACGCGGTGGGCGAAGGTCGCGAGGAAGTCTTCGTACCAGCAGTGGATCCGCGCGATGTGGATGAACTCCCAGCTCGTCCACGGAGCGTCCGCGGGGCGCCCGATCTGCGTGTACGGACGCCCGTACTCGGGGTTCCACAGCGTCCCGTACCTGCGTGCGAGCGCCTCGGCCAGCGTCGACTTCCCCGTCGACTCGGCCCCGAGCAGGCAGACGCGCTTCACCCCGTTCACGGGGCGCGAGCCTACGCGATCGGCGGCGGCGGATAGCATCCGCGACCGTGACGCATCGACGTCTGAGCCAGGCGATCGCGGAGGGTGACGGGATCTCGGTGCTGGTGCACGTCCGAGATGCGGACGGCGCCCGTCGTGCCGAGGAGAGCGGCGCGGAGGGAATCGTCGTCCGGACCGGCGGGGCGGATCTGAGGACGCACACGGTGCTGCCGCTACTCGCGTACGGTCCCGCCCCGGACGAAGCCTCCGCCGTCGACGCCGTCGTGCTGACGGTGGACGATCCCGACGCGCTCCCCGCGCTCGCGGAGCGCTGTCACGAGCTCGGGCTCGAGTACGTCGTCCGCGTCCGGGACGACGACGAGCTGGTGCACGTCCTCGAGCATGTCGACCCGGAGATCCTGCTGCTCGCCGCGGATGCGGCGGAGAGCGAGCAGGAGCCGCTCGACCGCGTGCTCGAGCTGCTCCCCGACGTCCCGGCGGGCAAGCTCGCGATCGCCGAGCTCTTCGGCGCGTCGCGCGAGGACGTCGAGGAGCTCGAGCGGGCCGGCATCGACGCGGTGCTCGTCACCGGCGACGTCGAGGCGCTCGTCGGCGACGGCGTCCCCGACGTCTAGCGTCGAGTTGCGTCTCGCGCGCCGGTCGCGGTCCACCGCGGAGCTCGGTCTCCTCGGAGCGATCCTCGCGCTCGCCGCCGCACTCCGAACCGTCGGCGCCAGATCGGGGCTGCCGCTGCCGCTGCTCAACCCGGACGAGACGAACATCGTCCCGCGTGCCTGGGAGGTCGTCCACGGGGGCGGGCTCGACCCCGGCTGGTACGACTACCCGAGCCTACTGTTCCTCGTGCTCGCGCCGACACAGCTCGGCTTCGACGAGCCCTCATACGGCGCCGCGCGCGTCGTTGCCGTCCTTCTCGGCGTGCTCGGGGCCGCGGCGGCCTGGTGGCTGGGTCGCGTGGCCTATGGGAAGGCTGCCGCGATCACGGGCGCCGTCGTGGTCGCCGTCGCGACCACGCACGTCGCGTACTCGCGTATGGCGGTCACCGACGTGCTGCTCACACTCGGCGTGACGGTGACGCTCGCGCTGCTCGTGACCGGACGGCTCGAGTGGGCCGGGGTCGCGGCCGGGCTCGCCGCGTCCGCGAAGTACCCGGGCGCGATCCTCGTCGTCCCGATCGTCGTCGCGGGGATCGGCGCCTGGCGGCGGGTCGGGATCTCGCTCGGCCTAGCCGCCCTTGCGTTCCTTCTCACGAGCCCGTTCGTCGTGATCCACGCCGGGGCGGCGTGGGAGGACTTCCATCGCGTGCAACAGCTGGCCCAGGACGGATGGCTCGGGTTCGAGGACGATCCTGCAACGCCCTTCGCATTCGGGCTCCGGCTCTGGGAGACGATCGGCCCGGTGCTCCTCGTTGCCGCCATGGGCGTCGTCGTCGCGCTCCGCAGGCGCGAGCGGAGCGACGTCGTGTTGCTCTCGTTCGCTGCTGCATACGCTCTCTCGCTGCTTCCCTCGCATGCGCACTTCGATCGCTACGTTCTGCCGCTCGTCCCCGTCCTGGCCGTCGTCGCCGGTCGCTTCAGGACCCTCGCCGTGGCCGCGCTCGTCGCCTGTCTCGTGCCTCTCTGGTGGTCGGTCGGCGACGCGCGGTCGTTGACCGGCCGCGACCCGCGCCTCGATGCCGCCGCGTGGGTCGACAGGAACATCCCCTTCGGCGACCGCATCGCCGCCGACACGTCGACGCTGCCGCTCCGCGGGCGTGCGGTCGTCCGGCTCGCGCTGCCCGGCCCGGGACGTCCCTTCGACACCCGCCGCGACCTCGCCATGCTGCGCGCGGACGGTGTCCACTGGATCGTCCTCGGCGGCAGTGTCGCCGACCGCGTCCTCGCCGCCGCCCCGCACTATCCACGGGAAGCCCGCTTCTACCGCACCCTCGAGCGCATGCAACCTGCGTACGCGACGCGGAGCGAGCCGGGCCGCCGTCCGCGCCCGTGGCTCCGCGTCTACCGCTTGGATGGGTAGTTCCACGGGATCGGCTCCGGTGGGGTGCGGGCTGGCCGCTCGTGGGCGTGGGGCCGGGACGACGCCGATGCTGGTGGCATCGGTGTCGTTGCGGGCACACGAAGCGGACGCGGGCCGCAACGATCGGCCTTTCGGTCGTCACGGCCCGCGGTAGCGTCCACGGCGCAGCAGACCGCTCATCCACGCGCCCGAGATCGTGGAACTACTCATCTAGGCTGAGGGGCATGAAGCGCCCCGGAGTCGGGCTCGAAGGCCTCGCCGTCGGCACCGCGGTCTTCCTCTCGGGGGCGGTACTGCTCGGCGTCGAGATCGCCGCCAGCCGCGTGCTCGCGCCGACGTTCGGGAGCTCGCTCTACGTCTGGGGCGCGCTGATCGGCGTCGTGCTCACCGGGCTCGCGGTGGGCTACTGGCTCGGGGGCACGCTCGCCGACCGGTGGCCCTCGCCCCACCTCTTCGTCGGCGCGATCGCTCTCGGCGCCGGCCTGGTCCTGCTGATCCCCGTCGTCGACTCCTGGGTGCTCGAGCAGGTCGTCGCGTGGGATCCCGGCCCGCGCCTCGACCCGCTCGTCGCGTCGATCGTGCTCTTCGGGCCGATGAGCGTCGTGCTGGCGTCGGTCTCGCCGATCGCCGTGCGACTCGCCGCGCGCGACATCGCGCGGCTCGGCCGCACCGCGGGGCGCCTGTTCGCGATCTCGACCGCCGGCTCGATCGCGGGCACGTTCGCAACGTCGTTCTGGCTCGTCCCGGAGTACGGCACCGACCAGGTGCTCGCGTTCGGCGCCGTCGTCCTGCTCGCCGCCGCCGCGGTCGTCTCGCTGCTCGAGCGGCTCTGGCTCCCCGGGGCCGGCCTCGCGATGGCCGCGGGCGCAGCCGTGCTCGCCGTGGGCGCGCTCGCGCCCGAGACCACCGGCACCATGCTCGCGGGCTCCGCCGCCCGCAACTGGTCGCCGCTCTACCGAGAGCGCGAGGTGCACACGCCGCGCAAGCTGGACCCCGCCGAGGTCGGGCTCGGAGGAGAGGGCTTCACCGTCCGCGAGGCGCGCGACACGCGCTACCACCGGCTCCTCGTCGTCGAGGACGACGAATCCCGCTACCTCCGCTTCGACAGCTCGTTCCAGAGCGGGATGTATCTCGACGACCCGTTCCGCACGCGGTTCTCGTACACCGACTACCTCCAGCTGGGCCTCGCGTACGACCCGGATGCGAAGAAGGTCCTCGTCATCGGCCTCGGCGGGGCCGCCGTGCAGAAGCGCGTGTGGCGCGACTTCCGCAACGTCCGCGTGACGACCGTCGAGCTCGACCCGGACGTCGTCGGCGCCGCGCACCGCTGGTTCGCGTTCCCGCGCGACCGCCGGCTCCCGGTCGTCGTCGACGACGGGCGCCGCTATCTGCAGCGCAGCGACGAGCGCTTCGACGTGATCATGGTCGACGCCTTCTACTCGGACGGCGTGCCCTTCCACCTGACGACGCTCGAGTTCGTCCGGCTTCTCCGCGACCGGCTCGAGCCGGGCGGGGTCGTGGCGACGAACGTCATCGGGGCGATCACCGGCGGCAGCTCGCAGATCACCCGCGCGCTCTGGAAGACCTACGCCTCGGTGTTCCCGACCGTCGAGCTCCACCCGGTCTACGAGGGGCCCTCGGACCGCCGGTCGGACGACATCCGCAACATCATCCTCGTCGCGACCGAACGCGCCGCGCCGTCGACGGCGCGCCTCGCGGCCTCGTGGGCCGAGACGCGACGGGCGCGAGCGCCACGGGCGCCCGACCTTCGCGCCGCGGTGAAGGACCGCTGGCCGCGCGACGTCGTAACCGCCGACGTGCCGCTCCTCACGGACGGCTACGCGCCGACGGACGCGCTCCTGATCGGCTGACCCGGGGTCAGGGGGCTGACAGCGTGTGTGCCACGTCGAGGATGTCGGCAGGCACGGGGCGCATCGCGCCGCACGCGTCCTCGAGCGAGACGTCGACGATCTGCATGCCGCGCAGCGCGACCATCCGCCCGAAACGGCCGGTGGCGACGAGGTCGGCCGCCGCGACGCCGAGCCGCGAGCCGAGGACGCGGTCGGCGGCGCTCGGCGTCCCTCCTCGCTGGATGTGGCCGAGGACGGTGACGCGTGCCTCGAACCCCGTGAGCTCTTCCAGCCTCGCCGCCACGACCGCAGCGATCCCGCCGAGCCGCTCGAACCCGAAGGCGTCGAGCGGCGCCACGACCTGGGCGCCCTCCGGCGGCGCGATGCCTTCGGCGACGACGACCACCGAGTAGCGCCGCCCCCGCGCGGCGCGGGAGCGCAGAAGCTCCGCGACCTCGTCGAGGTCGTACGGCTCTTCGGGCACGATGATCGCGTCCGCTCCGGCCGCGATGCCCGCGTAGGTTGCGATCCACCCCTGCGTGCGGCCCATCACCTCGACGACCATCACGCGGTCGTGGGACTCGGCCGTCGTGGTGATCCGGTCGATCGCCTCCGTGGCGATCTGGACCGCCGTGTCGAACCCGAAGGTGACGTCAGTCCCGGGGATGTCGTTGTCGATCGTCTTCGGCACGCCGACGAGGCGGAGACCCTCCTCGGAGAGACGGGCGGCGGTGCGGAGCGTCCCGTCACCGCCGACCACGACGAGTGAGTCGATCCACTCCCGCGTGAGCGTTGCCTGCAGCGACGCGGCGCCCTCGCCGTGGACGTACGGATCGCGCCGAGATGTTCCGAGAATCGTGCCGCCCCGCTGCAGGATCCCGCGCACCGCATCGCGGTCGAGCCGGCGCACTCGCCCCTCCATCAATCCGTCCCAGCCGTCGAGAATCCCGACCACCTCCGCGCCGTGACGCTGGGCGGCCCCGGCGACGACCCCCCGGATCACGGCGTTCAGCCCGGGGCAGTCGCCGCCCCCGGTCAGGATCCCGATCCGCTGCACGCCGGGCATCCTAGATTCACGCGTCGCGGGCAAGGCACGGCGGCACCAGTTGCGACCGCGACAGCCTGACGCCGAAGGCGGCGGCCTTCAGGGATGTGCCCCGCCGAAGGCGGGGATCCGCGGGCGGGGTCCGCTTGTGCGGATTCCGACCTTGCGGACTAGTAGAGGAACATCGGCTTGCCGGTGACGTGGCGTACCTTCGGGCGGTACTCGCGAGCGTCGTAGAGCTCGTCGACGTCGACGCGCTTGACGCCCTCCCGTGTCGCCGTGATCGGCACCGACGTGTACGTGCCGCTGCGAAGCGCGACCATACGTCCCGACGACCCCTCGAGCGCCAGGTCGGCCGCCATGACCGCGTAGTTCGTCGCGACCATCAGGTCGAGCGAGTCCGGAGCGCCCGAGCGCATCAGGTATCCGATCACCTGGACGATCATGTCGTGGCCCGTCCGCTCCTTGAGGAGCGCCGCGGTCAGCTCGCCGATCCCCCCGAGCTTCCGATGGCCGTACGCGTCCTCCTCGCCGGAGAGCACCATGTCGCCCCCGGCGAGCGTCGCGCCCTCCGAGACCGTCAGCATCGCGTAGTTCGACGGGTTGGCCCGCTTGTCGCGCACGAGGAGCTCACCGAGCCGGTCGACGTCGAACGGCACCTCCGAGATCACGGCGCGGTCGACCCCGGCGAGGTAGGCGGTGACGAGCGAGGTCTCACCGCTGTAGCGGCCGAACAGCTCGACGACGGCGATCCGCTCGTGCGAGCCGGTCGAGGTCCGCAGGTTGTGGATGAACTGGACGCCGCGTGTGACGGCGGTCGAGAAGCCGATGCAGTAGTCCGTCCCGTGGACGTCGTTGTCCATCGTCTTCGGGATCGCCACCACGGGCACGCCCTCCTCGTGCATCCGGAGCGCGTACGAGAGCGTGTCGTCGCCGCCGATCGGGATCAGCACGTCGATCCCAAGCGCCTCGATCACGCGCAGCGCGTGATCGGTGAAATCGAACGGTCCCTCCCCTGTCTCCCTGCCCGCGAGATGCGCCGGCACCTCACTTGCGCGGACACGGCTCGGATTCGTGCGGGACGTGTGGAGGAACGTCCCGCCCGTTCGGTCGATCGTGCGGACGGTCGACGACGTCAGCGGCTGGAACCACTCGGCCGCCGAGGCGGGGTCGTCGGGGACGTGATGGAGCAGCGCGCCCCAGCCGCGGCGTAGCCCGACGACCTCGTGCCCGTCGTGCACCACCCGGTTGACGACGGCCTTGATGCACGGGTTGAGCCCGGGCACGTCGCCGCCGCCGGTCAGGATTCCGATTCGCATCGCCCGAGGTCATACCAAGCGGCGGGGGACGATGCGATGCCGAAGGTGGGGTCGGCCTGGCCACTCGCCCCCGTCAGAGTCGGGCTTCGGCCGCCCGAAGATGGTGCACGGGAGTGCCGAAGGTGGGGCTCGAACCCACACGCCCTCGCGGGCAACGGATTTTGAGTCCGCCGCGTCTGCCAGTTCCGCCACTTCGGCCCTAGGCGCGAATCGTAGAGGCGGGTCGTCAGATGCGAGGCATTCCCGTTCCCATGCCTCTAGACTCTCGCCACCAACGGGACGTGCCCGGCCGGGAGCCGGGCGCACGGTCTCCCACGAAGGAGGAGGAGAGCTTGACGCTCAAGAAGAAAGGCGTGCTCCTCGCCGGGCTCGTCGTCGCCGCGTTCGCGCTCGTCGCGGCGGGATGCGGCGGGGGCGGCGGTGGCGGTGCCCCGGAGGCGCTGCCGTCGTCGTCGTGCACCGGCATCGAGTACAAGGGCGATGGTGACCCCGACTACATCGTCGCGTCCGACTTCCCGCTCCAGGGCTCGTCGCGGACGCAGACGGAGCAGATCGTCGCGGCGATCCGCTACGAGCTCGACCAGCGCAGCTGGAAGGCCGGCGACTACAACATCGGCTTCCAGTCGTGTGACGACGCGACCGCGCAGGCCGGCAAGTGGGACTCGGGCAAGTGCTCCTCGAACGCGAACGCGTACGCCGCGAACGACAAGGTGATCGGCGTCATCGGCACCTTCAACTCCGGCTGCGCGGCGATCGAGATCCCGGTCCTGAACCAGGCGCCGGACGGCGGCATCGCGATGATCTCGCCGGCGAACACGTACCCGTGCCTGACGGTGAACCTGCCGGGCGGGTGCGATTCGACCGAGCCCGACAAGTACTACCCGTCGGGGACGCGCAACTACGCCCGCGTCGTCGCGCACGACGCGTACCAGGGCGCGGCCGTCGCCGAGTTCATGCAGGCGCAGGGGGTCAAGAGCGTCTACATCCTGAACGACAAGGAGGCCTACGGCCTCGGCGTCGCGACGACGACGCGCAAGGCGGCGGCGTCCCTCGGGATCAAGATCGCGGGCTTCGAGGCCTGGGATCCCAAGGCGACGAGCTACACCTCGCAGTTCCAGAAGATCAAGGCGACCGGGGCGGACGCGGTCTTCCTCGGCGGCCTGATCGACGAGAACGGCGCGCAGGTGATCAAGGACAAGGTCGCCGTGCTCGGCCCGAACGACGGGGCGGTCAAGCTGCTCGCGCCGGACGGGTTCACGACCCAGGCGACGATCGACGAGTCGGGCCCGGCGTCGAAGGGCATGTTCATGTCCGTCGCGGGTGTGCCGATCGACCAGTTCAAGGGCGCAGCCCTCGACTTCATCGACGGCCTCCAGAAGGGACCGCTCCAGGGCAAGGCGATCGACCCGTACGCGATCTACGGTGGCCAAGCCGGCCAGGTGCTGCTCGACGCGATCGCCGCGTCCGACGGCACGCGGTCGGACGTGATCGCGAAGATGTTCGACACGAGCGTGACCGACGGCCTGCTGGGCTCGTTCAAGATCGACGAGAACGGCGACCCCGAGGAGGCTTCGGGCGCGGTCGTCGGCTTCACGATCTACAGGGCGACCGACGAGCTCACGACGGAGACGACGGTCTCGCCGAAGCCGGAGACGGTGGCGGCGGCCGGCGGCCAGTAGCCGACCAGGACGCACAACCACACGGGGCGGGAGCCGGCTATTGCCCTCCCGCCCCGTTTCGTTCTAGAGTCGCGCGGTCCGATGAGAGATACGCTCGACAGGGCCTTGCGGGCGCTGCGCAACCCGAAGGTCGTCAATGCCATTGGGTTGACCCTCGTGGGGCTCGTCGGCGTCTGGCTGGTCGTCAACTTCATCAAGGGCCCACAGGAGTTCGTCAACGTCGCCCTCGACGGCCTGACGCGGGGCTCCATCTACGGCGTCGTCGCGCTCGGCTACACGCTTGTCTACGGGATCCTGCAGCTGATCAACTTCGCCCACGGCGACGTCTTCTCGCTCTCTGGGCTCGTGGCCAGCACGATGCTCCTGACGGTGCTCGGGCTCGACGGCAGCTCGAGCAACCTCGCCGTCGTCGGCGGGATCATCGTCACGCTCGCGATCACGATCCCGCTCTTCGCCGTGGTCAACGCCACGATCGAGCGCGTCGCGTACCGGCCGTTGCGCCACGCGCCGAGGCTGACACCTCTGATCACGGCGGTGGGCATGTCGTTCATCGTCTCGAACGTTTCGCTGGCCCTCTACGGCGTCGACTACGAGAGCGGCTCCGATCTCATCCCGCAGGGCGACGCGTTCACGCTCGGCGACATCCGCGTCACGTGGAAGCTGGTCGTCGCGCTCGCGATCATCGTTCCCGCGCTCGTCGTGCTGAGCTGGTTCGTGGGCTACACACGGCAGGGCAAAGCGATGCGGGCGGTGTCGCAGGACACCGAGGCGTCGGCGATGATGGGCATCAACGTCAACCGGACGATCTCCGTGACCTTCTTCATCGCGGGCTCCCTCGCCGCGGTCGCCGGGCTCGTGTTCCTCCTCGAGTACAACATTCGCTACGACACCGGCTTCGAGCTCGGCCTGATCGCGTTCACGGCGGCAGTGCTCGGCGGCATCGGCAACCTCGCGGGCGCCGTCGTCGGGGCGCTCGTGATCGGGTTCGTCCAGTCGTTCAACGAGGGCCTGACCTGGTTCGCGCCGGGCGGCGACTGGACCCGGTCGATCGTCTTCGGCATCCTGATCGCCGTGCTCGTGTTCCGGCCGGAGGGTCTGCTCGGCGAGCAGACACCCGAGGGCGCATGAGCGGGATCGCGGAACGCGCGAAGAGCCTCCGCGGGAGCCGCGACGCCTGGCTGGTGCCGGCCGTGATCGCGCTCGGGATCGCGTACCCGTTCATCGAGGAGGGGCTCGGCAACCTGCCCGTGATCGGCGACTTCATGCCGACGACGGGGACGGTCGTCGTGATGATCGCGTTCACGATGATGGCCGTCGGCCTCAACATCGTCGTCGGCTATTGCGGCCTGCTCGACCTCGGGTACGTCGCGTTCTACGCGGTCGGCGCATACACCGCGGGCTGGCTGGCATCGCAGCACTTCAGCGGGATCACGCTCCACTTCGGCTCCTCGGTCGACAACGACAAGGTCGGGATCCACGTCACGATGTGGATCGTCCTGATCGTCGCCGGGCTGCTGACGATGCTCGCCGGCATCATCATCGGGCTCCCGACGCTCCGGCTTCGCGGCGACTACCTCGCGATCGTCACCCTCGGCTTCGGGGAGATCATCCCCCAGGTCGTCCGCAACGGCGACAGCTTCGGCGGGTTCAACCTCACGAACGGGACGTTCGGCATCGCGCCGATCGACCCGGTCGGCTTCCCGATCCTGAGTGCGATCGGCCTGCCCGACAACTTCCAGGCCTCCGACAACCGTGAGCGCTGGTACTACCTGATCGCGTTCGGGCTGCTCCTGTTCACGGTGTTCTGCTCCGTCCGGTTGCGGGACTCGAGGCTCGGGCGCGCGTGGATCGCGATCCGCGAGGACGAGACGGCCGCCGCCGCGATGGGCGTCCCGCTGATGCGGACGAAGACGTGGGCGTACGCGCTCGGGGCGTTCTTCGGCGGTGTTGCGGGCGCGTACTACGCGAGCTTCAAGTCGGGCGCCTTCCCCGCGGACTTCTACTTCAACATCTCCGTCTTCCTGCTCTGCATGGTCATCCTCGGTGGGATGGGAAGCATCTGGGGCGTGGTCGTCGGCGGGCTGATCCTCGCGTACCTCAACTTCAGCGGGCTCTCGACGATCGGCTCGAAGATCCAGGACGCCGGGCTCGACTTCGACCCGACGAAGTACCAGTTCGGGATCTACGGGATCATCATCGTCCTGATGATGCTGTTCCGCCCCGCGGGGCTGATCCCCGAGCGCCGGCACAAGATCGAGTTCGAGGAGGGCGTGCACGACACGCCGTTCTACGACGTCCAGACCGAGGGCGCGCTCACCGATCGCGACCGGAGCAACGACTGATGGCGGCCGACAGCCTCGTCGAGGTCACCCGGCTCAGGAAGGAGTTCGGCGGTCTCGTCGCGACCGACGACGTCGACTTCACGATCCCGCGCGGCTCGATCGTCGCGCTGATCGGACCGAACGGGGCCGGGAAGACGACATTCTTCAACCAGCTGACGGGTGTCTACAAGCCGACCTCCGGGTCGATCGTGTTCGACGGCATCGAGGTCCGCGACCTGCCACCGCACGCGATCACCGCGCTCGGCATCGGCAGGACGTTCCAGAACATCCGCCTGTTCTCCCAGATGACCGCGATCGAGAACGTCCTCGTCGGGATGCACTGCCGGCTCTCGAGCGGCATCGTCGGCTCGATCCTCAGGACGGGGAAGGTGCGCCGCGAAGAGGCCGAGGCGCGCGACCGGGCGCGGGAGCTGCTGACGTACGCGGGGCTGCCACGCCGGCACGGCGAGCGGGCGGGCAACCTCCCGTACGGCGACCAGCGTCGGCTCGAGGTGGCGCGTGCGCTGGGCACCGAACCCGAAGCTCCTCCTGCTCGACGAGCCGACGGCCGGCATGAACCCACAGGAGACCGCGGACTTCACGGCGTTCGTACGGCGTGTCCGCGACGACAAGGGCCTCACGGTGCTCCTGATCGAGCACGACATGAAGATCGTCATGGGCGTCTCGGAGCGGATCACGGTGCTCGAGTACGGCGCCAAGATCGCAGAGGGGACGCCGGCCGAGATTCAGGCGGACGAACGCGTGATCGAGGCGTACCTCGGCAAGGGCGCGGCCGCGTGAGCGCAACAGCCACCGGCGACGTCCTCTCGCTCGCCGACGTCCACGTCTACTACGGCGCGATCCACGCCTTGAAGGGGGTCTCGCTACGGGTGGGCGCGGGCGAGATCGTGACGCTGATCGGGGCGAACGGCGCCGGCAAGTCGACGACGCTCAGGGCGATCAACGGGCTCAACCGGCCGCGGCAGGGCTCGATCCACTTCGAGGGACGCGACATCACGACGCGCCCGCCGCACGACATCGTCGCCGGAGGCATCGCGCAGAGCCCCGAGGGCCGGCGCCTGTTCCCCCGGATGACCGTCACCGAGAACCTCGAGATGGGCGCCTTCCAGCGCACCGACAAGGAGAACTTCCAGGCGGACATGGACCGGGTCTTCGAGCTGTTCCCACGCCTCTACGAACGGCGGACGCAGAAGGCGGGGACCCTGTCCGGCGGCGAGCAGCAGATGTGCGCCATCGGCCGCGCGCTGATGGCCCGGCCGAAGCTCCTCCTGCTCGACGAGCCGTCCATGGGGCTCGCCCCGATCTTCGTGGAGAAGATCTTCGAGATCGTCCTCGAGATCAACGCGCAAGGGACGCCGGTGCTCCTCGTCGAGCAGAACGCGCTCATGGCGTTGGAGAGCGCGCATCGCGGCTACGTGATGGAGACCGGACGGATCACGCTCGAGGGCTCGGCGGCCGACCTCAAGACCAACGAGGCGGTCCAGAAGGCCTACCTCGGGCTGGACTGAGAGCTACTAGCGGCCGCCGCCGACCACCAGGCCGGGGTACGGCGGCCCGAGCAGGACTCCGATGCGCGGATCGTCGCCGGACAGGCCGGCGGCCATGGCGAGCGCGGTCGCACTGTTGTGGGAGGGAACGAGGCCGAGCGCCCGCGCGGCGCCTGCGTCCCGGCACCCCGCGACGATCACGCGGCCGGCTCGTTCGAACGTGCCGGCGCACGTCTCCCAGTCGGCGAACGGAAGCCTCGGGTGGGGCGCCGAGCCGTTGCGGTAGGCGGCGATCGCGCGCCGGTCGCGCGCAGCGAGCGCCTCGGCCTTGCCGACGTCCCGCGGCGCGACGCCGTCGCGGAGAGCCGCGAACAGCAACCGATAGGGCGCCTGCGGCCCGTGCCCCATCACGCGGGAGAAGGGGTGGAGCAGGACGACCGTCCCTCCCTCTGCGAGCGGCGGACGGTTGCGCCAGAGCCGTAGGACGTGGCCGAGCCCGAGTGCCGCTGCGGTGATCGGGTTGAGCGGCTCGCGCGGCAGGTGGAGGCCCTCCCAGGGCAGCGGCACGACGAGCGTGTCGAACTGGTGATCGACCACGATGCTGCGGACGGCGATGCCGCGCAGCAGCGCCTCGGCGTGCGCGACCGAGGGCGGCCCGGCGAGTGCCGCGACGACCGCCAGTTCCCGCGGCGCACCCGCGAGGACGCGGCGACGCACCACGGCCGGTGCTGCGTTCAGCAGTCGTCGAAACGGGGAGCGCCGGACACCGTCGAGCGTGGCCTCCGACCACGGGTAGCCCCGGTAGAGCCCGGTCGTCCGCGGGCGATCGAGGACGAGCGACAGGCCGACCAGTGGCACCCGGCGTCCGACCTCGCGCTCGATCCCGCCCGCGAGCCGCCAGCCGCTCGCGCCCGTGATCTCGAGGAGCGACACCGCGCGCGCGGCCCGGATCGTACCCGGGCCCGATGCGTCGACGAGCGCGCCGGCACCTCCGTGCAGCACCGTTTCGCCGGCGCCGACCGTGACGACGAGATCGGTGTCGAGCAGCGCGGGATGGATCCGCGGCCGTGTGTCCGTCGAGCTCGAGCGGGCGCAGGTCGTCGGCCTCGCAGTCGTGGACGACGATGCGTCCGCGGAACGCGCGGGCCTGCTCGGGCCGAAGGAGCTCCTCGAGCTCGGTCCGGCCCGCACGGCGCGCGAGCCCTCCGGCGACCAGCAGCGTGATCCCGATCGCGCGGCACGCCTCGACGGCTGAGCTCGGCGAGCACGGCCGCAAGTGCGTCCCGGCGCGGGTCGTCGGGCGCGGTCGGGAGCGGCTGCTCGAGCGGTTGCACGACGACGGTGACCCGCCCGCCCCGTGGCACGAGCTCCGCGATCGGCTCACCGGCGAGCGGGTAGCGGAGCGCCTCGACGACCGCCGCGCCGACGTCGGCGATCGGGTCGAGCGGCGGCGGCGCGGCGAGTAGCACTGGCGTCGTCGGGCAGGGTGACGACCGGTAGCCGTGAGCCGGAGTGGAGGGGGATCCGTGGCACCGGCGCGCATGGTAGGTACGGGGCACGGGCGTCCGACCTCCGGCGCGTCCGGCGGTGCGGCTCCTCTACGGGATCGCGCGAAAGAGCCGGTAGAACGTCGGCCGGAAGCCGAGCCGCGGCCAGGCGCGCGACGCAAGGAGGTTCGTCATCCGCCAGTCGGTGACGACCCACTCGCGGCCGGTCTCCCGCGCCCAGGCGAAGACCGCCTCGCCGAGCAGCCGTCCGGCTCCGCCCCCTCGATGCTCGGGGAACACCGCGGCGAAGCCGAGGAACCCGGCACCCGGTGGCAGCGCAAGGCTCTTGTGTGCCGAGGAGACCTCGATCGGGCACGCGATCGCGGAGCCGATCACCTCGCCGTCGCGCTCGACGACGAACGTCGTGAACCGAGGGTCGTCGAAATCCGCTTCGTATTCGGCCCGCGTCTCGTCGCAGGTCTGGGAGCGGCAGGCGCGAGAAGACGGGGGACAGGTTCTGGTGCTCGGGGAGCACGATGTCGAGGCGGGCCAGCGCGTCGATGTCGTCACGTCGCGCGCGACGCACGACGAGGCCGCCGGCCTCGTGGGCCGGCTTCCGCGGGCGGCGTCTCGCGGATCGCGTACACGTGCTGGTGGCCGAAGCCGAGCCGGAACCACGCGTCGACGAGCGCCGGGTCGGTCGCCGGGACCATGGCGTAGTGGGAGGTGAGCCCGTCGTCGACCCAGCGGGCGGCGGCCACGGCGTAGAGGTCACGCACCAGCTCCGCGTCGACGGCCGCGTGGCCGGCGGGGTCGACCCACACGTTCGGGCCCCAGCTTTCCTCCCGTGGCCGTCCGAGCAGGAAGCCGACGACCGTGCCGTCGGCCACGGCGGCGACGCCCGAGCCGCCCTTCCAGTGAAGAAGCTCCTCGACCTCGCCCCGCGCCGCATTGGGGTCCTCGTAAGCGACGTCCAGCCCGGGCTCGACATGCCGGTGGGCTCGATGGCGTCGCGCGAGCAGCGATGCGGCACCGTCGAGATGGTCGTCGGCGAACGGGACGATGGACACGGTGGCGGTCGTGACGGCGTCGATCATGCTTTCAGGCTAGATCGCTCGTCGTCGCACGCGCTCGGAAGGACGGTCTCGCGTCGTTCCCACGGCACGCATCGCTCTAGCGGCCGTCGATGGGTCGACCGGAGGCCGGCTTTGCCGGCCGGGAGGCCAGGCACGGCTGATTCATGCACAACGCAGAAGAAGGGGTTCGCGGGGGAAACATGGTTTCCCCCGCGGTCGGTTACGCTCGGCGGGTGAGCCCGAAGACGCTGACGGGCGAGGAGCTCCAGCTCGACGACGGGCCGGCGAAGGGGTCCGAGCTCTTCCTCGTCGACGGCAACAACCTCGCGTACCGCGCCTTCTTCGCCCTGCCCGAGGAGCTTCAGACCACCGACGGCCAGCCGACGAATGCGCTGCTCGGGTTCACGAACATGCTGTTCAAGCTCCTCTCCGACTACGCGCCTCGCGGGGTCGCCGTCGCCTGGGACACGCGGCCGACGCACCGCACGGAGATCGCGGAGACGTACAAGGAAGGGCGCCGGCCGATGCCCGACCTCCTGCGCGAGCAATTCCCGCACTTCCGGCCGATCGTCGAGGCGTTCGGCTACCGGAACCTCGAGTTCGAGGGCTGGGAGGCGGACGACGTGATCGCGACCCTCGCGACCCGCGCCGACGAGGCCTCGATCAAGACGTGCGTCGTCTCGACCGACCGCGACGCCTTCCAGCTCTGCAGCGAGAACATCTCGCTGATGATGACGCCGCGCGGTGTCGCGGACGTCAACGTCTACACGCCGCAGCGGGTCGAGCTGCGGTACGGCATCCGTCCCGACCAGGTGCCGGACTTCATCGGCCTGAAGGGCGACACGTCGGACAACATCCCCGGCATCCCCGGCATCGGGGACAAGACCGCAGGGCAGCTGATCGCGCAGTACGGCTCGCTCGAGGAGGTCGTCGCGCACGCCGACGAGCTGTCGCCCGCGCGCGGCCGGGCGGTGCGCGAGCACGCCGAGCAGGCGGCTGCGTCGAAGCTCCTGGCGACGATGCGACGCGACCTGCCGCTCGATGTCGACCCGACCGAGCTGGTCTCGGCGGCTCCCGACCGCTCGCTCCTGAAAGAGATCTTCCGCCGCTTCGAGTTCCGCGGTCTCCTCGGTCGCGTGGACACGCTCGACGAGGCGCTGCCGGCCGCGCCCTCGGCGCCGGCGGCGGAGACGGAGTCGATCCGGTGGCGTGAGGGGGCGCGGGAGGAGCTGGTGCTGGGCCAACACAAGGAGCCTCTCGGCGTGGCCTTGGAGGACGGCCGCGCGGGGGTCGCGACGGGCGACGAGGTGGTGGTGATCGAGGGCTCGCTGGCGGAGATCCGCGGCGCGCTCGGCGACGCGGACATCCTCGCTCACGACGCGAAGCGGCTCCGCCTCGGCCGCGCGCCGGCGGACGACACGCTCATCGCGGCCTACCTCGTCGAGCCCGGCCGGGCCGGCTACGAGCTCGACGATCTCGCGCGCGAGCACGGCCTCGAGCTCGTCCCCGAGCCAGCGGCGGAGGAGGAGACGTCTGCGCTCGTCCGTCGCGCCGAGGCGGCGCGCCGCCTCGCCCCGCGGCTGCGGGCGCGGCTGCGCGAGTGGGGCATGGAGCGGCTGTACGACGACGTGGAGCTGCCGCTCACCGCGGTGCTCGGGGCGATGGAGGACGCCGGCATCCGGATCGACGCCTACCGCATGGGGGAGATCACGGCGCGGCTCTCCGAGCGGGTCGAGGAGCTCGAGGCGAGCGCGTTCGAGCTGGCCGACGAGGAGTTCCAGCTCGGCTCCACACAGCAGCTCGCGCGGATCCTCTTCGAGAAGCTCGGCCTCGCTGCGGGTCGCAAGGGCAAGACGGGCTACTCGACCGACGCGCGCGTCCTGCGCGCGATCCGCGACGACCACGCGATCGTGCCGGTCGTCGACGAGTGGCGCGAGCTGACCAAGCTCCTCAACACGTACCTCCTGCCGCTGCCCGCGCTCATCGACGAACGGGACGGCAGGCTCCACACCACGATCAACCAGGCGGTCGCCGCGACGGGCCGGCTCTCGACGACGAGCCCGAACCTCCAGTCGATCCCCGTGCGCACGCCCATCGGTCGCGGGATCCGCTCCGCGTTCACGGCGGAGGACGGCGCGCGGCTGCTCTCGGCCGACTACAGCCAGGTCGAGCTGCGGATCCTCGCCCACGTCTCGGGCGAGCCCGTCCTTCGAGAGGCGTTCGCGCGCAAGGAGGACATCCACGCCGCGACGGCGTCGCAGGTGTTCGGGATCCCGCAGGCGGAGCTCTCGCGGGGTCAGCGCGACACGGCGAAGATGGTCAACTTCGGGATCATCTACGGGATCTCGTCGTTCGGGCTCTCCGAGAACCTCGGCATCCCGCGGGAGGAGGCGCAGGAGCTGATCGACACGTACCTCGCGCGCCTCCCGCGCGTGCGCGAGCTGATCGCGCGGACGATCACGCAGGCGACGGACGAGGGCTTCGTGACCACGCTTCTCGGCCGCCGCCGCGCGATCCCGGAGCTCCGCGCGTCGAACCGGCAGACGCGGTCGCTCGGCGAGCGCCTCGCGGTGAACACGATCATGCAGGGCACCGCGGCGGACGTGATCAAGGTCGCGATGGTGCGGATCCACGAGCGCCTGCGCACCGAGGGACGCGCCGCGCGGCTCGTGCTGCAGGTCCACGACGAGCTGCTGCTCGAGGTGCCCGAGGTCGAGACGAGCGCCGTCCGCGAGCTCGTCCGCGAGGAGATGGTCGGGCGCCTACCCGCTCGACCCCGCGCTGGCGGTCGAGGTCGGCGTCGGCGACACCTGGGCGGACGCGAAGGACTAGCGCTCGGGTCATCGCGCGATAGGATCTCCCCGTTCCGCCGGACGACTCAGGGAATCGAAGGAAGGGGAGAGGCTACATGAGACGAACCATCGCCGTGCTCGCGGCGCTCGGGCTCATGCTCGTGCTCGGCGGCGCCGCAGGCGCTCGCGGCCGACGGACCGAAGGACAAGCCACCGAAGAAGGACAACGACACCTACGTCCAGCTGCTCGCGTTCAACGACTTCCACGGGCATCTCGAGCCCGAACACGCCCGGCTCGATCCAGACCGGGCTGCTGCACGCGTAAACTCGACGAACACCGCGTGGACACCGATGACGGTGCCCGCGGGTGGCGTCGAGTACCTCGCGACGTACATCAAGCGGTCTGCGCGAGCTGAACAGCAACACGATCACCGTCGGCGCCGGGGACCTGATCGGCGCGTCGCCGCTCATCTCGGGGCTCTTCCACGACGAGCCGACGATCCACGCGATGAACGCCACTCGGCTCGACGTGTCGGGTGTCGGGAACCACGAGTTCGACGAGGGGATCCGCGAGCTCCTGCGCATGCAGAACGGTGGGTGTGCCGGCGCCGACACCTGCCAGCTCGAGCCGTTCCCGGGTGCGGTCTTCCAGTATCTCGCCGCGAACGTGTTCTACGAGGGCACCGACACGACGATCCTGCCGCCCTACGAGATCAAGAAGATCGACAACGCGAAGATCGCGTTCATCGGCCTGACGCTCGAGGGCGACGCCGACGATCGTGACGCCGGCCGGCGTGGCCGGCCTCGAGTTCCGGCCCGAGGTGCCGACCGTCAACGCACTCGTCGCAGAAGCTGCGCAACGAGCAGGGCGTGCGCGCGTTCGTCGTGCTCGCTCCATCAGGGCGGTTTCCAGAACCCGCCGGCGCCGGGGCCGCGTGGCCTGCGCCCCGAATCCCGGATGCGTACACCGACGTCGATCAGTGCGTCGAACTTCGGCGGGCCGGAGATCACGGCGATCGCGAACAGGGCTCGATCCGCAGGTCGACGTGATCGTGAGCGCGCACACGCACGCGCCGTACATCTGCCCGAACTTCGCGGGCACGGGCAAGCTCCTGACGAGCGCGTCCTCGTTCGGCCGGCGTGATCACGGACATCGACCTCGTGATCGACCATCAGACGAAGGACATCAAGTCGGTCACGGCCGACAACGTCATCGTCACGCAGAACGACCCGAAATCCCGAAGGACCGGCGCGAGACCGCGATCCTGGACGATACCGGACGGCGTCCGCACCGATCGCGAACCGGATCGTCGGCGCGATCACGGCCGACATCACGCGCACGCGGCTGGCGGCACGCGCCGACCGGGGAGTCCGCGCTCGGCGACGTGATCGCCGACGCCAGCTGAAGGCGACGCACCCGACCGACTTCGGCGGCTCCGTGATCGCGTTCATGAACCCGGGCGGGATCCGCAACGAGCTGCTGTTCGCCAGTCGCCGGGCGGCGAGCCTGCCGGGTCAGGTGACGTACGGCGAGCTGTTCAACGTCCAGCCGTTCGGCAACTCGCTCGTCGTCAAGACCTGCACGGGAGCGCAGATCGACGCCCTCCTCGAGCAGCAGATCTTCCCGCAGCGCGACGGACGCCGGATCCTCCAGTGTCTGCGAACGGCTTCACCTACCCTGGACGCGGCGGCGGCGCCGGGTAACCGGATCGACCCGTCGTCGATCAAGCTGAACGGCGTCACGCTCGGCCCAACACGCCTACCGCGTGACGATGAACAGCTTCCTCGCGTACGGACGGAGACGGGTTCACCGTCTTCAACCAGTGCACGGACGCGCTCGGTGGCGAGATCGACCTCGACGCGCTCGCCCGCTACTTCACGGCAGTTCAGCGACGGCATCCGCCGTTCGAGCCGGTTCCGCCGGGCCGCAGAACCGCATCACGCGGCTCCCCTAGCTCACACCTCGACGGTCTCGCCGTCCCGGGGGATCAGCACCCCCGGGACGGCGGCCGCGAGGTCGGCGCGTGACAGGAAGCAGTGGTTGAGCGCCTCCAGGTGCACCGCAGACGACGACAGGCACCCTGGCCGCTACCTCCCGCACGTCGTCGATCGCCCATCACGATCAGCCCGCCCTCGAGGAACGACGCGCCGCCGGCGTTGACGACCGCGACGCGCGGTGAGAAGCGCTCGATCGTCTCCTCGACCGCCTCGTACCAGACCGTGTCGCCGGCCAGGTAGAGCCCGTCGAGGACGAACCCGCTGACCGGCGCGAGCGCCTCGGCCGACCGAGCCGAAGCCGTGCCGGGCCGGCACGCGGTGCCAGGTGAGGCCGTCCCAGTCGAGCGTCGTGTCCACGGCGCGTGCGTCGAGCCCCAGTTCGCGGAGCGCCGTCTCGTCCTCGGGCTGGCAGAAGACGGCGACGTCGCGGGGGAGTAGCCGCTCGGCCGTCTCGTCGAGGTGATCCTTGTGACGATGTGTCACGAGCACGCCGTCGAGGCCGCGAACGATCTCCTCCGCGGGGAACGGGAGCTCGACGGTGGGGTTGCGGACGGCGTTCGCCGTGTTCGTCGATCGGGGGCCGCGCGCCGGCCGGATCGAGCATCGGATCGACCAGAATCCGCCTGCCGTCGAGCTCCACGACGATCGTCGCACTGCGCACGAGCGTGACCCGCATGCCGCATTTTACGGGGATTCGACGCGTCTGATCCCCCGCTATACTCCGCGCTCCGATGAGCAACCACACACTCGAGACACCCACCCAACCCGAAGCAGGGGTCTGGACGACCGGCCCCGACGGCGAGCTGATCCCCGACTACGAGGGCACCTTCCCGACGATCAACGAGGGGGAGGTGGTCCACGGCACGGTCGTGCGTGTCGACAAGGACGAGGTGCTGGTCGACATCGGCTACAAGTCCGAAGGCGTCATCCCGGTCGCCGAGCTCTCGATCCGCCGGAACGTGAACCCGGCCGACGAGGTCTCCGTGGGCGACGAGATCGACGCCCTCGTGATGACGAAGGAGGACGCGGAGGGGCGCCTGCTCCTCTCGAAGAAGCGCGCGCGGTTCGAGCTCGCCTGGAAGGCGATCGAGGGCGCGGCCGAGAGCGGGGAGCCGGTCAACGGCCGCGTGATCGAGGTCGTCAAGGGCGGCCTCATCCTCGACCTCGGCGTTCGCGGCTTCCTCCCGGCGTCGCTCGTCGACATCCGCCGCGTGCAGGACCTCGACGAGTTCCTCGGCAAGGAGCTCCGCTGCAAGGTGATCGAGCTCAACCGCTCGCGGAACAACGTCGTCCTCTCGCGCCGCGCCGTCCTCGAGGACGAGCGCAAGGAGATGCGCCAGGCGATCCTCGACCGGCTCAACCCGGGCGACGTCGTCGAGGGCACCATCTCGAACATCGTCGACTTCGGCGCGTTCGTCGACCTCGACGGGATGGACGGCCTGATCCACATCTCGGAGCTCTCGTGGTCGCACGTCAACCATCCCGTCCGAGGTGCTCGAGATCGGCCAGACCGTCAGCGTCAAGGTGCTCGACATCGACCGCGAGCGCCAGCGGATCTCGCTCGGCCTCAAGCAGACGCAGTCCGACCCGTGGCAGCAGGTGCTCGACAGCTACGGCGAGGGCGACGTCGTCGAGGGCCGCGTGACGAAGGTCGTCACGTTCGGCGCCTTCGTCGAGATCCTCCCTGGCGTCGAGGGGCTCGTGCACATCTCCGAGCTCGCCAACCACCACGTCGAGAACCCGCGCGAGGTCGTCTCGCAGGGCGATCCCGTCAACGTGCTGATCCTCGAGATCGACGGCGACCGGCGCCGCCTCTCGCTCTCGCTGAAGCGGGTCGAGGAGGGTGCGGTGCCCGTCCCGCGGGCGGACGGCGGAGAGTCGGTGCACTCGATGCCCGATCTCAGGCTCTCCGAGGAGGCGTTCCCGACGACCGGCTCCACGGCCGCGTTCGAGGACGTCGAGGTCGCGCCGGGTGCCGAGGACGAGATCGTCGAGGGGACGCTCGCCGAGCAGGGCGCGCCGGAGGCGGAGACGGCCGACGAGACGCAGCCTGTGGCCGAGGCCGAGGCCGAGGCCGAGCCCGCTGTCCAGCCCGAGGTCGTTGCCGAGCCCGAGGCCGCTCCCGAGGCCGAGGCAGCCGTCGAGCCCGAGCCTGCCGGCCGACGCCGAGCCCGAGGCCGCTGTCGAGCCGAGGCCGATGCCGAGCCCGAGGCCGCCAACGCTTCGGACGACGTACGGCCGAAGCCACCGCGCCGGACCGGACGACGAACCGGCCTAGTGCGGCGCCCGATCGCGGTCGCGATCACTGGGGGGATCGGCGCCGGCAAGTCCACCGCGCTCGACGCGTTCCGCGCGCACGGAGCGGCGACGGTGTCGAGCGACGAGATCGTCCACCACCTGCTCGCGACCGACGACGACGTTCGCGACGCGCTGGTCGCGCGCCTCGGGAAGGAGAGTCTCGGCGCCGACGGCCGACCGGACCGTGCACGCGTCGCGCAAGCGGTCTTCGGTGACCGAAAGCAGCTCGAGTGGCTCGAGGGGCTCCTGCACCCGCTCGTCTCGCGCGAGTATCTGCAGTGGCGCGAGCAGCTGGCGGGCCTCGACGATCCGCCCCTCGTCTGCGTCACCGAGGTGCCGCTCCTCTACGAGGTCGGCGCGGACGAGCGGTTCGACAAGGTCGTCGTGATCACCGCCCCGACAGCCCTCCGCGAGCAGCGGCGCCGCGTCGCACGCGACGACCGCGACTCGCGCCTGCTGCCGGACCGCGAGAAGGTCCGGCGCGCGGACTTCCACTACGTCAACACGGGCTCGTTCGAGGACCTCGGCGCCTGGGTCGGTGCCGTCATGCAGCAGCTCACGGCGGAGGCCGAGGCGGAGACCTCGCGCCCGCGTGAAGCGGCTCGCGTTCGTCGTGCTCCTCGCCGCGGCGGCGGCCGCCGGTGTGGCGGCGTGGGTCGTCACCTCGCAGCCGGAGTGGTACGAGCGGATCCGGTACCCGCTCCGCTACGAGGCGATCGTGCGGACGCACGCGAGGAACTACGACCTGCCGCCGGCGCTCCTCGCCGCCGTCATCTACACGGAGAGCAAGTTCGACGCGTCTGCGCGTTCGGACGCGGGCGCGGTCGGCCTGATGCAGCTCCTGCCCGAGACTGCGAAGGGCATCGCGACCCGGACCGGCGGTCAGCGGTTCGTCGTGAGCGACCTGCTCGACCCCGAGATCAACGTCCGTTACGGCTCGTGGTACCTGCGGAACCTCCTCGACCGCTACGACGACGATCTTCCGACCGCCCTCGCCGCGTACCACGCGGGACCAGGGAACGTCGACGACCTGGCGGCGGAGGGGGGTGGGGATCCAGTTTCCCGAAACGCGCTCGTACGTGAAGAAGGTGCTCCACGCCGAGGAGGTCTACGCGGACGCCTACGCCGACGAGCTGTCCGGCGCGTAGCGCTCGCGTTCGTCGTCGTCCGCGCGCAGACGAGTCGCGTCGCGCACGAAGCGGAGCACGACGGCGCTCGCGGGAGGGTCGAAGCCGAGCGCCCGCTGCGCCACGATCCCGTCGATCACGACGCCGAGGAACTGCCCGATCTCCTCCGAGGACACGTCGCCGCGGAGCTCTCCGGAGGCCTGGCCGCTCTCGATCCACGCCCGGCTTCTCTCGCGCGCCTCGGGCGGGGCGATGGCGAGCCAGCGCTCGCGCAGGTCGGGGTCGGACTTGAGGCGGCGCCCGAACTCGAGATAGACCGCGAGCCAATCGGGCTCGTGCTCCGTCACTGCCTCGAGCAGCGCGTCGAACCCCTCCTCGGCGAAGAGTGCGTGGAGGCGCGTGTTGTCCTCCGCGGCGAGCGCGAGGAAGAGCTCCTGCTTGGACGGGAACCAGTTGAAGATCGCGCCGCGGGAGAGGCCGATCTCCCGCTCCAGCCTGACGACGGTCGCGCCGTCGTAGCCATAGCGGGCAAAGCAGCGCCGGGCACCTTCGAGCACGCGCGCGCGGCGGACGTCCTTCTCTGCGTCGCTCAATTTCGGCACGGCATCACTTTACAAAACAGTACGTACGTTTTATATTACTGCGCCATGGCAGACCCGAGAGATCGTCAACTCGCAGAGCTCCTCGTCGACGCGTGCGTCGGTGTTCAGCCCGGCTGGCAGGTACTCGTCGTCGGCACACCGTTCGGCCGGCCGCTGCTCGAGGAGATCGTCGGCCGCGTCGCCGAGCTCGACGCGTATGCGCTGCTGCGCGTCACCTTCGACGCCAACCTCGCGTCGCGCACCTGGCTCCGTGCGGCGCCGCTCGAGCGGCTCTCTGTCCCGGCCCCGATCGAGGTGCACGCCCTCGAGACCTGCGACGCGCTCATCGTGATCGACGCGCCGGAGAACACGCGGGACGCCGCCAGCGTCGACACCGACCGAAACACCGCGATCCAGGGCGCGTACCGGCCGGCGTTCGAGCGGATCTTCCGGCACGAGGTGGCGTGGGTCGGGTGCCAGTACCCGACGCCCGCGCTCGCGCAGGACGCGGGCATGGGCACGCGGGAGTTCGCCGACTTCCTCTACGGCGCGTGCCTGCTCGACTGGGACGCCGAGCGCGACCGGATGCAGCGCTACGCCGACCGCTTCGACGCTGCCGACGAGGTGCGGATCGTCGGCGCCGAACACCGACCTCCGCCTGTCGATCGCCGGGCCGCTCGATGAAGGTCGACGCGGCCGGCGCGAACATCCCGGGCGGCGAGTTCTTCGGCTGCCCGCTCGAGGACTCGGCCGAGGGGACGATCGCGTTCACGGAGTTCCCGGCCGTGTACGCCGGGAGGGAGATGAACGGAATCCGCCTCCGCTTCGAGGAAGGCCGTGTCGTCGACGCGAGCGCCGACACGAACGAGGACTTCCTGATCGAGACGCTCGACGGCGACGAGGGCGCGCGCCGGCTCGGCGAGCTCGGCATCGGCTGCAACCCGGGCATCACGCGCTACATGCGAAACATCCTGTTCGACGAGAAGATCGACGGGACGGTGCACCTCGCGCTCGGAAACGGGATGCCCGACCTCGGCGGGACGAACGAGTCCCGCATCCACTGGGACATCGTCAAGGACCTCCGGATGCCGGGCACGCGAATCGAGCTCGACGGAGAGGTCGTGCAGCAAGACGGCGCGTGGCTGGTCTGACCCCGGCCGCGCGCCCGCTCCGCCAGCGTTCGCTCGTCGCGCTGATCTCGGCAGAGGTCGTCTCGTCGCTGGGCTCGCAGATGACGTTCCTCGCGCTGCCGTGGTTCGTGCTCTCGACCACGGGCTCGCCGACGAGGATGGGCATCGTCCTTGCGGCCGAGCTCGTGCCGATCGCGATCCTCGGGATCCCGTCCGGCGCCGTGATCGCCCGCTTCGGCGCGCGGCGCACGATGATCGTGTCCGACCTGACGCGCGTGCCGCTGCTCGCGTCGGTCCCTCTGCTGCACGAGCTCGGCGTGCTCACGTTCCCGCTGCTCCTCGTGCTCGTCGCGCTGATCGGCGTCTTCATCGCGCCGTACTTCGCGTCGCAACGGCTGATCCTGCCCGAGCTGGTGGGCGACGACGAGCACGTCGTGGCGCAGGCGAACGCCGTGGTCGAGGGCGCGAATCGCGCCACGGCGCTGCTGGGGCCGGCAACGGCGGGGCTCCTGATCGCCGCCTTCGGCGCGCCGGTCGTGCTCTACGTCGACGCCGCGACCTTCCTCTGCTCGTTCGTCCTGCTCTCGCTCTTCGTCCCCGCCAGGCCACCGCTGCCGCAGTCGGACGACGGCAAGGGCGTCCTCGCAGGAATCCGTTTCCTCCTGCGCGACCGGCTCCTGCGCGTTCTCGGGTTCTCGGCGCTCGTCACGAACGGGCTCGGACAGATGCTGAGCGCGGGGCTCACCGTGCTCGCCTACGAGGAGTTCGACAGTTCGAAGGTGGCGGGGGCGTTCTTCGCGGCCTTCGGCCTCGGCGCCGTGCTCGGCAGCGTCGCGGCAGTGAAGATCGTCGGCCGCCACGACCCGCTTCGCCTCGGCGCGACAGCGTTCATCGCGCTGACGCTGCCCGTGTTCGCGCTCTCGCTCGACCTTCCGCGTCCCTGCGGTGATGGTCGCGCTCGCGCTGTCGTCCTTCTTCGGCCCGCTGGTCAACGCGCCGCTGATCGGCGTCATCACGATGCGCACGCCGGAGGCGCTCCGCGCCAAGGTGATGACCTCGGTGCTCACGATGGCGATGCTCGCCGGCCCGCTCGGCCTTGTCGTGGCGGGGCCGCTGCTCGAGGCATGGGGCCCGCATCCCGTGTTCCTGCTCGTCGCGACGGGCCAACTGCTCGCGACGATCCCGTTCGCGATCGTCGCGTTCGGCACGGATAGCGTGACGCCAGTCGCCGAGGCCTAGGGCGAGTCCGGATCGGGCTCGAGGTCGGCGACCATGTGCCGCCACAGGTTGTCCAGCAGCCGGATTCCCTGGGCCGTGTAGAGGACGGCCGGGAAGTCGAGCACGCCGGCGGAGAACACGCGCGCCCCGGCGGGTGTCTCGTAGTACGCCATCTCGGCGTGGAGGCCGAGGCCGAAAAGGTTCGGGATCAGGGCGGGCACTCGCGTGCCCGGTGGCGATAGCGGCGTGGTCATATCGATCTCGATCCCGAATCCGCCCACCTCGTCGCCGAGCAGGTCGCCGTTCTCGAGGCCCGTGCCCTCGAACAGCCAGGGCGTCGCCTCGCGGTCGGTGACGATGAACGGTGCCTGGCGCTGCCCGTCGTCGTTCGCGCGGTACTGGATGCCGAGCACTCGCGCCTCGGGCCGCCCGAGGTTTCGCCACTGCGCGATCCGCCGGATCGCCCGGCCGCCACGCTCGACCTTCCAGAAGAAGTTGTTCGCCGAGAGGAACACCAGGCGGCCGCCGAGGTCGCGGAAGCGCTCGATGACGTCGTAGGCGTGCGTCGTCACGTATTCGCTGTGCCCAGGGAAGACGACCAGGTCGTAGAGGCGGCGCAGCTCGTCGCCGCTCGGGACGGCGTCGAGGTCGTCGTCGGCGAGGAAGTCGGGCTCGCGCCGCGTCTTCTCGAGCCACCGGACGAACGGGAAGTCGTAGCGGAAGAACCTCGGCGGCACGCCGCGGTCGCGGTACGGCCGGTCGAGAACGACCGGCGGGATGCCGCCCGCGTACCAGGTGTCGCCCCAGCCGTCGCCGTCGGCGTCGTAGAGGTTGTACGCCTGCCACGTGTTGGTCGGGAGGACGACGGCCGCGCGGGTCTCGCCCGGCGTCGTCGCGCGGAGGACGAACGGCGCGAACCCGACGCGGCCGTCGGGCGTCTCGAGCCGGGCCGCGTACAGCCCACTCGGCCAGTCGCCCGTCTGGACCACGATCGTCCGTGGCGTCGAGCGTTTCCCCGCCCAGTCGAGGCTCACGGGGTCGCCCATCTCGAGGCCCACCATCTCGTCGGCCCGCGGGCTCGGGTCCGGCCCGTACCCGACGCGCAGGAACGTGAGCACGAGCGACGGCGCGTCCGCGAGCACCCGCAGCGCCATGCGCTCCTTCGGCAGGTACGAGCGGCGCGTAAAGGCGGCCTCGACGCCCAGCACGCGAACGACCGGCGCATTCGCGCGGTCGGGGCTCGCCGGGCGGCGCCCGCCGTAGACACGGCGTTTTCCGTCGCCCTCGACCGTGAGGCGCATGACGTACGACCCGACCGGCGTGTCGGTGGTGGGCCGCCAGGCAAGCTGGTGCGCGCCGGGGCCGAGCGTCGCCTCCGTCGTCCAACGGACGCTGCTCGTACCGATGCCGGTCCGCACCGCGTCGAGCCGAACGCGCGCACGACGCTCGAGCCGGAAGAGGACGGACGCGGTGTCCCGCCCGGAGACTCCGGGCGCGATCGTCGTGAACATCGGCCGGTCACCCGCGAAGGGCTTCGCTGCGCCGCGCACGGCGATCCCAGCCGCGCTCGGGGCAGTGTCCCGTCCGAGCGCTCGACCGGGAAGGAGACCAGCAGCGGCGAAGCCTGCGAGGCAGCCGCGCAGGAAGCTCCTGCGTGTGCGCCGGCCGACCACCTCGGGGATGGTAGACCGGCCGCAGGAGGACGGAGGGCAACACGCGCAGCCTGCCGATGGCGAGGGGGGCCTCGAAGCGAGGCCCCCCGCCTTTAGGCGGTCAGGCGCCGGTGCCGGGGCACGCGGCGGACACGTGGTCGGACGCCGAGGATTCCTGTGCGTCGGTTCCGGTCACGTCAAATTCGATCGGACCCGTATACGGTCCGTCGAAGATGCAGTTCTCCGAGAATCCGAAGCTCCATGACCCGGCCGAGTCACTGGTGGTCACGTCCGTGGCGCTTCCGCCCCATCCGGCCGGGCTCGAGTATTCGATGTCCAGCGAGATCGAGCTGGCTGCGTGGTATCCCGTCCCGCTCAGCGCTATCGAGCAGTCAGGGCACGTCCCCGTGAGGCTCGCCGTCAGCGCCGGATTCACCACCACCGCCGGTGCCGCCGGTGCCGGCGGCGCGGGCGGGACGTACTGTCCCTCCAGCACGGCAGCGACGTCCATCGCCCCGGACACCTTGATCGTGCACGGGTTTCCCTGTCCGGCGCATGCGCCCTCCCAGGCCTTGAACGTGTGGCCCGGGGTCATGTACGCGGTGAGCTTCACCTCGCGGTTCGGCTCGAACGCCCGGATACAGGCCAGCGGGCAGTCGATCAGGTACGGGTCGCTGCGCACGTAGCCGCCGCCCCACGGCTTCACGTCGACCGTCAGCGTCGCGGCCCCCGTCCACGTGTAGGTGGAGCCGTCGCTCTCCGGCGGCCTCGACTGGCCCGCCCCGGGGAGCAGCGCCGCGGCTGCCGCCACTGAGAGGACGAGCAGCACCCACTGCACGTGCCTGCGTCTCATCGCAAACCCCCTTCCTCGGCGGGGCATCTCGCCCACGCCGTGAGATGAGGGTGCGTCCGCCCGCTAACCGCCCGCTAACCGGCGGGTGCGTTCACGCGCGCAACTCGGCCCGAACCACGAGCCGTCCGTCGAGCGACTCCGACGTGCCCACCTGGGCGAGCACGATCTCGTGGTCCTCGACCGGAACTACGAGGGACAGTTGCGCGTTCCAGACCGGGCTCGCGCAGCCGAGGAATACGCTCGCCGCAGGATGGCTGCCGACCTGGCGGTAGAGGCGGACGACCGGGTCGAGCGGCGTCGAGCCGGCGAGGTCGACGACGAGCGTGCCGGCGCTCGGAGGGCGGAGGGCGTACCACACCGATCTGGCCGTAGGGAGGCACGGCGACGGCTCGTGCGGATCGCACGTCGCATCCGACAGGTCGATCGTGTGTGCGAAGGGGAAGCTCGTCATCGGGACGGGATCGTCGAGCCGTCCGCTCTGCAGCGCCTCCAGTCGTGTCATCGCCGGACCCTCCCTCGTCGTCGGTATGCGCACGCTGTCGTGTCACGCCAACGATTCGCTAATCGGGGTCTGGTCACCGGCAGCACCGGGTGGTAGGTTCCCCGCCGCTGTCGACAAAGGGGGGCGAGGCGGTGGAGTTCCTCCTGCTCGGACCACTCGAGGCGCGCTCGGCGCGTACGAGTCCTCCGCTTGGTGGCCCGAGACAGCGCGCGGTGCTCGCCGACCTCCTGCTGCACGCGGGGTCGGTCGTCTCGATGGACACGCTGATCGACGACCTCTGGGGCGCGGACCCGCCGCCGACGGCCGACGCGGTCGTGCAGAACGCCGTCTCGCGGCTCCGGCACACGCTCGGCAAGGAAGTGATCGAGACCCGCGCGCCCGGCTACCTGCTGCGCATCGACCCCGGCGCGATCGACGCCCGCCGGTTCGAGCGCCTGGTGCACGACGCGAGGCCCCTGCCGCCGTCCGAGCGCTCCGCAGCCCTGAGCGACGCGCTCGCGCTCTGGCGCGGGCCCGCGTTCGCCGACCTCGCGTTCGAGTCGTTCCTCCAGGGCGAGATCGCCCGCCTCGACGAGCTCCGGCTGACCGCGCTCGAGGACCGGATCGAGGCGGAGGTCGAGCTCCGCCGCCACGACGACGCGATCCCCGACGCGGCCAGGCTCGCCGCGCAGCACACCGACCGCGAACGGCTCTGCCGCCTCCTCATGCTCGCGCTGCACCGCGCCGGGCGGCAGCAGGAGGCGCTCGACGCGTACGAGGCGACCCGCCGTGCGCTCGACGAGCAGTGGGGGCTCGAGCCGTCCGAGGAGACGCGCGCGTTGCATCACATGATCCTCACGCACGACCCGGCGCTCGCCCCAGAGCAGCCCGTCGCCGTCGTCGTCGGCCCCGTCCGCCGCCCGGTCTCGCTGCTCCTCGTGGAGGCGCTGCTCGACGACGAGCTCGAGCTCGAGGCTGCCGGAGCGACCGTCGAGCGCGTGCGAAAGACGGTCGCGGACGTCGCGGTGCGTCACGGGGGCGCGCTGTCGCCGGAATCCGGGGTCGAGCTCGTCGCGGCGTTCGGCGTCGACGGAGCGCACGAGGACGACGTCGTCCGCGCTGCCCGCGCCGCCGTCGAGCTTCGCGAGATCCTCCGCGACCGCGGCGTCGAGGCGCGGCAGGCCGTCGGGACGGGGAGGCTGCTCGTCGAGGGCTCCCGCCCCGTGCTCGTCGGCGCGGTCGTCGGCCGTGCGCGGCGCGCGCTCCGCGACGCCGAGGCTGACGAGATCCAGCTCACCGCCGTCGCGGCTCGCCTTGGCGGCGACGCGTTCGAGCTCGACGCCGACGGAAGGCTCCTCGGCGTCCGCCCCGGACGGCCGCGTCAGAGCGTCGCACTCGCCCCGCTCGTCGGGCGCGCGGAGGAGCTCGCGGGCCTTCACGCGGCGTTCGACCGTGTCGTCGAGACGGGCGAGCCCCACCACGCGGTCGTCGTCGGCGAGGCAGGCATCGGCAAGACGCGCCTCGTCGCGTGCTTCGTCGAGGGCGTGGAAGCGGTCGTGCTCGAGGCCGCGTGCACGCCCTACGGCGAGGGCATCACGTTCCTGCCGCTCCGCGAGCTGGCAGAGCGGACCGCGGCGCTCGACGAGGACGCTCCGCCGCTCGGCGAGCTCGAGAGCGCGGACGCGGCCCTCGCCGCGGCGCGCACGCTCCTCGAGCACTTCACCGCATCCGGCCCGCTCGTCGTCGTGCTGGACGACCTGCACTGGGCGGTGCCGACCTTCCTCGACCTCGTCGAGTCCGTCGTCCGCGCCGTCGACGGCCCCCTGCTGGTCGTCTCCGTGACGCGGCCGGAGCTGCTGGAGCGCCGCCCTGCCTGGGGCGAGGGCGCGACCATGCTGGGGCCTCTCGCCGGAGACGCCGCCCGAAGTCTCGTCGACGCGCTCCCCGAGCGCGACGCGCTCGACGAGAGACGGGCCGCCGCGATTCTCGACGCGGCCGAGGGCGTGCCGCTGTTCCTCGAGCAGCTCGTCGCCCACGCGGCAGAGTCCGAGCTCGCCGACGAGCGTGTCCCGACGACCCTCGACGCGCTGCTCGCGAGCCGCATCGACGCGCTCGAGCCCGGCGAGCGCGGCGTCCTCTCACGGGCCGCCGTCGTCGGCCGCGCGTTCTCACGGGAGTCGCTCGGCGTGCTGACGCCGGCCGGCGAGACGCGCGAGCTCCCCGGCCGGCTCGATTCGCTCGAGCGGCGCAGGCTCGTCCGCCCGCGCGGGACGGAGCACGAGTTCGTCCACGCGCTCGTGCGCGGCGCAGCCTACGACGCGATCGGCCGCCCCGCGCGTGCCGCGATGCACGAGAGCTTCGCCCGCTGGCTGGACGCGCGCGGCGAGGGCGACGAGCTCGTAGGAGCCCACCTCGAGCGGGCGGCGCGCGACGCACCCCCGGGCGTCGAACGCGACACGCGTGCACGCGAGGCGTCGACCCGGCTCGGACGGGCCGGCCAGCGCGCGCTGCTCGCGTTGGATCACGCATCGGCGGCAATTCTCCTGGAGCGCGCAGCCGCGCTCCTGGACGATGTGGAGCTGGATCGGCTGGACCTGGAGTGCAGCCTGGGCCACGCCTTGAAGGGGCTGGGACAACGGGATCGCGCCGTGGGGGTACTCGAGAGCACCGCCGGCCGCGCGCGTGCACAGGGAAACGATCGGATAGAGCTCCGCGCGCGCGTCGAGCTGGTCAACCCGGATCTCGCCATCGGCAAGCTGACGGCATGCGACGCGGCCGCGCTCCTCGACGCGGCACTCTTCGCCTTCGAGCAAGCTGACGACACGGTGGGGATCCTGCGGGCGAGCATCACGTACGCGGCTCTCCTCCAGTTGGAGAGGCGAAACGACGCCGCCCTGGTGCATCTCGAACGTGCGGAAGCCGCATCGAGCCGCCTCGGGCACACGGGATATGCGGATACCGCGCGGGTCATGGCCGCGATGCTCGGATCGACGAGCGTGCACGAGGGAACCGCGTTGGCCGAGATCGCGCTGGGAAGTCATCGGGACGGTTCCAGGGGTCGTGCCTACCTACTGGTCTACCTGGCGTATCTCCGCGCGCTGGGCGGAGATTCTGTCGCCGCCCGCGAGACCGTCGCGGCCGCCCGCTCGGAGCTCGAGCAGCTCGGTGAGGAGCTGGGTCTCCGCACCTCGGCACTGGCGCTGATTGGAGCCGCGGAATCGTTCTCGGGCGATTGGGTCCGGATGCAGGAGGTCTTCGAGGAGGGTCTCGACTACACGCGAGACTGGCCGGATCACCAGGAGTGGCACGCCTATTTCCTCGCCCGACTCGGCGAGGCCAGGCTGGAGCAGGGGGATCCCGGTACGGCAGCCGATCTGGCCGAGCAAGCGCGTGCGATGGCGGTCGCGACGGACGTGGAGACGAGCATTTGGTGGCGGCGTGTCGCTGCCCGGGCGCTCGCCGTCACCGGGCATGCGCGGAAGGCCGGTCGAGTTGCTCGTGAGGCACTCGCCCTCGCGGACGACACGGATGAGCTGCTCCTGCGAGCCGGAGCGCGCATCGACCTCGCCGAGGTGCTGCTCGACGGTGGGCGACGGGCCGAGGCGCTGACGCTCGTCCGCGAGGGCGTCGATCTGCTCGACCTCAAGGGCGCCCTTCCTCTCGCGGCGCGGGCCCGAGAGCACTACGGGGAACTGTTGTCCGAGGGAGAGGCCGGGGACGTGGTGGACGCCGCGCCCCCGGGACGCTCCTCCTAGCAGATCGGCGGGCACATCGGGACCGGCATTCTCGCCGGCTCGCCCGTCGCCGGCGCGACCGCCTGGAACATCGCCGCCGCCACCACGATCGTCGCGACGATCGCGAAGACCGTGCGGAACTTCGTGAACGCTGCCTCCATTGCTGCTCACCTCCTCTCGTGGTCGGAGGCGAGCGTCGGTCCGGGCCCAAACGGCCCGGTCACGGCGTTCAAACGGCTCGCTAACGCCCACGACGGCGGAGCCCGGACTGTGTCCGGGCTCCGGGGCCACCAGCGCGAATGGCGGATCAGACGGCGGTGCGGTTCGCGATTCGGATCGGAAACCGTGCGACCGTCGCGTTGCCGCTCACGTCGGACGCGGCGACCTCGACGACGTAGCGGCCGTCGGCAACCGTGCCGCTGTCCCAACCGGCCTGGAGCACGAAGCGGTAGCGGCCGATGCGGTTCTTCTTGTTCTGCCGCGTCCAACGGCCGTACTCGGACGGGTAGCGGTCGTTCGACGGGATCCGCAGGCGGTGATCGATCGCCGCGCTCCAGGGGAGCACGACGCGCCCGCCGGTGCCGGTGAGGCGCCAGCGCAGCAGGGAGGGCGTCACCGGCTTGCCTCCCCAGCGGCCGGGGACGGGGATCGGCGTCGTGTCGTACGCCTCGACGACCAGGTCGACGACGCCATGGGTCGCCCGGGCGGGTACCTGCCTGCCGCCGGTCTCGGCGCGGAGCTGCTTGATCCACGGCCGCGTGGTGTCGGAGAACGGGCCGAGCGCGCGGGGGCGCAGCGGGTTGAGGTACGCGGCATCGCGGCTCTCGGCGAAATGCACGTGCTCCCAGGGCGGCGCCGCGTGGCCGACGACGGTGCGGTAGGCGGTGGCGCGCTGCCCGTTCGCCACCGAGGGGACGATGTGCCAGTACTGAAACTCCGTGCGGCCGTCGTAGCCGACGACCGCGACCGTCTCCGGCCGGAACGACTGGAGGCGGACGACGCCGTCGAGTGTCGCGTAAACGGCCGTGCCGTTCGGGCACGAGACGTCGATGCCGAAGTGGAAGCTCTCCTCCATGCCCTTCGGCGTCATCCCGATGCGCGGGTCGCCGAAGAACCCGCGGACGGGGTGTTGGCGGTGAAACGGCTTGACCGGCCAGCCGTAGCCGGGGACGGTCGAGTCGGCAGCGGTTGCTTCGGGGACGAAGACGGCGCTCGAGAGGAGCGCCGCGACGGCGGCGATGACCGCCGCGAGTGACCATGCCCAGGGGCCGCGGGCCGTGAGATGTGGGTGCGTGGTAGCCATGCCCCCACGCTCGGTCCGGCCCGAAACGGGTCGAAAACGGCTGCCTCACGGCCCGATAACGGCCTCGGAGCCCGCCCGCCGCGTGATTAGGACGCCGTCGGCCGGCGGTGGTACAACCGCCATGAATGCAGGAATTTCGGATTCTCGGCCCGCTCGAGGCATCGAGCGAGGACGGGCCGATCGCCCTCGGCGGGCCGCGCCAGCGCGCGCTCCTGGCCGCGCTCCTCCTGCGCGCGGGCCGGGTCGTCCCCACGGAGCAGCTCGTCGACGAGCTCTACGGCGCCGAGCCGCCGAAGACGGCCACGGCCTCGCTCCACAACTGCGTCGTCGCGCTGCGGAAGGCGCTCGGCCCGGACGTGCTCGTCACGCGCCCGCCCGGCTACGTGCTCGCGGTGTCGGCCGGCCAGATCGACGCGCGCCACTTCGAGCAGCTGCTCGCAGACGCGCGGAGCGCCTCGCCGGACGAGCGGCGAACGCTGCTCGTCCGTGCCCTCGAGCTATGGCGCGGGCCGCCGCTAGCCGAGTTCACCTTCGACGACTGGGCGCAGGCCGAGATCCGCCGGCTCGACGAGCTCCGGCTCGTCGCGAACGAGGAGCGGATCTCGGCGGACGTCGAGCTCGGCCGCCCGGCGGACGTCGTTCCCGAGCTGGAGGCGCTGATCCTCGCGCACCCGCTGCGCGAGCGCCCCCGCGAGCTGCTCATGCTCGCCCTCTACCGCGCGGGCAGGCAGGCGGAGGCGCTCGCCGCGTACTCCGACGCACGCGAGGCGCTCGACGAGCTCGGGATCGAGCCGGGGAGGCGGCTTCAGGAGCTCCAGGCGTCCATCCTTCGTCAGGAGGCCGGCCTCTCCCCGGGCCGGAACGGCGCCGAGCACGACGCCGAAGCCGAGATCGTGAAGGCGATCGTGGCGGGGCGCGTCGTGCCGGTGCTCGGGCTCGACGGCGCGGCCGACCTCGCCTCCGAGCTGGCAGCCGCCTTCGGCTACCCGAGCGAGCGGACGCTCGACCTCGCCCGCGTCTCGCAGTACGTCGCGACGATGAACGGCTCAGGGCCGCTCTACGACGAGCTGCACCGGCGGTTCGAAGCGGCCGTCGAGCCCCAGCCCGTGCACCGCTTTCTCGCTCGCCTCGCGCCGCTGCTCCGCGAGCACGGGGCACCGCACCAGCTGATCGTCTCGGGCCGCTACGACCTCGCGATCGAGCGCGCCTTCGAGGAGGCCGGAGAGGAGGTGGACGTCGTCACGTACGTCGCGGCGGGGCCGTACCGCGGGAAGTTCTGGCACCGCCCACCGGGCGAGGAGCCGCGGCCGATCGACGTGCCGAACACCTACGCCACCGAGCTGTCGCTCGACCGCCGGACGATCCTCCTCAAGCTGCACGGCGCGGTCGACCCCTACCCGGAGCGCGAGTGGGAGAGCTTCGTGATCACCGAGGACGACTACATCGACTACCTCGGTAGCTCCGACGTCGCGGCCGCCGTTCCGGTCGCACTCGCCGCGCGGCTGCGGCGGAGCCACTTTCTCTTCCTCGGCTACGAGATGGTCGACTGGAACCTGCGGCTCGTGATGCACCGCGTCTGGGGGAACCGGCCGGTGGCATACCGCTCGTGGGCGGTCGATCCGAGCCCGACCCAGCTCGAGCGCGCGTTCTGGCGCCGGTTCGACGTCGACGTGCTCGCGGTCGACCCGGACGAGTACGTCGGGCTCCTCGAGCGGCGGCTCGAAGGCGTCGCGTGAGCGTCGCATCGCCGTACAAGGGCCTCGCGCCGTTCGAGGACTCGGAGCTCGACGCGCTGTTCTTCTTCGGCCGGGAGCGCGACACCGAGATCGTCGTCGCGAACCTCATCGCGTCGCGCCTCACGGTGCTCTACGGTCCGAGTGGCGTCGGCAAGTCGTCGCTCCTGCTCGCGGCCGTGGCCCGACAGCTCCGCGGGCTTCCCGAGGCGCCCATGGTGGTCGCCTTCTCGAGCTGGGGCGACGATCCGGCGGAGACGCTCGCCGCCGCCGTCGCCGACGTGGCGGACATCGAGGCGGGCGCGTTGCTCGACACGGTCGAACGCGCCCAGGCGGCGCGCGACGTCTACCTGATCCTCGACCAGGCCGAGGAGTACTTCACCTACCACGACTCCGCGCGCGGCTTCGAGACGGGGCTCGCAGGAATCGTCAACGGCACGCTGCGCGTCAACGTGCTCCTGTCGCTGCGCGAGGACACGCTCGCGCGGCTCGACCGGCTCAAAGGCGACATTCCGAGCCTGTTCACCAACGTCCTGCGTCTCGACCGGCTCGATCGGGTTGCCGGGCGGGCGGCGATCGTCCGGCCCCTGGAGCGCTGGAGCGAGCTCGAAGGCGAGCAGGTCGTCGCCGAGGACGTGCTCGTCGAGCGTGTCCTCGACGGCGTCGGCGCGGGAAGGATCGAGCTCGGCCCGGGCGGTCTCGGCGTCGCCGAGGGCAACGGCGCCGCGCGCGGGATCGAGGCGCCGTACCTGCAGCTCGTGATGCAGCGGCTGTGGGACGTCGAGCGCGCCGCCGGTTCGGCCACGCTGCGTGCGGCAACCCTCGAGTCGCTCGGCGGCGCCGGGCAGGTCGTGGCCGACCACCTCGAGCGCGCGATCGAGGCGCTCGACCCCGCGCAGCGGGAGATCGCCGCCCGGCTCTTCGACCACCTCGTCACGCCGTCGGGCACGAAGATCGCCCACGAGGCGTCCGACCTGGCGGAGTTCGCCGGCGTCACCCCGGGCGAGGTCGACGCGGTCACGGCGACCCTCGCGCGGCACCGCATCCTGCGGACCGACGAGAGCGGCCGCTGGGAGATCTTCCACGACGTCCTCGCGGGCGCAGTGCTCGGCTGGAAGGGTCGTCACGACGCCGAGCGGTCGGTCGAGCGGGCCAGGGCGGAGGCGCGGCGCCGGCACCGCCGGCTCGCCTTCCTCGCCTTCGGCGCCCTCGTCGGGCTGGCGCTCGCGACAGGGCTGGCGGTCTTCGCGTTCTCGCAGCGGAGCGAGGCGCGCGACCAGGCGCGCTCGGCGACGAGCGGTCAGCTCGTCGCGAGTGCGCTCTCGGTGCGCGACAGCGACCCCGAGCTCGGGATCGCGCTCGCGCTCGAGGCGGCCCGCATCGAGCCGACGAAGCGCGCGGAGGACGCCCTTCGGCAGGCGCTCGACGCCTCGCGGGAGCGCGGGAAGATCGACACCGGCCATCCGGTCGTCGGCATGGACGTCGACCCATCCGGGCCGCGGGTGCTCGCCGTCGGGGACGACGGCGTCGCGCGGCTCTACGCGCTGCACACGGGGAAGCTGCTCTGGTCGCACCGCGTCGACGGAGGGGCGGCGGCCTTCGTCGACAGAGGCCGCTCGGTGGCGACGATCGTCGACCGGGCGCTCCTGACGCTCGACGCGGCGACGGGAAAGCCGCGCGGGAAGCCCGTCCCGGTAGCGCTGCCCGGAGTGGTGGAGGAGCTCGTCCCGAGCCCCGATGGCGCATCGGCGATCGCGCTCGTCGGCAAGCCCCGGGCGCGCGCGATCTCGCTCGCGACCGGGGCCCGGATCGGGCGGGTCAAGCATCCGCGCGTCGTGACCGACGCTGCGTTCTCGCCGGATGGACGGCTTGTCGTGTCGGGCGGCCGGGACTGGACCGGGCGTGTGTGGAGCACTCGGACGTGGAGGGAGGTCGAGGAGCCGCTGCGCGGCCACAACGGCCAGGTGCTCTCGGTCGCGTTCGATCGGACGGGCGACAGGATCGCGACGGGGAGCACCGACCAGACGGGCCGCGTGTGGCGCGTGGGCACGGGGCGATTGTTCACGACGCTGTTCGGGCACACGAGCCACCTGCTCGACGTCGCGTTCGGGCCGGGCAGCGTGCTCGTCACCGCGAGCGGCGACGGCACGGCGAGGACGTGGCGGGCCGAGGGCGACGTGGCGCGTGTCCTCCGCGGCCACCGCGGGCCGGTGCGGAAGGCCGAGTTCGCGGCCGACGGCAGCGTGGTGACTGGAGGCGCGGACGGCACGATCCGGATCTGGGATCCCGGCACGAGCATCGAGCTCCTCCAGGCCCCGAACGCGCCTGGCCCGAGCGCCCCTCGACGCAGGGCCGTCTCGCCGGACGGCTCGGCGACGGCGGTGGCCGACGGGGACGTCGTCCGATTGCGGACGCCCGCGGGCGAGAAGGTGCTCGAGGGGCACAAGGACACCGTCAATTCCGTCGCGTTCAGCCCCGACGGTCGGCGCCTCGTGAGCGCCGGACGCGACCACGACGTAATCGTGTGGGACGTCGCGACCGGCGCCGAGGCCTACCGCCTCGAAGAGGCGCAATCCGCGTCGGTCGAGGACGCCCGGTTCAGCCCCGACGGTCGCTGGCTCGTCACGGCCGGCCCGAAGTCCGTCCGCCTCTGGACGGCCGACGGAGAGGGCGGCCGCTACCTCTACGGCCCCACTTCGCCGCCCACCGCGGTCGGCTTCGACCCACGCTCCCGAGCGGTCCTCACGCGCGAGGAGGACGGCACGGTGCGGCATTGGGCATGCGAGCTGTGCGGTGGGCTCGACGAGCTCGTAGCGCTCGGCGAGGCGCGGCTGCGCGCAACGAGAAGGGCGCTCACCGCGGAGGAGCGGCACCGCTACCTCGGCTGAAACGAGAGGAGCACGAGGCGGCCCGAGCGGCCTCGCGCTCCTCTCTTCCCCCCGATGGCTCGAAGGATCGCGCGGCGCGCTAACCGCGCGCTAACTGGAGACCGGCGGCCGGATCAGGGTGAGCTGAGCTCGCGCCAGAGGTTGTCGAGGAGCGGCGAGACGGAGGGCCAGAGCGGCACTCCCCCGAGTGTGAACGCACCCACAGCGAAGACCTTCGCTCCTCGGGGAGTCGTGCAGTAGGTCATCTCGGCAGACCGTCCCGGCCCGAACGCGTCGGGGATCCGCGCGAGGATGCGCGTCCCGCGCGGCGACGCCGAGGTGTGCGCGTCGATCTCGATCCCGAACGAGCCGAAACGGTCGCCGTTCCGGAGGCCAGTTCCGGCGAAGAGCCACGGCGCGAGCTGCCTCCCGGTCACGACGTACGGCGCGTTCCGGTACCGATTCTCGTTCCAGCCGACGAGCTGGTCGCCGACGAGTGCCGCCTCGCGGGGCGGCCGAGATCGCGCCAGCGGCGCGTACGGATGAGCCACTTCCCGCGACGCTCGACGCGGTAGAAGACGTTGTTGGCCGAGAGGAACGCGAGATTGCCGCCGAAGTCGCGGAATCGGTCGAGCACGTCGTGGGCGTGCGCGGTGACGTACTCCTCGTGGCCGGGGAACATGACCAGGTCGTAGAGCCTGGCCAGCCGGTCGCCGTCGCGGATGCGCTCGAAGTCGTCGTCGGCCAGGTAGTCCACCGCGTGGTGCCTCTTGGCGAGCCAGTGCAGGAACCCTCGGTCGTAGGCGCGAAACCGCGGCGGCACGCCGCCATCGAGGAACGGACGCCGTAGATCGACCCGGTCGATGCGGGCGACTCGTACCACGTGTCCCCGGTGCCGTCTCCGTCGACGTCGCGCCGGTTGTACGCCTGCCAGGTGTTCGTGGGAAGCACGACCGCGACGCGATGCGTGCCGAGCCGCCGTGGGCGGACGACGAGCACCGCCCACCCGTGACGTGCGCCGCGCGCAGCGATGCGGCGTACAGGCCGCTCGGCCAGCGGCCGACATCGACGCGTACGGACCGCGCCGCGCCTGCCGCAATCCGTGCGACGCGCCGTCCGCCGAGCGGCTCGTGCGACCCACCCGGTCCGACGCGCACGATCTCCACCTGCAGGTCGCGAACGCGCGACCAGACGTCGAGCACGGCGGTCTCACCCGGCGCCGCGCTGCGCACGCGGAAGGCGGCTTCGACGGACTCCTCGCCCGGAGCTGCGTGCACGGCGCCGCCGGCCGTGGCGGCCGCCGAGAAGAGAAGAGCGATGAGCGCGCATGCCTTCTGCACGGCCGCCAGCGTGGGCGGCGCCGCCAATCATCGGCTAACAGCCCGCGCCGGGAACACCCGTTCGGCCCGTTGCTACGCTCGACGGGCGATGCCCGACCTTCGCGTCACGTCCGCCTACCGACCGACCGGCGACCAGCCGCGCGCGATCGCGGAGCTCGCCGAGTCGCTCCGCGCGGGGAACCGCGGCCAGACGCTGCTCGGCGCGACCGGGACGGGCAAGACGGCGACGATGGCCTGGGTGATGGAGGAGCTCCAGCGCCCGGCGCTCGTGATCGCCCACAACAAGACGCTCGCCGCGCAGCTCTGCAACGAGTTCCGCGAGTTCTTCCCCGAGAACGCGGTCGAGTACTTCGTCTCCTACTACGACTACTACCAGCCCGAGGCGTACGTCCCGCAGGCCGACCTCTACATCGAGAAGGACTCCTCGCAGAACGACGACATCGCGCGGCTCAGGCTCGGCGCGACGAGCTCGCTTCTGACCCGGAGCGACGTCGTCGTGGTCGCCTCCGTGAGCTGCATCTACGGTCTCGGCTCGCCGGAGGAGTGGCGCGAGAAGGTGCTGATCCTCGAGGTCGGCGCCGAGCACGACCGCGACGAGATGCTGCGGACCCTGATCGACTCCCAGTACGTCCGGAACGACACGGTGCTGGCGCGTGGCCGCTTCCGCGTGCGCGGCGACGTGGTGGAGGTCCAGCCGGCGAACGTGGAGACGGCCTACCGGATCTCGATGTTCGGCGACGAGGTCGAGCAGATCTCGCACTTCGACCCGCTCACCGGTGAGGTGCTCTCGAAGCTCGACAACCTCGCGATCTGGCCGGCGACGGAGTACATCACGTCGAAGCCGACGGTCGAGCGCGCCGTCGACGAGATCCGACACGAGCTCGAGGAGCAGGTGGCGAGGTTCGAGGAGGAGGGACGCCTGCTCGAGGCGCACCGCATCCGGCAGCGCACCGAGTACGACATGGAGATGCTCAAGGAGCTCGGGTTCTGCAACGGGATCGAGAACTACTCGCGGATCCTCGAGGGCCGCCCGCAGGGCTCGCACCCGTTCACGCTGATCGACTACTTCCCCGACGACTTCGTCGTCTTCATCGACGAGTCGCACCAGACCGTCCCGCAGATCGGCGGTATGTACGAGGGCGACCGCTCGCGCAAGCAGACGCTCGTCGACTACGGCTTCCGGCTTCCCTCCGCGCTCGACAACCGCCCGCTCCGCTTCGACGAGTTCCTCGGGAAGGTGGGTCAGATGGTGTTCGTCTCGGCGACGCCCGGGTCGTACGAGCTGCGGCACTCCCAGGTCGTGGCCGAGCAGCTGATCCGGCCGACCGGGGTGGTCGACCCCGAGGTCGATCTGCGAGCGACGAAGAACCAGATCGACGACCTCCTCGGCGAGATCCGCCGGCGCGAGGCTGCCAACGAGCGCGTGCTCGTCACGACCCTGACGAAGAAGATGTCGGAGGACCTGACCGACTACCTGCTCGAATCGGGCGTCAAGGCGCGCTACCTGCACTCCGAGATCGACACGCTCGAGCGGATCCAGATCATCCGCGAGCTGCGCCTCGGGGAGTACGACGTGCTCGTCGGCGTCAACCTCCTCCGCGAGGGGCTCGACCTGCCCGAGGTGTCGCTCGTCGCGATCCTCGACGCCGACAAGGAGGGCTTCCTCCGTGGGAAGACGGCCCTCCTGCAGACGATCGGCCGTGCGGCGCGGAACGTGAACGGCACGGTGCTGATGTACGCGGACAAGCTGACCGAGGCGATCCAGGGCGCGCTCGAGGAGACGAACCGCCGCCGCGCCGCCCAGCTCGCCTACAACGAGGAGCAGGGGATCACGCCGGAGTCGATCGTCAAGGGCGTCTCCGACATCGCCGAGCTGCTCGCACTCGAGTCGCCGACCGTGCCCGGCCGTCGACGGCGGGGCAAGCAGGAGGTGTCCGGGATGAGCCGCGAGGAGCTCGAGAAGCTCGTCGTCACGCTCGAGGAGGAGATGTACGTCGCCGCGGAGGAGCTCCGCTTCGAGTACGCCGCGAAGCTGCGCGACGAGGTCAAGGAGCTCCGCCGTGAGCTGAACGCGCTCGCCGAGACCGTCTGACCCGCGTCAGCGCGATCGACGAGCTTGTGGCATCCGGTTCGCACAAGAGCCGCGTGCGCATAGGACGGAGCCTGCCGCCGGTGTTGAATGTCCGCGATGGCGTTCCTCGGCGTCGACGTCGGCGGGACCTTCACCGACGCGGTGCTGCTCGCCGACGGGCGACTGCACACGGCGAAGGTGCCGACAGCGGCGGATCAGGAGGGCTCGGTCGTCGACGCGGCGCGGATCGTGCTCGAGGCGGCGGGCATGCCGCCGCTCGAGCGGTTCGCGCACGGCACGACGGTCGCGACCAACGCACTGCTCGAGCGAAAGGGCGCGAGAACGGCATTCGTCGCGACGAGGGGCTTCGAGCACCTCCTGTACCTCCGCCGCCAGAACCGCGCCCACCTGTACCGCCTGGACGTCGACCATCCGGAGCCGCTCGTCCCGCTGGATCGCTGCGTCGGAGTGGACGAGCGCATCGGTCCGGACGGCGTGGTGGCGCCGCTCGATCTCTCGAGCCTGCCCGAGGTCGACGCGGAAGCGATCGCCGTCTGCCTGCTCTTCTCGTTCCGCGACCCGTCGCACGAGCTGGCCGTCGCGGCCGAGTTGCGCAGACGACATCCCGACTCGGTCGTGGTCGCGTCGTACGAAGTCGCCCCCGAGTTCCGCGAATACGAGCGGGCGTCGACCGCAGCGGTCGACGCGTACCTCGGCCCGCTGACGAGGCGGTATCTCACGGCGCTCGGCACGTCGGCTGCTGACGCGGGGCTCCCGGCGCCGCTCGTGATGCGCTCGTCCGGAGGCGTAGCGTCGATCGAGGAGGCCGCCGCGCACCCGGCATTGATCCTCCTCTCGGGGCCGGCTGCGGGAGTCGTCGCGGCAGGACGTATCGCCGCCTCGAGCGGCGTCCAGAACGCGATCGCGTTCGACATGGGAGGCACTTCCACCGATGTCTGCCTGATCGCGGGCGGCCGTGCAGGGCGATCGGAGGGTCGTGACGTAGCCGGTCTCCCGATCCGTGTCCCGATGGTCGACGTCCACACCGTAGGTGCCGGCGGTGGATCCGTGGCCTGGCGCGACCGTGGCGGCGCTCTGCTCGTCGGCCCGCGCAGCGCGGGTGCCACTCCCGGGCCGGCATGTTACGGCCGGGGCGGCGCGGAAGCGACCGTGACCGACGCCAACCTGCTGCTCGGCCGGCTTCCCGCGCAGCTCCCGGGCGGGCTCGAGCTCGACCGCGGCGCGGCCGAGCGCGCGCTGGGGGCGCTCGACCCGGCCGACATCGTCGACGTGGTCAACGCCGAGATGCTGCGAGCGTTGCGGGTCGTCTCGGTCGAGCGGGGCCACGACCCGCGGGACTTCGCGCTTGTCGCCTTCGGCGGCGCCGGCCCGTTGCACGCGTGCGCGCTCGCCGACGAGCTCGGCTGCGAGAAAGTGCTCGTGCCCGACGCGGCGGGCGTGCTCTCGGCGCTCGGGCTCGTCGCGAGCGACGCGCGCCGCGACGAGGTCCGGTCGTACGTGGTCCCGCTGGAGGAGGCCGGCGAACTGCCGGACGAGGGCGAGGCGAGCCTGCGGTACCGCGGGCAGTCGTTCGAGCTCACGGTCGATCTGGGCCTGGAGCTCGCCGACCGCTTCCACCGCGCACACCAGGATCGCTACGGCTACTCGGACCGCGAGCGGCAGGTCGAGCTCGTGTCCGTCAGGACCGCCACCGTCGAGCCGGGCCCGCCACTCCGGTTCGCGGGCGGCCGGCGGCGGAGTCACGCCGGGCCGGAGCTCGTCGAGCTGCACGGCGCAACGTGCTGGATCGCCGACGGCTGGGTGGGGGAGACGGACGCGTCCGGCACGCTCGTCCTGGAGCGCTGCGCATGATCGCAGTCGAGCTGCAGGTGATCGGAAGCTCGCTTCGCGCCATCGCCGAGGAGATGGGCGCCGTGCTCGTCCGCTCGGCCTTCTCCTCCAACATCAAGGAGCGCCGTGACTGCTCGACGGCGCTCTTCGACCGGGCCGGGCGGATGATCGTGCAGGCCGAGCACATTCCCGTGCATCTCGGCGCCATGCCCGAAGCGGTTGCCGCCGTGATGGCACGCGACCCCGCGCCGGACGACGTGTGGGTGCTGAACGACCCGTACACGGGCGGGACGCACCTGCCGGACATCACGCTCGTCTCGTCGACCGAGCTCGGCTTCGCCGTCAGCCGCGCCCACCATGCGGACGTCGGCGGCATCGAGCCCGCGAGCCTGCCGGCGTTCTCGACGGTGCTCTCGGAGGAAGGGCTCGTGATCCCGCCCACGCGGCTCGACGACGACGTCGTGGAGCACATCGCCTCGAGCTCGCGCAGCCCGGACGAGCGGCGCGGCGACCTGCGCGCCCAGCTCGCTGCGCACCTCCTCGCCGAGCGGCGCAGTGCGGAGCTCGTCGCGCGCCGCGGGCGCGAGCGGGTCGAGCGCGCGATGGACGAGCTGCACGCGTACTCCGAGCGGTCCGTACGGGCGGGTATCGCGCTGCTTCCCGACGGCCGCTACGAGGCCGAGGACGTCGTCGAGGCCGTCGACGGCGACCTGGTCATCCGCGTCGCGGTCACGATCTCCGGCGACGAGGTCGAGATCGACTTCGCCGGCACAGCGGCCCAGCACCGGGGGAATCTCAACTGCCCGCTGGCCGTGACTCGCTCGGCGTGCTTCTTCGTCGTCCGCGTCGTGACCGATCCCGACGTCCCCGCTTCCGGAGGGGCGTTCGCGGCGGTGACCGTCAGGGCGCCCGACGGCTGCCTCGTCAACGCGCGCACGCCGGCCGCCGTCGTCGCCGGTAACACGGAGACGTCGAGCCGGATCACGGACGTCGTGCTGGCAGCCTTCGGCCGCGCGGTCGAGGTTCCCGCGATGGGCCAGGGGACGATGAACAACACGACGCTCGGGACGGACGCGTGGACCTACTACGAGACCGTCGGAGGTGGTCAGGGCGCCTCACCCGGGGCCGACGGCCCCGCCGGCGTGCACGTCGCGATGTCGAACGCGCTCAACACGCCCGTCGAGGCGCTCGAGCTCGCGTACCCGCTGCGCGTCGAGCGCTACGAGCTGCGGCGCGGCTCGGGCGGCGCCGGGGCACATCGGGGCGGCGACGGGGTTGTCCGCGAGCTCCGCGCTCTCGAGCCGTGCCGCCTGTCCGTGCTCGGCGACCGGCGCCGTCACACGCCCGCGGGCGCGCGCGGCGGCGGGCCGGGCGCGCGTGGTCGCACGCTCGTCAACGGAGAGGAGATCCCCGGCAAGGACACACGCCCGCTGACGGCCGGCGACGTCGTGCGGACGGAGACGCCGGGCGGCGGCGGATACGGCCCCGGCGGCTAGGCTCGGGGCATGTGTCGGAACATCAAGACCCTCCACAACTTCGAGCCGGGTGCGACATCGGAGGAGATCCGTGCCGCTGCGCTCCAGTACGTCCGCAAGGTGAGCGGATCGACGAAGCCGTCGAAGGCGAACGAGGCCGTGTTCACGCGGGCAGTCGACGAGATCGCGCACATCACCGCGCATCTTCTCGACGACCTCGTCACGTCCGCTCCGCCGCGCGACCGCGACGTCGAGGCGGCGAGGGCGCGCGCCCGCGCAGAGAAGCGGTTCGGCCGGGCCGCCGCGTAACCGAGCGGGCACAGTGGGGCGGTGAGTCGCCCTCCCGATGAGTCTCCCGATGCGCCGCTGCGCGCCAACGTCCGGCTGCTCGGCGAGATCCTCGGGACGGTCCTGATCGAGCAGGAAGGCGAGGAGGTCTACCGGCTCGAGGAGCGGATCCGGCTCCTCGCGCGGCTCGGGCGACGCGGTGACACCGGAGCCTCCCGGGCGCTTGCCGAGACGATCGCCGGGCTCGACGTCGAGACGCAGGCGGTGGTCCTGCGTGCGTTCACCATCTACTTCCACCTGGCGAACATCGCGGAGCAGCACCATCGGGTGCGTCGCCGGCGCGAGGTCGAGCGGGAAGGCGGCACGCTCCGGGAGTCGCTCGACGAAGCTCTCGCGCTCCTCGCCGGGGAGGGCGTGCCCGCCGAGGAAGTCGCTGCCGCGGCCCGCAGGGTGTCGGTCGAGCTCGTCCTGACCGCCCATCCGACCGAGGCGCTGCCGCGGACGATCCTCGAGAAGCACCGCCGGATCGCCGGGCTGCTCGAGCAGCTGGACGACGCCCGGCTGACGCCCTCCGAGCGTGCGGCCTGCGAGAGGGAGCTCGCGGAGGAGGTCACAATCCTCTGGCAGACCGATGAGGTGCGGTCCGAGCGGCCACGCGTCGTCGACGAGATCCGCCAGGCGCTGTGGTTCCTCGAGGACAGCCTCTGGGACGCCGCGTCGACGCTGCATGCGGTGTGGAACGAGCGGCTTCCGGGCTCGCCGCTCCGCTTCGGTACGTGGATAGGCGGCGATATGGACGGCAATCCGAATGCCGGCGCGGCGACCGTTCGCGAGGCCGTCGAGCGAGGCGCGGCACTCGTCCGCCAGCTCCTCCGCCGCGACGTCCGCGAGCTCGCGGCCTCGTGGGGGATGTCGAGCACGCTCGTCGAGGCGGACGAGGCCGTCGCAGCCGTCGCGCTTCCGTCCGACCGGAACCCTGCCGAGCCGTACCGCCGGCGCCTGACGGCGATCTGGGAGCGGCTCGGCTCGGACGGCTACGGCTCGGCAAGCGAGCTCCGCGACGAGCTCGACCTGATCGAGCGGAGCCTCCGTGCGCACGGCGGCGCCCGCATCGCCGGCGGGGGTCTCGCCGATCTCCGGCGGCGCCTCGACCTCTTCGGCCTCACCGGCCCGTCGCTCGACCTCCGCCTCCACTCGAGGTCGCTCCGCGACGATCCCGAGCGCGTGCTCGAAGTGCTCCGGGAGGCCGCCGACGTCCAGCGCCGGCGGGGGCGCGAGGCGATCGACACGCTCGTCGTGTCGATGACGCGTACGGCCGGCGACGTGCTCGTCGCCGAGGAGCTCGCGGCCCGCGCCGGCCTCGAGCTCACCGTGGTCCCGCTCCTCGAGACGATCGACGACCTCCACGGCGCCGAGGCCCTCGTCGCCGAGCTGCTCGACCGCAGCCCTCGCCCGCGGCTCGAGGTGATGGTCGGCTACTCGGACTCGGGCAAGGACGGCGGCGTCATCACCGCGCAGTGGGAGATCTTCCGCGCACAGGAGCGGCTCTCCTGGCTCGCAGGCGAGCGCGGCGTCGAGCTCACGGTTTTCCACGGCCGCGGCGGCAGCGCCGGGCGCGGCGGCGGCCCGACCCACGCCGCGATCCTCGCGCAACCGCCGCACGCGGTCGACGGCAGGCTGAAGCTGACTGAGCAGGGCGAGACGATCGCGTTCAAGTACGGGCTGCCCGGTCTCGCGAGGAGAAACCTCGAGGCGGCGGTCGCGGCAACGCTGCTCACGGCGTTCCCGAACCGTGTCGTCGAGGAGGCTCCCGACGGGGCGCGCGAGACGATCGAGCTGGTCTCGGCCGCCGCGCACGAGACGTACCGCTCGATCGTCTGGGACGACCCGCAGCTGCCCCGCTTCCTGCGGTCGTTCACGCCGCTCGACGAGCTCGCTCTGCTCGAGATCGGCTCGCGTCCGGCCTCGCGGCCCGAGGGGGCGAAACCTGAGGCCGTCGCCGGCGGGCTGGATGCGCTCCGCGCGATCCCGTGGGTGTTCGCCTGGACGCAGACCCGCTGCATCGTCCCTGCCTGGCTCGGCGCGGGCGCCGGGCTGGAGGCGGCACCGATCGACGAGCTGCGCGCCCTCTACGGCGGCTGGCCGTTCTTCGGTGCGCTCGTCGAGAACCTCGAGATGTCGCTCGCGAAGTCGAGCATGGGAATCGCGGAGCGCTACCTGGAGCTCGTCGACGACGGCGAACTCGCGTCGCGCATCTTCGCGTCGCTGCGCACCGAGCACGATCACGCGTGCGCCGCCCTGCTCGAGATCGTCGAAAGCCGCGAGCTGCTCGACCGGCACCCCGTGCTCCAGCAGTCGATCCGGTTACGGAACCCATACGTCGATCCGATGAACGCGATCCAGGTCGAGCTGCTTCGGCGGTGGCGGGCAGGTGACGAGACCGCGCTTCGCCCCCTGCTGCGCTCGATCGCGGGCATCGCCGCCGCGTTGCGCAACACGGGCTGACGCTCAGGGCTCGAAGAGCTCGACCGAGGCGCGCGTTTCCGTCGCCCGGGCGAGCCGGCTGTCGCACGTGACCAAGGGTGCTCCGAGGAGCTCGGCAAGCGTGACATACACGGCGTCGTACATTGTCAGGTTCTCGCGCAGTTCCCATGCTCGCTCGAGCAACGCGCCGTGCGGGTAGCGGGTGACGGGCATGGCGACCAGGTCGACGAGCGCATCGAGGGCGCGGTCGTTGCCAATGAGACCCGCGGCCACGGCGCGCCGCAGCCCGTTCGCGACCTCGACGTCGACCAGATGGGGTGCGTGGAGAGACTCGGCCCGCCCGAGACGTAGGTCGAACGCGGAATCCAGCTGCGTCGGCGCAAGAAACTTGACGACGGCAGAGGCGTCGATGACGATCAACGACCCACCGGGTCATCTCGCATTTCCCTGATGATGCGGACGATCTCGGCGGTGGGAACGCCGCCGTGTCGTGCGCGCGCGCGGGCCAGGACCTCGGCGACCGTCGGCGTGGCCGCCATCGAGATGAGCTCACTCCGCAGGTACTCGGACATCGACATGCCTGCGGCCGCTGCGCGCGCGCGAAGGACGGCGATCGTGTCGTCCGGTACGTCGCGGATCTGCACTGCCTTAGGCATCGCCATCGGAATATACAACCAAACTGCATGCACCGGCTTCAAGATGCCCCCACGGGATACGGCCACAATCGACTGCCGTCCGGTGTCTAGGCCGGAGCGAGCGAGGCGTTCTTGTCCGCGAGGTAGCGGAGGTACGGCTCGGGGTCGATCGGGCCGCCGACGAGGCGCTCCGTCATCTCGCCGGGTGTGAACTTGCGACCGTGCCGGTAGAGGTGCTCGCGAAGCCAGGCGTAGATCTCGCCGAAGGATCCGCGCGCGACCTGCTCGAACGCGTCGGGGAGATCGGCCACGAGCCGCTCCCAGATCTGGACGGACAGGACGTTGCCGAGCTGGTAGGTCGGGAAGTAGCCGAACATGCCGCCCGACCAGTGGACGTCCTGCAGGCAGCCGAGGCGGTCGTTCGGCGGACGGGCTCCCACGAGCTCCTCCATCCGGGCGTTCCACGCGTCCGGCAGGTCCGCGGTCGAGAGATCGCCGAAGAGCAGCTCCTGCTCGAGCTGGAACCGGAGGATTATGTGGAGCCCGTACGTCGTCTCGTCCGCGTCGACCCGGATCAGGGACGGTCGCGCCCGGTTGATCGCCCGGTGGAAGCGCTCGAGCGGGACGTCGGCGAGCGCGCTGCCGAAGCCGTCACGGAACTGCGGGTAGAACCAGCGCCAGAACGGCAGCGAACGCCCGACGACGTTCTCCCACAGACGGCTCTGCGACTCGTGTAGCGCGGACGAGCAGCCCGTCGAGAGCGGCGTCCGGTCGAGCGCGCGGTCGCCGCCGTGCTCGTAGAGGCCGTGGCCCACCTCGTGCATCGTCGAGAAGATCGAGCTGCCGTGGAGGTCGTCCTCGGCGTAACGGGTCGTGACCCGCACGTCCTGGGTGGCGAACGACGTGCAGAAGGGGTGGACGGTCGGGTCGAGGCGGAAGACGTCGTCGCTCGCGCCGAACGCTCGGGCGACCACGAGCGACAGCTCGTGCTGCGTCTCACGCGGGTACGGCCCCGCGACGAACGGCTCGAGGTCCTCGTCCGACGATGCCGCGACGAGGTCGCGGAGCGCGGGCTCGAGCCTGTCGAACACGCGGCGAACCTCGTCGGTGTGCATGCCCTGCTCGAAGTCGTCGAGCAGGACGTCGTACGGATCGTCGGTCGCGGGAAAGCACTCGATGTAGCGATGCTTGACCTCGAGAGTGCGGTCGAGCCAGGGGCGGAACGCGGCGAAGTCATCGTTTGCGCGTGCGTGCGTCCAGGCCTCGACGCCCTGGGACGAGAGCTTCGTCATCTCGGCCTGGAGCTCGGCGGGGACGCGTCGCGCTTTCTCCCAGTCGCGCCGGGCGACGGCGATCAGGCAGGCGTCGTCCGAGTCCGGGTCGAGGTCGGCCTCCTCGGGCCGGAGCCGCTCGAGCAGCTCGCCGATCTCGTCGCGCACGAAGAGCTCGTGCCCGAGGCGGTGCAGCGTCGCAAGGCCCTCGGCCCGCGTCGCGGCGCCTCCGGGAGGCATCATCACGAGCTGATCCCATTCGAGCACCCGGGACGCGACGACCAGGTCCTCGATCTGCGCCAGCTCACGGCGAAGCGTGGTCAGGGCGTCCGACACGGCGCGCTCATCGTAGACGTCACCGCGCGGGTGCGCGGATCAGCCAGGCTCGGGATCGAGGCGGACGCCGTCGACCCGCTGCGGGTGGTCGGCGAGCTCGAGGAGCTCCGTGTCGCCGTCGGAGTCGCCGTAGGCCCAGAGCTCGGCGGTCTCGAGCCCCGACGCCCCGAGCCACTCCCGCACGCGGCGCGCCTTCTCCGGGCCGCGGCAGTTGGCGCCGACAAGGCGACCGGTGAGCCGCCCGTCGGCGCCCCGCTCGAGGATCGTGCACACGATGCCGTCCGCGGGGAGCAGCTCGCCGAGCGGCACGAGGTAGACGTCGAGGGACGCGGATGCAAGGAGCACGGTGTGCCCGAGTTCGCGGTGGCGGCGGAGCCGCGCGACGGTGTCGTCGCGCAGCCGGCTCGACGCAACCTCATCCCCGAACGAGCGCCCGACGCGCTCGAGTTCCGCTGCGTCCTTGCCGCGAAGCGCGCTGCAGGCGAGCTCCTTCAGACGGTCGCGGTCCCGTTGCAGAAGTGCCGCGGCCAGCGCAAGCGGGTGCCCGAGCAGCGTCGTCCAGAGCCGCAGCCCCGCGGTACGGCGGAGGAACGGCGTGACGCAGTCGCGCGTCGTCAACGTGCCGTCGACGTCGAACGCGGCGACGACCGGTCGGTGGCCAGGGGCAGGGGGCACGAGCCGAACGAGGCTATACACTCGGCCTCATGTCAGACGGCCCCGAGATCTTCGACGACCTCTACCTCGGCCTGCAGGCCGGCGGCGCGCTGCGCAAGCAACGCCGCGGCGAGGAGCTGACGCAGCAGGAGCGCGAGGCACTCGGCCGCTGGCAGCAGATGTCGATGTGGCGCAAGGGCGTGGCGATCGGTGCATTCGCCGTCGGCACCTTCGGCCTCGGCTTCACCCTCGGCGGCCTCGTCTTCGGCCGTCGCGCGCGCAAGGCCTGACACCTGACGTCGGGCACCCGGTGCCCGACTCGAGGCCGGGCACCGGACGCTGTTTCAGCGTGGTCGACTACGTCCAGGGGTTCGAGAAGACGTCCCACCCCTCGTTGAACGCCGCTCCGTCGTAGCTGCCCTCGCACCACGCGTGGTCGCCGGGAGGACCGCACGCGCCGCGTTGCGAGCTTCCGCCCTGCGCGTATGCGTTCGCCAGCGCAGACGCGAGCCGCTGCTGCAACCCCGCTGTCTTCACTGCGAAGTCGGTCTCGCCGCGCTGCTCGGGCGCCCAGGCGAAGCCCAGCCGGCCTTCGGGCCCCTCGGCAGGGTGCGTTCCTGCGTCGTGCCTGATCGCGAAGACCTGCTCCGAGACGAAATGTCGCATCAGCAGGTGGTCGACGTCGGTGAACCCGAACCCCGACTGCCATTTCCACGCTGCGTTTGCGAGCGGGACGTACGTCGCGCGGAGGAACGCCTCCGCTGCCGCGGTTCGGTCCCCGCCCGCCCGCGCGAGCGTGAGCGGGTGCATGAGGTACGCCGCGAGGTGCTCCGCGCGCGTCATTCCCGGCGCGTCCGGGACGCCCCAGGCGCGGACGTCGCCGTAGACCTCCTGGGCCCAGAAGCGGACGTAGCCCTCGGCCTCCGTCCAGAAGGCGGAGTCGGCCAGCCAGCCCTTCATGTTCGTGAGGTAGACGGAGAGGTTCTGGGTGCGCTGGCCGAAGCCGGCGATGAACACGAGGCCCTTCGTCGCGGGCGTCGTGCCGTCACCCACGTACAGGCCGTTCAGGAAGTCGAGCAGGTTGCGGCGGGCCTGACCCGTACCCTGCCTGACCGCAGCGGGAACCTCGTTCAGCGCCCACATGTCTCCGAGCGAGACGTCGTACCCCGCGACTGCCATCCGCTTTCGGAACTCCTGTCCGGCTTGGATCCAGCTCTTGTTGTTCGCAGTGACCCACGCTTGCCAGCCACCGAGATGTGCCTCCGCAGCCGCGTGGAAGCGTGGGCCGAGGGCTCGAATGCGCCACGCCTCGTCACCGCGAGGCTGGGTCTTGTTCCCGGCGATCGCCGGGAGGGCGATGGTGTAGTCGGCGCAGTGGGAGGCTTCCGCAGCGAGGCTCTGCGCGAGCCGCCTCCAGTCCTCGGGGGCGTAGAACGAGACCTCCGCGTGCAAACGGCAGTTCTTGCGGAGCGCCTCCGGCCCCTCTGCGGCGACGAGCGCGGTCTCGGCCCGGGCGGTTGCCTCAGCGGCCGCCTGGATCTCGGGCGCGACCGGCCCGATGGAGTCGACGGGCTCGATTCCGGCGCACTCCACCGCCGAGTTCGAGACGACGTCGCCGTCGTCGCACGGGGGCGGGTAGCCGATCACGAGGTCGGTGGACGGTGGCTCGTCGGCCAGGATCGGTGTTGCTCCGGCGAGTGCCGTCGCGAGCACGACAACGACGGCGCCGGTCGTGATCACGATGCGTCGCATCTCTCCTCCTTCTTGTCCTGCTTCGAGCGATGCGTCACGGTCGCTGCCGGGACCAATCGGCCGCTAACAGGCGCCTGGAGAGCGGTGTGACGTCGGTTGGACGAACGTATGTTCTCCCGATAGACTGGTCGCCGTATGCCCGCCGATCAGCTGGTCGTCCACGGCGCCCGCGAGCACAACCTGAAGGACGTCACCGTCGCGCTGCCTCGCAATGCCTTGGTCTGCGTGACGGGGCTCTCCGGCTCCGGCAAGTCCTCGCTCGCCTTCGACACGATCTACGCCGAGGGGCAGCGCCGCTATGTCGAGTCGCTCTCCGCGTACGCGCGGCAGTTCCTGCAGATGATGGAGAAGCCCGACGTCGATTCCATCGACGGGCTCTCGCCGGCGATCTCGATCGACCAGAAGACGACGTCGCGAAACCCGCGCTCGACCGTCGGCACCGTGACCGAGATCTACGACTACCTGCGGCTGCTCTACGCCCGGGTAGGGCGCCCGCACTGCCCGATCTGCGGGCGGCCGATCGCCGGGCAGAGCCTCGACCAGATCGTCGAGCAGGTGCTCGCGCTCCCAGAGGGGACGAAGTTCACGGTCAACGCGCCGGTCGTGCGCGACCGCAAGGGCGAGTACCGCGAGGTGCTCGAGGAGCTTCGCCGGGACGGGTTCACGCGCGTCAAGGTCGACGGCGAGCAGCGCCTCCTCGAGGAGGAGATCGCCCTCGACAAGAAGTTCAAGCACACGATCGAGGTGGTGGTCGACCGGCTCGTGATGAAGCCCGACCTCCGTCAGCGCCTGACGCAGTCGATCGAGACTGCGACGTCCCTGGCCGAAGGCCTGGTGGGAATCGACGTCGTCGACGGCGATTCCTACCTGTTCAGCGAGAACTTCGCGTGCCCCGAGCACGGTGTGTCGCTGCCCGAGCTCGAGCCCCGGATCTTCTCCTTCAACGCGCCGCACGGGGCGTGCCCGCGCTGCACCGGGCTCGGCTCGCAGCTCGAGATCGACCCCGACCTCCTCGTCCCCGATCCGAGCCTCTCGCTCGAGGACGGCGCGCTCGTCCCGTGGTCGCTCGGCGGCCAGGGCTTCTACGAGTCGGTCATCAAGGCGATCGCCGATCGCTACGAGATCGACCTGCAGACGCCGTGGCGCGAGCTCGACCGCGAGGCGCAGGATCGCTTCCTCTACGGCACCGGCGGCGACCGGATTCTCGTCACCTACCGCAACCGCATGGGCCGCAAGCGGCAGTACACGATGGCGTTCGAGGGGCTCGTCGCGAACCTGCAGCGGCGCTACCGCGAGACCGACTCGAGCCAGCAGCGCGAGCGGGTCGAGGAGTACATGTCGATGCGGCCGTGCCCCGTCTGTCATGGAGCGCGGCTCAAGCCGGAGGTGCTCGCCGTCACGGTTGGCGACAAGTCGATCCACGAGTTCTCGCAGCAGTCCGTGACCGCCGCGCTGCGGTTCGTCGACCAGCTCGAACTGACGCCGACGGAGGTGCTGATCGGCCGGCGGATCCTCAAGGAGATCCGCGAGCGGCTGACGTTCCTCGACGACGTCGGGGTCGGGTACCTCAACCTCGACCGTGCAGCGCGGACGCTCTCGGGCGGCGAGGCGCAGCGGCTGCGGCTCGCGACGCAGATCGGCTCGCAGCTGGTGGGCGTGCTCTACATCCTCGACGAGCCCTCGATCGGGCTCCATCAGCGTGACAACGGCCGGTTGATCGGGACGCTGGAACGGCTCCGCAACCTCGGGAACACCGTGCTCGTGGTCGAGCACGACGAGCAGATGATGCGCACCGCGGACTGGCTCGTCGACATGGGGCCCGGCGCGGGCGAGCACGGGGGCGAGGTCGTCGCCGAGGGGCTCGCCGCGGACGTCATGCGGAACCGACGCTCGGCGACGGGCGACTTCCTCTCGGGTAGGCGCCGGATCGAGGTCCCCGAGCGCCGCGTCGAAGACCGAGGGTCGTTCCGCGTCGTCGGGGCGCGCGAGCACAACCTGAAGGACGTCGACGTCGAGTTCCCGGTGGGGAAGCTCGTCTGCGTCAGCGGCGTCTCCGGCTCGGGCAAGTCGACGCTCGTCAACGAGATCGTCTACAAGGCGCTCGCCAACAGGCTCAACAAGACGCGGGTCAAGCCCGGCGCGCACGACGCCGTCGAGGGGATCGACTGCTTCGACAAGGTGATCGAGATCGACCAGGCGCCGATCGGGCGCACGCCGCGCTCGAACCCCGCGACGTACACCGACCTCTTCACCCACGTCCGCGAGCTCTACTCGCTGACGCCCGAGGCGAAGGTGCGCGGCTACAAGCCGGGGCGGTTCTCGTTCAACGTGCGCGGCGGGCGCTGCGAGACGTGCAAGGGCGACGGGCAGATCAAGATCGAGATGCACTTCCTGCCGGACGTCTACGTGCCGTGCGAGACGTGCCACGGCCGGCGGTACAACCGCGAGACCCTCGAGGTGCGCTTCAAGGGCAAGTCGATCGCCGACGTGCTCGAGATGTCGGTCGAGGAGGCGCTCGAGTTCTTCGCGAAGATCCCGAAGATCCGCCGCCGGCTACAGACGCTGCACGACGTCGGGCTCGATTACATCCGGCTAGGCCAGCCGGCGACGACGCTCTCGGGCGGCGAGGCACAGCGCGTGAAGCTCGCCGCGGAGCTCTCCAAGGTCGCCACCGGGCGGACGCTCTACATCCTCGACGAGCCCACGACGGGCCTCCACTTCGCCGACATCGAGAAGCTGCTCGAGGTGCTCCAGCGTCTCGTCGACGCCGGGAACACGGTGCTCGTGATCGAGCACAACCTCGACGTGATCAAGCAGGCCGACTGGCTCGTCGACCTCGGCCCCGAGGGCGGCGAGGCCGGCGGCGAGGTGATCGCGACCGGCACGCCGGAGGACGTCGCCGAGGTCGAAGAGAGCCACACGGGGCAGTTCCTCCGCACCGTCCTCGCGCAGCCGGCCGCCGCGGCTGCCTGATCAGGCCTGTCCACCGGCGCGCACGATCGTCGATCCGGCGGAGGTCGCACCGCGTACCCTCGTGGCGTGAGCGAGCATCGACCCGTCAAGCCTGTCGCGCAGGCCGACCGCCGGGGCGCCGAGCTGGCCCGCTCGGGCGAGCCCGCGACCCGCGACTGGTGGCGCCGCGTGCCGCGCGTGCTGACGGCGCCGCGACCGGTGTTCGCCGCACTCGCGAACGACGACGACGTCGATGTCGACGCCCGCTCCGAGCCGGTGCTCGCGATCACGATCCTGGCCGGGATGGCTGCCGTGATCCTGACGCCGGCGTGGGGGACGGTGATGGACGACTCGACGGTCGACGGCCTCGTGCTGCTCGTCGTGACGTTCATCGCCGGCCTGTTCTACGGGGCGGCCGGGTACTTCCTGCTCGGACTCGCGCTGTGGGTGGGCGCGAAGGCGGCCGGCGTCGAGGCGCGGTTCAGGATCGCGCGCCAGATCGTCGCGTTCGCCGCGGTCCCGTTCGTGCTGTCGCTCGTCGTCGTCTTGCCGGCGATCGCGCTGCGCTACGGCTGGGACTGGTTCCGCACCGGCGGGGAGGACGCCGGGACGGGACGGGACGTCGTGGTCGGGATCGGGCTCGCCTTTCGCCGCCTGGTCGCTCGTCCTCGTCGCGCTCGGGCTACGGACCACCTTCCGGCTTCCGTGGCGCGGCGTGGTCGCGGCACTCCTGCTCGCGGCCGTGATCGTCGCAGCGTTCGCCGTGCTGCCGACGGTTCTCTGAGCCTTACGCCCGCCGCGCGGGGGTGACGGCGGCCTCGAACGCCGAGCGCTCCTCGTCGGACATCCCGTATGTGTGGACGTCCTCGGGGAACCGGCCCTCGCGCACGTCGTCGGCGTACGCGGAGACCGCGTCCCGGATCGTCGTGGCGAGGTCCGCATACTGCTTCACGAAACGCGGCGAGGGCCCGTGGTAGAGGCCGAGCAGGTCGTGCCAGACGAGGACCTGCCCATCTGTAGCGGCGCCCGCACCGATCCCGATGGTCGGGATTGTCAGCCGCGTCGTGATCTCGTGCGCGACCGGCACCGGTACGGCCTCGAGCACGATCGAGAAGCAGCCGGCCGCCTCGAGCGCGCGCGCGTCGTCGACGAGGCGGCGCGCCTGCTCGGCGGTGCGGCCCTGGGCCTTGAACCCACCGAGCGCGGTTGCCGACTGCGGCGTGAGGCCGATGTGCCCCATCACCGGGATGCCCGCCCCGACGATCGCCGCAACCCGCGAGAGCGACGGTCCGGCACCCTCGAGCTTGACGGCGTCGGCGCCGGCCTCCTTGACGAACCGGATCGCGTTCGTGACCGCCTCGGCGTCGGAGACCTGGAACGACCCGAAGGGCATGTCCGCGACCACGAGCGGGCGGTGTGACCCGCGCGTCACCGCGCGCGTGAGCACGATCATCTCGTCCATCGACGCGGGAACGGTCGAGTCGTGCCCGAGCACGGTCATCGCAGCGGAGTCGCCGACGAGGATCAGGTCGACGCCGGCCTCGTCGGCCAGGCGGCCCGACGGCGCGTCGTAGGCGGTCACCATCACGATCGGCTGCCGCCGCGCCTTGAGCTCGGCGAGCTCGGTGATCGGCAGCTTGCCGGGCGCGGGCGTGTTCGGCGCGGGCGTGCGTGGGCGGGTGCTCACGATTCCTCCTCCAGTGGGACGTTGTCGATCAGCCGGGTCGAGCCGACACGGACGGCGCCGGCGAGCGTGGGGGGCGTGAAGGGAGCGACCTCGACGTAGTCGACGTCGAGGCCTGCGGCCGCGAGGATCGCGCGGGCGGTCGCCGGGTCGCGGGTCGAGAGAGCGCGCGGGAGCGCCAGCGCGCGCGCGCGCTCCTCCGGCGAGAGGCGGACGTTGCGCGAGGACAGCGCGAGGCCATCGGCGTCGCGGACGGTCGACACGACCACGAGCTCGAGCTCGAGGTGGAGGTCGGACACCATCCGGCGCAACACCTCGACCTGTTGCGCGTCCTTCTGGCCGAAGAACGCGAGGTCGGGCCTCACGATCGTGAACAGCTTGAGGCAGACCGTCGCCACGCCTCGGAAATGCCCGGGACGGTGCTCGCCCTCGAGCATCTCGCCCAGCTCGGTCACGTCGACCCAGGTCTGGTAGCCGGACGGGTACATCTCCGCCGCCGACGGGGCGAAGACGACGTCGACGCCGTCCTCGCGGGCGAGCTCGAGGTCGCGTCCCTCGTCTCGCGGGTAGCCGTTCAGGTCGGAGGGCTCACCGAACTGGGCGGGATTGACGAAGAGGCTCAGCACGACCGTGTCGCACCTGTCGCGCGCCGCAGCGAGCAGCGCGAAGTGCCCCGCGTGGAGGGCGCCCATGGTGGGCACGAGGCCGACCGCACCGCCCCTCCGGTCCGCGAGCGAGGCCCTGACCTCGGCCACGGTGCGGGCAACGATCACGTCCGGCTCCCGAGTGACACGGCGTCGCCGGCGGTCAGCCGCGCCAGCTCGTCATAGGCGGCGAGGAGATGCGGCGCGTGCTCGGTGATCGCCTCCCGGTGGCGCTCGACCGTCTCCCAGTCGCCGCGCTCGATCGGGCCGGTGAGCTGGAACCCGTTCTCGATGACGCGCCGCATCAGCGGGTCGAGCGCCTCGTCGGGGACGCCCGCTTCGGCGAGGAGCTCGCCGGCCGCGCGGCGCAGCGTGACCAGGTAGTTCGATGCGATCGCGGCTCCCGCGTGGTAGAGGGCGCGTCGGTCGTCGTCGAGCGGGAAGGCGCGGAGCCCGAGGACCGCGGCGAGCTCGTTCGCGACCGCGACGGCTTCCTCCGACTCGCCGGTGACGGCCGCCCAGGCGCCGTCGAGCTGCTCGGGGCCACGGTGGTGCGTGAACGTCTGCAGGGGATGCACCGAGAAGCGCCGCACGTGCGGCTCGAGCGCGGTGAGCCGCGTGCTCCCGCTCACGTGCGCGACCCACGGCCCCGGCTCGGTCGCGGCCGCGACCTCCGGAATCGTGCGGTCCGGCACGCAGAGCAGGACGAGCGCCGCGCCGTCGGCGCGCAGCGTGACGCCGCGCTCGGCGAGCCGTGCGCTCAGAGCGCCGCCCACGCGGCCGCGCACACCGATGACGTTGACGCTCTCGATCATCCAGGCTCCAGTTCCTCTCGGATACCGGGCTGCGACAAGTGTAACGGTGTGGAGGGCGGACCTAATCCCCAGCGAGGCGCTCGACGAGGCCCCGCTCGACCGCGGGCCACTCGTCGTCGGTGATCGAGTACCACGCGCTGTCGCGGTTCTCTCCCTCGCGGACGAGCATGTGCTTGCGATGGACGCCCTCGAAGGTCGCGCCCAACGCCTCCATCGCACCGCGGGAGCGCTCGTTGAGCGCATCCGTCTTCAGTTCGACGCGACGGCAGCCCCACGTCCCGAACGCATGCCGCAGCATCAGGAGCTTCGCCTCGACGTTGACGCCCGTTCCCCAGGCGTCCGGGTGGAGCCACGTCCAGCCGATCTCGACCGACCGGTGCTCGGGCCGCAGCGCGAGGAACCGGGTCGAGCCCACGACCTGCTCCCCCGCGATCGTCGTGAACGGTAGCTCGGCGCCGCTCTCCGCGTTCTCGAGCGCGGCGCGGAGCCAGTCGTCGAATGCGGCACGATCGGGGGGCTGGACGACAGACAGCCAGTGCCACGTCCGCTCGTCGCGTGACGCCGCCCAGAGAGCCTCAGCATGGCGCGGCGTGAGCGGCTCGAGCCGGACGACACGGCCCTGGAGCGTCTGCGCGCGCCACGAGGTCACGCGTCTAGACTACGGCCGTGCCCATCTACGAGTACGCGTGCATGGAGTGCGAAGAACACTTCGACGAGCTCGTCCGCTCGGAGCAGCAGGTCGTCACCTGCCCGAGCTGCGGCGCTGCGAAGGTGCTGAAGCAGCTCTCCACGTTCGCCGTCATCGGCGCGACGTCCAAGCCCAGCTTCACCTCGGGCTCGGGCGGAGGCGGGTGCTGCGGCGGCAGCTGCGGCTGCGGCCACTGAGGCCTGCCGAGCGGCGGTCGACCACGTCACGCGGTCGGCGCGGCCGGCCGGGTCGGGCCGTACAGTGTCGGCGATGAGCGCCGAGCTTCCAGCGACGCTCCGCGAGGTGGCTTCGGGGGCCGCCGGGTGCGTCCGGTGCGCGCTCCACGCCGGCCGAACGCAGGTGGTCTTCGGCGAGGGCGACCCGGAGGCCGAGCTCGCGCTCGTGGGCGAGGCACCCGGCTTCCACGAGGACCGCGACGGACTGCCGTTCGCAGGGCGCGCCCGCGATCTTCTCGAGCGCCTGCTCGGCGGCATCGGCCTCAGGCTGGACGAGGTCTACCTCGCGACGGTGCTCAAGTGCCGGCCGCCGGGCAACCGCGACCCGCTGCCCGAGGAGACGGCCGCCTGCGAGCCCTACCTCTACCGGCAGCTCGAACTCGTCCGGCCGCGAGTTGTCGCGACCCTCGGCAGCTTCGCGACCGAGTTCCTCTCCGGCCGTGCGCTCGGCATCACGCGTGTCCACGGCCGCCCCCAGGAGGTGACGCTCGGCGGTCGAACGGTCGTGCTCTACCCGCTCTTCCATCCGGCCGCCGCGCTCTACACGCCGACGATGCTCGAGACCCTGGAGCGCGACGTCTCGCGCCTGCCCGAGCTGCTCGCCGCCGGCGACCCTCGTGTCGAATTACGAGAACTCGGCGTGCCGGTAGGCATCGGTCTCCCGGAGGGCGTTCGTTCGACCGAGAGCCGGCGGCCGGTGCAGCTCGGCCTCTTCTGACCTGTGCAGTCGCTCGTCGCCGAGACGGTCTCCGCTGACGAGACGGAGGCCCTCGCGGGGCGCCTGGCGCGGCGGCTCGTCCCCGGGGACCTCGTGACCGTGTCCGGCGAGCTCGGCGCGGGAAAGACGACGTTCGTCCGCGGCGCCTGCCGCGCGCTGGGCATCACGGGCCGCGTCACGAGCCCGACGTTCACGGTCGGTCACCGCTATCGGGGGACCGTCGAGGTCTCGCATCTCGATCTCTATCGCTTCAGCGGACTCTCGGCCGCGGAGTGGGGTGACCTCGAGCCGTACTTCGACGGCGCGGTCGTCTTCGTCGAGTGGCCGGACGCCGGGGCGGGCGCACTCCCGGCTTCTCGGGCGGCCGTCCGTCTCGAGCACGTCGCACCGGAGGTGCGGCGCGTCACCGTCGAGGCGACCGACGGGACACTGCTCACCGGCCTCGTTGCAGAATGACGGCTTGCTGATCCTCGCCTTCGACACCGCGACGGACGTCGCCTCGAGCGCGCTCCTCGACGACGACGAGGTGCTGGGCGAGCGCTGGTCGGCGGCGAGGACACTGCTCGAGGACGTCGACGCGCTCCTCCGGCAGGCGTCGGCCCAACCCGCCGAGCTCGGCGCGCTCGTGGTCGGGACCGGGCCGGGGAGCTTCACGAGCACGCGCATCGGGCTCGCCGCCGCGCGCGGCATCGCGATCGCGCTGGGCATCGAGGGCGCAGGGGTCTCGACACTGGACGCCCTCGCCGCCGGTGCGGAAGGCGCGTTGCCGGTGATCGACGCTCGCCGCGGTGAGGTCTTCGTTCCCGGTATCGCTGCCGTGGCGCCCGAGGACGTCGATGCCCCTGGCCGCCTCTGCGTCGGCGACGGGGCGGTGCGCTACCGCGAGGTGTTGGAGGCGGCCGGCGCCGTGATCCCGCCCGACGACGACCCTCGCCACCGGCCGAGCGCGGCGCTCCATGCGCGGCTCGCGACGGCGTTCGGACCGGTGGACGCGATCGAGCCGATCTATGCGCGCGCGCCCGATGCGGAGCAGTGGCGCCCGTGATGGTCGAGCTGGAGCTGCGGCGCCTCGAGCTCGGCGACCTCGACGCCATCGAGCGGATCGAGCGCGCGTCCTACCGGACGCCCTGGTCGCGGTCGATGTTCGCCTCCGAGCTTGCCAAGCCGAGCTCCCTGTCGTTCGGAGCGGTCGACGAGGCCGGGGCGCTCGTCGGCTACCTCGTCCTCTCGCGCTACGTCGACGCCTGGCACGTGATGAACGTCGCCGTGGCACCGGAGCGGCGCCGTGAGGGGATCGCTTCGGCCCTGCTCCACCGCCTGCTCGAGCTCACGAAGGACGACTCGCTGCGCGGCTATACGCTCGAGGTACGGGTCTCGAACCTCGGCGCGGTCAGGCTCTACGAGCGCTTCGGGTTCCGCTCGAAGGGCGTGAGGCGCGGCTACTACACGGACAACCGAGAGGACGCGCTCATCATGTGGCGCGACGCGGATTCCGACGACGCCGCTCCGTCCGATCCATGAGCGCCCTCATCCTGGGGATCGAGACCTCGTGCGACGAGACCGCGGCGGCCGTCGTGGGCGACGACGGCGTCGTCCGCTCGTCGGTGGTGGCTTCCCAGGCAGACCTGCACGCGCGGTACGGCGGCGTCGTGCCGGAGATCGCCTCGCGGCGTCACCTCGAGCTCGTCTCGCCGGTGGTGCGCGCCGCGCTCGACGACGCGGCGGTCGGCCTCGACGACGTCGGGCGCATAGGCGTCACGCAAGGCCCGGGCCTCGTCGGTGCGCTGCTCGTGGGGCTCTCGGCCGCCAAGGCACTGGCCTGGGCGCGCGGACTGCCGCTCGTGCCGGTCGACCACCTCCGGGCGCACGTGGCCACCCTGTACCTCGAGCCGGATCCGCTCGAGCCGCCGTTCACCTGTCTGCTCGCGAGCGGCGGGCACACGCTCGTGCTCGCGGTTCGCGATCGCGCGGGCTTCGAGGTCCTCGGCTCCACGCTCGACGACGCAGCCGGGGAGGCGTTCGACAAGGGCGCCAGGCTGCTCGGGCTCGGGTACCCGGGCGGCGCCGAGATCGACCGCCTTGCGCGCGAGGGCGACCCCGAGGCGTACGCGTTCCCGGTCGCGCGCGTGCCCGGCCTCGACCTGTCGTTCTCCGGCCTCAAGACCGCGCTGCTCTACGCCGTGCGTGACCTCCCCGTGGCCGAGTTGGCTGCGCGGCGCGCCGACCTCGCCGCCTCCTACCAGCGTGCAATCGTGAGGGCGCTCGTCGGCCGGTTGGAGGCGGCCGCGAGCACGACGGGCCACGCGGTCGTCGCGGTCGTCGGCGGCGTCGCGGCGAACTCGGAGCTCCGCAGCGCGCTCCCCGCGGCGCGCTTCGCACCCCTCGCCCTCTGCACCGACAACGCGGCGATGATCGCCTCGGCCGCTCGTTTCGCGCCGGAGCTCCGATCTCCCGGCTACCTTGCGCTCGATGTCTATGCCTCGAGCCTGTAGGCGCGCGCTCGCGGCGTTTGCAGCGATCGCGGTCCTCGCCGCCGGCGGCGCGGCCGGTGCCGCGGACGCACCCGTCGGGGCAGAGGGGTGGCAAGGGCTGCTCGGCAGCCGACCGCGCCCGCAGCTTGGGGGACGCTGGGTCGTCGTGCTGCGCGCGCCGTCCCTCGCGGATCGCGTCCGCCGGGCCGGGGGGACGGCCACCGAGCGTCAGATGCGCGCGTGGACGGCGACCGCCCGTGCCGCCCAGCGGCGGGCGATCGCCGGTCTCTGGTCGCGCGGCGCGCCCGTCGACCCCGAGCAGTCGTACGTCAGGGTGCTGAACGGCTTTGCCGCGGCGATCGACCCGATGCTGCTTCCCACGATCGAGCGCGACCGTGCCGTCGCGGGCGTCTACCCGGTTCGCGCCGCCTATCCGGCCGCAGTACCGCAGCCGGCGCTCGACACAGCGGCGTTCGGCATTGCGAGCGGGCGCCGCGTCGGCTTCGAGCTGCCGGGGTTCGACGGCACGGGGGTGACGGTCGCCCTGCTCGATACCGGGGTCGACCTCCGGCACCCCTTCCTCCAGGGCCGCCTCCTGCCCGGGATCGACATCCTCGATGCCGACGGCGACCCGTCCGCGGCCCAGAATCCCACGGAGCCGGGGCGACCCGAACGCCACGCCACCGGGCTCGCCGGCCTCGTCGCGGGCGTGCGCGGCCCGGCCGGGTTGCACGGGGTGGCTCCCGGGGCGTCGGTGCTGCCGATCCGCGTCGCGGGCTGGCAACCGGACGCCGGTGGCAGCGTCTCCGTCTACGGCCGCACCGACCAGGTGCTCGCCGGGCTCGAGGCTGCCGTGGACCCCAACGACGACGGCGACGCGCACGACGGCGCGAGGGTCGCGCTTGTCGGCGTCGTCGAGCCGTTCGCCTCCTTCCCGGACGGGCCGCTGGCACGCGCGGGCCGCGGCTCGCTCGCCCTCGGCACGCTGGTCGTCTCGCCGGCGGGGAACGACGGCCCGGCCGGGCCGGGGTACGGCAGCATCGCGGCGCCCGCGGGGACGTCTGGCGTGCTCGGCGTCGCCGCGTCCGACTCGCGCGGGCGGAGCCCGACGGTCCACATCCTCCTCCGTGCCGGGTTGCGCGTACTCGCGTCCGGCGAGACGGCGCTAGGCGGCGTCGCAGGGCCGGACGACGTCGTCTCGGCGCCCGTCGTCGCGCTCCCGCGGCGCCAGGTCGTCGCCGTCACGCGCGGGAACGCTCTCGACCGTCTCTTCGATGACAACGGCTACAGCCGTGTCGCGGGCGGCGCCGTCCTGCTGCCGTCTGGACCGACGACCCCGGAGGCAGTCCGCGAGTTCGCCTCGGCCGGCGCGCGCGCGGTGCTCGTCGACGGACCGATCCCCGCGGGGTCGCTCGGCATCGACGAGCCGATCGAGGTGCCGATTGTCGGCGTCTCCGCCGGAGTCGCCGCCGAGGTGCGGCGTTCCCTCGCGGCAGGCGTCCCCGTTGACCTGGGCGTCGGCGCCGCGGCGTTCGGGAGCAACCCGGAGCTGGATGCCGTTGCGCCGTTCTCGAGCACCGGGCTCTCGCTCGACGGCGGAGCCGGCGCGGAGCTGACCGCGCCCGGCGTCGGCCTCGTGACCGCCGTGCCCGGCCGGAACGAAGGCGGTGCCGCCCGCTACGGGACGCTGAGCGGCTCGAGCGCAGCGGCGGCGATCGTCGCCGGGTCGGCCGCGCTGCTCGCGCAGGCGCGTCCCGACCTCGACGCCGCCGGTCTCCGCTCCGCGCTCGTCGCGACGTCGCGGCCGCTTCCGGGGACCGCGGGCGAGGGCGTCGTCGACCCAGCCGCCGCGTCGTCGGTCGAGGTCGTCGCCGATCCACCGGTCGCCGCGCTCGGAGCATTCGTGGGCGAGCGATCGCGTACCACGGGCCACGTGCTGCTGCGCAACGTCAGCCGGAGGCCGCTCGTCGTGGAGCTGCGCCCCGGTATCAGATCCGCGGGCGTCACGGTGCGGGCTGTGCCCGGTCGCGTGGTGCTCCAACCGGGGCGCGCGAAGCGAGTCGAGCTGACGGTGACCGCGAAGGTGCGGCCCGCCGCGCCGGGCGCCCTCGAGGGCTCGGTGCGCGCCGTCGTGAGGCGCGGCGCGCGACTGCGCATCCCGTGGGCGGCGGCCGTCCCGGTGACGCGCCTTCCCGTCGTCAACCGGGTTGCGCTCTCGGCCGCCGTGTTCCCCGCGAGCGACCGCAAGCCGGCCGTCCTCAGCCTGGTCGCCGGGCGCGTCGACGGGTCGGCCGAGCGGCCGCAGCTTCTGCCGCTCGCGCGCCTCGAGATCGAGCTCTACCGCGGCAAACGCAGGGTCGGGACGCTCGTCCGGTTGCGCGACGTGCTCCCCGGGCGGTACGCCTTCGGCCTCACCGGGCGCGGGCCGCACGGCGCGCGGCTCCCGAAAGGCCCCTATGTGCTGCGCGTGCTCGGTGTGCCCGTCGGCGGGGGGCCCGCGACGACACGGAGCATCCCCTTCCGCTTGCGCTAGATGGTCGCTAGAGTCCTGCACGTCGTGCGAGCCGCGCGAAGCAGCCGATGAGCACCACCGAGCCGGCCACGCACCTCCGCGAGAACCCGTTCGGGCTCGCCCGCGCACAGCTCCGCAGGGTGGGCGAGACGTTCGGCGTCGACCCGAACCTGATCCGGGTCCTCGAGGAGTGCAAAAAGACCGTCGAGGTGTCCGTGCCCGTGTCGATGGACGACGGGACGACGCACGTGTTCGAGGGGTATCGGGTCGTGCACAACGTCACGCGCGGGCCGGCGAAGGGTGGCATCCGTTACCACCCGGGCCTGACCCGTGACGAGGTCAAGGCGCTCGCAATGTGGATGACGTGGAAATGCGCGCTGATGGGGCTCCCGTTCGGCGGCGCGAAGGGCGGCGTCGTCTGCGACCCGAAGCAGCTGTCCGCGGGCGAGCTCGAGCGCCTCACGCGGCGCTACACCACGGAGATCATCAACGAGATCGGGCCGGAGAAGGACATCCCGGCGCCCGACGTGGGGACGAACTCGCAGGTGATGGCGTGGATCTTCGACACGTACTCGATGAACGTCGGCCATTCGGTGCTCGGCGTCGTCACCGGCAAGCCCCTATCGATCGGCGGGTCGGTCGGACGCGACGGGGCGACCGCGCGGGGCGTCCTCTACTGCATCCGTACCGCGCTGCAGAAGGATGGCAAGCGGTTCCCGGACACCCGCCTCGCGGTGCAGGGCTTCGGCAACGTCGGCCGCAACCTGGCGCGCCTGCTCTCGGAGGAAGGGGCCCGGGTCGTCGCGCTGTCGGACTCGACGGGCGCGGTCGTCAACCCATACGGCATCGACGTCGGGGCGGCAATCGCCCACAAGGCCGAGCACGGCGCGCTCGCAGGTCTCCCCGGAACCGAGGACGCGACGAACGACGACCTCATCGAGGTCGAGTGCGACGTCCTCGTGCCGGCCGCGCTCGAGCAGGTGATCAACACGGACAATGCCCCGCGCGTGCGCGCTCACATGGTCTGTGAGGCGGCGAACGGCCCCACCACACCGGGCGCCGACGAGATCCTCGAGGACCGCGGCGTGCTGGTGCTCCCCGATGTCGTCGCGAACGCCGGCGGGGTGGTCGTCTCGTACTTCGAGTGGGTGCAGGGCCTCCAGGAGTACTTCTGGAAGGAGTACGAGGTGAACGCAAAGCTGAACGACATCGTCGTGCGTGCGTTCGAGGAGACCTGGTCGGCGAAGGAGCGGTTCGGGACGAGCATGCGGACTGCGGCCTACGGGCTCGCCGTGCAACGGGTCGCCGAGGCGACTACCACGCGAGGGCTCTATCCCTAGGCCGGTCGAGGTGCCGGTAGCCCGAGTCGTCGTCTACACCGCGCCCGGGTGTCACCTCTGTGGGCCGGCGCTCGACGTCGTCGAATCCGTCTGCGGACGTGCTTTCGAGGTGGTCGATATCACGTCGAACGACGAGCTCGAACGGCGATATCGCGCCCGGATACCGGTCGTCGAGGTCGACGGTATCGAGCGGTGCCGCTTCGTCGTCGACGAGGAGGCGCTCAGGAGCTTCGTCGGGACGTATCCCGGCTGAAACTCGCCCCGAGCACGGGGCGCCGGAACGGATCACGCGCGGGAACCGTCTCGCTTGCCTGGCGCTGCTGCGTCGTGTCGAGCTCGGTGGACCGCCCCGGAACCGCGAACACGCTCGGGCCGACCTTCGTCAGGTTGCCGTCCTTCGCGATCCGGTTCAACGCGATGCGGATCTGCTCGACGTTGACGGTTTCTCCGCCCTCGGCGAACGCGTCGACGACGCGGGCGGGCGTGATCGGGTATTCCACCGTGCTCGCGACGGCGCGGATCCTGGCCCGCGGGATTCCCTGAAAGCGCCCGTCGGGCTCCCGATCGCGCGCGGCGTCGGCCTTGCCCGCCGGGCCGCTCGACGAGCTGCCGGTCACCGCATTGCCACGGCCTCCGCGGGCGGCGATCGCCTGTTCGACGAGCACCAGCTCGCGCTCCGACTGGGCGAGCGCGCCCCGTGCCTCGGCAATGCGCTTCTCGAGCTGTCGCTTGAGGTCCGCCAGCACGTCGTCAGGCTGCTCGGACAGGATCGCGGACAGCAGCCCACCGTTTGCCACCGATCAACTGTAACGCGCGTGTCGACGGGTGACAACCGGGCCAAACCCGGTTGAACAGGAAAGATGAACCCGGTTGGCGGGGCGACCCGCGACGGTCGGACCCGGTTGGCGTGCGGTTCCCCGGGCCGCGAGGCGCGGCCGTCGGCACAATGTGCGCCGTTGTCACAAGCTTTACGCGGAGGTGGTCGTGGCGGAACGTCTGGGGGTCGGGGTCGCGGCGCGCCTGAGTCGGTATCTCCAGGTGCTGACGCAGGCTCGCAAGATGGGGAAGGACCGCATCTCGTCGCAGGAGATCGCCGAGTACACGAACATCAACGCGACACAGATCCGACGCGACCTCTCCGGGTTCGGCAAGTTCGGCAAGCGCGGCGTCGGCTACTCGGTCGACGCGCTTCTCGCGGAGATCCGCAAGATCCTGCGGACGCAGGGCCAGCACAACATCGCGCTCGTCGGGGCAGGGCGTCTCGGTGCGGCCATCGCGTCGTCGCCGATCTTCGCCGAGCACGGCATCACGATCGCGGCCGTGTTCGACGCAGACCGCGAGAAGATCGGCACGACGCTCGGAGGCGTGCCGGTGAGCTCCATGGACGAGCTCGACGCCATCGTCCGCGATCGCAGCATCGTCGTCGGCGTATTGGCCGTCCCCTCGGAGTCGGGCCAGGAGGCCGCCGATCGCCTCGTCGAGGCCGGCGTCAAGATCATCTTCAACTACACGCAGGCCTTGATCGACACGCCCCTCGGACGTGCAGGTACACGCGTCGAACCCGGCTGTCGACCTGCTCTACGCGCTCTACTTCCACCTCACCTGAGCGAATTAGCGGCGCTTCCTCCGTTCCAGCGCCTGTCCGAGCGCCAGTTTGGGTCGTTGGAAACTTGCGCCGCGAGAAAAGTGTCGATCAACAGGGCGAATTGACCGAGAAATGCCGAAATTGGGGGTAGTAAAGCGGCGGTGACGATTCTACTCTCGCTGCCAGGAGGTCGCGGTAGGGAGGTAGAAGCGCCGCGACAGGGGGAGTGTTTTCGCCGCCAGTCACACGAAGCGCGAGGGGGCTCGGCATCCGGCTTCTCGGCCCGCTCGCGGTTGCCGTTACGCTCGTCGCCGCGCCGACGGTGCACGCTGCGGATGGCACGTCGGCGGGTGGTGCGGATGCCGCACAAACGCCTGCGTCGGCAGTCCCCGCTAGCCCGTCCGATCCAGCCGGCCAGCAGGTCGCAGATGCGGCAGGCGGGCAAACCGACGCAGCGGCTGCCAAGTCGAATCAGGCGCCTGCGGGCAGCGGTGCGCCTGCCGGAGCCACGACGAACGCCCCCGAGGACTCGAGCCAGGCGGCCGCTGGCACCGGAAGCCCGGCCGCCGAGGGCAAGAACGACGCCGGTTCGGGGAAGAGCGACGCGGCTCCGGGGCACAGCGACGCGGCTCCGGGACAAAGCGACGCCGCTCCGGGACAGAGCGACGCCGCTCCGGGACAGAGCGACGCCGCTCCGGGACAGAGCGACGCCGAGCACGTGGCGTCGGTCGCGCAGGAGGCCAATGCAGGCGCGAAGGCCGAGCAGAACGGCGTCGGCAACAAGAAGGTCGACGTGCGGGTCGACGAGCCGGGGAACGGCTCTCCGGTCTCGCAGGAGAACCGCGCCGAAGGGAACGCCGAAGCGACTGCCGCCGCGGAGACATCCACTCCCGCGACCAGCGACCAGTCGGCCAACGCGGCCGCCGAGGGGTCGCAGTCGGACGTCCAGAACACGGCCGTCACCGTTCGCGTCGGTAGCCCCGGCGACGGCGCAACGGTCGAACAGACGAATGTCGCGGGCGCGACCGCCGACACGTCGGTCACGCCCCCCGAGAGCGGTCAGAGCACGGTCGACGAAAGTGCGACCGCCGCCGCCACGCAGGACGGCGTGACCAATACGAACGTCTCGATCCGCGTGTTCTCACCGGGGAGCGACGGGGTTGTAAGTCAGACCAACACGGCCGAGGCCGTCGCCCAGACGACCGGGCCCAACGGCGCGACCGCGACGGCGACTCAGAACGGCGTCCAGAACACGAGTGTCTCGGTCAGGGTGGAGAGCGACGGCACGTCTGGTGCGGTCACGCAGCAGAGCGCCGCGTCGACCAAGGCCGGCACTCCGGATCCCTTGGCAACGGCGCCGGAACCGCGGTTGCGACGACCGAAAACGGGCTCGACACCGATCTCTCGATCGTGGTCGACGGCGACCGCCTCCAGCAGCCCGGAGCGAACGGGCTCCAGGTCTGGGTGTGGACGTGGAACTGGGATCGTGACGAGGCCCAGAGCGTCGAGGCTGCGCTCGACACGCAGCCGTCCTCATGGAACTGGATCTGGGGCGGCGCGGACGGCCAGACCAGCGGCCAGTTCGGCCAGGTGACGTCGCGGTCGACGAGCACGGACGAACACGCGGCGGGGACTTGGACGTGGAACTGGGACTGGACACGGGCAGGCGCGCCCAACTGGACGTGGCAATGGGACTGGAGCGCCGTTCTCCCATGCAGTTCCTGCATCTGGATCTGGAATTGGACTTGGAACTGGACCGGCCAACCGGTGCCAACCGGTTCGACGGCCGCGACTGTCGATTTCCCGAAGATCACCGAAGCACCCGAGCAGGCCAACGTGGCCATTGCCAACGCGGAGGCGAGTGTCACGGCGGACGTCACACAGACGAGCGAGCAGGGCGGGAGCGCCGGTGACCGGTTCGCGGGGCAGCTCGTCTCGGTCGAGCAGGTGGCAGACGCCGCCGCGACGGCGACGCAGTCCGACGTCGAGTCGGTCGCGACCGCCAATCTCCTCGCGCCGCAGGTCAACCGGGTCACGAGCGTCGCCTCCGCGACCGTCGCCGGAGACCTCGCCCAGTGGGTCCAGCAGACGACGCTCGTCGGCGACGACGGTGCCGCCGCGCAGTGGAGCGGGCAGGAGATCGACCTCGTCCAGCACGCACGCGCGGACGTCCGAACCGGCCAGCGCGACGTTTCGCTTCGCACGGCGGGCACCGTCCTCGCCGCCGGACAGGCGACCGCCGTCACCGTGGCCGACGTCGACCAGCGCGTCGTTCAGGACGCGCTCGTCGACGGCGGCGCGACAGACCAGTGGGCGGGTCAGTTGACGCTCGTCGAGCAGACCGGCGACGCCGTGTCGGTGGTCGAGCAGACCCAAGCCGCGGGATCGCGGGTCGGCGGGCACACGGCGCGCGGGCACGCCTCGTCCGGGGCGCTCGCCCGCGTCGACCAGGACGTCGCGCAGCGCGCCGTCCGCGGCGGCGGGCTCGGATCGCAGACGGCGATGCAGATCGTGTTCGTCGGGCAGTCCGGCTTCGCGAGCGCGACGACGGGACAGCGGGCAGGGAGCGCCGCCGGGTTCGTGGCCTCGAGCGACGCGGCCGCCACGAACCGTGCGCTCGTCGTCCAGGACGGCGTCCAGGAGAGCACGGGTGCCCTGGCGCTCGACATCCAGGATCTGACGCAGCAGTCGGTCGTCGTACAGGACGCGGTCGCCGTCTCGACGTCGGCAGGGGGAGTCGCAGGATCGGCGGTCGTCGTCAACTGCGCGATCGTGCAGCAGACGGCAGCTCAGTCGATCAAGGCCGGCACGGTGTCGGCGGCGAGCCCGGATCTCTCGGCCTTCTGCGTTCCTCCGTCGGCCGTCCCGACCAGCCGGACGGCCGACGGAGCGGCGCCCACGTCCTCCGCTGCCAACGAAGGGGCGTCCGCGGCGCCCACGGCTCAGGCTCTCGACGCAGCGGGCACGGTCGAGCCGTCGTCCACGGCCGATCTCGACGTTGCGTTGTTCCACGGACGCCCCTCGGCTGCAGCACCCGGGCCACGAGCGCGCGCGATCATCACGCCGCGCGTCCCGGTCGCGCTGTCCGAGCCCGGCGCCGGGCGACCCATCTCCGGGGCGCCCCATATGACACAGATTTCCGCCCCGCGTCCCACGCAAGCGCGCCTCGACACGCGCCCGGCGGGTCACGCGGGAACCGGAGACGCCGGCAGGGAGCCGCCACTCCCGCCGGCGGGAGACCCACCCCTGTGGGTCTCCGCGCTCGCGGCAGCAGCAGCGTCCGGCGCAGGGCCGTCGGGGATCGCAGCGATCCTCCTGGCCTTCGCGCTCGTGCCGCCGCTTCTCCAGCGGGCGCGTGAAGGGTCGGTCGTCAGGCGGCCGATCGGAGTCCTCTCACGGGTAGACGTCCCCGTCTGACCTTCCGTCACGCCACGCGACTCGCCGGACGCTGGTCCGGCGGGCAATCGTTCATTCGGCTGTGACGAAAGAAGGTGAGATACGTGTCACGCAGACTGCTCGCACTCGGAGTGCTCGCAGTTGGGCTCGTGCTCCCGGCCAACGCAATGGCGGACATCGGGTTCAACAAAGACGCTCTGAAGGCGAACGTCCAGGCGTCGATCCAGAACGCGACGGTCGTCCAGACCGGCGTCGCGACGTCCGGGCCTGCGACCGCCAACGGCGGTGCCGCCACGGGCGGCGCCGGTACGGGCGGCGCCGGTGGGTACGTCAACACCGGTAACGACGGGACGTCCCAGAGCCAAAGCGCCACGTCGTCGACGGGCGCGTCGAGCTCCGGCGGCATCTCGGGTGCGAACACGGCCTCCGTCGGGAACGACGGCGGCTCGATCGCGAACGACAACGAGACGAAGGTCGACGTCGACAACTCGAACAAGGCCGAGAGCGACGTCGATCAGGATGCCAACGGCGGCTACTCCGCCGCGATCAACGCCAACCACGAGGGCGACAACACGTCCGCGGGCGGCGACGCTGCGAACCTCTGCGGCGTCAAGGCCGGCGGCTGCCAGTCGGCCGACGGTGGCGACAGCGGTCGCGGTGGCAACGCCGACACGGGCCGGGGTGGCGACACCTCGTCCGATTCCGGAAACGCTGGTAACGGCGGCGCTGGTGGCGCCGGCGGCGCCGGCGGGGCCGGTGGTGCAGCGGGCTCCGGCTCGTCGGCGAGCACCGGCGGTGCCGGCGGCTCGGGCACGGGCGGCTCGGGGACCGGTGGTGACGGTGGCACGCTGTGCGTCACCTGCAACGGCGGCAGCGGTTCCGGTGGAACCGGGTCCGGCGCGGCAGGCGGCGGCAGCGGGGCCGGCACCTCGGCGACCGGCGGAGCCGGTGGCGGGGGTGGCGCTGGAGCAGCCGGCGGTGCGGGCGGCTCCACCGATTCGTCCAACACGGGCGACGGTGGCGACCCGTACGCACTCGGCGGCGACAGCGGCCGCGGCGGCGACGGTGGCTGGAACGCGGTGAAGCAGGACGCGACCGGTGGCGACGCCGGCAACGTCTCCGACTTCACGTCCCAGAGCGCAAGCTCGACGGCGAACGGCGGTAGCAACACGAACGGGAGCTTCACGGCGACCCAGACCGCCAATCCGTCGACCACGACGACATCGAACACGGGCCAGGGTGGCTCGACCGGTCGCGGCGGCGACACGTACGGCTCGATCAACAAGACCGGGGACGCGATCTCCGGTGGCAACACGACGGCAGCCGTGGGCGGCGACGTAGTCGCGGCCAACACGGGCGCCGGCAACGCCAACGGCGGAGCCGGCACCGGTGGTGCGGCGAATGCAAACGGTGGAATCGCAACCAGCGGTCCCGCTGCGGTCTCCAACACGGCGACCGTCTCGCAGTCGTCCACTCAGAACATGACCGCCTGGGACAACGACAACTGGATCTCGATCTGGGCGTTCAAGAAGAAGCACAGCTGGTAGCACGACGATGAGGGATCGATCGCCCGCGATGACCACGACGCTCGAGACAGCCACCCGACGAGGTCGCCTGACGGCCTCACGGTGGTGGCTGCCCGTCGTCGGGGGAAGTCGCGGGCGGCCCCCTCTTCGGTACGGGGGAGCCGCCGGTGGCACATGTACGGCCGCGGTCTCGCGCAGCTCGCGTCCGCCCGTCCCGGGACGGGCGGTGCGGGGGCGCGGAGCGGAGGTCGTGGCGCCGGCGGTGACACCCTGCACCGGCCGATGCGGCGCCCGTCGGGTGTAGCCATGGGGCTACGCCCGTGCCGGCGGTCGGTCGAGTTGGCGTAGGTCCGACGTGGGGGGAGCCGAGCGGCTCCCCCAGCGGGCCTCTCGCATGGCACGCCCATCCGGCCGAACCCGGGCAGGATGTGCTCCGTGCGCATCCTGCTCTGGCACGGGTACCTGCTCGGCGGCACCGGGTCCAACGTCTACACCCGGCAGCTGGCGCGGGAATGGTCCCGCGCGGGTCACGACGTCACCGTCCTGAGCCAGGAGCCGCGGCCGGAGACGTACGACCTCGGCGGCGCCGCAACGGTCCGCCCCGACGTGGAGGGCTTCCTCCCGGTGTTCGTGCTCGACCGGTACGAGGGATATGACGACGTGCGGCGCCTCCCGGACTGCACGCGAGCCGAGCTCGAGGAGTGGGTGGAGGCCAACGCCGCAGCCGTCCGGCAGCTCATGCCTGCCGACCTCGTGTTCACGAACCACGTCCTGCTCGGCGGCCCGGTTGGCGTCGCCTCGGAGGCTCCGTTCGCCGTCAAGGCGCACGGGTCGGAGCTCGAATACTCGATGCGCGGGAGACCCGACCTGGCGAGCTGGGGCGCGGAGGCGCTCGCGGAGGCGCTCGCGACGTTCGTCGGCTCGGAGCACATCCGGGCGGTCGTCGAGGACGTCTGCGGCCACACCGAGCGTGTCTTCGAGGTGCCGCCGGGCGTCGACGTTGAGCTGTGGCTCCCCGCGGAGCGCGGCGAGGCGCTCGCGCAGCTCGTCGCCGAGGCGGCGCTCGACCGGCCGAACGCCGGCAATGCCGACGAGCGGCTCCCGGACGATGCGAACGCTGCACGGCTCGGCGCGTTCCTCGCCGGTGACAGCCCCACCGTCGTCTACTTCGGCAAGCTGATCGAGCAGAAGGGCGTCGACGTCCTCCTCGAGGCGCTCCGCGGCACCGATGCGCGCGTGGTGATAGTCGGGTTCGGGCCCGAGCGGCCGGCGCTCGAAGCTCTGGCGGCGTCGAACGGGGTCCGGGCCCTCTTCACCGGGCCGCTCGAGCACCGCCACCTGCGGCATCTGCTCGCCCTCTCCGACGCGTGCGTCGTGCCGTCCGTATTTCCCGAGGCGTTCGGAATGGTCGCCGCCGAGGCGGCGGCGGCCGGCTGCCCGCCCGTGGTCTCGCGCCATTCGGGTCTCGCGGAGGTCGCGGCCGGGCTCGAGGAGGCGCTCCCGGGCGAGCTTGCGCCGCTGGTCTCGTTCCCGACCGGCGACTCGGAAGCGCTCCGCGAGCGGCTCACGACGCTGCTCGCCCTGGCAGCGGACGACCGTGAGCTCCTGCGGGCCACCGTGCGACGAGTCGTCGAGGAGCGGTGGAGCTGGGCGGGGATCGCTCAGCGGTTGCTCGAGGTCGCGGAGATGGAGGGGCAGCGCGGCTGACACCCCGCCCCCTGACCCCCTCGTCTAGCCTTCCCGCTCCATGGGCGAGTCGGGCAGCGGCGCACCCTCCGAGAAGGTCCTTTCCGAGGCGTACGAGCGCTTCGAGGCGGCCGAGGATTTCACCGTCTCGATCGAGGAGGAGTTCGCGCTCCTCGACCCAGAGACTCTCGACCTCGTCAACCGGTTCGAGGAGGTCAAGGCGGCCGCGCGCGGTACGGCGCTCGAGCCGAACCTCGTCGGCGAGCTGATCGCCTCCGAAGTGGAGGTCAAGACCGGTAAGCAGGTGTCCTTCACCGACGTGCCGGCTGCGCTCGCTGAGCGGCGCGCGCAGCTCGCGGCCCTTGTCGACCCGCTCGGGCTGGCGCTCGGCGCGACGGGCACCCACCCGTGGGCGAGCTGGCGCGACCAGCGGATCATCGACACGCCGCACTACCGGCGGAACGACGAGCTCCTGGCCTACGTCGTCTGGCGGAACAACACCTTCGGCGTCCACACGCACGTCGCGATTCGGGGCGCCGACCGAGCGGTGCGCGTCGCCTCGGCAGTGCGGAACTGGCTCCCCGAGCTGCTCGCCGTGTCCGCCAGCTCACCCTTCCACGAGGGCGTCGACACGAAGCTGCACTCGGCGCGGACGCAGGTCTTCACGCGCTTCTTCCCGCGCTGCGGCGTCCCGGACGCTCTCCCGTCGTGGGCGGCGTACGCCGACTACGTGCGCTTCCTCTACGCCACCGGCTCGATGGACGAGCCGACGCAGCTCTGGTGGAGCGTCCGTCCGCACCTTTCCTTCCCGACCGTCGAGATCCGGATCTGCGACGCACAGCCCGACATCGGGGAGGCTCAGGCTCTCGTGGCGCTCATGGTCTCGCTCACGGCGCGATGCGCGCGCGCGATCGACGACGGCGAGCCCCTGCCGGAGCATCCCCATCGTCTCATCGAGGAGAACACGTGGCGTGCGATCCGCCACGGCCTCTCTGGCGAGCTGATCGATCTCGAGCGAGGTGACGTCCTCCCGGCTCGGGCGCGGGTCGAGCGCCTGCTCGAGTGGGTCCAGCCGGTCGCCGAGGAGATCGGCGCAGCTCCGTGGCTTCGGCTCCCCGAGCGGAACGCGGCGGAGCGCCAGATCGCGCGTCACGCAGAGGGCGCGAGCTTCGAGGAGATCTACGCCGAGCAGGTCGGGCTGACCCTTTCCGCCGGCTGACGCGCTCCTGCCGGGCAACCTTCCGGCTTGTGCTGCATAATCCCCCGCGCTGACGCCGCTTCGGCGTCACTTTGTGCGCCTTGACCCGGAGGATGGATGGACTTCTTCGTTGACCACGCCGTGCTGTTCGCGCTCGTCTGTGCGGGCGTCGCGATCGCCTACGGCATGTACCTGACCTGGTGGCTGCTGAAGCAGCCCGCAGGCAACGCGCGGATGCAGGAGATCTCCCGCGCGGTCCAGGAGGGCGCCGCGGCGTACCTCACCAAGCAGTACACGACCATCGCGATGGTCGCCGTCGTGCCCTTCCTGGCGCTCGGCTTCTACAACAAGCTCGGCTGGGGGACGGCGTTCGGCTTCCTCGTCGGCGCGATTCTCTCGGCCGCGGCGGGCTTCATCGGCATGAACGTCGCCGTCCGCTCGAATGTCCGCACCGCCGAGGCGGCCCGCGAGGGCATCGCCCCTGCGTTCCGCGTCGCGTTCCGCGCCGGGTCGGTGACGGGGCTCCTCGTCGTCGGTCTCGGGCTGCTCGGTGTCGCCGGGTACTACGGGATCCTCACCGAGGTCCTCGACAACACGCCCGAGTCGGCCGTCGACGACCTGATCGGGCTCGCGTTCGGCGGCTCGCTCATCTCGGTCTTCGCGAGGCTCGGCGGCGGCATCTTCACGAAGGCGGCCGACGTCGGCGCCGACCTCGTCGGGAAGATCGAGGCCGGCATCCCCGAGGACGACCCGCGCAACCCGGCCGTGATCGCCGACAACGTGGGCGACAACGTCGGCGACTGCGCAGGCATGGCGGCCGACCTGTTCGAGACCTACGCCGTGACCGCGGTCGCAGTGATGCTTCTCGGCACGGCGTTCCCCTCGGGCGAGCTCTGGCTCTACCCACTCGCGCTGGGCGGCATCTCCATCCTCGCGTCCGTGATCGGCACATTCTTCGCCTGGGTCGGTCGCGGGGAGAACGCGATCATCAACGCGCTCTACAAGAGCGTCGTCGTCGCGACCCTCCTATCAGCGGTGGGGTTCATCCCGGTTACGCTGGCATTCGACGGCGACCGTTTCTCGTTCTGGCAGCTCTACGTTCCTGCCCTGATCGGGCTCGGCGTCACGTTCCTACTCGTCGCGATCACGGAGTACTACACCGGCTCGCGCTGGTACCCGGTGAAGAAGATCGCCGAGGCGTCGAAGACCGGGCATGCGACGAACATCATCGCGGGGCTTGCCTTCGGCATGCAGGCGACGGCTCTGCCCGTGCTCGTGATCGCCGCGGGCGTCGTGGGCTCGTACTACGCGGTCGGCCTCGGCGACGGCGACCCGCACATCTACGGGATCGGCGTCGCGGTGATGGCGCAGCTCTCGATGACCGGGCTGATCGTGGCGCTCGACGCGTACGGGCCTGTCACCGACAATGCCGGCGGCATCGCGGAGATGGCGGACATGCCGGAGTCGGTGCGCGGCGTGACCGACCCGCTCGACGCCGTCGGCAACACGACGAAGGCGGTCACGAAGGGGTACGCGATCGGCTCCGCGGGGCTCGCCGCGCTCATCCTGTTCGACGAGTACGTCCGCGGGCTGGCCGACGAGGGGCTGAACGTCACGTTCGACCTCGCCGACCCGTGGGTCATCGCCGGCCTGTTCGTGGGCGGGCTGATGCCCTTCCTCTTCGCCTCACTGGCGATGACGGCGGTCGGTCGCGTCGGCGGCGAGGTCGTCGAGGAGGTACGCCGCCAGTTCCGGGAAGACCCGGGGATCATGGAGGGGACGTCGCGGCCGGACTATGCGACGTCGATCTCGATCGTCACGGGCTCCGCGATCAAGAGCATGCTCGTCCCGGCGCTGATCCCGGTCGCGTTCCCGATCGTCGTCGGGATCATCAAGCCCGAGATGCTCGGCGGTCTCCTGATCGGGACGATCGTGACCGGGATCTTCCTCGCGATCTCGATGACCTCGGGCGGCGGCGCATGGGACAACGCGAAGAAGCTGATCGAGGACGGCGCCTACGGCGGCAAGGGCTCGGAGGCCCACGCTGCGGGCGTCACCGGCGACACGGTCGGCGACCCCTACAAGGACACCGCCGGCCCGGCGATCAACCCGATGATCAAGATCGCCAACATCGTCGCGATCCTGATCATCCCGATCATCGCCTCGATCCACGGCTGACGGCGCTGACGCTTCGGGCCGGCACTCGCCGGCCCGAAGCGTCAGCCCGAGGGCTTCTCAGCCCGCGGTCGCCACCTGCACGAGCCGCCGGTTCGAGACCCCGGCGAGCAGCTCGTCCGACTGCTTACGGACGCGGAGCCAGAACTGGACGTTGTGGCCCTTGGCGAGCGGGAAGTCGGCCTCCGGCGTCATGCGAAGCCGCGCCCAGCCGTCCCGGCCGCTGCGCTGCTCACCGGGCTGGGACGTGACGAGCGGGGTCGAGCGGGTGAAGACGAGCGCATCGCGCACGACGTAGCCCCGTGTGTCGACGACGCGCACGCGGAGCTCGAGCGGCCGCTCCCGCGACCGAACCGGGTTCGGAGTGAACTCCACCTCGCCGACAATCAGCCGTTCAGGCTCGGAGACGCTGGTGACCGGGATCGAGATCTTCCCGTTCGGGAGCCGGATCGCACCGGAAGGGAGTGTCCCGGTCGGGGGTGGTGGCGACGGGGCCGGCGACGATCCGGCGGCCTGCACCTGTGCCGCCGCGTTCGAGGTCGCAGTCGCCGCGCCGAGCGTGTTACGAGCGGTCACCTGCACCCGGAGACGCTGGCCGAGATCTGCTGCGGCCAGCGCGTACTGGGTCCCGGTCGCGCCGGAGATCGCCGGACAGCCGACGCCGGTCGACTGGCCGCCGTCAGCGCCGCACCGGAGCCACTGGTACGAGTAGAGGAGCGGCGCCGTTCCGGTCCAGAGGCCAACGCTCGCCGTGAGCGTCGTCCCGACGGTCGCCGAGCCCAGGATCGCCGGCAGCACGCTGTTGAGCGGCGCCTGCGCCGCGGGAGTGGTCGAGGACGTCGCGGTGACCTCCGCCGACGCGTTCGAGGCGACGGTCTGCGTGCCGAGGCTGTTCGACGCCGTGATGCGAATGCGCATCCGCTGACCCACGTCGTCGACCGTCAGCGTGTAGCTCGACGTCGTGGCGCCCGAGATCGGCGTGCAGTTCGACCCGTCGGGAAGCCCGCCGTCCGCCCCGCAGCGCATCCACTGGTACGCATACGACAGCGTCGCCCCCGCCCAGGTGCCGAGGCTCGCGGAGAGGAAGCGCCCCACGACGAACGTGCCGGTGATCGACGGCTCCACGAGGTTGCGCGGCGGCCCGCTCGTGGACGACTGCTGCACGACATCTGACGGGTTCGCGGTGGCGGTCGCCGTTCCCGCCACGTTCGAGGCCGTGACCTGCGCGCGCAGCCGCCGCCCGATGTCGGCGGTGACGAGCGTGTAGCTGGAGCTCGTGGCTCCCGGGATCGAGGGGCAGTCGGAGCCGTCCGGAAGACCGCCCCCGGCGCCGCAGCGCAACCACCGGTACGTGTACGTGATCGACGTGCCGGCCCAGGTGCCGGTCGAGATGGTGAGCGTCGACCCTTCGACGGCCGACCCCGAGATGAGCGGCTCGGCGGTGTTCACGGGTGTCGTCGGCTCGGTGACGACGGCCGTAGGTGCCGAGGCGGCGCTCGGAGTACCGTCGGGGTTCGTTGCCGTCTCGACCACGCGCAGCGTCGAGCCGACGTCTCCGCCAGGGCCGCCGACGACGACATAGCTGGTCGCCGTTGCGCCGGTGATGGTGGTGCAGTTCGAGGCGTCGGGGAGCCCGCCATCGGCACCGCAGCGCACCCATCGGTGCGTGAGTGTGAACGGTGCCCCGGTCCACGAGCCCTCGGCTGCCGTCAGCGTCTCGCCAACGACGGCCGTCCCGGAGATGGTCGGCGGCGAGTTGTTCACCGGCGCCGCCGCCGAGCGCGCCTCGGCGCCCGTGGTCAGCATCGCGGCGGCGGCCGCCAGGCAGGCGACGGCCACCCCCGTTCCCGCAAAGGCCCGGCCATTCCTGCCGTAGGCCCGTCCCGTTCGGCTGGGCTCGGACATGAGCGACTCCCCTTCCCTCTCCCTCGGTGTTCTCCCCCGACGCGCCCGCCCGGGCGGCTTCCGCCGTCGATCGAGCACGTCGCTTCGTGCGAGCTGGTACGACCGCACGTTAGGCCGATCGAGTTGGTTCTTCAACGGCCCCCGCGGACGTGTCCCCGACGGCGCGTACACTCGCGCGCGTGCCGGGAAGCCGGAGGCGGCGCGAGGTGCAGATGGAGCGGGTGCTCGGGACGCCCGCGCTCTTCGCCACGGCGTACGGGAACGTCGGCTCGTCGATCTACTACGCGCTCGGTCTCACGGCCGTCTTCGCGCTCGGACTGACGCCGCTCGTCTTCGTGTTGGCAGGGATCGTGTTCTCGGCGACCGCCGCGACGTACGCCGAGGGCACCGTCCGCTTCCCCGAGGCGGGCGGGTCGTCGAGCTTCGCCCGGCACGCGTTCAACGAACTGATCAGCTTCGGCGCAGCGTGGGCGCAGATGCTCGTCTACATCGTCACGATCGCGACCTCGGCGTTCTTCGTCCCGCACTACCTCTCGATCTTCTGGGAGCCGCTCAAATCGAATCCGTGGGACATCGTCGGCGGCGCGGTCGTGATCGTCCTCCTCGTCACGCTCAACATCGTCGGCGTCACCGAGGCGGCCAAGCTGTCGATCGGGCTCGCAGTGATCGACTTCGCGACGCAGGTGCTGCTCGTGCTACTCGGCTTCGCACTCGTGTTCAGCCCAGAGACGCTCGTCGACAACGTCCACTGGGGGACGGCGCCGACATGGGGGAACCTCGCGATCGCGATCCCGGTCGCGATGCTGGCGTACACGGGCGTCGAGACGGTGTCGAACCTCGCAGAGGAGGCACGGGAGCCACAGGAGAGCGTCCCGAACGCATACAAGCTGGTGGCGCTCGCAGTCTTCGCGATCTACTTCACCCTGCCGCTGGTGGCGCTGTCGGCCCTGCCGGTGAAGCTGATCGACGGCGAGCTGACGACGCTGCTCGCGCTGCCGCCCGAGCAGGGCGGGTACGCCAACGACCCGATTCTCGGGGTCGTGGACAACCTCGGCCTCGAGGGCGGGGTGCTCGACACCCTCGAGGTCTACGTCGGCGTGCTCGCCGCCACGATCCTCGTGATCGCCACGAACGCGGGCATCATCGGCGCCTCGCGGATCACGTACTCGATGGCGACCTACCGGCAGATGCCCGAGGTGTTCCGCAAGCTGCACCCCCGGCTCAAGACGCCGTACATCGCGCTCGTGCTGTTCGCGGGCATCGCGCCGATCGTCCTCCTGCTGCCCGGCGACGTGGAGTTCGTCGGCACGCTCTACTCCCTCGGGGCGACGCTCTCGTTCACCGTCGCGCATGCCGCGATGGTGCGACTCCGAATGGGGCCGGACCCCGCGGCGACCTACCGGGCGCGTCCGAACGTCTCGTTCCGCGGCGTGGAGTGGCCGGTCTTCGCGGTCTTCGGCGGGCTCGCGACCGGTGCGTCGTTCGTCGTGATCCTGGTCCAGAACCCTTTGACGCGCTGGGTGGGGCTCGGCTGGATCGTGCTCGGCTTCGTCGGCTACGTGCTCTACCGGCGGCGGTGGGTGCGGGCCGGGCTCCGGGAGACCGTGAAGGCGCCGCCGGCGTTCGGCGCCGCGCTCGCGCTCGAGTACCGGCGAATCGTCGTGCCGATCGTCCCGGGGCGGCCCTCCGACGACGCGCTCGACGTCGCGTGCCGGCTGGCCGCGGAGCGCGGCGCCCGCGTCGTCGCGCTGACGGTGATCGAGGTGCCACTGGAGCTGCCGCTCGACGCCGACCTGCCCGAGGAGGAGCGTCTTGCGAACGACGAGCTCGACGAGGCGATGGCCATCGGCGACACGTACGGCGTCCGGGTCGTCGGCCGCCTCGTCCGCGGCAGGAGCGCCTCGGTCGAGATCGTTCGCGAGGCGGAGCAGCGCAGCGCGGAGATCATCGTGCTCGGGTCGCCGCGCAAGGACCTCACGAGCCGACGGCGCGGCGTGTTCGGGTCGACCGTGGACCGCGTGATGCGCAGGGCGCCGTGCCGCGTGATGGTGACGGCCTCCAGGCAGCGGAGCGCAGCGTGAGCTGGTACGGCAAGGCGGTGTACGCCTTCGGAGCGGCGTTCATCGCGATCGGCGTCGCGCTTCTCGTCGTGACCGCCGTCCACGGCGGCGGCGTCGTCGGCTTCGCGCTCGGCGGGCTCTTCATCGCGCTCGGCGTGGCGCGTATCCAGCTCGAGCGGAAGCGGGGCCGGTAGATGGCCCGCAAGGTCCGCGGCTTCGAGCGTGTGCTCGACGCGCCGGCGCTGTTTGCGATCGCGTACGGCGAGATCGGCTCCTCGATCTACGTCGCGCTGGGGATCGTCGCGGCGTCGGCGCTCGGGCTCACGCCCGTCGTGCTCGCCGTCACGGGGCTCGTGTTCCTGCTCGTGTCGCTCTCGTACGCGGAGGGGACGGCCGCCATCCCGGAGACGGGTGGGGCGGAGACCTTCACGCGCCGCGCGTACAACGACCTCGCCGGGTTCGTGACCGGCTGGGCACTGTTCCTCGACTACCTGATCGTGATCGCGCTCTCGGCGCTGTTCCTGCCGCACTACGTCGGCGCGGCGCTCGAGGTCGAGGGCCTGCGACGCTCGCCGTGGGACGTCGTGGTCGCGGTGTGCGCGATCGGCGTGATCGGCGTCGTGCGGCTGGTGCGGCGCTCACGGCTCCACCGGCCGGCGCTGGTGGTCGCGCTGCTCGACCTCGTCGTTCAGTCGCTCATCGTGCTCATCGGCCTCGCGCTCGTCTTCTCGCCCGAGACGCTCGCAGACGGGCTCTCCCTCGCGCCGGGGCAGGACTGGCTCGACGACCTCCTGTTCGCGATCCCGCTCGGCTTCCTGGCCTACACGGGCCTCGAGACGGTGGCGAACCTCGCGGAGGAGGCGCGCGAGCCCGGCCGGACGCTGCCGCGCTCGTTGTTCTCGGCCATCGGCCTCGTCGTGGTGCTGACCGTGCTCGTCGCCGTCGTCGGCGTCACCGCCTTCCCGGGCCAGAGCGGCGCGTCCGACCTCGGCGGTAAATGGCTCGAGGCGCCGCTCGTCGGCATCGTCACCGCATTCGAAGGGGAGCTGCCGTCGAACGTCGTCGAGATGCTCCGGATCACCGTGGGCCTCTCGTCGGCCCTGATCCTCGTGATGGCGATCACCACCTCCATCTCGGGCTGCGCTCGCCTCGCGCACTCGATGGGCACGCACGGCATGCTGCCGCGCGAGCTCGGGCGGTTCGAGCGCCGCACCCTGGTCTCGCGGGAGACGATCGCCGCGATCACGGTGATGGCGATCGCCATCGTCCTCGTCGGCGCGACGGTGGACGACGAGGCGCGCTTCCTCGCGAGCACCTACAGCTTCGGCGTGCTGCTGGCCTTCACGCTCGCGCAGCTGGCGGTGATCCGGCTGCGGCGGCGCGAGCCGGACCTCCCACGCCCCTTCCGGGCGCGGCCCGACGTGCGGATCCGAGGCGTTGCCGTGCCGCTCGCCGCGCTCGTCGGGGCGCCGCTCACGGCCGCGATCTTCGTGCTCGCGATGGTCACGCACGAGGGCGCGCGCTACGCGGGGCCTGCCTGGCTCGCCCTCGGCCTCGTCATCTACGCCGTGACGCGCATGCGAGAGCGGAAGGGGATGTTCGAGGACGTCGACCCCCGGGCCGCACTTCCGGTCGGCGCGTCCTTCCGCCGCATCCTCGTGCCGATGAAGCTCGGCGACATCGGAGAGGAGATGGTGGCGACCGCGGTCGCGCTCGCCAAGGAGAGCGGCGCCCGCGTCGAGGCGATCACGGTCGTCCAGGTGCCGCGTGAGCGGGCGCTCGACGCGCCCCTGCCGGCCGCCGTCGCGGAGCAGGCCGACGCGTCCGTGGAGGAGGCGCGGGCGCTGGGGGAGGAGAACGACGTCGACGTGCGTGCGGAGGCTGTCCAGGCGCGCTCGATCGGCCACGCGATCGTCGACGAGGCGACCCGTCGCGAGGCCGACCTGATCGTGCTCGGCTCGTCGCCGCGCTGGCGCAGGCAGTCGCGGTTCTTCTCACCGACCGTCGACCACGTCCTCCGCCACGCCCCGTGCGAGGTGCTGGTCGTCGCGTTCCCCGAGGGCGTGTTCGACGAGTAACCTCAATCGCATGAAGGCCGTGATCATCGGCTGCGGACGCGTGGGCTCCGCGGTGGCGAAGCAACTCGCCGCGGACGGCTGGGACGTCACCTGCATCGACGACGACGAGAACGCGCTGGCGCGGCTGGGCGAATGGCGCGGCGGCTTCGTGGTCGGGCACGGCATGGACCTGGAGGTGCTCGACCGGGCGGGCGTTGCGACGGCGGACGCCGCCGTGGTGGCGACGGACGGCGACAACTCGAACGTCGTGATCGGCCAGATTCTGCAGCGGCGATACGACGTCGGCTGCGTCGTCGTCCGCGTCTTCGACCCGCGCCGAGCGGAGTTCTACGCCGAGCGCGGGCTGCGGACGGTGTGCCCGACGAAGACCGCGATCGCGACCCTCACCGACGTCGTGCGCTCGTGCGACGCAAGCCCCGTCGGAAGCGCGGGGTAGGCAGGCATGTACGCGATCGTCGCGGGTGGCGGGAAGGTCGGAGCGAACATCACGCGCTCGCTCGTCCGGATGGGCCACGAGGTCACCCTGGTGGAGCAGCGGCGCGACCGCTTCGAGCAGCTCGAGGCCGAGCTCGGGCCGATCGTGCTGATGGGCGACGCGACCGAGATCCACGTCCTCGAGCGCGCGGGGATCGCGCGGCCACCTGACATCGTCCTCGCCGTGACGGGCGACGACGAGGACAACATCGTGATCTCGCAGCTGGCGAAGGAGGGCTACGGCGTCCCAAAGGCGATCGCGCGCGTGAACGACCCGCGCAACCAGCCGCACTTCGACATCCTGGGGATCACGCAGACCGTGTGCGCCACGTCGGGGCTGCTCGGTCTCGTCGAGCACGAGGTTCCGGAACACGACCTCGTGAAGCTGCTCGAGCTGCGGGGCGAGGGTCTCGAGCTCGTAGAGCTGCACGTGCCGCCCGACGCGCCGGCGGCGGGAAAGCGCGTCGCCGGCATTGCGCTCCCCGAGGGCGCCAAGCTCGTCTCCCTGATGCGGAACGGCGTGGGGGAGATCGTGCGCGACGACACCGTGATCCGGCCCGGCGACCAGGTCGTCGCGATCCTCAAGCCGGGCGTGGAAGACCGCCTCCGGCGCGCCGTCGTCGGCTGACGGACCGCTACCGGCGGCAGCCGGTGGCCGCCTCCGCGACAATGGGCGGGGATGACGCTCTCCGAGCTCGCCGTCACCATCGGAGTGCTCGGGGTCCTCGGGCTGGCGGCGAGTCGCTTCGGGCTCTCCGCGATCCCCGCGTACCTCTTCGCCGGGATCCTCCTCGGCCCCAACGAGCCCGAGTTCCTCAAGCTCGTGCAGCCGTCGGAGGTGACCGACTTCGTGGCGGAGATCGGGCTCATCTTCTTGCTCTTCTTCCTCGGTCTCGAGTTCAGCGTCGACCGGCTCGTTCGCAGCGGCCGCCACGTCGGCCTCGGCGGCGCCGCCGACCTGGTCGTCAACGCAGGCCTCGGGCTCCTCGTCGGGGTCGCCGCGTTCGGGCCGACCTTCGCCGCCCTCGTGCTCGCGGCCTGTATCTACGTGTCGTCGAGCGCGATCGCCGTCAAGGCGCTGATCGACTTCCGGCGCCTGGCGGACGACGAGACCGACCTCGTGCTCGCCATTCTGCTCTTCGAGGACATCGCCATCGCGGCAGTGCTCGGCTTCGTCGCTACCGGCGGCGGCAGCGTCGCGACCACGGCCGGCGTCGCCCTCAAGGCCCTCGCGTTCGTCACCGCCTCGCTCGCCGCGTCGCGGTGGCTGGGGGCATCGATCGGACGGCTGCTCAGTCGGCTGGAGCTCGAGTTCTTCCTCCTGGCCGTGTTCGGGTTCGTGATCGCGATGAGCGCGGTCGCGAAGGAGCTCGACATGTCGGAGGCGATCGGCGCGCTGATGGCGGGCGTCGTCCTGTCCGACAGCGGCGTGCGCGAGGAGATCGAGCAGCGCTTCTTCGCGGTGCGGGACGTCTTCGCGGCGTTGTTCTTCTTCGTCTTCGCGCTGACGATCGAGCTCGACCGCACTGCCGACGTCGGCTGGATCGTGCTCCTCGCGCTCGCGGCGACCTTGGTCGGCAAGGTCGGCGTCGGCGTCGTCGCGGGCCGGCTCGGCGGCTTCTCCGTGCGGCAAGGGGTCAACGCGGGAGCGGCGCTCGTCGCCCACGGCGAGTTCACGATCATCCTCGCTCAGCTGGCCGCCGGGAATGCCGCGCTCGCAGCGGCGCACCGGGACGACATCGTCGCGTTCGCCGGTCTCTACGTCCTCGCGAGCGCGACGGTGGGTGTCGTCCTGATGAAGGAGTCGAGGCGCCTCGGGCGCTTCCTGAGCCCAGCGAGGGTGCCGGGATGAACACGGTGCTGCTTGACTGTATGAGAGGGTCGAAGGAGACACAATGCCACTCGAGCTGAAGGAAACGCGCCTGCCGGGAGTGGGCGTGAAGTGGACGATGACGCCGGCCGCCGGTAGCCGCATCACCGTGATCCAGCACAACGACGGCGACCGCGAGGTCTACGTCCACCGGCGCCCGGGCGACGAGGAGCCGGCGTTCGTCCTCGAGCTCCACGACGACGAGGCGCGCCAGCTCGGCGCGCTCTTGGGCGGCGCCTATGAGCGTCCAAAAATCGTCGAGGAGCTCGAGATGGCGCTCGGGGAGTTCCAGATCGAGTGGATCAAGGTGCCGTCGGGCAGCTGGGTGAACGGACGGACGCTCGCCGACTGCGCGTTCCGCAAGCGGACGGGCGTCACGGTGATCGCGATCCTGCGGGAGTCGGAATCCATCGCGGGCGCCCAGCCCGACGACGTGATCCTCGACGGGGACACGATCGTCGTCGTGGGCAAGGCCGGCCAGTTCCGCGAGGTGCGGAAGCTCCTCGCCGAGGGGCCCGGCGAGGAATAGCCCTACACGCGCCAGTAGTTCCGCGTCAGCAGCACGAGCACGGGAAGCAGCTCGAGGCGCCCGATCCACATCAGGAGTGCCATCACGATCTTCGAGAAGTCGCTGAACGGCGCGTAGCTCCCCATCGGCCCGGCGAAGCCGAGCCCCGGACCGACGTTCCCGAGCGTGCCGGCCGACGCCGCGACGGCGTCGGTGATGCCGAGGTCGACGGTCGCGAAGCGCGCATCGATCGCGAGGAGCGCCGCGCCGACGATGAAGATGCCGATGTACATCACGACGAACGCGAGAACCGCCCGGAGCGTCCGCTCCTCGACCGGCTGGCCGTTCAGGCGGATCGGCAGGACGAGCTCCGGATGGATCGTCTGGCGGAGCTCGCGGCGCAGCAGCCGGCCGACGAGCAGGTGGCGGACGATCTTGACCGAGCCGGTCGGCGAGCCCGCCGAAGCCCCGACGAACATCAGCCCGATCATCGCCATCAGGGCGAGCGTGGGCCAGTCCACGTAGTCGGTGATCGCGAAGCCCGTCCCTGTCATCAGCGACGTCGCCTGGAAGAACGCCTGCCTGACCGCCTCCTCGCCGGAGAAGAGGCCGTCGTTGACGAGCTCCGCGAAGAGGAGAATCGACCCGAGCAGGAGCAGCACGCCGTAGAGCCGCGCCTCCTCGTCGCGCGCGAGCGCGCGCGCGTCCCGGCGCACGAGGGTGCGGTAGAGCAACGCGAAATTCAGGCCCGCGAGCGCCATGAACGCGGCGATGGTCCACTGCGTCACCGGGGCGAACTCCTCGAGCGAGCGGTTCTCGGTCGCAAAGCCGCCGAGCGGCATCGTCGTCAGGGAGTTCCCGATCGCCTCGAACGGGCTGAGACCGTCGTCGAGCCCGGACAGTCCGACGACAAGCAGCGTCGCGATCAGCACGGCAGTCAGCCCGATGTACAGGAGCCAGAGCCTGCGCGCCGTGTCGCGGATCCGCTCCGCGAGCTGGTCCACCTCCGGGCCCGGCAGCTCGGACTCGAACATCTGCCGCCCGCCGATCCGCAGCCGCGGGAGCACGGCCAGCGCCAGGACGATGATCCCCATGCCTCCCAGCCACTGGCTCAACTGCCGCCAGAGCAGGATCGACCGGTCGAGGCTCTCGACGTCGGTGACGACTGTGGCGCCGGTGGTCGAGAACCCGGACATCCCCTCGAAAAAGGCGTCGACGGGGCGTGAGAGCTGCGCCTCGTCCGAGAAGAGATAGGGGAGGCCGGCGTAGACCGCGGCGAGCAGCCAGGTGAGCGACACCACGAGGTAGCCCTCGCGGAAGCCGATCGGTCCCGCCGCGCGGCGCCCGCCGAGGCGCGCGAGCGCCAGGCCGCAGCCTCCTGCGATGGCGCCCGCGGCGAGAAACGGCCAGAACGGCTCCCCGTAGCCGATCGCGACGGCCGCCGGGACGAGCGACGACAGGCTCAGGTAGGCGAGGAGCGTCCCCGTCAGCGCGAGAGCGCCGGCGAGATCGATCCCGAGCCACGCCCGCTCACTGATGCGGGCGGCGCGGTACGGGCTCACAGCACCTTCTCGACGTCGGCGACGCGCGCCCTCTCTGTGAACACGATGACGCGGTCGCCCGCCTGCAGAATCTCCTCGCTGTGCGGGAACAGCGCTCTCCCGTCGCGCACGATTGCGCCGATCAGCGCGCCGCGGATGGGCATGTCGCGGAACCGCAGCCCGACGTACTCGCTGGTCGGTTGGGTCGTGAGGTCCAGCACCTCGTAGCGGTTGCCCTCGAGCATCGCGACCTGCTGCGTGCGCGGGTCGTGCGCGAACCGGACGATCTCCTCCGCCGTGACGCCCCGCGGGTTGATCGTCACGTCGACGCCCGAGAGCTCGTAGACCTCGGTGGAGATCGTGTCGTGGACGACGGCGATCGTGAACCGCACGCCGTGGACGCGCGCGAGCGTCGCAGCGTAGTGGTTCTTCGCGTCCTCCTTCATCGCGAAGACGGCCGCCTGCGCCCGACCGATCCGCTCGCGTTCGAGGAAATCTGGGTCGATCCCCGTGGCGTTGTAGATGCGGCAGCGGGGCAGTTGCTCCGCCACCTCTCGGGCCCGCTCGAGGACCGGCTCGATCACGCGCACGCCGATCCCCTGCTCGGAGAGCGTGCGCGCAATCGCCGCTCCGACCTGCCCGCCCCCGAAGACGACGACGTCCTCGACGACGCCCTCGCCCGGCGCGAGCAGCGCGCCCCACGTCCGCGCAGCGCTCGGGGAGCCGATCACCACGATCCGGTCCCCTTCGCGGATCACGTCCTTGCCGCCCGGCAGGGTCATCGACGTCTCGCGGATGATGCCCAGGACGCGCGAGTCGTCCGGGATGCGCGCCTCCCGCAGGGGACGGCCGACGACGGCCGGGTCGGCGCCCTCGGGGATCTCGAACTCGACGATCTGAACCTGGCCGTCGGCGAAGGCGTCGGTCTGCCGGGCGGACGGCATCCCGATCGAGCGCGCGACCGCGTGTGCGGTCTCGAGCTCCGACGACACCGCGAAGTCGACGTCCAGGCGGCCCTCGCGCCACAGGTCGATGTACTCGACGTTCGAGGTCCGGATCACGATCGTCGCGCGCGGCGCCTCGACGCGCGCGAAGGAGCACGCCACGAGGTTCACCTCGTCCCTCGACGTGCAGGCGATGAACAGGTCGGCCCCGGCGGTGCCCGCCTGCTGGATCGCACGGCGGCTCGCCCCGTTGGCCTCGATCGTCCGGAGGTCGTAGCGGTAGGCCAGAGGCTCGAGCCGGTCTCTGGCCGTGTCGATCACCGTGAGGTCGTGCTCGCCGTGCAACGCCTCGACGATGGTCGACCCGACCTGCCCCGCACCGACGACGACGATCTTCACGCCGCGGCGGAGCCTACTCGTCCAGATACCCTGGGGACACGGTGCGTGGGGTCTCTCTCGCTCTGGCGACGCTGGTCGCGGTGACCCTGGTTGGCGTCTCGCTCGCGGCGAGCACCGCCTCCCCGAGACTCGCGGTCGTCGTGCGCGGCCTCTCGGCGCCCGTGCTCGTGACACAGGCGCCCGGCGAGCCCGGCCGGCTGTACGTCGTCGAGCAGGGCGGCCTCGTCCGCGTCGTCGAGCGTGGCCGCGTGCGCCCGCAGCCGTTCCTCGACGTCCGCTCGCTCGTCGTGGCCGGCGGCGAGCAGGGTCTGCTCGGGCTCGCGTTCTCGCCGGGCTACGCGAGACACAAGACGTTGTACGTCAACTACACGGCAAGCGGCGACGGCTCGACAAGGGTCGTTCGCTACCGCGCTGCGAGCGGACGCGCACTGCGAGGCAGCGCGCAGGAGATCCTGCGGGTCGAGCAGCCGTACGCGAACCACAACGGCGGCAACCTCCAGTTCGGGCCAGACGGAAAGCTCTGGGTCGGCCTCGGGGACGGCGGCTCCGGCGGCGATCCCGAGGACCGCGCCCAGAACCCCGGCACGCTGCTCGGCAAGATGTTCCGGCTCGACGTGCGGAAGGCGCAGCCGACGCCCGAGCTCGTCGCGATCGGCCTGCGCAACCCCTGGCGCTACAGCTTCGACCGCCGCACGGGCGACCTCTGGATCGGGGACGTCGGGCAGGGGGAGATCGAGGAGATCGACAGGCTGCCTCGCGCCACGACCGGCCTCGTCAACTTCGGCTGGAACGTCTACGAGGGCCGCAGCAAGTTCGGAGACGACACGCTCGGTCCGGGCCGCCTGATCCAGCCGGTCGGGCAGTACACGCACGCCGACGGGTGCTCGGTCACGGGCGGCTATGTCTACCGCGGGAATGCGGTCGCCCGCCTCGCCGGAAGGTACGTCTTCGGCGACTACTGCAGCGGAAAGATCTGGAGCATCTCGACCCGGGGCGGGGCGTTGCGGCGGGAGCCGGTCACCGTCCCGGAGCTCACGTCGTTCGGCGAGAGCCTGAACGGCGCGACGCTCTACGCCGTATCCGGCGCGGGGACGATCTACCGATTCGCGCCGTGACGCCGGTCTGCGAGACCTGCGGCGCCTGGTTCCCCGACGGCCCGGCGCCGCCGGAGCGGTGCCCGATCTGCGAGGACGAGCGTCAGTGGGTGCCCGCCGACGGCCAGCGCTGGACGACGCCCGAAGGCGTCCTCGAAGGCCGACAAGTGGACGTCCGCGCGCTCGAGCCCGGCCTGCTCGGGGTCGGTCTCACGCCCTCGTTCGCAATCGGCCAGCGTCTGCTGCTCGTCTCGACGGCCGCGGGGAACGTCCTCTGGGACATGATCCCCGCCGTCACCGAGGAAGCGGTCGAGGCGGTCCGGGCCTGGGGCGGTGCAGCCGCGATCGCGATCTCCCATCCTCACTACTACGGCGCCGCGAGCGCATGGAGCGCGGAGCTCGGAGACGTTCCGGTGCTGCTCCACGCCGCCGACGCGGAGTGGGTGACGAGGCCCTCGCCGGCGATCGACCACTGGCAAGGGGACTCGCGGGAGCTGCCCGGCGGGCTCACGCTGCTCCGCCTCGGCGGCCACTTCCCCGGCGCGACGGTGCTCCACTGGCCCGACGGCGCGGACGGCGCCGGCGCGCTCCTGTCCGGCGACGTGGTCATGGCCGTGCCCGACCGGAACGTGTCGTTCATGTGGAGCTACCCCAACCTCGTCCCGCTTCCCGCACGCGAGGTGGAGCGGATCGGAGCGGCGCTCGAGCCGTGGGCATTCGACCGTATCTACGGCGCCTGGTGGGACCGCGTCGTCCCGTCGGGTGCCAAGGCCGCGGTCCGGCACGGCGTCGCGCGCTACCTCGCCGCGCTCCGCGGCGAGCTGCCCCTCTGAGAACGGCCCGCGGTCAGCCCGCGCGCCGGCGCACCTGCGGCGACTGCCCGAGAGCCGCGTAGGCCACGGCGTTCAGCGAGTCGTTGAGCGCCCGCAGCTCGCGGCTCACCTGGAGCAGGCCCTCGCTCGACTCGAGACGGGAGTCGATCCTCTCGAGCTGGGCGGCGATCCGGTCGAGGCGCTCGAGCAATGCGTCGAACTGGCGATCGGGGACGTCCTTCCGCTCCACGAGACGATTCTACGGACCGCCGTCAGCGCACCTCGCGGCGCGCTCGGAGCCAACTCCACGCGAGGACGCCGACGAGCGCGCCCGCGATGTCGATGAGAACGTCGACGAGCGCCGCGTGGCGTCCTTCGACGAAGTGCTGGTGCACCTCGTCGGAGGCCGCGTACAGGGCGGCCAGCCCGAGCGCGAGCCCGGGCCGCCGGGTCGCCCGCAGGAGGAGCGCCCCGAGGATCGCGTACTCCGTGACGTGCGCGAGCTTCCGGAGAAGGAGGTCCCAGCCGCCGAGGCCGCTCGAGAGGCCCGGGATCGACGAGAACGCGAAGATCACCGCCGCCCACCCGAGGACGAGGAGCCACGCCGCCCATGCCGAGCGGGGCGTCGTCAGGGCCGGGGCGGACACCGCCGAATGGTAGGCTCGCGCCACCAGAGAGGAGCGCGGTGAGGGAACCCGGTGCGAGTCCGGGACGGTCCCGCCGCTGTGAGGGGAGATGCTCTCCCGCCACGACGCCACTGGCCCGCGGGCCGGGAAGGCGGCGGGGGAGGGCGCCCCGAGTCAGAAGACCTGCCGCTCTCCCGACGCCTCGAACCCCTCGCGGAAGGGAGAAGGAGATGCACCCATGGCACGTTTCGCCCTCGCGGCGGCGCTGAGCGCCCTCGCGGTCGCCCTCGTCCCCGCAGCGTCAGCCTCGCGCTACGCGACGCCGACCGCGTTCCCCGTCACCGTCACCGCTTCGAACGGGAAGGTCACCGTCGCGAAGCGGCCGGCGCGAATCGTCTCACTGTCGCCGACGGCGACGGAAACGCTCTTCGCGATCGGGGCCGGGCGGCAGGTGGTCGCCGTCGACGAGCAGTCCGACTACCCGCGGACGGCGCCGCGCACGACGCTGTCGGGCTACACCCCGAACGTCGAGGCGATCGCGGCGTACCGCCCCGACCTCGTTGTGATCTCGTTCGACCCAAAGGGCCTCTCGGAGGCGCTCGGCCGGCTCGGGATCCCGGTCGTCTTCCACAACGCGGCTGCGAACCTACCGGGCGCGTACCAGCAGATCCGCCAGCTCGGCCGGCTCACCGCTCATACGCAGGAAGCCGACACGCTCGTCGCGCGCATGAAGCAGCGGATCGGGGCGATCGTCGCCAAGGCACGCACGCGTGGGAAGGGCGCGACCGTGTACCACGAGCTCGACCCGACGCTCTACTCGGCCACCTCGAGCACCTTCGTGGGCCGGGTTTACGCGATGTTCGGCCTCCGCAACATTGCCGATGCGGCGAAGGCGGGCGGCTCCGACTACCCCCAGCTCTCGCCTGAGTACGTCGTCTCCACGAATCCCGACCTGATCGTGCTCGCCGACACGGTGTGCTGCGGCCAGAAGGCGCAGACGGTCGCGGCCCGCCCCGGGTGGTCGCGGATCGCCGCGGTGCGGACGGGCTCGGTGGTGCGGCTCGACGACTCGATCGCCTCCCGCTGGGGGCCGCGTCTCGTGAACCTCGTCCGCGCGATCGGGACCGCGCTCGCACGGCTCGGAAGCCAGTGACGTGGAGGCGGCGGCCGCACACGCGCCCACGGTTCGCGTTCGCGGCGTAACGCCCGGGTGGGCGGCCGGCGCCGTCGCCTTCCTGCTCGTCGCCGTCGCCGTCGGGCTGGTCGCCGGCCCCGTGGACATCGGAGTCGGCGACGTGCTGCGCTCGCTCGGAGGGAAGCTCGGCATCCCGGGCGTCTCGACGCCGCTCGGACCGACCGAGGAGTCGATCCTGTGGGATCTCCGTGTCCCGCGTGTGCTGCTCGCTGCGCTCGTCGGCGGGATGCTCGCCGTCGCCGGTGCCACCTACCAGGGCGTCTTCCACAACCCGCTCGCCGACCCGTACCTGCTCGGCGTCGCGGCCGGCGCCGGGCTCGGGGCGACGCTCGCGATCGCCTACCTGCCCCACGCGCTGGCCGGGCAGGAGGTGCTGCCGGTCTCGGCGTTCGTCGGCGCCGGCGTCGCGGTCGTGCTCGCGTACACGATCGGCCGCGCGGCCGGCCGGGAACGCGACTCGGCGACGCTCGTGCTCGCCGGGGTCACCGTGGCGAGCTTCTTCACCGCCCTCCAGACCTTCGTCCAGCAGCGAAACGCGGACACGCTCCAGGAGGTCACGTCCTGGATCCTCGGGAGCCTGCCGAACACCGGCTGGCACGACGTGATCGCCCTCGCGCCCTACGTGCTGGTCACGACGGGGGTGATTCTCGCCCACCGACGTCTCGTCGACGTGCTCAGCCTCGGCGACCTCGAGGCGGCGAGCCTCGGCGTCGACGTCCGCCGCGTCCGGCTCACCCTCGTCGTCGCCGCGACGATCGGCACGGCTGCGGCCGTCGCGGTCTGCGGGCTGATCGCGTTCGTGGGGATCATCGTCCCGCACGCGATCCGCCTCGTGACCCGGACGTCGTACCGCGGGCTGCTGCCGCTCTCGTTCGTCGTCGGGGCGGGGTTCCTGATCCTTGCGGACGTCATCGCCCGCACCGCGCTCGCGCCCGCCGAGGTCCCGATCGGGGTCGTGACCGCGCTCTTCGGCGCGCCGTTCTTCGCGCTTGTTCTCCGCACGAGGGGCGGCCGGGGATGAACGCCCTCGAGCTCGACGGAGTCACCGTCACGCTCGGCGGCCGCGCGGTCGTCCGTGACGTGTCGACCAGCGTCGAGCGAGGGTCGTGGGTTGCGCTGATCGGCCCGAACGGCGCGGGCAAGACATCGCTCCTCCGCGCGATCGCGGGACTCCTGCCGTGCGACGGCGAGGTGACGCTGCTCGGGGAGCGGTCGTCCGGGCTCGATCGGCGGGAGCGCGCACGCCGGCTCGCGGTGGTGCCGCAGGACCCCGAGACGCCTCCGTGGCTGACGGTGGCCGAGTACGTGCTGCTCGGGCGGACGCCGTACCTCGGCCCGCTTGCCCGGGAGGGCGCGGACGACCGCGACGCGGCTGAGCGGGCGCTGGCACGCCTCGACCTGGAGCCGTTCGCGGAGCGGACACTGGGCACGCTGAGCGGCGGCGAGCGGCAACGGGTCGTCGTCGCGCGAGCGCTCGCGCAGGAGGCGTCGATCGTGCTGCTCGACGAGCCGACTTCCTCGCTCGACATTGGCCACCAGCAGCAGGCGCTCGAGCTGCTCGACGCACTGCGGGCCACCGACGGGCTGACGCTCGTCGCGGCGATGCACGACCTCACGCTCGCGGCGCTCTACGCCGACCGGGTGCTGCTCCTCTCCGAGGGGTTGATCGTGGCAGACGGCCCGCCGGCCGACGTGCTCACCGAGGAGGCGCTCGCGACGCACTACGGCGTCTCCGTGCGCGTCGTCACCGTCGACGACCGCTTCGCCGTGCTCCCCACGAGGGGGTAGACGCCGCGCGCCGAAGTCACACCGGGTGAGCCCCCAGGAGGTCTTCGCCATGCCCCGGTCCGCCGCCGCAGTTGCCGCCGTCGCGTCCGTCGCCGCACTCGCGCTTCCCGCCGCCGCGAGCGCCGGGACGGTGCGCCTCGAGCAGTTCGTCACGACGGGCGGGTCCGTGCAGGTCAGCGTCGTCGTTCGCAAGCCCGCGTCGTTCTCCGTCCTCCTGCGAACGAGGACGATCGGCCGGACGCAGCTCGTCCTGCTCGGAAAGCACGCGCCGCGGGGCGGCCCGCTGCTCGACACGGCGACCACGCGCTGCGATGGCGCGGCGGGCTCCTACTACTGCACGGGCTCGTACGAGCCGCTCCCGCCGGGGACATACACCTTCCGTGTGCGTCGCCCGTCGGGGTTCGGCACGCACGTTGAGCTCACGGTCCGCTGGTAGCGCCGTTCACTCCAGGGAGCGCTCCCACTCCAGCCGCCGTGCGTAGGGCAGGTAGCCGAGCCTGGCGTTCACCGCGAGCATCGGTGCGTTGGTCTCGTCGTTGTCGGTCATGGCGATCGTCGCTCCGAGCTCGGCCGCGCGACGGAGGCTGTGCGACTTGAGGAGGAGCGCGAGCCCCCTGCCTCGGTAGGACCGCCGGACACCACAGAGGTTGTTCTGGGCCCGGCCGCTCGGCCGGTCGAGCCGGATCATCGTCGTGCCCGCGAGCTCCCCGTCGACGAGCACCACGAGGCTCGCGTCCTCGTCGATCAACGGGCCCTTCCAGAACTCGGCCTTCCACTCCTCGAGCTCGATCGCGTCGAACTCCTCGTTCGGGATGTCCCGCGAGAGCTCGAGGTCGAGCTCGTAGACCGGAAGGGGGTCGTCGAGGTCAGCGAGCGGGACGAGCTCGACACCCGCGGGCACCGGGCGCGGCTCCACCGTGCGAGGATCGACTTCCGAGACCGTCATGGCCGCCACCTCGGTGAAGCCGCGGCTCGACGCGAGCGCCCGTGCCGCCGGCTCGTCCAATGACCGGCCACGCGTCGTGCGCACCGCCAGGAGGGAGAGGTGGAGGTCGGCCGCCTCGGCGAGCGCCGAGCCGATGCCCTCACCGCGGCGCGACGGGTCGACCGTGACCGACAGGATCCCCGCGTCGGGATCCGGGTGCCACCAGGCTCGGGCTGCGTGCGCCCAGCCGAGGAGCTGGCCGCGGTCTTCCCACGCGAGGAGCGCCTGCTGCGCCCGAGCTGGAACGCCGGCGAGCCAGTGACGCATCCCCTCCTCGGTGACGATGGACTCCGGCCACGCGCGCTGGCGCAATGCGGCCGCGTGCGCAACGTCGTCGAGCGTCCCTTCCCGGAGCATCGCGGCACCCTAGCCCTCATCGGCGTCCCGGCTGCGGCTCTCTCCGGTCGAACCGCCGGACGAGGCACACGGCGTCAAGACCGTGCCGGTCCCCGCGTTTACACAGGGCCTGATCGACCACGGCGTGATCTCGCTCGGCGTGGGCTGACGAGCGACTGCGCGGCCGGGGAGCCGAGCCGGGGGCGCGGCTAGCATCGATCCGTGACCGTCACCCCGCACGAGGAGCTGCTCGCAGGCCTCAACCCGGCCCAGCGGGAGGCCGTGCTCCACGTGGACGGGCCGCTCCTCGTGGTCGCCGGGGCGGGGTCGGGCAAGACCCGCGTCCTCACGCACCGCGTCGCGCACCTGATCCGCGCGCACGGCGTGAAACCGAACGAGATCCTTGCGATCACGTTCACCAACAAGGCCGCGACCGAGATGCGCGAGCGGCTCGAGCGGATCCTCGGCCGCACCTCCCGCGCGATCTGGATCCTCACGTTCCACGCCGCCTGCGGGCGCATCCTGCGCCGGGAGGCCGAGCGGCTCGGCTACCGCTCGTCGTTCACGATCTACGACCAGGCCGACCAGGTGCGGCTCGTGAAGGCCTGCCTCGAGGAGCTCGGGAAGGACCCGAAGCGCTTCACGCCGCGCGGCATCCACGCGCAGATCTCGAACGCGAAGAACCAGCTCGTCTCCCCGGAGGAGTACACGTCGCGCGTCGCGTCGTTCTGGGACCAGACCGTCGCCGAGGTGTACGAGCTCTACCAGCGCCGGCTCTTCACGTCGAACGCCGTCGACTTCGACGACATGCTGATGCTCACCGTCGACGTGCTCGAGCGGTTCCCGGAGGCGCTCGAGCGCTGGCAGTCGGCCTTCCACCACGTCCTCGTCGACGAGTACCAGGACACCAACCACGCGCAGTACCGGCTGCTGCAGCTCCTCGCCGCGAAGCACCGGAATGTGTTCGCGGTCGGCGACCCGGATCAATGCCTGATCGCCGGCACGCAGGTGACCATGGCCGACGGCAGCACGAGGCCGATCGAGGCCGTGGTCGAGGGCGATCACGTGCTGTCCTGTCTCGGGAGCGGGCGGTTCGGCGCCGCCCGTGTCGTCGATACCTACGCGTCGCACCGCCGAGTCGGCGTCGAGATCACGACGCAATCGGGGCGTCGAGTCGTCTCGACCCCTGACCACGTCCATTTCGCCGGGTTCAAGCCCGGCCACACGCCGCAGGCCCACATGACGTACCTCATGTGGAAGCGTGGCATCGGCTTCCGAGTTGGCATCAGCCGCATGTACACGAATGGGCGGAACCCACTGCCTGGCCCGGCGTTTCGCATGAACCAGGAGCACGCCGACGCCGTCTGGGTCATCTCGACGCATGACTCGGAGCGGTCCGCCAGGGAGGCGGAGGCGATGCTCTCACTGCGGCACGGCTTGCCGACGCTCCCGTTCGTCGCACGTCGGAGCGCGCGGGGGACCGAGGGCAGCCTCGTCGGCGATCAGGCCGCCCTCGACCGCATCTTCGCCGGAGTCGACACGCAGTCGGCGGCACACGCCCTGCTCGCGGCCGAGGGCCTCGATTTCGAAGCTCCGCACTTCAGCGCGGCGACGACGACCGCAGGTTCGCGTGTGCGCCGCCGCCTTGCCGTCTCACTGTGCGGCGACGGGAGAGGTCGCGGCCCTCAGCACCGTCTCGCGCTCTTCGGCTCGGATCCGGAGGGAAGAAAGGCGCTGGAGGCCGCGGGGCTCTCCGTTCGCCCTGCCCGCAAGGGGACCTCGACGTGGCGCCACGAGAGTTCGTTCGCCGACTTCGGCCGGCTCGTGGAGCGAATCGAGGACATCGAGGACGTCGTTGACGTGTCGGTCCGGTTCACCGCTCGTCTCGGCGCCCGTTGTGATCGTGCCGAGAAGGATCGCAACGCCTTGCCCTTCACTCGCGCTTCGGCCGTGCGGCCGGGAATGGTCGTCTTCGCGCACGACGGGAGCTACGACGTGGTCGAATCGGTCGAGCGAGTCTCCGTCGACGCTTCCGTCCACGACCTGGATATCGAGCGGACGCACAACTTCGTTGCGAACGGGATCGTGACGCACAACTCGATCTATGCCTTCCGCGGCGCGGACATCCGCAACATCCTCGACTTCGAGAAGGACTTCGGCGGGGCCGACACGGTGGCGCTCGAGCAGAACTACCGCTCGACGAACGCGATCCTCGAGGCGGCCAACGCCGTCATCGACAACAACCGCGACCGGAAGCCGAAGCGGCTGTGGTCGGAGCTCGGCCAGGGTGATCCCGTCGAGGTCGTCGAGGTCGAGGACGAGCACGCGGAAGCGCGCTTCGTCGCCGCGGAGATCGCGCGGCAGGTGGAGTCGGGCTATTCGGCCTCGGAGCTCGCGGTCTTCTACCGCACGAACGCACAGTCGCGGGTGCTCGAGGACGTCCTCGTCCGGCAGGGCATCCCCTACCAGGTGATCGGCGGCCCGCGCTTCTACGAGCGCGCCGAGATCAAGGATGCGGTCGCCTACCTCTCGCTCCTGAACAACACGGACGACGCGGTCGCGCTGATGCGGATCGCCAACCGCCCACGGCGGGGGATCGGCGACACGTCGATCCAACGGCTGGTCGCCCATGCGACGGCGCTCGGGATCTCGCTCTGGGATGCGACGGCCGACCCCGAGGCGGCCGGCGTCGCAACGGCGAGCGCCCGCGCGATCAGGGGATTTCGCGCGATCATGGAGTCGCTCCAGTCGGCGGCGCAGGAACTCGAGGTCGACGAGCTCGTGGAGGCGGTGCTCCAGCGCTCGGGGACGATCGAGGCGTACGAGGCGGAGCGGACGATCGAGGCGCGGGGACGGATCGAGAACCTCCAGGAGCTCGTCGGCTCCGCCCAGGAGTACCGCGCCCGCATGGACGAGCCCACGCTCTCGGGGTTCCTCGAGGAGGTGCAGCTCCAGTCCGACCAGGACACGCTCTCGCAGGACGAGGCCCAGGTGACCCTGATGACGATCCACAACGCGAAGGGCCTCGAGTATCGCGTCGTTTTCCTGATCGGGATGGAGGACGGGATCTTCCCGCACGCCCGCGCGCTCGAGGACAACGAGGTCGAGGAGGAGCGGCGGCTCGCCTACGTCGGGATGACCCGCGCGATGGAACGGCTGACGCTGACCCACGCGACCGCCCGCTCCCTCTACGGCCGTCGCGAGTACAACCTCCCATCGCGCTTCCTCGACGAACTGCCGCCGTCCGTCGACCGCGAGCGCCTGCGCCCGGCGTCGTGGTCGGGCTACGCGCAGTCGCAGCGTCAGATCATGCCGCGCGAGGAGCACGCCGTTCCCGCGCTCTCGACGGGCGACTCGGTGCGCCACGGCTCGCTGGGAGAGGGCGTGGTGACGCGGATCGAGCCCGACGGCGTCGTCACGGTGCGGTTTGCCGCGGACGGCAGCGAGCGGCGGCTGATGCTCGAGTACGCGCCGCTCGAGAAGGTCTGAACGTAGCCGCCGCATAGGATCGGCACATGGCGTTTCGCGTGCGCACCACGCGCGACCTGGACGAGTACGCCGCGGCCGCGTCGGCGATAGGCCACTACTTCGGCTGGTCGCCGACCGAGGAGGACGCTGCTCGCTTCGCACGGCTGCTCCCGCTCGACCGGATGCACGCGGTCTGGGACGGCGGCTCGATCGTGGCCGGCGCGGGCGCCTTCCCTTTCCTACTGACCGTCCCGGGCGGCGAGCTGTCGTGCGCCGGCGTCACTGTCGTGGGCGTGCTGCCGTCCCACCGCCGCCGGGGCCTCCTTCGTCGCATGATGGACGCCCAACTGCGGGACATTCGCGAGCGCGGCGAGCCGCTCGCCGCGCTGTGGGCGTCGGAGGAGACGATCTATGGCCGCTTCGGGTACGGGCTCGCCTCGACCTCGCTCAACCTCGACGCGGACCGAAGCGCGGTGTCGGTCGGCCGCGGTGCGGGGCCGCACGCGTCCGTGCGGCTCGTGGCGCACGAGGAGGCGTTGCGCGCGTTCCCGCGCGTCTACGGCCGTGTCGCGCGGACGCGGCCGGGGATGATCGCGCGTTCGCGGGACTGGTGGGAGCTGCGCCGCCTCGACGACGCGCCCGAACGTCGGCGCGGGGGCGGGCCGCTCGTGCGGGCGCTTCTCGAGCGCGACGGGCGTGCCGTCGGATACGCGCTCTACCGGCTCTTCCAGGACGGGTCGACGCCCGAAAACTGGTCGAAGACCGTTCGCGTGATCGAGGCGCTCGGGATCGACGACGCGGCGACGCGCGACGTCTGGCGCTTCCTCTTCGAGATCGACTGGACAGACCGGGTCGCCGCCTACCACCTCCCGCTCGACCACCCGCTGCCGCTCCTGGTCGACCGGATCAACAAGCTGCGACTCACGGTATGGGACGCGCTGTGGATCCGGCTCGTCGACGTCCCGGCCGCGCTCGCCGGGCGGACGTACGCGTCCGACGGGTGGGTCACGGTGGAGGTGGTTTCCGATCCGCACTTTCCGGAGAACATCGGCTCCTGGACGATCGACGGTGGCCGTGCGCGCTCCGCGCGCAGACGGCCGGACGTGCGGCTCCCCGTCGACGCGCTCGGGGCCGCGTTCCTCGGTGGGCAGTCGTTCGCCCAGCTCGCCGCGGCGGGCTTCGTCGAGGAGGCCGCCCGAGGAGGGCTCGCTCGAGCCGACGCCGTGTTTCGCAGCGCGACCGCGCCCTGGTGCCCGGAGACCTTCTGATGTCATGAAATCGTGATCGTTGTCACCGGTGCGAGTGGCCGGGTCGGCGGCCTCGTGGCCCAGGAGCTGGCCCGCCGCGGCATTCCCTTCCGCGCGGTCACGCGGAACGTCGAGCGCCTTCCCGACCTCGGCGGCGCGGAGATCGCGCTCGCGGGCTATGACGAGCCCGACGCGCTGCTCGACGCGCTGGAGCCCGGCGATCGCGTCTTCATGGTCTCGATGCACGAGCCGCCCGACAGGCGCATCGTGCTCCACCGGGGGTTCATCGCCGTCGCGGCGCGGCGGCACGTCGCCCGGATCGTGTACCTCTCGTTCGTCGGTGCGAGACCGGACGCGACGTTCGTGCACGCCCGCTCGCACGGTGCGACGGAGGCGATGCTCGCCGAGTCGGGAATCCCGTTCGCCGCCGTGCGCAACGGCATGTACGCCGACGAGATCGCGACGTGGTTCGACGGCGAGGGGCGGATCACCGGCCCGGGCGGCGACGGCTGCACCAGCCTCTCGTACCGCCCGGAGCTCGCAGAGGCCATCGCCGTGCTCCTCGTCGACTCGGCGCACGACGAGCGCCAGGTCGTGACGATCACCGGCCCTGAGTCCTTCTCGCTCGCGGAGCTTGCGGCGACGGCCTCCGAGGTGACCGGTGACCGGTACCGCTACGAGCCGCTCGATCGCGACGAGTGGGTCGCGTACCGCCGCTCGGCCGGCCGGCCGGCGTGGTCGATCGAGGCGGGGATCACGTATTACGACGCCGTCGCCCGCGGCGAGGCCGATGTCGTCTCGGACGACTACCGCGAGCTGACCGGCAAGGCGCCGGTCTCGATCCGAGACGTGATCGAGCTCCTGCGGGACCGGATGCCGCTCTCCCGCGTACGCCCGTAGCCCGAATGAAGGCTAGGAGCAGGGTCCGGGCGCTTAGCTCGGTTGGGAGCTTTCTCTTGCGAGTCGCGACCTTGCCGTGTTGCCCGTCACGCTGACAACAAGAGCGTGAGTATGTCGCATTTTTTCTCCGTGTCAACGCGCAGCGCGACAACGGCCCCGGGGAGGCTAGAGCAGCGATTCGGCCCGCGCCCACGCCTGGGTGAGTTGCTTGCGGTAGAAGATCCAGAGGATGCCGCCGACGAGGAGCAAGACCACCTCGTCGAACGGCCCTGGGATGGGAAGCGCCGCGAACGCGCCACCCCATCGAAGCGGCCTCGGAATCCGGCCGTCCCGAACCACGATCTTGACGGCGCGGAGCGTGCGACCGACGAGAGCACGTGCCATTCGCACGCGGTCAATCTAGTCGCCGTTCGTTGAGGCTCGCGCGAGTATGCTCGCCGTGATGAACGTTGCGAAGGACGCTCCCACGTGGCTCGTCGAGCTGGTCCGCCCCCACTGGGGCGCCCCCGAGTGGAACGCATGGGAGGAGTACCTGGAGAAGCTCGCCGCCCTCGGCGTCCCCGCGAACATGCTCAAGCCGGTCGGGCCTCTCAGCCGCCCGACGGACATTTCGGCCCACGTCCCGAGCCTCGAGCCGTGGGTTTCGGTACCGATCGACTGGCAACGATTCGGAGAGAAGGACGCTCCGCTGCACGCACTCGGTGATCTCGTCACCGAGATAGCGAAGACGACGACGTAGCGGAGCAGACCGCCGTCAGGCCGCAAGCACGGCGAGGCGCTCCTCGATCCGGGCCTGAAGGTCGAGCAGCTGCTGCTCCTCCTCATGCAGCCGCTCGTCCTCGGGGAGCAGACGCCTGAAGAGCCTGCTCGATCAGGGCGCGGTGCCGCTCCGTCTTTCGGGAGTCGCACGTTGCCACAACGGAAGTGTGACCCCTCCGTAGACACGGCCGCTCCGAGGGGACGGACGAGGGGCCGGGAAGCGGCTAGGATGCTGGCTCCGGGCGCTTAGCTCAGTTGGGAGAGCACCAGCTCGACAAGCTGGGGGTCACTGGTTCGAGCCCAGTAGCGCCCACCTCGGGAAACCCCTGCTAGCGCGGGGGTTTTTCTTTCTTCCTCGCGGTCGACACCGTTGTGTGGCCACCTGCGGGTAGCGAGCGGGTAGCAACGACGTCAAACTTGGGCCGATTGGCGCGTCGTAATCGCTTGGGATTGTCCCCGCTACGCTCGCGCGCGTGACGAAGATCGTCACGGATTGAAGCCGTCGGTTCGGACTCCGGCAGCTCAGTAGTCACACCGAGGACTCTCGTCTGCGCCAGCGTTGCTCCTATGTCAATGCTGACTCGTTTTTGAGGGTGGTGTAGACGGTGCGGGCGAGTTGTCGTTTGAGGCAGCGGAGTCGGTTCGAGCACTAGTGAACTAGCCGCGTGAAGTCCCTTACCTGGATCATGAGCGCGGTCATTCCGCCCTCGCTGCCCTTCGAGTGCACCTCGCCGCGACTGATGAATGCGGCCTCGCCCCTCTGCCAGAGCCATCCGCTGACCGTCCCCGCCCGCGACCCAGCCGCTGCCGGCAACGGCAAAGAGGATCTGGCCGAACCCTGCCTCGTGGTCGCTGCCGAACTCGCGGCCGAGCCGCGCGAGCGGCTCGGCCTCGTCGTAGCGGCCGAGCACGCACAGGGAACGGCCGAGCTGCGGCGCGTAGGTCATAGGCGCGCCCGGCGGCACGGCGTTGTCCAGCCGGGTGACGCACGGCGTCCGCGACTCGCGGGCTTGCACGTCTCGCTGTGCCCGTGCGATGACGGGGGAACGCAGAGACGCCGAGCTCGCGGCTCGAGACGTTCTTCGCACACGCCGACGTCGCGACCGGCGGAGATCGAGCGGGCTCGCCACTCGTTCTCGCCGACCTCTTCAGCGCCGTGGAGGACGTCTGCCGCTGCTCCCCGAACCTCGGCGGCATGCGATCGAGTCGTGGCGCTGCTGTCGACGACCAGACGACGCAGTCGACCCACGCGCGCTCGGGTCGCCGTCCGAACGTGCCTGGAGCTGCTCGCCGAGGAGCGGCCCCTCGTCGTCGCGGTCGACGACGCGGCCTCGGCGAGCCCGTCGTCGTGGCGGGCGTCGAGGACGCTCTTGCACCTGGTCCCGTCGCGACACTGAGGTCGGCGACCCAGCGCTGGCGAGCGCTGCGGCGCGACGGCTGCTCCGGCGCACGAGACTCTCGGGCGGACCCCTCTACGCGCGCTCGCGCGCGGATCGGCAGAGCGTGACCCGGTGACCACGCAATCCCTTCCCCGATCGCTGACGGGACTCTTGGGCGCCCGCTTCGGCGGGTTCGCGCTTCGACGAACGACCGCTGCTCTTGATCCCGCACGGACGGCCGTCGTCGCTCGACCCGGCGTTCGCCGCGAACGTCGTCGAGCGATCGGGAACGACCGTCAGCTTCACCCACCCTCTGCTCGCCTCGGTGCTGTACCAGGGAGTGACGGCGGACGCGAGGCAGGCGGCTCACCGACGGGTCGCCGCGGTCGTAGACGACCCGGTCGAGCGCTCGCGACACCTCGCGCTCGGCACGGACACGCCCGACGAGGGGATCGCCCGTGCGCTGGACGATGCCGCAGGGGTGGCCCGTGCTCGAGGGGCGACCCTCGCAGCCGCAGAGCTCGCCGAGCACGCGATCCGCCTCACATCCCGCGCCGCGCCCGAGGATCTGGACCGCCGCACGATCGCAGCGGCCCGCGCGCACCTGGCGGGGGGCGACGCACGACGTGCTCGTGCGCTTGCCGAATCGCTTCCGAACGGACCCTCGGCCCGAGCCCTCTCGGACGCACTCGTCCTCCGCAGCGACGTCGAGTGGAACGCACACCTCGAGCGTGCCGTCGAGCTTCGGCGCGCGGCTCTCGAGGCCGCGGCCGGGCTCCCCGCGTTCGAGGCAGAGATCCACGTGTCGCTCGCCGGCTTCCTCAACCTCACCGAGGGCGTCGAGTCGGCCGCGCGCCACGCCGACGCCGCGCTCGAGCTCGCGGAGCGACTCGACGACGACACGCTCCGAGTGGGAGCGCTCGAGGCGATGGCACACGTTCGCTTCAGGGCCGGCGACCCGGGCGCCGTGGAGCTCCTCGACCGAGTCGCGGAGCTCGTCGCCCGCACTCCGGAGCACCCACGACGACGCGAGGTGCTCCTCTCAATGGTGCACACGGCGGTCTGGTCGTACGAGTTCGCCCGCGCGCGGACGCTCCTCGCGATCCTCGATGACGAGTGGAGCTCGCGAGATGAGCACCACCGCGCGACGGTTCTGTTCTGGCTGGGGCTGACGGAGCATCGCGCCGGGGACTTCAGGCTGGCCGCCGAGTACGCCGACGGGGCACGAGAGATCTGGCGCGAGTACGCGATCGACGACCACGAGAACTCGTCCGCCGTCGCCCTCCATGCAAAGGTCACAGCCCATCGGGGCGATCTCGAGCACGCGCGCGCGTTCGCGGAGACCCACATCGGACGTCTCGAGACACAGCCGCTGCTCCATGCGCACGTGAGCGCCGTGCTCGGGCTCGTCGAGCTCCGGAGCGGTCACGCCCCGTCCGCCCAGACGCGATTCGATGTCGCAGACGCGGACATGCGCAAGATCGGCCACGACGAGCCGGGGATGCGCTGGTGGTGCGCGGATCACGCAGAGGCCTTGCTCGCCCAGGGCGCGATCGACGACGCCGCCGCCCTCGTCGCCGAGTGGGACGCTCAGGCGGCGCGACTCGGCCGCGCGTTCGTCCGGGCGCAGGCCACGCGCTGTTGGGGTCTCGTCGCGGCAGCACGAGGGGAGATCGGCGAGGCACGCGCCGAGCTCGAGCGGGCGATCGGGGAGCACGAGGCCGTCGCCGACCCGTTCGGTCGCGCGCGGGCACTCCTCGCGCTCGGGATCGTCAACCGTCGCGCGCGTCAGAAGCGCGCAGCACGAGATGCGTTCGACGAGGCCACGGCTCTGTTCGAGAAGTGCGGTGCGGATGGCTGGCTCGAGCGGACCCGATCGGAGCTCGGTCGGATCGGCGGGCGCACCCGCGAAGATGGGCTGACCGCGGCGGAGCATCGCGTCGCGAACTTGGTCGCCGAAGGTCGTACGAATCGCGAGGTCGCCGCCGAGCTCTACCTCGGCGAGCGGACCGTCGAGACACACCTCTCGCACGTCTACGCGAAGCTCGGCGTTCGCTCGCGCACCGAGCTCGCGCGCGCGTACAAGCGACCGAGCTGAGAACCGCAAACCTCCGGGATCTCCGCGATTTCAACGGGACGGCTCCGGCCTAGCGTGGGCGTCGTGCCGAGCTACCTCGTCGAGACCTACCTCGCCCCCGGCGGCGCCGACGGACAGGGCGAGCAAGACCGGCGGGCCCGCTCGGCCGCAGAGGAGCTGACGCGGACGGGGTCGCGCGTCCGCTTCGTCGGGTCCACCTACGTACCGGAGGACGAGATGTGTTTCTTCACGTTCGACGCAGCGTCGCGCGGCGTGGTCGAGCGGGCAGCGGAGCTCGCCGGGCTCGTGGCGATGCGCGTCGTGGAGGCCGTCTCGTCGGGAAAGGAGACACCATGAGGATGCGCTCGAAGATCGCCGTGCTCGTGATCGGTCTGGCCGGCCTGGCCGGCGTCATGGCCGTGGGCGTGTACGCGATCACGATCGAGGTGCCGGCGCGGGGCACGTTCGCGAGCCACGAAGACAAGACGAACCTTCTCCGCGGGGTCGCGCGACTGCAGGGCGAGTCGACCGATGCCGCAGTCCAGAAAATCGTTCTGTCGGCAGGGGAGGGACCGAGCTGGCACACGCACGCCGGTCCGGTCGCGGTGATCATCAAGAGCGGGAGCTTCACCGTCGTCGACGGCGAAGACTGCTCCGCGACGACGTACACGGCGGGACAGGTGTTCGTCGACGAGGGGTTCGGGCACGTGCATCGCGCCTTCAACCCCGGCCCCGGCACCACCGAGGTGTGGGCGTTCTACGTCATCCCCGAGGGAGCCGGTCTCATCATCCCGGCTTCGACTCCGGAGTGTGCGAGCTAGGACTCGGACGTCGACCCGGAGAGACGCAGCGATCAGGGCGCCGCCGTCACCACGAAGGCGGCGCCCGGCACGATGCGGAGCCCGATCCGCTCGGTGCGGTGGAGAACGCACTCAGGCGCCGTCGAGCGCGCGGACTGCCGCCGTCCGCGTGTGCACGCCGAGCTTCGCGTAGGCGTTCTCGAGGTGACGGCGCACCGTGCCGGCGGAGATCCAGAGCGTCTCGGCGATCTGCCCGTTGGTCCTGCCGTCGGCTCCCTTCGGGCCGGAACAACCAGCCGCACGAAGCCTATTCGGCCCTCTGAATTGCGGCTGTGCGTGAGGACGTGAAGACCGCGATCATGCTGCTGACCGTTGCGATCATCCCAATTTTCAGAAGCCGCGGAGGAGACGCGCCCGCCGAGGGGGCGGACACGGTGTCGGTGATCGGCGCCGCGTAGTCGTCGATCGATAGCTCGGCGTAGGTTGTCGACTCCTTTTCGAGCAGCGTGGTGCGGAAGAAGCCCGGCTCGACGATCGTCGTTCGGATTCCGAACGGCTCGACCTCGAACCGCAGCGACTCCATCCATCCCTCGAGGCCGAACTTTGAGGCGGCGTAGGCCGAGCAGAACTCCTGCCCGACGATCCCAGCGGTGGAGGTGATCGTGACGATGGTTCCCGACCGCTGCTCGCGCATGACGGGCAGAACCGCTCGGGTGACGTTCATCGGCCCGACAAGGCTCGTCGTCAGTTGCCCCTCGATCTGCTCAGGCGTCAGCTCCTCGAAGAAACCGGCGTGGAAGTTCCCGGCGTTGTTGACCAGGACGTCGATGCGACCGAAGCGATCGACCGCGGCCCGCACGCCTGCCTCTGCTGACGCCAAGCTCGTGACATCGAGCTTGACAACGAAAGGGCGCGTCCCTGGGGGCGCCCCCCTTCTTCCCTTGTAGTAGCAACGAAACTCGTTGGCTCGGCTGTGGTGCCCGCCCGCCCGCGCTCCCCCTCTGGTCGGGCCAGCTTGGGGGCCGCGCGCGAACGGAGTGAGCGCGGGGGCTGGTCCGAAAGACAACTCTGTAGTTGGGGAGGGAACCCCCGCCTGGGCCAGCATTCGGGAGTGTCCCCTGAGGACCGCCGCGACGGCGGCACTAACCTGCCCGTATGAGCGAGGACCGGTTCAAGGTCTGCATTGTCGGGGCCTCCGGAAAACTCGGGCAGTACATGGCTCAGCACGCGCTGGATCGGGGGCATGAGGTCGTCGGCGTGTGCCGGGAGCAAAGCGTGGGGAAGCTCGACGCGTTCAAGGGGCGCATCACCGTCGTTCCGGGTGCGACGAACGACCCTGAGGTCATCAAGCGCGCGGTCGCGGGCTGCGACGGGGTGCTCGTCGTGCTGGTGCCCCGTGGGGTTCACGGCTATTCGACGGGAACGGCCCAGGCGGTGCTCGACCACGCGCATCCGGGGGCGCGCCTCATTTTCTCCTGCGGGTGGCATATCACCCGCGACGGCCAGGACGTGTATTCGTGGAAGCTCAAAGCGATCGTGAATGTCTTCGGTCCGCTCGCGCGTCTCGTTCGGTTCGCCGATCTCGACGATCAGGTGGAGGCGTGTAGGCGGGTGTTTGCGAGCGATACGCGGTGGACTGTGGTGCGCGGGAGCGATTTAGAGGAGGGCGAGAGCCAGGGCCTGCCGGTGTGGAGTCGGCACGTGGGCGATCCCATCCTCGAAAGCAACATCACGCGTCGCGTGGATTTCGCACTCTTCATGGTGGAGGCACTCGAGAACGATGAGCTCGTCCACGAGGCCCCGGCGATCGTCGGCTGCCAGACCCCCTCAGCGCTCGCACATGTCGCGAGCGAATGAACCGAGGAGTACGCGAGCCTCCTCTCCCCGCTGTCAGTAGTCTGGTATTACCGCTACTCAGTAGTCACCGGGCCGATCCCCGCTATCTCTCGAGTTGGTCGACGGCTGCCGTCGCAAAGCTGACCTTCGTGCCCTCCACATGTCGGTCGCCGATAGAGCCGTCCTCCACCTCGCCGCCAGGTTCGGCTGAGCCGAACTCAGCGGGACCTCCGAACGGCTCGAACGCGCCTTCGACCGCGAAACCCGGATCGTCGCGCTTGACATTCGCGACCGCGAGGCGATCCTCCACGTGCTTGAGGACTGTCCCGAGGAACTGGCCGAGCAGCGGGCGATGCTCTTACAGGAGCACGTCTGGCGGCAGACGACGAGCACTCTTCGCCAGTAGACGCGTCTACGCCCTCGGCGTGAAAAACCCGATTACCTTGACGAAAGTCCCCGACGGAGTGGTGTACGTACAGGTCACGAGCGTGGTCGGATCGAACGCCTGGATGCCCCGGTCGTCCGTCTCGTCATTTCCTCCCGGCCCGAGTGGAAGGCGGTCGATCACGATCCGCTTGTAGATGAAGACACTCTGGTCGATGGAGACGTTGAAGTTGCTTCCATTCTCACCAGCGAAGGTCGTAGCGACGGTTCGGCCGTTGTCGCAGGCGAGGATACGTGTCACGGTGTTCGGGTTGTTGCTCCCTGGGTCAGCCACCGCCGGCGCGGCGATCAGCAGAAGTCCCCCGGCGATCAGACCGATGCAAAGGCGCCACAGCATTGCTCTCCCTTCCGTCGCCTGCAAGAGCGGCACACGAGCCCGATGTTCACGCCTCGGCAGCCGACACGGACGTCGATGGACCGCGAGTATCCCTCGCGGGCCAGAGTCGTGCAAGCGACTCTAGGGCGGGACAAGGTCCTGCGCCGATAGATCGTGCGTGCGAACCGCCGCCGAGGCGCTCGAAGAGCACGGGCTCACAGGCGAGCAGCTTCTCGGACTCTCTCGCAAAGCCGCGAACGACGCCCTAGTTAGGACGGATCGAGCGAGTAACGCGAAGGGAGGCCCCCCTTCGCTACGCCGAACGCTGCATTTCGACGAACTCCCACTCGCCACCGTTCGTCCAGTGCGTGAAGATGCGGACGGGAGCGAAGCCGGCCCGCTCGTACACGGTGATCGCCCGACGGTTGAAGCTGGCGACGGAGAGCGTGAACTGCTTGGGCGTGAAGCGGCCGCGGGCGTACTCGAGCCCTGCCTCGAGGAAACCGTTGCCAAGACCTTGTCCTGTCAATTCGGGATGGAGGCCGAGGCCGATCTCGAGCCTCTCGCCGTGCGGCCGTTTGTAGTGGAAGAATCCGATCAGGCTGCCGGTTTCGTCCTCGACCGCGACGTAATCGTCGCCTCGCGCCGTCGGGTCGAGCAACTCGGCGAGATCATCCGGGTCGGACGTCCAGTCGTAGAACGAGAACGGGTCGGGGTAGTGCCAACGCGCGATCGCCTCCGCGTCCGCCTGGCTCATCAACCTGAAACGGAACGCCATCACTGGCTCTTCGCCATCCCATTCTCTGGGCGCCGCCACGCTCTGAGGATCATCACACCTCGATGCTTCTGGCGGAAGGAGTCCACCTCAGCGCCCGGCTCACGAGCTCAGGCGTCAGATGTCACCCCAAACGCGATGCCGACCGAGTTTTCCCCCCTGCTGACAGGGCGTCTGTCATGGTTGGGTCACGTTCTGCCGACGTTGCGGTCGCGGGCTGGGGGTCCCTTCCCCAGCCCGAGGCCAAAGTGTCCGGCCTGGAACGCATAATCGAGCAAGGAACGTCGTGAACAACGGAAACGGCAGAACGTGGACAGTGATCGAGACGTAGACGGCGCGGTCGCGCTGCTGCACCCGGTCGTCGTCTTCTCGACCGGTTTGGAATCAGGTCTACGCGAAGAGCCCGCGGTCGTTGTCCACTTGATTCAGTCTTTCCACACATACGAACGGCGGCGCCGCTCTGGATGCGCGAAACGACACACGAACCAGCGCCGATGCGTAAGCCGCGGCCGCCGAACCACGGCGAGACGCGCGAGAGCGCCTGCCGGCCGACGATCCAAACCTGACCCTGACTTACCCCACGTAGTTACGCGCCGAGGCGGTCGAACGTGACCGCCCGAGCCCGGGCCACGGTTCCTGATTGCGCCCGCCGCCGTGATCTTGAAGGATTCGACACGAAGAGGCGCGCACGGCGCACCCCCATTTCCGTCTCGGCATCCTCGATCCCCCCGAGTGGCCGTGACCGGGTGCGCCCGCGCCTCTTTCAAGAGGTGCGACGCTTCACGACGCCGGTTTGTTAGGCAGGACTGGAGACTCAGCGGCGCCCGGTGTGACATCCTCGGTCGCTGCGTGAGCATTCCAGAGGAGGACACAGAGTACGACGTCGAACTCGGGCCGCTCTTCGCGCTGGGCGTTATCGCCCTCGTCTACGGACTGCTACGCCGGAGGCCACTTCCGGCGGCCGTCGGGATCGGGGGGATCTGGCTCGATCAACGCTCAGAGTTCGGGCGTAACCTGAGGAAACGCGCCGATGCCGCGCTGAAGGCGCAGATCAAGGCTCACGCACGGCGGGATAGCAGCGGTAGCCTCCCCAGCGATCGGGCGGGGCTCGCGTAGCGAACGGCTCACCTCTGGGAGGCGACGTCTCGTCGACTCGTTTGCGCCTTCCGGCACGCGGGTCGCTGGTGTGTCATCATTCCCCGGCTGGAGGTGCCGCCGTGCGTCAGGCAGTCGTGCTGGAGGAAGTGCTCGTCGTGAGAACCAGGCCGCGTGGGTCGATGCTCGTGGTCTGCTCAGTGCCGGGGTGCGCCACGCTGACCATGGGCGGCACGTGCGTCGTGCACGATCCACCGGTCACTGCGACGTACGAGCGGGGCCGCCCCTTTGCGCCGAAGAGCCCGGCGATCCTGAAGACCACCGCGATCGGCGCCTGATCCGGCCGCACGATCCCCCGCCCGAGGGATGCGGGCGGACGGCTCCATCCTGACGGTGAGCCCATGGGTGCTTCCTCCGGCTGGAACCTCGTGGCGCGCCGGCCGCCGCGCGCCCGCGCGGCCTCGAAGCCGCCGGCGCGCCACCTGGTGAGCGTCCCGTGCGCGTCGAGCGCGGACGTCGGCCGCGACAAGCGGGACCACACGGCGGCACGGCGCGACGCAGGCACTACACGCGACGCCGGCTGACCGTTCCTCAGGCGAGCCGCCGCTCGAGGTACGCGGCGAGCCGGGTCAGCGGGAACGAGATCACGAAGAAGAGCACCATCACGAACCCGAAGATCTCGACCGCGTGGATCTCACCGATTCCGGCCGGCGGGAAGAACGTCAGCCGCTCGGTTTGCGCCTTCGCGGACTGGAGCAGGTCGATACCTCCGATCACCGCCGCGAGCGTCGAGTTCTGGATGATGTTGACGAGCAGGCTGACAAGGGGTGGCAGCAGTCGGCGCAGGGCCTGGGGGACGATGACGTAGACGTGGCGGCCGACCCAGCCGAAGCCAAGGGCGGCTGCGGCCTCGTGCTGCTCGCGCGGGATCGACCCGACGGCGCCGCGGGTCGCCTCGGCGACCTGGGCGCTGCCCCACAGGATGAGCGCGATGATCGTGGCCGGGACGGGCCCGAACTCGAGCTGTGGCGAGAGCGAGGGAAGCCCGAAGTAGACGATGAACACCGTGACGAGGATCGGCAGCCCGCGGAAGACCTCGATGTACCCGCGGATCGCCGTCTTCGACGCCCAGAACTCGATGGTCAGGAGCGTCCCGAGCAGGATGCCGATCACCGTCGCGCCGACGACTGCGAAGGCCGAGATCCGGAGGGTCGTCGGCAGGCCGACCTCGAGGATGTAGCGGACGACCGGCTCGCCCCAGTCAGGGAGCAGCGCGAGCGTGGCACCGGTCATCTAGCGCATCTCCGGGATCGCGAGCTTGCCCTCGAGCAGGCGGATCGCCGCCGACAGGCTCCACACGAGGGTGAGATACACGATCGCGAGCACCGTGAGTGCCTCGAGCGTCTCGAGGGTCAGGTTCGCGATGTTGATCGCCGTCGTGGTCAGCTCGGGGTAGCCGATCACGTACATCAGCGAGGTGTTCTTCACCACGGAGATGTAGGTGTTGATCGACGAGGGCAGGGCGATGCGTCCCCCGATCGGCAGCGTGACGTTGAGGAACGTGGAGAAGCCGCCGAAGCCGAGCGCGTGCGCGGCCTCGCGGTAGCGGTACGGGACCGCTTCGAAGCCCGCACGGAAGTTCTCGGTGTTGAAGGCGCCGCCCCAGATCATCACGGCGAGCCACGCCACCGTGAACGCGCTGAGGCGAATGCCGGCCTGCGGCAGCGCGAAGAAGATCATGAAGATCTGCACCAGGATCGGCGTGTTCCTGATGATCTCGACGTAGACCGCGGCGAGCTGGCTCACAACGGGAACGCGGTGCGCCCGCGCTGCGCCGAGCACGATGCCGATGACGGCCGCGCCGGCGATCGCGATGACCGAGACCTTCAGCGTGTTGACGAGGCCGTCGAGGAGCTCGCGCCAGTTCTCGGCCACGAACGCCCAGAGGTCGTAGACGGCAACCATGGGTGAGGGCGCCACGGGTGGGACCGCGTCGCCGCGGCCCCACCCGTCGGTGCGTCGTCAGCCTACGGGCACACCGTGTCGAGGCTGGGAAGGCTCGGCGACCGGTACGCGAAGTCTTGGTTCGGCCGCAAGCTGTTCTTCAGGAACGCCGGCACGAAGCGCGGCGCGATGTAGCTTCGGATGATCGGCGCGAAGAGATCCTTCTTCTTCATGAGGTTGAGCCGCGCATCCACCCATCGCTTGAGCTCGACGTTCCCCTGCTTGATCCCGATGCCGTATGGCTGCTCCAGGAACAGGTCGTCGGTGATCTTCGCCGAGGGATCGGTCGCCGCGATCAGCGCAAGCGACGTGTCGTCGAACATGACGGCGTCGGCGCGGCCCTGATTGAAGGCGAGCACTGCGTTCGTGACGCTGTCCAACACGGCGACGCTCGTATCGGTGAAGCACCGCTTCATCCACCGGTCGTAGATCGAGCCGCTCGTCGTCGCCACGCGCTTGCCGCGGATGTCGGCAAGCTTCTGGATCGGCGAGTCGTTCTTGACGAGCAGACGACCCGTCGAGTTGAAGTACGGCCGGGAGAAGTCGATCCGCGTGTCGCGGTCGGCGGTGTAGGTGAACGTCGAGATGACGAGATCGACGCGCCCCGTGGTCAAGAGCGGCTCACGGGCCGCAGTAGGCGCACAGACGAACGTCAGTCGCTGTGCACGCCCGAAGGCGTAGCGGGCGAACTGCTTCGCGATCTCGACGTCGACCCCGGCGTTCTTGCCTCGGACGTCGATGTAGCCGAACGGCGGTGTGTCGCATTTGACGCCGACGATCAGCCGCTTCCGGCCCGCGATGTCGGCGGGCAGCTTCGGCAGCGGCGGCGCCTTGGCCGCGTTCCGGGCCGACGCCGAGGTTGCGGTCGGTTGGGCCGAACCAAACGTTGCGCCGACCACTGCGACGAGGGCGACCCCGGCCGTCGCGAGGATGATCCTCTTCATCCGGCAGCTCCTTCCTCGTTGGTGACTGACAGGTCTTCGAGCGAATGGGCGAGCTGGAGCGAGCGGCGGAGAAACCGTTTCGTTCGCTCCTCCCGCGGGTTGTCGAGGATGTCGGACGGAAGCCCCTGCTCGACGATCTTGCCGTCGTCCATGAAGACGACCCGGTCGCCCACCTCGCGGGCGAACTGCATCTCGTGGGTGACGACGAGCATCGTCGTGCCCGACCCGCGCGCCAGGTCGCGCATGACCACGAGCACCTCGCCGACGAGCTCGGGGTCGAGCGCCGAGGTCACCTCGTCGAACAGCACGACGTGCGGCGACATCATCAGCGCGCGAGCGATGGCGACGCGCTGCTGCTGGCCGCCCGAGAGCTGGTGCGGGTGCTGTGACGCCTTCTCGGGGACCCCGACGACATCGAGCAGCTCGCGGGCGCGCGACTCGGCCTCGGCGCGGGGCAGCTTCCGGATCCGCCGGGCGGCGAGCGTCAGGTTGTGCATCACGGTGAGATGCGGGAACAGGTTGAACTGCTGGAAGACGATCCCGATGCGCTGGCGGACGGCCGTGACGTCGACGCCCTTCGCGGTGATCTCCTCGCCCTCGAAGAAGATGCGGCCCGACTGGATCGGCTCGAGGAGGTTGACGCACCGCAGCAGCGTGCTCTTCCCGCTCCCGCTCGGGCCGATGATCACGACCACCTCGCCCGGGGTCACGTCGAGGTCGATCCCGTCGAGCACGAGGTTGTCGCCAAAGCTCTTGCGCACGGCCTCGAGGCGCAGGAGCGGCGCGGGTTGCAGCGCCTGCGCGCCGGCGGCGCTCATCGGCGCGCCTCGTCGTGTCGTCTGCTCGGGTCGAGCCGTGTCGTCATCGGATAACGATTAGAGGCGACCACACTCCTGAAAGTCAAGAGCGCTGCCTTTCGAGGCTGCCACTCGACGGCGGCCGACCGGACGTCTATAGTCGGCCGGCGCGGCGGCAGGCAACGCGTGGAGATGCGCAACGTCTAGCCCTGAAAGGGGGGACAATCGAATGAAGTGCTTTGCACTGGCGTGCGCCGTTGTCGCGGCGCTCGCGGTCACGGGCGCGGCGAGCCCGGCGCGGCAGGCCCATTCGGCGACTACGTACACGGTCTATCTGGGTGGGTTCGCGCCGCCACCGGCGAGCCTGAGGAAGATCCCGGGGACGATCAACCAGTTCCTGCCCTCGAGAGTCGTGATCACGGCCGGCGACAGCGTGACGTTCTCGAGCGCCTCGTTCCACACGGTGACGTACAACCCGAAGCCGATCCCGCTCCTGATGCCGGATCCGAAGAAGGGCACGTACGAGGGCCTTGCGGACGCGGCCGGAACCCCGTTCTACTTCGCTGCACTCGGCAAGTTCATCTACAACCCGCAGGCGTTCGGGCCGTTCGGGCCGAAGACGATCTCCGGCGGGACGCCCGCGTCGAGTGGTGCGCTCAGCCCGCGATCGGAGAAGGCGCCTCCGGCGACCGCGACCTACGTGTTCCCGAAGCCGGGCACGTACAAGCTCTTCTGCACGCTGCACCCCGGCCAACAGGGAACGGTTGTCGTGAAGCCGGCCGGGTCGGCGGTGCCGAAGACACCCGCCCAGGTCAAGGCGCAGGCACTCGCCTCGCAGACGGCGGCATACCCGAAGGCAATCGCGCTCAACAAGACGAAGGTCGCGGCGCCGAACACGGTCGTGATGGGCGTGGGCGGTGGCGTCGCGATGCTCGCGTACTACCCGAAGGTGCTGAAGGTGAAGGCCGGGACGTCGGTGAACTTCGTCAACAAATCGGCGAGCGAGGTGCACAACATCGTCTTCGGCCCCAAGAAGTACCTCGAGCAGTGGGGCAAGACGACCGATCTCTTCCCGACCGGGCCGACGAGCCCGAACCAGGCAACGCCGATCATCCCGTACGGGACGGATCCGAAGCCGCTGACCTACGCCGGAGCAACGACGCACGGCAACGGCTTCTTCGCGACGCCGCTGACGTCGGGCGCGCCCATCGGTCTCCCGCACGCGTCGAGGGTGACGTTCTCGACACCCGGGACCTACAAGTACTTCTGCTGGATCCACGGGCCCGACATGGGCGGGACGATCGTCGTCACGCCGTGAGTCGTCGTCGGTCAGGGCCGCGGGCGCTCGCGCTCGCGGCCCTCGCCGGCGCCCTCGCGGTCGTCGGCGGGACGGGCGTCCTCACGTCCGTCGCCTCCGGCGGCCCGGAGCCGACGGGGCACGTCCGCGAGTACTGGGTCTCGGCGGTGCCTGTGACCTGGAACGTGGTGCCAAACGGGCGGAACGCGATCGAAGGCGAGACGTTCACGCCGGACAAGACCGTGCTCCGCACCGTCGTCTACCGGCAGTACACGAAGGGCTTCGCGAAGCCGATCGCCCCGGTTGCGGGCAACGAGGGTATCCAGGGGCCGCTGCTCCGTGCTCGCGTCGGCGACACGCTGCTCGTCCACTTTCGGAACCTCGACACGCTGACGAACCAGCCGCACTCGATGCACTTCCACGGGGTGCGCTACCGCTTCGGCTCGGACGGCGCGTACATCCCGGGCTTCTCCGGGCCGGGCGCGAACGTCAAGCCCGGCGAGACCTTCACCTATCGGCTGGTCGCCGAGCGCGCCTCCGAGGGGGTCTGGCCGTACCACGATCACTCGCCGTCGATGACCGAGTCGATCGAGGGGGGCCTCTACGGCGCCCTCTCGATCCTCGGTCCGAACGAGCAGGCGCCCGACCGCGAGTTCGTCGTCTACCTCTCGTCGCACCTCGGGTTCATGACCATCGACGGCCGCGCATTCGTCGGCAACACGCCGGTATTCCATGCAAAGGTCGGAGAGCTGGTGCAGTGGGACGTGCTGGCGATCGGCGACGACTTCCACACGTTCCACGTGCACGGGCACCGCTGGCTGACCGCCGACGGGCCGCGCGACACGCAGGTGATCGGCCCGGCGGAGAGCTACAAGATCCGTTGGCGCGAGGACATCCCGGGGACCTGGCTCTACCACTGCCACGTCGAGAGCCACATGATGAACGGCATGATAGGCATCTACCGGGTGAGCCGGTGAAACGTGCCGTCGTGGTGGCGCTCGCCGCCACGTCGCTCCTCGCGGGAGGGGCGACGGCCGCCGACGCGCCGGTCCGGACCGTGACGATCCCCGGAAAGCTCTACGAGCCCGCCCACCTCGACGTGCTCGCCGGCACGACCGTCACCTGGAAGAACGACGACGCGATCAACCACACCATCACCGCCGACGGTGACGCCTTCTCGTCGGGCTACGTGCCGCCCGGCGGCTCGTTCACGTTCACCTTCGCGAAGCAGGGCAGCTACCCGTTCCACTGCACGATCCACAAGTTCATGAAGGGCGAGGTCGACGTCTTCGGCCTCGTTCTGTCCGGGCCGGAGGGCCCGGTCGTCTCTGGCCGCCGCGTCGTCTTCGCCGGCCTCGCACCGACGGGGACGGAGACGGTGACGCTTCGCGGCGCGGGCGGCGAGCGCACCGTCCGCGCGCGCCCCGACGGGAGCTTCGTGGTCGGCGTCCCGGTCGCCACTCCTGCCGTGTACCGGGCTCTGTCGGGCTCCCTCGTCAGTCCGGCGGTCCGCGTGCTCGTTCGTCCGCTCGTCCACGTCGCGAGCGCCGGAGGGGCGGTTCGGGCCCGCACGGCCCCGGCGCGGCCCGGGGCGACCGCCGTGCTGCAGTCGTACGACCGCGAGCGCTTCGCGTGGCGCGCCGTCGCCCGAGGCAAGCTGGACGGCAGTTCGAGCGTGCGCTTCGCGCTCCCGGACGGCGCCGAGCGCGTGCGCGTGCTCGTCGTCGGGGGCAAGGGCTGGGCCGACGCGGCGTCGCGCCCGCTCGTGCTGTCCGGATCGACTCCCGAGTAGGATCGCCGCGGTGAGGATCCGCGCCGCCGTGCTGGAGGAGTTCGGGCAGCCGCTCGTCGTCCAGGATGTCGACCTCGCGGAGCCGAACGTGGGGGAGGTGCTCGTGCGGCTCGCAGCCTGCGGCGTCTGCCACACCGACCTCTACACGGCATCCGGGTCCGACCCGACCGGATATGCGCCCTGCGTGCTCGGCCACGAGGGGGCAGGCGTGGTGGAGCGCGTGGGGGAGGACGTGACGCTCGTGCGGCCGGGCGATCACGTGATCACGCTCTTCGCGCCCGAGTGCGGCGAGTGCGTCCACTGCCGCAGCGACCGGACGAACCGCTGCGTCGCGATCCGCGATCAGCAGGGGCTCGGCCATCTCCCGGACGGGACGACCCGCCTCTCGCGCGACGGGCAGGAGCTTCGCCACTTCATGGGCACGTCGACGTTCGCGGAGTACACGGTGATGCCCGAGATCGCGCTCGCGAAGGTGAGCCCCGACGCGCCGCTCGAGGGGTGCGCGCCGTTCGCGTGCGGGCTCTCGACCGGGATCGGCGCCGCGCTCTACACGGCGCGGGTCGAGCCCGGGTCGACGTGCGTCGTCTTCGGCTGCGGTCTCGTCGGGCTCGGTGCCGTGATCGGCGCGCGCCTGGCCGGGGCCGAGCGGATCGTCGCGATCGACCACTCGGAAGAGCGCCTCGCGCAGGCCCGCCACCACGGTGCGACCGAAGCGCGGGTCGCCGGCGACGACACGGTCGACTGGATCAGGTCTGAGACGGAAGGCTTCGGCGCCGACTACACCTTCGAGGCGACCGGAAACGTGCAGGTGATGCGGCAGGCGGTCGAGGCGGCACGCGAGGCGTGGGGGCTCGCGACGATGTGCGGCGTTGCGGGCAAGGGGGAGACGCTGGACATCGTCCCCCGTTTCCTCATCACCGGCCGGCGGGTCACGGGCTCGTCGTTCGGCGGCGTGAAGGGGCGAACGCAGGTGCCGTTGCTCGTCGACCGCTGGCTCGCCGGCGAGATCGACGTCGAGTCGCTGATCTCGCACCGGCTGACGCTCGACGAGGTCGATCACGGCTTCGAGCTGATGGAGCGGCAGGACGGGATCCGCAGCGTGATCACGTTCGCATGAGCGACGCGGTGTGGGTACCAGGCCCGAGCCTGGTACCCACGCTGCTTCCAGGCTGCGTTACGAGCGGCGGGACGCTGCCCTCGTATCCCAGTCGCAGCCCGAGGCGAACGAGGCCCGACGCGACCGCCCGACGGAGCGGGCCGGCGTGGACGGGCATCGCAGAGCGGTGCAGGGCGGCCACTCTGGCGGCGGCGAGCTCGTGCCTGATCTCCGGGGTGAGCTGCTCCAGCATGGTCGTCCTCCTCTCTGTCAGGTATCTTTAGATCGAACTTCTCGTGATGAAGATACACGACTTCGAAGCTTGACGTCAAGAGTCTTTGGATGGAAGATCCCTGCGTGAAGACAAAGCGCCCGACCTCGGAGCCTGACTCGGTCGACGAGCAGCTCGAGGTCTGGGGACGCGAGCTCCCGTCGCTCGACCTCGAGACCGAGGGGATCGTCGAGCGCATCCAGAAGCTCGAGCGCCATCTCGACCGCTCGGCGCGCGAGACGCTCGAGCGGTTCGACCTGAGCCACGGCGAATGGCGGCTCATGGGCCACCTGCGGTATGCAGGCCCGCCCTACCGCGGCAAGCCCGGGAAGCTCGCGAAGCACCTGGGTCTCTCGAGCGGCGCGATGACGAACCGGCTCGACAACATGGAGCGGCGAGGTCTCGTCCGCCGACTGGACGACCCGGAGGACCGCCGGGGAGTGATCGTCGAGCTGACGGACGCCGGCCAGGAGCTCTGGGAGGAGACGGTCGGCATCCAGGCGCAGAAGGAGGCGTTCGTCGCGGGCGTGCTGGACGAGGACGAGAAGGCCAGGTTGAACGAGCTGCTGCGGCGGATGATGCGGGCTTTCGAGGACCTGCACGGCCCGGTGCACAAGCACCACGCAGGCTGAGCTTCACGCCGCAGGGGCGCGTCGGGCGACCGACTATCCTGGCCCGACGTGAACGTGACACTCCCCGACGGCACCTCGCTCGAGCTCCCCGAGGGATCGAGCGCGCTCGACGCCGCCCGCGCGATCGGCCCGAAGCTCGCCGAGCAGGCCGTCCTCGCGCGGGTCGACGGCGAGCCGCGCGACCTGCGCCTGCCGCTGCCCGACGGCGCCGCCCTGCAGCTCCTCACGACGCGGGACCACGACGACCCGGACGCGCTCTACGTCCTGCGTCACTCCGCGGCGCATCTCCTGGCCGAGGCCGTGCGCCGGCTCCATCCCGGCGTCAAGGTCGCGATCGGCCCGCCCGTCGAGAACGGCTTCTACTACGACTTCGAGTTTCCCGAGCCGATCCGCGAGGAGGACCTCGCCGCGATCGAGGAGGAGGTGCGCCGCGAGCTCGCCGAGGGCCGGTCGTGGGAGCGGGTCGAGATCGGCCGCGACGAGGCCCGCGCACGCTTCGAAGGCGAGGGCGAGCCGTACAAGGTCGAGCTCGTGGACACCGCCGAGGGCGACATCTCGCTCTACACGCAGGGCGACTTCACCGACCTCTGCCGCGGCCCACACCTTCAGAACTCGAGCCCGATCAAGGCGGTCAAGCTGACCGGGCTGGCCGGCGCGTACTGGCGCGGGGACGAGCGGAACACCCAGCTGACGCGGATCTACGGCACGGCGTTCTTCACGCAGGCCGACCTCGACGCCTACCTCGCGCGGCTCGAGCAGGCGCGCGCGAACGATCACCGGCGGCTCGGGCAGTTGCTCGACCTGTTCCACTTCGACGAGCACTCCCCGGGATCGCCGTTCTGGCACCCGAACGGGATGGCCGTGATCAACGTGCTCGAGGATCTTCGTCGGCGCGAGAACGTGCGGCGCGGCTACGACGAGGTGCGGACGCCGATCATCTACGACAAGTCCCTCTGGGAGACGTCGGGCCACTGGGAGAAGTTCAGGGACAACATGTTCCTGATCCCGATCGACGATCACCACACGTACGCGATGAAGCCGATGAACTGCCCGGGGCACATGCTGCTCTTCCGGTCGAAGCTCTGGAGCTACCGCGACCTTCCCGTGCGCTACGCCGAGGCCGGGCCGCTCCACCGCAACGAGCTTGCGGGCGCGCTCCACGGCCTCACGCGCGTGAGGTACGTGACCCAGGACGACGCGCACATCTTCTGCACGAAAGACCAGATCGACGACGAGCTCGACGGGTCGATGGAGTACCTCCGCTATCTCTACGGTCTGTTCGGCATCGAGCCGCGCGCGGAGCTCTCGACACGGCCCGACGACAAGCTCGGGGCCGACGACGAGTGGGACTTCACGGAGGGCAAGCTCGTCGAGGCGCTCGAGCGCCACGAGATCGAGTACTTCGTCGGCGAGGGCGAGGGCTCGTTCTACGGCCCCAAGATCGACCTCCACGCGACCGACTCGCTCGGTCGCTCCTGGCAGCTCGGCACGATCCAGCTCGACGCGCAGATGCCCGCACGGTTCGGGCTCACCTACATGGGCGCCGACAACCGCGAGCACCCGGTGTTCGTCGTTCACCGGGCGCTCTACGGGTCCTTCGAGCGGTTCGTCGGCCTCGTGCTCGAACATTACGGTGGCGCGCTCCCGGCCTGGCTCGCGCCGGTGCAGGTTCGCGTCCTGCCGGTCGCCGATCCCCACCGCGAGGAGTCCGGCGAGCTCGTGCATGCGCTGCTCGCCGCAGGCGTCCGGCCCGAGCTGGACCAGCGCGACGAGACGCTCGGCAAGCGGATCCGCGACGCAGAGCTCCAGAAGGTTCCGTACGTCGTCGTCTGGGGCGACCGCGAGACACGCGAGGCGATGGCCGTGCGGAAACGCGGGGGAGAGGGTGTCTCGACGATGTCGTTCGAGGGGCTCGTCGAGGAGATCCGCCTGCAGTCGCCTATGTGTCAGTCGTAAAGGCACACACCGCACGGCTCCGGCTGAAGCGGGGGCACAGGTTTCGGCCCGACTCTGGTGATATCTCGCCGTTCCTTGCTACGCTCTCCCCCTGCAAAGCAGGAGCGGCATCGCCCCTCACCACGCCGGCCGCGAGCCGCGCGTGGTTCAACCGAGTCGGATCCGACGAGGGAATGCCGCCGCTGCATGCAGTGGCGTTTCAGCGAATGAGGAGGATCGACTCGGCTTGGTGAACTGCCTTTGAGACCGCGGCGTCGTCCCGAGGACAGGACGCGTCCCGTCGTCCAGCAGGATCGGATCAACGAGCAGATCCGCGTGCCGCGGGTCAGGCTCGTCGGCGAGGACGGAGAGCAGATCGGGATCAAGGAGACGAAGGAGGCGCTCGAGTACGCGTACTCGAAGAACCTCGATCTCGTGGAGGTCGCGAAGGAGGCCGACCCGCCCGTGGCCCGCGTCATGGACTACGGCAAGTGGCGCTATGAGCAGGAGCAGCGGGCGAAGCAGGCACGGAAGCACCAGTCGACGATCAACATCAAGGAGATCAAGTTCAGGCCGAAGATCGGTGTCCACGACTATGAGACCAAGAAGGGCCACGTCGTCCGCTTCCTGAACCAGCGGGCGAAGGTCAAGGTCACGATCATGTTCCGGGGGCGGGAGAACCTCCACCCGGAGCGCGGTCGGATGCTTCTCGAGCGTCTCGCAGAGGACGTCAAGGAGCTCGGGCAGGTCGAGCAGCAGCCCACGCTCGACGGCCGGAACATGGTGATGGTACTGGGGCCGACGAAAAACGCAGGAGTGAGACGAGATGCCGAAGGTGAAGACGGGGAGCGGGGCGAAGAAGCGGTTCAAGGTCAGCGCGGCGGGGAAGCTCCAGCGCCGCCACGCGATGAAGAGCCACAACCTCACGAAGAAGTCGTCGAAGCGTAAGCGCGACTTCGGCAAGAGCCATCCCGTCGCGAAGGTCGACGTGAAGGCCGTCAAGAAGCTCCTGGGGATGAAGTAGTCATGGCACGCGTCAAGCGATCCGTCCACGCGCGCAAGAAGCGCCGCAAGGTGCTCGAGCAGGCCAAGGGCTACTACGGCCGCAAGAGCACGCACTACAAGTACGCGAAGGAGCAGGTCGAGCACTCGCTCGTCTACGCCTATCGCGACCGGCGCAACAAGAAGCGGAACTTCCGCTCGCTCTGGATCGTCCGCATCAACGCCGCGGCGCGGGCCAACGGGCTCTCGTACAACCAGTTCATGAACGGCGTCCACAAGGCCGGGATCGAGCTCGATCGGAAGTCGCTCGCCGACCTCGCCGTCGCAGACCCCGCCGCGTTCACCGCGGTCGCGGAGAAGGCGAAGGCCGCGATCGCGTCGGACGACGCGAAGGCCGCCTGAGCCAGCTGACTGACGTCTTCCGCCGGCAGGCGGAGCATTTCGAGGCGCTCGGCTCGCCGGTCTACGCCCGGCTGTCGGAGCGCCTCGCCGACGATCCCGGCCCGGTGCTTCCGATCGCCGGGAGCGACGAGCGGTGGGACGTGCCGCTGCGGCTCTTCGGAGCCGTGCACTACCTCGTCCTCTCCGGCTCGGCGCCCGACGCGCTGAGCGGCCGCTTCGAGGACTTCGCCGCGGCGCTCGTCGAGCACGGGGACATGGTCCGCGAGCGGATCGAGACGCACGGCGTCCAGACGAACGAGGTGCAGCGCTGCACGATGCTGCTGCCGACGTTCCTGGCCGCGACGGCCGAGACCGGCCTCCCGCTGGAGCTGATCGAGCTCGGCCCGAGCGCCGGCCTCAATCTTCTCGTCGACAGGTATCGCTACCGCTACGAGAACGGCCCGTACGGCCCCGCTGACGCGCTCCTCGAGCTGACCACGGAGGAGACGCCGGGGGGATCGGTCCCGGCGTCGCTCCTCGAGCGGGAGCTCGTAGTCCGGCGGCGGCGCGGTATCGACCTCGTGCCGATCGACGCGACGACCGCGGACGGGTACCTCCTGCTGCGGAGCTTCGTCTGGCCCGGCCTCGACGAGCGTGTCGCCCGCCTCGACGCCGCCGTAGAGACGCTCCGCCGGATGCCCGAGCGGCCGGAGCTGATCCGGGGCGACTACACCGAGGTGCTGCCGAGGCTCCTCGCCGACCGCCCGGGCGACGCCCTGACGGTCGTCTTCGAGACGTTCTCGACCGTCTACCTCCCCGAGACCGCGGCGCGAGCGCTCGGCGACGCGCTCGAGGCGGCCGGTGCCGACGGCAGACCCCTCGCCTGGGTGTCGGTAAGACGCTGGGACCTGGGTGCGGGGAAGGACGCGGTGTTCGAGCTCGAGCTACGGGTGTGGCCGGGGGCTGCACGCGTCGCCGCCCATGTGGATCCACACGGCAACTCGCTCGACTGGCGATTGCCCGACAGCTGATCGGCGGGCGGGCCGGCGAGCGGCCCGTCGACATGATCGACGCGGCCATCGTGGTGCATTTGTAGGCGTAATGATCGATCTGCGGACTGACGTGTTTTTCGAACGCGCCTCCGGCGTGGGCGTTATGTCACCGAGCCCGAGGCTGTGGCAGTTGACCGGCAGCGCCCGGTCTGGTCCATACTCACCAGGAGCAGGAGGGTTCGTAATGAGGGATGTGCGCTCGGCGAGACGCGCGACGACGCTGTCTCGGCACCGGATTCGAGCAGTTGCAATCGCCGGGCTTGCCGCGCTGGCTTTCTCGACGTCGCTCGTCGCGAGCAGCTCGGCGACGGGGCGCGCGGCGCCGCAGCGTGGCGGAACGTTGAGGCTCCTCGGGACGGGTGACATCTTCAACCTCGACACCACGAGCGGCTACTACACGGTGCTGAACATCATCTCGCGCGCTTTCACACGGCAGCTGGTCTCGTATCCGGCTTCACCGGACTTCGCCAAGTCGCTTCGGCTCGCACCGGATGTCGCCGCGGCTGTTCCGACACGGGCGAACGGCGGCATCACCGCCGACGGCAAGACGTACACGTTCCGCATCAAGCCTGGCGTCAAGTGGGACACGACCCCGCCGCGTCAGGTGATCGCCGGGGACTTCGTCCGCGAATTCAAGCTGCTCTGCAACCCGGTCTCCCCGACCGGTGCGCCGGGCTACTTCACGAGCACGATCCTCGGAATGAACGGGTACTGCGACGGCTTCGCGAAGGTCAAGGGAACGGCGGCCGCGATCGCCCGGTACGTCGACTCCCACCGCCTTCCCGGTGTGGTCGCCAAGGACTCGCGCACGCTCGTCGTCCGCTTGGTGAAGCCGGCGCCGGACTTTCTGAACATCCTGGCGCTGCCCTTCTCGTCGGCTCGACCGGTCGAGTACATGAAGTACGTGCCGGATAGCGCCGAGTTCCGCCAGCACACGATCTCGAACGGCCCGTACAAGATCGTGAAGTACACACCGACCAAAGAGTTCCGCCTCGAGCGCAATCCGGCCTGGGATCCGAAGACGGACACGCTCCGCAAAGCCTATGTCGACCGAATCACCGTCACGGAGGGACTCACGGCGGAGAGCGTTCAACAGCAGCTCGAGGCCGGAACAGCCGAGATGGAGTGGGACGCGACTCCTCCGTCGCAGGACCTCCCTCGCCTCATCAGCTCGAATGACAAGCGGCTGGTGATCGCACCCGGCGGTCCGTACTACGTCGCTCTCAACGTCTATCTACCCCTCAACCAATACGCCGGCCCGATGAAGAACAAGCTCGTCCGGCAAGCCGTCAACTACGCGGTCGACAAGAACGCTGTCGTCCAGGTCTTCGGTGGGAGGCGCATCGCGGCGGCCGCCAATCAGGTGGTCTTGCCCGGCAACGTCGGCTACATCCCGGGCTTCAATCCGTACCCGAACAAGAACGGGAGCGGCGATGCCGCCAAGGCGAAGGCGCTCCTCTCCCAGGCCGGGTATCCGAACGGTCTCGACGTGAAGCTCCTCTACCAGACGCTCCAGCCCTTCCCCCGGGTCGCGCAGTCGCTCCAGGCGAGCCTCGAGCGCGCCGGCTTCCGCGTGAAACTCATTCCCGCCACAACCTCGGATTTCTACGGCAAGTACATGCTGGTTCCCAGCGCGGCCCAACGTGGCGTCTGGGACATCGCAACCGCAGGGTGGATCCCGGATTGGTTCGGCAACAACGGACGCTCGGTCATCCAGCCGTTGTTCACGAAGCCGGGTCCGGGCTCGAGCGATTACGGTGGTTACAACAGTCCGGTCCTCGACCGTCTCGTCCAGCAGGCGCTCACCGCGACATCGCCGGCGCAGGCTGCGACTCGATGGCGTCGTGCAAATGCCCAGATCATGAACGACGCGGCGACGGTACCCGTCGAGATCCAGAAGTGGACGGTGTTCCACTCCGCGAAGGTCCAGAACTGCGTCTTCCTCTTCCTCTCCCTCAACTGTGACGTCACGCAGGTGTGGCTGCAGCCGTAGCCTCAATCCAGATGCCGCTGAAGCTCGCGAATCCGAAGTCGCCCGGACGGCGGGCGCCGGATCCGGCGTGCGTGGGGATGCTTGACGTGATCCGCATGGCGCCCCGCCGCGACGAGTAGTTCCCGTATGCCGCTGCTCGAGGTTCGGGACCTCGCGGTGTCGTTCGCGACGGCCGACGGCGACGTCCAGGCGGTGCGTGGCCTCTCGTTCGCCGTCTCGCGCGGCCAGACGCTGGGGCTCGTCGGGGAATCGGGCTCGGGCAAGAGTGTTGCCACCCAGACGATCGTCGGCCTCACGCAGGGAGCACGCATCTCCGGGCGCGCGTCCTTCGAGGGTCGGGACCTACTGCACATGGACGCCGAGGCGCTCCGGCGCCTCCGCGGCGCCGAGATCGCGCTGATCTTCCAGGATCCACTGTCCAGCCTCCATCCCCACTACCGGATCGGTTGGCAGATCGTCGAGGCGATCCGTGCGCACGAGTCGATCCCCAAGCGTACGGCGCAGCGACGCGCCGTCGAGCTTCTGCGCCGGGTCGGGATCCCCCAGCCTGAGCGCCGAGTGGAGGACTATCCGCATCAGTTCTCGGGCGGAATGCGACAGCGGGTGATGATCGCCATGGCGCTGGCTCTCAACCCCAAACTGCTCATCGCGGACGAGCCGACGACGGCGCTCGACGTCACCGTCCAGGCCCAGATCATCGAGCTGATGAACGCGCTGCAGGTCGAGTACGGCATGGCGATCATCCTCATTACGCACGACCTGAGTGTCGTCGCTGGCATTGCACACGACGTGCTGGTCATGTACGCCGGGCGGGCGATGGAGCACGGCGAGCGCCGCAGCATCTACCGCCGTCCGCATCATCCCTATACGGAAGGGCTGCTCCAGGCGCTGCCGAGCAGGACCGTCGCGAAGAGTCGGCTGATCCCGATCCCCGGGCTTCCGCCGAGCCTCATCCACCCCCCGGCGGGCTGTCCCTTTCATCCGCGCTGTGGCTATGTGATGGAACGCTGCCGCCGCGAGACGCCGCCGCTGCAGCGCGTCGAAGCTGCCGGCGGGCATGTGTCGGCGTGCTGGCTTCCGCCCGACCGCGTCGGCCTCCAGGCGCAGGCGGCGAGGGCGGCGCCGTGAGCGTGGCGGGGTCCGCGCTCCACCCGGCGGAGCAGGACGCCGAGGTGCTCGTCAGCGTCGAGGACCTCGTCAAGCGCTTCAGTGTCTCCGCGCGGCGCCTCGGCGGTGGGCGGGCCGAGATACGCGCAGTCGACGGTGTCAGCCTCGACATCAGACGCGGAGAGACGCTCGGTCTCGTCGGGGAGAGCGGTTGCGGCAAGTCCACGCTCGCCCGGTGCATCACGAGGCTTTACGAGCTGACGTCCGGCCGCGTCGTCTTCGACGGCGACGACATCTCGACACTGCCGCGCCGCCACCTTCGTCCGTACCGGCGCGAGATGCAGATGATCTTCCAGGATCCGTACGGCTCGCTCAATCCACGGCGGCGCGTCGGGTCGATCATCGGCGATCCCTTTGCGATCCACGGGATCGCGGCAGGCCCGGAGCGCAAACGGCGTGTCCAGGACCTGATGGAGGTCGTCGGCCTCAATCCCGAGCACTACAACCGCTTCCCCGCTGAGTTCTCCGGCGGCCAGCGCCAGCGCATCGGCGTCGCGAGGGCGCTCGCCCTCCGTCCGAAGCTGATCGTCTGTGACGAGCCGGTCTCCGCCCTGGACGTGTCGATCCAGGCCCAGATCGTCAACCTGCTCGACGACCTCCAGGACGACCTGGGGCTCACATACATGTTCATCGCCCACGACCTCTCCGTCGTCCGGCACGTCAGCGACAGGATCGCCGTGATGTACCTCGGGAAGATCGTCGAGGTCGCCGAGACCGAGGAGCTCTTCGCGCGTCCCCGGCATCCGTACACGAACGCTCTCCTCTCCGCCGTCCTGGTGATCGAGGAAGACGGGGACGCTCGGCGGCAAGGGACCCTCGTCCAGGGCGATGTCCCCTCAACGGTCGATGCTCCGCCGGGTTGTCGCTTTCATCCCCGCTGCCCGAAGGCGCGGCACCGTTGCGGCGAGGAAGAGCCGCTGTTGGAGGTGAGACTCCGCGATCGACCCGATCACCTCGCCGCGTGCCATTACCCGGTCGAAGCCGGGGAGGGGCTTGGGCGAACCCCGTCTCCGGATGACCACCTGTCGTGAGCGAGGTCCTCACCCAACTCGATCGGCTCGCACCTCCGCCCGCGTCGGACGCGATCGAAGGGCGGAGCCCCTGGCAGCTCGCGTGGGCAAGGCTTCGCCGCGACCGTGTGGCCCTTGCCTGCACCGTCGCGATCGTGCTGATAACGCTGCTCGCGATTCTCGCTCCGGTCATCTCGATGCTGGTCGGGCACGGGCCGGAGACCCAGTACCTCGACACCGGCCTGACGCCGGAGGGACTGCCCCTAAGGCCGAGCGCGCAATTCCTCTTCGGCACCGACGACCTCGGCCGGGACGTGCTCGTTCGTGTTGCCTACGGCGCTCGGGTGTCTCTCCTTGTGGGCGTGGTCTCGAGCTGCATCGCCGTCTTCCTCGGCGTCGTCGTCGGTCTCACGTCCGGCTACTTCGGGGGAGCGCTCGACAGCTTCCTCGCTCGCTCCATGGACGTGGTCCTGTCTTTCCCGTTTCTGCTCGTCGCGATCGCGCTCGTCTCCATCGTGGGCCCGAGCCTTCGCCTGTCGATCGGCATCATCGCGTTCTTCAGCTGGGCGGCAGTCGCCCGGATCGTCCGCGGCCAGACGCTGTCGATCAGCGAGAAGGAGTACATCGGGGCCGCACGGTCGCTCGGTGCAAGCGACGTCCGGATCATGTTCGTCGACATCTTCCCGAACCTCTTGGCGCCTGTCGTCGTCTACCTGACGCTGCTCATCCCCGCGGCAATCATCTTCGAGGCGACGCTTTCGTTCCTCGGGCTGGGCGTCGTCCCGCCCACACCCTCGTGGGGGAGCATGCTTGCCGACTCGCTCGGCTACTACCGCGTCGCGTGGTGGTTCGTGCTCCTGCCCGGCGCGGCGCTCGTGATCACCACGCTCGCGTTCAACCTACTCGGCGACAGCGTGCGCGACGCCTTCGATCCGCGCGGCGAGCGGCTCTTCAGGCGCTAGCGATGGCGCGTTTCCTTGCCCGCCGGATTCTGCACGGGCTCGTCGTCCTGTGGGTGATCACGCTGGTCGTCTTCTTCATGTTCTTCGTGGCGCCGAGCGATGTCCCTCGCCTCATTGCCGGTCGGCAGGCGACGCCCGAGACCGTCGCGCTCGTCCGGCATCGTCTCGGCCTCGACCGTTCGGTGTTGGACCAGTACGGCTCGTACATGTGGAATCTGCTGCACGGCGACGTTGGCTACTCGTTCTACAACTCGACCTCGGTGAGGAGCCTCATCTGGGAGCGCGTGCCCGTGACGTTCTCGCTGACCATCGGCGCCGTCGTTCTCACTCTCCTGATCGGCGTCTCGTCAGGTGTGCTCGCGGCGATCCGTCCGCGTTCACCGGCCGACCGCGCCCTGACCGTGGCCGGCCTCGTCTTCTACTCGATGCCCGCGTTCCTCCTCGGCCTGATCTTCCTCTACTTCTTCTTCTTCAGGCTGCACCTCGCCGGGATCTCGATCTTTCCCGGGAGCGGCTACGTTCCGCTGACCGAGGATCCATGGGGGTGGGCGCAGCACCTCGTCCTACCGTGGTTGACGATCGCCCTCGTGACCGCGGCCGTCTACTCGCGGCTCACGCGCGGCTCGATGCTCGACGTGCTCGGTGAGGACTACATCCGGACGGCGCGGGCGAAGGGTCTTCGCGAGCGCCGCGTCGTCTACCGGCACGGTCTGCGAAGCGCCATCACTCCGGTGGTGACGCAGCTCGGTATCGATCTCGGGGCGCTGCTCGGCGGGGTGATCGTCGTCGAGATCGTCTTTGGGCTTCCCGGTCTCGGTCAACTCGCCGTACAGTCTGTGACGACGCAGGACCTGCCGGTGATCATCGGCACAGTTGTTCTGGCGTCGGCGTTCATCGTCGCCGCCAACATCCTCGTCGACATCTGCTACGCGATCCTCGACCCGCGTGTGCGACTGCACTGATGGCTGCGGCGCGGATCTATCGCACGGCCGGGCTCGTGCTCACCGAGCACGAGTTCATGGTTCCGCTCGACCACGATCGTCCCGACGGCCGGCAGTTGACGGTCTTCGGCCGAGAGATCGGCGATTCGGACGACGGCGACCGGCCATTGCTGCTGTACCTCCAGGGAGGCCCGGGCATGGAGGCCCCGAGGCCGACGCGGCGGCCGCTCGAGCCAACCTGGCTCGAGCGCGCGCTGACCGACTACCGCGTGTTGATGCTGGACCAGCGCGGAACCGGACGCTCGACTCCGGTGGGGGCCCTGGTCGGCCTGCCGCCCGCCGAGCAAGCGGCGTTCCTCAGCCACTTCCGGGCTGACTCGATCGTTCGTGACGCCGAGCTGATCCGCGGCAAGCTCAGCGTCGAGCAGTGGAGCGTGCTCGGTCAGAGCTTTGGCGGCTTCTGCGTCACTGCCTATCTCTCGCTCGCTCCCTATGGTCTGCGCGAGGCATTCATCGCCGGCGGACTGCCTCCGACCGGGGTCCAGACGGACGAGGTCTACGGACGCACGTACCGGAGGGTGCTCGAGCGGAACCGTCGCTATTACGATCGCTATCCCGACGATCGGGAGCGTGTGCGCGACGTGCACCGGCTGATCGCGGAGCATGGCCTCACGCTCCCGTCCGGTGATCGGCTCACGTCACGCCGGTTCCAGCAGCTCGGGCTCCTGCTCGGCATGAGCGACGGTGCCGAGAGGCTCCATTACCTGCTCGAGCGGCCTCCGGACTCGCCGGCGTTCCTTCACGACGTCGAGACGGCCCTCCCGTTCGCCCGCAATCCGATCTTCTGCGTCCTGCACGAATCCTGCTACGCGGACGGCTGCTCGACACGCTGGTCGGCCGAACGGCTGCGCCCGCGGGAGTTCGACGCGCTCGAGATGTTCACGGGTGAGCACGTCTTCTCCTGGATGCTCGACGACTACGGGGCGCTCCGGCCGCTGCGGGAGGCGGCGCACCTCCTCGCGGAGCGCGAATGGCCGCGGCTCTACGACGAGGAGCAGCTCGCGCGGAATGAGGTCCCCGTCGCGGCCGCGATCTACGCGGACGACATGTACGTCGATCGCGCTCTCTCGGAACAGACGGCCGCGCTGACCCGCGGTCTCCGCGTCTGGCTGACCAGCGAGTACGAACACGATGGGCTCGGCGTCGACGGCGCGAGGGTACTCGGCCGCTTGATCGATCTCGCTCGCGGGCGCCGCTGATGCCGCATTACGGTCGCTCCGGCGACCCGTCCTCGATGACGTCGAGCCACGTCTCGGCGAGGAGCCCGATCGTCTGCAATGCGCTCAGCCCGATCAGTTGCTCGTGACGCGGCTCGAGCGGCAAGGAATCGAGCACACGGTGGAGATCGCGGGCGTGTGCGACATCGAGCTTCGCGTGCAGAAGGAGCTGCCGGAAGCCGTCGCGGGGAAGACCCGTCCTCTCGATGAACTGCTCCAGCGCCGGGCCATGCGCGTGATAGGCCTCGAGCTCGAGGAAGCCGAGAATTGCGACCGGGTGGTAGTGGAAGATCCAGAAGTACTGCGCACCGAGGAGGGCCGCGATCGTCGGTGGCGGTGGCTGCGTCTGAAGCGCGACCGGATCGAATCCGAGCGCCTCGAGGTCGTCGAGCATCGCGCCCCCGGGCTCGTCGCTGTGCATCTCCTCGGGGATATGCCGTTCGAGATATGCCGCCAACCCTTCGGCAACCCGGTCCTGAGGGGCAAGCTCGCGAGCCCGGGCGAGCGCCGTCTCCATCAAGGGGATCATCGTGCGTGTCAGCTGGTAGCCCGCTGCGAGGCAGACTGGGAAGAGCTCGCGCCCTCGGGGGTGGTCGAACAGGATGCGGCCCGGAAGCGTCAGGGCGGGAAGGAGCAGCTCGACCTTGAGCCGGAGGCGCTCGCTGCTTGTCGGCCGCTCGATCGTACGGACGCTCAGCTCGAGTTCACGGAGCTCAGAAGACCGGGCCCAAGATCACAGCCCACGGGGAGCCCACAGCAGGGGAGTCCACAGCAGGGGAAACCTGCGCGAGGCGCTGCGTGAAGGACCTGAGCACGTCGAACTCCTCTTCGGACATCTCCTCGATGACTTGCTCGTACGCCGCAGGAACAGGAGTGACGACCATGAGGCCCGCCTCCCGCAACCTCTGGAGCTTTTCTGATGGCGGCATCCGTCCTCCTTCCACTGGTCGGCCCGATGCTAACAGGCACCGCTAGCTCATGAGATCGCGGCGGGGGCGTTGAACTCCTGGACCCGTCGGCGAGCTCTCGCGGCAGCAACGAGGTTGCCCTTCTGGTCGTAGAGGACGATCGCCTGCTCGAGCTGCTCGCGGGCTTCATCGGCATGGCCCGAAAGGGCATACACCTCGGCCAGGTCCGCCAGTGCGTTCCCGTGGAAGTTGAGCATGTCCGTGGCCTTCGCCAGGGAGACTGCTTCCTGAGCGAGCTGCTGGGCGCGTTCGTGGTGCCCGCGACGGGCGACGATCAGGGCCCGCACCTGGCGCCAGACCATCTGTGAAGAGACGTCGTCGCTGGGCGCGAGCTCCTCAGCGGTTCGGGTGCACTCCTGGGCCTCGTCCAGTCGCTCGAGGGCGTAGAGCGACGCTGCCAGCTGCCCAACGGCGAGGGAGCGGTAGGCGACCTCGCCCAGCTCCTCCAGCAGCTCGCAGCTTTCGCGGACTGCGCGCTCGGCGGCCGCCGCCTCGCCTGCGAGCATCTCGATCTCCCATACGGCTATCCCGCCCTCGACGAGCCAGAGCTTCTGGCCGAACTCCTCTGCCGCCGCATGAGCGGCGTTCCCGAGCGCGCGCGCTCGATCGAAGTTCGCGCGCATGGCCTCGAGCCTCGCCTGCTGCCCGATTGCGATCGGATGTTGAGCCTGCTGTCCCTCGTACCAGCGCAGGGCTTCGTCGACGGGGGTCGGGCCGTAGAACAGCGCGCTGCCTTTCCAGACAGGGAGCTCCCCCTCCCACGGTGCCGACCCCGCACGTCGCGCGTGGTCGAGCGCTTGCTCGACCGCCTCCAGCATCGCCGCCCAGTGGCATCGGATGAAACCCTGCGCCCAGGCGGTCGCGAACCATGCCTCGGCGAGCGCGAGGTCGTCCCCGGCACGCGCGAAGACCGGCCGCGCCTCCTCGGCGACAGCGATCAGCTCGGCGCTCGTACCTTCACTATCGGCGTTTTCGCTTGGCATCTGCGTTGCGATCCGCGCGCGCAAGAGACGGGCACGCAACTCGCCTACGTCGTCCCCTGAGACGGATGCCTGCGCTTCGGTCTCGGTCGCCTCGTCGTCGGCGGCGGCGAGCTGTCCCGACAGGAAGAGCGCCATCGCGAGATCCAGTCGCAGCCGGACGGCGGGGTCATCCTCCGGCCGAAGCGCGACTGCCCGCTCGAGGAGCTTCAACGCCGCGTGGACGTCATTGCGTCCGAGTGCTCGAGTACCCCCAGCGGCGAGGAGCTCGCCGGCGCGAAGGCGGAGCTGCTCCGTGTGCTCGTCGAAGAGGCCCACCTCGCGCCGGTACCGATACGCCTGCTCGAGGTGGTAGCCGAGCAGCTCGTCGAGCTCGCGGGTGGCGCTGGAGTCGGCCATCCGGTCGGCGAGCCGCTCGTGGAGTGCTGCCCGAAGCTCCTTGGGCATCGCATTGTAGGCGGCATCCCGTACGAGGACGTGCTGGAAGCTGAATCGATCTTCACCGCCCGAGGGAGAGGGGTCGGGGCGAATGAGACCTTTGCGGACGAGCGCCAACAGTTGCGGCGTGAGCGGGGTCCGCTGCTTGCTCGGCAAGAGTCCCGCAACGGCCGCGACGGGGAAGTCCCGGCCGACCACGGCGGCGCGCTCGATCACGTCTCGCTCGTCCGCGCTCAGCCGGTCGAGCCGTTCGGCGAGGAGCGCCTGGATCGAGGGCGGAACCGTGAGTTGACTGCTGTCCTCGGCGGCCATCGCGCTGATCTGCTCCACGAAGAGCGGGTTTCCCTCTGCGGCGGCCGCGATGCGATCCCTGACCTCCGCCGGCAACGGAGCGTCGCCCGAGAGGTCGGCCAGCAGCGATTGCGTCGCGGTCTTCGAGAGCGGGCCGAGTGTGAGCGCCTCGTAGCTCGGCTGCGGCGTCGTCCAGTGCGGCCGGACCTCGACGAGCTCCGGCCGCGAGATCGCGACGACGAGGATCGGCGCCTCACGGATCCAGGCGACGACGTACTCGATGAGATCCAGCATCGTCGGCTCGGCCCAGTGAAGATCCTCGAAGCAGACGATCAGCGGACGTCGACGCGCGATGGCCTCGAAGGCGCGACGCACGGCCCAGAAGATCTGCTCGCTCGAGACCGTCTCCGAGACTCCGGTCACGCCGTCCAGCAGCTCGAGAACCGTGTCGCGCTGGTCGTCGTCCGAAAGCGCATCTCGAAGGGACGGCTCGCCCAGTCCGCGGAGCGCCTCGGCGAGCGGCCAGAATGTGATGCCCTCCCCGTAGGACAGGCACCGTCCGACCGAGGTGATTGCCCGGTCGTCGACCCACGAGAGCAGCTCCGTCGCCAGCCGAGACTTGCCGATCCCCGCGGGACCGAGTACTGCGACGAGCCGGCAGCGGCTCTCCTCGACGACCCGCTCGAATGCCTGCCTGAGCAGCTGCAGCTCTTTGTCGCGACCGACGATGGGCGCCTGCAGGCGGCGCGCCACTGCGGGAGCGTCACGACGCACGTCCTCCACGCGATGCGTCCCGATGTCGTCCTGCTTGCCCTTGACTGAGAATCGTTCGAGCGGTCCCGCCTTGACTGCATGCTGGACGAGCGGGTAGGTGGCCTTGCCGATCAGGATCTGGTCAGCGTCCGCCGCCTGCGCGAGCCTTTTCGCGAGAATCACCGGCTCGCCCGCCACGAACGCGTGGCCTTCCGCGGGATCCCCGGCCACGACTTCTCCGGTATTGATCCCGATCCGGACCTGGAGGCGGATGTCGAGCGCCCCCTCGAGCTCCTCGTTCAGACCTGCGAGCCCCGCAAGCATCTCCTTGGCGGTCCGGACGCCGCGGAGGGCGTCGTCCTCGTGTGCGACGGGCACCCCGAACACCGCCATCACCTCGTCCCCGACGAACTTCTCGACGGTGCCGCCATGCCGCTCGACGATCTGTCGCATCCGCTCGAAGAAACGGGCCTGAATCCGCCGGTAGTTCTCCGGGTCACCTTCGGCGAGCCCGGTCGAGTGGACGAGGTCGCAAAACAGAATCGTGACGGTCTTTCGCTGCTCGTGGCGCGGCGAGACTTCGGAGAGGCGCGAGCCGCAGAAGGGACAGAACGCCGCCGCGTGCTCGCTTTCGCGGCCGCAGTTCGGACACGCCGACATGCGGCAACGGTAGACCGGCAGCTTTGCGATAGCAACGAGCCGGGTGGTGTTCGAGCCTGGCACGGTGCACGTCGATGCTGCTCGAGCGGGCGCGCGACTGAGCGGTCCGCGGCACGCCCGAGCAGCCGTCGTAGATCGGCCCGCAGTTCGCCCGTCCGACCCCGCGCGCGTGCGACGCATTGTGACACTGTGCGCCGGGTGATCACGTCGCGCGAGAACGAGACGCTCAGGCTCGTGCGGAAGCTCCTCGGACAACGGAAGCACCGCGACAGGACCGGGCTCTTCGCCGCCGAAGGCGAGGACCTCGTCGATGCCGCGCGCGACGCGAGGATCGAGCCCGTGCACCTGCTCGTTGCGGGGGAGACGGTCGAGGCCGGCCTCCTCGAGCGGGTCTCGACGCTCCCGCATCCGGCGCGTGTGATCGGCGTGTACTGGCGCGCCGACCTGCCGACCGGAACCCGCCGGACCTGTCTTGCGCTCTGGCACCTGGGAGATCCCGGAAACGTCGGGACGCTCGTGCGCACCGCCGACGCGTTCGGCGCCGGCGTCGCATTGTCAGATGGGTGCGCCGACCCGCTGTCCCCGAAGGCGCTGCGCGCGTCGGCGGGCGCCATCTTCCGTGTCCCGCTCGTCCCGTGGGACGAGCGCCCCGGACGCTGCGTGGCGCTCGGCGCCCACGGCGGCGAGCCGCTGCACCACGTCGACCTCTCGCCGCCGGTCACGTTCCTGCTCGGGGCCGAGCGCGCCGGCCTGCCCGAAGAACGCATTGCGGAGTGCGACAGGGCGACGATTTCGCTTTCTGGAGACGCCGAGTCGCTGAACGTGGCCGCTGCCGGGGCGATCGCGCTGTACGAGCTCTCCCGCCGTCAGGCCGAGGGCCGGGGACGGGTGTAGCCCGCGTGCGCCCGTGGACGACCGGCGCGCGGCGGACGCTCCTCGACCTGAGCCCGTGGCTCTCCGTCGAAAGCCACGTCGTCGCGCTGCCGGACGGCCGGGTCGTGGAGGACTGGCCGTGGGTCATTTCGCGCGAGTTCGCCACCGTCGCGGCCGTGACCGGCGAGGGGGCGTTTCTCGTGTTCCGGCAGACGAAGTACGCGGTCGAGGGGACAACGCTGGGGCTGGCGGGCGGGTACCTCGACGAGGGAGAGCAGCCGCTCGAGGCGGCACGGCGCGAGCTGCTCGAGGAAACCGGGTACGAGGCACAGGAGTGGAGGCCGCTCGGGCGCTACGCCGTCGATGCCAACCGCGGCTGCGGCGTCGGGCATCTCTTCCTGGCGGTCGGGGCGCGGAAGGTCGCCGAGCCGGCCGCGGACGACCTCGAGGAGCAGGAGCTCCTGACCTTGACGCGGGACCAGGTCGAGACTGCGCTCGCGGCGGGCGAGTTCGAGGTGATGTCATGGGCTGCGACGATGGCGCTTGCGCTCCTGGCACTCGACCGCGCGTCGTAACCTGGCCGCTAGCCGAACCCACCTCCGCCGCCTCCCCCTCCACCGCCGCCTCCGCCGGAGAAGCCGCCGCCAAAACCCCCTGAGCCGGACGAGGGCGGAGCGAGCGCCGAGCCGAAGCCGGAGGCGAGGTCGCCGATCGACATCGCCGTCGCGCCGCTGCCGAGGTTGCCCTGGCCGGAGATCCAGTAGACGGAGCTCGCCTGGGCCATCGCCTCCGGCATCGCGATGTGGGCGGCCTGAAGAACTCGCTCCGCTATCCCGAACGCGATCCCGTAGACGAGCAGCCGCTCCCAGAGCTGGAGCGTCGCCGGGGGCGCCTCCTGGAGCCGCGGGAAGTCCTGCAGGTAGCGCCGGAAGGCGTCCCAGCGCTCCGCCTCGAGCGCGGCAGGGCCGGAACGCCGGCGCCAGAGCTTGCGGCGGGTCATGGCGCCGAGCAGCACCGCGGCGTTGACGAAGGCGGCGACCCCGAACGCGAGCAGCACGACGTCGCTCCACCGCGGATAGACGGTGCGCCAGCCGTCGATCGCGATGAACGCGAGCAGCGCACCGATCGCAGCGAATACCACGATCCCGAGGATCAGCGGGACGAGGCCGATCGAGCGGAACCAGCTGCGGTTCGCCGCCTCGCCTTCGACCGCCGCTTTGAACCCCTCGAATCTGGGCGCCATCGACGTGCGGTCGTCTTCGATCTCGCCCCTGAAGTCCGACAGGCGCCTGCTGCCTCCACCGAGCACGCCATCGACCACCGACGTGACGGACTTCTCCCACGGTGTCAGCTCGACCGGTGTCCCTCTGGACAGTTCGAGGTCCGCGACGCTCTCGTGGCGCAGCCCGCCCCAGAGGCTCCGTTCGGTCGTCACCTGCTGTGCCGAGTAGTGGCCGCGCCGGACGAGGTCGAACAGCGTCGCCGTGAACTCGAACGACCCTGCTTCGCCGCCCTGCCGGAGGAGCGTGGGCACGAGCGCCGGGGCGGTGTCCGTCGGCGGCTCCTGCTCGTACTCGCGGTCGTAGCCCGTCTCGACCTCGCGTCCGAAGCGCCAGAACACGAACGTCGAGATCGCGAGCGCAGGGAGCACGCCGACGGCGAGGAGGATCAGCGCAGTCCGCCACGGGTGGGCGATCGCGGAGTCGATCCGCTCCTTGTCCCGTTCGTACGCCCGGGCGTCGTCCAGCTCCTCGGCCGTGATCGTGCCGAGCCCGTTCCCCTGCTGCACCTTCATGCCTACGGTCGACGTGAATGACTGGCGCGGGTAGAGGGCGCGGAGCTCGACGAACTGGCCCGCGTCGATGTCGAGCGCCCGCAGCAGCGCCGAGTGCCCGTTCAACGTGACGTCGCCACGGACCCACACGGGGTGTCCCCACGCCCTGACGACGTCACCGGGCCCGGTCATGGTCGCCGTGAGGCGGCCGAGGCGTTGCTTCCACTCGTCGCCCCACACCTTGAGGTTCACGTCGACGACGTCGTCGTAGCCGACAGCGAGACCCGTGAAGCGATAGTGGATCGTGAACGTGCGCTGCTGGAAGCCGTCAGACTGGAAACGCCAGACGACCCGGATGCGTTTGCCGAGATCGGCCACGCCGAACGTCCCGGCTGGGCCGCCCGGCTCGAGGTCGGTCGGTGCGCCGGGCTGGAAGGGCCGGCCGTTCTCGGAGACGCCGATCTCGTCGATGCGCTCACCCGAGCGCAGCGGGATCTCGCGGTAGCCGTACGTGAAGGAGCCGGAGAAGGCGACCGTGATCGCCTCGTCCACGGCGACGGAGCCGTCCGGTCGGACGTTCGCCTGGACGTCGCTCGAGACGAGCTCGTAGCTCTGGGCCTGCGCGACCCCGGTGAGGGTGAGCGCGGCGGCCGCGACCGCCGCGAGCGCGAGCGCCTTCCTAGCTCGTTCCACCGGGCGCGCCCGAGCCGCTCGCCTCGGGCTCGGCAGGCGCAGCGGGAGGCACGGAGGCTGGCGGCGGCTCGACGGACGGCGCTGCGGTGCCCGCACCGGGCGAAAAGTCGACGTGCGGCGCCTCGCGTTGCGTCTCGTCCGTCTCGAAGAACTCGCGCTTCGCGAACCCGAACGGCCCGGCCAGCGCGACCCCGGGGAACGTCTGGATCGCGTTGTTGTACGTGAGAACCGTGTCGTTGTAGACCTGCCGTGACACGGCGATCCGGTTCTCCGTCGTGGCCAGCTCGGTCTGGAGCTGCCGGAAGTTCTCGTCGGCCTGGAGCTCCGGGTACGCCTCGGCGACCGCGAACAGGCGGCCGAGCGCCTGGCCGAGGATGCCCTCGGCGGCCGCAGTCGCCGCCGGTCCCTGCGCCCGCTGAGCGTTGGCCCGCGCCTCCGTGACGGCCTCGAACGTGCCGCGCTCGTGCTGCGCGTAGCCCCTGACGGTCTCGACGAGGTTCGGGATCAGATCCCACCGACGCTTGAGCTGCACCTCGATCTGCGCCCACGCGTTGTCGACGCGGTTGCGGTAGCGGACGAACCGGTTGTAGAGCGCGATCAGCGCGATGACGAGCAGCGCCACGATCACGATCAGCACGATGAGCCAGATCATCGTCGGCGATCCTACGCGCCGCCGCCGTGTCGCGTCCACCCGCCTCTGTAGCATCGCCCGCCGATGACCGCGCCTCGTATCTCCCGCATCAACGTCACACCGGTCAAGAGCCTTCGCCTGCAGCATCCGGACGCGGTCGAGCTCGGACCGGACGGGGCGGAGGAGGACCGGCGCTTCCTGCTGGTCGACGACGGGCTGCGGCTCTACAACGGCAAGCGTGACACGACGCTCGTGCGCGCGTCGGCCTCCTGGGACGCCGGCTCGCGGGCGCTCGGCCTGACCTTGCCGTGCGGGGAGCTCGTCGAGGGCGAGGCCGTCCGCGCGAGTGACGTCGTCGTCGGCGTGTACGGGAGGGAGGTCCGCGGCCATGTCGTCTCCGGCCCGTGGGCCGACGCGCTCTCGGACCTCGTGGGGCGCTCGCTGACGCTCGTCGAACGCGAGGACGGCGCCTGGGCGACCGACTCGCGCCCGGCGACGATGGTCTCGCGCGCCTCGGTCGGGCTGATCGACGGAGACGGGCGCCGCTTCCGGATGCTGCTCGAGCTCGACGGCACGGACGCGCTCGGCGAGGAGCAATGGGCCGACAGGCGGGTGCGGGCGGGAGACGCCCTGCTGCTCGTCGGGAGGCCGACGCCGCGCTGCGCGGTTCCGTCGGCGAGCCCCGACACCGGCAAACGCGACCGTGATGTGCTCCGAGAGCTGCTCGCCGCGCGCGGCGACGTCGACGGCGAGGCCTGCATCGGGGTCTACGCCGAGGTGCTCGAGCCGGGGACTGTGCGCGTCGGGGACGAGGTGGCGCTGGTCTGAGGCAGCAGGCGGGTGGGGCTGAAGTCACGCGCCTAAGGACGCCGACAGACCCAGATCTGGTCCTCGCCGCCCTCGTAGGGCCGGCGGTCGAACCAGCCGTAGAGGTCGTCGACGACGAGGCCCGTCTGCTCGATCAGGTGGTGCCACTCAGGGGCCGAGAGCCAGTGGAGCTCGAACGTCGTCGCCTCCTCGCCGCCGCGCACGGACAGCGCGAGCGTCCGCGCGCGGACGTCCCAGTCGGCGCGCTCGAAGATTCCGGGCTCGCGCTCGAGCCAGAGGCCGTCCGTCTCCTCGATGTCCTCTCGGCTGGGGGCGAACACGTCGAAGACGAGCCGGCCGCCGGGCTCCAGTAGCGTGGCGGCCGCACGGAGCGCCCGCAGCTTCTGCTCCTCGTCGGCCATGTGCAACAGCGAGCGGAAGGGGACGGTCACGAGCGGGACGCGCTCGTCCACGGGCGGCTCGCGCAGGTCGCCCTGGCGGAGATCGACGAGGGCCGAGACGCCCTCCCGCTCGGCGTACTCCCGTGCGCGCGCGAGCATCGCGGAGGACTGGTCGACGCCGATCAGGCGGACGCCGGCCTTCGCGACGGGTACGGCGATGCGGCCGGTTCCCACTGCCAGCTCCACCACCGGCCCGCCGGAGGCGACCGCCTCGGCGACGTAGAGCTCGACGTCCTCGGTCACGGAGATCGACCACGGGTCGTAGATCCCCGCGATCCGGTCGTACAGCGCGTCCGCGCTCACGTCGTCTTTCGTGCCACGTAGACGGCCTCGCGGCTCGATTCGTCGAACGGGCGGCGGTCGAACCAGCCGAACCGGGCCTCCACCTCGAGGCCCGACTCCTCGACCAACCGGTCCCACTCCTCCGGATCGGCCCACCACAGGGGGACCGTCGGGCCTCCCTCGAGGGACAGGTCGATCCGGCGTTCCTCGTAGTCGTAGTCGACGCGGTGGCGGACACCGCCCTGCTCGCGCCATCGTCCGTCGAGCTCCGCCGCGATCTCCGGGTCGAAGACGAACGCGTTCCAGGCGAAGCGTCCGCCGGAATCGAGCGTCTCCGCCACACGGCGGAAGACGCGAAGCCTCCCGTGGTGCCCGTGGACGTGGAGGAGCGAGCGGAAGGGGCAGATGACGAGGTCGGTCCGTTCCTCGAGGGCCAGCTCCCGCATGTCGCCGAGCCGAAGATCGAGCTCGACGCCGGCGGCGCGGGCGCGCTCGGACGCTCCGGCGAGCATCGCCGGCGAGACGTCGATTCCGATGACCCGGCGACCGGTGCGCACGGCGATCGGCACGGCGACACGGCCGTTCCCCACCGCCAGCTCGACGACAGGCCCTTCCGCTTCGGCGGCGAGCGAGACGTAGAAGTCGACATCGTCCTGACCGATCGGGCCCGTCCACTCGTCGTAGACCGCGGCGAAGGCGTCGTACTCGCTCATGCGCCCGATTCAAGCACCAAGCTGCAATGTGTCACTTGCTAGCCTCGGACGTCCGATGGATGTCGAGGCGCTCGAGCAGGCGGCCCTCGCGGCGGTCGCCGCCGCGGCGTCCACGGACGAGATCGAGGCCGCTCGGGTCGAGTACCTGGGTCGCAAGAGCGAGCTCAAGCTCGCGCTGCGCGAGGTGCGCGACCGCGAGACGGGCATGACGCTGAACGCCGCGCGCGAGCGGATCGAGGCCGCCGTCGGCGGCCGCGAGGCCGAGCTCGCCCGGGTCGAGCTCGACCGGCGCCTGAGCGAGGAGCGGGTCGACGTGACGCTGCCGGTGGGCGGCTACGAGCGCGGCCACCTGCACCTGATCACCCAGATCCGCCGCGAGGTCGAGGACACATTCCTCGGGCTCGGTTACCGGGTCGTCGACGGCCGGGAGGTCGAGTCGACGCGGTACAACTTCGACGGCCTCAACTTCCCGCCGGGGCATCCGGCCCGCTCGGCGCTGGCGACGCTGTTCCTCGACGACGAGACGGTGCTCCGCACCGAGACGTCACCGACGCAGATTCGGACGATGGAGGCCGAGCAGCCGCCGATCTACATCGTCACGCTGGGGCGCGTCTACCGCCGCGACACGCCCGACGCGACCCACACGCCGATCTTCCACCAGGTCGAGGGCCTTGCAGTCGACGAGGGGATCACGCTGGCCGACCTCGAGGGAACGCTCGACTTCCTCCTGAAGGCGCTCTTCGGGCAGGAGCGCCGCACGGAGTTCCGGACGCACTACTTCCCCTTCACGGAGCCGTCGATCGAGGCGTACGTCTCATGCCACGTGTGCGACGGCGCCGGTTGCACCATCTGCCGCCACTCTGGCTGGATCGAGGTCGGCGGCGCCGGGATGGTCGACCCGAAGCTGTTCGAGTTCGTCGGCTACGACCCGGAGCGCTACACGGGCTTCGCGTTCGGGTGGGGGCTCGAGCGGATCGCCATGCTCCGGCACGAGTTCCCGGATCTCCGTGAGCTCTGGCGCAACGACCTCCGCTTCTCGGGGCAGTTTTGAAGGTTCCCGTCTCCTGGCTGCGCGAGTACGTCCAGACGGCCGCGACCCCGCACGAGATGGCACGGCGGCTGTCGATCTCCTCGCTCGAGGTGGATCGGGTGATCGAAGTCGGCGTTCCCGACGCGCCGGGCAACGTCGGGCACTTCGTCGTCGGGCGCGTCGCTCTCCGCCGAGCCGCACCCGAACGCCGACCGGCTGCAACTCTGCCAGGTCGACGTCGGCAACCGGGAGCCGCAGCAGATCGTCTGCGGCGCCTGGAACTTCGGCACGGGCGCGACCGTTGCAGTCGGCCTCCCCGGCGCGCTGCTGCCCGGATTCCCCGGCCCGCTCGAGGAGCGGCCGCTCCGCGGCGAGGTGTCGCGGGGCATGATCCTGGCCGAGGACGAGATCGGCCTCGGCGCCGACCACGCGGGGATCATGCTGCTCCCCGACGGGCTCGAGCCCGGCACGCCGCTCGTGGACGTGCTGCCGCTCGTCGACCAGGTGCTCGACGTCACGCCGACGATGAACCGGCCCGACCTGCTGTCGATGGTCGGTATCGCCCGCGAGGTCGCAGGCTTGCTCGATGGCGAGCTGCGGCTGCCCGACCCCGCCGATCCGCCCCTGACCGGGGCGCGCCCCGTCGACGTCGTCGTCGAGGACTTCGGCGGCTGCCCGCGCTACATCGGACGCGGCTTCGCGGGCGTCGCGGTGGGGCCCTCGCCGCAGTGGCTGCGAAGCCGCCTCCACCTCGCCGGGATGCGCTCGATCTCGAACGTGGTGGACATCACGAACTACGTGATGCACGTCTGGGGCAGCCCCCTGCACGCGTTCGACCGCGCGTTGCTCGCGGACGGCCGAATCGTTGTGCGGCGCGCGCACGAGGGAGAGACGCTGCGCACGCTCGACGGGACGTTGCGTCAGCTCCTGCCGAGCGACCTTCTGATCACCGACGGCGAGCGGCCGGTCGCGCTCGCGGCGATCATGGGGGGCCTCGAATCCGAGGTCTCCGACACGACGACCGAGGTGCTGCTCGAGGCGGCGAACTTCGAGCCGATCGGCGTCCTCAAGTCCTCCGAGCGCCTGGGCCTGCGCACCGAGGGGTCGAACAAGTGGGAGAAGGGCGTCGACCCGTACGCCGCAGAGCCGGCCGCGGTACTCGCGAGCCGGCTGCTGGTCGATCTCGCCGGCGCCGATCTCACCGGGTCGATGGACGCGCAGGAGGGTCTGCCCGAACGTCCCGTCGTGACCCTCAGGCCCGGAGTACACCTCGCGGCTGATCGGCCTCGACGTTGCGCCCGACGAGCAGCGGTCGATCCTCTCCCGACTCGAGTTCGAGGTCGACGACGACTGGCGGGTGACCGTCCCGACCTTTCGTGCGCGCGACGTGACGCGCGAGGTCGACGTCGTCGAGGAGGTCGCGCGGGCCGTGCTCGACCGCGTCCCGAACACCATGCCGCTCCGGCGCTCGGTGGCGGGTCACCTGACCCCGGCGCAACGGTTCCGCCGGCTGCTCGAGGACGTTCTCGTCGGCGCCGGCTTCTCCGAGGCGTACACCTGGAGCCTCGTCGCGAGCGACCCCGACCCCGGCGCGCTGCGGCTGCCCGACCCGATGAGCGGGGACCAGGCCGTGCTCCGCACCACCCTGCTCCAGGGCCTCGTCGAGGCGGCGCGCGTCAACGTCGACGCCGGCAATCCGTCGATTCGCCTGTTCGAGCTCGCGCACGTCTACCGGCCGTCCGGGGAGGCGCTGCCCGACGAGGCTTGGCTCGTGGCGGGCATCGCGGAGGGCGGCTTCGAGGCGGCGCGACGGGCCGTCGAGGCGATCTACGCCGCGGCGCACCTGCCGCTCGTCGCTCCGCCGGACGACGCACGACGCGCTCCACCCGGGCAAGGCCGCGGCAACCGACGCGGGCTGGCTCGGCGAGCTCCACCCGACGTACCTGGAGGGTTCGTGGGGCGTCTTCGAGCTCGACGTCGAGGGGCTTGCATCCGGGCTCCCGGAGCGGATCCTGTACGAGGACGTCGTCACGTACCCGGCGAACCGGCAGGACATCGCAGTCGCGGTCGCGAAGGACGTCGAGGCTGGAGCCATCGTCGCCGCCGCGCACGAAGCGGGTGCCGCCGAGCTCCGCGAGGCCCGCGTCTTCGACGTCTACCACGGCGACCAGGTGGGGGAGGGTCGGAAGTCCGTCGCGCTGCACCTCGTGTTCCAGGCTCCCGACCGGACGCTGACCGACGAGGAGGCCGAGGTTGCGCGCACGCGGATCGTCGACGCCCTCCGTGAGCGCTTCGGCGCCGAGCTACGCGCGTGACGGAACCCGTGAAATCCGACCCGTCCCCGGCTGCGTAGGGAGGGACCATGAAGCGCCGCCACGGCATTGTCGGCATCGCGGTTGCGGCCCTCGTGATCGCGGCGTCGGCGGGAGCCGAGGAGACGAAGCTCGCCGGAACGGTGGGACCGGGCTTCTCGATCACGCTGAAGACGACGCAGGGCGCCGACGTGAAGACGCTGCAGCCCGGTGCGGTCGAGATCGAGGTGAAGGACCTCTCCGAGGAGCACAACTTCCATCTGAGCGGGCCCGGCGTCGACCTCACCACGGGCGTCGAGACGACCGGCGACACGACCTTCCGCACGACGCTCGCCGACGGGCGCTACCGCTTCGTGTGTGACGTTCACCCGTCGCGGATGGTCGGGACGTTCGACGTCGGGGCGGGGGCGCCACCGCCGGCCACGACACCGCCACCGCCGACGACCACGCCCGCCCCCTCGGCGAAGGTCGGCGCGCGGCTCGCGCTCACCGTCGGGCCGTCAGCGATCATCTCGCTGAAGACGCTCGCCGGGAAGAAGGTGACGTTGCTGCGGCCCGGCGCCTACACCGTCGTCGTCCGCGACCGCTCGAACGCGCACAACGCGCGCCTTCGCGGAGCCGGCGTCTCCCGGGCAACCGGGGTCGGCTTCGTGGGGACGAAGACCTGGCACGTCATGCTTCGCAAGGGCACGCTCGTCGTCCAGTGCGACCCGCATCGCACCACGATGCGGGCGACCGTCAAGATCACCTGAGCCGGTCTGGCCTCAGAGGGCCTTGCCGCCGACGTACCAGACGGCGCCCTGCGTGGCCACGTTGCGGGTGTCCGCCAGCACCCGAAGCACCGTGACGCGACCCTCGATGGCTTCCTCGTCCAGCCGCTCGAAGCAGCGGCGGGCCATCCCCGGCGAGACGCCGTAGCCCGTCCGGCTCGCGCAGCGGAACATGAACGCGACCTGGCCGCGCTCACGCGTCGGGTTGAGCGGTGCGCAGAGGAGGGCGGCGCGCGGCAGGAGCGCGCTCGAGACGAGCTCGAGACGGCAGAGGAGGTCGCTCCATCCCGCGGGCAGCTCGGCGAGCGCGGCGTCCCACGAGGCGACGACGGGGGCGCCCGGCGCTTCGGGAGGCGCAGTCGGGTCGACCTCGGCGACGCCGACGCCCTCCTGCTCGAGGACGCACCAGATCCGTGCGACGTCGAGACGGCCGAAAAGGCGACGCGCCGCCTCGGGGCCGGCCGTCCCGCCCGCCCGGAGAACGGTGAACGCCAGCCGATCGCCCGCACGGCCGACGTTCATCGACCCGAGGATCCTCGCCGCCTCGGAGAGCTCGTCGGGTTGCTCCGTTCGAAGCCGGAGCGCGACGCTCTCCCAGTCGCCGGGGAGGCGCCGCTCGAGCGCGCCCCACTGATCCACCAGCTTCACGGCGGTCAGCATAATGACGCCCGTGACCCGGGTCGAAGCAGAGCCGCGCGCCGGGACGGTCCTCGTTTGCGAGCGCGCGAGGCGCTGATGCCGACGGATGTCAAGCTCCCCCGGCTCGGCCAGGGGATGGAGTCGGGCGTGATCGTGCGCTGGCTGAAGTCCGAGGGCGACGCGGTGAAGAAGGGCGAGCCGCTCTACGAGCTCGACACGGACAAGGTCACCCAGGAGGTCGAGGCCGAGGTCGACGGGACGCTGCTCCAGATCGTCGTCCCCGAGGGCGAGGTCGAGGTCGGCGCGACGGTTGCGGTGATCGGCGAGGACGGGGCCGCCCCGGCCGAGGCGCCGCCCGCGAAGGAGGAGGCGGAGACGCCCGCCGAGGCGACGCCGGCCAGTGCGAAAGAGATCCAGGAGGAGGCGGGAACCGTGCCCGCGGACGACGGCGCGCCCGCCGAGCCGGCCCGGCCGGCCGTCGCGCCGTCGCGGGAAGGCGCCCGCGTCAAGGCCTCGCCGCTCGCCCGCCGCATTGCGCGCGAGCGCGGCGTCGACCTGCAGTCGCTGCACGGCACAGGTCCCGAGGGACGGATCCTCGCCGAGGACGTCGAGCAGGCGGCCGCCGCAGGCCCGGCGGCCGCCGCGCCCGTCCCGGTGACGTCAATGCCTGCCGCCGAGGTCGAGGTCGTGCAGCTCACATCCGTGCGCAAGACGATCGCGCGGCGGCTCACCGAGGCGTGGGCAGCGCCCGTCTTCCAGCTCGGCGTCACGGCGGACATGAGCGAGGCGCTCGCGCTCCGCGAGAAGCTGGTCGAGCGGCTCGCCGACGGCGACGTGAAGCCGACGGTCAACGACGTGCTCGTCAAGCTGGCTGCGGTCGCGCTCACGCGGCATCACCCCGTCAACGCGACCTTCACCGGCGAGGAGATCCAGCGCCACCCGAGCGCGAACGTCGGTATCGCCGTCGCAGCACCGCAGGGCCTTGTCGTGCCGGTGATCCGCGGGGCCGAGCGGCTGACCGTGCAGGAGATCGCGCGCGTGCGCGCCGACCTCGTGAGCCGCGCCCGCGACAACAAGCTCAAGCTCCCCGATCTCGAAGGCGGCACGTTCACGATCTCCAACCTGGGGATGTTCGGCGTCGAGACGTTCACGGCCGTTCTCAACCCGCCCCAGGTGGCGATCCTCGCGGTCGGTGCGGTGAAGGACGAGGCCGTCGTCCGCGACGGCGAGCTCGACGTCGCGCCGATCGTCCGCATGACGCTGACGTGCGACCACCGCGCGATCGACGGCGCCGACGGCGCGCAGTTCCTGCAGACGCTGGTCGCGCTCGTCGAGCAGCCGACGCTCGCGCTGTGACCGAAGCGGCCAAGAAGCTCGTCGTCCGGCGCGGCGGCGCCCGCGACGTGCGGTTCCTCCGAGACATGCTCCATCACGCCTACTACTGGAAGGAGCGCGCGCCCAACACCGGGCCGGGGCCCGTGGCGCTGTACGTGAAAGCCTGGGGTCGCCCGGGAGACACTGCCGTGATCGCGATCGACAAGGGGTTCCCGGTCGGCGCCGCCTGGTACAGGCTGTTCGACCACGACCGGCCGGGGTTCGGGTTCGTCGACGAGCAGACGCCCGAGCTCGCGATCGCCGTCGTCCCGAACGCGCGCGGCAAGGGCGTCGGTACCGCTCTGCTCGAGGCGCTGCTGCGCGATGCGCGCTCGGCCGGCTATCCGACCATCTCGCTCAGCGTCGACCGCGCCAACGCCGGCGCGATCGAGCTCTACGGGCGGCACGGCTTCGAGCGCGTCGCCGAGGACGAGGATTCCGTCACCATGGTCGCGCATCTGGGCGCCACGAGCTCCCAACATACGAACGAAGGGACCGAAACCGCATGAACGTCGACGTCGCCGTCCTCGGAGGCGGCCCCGCCGGGTACACCGCCGCGATCCGCGCGGCCCAGCTGGGCGGCAAGGTCGCCTGCATCGAGCAGGAGCCCGCGCTCGGAGGCACGTGCCTGCGCGTCGGCTGCATCCCCACGAAAGCCTGGGTGCAGAGCGCGCACGCCTACCACGACGCGCAGGAGACGTTCGCGAAGCTCGGCGTCGTCACCTCCGAGCCGCGCCTCGAGTTCGGGACCGTCGCCTCGTGGAAGGACGCGGTCGTCGACCAGATGACCGGCGGCATCGCGTCGCTGTTCAAGGCGAACGGCGTCGAGTGGGTCAGGGGCAAGGGCACGTTCACCGGCCCGAACGCGATTGCCGTCGAGGGCGCCGAGGAGGTGACGTTCACGAGCGCGATCGTCGCGACGGGGTCGTTCCCGCTGCGGCCGCCGATCCCCGGGCTGGACTCGCCACGTTGCGTCGACTCGACGGGGCTCCTCGGCCAGACCGAGGTGCCTGCCCGGCTCGTCGTGCTCGGCGGCGGGATCATCGGCTGCGAGTTCGCCTCGATCTTCAACCGCTTCGGCACCGAGGTGACGATCATCGAGATGCTCCCGAATCTCATCCCGGGCGAGGACGCCGACGCCTCCAAGGAGCTCGAGAAGGCGTTTCGCAAGCGCGGGATCGCACAGCACCTGTCCAAGCAGTGCACGCAGGTGGACGACCACGGCGAGCACCTCACTGTCCGCTTCGGCGAGGGCGAGACCGTCGACTGCGACCTGATGCTCGTCTCGGTCGGCCGCGGCGCTCTGGTCGAGGGCTTTGGGCTCGAGGCTGCGGGCGTCGCGTTCGACCGCACGAGCATCGGCACCGACGACCACCGCCGCACGAACGTGCCGCACATCTACGCCGCCGGCGACGTCGCGGGGTACTGGCAGCTCGCGCACACCGGCTTCCGAGAGGGCGAGGTCGCCGCGGAGAACGCGATGGGACACGAGTCCACGATCGGCGAGCCCGCCGTGCCGCGGCCGATCTACACCGATCCCGAGATCGCCGGCGTCGGGCTCACTGAGGCCCAGGCCCGCGAGCAGCACGGCGACGACGTCGTCGTCGGTCGTGCCCCGTGGTCGGCGATCGCGCGCGCCGTGATGTCAGGTGACACGACCGGTTGGGTGAAGACGATCCACGAGTCGAAGTACGGCGAGCTGCTCGGCGTCGTGATCGTCGGCCCGCACGCCACCGACCTGATCGGCGAGGCCGTCGTCGCGCTCGACGCGGAGTCGACGATCGAGACGGTCGGCGACGGCGTCGCGCCGCACCCGACGCTCGCGGAGGGCCTCAAGGAGGCGGCGCTCATGGGGCTCGGGCGTCCGATCCATCTCGTCGCCAAGCGGCGCAAGCGGGAGACGGAGTAGGCTCCCGGCATGCGCGACCGAAGGACCGCACTTCTCTGGGCATTCGCGTGGTGGTTCGGCCGACGCTGGCTGAAGCGGCGCGCGGCGGTCGCGGTGGCGGGCGTCGCAAGCGGCGCCGCCGCGCAACGCGGCAAGCTCCGCGTGGTCTTCGGGGCGCTCGCGCTCGTCGGCGTGCTGGCGGCTGCCTTCGTGGTCTGGCGGCGGCTCTCCGGCGGCGGCGAGCCGGAGTGGGTCGGGGCGGAGGCGGTCGAGCCGCCGCCCGCGCCCGCGTCGGAGCCCGTTCCCACGTGACCCCGTCCGTCGAACCCCGGTCGGAGCTCATCCGCCCGGCGCTCGACGGCCTCGTCCCCTACGAGCCCGGCAAGCCGGTCGAGCTGGTCCAGCGCGAGCTCGGACTGGACCACGTCGTCAAGCTGGCGTCGAACGAAGGCCCGTTCGGGCCGTTCCCGGCCGCGATCGAGGCGATCCAGCGCGCGCTTCCCGAGTCGAACCGCTACCCGGACGGCGGCTGCTACCGCCTGCGCGAGACGCTCGCTGGTCGTCACGGGGTGCGCTTCGAGGAGGTGATCGTCGCGGCGGGGGCCGACGCGGTGATCGGCTACGTCTGCCAGTCGACGCTCGACCCGGGCGACGAGGTCGTGACCCCGTGGCCGTCGTTCCCGAGCTACGTGCTCGACCCGCTCAAGGCCGCCGCGGTGACGGTTCGGATCGGGCTCGACGACGGACGGATCGACGTCGACGCCCTCCTCGCCGCCGTGACCCCGAGGACGAAGCTCGCCTTCGTCCCGACGGTGAACAACCCGACCGGGACGATGACGTCGCGCGATGACCTGCTCCGCTTCCTCGACGCGGTGCCAGACCACGTCCTCACCGTGATCGATGAGGCGTACTTCCAGTACGTCGAGGACCCGTCGTTTCCGGATGCGATCGAGGAGGCCGCGAAGCGCGGCCGCAACGTGCTCGCGCTACGTACCTTCTCGAAGATATTCGGCCTCGCAGGGCTCCGGATCGGGTATGGCGTCGGGCCGGCCGGGGTGATCTCCGCGATGCGAAAGGTGCAGCGCGCCTTCGACGTGACGACCCCCGCGCAGGAGGCGGCGCTCGCGAGCCTCGACGACGACGCCGAGATCGGGAGGCGGTGCGCGGTGAACCGCGCGGCGATGGTCGCGCTCGAGGCGGTGCTGCGCGAGCACGGCTTCGACCCGATCGCCCCGGCGGTCGGCAACTTTCTCTTCGTCGACGTCGGCGAGGACGCGGCGGCGCTCGACCAGCGGCTGCTACGGCGCGGCGTCATCGTGCGTCCGATGGGGTCGTTCGGTGCGCCCTCCGCACTGCGGATCACTGCCGGCACGCCCGACGAGATCGCGTTCCTCGCGAAGCAGCTGGACGCGGTCTTCTCGAAGGCCTAACCAAGCCCTCCGGCGGTCACGCTACCGTTCACGGCCGGGCGCGCGGCGCCCTCGTCCCCATGCGAACGACGCTGAAGAGAGGAGTCGGCCGCGGCGCCACCCTGAACGGCAACGGCCGGGCTGCGGTTCCGCCGGCGCCGCTCGGGCCGGTCACCGTGTACCACCAACCGCCCCCGCCCGCGCGGAGCGGCCGGTCGCTCGCGCTCGCGATCCTCGGCTGGTCTGTGCTCGTGCTCGCCGTGCTGATCGGCGGCACCGCAGGGGGCGCGTACCTCTACCTCCACGAGTCCGTGGCGGCGGTCGCGCCGAAGACGGCCGAGGTGAAGAAGGCGCTCGAGAAGCTCGACCTCGCGCTGCCCGGCGAGCCCGCCACGGCCCTGATGATCGGCTACGACCACCGGGCCGATGAGGGCAAGAACACGCCGTCCCGCTCGGACACGCTGATGCTCGTGCGCGCCGACCCCGGCGAGAAGACGATCTCGCTGCTCTCCTTCCCGCGCGACCTGAGCGTCGAGATCCACTGCCCCGGCCACTCGCCGTTCGTGTCGAAGATCAACGCCGCGTACGCGACGTGCGGCCCGACCGGGGCGGTCACGACAGTGCGGGACCTCACGGGCGTCCCGATCAACTACATCGTGACCGTCAACTTCCGGGGCTTCCGGCAGCTCGTCGACAAGCTCGGCGGCGTCTGGATCGACGTCGACCGGCGCTACTTCAACGACCACGGCGGGCCGAGCGGCTACGCGAAGATCAACCTGCGCCCGGGCTACCAGCACCTGAACGGCACCAGGGCCCTCGACTTCGTCCGCTTCCGCCACACCGACTCGGACGTCTACCGGACGGCGCGCCAGCAGCTCTTCGTGCGCGCGTTCAAGGACCAGATCGAGTCGGCGTTCTCGGTCACGAAGCTGCCGCAGGTGATCAAGGTCGTCACCTCCAACGTCGAGGTCGGACAGGGTGGCGGCAGGGACGTGAGCGCAAAAACGGTGCTCCGGTACGCGCTGCTCGCGTACTCCCTCCCCGCGGGGCATACCTTCCAGGCCCGCATCGACGGGCTCGAGGGCTTCGCCGACCTGACCACGTCGCCCGAGAACATCCAGCGCGCCGTCCGCGAGTTCCGCAACCCGGACGTCGAGTCGCCCCGCAAGGCAACGGCAGTCGCGCTCGGCGAGAAACTCAAGGAGCGCGCGCCGGCGCCGCGCGAGACGAGCGTGCTCGTCCTGAACGGCAACGGGGTGGAGGGCTCCGCCTCGTCCGCCGGCTACCTCCTCTCGCAGCGGGGCTACCGGATGCTCGTGCCGCCGAACGGCCTGCCTGCCAATGCTCCGAGCTACGACTACTTCCGTACCAAGGTGTACTTCGACCCGCGGGTCAAGGGAGCAAAGCCTGCCGGGAAGAAGGTCGCGGCCCTCTTCGGCTCCGCGGACGTCGCGAAGCTGAGCCCGAAGATCCGCGCGCTCGGCAACGACGCGATGCTCGTCGTCGTGCTCGGCCAGACGTTCCACGGGCGCCTCGCGGCCGCGCCGATCGACCAGACGCCCCGGCGCGAGCCTGCGAACGTGTTGTCCGGGGCGAGCGCCGCCGTCGACCTGTTGCGCCAGTACCGCAAGGAGATCGACTTCCCGTTGCTGGTGCCGACCAAGATCGAGCGCTCGTCCTGGATCGACCGCGAGATGCCGATCCGCACCTACTGGATCGACCCCGAGAAGAAGCATCGCGCGGTCCGGCTGACGTACCGGCTCGGCAGCAACGAGTACTGGGGCGTCCAGATGACCGACTGGACGGATGCGCCCGTGCTCTCCGGCCGCAACTTCGTGCGGAAGATCGGCGGCCGCCGCTACGAGCTCTACTACAACGGCCCGCGCCTGCACATGGTGGTGCTCCAGACCGACGGCGCGACGTACTGGGTCGTCAACACGCTCCTCGACCGGCTCTCGAACGAGACGATGATCGCGATCGCGAAGGGCCTGCAGCCGCTCGCAAAAGTCGGCAAGGCGTAACGCGCACCTCCGGCGCGACTATCGTCCGCGCGAGCATGAGCGACCAGCGGAAGCGGATCGCCGTCTTCGGGGCGGGGTACGTCGGGCTCGTGACCGGAGCGTGCCTCGCGGAGCTCGGGCACACGGTCACGGTGCGTGATGTCATCCCGGAGAGGATCGCAGTGCTCCGGCGCGGCGAGGTGCCGATCTACGAGCCCGGGCTCGACGAGCTGCTCGCACGGAACCACGAGCGGATGAGGTTCACCCTCGACGTCGCGGAGGCGATCGACGGCGCCGACTTCGTCTACGTCGCCGTCGGCACCCCGCCGACCTACTCGGGCGACGCCGACCTCTCGGCGGTCTGGACGGTCGTCGACGAGCTGCCCGCGGTCGAGCACCGCGTCGTCGTCGCGATGAAGAGCACGGTCCCGGTCGGGACGGGGGAGAAGGTGCGTCACCGCCTCGACCAGCGCGGCCTCGGCCACGTCGGCTACGTCTCCAACCCGGAGTTCACCGCCGAGGGCACTGCGGTCAAGGACTTCATGGAGCCCGACCGGATCGTGATCGGCTCGTTCGACGACGTGGACGGCGACGCCGTCGAGCAGCTCCATCGCGGGATCGACGCGCCGGTCGTCCGGGCCGACGTCGCTTCGGCGGAGATGATCAAGCTCGCCGCGAACGCCGCGCTGATGACGCGGATCTCGTTCATCAACGAGATCGCGAACGTCTGCGAGGCGACGGGCGCGGACGTCGTCAAGGTCGCCGAGGGCATCGGCCACGATCGCCGCATCGGCAAGAGCTTCCTCCGGGCGGGCGTCGGCTTCGGCGGCTCGTGCTTCCCGAAGGACTCGCTCGCGCTCAAGCAGCTCGCGGCGAACTCGGGATACCACTTCCAGGTGCTGAACGCCGTGATCGAGGTCAACGAGCTCCAGAAGCGGCGGGTGATCGGCAAGCTCACACAGCTCCTCGGCTCGCTCCGCGGCAAGCGGATCGCGCTGCTCGGGCTCGCCTTCAAGCCCAACACGGACGACACGCGCGAGGCGCCCGCTTTCGTGCTCGCCGGGCGCCTGCTCGCCGAGGGCGCCGACGTCGTCGCCTGGGACCCGGTCGCCCATGCGGACGGCCTGTACGGCGTCGAGCAGGTCGAGACGGTCGAGGACGCCGTCCGCAGCGCGGACGCGGTCGTCCTCGTGACGGAGTGGCCGCAGCTCAAGGACGTCGACTGGCCGGCCGTCGCCGCCACGATGCGGCAGGCGGTCCTGATCGACGGCCGCAACATGCTCGACCCGGACACGATGCGCGCTGCCGGCTTCACGTACGACGCGATCGGCCGCGCGGCGCCGGCGAACGGCTCGCCCACGAACGGCTGATGGAGGCGATCGTTCTCGCAGGCGGCAAGGCGGAGCGGCTCGGTGACGCCGCGGGTGGGATGCCGAAGTCGCTCGTGTCGGTCGCGGGTCGGCCGCTCCTCGCCTGGCAGATCGGGCGGCTCGCCCAGGCGGGGGTGGAACGGGTGATCGTGAGCTGTTTCGGTGGCGACGAGCAGGTGTTCCACGACCGCCTGGGCGACCTGGGAGTGGAGCTCGTCTGCGCCGGCGAACCGGAGCGGCTCGGCCGGGGCGGCGGGATCCGCTACGCCTTGGAGAAGCGGGAGGAGCCCGGGGACGTCCTCGCGATGAACGGCGACGAGCTCGTCGACGTCGACTTCGAGGCGCTCCTCGCGCGGCACCGCTCGACGGGCGCCGCAGCGACGGTGACCGTCGCGCAGCCGCCGTCCCAGTTCGGGCAGGTCGACCTGAACGACGACGACGTCGTGACGGGGTTCCACGAGGTCGCGCGCGTCCCGTACTGGGTCAACTGCGGGATCTACGTCCTTTCCGAGGAGGCGCTCGCACGGTTCCCCGAAAAGGGCGACCACGAGACGACGGCGTTCCCCGAGCTGGCGTCGGAGGGAAAGCTGCGCGCTTTCCGGCACACGGGCCTCTGGCTGACGGTGAACACGCCGAAGGAGCTCCGCCGCGCGGACGAGTACCTCGCCGAGCACCCGGAGTGGCTCGCGTGAGCACGCCCTACGCGGTCACGCCGCGCCGCGTCGAGAAGCCCTGGGGCTGGGAGCTCGTCTGGGCCGAGGCGGATGCGTACGTCGGGAAGCTCCTCTTCGTGCGGGCGGGGCACTCCCTCAGTCTCCAGTACCACGAGGTGAAGGACGAGGCGTGGCTGGTCCAGGAGGGGAAGGCGTCGCTCGAGCTCGGGGCGGTCGGCGGCCCGCTCGAGACGACGGAGATCGCCCCGGGCGACGCGTTCCGCTACCGCCCGGGCACCGTGCACCGCGTGACCGCGATCGAGGACACGCTGATCGTGGAGGTCTCGACGCCGCATCTCGACGACGTCGTGCGCCTCGAGGATCGCTACGGGCGCGAGGGGACGAGCGCGCCGTAGACGGAGGTCAGCCGGCGGCGCGGCCGCCGTTCAGAAGTAGAACGCCTTCCAGGCCTCCCACCACGTCGCCGCCGTGACGGAGATCGTGCGGTCGTCGACGCGGTCGACGCCGGGGCGAAAGCGGAGCTTGTCCGCGGCCAGCGTGTGCTTGAACTCGACGGTGATCTCGCACGGGCTGCCCGGGCTCCACGGGGCGACCGCCGAGAGGTCGGAGAGCGCCCGCTTCGCACCGTCCTCGATCAGTTGTCGTGCCCGTACGGGCGGGATCTGGCGCGACGACGTCGCTCCCAGGCCCGTCTTCACCGCGACGGTCGTCAGCCCGTCGCCGAGCAGGGCTCGCGCCTCGGCGCAGGCGACGTCGTCGCCGGTGACGAGCAGCACCGGGCAGCCCCAGGTCCCGCAGAGGGCGGCGTGGATCCCCGTCTCCCCGACGAGCGTGCCGTTGAAGCGAAGGTTGAAGTAGTCCTTGCCGGAGACGGTGTGGTTCATCACGCCTCGGCCCGCGCCGGCCATCGCGTGCATCCCGACGAGCAGCGCGGCGTCGCATCCTTCCTCGAGGAACGCGGTGTACTCCGTCCAGTCCTCCTGCACCACGAACTCGCAGGCGGGGTCGAGGAGATCGGGGACGAGCGAGTTGAAGGACCATTCCTTGCCGGCGCCGTGGCAGTCCATGACGACGATCTCCGTCGCGCCGGCCGTCTTCGCGCCGCGGACGGCCGCGTTGATCTCCTCCGTGTAGAGCTTCCGGGCCTCCTCGTACATCGGCTCGCCGCCGGCCGTCTGGCCACCCTTCACGACCCCGGAGACACCCTCGAGATCGCTGATCACGTGGACGCGCACGGCCGCAGCGTAGACGGCTGCGCACATTGACACAACTGTGGTAAGGTTGCGCGCCAGTGCCGACGTACACCGTCAGCCAGGCGGCCGAGCGCACCGGATGGTCGCCGCGGATGCTCCGCTATCTCGAGTCGACGGGGCTCGTGGTGCCGGAGCGGAGCGCGGCCGGCTACCGGCGCTACGGCGATCTCGAGCTCGACCTGCTTCGCGACCTCGCGGAGCTTCGGCGCCGGTTCGACGTCGAGCTCGACGACGTCGCGTTCGTCGTCCGGCTGCGGCGCGAGCCGGAGCTGCGCGACGCGGTGGACCGCTGGCTGGCCGGCACCGAGGTCCCCGCCGCGGGGGCGAGCGAGGCCGACTGGATCACCTGGGAGCAGCGAAAGCACGAGCGGCTGCTCGTAGCCTAGAGAGACAACGAGAGAGGAACGCATGGCAACGACCATCAAGCACGACGTCAAGGATCTCGCGCTCACGCCGGAGGGCGTGCGGCGGATCGAGTGGGCCGACCGACAGATGCCGGTGCTCGCCGCGATCCGCGAGCGCTTCGAGCGCGAGCAGCCGCTGGCCGGCTACCGCGTGTCCGCCTGCCTCCACGTCACCACCGAGACCGCGAACCTGATGCGCACGCTCCAGGCCGGCGGCGCCGAGGTCGTCCTCTGCGCGTCCAACCCGCTCTCGACCCAGGACGACGTCGCGGCGGCGCTCGTCGAGGAGTACGGGATCGGCACGTTCGCGATCAAGGGCGAGGATCACGACACCTACTACGCGCACCTCGAGGCGGCGATCGACCACCGTCCCCACGTGACGATGGACGACGGCGCCGACGTGATCGGCATCCTCCACTCGGCCCGGCGCGAGCAGCTCGGCGACGTGATCGCCGGCACCGAGGAGACGACGACGGGGGTGATCCGGCTCCGCGCGCTCGAGCGCGACGGCAAGCTCGGGCTTCCCCGTGATCGCCGTCAACGAGGCCAAGACGAAGCACCTGTTCGACAACCGCTACGGGACGGGGCAGTCGACGATCGACGGGATCATCCGGGCCACGAACGTCCTGCTCGCCGGTCGCTCGTTCGTCGTGGCCGGCTACGGCTGGTGCGGCCGCGGCGTCGCGATGCGGGCGAAGGGGCACGGCGCCCACGTGATCGTCACCGAGGTCGACGCGATGAAGGCACTCGAGGCCGTGATGGACGGCTTCCAGGTGATGCCGATGGCGAAGGCGGCCGAGCTCGGAGACATCTTCGTCACCGCGACCGGTGACAAGCACGTCATCTCGCGCGAGCACATCGAACGCCTCAAGGACGGCGCGATCCTCGCCAACACCGGGCACTTCAACGTCGAGATCGACATCCCGGCGCTCCGCTCCCTGGCAACGGACACGCGGGAGGCGCGCGGATTCGTGGAGGAGTTCACGCTGGGCAACGGGCGCAAGGTGTACCTCCTCGCGGAGGGGCGACTGGTCAACCTCGCCGCGGCCGAAGGGCATCCCGCTCAGGTGATGGACATGTCGTTCGCGAACCAGGCGTTCGCCGCCGAGTTCGTGATCCAGAACGCCGCCTCTCTGGAGCGGAAGGTGTACGACGTCCCACAGGAGATCGACGACGAGATCGCGCGCCTCAAGCTCGCGACGATGGGCGTCGCGATCGACGAGCTGAGCGAGGAGCAGGCCGCCTACCTGGCCAGCTGGGACGAAGGGACCTGAGAGCGACGACGCCGGCGTGGGGGCGGGACTAGTCTCGCCCCCACGCATGTCGGAGCTCGCGCCGCACGAGATCGTCCGCCTCGAGGACGACGCCGTCGTCGTCCTCGACCAGCGCCGCCTGCCCGACGCGGAGGTCGAGCTCAGGTGCCGTACCGCGGTGCAGGTGGCCGAGGCGATCCGGGTGCTCGCCGTGCGCGGCGCGCCCGCCATCGGGGTCGCCGCGGCCTACGGCCTCGCGCTCGCCGCGGAGCAGGGTGAGGACCTCGACGTCGCGCACGAGACGCTCGCCGCGTCGCGGCCAACCGCCGTCAACCTCCGCTGGGCACTCGACGCGATGCGCGACGACCCGACGCGCGAACGGGCCGAGCGGATCCACGAGGCCGAGATCGAGCGGTGCCGCGCGATGGGCGCGCATGCCCTCTCGCTCTTCCCGGCCGGAGCCCGCGTCCTCACGCACTGCAACGCCGGAGGGCTCGCGACAGGTGGGTACGGGACCGCGCTCGGGGCGATCCGCGCCGCATGGGACGAGGGCCTCGTCGAGCACGTCTGGGTCGACGAGACCCGGCCGCTCCTCCAGGGCGCGCGGTTGACCGCCTGGGAGCTCGAGCGACTCGAGATCCCGCACGCGGTGCTCGTCGACGGCGCAGCCGCCTCGTTCATGGCCCGCGGTGAGGTCGATCTCGTCGTCACCGGGGCCGACCGGATCGCCGCGAACGGCGACACCGCGAACAAGATCGGCACGTACGGCCTGGCGGTCGCCGCCGCGCACCACCGACTGCCGCTCGTCGTCGTCGCGCCGACGTCGACGCTCGACCCGGCCGTTGCCCACTGGGGACGCGATCCCGATCGAGGAGCGCGACGGGGCCGAGATCACCTCCCGCTTCGCCGCGCGTAACCCGGCCTTCGACGTCACTCCCGCGGCGCTCGTGACGGCGATCGTCACCGAGCGCGGCATCCACCGCGCGCCCTACGTGGAAACGCTCCCGCACGAGGCGGCTGCGGCCCCATGATCCCCGAGCAGCTCGATTCGGGCACCCGCGCGGTGCTCGAGCGCTACGGGTTCGACCCGGAGACGTTCGAGCGACTCCGTGCGGCAGTGGCCGCCGGCCAGCTCTCGCCGGCGTCGAACGTCGCCGCAGGCACGGTCGAGCCGCCCGCCGACGGCGACGTCGTGCCGCTGCCCACGCCCGGTTCCGGCGGGTGGGAAGCCGCGCGCGCAGCCGGCGTCGAGGCGCTCGCGGCCGGGCGGATCGCGCAGGTCGTCCTCGCCGGGGGCATGGCCACACGGTTCGGCGGCGTCGTCAAGGGCGCGGTCGAGGCGCTCGACGGACGGAGCTTCCTGTCGCTGGAAGCTGGGCGAGACGGCACGTGCTCGGCCGGGCGCTTCGCGTCGAGATCCCCGTCGCCCTGATGACGAGCTTCCAGACGGAGGACGAGACCCGGGCACACGTCGCGACGCTCGGCGTGCCGGAGCCGCTCTGGTTCTCGCAGTTCGTCTCGCTCCGGCTCACCGAGGACGGCGCAGTTGTTCCTGGAGGACGGCGCGCCGTCGCTCTACGCCCCCGGCCACGGCGACCTGCTGCCCGCACTGCGACGCTCGGGGACGCTCGACGAGCTCCGGCGGCGCGGAGTCGAGCACGTCGCCGTGTCGAACGTCGACAACCTCGGCGCGCGTCTCGACCCCGTCGTCGCCGGCGAGCACCTGCTCGCCGGACGGCCGATGACCTCGGAGGTCGCCCGCAAGGAGGGCGACATGGGCGGCGCGCCGGCGCGCGTCGACGGCCGGCTCGGGCTGCTCGAGGGGCCGCAGTTCCCGGCCGATTTCGGCCAGGACCGCATCTCCGTCTTCAACACGAACACGACCATGCTGGCGCTCGACGCGATCGACCGCGACTTCGACCTGCAGTGGCTGGTCGTCCACAAGTCGGTTGACGGGCGAACCGCGGTGCAGCTGGAGCGCCTGTACCACCAGATCGCGTGGGAGCTGGACACGACATTCCTCGAGGTGCCGCGCTCCGGGCCGCGGGGACGATTCTTCCCGATCAAGGAGCCGGGCGACCTCGAGGCCGCGCGCCCGGCCCTACGGGAGATGCTCTCCGCCTCCGTGCTCGAGCCGTAGGAGGGCACGAACCCGGCACGAACCCGTCACGGTCCGGTCACACGAAGGTGCCTACGGTCGGAGGCATGGGACCGCTCGGCCTCGTGCTCCCGTCCCGCTGCGCCGGCTGCGACGTCCCCGGGCCGGCGCTCTGCGAGACGTGCCTGGCGAGCCTCGTCCGGATCGCCCCGCCCGTCTGCGAGCGCTGCGGCTGCCCGGGCGCGTGGCCAGTCCGGCGCTGCGTGGAATGCGCCGGGCGGAGGCTCGCGTTCGCCCGGGCGCGGGGCGCTGTCGTCTACGACGCGAGGTCCCGGCCGCTGGTATCCGCCTGGAAGGAGCGCGGCAGACGCGATCTCGCGCGCGTGTTCGCGGCCGTCGTCGACGAGGTGATCGCCCGGCCGGACGCCGAGGTCCTCACGTTCGTCCCGGGCGACCGCGAGCGCGGGCGGGAGCGAGGGCACGTGCCGGCCGCGCGCCTCGCGCGCGCGCTCGGAGAGATCTGGGGGCTGCCGGACCGGCCTCTGCTCGTGCGCACCGGCGGGTCCAGGCGGCAGGCCGGGTTGCCGCGGGCAGAGCGGCGGACGAACGTCCGCGGTCTGTTCGACGCGAGGTCGGGGGCGGGGGGACTGGTGGTGCTCGTGGACGACGTCTACACGACGGGCGCGACGGCCTCGGCGTGCGCGACGGCCCTCCGACGCGCGGGAGCGAGCCGTGTCGAGGTCGTCTGCCTGGCCCGTGCAGTGCGGTAGCGTTCGAAGCGAGCAACAGGAGGAGGCGCCATGCGACTGCAGGTCACGGTGCGACGCGGGCACGTCAGCGACGGGGTTCGCAGCTACGTGGAGTCGAAGTTCGCCAAGCTCGGCAAGCGCCTCCACGAATCGACCCTCGTCGACGTCGTGCTCGATCGCGAGCGGAACCCGCGAATAGCCGACGACCACGTCGTCGAGGCAGAGCTGCACCTGAAAGGGTCGCATCTGCGGGGCCGCGAGGCGGCCGCGACGTTCGAGGCTGCGACCGATCTCCTCGTGGACAAGCTGGAGCGGCTCGTCGAGCGCGAGCGCGACAAGAAGGTGCGCGAGCCGCGCCGCCGGTCGCAGGGGGCGGCGCCGCCCGAGCCCGTCCCGGTCGAGGAGATCGAGCAGGCGCTTCGCACCGAGGGGTAGTGCGGCCGCCGCACGATCCCGGGCCGCACTGGGGCGAGGTCGGGATCCACGGTCTCCACCGTCACCGCGAGTGGGATCTCGTGGCGACGGTCGAAGCTCCCGACGTCGCCGGCGACGAGACATGGTTCGTGGTGCTCGAGGACGGCCGTATCGTCGTCGAGGAGGCGGTGGCAGATCCATCCGGGCTCAGGGGGGCGGTGGCGTTGGCGCCGCCCTTCCGCGCACACGGGGTGCGCCGCGCCGGCGGCCTCTGGGTCGTCGGCGCCCGGCGGATCGAGACCCTCGTGCTGACCGACGACCCCGGCGGAGACTCCGTCGAGCTCGCCTGGGACGGCAGCGAGCGCACCGTCCGGATCGACGGCGAGCCGACGCTCGCAGGGGTGCCGGAGCTCGAACGCCTCGGAGCCTCGCGGCACCGCGCCTACGTGGTGACGGCGACGCGCCTCGTCGGGTCGAACTGGGAAGTGGCGGTCGCGCCGCTCTGAGTCTCAGACCGGCGGGCCGGAGCGCCAGCTCACGGTCCCGCCGCTCGCCCAGGCCGAGCCCCAGTCGGTGGAGAACAGCATCGGCTGCCACGGCTTCAGCGGCATCACCCGAAGCAGCGCGTCGTCGCCGGTCGCGATCTGCCGGGCTCGTGCCTGCATGCCGTGCCTGTAGAAGATCGAGCCCTGCCGATAGTCGAGCAGCAGCGCTCCCGTGGGCAGCGTGACCTTCGTCCCACCCGCGAAGGAGCCGACGTTCACGGTCGTCCCGACCTGGACGAGCGGGCCGACGAGCGCGAAGGCGATCGCACGCACGCTCGACGGGGCGTACTCGTCGGTACGGAGGAGCGCGCCGGACTTCGACAGTACGACGACCCTGCCGTCGGCGAGAGCGGCGAGCACGCGCGCAGCGCCGACTACCCTGCCCGAGGTGAGGAGCCGCACCGGGCTCCCCACGGTCGTCCTGAACAGGCGGGCGCCCGAGGCGCTCACATACGTGATCGTGTCGCCCACCGCGTAGGGCACGCCCTCGTCGGTGCCCGCGCCGAGCACGATCGCGGGCGGGCCCCCCGTCTCGCTCGACGCGAAGGCGAGGCGCAATGGCGCCCTCCGTGTCGGCGTCGCGGTCCACAGCTGGTAGTCCGTGATGTTGCCGCCGATGTTCGTCACCCAGAAGGCCCGCCTCCCGGTCGTCGAGACCTGGGCGATCCCGAAGCCGCCGCTCGGGTTCTCCTCGCACGCGAGGATCGTCCGCTCGCCGAACGACCACAGGTTCCGGGTGCCGGTGTCCCACAGTCTGATCTGGCCGCAAGCGGTCTTCGTCCTGCCCACGGCGTAGACGACGGAGCGGTGCGTGACCGAGAGCGCCGTCACCGGCGCGGCGTTCGTGACCGTCCTTCCGGGCGTGAGGAGCGCGGCGGCGGTCGCCGGCACCACGAGCGAGGCGAGCAACGCGGCGATGACGATCCGGCGCACGACCGAATGATGTTCCCATCGCGTGACGGCGCGGTGAGGAGACCGTTCGGAGAATGTGCGCGGCTGTCGCGGCGCCGGGCAGACGCTACCCTCTGACCATGCCCAACCAGAGCTTCGGTCGCTTCGAGAAGGTCCTCCGCATCGGAGAGGGCCGGCGCCTCAAGCGCCTCGCCGAGCAGGCCGCGTACATCACCTCGCTGGAGCCCGATTTCGAGGCGCTCTCGGACGCGGACCTCGTCGCGAAGACCGCCGAGTTCAAGCAGCGCATCGAGAACGGCGAGAGTCTCGACGACGTCCTCTACGAGGCGTTCGCGGCCGTGCGAGAGGCGCGCAAGCGGGAGTCTGGGCAGCGCCTCTTCGACGTCCAGCTGATGGGCGGGATCGCCCTCCACGAGGGCGACATCGCCGAGATGAAGACCGGTGAGGGGAAGACGTTCGTCGCAAGCGCGCCGCTCTATCTCAACGCGCTCGCGGGCGACAACGTCCACCTCGTCACGGTCAACGACTACCTCGCGAAGCGCGACGCCGAGTGGAACCGCCCAGTCTACGACCGGCTCGGCGTGACGGTCTCGGCGATCGAGAACATGATGCCGTTCGCGAACCGGCGCGACGCCTACGCGGCCGACATCACCTACGGGACGAACTCGGAGTTCGGGTTCGACTACCTCCGCGACAACATGGCCGTCTCGCTCGAAGGGACGGTGCAGCGCGGCCACGTGTACGCGATCGTCGACGAGGTGGACTCGATCCTGATCGACGAGGCGCGGACGCCGCTGATCATCTCGGGCGAGCCGGAGACCGCGGCCAAGACGTACTACGACTTCGCACGCGTCGTCCGCGAGCTCGAGGGCGCTCCCCTCACCAGGAAGGCCATGAAGGGCGAGGACGAGACCGAGCTCTCGGGCGCCGACTTCCTCTACGACGAGAAGTTCAAGACCGTCTCCCCGGCGCAGACCGCCCTCGACAAGGTCGAGCGCGCGCTCGGGATCGACAACCTCTACGACCCGCGCAACGTGCAGCTCGTCAACCACCTGACCCAGGCGCTCAAGGCGGAGTCGCTCTACAAGCGCGACGTCGACTACGTCATCCAGGACGGAGAGGTCAAGATCGTCGACGAGTTCACGGGCCGCATCATGGAGGGCCGCCGCTGGAGCGAGGGCCTCCACCAGGCGATCGAGGCCAAGGAGGGCGTCGCGATCCGCGAGGAGAACGTCACGCTCGCGACGATCACGCTGCAGAACTACTTCCGACTCTACGAGAAGCTCGCCGGCATGACCGGGACGGCCAAGACGGAGGAGAAGGAGTTCGTCGAGATCTACAATCTCCACGTCGTCGAGATCCCCACGAACGTCCCGGTCGTGCGCGCGGACGAGAACGACTTCATCTTCAAGTCGAAGGACGCGAAGTGGGCCGCCGTTCTCGAGGACATCGTCGAGCGGCACGACAAGGGCCAGCCGGTGCTCGTCGGCACGATCGCCGTCGAGACGTCCGAGTACCTCGCGGAGCTCCTCACGCGCCGCGGGGTCCCGCACAACGTGCTGAACGCGAAGGAGCACGAGCGCGAGGGCGAGATCATCAAGGACGCCGGCCAGGCCGGGGCGGTGACGATCGCGACCAACATGGCGGGGCGCGGCGTCGACATCAAGCTCGGCGACGGCGTGCTCGACCGGGGCGGGCTTTACGTGCTCGGCACCGAGCGCCACGAGTCGCGCCGGATCGACAACCAGCTGCGCGGGCGCTCGGGCCGCCAGGGCGACGCGGGCGAGACGCGCTTCTACCTGTCCGCGCAGGACGACCTCGTGCGCCTGTTCGCCGGTGACCGGATCCACGGGATCATGGAGCGCTTCAAGATCCCGGACGACCAGCCGATGGAGGCGTCGATCCTCTCGCGGCAGATCGAGAACGCGCAGAAGAAGGTCGAGGAACAGAACTTCGTCTCGCGGAAGAACGTCCTCAAGTACGACGACGTGATGAACACGCAGCGCGTCGTGATCTACGAGCAGCGGCGCCGAGTCCTGGAGGGGGACGACCTCTCCGAGGAGATCAGCGGCTGGATCGAGGAGGTGATCGCGGCGAACGTCGCGCAGTTCAGCGACGCCGAGACGACCGACGAGTGGGACCTCACCGGCCTCGTCACGCAGATGCACGCGCTCTACGGCACCGACATCACGGTCGAGGAGCTCGGCGAAGAGGTCGACGTCGACAACCGCGATGCGCTTGTCCAGGAGTTCGTCGACGACGCGCTCGACACGTACGCCGAGCGCGAAGAGGCGTTCGGCGCGGAGCTGATGCGCGAGATCGAGCGCTACGTGATCCTCCAGATCGTCGACACCCGCTGGCGCGAGCACCTCGACTCGATGGACTACCTGCGCGAGGGCGTCCACCTCCGCGCGATGGCCCAGAAGGACCCGCTCGTCGAGTACCGCGGCGAGGGGCACGCGATGTTCGAGGAGCTCGGCCGGGCGATCCGCGAGGAGGTCGTGCTGACGCTGTTCCACGTCGAGGTGCAGCGCGACGAGGCGGAGGAGCAGCTCCAGCCCGTCGCCGCGCCCCAGGCGCTGGCGTACGAGCACGAGCAGCTGCAAGGGGCCGACGCGATCGCCGCCGCGGGCGGCGGCGCGGCGACGGCGCTGGCAGCACCCCCGTCGACGACACCGATGGGGTCGCCGAAGCCGGTCGTCAACGAGCATCGGGACATCGGGCGCAACGATCCGTGCTGGTGCGGCAGCGGCAAGAAGTACAAGCGCTGCCACGGTGCGTAGGTGGGGGAACCCATGGTTCCCCCACCGGCCCCCTCCTTCCGCGTAGCTCACGGGTAACCGGCCGTTGGCCTCCCGGCCGGCAAAGCCGGCCTCCGGCCTCGCAGGCGTGTGCGTGGAGCCTGCGATGGCCGGTCGCGCTTTCTGCTCGGCTACCATCGCGGCCGATGGCGGTCACCGACGACAGACCCGTCGCCGAGCAGCTCGCGGAGCTCGGGGCCCAGCTCGCCTGGGTCCGTGACTACCTTTGACCCTGACGCGCTGAGTCGCCGCAGGACGGAGCTCGAGGAGGCGATGGGGGCTCCCGGGTTCTGGGACGACCAGGCCGGGGCGGCGCGTATCTCCACGGAGCACGCGCGCGTCGCTCGCAAGCTCGAGCGCTACGAGACACTCCGGCGGGAGGTGGACGACGCGACCGAGCTGCTCGAGCTCGAACCCGACCTCGAGGGCGAGGTCGCAGAGCAGATCGCCCCGGTCCGGGACGAGCTGGCGCGGCTCCAAGAGGAGGCGCTGTTCAACGGCGAGTACGACGCCGGCGACGCCGTCGTGACGATCGCGGCCGGCACCGGCGGCACCGACGCGCAGGACTGGGCGGAGATGCTCTTGCGGATGTACCTGCGCTGGACGGCCGACCGTGGGTTCCAGACCGACCTCGTCGAGGCGAGCCCGGGCGAGGAAGCGGGCCTCAAGTCAGCGACGCTCTTCGTCCGGGGCGAGAACGCGTACGGCCTGTTCAAGGCCGAGCGCGGCGTCCACCGGCTCGTCCGGTTGTCGCCCTACGACTCGGCGCACCGGCGACACACCGCGTTCGCCCAGGTCGTCGTCGCGCCGCTGCTCCCCGACACCGAGGACGTCGAGATCGACGAGAGCGACCTCCGGATCGACACGTACCGCGCCAGCGGCGCGGGCGGGCAGCACGTCAACAAGACCGACTCCGCCGTGCGCATCACGCATCTGCCGACCGGGATCGTGGTGCAGTGCCAGAACGAGCGCTCCCAGACGTCGAACAAGGCCACCGCGATGCGGATGCTTCGCTCCCGGCTGGCGGAGCTCGCCGAGGAGGAGCGTGAGGCAGAGCTCGCAAAGGAGCGCGGCGCAAAGGTCGACGTGGGCTTCGGAAGCCAGATTCGCTCCTACGTCCTGCACCCGTACCAGATGGTCAAGGACCACCGCACGGACTTCGAGGCGGGCAACGCGCAGGGCGTGCTCGACGGAGCTCTCGACGGTTTCGTGCAGGCCTACCTCCTCGCCCGCGCCGCCGGCAAGGCCTAGGCGACTCGGACGCGGCGACCGGGTTCGGGCCGCGGGATCCCGTGCTGGGGAAAAGCGACAGTCAGCTCACAGACGCAGGATTCGACGTAACGCGGCAGTTGCGGCGGCGAAGCCGCCGCCTTCAGGGATCGGATCCCCCTCGTAGGCGGGGGATCCAGCGCCGGGAATCCGCTTCTGCGGATTCCCGCTTCGCGAGACAAGCCGAGGACTCGGCTACAATCCGGCGAACCTGAACCGGAGCGGCCGCGGGGATCTTTACCGCGTCGAACGCTCTCGCCCGGTGCATGGACGATCTCTTCACTCAATCCACTGATTCCGCTGCCGTGCTCCTCGAGGAACCGGACGTAGCCGCCCAGAACGGGGACCATCAGGCCTCGGCGTCGGCGATGATCGTGCTCGAGGACGTCCGTAAGGTCTACGACCCGGACGTCGTCGCGCTCGATCGCGCGTCGTTCGTGATCGAGAAGGGCGAGTTCGTGTTCGTGGTCGGCCCGTCCGGATCGGGCAAGTCGACGATCATCAGGCTCCTCCTCAAGGAGCTCGAGCCGACGTCGGGCCGCATCATGGTCGGCGGGCGCGACCTGACGCGGCTCAAGCGCTCCAAGGTGCCGCTTCTGCGGCGCAACGTCGGCTGCGTCTTTCAGGACTTCAAGCTGCTTCGCGACCGCTCGGCGTTCGAGAACGTCGCGTACGCACTCCGGGTCCAGGGCGAGTCGTCGACCTCGATCCGCAAGAAGGTGCCGGAGGTGCTGGCGCTCGTCGGCCTCGCGCACAAGGCCGGCTCGCGGCCGGACGAGCTCTCGGGGGGCGAGCAGCAGCGTGTCTCGATCGCCCGGGCCGTCGTCAACCATCCGCCGCTTCTGATCTGCGACGAGCCGACCGGCAACCTCGACCCCGACACGTCGGTCGGGATCATGCAGCTGCTCCACCGGATCAACACGGCCGGGACGACGATCCTGATGGTCACCCACGACCGCGAGATGGTCGACAAGATGCGCAAGCGCGTGATCGCGCTCGACAGCGGCAAGGTCGTTCGCGACGAGCGGCGCGGCGGCTACGAGACCGAGTGATGAGCCGCTTCAAGCTCGTCGTCTCCGAGGCCTTCCGGTCGATCGGGTCGAACGTGTCGACGTCGTTCGCGGCGACCATGACCGTGCTGATCGGGATGTTCCTGCTCGGGCTTCTGATCGCGCTCGGCTCGTGGGTCGTGTCGTGGTCGGACCACGTGAAGGAGCAGCTTCAGGTGAAGGTGTTCTTCGCCGAGGACGTGACGCCGAAGCAGGTGAACGCCGTCGGGTCCTTCCTTCGCACGGACGACCGGATCAGGGACTACCAGTTCGTCTCGCGCACCGAGGCGCTCCAGCGGATGAAGAAGCGGTATCCGGAGCTGACGGCGAACCTGCCCACGAATCCGCTCCCCGATTCGTACGAGATCACGCCGACGCGCGCCGAGGAGGTCAAGCAGCTGTCCACGACGATCCGCGCGCAGAAGTTCGCCGGCGTCGAGCGCGTGAAGGACGGTCAGCAGACCTCGAAGCGGATCCTCCAGGTCGCGCGCGTGATCGAAGTCGTGTTCCTCGTTGCCGTGATCGTCCTGCTCGCGGCATCCGTGCTCCTCATCGCGAACACCATCCGGCTCTCGATCTTCTCCCGACGACGCGAGATCGAGGTGATGAAGCTCGTCGGCGCGACGAACTGGTTCGTGCGCGGCCCGTTCATGGTCGAGGGCCTCGTGTGCGGGCTCGTCGGTGCCCTCGCGGCGGTGGTGCTCCTCCTGATCGGCAAGGAGGCTGCGCTGCCGGCGATCCTCGGCCACATCGACTCCTCGGACGACGTCAAGGCGATCGGCTTCACCATGATGGCTCTGATCCTCGTCGCGGTCGGGCTCGTCGTCGGGGCGCTCGGCTCCGGCCTCACGCTGCGCCGCTACCTCAAGGTCTAGCCCGCCGGGTTCGCAGGCGTCACGCGCCTCGCGGCTACGGTTGCCCGATGGCACGCAGCCGCCGTTCCCGTCCGCCGCGCCGGCCTTCCCGGGCGGCGCGGCACGCCCGCGCGAGCGGCGCCTACCGGCGCGCGGCGGTGCGGAAGGCCGAGGACCGGATCGAGATCCGGCTGCCCGAGCGTCGCAGGTCCCCGGAGACCGTCGTCGCCCACCTCGGGCCGACGAACTCTGGCAAGACCCACGACGCGCTCGCCTTCCTCGCCGAGCATGGCCGCGGCGTCTACGCCGGGCCGCTGCGGATGCTCGCGCAGGAGGCTCACCGCCGGCTCTCGGCGCAGCTGGGTGCCGAGCAGGTGGGTCTCGTGACAGGGGAGGAGCGCGTCAACGACCACGCCCCGATCCTCTGCTGCACCGTCGAGATGGCGCCGGGGTCGGGAGACGTTCTCGTGCTCGACGAGGTGCAGTGGGCCGACGACGAGGAGCGCGGCGCGGCGTGGACGCAACTCCTGCTCGCGGGCGAGTACAGCCATCTCAGGCTGCTCGGTGCCCTCGACGCCCTCCCGCTCGTCCGCCATGCGTTCCCGGACGCGGAGCTCCGCGTCCACGAGCGGAAGCTCCCGCTCGAGTTCGTCGGCGCGCGCCAGCTGCGGGCGCTCACACCGGGCACGGTCGTCGTCGCGTTCAGCCGCAGGGCGGTGCTCGCGCTCGCGGGGGAGGTCAACCGGCTCCGTCCCGACCGCGTCGCTGTGCTCTACGGCGCGATGCCCCTCGCGTCGCGGCGCGAGGAGATCGACCGGTTCCTCCACGGAGAGGCGGACGTGTGCGTGGCGACGGACGTCCTCGGGCACGGCGTCAACCTCCCGTGCGAGACCCTGCTCTTCGCGGAGACGACGAAGTTCGACGGCGAGCAGCGCCGCGACCTGCTGCCGTGGGAGCTCGCGCAGATCGCCGGGCGCGCAGGCCGCTTCGGGCTCGTCGAGCGGGGCCACGTGGGCGTCCTCGTCGGCGTTCCGTGGGCGAATGCCGATCCGGCAATCGTCGAGTCGGCGCTCGAGCCGCACGTCCTACTTCCCGAGGGGCACCGCGGCTACCGCGTCGTCGACGAGGCGCGCATCGGGCCGCGGCTCGGCGACCTCGGCGTCGACGATCCGCGCGAGCTCGACGCGGCGCTCGCGGCGTGGCATCGCGTCGCGACCAGGCAGTGGGCGCACGAGAGCTGGCTCGCCGTCGAGTCGCTCGCGCCCATCCGCGGCCGCCTCGCGATCGTCGTGCGCCACCTCCGCGAGCGCGGGCGGCGGCTCGGCCTCGAGGAGACGTGGCAGCTCGTCAACGCGCCGGTCGATCCCGAGGGTGGCGAGCTGCTCGGCGTGCTGGCGCTCGCCGTCGCCGGCGACCGTGCCCAGCGCCCGCTCCTCCAGTTCCTCCTCGACACGTCCCGGCTCCGCGACGCCACGCTGGAGGAGGCCGAGGAGGCGGGGCGCGTCGCCGCGATCCTGCGCTGGTTCGCGCTGCAGTACCCGGGCGTAGGGGGCGTCACGATCGAGCGCGCCGCCGAGCTCGAGCGGGCGGCGGCGGAACGGGTTGTGCGGCGTCTCGCAGTCGAGGTGCGCGACGGAGCGATCGGGCGCTGCCGCTCGTGCGGGAGGAGCTGCCCGCCGTGGTTCCCGCTCTGCGAGCGCTGCGCGCGGTCCGGACGCCGTTGAGGCTCAGCGGAGCCGCATCACCGCCACCGTCGTGATCGCGTACGACGTGATCGCCACCGCGTTCGAGACGATCAACGCCGCGTTCCCGAGCGCGACGCCGTAGGCGAGCCAGAGGACGAAGCCGGCAAGCAGGACGAGCAGGAACGGCAGTGAGACGTCGGCGGACGAGCCGCGCGAGACCATGTGGCGGACCTGAAGCAGCGGCGAGAGCCCCATGGCGACACCGAACGTGGCTGCCGCGAGGCCGAGGGTGGTGGTGACGTTCAACGAGACCTCCGAGATGGACGACGGGACATCGACGGCCGTCGTGTCAGTCGCGGAGGTCGCCCCGCTCGCGATCCTCGCCGTAGAGCGGTGGACGAAGGTCGGGCGGGTGCATGGGGCGAGACTACCGAACGGCTGATATAGACAACGCACGATGGACGTCGCCGAGCTTCGGTCGCTTCCACCGCTGGCCGGCATGAGCGAGGTCGGCCTCGCCCGCGTCGCCTCGCGCGCGGCGGCGCTCCGGGCGGAGGAGGGACGCGTGCTCGCGCTCGAGGGGGATCCCGGGGCCGGGATGTTCATCCTCTGCGAGGGCACGATCGCGGTCGAGCTCCGCTCGGGAACCCTCGAGCTGGGGCCGGGCGACTTCTTCGGCGAGCTCGCGCTGCTCGTCGACGACGGCGCACGCGTCGCCCGCGTGCGCGCGACCTCGCCGGTCCGGTGCGTCTCGATCCCGCGCGAGGAGTTCCTCACGCTGGTCGAGACGGAGCCGAGCTTCGCGCTGCACATGCTGCGCGAGCTCGCGCGCCGCCTCACCGAGGCCCGCGCGGCTGTCTGAGCCCAGGGCGCTCCGCCGGGCCGCGGCTACGATCGCGCCGTGTCCGGGACGAAGACGATCGCCGAGAACCGCCGTGCGCGGCACGACTACCACCTCCTCGAGCGGCTCGAGGCCGGCCTCCAGCTGACCGGGACCGAGGTGAAGGCGCTCCGCGACGGCGGCGCGCAGATCGCCCAGGCATACGCGGACATCCGCGAGGGTGAGGCGTGGCTCGTCGGCGCGATGATCTCCGAGTACGCGCGCGGGAACCTCGCCAACCATCGTCCCGAGCGTGACCGCAAGCTCCTCCTCCACCGTCGCGAGATCGACTCGCTCTACGGCATGGTGCGCGAGAAGGGGCTGACGATCGTCCCGACGCGGCTCTACTTCAAGGACGGACGCGTGAAGGTGGAGCTGGCGGTCGCACGCGGAAAGGAGCGAATCGACAAGCGCCGCGACCTCGCCGAGCGCGACGCGAAGCGCCAGATGGAGCGCGCGCTCAAGGCCCGTCGCTAACCCGTGGAGAGCGGTCCGCGCACGGTCACCGAGCCGGGCTCCACCACGTAGCCGTACCGCTCGTTGAGCCGGCGGATCGGCTCGTTCCGCTCCTCGTTCTGTGTCTCGAGCCGCTCGTAGCCCTGCTCCTTCGCCCACGCGATCTCTGCGGCCTTGAGCGCCCCGGCGATGCCGCGCCCGCGCCACGCCCGCCGGACGCCCGTCATGTCGTGCATCGCAACCGTCGGACGGGCGAGAGAGAGCGCCAGCTTCGCGTACGCGACGACCTCGCCGTCGGCCAGCGCGAGGAACGTCGCCTCCGGCCGGTCGCCGACGCCCTGCATGTCCATCGACAGCCACTCCTCGAATGGCGCGACCTCGGCATCCTCCTCGCCGGGGACATCGGGATACGTCTCGCGCGCCACCTCGTACATCGCCTCTTCGACGCCTGGCCGCTCGGCCCAGGTCACGATCTCGACCCCCTCCGGCGGGGTCACTGTCGGCGCCTCGATCGCACGAAGGTCGAGCACGAGCAGCGAGTTGCGGCCCACCTCGACGAAACCGCGTCGCTCGGTCCAGGCGAGCGAGGCCCGGTCGACCTCCTTGACGGGCCCCATCAGCTCGCCGTACCCGAGCGCGCGCGCCCAACGGGAGAGCTCACCGAGCAGCGCCGAGCCGACACCGCGCCTGCGCTCCTGGCCCACGACCCGGATCTCCCCGCGCGCGACCCCCTCGGGTGAGTGCCAGCCGCCGACGCCGATCGCGGTGCCGACGTCGCGTTCCGCGTCCGTGGCGAGGAGCCAGACGGTCTCGCGCGCCTGGCGCTTCCAGTCGAGGTAGCCCTCGACCGTGTCCGCCTCGTCGAGCGCGGACTTCGCCACGCCGATCCAGCGCTCGAGCTCGTCCTCACGGATCTCGCGAACCTCGGTCACCAGCTGCAGCCTACGGCAGCCTCGGGCAGAAGCAGGGTAGTAGGCTGGATCCGGCCACTCGACGAAGGGAGGCAGGATGCGGCACGTTGCGTTGACCGTGAACGGGGCGCGGCACGAGCTCGACCTCGAGCCGCGCGAGCTGCTCGTCTACGTCCTACGCGAACGACTCGGGCTGACCGGGACGACCGTGGGCTGCGACACGTCGTCTTGCGGCGCCTGCACGGTCCTCCTCGGCGGCGAGTCGGTGAAGTCCTGCACGCTCCTGGGCGTCCAGGCCGACGGCGCAGAGATCACGACGATCGAGGGCCTCGCCGCCAACGGCGGGCTCCATCCGGTCCAACAAGCCTTCCACGACAACCACGCCCTCCAGTGCGGGTACTGCACGCCAGGCATGGTGATGGCAGCCGTTTCGCTGATCGAGCACGGCGAGGCGAGCGACGAGGCCGCGATTCGCATTGGGCTGGAGGGAAATCTCTGCCGCTGCACCGGCTACCACAACATCGTCCTCGCGGTGCAGCAGGCAGCCGGTGTGATGGGGAATGCGTCGTGAGCGCCACCGCGGAGAAGACGGCGTACGTCGGCTCGCCCGTCAAGCGCCGAGAGGATCAGGCCCTTTTGACCGGCCGCGGCACGTACGTCGACAACCTGGCGCCCACGGGGACGCTGGCGATGGTGGTCGCGCGGAGCCCGTACGCCCACGCGCGGGTGAAGGGCATCTCGCTGGACGCCGCGCGCGGCGCCGAGGGCGTTGTCGCGGTCTTGTCGGCAGCCGACCTCCAGGACGACTGGAAGGCGGCGATGCCGTGCGCGTGGCCCGTCACCGAGGACATGAAGAACCCGCCTCACTACCCGCTCACCGACGTCGCGCGGTACCAGGGCGACGGCGTGGCCGTGGTGATCGCCGAGACGCGCGCGCAAGCGAAGGACGCAGCGGAACTCGTGGAGGTCGACTGGGAGCCGCTCGACGCCGCCGTCGACGTCAGGAAGGCGCTCGAGGTCGGCGCGCCGCTCGCGCACCCGGATCTCGGGACGAACGAGTGCTACGTCTGGCGCCTTGACACGGACGCGACGGGGCAGGCGATCGACGACGCCGAGGTCGTCGTCACGCGCCGCTACTACCAGCCGCGTCTCATCCCCAACGCGATCGAGCCTCGCGCCGTGCTCGCCGTTCCCGGCCCCGCCGGGGAGGTCACGCTCTATGCGGCGACGCAGATCCCGCACATCCTGCGGCTCCTCGTCGCAGCGACGCTGGGTATGAGCGAGGCGAAGCTGCGCGTCGTCGCCCCGGACGTGGGCGGTGGCTTCGGCTCGAAGCTCGACGTCTACGCGGAGGACCTGCTCGCGGTCGCTCTCGCCCGACGGCTCGGCCGCCCGGTCAAATGGACGGAGGAGCGGTCGGAGAACTACGTCGCGACAATCCACGGCCGCGACTTCGTCACCGAGTACACGCTCGCCGCGAGCAAGGACGGCACGATCACGCACTGCCGCGCGAAGGTCACGGCCGCGATGGGCGCCTACCTCCAGCTCGTGACCCCAGGTATCCCCCTGCTCGGCGCGTGGATCTACGCCGGCCCGTACGCGATCCCGAACTACAGCGTCGAGTTCACGGGCGTGTTCACGAACACGACGCCGACCGACGCGTACCGCGGTGCCGGGCGGCCGGAGGCGACCTACGTCATCGAGCGCACGATCGACGCGCTCGCAGACGAGCTCGGCATGGATCGCGTCGAGCTCCGCCGCAAGAACTTCATCAAGGAGTTCCCGGCGACGATCGGCTCGGGGCTGACGATCGACTCCGGCGACTACGTCGCCTCGCTCGACAAGCTACTCGACCACCTCGACCTCGACGCGCTTCGCGCCGAGCAGGCCAAGCGCCGCGAGAACGGCAGCCCGACACAGCTCGGCGTCGGCTTCTCGACCTACACCGAGATGTGCGGGCTCGCGCCGTCGCGCATCCTCGGGGCGATCCGCTATGCCGCCGGCGGCTGGGAGCAGGCCACGATCCGGTACCTCCCGACCGGCTCGGTGCAGGTGATCACCGGGACCTCGCCGCACGGGCAGGGACACGAGACCGCCTGGGCGCAGATCGTCGCCGACCAACTCGGCTGCGACATGGACGCCGTCGAGGTGCTCCACGGCGACACTGCGGTCTCGCACGCCGGCCTCGACACATACGGGAGCCGCAGCCTGCCGGTGGGCGGCGTCGCGCTGTGCTACGCGGCCGACAAGGTCATCGACAAGGCACGCCAGATCGTCGCCCACCAGCTCGAGGTGTCCGCGGACGACCTCGAGTACGCGCACGGGACGTTCGCGGTGAAGGGCTCGCCCGACAAGGAGATGACGCTCGCCGCCGCCGCCTGGGCGGCGTTTGCGGCACACGACCTGCCCGACGGGATGGAGCCGGGCCTCGAGGCCACGGCGACGTACGACCCGCCGAACTTCTCCTGGCCGGGCGGCGCGCATGCGGCGGTCGTCGAGGTCGACACCGAGACCGGCGACGCGCGGCTCGTCCGCTACGTGGCGATCGACGACGTCGGCGCGGTGGTCAACCCGCTGATCGTGGACGGCCAGGTGCACGGCGGCATCACGCAGGGCATTTCCACGGCCCTCTACGAGGAGGGCTCGTACGACGAGACCGGGTCGCTCCTGACCGCCAACCTGCTCACGTACCTCGTCCCGTCGGCGGCCGAGCTGCCGTCGTACGAGCTCGACCGCACGGAGAGCCCGAGCCCGACCAACCCGCTCGGCGTCAAGGGCGTGGGGGAGACCGGGACGATCGCCGCGGCCCCTGCCGTGATCAACGCGGTGCTCGATGCGGTGTCGCACCTCGGAGTCAAGGACATCCAGATGCCGGCCACGCCCGAACGTGTCTGGCGCGCGATCCAGGAGGCAAAGGCGTGATCCCTGCACGGTTCGACTACGACGTCGCCGAGAGCGTCGACCATGCGATCGAGCTGCTCGGCGCCGGAGGCGGTGACGCGAAGCTCCTCGCCGGCGGCCACTCGCTGATCCCCGCGCTGAAGCTCCGGATCGCGCGCCCGTCGAAGCTGGTCGACATCGGCCGGCTCTCCGACCTCGCCTACGTGAAAGACGGGGGAACGCACGTCGCGATCGGCGCGCTGACTCGCCACGCGACGGTCGCCGCCGACGCCACGCTCGCCGAGCACTGTCCGATCGTCTCGTTCACCGCGGGACAGATCGGAGACCCGCAGGTGCGGCACTGCGGCACGCTCGGCGGCACGCTCGCCCACGGGGATCCAGCCTCCGACATGCCGGCCGTGATGCTCGCGCTCGGCGCCGATCTGGTTGCGCGCGGCAAGGGCGGGGAGCGGGTCATCCCGGCGACCGAGTTCTTCACCGGCGTCTTCGAGACCGCGCTCGCACCCGACGAGGTGCTCGTCGAGGCCCGCGTCCCGAAGCTGGCCGGGTCGACCGGCTGGAGCTACATGAAGGCGAACCGCCGCGCGCAGGACTGGGCGACGGTCGGCGTCGCGGCGCTCGTCCACCGCGACAACGGCTCGATCGCCGGCGCCTCGATCGGCCTCGTCAACATGGGCGCCACCCCGCTGCGCGCCAAAGCGGCGGAGGATGCGCTCGCCGGCGGCACGTCGGCGGCCGACGCGGCGATGCTCGTCACCGAGGGAGCCGAGCCGCCGAGCGACCACTCGGGCTCGTCCGAATACCGGGCGCACCTTGCCCAGGTGATGGCGCGGCGCGCGCTGGAGCAGGCGCTCGGCGACTGACGTCGGAAGCCGTGGAGGCGGCGCGCGCCGCCTCTACGGCTCCGAGAGGATCGGCGAGTCGAGGGCGGTCTGCAGCGCCTCCATCGTGGAGAGGTCTTCGTCCTCGGTGACGAGGCGGTGCGGCAGGACATAGTGAGCCATCGTCCGCACGTCCTCGATCGTGACGGTATCGCGCCCCTCGAGCCGCGCGTTCGCCTTCGTCGCACTCATCAGGTGGATCGCCGCCCGCGAGCTCGCGCCGAGCATGATGCCGTCGAGGACGCGCGTCTTGCGGACGACGCCGACGACGTAGCGGGCGACCTCCTCCGGCACGACGGTCGCGTCGAGTTCGATGCGGGCCTTGTCGAGGCCGACGATTCCGAGCAGCGGCATGATCTCGCCGAGCATGTCCGGCGTGACACCGGTGTGGGGAAGCCGGAGCATGGCGACCTCGTGCTCGAGGTCGGTGTAGTCGATGTAGACCTTGAACAGGAACCGGTCGAGGTTCGACTCGGGGAGCGGGAAGACACCCTCCTGCTCGAACGGGTTCTGGGTCGCGATCACGAGGAAGGGGTCGGGCAGCCGGTGGACGCGGCCCTCGACCGTGACGCTCCGCTCGGCCATCGCCTCGAGCAGTGCCGCCTGGGTGCGCGGCGGGGTGCGGTTGATCTCGTCCGCGAGCAGGACGTTCGTGAAGATCGTCCCCTGGACGAACTTCGTCTCGCCCGCGCGCGTGACGTTCTCGCCGACGAGCTCGGTCGGCGTCGTGTCCGGCGTGAACTGGACGCGGTTGAAGTCTGCCCCGAGCACATACGCGGTCGCGCGGCCGAGCAGCGTCTTCGCGGTGCCCGGCGGGCCTTCCAGGAGCACGTGGCCGCGGGCCATCGCCGCGATCAGCAGCAGCTCGACGGCGCGGCCCTGTCCGACGACGACCTTGCCGACCTCGGCCTTCGCGCGCTCCCTGAGTGTCGCCAGGGTCTCGTACTGATACGTGATTGGCACGCTGGCCGTCCTCCTCGAATCGCTCGGTTGTCCCCAGGACGATAGTCGGCAGATCGGCGGGACTTCTCAACCGCAAATCGGTGGCGTCGGTCGGCCGCGGCGACGCGTACACTCCCGCCCCGTGCGGAGCTACTGGCACCGGCCGCTCGGATCGAAGCTGATCATCCTGCTGAGCGCCGCGTTCCTGGTCGAGATGCTCGCGCCCTGGACGCGCGTGTGCGTCGCGACGTCCGACATCGGCCAGCGGAAATGCGGCTGGACGACGGGGTACGAAGGATCCGACTTCGGTCTCTACGCAGCGCTTTTCGCGCTTGCGATCCTCGTCTGGGAGCTCCTGCCCATCCTGATCCCGCGGCTCTCGATGCGCGGCTGGCCGACGGCGATCGTCACCGCCCTGCTGGGCGTCGGCCTCGCGATCTCGACGCTCGTGAAGCTGATCGAGGACAACGAGTTCCAGACCGGCTGGGCCTGGGTCGGTCTCGCGATCGCGCTCACGGTGATGCTGCTGGCCCTCATCCGCGTCCGCTACCGCTGGGGGACGCGCGGCCGAGACGAGCGTGCGCCGGCAGCCGACGCGCCACCGGTCGGCGACTCCACCGCGTCCTGACTTCGGGCCGAGCTGGTCGAGCTCGGCCGCGCAGCGACGAGCGATCGGTCTCTGCGGCTTGCGTGCATGGCGATCGGTGGAAACGCGGATGCCCAGCCTGCGCGAGCTCGCCGAGCTCGCCGCAGAGCGTGTCGCCGCGACATCGCTATCCTGTAGGGACAACATACGGGGGCGACCAGGTCTCGACGTGGTCGGTTCTCCGGTCGAGCAGCGAGCCGAGGTCGCCGGTCGGCCTCGTAAAACAACCGGCACAAACGCAAGTGCGAAGAACGATCTCGCACTCGCCGCCTAGCACACACTAGGTCAGGCGACGTCCCATCCCGGTTCGGCCCGAGGCCGGGGTACGGGGCGCCAACGATCGGGCTCGGAGCCGAAGGAGCGCCAATCGCCGGAGGCTCGACATCCAAAGGATAGGCTGGCCCGCCGGTAGGGCGTCCGCCCCCGGCCGTCGGGCGAGATTGAAGCGCGGACTACGCTCGTAGACGTTCGTTCGGTACGACCGCGGACGCGGGTTCGATTCCCGCCGCCTCCACTCGGTAGCTCGCAAGCGAACGAGCGCGAGAACTCGCGCTACGCAGGAGAAACGCCTGCGCATAGGTACGAAAGAACGTGCAGCTGAAATGTCGCTCGAAGGGCGGCGGGGGCTTTGCTCCGGCGGGTTAGACCCCCCAATACTGGAAACCGACGCCGACGTCGAAGCGATCGTCGGCCACGCCCGTGTCGGCGACCCCGTTGAACCCGGAAGAGAGCTGCCCGCTCGATTGTCCAGGGATGATGAGCACGCCGCCCACCACGTAGCCGTAACGCGTGCTGCCCGCCCGGCTCTCGAAAGCGAACCGGCTGTCGACGACGCCGGTCCTGATGGACGCCCGCGCTCCGCTGGCCGAGCCGCTTTCGTCCAGAATCCTCGCGTTCGCCCCGCCCGCATGGAGTGCGGCGATCGCGGCGAATACCGCCGTCGTCAGCAGCATCCGTGTCTTGGTGATGTCGTACATGCCGCGCCTCCTTCTCGACCGTTCGACCATGTGGCGAGCCTAGGAGGCGGTCTCTCCGCGGTCGTCGTCGTCTGCGGCACAGCCCGTGTATCGCTTGCGACACAGTCGGTCAGCGGACGCACTCGTGGCGCAATCCTGAGAGGCGCCGCTTCCAGCGATTGCGGCGATCAAAGAGAAGGAGCCCCGGAATAGGCGCCAAGCCGTCCGCCGCCAAGCCAGGCCGGCGGCCCATTCCGAGGCTCTACCCGGATAGATGCTTGCGAGCGTCGAAACTTGCGCGGTTCCGCAAAAGTTCCCCCGAACGGGGGAAACCGCACCAGTTGGGCCGGGCGGCTGACTGAACGCCGTTCTGGACGACGAGGCGGAGGCGGGCCAAGCATCCCGCTGACTGACCCAGGTCTCTGTGGACCACGGCACCATCAGTATCCGTTGAGCTCGCCAATCCGAATCCCGAGCGCCTGTCCGGCCGCGCGTAACAGGTTCGCGCCGCGCCTCAGGTAGCGGTCAGCTCGTTTCGCATCCCTCGTTGCGGCGGCGACCTCGCCGCTGTCGTTCTCGCTGAAGTCGAGCTGACTCCTGATTCCCCTCAGCGTCGCCTCGAACCCCTGAAGAGCGAGCTCTCTTCCCCGCCGTTCGCTCGCCGTCGTCCCGTGCGCGCGGCGAAGATGCGCGAGAAGGTGAACCAGATCCGCATGGAGCTTCTTTCGATCGTGCGTCACACGAATCTCTCTGACACCGCGGAGCAGGTCTTGCTTGATGGAAGGATCAGCTCGTCCGAGCGCCGGCGCCGACGCTCGGCATCCGCTCACCAGCGAGAGACCGATGAGGCAGAGCGCCATACAACAGGGGAGACGTGCGCGGGCCAGTCGGACATGCCGGGCGAGCTTCCGCATCGACACGGTCTTCATCTTGCAGCACATGGACATTCGTCGCGCCCACTGGGCCGATCAGCTGTTGTGGGGCACGGTGGTGACGCGACGCGCTTTCACGCGTCCACGATCTTCCAGTACGAGTCCTTCCTGACGACTTGCCCACCGCGGAACGTCCACAGGTCGCAGCCGTGAAGCCGGAGCGGCTCGCCGTCGGTCGTGGTCCCGGTGAGCATCCACTCGGAGACGCCTCGGTCACCGCTGACCCAGTGGGAGCCGTCGCCGTAGTGCACGTCGGGGATGCCGGCGAAGCGAGCGGCGATTCCCTCTCGTACCTGGGCCTTGCCGACGAATCGACGACCCCACGGGTCAGGTCCCCTCGGGGACTCGAAGACCGCATCATCGGCGAAGAAGGCCATCACGCCGTCGACGTCATGTCGATTGAATGCGTCCGCGATCGCCTCGAGGGTCTCGGTCGTCATGTTCTCGATCGCCGTCATCGCCGTCCCTCCCGGTAGTCGCCTCGGCCGACACTATGTCGCCCCCAGCCGTCGCTCGAGACGCCACGCTTACCGGCGGAGCCACCGGCGCGTGTGGTCCGCGGAGCGTCCCGCGGACGGCACGTCAGACGAGGGGATGGGACTGCGCGAGCGGCGGGCCGACCACGATCATGCCGTCGTCCTTCGCGATCGCGCTGAAGGCGTCGATCGTCGCCTCGTCCCGCCGAAGTGTCGAGAAGCGCTCGAAGAACCGCTCGAGCGCCGGCGGCACGAACGCTCCGAGCAGGCCGGACGGCCGTTCGGCGATGTTCTGCCATGTGTGCGGAACGCGGCGGGGGAGGAACACGAAGGTGCCGGCCGGTGCCTCCGCGACGTTGTCGTCGATCCGGAAGCGGAAGGTGCCGTGGAGCACGTACAACCACTCGTCCTGCGCGTCGTGGAAGTGGAGCGGCGGCCCTTCACCCGGCCCTACCTCGATCTCGAACACGTTCGTCGCACCGGCGCACTGCGCTCCCTGGAGCTTGAAGACCAGGTTGCTGACAGGGTTCGGAAACCTTGCCCCTTCCCCCGGCGCCAGGACGTAGGGCCGCATGCGCGGGTCTGGATCTCGCATGATCGGCAGGAGTCTAGGGTGTTACTCGGCGTCGGCTAGGTTCTCACGGCCATGGCGACGCGCGAAGCCGCCTGTCACTGCGGGCAACTCCGGCTGGAGGTCGATGGAGACCCGTTCGCGGTCTCCATCTGCAACTGCCTCGCCTGCCAGCGCAGGACCGGGAGCGCCTTTGGGATGCAGGCAGGCTTCAAGGCGGATCAGGTACGGGTCGTCGGCCGCTTCGACGACTACGCGCGGGTCTCGGACGAGCCCGACGGGAAGGAGCACGTCTTCCACTTCTGCCCCGAGTGCGGCTCGCAGGTCTTCTACACGGAGCCGACGGACCCGGATCTGATCGTCGTCTCCGTCGGCTCGTTCGCGGACCCCTCCTTCCCGCCGCCCACCGAATCGGGGTACGACTCGCGACGGCATCCGTGGATCGGACTGCCCGACTCGATCTCGCGCTTCGCGCCCGAGCTCTGGTGGGACGAGGCGCGACCTCTCTACGAGGCCGGGAACTACGCCGAGGCCGCAGATGTGGGCCTCGAGCTCGTCGCAGCCCGTCCCGATCAGCCGTACCTGTACTTCAACCTCGCCTGCTGCGAGAGCCTTGCCGGCCGGACTGCATACGCCGTCGAGCACCTGCGCCGGGCGATCGCCATGTGGGAGCCGTGTCGCGACATGGCGAAGGGAGACTCCGACTTCGACCCGGTTCGCGACGAACCGGCGTTCCAGGCCTTGATCGGCGGCTGACCCCCGGGTCGTGGCCGCGACTCCGGCCGGTCGCGCCCGAGTAGCGCGGCGCACCGGGGTAGGCTCGGGTCGTGACGCGCCTGCTCGCGCTGCCGCTCGTCGTTCTCGCGCTCGGCGGAGCGGCTGCGACGGCTGCCGATCGGCCCTACCACTCGACCGTCGGGCCGCTCCCCGCCACCCTCCGAGCCCAGCTCCGGGGCGAGTCGTGGCGGCCCGGCTGTCCTGTACCGCTCTCCCGGCTTCGCGTCCTCACGGTGACGCACTGGGGGTTCGACGAGCGTCCGCACACGGGGCGCCTCCTCGTCCACGAGGACGTTGCCGATGGACTGGTTCGGGTGTTCGGCAGGCTCTACGAGCTCCGCTTTCCGATCCGGCACATGAGGCTCGCCGACATGTACGGCCCCGCGCGAGCGCGTCCGTCGGACGACGACGTCACAGGGTCCTTCCGCTGCCGACAGGCCGTCCCGTCGCCGTGCACCGGCGGCTCGGCGAACGGCTCGTGGTCGAACCACGCGTACGGGCATGCGATCGACCTCAACCCGGTCGAGAACCCGTACGTGGGCTGCGGGCGCACGCGCGACCCGTCGAGCGCCCGGTATCTCGACCGCTCGCGCCTGCGGAAGGGAATGGTCACGCCTGCGGTCATCGCCGCGTTTCGCTCCATCGGCTGGGGCTGGGGCGGGAGCTGGACGGGCAGGACGAAGGACTACATGCACTTCTCCACGACCGGGCATTAGCCGCGCACGCCGCATCGAGCAAAAGGGAGCCTGGATGAGCACGTACACGGTCGGGTACCTGGTCGGGAGCCTCGCATCGGACTCGATCAATCGCACGCTCTCGAAAGCCCTCGTCAGCCTCGCGCCGCCGCGGCTCGAGCTGACCGAGATCCCGATCGGGGACCTCCCGCTGTACAGCCGCGACTACGACGCGGACTTCCCGCCGGCGTGCCGAGCGCTGAAGGAGGCGCTCGCCGCAGTCGACGCCGTGCTGTTCGTGACGCCGGAGTACAACCGCTCGATCCCCGGTGCGCTCAAGAACGCGATCGACTGGGCGAGCCGCCCACGCGGGGCGAACTCGTTCGCCAGGAAGCCGTCCGCGGTGATCGGCGCGTCGACGGGGAAGATCGGGACGGCGGTCGCGCAGCAGAGCCTTCGCAGTGTGCTCAGCTTCTGCAACTCGCCACAGATGAACGCGCCCGAGGCGTACATCCAGTTCACGCCCGGGCTGATCGACGACGACGGCCGCGTGACGGCGGAGAGCACAAAGGAGTTCCTCCGCGCCTACATGGCGGAGTTCGACGGCTTCATCCAGCGGGTTCTCACCGTCCTCCCTCCGACTCGTTGAGAGCCGTGTCGGCGGTCGGCGTCGACTTCTGTTCAATCACCCGGACGGGGGAGGTCGGCCCGCTCGCCGACGAAGACGATCAGACGGATCTTGGGGGAGTGGGTGCGACGTTTCGATGCGATGACGGGGCCGTCCGAGCCCTGTTCGAATCGCGTCCGCGCGAGGGCACGATGAGCACGGTGCTCGGACTCGCGGGGCTCGAGGCACGTCTCGCCGCCGAGCCGTGTTCGTGCGGCGTGATCCTCGTCGACCTCGACGACATGAAGGACGTGAACGACCGGCACGGCCACGAGATCGGAGACCGGATCCTGCGGAGCATGGTCGAACGGCTGGCTTCCGTCGTACCGTCCGGGTTCGCGGCACCAATCGGCGGGGACGAGTTCGCGCTGCTCGTGCCGGAGCTCGACGACGAGCTCGCCCTCGACTGGGTCGTGACCCGCGTGGGGCAGACGCTCGCCCTGCCCTTCCACGTCGGTCTCGACGAGCCCGTCGAGGTCAGCGCGACCGCAGCCGGAGCCGTGTGGCGGCCCGGTGACGACCCGCGCTCGGTCTTCGGTGCCGTCGACGAGCGCGTGATGGTCGGGAAGGTCTTCCGGCGCGAGGACGGCTTCGGCAAGCTCGCCGACCTGGTCGCCGACGTCCTCGACCGCGCCCCGCACGTCGAGCTGCTCGATGCTGCGGCGGGAGCGATGCAGCACCTCGCCGGCGCCGATCTCGGGCTCGTTCTCGTCTCCGGCGAGGTCGCGTTCGCACCAGAGTTTGCGGCGGCCGGCGCCGTGGAGGTCGCCTCGCGCGCCGCCACGGAGGCGGCCGAGATGGGGAGATTCGTCGACACGGGCGACGCCGGGTGGGAGGTCGTCGCCGCTCCTCTCGGCGAGCCGGGCTCGCTCGCCGGGGCGGTCGCGGTGCTCCGCAGCGGCTGGCGCTTCGGGCGTCGCGAGCGGGTCCTGGTCGCACAGGCCGGCCGGTTGCTCGGCCCGAGCATTGCCGCGCGGCGCACGCTCGAGGACGCGCTCGGACAGATCGCCGAGCTGTCGGAGCAGGCGCTGCAGGACGAGACCACGGGGCTGCCGAACAGACGCGCGTTGCTCCGCTGGCTCGCCGAGCTCGGCGACGACACTCCGCTAGCCATCCTCCTGGTCGACTTCGACGGTCTCCGGGCCGTCAACAACGTGCTCGGGCATCAAGCCGGCGACGAGCTGATCCGGCGTGTCGCGGCCGGAATCCAGGAGTCGATCCGTCCGAGCGACCTCGTGGCGCGGCTGCACGGCTCCGGCGGCGACGAGTTCGTGGTGTGCTGCCCGGGGCTCGGGGAAGACGAGGCCGGAGCCCGCGCCTGTGAGCTCGAGCAGCACCTCGTCGAGCTGCGCATGCCGCGTGCGATCAGACACCTCTACCGCGGCGCCTCGGTCGGGAGCGCTGTGCGGTCGCCCGGGGAGGATCCCATCCTGTTCCTCGAGCGGGCAACAGTGATCCTGCACCGCCGCAAGGCCATGCGCCGCACAGAGTTCGAGTAGCGGTCTATACCTGCCAGACCTTGGCCACGGCCCGTTCGATGCGGGCGCGGATCTCCGCCGCGACGGGGTCGAGCTCGTGGTTGCCGACGATGCCCAGCATCGCGGCGGGGTCGATGGCGGAGACGTGTGTCTCGCCGCCATCGACGTAGACGACGACGTTGCAGGGCAGGAGCGCGCCGAGCTCCCGCTCGAGCTGCAGGGCTCGGTGCGCGAAGAGCGGGCTGCACGCGCCATTCCCAGCCCGTGCGGACATCGTCGGTGTCGAGGCCGACCGCACGGCCGGTCTCGTCGGCGGTCGGCGCGCGGCCGAGCTCCACGAAAAGCCGGTAGGTGGCGTCGCGCAGGTGGAGATCGGCGTCGTCGATCGGCCGATTGTCCCAGAAGGCGCATCGGCTATGAGACGCGCCGAGGGCCGCGCTGCGGCGGCCCTCGGCGCTCCCGGCGATGACCCGGATCAGTGAGCGGGCAGGCGATGCCTGGGCACCCGAAGCGCCAGCAGCAGCGCGAGTACGAGCATGACGCCACCCGCGAACCCGATGCCGATCTGCTGCCAGTCGAGGTCGCGGCCCATGACGGTCGCGGCCACTGGTTGCGAGATGCTGGACGAGTCGAGCCGGAAACGGTCGTCGCGAACCGGCTCGGGCGCGGTCGTCGTCGCGAGCCGCGTCGCGAACTGCGATCGCTCGCGGGCGTCGAGGATCCGCGCCAGGTCGGCCTGCCGCGCCGCTTCGGCGCGGTCCGCAAGGTCGGGTGAGACGCGCACGATCGCCTCGTTTCGGTCGGCACCCCACGTGTCAGCCGCTGCCGGCGTCGCGAGCACGAGCGCGGCTCCGGCGGCCGCGATAATGAGTGAGATCCTGGGGGTCATCGCCTCTCCTTCGCCTCCCGGTGACCTCCTGGCCACCTGTCTCGAGGCTACGGAGCGATCTGATCGACCGAAACGGGCGAGTCCCCCGTGTTTGACCCCTCGATCCCCTGTGATTGACGTGCGGCGAGCGCCCGTGCCAGCTCGCCGCGGTGCCGGATGCCGAACTTTCCGAAGATGCGCGATAGGTGACCTTCCACCGTACGCTCGGAGACGAAGAGCGCGGCCGCGACCTCACGATTCGTCTTCCCGTCCGCGACCAGCGCGGCGACGCGTTCTTCGGCCGGCGTCAGGGAGCCGGCCGCCGGCGCCCGCCCGCTGATCCGGCGGAGCTCGTCGCGCGCCCGTTCCGCCCAGAGCGCGGCCCCCGTGAGCTCGAAGACGGCGAGGGCCTCTTGGAGCTTCACCCGCGCCTCACGCCGCCGTTTTACCCGGCGCAGGGCGGCTCCGAGAGCAAGCAGCGTGCGACCGCGGTCGAGCGGGATGTCGGCACGGGTATGCCACAAAACGGCCTCCTCGTACGCCGATATCGAGGCCCCGAGGTCCCCTGCCTGGGCGGCGAGGAGGCCGCGACAGCGGAGGCAGTTCGCGCGTGCCGAAGCGCGCCCGAGCCGGACGGCGTTGCCTTCGTACCAGGCGAGCGTCTGCGCGGCGTCGTCGTGGCGTCCGACTGAGATCAGCGCCTCGACGAGATCCACCGCGAAGCGCGTCACACCCGGCTCGGTAATCTCCTCGGCCCGTGCGAACGCGACGCACGGCTCGAGATGCACCACGGCGTGCTCGGGCGTGCCGAGGACGAGCGCAAGGTGGCCTAGCGCCTCCGATGCAACGACCCGCGCGTAGTTGTCAGGGGTCGTCTCGAGCGCGGAGCGTGCAGCCTCCCGCGCGTGCTCGGCCCTGCCGAGCTCCGCGCACACGAGCGCCTCGAGTGCGAGGTTCAGTCTGGCAAAAACCTGCTGCCCAGATTGCTCGGACGCCTCCCGTCCCTCGCGGGCGTGCTCGAGCGCCGTCTCGAGGGTTCCGAGAAGACGCTCGACGTGCCCGAGCAGGAACAGGAGCCACGGTGGAGCGTTTTCGTCACCCATGTCGTGTGCGCTCTGGATGAGGTCGACGAGCGCCTCACGCGCTCGCTCGTGCGAATCGATCCACGTCCAGTACTCGACGACCGACGCGATCGGCTGGTCGAGCACGCGCCCGGCGGACGTAGCGGCTTGCAGCGCCTCGGCTCGCTCGGCAGTCGCGGCAGCGGTCGACCGGCCCAGCAATGCCTCGGCCGAGAGGCGGGTCATGAGCACGTCGGCGATCAGGGCCTCGTCGCCGACCTCGTCCGCGAGCGCCAGAGCGGCCTCTGAGTGCTCCAGCGCAGCGTCGAAGCGCTCGAAGAGCCAGAGGCTGCAGGCGGCAACGCCCTCGTGGGCCAGGGCGAGCGTCCGGCGATCACCGGTGTCGGCCTCCTCCAGCACCTGCGCAAAAAGCTCGGCTGCCTCGCCCGGCGCCTCGTATAGCCGGATCCGTGCGAGGACAACTCCGGCCCTTGCGCGCATCGGCCCGGGCGGCAGCGCCGCGACTACGTCTCGGATTTGCACTTCCGCGCGACGCGAGTCGCCCGATGCGAAGTGCAGGAATGCAGCGTCGATCGCACGCCGGACGGCAGCCTCGCCGTGGCGAGGAACCGTCAGCTCGCTAGCGCGATCGAGCATGAGGGCCGCGGATCGTGGCGCGCCGCGATGACTCGCGTGGCGCGCTCCGTCCTCGAGCGCGCGCGCAACTCCCTCGTCCGGTGACCCGACGGAAGCGGACAACTGCCATGCCCGAGCCTCCGGATCATCGAGAAGCTCGGCGAGCCGAGCGTGGATCTCGGCGCGGCGACTGCGATCGGCGATGTCGTAGGCACCCGCGGCGAGCAGAGGGTGCGCAAAACGGATTCGACCTCCGTCGACCTCCACCACGTGTGCCGCGAGCGCGGGACGCAGTGTCTCGCGACCGATCCCCGACGCCGCCTCGGCCACGTCGACGGTGGGCTGGGCGTGCGCGGCAGCCGCGAGGAGGAAATCGCGGGTCTCCGGCGGCAGCGCAATCAGCCGTCGGTGAACGAGATCGTGCAACGACTCCGGAACGGACAGCATCTGGCCCGCCTCGACGGGCACATCGCTGCGCTGCATCGTACGAACGATCTCGAGGGCATAGAACGGATTGCCCCCGGACACGACTCGCACCTCGTCGAGCAGCGCCTTGGGAAGGATCACCCCGAGGTTCGATCGGAGGATGACGCTCAGCGCACCTGCATCCAGCGGCCCCACGCCGACGCTCGTCATCCGACCCGAGGGAAAGGCGCGCCGAAGCTCGGTCAGGAGCACGCTCTCGAGCCCGGATCGGCGTGAGAGCAGCACGCCGATGCGCTCCGACCGCAATCGTCTGGTCGCATACGCCAGCCCTCCCGCCGACGCCGGGTCAAGCCACTGGACATCGTCGACGGCGACGACGACCGGAAGCTCTTCGCCCAACGCGCGCAACGCATTCAGGAGCGCAACGCCGATCGCGTGCGGGTCGGGCGGCGGGCCTTCGTCGTCGCCGAGAACCAGTGCGCGTGAGAGCGCCCGGTGCTGGGCGGCCGACAGGGGTGCGAGCGCCTCGTCGAGTACCTGGTCGAGCAGATCCCCGATGCCGGAGAAAGAGAGCGCAGACTCGCTCTCGGCCGGCCGGGCCGCGAGGACACGGAAGCCCTTGCCCCCCGCTTCCTCGACACCCGCCTCCCAGAGCGTCGTCTTCCCGACGCCGGCATCGCCCTCGAGAACGAGTGCGACCGTGCCGGCGGGGATGCTCGCCAGGAAGCCGTGCAGAGCCGCGAGCTCGGCGTCCCGTCCCACGACGCCAGAGGACATGACGCGCCGATCCTACGTCCGGGTACCCCGGCGGGGAAGACGCCGCGGCTCCGTCGCCCTACCCGGCGAGCACGCTGAACGACGTGTCGACGGCGTCCTGGCGCCCGGGGACCCAGAGGCTGATCCGGAAGACGCCGCCGCCGAGGAAGCCGATCGTCGTCTCCGCGCCTGCCGAGCTCGCCGCGGCCACCTGGGTGGCGTTGCCGGGGAACCGAACCTCGAAGACTCCGGCCTGCACGCGACGCGCCTGCGGCGCGCCTCCGGCGCAGTTGAACCGTGTCCCGAAGAGCGGCTTCGCGCTCGTGAACTGGTCCGGGAAGTTCGCCATTCCCTTGGCTGGATCCCCGTTAACCGCGACGAAGCCACGCACGGCGCCCGGCTGGCAGCGCGCCTGCGGCTTGACGGCCTCGGTGACGGCGACGGCGGAGCCGCCGAGGGCGAAGAACAGCGCAGCGCCTGCGATGACGGTGGACGGACTGACACGCATCGGGGACCTCCGGGTGGCGACGACGCGCGCATCGTCGCGTGCCGGTCGGACGTCGCGGTCCGGCTCAGTCCGCGATGCGACGGGCGCCGTCCACGACCACGTGGGCGCAGGCGATCGGATCGTCGCGCTCGACGTAGAGGTCCTCCGACGGCATCCAGCGCTCGACCCACGTCTGCCGGGCCGCCTCGCCGTCCCGGGCGACGCCGCGGGCGAGCCGCACCTCGTACGGCGCGTCGACCCAGATGCGGACGTCGTAGTCGTCGCGAAACATGCGGTGGAGGGCACACACGCCTTCGACGACCACCACTCCGCCGGGCGCGACCGTGCGGTCGCCGCGGGGGCGGCGGCCTTCCCAGTCCCACGAGGCGAAGCGGGCCTCGCGGCCGGCGACGAGCGGATCGAACACCTCTGCGCGCAGACGGCCGAGGTCGAATCCCTCGCCGTCCCAGAACTCGTCCGTGCCGACGACCTGCGCCCGGGGAATTCGCGCCGCGAGGGTCGACTTGCCTGCGCCGCCGCGACCGCCGATGCCGACGAAGGTGAACGCACGAACCGGCTCGGCCGCGTCGATCAGGTCGAGCACGGGCTGCGCGTCCACCGTCCCACGCTACCGAGGCCGTTGCATTAACCTCGCTCGCAGAGCCAGAGATCGACTTCCTGGAGGACCCGATGAGCGAGACCACCCGTGTCGTCGTCCCGTACGAGTCCATGGATCCCCTCGCGATCGGAGCGACGGACGACGAGTCGAAGAAGCATCGCGACACGATCGAGGTCGACATCCCGACGGCAAACCTGATCGCCGTCGTCGAGCCCGACGAACCCGCTCCCGTCGACGACCCGACGGAGGCCGCGCGCCGGGCGCTGGCGGAGCCCGTCGACGGGCCGTCGTTCGCAGAGATCCTCGGCGGCCGCTCGAGCGTCGCCGTCGTGATCGACAACCAGTTCCGCCCGACGCCGTCGTCGAAGCTGCTGCCGGCGGTGTTCGACGCGATCGAGGCGGCCGGGATCACCGACGTCCGCGTCTGCTGCGCGAACGGGAAGGTCTTCCCGATGTCCGAGTCGGACACCGAGCAGAAGGTCGGCCGCGAGAACCTGGCGCGAGTGGAGCGGAACGGCTGGTCGTTCTCGCAGAACGACCCCCAGAATCCGGACGCCTACACGTTCGTCGGCGTCTCTTCGGGCGGCACGCCCGTCTGGGTCCTGAGCCAGGTCGCCTCGGCAGGGGTGAAGATCACGATCGGCCAGGCGCAGGCGAACCACTGGGGTGCCGGCGGGGGCGGGAAGCTGATCCTCCCCGGCGTCGTCTCTGACGAGACGGTCGAGTCGAACCACTGCGCGTTCGTCACCTCACCGCAGACGCACTACGGCGCCTACGCCGGGCCGATGCGCTCCGACATCGACGAGGTGGCGACGATGTGCGGCCTCGACTGCACGATGAACGTTCTCCTCGACACGCACGGGCGCGTGATGGACGTCGTGTTCGGCTCGCACCCCGAGGCGCACCGCGAGGCGATTCGCCGCTTCAACGACGTGTACGCCTACGAGTCGTTCGTCCCCGACCACGGGCAGGCAGACATCGCGATCTGCGGCGTGTTCGCGCCGACCGACCACCTCTTCTTCCACACCGGATGGGGCTGCATGTCGGCGGACCTCGTCGTGAAGGACGGCGGCACGCTGATCTACACGAGCCCCTCGCCCGGCGTCTCGACGGCGATCGGGGACTTCCCCGGGTTCGCGCTGATGGACCTGATGAAGCCGTACATGCCCGCGACGCCGGAGAACTACCAGCGTGTCCTGCGGGACATCCACGCCCGGGCGATCCAGATGTGGGCGGGATGCATCTGGGTCCCCATCTACGAGGTGATGACGCGCAAGCACCTGACGATCGTGACGCTCGAGGAGAACCTCGAGATGGCCGAGGACATCGGGCTCGACGCCACGACGTCGCTCGACGAGGCACTGGCCGCCGCGTTCGCGCGGCACGGCGACGGCGCGAAGGTCGTGGTGCTCCCGTACGCGCGCTACCAGCTGCCGCGGAACGCGGTGCGGATGGAGCACGCGGACGAGCGCGTCGTCGCCTACGCGGGCCAGGACTGAGGATGCCCGACGCCGCCCGCCGGACGATCCCGGGTCTCCGGGCGTCCGGCGTGGCGGCGTTCGACGACGTGGGACGGGAGATCCGCGGCTCGACGACGATCCTCGAGCTCCTGCGGATGTTCCCGGACGGCAGCGCGGCGCGGCTGATGAGCGCGATCCAGTTCCCCTGCGCGCACTGCGGCGGCGCCGTGCGCGAGCCGCTGACGCTCGCCGCGAAGCGACACCGGCGCGATCCGCGGGCGGTGATCGAGGCGTTCCGCGCCCTCGAGGAGGGCGGCCCGACCGCCGAGCAGATCGCCGGCGCGGCCCGGCGGCAGGTGGCCTGACGCTTGGCGGTCGCGTCGGGGCGGGAGACGTGGGTCGGCCGGTCGGTGCCTCGCGTCGAGGACGAGGCGCTCCTTCGCGGTGAGGGCCGTTTCATGGACGACCTCGAGCCGGTCCCGCACGCCTGGCACGCCGCGATCGTCCGCTCGCAGCTCGCGCACGCGCGCGTGTCGGTCGACGCGACGGCGGCGCGCGAGCTCGAAGGCGTCGCGGGGCGTCATCACCGGTGAGGACGTCGCCCGGCTGTCGCGGCCGTTTCCCGCGGCCATCGACTCGCCCGCGCCGCACTACGCGGCGGCCGTGGAGACCGCCCGCTACGTCGGCGAGCCGCTGGCCGTCGTCGTCGCGCGCGACCGCTACCTCGCCGAGGACGCCACCGAGCTCGTCGCCGTCGACTACGACCCGCTCGACCCCGTCGTCGACCCGACCGCCGCGGAGCCGATCCACGAGCGGCGGTTCCACTACGGCGACGTCGACGACGCCATGGCCCGCGCCCACCTGGTCGTCCGCACGAGCTTCCGCGTGCCACGCTGGACGGGCCTTCCGGTCGAGTGCTACGGCGTCGTCTGCGACTGGGACGAGGGCGCCGGCCGGCTGACGGCGTGGGCCAACTTCCAGGGCCCGTTCACGCTCCACGGCGTCGCGGCGGCGGCTCTCGGCCTGCGCGGCGACCGGCTGCGGCTGCTCACGCCGCCGGACTCGGGCGGGTCGTTCGGCGTCAAGGCGGCCGTGCTGGGTTACGTCGTGCTGATCGGGCTCGCCTCCCGGGCGCTCGGCGTCCCGGTGCGCTGGACCGAGGATCGGCTCGAGCACCTCATCGGGAGCTCCGCCTCGACCGGAAGGATCACGGAGGTCGAGGCCGGCTTCGCAGCGGACGGCGAGCTCGTCGCGCTGCGCTACGACGCGCTCGACGACGTCGGCGCGTACGTCCGAGCGCCCGAGCCTGCGACGCTCTACCGGATGCACGGCTCGCTCGCGGGCGCTTATCGCGTGCGAAACGTCGCCACACGGAACCGCGTCGTGCTCACGAACACGATGCCGTCCGGCCTGAACCGGGGCTTCGGCGGCCCCCAGCTCTACTTCGGGCTCGAGCGGACGATGGCGATCGCCGCCCGGCGGCTCGGCCTGGATCCGGCCGAGCTCGCCCGCCGGAACCTCGTGCGGGCCGACGAGATGCCGTACCGAACCCCGTCCGGCGGGCTCTACGACTCGGGCGACTACGAGGCGTGCCTCGACCGCGCGCTGCAGGCATCCCGCTACCACGAGCTTCGCTCGGCCGCCGAGCGGGCGAGGGCGGAGGGGAAGCTGATGGGCGTCGGTCTCGCGTGCGTCGTCGAGCCGTCGATCTCGAACATGGGCTACATCACGCTGGCGCAGACGGCGGTCGAGCGCGCGGGAACGCTGCCGAAGTCGGGGAATGCCGAGGGAGCGTCGGTGGCGATCGACCCGCTCGGAGGGATCACCGTGCGGCTCGCGACGACGCCACAGGGCCAGGGGCACCGCACCGTCGCGGCCCAGGTCGTCGCCGACGCTCTCGGCTGCTCCCCGGAGGACGTCTCTGTCCTCTCCGAGCTCGACACCGCGACGACGCCGTGGACGGTCGCGTCCGGAAACTACTCGTCACGTTTCTCGGGCGTCGGGGTGGGAGCCGTGCAGGCAGCTGCGAGAAAGGTGCGCGAGAAGGCCGACGCGATCCGGGAGCACCTCGGGGAGCCGGAGGCGTCGTTGCGGAAGGTCGCGGGCACGGCGCACTGGAGCCCCGAGACCCTGCCGGACGGCATGGAGCCCGGCCTTGCGGCGATCGCGTTCCACTCGACGCCGAACCTCGACCCGCCCGACGCGGAGGACCGCGTCGCGTCCTCCGGCACGCATGGCTTCATCGTCGACGTCTGCGCCGTCGAGGTCGACCGCGGCACGGGCGCGGTCACCGTGACGGACTACGTGAGCGTCCACGACGCGGGGACACTCCTGCACCCGGCGCTCGCCGAGGGACAAGTGCTGGGCGGGTTCGCCCACGGCGTCGGGGCGGCGCTCTTCGAGCGGCACGGCTACGACGAGGACGGGAACCCGACCACCGCCTCGCTCGTCGACTACGTCACGCCGGCCGCGCCGGACGTCCCCGCGCTCCGGATCGAGCACCTCGAGTCGCCGTCGCCGTTCACGGCGCTCGGCGCGAAGGGGCTGGGGGAGGGGACGACGATGTCGGCCCCTGTCGCGATCGCAAACGCCGTTGCGGACGCGCTCGGCCGAGACGACGTCGAGCTACCGCTCACCGCGCCGCGCGTCTGGGAGCTGATCCACGAAGTGGAGGGCGCGTGAAGCCTGCGCCCTTCGACTACGTCCGGGCAGGGTCGCTCGAGGAGGCGCTGGCCGCCCTCGCGGAGGGTGGCTCCGACGCGAAGCCGATCGCGGGTGGGCAGAGCCTCGTGCCGGCACTCAACATGCGGCTCGTCCGGCCGAGCGTGCTCGTCGACATCGGCCGCGCCGGGCTCGACGGGATCTCCGCGAACGGCTCGCTGCGGATCGGCGCGACGACGCGTCAGGCCGCTCTCGCGGACGACGACCGCGTGCACCCGTTGGTGCGGGAGGCGCTGCCGTTCGTCGGGCACTTCGTGACGCGCAACCGGGGCACCGTGGGTGGGTCGATCGCCCACGCGGACGGAGCGGCCGAGCTGCCGCTCTGCCTCGTCACGCTCGACGGCGCCGTGGTGGTCGAGGGAGCCGCCGGTCGGCGGGAGGTCGCGGCAGCGGAGCTCTTCGTCACGCACTTCACGACGACGCTCGGGCCTGGAGAGCTCGTCGTCGAGACCGTGTGGCCGATCGAGACGGCCGGCGAGCGGAGCGCGTTCGAGGAGCACGCGCTGCGTGCGGGAGACTTCGCACAGTCGATGGCGACCGTCGTGCTGCGCCGCGACGATTACGGCAGGGTGACATCCGCGGCCGTCGCCGTCGGCGCGGTGACCGACCGCCCGACCCGCCTCGTGGACGTGGAGTCGCTGCTGGTCGGCTCGACGGGTGGCGAGGCTGCCGCCGACGCGGGGGCGCTCGCAGCCCGTCTCGTCGACCCCGCGGGGTCGATCCACGCGAGCACTCGCTACCTGAAGGCGCTGACCGCGACGCTCGTGACGCGCGCGATCGAGAGGGCCTCGTGACCGAGATCGAGCTCACGGTCAACGGCCGGCGTGTCCGGGAGACCGTCGAGCCGCGGCTCCTGCTCACCGACTTTCTCCGCCACCGCCTCGGGCTGACGGGGACCCACGTGGGCTGCGAGCACGGGGTCTGCGGCGCCTGCACGGTGCTCCTCGACGGCACCTCCGTCCGGGGCTGCTGCGTCCTTGCGGTGCAGGCCGGCGGCAGACGGGTCGACACGGTCGAGTCCCTGGCCGGGAACGGCCCCCTGAGCGCGCTCCAGGAGTCGTTCCGGCGCCACCACGCTCTCCAGTGCGGCTTCTGCACGCCGGGGATCCTCATCGCCGCCACCGATCTCCTGTCCCGTGGGACGCCGACGCGCGACGAGATCGTCGACCTGCTCGCCGGCCACCTCTGCCGCTGCACGGGCTACGCGCCGATCGTGGATGCGATCGAGGAGGCAGCCCGAGCGTGAACCTCGCGCGTTCGCTGCAGGCGGCATGCGAGCGGCACCCCGAGCTCGAGGCCTTTCCGGGGCTTCCGTACGGGGAGCTCCTGCCGCGGGTTCGCAGGATCGCCGGCGGCCTCGGCGTCGAGCCCGGCGACCGGGTGGCGACCGTGCTCGACAACCGGCTCGAGACCGCCCTTCTCTACTGGGCCGCGCAGTGGGTGGGAGCCGTGTTCGTGCCGCTCTCGTGGCGGTTGTCCGAGGAGGAGCTCGACTACTGCCTCGCAGACTCCGGCGCGCAGCTCGTCGTCCGCGCCGCGGACGAGCTGCCGGACGGCGAGGAGCATCCGGGCGCGCTCGGCCGTGGCGAGGGCGAGATCTCGCTGATCCTCTACACGTCCGGGACGACCGGCCGCCCGAAGGGCGTGCCGCGCTCCCATGCGGCCGACCGGGCAGGCGGCTGGTCGCAGGCGCTGCAGCACGGCTACGCGTGGCGCGATCGCACGCTCGGCGTGATGCCGCTCTACCACACGATGGGGGTCCACTCGCTGCTCGCAATGCACCTCGTGGGTGGGTGCTTCGTGCCGCAAGCGCGGTGGGACGCGGGCGAGGCCCTGCGGCTGATCGAGGCCGAGCGGGTCACGTCGCTCTACCTGGCGCCGACGCTCTTCCACGACCTCGTGCACCACTCCGATCTCGCGACTCGCGACATGACGTCGGTGCGGGCGCTCGGCTACGCCGGAGCCGCGATGACCTCGACTCTCGTCCGGAGATGCGTCGAAGCGTTCTCGCCCGAGGTCTTCGTCAACCACTACGGGTCGACCGAGGTGTACACGTTCTCGATCGGACGCGACCAGCTCGCGAAGCCAGGCTGCGCGGGCCGGCCGGCCGTCAACACGCGCTTGAAGCTCCTGGACACGGGCGAGATCTGCGTCCATCTCTCGTCCGACGAGGCGTTCGGCGGCTACTGGAACCGCCCCGACGCCGACGAAAAGGCGATCGACGAGGGCTGGTACTCGACGGGCGATACGGGGCACCTCGACTGCGACGGCGACCTCTGGATCGACGGCCGGGTGGACGACATGATCATCTCTGGCGGGGAGAACGTGCATCCACTCGAGGTCGAGGACGTCCTTGCGGCGCATCCCGGCGTGGTCGAGGTCGCGGTGATCGGCGTCGCCGACGAGCGGCTCGGCCAGCACGTGACGGCGATCGTCGTCGGGGAGGCGTCGGCGGAGGAGCTCGACGCCCACTGCCTCGCGTCCGCGCTCGCGCGGTTCAAGCGGCCGCGCGAGTACCGACACGTCGACTCGCTTCCCAAGAGCGCGTCGGGGAAGATCCTCCGCAGGATGCTGCGCGACGAGACGACGGCGAGGTCATGAGCGCCTACGACGGGTTCCGGGTCGAGCGCGACGGCGCGGTCGCGACGATCACCCTCGACGTCCCCGGCAAGCTGAACCGCGTCTCGATGGCTGCGCGCGACCAGCTCGCCACGGTCTTCGCCGAGCTCGATGCGGACGAGGAGGCGCGGTTCGTCGTCGTCACAGGGGCCGGCGGCCAGTTCACGGCCGGGGGCGACATCGCGGGGTTCCTCGAACGCTCGCCGTGGCAGGTTTCGCAGCTCGCGCGGAACGTCGCCGCGCCCGAGCGCTGCTCGAAGCCGGTGATCGCGCGGCTCGAGGGGTACGTCTTCGGCGTCGGGCTCGAGCTCGCGCTCGCCTGCGATTTCCGGCTCGCCGCCTTCGACGTCCAGATCGGCCTCCCGGAGGTGACGATCGGGATGATCCCGGGCTCGGGAGGGACGCAGCGGCTCGCGCGCCTGATCGGCCTCGGACGTGCGAAGGACATCGTCCTGCGCGGTCGTCGGGTGCTCGCCGAGGAGGCGCTCGCCCTCGGGCTCGTCGGGGCGATCATGCCCGCCGACGGGCTCGACGCTGCCGTCCGGGGCCTCGTCGAGGAGCTCTCCCGGCACTCGCCGCTCGCGCTCGCGATGGCGAAGCGCGTCCTCAACACCGCCTACGACGGCCCGCTCCACCTCGGGCTCGAGGTGGAGGGGCTCGCCTACGGCCTGCTGCGGCAGACCCACGACTTCCGCGAGGGCGTCGAGGCGTTCGGCGAGAAGCGCCGCCCCGAGTTCACGGGCGAGTGAGCGTGCGCGAGAGCGCCGCCGAGCGCTACGTCCGGCTGGGGCTCCAGGTCGGCCGGCACGTCGACGGGATCGTCGACGCGTACTTCGGCCCTACCGAGCTCGCAGAGGAGGTCGACGCGGCGTCGCCGGTCGACCCCCGCGATCTCGTCGCCGATGCGCAGGCGTTGCTCGATGAGCTTGGAGACGGATGGCTCCGCGACCAGGTGGCCGCCCTGCGCACGTACGCTGGAGTCCTTACGGGCGAATCGCTCCCGTACGCCGACGAGGTCGAACGCTGCTTCGGCGTGCGCCCGACGCACACCGACGAGGCCGTCTTCGCGGCCGCGCACGACCGTCTCGAGGAGCTGCTCCCGGGCACCGGGCCTCTGGCGGAGCGACTCGAGCGCTGGGAGGCGTCGATTCGCGTGCCCACGGAGGACGTCGAGCGCACCGCCGCCGCGGTGATCGAGGAGGCGCGCGCGCAGACGCGCGACCTGCTCGGGCTCCCGGACGGCGAGGACGTCGAGCTCGAGATCGTCCGCGACGAGCCGTGGCTCGCATTCTGCGCCTACGTCGGCGGCCTGCGCAGCCGGATCGCGATCAACGTCGACCTCCCGATCTCGGGGATCGAGGTGCTCGGCCTGACGATGCACGAGACGTATCCCGGCCACCACGCGGAGCGTTGCAACAAGGAGCACCTGCTGGTACGGGACCGGGGGCTGCTCGAGGAGACGCTGGTGCTGGTGCCGACCCCGCAGTCGCTCGTCTCGGAGGGGATCGCCAAGCTCGCGCCGTCCCTGCTGCTCGAGGGCGAGGGCGGCCCGGCGCTCGCCGCCGTCGTCCACGACGCGGGCATCGAGCTGGATCTCACGCACGCCCTGGCCGTCGAGCACGCCCGCGAGCCGCTCCAGTGGGCGGACGTCAACGCGGCACTGATGCTCCACGAGGACGCGGCCGACGAGGCGGAGGTGGGGAGGTACCTGCAGCGCTGGGGCCTGATGACCGCGCAGCTCGCCGATCACGTGATCCGCTTCCTGGGCGAGCCGACCTCGCGCACGTACATCGTCACTTACCCGGCCGGGAAGGAGCTCTGCCGCGCGTACGTGGGGGCCGACCCGGGGCGCTTCCGCGGGCTCCTGACCGAGCAGGTGCGCGTCGGCGACCTGCTCGCGGCCGCGCAGGGCTGACCGACCGGCTACATCCGGAACACGCCGAACGTCGTCTCCGGCACGGGGGCATTCGCGGCCGCCGCGAGCCCGAGCGCGAGGACGCGGCGGGTGTCGAGCGGGTCGATGATCCCGTCGTCCCAGAGCCGGGCCGTCGAGTAGTACGGCGAGCCCTCGTGCTCGTACTTCGCGCGGATCTCGTCGGGGTCGGCGTCCCCGACCATCGACAGCACCATCGCCGCCTGGTCGCCGCCCATCACGCTGATGCGCGCGTTCGGCCACATCCAGAGCTGGCGCGGGCCGTACGCGCGGCCGCACATCGCGTAGTTGCCGGCGCCGAACGAGCCGCCGGTGACCACGGTGAACTTCGGCACGTCCGCGCAAGCGACGGCCATCACGAGCTTCGCGCCGTCGCGGGCGATGCCGCCCTCCTCGTACTCCCGGCCGACCATGAAGCCGGTGATGTTCTGGAGGAAGACGAGCGGGATGCGGCGCTTGCACGCGAGCTCGACGAAGTGCGCCCCCTTCTGCGACGACTCGGCAAAGAGCACCCCGCGGTTCGCCAGGATCCCCACGGGGAAGCCCTCGATCCGGCGCGAAACCGCAGACGAGCGTCTCTCCGTAGAGCGCCTTGAACTCGTGGAAGCGGCTGCCGTCGACGATGCGGGCGATCAGCTCGAGCGGATCGAGCTCGTGGCGGAAGTCCTCTGGGACGAGACCGTAGAGGTCCGAGGGATCGACGACCGGCAGCTCTGGCGCGGCGAGCTCCCACGGTGACGGTGGCGGGTCGCCGAGGTTGCGCACGATCTGGCGCGCGAGCGCGAGCGCGTGCTCGTCGGAGGTCGCGTAGTGGTCGGCGACTCCCGAGCGACGAGTGTGGACGTCGGCACCCCCGAGCTCCTCGGCGCTGACCTCCTCGCCGGTCGCTGCTTTCACGAGCGGCGGACCGCCGATGAAGATCGTCCCCGTGCCGCGCACGATGATCGTCTCGTCCGACATCGCCGGCACGTACGCGCCTCCGGCCGTGCAGGAGCCCATCACGACCGCGATCTGCGCGATCCCCTGCGCCGACATCCGCGCCTGGTTGAAGAAGATCCGCCCGAAGTGCTCGCGGTCGGGGAAGACCTCGTCCTGGAGCGGCAGGAAGGCGCCGCCCGAGTCGACGAGGTAGACGCAGGGAAGGCGGTTCTGCTCGGCGACCTCCTGCGCGCGGAGGTGCTTCTTCACCGTGAGCGGGAAGTACGTGCCGCCCTTCACGGTCGCATCGTTTGCGACGATCACGCACGCCCGTCCCTCGACGATCCCGATGCCCGTGACGATCCCCGCCGACGGCGCCTGGCCGTCGTAGACGTCCCACGCGGCGAGCGCGTTCAGCTCGAGGAAGGCCGAGCCCGGGTCGACGAGGCGGTCGATGCGCTCCCGGGCGGGGAGCTTGCCGCGCGAGCGGTGCCGCTCGACGGACTTCTCGCCGCCGCCGGCGGCGACGAGAGCCGCCCGCTCGCGCAGCTCGGCGACGAGCTCTCGCATGAGCGTCTCGTGGCGGGCGAACGCCTCGTCTCGGGCGACGCGGGTGCTGAGGACGGTCATGCGGTCTCCAGGGTCACGAGCACCGCGCCCGTCGCGACCTGGTCGCCCACGGCGACCTCGACCGACTGCACGCCCCCGTCGTAGGGCGCGGTCACCACCTGCTCCATCTTCATCGCCTCCAGCACGACGAGCGGCTGGCGCGACTCGACGCGCTCGCCGCTCGAGACACGCACGTCGATCACCTTCCCTGGCATCGGGGCGGTCACGCGGCCGTCGCCACCTGTGCTCGCTCCGCCATGCGCTGCTTCCTCGACCTGGAGCGCCGGGAGCGCACGCGCGTCCGGCAGATTGAGACGCCAGCTGTCGCCCCACGGGCCGTGCGGCGTCACGCGGGGGTGCGGCGAGAGCGGCGGGAAGCGCGTCAGGAAGGCCGTCGTCACGTCTCCGGCGCGGAAGGCGGGGTGCGCGACGAGCCAGCGGAGGAACGGGAGGTTCGTCGTGACGCCCTCGACGACCGTCTCGTCGAGCGCAGCCGCGAGCCGGTCGAGCGCGGCGTCGCGGTCGGGCGCGTGCGCGATCAGCTTGGCGATCATCGGGTCGTACGCGCCGCCGACCTCGTCGCCCGCTTCGATCCCCGCGTCAACGCGGATTCCGGGCGGGAGGGACAGCCGCCGCACGGTCCCCGGCTGCGGGAGGAACGTCTGCGGGTCCTCTGCATAGAGGCGCGCCTCGACGGCGTGCCCGCTCGTCACCGGACGGAGCTCCGCGAGCGACTCGCCGTCGGCGACCCGGAGCTGGAGCTCGACGAGGTCGAGGCCGGTGACCTCCTCGGTCACGGGGTGCTCGACCTGGATGCGCCCGTTCAGCTCGAGGAAGAACACATCGTCCCGGTCGACGAGGAACTCGGCCGTGCCGGCGCTCTCGTACCCGACGGCGCGACCGAAGGCGACCGCATGCTCGGCGAGCCGGCCGAGCACGTCGTCGGCGAGGCTGGGCGGAGGAGACTCCTCGACGACCTTCTGGTGCCGTCGCTGCACCGAGCAGTCGCGCGCTCCGAGCGCGAGGACGTTGCCGTGACGGTCGCCCATGAGCTGCACCTCGACGTGCCGGGGGTGCTCGAGCTGGCGCTCGAAATAGACCGTGCCGTCGCCGAACGCCGCCTCGGCCTCCCGGGAGGCCGCTTGGAGCGCCTCGTCGAGCTGATCCGGCCGCTCCACGACACGCATGCCGCGGCCGCCGCCGCCCGCTGCAGCTTTGACGAGTAACGGGAAACCGAGCTCGGCCGGTTGGCCCGCCTCGAGCGTCGGTACCCCCGCGGCAGCGGCGATCCGCTTCGCCTCGAGCTTGTCACCTCCGCGCCGCAGCGCCTCGGGCGGGGGGCCGATCCAGGTCAGGCCGGCATCGAGCACCGCCTCGGCGAACGCGGCGCTCTCTGCGAGGAAGCCGTAGCCGGGATGGACGAGGTCCGCGCCCGCGTCGCGCGCGGCCGTGACGAGCGCTTCGGCGTCGAGGTAGGAGGTGACCGGAGCGACGGCGTCCGCGACCCGGGTGTGCAACGCCCGCTCGTCGCCTGGGCCAGCGGCCGCCACGGTTTCGAGCCCGAGCCGCCGGCACGTCGAGAAGATGCGGACGGCGATCTCGCCGCGGTTCGCGACCAGCAGCTTGCGTGCCTCGCCCATCGCCGCACGACAGTAGTGGATGCCGGGCGGGGGATGGCGGAGTCCGGAGGCGCTCGTACCATCCCGCACCAGATGTGGCGGACAACTGTCCTGGTCGCGGGCGCTTCGACGGCACTTCTCGTCTCGTCGGGCGGCGCCGCGCAGGGGCCGCCGCCGCGCCTGCTGCAGATGGTCGATGCGCGCGCGTGCGGCGCGCCGGCGCCGGTGCGGGCGGGGCGGGTGGTCACGATCAGCCCCGACGGCGACGGCAGGGCCGACTGCGCCGCGCTCCGGCTCCGACTCGACCGCGCGTCCACGGTCGAGTTGGTCGTGCGTCGGGGGAAGCCCCGGCCCGGGGTCGCCCACGTCGCGCGCCGCGCTGCGGCCGAGGGGCTCGTGACCCTCGTGTGGGCGCCGCCGGCCGCGACGGAGGCGCGTACCTACGTCACGCACATCTCGTCGGGGCCGTCACGCGAGCGCGTGTCGCTGGACGGGCCGGTGATCCGCGTCCAGGGCTCCTCGGCGCGGTTCGGGCGCGAGAGCTATGCCCCGGGCGACGTCGCGATCCTGCACGTCGACACACGCGCGCGCCCCGTGCTGCTCGACGTCGTCGACGCGGCGACCGACGAGGCGGTGGCCGGCCCTCGCCGCGCCCGGAGCGGGCGAGTCGGTGTCCGCGTCGGTCATTGGCGACCCGGCGTCTACGTCGCACGCCTGTCCTGGCGTGACGTCGTCGTCGCGAGCGCACCGCTCGTCGTCCGGGCTTCTCCCGGGTCGAGGCCCCGTGTTGCCGTCGTCTTGCCGACGAACACGTGGCAGGCATACAACTTCAGGGATGCCGACGCGGACGGGGAGGGCGACACCTGGTACGCGTCGCGGCGCCGCGAGAGCGCCCGGCTCGACCGACCGTACATGGGCGACGGCCTGCCGCCGTTCTTCCACCGCTACGACCTGCCGTTCCTCCGCTGGTTGGGCGCCCGCGGTCACGACGCCGACGTCCTCGGCGACACAGACCTCGATCGAGTTCCCGACGCCGCCGCGCTCGCCCGCCGCTACGACCTCCTCGTGTTCCCGGGGCACCACGAGTACGTGACGCAGCACGAGCTCGACCTGATCGAGGGGTTCCGCGATCGCGGCGGCAACCTCGCGTTCCTGAGCGCCGATGCGCTCCACTGGCGCGTCGAGCGTCACGGCGACGTGCTCCGCCGCAAGGAGCAGTGGCGTGCCGCGACGCACCCCCGGCCGGAGGCCGCGATCGTCGGCGTGCAGTACCGCGCGAGCGACGACGGGACGCATCGCGGCGCCTACGTCGTGCGGCGCACCGGGTGCGCGCCGTGGCTCTTCACGGATACAGGGCTCGTGCGCGGCTCGCGGTTCGGCTGGAGCGGGGTCGAGATCTCCGCCACGACCGCAGACTCACCGGCAGGCACGTGCGTCGTCGCCGAGATCCCGGGGCTGCTCGGACCCGGGCGCTCCGCCCAGATGACCTACTACGAGACAGCTGCCGGCGCGAGGGTCTTCGCCGCGGGCTCGTTCTGCTTCGTGAATCGCACGCGCGTGATCTCGCGTCTCCTCGACAACCTCTGGGCGAGGCTCGCGCGGCCATGAGGCCGAGCGCCCGGACCGCGCCGGCGGCACTTGCCCTCGCCGTCCTGCTCGGCGGGGTCGCCTCGGGCAACGCGGCGGGGCCGGGGACGGGGACGAGGCGGATCGTGTGCACGCTCCCTCCCGGCGCGACGCGGTTGCCGGCGAGTGCCCGCCGCGGGCTGATCGGCCATCTCGAGCAGTACCCGGACGTCTCGTTGGCGACTGCGCGCCAGCGCGCCGCGGCGGCGCGGATCCTGGCGACCGTCTCGGAGCGGGCCCGGCACTGGACGACGCTCGCGGCCGCGAAGCGGGAGGGCTTCGAGACTCGCACCACGCGCCGGAAGTCGGGCGACGTCACGGCCCACTACCTCCACGCCGAGAAGCTCCGCGAGCGCCGCGGTGGTCCCGTCTTCGACCCGCGCCGGCCGAAGGCGCTGATCTTCGCCCGCGAGCCGGGACGGCCCGCCGTGCTCGTCGGCGTGATGTACAGCGTGCAGCGGCGCGAGCGCGGGCCCTCACCCGGAGGCCCGATCACGCGCTGGCACTCGCACCGCGTCTGCAGCATCGGGGTGAAGCGGGGACTGAGGCCGCGCGACGACGGCACGTGCCCGACGGGCGCGGCCGTGCTGCAGGGGAGCGAGATGATGCACGTCTGGTTCACGCACGACCTCCGTAGCGCCTTCGCGATCGGCGCACCCGAGCCGGAGCTCTGCCACGAGGGTCTCCTCTCGGGCGTGTTCTGTCGCAGTCCCGGAGCGCGCCGCGCGATGTGAGGCCGCGGCTACCGTGGCCGCGTGCAGGGATTCGTCGACGTCCACTCCCATGTTGTCCCTTCGGGCGACGACGGGGCGGCGACCGTGGAGGACGGCATCGAGCTCTGCCGCATCGCATTCGAGGCCGGCACACGGATCCTCTTCGCGACCCCGCACGCGCATGCGGAGTGGGACACCTTTCCGCGGACGAGCGGCCGCGTCGAGATCTTCGAGCTGGCCTTCCCGCGCGTGCGAGCAGCCGTGGAGGAGTGGGGCCTCGACCTGCGTCGCGGGTGGGAGGTCTACCCGTCGCTGCTCACGGACGGCACGGTCGACCTCGACGGGTACCGGCTCGAAGGCACACGGGCGGTCCTGGTCGAGTTCCCGGGCTGGTGGCTCCGAGCCGACGGGGCGGTGGAGCTGGTCGCGGCGGCCGCCCGCCGCGTCGAGGACGCGGGGCTCGTGCCGGTGCTCGCGCACCCGGAGCGCTGTCGCGCGGTGGCCGACGACCCGGCGTCGGTGCGGCCGCTCGCGGAGGCTGGCTGGCCGCTCTGTCTCAACGGCCCGTCGCTGACGGGCGACCACGGGTCGACCGCGGAGCGGATCGCCTGGCTGCTGCTCGAGGACGGCGTCGTCTCGCTCGTCGCCTCGGACGCGCACGGCTTCGCCCGGCCCCCGCGGATCGACACGGCGTACGCCGCGGTGGAGGCCGCCGTCGGGCGCGACGCCGCGCTCCCGCTCTTCGACGGCAGCGCGATCCCCTGGACGGCCTGATCAGGCTGGTGGCTCGCGTGGCGGCGGCGGCGGGGCCGCCTGCTCGTGCGCGGTGTCCTTCGTGTCGCCGGCCTCGAGCATCCGCCGCGGGTCGACCTCGCCGACCGCGTCCTTGACCTCGCGGACGCCCGTGCCGAGCCGGCGTGCGACGTCCGGCACGCCCTTCGCGCCGAAGAGCAGCGCGAGCACGCCGAGAAGGATCACGATCTCCCAGATGCCGAGCCCGAAGGGCACGGGGGAATCCTACGGGTCGCTTCACCCGGACGGGGCATGCGCAACCTGTGGAGGGCGGAAGCATTGTGAGTGGACGCATGAAGCTCCTCAAACGCCGCCCGACGTCACGGTCTTTCGACGACCACCTCACCTACTTCACGCTGCTCGAGGCCAACGAGTTTCGCCGGCTCGTGGAACGGTCGTTCGCCGCGGCCGGGCACGACGTCTCGGTCTACGGAGACCACATCGAGGACCGGGACGGGACGACGCTCGGCCTCTGGAACATCGGTCAGCTCTGCGCGGGCGCCGATCGAGACGACTGGCCCGACCTGATCGCCGATCACGTCGCCCTCGTCACCGCACCTCCGCGCGACCTCGGAGAGCTGACGCGCGACGAGCTGGAAGCGGCCCTGTACCTGCGCCTCGCCGACGCGGCGTCCTTGCCCGACCCGGACGTGCTCGGTCACGCCCGAGTCGTCGCACCGGGGCTGCTCGAGGTCCTGTCGGTCGACCTTGGCGACTCCGTCGTGACGCCCTCGAAGGAAGAGCTCGCCGCGCGAGGCACCCTCGGTGAGCAACTCGGCCGCGGCCGAGCCAACCTTCTCGCGCTGCTCGCTGCCGACGAGCCCGAGGCCCTGATCGTCGGAGAGGGAGCAAAGGGGCGGTTCACGACCGTCACCAACGCGTCGTTCTTCACGGCGAGCCTCGCGCTCGTGCTGTCCGAGACCCTGCGGCGCTTCACCGGCGAGGAGCACGGCGCGCGGGGGACGCTCGTGGCCGTGCCCGGTCGGCATCGGCTGCTGTACCGCTCGGTCGACGCGCCGGACGCCGGTGAGGCCCTGCGGCGGATGTTCGACGCCGGCCGCGTCGACTACCGGGATGCGCCTGGGCCGCTGAGCCCACTCGTCTACTGGGTGCGGAACAACCGGTGGGTGCCGGTCACCTCGTTCGACGGCGGGAAGCCGCGGGTCGTGCCCGGCGAGCTGCGCGACGCGCTGAAGAGCTTCTGACGGTCGTCAGGGCAGGGCCCAGTCGACCGGCTCGTGCCCGCCCGCCTCGAGCAGCGCGTTCGCGCGCGAGAAGTGGCGGCACCCGAAGAAGCCGTTCGCCGCGCTGAGCGGCGAGGGGTGGGCGGTCGTGAGCACGTGGTGCCGCGCGGTGTCGACGATCTGCCCCTTCTGCTGGGCGTAGCGACCCCAGAGCAGGAAGACGATGCCGTTGCGCCGCTCCGAGAGCTCGCGAATCGCCCGGTCGGTGAACCGTTCCCAGCCCTTGCCCGCGTGCGAGGCTGCGCTGCCCGGCGAGACCGTCAGCACGGCGTTCAGGAGCAGGACGCCGCGTTCGGCCCACGGCGTGAGGTCGCCCGTCGTGGGGCGCGTCAGACCGAGGTCGCTCTCGAGCTCGTTGTGGATGTTCACGAGCGACGGCGGCGGCGGGACACCGGGCGGCACGGAGAAGCAGAGACCCATCGCCTGGCCGCGGCCGTGGTAGGGGTCCTGGCCGAGGATCACGACGCGGACGTCGTCGAACGGTGTCAGCTCGAGGGCGTTGAAGACCCGGTCGGCGGGCGGGAAGAAGCGGCGGCCGGCGGCGACCTCCGCGACGAGGAAGGACCGGAGCTCCTGCATGTACGGCTGCTCCAGCTCGTCGCCGACGACCGCGAGCCAGCTCTCGTGCATCCGCGGCTGCACAGTGCCGAATCTAGTCGGTCAGGAGGGCCACCTCGGCGACCACCTCGCGACACCACGCGTCGTGACGCGACGGGTCGTCGAGGAACTGCGACGGCTTGATGCAGATCGACGTGAAGCCGCGCTCGACCTGTTCGGGGATCGTCGCGAGCGCTTCGTCGAGGTCCGCGACCGAGTGCCCGTCGGGGAAACGTCCGCGAGTGCCGCCGACGAGCTCGAGCCCGCCGGGGTCGCGCCCTGCCTCGGCGAGCGCCGAACGGAGGCGGGCGACGTCGTCGTCCGAGGCGCGGCCGAGCGGGTTCCACCCGTGCCCGAGCGGGTTCGGCATCAGCCCGCCGGCGCCGGCGCCAGGGCCGAATACGACGTGCTCGCTCACCATGACCGCGTCGAAGCCGGCGTCCTCCGCCTCCTGCGCCATCCGCACCAGGGCGCGGAGGTCCCGCGGCGGCGTCAGCGTCCAGTTCTCGGAGAGGATGTGGACGAGCCGGATGCCGCTCATCCGCCGTCGGTCTCGTCGGGGGAGGGGCGGCGCGACCAGTGGCGCCACGCGCTCTCGACGTGCGCGCGCATGAGCGCCTCCGCCCGATCGCCGTCACCCGCCTCGACCGCGTCGAGCAACTCCTCGTGCTCGGCGACGTCGGCGTCCTGCCACTCAGGCTGCGTGCGGCGGCTCGCGAGCAGCCTGCGACCGACGTCGGCGATCCAGAGCGAGTCGAAGATGCGCACCAGGGCCTCGTTCCGCGTCGCGCCGGAGAGGGCCGCGTGGAAGCCGCGGCTCGCGTCGTGGGCGGCTGCCGCCGTACGGGCCGACCGTTCCGCGACGACCCACCGCCGCAGGTCGTGCAGATCGGCATCGTCCCGCCGCTCGGCCGCCAGGCGAGCGACCCCGGGCTCGAGCAGCAGGCGCGCCTCGAGCCGCTCGAGCACACGCTCGAGCCCGACGTCGGCGACGAAGAACCCGCGGTTGACCTCGAAGACGACGAGCCCGTCGCCCGCCAGGCGTCGCAAGGCCTCCCGGACCGAGCCGCGGGAGATGCCCAGGGCGTCCGCGAGCTCTGCCTGGCCGATACGCGCGTCTGCAGCGAGCCGTCCGTCGACGATCCGGGCGCGGAGCTCGTCGTACGCCAACTCGACGACCGAGCGGACGCGGAGCGGGCCGGGCGCCGTTCCCATCAGGAGCTCACGACGACGGTTGACATTCGATGTTCGAACCTTGTATATCCGCGTCGTCCCCGGCGCAAGGGGCGCCGGGCTGGACGAGGAGGCTCCATGAGCGAGACCGGCTCGACGGCCCCGAGCGGCACCCTCGGGCAGAAGAATCTCTCGACGATCCACGCTGTCGCCCAGTCGCTCGCGATCGGGCCGATGTTCTCCACCGCGCTGATCCTCGGCCTCGTCTCGAACCCGGGCACCGGAGCCGCCTGGAACGCGACCCTGGCGATCCTGATCGCCGGCCTCGGCGTGCTCGCGATCGGCTACGCGGTGACGCTCTACGCACGGCGGTTCGCGGGCGCCGGCGCCGTGTACGAGTACCTGACGCACGGCGCGCACCCCTGGGTCGGCGTGCTCACCGCGGGAGTCTTCTTCCTCGGGACGCTGTTCCTCGGGGGCGGCGGCATCTACCTCGGCGTCGGCCTCCTCTCCGAGGGCGCCTGGCAGGCGCACATCTCCGACAACGCCCCTGCGTGGTGGGTGTTCGGGCTGATCGGGCTCGGGATCGTGCTGATCCTGAATCACCTCGGCATCCGCGTCGCGGTCCGCGCGATGCTGACATTCGCCGCGGTGTCGTTCGTCCCGATGCTGATCCTCGCGGTCGTGATCGTCGCGAAAGGCGGGGAGGACGGGATCTCGCTCTCGGTGTTCAACCCGAGCGAGACGTCGTGGTTCGGCGTCACCGGAGGCGGCGTTCTCGGGGGCGTCCTCCTCGGCATCCTGCTCTTCGTCGGCTTCGAGGCGGCGGCCTCGATCGGCGAGGAGTCGCACGACCCGCACCGCTCGATCCCGCGTGCAGTGCTGTTCACGATCGCGGCGTCGGGGGCCTTCTACGTCGTGATGGCGTTCGCGTTCTCCATGGGCTACGGCAAGACCGCGGTGAACGAAGGGGCGTGGGCGGCGTCTCCGGCGGCGGTCAACGAGATGGCGACGAAATACATCGGCTCCTGGTACGCGGCGATCCTGGACGTCGTCGTGATCCTCGACGCGATGGCGCTCGCGCTCGCCATCTGCGTGACGATCGGCCGCGGGTACTTCGCGCTCTCGCGCGACGGGCTCCTGCCGAAGGTGTTCTCGAAGACCTCCCGTTTCGACACGCCGTGGGTGGCCAACCTTATGGTCGCGGTCGGCGGCATCGGGCTCATGCTCGTCTCGTGGCTCGCGGACTACCAGGGACGGTTCGTCGTCCCCGGCGAGAACGGCGACCTCGTGCCGATCTTCCCGTCGGACGGCTTCGCGACGTTCATCCTCTCCGCGACGATCGGCTCCTTCGCCGTCGAGCTCGTCTACCTGATCCTGGCCGTCGTGGCGTTCGGCCTCGTACGCCAGGCGGGGAACAAGCTGTGGCAGTACGCCGTCCTCCTGGTCGCCGTGGCGACGCCGTTGCTCGGCTACTTCGGCGCGCTCAAGCCGGGCCCGCACGACCGCTCGAACGTCAACTGGGAGGCGTTCTACTGGACGATCGGCGTCGTGGCCCTCGCGGTAGTGTGGTTCGTGGTCGTGCTCCTCCTGCGCCCCGCGAACGTCCGCTCGGCGGCCGCGCACGCGGCCGAGCACCGGGGCGTGCCGCCTCTCGACGAACGGCTCGACTTCGAGCCACTCCCCGAGGGCGAGATGCCTCTGTGAGCGTCGCTCGCCGACGGCTCGCTCCCGTGGGGGAAACCATGTTTCCCCCACGGACCCCCTTCTTCTGGAGAACGTGGGGAACTTCCCGGTTCCCCACACCCCTCCCCGCTCATCGGCCAACCGAGGTTGGCCAATGAGCGCCGCCTGGCACGCGGTCGGCCCCGCCGGCGACGAGCCGGCGGGGGCGCTCCGCCAGGTCGAGGTCGAGGGCCGCGCGGTCTGCATCGGGCGAACCGCGGGCGGCTGGGTCGCCTTCGACGACACCTGCACCCACGAGGAGTGCTCCCTCGCAGGCGGCGAGCTCGACGAGGGCGTGATCGTCTGCCCCTGCCACGGATCCGAGTTCGACGTCCGGACGGGCGACGTGCTGACGCCGCCGGCCCTCGACCCGCTGCCCATCTACGAGGCACGGGAGGAGGAGGGCGCGCTCCTCGTCCGCCTTGCTCCGCCGCCGCTCGCCGAGGAGGCCGTCCACGCGCGCGAGGACCACGTCGCGGAGGCGGTGGCCCGCGCGGCCACCGTACCCGGGCCGTCCCTCGACGGCCTCGTCATCGACGACATCGATCTGACCGACCTCGACGTCTGGGAAGAGCGCGTCCCCTACGAGTGGCTGGCGCTCCTGCGGCGCGACGCGCCCCTCCATTGGCAGGTGGAGCGCGACGGCCACGGCTTCTGGGCGTTCACGCGCTACGACGACGTGCTCCAGGTCTCGAAGGACTGGCAGACGTTCTCGTCCGAGCTCGGCGGCACCTCGCTCCAGGACCTCACTCCCGAAGAGCTCGAGGCGCGGAAGTCGATGATCGACACCGACCCGCCGCCGCACACGCGCCTGCGGGCGCTCGTCAACAAGGGCTTCACCCCGCGCGTGGTCAACGGCTACGAGGGGCGGATCCGCGGGCTTGCGCGCGACATCCTCGCCAAGGCGTTCGAGAAGGACGAGTTCGACTGGGTCGAGTCGGTCGCGGAGGAGATCCCGATGTGGGTCTTCTCGGAGATCATGGGCCTCCCCGTCGAGGACCGGAAGCTGATCATCGACCTCGGCGACAAGATTCTCGGCAACACGGACCCCGAGGTGGTGGGCGAGGAGAACGTCGTGGCGCTCGCCCTCCAGGACCCCGAGCTACGCAAGCTGCCGTTCTCGAGCCCGTTCTCGCTCGACCTCATCGAGTACGGGCGGGCTCTCGGCGAGCGGCGCCGCCGCGATCCGCGCGACGACATCACGACGAAGCTCGTCGAGGCCGAGCTCGACGGCTCGCGCCTCTCGGAGCAGGAGTTCGGCGTCATGTTCATCCTGCTGACAACGGCCGGGAACGAGACGACGCGCCACACGATCTCGCTCGGCCTCCACGACCTGCTCACGCACACGGACGAGCTCCGGCGCCTCGTCCACGACCCGTCGCTCGCGGCCACCGCGGCCGACGAGCTCCTGCGCCGCGCGCACCCCGTCCACCACTTCCGCCGCACGGCGACCCGCGACGTCGTGATGCACGGCCGCCGGATCAAGGAGGGCGACAAGGTGACGATGTGGTACGCCGCGGCGAACTACGACGAGGCGAAGTTCGCCGACCCCTACCGCCTCGACGTCGGCCGGACGCCGAACCGTCACGTCACGTTCGGCCTCGGCGGCCCGCACTTCTGCCTGGGCGCCCACCTCGCGAAGCTCGAGATCAAGATCTGGCTCGAGGAGATGATCCCGTACCTCGAACGGATCGAGCCGGCCGGCGATCCGGTGCGGCTACGCTCGTCCTTCTTCAACGGCATCAAGCGCATGCCCGTGAGGGTGCGCGGCTGAGACCCGACCAGGAGGCGTTCACGGCATGACCCACGGTCACGATCCCGAGGCCGCCGTCGCCTCGCTCCGCGGCCAGGGCGTCAGGGCGATCAGGCTGCTCTACACCGATCTGCACGGGGTCGCACGGGGTAAGGACATCCCGATCGGCCACTTCGTCGACCTCCTGGACGACGGGGTCGCGTTCTGCGCGGTGATCATGGGCACCGACCTCCGCCACACGCCGGTCGTGGGGGGCGAGGCGGGGTACGTCGACTTCGCGATCCGGCCCGACCTAGACACGCTGCGCGTCGTCCCGTGGCAGCCTGAGGTCGCCTGGTGCCTCGGCGAGGCCTGGACGCTCGACGGCTCCGACCACTGGCCCTCGTGCCCGCGCGCCCTCCTCGCGCGCGTCGTCGCCCGCTACGCGGCGCACGGCCTGCTGCCGATCGTAGGCCCCGAGCTCGAGTGGTTCCTCTGCGAGCGCGACCCCGAGGCGCCCGGGGGGCTGCGCCGCTACGTCGACGAGCTGTCGCGCGTCTACACCGTCGGCGCGATCTCGGATCCCCGCCAGATCAACCTCAAGATGCTGCTCTGGGCCGACGACCTGGGGCTCAAGGCGTACGCCGGCAACCACGAGTTCATGAACTCGCAGTACGAGATCAACGTGAAGCACTCCGCCGCGCTCGACGCCGCCGACCGCGCGTTCATGCTCAAGGCCGCGGTGAAGGAGATCGCCGCGATGGAGGGACTGGTGGCCACGTTCATGGGGCGCCCGTTCACCGACCAGGGCGGGTCGGGCTTCCACGTGCACCTGTCCATCGCGGACGCCGACGGTCGCAACGCGTTCGCGTGCGGCGAGGCGCCGCTGAGCCCCCTCGGATTGCACTTCGTCGGCGGGCGTGCTCGAGCACGCGCAGGGGCTCCAGGCGCTGCTCGGCCCGACCGTGAACGCGTACAAGCGGATCCTCCCGGACAGCCTCGCACCGACTCACGCGAACTGGGGCCACGACAACCGGACCGCGTTCTGCCGCGTGCCCAACGAGCGCGGCTCACGGACGCGCGTCGAGATCCGCACCGGCGACGGCTCTGCGTGCCCGCACCTGATCGTCGCGGCGCTCCTGCTCGCGGGCCTCGACGGGATCGAGCGCGAGCTCGAACCGCCCGAGCCCGTCGTCGGTGACGCCTACCGGATGGACGACGCGCACGCCGGGACGAAGCTGCCCGCCGACCTCGGTGCCGCGCTCGACGCGCTCGAAGCCGACACGTGGCTCGTGGAGCAAATCGGAAACGAGCTCGTGTCGACCTTCGTCGCGATGAAGCGCTTCGAGGTCGAGCGGTTCACGCAGGAGGTCGGCGCCTTCGACCCGGAGGTCATCTCGGAGTGGGAGGTGCAGGAGTATGCCGCCCACCTCTGAGCTCGCCGAGCGCCGTGTCCGCGTCGAGGTCGGCGGCGAGCCGCGCTGGGGCCGACGCGACGGCGAGACGATCGTGCTGGACGAGGGCCCCGTGGTCGCCGAGGCCGAGGCGCTCTACCTCGCACCGGTCGAGCCGACGAAGATCATCGCCGTCCACCTCACGTACCGCTCGCGGGTCGAGGAGTACGCCGCGCGGGTGCCGCCCGAGCCGTCCTACTTCGTCAAGCCGCCGACGACCCTCAACGGCCATCGGCGGCCGATACGAATGGCGAAGGGCGCTCGCTTCCTCAACTACGAGGGCGAGCTCGCAGTCGTGGTCGGGCGTCGGATGAAGGGGGTGCCGATCGACGACGCACTGTCGTACGTCGCCGGCTTCGCCTGCGCGAACGACGTGGGAATGCACGACTTCCGCCACGCAGACCGCGGGGCGATGCTCCGCGTCAAGGGCCAGGACGGGTTCCTGCCGCTCGGCCCCGAGCTCGTCCCGGCCGCCGAGTTCGACCCCACCGACTTCACGCTGCGGACGTACCTGAACGGCAACGCCGTGCAGGAGACGACCGCCGGAGACCTCATGTTCGGCGTCGCCTACCAGCTGGCCGACCTCTGCCGGGTGATCACGCTCGAGCCCGGCGACGTGATCCTCACCGGGACGCCTGCGAACTCGCGGCCGATGAAGCCCGGTGACCTCGTCGAGGTCGAGATCACGGGGCTCGGGCGCCTGACGAACACCGTCGAGGAGTGGGACGTCGACCTGTCGGGCCCCGGGGAGCAGCTCCAGGTCTCGGCCCAGACGCTCCATGTCGCGCTCGCGATCCCCGAGGAGGAGGCCGAGCGGATGGTGGCGGAAGGACCTGCGCCGGTGTGATCCGCCTCGGTCGCATCGACCACGTCGGGCTCCGCGTTAGCGACCTGGACGAGGCGGCGGCGCGCTGGTCGATCCAGCTCGGCCTCGTCGAGCGGATGCGCGACGAGGACACTGCGTTCCTCGCCTGCAACGACGAGCCCTACTGCCTCGAGCTCGCGGCCGGGGACGAGCCGGGACACGACCACACCGCATTCGAGCTCCACTCGACCTGCTCCCCAGATGACGCGCGCGCCCACCTCGAGGCGCTCGGCGTCCCCTTTGAGGAGCGCGACGGGTCGATCTGGCTCGCCGACCCGGACGGTCGCGCGATCCAGCTGCTCCCACATCGCGAGCCGGCCTCGGAGCTGGACCGCTGGCCGCAGCACGCGCGGCCGTCGACCTTCGTGCACCCGGGCGGGCCGCGGCGGCTCGGGCACGTCAACTGCCTGACGGGCGACATCCACTCAAACGCGGCCTTCTACACCGAGGTGCTCGGGATGCGGCTCTCCGACTGGCTCGGGACGGCGGGCGTCTGGTTCCACATCGACTCGGAGCACCACGTGATGGCGCTGGTCGACGTCGGCGATGCGCACTTCCATCATCTAGCGTTCGACGTCGTCGACATCGGCAAGATGCGCGACCTGCTAGACCACCTCGCGCGGCACGGGCGCTGGGTGTCGTGGGGGCCGACCCGCCACGGGATTGCCGGGAACATCGCGGCGTACGTCCGCATCACGGAGGAGCCGTGCCACGTCGAGCTCTACTGCGACATGGAGCGGCTCGCCGACGACCACGTGCCGCGGACCTACCCGGACGACCGCTACTCGTCGAACACCTGGGGGCCGCTGCCGCCGCGCTCGTACTTCCGCTTCGACCCGGTCGCGGTCGAGTGGGAAAGCGAGAGCTGGGAGACGCGCGGGCGTCCGCTGCCGCCAGCCGAGGTCGAGGCGTGAGCCTGCGCGGGTACACCGTTCCGCGCACGCCCGAGGGGCGCTCGTCGCTCGTCCCGTACCCGCCGTGGCACTACGTGGGGGCGTTCCTGGTGATCGACTACTGGGCGGATCCCGAGAAGGCCGCCGCCTTCCTGCCGGAGGGGATCGAGCCGCACCCGGATCCCGGGCGCTGCGCTTTCGTCGCCGCCGACTGGCAGTCGTGCTCGGAGACCGGCGACGAGCTCGTCGACCCGTCGCGCTCGCAGTACAAGGAGGTGTTCGTCGTCGTCAACGGGCTCCTCGACGGCGAGGAGGTCACCGTCTGCTCGTACATCTGGGTCGACCGGGACTTCGCGCTCACGCGGGGGTGGATCCAGGGCTTCCCGAAGAAGCTCGGCTCGATCTGGATCACCCGCAGCTTCGGCCTCGGCGGCCCGGCCGACCCGCGGATGGAGCCGGGAGGGCGGTTCGGCGTGACGTGCGCGGCCTACGAGCGTCGGGTCGCGGAGGCGACCGTGACGCTCGAGCACGTCTCGGCCGGCGGGCCGTTCCACAACGCGCCCCCAATCGTCAACGTCCGCCACTTCCCACGTCTCGCAGCCGGCCAGCACGACGCTCCGGCCGTCCACGAGCTCGTCCGCGCGGTGTCGCGCGACCGGGTGGTGTCGGAGGTGTGGGAGGGGAGCGCGACGCTCGAGCTCCTCGGCGCCGCGCACGAGGAGGTCGACGCGCTCGCGCCGGTGCGGATCGGCCGCGGCTACCGCTTCACGTTCGCCTACACGGTCGACGATCTCGAGACCGTACGGGAGCTTGGCCCGTGAAGGTCGCCCTCGTCACGGGCGGCGGGACGGGGATCGGAGCGGCTGTCGCGCGCAGGCTCGCGGCCGACGGGTACGCCGTCGCGGTGACCGGGCGTCGTGCCCCGCCGATCGATGCCGTCGCGGCCGAGATCGACGGGCTCGCGATCGTCGCCGATACCGGTGTCTCCGCCGACGCGGAGCGCGCGGTCGCGATGACGGTTGAGCGGTTCGGTGGTCTCGACGCGCTCGTCTGCAACGCCGGGATCGGCGGGGAGGGATCGCTGCGCGACCTCGACCCTACGACCTGGGACGAGGTGCTCCGCACGAACCTCACCGGCGCGTTCCTCATGTCCCGCGCGGCGATCGACCGCCTCGCCGAGAGGCGCGGCTCGATCGTCACGGTCTCCTCGGCGGCCGGGCTCCGCGCGAGCCCGGAGTCGCTCGCCTACTGCTCCTCGAAGGCCGGTCTGCAGATGCTCACCCAGTGCCTTGCGGTCGACCACGGGCCGGAAGGGGTGCGGGCCAACTGCGTCGCCCCGGGATGGGTGCGGACGCCGATGGCCGACGACGAGATGGAGGCGCTCGGCGAGCGGCTCGGCGTGGGCCGGGACGGCGCCTACGACGCGTGCACCGCGGACATCCCGCTGCGCCGGGCCGCGACGGCCGACGAGGTCGCCTCGACCGTTGCGTGGCTCCTTTCGGACGCCGCGTCATACGTCAACGGCGCGATCCTCCCCGTGGACGGCGGCCACACGCCCGTCGACGTCGCGACGGTGACCTTCGGGCGGGTCTCCGCTTGAACCGCGTCGAGGTCGCCGGCGTCGAGGTCTCCACCGAGCATTTCATCGGCGGCGAGCGCGTCTCGAGCGACACGACCTTCGTCGACCTGAGCCCGATCGACGCACAGCCGCTCGCGGAGGTCGCGCGCGGGGGCGAGCGCGAAGCCTCGCTCGCGGTCGAAGCGGCGCAGGAGGCGTTCCCCGTCTGGGCGGCGCTCGGCGCGACCGGACGCGCGGAGATCATGCATCGCCTCGCTGACCTGATCGACGCGAACGTCGACCGCCTCGCTGCCGTCGAGTGCGCCGACATGGCGATGCTCCTCCGCTCGCTGCGGGCGCGCGTGATCTCGCGCGGCGCCCGCAACTTCCGCGCCTACGCCGACCTCGCCGTCGCTCACGAGGAGCGGGTCTGGGAGTCGAACGGGACACGGAACCGCGTGATCCGGATGCCGAGCGGCCCCGCCGTCGTGATCACGCCGTGGAACGCGCCGTTCATGCTCTCGACCTGGAAGACGGCGCCGGCGCTCGCAGCCGGGTGCACGGTGATCCTCAAGCCGGCGGAGTGGTCGCCGCTCTCGTGCTCGCTTCTCTGCGACCTCGTCGCCGAGGCAGGTTTCCCGCCGGGCGTCTTCAACGTCGTGCAGGGGATCGGCGAGGAGGTCGGGGCGGCGCTGACGCGCCACCCGGGCGTCCGCCGGATCTCGTTCACCGGGTCGCCCGAGACCGCCGTCCACATCGGCACTGCGGCCGCACGGAACATCGTCCCGTTCACGGGCGAGCTCGGCGGGAAGGGGCCCCTGCTGGTGTTCGCGGATGCAGACCTCGAGGCCGCGGCGCGGAAGGCAGCCGGCCAGTACGACGACGCCGGCCAGGTCTGCCTCGCGGGCACGCGGCTCCTCGTCGAGCGGTCCATCGAGGAGGAGTTCCTCGAGCTCTTCCACCGCTTCACGGACGAGCACGTGCTCGGCGACCCGCGCGACGACGCGACCACCGTCTCGCCGCTCATCCACCCCGACCATCTGGCCCGTGTCGAGGGGTTCGTCGAGCGGGCGCGCGCGAACGGCGACGAGGTCGTCCGCGGCGGCCGACCCCGAGACGACGTCGGCCCGCTGTTCTACGACCCGACCCTCGTCGTCCCGCGCTCGAACGACTCCGAGATCGTCCAGCGCGAGGTCTTCGGCCCCGTCCTCACGTTCCAGACGTTCGCCGACGAGAAGGCGGGTGTCGCGCTCGCGAACTCCACGCGTTACGGCCTCTCGGGAATCGTCTACACCGGCTCCGAAGAGCGGGCCGAACGCGTGGGGCGCGGGGTGCGCGCCGGCACGCTGTGGGTCAACACCTTTCTCGTCCGCGACCTGACGGCACCGTTCGGAGGCATCGGGATCTCCGGGATCGGCCGCGAGGGTGGCGACTACGCGCTCGACTTCTACTCCGACCTGAAGACGCTCCAGATCCTCGACGGGACGACCGTGTGAGCGCAATCGAGGCGTACGCCGCCTCGGTCACGGTCGAGGAGCTCGACCGTGACCCGTACCCCGTCTACGCACGGCTGCGCGCCGAGGCGCCGGTGTGCCTGGTCCCGGCCGTCGGCCTCTGGTTCGTCACGCGCTGGGAGGACGTCGAGGCGGCCGCGACGCAGCCGGACGTCTTCTGCTCGCGCGTCGACCCCTCGCCGCTCGAGCGGACGATGGGCGGCGAGAGCATCCTCCTGCTCGACGGGGAGCCGCAGAGGCGCCTCCGCGCGATGCTCGACCCCTCGATGCGTCCGCGTGTCGTCGAGGCGACGACGCCCGACCTTCTCGAGCCGCTCGCCGCCGAGCTCCTCGACGGGCTCGAGGAACGCGGCGAAGCCGAGCTGATGAGCGAGTACTTCGAGCCGATCTCCGTGCTCGGTCTCGGGCGCGTGCTCGGCCTCGGCCACCTCGACGGCGACACGCTGCGCCGCTGGTTCCACGGGCTCGCGCAGGGCGCGATCAACTTCGAGGACGACCCCACGAAGTGGGAGATCGCGGACGCGACCGTTGCCGAGATCGACGTCGAGCTGGCTCCGGTCTTCGAGCGCCTGTACGCGGATCCCGACGGCTCGACGATCGCGACGATGCTTGCGCTCGCGGAAGGAACGCTCGAGGAGCGCGTCGCGACGATCCTGCCGACGCTCAAGGTGATCCTCCTCGGCGGGATGCAGGAGCCCGGCCACGCGGCGGGATCGACGCTCGTCGGGCTGCTCGAGTCCCGGCAGGTACGCGCCGTGCTCGACGACCTGACGCTCCTCCGCGACGCGGTGGAGGAGGGCCTTCGCTGGGTCTCGCCGATCGGGACGCAGACCCGCCGCGCGCTCGTCGACGCGGAGCTCGGCGGGATCACGGTGCCTGCAGGGGCGAACCTCGGTCTCCTCGTCTCGTCGGCGAACCGCGACGAGGCCGTGTGGGGGCCGACTGCGGACGAGTACAACCTCTTCCGGCCGAAGCGCACCCACGCCGCGTTCGGGTTCGGCACGCACTACTGCTCCGGTCACCATTTCTCGCGCGTGCAGCTGCGGATCGCGCTCACGCGGCTGCTCGAGCGGCTGCCGGGACTGCGGCTCGACCCGGAGCGGCCGCCGCTCTTCACCGGCTGGGAGTTCCGCGCGCCGCGGCACCTGCACGTCCTCTGGGACGCATGACCTGGGTCGATGCGGCGGACGCGTCGCTCGCCGACGAGACGGTCGTGGCGGTCGAGGCGGTCGGGACGCTCGTCGTGCTCGCGCGGGCCGCCGGTGCCTGGTACGCCGTCGAGGCATGGTGCACGCACGCCGAGTGCCCGCTCTCGGATGGGTGGGTCGAGGGACCGGCGATCCGCTGCGCCTGCCACGGGTCGCTGTTCGATCTCGCCACCGGGGACACGCTCGAGGGGCCGGCCGAGGAACCCGTGCGTGTCTTCCCGACGCGCGTGGCCGACGGCCGGGTCGAGATCGAGCTCGCTTGAAGGCCGACGTCGCGATCGTCGGGAACGGCGTCGCCGGCTACGCCTGCGCCCTCCGGCTCGCGAAGCACGGGATCCGGCCGCTCCTGATGGGACCTGGACTGCCGGTCGACCGGCCGCCGCTCACGAAGAAGGCGCTCGCGACGGGGGTCCCAACGCTGCTCTCCGACGCGCAGCGGCTCGCCGAGCGCGGCGTCGAGAGCCTCGACGGAACGGTTGTCGAGGCCGACCTCCCCGGGCGTCGCCTGCGAACGGGCGGCGGCGACGAGATCGAGGCAGACACCGTCGTGCTCGCGACCGGCCTCGTGTACCCGCCGCCGCCGATCCCCGGGATCGACGCGGCGCACGTCAACGCCGACCCCGCCTCGCTCGAGGGCATCGGGGCCGTCCTCGCCGAGCCGGGCCGGCGCGTCGTCGTGATCGGCGCCGGCCTGATCGGCACGGAGAGCGCCGCGACCCTCGCCGCGGCCGGCCACGGGGTCACCGTGCTGGACGTCGTCGAACGGCCGCTCGACCGCCTCCACGACCCGCTGCCCGCGCTCGGCGCCGCCGCGCTCGCGGCCACGGGCGCCTGCTTCCTCGGCGGCGTCTCGATCACCGGGCTCGCGGCGGGCGAGGGAGCCCAGGCAACAGTCTGTTACGAGGGCGGGTCGCACGCGGCGGATCTGGTGCTGGCGGCCACGGGTGGGCGGCCGCGCGTCCCGCCTGGGCTCGACGTCGCCGAGACAGACCTGCCGCTCGAGGTCGACGAAGCGCTCAGGGTTCCCGGCTACGAGCACGTGCACGCCGTCGGCGACCTCGTCGTCGTACCGCACGCCCGGTTCGGGCCGCTCCGTTTCCCGCACTGGGACATGGCGATCGGCACCGGCGAGCACGCTGCCGACGTGATCGCCGGGGTCGCCGGCGAGCTCGATCGGCTGCCGTACTGGTGGACCGACATCGGGCCGCGGACGTTCGCGGAGGTCGGCTGGGCCGAGGCAGCGGTCGAATGGGCCGACGAAGACGGGATCCAGGTCGGCCGCGACGCCGCCGGGGAGCCGGTCTCGGCGCTCGTCGTCGACGAGCCGCGTCGCCTCCGCGAGGCCAGAGCGCTGCTCGGGTACTAATTCGCGCCGATGAGCACGGCCTCCGAGCTTCCTTCCCTTCGCCTCGACGCCACCCGCCAGGAGGCGCTCGAGCGCGCCGCAGCGATCGTCGCCGGCGCGTGGCAGAGCTTCGACCGCGCGCGGCCGGGCCAGCCCGACGTCGACGAGCGTCTCCACGAGCTGCTACGCGCCGCCCTGCCCGAGCGGGGATCGAGCGCGCTCGCAGCGCTCGACGACGCCGCGCAGCTGCTCGACATGTCGATCGCGCAGCCCCGCCCGCGGTTCTTCGCGTTCGTCGGCTCGTCGGGGCTCGAGATCGGAGTACTCGGCGACCTGCTTGCCTCCTGCTTCGACGTCAACCTCGCGGTCTGGGCGGGCGCCGCGTCCGAGGTCGAGGACCAGGCCGTGCGCTGGGTGAGCGAGTTCGTCGGCTTCCCGGCCGCCGCGGGAGCGTTCACGAGCGGCGGCACCATCTCGAACGTGACCGCGCTCGCCGCCGCGCGCGAGCAAGCCCTTCCGGGTGCGCGGCGCGACGGGATGGCGGAAAGACGCGCGGCGCTCTACTGCTCGCGAGAAGCGCACTACTCGGTCGTCAGGTCGGCGGAGCTCCTCGGGCTCGGCTCCGAGCAGGTGCGCTTGCTGGAGATCGACGAGTCGCGCCGGCTCCGCCCGGAGGCCGTCGCCGAGGCGATCGACGCCGACCGCGCGGCCGGCGTGACGCCCGTCGCCGTCGTCGCGACCGCCGGCACGACGCTGACCGGCGCGGTCGACCGCATCGACGCGCTTGCCGACGTCTGCGCCTCGCGCGGCGTGTGGCTTCACGTCGACGGCGCCTACGGTGTGACCGCGGCCTCGACGCCCTCCGCCGGGCACCTCTTCGCCGGCCTCGACCGAGCCGACTCCGTGACCCTCGACGCGCACAAGTGGCTCTTCCTTCCGAAGGCGTGCGGCGTCGTCCTCGTGCGCAGGCACGAAGACCTGCACGGCGCGCTCGCCCACGAGGAGGACTACATCCCGCACGAGCGGCCCGACCATCACATGGTCGACATCACGCTGGAGTACTCGCGGCCGTTCCGCGCGCTCAAGCTGTGGCTCGCGTTCCGCGCGCACGGGGCAGAGGCGATCCGGGCGGCGATCGAGCGAAATCTCGGCCAGGCGCGCCTGCTCTACGCGGAGGTCTCTCGGCACGAAGAGTTCGAGCACCTCTGCGGCGAGCCGCCGCTCTCGATCGTCCCGTTCCGCCACGTCCCCGCCGGGGTGCCCGCGGGCGACCTGGACGAGCACAACGCTCAGCTCGTCGAGGCTCTCCAGCGCCAGGGGGATGTGTGGGTCGCACCGGCCCGTGTCGACGGGAAGGTGTGCCTGCGCCCATGCGTCGTCAACTACCGCACGACCGACGACGACGTGCGCGCGTTCGTGGAGGCGACGCTCGAGGTCGGCGCGGCGCTCGTCGGGTAGCGCCGGCTAGCGCTTCTTCTTGGCGCCCTTGCCGCTCTTGCGGCCGGACGTGCCGGGGCGGTCGGAGACCTGCTTCGTGCGCACGGGCATCCCGGCGCCGCCGTACTCCATCCTGCGGCGGAGCTGGCGGTTCGACGCCTCCGGGGCCTCAGCCTCCTGCCCGACCGCGGCCATGTAGGCGCGGCGCTCCCCGGGCGTCAAGAGGTTGAGCATGCGTTGGGCCTGCTCGGGATTCTTCGGCTCGCCGAAGGCGGTCATCTTCTTCATCGCCGCCGCGAGCTCGGGGTTCTCGCGCTCGAGGGCCGCGATCGACGCCTTCTGGAACCACTTCTTGAAGAGCGGCACCTTCGAGAGGAACACGACGACCGGCCGGAGGTACTTGCCGCCCTTGATCCGCCCGAGCAGGACGAACACGCCCAGCAGGAGCGCGAGGAACAGCAGGACGACGAGCGGGATCCAGGCCCAGAACGGCATCGCGCGATCATAGCCTGGGTTCGGGCGGCAACCCGAGCCCAGGCTTAGAGTGCGCGCGTGAGCACGCGGACGCGGAGGGCCGTCGTCGGCCTCGGGATCGGGCTCGCGCTCGCCGACTCGTCCGTCGTCACGCTCGCGCTGCCGGACATCCTGCGTCAGTTCGACGTCGAGATCCCGACCGTCGCCTGGGTGCTCACGTCGTACAACCTCTGGCTCGCGCTCGCCGCCGTGCCGGCCGCCTATGCGGCGCGGCGCCGCCCGGTGCCCGCCTTCACCGCCGGGACGCTCGTGTTCGCGGCCGCGTCGCTCGCCTGCGCGCTCGCGCCTTCGTTCGGCGTCCTCGTCGGCGCGCGCTGCGTGCAGGCGGTGGGCGGCGCTCTTCTCGTCTGCGCCGCGCTCGACCTGCTCACCGAGATCGAGGGCTCCGATGCGCGTGCGGTGCGCACCTGGGCGGGCGCGGGAATCCTCGGCGCGGCGCTCGGGCCGGCGATCGGCGGGATCCTCACCGAGACGCTCGGGTGGGAGTCGATCTTCTTCGCGCAGGCGCCGCTCGCGTTGCTGACCCTGCTCGGTGTTCTCCGGCTCCGTGTTCGCCCGCTCGTCCAGCCGGCGGGACGGCCGAACGTGCCGGCGAACCTCGCGCTGCTGCTGCTCTCGGGTGCGCTGACGGCCGCGCTGTTCTTGCTCGTGCTGCTCCTCGTGGACGGGTGGCGGATGAATCCCGCGGTCGCGGGCGTCATCGTGACCGTTATGCCGATCGCCGCGATCGTGTCCGGGAGCATGGCGTCCCGCCTGGGCAACACGGCGACGCGGGCCGCGACCGGTGTCGTCCTAGTCGCGGGCGGGCTGACCGCGCTCGGCGTGCTCCCAGGCTCCGCGTGGTGGTGGACGGTGGTGCCCCAGATCCTGGTCGGGGCGGGCCTCGGCCTCGCGCTCTCCGCGCTGACGGAGCGCGCGCTCCATGGCCGGTCGCCGCAGGCGGTCCACGGCGGCTGGACGATCGCGGCGCGTCACGGGGGCGTCGTCCTCGGGCTGCTGCTCCTGACGCCGGTGTTCACCTCGGCCCTCGACCGCAACGAGGAGCGCGCCCTCCGAGCCGGTGCCGCGGCCGTGCTCGACAGCCGAATCCCGCCGCTCGAGAAGCTCGGCGTGGCGCAGGACGTCCTGGCCATCGTCCGCGCCTCCGACCGTGAGGTGCCCGACGTCCGCGGCGCCTTCGCCGACCGGCCCGACACGCCCGAGTACCACGGTCTCGAGGAAGAGCTCGTCTCACAGCTCGACCGGGCCGTGACGGCGGCGTTCTCGCGGCCCTTCCTGCTCGCTGCGCTCCTCGCGCTCGGCGCGCTCGTTCCGCTCGTCGTCTCGCGGAAGGCGGTGAGCGTGTGAGGGCGCTGCCGCTCGTCGTCGCCGCACTGCTCGCCGGCGCGCTCGTCGGATCGTACGTCGCTCTGGGTGGGACCTCGTACGAGCCGAGCCCGGTCGCCGACCCGTGCGCGCCGCGGCCGCCACGGGAGGCGCAGGGCACCGGAGAGCGGATCGAGGTCGTGCTGCTCGCGGCCGCTGACGGAACGGCCTGCGAGCTGGGCGTCTCGCGCGAGGAGCTCGTTCTCGCGTTGCGCAGCGTCGACGACCTCGACGCGCTGGCGCGGAAGGAGGGCAAGTCGCGCGACGACCTGGAGGAGGCGCTGCGGGAGGGGCTCGTCCGGGCCGTGGACGAGGGGGAGAGCCAGGGGCTGATCGGGAACACCACGGCCGGCGGGCTGCGCTTCGCGGCCGATCACCTCCCGCTCGGGCTGCTGCTCTCGCTGCTGCGGGGCGCGTCGTCGCTCCTCGGATGAGCACGCCCGTGGTCAGTAGGGTGCCGCGGTGAAGGGAAGACGGCGGCAGATCGTCTTCGGGGCGCTCGGCCTCGCCGTCGTCGTGGTCACGTTCGCCTTCGTCCTGCCGAAGGTCGCGAACTACGGTGACGTCTGGGACGTCGTCAAGACACTCGACGCGACCTGGCTCCTGGCTCTCCTCGCGGCCGTCGTCGTCAACATCGTCACGTTCGCGCCGCCGTGGATGATCGCGCTGCCCGGCCTGCGGTTCCGGCAGGCGCTGCCCTTCACGCAGGCGTCCACCGCGTTCACGTACATCGCCCCGGGCGGCGGGCTCGTCGGCATGGCCGGCTCCTACGGCCTGCTCAGGACGTGGGGCTTCGGCTCGAACGAGGTCGCGCGGGCGGTGACGCTGACGGGAGTCTGGAACCAGCTCGCGAACCTTCTCCTGCCCGTCGTCGCGGTCTTGCTGCTCTCGATCGAGCAGCAGCGTGACGCCTTCCTGTCGACGGTCGCCGTCGTCGGGGCGGTCGTCTTCAGCGTCGCGGTCTGCCTCCTCGCCCTCGTGTTGTGGAGCGACGGCCTCGCGCGCGGGGTGGGGGAGGTCGTGGAGAGCGCGGTCAATCGCCTGATGCGCATCGTCCGCAAGGGGCCGCTGGCGGGCTGGCCGGACCGCCTCGTCGCCTTCCGCCGCTCGACGGTCGACCTCATCCGGCGCCGGTGGGCCTGGCTCACGCTTGCCGCTCTCCTGGGGAACATCACCGTGTTCGCCGTGCTGCTCGTCTGCGTCCGCGCCGTCGGCATCAGTGCGGGCGAGCTGACGTGGATCGAGGCGTTCGCCGGCTGGTCGCTCGCCCGGGCGCTGCAGCTGATCCCCCTGACGCCGGGCGGCGTCGGCCCGGTCGAGCTCGGGATGACCGGGATCCTGGTCGGCTTCGGCGGCGCCAACGCGGAGGTTGTCGCGGCGGTGCTGCTCTACCGCGCGGCGACGATCCTGCCGACGCTGCTGCTCGGCCTCGCGACGATCGCCGCCTGGCGCTGGCTCGGCCCGGGCCGGTCCCGGGAAGGAGTCGATGCTGCCGCGGGGAATCCGCCCGGCGGGTGAAGGAGCAGAGCCACAAGGACGAGATGTCCGCCGCGATCCGCGGCGACTTTCGCCGGCTCCGGGAGCGCGGTGTCGCGGCGACGCTCGCTCCGCGCGACGCCGATCGGCCGGAGCGGGCTCCGGTCGACGTCGTGCCCGAGCCAGAGCCCCCGCCCGCAATCGAGCCGGAGCGCGACCCGGTCGAGCCCACCGGGCCGGAGGCCGACCCAGGGGAGGCTGTCGAGGAACCGGTCGCGCGACCCGGTTTCTTCGCGCGCATCCTCGGCTACTAGACCGGTACGGAAAGCCGCACCTCTCACCCCCAGGGCGCGCGGCTAGCGTCACGGATCGTGCGCGTCGTCCGGCATGTGATGCGTCTCGTCTGGGGCGACGAGCTCGACGACGCGGTGCGCCCCGTGCTGGGAGTGACCCTCGTCGGCACTGCGGCGGGCTCGGCGACGTGGAGCTTCCTGGCGATCTGGGCCGTCGAGGAGCTCGGAGCGAAGACGGCGCTGCCGTTTGCGTTCCTCGTCGGAGCCGTTCTCTCCGGGCTCGCCGGCTTCGCCGGCGGGTATCTCTCCGACCGGATCGGCCGGCGCCGGGTGATCCTGATCGGCAACGGGATCATGGTCGGGTATCCGCTGCTGCTCCTGGCGCTCTCGGACGCCAAGTGGGCGGGTCTGGCTGCGCTCGCGCTCGCGGGTGTCTTCGGCTCGCTCGGCGGATCGGTCTCGCAGGCGATGGTCGCCGACCTCGTCGCGCCCGAGCGCCGTCAGGCGGCCTACGCATCCGTGCGCGTGGCCGCGAACATGGGCGTGGTCGTCGGCCCGCCGATCGGCGGGCTTCTGCTCGTGCTCGGCTCGTGGACCGCGCTCTTCCCGTGCGTCGCCGTGCTCTCCGCGATCGCATGGTTCGTCGCGTACCGGTACCTGCCGCACCGCGGCGCGTTCGCGCCGGAGGGCCCGCCGGAGCGCGGGTCGTTGTCGGTCATCCTCGCCGACCGGCGCTTCCTGATCTTTCTCGGCTCGGCCGTGTTCGCCTGGCTGACGTACGTCGCCTACGAGGTCGTGCTCCCCGTCTCGCTCGTCGACGGCTACGGGTACCAGCCGTCCGCGTGGGGCTTCCTCGTGTGGGTCAACCCGCTGCTCGTCGCGCTCTTCCAGGTACGGCTGACGCGCGCTGCGGAGCCGATCGCACCTGCGCCGAAGCTCGTGCTGGCGCTGCTCGTGATGGGGCTGCCGTACCTCCTGCTCGTCTGGACGCACGCTCTCTGGGCGATCGTCTTCGTGCTCGTCGTATTCGTCGTCGGGGAGATGCTCTGGGTGCCGACGTCGCAAGCAGTCGTCGCCGAACTGGCGCCGCCGGATATTCGCGGCGCCTACATGGGCGCGTTCGGGAGCGCACCGGCCATCGGCTTCGCGCTCGCGCCGCTGATCGGCCTGCAGGTGCGGAACAGCGTCGGGGACGAGGCGACGTGGGCGATGTTCGCCGCCATCGGTGTCGTCGCGGCGGTGCTCGGCGGCCTCGCGCTGGCCGGTCTCGACCGCCGGCCCCGGCGCGGCACGTCCACTGTGCTAGAGGCCTGAGACATGACGCTTCCTGCCGCGGAGGCGACCGTCCTCGTCGCAGGTTGTCCGCTCTAGAAGTGGAACAGGTCGAACAGATCGCTCAACGAGTCGAGACCGTCGCGCGGCGGTGCCGGAGCGCCGCCCGTGTTGTAGTTGCGGCCCGTCGGCGTCGACGAATCGAAGGTGTGATTGCGCGACGCGAGGGTCGGAAGCCCCCACAGGCGCTCGATGAACTTCAGCGTCGACACGTGGTCCGCGGGCTTGGCCGACGTGACGACGCCGCGCCTCGCGTGGGGTGAGACCACCCAGAGTGGCACTCGCACCCCGAGCCCGTAGGCGTCGACCTGCGGTGGCGCCACGTGGTCGAAGAAGCCGCCGTGCTCGTCGTAGGTGAGCAGGAACGCCGACTTGCCCCAGTGAGGCGAGCGTTGCAGCGTGGTGATGATCTGCTGCTGGAAGCCCATCCCGACCGACACGTCGGCGTCCGGATGCTCGTCGAACTGCATCGAGTAGCTGGGAATGATCCACGAGACGTTCGGGAGCTGCCCGCTCCGGCAGTCCTCGAGATAGTCCTCGAGCGTCGCCGTCGTGCGCTCGTCGTGGGCCCACCGGCTCCAGAACACGGCGACGTTGTCGGTGTCGCCGACTTCCACTCCGTCGAAGCCGATGTAGTAGATCTTCCACGTCACACCGGCCTCGTCGAGCAGGTCGAGGATGATCGGCCAGGAGCTCGAGTCGAAGATGCCATAGCCCCAGAGCCCGTTCGTCGTGATCCCGCCCGACGTGCCGGACATCAGGTAGAAACGGTTCGGCCACGTGGGCCCGAGGAGTGAGCAGAAGTAGTTCCCGCAGAGTCCGGCCTGATCAGCGAAGAGGCTGTAGTAGTACGGGAGCTCGTTCGCGGTGTAGTACGGGATCGCGTCGTTCCCGTTCCCGGTTCGGAGTTGCGCGACCTCGAAGAAACCGTCCATGGCACCCTGGTTCCACTGCGCGTGCACGTCGTTCCAGCCGTGCGGGGGGTCGGTGCTCCGCAGCGCCGTGAGCTCGAACGGCGCATGGCCGATACCTGCAGCATCCGGCTGCGTGTAGCCCGCCGGAGGACCGAGCCCACGCGCCTGCACCTGGCGTGCGTACCCGTAGTAGTGGTCGAAGGACCTGTTCTCCTGACACGAGATCACGACATGTCGGAGCGGCGTCTGCGCGTTGCCGTAGCGGCGCGCACGCGCCGCGGCCGGTGCCGTCGCCCAGAGTGTGCCGCCGACGACAGCAACACCTGTTGCACCGGTCCTGCGCAGGAAATCGCGGCGGGTGAAAGCGTCCATTTGCGCTCCTCCTTGGCTCTCGCTTGCAGAGAGAGGAGGGAGCCGCGCGTCCTCTCCCGCCGCCACTCTATGACCGCCCTCCGAGAGAGTCAATCGCGCAGCAGGCGTCCCGCGCTCGGGCTCTGCTGTACTGGAGGCGTGAGGCCAGAGGAGCGTGACGCCCTGCTGCGGGAGGACGTTGCCCGCGTACAGACCGTGCGCGAGCGGCGACAGCTGGAAGGCGTGGCGGAGGATCTCCGTTCGAGCCCTCTCCGCGGCCGTCCCCTGCCGCTCAGGCTCCGGAACTTCCGGCCGTCCGCGGACGGATACCTCGCGTCGCTCGGCGGGCCGCTGCCGTACATGGTGCGGCTCCGCGAGATCGAGGCGCTGACCGCCGAACACGAGCAGGCGCTCGCGGCGGAGCGCGACAGGCTCGCTGCAGAGTCTCCGGAGCGATTCGACGAGATGTGGCGCGACGTCGTCGCCCGGTGGAGCTTCGACGAGGTCAACGACCTCATCACACGTCACAACCGCTGGTACCCGGCCGAGTCCCGCCTGCCGATGGATCCGCGGCGGCGCGACTTCGCGCTCGTCAACGGCCGCGACTACCGGCTGCGGCCGCTCGACGCCGCCTGGGCGCTCGAGCGGTTCCCCGCCGCGGCCTGATCACGCCGGCCGCAGCCGTGCGGTGCCTCTGACGGCCGCGACGAGGGTGAGCGCGCAGAGCCCTCCACACGCGAGGTACGGGACGGCGTCGCCGAACGCCTCGGCGAGCGCTCCGCCCACCGCCGGGCCGGTCACGGCACCGAGCGCCCACGCGGTGTTCGTCAGGCCGAAGCCGATGCCCTGCGGCAGCCCCGCGCGCTCCGCGCGGTCGGCGACGAGCGCCATCCCGGGCGTGTAGAAGCCGCCGTACGTGATCGAGGCCGCGACGACGAGCGCGGCGACGACGAGCGGCTCCACGGCGAACGCGATCGCCACGGAGACGGCGATCGAGGCGGCGAGCCCGGCGCGAACGGGGAACAGCCGGCCCTTCCGGTCGGAGACGCGGCCGATGACCGGGTTGACGGCGACCTCGACCAGGCCGGCGACGAGGAACACCGCCGCGATCGCCAGAGCCTCGTAACCGGCGTCGTCGAGCCGGAGCGGCACGAGCACGTCGAGGGTCCCGAAGAAGAGGGCGGGCAATGTGTTCAGCCACAGGCCGCCGACGAACGCCCGGTCGCGGATCGCCCGGCGCACGGCGCTCGGTCGCCGCTCTTCGCGCGGCGGTGCCTCGACCGCCAGCAGGATCGCCGCGAGCGCGGCGGCGACGAGCGCAATCGCGGCGAAGGCCGGCCTGATGCCGACGATGTCTGCGACGCCACCGAACATCGGCCCGACGACGAACCCGAACACCGCGAGCCCGAACACCATGCCGAGCGCCTGGCCGCGCCGCGCGCTGTCGACGCTGACCGCGACCCACGCGAGCGCCCCGGCCCACGTCGTGGCGCTCGAGAGGCCCTGCACGAAACGGGCGATGCCGAGCGCGACAGGGTCGCCAGCGAGCGCGAAAGCGACGCTGGCCGCCGCGAGCACCGCCAGACCGGCGACGACGCCGCGCTTCGGGCCGATCCGCCCGACGAGGAGCCCGCCGGGGATCCCGCCGACGAGTGCGCCGCCGCCGTAGGCGCCGAGGACGAGGCCGGCCTCGAGCTTCGTCAGGTCGTAGTCGTCGGCGAACCCGGGAAGCAGTGGGATGATCGCACCGAACAGCAGCGCGTCGAGGAAGACGATCGAACCGGTGATCGCGACGATGCGGCGCACGCGGCCGAGGATATGCGCCTGCCAGAAGCGGCCCGCGCGCCCGACACATCGCGACGAGGCAGTTGCGGCGGCGAAGCCGACGCCTTTAGGGATGTGCCCCGCCGCAGGCGGGGATCAAGCGGCAGGAAACCGCTTCTGCGGTTTCCTGCTCGCGAGCAAGAACAAGAGGTAGTTGCGACCGCGACAGCGGGCGCCTTCAGGGATCTGCCCCGCCGGAGGCGGGGATCAAGCGGCACGAAACCGCTTCTGCGGTTTCCTGCTCGCGAGCAAAAAGAAGCGCACCGAGTCGGTCTCGCCTCCGTCCAACTCACCCGATCGACCTCCGCCGAAGCGATTGCCGGGCGGGAGAGCCTTCAACCTTCGGCGCTCCGTGCTCGGTGCAATTGCAAATTTAACCGCTCATTCGGTTCCCGTCAAGCCACTCCAACCGTAATAGGGCGCAAATTGCGACATTTTCGATTTTCGTAGGCTATTGCTTCCCAGAGACCCACACGGAAGGAAAAATGCACGCAGAAATGCACCGAGGCCGATGCTCCTTCGTCCGGCCTTCCGACTGACCTCCGCCGAAGCGATTGCCTGTCGGAGAGCCATCAACCTCCGGCGCTCCGTCCTCGGTGCACACGGGACACTAGGGCCTCAAGCGCCCTCCGTCAAGCGACGTCGAAACACAAATGTCGCTCTTTGCGATCTTCTCTTTACAATGAGGTCATACTTGCGTCGAGCCCTGTGTGCTCTACATGTGCGGGACCAAGGATTCGCCGAGCCGGGTGCGCTTTCGTCCACTTTCCCGGCTGACCTTCCGCTTCCGCGTACGGCCTCCCGGGAGAGCTTCGTCCTACTCGCGTCCCGTGCTCGGCGCAGCGGCAATCTACGCTCTACCACTCACCCCTGCAAGGGGATCTGTCGACGGAAAGGCCGCAAATTGCGAAGGTCTGGAGAACGCCTCGCCGGCAAGCACGTCGTCGTGACGGGTGCCGGCACCGGGATCGGGCGCGCGATCGCCCTCCGCCTTGCCCGCGACGGCGCTTCGATGACCCTCGTAGCCCGCGGACGGCAGCGTCTCGACGAGACCGCTGCTGCGATCGGGGCGGCCGCGCGAGTCGAGCCGTGCGACATTCGCGACCGCCGCCGGGTCGAGCGGACCATGGGTCGCGCTGCTGCTTCGCACGGGCCGATCCACGCGCTCGTCGCGACGAGCGGGATCGGTGGCCCGAACGGCGAGGCCGACGAGGGAGGCGACCGATTCGACGACATCGTGCAGACGAACGTCAGCGGCACCTACTACTGCGTGCGCGCGGCGCTGCGACACCTCGCCCCGGGGCCGGACACGCGCCACGTCGTGGTGATCTCTTCGATCCTCGCGCGAATCGCCGTGCCCGGCTACACGGGGTACAGCGCTTCGAAGGCCGGTCTTCTGGGGCTGGTGCGATCCTTCGCCGCCGAGCTCGCTCCCGACGGCGTCCAGATCAACGCGATCTGCCCCGGCTGGGTCGATACCGACATGGCCTGGCAAGGGCTCGACGCCGCTGCGGCGGCGAGCGGCGGCACGCGCGAGGATGCCTACCGGGAGGCGATGCGTGAGGTGCCGCTGCGCCGGATGTCCCAACCCGATGACATCGCGGGGACCGTCGCCTGGCTGCTCTCGCCGGACGCGCGCGGCGTCACCGGCCAGGCGATCGACCAGAACGGCGGCGCCTGGGTCGGATAGCCCGCCCGAGCCCCGGCTACCCGATCCAGCCCTGGCCGTTCCAGTACGCCTGAACGCGGCCCTTGCGGTCGACCTCGAGGTGGAGCTCCTCCGGCTCTGCGAGGCCCGGCGTGGCGTAGATGCGGAACCCGTCGACGGCGTGCACGAGCTCGAAGGCGCCCGCCGGCCGGTCGAGCGACGCCTCGAGGACGTACTGCCGGCCGCGGCAGCAGCGGTACCCACGCGGCCAGACGAAGACCGTGCCGTGCTCGCGCAGCAGCGCGCGTGCCTCGGGTCGCGCGACGACCCTCATGCCGAGAGTCTAGGTTCCCGCAGAACGGCGAGGAAAGGACGGGCGGGGTGCGGTCGAGCGCGCGGGCGGTGGTCATCGGGGGAGGCGTCGGCGGCTGCTCGATCCTCTACTGGTTGACGCGGCTCGGGTGGGACGACGTCGTCCTCATCGAGCGCGCCGGCCTGACGAGCGGCTCGACGTTTCACTCGGCGGGGCTCGTCGGGCAGCTTCGCTCGTCCCTCTCGCTCACGAAGATGATGATGGAGAGCGTCGACCTCTACCGGACACTCGAGGCCGAGGTGGGTCTCGAGACCGGATGGCGCGAGGTCGGCTCGCTGCGGCTCGCCTCTTCCGAGGAGCGGATGGAGGAGATCGCGCGCCAGGCGGGCTGGGCAAAGACCTTCGGACTGCCGCTCGAGCTGGTCTCGCCCGCGGAGGCGCAGGCGATGTTCCCGCCGATGTCGACGGACGGCGTGCTGGGCGCAGCGTTCCTGCCCACCGACGGCTACATCGATCCGAGCCAACTGACCTTCGCGCTCGCCGAGGGCGCGAGGCGCCGCGGGGCGGAGGTCAATACCAACACACGCGTCACCGGCATTCGCACCGGGCGCGGCGAGGTCACCGCGGTCGAGACCCATCGCGGCGAGATCGAGACGGAGATCGTGGTCAACGCCGGCGGCATGTTCGCCGGCGAGCTCGGCGCGCTCGCCGATGTCACGGTGCCGGTGGTCCCGATGGCCCACGAGTACCTCGTGCTGAAGCCGTCGGGGCTCCCGCTCGACATGCCGACGATGCGCGACCCCTCGCTGCTCGTCTACTTCCGGCCCGAGTCGGGCGGCCTGATCATGGGTGGCTACGAGCGACACTGCGCGCCGTGGTCGCTCGACGGGATCCCCGCCGACTTCAACGGGAAGCTCCTCGAGGAGGACTGGCCCCGCTTCGAGGAGCTGATGCAGAACGCGATCGTCCGTGTGCCGTCGCTCGAGGAGATGGAGGTGGTGAAGCTGATCAACGGCCCCGAGGCGTTCACGCCGGACGGCGAGTTCATCCTCGGGCCTTCCCACGTGCGGGGTTTCTGGGTCGCGGCCGGTTTCTGCGCTCACGGGCTCGCAGGTGCGGGAGGGATGGGCAAGCTCGTCGCCGAGTGGATCGTCGAGGGCACGCCGTCGCTCGACGTCTGGCACATGGACTCGCGCCGCTTCGGCGCCGCGTACCGCTCGCGCGAGTACACGCTCGCGCGCACGAAGGAGATCTACGAGACGTATTACGACGTCAGGTTCCCGGGCCACGAGCGGCAGGCCGGGCGCCCACTGCGCACCTCGTCGGCCAACCCTCGCCTCCGCGAGCTCGGCGCCGCGTTCGGGGAGAAGTCGGGCTGGGAGCGGGCGAACTGGTTCGAGCCGAACGCGGCCGCGGGCGACGAGTCGCTCAGGCCGCGCGGCTGGGCGGGGAAGCTCTGGTCGCCGGCGATCGGGGCCGAGCACCGCGCCTGCCGTGAGTCGGCGGCGCTCTTCGACGAGTCGTCCTTCGCGAAGCTCGACGTGAGCGGCCCCGGTGCGGCCGACTTCCTCGAGCGGCTCTGCGCGAACCGCGTTGCCCGCGAGACAGGCCGCGTGACGTATACGCAGATGCTGAACCCGCGCGGCGGCATCGAGTGCGACTTCACCGTCACGCGGCTCGGGCCGGAGCGGTTCAGGATCGTGACGGGCACGGCGTTCGGCCAGCATGATGCCGCGTGGATCCGCCAGCACGCGCCCGACGACGGCGCGGTGCACGTCGCGGACGTGACCTCGGCGTACGCGTGCCTCGGCCTGTGGGGACCGGCGAGTCGCGCCATCCTGCAGCCGGTCACCGTCGCGGATCTCTCGAACGATGCGTTTCCCTACATGACCGCGCGCGAGCTCACGGTCGGCCCCGTCCCGTGCCTCGCCGTGCGCGTCACCTATGTCGGCGAGCTCGGTTGGGAGCTCTACTGCCCGACCGAGTTCGGCGCGCGCCTCTGGGACGAGCTGTGGACTGCCGGGCGCGAGCATGGCCTCTTCGCGGGCGGTTACAAGGCGATCGACTCGCTGCGGCTCGAGAAGGGCTACCGCGTCTGGGGCGCGGACATCTCCCCGGACGACACGCCGTTCGAGGCAGGACTCGACTTCGCGGTCAAGCTCGTCAAGGGCGACTTCGTCGGGCGCGAGGCGCTCGAGCAGGCGTCGGAGCCCAGGCGCCGCCTGCGGTGCCTGACGCTCGCCGACCCCCGCGCCGTGGCGCTCGGGTCGGAGCCGGTGCGCGTGGGTGACTCGGTCGTCGGCCGCGTCACGAGCGGCGGCTATGGCTACACGGTCGCCGCGGCGATCGCGTACGCCTACCTCCCGACCGAGCACGACGTCGGCACGGAGGTGGCGGTCGAGATCTTCGGCGAGTGGGTCGACGGAGTGGTCGCTCCCGAGCCGCTCTACGACCCGGCGGGCGAGAAGATCCGCGCATGAACGACGTGCTGGCGGCGGCCGTCCGTCGCGCGTGGCCCGATGGCGACTCGGAGTGGGAGGTGCTCGGCGGCGGCATCACGAACCACAACGTGAAGGTCGTCCGGCCGGACGGCATCTATGTGCTGCGTGTGGCCGGGCGCGATACCGACCTCCTCGGGATCGACCGCACGGTCGAGCTCGCGGCGACGCGGGCAGCCGCCGCGGCGGGGATCGGGCCCGAGGTCGTCGACTTCGTCGAGCCGGAGGGGTGGCTCGTGACCGGGTTCGTCGACGGGAAGATCCCGCCACCCGAGCGCCTCCGGGAGCCGGCCGAGCTCCGGCGCGTCGCGGTGGCGCTCCGCGCGTTCCACCAGGGGCCGCCGATCCCGGGGCGCTTCCAGGCGCTCGAGGTCGTCGAGGCCTATCGAGACACCGCCCTCGAGCGCGGCGGGACGCTGCCGGACGCCTTCACCCGCGCGCACGAGCTGGCCCGCCAGATCGCCGCACGGCGTGCCAACCAGCAGCCGAGGCCGTGCCACAACGACCTGCTCAACGCCAACTTCATCGACGACGGCGAGCGGCTTGTGATCGTCGACTGGGAGTACGCGGGCATGGGCGACCCGTTCTTCGACCTGGCGAACTTCTCGATCAACCACGAGCTCGACGTGGACGGCCGAGCACAGCTGCTCGCCGGGTACGCCGGCGACGCCTCGCCGGCCGCGCTCGCGACGCTCGACCTGATGCGCTTCATGTCCGACTTCCGCGAGGCGATGTGGGGCGTCGTGCAGGGCGTCGTCTCGGAGCTCGACTTCGACTTCGAGGCGTATGCCGCGGAGCACTTCGAGCGGATGGAGCGGACGGCCGCCGAGCCCGGCTTCCGGCACGCCGTCGCCTCCTGACGTCCGAGGGGCGCCCGCCGGCGCCCCTCGGCTCAGCGACGTACGAAGCGCGTCTACGTCGTGTACTTCGTGTCGGCCGGGATCTCGTACGCGCCGGCCGTGCGCTCCTCCATCTGCTCGAGCTCCTCCTCCGTGCCCATCCGCACCGGGCCCTTGAACCAGTTCTTCGCCGAGATCAGCCACCACCCGCCGAACAACAAGAGCGCGCCGCCCACGGTCAGCGGCGCGTAGTTCGCGACGTCCCAGTTGAACCCGTCCTTCCAGGGGATTCCGGTGGGTGCGACCGGTCCCAGGAAGAGGATCGAGATGATCGCCACCCAGATGATCGCGACGATGTCGATCCACTTGTAGTGGTTCCCGAGGCTCCAGGCTCCGTGCTCGAAGCGGTCGCCCTGCCGGAAGCGGAGGATCACGGGGAGGATGAACGCGATGTAGAGGCCGATCACCGCGATCGACGTTCCCACGAGATACCCGGTCGCTGCATTCCAGTACGTGGGGATCATCAGCGCCCACGCCAGGAATCCGATCGCCCATACGGCTGCGACCGGCACTCTGTTGGCCGCCACCTTGCGCCACATCTGGTGACCGGGGACGGCCCGGTCGCGCGAGAACGCGAACATCATCCGCGACGCGGACGTGACCGAGGCCGTGAGGCAGAACATCTGCGCGACCACGGCGATGAAGAGCAGGATCTCCGCCCACGTCTCGCTCATCGAGGTCGTCCAGATGTAGGTGACTGCGCCGCCGACGGCGTCCAGCACGCCCTGCGTGTCCGGGACGGCGAACGTCACCGCGAGCAGCAGGATCCAGCCGAACACGACGGAGGCGACGACCGACATGTACATGCCGACGGCCGCCATCCGCGAGGCCTGGTGGGTCTCCTCGGCCATGTGCGCGGACGCGTCGAAGCCCGTGATCGTGTACTGCGACATCAGCAGGCCGAGGCCGAAGACGTACCAGAAGACGATGCTGCCGAAGTTCGAGCCCGAGAAGCCCGAGTTGTTGATCGTCTCCGTGAAGACGTAACTCACCGACTGGTGCTTGTCGGGGACGATGATCAGCACGAGCACGATGAACGCCACCCCGACCATGTGCCAGTAGGCGGAGATCGTGTTCAACATCGCGGTGATGCTGACCTTCATCATGTTGAGCAGGACGGCGATCAGCATCACGACCGTGTACGTGAGCAGCGTCCATTCCTTGGTGTTCGGGTAGTCGAACCACAGGTTGATCAGCGACGTCGCGAAGATCGCGAGGCCGTAGCCGATCGCCGCGGTGACGGCGATCTGGCCGACGAGGTTGAACCAGCCCGTGAACCAGCCCCAGGCGGGGCTGCCCAGCTTCGACGACCAGTAGTAGAGCCCGCCCGCGGTCGGGAACGCCGAGGCGATCTCGGCCATGGCCAGCGAGACGATGGTCGACATGAGACCGACCCACAGCCAGCCCCAGGAGATCGCGATCGGGCCGCCGTTGTTGAAGGCGATGAAGTACGAGGTGAGACAGCCGGCGAGGATCGAGATGATCGTGAAGCTGATCGCGAAGTTCTGGAACCCGCCCATTGCGCGGAAGAGCTCCTGCGCGTAGCCCAGCTTGTGGAGGATCTGTTCGTCCTCCGAGGTGCGGTACCCGCCGCCTGCGGGCCCTGTACTCATCGCCTGCCTCCTTGTGGGGGTCGGAACACGGGTATTCACCTACGCCTCGCGCCGCATGTCAAGACATGTCAGCGATTACCTGTGCGTGGTGGCACGCGCGAGTGTCATCGCGGAGTCGGACGGAACCGGTTTAGGATCGCCGCAATGCTGACTCTCGAGGAGTTGAAGGAGCTCGTCGCGACGGGCGAGGTCGACACGGTGATCGTCGCCTTCACGGACATGCAGGGTCGTCTGCTGGGCAAGCGGCTCCACGCGGAGTTCTTCGTCGACGAGATGGAGGCCGGGCACGCGGTCGAGGGCTGCAACTACCTGCTCGCGCTCGAGATGGAGATGGACCCGGTGCCGGGCTACGAGATCGCGAGCTGGGAGCAGGGCTACGGCGACTTCGGGATGCGGCCGGACATGTCGACGCTGCGGCGCATCCCGTGGCTCGAGGCGACCGCACTCGTGCTCGGCGACGTGGAGTGGCACGACCGCTCGCCCGTGCAGCCGTCCCCGCGCCAGGTGCTCCGCGCGCAGATGGAACGCGTGGCGGAGCTCGGCTTCACGCCGATGATGGGCTCCGAGCTCGAGTTCTATCTCCTCAAGGAGACGTACGCGGAGGCCCATGCCAACGGCTACACCGGCCTCACCCCGTCGGTCCCGTACATCCTCGACTACCACATCCTCGCCACGACGTACGACGAGCCGCTGCTCCGGGCGATCCGGAACGGGATGCACGCCGCCGGGATGCGCGTGGAGACGTCGAAGGGCGAGGCGTGGCCGGGCCAGCAGGAGGTCAACTTCCGGTTCTCCGACGCGCTGACGATGGCGGACAACCACGCGATCTACAAGAACGGGGCGAAGGAGATCGCCTTCCTCCACGGCTGCTCGATCAGCTTCATGGCGAAGCCGTTCGAGGACTGGATCGGCAACTCGTGCCACATCCACTCGTCGCTGTTCCGCGGCGAGGAGGCTGCGTTCGCCGACGACGACACGCTGTTCGGCAGGTGGCTCGCCGGGCAGATCGCGTGCGCGAAGGAGCTGGCGGTGTTCTTCGCCCCGACGATCAACTCGTACAAGCGCTACGCGGCTGGAAGCTGGGCGCCGACGACGCTCGCGTGGGGGAACGACAACCGCACCTGCGGCTTCCGCGTCGTCGGCCACGGCGCCGCCAGGCGCGTCGAGACGCGGATCCCGGGCGGCGACGTCAACCCGTACCTCGCCTTCGCCGCGATGATCGCGTCGGGGCTCCACGGCATCGAGCAGGAGCTCGAGGCGCCGCCGCCTCTCCAGGGGAACGCGTACGAGTCCGACGCCGACCGCTTTCCGTCGACGATGCGTGAGGCGATCGCCGCGCTCGAGGGGGGCTCCGTCGCGCGCGCCGCGTTCGGTGACCAGGTCGTCGACCACTACCTGAACTACGCCCACACCGAGCAGGGGCTGTTCGATCGTTTCGTCACCGACTGGGAACGAAAGCGCTACTTCGAGCGGATCTGAACGCGTGACGGCGCCGCGCTCGAAGCGTGCCCTCGACGTGGCGGTCTCCAGCGTGATGCTCGTTGGGCTCGCCCCACTCGGTGCGGTCGTGCTCGGCGCGATGGGGCTCGACATGCTGCGTTGCCCGCGCGACCGCGGCCGGCTCCTCTATCGCGAGCGCCGCATCTCGCGTGGTCGCTCCTTCGACCTGCTCAAGTTCCGGACGCTGCGCGAGGACGTCCTCGTCGAGGCAGACGGTCACGTCCGTCCCTACGAGTCGGACCTCGGCAACCTCACCTGGGCGGGGCGACGGGTCCTGAAGCCGATGTACCTCGACGAGCTGCCGCAGCTCTGGAACGTCCTGCGCGGCGAGATGAGCCTGGTCGGTCCCCGACCCTGGCCGCCCGAGCTGGTGGACCGGCAGCTGGCGCGCGGCCTCGACTACCGCCTCCGCGTCCCCGCCGGATGGACGGGCCCGGCGCAGGTCGCGAAGGGGCGGGCGCGGGACTACGAGCAGCTCGACCTCGCGTACGTCGAGCTGCTCGAGACGCGGAGCGGCTGGGACGTCGTCCGTCACGATGTCGGAGTGCTCCGTGAGACGGTACGGACGATGCTGCGGGGCGAAGGGCTCGCGAACTGACATGGTCCACGAGAAGACGATCGAGATCCGCTGGCGTGACCTCGACGCCCTGCGTCACGTCAACAACGCCGTGTACGCGACGTACCTCGAGGAGGCACGCGACGAGTGGATGCAGCGCGCGCTCGGTGGCGCCGGCGACCTGTGGGACTACGTCCTCGTCCGCGTGGCGATCGACTTCCGCCGCGAGCTGACGCAGGAGGACGACGCCGTGCTGGTTCGCACCCGGCTGACGCGCATCGGCACGTCGAGCGTCACGCTGCGCGAGGAGATCGTGAAGGTCGACGGCACGCTCGCGGCCGAGGCGGAGTCCGTCGTCGTCGCGCGCGATCCCACAACGGGCTGGTCGCGCCCGTTGACGGAGGCCGAGCGCGAGGCGTACGCGGCCGTGCTCGAGGCCTGAGCGGCGCCGGGCGCCACCCCTGCGGGCGTGCCGGACGCCGCTCGGCTCGCTCAGTGGACGATCAGGACGTCGGTGTGCGCGTGGTGGGCGACGGCGTCGCCGACGGAGCCCTCGAACAGGCGCGACAGCAGCCCGCCGTCGTGCGCGCCGAGGACGATGAGGTCGGCCTTCCGCTCGTCGGCCAGCTCCACGATCGCGTGGCCGGGATCGCCGCCCGTGACGACGGTCTCCACCCCGTGCAGGCCAAGCTCCGCCAGCCGCGCGGCCGCGTGGTCGACCTCCTCACGGTGACGTGCGGGTGGATCGGCCGGGTCCCACGGCCCCTGGCCCTTCGTGAGCAGGATCGGTGCGACACTCGTCACGATCACGTTCGCGTCGAACGCCTTCGCCAGCTCGGCGGTGCGCTCGAGGACGCGAGCCGAGACCGGTCGCTCCTCGTAGGCGAGGAGGATGGTCTTCATCGGGCACCTCCTTTCCACGTCAATCGTCGTCCCCCGCCGCGTCTCCCGCATCCGTGAGCGATGGCAGCGCGACTGCGGCCGCCTACGGATGCGTACGCTTCCGCCGTGGGCGAGCGGCCGATCATCGGGATCACCTCGTACGCCCAGCCCGCGCGCTGGGGTGCCTGGGAGCTCCCGGCCGCCCTCGTGCCGTTCCATTACGTCGAGTCCGTCGAGCGCGCAGGCGGTCGAGCGCTTGTCGTGCCGCCGAGCACCGAGGCGGTGGACGAGACGCTGGACGTCCTCGACGGCGTGATCTTCTCGGGCGGCATCGACGTCGACCCGGCCACCTACGGCGCCGGCCGGCACGAGAAGACCGACCCGGCGCAGGAGCACCGCGACGCGGGGGAGTTGGCTCTCCTGGAGCGGGCGCTCGCGCGAGACATACCGACGCTCGCCATCTGCCGCGGTTTCCAGCTCCTCAACGTCGTCCGCGGCGGCGACCTGATCCAGCACCTGCCGGAGAGCGTCGGCCACGAGGGCCATCGCGAGGTGCTCGGCACGTTCTCGGAGCACCCGGTCGACGTGAAGGACGGGACGAGGCTGGCCGAGATCCTCGGCGAGCGCCACGACGGCGTCCAGTCGAGCCACCACCAGGGCGTTGGTCGAGTGGGAGAGGGCCTCGTCGAGACCGCCTGGGCGGAGGACGGTTCGCTCGAGGGCCTCGAGGACCCCGAGCGGCGCTTCGCCGTCGGCGTCCTCTGGCATCCGGAGATGGAGGAGGACAAGCGCCTCTTCGAGGCGCTCGTCGGCGAGGCCCGCCGCTACCGCGCCGAACGCGCCGCGGAGCAAACGACCGGCACATGACCGACCCGGTTCCCTCGTTCCACTCCCAGCTCCCGGTGAAGGTGGCGTTCGGCGACGGGGTGATCGCCGAGCTCTCTGCGGCGCTCGTCGCACTCGGCGCCGAGAGCGCGCTCGTGGTCGTCGAAGAGCCGGTCGCCGGTCATCCCGACGTCCTGTCGGCCCACGCCGCCGCCGAGGACGCCGGCGTCCGCCTGGAGCGTTTCGTGAAAGGCCCCGGCGAGCCGACCTTCGCGCTCGCGGACCAGCTCGCCGAGCACGTCCGTGGCGAGGAGCTGAACGCCGTTGTCGGAATCGGCGGCGGATCGGCGCTCGACGTGGCGAAGGCCGCCCGCATCATTGCCGACCAGGGCGGCGCCGCGGCCGACTACGCGGGCGGGACACGCGTTCCCGAGCCTCCTCGCATCGGCCTCGTCCTCTGCCCGACAACGTCGGGAACCGGCAGCGAGGTCTCCGGGGCGAGCGTCCTGACCGACACCGAGCGCGACCGCAAGATCGGCTTCGGCCACCCGAACATGCGCGCGCAGCACGCCCTCGTCGACCCGGTGCTGACCCGCGGGCTGCCGCCCGGCCCGACCTCGCACTCCGGCGTCGACGCGATGGCGCAGGCGATCGGCGGGTGCACCGTGGCGAACTCGTCGCCTCTCTCCGTCGCGTTCGGCCTGGAGGCCTGCCACCACGTCGCGCACTCGCTGCGCGAGGCGGTCGCCGACGGCTCGGACGTCGAGGCACGCCGCCGTCTCTCCTGCGCGAGCCTCACCGCCGGTCTGGCGATGAACCTCTCCGACTGCGCGGCCGACCATGCGCTCGGCCAGGCGCTTGGGGGCGTCAAGCACCTGCCGCACGGGCTGACGATCGGGCTCGTCCTCGCCGAGGCGCTCGAGCTCACGCGCGGCGAGTGCGCCGACCGCCTCGAGCGGGTCGCCGACGCGCTCGAGGAGCCGGAGGACGGGACGTCCGACGGCTCCCGCGCGGTGCGCGCCGTCCGGCGCCTGCTCGCCGACCTCGCGTTTCCCACTCTGCGTGACGTCGGCGTGACGGAGGCCGACCTCCCGGCGCTCGTCGAGAGCGCGACCGGCGAGCAGTCGTACAACCTCGACGTCGACTGCCACGACTGGACCGCCGCCGAGGTCGAGCAGGCATTCCGCGCCGCCCTCGCAGTCGAGTCTCGCTAGCGCTCGGTCGAGACGAAGACGCTCTTCAGCTCGGTGTTGTGCACGAGGCCCTCCATGCCGAGCTCCTTGCCGACGCCCGATTGCTTGTAGCCGCCGAACGGGGCCTGCGGGAAGACGGAGCTGTTCGAGTTGACGCCGATCGCGCCCGTGCGGAGGGCGCGGGCGACGCGCAGCTGGCGCGCGCCGTCGCGCGTCCAGAGCGACCCCGAGAGGCCGTACGGCGTGTCGTTGGCAAGCCGGATCGCGTCCTCCTCCGTCTCGAACGTGATCACGGACACCACGGGCCCGAAGATCTCCTCGCGGGCGACGACCATGTCGTTCGTGCACCGGTCCAGGATCGTGGGGCGGAAGTAGAAGCCGCCGTCGAGACCCTCGGGCCGGGCCCCGCCCTCGAGCACGGTCGCGCCCTCTTCGACGCCGCGCGCGATGTAGCCCTCCACAGTCTCGCGCTGACCGGCCGAAACGAGCGGCCCCATCTGCGTGTCGGCCGACTCCGGGTCGCCGACCACGATCCCTCGCGTCGCCGCGGTGTAGTGCTCGAGCAGCTCGTCCTTCGCGGAGGCCTCGACGAGCAGGCGCGAGCGCGCGCAGCAGTCCTGCCCGGCGTTCTCGAACACGGCGAAGGGAGCCATCCGGCCCGCCTTCTCGAGGTCGGCGTCGGCGAAGACGATGCAGGCGCTCTTGCCGCCGAGCTCGAGCGTGACGCGCTTGATCGTCCCGGCGGCCTTGCGCGCGATCTCGATCCCGACCTCGGTCGACCCGGTGAAGCCCACCTTGCCGACCAGCGGGTGCTCGACGAGCGCGTCGCCGACCGCGCTCCCCGGGCCGGGAACCACGTTGAGCGCACCTGCGGGAAGGCCCGCCTCGAGGCCGAGCTCCGCGTAGCGCAGCACGGAGAGGGGGGAGAGGCTTGCCGGCTTGAGGACGACGGTGTTCCCTGCCGCGAGCGCCGGGGCAGTCTTCCAGTTGCCGATGTTGAGCGGGAAGTTCCACGGCGTGATGAGTGCTGCGACGCCGATCGGCTCACGGAAGGTGAGCACGATCCCGTCGCGGTCGACGGGGATCGTGGAGCCGAAGAACTTGTCGACCGCGCCCGCGTAGTAACGCATCACGGCGGCGGCGTTTCCCGCGCACCAGCGGGCGTCCCCGATCGCCATGCCCATGTCGCGGGTCTCGATCAGCGCCAGCTCGTCGGCGTGCTCCTCGATCAGGTCGGCCCAGCGGTAGAGCACCTTCGCGCGCTGGATCGGCGTTCGCGTGCCCCAGTCGTCGAAGGCGCGCGTCGCCGCCCGCACGGCACGGTCGGCATCCTCTGCGCCTGCCTCGGCCACGGTGCGGAACACCTCGCCGTTCGCCGGGTTGACCGTGTCGAATGTGCGTCCCTCCGCGGCGAGCACACGCTCCCCGCCGATCAGCAGCGCCTCGACCGTCACGGTCGCCCACCGCCATGTTGCCGTCCCTCCGCCGGCGGCCAAGCCACGACGGGCTTCCCGATCTCCCAGTGGTGGCCGAAGGGGTCCTGGATACGACCCAGGCGCCATCCGTGCTCGTCCGCCACGGGGCGCACCTCGACGGCACCGGCTTCGACCGCCCGCTCGATCGCGGCCTCGGGGTCGTCGACGATCCACAGCATCCGCGTGGTGCTCCCTCCCACGGTCTCGGGGCTGAAGTTCGCATGGTCCGGCGACTCGTCGGCGACCCAGAACGACGATCCCCCGAGCGCGAGCTGCGCGACGACCTCCGGGTGGTCGTCGGTGCCGCCGACCCGGTAGACGGTGGTCGCGCCAAGCGCTCGCTCGTAGAACGCGACGGCCTCGCGACCTCGCCGGACGGACAGCTGGGGAACGATCGTTCCGCCGCCGATGCTCTCCGCAGCGGCCAAAGGCGGCCTCAGACGCCGACGACGTGCACGAGCCAGCGGCGGTCGCGCTCGCGGTCGAGCTCGAGGAAGAGGACTCGCTGCCAGCGGCCGAGGCAGAGCACGCCGTCACGCACGGGGATCGACTCGCCCGCCGGGCCCATCAGCATCGACATGCAGTGCGAGTGGCCGTTCGAGGCCTCCATGTCCTCCTCGGACACGTTCTCCGTGCGGCGGTCCCAGTCGTCGTGCGCGTAGTAGTGCTCGGTGGGGACGAGGCGGCGCAGGAGCACCGAGAAATCCTCGAGGAACCCGCGCTCGTACTCGTTGACGCGGACCGAGCACGTGGTGTGCGGCGAGTACACGCAGCACACGCCGTTACGCACTCCGCTCTCGCGAACCGCCTCCTGCACGTCCTCCGTGATGTCGGTGACAGAGAGGCCGCCCGCGGTGCGGAAATGGGTCTCGCGGTGGAAGGTCTTCATCGAGCCGCCGGTCGCGGCCGGGCCGAGAGTCGTCTCGGCGGTCTCGGGTGCGCTCGCCACGGCGATCCATTGTGTCAGTCGCGAGACCACCCGGCGCGGATGAAGGGCGGGCGACTGTGGGCCCGGGGGAGAGGCTCACGCGATCACGCCCGCTCGGTACCTCCGCTCCCGGCCTGCCCGCGCCGCCCACGCCGTAGCGTCACGGGTGAAGACGCCGCCGACCAGATGTCGCAGCTGGGGCCGCGAGATGCGCGACAACCCTGCTTCGTGAAGCGGCGCCGAGCTGGACGGCTTGTGCCGCAAGGTGCGAAAGACCGCCCGAAGTGGTCATGTGATGAGTGTCGGCGATGACGACGTGCGGATCCATGGTCTGCGAAGAGGTCTTCGACGACGGCACACGCCGGTTCGTGTTGACGAGCGGCCCGGGCGTGCCGGAGGTGGAGGTGTCGGAGGACTGGTACCTCGGCTGGGTCATGTTCCGCGCGCGTCGCCTGGAGGCGATCGCCGATCCGCGCCTCCGTGCACGCTGCGCAGGTCGCGACGGCTCGGTAGCTAGCTCGTCAGCAGTGCCGAGAAGATCCGGACGAATGAGATGGCCATTGACAATGAGATGGCCATTGACGCGGACCTGGTGGGTCGCACGCATCGGCACGGTGTTGCCCCTGACGTTGCCCCAGACCCGGAAGCGGCTCCCGTAGGGGCCGCTGTGCCGCATGATTGCTCGGGCGGGCCCGTAGCTCAGCTGGTCAGAGCAGCCGACTCATAACCCAGGTTGGCAACTTCGGCATGGTTCGGCCGGTCGGGCCGATTCTGCATGGGAACGGCGATTGGGGCCGCTTCGCCCCCCGCCGCGTTTCGGCCTGTTTCGGTGGCTTGTGTTGTCCCATTGTTGTCCCACTCGTTGGCCCGCTCGAGCGAGTCCAGCACGTTCGCACACCGCCTCGAACAGTCCCGGCACGTCATCGAGGGCGGCGCATCTCCGTGCGCCACCAGACGCGCGAGGTACGCGTCTGGCTCGGCGACGCCGGAAGGGATCAGCCGAGTTCTGCGCGTGGTTACGTTCGCTTACTTCACGCGAACGTCTTCCGCTGCGGCCGCCGTCCCGGTCTGAACGAGACGAATGACGAGCGATGAGTTGTTGGAGTTCTCGCCGCCGAGCTTCGTGATCGTGGCGTCGCCACCGGCGTTGGTGTACCGCCCTGTTCCACCGAGCACGATGATCGTCTCGACGTGTGCGGTGAAGTCGAAATAGCCGGCGCCCTGGATCAGCCCGCCGGGCAGGGACATCGTCCCGGTGAAGAAGGCGGTCGTGGGTGAGGTGATCGTTGCGATGCCGTGGGTTGTTCCGATGCGCTGGCCGCGCTTCTTGCCGTTCCACTGGTAGAGGCCGTCGGTGAAGATGTATTGGTCGCCCCGTGTCGGCCCGCCGCCGCCGCTCCGGTCGACGTCGATCAAGCTGCCTCCCTGCTGCACGCTCAGGAGCGGGATGACCCTAGCTCGATCCCCTGCCGCGCCGGTCGAAACGCCGAACACTAGTCCTGCGGCTGTGGCGGTCACAGCCGCAAGCACGCTGATCCTGAGCATCATCGTTCTCCTTGGCTGGTCGGTGTCAGTGCACCGGTTGAGACGACGGTACGACCGCCGTGCGTCCCTCGGCCAGGGGGCTGTGTCCCGACTTTGTCCCCAAGCGCGTCACGAATCGCCTCTCGCCCGTGTCCTGTCAGCGCGATCGCGGTGCTCCGGAATCACAACCAGCAACCTCACGCGCGAGAGCGCCGCCGGCGAACGCGACGAGCTCGCCGTCGAGCACAAGCCCCGGCGGCAGCGACCCGAGTTCGGGCAGCAGCCTGGTCATGTCCCAGCCGCGCCGGGAACGCACGCGGAGCCTGTCGACCGTTGAGACGAGCGCCCGAAGCCGTCCCACTTTCACCTCGCACGTCCAGCCTGCCCGGTCCGGATCGCGGGCCGTGACGGAGCGCATCGGGGCGGACAGCACGCGACGGACGCTAGACGCTCGCGTCGCAGACGGAAGGGCTGGAGAACGGCGACTACGTGATGGAAAGAGCGTCGCGAAAAGGGTCGCCCGGGCCGGCCAGTTGTCCCATCGCGTTGTCCGTGCATCTTCCGCGGCCCCCGCGGGGCCGCGAACCGCTTGAATACAGGGGGCGGGCCCGTAGCTCAGCTGGTCAGAGCAGCCGACTCATAATCGGTAGGTCCCTGGTTCGAGTCCAGGCGGGCCCATATCGACAGAGGCAACCATGCGGAACCCGCATGGTTGCGTGGGCAGGGTGTGCGAGAAGACCCCGATTCCGCAACCCGGTGCGGCCCCCGGTGCGGCCCTCGGTATCGCCCTCGCACTGTGTGAGGTAACCCCGCGGGTACAACGCCGGTGTGCAGGGGATTCTGAACGCGCCAACGTCGAGAGGAACTCATCGGCACGGCCGCCGTGTCCATAGCCATCAGCATGACGGTGAGCATCGCCATCTCCTCCTTCCGCGCCGATCAGTCGAGATCGGAACGGATTCGCCCGGCAGAGACCGCGAGCACGAGCACGATCATGGGCACGGGCATTCGCACGGACTGGTTGATCGCTCGATCGTCCGATCGCGGGACGGCGTCCGCACGGTCAGCATCAGCCTGGCCGTCCTCGGGGCGACTCCGAGTTGCTGACGGCGGTGTTCGTCCTCTCCGGCTCGGTCGCACTCCTGGCCGATCTGATCCCCAACTTCGGCGACGCCCTCACCGCGTTCCCGCTCGGCTTCGCCTTCTCCTGCCCAGCTTTCCGAGCCGGATTGCCGCGGGCCTGTTCGTCGTGCTCGACGATCTTCGTCTCCGCCTGTGTCGCCCTGTACGAGACGATCCAGAGACTGATCCACCCGGAGGCGCTGACGCATCTCTGGGCGTTGGCGACCGCCGGGTTATCGGCTTCATCGGCAACGAGATCGCCGCGCAGGTGCGCCTGCGAGGAGGACGCCGCCTGAGTAGATCCGGGCGCTTATCGCCGACGGGAACCACGCCCGCACTGACGGGTACGTCTCGCTAGGCGTCGTGGCCAGCGCGATGCTCGTGGCGCTTGGGTTCGACCGTGCCGATCCGCTCATCGGCCTCCTCATCACCTTCGTGATCCTGAAGATCACGTGGGACTCGTGGAGAGTCGTCTCGACGACCGAGCCAGGCGTGTCAGCGCCGCACGAGTAGGCCACTCATGATCGACCTGTGATCGCTCGCCTCATCTGCTGGCTGGTCGGGCACGACGTGTGCGGAGTTGGGCTCCAACCGTCGCCTACGCTGCGAACGCTGCGGACGCGAGATCGAAGCAGGTCCATGATCGACTCGTGAGCGACGACCGCAACGAGGCTGACCGGATCCTCGGCGAGGACTCGATGGATCCGAGGCACGTCCGCCTCGTGGAGGCCGCTCGAAGCAAATCCTCAGCGCCACCTCATCGCAGACCTCCAACAGGAGACGGACGAGACGGGCAGCGCCGCTGGTCGCTCTGCCGCCAGGTCGAGGACGACGGCTGGGTCGAGGTGTGGTTGCGCCCGTGGCCGCTCGACCGGCTGGACGAGCGCCCTCCGATCAGGTCGGGGCGTGGCCCGAGAAGGAAGGCGAGCTTGACCCGTTGGCCCGCGCTCGGGCGATCGTTGCCGAGCACGACGGCTCGCCGCGCTGAGCAGTCGAGAGCGTCGCTCGCCACGCGGCGAACGGCGCGATAAGTTCACGCATGGCGATCAAGAACACGATCCTCGGCTGGCTTCGCCGCCCTCGCGAGAAGGACAAGGAGCAGGCCGAGATCGACGCTACGCCGGGGCGTAAGTCGTCCGACAAGGAAGACATCTTCGCCGCCGACCGATGGGGCATGAAAGGCCTCGACTTCGAGGACGGCCAGGACAAGCCCCGCCACTAACCGCGGGTTCACGCGACCTCTGCCGATAGGCGCGAGCGCAGGCGCAGACCGACGTTGGGACGAACCTCGCTGCTGGGCGGCGAGTACCGAGGCTGAAGCGCCCGCCGGGCTGGACGCCGCGACACTCACACGAGCCGTCGCACTCCTCCGCAGACAACACACAGGCCCCAGCGTGCAGATAGAGATTGCGACGCTCTCCGCAGTTGGTGGCACGGTGGTTCATGCAGTTAGCCTCGACGCGGCCGAGGACGGAGACCTATTGCGTGCGGTCGGCTACAGCGTCCAAAATCCGACTCAGAACGCCTCGTACACGGTCACGCTGATCGATCTGTCACCTACAGGCGCCTAGAGTCTGTCAGAGGGTGCTTGCCATAGGCGAGCGGACGGATGGGGCCGTCGCCACGGTCGCCGACTTCGAAATGGTTGTCTCCGGGGCCGCTATTGCGGCAGACGGTGAGCCGCCCACGTGCATCCATCTCTATCAGCCGCCCAGGAGTGAGGCTCTGACAACGGACGGAGCGGCCCTCGCTCTGGTCGACCATCAGGCAGTTGATGTTGGGCCAGTCATGGCAAGAGTCGTGAGGACGCCCTGAGGTTTCCCTCCGGTGACGCTCTCCCTCCATCGCCCGGCAAGAGAAGCGTTGTGGTCGCCGCGGGATCGCCGGTCGACCATCGACCCCCCGAGGCGTTGACCGGCGGACCCCGCGGCCCTTGGAGCCATCTCTCGTGCTCCGGGAGGAATGTAGGCGTCGGACCGAGCAGCCTTCTTCGACTCTTCAGCTAGACCGCGACTGGACCTTGGGCGGGTTTGGCGTTTGCGAGGCGGGGAACCCGCGATCGACCCAGCTGACGTCCTCGCAGGTCTACGGCGACCCGACCTGCTCGCGGGGACGACGGGTTAGCTCGATCTCCGGCCGGCGCCGCCGAACGTCTGGTGCCACTCATGCTGATACTTCCGCTCGCGCCGCCACTCGATGAGCGTCGGGATGCCCCTCCAGACGAGCCAGAACACCAGCACGATGATCGGGGTCGACGCGACGAGCAGATCTGTGAGCGTCATAGCGGGCTGGACGTTACGGCCGCTCAGATTCCCTGTCGTTGACCCGAACGGGTCAATTGGAGCCGTTCTGGTTGCTGCGAACGTGCTCCTGCCGTCGCGCTCCCCGGGCACGGCCTCGATGGGACATCGCCCGCGCTCGCTTCGATCAGTCGGGTGATGCGGCCCGGGCGGCGGCGACGGCTTCGAGTCGGGTGTTGACGTCGAGGGCGCGAAAGAGGCGGCGGATGTGGTTTCTGACCGTCTCGCTGCTGAGCTGGAGCTCGGCGGCGATCTGCTTTGTCGAGCGGCCCTGCTCGAGGAGCCGAAGCACCTCGACTTGGCGGGGGGTGAGATGCGGGGGTGGCGCTGCCGTGCTGTCGTCGGGGCGTCCCTCGAGCAGCCCGAAGACGCCGACCACCGTTTCACCGTTCCTGAGTGGTACTGCGCTGATCTCGACGGCGACGCGCGTGCCGGCAGTGGAGAGCAGGACGCCGGTCGCCTCGGTCGCGGGGGTGGTGCCGAGCACCTTCTGGGCGAACAGCTCGCGGGCGCGGCGGCTGTCCTCGGGTGCGACGATGGAGGTGAAGTGGCGCCCGCGGACGTTGCCGACGAGCCGTTCCGCTGCGGCGTTGAGCCAGCGGACGACTCCGGTGTTGTCGAGGACGTAGCTTGGGACGGCGACGTTCTCCAGCGCCTGCTCGACGTCACCGCCGACTTTCAGGCCAGCGGTCATCAGGAGAAATTGTGGCTGATCCGGGCCGGCGATGGCGGCACGGGCCCGAGGTCTTGATCTTCGTCCAGCCGCAAGACCGGAGAGGGGAGTGGCCGCTGGCTGGTCTCGCGGTTCCTGTGCGAGGGCGTTTTTGGTCGGTCACCCCCGCACAGGAACGGCAGTCGGTGTTCTCAGCGCGTCTGTAGCTCCCGCTCGCTCTCGTGCCATCGGACGATCAGGGCGTAGAGAACGATGATGTTGAGAGTCAGCGTGATCAGCAGCCACACCGTGTCGTTGGTGTTGCCGAGAAAGCCGAGCTGGCCGAACACGTTGACGCTCACGAGCACGATCGACACCCACCGCGCCCAGCTTGCGCCATTCATCAGCGCGAGCCCGACGAGCGCCAGGACGATGCCCCAGATCAGCATGATCCAGCCCCAGCCGGTGACATCGAACAGCAGATAGCCCGACGGCGTGACGACGTAGTAGTTGTCCTCCAAGAGCGCGATCAGCCCCTCGAAGACGCCAAGCCCACCGAGGAGCACCATCAAGATGCCGGCAAACCCGATCCAACCGGCCATGCTCCGTGAATTCATCGCGGCCTCCCGTTAGTCGTTAGGACGCGATTCGCGAAGCGGCCGCCGCATCCTTGTTGTCAGACGCAGAGAGACCCTGCAGCCCGGGGACATTCGTGAAGTCGTGCACATGCCGTGGTCGGCTCTCGACGGACCAGCTAGCCCGGCCTCGCTCGGCTACGCGCCGGGGTCAGTGATTCTGGCGTCCTGAGGGCTTTTGGGCGACCTTGCCCGCGCTACGTCCAGGCTCAGGGACGCACGCGGGGGAGCCCGACTTGAGGACGACCACCTCGCACGATCGTCCCGCCGGCGCCTTTTCGAATGCGGGGAGAGCAACAAACCACACGGCGGCGGCGGCGAGCGCGACGACGAGGATCAGAAGCGGGAACACACCGCCGGCCCCGCTCGAGTCCTCTCTCGTGGCGACGCTTTCGGGGATGCCGTACGCCGGTGCCGGTGAAATATGAGCGGGCTGCCGCATGCCCATGGTGTTTGCCTCCGCAGTGGTCTAAAGGGACGGTCTGTTCTGGACGTCGGGCCGTTCGGGGCCCGGCAATAGACCCTCGTTCGGGGTAATCCCACGCGGCGGTCTCTTCAGAGGTGGCGAGGCCTCAGGGCTAATCGCCCCACCAGCCCTGGACGAGCTCGGCGTCGCGAGGGTCGTCACCGGCGCCGAACGCGATGTACTCGACGCCCTCGGGCCCTGCCTCGACGCCCCGCATCGTGTTCTTGTCGAATCGGATCGCGTCCAGCTTGCCGAGCTCGACGATCTCGTCGTCGACCTTCACGCGGGCCGAGCCGCGCAGGACGACGTAGACCTCCTCCTGGTTCTCGTGCTTGTGGCCGAACGGGACCCGGAAGCCGGGCGCCAGGCGCATGAGGCTCAGCCCGAGCGTGTCCCCGCCGAGCGCCGAACGCGCGAATCGCGCCTCCAGCTCTCTTGGCATTCCGAAGTTGGGCGCCTGGTTCTCGACGTCCCGCTCGAGGTTCTTGTTCACGTGTCCCATGCCTGCTACCTACCCGCGGCCGGCAGTCGAGAAACCGTCAGGCCTACGAGACGTGGCCCTTGTTCCGGCGCCCGCGAGCTTCGCAGCGCATGTCACGAACCCCAAAAAGGGGGGTCGTACGCAATACCCGGCCGGCGATCCATCGCCGTATCACGACGCTCGAACACGACGCAAGCGGCGCGATCGTCGAGTCCGCCTCCAGGGCGACGTCGTTCTCGCCCGCGGTCACGTCGACACTTCCAGTTGGCTCGGTGGAGCGGCGCGAGAGCGACCCGGCCGTCATGCTCGGCTTCGTCGCGCTCGTCGTCGCGTGCTGGCTGCTCGCCGCCCTCTTCGCAGTCGGCCTCTGGCTCATCACGTAGGCGGGTTGGCAATCGTCCGGCCGGGATTCCGGCCGTGAGACCTGCTCGGCGGACTCCCCCGCTGCCGAGCAGGGTGCGCCAAGAACCCCCTTTCGGGCGGAGCCGATCGGGCTCGTGGAGGAGTCGGGTCGTCCACGGGGTATCTCCCAGGGGCGGCATGTCCGGTGACAAGCCGCCGGAGGGCCGGGGACCCCGACCCTCGAGAGGACGGCTGCGGTGCCGCCGCCACCCCCTCCCCTGAGGTGCGGCGGCCCGCGCCGCCCCTACCCGGGAAATCGGGGGCCCGGCACTCGGGCCCCCAGCGCACGGCGCAACGTCGGAACAGGCGACTCTCGCCTGTGGGGAGAGGAGTCGCGCCGCAGTGGTGGTATCTGTCTCACATCGCGTTGCAGAATGCGAGGATCGGTCGCCCCTCCACGAAAGGAAAGCCGCAAAATGGACAAGCTCGCTGAGCTCTCGCACGGAGCGAAGGTGGTACTGGGCGCGGCGATCGCGTTCTTGCTGTTCTCATTCTTCAGCTGGTTCAAGTACACCGGCCCCGGCGCGGATCAGATCGAGGCCGTCGGCGGCGACATCGGCGTCACGATGTGGCACGGGGTGGGCTGGATCGCCGGCCTACTCGCAATCGCGCTGATCGTCTGGCAGGCGATCCGGCTCGCGAACATCCAGTTCGAGATCGGCGTCACGCCGTCCATGGTCACTGCCGCGCTCGCCGTGCTGATGCTGATCTTCACCGTCATCCGCTTCATCGACAAGCCCGGAAACGGTGACTTCGTTGGCCGCACGTTCTGGGCCTGGCTCTGCCTCGTGCTCGCGGTCGTCGTCGTCGTCGGAGCCTGGATGAACATGCAGGCGGCGGGCGAGGGCCTCGGTGACATTCGCGACCGCGTCGGCTCGATGACCGGCAGCAGCGAGTCGGCGTCGCCGGCGGCTGCAGCGCCGGCCGCCCCCGCCGCGACGCCGCCGGCGTCGGAGCCCACGCCTCCGCCCGCGCCGCCGGCGTCGGAGGCCGCAGTCGACGAGGCTTCCGGCGACGAGCCGACCACGACGGCCTGACCCCTCAGGCGGGGCGCCTCGCCCGGGTTCGGGCAAGGCGCCCCGCTACACTCAGCGCATGGCCGAGATCGGCACGCTGCGCGTCAAAACGGGCCTCGCCGAGATGCTCAAGGGCGGGGTCATCATGGACGTCGTCGATGGCGAGCAGGCCCGGATCGCCGAGGACGCCGGCGCGTGTGCGGTCATGGCGCTCGAGCGCGTGCCAGCCGACATCCGCCGCGACGGCGGGGTCGCGCGCATGTCGGACCCGGAGAAGATCCGCGAGATCCAGGAGGCCGTTTCGATCCCCGTCATGGCGAAGTGCCGCATCGGGCACTTCGTCGAGGCGCAGATCCTCGAGGCGCTCGAGGTCGACTACATCGACGAGTCCGAGGTGTTGACGCCGGCCGACGTCGAGCATCACGTCGACAAGCACGCGTTCACCGTTCCGTTCGTCTGCGGTGCGACCAATCTCGGGGAGGCGCTACGGCGGATCGCGGAGGGGGCAGCCATGATCCGCACGAAGGGCGAGGCCGGCACGGGCGACATCGTCAACGCGGTCACGCACATGCGCGCCGTCTTCGGTGCGATGCGGCAGCTGCACGGGCTGCGCGACGAGGAGCTCTACGCGGCCGCGAAGGACCACCGCGCACCGTACGAGCTCGTCCGCTGGGTCGCCGAGAACGGACGCCTTCCCGTCGTCACCTTCACGGCGGGTGGCATCGCGACGCCGGCCGACGCAGCGCTCTGCATGCAGCTCGGCGCCGACGGTGTGTTCGTCGGCTCCGGCATCTTCAAGTCCGGCGACCCCGACCGCCGCGCGAAGGCGATCGTCGAGGCGACGACGCATTTCGAGGACGCCAGGATCCTCGCCGACGTGTCCGCCGGGCTCGGCGAGCCGATGGTCGGCATCTCCGCGAGCACGCTCCCCGAGGCGGAGCGGCTCGAAGTCCGCGGCTGGTAACCGAGCTCCGTACGGGCTGAGAGCAGCCCCGATCTACACTTGGAACCGATGGACGGGCGGCCGCGGATCGGCGTTCTTGCGCTCCAGGGCGCGTTCCGGGAGCATGCTCGCGCCCTCGGGGCTGCGGGGGCGGACGTGGTCGAGGTGCGACTGCCGGAGCAGCTCGACGGGCTCGACGGGCTCGTCATCCCGGGCGGGGAATCGACGACGATCACGAAGCTCGCGACGCTGTACGGGCTCGACGAGGCGATCCTCTCGTTCGAGCGGCCGATCTTCGGCACCTGCGCCGGCATGATCCTCGTCGACCGGGCCCATCTGGGTCTCGCCGACCTCGTGGTCGACCGGAACGCCTACGGCCGCCAGGTCGCGAGCTTCGAGGCCGACCTCGACATCGCAGGCGAGGACAGGCCCTTCCGCGGCGTCTTCATCCGCGCTCCGCGTGTCCGCGACGTCGGCCCGCACGTCGAGGTGCTGGCCGAGCTCGACGGCGAGCCGGTGCTGCTGCGCGACGGGCGCGTGCTCGTCGCGGCGTTCCATCCCGAGCTGACGGACGATCCCCGCGTTCACGAACGGTTTCTCGAGCTGGTCACGGAGGCGACGAGTGTCAGGGCATAGCAAGTGGTCGACGATCAAGCACAAGAAGGGCGCCGCCGACGCGAGGCGCGGCAAGCTCTTCTCGAAGCTCTCGCGGGCGATCATGGTCGCCGCGAAGGAGGGCGGAGCCGACCCCGGCTCGAACCTCGCGCTGCAGAACGCGATCGAGAAGGCGCGCTCGTACTCGATGCCCAAGGACAACATCGAGCGTGCGATCGCGAAGGGCGCCGGCGAGGGAACGGACGGGGCGAGCTTCGAGACGGTCGTGTACGAGGGCTACGGGCCCGAAGGAGTCGCGGTGATCGTGGAAGCGCTCACCGACAACCGGAACCGCACCGCGTCCGACGTCCGGCACCTGTTCACGAAGCACGGAGGGAACCTCGGCGCGACCGGCGCCGTCGCCTGGCAGTTCGAGCGGCGCGGCGTGGTGCTCGTGGACTCCCAAGGCGTGGACGAGGACGAGCTCGTGCTCGCGGCCGCGGATGCAGGCGCGGACGACGTCGAGCTCGACGGCACGACGTTCGTGGTCTCGTCGTCGCCCGACGAGCTCTCGGGCGTCCGGCAGGCGCTCGAGAGCGCCGGCTACTCGCTCGAGTCGGCCGGGCTCTCGATGGTGCCGAAGACGACGGTCGCGATCGCGGACGAGTCGACGGCGAAGCAGGTCGTCCGCCTCGTCGAGGGCCTCGAGGAGAACGACGACGTCCAGGACGTCTACGCCAACTTCGACATCCCCGAGGCCGTGCTGGAGGCCGTCGCCGGCTGAGCCCGGCGCGTGGTCACGCGGGTCGCGTGGCTTCGGCTGCGCCGCTCGGCTCGAGCCGCTGGATCCCGAGCCCACCGCGCCGGCGGTGCACGGTGACACAACGGAGCCCGTCGGGCCCGGCGACGATGCTCCGCATCGCACCACGGGGGACGATGGCCAGCATGCCCGCCCGTCAGGTCGTGCTCCGCACCGTCGACCATGAGCGTCCCGAAGCCCTCGAGGGCCATGATCGCGACGTCTCGGCCGTCGTTGACGTGCTCGGGCTGGCCCTCGCCGCGTCGCCAGACGAGCAGCGTGGCGTTCAGCTCCTCGCTCGCCGTGCCCCAGGCCGGCCCGCGCCCGTCGAGTGCTGTCAGGTCGACGATCTCCACCGGGGGCCACCGTAGCGTCCGAAGGGATTCGTACCCTCTCGACGTGATAGTCCTCGGCATCGACCCAGGAACGGCTGCATGCGGGTACGGGATCGTCCACGTAAGAGACGGGCGTATCAGGGCTCTCGCCCACGGGTGCTGGACGTCAGGCGCCAGGGAGCGCCCGGAGCTCAGGCTCAGGACGATCTTCGACGGGGTCAGCGGCCTCATCTCCGAGCACGATCCGGACGCCGTCGCCCTGGAGGAGTCGTTCGTCGGTGCCGACGCCCGCATCGCGCTCTTCGTCGGGCAGGCGCGCGGCGCCGCACTCGTCGCGGCCGCAGCGGCAGGTGTCGCTTGCACCGAGTACGCCCCGGCCCGCGTCAAGCAGGCTGTGTGCGGGTACGGTCGCGCGGACAAGGGACAGGTCTCGAGGATGGTGAGGATGCTGCTCTCGCTGGACGTCGAGCCGGCGACCTCGCACGAGGCCGATGCCCTCGCGGTGGCCATCTGCCACGCCTCGATGCCGCCGCTCGCCCGGATGGCGTCGTGAGGAGGCCCGCATGATCGCACGGCTCAGAGGTCGCCCCGTGGGGCGCTCGACCGAGGGGCTCGTCCTCGACGTGAACGGCGTCGGCTACCTCGTCGCCGCGACTCCCGCCGTCCTCCGGCGGGCAACGGCAGGCGCCGACCTGACCGTCGAGACCTACCTCCACGTCCGGGAGGATGCGCTGCAGCTCTACGGGTTCGCCGACGCCGAGGAGCGCGACCTGTTCGTGCACCTGCTGACGGTGAGCGGCGTCGGCCCGAAGGTGGCGCTCGCGGTCGTCTCGGGCTCGCCGGCCGCCGAGCTCCGCAGGGCGATCGCGCTCGGCGACCATGCCCGCTTCCAGGCGATACCGGGGATCGGCAAGAAGACGGCGGAGCGCATCGTGCTCGAGCTCCGGGAGAAGCTCGGAGCCGTCGTCGAGCCCGCCCTGTCCGCGGTCGGCGACGCAGCCTGGTCACGTCGTCGCACGTGACGCGCTCGTCGAACTCGGCTACTCGATCGTCGACGCCGAGCGCGCGCTGGCCGAGATCGACCCGGACCTCCCGGTCGAAGAGCGAGTCCGGCTCGCGCTCCGCGGAGCCGCGGCATGAGCGTCGCTCGCCTGCGGCTTGCTCGCGTAGAGGTTGACCCGTGAGCCAGTTCCTCGCGCCCGCGCTCCGGCCCGAGGAAGAGGAGGCCGAACGGTCACTCCGGCCGCGCCGCCTCGACGACTTCGTCGGTCAGGAGCGCGTGAAGGAGCAGCTGGGCATCGCGCTCGACGCCGCCAAGGCGCGGGCCGAGGCGCTCGATCACGTGCTCCTCGCCGGCCCGCCCGGGCTCGGCAAGACGACGCTCGCGCAGATCGTGCGGGAGGAGCTCGGGGTCGGGCTGCGCACCGTCGCGGGCCCGGCGCTCGAGAAGAAGGACATCGCCGCGATTCTCACCGCGCTCGAGCCGCGGGACGTGCTCTTCGTCGACGAGATCCACCGCCTGAACCGCTCGGCCGAGGAGATCCTCTACCCGGCGCTCGAGGATTTCCGGCTCGACATCGTCTTCGGCCAGGGCGCGGCCGCCCGGACGCTGACGCTCGACCTGCCGCCCTTCACGCTCGTCGGCGCGACCACGCGGACGGGCCTGCTCACGACACCGCTTCGCGACCGCTTCGGTATGACCTTCCGGCTCGGCTACTACGACGCGGGCCAGCTCGGGTCGATCGTCCGCCGGTCGGCGGGGATCCTCGGAGTCGAGATCGCCGACGACGCGGCCGACGAGATCGCCTCCCGCTCCCGCGGGACGCCAAGGATCGCGAATCGGATCCTGCGGCGCGTGCGCGACGTTGCGGAGGTCAGGCACTCCGGGGCGATCACGACCGCTGTTGCACAGGAGGCACTCGAGCTGCTCGAGGTGGACGAGCGGGGGCTCGAGCGGATCGACCGCGAGCTTCTCGACGCGATCGGATCGAAGTTCGGCGGCGGGCCTGTCGGCCTCTCCACGCTCGCCGTTGCCCTCGGCGAGGAGCCCGACACGATCGAGGACGTCTACGAGCCGTACCTCCTGCAGCTCGGGTTCCTCCAGCGAACGCCTCGCGGCCGCGTGATCACCGAGCACGGCCGTGCGCACCTCGGGGCGCCGCGCGACGGCGGGAACCTCTTCTGAGCAGCGTCATCTGGACGCCCGCGATGGCGGGACCGCTCGACGAGTTGGTGCAGCGGATCCAGCGTCGCGTCGAGGTGTTCAAGGCGGAGCACTCCCTCGACGATGCCGAGGTCAGCATCGAGCTCGTCGACGGCTCCCTCTACCGCCTGAAGACGCTCTCTGCCGAGCCCGGGTTCGGCTTCGTCAGCTTTGCGCCGCACGGGGACGACGGTGAGCCGGAGGTGATCATCGTCCCGCTCGGCGCGATCCGCGAGCTCCGGATCGGCGCGCCCGGGCATGAGCAGGCGCTGGGGTTCACGACGCAGCCCGCAGCGTGAGCTAGTCACGCCGAAACTGCAGCGCGCGCCACGACGGGGTGGGGGCGAGCTCGAGCAGCGCCCGGCCTCCCGCCGGCTCGGCGTAAGCGAACTCGCCGCTGTCGTCGTCCCACACGACCTCGAGCACGCCCTCCTTGACGCGGTGGTCGAGGTACGCGCCGCGGAAGACGAGCTTGCGCAGCCAGTACACGAGTGATTCGCCCTCGACGAGCGCGAGCCGTTCCCAGTGGCGGACGAGGTAGGAGCCGAGCGGGCTCCGGGCCTCGGCGATGCGCCCGTCCGCCGCCAGTTCGACGAGGTCGGCCGTCTCGTCCTCGTCCAGGTCGTTCGACTGGACGAGCCCGAGGCGCACTGCGGCCGCCGCGACGCGCTCCTCGAAGTCGAGCGCGCCGAACGAGAACCGGTAGCCGAGGAACTCGAGCGTGTAGTCGTCGCCGGACCAGTAGTTGGACGTCCCGTCAGCCATCGATCTCACGCTAGCGTGCCGTTGTGAAGAACGGACGTCTCGTCGCCGCGGTCGTCCTGGCCGTGCTGATCATCTGGCTCGTCGGAACCGCCGTCACCAAGTACTCGCTCGAGCAGATGGCGTTCTTCGCGCCCCTTGCCGTGTGCGTGATCGGCGCGTCCGCAGCTGTCGTGCTGCTGTGGGTGAAGATCATCCTGCAGCTCATGCGCGAGCGCCGCGAGCGCCGCGCGTAACCAGCCTGAACACGGCCCGACGCGCACAGGTCGGCTCGTTGGAAGTGAGATCGTTGCGGCCGCGTCAGCCTGACGCCGAAGGCGGCGGCCTTCAGCGTCTGCCCCGCCGATGGCGGGGATCCAGCGGCGGGAATCCGCTCGGCGGATTCCCGCTTCGCGCAAGCAAGCACCGTCCGACGGTCTCCGTACCGTCGGCTGGGCGATGCAGGAGGGCCGCTGGATCACCCGATCGTGCGACTGGGGTCGCGTCGAGGCGCTCGCGGACGCGCTCGGCGTCAGCGAGACGACCGCCACGGTGCTCGTCCGGCGCGGCCTCCACGAGGTCGACGCCGCCCGCGCCTTCCTGGCTGCAGAGCCCCCGCGGCACGACCCGTTCGGGCTCGGCGACATGCGCCAGGCGGTCGAGCGCATCCGGGCGGGGGTCGCCGCCGGCGAGCGGATCTGCGTGCACGGCGACTACGACGTCGACGGTATCTCGGCGACGGCGGTCGCGGTGCTCGTCCTCCGCGAGGTCGGCGCGAACGTCGAGTGGCGCGTGCCGAGCCGTTTCGAGGAGGGCTACGGCCTCGCCGCCGAGACGATCGAGCAGCTCGCCGAGCAGGGCGTCGATCTCGTCCTGACGGTCGACTGCGGCATCACGGCGGTCGACGAGGTCACCCGCGCGCACGAGCTGGGCCTCGACGTCGTGGTCACCGATCACCACCGGCCCGGCGAGACCCTCCCCGACTGCCCTGTTGTCGCCACGCGCCCGTCCGACTACCCGTGCCCCGACCTGTGCGGCACCGGCGTCGTCTACACGCTCGCCCGCGCACTGCTCGGCGACGACCATCCCGTTCTCGGGCGTGTCCTCGACCTGGTCGCCCTGGCCACGATCGCCGACGTCGTCCCGCTCGTCGACGAGAACCGCGCGCTGGCGGCCTCCGGCCTGCGGGCGCTCTCACGCGCAAGTCGGCCGGGTCTCAAGGCGCTCATGCGGACGGCGCGGGTCGACCCCGCTGCGATCGACGCCACGGCGGTCGCATTCAGGCTTGCACCGAGGATCAATGCAGCCGGCCGGCTCGGGCGCCCCGACCTGGCCCTCGAGCTCCTCCTTGCCGACGACCCGGCAGTCGCTCGCGAGCTCGCAGGCACCCTCGAGGACCTGAACCGCGAGCGCCAGGGCGTCGAGGAGCGAATCCTCCGCGAGGCAGTGGCACGTGTCGAGTCGTTGCCTGCGGAGCGGCGAGCCCGCCGCGGCTATGTCCTCTGGGACGAGGGCTGGCACGAGGGCGTGATCGGGATCGTCGCTTCACGCCTTGTCGAGCGGTTCCACCGCCCCGTGGTACTCATCGCGCGCAGCGGGGAGAGTTGGAAGGGCTCGGGTCGCTCGATTGCGGACTTCGACCTCCACGCTGGGCTCGCCGCCTGCGCGTCGCATCTCGGCCGGTTCGGCGGGCACCGGGCCGCTGCGGGGCTTTCGATCGACACGGACCACCTGGAGGCCTTCGCCGACGCGTTCGGGGAGCACGCGGACAGCGTGCTCGACGAGGTCGACCTGCGCCCGACGACGGTCGTCGACGCGGTCGTGCCCGCCGGCGCCCTTACGCTCGAGCTGGCACAGGAGCTCGATCGCCTGGCACCCTTCGGCCTCGGCAATCCTGAGCCGACCCTGCTGGTGGCCAGCGTCGAGGCGACAGCAGGAAGCACCGTGGGGGAGGGAAAGCATTTGCGATTCCGGGTCCGCCAGCAAGGACGGGACGGCGGCTCGGCGATCGCCTTCGGCCTCGGCGCGCAGCTCGACCGCCTGCAGCACGCCGCCCGGTTCGACGTGGCGTTCCGGCTCAAGGAGAACCGGTGGAACGGGACGGTCGCGCCGCAGCTCGTCGTACGGCGCCTGTTCGACGCGGCCGGCTCCTACGAGGAACTTCGTTTCTGGCTCGCCGAGCAGTGGAAGGCGGGCGAGGCCGCCTGGACGCCGGACGCGAGGCGCATCTTCGCCGAGCTCGACCTCGCGGCCGGCGCCAGACGTCAGCTGCTCGAATCGGAGAGCTTTCGCGCCCTCCTCGAGCGGCGCGACGTCGAGCTTCCGCGCGCAGCCTGACGGCGGCCCTCAGGCCTCGCCGTTCAGGTGTGTCTCGACGAACCAGAGGTGCTTGTCGATCGCGCGCGAGATGTCCGTGAAGAGGTCCGCGGTGTCCATGTCGCCGAGCTCCGAGTCGGCCGTGTCGATCGCCTCGCGAGCGGCGGCGCCGTAGGCAGCCAGCCGGTCTGCGACGAGCTGCACCGTCTCCTGCCCGTCGGTTCCGTCGAGCGGGTACTCGTCGAGGGAGGTCGCCTCGGCGGCCATCCTCACCGTTCCGGTCGCAAGCCCGCCGAGGGCGGTTGCGCGCTCCGCGATCTCGTCGACGAACGGCAGCACCGTCTCGGCGACCATGTCGTAGAGCTCGTGGAGCTGGATGAAGTCGGGCCCCTTGACGTTCCAGTGCGCCTGCTTCACCTGGCTGTAGAGGTCGAACGTGTCCGCGAGACGCGCGTTGAGCAGATCGACGAGCTTCTCGCGATTCTCGACCGGGAGGTCGTTGCGGGTCTCGAACATCGTCCGTGTCTTGGTGGCCACCCTGGGGCTCCTTTCGGGGAATCAGAATCGCGCGCATGGGCGATCGCACGGGCGCGCGCCTGTGTTCTACCCCCGCCTCGGAGCCTGGAAACCGTTAGCGGCGTGACGCCGCGGCGAGCATGAAGAGCATCCGGCGCAGGCGCCGCCGCTCGATGTAGTCCCGCAGGAGCCGCATGATCCATACCGTTCGTCTCGCGCGCGCCGCGTCCTTCCCCCCTTAGGGGGAACTCGACCGACCGGCCCGTACACTGAGTCCATGGCGGTCGTCGGTACCGAGCAGCATCACGAGAGCCTCGTGGAGGAGCTGCTCGCGAGCGTCGAGACCTACAACCCGGACGTCGACCGCGATCTCATCCGGCGGGCGTTCGCAACGGCGGAGGAGCGCCACCGGGGCCAGTTCCGGCGTTCCGGAGAGGACTTCATCCACCACCCGTACGGCGTTGCGCGCATCTGCGCGGAGCTCCATCTGGACGGGCAGACGATTGCCGCCGCGTTGCTGCACGATGTCATCGAGGACACCGACGCCGAGCTCGATGAGCTGCGGGCGGAGTTCGGGGCCGAGATCGCCCAGCTCGTGGAGGGCGTCACCAAGCTGACCCGGATCCAGTTCTCGAGCCGCGAGCAGGCCGAGGCGGAGAACTACCGCAAGATGATCGTCGCGATGGCCCAGGACGTGCGGGTCATCCTCATCAAGCTCGCCGACCGGCTGCACAACATGCGGACGATCGAGTACCTCGGCAAGCAGAAGCAGGTGCAGAAGGCGAAGGAGACGCTCGAGGTGTACGCGCCGCTCGCGCACCGGCTCGGGATCCACGCGCTCAAGTGGGAGCTCGAGGACCTGTCCTTCCAGGCGCTGCACCCCCGCAAGTACGCCGAGATCAAGGCGATGGTCGCCGACCGCCGCGCCGACCGCGAGTCACAGGTCGACCAGGCGGCGACGATCCTCGGGCTCGAGCTCGAGAAGGCGGACATCCCGGCCACGATTTCCGGGCGCGCGAAGCACTTCTACTCGATCTACGACAAGATGGCGAAGAAGGGCCGCGAGTTCAACGAGATCTACGACCTCACCGCGATGCGTGTCTGTGTCGACCGCTCCGGCGAGGAGGGAACGCGCGACTGCTACGGCGCCCTCGGGCTGATCCACTCGCTCTGGAAGCCGATGCCGGGGCGGTTCAAGGACTTCATCGCGATGCCGAAGCTCAATCGCTATCGCTCGCTGCACACGACCGTGATCGGTCCGACGGGGACGCCGCTCGAGATCCAGGTGCGGACGCGCGAGATGCACGAGGAGGCGGAGCTCGGCGTCGCGGCGCACTGGCTCTACAAGCGCGGCAAGACGGGGAAGGGCGACGACGAATGGCTCACCTGGGTGCGCTCGCTGATGGACTGGCAGGGCGACGAGCAGGACGCCGCCGAGTTCATGCGCACGCTGCGCACCGACCTGTTCGACGACGAGGTGTACGTCTTCACGCCGAAGGGCGAGGTGAAGACGCTGCCTGCGGGGGCGAGCCCGATCGACTTCGCCTATGCGGTGCACACGGACGTCGGCCACCGCACGGTCGGCGCCAAGGTGAACGGCCGGATCGTGCCGCTCCACTACCACCTGAAGAACGGAGACTTCGTCGAGATCCTCACGTCGAAGTCGGGGCGAGGTCCGTCACGCGACTGGCTCTCGCTCGCGCGCTCGTCGCGAGCCCGCAACAAGATCCGCCAGTGGTTCCAGCGTGAGACGCGGGGCGAGACCGAGCAGAAGGGCCGCGAGGCGCTCGACCAGGCTCTCAAGGCGCAGAACCTGCCCTACCGCAAGCTGCAGGGGTCGAGCGTGCTCGCGTCGGTGATCCGCGAGCTCGGGTTCAAGAAGGCCGAGGACTTCTACCTCGCGCTCGGATCGGGGAAGATCGGTACCGGGCACGTCGTCAACAAGGTGCTCCAGCGGCTCAAGGTCGACGACGTCACCGAGGAACCGGTGATCGCGACAAAGCCGGCCGCGCGCAAGCGGATCGTCACGGGGACATCGCTCGGGGTCATCGTCCCCGGCGTCGAGGACGTCCTCGTCCGGCTCGCGAAGTGCTGCACGCCCGTTCCGGGCGACGAGATCAAGGGATACATCTCGCTGGGCCGGGGCATCACGATCCACCGTGCCGACTGCCCGAACGTCAAGGCGCTGATGCGAAACCCCGAGCGCTTCACGCCGGTGGAGTGGGAGGGCGGCACCGCCTCGTCGAGCTTCCGGGTGCAGATCGCGGTCGACGGCTGGGATCGCGCACGATTCCTCGAGGACGTCGCGCGGACGTTCGCCGAGCATGGCGCCAACATCGTCTCCTACGGCGGCACGGTCGAGGACGGTATGGCGCGCAACTGGTACACGGCGGAGATCGGCGACGTGAAGGCGCTCCGCTCGCTCCTCACGGCGCTCCGCAACCTCGACGCCGTCTTCGACGCCTACCGGATGACGCCGGGCGGCTGAACGCCGCGGACTCAGGCGTCCGTCTGTGGAAGCCGGTCGCGGATCGAGGCGAGGTCGTCGTCGCCTGCCGCCCACGCCACGACCTTGGGGTCGAGCTCGATGGCGCGCTGCAAGGTCTCCCACGCGTCGTCCGGGCGGCCGGCGAGCGCCTCCCAGCACGCCGTCGAGTAGACGACGCCGACGTGGTCGGGGAACCGCTCGTTCGCCTCGTCCATCAGGCGCAGGGCCGCTTCGGTGTCCAGCGGGTCGCGGAAGCGCTCCGCCTCGAAGTACCACTCCCACGCCGACGGTGTGTAGGCCTCGCCCGGCTTGCCGCCGACGGCGAGCACCGTCGTCCCGGGCTCGACAGCGGTCGCGTAGCGCCGCACGGTGGGGTCGCGCAGGAACACGATCGTTCCCGCCGGGGCGTCCAGAGTGTCGCCGTCGAGCTCGAAGCTCGCGCGGCCTGCGAGCACGATGTAGACCTCCTCGTGGCGCAGGTTCTCCTCGCTGTGACGCTCCACGACGTCCTCGCCCGCGTGCTCCGCCGTGTACGCGTTCATGCCGAACGCCTCGATGCCGAGGGTGCGGCGGATCGGTTTCCAGCGGAGCTCGCCGGCGACCTTGATCGACGGCACCTCGTCCACGCGAAGGCTGGTCCAGCGCTCACTCATGCGCTCGACGCTACCGGAACCGTGGCGCCTTTCCGGGTGTAGAAGGGCCGAGTGGGGAGCCGACCACCGGACGAGAGTACGCTCGTCGCGCTCGCGAAGCGTGGCGACGCGGCCGCATACGAGGAGCTCGTGCGCATGCACCAGGGAATCGCATTTCGCGTCGCATACCTTGCTGCCGGGGACCGCGGCGACGCCGAGGAGGCGGTCCAGGACGGCTTCGTCAAGGCCCATCGCGCGCTGGGCCGCTTCCGGGACGGTGCGCCGTTCCGGCCGTGGCTCTTGCGGATCGTCGCGAACGAGGCTCGGAACCGCCGGCGGTCTGCGGGTCGGCGGGCAGGGCTGACGCTGCGAGCGGCGGCGGCCTCGGGGGACGCGGCTCCGTCCCCCGAGGCGGCCGCCCTCTCGCACGAACGGCGGGCGGAGTTGCTCGAGGCGCTCGGCCGGCTCGACGAGCGCGACCGGGACGTGCTCGTGCATCGGTTCCTGCTCGAGCTCGGCGAGGGGGAGACCGCTGCCGCCCTCGGGATCCGCCGCGGGACGGTCAAGTCGCGCACGTCGCGGGCGCTCGAGCGGCTGCGGGCGATGGTCGGGGAGGAGGCGTCGTGAGCGGTCTCGAGCGCGAGCTGCGGGCGCTCGCCACCGCGGTCGACTGGCCGGCCGAGCCCGACGTCGCGGCGACGCTCGCGGGCCGGCTGACCGAGCGGCGTCCGTCACGGCCCCGGGGGCGGCGCGTCGCGATCGTGGCCGTTGTGCTCCTCGCCGCGCTCCTCGCCGTTCTCGCCGTGCCACCGGCCCGCACCGCGATCCTCGACTGGCTCGGGATCGGCGGCGCGCGGATCGTCCGGGTCGGCGAGCTCCCGCCACTGCCGGCTCTCCAGGACTTCGACGTTCTCGGGCAGCGCACGACGCTCGCGGGGGCACGAGCGGGGACAGGGTTCGCGTTCGGAGACCCGCCGCGCGACGAGCCGACCCCTGACGAGGTCAGGCTGGCGCCGGGGCTACGAGTCAGCTACGTGTGGCGCGGCGGCGACGAGGTGCGCCTCCTGATCACCCAGTTCCCGGGTCGCGTGGGAGACCCGGCGCTCGTGAAGAAGCTCGTCGGCCAGGGAACGGTCGTCGACCGGTTCGAGCTGGACGGCGATCCCGCGGTCTGGCTCGAGGGCGGGCCGCACGCCGTGCTCTTCGTCGCGCCGGACGGAACGATCCGCGATGACCAGGGCTGGCTGGCCGGCAACACGCTGCTCGTCGACCGGAACGGGACGACCGTCCGCGTCGAGGGCGCCGTCGACCGCGGCGAGGCCGTGGACCTCGTGCGCGCGATGCGCGACTGATACGCCCTCGTTCGAGGGATCGAACCGAAAGAGTGAGTGGTACCCCGTTCGGGGGATTCGATCCCTTGAACGAGGGATGACGGCACGTCCGAGCGCGCATACAAGGCATGTGGGGGAGGGGAAGCCGCGCCGCGCCCGTCCGGGCTCGTCCGGGCGGGCGCGCCGGCCTGCGCTCACTCCAGGAGGTCGTCCCCCTCGAAGGCGCGGATCGGCTCGCGGGCGGTCTCGGGGAGCGGCACCGGACGGCGCGTCTCGAGGTCGACGAGCACGAGCGTCTGCGTCGCGGTGACCATCAGCGCGTCGTCCGGAAGGCGGAGCGCAACGCTCTCGTAGGTGACGCTCGTCCGGCCGAGCCGGCTGATCCGCATGAAGCACTCGAGCAGGTCGTCGAAGCGGGCGGGCGCGTGGTACTCGACGCTCGAGGCACGCATCACGAACTCGGCGCCCGGGATGCCGTGCATCCCGAGGCTGCCGAGGTGCCGGTGGTACTCCGTCCGCGCGTGGTCGAAGTACGGCAGGTAGCGGCCGTAGTAGACGACGCCCTGTGCGTCCGTGTCGGAGAACCAGACTCGCGTCAGCGCGGAGTACTTGAAGGGCGGCCGCCGGTCGGTGACGCGCCCGAGCTCCGGAGCGGACGTCACCCTAGACCGGGCCGTGCGTGAGCTCGGTGAGTGGCTCGTTGACGTGCAGTAGCCTGGCGCGGATCTCCTTCACGCCGAAGCCCTCGAGCCGCGCGGTGTGCTCCTCGAGGTACGCCTGAGCGGTCTCGTCGTCCTCGAACAGGTAGATGCCGCCGCCGATCCCCTCGGACTCGTTCTCCGTCCAGATCTTCCAGCGCAACCCCGGCGAGCGCTCGATGATCCCGGCGAGATCACTGAACGCCGCGGCCATCTCCTCGCCCCAGGGGCCGGCCATCGGGAAGTCGAACTGCAGGAGTGTCGGCACGGATCGTCCTTTCGGTCGGGGATCAGCTGCGGATCAGCTCGAGCACCTCGTCGCGCCTCCGCTCCATGGTCGCCTCGTCGAGCGCCTCGAGGTTGAGCCGCAGGAGCGGCTCGGTGTTGGAGGGGCGGACGTTGAAGTGCCAGTCGTCGAAGTCGACGGAGATGCCGTCGAGATGGGAGACCCGGCCGCCCTGCGCGGCATAGCGCTGCTCGAGCTCGCGGAGCTTGAGGTCGACGTCCGACACCGGCGTGTTGATCTCGCCGGTCAGGAAGTAGCGGGAGCGGAACGGCGCGAGGAGCTCCGAGAGCGGCCGCTCGTCCCGGGACAAGAGCTCGAGCATCAGCAGGAACGGGACGACGCCGGTGTCCGCCTGCGAGAAGTCGCGGAAGTAGTAGTGCGCGGACACCTCGCCGGCGAACAGCGCATCGACTTCCCGCATCCGCTCCTTGATGAAGGCGTGCCCGACACGGTTCACGAGCGCGACTCCGCCCGCCTCCTCGATCGCGCGCGGCACGGCCCAGCTCGCGCGGACGTCGTAGATCACCTTCGCGCGGGGCTCCTTCTCGAGCATCGCGCGCGCGAGGAGCGCGGTGACGAAGTCGCCCGGGACGAACTCGCCGGTGTCGTCGACGAAGAAGCACCGGTCGGCGTCGCCGTCGTACGCGACGCCCAGGTCGGCACGCTCGTCGCGCGTCCGCTCGACGACGAACTCTCGGTTCTCCGGGAGGAGCGGGTTCGGCTCGTGGTTCGGGAACGAGCCGTCCGGCTCGAAGTAGCAGCGCAGGACGTCGAGTTGCGGAAGCTGCTCGAGGACGGGCGGGAGCATGGTCCCGCCCATGCCGTTCGCGGCGTCGACCACCACGCGGAGTGGGCGGATCGCATCTCGGTCGACGAACGACAGGACCTTGGCCACGAAGCCGTCCCAGATGTTCTCCGGCCGGATCTCGCCGCGCCGTGACGGCTCGCGGAACCCCGCCTCCGCGACACGGCGCACGTCGTCGAGCCCGGAGTCCCCGCCGACGGGGAGCGCGCCCCAGCGGACGATCTTCATCCCGGTGTACTCCTTCGGGTTGTGCGAGGCGGTGACGACGATCCCGCCGTCGAGGCCACGCTCGCCGACGGCGTAGTACAGCATCTCGGTACCGATCATCCCGAGGTCGAGGACATCCGCGCCGCCGTCGATCGCCCCGTCGATCACGGCCGCGGCCATCGACGGCGAGCTGAGCCGCATGTCGCGTCCGACCGCGATCGCGTGCGGCTCGAAGTGCTCGACGTACGCACGCCCGATGCGATACGCGCCGTCCTCGTCGAGCTCGGCCGGGTGGATCCCGCGCACGTCGTATGCCTTGAAGACCTTCGGGTCGAGCATCGCGCCGGATGCTAGTGACAACTGCGGTGCGGTAAACCGGCCGCCCGGCGGCAGGGCGCCAACCTAGACTTCGAGCCATGGAGCGCAAGCTCGCGACGGCGCTGTTCGTCGATCTCGTCGACTCCACCGCGCTCGTCTCGTCCAGCGACCCCGAAGTCGCGCGGCGGCGGGTGACCGGTTTCTTCGAGCGCGTGAAGGCGCAGATCGACGCGTACGGCGGCACGGTCGAGAAGTTCGCCGGCGACGCCGTGCTCGCGGTCTTCGGCGTCCCGACGGCCCATGAGGACGACGCCGAGCGGGCGGTTCGCGCTGCCCTCGCGATCGTCGAGACCGGAGACGGAGACCTACCCGTCCGGGTCGGCATCGAGGCGGGTGAGCTCGTCGTCGAGGACGGCGACTCGACGTTCGCCACGGGCGAGGCGATCAACGTCGCCGCACGCCTCCAGCAGTCGGCGTCCCCCGGCGAGATCCTCATCGGCCCGACCGCGCACGGCTTGACCGCCGATCGCGTCGTCACCGAGCTGCGCGCCGGCGAGCGGCTGAAAGGGCTGCGCGAGGGACTCGAGGTCAGGCGCGTCGTCTGCACCGAGCGCCCGATGGGGCGGCCGCTCAACATTGTGGCGCCGTACGTCGGCCGCGAGGAGGAGCTTGAGCTGCTCGAGAATGCGTACGCGCGTGCCGTGCGCGACCGCCGCGCCCACCTCGTCACGATCTTCGGCGACCCGGGGATGGGCAAGAGCAGGCTCGCGCGCGAGTTCTTCGCGGGCCTCGAGCGCACGACCGTCCTGACGGGACGCTCGCTGCCCTTCGGGGAGGGACTCGCCTATCGTCCGCTTGCCGAGATGGTCCAGGCGGCCGCGGGGATCTCACCCGACGACTCGCCGGAGGAGGCATTCGAAAAGCTTCGCGAGGCGTGCTCGAGCGACGCCGTCGCCGACCTCCTCGGCCTCGCCGCCGGCGTGCTCGACACGGTGTCCGGAAGCCGGCGCGGACAGGAGATCGCCTGGGCCGCGCACGAATGGGCCGTGAACCTCGCAGAGGCGCAGCCGCTGGTTCTCGGCTTCGAGGACCTGCACTGGGCCGAGGACCCGCTGCTCGACCTCGTCGAGCACCTCGCCGATCGGATCGACGCCGCACCGGTGCTGATCGTCTGTCTCGCCCGCCCCGAGTTGCTCGAGTCGCGGCCGGGCTGGGGCGGCGGCAGGCGCCGGTCGATCTCGATCGACCTCGCGCCGCTGGCCGACGAGGAGGCGGAGCAGCTGCTCGACGCACTGGTGGCGGGTGCGGCGTTGCCCGGCGGTCTCCGGAGCGCGCTGCTCGACAAGACGGAGGGGAACCCTCTCTTCGTCGAGGAGACCGTCCGGATGCTGGCAGAGCAGCGCGACGGCGGCGCCGTGCGCATCCCCGACACGGTGCAGGCGCTGATCGCGTCGCGGATCGATCGGCTACCGCCCAACTCGCGCTCGGTCGTCCGGCACGGCGCGCTGGTGGGCCGCGTCTTCTGGCGCGGAGCCGTGGCAGAGCTCGATCCCGAGCTCGATGTCGACGCGGCGCTCGACGACCTCGTCGACCGCCAGCTGCTGACGCGCGAGCCGCTCTCCACGATCTCGGGCGAGGGGGCATTCCGTTTCCGCCACATCCTGATCAGGGACGTCGCCTACGGTGGTCTCGCGAAGGGAGAGCGGGCACGGCTCCATCAAGCCTTCGCCGCCTGGCTGCGATCGCGGTCCGTGGACGAGCTCGTGGAGGCGCAGGCGTTCCATCTCGACCGGGCCGCCGCACTCCTCGCCGAGCTCGACGGGCAGGTTCCCGCCGATCTGCGAGCCGAGGCGGCGGACGTGCTCGAGCGGGCCGGATGCAGGGCGCTCGCGCGCGAGGCGAACCGCACCGCACGCCGGCTCCTCCTGCGCTCGATCGAGCTCGAGCCGAGCCTCGCGCGGAGGTTCCACGCCGCGCGTGCCGCGTGGCGCATGTGGGAGCTCCCGGCCGCCGCGGACGAGATGGACGAGGTGCGCACGCTGGCGCAGGCGGCCGGCGAGCGGACGATCGAAGGTCTCGCGTTGACCCAGCTCGCGGAGATCGTGCTGAACCGCCACGCAGACGTCGAGCAGGGTCGGACGCTCGGGCTCGAGGCGCTGGACCTGCTCGCCGGCGCGCCGGGCGATGCGCGCTCCGAGGCGCTCACCCTGCTCTCGAGCATCGGTTGGTGGGAGGGTGACCTCGAAAGCGTCGAGCGCTACACGGGCGAGGCGCTCGAGATCGCCCGCGAGGCGAGCCGGCCCGATCTCGAGAGCCTCGCGCTCGGAGAGCTTGCGGCGGCGCACGTGGCGCGCCTGGAGCTGTCTCGCGCGGACTCGGTGCTCGACGCGGCCGCCGCTCTCGCGGAGTCGAGCGGGAGCCTCTCCGCGACCGCGTGGGTGGCGCGCGTCCGGGGGTCGATCCACCTCCGTCGGGGTCGCTTCGACGACGCGGAGCGCGAGTTTCACGCGGCGCGTGACCTGTTCGACGAGATCGGCGCTGCGTCCGAGGCGGGCCGCACGCAGCAGCTCGAAGGGCTCGCTGTCTGGCAGGGCGGCGATCCCGACCGTGCAGAGCAGATCGTGCGCGAGGCCGTGCGCTCGCTGCTCGCCCTGCAGGAGCGGGCGAAGGTGATCGAGGCGCAGCGCACGCTCGCGGAGCTCGTCCTGGCAAAGGGGCACGTGGAGGAGGCCGAGCGCTGGGCGCGCTCCGCCGTCGAGACCGTCGGAATGCAGGACACGATGTCGCGGGCGAACGTCCGCATGGTCTTCGGTCTCGTGCGGGCGGCGCAGGGACGCGACGACGAGGCCGAGCTCCTGCTGCGCGATGCGATCGACTCGCTCGCGGCGACCGACTACCGGAACTCCGAGCCCGAGCCGCTCGCCGCCTACGCGCGGTTCCTCCGCGACCGGGGGCGGGACGACGAGGCGGCGGTCGTGGAGGATCGACTCGCAGCGCTTCTCCAGCCGGAAAGCGCGGCGCCGATCATCTGACGCGCTCAGCCGGTGAGCGCGGCCCGGATCGCCTGGGTCGAGCGCTCGTCCGGCGACTCCGAGATCACCGTGGCAGGTCGCTCGAAACCGGCGAGCGCCTCGCGCAGCGGGTCGGCGCGGAGCGTGCCGTCCCCGTAGGGCAGATGCTTCGTCTCGTTGCGGTTCGCGAAGGCGATGTCCGAGAAATGGATGTGGAAAGGCGCCTCCGGGTCGAGTACGCCGTCGACGAGCTCGAGCGCGACGTGGAACTGCTCGGGCTCGAGGTACGCGCCGTCGCTCGTCGCGTGCATGTGGGCGAAGTCGACCACCGGGCGCACCCAGGATGTGCGCCTGCTGATCTCGACGCAGTCGTCGAGCGAGCCGAGGTCGCGTACCCGTCCCATCACCTCGATCCCGAATGGCACGGCCCGCTCCTTGCCTTCGAGCCGCTCGCGAACGAGGGCGAGCTGCTCGACGACGGCGTCGATTGCGTCCTCGCGGCTGCGGCCGAGCAGGAAGCCAGGGTGGAAGACGACGACCTCCGCACCGCACGCCGCCGCGATCCCGGCGCTCCGGTCGAGCGCGCCGAGCGCCGATGACCACTTGCGCCCGCTCGTCTCGAGATGCCCGACCCAGCCGAAGAGCGGCGCATGGACGGAAAGCGCGAGGTTGTTCTCGCGGGCGAGCTCGCCGAGGCGTTCAGCCCACGGGTAGTCCATCCAGAAGCCGGACTCGAAGTCGATCTCGCAGGCGTCGTAGCCGCGCTCGAGGACGAGCTCGACTGCATGCTCGGGCGTCTCGCGATCCGGGATGCGCGCCGGCCCGACCCTGATCCTGCCCATCCGCCGACTCTAACCCCCTGCAAACCAGGTGTGTCGTCCGATGGGGTCCGTACCCTCGCGACATGGTTCAGCCCACACGCATCGACCTCCTCGAGCTCGACATCGACCTTCGGCTGACCGACCTCTGGCGCGAGGCAGCCGACATCGCCGAGTGGAATCTCGACGTCGTCTCGGCGTTCATCCGGGCCGCCTACGGCAAGGGCTACTGTGACGCGCTCACCGAGGACGCACCCGGGTCGCTGTGCCTCGACCACGGGTACGAGGTGCCGCGGCGCCGCGAGCGCGACGCCGCCGAGGCCGCGTAGAGGCGCGACGGTGAGCCGTCCGGTTCCGACCGGGCGTCTCTAGACTGTCGGTCGTGGCACGGTCCTCGTCGCCAGCCAGGCTGGTCGTGGCGCTGTCGGTCGCCGCGGTGCTCGCCGTCTTCCTGCTCTACACGTCGCTTGCAGGCGGTGGGACGCCGTCCGTCTCGCCGAGCGAGCTTGCGTCGAAGACGGGCGAGGTCTCGCTCGCAGGCCGGGTCGCCGGCACGCCGACGGGGGACGCGCACGGTGCGGGGCTGCGGTTCGTGCTCGAGGACATCCAGGGTGCAAACAAGCAGCGTGTCATCGTCGTCTACAAGGGCTCTGTGCCGGACCTCTTCCGGGTGGGCCGCGACGTCGTGGTGACGGGGACGCAACGGGCCGACGGGATTTTCGTGACCAAGCCCGGCTCGATGATCACGAAGTGCCCGTCGAAGTACCAGGCCGCGAAGTCCACGGCCTAGCGCTCGATGGCCGAGCTGGGACGCGCCGCACTCGTCGTCACTCTCGGGCTGTCCGTCTACGCGCTCGTCGCGGGTGCGGCCGCGGCCGCGCGCGGACGGCGCCGGCTCGCGCTCTCGGCCCGAAACGCGCTCCTCGCTTCGTTCTTCTCGACCCTGGTCGCCGCGGCGGTGCTGGTCGCCGGCTTCGTTCGGGACGACTTCTCGCTCGCATACGTGGCGGGCCATTCGAGCCGCGCGCTGCCCTTGCCGTACAAGCTCTCGGCGTTCTGGGGCGGGCAGGAGGGCTCGCTTCTGCTCTGGCTGCTCATCCTCACGGGGTACGCAGCGCTCGCAGTCTGGTTGGCCCGCAAGCGCGCCCGCGACCTCGTCGTCTGGGTGACGCCCGTGCTTGCTGGGATCGCGGTCGGCTTCAGCTGGCTGCTGGTCGCGATCTCGAGCCCGTTCGACACGGTGCCGACGCCTGCGGACGGCAACGGGCTCAATCCGAGTCTCCAGAACCCGTACATGGTCGCCCACCCGGTGCTCCTGTACCTCGGTTACGTGGGTCTCGCGGTGCCGTTCGCGTTCGCGATGGGGGCGCTGCTCTCGGGCCGGACGGACGAGCGCTGGATTGTCGCGACGCGCAGATGGACGATCGTGGCCTGGACGGCCCTGGGCGTCGGCCAGCTGCTCGGGGCGCACTGGGCCTACCAGGAGGTCGGCTGGGGCGGCTATTACGCGTGGGACCCCGTCGAGAACGCGGCGCTGATGCCGTGGCTCGCGGCGACGGCGTACCTGCACTCGGTGATGATCCAGGAGAAGCGGGGGATGCTCCGGGTCTGGAACGTGACGCTCGTGACCCTCGCGTTCTGCCTCTCGCTCTTCGGCACGTTCCTCACGCGCTCGGGGGTCGTCAGCTCGATCCACTCGTTCACGCAGAGCGCGATCGGCCCGTGGTTCCTCGCCTTCATCGTCGTCGCGGTCGTCTTCTCGGTGACGATGATCTGGGTGCGGCTCCCGCAGCTCCGCACGACTGCGCGGCTCGAGTCGCTCGTCTCGCGCGAGGCGACGTTCCTCTACAACAACCTCCTGCTCGTCGCGCTCTGCCTGACGATCCTCTGGGGCACCGCCTGGCCGATCGTCTCGGAGGCCGTGCGCGGCGAGGCGGTGGTCGTTGGCCGGCCGTACTACGACTTCTTTCTCCGGATCTTCGGCCTGCCGCTCCTCCTGCTGATGGGGATCGGGCCACTGGTCGCGTGGCGGCGGGCCTCGCTCCGCGGGCTCGCGCGCGTATTTGCCTGGCCCGCCGCCGTCGCGCTCGCGACCGGTGTGGCGCTGATTGCCTTCGGGGCCGGGTCCTCGATCCCGGGGCTGATCGCGTACACCTTCTCCGCGTTCGTCCTCGCGACGATCGCGCTCGAGTTCGCCCGCGGCACGGCGGCCCGCCGAGCGTTGACCGGTGAGAGCGTCCCGGCGGCGTTCAGCCGTCTCGTCGGTCGCAACCGGCGGCGGTACGGCGGCTACGTCGTCCACGCGTCGGTGGTGCTGCTCGCGATCGGCGTCGCCGGCTCGAGCGCGTACGACTCGGTGGTCGAGGGGAAGCTCGCGCGTGGCGACTCGCTCTCGGTGGGTGGCTACACGCTCACGTACCGCGACCTGACCGAGAAGGACGCGGCCAACGCGACCGAGATCCGCGCGGTGCTCGACGTCCGCCGCGGGGGCGACTCGCTCGGCACGATCCAGGCGGGAAAGAACGCCTACAGCGTCGAGCAGCAGGTCTCGAACGAGGTCGGGATCCGCTCGGACAAGCTGACGGGCGAGGACCTGTTCGTCATCGCGGAGCAGGTGAACGACGACGGCACCGTCTTCTTCCGCATCTTCGTCAAGCCGCTTGTCAACCTCATCTGGCTCGCGGGCCTCCTCTTCGTGCTCGGCTCGATGATCACGCTCTGGCCCGACGCGCGCGAGGAGCGGAGGCTCGCCACGCGGTACGCGACGGCGGGCGAGCGCGGGGAGCGCACCGCGACGACGTGAGCCTGTGGCTTCTGCTCGGGGCGGCGCTCGCCGTCGCGGGTGTCGTCGTGGTCGCTCTCCCGTTCCTCCGGGAGCCGACGCCCGAGTCGGATGTCCTTCACGAGCTCGACGCGGCCGAGCGAGAGCGTCTCGAGGCCGAGGAGGCGCGCGACCGCGCGCTCGGCGCGCTCAAGGAGCTGGAGGCCGACCACCGGGCCGGGCGCATCTCCGACGAGGACTACCGCGCAGTCGTCAGCGTGCTGCGGCGGGACGCCGCCGAGGCCCTCCGCGAGGTCGACCGTGTGCGAGGGACATCCGGGGAAGGGACTCAGGTGGGAAGCGCGAAGAGCGCGTGATGGGTCGTCGAGCCGGGCTCGGCCCGGCCGCCGCAGGCGTTCTGGCTCTCTGCCTGTTCATCGTCGGCACGGCGGCGGGCGACCCGGGCACCGACAAGTATCGGATCGACAGCCGCATCGACACGCTCCGCGGCCGGGCTGCGGCCTCGGACCGCGAGGCAGGTGTCCTCACCGAGCAGCTGAGCGCCGTCGCCGGGCAGGTGCGCGAGCTGGAGGCGGGCGTCCGGGCGCAGCAGGCGCGGCTCTCGACGCTCGAGGGGCAGCTCGTGGTGGCCCGCGCGCGCCTCACCACGCTCGACCGCACGATCGCCGACCAGACCGAGCGGCTCGAGCGGCTGCGCGGCGAGTACCGCGTGGCGCTCCGTCGGCTCGAGCGGCGCGTCCGCGAGCTCTACATGACCGACGGTCCGGACACGCTGGCGTTCGTGCTCGGCACTGCGAGCTTCACCGACCTCATCGACAACCTCGAGTTGCTCGGACGGATCGGGCGTCAGGACGAGCGGATCGCCTCGAGAGTCAGGGCGAGCCGCAACGGGGTCGCGGACGCCAGGAGGCGGACGAGGGCCGCCCGTGTCGAGGCTGCCCACGTCGAGGCGGCGGTCGCGTCGGCCGCGGCAGAGCAGCAAGGTGTCGTCACGCGGCTCGTCGCCAGCCGGGACGCCCTCGTCGCGGCGCGCAGGGACAAGTCTGCGACCCTTGCGTCGATCCGTGACGATCGCGAGTCGACGCTCGCCGAGATCGACGCGCTCGAGCAGCAGAGCGCCGCGCTCGCCGAGCAGATCCGCCAGGCCCAGCAGCAGTCCTCCTCCCCGGCGATCGTCGCGCCGTCGGGCAGCGGTGTGCTCGGCTGGCCGGTGTCCGGCCCGGTCACGAGCGGCTTCGGCATGCGCTGGGGGCGAATGCACGAGGGGATCGACATCGCCGTGGGGATGGGCACCGCCGTGCGCGCCGCCGCAGCCGGCACGGTCATCTACGCAGGGTGGATGAGCGGCTACGGGAACCTCGTCGTCGTCGACCACGGGAACGGCCTCTCGACCGCCTACGCGCACAACTCGTCGCTCGCCGTCGGCGTCGGCCAGTCCGTCTCGGCCGGCGAGCTGGTCTCCTATTCCGGAAATACGGGCAACTCCACCGGGCCGCACGTCCACTTCGAGGTGCGCGTGAACGGCTCGGCCGTCGACCCGCTCGGCTACCTCTAGCCGTCGGCCTACGCGGCGTCGATCGCGGCGGGGAGCTCGTCGACGGCGACGACGTGCAGGTCGGGCAGGGCGCGCCAGCGCTCGTCGAGCCCGAGACCGTACCCCGCGAACAGCTCGTCCGGGACGGTGAACCCGATGTGCCGCAGCGCGATGTCGTCGACGAGCCGCCGGTACGGCCGATCGAGGAGGGTCACCGCCGCGAGGCTCGCCGGGCGGCGCTCGGTGAAGCAGCGGGTGAGGAACGCGAGGGTGAGCCCCGTGTCCACGACGTCCTCGACGAGCAGGACGTCGCGTCCCGCGAGCGGCTGGTCGAGGTCTTTCAAGAGCCGGACACCGCCGCCCGGTCGGCCGCTGTTGTACGGGGCGAGCTCGATCACGTCGAGCTCGTGGTCGAGGTCGAGGGCGCGAGAGAGGTCGGCGAGGAACACGGTGCTCGACTTGAGCGGCGCGACCAGCAGGGGAACCCGACCGGTGTAGGCAGCGGCGATCTCCCGTCCGAGCTCTGCGACGCGTGCCGCGATCTCCGCACGCCCGAGAAAGACCTCGCCGATCGGCTGTCCCTCTGCGCGCAGGCGCTCCGCCGCGGTCGGAGGGTCGTGCCCGCTCACGAGGCGATTCGCAGCCGGTAGCGCTGCGCGAGGCGCTCGATGTCGCGCCGGTAGAACAGCTTCACCCTCACGTCTGGGTAGAGGCGCCTGACCTCGCGGAGCTTGCGGTTCTTACGGGTCACGAGCGACTGCTTCATGACCGTCACCTCGATGTAGAGGTTCTGCTCCGGGAGGTAGAAGTCGGGCGTGAACGCGCGCGTGACGCGTCCCTCGGCGTCACGCTCGAGCACGAACGAACGTGGCTCGTACTCCCACGGAATCCCGTACCAGTCGAGGATCCGCGCGCACTCCCGTTCTGCGCCGTTGACGAACCGCGGCGGCTCGGTGCCGCGATATGCCTGGAACTGGGACGTTTCCCTGTGCGGCTCGGGCACTGCTTCGAGGGTAGCGAGAGCCTCGGACGGCCTCTTCCGGCCGAGCGGCGGCGACGTAGACTGCGTCCGATGGCCGTCGGCGAACGCCCGTTCCGGATCGCCCACCTCTCCGACCTGCATTGCGGCGGCCCGTACTTCGAGAACGCGCTGCTCGAGCGGGCGATCTCCGAGATCAACGAACTCCGGCCCGACATGGTCGTGTGCTCGGGCGATCTGACGACGTTCGGCTTCAAGCACGAGTACCAGGTCGCGCGTCAGTACCTCGACCGCATCGACTGCGACTCGTTCGTCGTCGTTCCCGGAAACCATGACGCGCGCAACGTGGGCTACGTCCACTTCGAGGATCTCTTCGGCAGCCGTGCCTCGGTGCTCCGCAAGGACGGAGTGACCGTCGTCGCGATCGACTCGACAGAGCCCGATCTCGACCACGGGCAGATCGGCAGGGGCCGCTACGGCTGGATCGAGGAGCAGTTCGCGGCCGAGCCGGCGAAGCTGAAGATCTTCGTGCTCCATCACCACCTGCTTCCCGTCCCCGGCACGGGGCGCGAGCGCAACGTTGTGTACGACGCAGGCGACGCGATCGAGTGCCTCCTGCGCGCGGGCGTGCACCTCGTCCTCTCGGGGCACAAGCACGTGCCGTACGCCTGGCGCCTCGAGCACCTCTTCGTCGTCACCACCGGCACCGTTTCGTCTTTGCGCCTCCGGGGGAACACCAGGCCCTGTTACAACGTCGTGGAGGTGCACGGCAACCACGTCTCGATCTCCCGGAGACACCCCTTCCACGGGGAGGAGCGGATCATCCAGTTCTCCACCGAGACCTTCGAGTACGAGAAGTACACGAGCCGGATCGAGCGGGAGGTGACGACCCGAGGATGAGGCGGGTGGTTGCGATCGTGGACGGCGAGCACTACCCGCCCGTCGTCAGAGCCGCGCTCGAGGAGATCGATGACCTCGTCGTCGCGGCGGTGCTCGTCGGCGGCACGGAAAAGCTGCGCGGGGACGACCCGGCGTACGGCGTTCCGCTGGAGCCGTCGCTCGAGGCGGCGATCGAGCGGTATCTCCCGGAGGTCGTCCTCGACCTCTCGGACGAGCCGGTGCTCGGGCCGCCGGAACGGCTGGCGCTCGCGAGCCGGGCCCTCGCACTCGGCGTCCCGTACGAGGGGCCCGACTTCCGTTTCGACCCGCCGCCCGCGGCGCGGGTCGACGTGCCCACCCTCGCCGTGATCGGCACCGGCAAGCGCGTCGGCAAGACGGCGGTGACCGGACACGTGGCCCAGCGGCTTGCGGCGACGCGACGCGTCGTCGTGGTCGCGATGGGGAGGGGAGGCCCGCCGGACCCCGAGGTGGTGTTCGTCAGGCCGACCGTCGAAACGCTGCTCGACCTGTCGCGGGAAGGGCTCCACGCGGCGTCCGACCACCTCGAGACCGCCGTCGTCGCCGGCGTGACGACCGTCGGCTGCCGCCGCTGTGGCGGCGGGCTGGCAGGGGCGGTCGCGGTGTCGAACGTCCTCGAGGGAGTCGCGACGGCGGCCGGTCTCGGCGCCGAGCTCGTCCTGCTCGACGGCAGCGGCGCCGCTCTGCCGCCGGTGGCGGCAGACCGCAGGCTGCTCGTCGTCTCCGCGGCTCAGCCCGTCGAGATCGCCGCGGGATACCTGAACGCGTTCCGCGCCCGGATCGCAGATCTCGTCGTGGTCACCATGGCCGAGGACGACGCGCCGCACGAGGAGCTCGTACGTGCGCTTCGCCGGCACCTGCGGCCCTCGACCCAGGTTGTCCGCACGGTGCTCCGGCCCCGCCCTCTCGAGTCGGTCGCCGGCGAGCGGGTCGCATTCTTCTGCACCGCGCCGCCGACGCAGCACGCGCGACTGGCCGCCCATCTCGAGGACGCCCACGACGCCCGCGTGACATCCGTCTCGGGGAACCTCTCCGATCGCAACCGGCTCCGAGAGGATCTCGCCGTGGCGGACGCGGACGTGTTCCTCGTCGAGCTGAAGGCGGCCGCCGTTGACGTCGTGGCCGAGGAGGCGAGCAGGCGCGGGGTTCGCGTCGTCGTCGCCGCAAACGACATCGTCCCGCTCCCGGGCGAGGCGCTGGATGCCGAGCTCGACCGGATCGCGGCCGAGGCCGAGGAGTTCGTCTCCGGAGGCGTCCGGTGAGCGAGCGCCGGTATCTCGCGCCGCTCCCGCTGGGTGGCGAGGAGGGACCGCCGTGGTCGAAGGGCCTGATGTCGCGCGCGCTCGCCGCGACGGGTCTCACCGTGACCCGGGCCTACGAGCTGGCGCGTCGCGTCGACGCGGACATGGGGGAGCGGGGCACGGATCGCGTCGACTTCGACCGGCTCGCCGAGCTCGCGGCCGAGGTCCTCGGCGAGGCGGAGGGTGGACGCACCATGCGGAGGCTCCGACACCTCCACTCGCTCCGTCAGCTGGACGTCCCGATCATCCTCCTCGTCGGGGGCGCGACCGGCACGGGCAAGTCGACGATCGCCACCGAGGCCGCTCACCGCCTCGGAATCACCCGTGTCACGTCGACCGACTTCATCCGCCAGACGATGCGCGCGTTCTTCTCGCCAGCCTTCATGCCGTCGGTGCACTACTCGAGCTTCGAGGCGGGACTTGCGCTCACGAAGGCGGAAGAGGACGAGGCCGGGGACGCACGGCTGCTCGGCTTTCTCGATCAGACCCGGAACGTTCTCGTCGGAGTCGAAGCGGCGATCGACCGCTCGCTCGCCGAGCGCTGGTCCATGGTGCTGGAGGGCGTGCACCTCGTACCAGGCATGGTCGACGTCCACCGCGGCGACGCGATCGTCGTCCAGTGCCTGATCGCCATCGAGGACGAGGACCTGCACCGCAGCCATTTCTGGGTCCGAGACCACGCGACGGAGGGGCTCCGGCCGCTCGAGAAGTACATCGACGGGATGCCGGAGATCCGCATGATCCAGAGCGCGCTCATCGAGCGGGCCCACCGGTGCGACGTGCCCGTGATCATGAACTCGACGCTCGACCAGGCGATGGGCGAGGTGCTGGACCTCGTGCTCTCCACCGCCGACCGGCTCGCCCGCGTCTAGGGTCCCGCACGTGGCCGACTGCCTCTGCACCCGGTACGCCCGGGCGACCGAGTGGGCCGCGCTCGCCGGCGCGAGGTGGCTCGGCCGCGCCGACGAGGAGGCGGCCGAGGACGCAGCCGCGAGCGGCATGAAGTCCGGGCTCGACGAGCTGCCGATCGAGGGCCAGGTCGTGATCGGCGCGCGGACCGGCGAGACACTCTTGCCGGGCGGCACCGTGGGAGCGGGAGGCGAGCGCGTCGACCTCGCGCTCGATCCGATCGAAGGCCGCGCCGTCGTCGCACGTGGCGGGGTGGGCGCGATGGCGATGCTCGCCGTCGCTCCCGAAGGAGCCCTGCGGCGCCTGCCCGACATGTACATGCGCTCGATCGCGGTCGGCCCTCGCGCGCGCGACGTCATCGACCTGGACCGCCCGGTTGCGGAGAACGTGCTGAAGGTGGCGGAGAGCTTCGGGCGCCAGCCGCTCGACATCACGGCACTCGTTCTCGACCGGCCGCGACATCACGACCTGGTCGAGGAGCTCAGGAGTGCCGGCACGCGCATCAAGCTGATCGGTGACGGCACGGTGACCGCATCGATCTCCGCCGCGATCCGCGGGACGAACGACCATCTCGCGATCGGGATCGGCGGGACGCGTCAGGCCGTGCTGACCGCCGCGGCGCTGCGCTGTCTCGGCGGCGGAATGCAGGCACAGCTCTGGCCCACCACGCGCTCGCAGATCGACGCGGCGCGCGACATCGGCGTCGACGACATCTCCCACGTCTTCACGGAGGAGGACCTCGCGCCCGGGGACGTGATCGTCGTCGCGACGGGCGTCACGAACGGCGACCTGCTCCGCGGCGTCCGCTTCATGGCCGACTCCGCGAGGACGCACTCCCTGATCATGTGCATGCGCTGCAACTGGGTGCGGTTCGACGACGGCATTCACTTCTTCGCGCGCGAGCGCAGAGAGGAAGTGCGGCTCCTCGGCTGACCGGAAAGCCGTTGCGCTACACCGCTTGCGGGAGCAACACGAGGCGCACCGTTCCACGGCGCGCGCCGCCGGGCTCGTACCGGGAGAACAGGGTCTCGTACCCGCGCGATACCACCCGCAGGTGGATGTGAGGCGGGCGGCCCTCGTACGCGGCGGGGTACGGGCCCTCGAACCGGAAGCGCCCGTTTTGGTCGGCCAGGACCGTGGCGCTCAGCGCCCGGACGTAGCGGCCCTTCTTGTTCGACTGCCAGACCTCGACCCGCGCGCCGGGGATCGGCCTGCAGTCGAGCGACGAGAGGATCACGCCGGTCAGCACGTGGCCCTTGCCGATGCTGGCCCGCACGGGAGGCGATCCCCGCCCAAACGGGCCGAAGCCGTCGGACACCGTCGCCGGGCACCCGGCCGCCGCCGTGGCGGTTGCCGTGGTCCCGACGGCGCAGATCGCGACGACGGCTGCAGCGAGGGCTCCGCGGAGCCGGCTCATGGGCCACGTCATACCAAAAGCATGCCTCGGGCGCGGCTCAGTCCCGTGGCGGCTTCACCTGACAAGAAGCCGAAGACCTGGCGGCGGGGCACGGGTCCCGCCGACCCAAACGGCGAGCCGCGGGAACGGCGGGAAACGCGGCCAACGGCGCAACCCGAGGTGAATCGCCGCGAGGGCGCAGAGACCTAGGGGAGCGCCAGGTAGGGCGCGAGGAAGTCCTGCACCGCCTCGGTGTCGACGCGCGTGTTCACGCTCGTGGAGTACAGCGGGACATCGCCCGACGAGACCACCGAGATGACCACCGGGCCGCTCGCCGTGTCGACGAACGTCGGCCCGCCGGAATCCCCGTACCCGGTACCGGACAGACCCCGAGCGAGGTTCTGGTCGAGGTGGATGAATTGCTGGTCCAAGGCGTGGTACCCGGAGACCGTGACCTTGCGGATCCCGTCGAACGGGAACGTCGGGCCCGTTCCCTTCACAACCACCTGTTCGGACGTGCCGTAGCCGACGTTCGTGTAGGCCAGACTGTTCAACCCGTGCGCCTGCTTGAGTTCGCCGAGGAAACCCAACGGCGCGAGCTGCGCCGGGCTGATTCGGCTCACCGGTCGGTCGAGCAGGATCAGCGACGCATCGCTGTGATACGGCTGCTTGTAGCCTGGATTGGTGACAATCTCGCCGACGTACGGCGTCGAGAAGATGTCGTGGTCCGGATCGGTGCCGAAGTTGGGGTCGAAGGTGACGTACGACCGCGTGAACCCGTTCGCCTCCTCAAACGCCGTGCAATGGCTCGCAGTCAGGAAGACGCGCGGGGTGACGAGCGTGCCGCTGCAGATGATGCGGAGGCTGCCGTCGGCCCTCGGCATCAACAGTGCGCCGACGTTCGGGTGGCCGTTTCCGTCCGGCACCGCGTTCCCTGTCTGCGCCAACGCGACGCCGGCAACGAGCGCCAGGGATGCGACGGCAACGGCGACGAGCGCGAAGGTCCTCTGCATTCTCATCCCCTTCCCTTGACACAAGAGGCCCAAACGCAGTGATTCTAGAGCGAAGGGCGACTCTACGGCTCGCGTCGCCAGGAGGCGCCATAGCCGCCCCGACCGTCGGCCAACCGACGGGGCGCGATTCCCTTACCCGAAGCCGAGGATGAACTTCGCGTCGTCGGACATGCGGTCGGGAGTCCAGGGCGGGTCGAAGGTCAGCTCGACCTCGACCTGCTCGACGCCCGGAAGCGCCGCCACTGCCTCGTGGATCGACTCCTGGATCATCGGGCCGGCGGGGCAGCCCATCGAGGTGAGCGAGTGGACGACCTTCACGCGCTCGCCCTCGATCTCGCTGTCGTAGTAGAGCCCGAGCTCGACGATGTCCATTCCGAGCTCGGGATCCTCCACGCCGTGCAGCGCCTCGACGACGTCGTCCTTCGTGATCATGGTCGTACCGTAGCGATGCCTCGACGTTACCCGGGGATCGAGAGCACGATCTTCCCGAGCTGCTCGCCGGCTTCGAGCCGCTCGTGGGCCGCGCGGATCTCCGACAGCGGGAAGACGCGGTCGACGTGGACGCCGACTCGACCGGTGCGGACGAGGTCGTACGCCGCGAGAAAATCGTCCCTCGTGCCCATGCTCGAGCCCAGCACCGTCAGCTGCTTCCACCAGAAGCGGTGGAGCTGCGCCGGCGGGTTCGGGCCGCTCGTGGCCCCGCAGACCACGATCCGTCCCGTCGGCCGCACGGCCGCGAGCGACCGTGCCCATGTCGCTTCGCCGACCGACTCGACGACGACGTCGACACCCTTCCCGGTCGACTCCCTCACGGCACCGACGACGTCGGCCTTCGCGTGGTTGACGCCGACGTCGGCGCCCCATTCGACCGCCTGGGCGAGCTTGTCGTCGTCGCCGGACGTCACGATCGTGCGCACGCCGAGAGCGCGGCAGATCTCGAACGCGGCGGTCGCGACCCCCCCGCCGATGCCCCAGATCAACGCCCACTCACCCTCCTGCACGGCGGCTCGGGTGACGAGCATGCGGTACGCGGTCTCGTAGACGAGCGGGAAGGCCGCGGCGGCTTCGAAGGTGAGCGAGTCGTCCAGCGGGAAGACCTGCGCGTCGGCGACGGCGATCAGCTCGGCATGCGTCCCGTCGGAGTGCTCCCCGATGACGGTGATGACGTCGCCGTGCTCCATGCCCGGGTTGAGGACGACACGCTGGCCGGTCTCGAGACCGTCCACGCCCTCGCCGAGGGCCTCGACGACGCCAGCCCCGTCGGCACCGAGAATCCGCGGCTTGGGCACCGAGGGAAGGCCTTTCCGCACCCAGATGTCGAGGTGGTTGAGCGACGCGGCCCGCAGGCGGACGAGGACCTGGCCCGGGCCTGCGACCGGGTCCGGGACGTGCTCGACCCGGAGCACCTCCGGGCCACCGTCCTCGTGGATCCGCGCGGCGAGCATGGCACGATCCTCGCATGACCGCCGAAGAGCTGCGCCGGCTCGGAGACGAGCTCGGCCTCGACGTCGTCGGTGCCGCGCCGGCGGCGCCCTATGTGGAGACGGAACGCCATATCCGCGAGCGGAGGGCGCGCGGCCTGTTCGGATCGATGCGCTTCACGATGGCGCAACCCGAGGTCTCCTGCCATCCCGAGGCGCTGCTCGATGGTGCCCGCACCGTCGTCTCTGCCGCGCTCTGCTACTACGTCCCCGGGCCGGAGCCGGGCGCGGGGGAGGGACGCCTGCCGCGGTACGCATGGCGCGACCACTACGCCGACCTGCGAGGGCGCCTGGATGCCCTCGGACGGCGGCTCGGCGGCAAATACCGCGTGCTCGTCGACGCGAACCAGCACGTCGACCGCGCTGGCGCCGAGCGCTCGGGGATCGGCTTCATCGGCAAGAACACGATGCTGATCACCCGGAGCCACGGGTCGTGGGTCGTGCTCGGAACGCTCGTCACCGACGTCGTGCTCGAGCCGACCCCGGCCCTCGACGCCGGATGCGGCAGCTGCACCCTGTGCATCGACGCGTGCCCGACCGGGGCCCTTGACGAGCCGGGCGTGCTCGACTCGACCCGTTGTCTCTCGTACTGGACGCAGACGACGGGGGAGATGCCGGATGACGTGATGGCTGCGCTGGGAGATCGCGTCTACGGCTGCGACATCTGCCAGGACGTGTGCCCTTGGAACCGCGGCGTCGAGAAGCGGCGCGCGGGGACCCGTCTCCGGGACGACGCGACGCCTTCCGTCCGGCTCGCGGACTGGCTCGGGAAGGACGGAGACGCGCTCGCCAAGGGCTTCGACCGCCTCTTCGTCCCACGGAACGACCCTCGCTGGCTTCGGCGGAACGCGCTCGTCGCCCTCGGGAACACCGGAGGGGAGGACGACGCGCGGCTGGCAGAGACGTACGCCGACGACCAGGATCCGGTGCTCGCGTCCGCCGCAGCGAGGGCCGCGACGCTGATCTCGGGGCGTTCGGTGTGAGTGGCGAGGCCGATACAACTTCCCGCAGGGACCGTCTCGCGGTCGTCGTCCACGAGCTGCGCAGCCCGGTCGCCGCTCTCTCGGCGCTCGCCGCCGCCGCCCCCGGGGTGCCTCCGGCCGAGCGAGGGCGGCTGCTCCTGCTCGCCCTCGCGGCCGCTCGCGACGTCGAGCGAATCCTCGCCGACCGGGAGCTCGTCTCGCTGCGTCGGGAGCGAGTCGACGTCGGCACGCTCGCGTCGGCGTTCGGCGGCGACGATGTCAGCGTCTCGGCCGCCGATCCAGCGCCCGTTCACGGCGACCCGACGCGGTTGCGCCAGGTGCTCGCCAACCTCGTCGCGAACGGGCTGCGGCACGGCAGCCGTGTCGAGGTGGCCGTGACGGAGCTCGACGGCTGGGTGGTCGTCGACGTCGTGGACGACGGGCCCGGGCTCGATCCTGCGCTCGACCCGTTCGCCCGCGGAGCGAGCGCCGCCGGATCGACGGGGCTCGGCCTCTGGCTCGGACGTGCGATTGCCGAGGCGCACGGCGGTTCGCTCGAGCACGTGCCCGGCGCGGGGCCTGGTGCGCGGTTCAGGCTCGCTTTGCCGTCCGCTTCCGGCGCGGAGTGAGGCCGAGCTCCGGCCCCAGCGACTGGGCGCGCGACGCGACCGCGCGGCGAAGCGCCGCCGGCTCGAGCACGACGGTCTCCCCCCGGTCGGCGAGCACCTCGGAGAGCATCCACTCCTCCGTCTTGAAGGTCACGTCGGCCACCGCGGACTTGTCGGTGAGGGCGCGGGCGCCCCGCTCGAGCTTCCACCGGGCGATGGGCTGGGCGTGCCAGAGGCGTGCGACGGCGGGCTCCGAGAGGTAGTTCGGGTCGAAGCTGTCGCGCGCCTCGAAGCGCTCGCGCGTGAGCCGGGCGGAGCGCATGCGGTCGAGCCGGTAGGTGCGGGGCCCGTCGACCGTCCGGTCCCACGTGTGGACCCGCCAGTACGGCAGCTCGCGCTCGATCGTGTACGGCTCGACGAGCCGTGTGACGGGCCCCTCCTCGCCTTCCTTCAGGTACTCGAGCTCGATCACACACCGTTTCTCGGCACCTTCTGAGAGCGTGCGGACGAGCATCTCCTCGTCGCTTGCGGCGCGGGTGGCCGCCGCCGGCGCGAGCTCGAACTGGCCGAAGGTCTCCTCGAGCTTCTTCCGCACCCGGTCGAGCGGCGTGTCGGCATCGGCGGCGATCGTCGGCCCGACGTACTCGATCGCGAGCCGGATCGCGCGCGCCTCGAGCGGCGTCAGTTTCGGCGCCTTGCGGAACACGTCGCCGTACAGCTCCTTGTCGACGCGGACGCGGCTCGTCTCGTCGTCGACCTCGGCGTACACCGTGTAGCAGCCGCCGCCGAAGTTGACCAGGTTGAGGAGCGAGAGGGTCTCCTGGAGCTCCTCGCGCGGCAGCGAGAAACGCTCGGCAAGCTCGTCGGCGTCGAGGTCGGCGCTCCGGTTCTCCCCGCAGGCGGCGAGCAGGTGGGCGAGCAGCGCCTGGAGCACGCCGAAGCGCTCCGGCGCGACCGGGCCGGCGGGCTGGCGCTCGATGGCGGGTCGCGGCTCGGCCCGGCGCTCGCGCGCGGTCTCGGGAGCCGCCCCGGTGTGCCGCTCGCGGAGCTGGCGCAGCGCCTCCCGAACCTCGTCTCGGAGCTCGGGCGGCTCGAGCGGTACGGCCCGGCCGTTCTGGCGCAGGATCCAGGACACGAGCGGCCCGAGCGACGAGTAGGACGTCTCGAACACGCCGTCGACCACCGTGCCCGAGTCGGCCAGCGTGCGGTGCACCCACCAGGCGGTGTCGCCCTGCACACCGATCCGGGCGACCCCTGCCCGCGGCCCGATCTGCCACGGCCGCGCGATTCGGTAGGCCTCGACGTCGAACTCCGCCGGCAGCCGGAAGTCGCGCTCGCGCCGCGTGGCGAAGCGGATGTCGGAGCGGATCCTCGCGACGCGGAACGTCCTCGTCGCATCGCGGTCGAGGTCGAGGCCGACGACGTACCAGACGCCCTCGTCGAGGCGCAGCGCGTACGGGTTGACCTTCCGCTCGGTCTCGCGGTCGCGGGCGGGCGACCAGTAGCGGAACTGGATCGTGCGCTGCTTCGAGATCGCGGCCTCGAGCTTCGAGAGTCGCGCCGCGAGCTCCGGCGAGTAGTCGGGCGCGGTGACGCGGACGCGCTCGGCCGTCGCCGTCGGCGCGTGCCGGAAGCCGGGCCTGCCGAGCGCGAGGTTCTGGAGCGCGAGGCGGAGCGGCTCGGCGTACGCGAACTTGCCCTCGAGCGTGTAAAGGGCGGTCTGGAGGGCGGCGAGCTCGTCCTCGTCGAGGTCGAGCTGGTCGAGGAAGTAGTTCTCCGAGCGAAGTGTGTAGAGCTCCTCGCCCGTGAACTCGTCCCGTTGCGAGGTGAGGGGCACTCCCAGCGCAGTCAGCTCCGCGCGGTCGGAATAGAAGCGGCGCGCGAAGGCCTCGTCCGACATCTCCGAGTAACCCTCGACGTTTCCCTTGACGTCACGTGCCGTGAGCGGGCGCCGCTCCGCCATCAGGAACGCGACGAGCGAGAGCTGACGGATCAGCTTGTCGGTGTCGTGCGACATCCGTGGGAGGAGCCTACCGCCGGACCGTCTCTCGCGAGCACGCGGGACGTGCCGGCCTCCTCCGGAAGCGCAGGTGACGGCGAAGACCGGATCAGCCGAGCCGCCTACGCTGCCCGGATCGCGGCGAGCGTGGTGCGCTCGAGATGCTGGTGCGACGGGCAGTAATCGCGCCCCGGGAGCGGGGTGCGCTGGCAGGCCTTGCCCTTACGCGTGGTGGCCTTGCAGCGGCTGACGCCGCCGTCGAGCAGGCCGGCCTCCAGCTGCGTCTCGATGAAGCCGACGGCCGCGGAGACGCCCTCCCTGACCGCCCACGCGACGTGCGCCTGCGCGGTGATCGGGAAGTACCGGCGGATGTCCTGGAAGAGCGAACGGTCGGGGCGTGCGAAGTACTGCGGATCGTGGGCCAGGCGCGACATCGTCTCTTCGCACTCGCACAGCACGGCGCGCCGGTACTCGAGGCGGGTCGGGTCGTCGACGTAGGGGTCGATCATGTCCTTGATCGAGCGGTAGATCGCTCGCGAGTACTGAAACATGCACGACTCGAGCTGCACGAGGTTGGCCTCCATACGGATCCGTCTCCCGTCCGTCGTTTGCCTGGCCGCTGCCTCCGAGGGCGGCCGGAGCCTGTCCGAGCGCGAGTCTACCGAGTTCCGGCCGCTGTTACAAACTCGTCACGATCGTTGTCCGAATGGAGTACGAAGTGAAGTCCGGAGACGGTTGCCGCCGCCGGCGTCTCAGGGCTCGATGCGCTGCACCCGCGCGCCCTTCACGGCCGCCCGGGCACGACGCAGCGAGCCGGTGGCGTCTGCCTCGCTCTGGTAGCGGCCCGAAAAGGTCATCCAGTATCCGGGTCGCAGACTCGCGAATCGTGAGGAGTCGAGCACTCCGATGCGGGTGAGGCCGTGCGTCCGCGCCTGCTGGGCGACCGCGACGGCCTGGTCGCGCCCCTTCGCCTTCGGCGTCGAGGCAAGGACGATCGTCCATCCTTTCCTCGTGCGCGGCCAGACGAAGAGCTGGCTGCGCGGCTCGACCTCGGGAGTGCGGACAGTGACGCTTCCGCCGGTCGCCGTGAGGATGCGGGCAGGTCCGGTGTCGTCGGCCGCGGCGGCGACCGCGACCGCGGCGCCCGCGACGGCGATCGCAGCGAGACCGGCAATCCGGAGCCGCAGCGCGCGGACCTCGGTCGGGAGGGGACCGAGCCGGCGTCGGCCCGACTGGCGGAGGCCGCATTCCAGGCAATACTCCTGGCCGGCGGCGATCGGAGCTCGGCAGCGGGGGCAGGCCGAGGCCTCGCCGCTCACGCCGAGGTGTCCTCGCCGGCGACGACGTCCACGTCGAACGCGCGGCCGCAGCTCGGGCAGAAACGCGCGCCCATCAGAATCGGGGCGCCACAGACGCAGATCGCCCGTTGCCGGCGGCGGAGCCCTGCCCCCTTGAGGTGCGCGTCGATCTCGGAGACGCGCGCCTCGATCGCGACGAGCTCGGCGCAGCGCTCGACCACGAGCGCCTCGTTGAAGTGGTCGCGGCGGTACATCTCGAGCGTCAGCCCGCCGAGGTCGCGCAGGCGGTCCTCCCGAAGCAGGAGCAGCGCCCGTCGCTCTCGGCGGAGATCGCCTGCCGCGGGCGCCGGTGGCTGCCGATTGAAGAGGGGCACGCGCGGAGGATAGACGGGCGACCCGCGGGCGCCGCGCGCCGGCGCCTGGGATCGCTACAGCTGGAGTACGACGAGCCGTTCCTCGGTCATCTCGCGCACCGCCCACGCGGGTCCTTCCCGGGTGTTGCCGGAGTCCTTGACGCCGCCGTAGGGCATCTGGTCGGCGCGGAACGTGGGCGCCTCGTTCACGGTCACGCCGCCGAACTCGAGCCCCCGGGCGGCGGCGAGCGCGGCACGCACGTTCGTCGTGAAGATCCCCGCCTGGAGGCCGTAGCGCGTCGCGTTCGCACGCTCGATCGCCTCGTCGAGCGTCGCGTAGGGCTGGAGCGTGCAGACCGGGCCGAACGCCTCGTCGCACGCGAGCTGGGAGTCGGCCGGGGGACGCTCGACGACGGTCGGCGCGAGCAGCTCCCCGTCCAGGTCCCCGCCCGTGAGGATCGTCGCTCCGCCCGCGCGCGCCTCCTCGATCCAGGCCATGACTCGGTCCCGATCGTCGCGGCTGATCAGCGGGCCGACATCCGTGTCCTCCTCTGACGGGTCGCCGAGCTTCAGCGCCTCGACGCGCGGGACGAAGGCGGAGCGGAAGTCCTCGTACACGTCCTCGTGCACGAAGATCCGCTGCACGGAGATGCAGCTCTGGCCCGCGAACGAGAAGGCGTTGGCGGCGCACCGAGCTGCAGCGTCGTCGACGTCGGCGTCGTGCTCGACGATGACCGGGGTCGCATTCCCGAGCTCGAGATTGACGCGCTTGCGCGGCGCGCGCTCGCGGAGCTTCCACCCGACGGCTCCGGACCCGGTGAAGGTGACGAGCGTAACCCGCGGGTCCTCGACGATCACGTCCCCGATCTCCGACGACGGCCCGACGAGGACGTTGAGCCAGCCGGGAGGCAACCCCGCGTCGTGCTCGAGCTCGGCCAGGAGCAGCGCCGAGAGCGGGGTCTGTGACGCGGGCTTGAGGACGACCGCACAGCCGGCCGCGAGGGCGGGTGCGATCTTGTGCGCGACGAGGTTCAGGGGGAAGTTGAACGGGCTGATCGCGCCGACCACGCCAACGGGCAGCCGCATCGTGAACGCGAGCTTGCCCTCGCCGGCCTGCGAGGCGTCCATCGGCACCATCTCTCCCGCGAGCTTCCGCGCCTCGACGGCCGCCATGGTGTAGGTCGACATCGCGCGTGCGACCTCGACACGGGCCGCCTTGAGCGGCTTCCCGGCCTCGGCCGCGATCTGTCGCGCTGCCTCGTCCGCCCGCTTGCCAAGCGCCCCGGCGACACGTACGAGGATCTCTGCCCGCTTGTGCGCCGGAAGCGGGTCGCGCATCGCCCGCTCGGCCCCGTCCACGGCGGAACGTGCCTCCGCGGCCCCCGCCTTCGGTACGCGCGCGACGAGCGACCCGTCGTAGGGGGAGGCGACGTCGATCCACTCGCCGGTCTCGACCCACTCCCCGTCGAGGAGCAGCTTGCGCTCGGTCGCCGTCGTGGCCATGCCCGAACTCTACGCTCGCTGCGCGGTGCTACGTTCACCCCGTGACCGACGCGCTCATCGTCGACGCCGTACGGACGCCGATCGGCCGGAGGAACGGCTCGCTGGCGGGCGTGCGCGCCGACGAGCTCGCCGCGCAGATCCTGAACGGCCTCGTCGGGCGGGTCGACGTCGATCCCGCGGAGATCGAGGACGTCCAGATGGGCTGCGTCAGCCAGGTCGGGGAGCAGGCGCTGAACGTCGCGCGGATGTCGTCGCTCGTCGCGGGCTGGCCCGAGACGGTGTGCGGAACCTCCGTCGACCGGCAGTGCGGGTCGTCGATGCAGGGGGCTTTCAACGCGGCGTCGGCGATCCAGGCGGGCCACCTCGACGTGGTCGTCGCGTCGGGGGTCGAGTCGATGTCGCGGGTGCCGATGGGCTCGAACCTCACCGCGAACGGCTTCGAAGGGTTCTCGCCGAAGCTCTACGAGCGCTGGGAGGTGGTGCCGCAGGGCATCTCCGCGGAAGTGATCGCGGACGAGTGGGACCTCTCGCGGGAGTCGCTCGACGAGTACTCGTACGAGTCCCACCGGCGGGCGATCGCCGCGATCGACGAGGGCCGCTTCGAGCGTGAGATCGTCCCCGTCGAGGTCGGCGCCGGCGGCGCCGCGGTGCTCGTCGCGGTCGACGAGAACCCGCGCCGCGACACGTCGCTCGAGAAGCTCGCGTCACTCCAACCGGCTTTCAAGGAGGACGGCAAGATCACCGCAGGGAACTCCAGCGCGATCGTCGACGGCGCCGCGGCGATGCTCGTCACGAGCGAGGCCGCCGCGTCGCGGCTCGGCCTCGAGCCGCGCGGGCGCTTCGTGTCGTTCGGCCTCGCGGGAGTCGACCCCTACCGCATGCTCCACGGCAACCCGCCCGCCTGCGAGCGCGCGCTCGCGAAAGCCAGGCTGACGTGGGACGACATCGCCGTGATCGAGGTGAACGAGGCGTTCGCGTCCGTTGTCCTGCAGTTCCTGAAGGACACGGGTCTCCACGAGCGATGGGAGGCCGGCGACGTGAACCCGAACGGCAGCGGCATCTCGCTCGGGCACCCGCTCGGGGCCACCGGCGCCCGCATCACCGCCACGCTTGCTCGCGGAGCTCGAGCGGCGCGGCGAGCGGTACGGCGTCGCGTCGATGTGCATCGGGCAGGGGCAGGCGATCGCAGCCGTCGTCGAGCGGCTCTGAGCTCCGGCGTCACTCGGGCCGGGGCGAAGAGACCTACGGCTCGTCGAGTTCGCGTTCGACGTCCGCGCTGACCTCGCGTGCGATGTCGACGAACGCCCGTGCGGCGGGCGAGCGGTGCCGGTCGCGGTGCCAGGCCACAGCGATCACGCGGCGCGGCACCTTGGGAACGAGGCGGAGCACCCGCACGCGCTCGTCCCCGGGCGGCACCGCGAGCAAAGGCATCAGCGCGACGCCGAACCCGGCGGCGACCAGCCCCTGGACCGTCCCGTTGTCGTCGGAGCGGAACCCGTAGTCGATCTCGTATCCCCGCTCGGACAGCTCGCCTTCGACCACGAGCCCGCTCGCGCATGTGTTCGACCCGATCAGTACGTGCTCGCCGACGTCGTCCAGCGAGGCGGACTTGCGCTCGGCCAGAGGGCTGTCGCCGGGCACGACGAGGACGTAGGGGTCGCTCATCAGGTCGACCGCGTCGAAGGGACCGTCGGGCAGTGGGCGGCTGCAGAATGCCAGGTCGAGCTCCCCCGACTCGATCGCGGCGAAGAGCTCGGGATCCGTCGCCGGCTCCGAGAGCCCGAGCTCGATGCCCGGCCAGTCGGCGAGGAAGCGCCGCATGACCCCGGGAAGGACGCGGGCTCCGGTCGACTGGTAGGTGCCGATCCGGAGTGTCCCGGTCTCGCCCGCGCGGAGCGCGGCGATGTCGGCCCGGGCTGCGTCGATGCGCGCGACGATCGCCTCGGCGTGTCGCAGCAGAAGCGTGCCGGCCTCGGTCAGCGAGACCGCCCGGGGGCCGCCCGGCCGCTCGACCAGCGTCTCGCCGACGAGCTTCTCGAGGGTCGCGATCTGTTGGCTGACGGCGGACTGCGTGTAGCCGAGCCGGTCGGCGGCGCGTCCGAAGGAGCCCTCCCGGGCGACGGCGTCCAGTGCGGCGAAGTGTCGTACCTCCACACCGAGCCATTGATCAGATTGAGTGATCGTACTCATGAAAACCTCGATTTGCCCTAATAGTACCTGCTCGGCACAATGTCTCCATGGAAATCGCACTCGTCATCTTCCTGCTCGTCGTCGGCCCGCTCGCGCTCATCGGTGGGCGTGACTCGCGGATCGACGACGTCGACCGGCGCCGGCACCTCCCCGAATGAGGTCCCGGGTGCCGGTCGCTCTCGCGTCCGTCGTCGGGGCGAAGGGTCGATCGTCATTCCCGCGCTAGATTCCCGCACGTGGCGGTGCAGCGCATCGGCGTCGTCGGGCTCGGCGCCATGGGCTCCGGCATCGCCCAGGTAGCCGTCGAGGCGGGCCTCGACGTGGTGGGCCGTGAGGTGACGGCGGACCTCCGCGACGCAGCCGCGGACCGGATCGGGCACTTCCTCACGCGCAAGGTCGAGAAGGGCCAGCGGACACAAGAGGAGCGCGATGCGGCAGTGGCACGCCTGAGCACGACGACCGAGCTCGACGCGCTGCGCGACTGCGACCTCGTGATCGAGGCGATCGTCGAAGAGCTCGAGCCGAAACGGGCCCTCTTCGCGGAGCTCGAGCAAATCTGCCGACCGGACGCCGTGCTCGCGAGCAACACATCGGCGCTGTCCGTCACCGAGATCGCGGCCGCGACCTCGTCGCCGGAGCGGGTGATCGGCATGCACTTCTTCAACCCGGCGCCGCTGATGCCGCTCGTGGAGGTCGTGCGCGCGGAGCTGTCCGCCGACGCGGCCGTCGATACCGGGTACGCGGTCGTCGAGCGGATGGGCAAGACGTCCGTTCGCTGCCACGACACGCCCGGCTTCGTCGTCAACCGGGTGCTGATCCCGCTGCTCAACGACTGCGTCCGCGTCCTCGACGAGGCCAGGGTCGCGCCGGAGGAGCTGGACCGCGCGATGACGGCCGGCGCCGGCTGGCCGATGGGGCCGTGCACGCTCCTCGACCTCGTCGGGCTCGACGTGCACGTCCACGCGTCGGAGGCGCTCTACGAGAAGCTGCGCGAGCCGCGCATGGCCCCGCCGCCGCGGCTCGTCGCGATGCGGAACGCCGGGCTCGTCGGCCGCAAGAGCGGGCGCGGCTTCTACCGCTACGACGGCTGAGCGGGCGCGCGGCGGACGCCCTCGTCACGTTGCTCGTGTTGCACGGTTGACGGAGCTCAGACGGTGGCCTCGCCGTTTCGGCCCAGCCAGCGGGCCAGGGCGCTCGCGCCGACCGTGTCGGTGAGTCCGTGCACGACGATCGACGTGATGATGGTGAACGACGCCGCGTCGAACACGAGCGACCGGTTCGCGTCGGTCGAGCTCAGCACCAGGAGCGCGAAGAGCATCGACGCGACGCCCTTCGGGCCGAACCAGGCGATGAACAGCTTGTTCGGCATCGGCTCCCTGATCGGGAGGAACGCGAGCAACACCGCGACGGGACGCGCGACGAGGAGCACGAACGCGATGAACGCGACGAGGCGCAGCGTCGAGCCGTCCCACCCTGTGGCCGCGATGAGGGCGCCGAACATGGTGAACGTGATCACCTGGAACAGCGCGCTCAGCGTCTCGTTGAACTCCAGGTACTCGCCCGGCAGCGAATGCCGCGCGACCGCGAAGGCGATGCCCCCGACGAACACCGCGATGAGGCCGTTCGCCCAGCCCGTTACCTCCGCGACACCGAAGGCGAGGAACGCGATCGCAAGGGCGTAGATGCCGACGTACTTGTGCTCGATCCCGCCGCGCGGGAGCCTCGGCCAGAGCCAGGCGGCGCCGAGCGCCAGCGCGACCCCGACGCACGCTCCCGCCACCGCCTCCCCGGACAGCCTGAGCGCCTCGGTGCCCGCGCTCTCAGCGCCGGTCGCGAGCGCGAGGAAGAACAGGACGAGCGGCAGCGCAAGCCCGTCGTTGAGCCCTGATTCGAGGTTGAGCGTGTGGCGCACGGTCGCCGGAATCCGCTCGTCGGTCACGACCGTGGAGGTCACGACCGGGTCGGTGGGGGAGAGCACCGCTCCGAGCAGGAGCGCCTCCTGCCACGAGAGCTGGGGGAACAGCCCCTTCGCGGCGATCGCGACAAAGGCGAGCGTCAGCGGCATGGCGATCACGAGCGCGAGCGCGGCCGGCGTCCAGTGCTCGCGCAGGAGCTCGTCCTCGACGAGGAGGCCGTCGGCGAACAGCGTCAGCACGAGGGCGAGCTCGACGATGTAGAGGACGCTCTTCTCGGCGGGGTCGACGGACACGACGTCGAGCTCGGCGAGGACGATCCCCGCGGCGACCGAGAGCACCGAGATCGACAGCACCGTCCCCCTGAGCCAGCCCGAGAGCGCGGCCGCTGCGAGGAGGAGCCCGCCGACGACGAGGAGGGCGAGCTCGAAGGAGACGTCCACGGTCGCCCGACTCTACGGCTTCGTCCGGCGCGGCCGCCGGCCGGCCGGCGGCTTACACTTTCCTTACGCCCGTCTCACCCCCAACCCATGCGCTGTGCCGATACTGCGTGCACTCATGCGCCTTGCGCTGCTCACCCTCGTCATGCTCGCGCTTGCCGTCCCGGCGAGCTTCGCCGCAGTCGACCCCGCGGGCTCGCTCTCGATCGAGAACGGCCGCGGAACCGTGGTGCTGAAGGGCAAGGGAATCGTGATCGGGCGGGTCGAGCGCGGAGAGGTGCAGATCACCGACCTGTCACCGACCGACCAGTGGAGTCCGCGCATCAATGGCGTGCCGCGCGGACGCACGGTCTGGACGCGCAGCAAGGACATCAACTTCTACGTTCCGGGCGGTCGCTACAAGATCACGGTGCGGGGCGAAGGCTTTTCCATCTCTGCGCGCGGCCAGGGAAGCGCGTCGCTGAACGGCCGGCCCGACACATCGGGCGCGACGGGCACCTTTGCGGTGGGCGACGCCGCCCCCGGCGCGATCCCGGCCGCGGTGACGGTTCAGTTCGGGCCGCCCGGGGTGGCCGGCGCAACGGTCAGCACGAAGGGTGTCGCGCCATGACGCAGCCCCAGACGGTGCTCGTCGTCGAGGACGAGCAGTCGATCGCCTCGTTCGTCTCGCTCTACCTCAAGAACGCCGGCTACGGCGTCCGGGCGGTGGGGACGGGGGCGGGCGCCCTCAACGCCGTAGCCGCCGAGATGCCGTCGCTGATCGTGCTCGACCTGAATCTTCCGGACATGGACGGAATCGAGATCTGCCGGCGCGTTCGCAAGAGCTCCGACGTGCCGATCATCATGCTCACCGCGCGGGACGAGGACGTCGACAAGATCATCGGCCTCGAAGTCGGCGCGGACGACTACCTGACGAAGCCGTTCAACCCGCGCGAGCTCGTCGCACGCGTCAAGAGCGTCCTGCGACGCGCGACGTCGGACCGGCGGATCGACGAGGGCGACGAGATCCGGCACGGTGACCTGCTGATCAACTCGGGCCGGCGCGAGGTGCTCGTCGGCGACACGGAGATCCAGCTCGCGCCGAAGGAGTTCGACCTCCTCTGGGAGCTGCTCGACCACCGCGGCATCGTGCTCACGCGGGACCAGCTGCTCGAGCGAGTCTGGGGCTACACCTTCGCCGGTGACACGCGCACGGTCGACGTCCACGTCCGCCAGATCCGCCGCAAGCTCGGCGACGCGTCGCCGATCGTGACCGTCTGGGGCGTCGGCTACAAGGTCGCCTCCGAGCGCACCGCCGCGCCCACCGCGTAGCCCGCCCGGTCGTCGTGCCAGCGCCGCTCGCCCGGCTCCAGCCTCCGGGCCGGGGCGTACGCTTCTCTGTGATGCCCGGGTCGCTGCGTCTCCGGCTGCCGGCCCTCTTCCTCCTCGGGATCGTGCTCGCGGGTGTGGTGTCCGCGCTCATCGCCGTGCAGCTCTTCTCCGGCTACACGCGCAGCCGGTCGTACGAGGAGCTGGGCCGGGAGGCGAGGGGCATCGCCCGTCTGTACGGGGATGCTGCGCTGCGCGCCACCGACGAGGGGGCGGCAGCTCCCGACTTCGCGCCCGACGCTCTCGAGCTCGCGACCGGCGACCAGCTCTTCTACGTGGGTGCACCGGCGTTCCCGGGGCAGGAGACGCGTCTGGACCGGCTCGCCGAGTCCTCCGTGCCCGCCGCGGTCCTCGCCTCGGGACGGTCGCTCGAGTTCGAGTTCAGGCCGCCAGGGCAGAACCGCACGTATCTTGCGGCCTCGCAGCCGGTCCGGCTCGAGCGCGGCGGGCCTGCGATCGGCGCGATCATCGTCGCGAAGGCCCAGGACGTCGTTCGCGACCAGTGGCTGCCGCTCGTCACGAGGCTCGCCGCCGCCTTCGCCATCGGGGGCCTCCTCGCGTGGCTCCTCGGTGCGTGGCTCTCGCGGCGGATCAGCGGGCCCGTGGAGGCGCTCGCGAAGGCGTCGGACCAGATCGCGCAGGGGAACTACGCCGTTCAGGTCCCGGTGGGGCGCGGCGGCGACGAGATCTCGCACCTTTCCGACCGCTTCAACCAGATGGCCGCCCGCCTCGCGGCGACGGAGGAGCGCGAGCGCCAGTTCCTGATGTCGGTCTCGCACGAGCTCCGGACGCCCCTCACCGCGATCAAGGGCCACGTCGACGCGCTCCGCGACGGGCTGGTCGACGACCCGGAGCTCGTGGCGGCGTCGCTCGAGGTCGTCGCGAACGAGGCGACCCGGCTCGAGCGGCTCGTCGGCGACGTGCTCGATCTCGCGAAGCTCCGCGCCCACAGGTTCACCGTGCAGACCGAGGAGGTCGACATGGGCCACCTCGTGGAGCACGCGTACGACTCGTTCGGCGACGAGGCGCGCCGGCGGGAGATTCGGTACGCGCTGCGCGGGGTCGACCGGGCGCCGACGATCATCACGGACGGCGACCGCGTTCTCCAGGTGATCACGAACCTGCTGAAGAACGCGTTCCGCTGGACGCCCGACGGAGGCGCCATCGGCGTCGGGCTCGACGCGGCCAACGGCACCGTTCGGGTCGACGTGACGGACACGGGGCCGGGCATCTCGCCCGACGACGCGCAGCGCATCTTTAGTCCCTTCGTGTCGGGCGACACCCAGGGCACGGGCCTCGGCCTTCCCATCGCCAGGGAGCTCGCTGGCGCCCTCGGTGGGCGCATCGAGCTCGAGCCCGTGGCGGACGGCGGCAGCCGGTTCCGCCTCGTGCTGCCCATGCGTACCGCGTCGTAGGGCCGCGACGCCGTAGAGTCGGGCCATGGCGGACCCGGCCACGACCCCGGCGACGGTCGTCGAGCTTCCCGCACGGCGCACGCTGCTCGTCGCCGCGATCGTCGCGCTCCGGCCCAGGCAGTGGACGAAGAACCTCCTGCTCTTCGCAGGGATCCTGTTCGCCGCCAAGCTGGGCGACGCCGTCCGGTGGGTCGAGGCGATCACGGCCTTTGTCGCCTATTGCGCCGCCTCGAGCGCTGCCTACCTCGTCAACGACGTGCGCGACGTCACGTCTGACCGCCTTCACCCCGTCAAGCGCTCCCGGCCGATCGCGCGGGGCGAGCTGGCACCCGGCGCCGCGCTCGCGCTGTCGGCCGCGCTTGCCGTGCTCGCACTCGCGCTCGCGGCGGCGCTCGGCCCCGTGTCGCTCGTATGCATGGTCGCTTTCGCCGCGCTCCAGGCTGCCTACTCGCTCCGGTTGAAGACGATCGAGCTCGTCGACGTGCTCGCGATCGCGGGGCTCTTCGTTCTGCGCGCGGCGGCCGGGGCGATCGCGGTCGACGTCCGCATCTCACAGTGGCTCCTGCTCTGCACCTTCCTGCTCGCGCTGTTCCTCGCGCTTGCGAAGCGGCGCGCCGAGCTCGGCCTCGAGGGCGTGCGCGCCAGAGCGGCGCTCGAGGGCTACACCGCCGCGTTCGTCGACCAGATGCTGGCGATCGTCGCGGCCGCGACGATCGCCGCCTATAGCGGCTACACGCTCGCCGCGCACGACACGCGGTGGCTGATCGCCACGCTGCCACTCGTCGTGTACGGCCTGTTTCGCTACCTCCTGCTGCTGCACCGGCGGGGCCTCGGCGAGGAGCCGGAGACGCTCCTCGTCGAGGACCTGCCGCTACTCGTCACGGTCGCGACCTGGGCGGCCGCCTGCGCCGTGATTCTCGCGCTGACGTAGGGAGGGCTCGTTACGCGACGGCCGCCTGGTCGGGCGGTTGCGCCATCTCGCGCCCGGCGGGCAAGGGCACGACCGCGCCCTCGATTCCCGCCTCGAGCCCTCGCAGCCGGCGGTCGACGCCGCTCCAGCCCGCCGAGACGAGCTCGACGAGGATCGCAAGATCGTCGATCCGCGCGTTCCGCTCCGCGAGCAGCTCCTGCTCGAGCCGCTCGAGCCGCCGTAACGACTGGTTCACCCCGCCCCGGATCTCCGCAAGGCTGCGGCTGACCGGGACGACCTCCCGCGCGATCCCGTCACGGACCGCGATCCCCACCTGCTTCGGCAGTGAGCTCTCGAGCTCGTCGGCGACCTGCGCCAGGCGCATCACCTCGGCGCGCGCGCGTTCGAGCGCTGCATCGAGCTTGGCCTGGCCGATACCGTCCGTCCGAGCCTCGGCCACCCTCCGCCGCGCTCTTTCCAGCACCTGTTCGTCCATTGGGCCAGGATACTCTCGCGGGAGGATGAGGTCATCCGAGCTCGACTACGACCTCCCGGCCGAGCTCGTCGCACAGCGACCCGCGTCGCGGCGTGACGCGTCGCGACTCCTGGTGCACGACCGGGCGACAGGGGAAACCCGCCACCGCGTGTTCGCAGAGCTGCCCGACGAGGTGGCCGCCTATCTCACGGTCGTGAACGACACCCGGGTCGTACCGGCGCGACTGCGTCTTCGGCGCGAGACCGGGGGAGAGGTGGAGGTCTTGCTCCTCGAGCCGCTTGGCGACGGCGTGTGGGAAGCACTCGCGCGTCCGTCCCGCCGCCTCCGCGCGGGCGAGCGCCTGCGGCCGAGTGACAGTCGGTCACCCGACGCGTCCGTCGAGCTCCTCGTGCCGCTCGGGGAAGGGAGCTGGCGCGTCAGGCTCGAGGGAGCGCCCGCGGGCGAGCTGCCGCTGCCGCCCTACATTCACGAGCGGCCGGCCGATCCCGAGCGCTACCAGACCGTCTACGCGGACGAGGCGGGCTCGGCCGCCGCGCCGACCGCGGGCCTGCACTTCACGCCGAAGCTCCTGGCGCGACTGGACCCCGAGCGAATCACGCTCCACGTCGGGCTCGACACCTTCCGGCCGCTGACGGCCCACACGGTCGAAGCGCACGCGATCCACGGCGAGCGCTACCGCGTCGAGCCGGGTGCATGGGCCCGCATCGGCGCGGCCGAGCGCGTCCTCGCGGTCGGGACGACCACCACGCGCGTGCTCGAGACGCTTGCCCGCGGTGCGCCGCGCGAGGGCCGCACCGAGCTCTTCATCACGCCAGGTTTCGAGTTCCGCAGGGTCGACGCGCTCCTGACGAACTTCCACCTCCCGCGGACGACCCTGCTCGCCCTCGTGATGGCCTTCGCCGGCGTCGAGCGGACGCGTGAGCTCTACGCGCTCGCGATCCGCGAGCGGTACCGGTTCTACTCGTTCGGTGACGCGATGCTGCTCCTCTAGTGTCGCCGCGTGAGCTGCTTCACGCTCGAGGCGACGGACGGCGCTGCGCGTGCCGGCGTCATCCGGACCGCGCACGGGAAGATCCGGACGCCCGCGTTCATGCCGGTCGGCACGAAGGGGACGGTCAAGACGCTCTTGCCGGAGGAGGTCGCCGGGCTCGGGGCCGATGTCGTCCTCGGGAACACATACCACCTCCACCTCCGGCCCGGCGAGGACGTGATCGAGGCGCTCGGAGGCCTGCACGCGTTCACCGGGTGGTCGGGCCCGATCCTCACCGACTCGGGCGGCTTCCAGGTGTTCTCGCTCCGCGACACGCTCGCCGAGGTCGACGACGAGGGGGTGACGTTCCGCTCCGTCTACGACGGCAGCCTCGAGCGCCTCACACCGGAGCGCGTCGCCGAGATCCAGCGACGGCTCGGCTCCGACATCGCGATGTGCCTCGACATCTGCCCGCCGGCGGATGTCCCGCGCTCCGAGCACGCGGAGGCCGTGCGGCGCACGCAGCTCTGGGCCGAGCGTCAGGTCGACGCCCCGCGCGCCCCGGGCCAGCTTCGTTTCGGGATCGCGCAGGGAGGCACCGACGCGGAGCTGCGTGGTAGGTCGATCGAGGGTCTCGCGGCGCTGCCGTTCGACGGCTTCGCGCTCGGCGGCCTCGCGGTCGGGGAGAGTCGCCAGGAGATGCTCGACACCGTCGCGTGGGCCGCGCCGGCGCTCCCCGAGGATCGCCCGCGGTACTTCATGGGTCTCGGCGACGCCGGGGGAATCCTCGAGGTGATCTCCCGAGGCGTCGACATGTTCGACTGCGTGCTGCCGACGCGGACCGCGCGCACCGGCTCGGCGCTGACGGCTCGTGGGCGGCTCAACCTCCGGAACGCCCGCTTCGCGCGGGATCCGCGGCCGCTCGAGGAGGGCTGCGGCTGCCCCGCTTGCAACGGATTCTCGCGGGCGTTCGTGCGGCATCTGGTGAATCAGCAGGAAATCTCCGGTCTCCGGCTGCTCACGCTGCATAATCTGTGGTTCACACTGCGACTGACCGCCGGCGCGCGGGATGCGATCACCCGCGGTGCGTTCGACGCCTATCGCGCGGACGCGCTCGCCTCGCTCGCCGCCGGCCCGGAGGAGGAGACTTGGCGACACTGATCTTGCTGGCCGCGATGTTCGTCCTGCTGTGGGTGCTTCTGATCCGGCCCCAGCGGCGCAAGCAGGTCGAGCAGCAGCAGCTGCTGGGCTCGATCGAGCCCGGCGACGAGGTCCTGACGGTCGGCGGCATCTACGGCATCGTCACCGAGATCGACGACGAGGACGACCTGATCGTCGAGATCGCCGAAGGCATCCAGGTGCGGATCGCACGACGAGCAGTCGGCGGCGTCGTCAAGCCCGAAGAGGAGGGCTCGGAGGACGACGAGCACGACGAAACCGCCGGCGAGGGGGAGTTTCGTGAAGATGACGTTGCCGACTCCGAGGAAATCGTGAAGTCGGGGGCCGCGGAGGACACCGCGGCACTGGAGCGCCGCTAACCTGATCGGCCCAGTGGTCGCCCCGGGACATACGGCACCCCTTCGCGCGGCTGCAAACGCCTCGCATGCCTTCGTCCTCGGTCGCGTCCATACCCTCTGGTATGGACGCTCCCTGCGTCATGCTCGGATTTTGCCGGCGGACGGGCACGGGACGCCCCGGGGAGACCACCGATGACCCGTCGCGCTGCATTGCTGGTCGTCGCGCTCGTCGCCGCGGCCCTCGTCGGGGTCGCGCTTCTGGCTGTTCCCGGCTCGCCGCTCGAGAAGCGCCCGACACTCGGCCTCGACCTCCAGGGCGGCCTCGAGGTGACGCTGCAAGCGGTCCCGCCGCACGACCGAAAGCTGGCGAAGGAAGACCTCGACCGGTCGGTGTCGATCATGCGCTCCCGGGTCGACAAGCTCGGCGTCGCCGAGCCTGAGATCAGGACGCAGGGCTCCGACCAGATCTCGATCCAGCTGCCGGGCGTGAAGGACCCCGCCGCGGCCGCGCAGATCATCGGCAAGACCGCCCAGCTCGAGCTGTTCGACCTGGAGCGCGACCTCGTATCGCCCTCGATCGACGCTCGCACGAGGCAGCCGATCGCGACGCCGAAGCTCTACGACCTGCTCGCGGGCCAGCAGGCGCTCGCCTCGAAGGGCACGCCCGACACCTACTACGTGTTCCGCACGAAGGGCAAGACGCTCGTTCGAGGCCCCGTCCAGACGAAGGAGGCGGCCCTCGCCAAGTGGGGCGGCAAGCTCCCGCCCGGGCACAAGCTGTTCGCCGTGCCGCCCGAGGCGGTCGTGGTCAGCTGCGGCGCCGGCGAGGTCGTCTGCCCCGGCGTGGCACAGACGAACCCGACCACGACGTCGTGGTACCTGATGCGGTACACGCCGCCCGAGGTCCCCGAGATGACGGGCGAGGATCTCAAGCTGTCCGGCACGCGCCAGGACTTCGACACGAGCACGGGCGAGCCCATCGTGCTGATGGAGTTCACCGACCGGGGGGCCAACAGGTTCGAGGAGATCACCCGCGACATCGCGCAGCGCGGCAAGCTCCTCTTCAACACGGTCGGCGGCGGCCAGGGGGACAGCAGCGCCTTCCTCCAGCACTTCGCGATCGTCCTCGACCGCGAGATCAGGTCGTGGCCGACGATCGACTTCCAGGAGTATCCGGGCGGCATCTCCGGCTCGAACGGCGCGCAGATCTCCGGCCTGCAGAGCGTCGGGGAGGCGAAGGACCTCGCGCTCGTGCTCCAGACGGGTGCTCTGCCGGTCGAGTTCCGGACGCTCGACCAGACGGCGATCTCGGCGACGCTCGGCAAGGACTCGCTCCAGGAGGCGAAGAAGGCGGCGATCGTCGGCCTGCTCGCCGTCGCGATCTTCCTCCTCGTCGTCTACCGCTTCCTCGGGCTCGTCGCCGTCGTGGGGCTGACCGTCTACGCGGCGCTCCTCTACGCGGCGATCCTGATCTTCAACGTGACGCTCACGCTGCCTGGGATCGCGGGCCTCGTGCTGACACTGGGGGTGGCCGCCGACGCGAACATCGTCATCTTCGAGCGCATCAAGGAAGAGGTGCGCGCAGGGCGCTCCGTGCGCGCGGCGATCCACACCGGGTACACGAAGGGCTTCGCGACCATCGTGGACGCCAACGTCGTCACCGCCATCACGGCTCTCGTCCTGTTCGCGGTCGCGACCGCCAGCGTGCGCGGGTTCGCGCTGATGCTGCTCGTCGGTACCGCGATGTCGATGCTGACTGCGGTCCTCGCGACGCGTGCGTTCCTCGCCGTGCTCGCAGGCCTGAAGATGCTCGACAGCCCGAGGCTGATGGGCGCCGCCGGCGGAGGCATCCCGCGCTGGCTGAAGGCCGACTACATCGGCCGACGGAACACGTGGTTCGCGATCTCGGCCACCGTGATGCTCATCTCGCTCGGCGCGATCGCGTTCAAGGGGCTGAACCTCGGGATCGACTTCCAGGGCGGCACGCAGGTGACGTTCGCGACGCCGAAGCCCGTCTCACTCGAGTCGGTGCGCTCGGAGGCGGGGCAGATCGGCCAAGCCGACGCGCAGATCCAGGGTCGCGGGACGTCGTCGGGCGCAGCCGGCGACTCCTATCGCGACTTCTCGGTGCGCACGGAGTCGCTCTCGACGAGCGAGGTGCAGGTATTCCAGTCGCGCCTCACGCGTGCTGTGGACGCCGAGTCGTTCGGAGTCAAGAACGTCTCCGCGAGCTTCGGCCGGCAGATCGCGCGCGGAGCGATCCTCGCAATCATCGTCTCGCTCCTCCTCATCGTGCTCTACATCACGGCGCGCTTCCAGTGGAAGTTCGCCGTGCCCGTCCTGATCGCGCTGGCGCACGACATCGTCATCACCGTGGGCATCTACGCCCTCCTCGGCCGGGAGGTGACGACCGCCACGGTCGCTGCCGTGCTCACCGTGCTCGGATACTCGATGTACGACACGATCATCATCTTCGACCGCATCCGCGAGAACATCCCGCTGATGAAGCGCGCGTCGTTCCGCGTGATCGGGAACGTCTCGCTGTGGGAGACGATCCCGCGTTCACTCGCGACGACGTTCATCACGCTCCTGCCGATCGTCTCGCTGCTCCTCTTCGGCGGCGACACGCTGAAGGACTTCGCCTTCGCGCTCCTGGTCGGGATCGGGTCCGGCGCCTACTCGTCGATCTTCATCGGCGCCCCGCTCGTCGCTGTCTTCAAGGAGAAGGAGCCCGAGTTCGCGCGACGCCTGGACGACTACGGCGCGGTCGAGGGCTCCGTCGGAGCCGCGCTGATCGAGGACACGGTGCCGGAGCCGGTCCCGGCCCAACCGGCCGTCGCCACGAGCTCCGTGGCCGCTCCGGCGCCCGTCGCGGCACCCGAAGCCCCGGTCTCGGCCGCCGCCGCGGCGAAGCGCGAGCGCCGCCGCCAGCGCCGCAGCGGGCGCCCTCACGGCCGGCCCCGCTGAACGCGCCTAGAATGGGCCGCTGATGGACGAGAACGGCGCCCAGCATCCCCGGCCGGTCTCCGATCTCCTGCTCGCGGGCATCGGCTGGGCGACCATGAGCGTCGAGGCGATGGAGGAGCTCGCCGACGATCTGGCGCGCAGGGTCGGCGTCGATCGCAACGCGATGCGGGATGCGGTGCGCGACACCGTCGCCTCGTGGCGGGCCGAGCTCGAGCGGCTCGGCGACCGCCGTGACGAGGCCTTCGAGCGCGGGTTGGGACGCGCCGGGCTCGCCCGGCGCGAGGAGCTCGAGGACCTCGCCCTCCGCGTCGCGCAGCTCGAGCACAGGCTCCGCCTGCTCGAGCGCGACCGCGTCGCCTGAGTTTGCGACACTGACGCGATGGCGGACGACGGGGCCCAGCGGACCCTCTCGCGCGTCACGGAGATCGGACGCGTCGCCACGCGTCACGGCTTCGGCTACATGCTCGACAGGCGCCGCGCCTCGGACGGCGAGCCGGACGCAGATCGCGGCCGCCGCCTGCGCGAGATGCTCGACGAGCTGGGGCCGACGTTCGTCAAGTTCGGCCAGCTCCTCTCGACACGGCCCGACGTCGTTCCGCCGGACATCATCACCGAGCTGCGCAAGCTCCAGGACGACGTCTCGCCCTTCTCGATCGACGACGTCGAGCGGGTCGTCCGCGACGAGCTGGGCCTCACGATCCAGCAGGCCTTCCTCGAGTTCGACGAGAGGCCGATCGCGGCGGCATCGATCGGCCAGGTGCACCGCGCGACGCTCCCGAACGACGTCCAGGTCGTCGTCAAGGTGCAGCGGCCCAACGCCGCGCGCCAGATCGAGTCCGACCTCCGACTGATGGCCTCCGCGGCCCGGGTCGCGCGCGAGCGGGTGAGGCAGCTCGACTTCATCGACGCCGGCGAGCTGGTCGAGGAGTTCGGGCGATCGATCCGCCTGGAGCTCGACTACCAGCAGGAGGCGCGGAACGCGGAGACGTTCCGGCGGAACTTCGCGGGTGACGACCGTGTCGCCGTGCCGCGCGTGTGGTGGCGGTACACGACGAACCGGCTCCTGACGCTCGACCGACTCGAGGGGACGCACGTGCGCGATCTCGACCTGGCGAGCTGGTCCGAGGAGGATCGCCGCGCGCTTGCACACACGTTGACGGACGCCTGGATGACGATGATCTTCCGTCACGCCTTCTTCCACGGCGACCCGCACCCCTCGAACATCCTCCACCTCGAGGACGGGCGGCTCGGCCTGATCGACTTCGGTCTGGCCGGACGGCTCACCGAGCTGGACATGGCGCGGCTGACGCGCCTGTTCGTGGACGCCGCGACCGAAAACGTCGGAGCGCTTCCACGCCGCCTGGCCGACCTCGGCGTGCGCTACCCGCGCGACCGCGAGGAGGAGCTGCGCTCCCGGCTCGAGGAGCTCTACTACCGCTACTACGGCTCGCGGCTCTCGGACATCGACCCGATCGAGGCGATCCGCGAGGGCCTCTCGCTGATCTACTCGATGAACCTCCGGCTCCCGACGCGGTTCGTGATCCTCGACAAGGCGATCGCGACCCTCGGCTCGGTCGCCGCGGAGGTCTACCCGGACTTCAACGTCTTCGAGGTCGCCCGGCCGTACGCGCGGCAGCTCATCTCGGAGCGCTTCTCGCCGCGCCGGCTCGCGTTGCAGGCGCGCAGCGAGGTTCAGGACCTCTCCGAGATCGCGCTCGAGGTGCCGCGGCAGGTGCACGACATCCTCAACGAGCTGCGCGACGGCGAGCTCGAGGTGAAGATCTCGAATCCCGGGATCGACGACCTCGCCCACCACATGGACGTGTCGGTCAACCGCATCGCCGTGGCGCTCGTGATCCTCGGCGGGCTCGTCGGCTCCTCGCTGATCGGCGTCCTGGCGAAGAACGGGCCGCACCTCATCGGCCTCCACCTGCTGTCCGTCGTCGGCTTCGTGCTCTCCGGCGTGTTCGGGGTCTGGCTGCTCTGGGGCGTCCTCCGCTCCGGCCGCCTCTGACGAGACCGGCCGGCAGGCTCACGGCGGCTCACGGGATCGCCAGCGACTCGACCGCGCCGCTGACGGTCAGGCCGGGCTCGGGGCCGCCTGCGACCGCCCATACGCGTCCGGCCAGCGCGACCACGCCGACGCCGTGGCGCGGGGTGGGGAGGTCCGGGAGACGTGACCAGCGCCCGCCCGGTGTGAGTGCCCACACGCTCGCGTGCGTGCCGCTCGGCGACTCGCCGCCGATCGACACGATACGTCCCGCGATCGCGGCCGCGCCCGTCCCGCCGCGCGGATCGGGAAGGTCCGGGAGGCGCTGCCAGATGCGCCTTCGCGGGACGAACGCCTCGACGGTTCCGAGGTTGGTGTCGTATCCCGCGAGGCGGCCGCCGATCGCGTAGACGCGCCCACCGAGGGCGGTCGCAGCCAGGTGCTCGCGCGGACGAGGGCCGGGGAGGGCGCTCCAGCGGTGCGTCCGCAGGTCGAGCGAGAGCATCCGCGTCGCGAGACCGTCCCGGGTGCGCCCGCCGACGACCCACACGCGGCCGTCGGCCGTCGCGGCCGCGGCGGCGGCAGCGCGTTCCTCGGGCGGCGGCGGCAGCGCACGCCACGTGCGCCCGTCGTAGAGGAACGCCGCCCGCAGCGGCTGCCGGCTCGAGTCGTACCCGCCGACGACGACGACGCGTCCGCGCCAGGAGGCGGCTGCGGCGTGGTCGACCGATGTCGGAAGGTCGGGCAGCCGCGACCAGCTGTCCGTCCCCGGGTCGTAGGCGTCGACCCGCCGTGAGTTGCCGCCGTTTGCGAGGAATCCGCCGACGACGACGATGCGGCCCTGCAGCGGCGCGGCTGCAACCTCCGTCCGTGGCACCGGCAGCGGGGAGGCCGCGAGCCACGCGCCGAGGGCGACGGCCGCAACCCCGGTCATGGTGCCGCTACCCGAGCCAGGCGACGAGGAGCAGCACGAGTGCCGCGAGCGAGGCGAGACCGACGGTGACGACGTTCGCGATGAGCAGTCGCCTGAGGGACGGTGTCGAGAGCCCGGCCGTGGTGCCCGCGGTCTCGTCCTCCACGGTCCTTCCGACGGACGCCTGCAGGCGGCTGATGATGTACCCGTTCAGGCTCGTGCCCTCGCGCTCGGCCGCCTGGGCGAGCTCGCCGTGGAGGTCTGGAGGCATGCGGAGGAGGAGGCGGCCACTCGGAGACGGCGTCTTCGTGCGGCCCGCCTCTTCGACATCTGAGGCAGCGGGTTGAGCGCTCACCCACCGGCGAGTGTACGGGCTGCGACGCGTACGCACAACGGCGCGGCGGCCCATCAGGCGGCCTCGAGTGCCCGGCGCATCTTCGCGAGCGAGGCGGACAGAAGTCGGGAGACCTGAACCTGTGACAGCCCCACCTCGTCCGCGATGCGTTGCTGACTCCAGTCCCGGTAGAACCGAAGGGCGACGATGCGCCGCTCGCGGGGCCCGAGCGCGTCGAGAGCGGTGCGGACGAGCGCCCGCTCCTCGCTGTCCTCTTCGGTCGCGGAGCGCACGTCGACAGGCTCCTCGGCAGCGGGCGAGACGACGGGCGGCCGGCGGCCGACGTGGGCACCGTCGATCGACACCGAGCGGCCCCGGACGTGGCGGCGCAGCTCCCCGACGATCGTCGGTACGGCGTACGCGCCGAGGTCGGTTCCACGGTCCTCGCGGAATCCGTCGACGGCCTTGATCAGGCCGATGGCCCCGACCTGGACGAGATCGTCGATGGGCTCCGACGGGCGAGCGAAGTGGCGGGCGAGCGCGTGGACGAGCGGAAGGTTCTGCTCGATCACCCGCGTCCTCGCGCGACGGTCGCCACGGCGGTGGTAGGCCGTCAGGAGTGTCGCGGTCGATCCGCGTCTCAGAGCCTCTTGTCTCGTCCCCCGATTCACCACCGTGATCAACCGCCGTTTCCACGAGCAACATATCGCGAAGCGCATGGGCTGTCCATACATCAATTGGAAAATCGTGTATGAAAATCCGACAAGCAATGCATAGATGAGAATGCATGACGTCCATCACCAGTCCTCGGGTCGCGACATGCGTCGTCGTCGCCGCCTTCGTGAGCGCATCCGCGGCGATCCTCCCCTCGAACGCTCGTGCCGACGACAGCACGGCTGCGACCGGAGAGCTCACGACGGTCACGGGTTCGGGGGAGCTCGCCGCCGTACTGCCGGCCGACGGCGACGCAGCTGCGACCGTTGACGCCGCACTCGCGACGGCCCTCGACGTCGACACGACCGGCACGGTTCCTGCGGACGCACCGAAAGGCGGGCCCTCGGAGCCGGCGCCGGTCGAGGCACCGCAGCCTGCGAGCGCGGCGCCCAGCCCCGGATCGTCAGCCCTGGAGCCGGTTTCCGGCACCGATACCACAGCCGAGGTGTCCGATACCACGCCCGATACCGCATCGAGCTCGCCGGTGAGCATTACGGCTCCGGTCGCCGTCCAGACGGCGCCGACGAACGTCAACGTGAGCGTCCGGATCGCGAGCGCAGGTGACAACGGCTCCGTCACACAGACGAACATCGCCGCTTCGGTGTCGACCGGCGCCTCGCCTGGTCCCACGGCGCCCGCGAGCGCGACGACATCGACCAGCGGGGCGCTCCAGAGCCGTGCGACACCGACAGCGCCTGCTCCTGCTGCGGCTTCGACTGCCGCCGCCGAGGACGATACCGGCACCTGGTCGTGGCAGTGGGACTGCGTTTCGGTGCCGGCGATATCAATGGTATCGCCGGGTGGATCCAGCAGCGCATCTGCACCACGTAACTGGACGTGGATCTGGAACTGCGGGACTAATCCAGTACAGTATCAGGGGACAACTGTAGCGCAGTATCAACCGAGTAACGTGAACGTGTCGATTCGGGTTGCGAGCCCCGGCAACGACGGCCCGGTCAGCCAGGCGAACGTGGCATTCGCGGTGAGCGCCGGCGTCTCGGTGCCACACGGTGCATCGACGTCCGCGGCCTCCGACACGCCGGGGCAGGTGTCCGTCACGATTCCCGTTCCCATCGTGTCGTTGCCGGGGATTCCCGGCCTTCCGGCTATCTCCGCGCTCCCAGCCGTCCTCTCACCGGTCGTTCCGTCGCTCGTCGAGCCGTCGACCGAGAGCGGCGTCGCCGAGCTCGTCCCGCCGGAGCTCGCGCCTCTGCTCGACGGACTTGTGCATGTGACTCCCCCGACCGTCGACACCGGCGACGTGTCGTCCTGGGCGAGCCTCGTGCCCCGCCTCCCTGCGTTCCGGGCCGGCTCGGACGCGTTGTCGGGTGCGCCGGCGCCGGCGACCGCGCGGCGCGGGGGCGGGGGTGCTGTCCAATCCTCGTCTTCGGCCGAACGTGCAGCCGGAGCGCCGGACGCCAAACGGGAGAAGTCTGCGCCGAAGTGGCGCCGCCCTGCCCCGACCGCCCCGGCGCCCGCGCAGGCGCCACCGGGGACGAGCGCTGCCGCGGCCTCAGGGGGCGGCTCGTCCGGCGGCGGAATTCCGTTCTTCCTCGCTCTTCCCTTCGTGGTCGCGATGCTCGACCTGGCCAGGCGTACCGCACTCGAGCGTGTGGCATTGCCTTCCGAGCATCGCAGCCGCATGCCCGAAAACCCCGGGTAGCGCTCCTCCGTCCTCACGCACTACGTGGGGCGCCGGCCTCACGTGAGTCCACGGAAGGAGCAGACATTCGATGAAACGAATCACGACACTCCTCGGGGTGCTCGCCCTCGCGCTGACGTTCGGCGCGGGCCAGGCGGTCGCCGACGATGGAGCAGGCGCGGCTCAGACCGCCGGCCAGTCCGCCCCCAGCGGGCAGATGGCCGACGGCTCGGGCAGCGCCTACCAGGGAGGGGCGAGCAACAGCGCGAGCTCGATTCGCGTGCTCAGCCCCGGCAACGACGGCGGGGTAACGCAGTCGAACTCCACGACTGCGGCCGCCATCGCTGCAAACGCGAACAAGACGAACCAGGACACCACCCAGTCGCAGACGGGTGGGGCACCTGGGTCCGACTACACCCAGATCGCCGGCCAGGAGGCCAAGAACAAGCAGGATGCGGACGCCGACGCCAAGGCGGTGCAGATCGCGCCGTCCAACGACGGTCAGTCGATCCGTGTTCTCAGCCCCGGCAACAGCGGTGATCTGACCCAGTCGAACTCGGCGACCGCCGGCGCGGCCGCCCTGAACGGCAACAAGACGGACCAGTCGATCGATCAGAGCCAGACCGGCGGCACGCAGCCCAGCTATGCCGACGGGAAGAAGCCTGACGAGAAGTCCGGCTACGGCTCGGACTACACGCAGGTCGCGGGCCAGGACGCTTCGAACAAGCAGGACGCCGACGCGGATGCGACGGCGGTCCAGCTGAAGCCGTCCAACACGGCCTCGTCGATCCGCGTGCTCAGCCCGGGCGACGACGGTGACGTCTCGCAGTCGAACGACGCGACCGCACTCGGGATCGCGGCGAACGGCAACAAGACCGATCAGTCGACCGAGCAGAGCCAGGGCGGCGCACCCGCCCCGAGCGATGCCCGGAAGCCCGACGAGAAGTCCGGCTACGGCTCGGATTACACGCAGATCGCAGGCCAGGACGCTTCGAACAAGCAGGACGCCGACGCGGATGCGACGGCGGTCCAGCTGAAGCCGTCCAACACGGCCTCGTCGATCCGCGTGCTGAGCCCTGGCGACGATGGTGACGTCTCGCAGTCGAACAGCACCACCGCGGTCGCGGCGGCGCTGAACGGCAACAAGACGGACCAGTCGATCGATCAGAGCCAGTCCGGCTCCGGCTCGGACTACACGCAGGTCGCGGGCCAGGACGCTTCGAACAAGCAGGACGCCGACGCGGATGCGACGGCGGTCCAGCTGAAGCCGTCCAACACGGCCTCGTCGATCCGCGTGCTGAGCCCTGGTGACGGCGGTGACGTCTCGCAGTCGAACAGCACCACCGCGGTCGCGGCGGCGCTGAACGGCAACAAGACCGATCAGTCGATCGATCAGAGCCAGACCGGCGGGTACGCCGACGGGAAGAAGCCCGACGACAAGTCGGGTCACGGCTCGAGCTACACGCAGATCGCGGGCCAGGACGCTTCGAACAAGCAGGACGCCGACGCGGATGCGACGGCGGTCCAGCTGAAGCCGTCCAACACGGCATCGTCGATCCGCGTGCTCAGCCCGGGCGACGACGGGGACGTCTCGCAGTCGAACGACGCGACCGCCATCGGCATCGCGGCGAACCTCAACAAGACGGACCAGTCGATCGACCAGGAGCAGTCGGGTGCCGGCCAGGGCTCCGACTACACCCAGGTCGCAGGGCAGGACGCTTCGAACAAGCAGGACGCCGACGCGGATGCGAAGGCCGTCCAGGTGAAGCCGTCCAACGATGCGTCGTCGATCCGCGTCCTGAGCAAGGGCGACGGCGGTGACGTCTCGCAGTCGAACAGCGCCACCGCGCTCGCGGCGGGGCTGAACTTCAACAAGACCGATCAGTCGATCGACCAGAGCCAGACCGGCGGGTACGCCGACGGCAGGAAGCCCGAAGACGGCAAGTACGACGACGGGAAGAAGCCGGAGGAGAAGTCGGGTCACGGCTCGAGCTACACGCAGATCGCGGGCCAGGAGGCTTCGAACAAGCAGGACGCCGACGCGGATGCGACGGCGGTCCAGGTGAAGCCGTCCAACTCCTACGACCCGATCCGCGTGCTCAGCAAGGGCGACGACGGTGACGTCACGCAGTCCAACGACGCGACCGCCATCGGCATCGCGGCGAACCTCAACAAGACGGAACAGTCGATCGACCAGTCACAGACGGGTGGAGGCCACGGCGGCTCCTACCTGCAGGTGGCGGGCCAGGGTGCGTGGAGCCATCAGGACGCCGACGCGGATGCGACGGCGATCCAGAAGGGCGCCTCGAACGAGTACGCGCCCATCCGGGTGAAGAGCCGGGGCGGTCACGGGTCGGTCGAGCAGTCGAACGACGTCACGGCGCTCGCCGTGGCGCTCAACCTCAACGAGACCTGCCAGGCACTGATGCAGGAGCAGACGGGCAAGGGCTCGGATGCACTGCAGGTCGCCGGCCAGGGCTCGTGGGACGACCAGCGCGGAGGCGCCTGGAGCCGCGCAATCCAAGGAGGGAAGAAGAAGCACAACAAGCGCTGAGATCGCAACGGGAGCGGCCGCCGGAGGCACGGCGGCCGCTCCCACGCGTCGATTGACACGAGTATGTCGTCCGACGTACGGTGAGGTTCGAAAGGGAGGGACGTAGTGCCTATGTGGACGTCGTCTCTGCGGCTCAGGCGTAAGACGATCGCAGCGTCAGCATGCGCGGTCGCGCTCGCGTACCCTGCGGCCGGCCTGGCCGCGGGTGGGACGCCGATGCCCGCACCGGACGACCCTCCCTCGACGCTCACGCCGTCGAGCACGAAGACGATCCGCGCCAGTGGGTCGAAGACAGGAACGGCCGCCACCAAGCGGACGGCGGAGTCCGCGGTCCCGGTGCCGATGCCGGACGCGCCGCTCGTCGCCGCACCGGTCACGTCGGCACGCACCCAGGTCACCCGCAGCGTCCCGACACCCGCGCCCGACGTCGTGCAGCACGCCGCGCCGCGCGTGACGTCGACGGCGCCGTCGGTCACCAGAACCACGCCGTCCCCGATCCGGTCGACGAAGACGACCGCGTCCGCCAAACCGACGCAGCGAGCGAAACCAAGACCGATACCGAAGGCGACGGCGAAGCCGAAGACCCACCGTCGGGCGGCTCCCGCCGCGGCGAAGGCACACGGCCCGGCGCCGCAGCCGGCGAGCGTCCTACGCGACGCGGTCCGGCTCGGGCTGCCGGTGGCCGTGCTCAGGGCGAGACCGAGCGATGCGGAGCTGAACGGCGAGCTTCTCGTCGCGGCGGCGCTGCTCCTCGCAGCTGCGGCGGGAGGCAGCCTCCTGCTCGGGATCACGGCGCGTAGCGCCACGAGGCACGCGTGAAGGCGATCCGACTGCTCGTGCTCGTCGTCGTGCTCGGCGCGGCCGTGGCCGCCGTTCCGGGCTCGGCTGCAGCGCTCGACCCCCCGGTCGCGAGCTGCAACGGCGGCGGCTGCGGCGGGTGGTTCCGGTCGAACGTCACCGTTTCGTGGTCGTACAACGGCGCCGGAGCGACCGGCGCGACCGGCTGCGGCTCGGCCACAGTGTCTGACGACACGAGCGGCGCGAGCTTCACCTGCACGGTCAACTACGGCGGCTCGTTCGTCGGGAGCAGCGTCAGCGTGCGAAAGGACTCGTCGCCGCCCAGCGTCAACGGTACGGTCTCGCGAGATCCCGACAGTGACGGCTGGTACACGAAGCCGGTGGACGTCGGCTTCGGCGGCGACGACGAGCCTGTCTGGGCTCGCGGGCTGCTCGGGAGGTGGGACGTACGGCGGTCCCGACGGAGGTGCGGTGTCGCTCGCGGGTACATGCACCGACAATGCGGGGAACTCGGCATCGGCCTCGATCACGATCAAGTACGACGGCACCCCGCCGGGCGTCAGCGCCGCGCCGTCGCGTGCACCCGACGTGAACGGGTGGTACAACCATCCGGTCGACGTCGCCTTCTCGGGCACCGATGCGGGATCGGGGGTGAAGGAGTGCTCGCCGACCGTCACGTACAAGGGGCCGGACGCGAACCCTGCGAAACTCGTCGGCCAGTGTCGCGACGCCGCCGGACACCTGAGCGAGCCGACGACCGTCGAGCTCCGCTATGACGCGACGCCGCCGGCGCGCCCGAACGTCGCGTGGGTGCACCGCGGAGCCTCGATCTCGCTCTCGTGGACGGGCAGCAAGGACGTGGCCCAGGTCAAGGTCCTCCGCGCCCCCGGGTTGAAGGGAAAGAAGCCGGGCGTCGTGTACCAGGGCAAGACGCGGAAGCTCCTCGACAGGAAGATCCGCCCGGGCACCCGGTACTGGTACGAGGTCGTCCTCGTCGATCAGGCTGGGAATGAGGCGTCGAAGACGATCGGGCTCCGGCCGGCCGCCGGGATCTACGCGCCCACCGACGGCGCCATCGTGGGCAAGGCTCCGCTCGTCCAGTGGTCGCCCGTCGCCAAGGCCCGCTTCTACAACCTCCAGCTCTGGCGCGGGAACCTGAAGCTCCTGACGACGTGGGTCGCACATCCGAGACTCGCGTTGAAGGAGCGCTGGACGTTCAAGGGTCAGCGCCATTCGCTGGCCAACGGGCAATACCGCTTGTTCGTGTGGCCCGCATACGGCACCCGACGCGACCCCCGCTACGGCAAGCTCCTCGGGCAGGTTTCGTTCGGCGTCAAGCTGCAATGAGCCCGTCCGCGCGCGCCGCCCGGCCTCACGTGGCCGCGCCGGACGCGTGTGGGTGAATCGGCACACAGACGCCACAAAGGACATCTGGTGGCGCGGGCCGCGGTCCTCTACCGTCGTCGGCCATGAGCGCGAATGCCGTCCTGCTGGCCGAGCGCGAGGCGGGCTCGCGGGAGTACCTCGAGCGCCAGTTGCGCGATGACGGCTTCACCGTCTTCGAGGCGGGATGGACCGCGCGGGCGCTCGACCTTGCCGAGCGGCTCTCGCCCGACGTCGTGATCGCCGGCGAGGCCGATCTCTGCCGCCGGCTCCGATCCGGCGAGCCGGGTCGCACGTGGAACCGCAACGTGCCGGTGATCGTGTTGACCGAGCCCGACGCGGATCCGATCTCGCGGGTGCGCGCTTTCGAGAGCGGCGCGGACGACGTCGTGCCCCGTGACGTCTACCTCGAGCTGCTCGCACGGGTGCGGGCGCTCCTCCGGCGCGCCCTGATCGGCCAGGCGGAGGTCGTCGAAGCCGGACCTCTGGTCGTCGACCATCGCGCCCGCCAGGTCCGTGTCGACGACCGCCCCGTGCGGCTGTCCGGTCGCGAGTTCGAGCTGGCCGCGAAACTGGCGAGCGACCCCCGCCGGGTGTTCACGAAGGCAGAGCTCCTGCGCGACGTCTGGGGGATCCGGGCAGCCGGCATCCGCACCCGCACGGTCGACTCGCACGCGTCGCGGCTCCGGCGCAAGCTCGAGGCGGCCGGCGCCTGCGACGTCGTCGTCAACGATTGGGGCGTTGGCTACCGGCTGCTCTCGTGACTCGGGCCGCGCGCTAGAGGATCGCTCCCTCCAGGCGCAGCAGCTGCTCCTTCCGCTCGAGCCCGCCGCCGTAGCCGACGAGTGACCCGGAGGAGCCGACGATCCGGTGGCACGGCAGCACGATCGGGATCGGGTTCCGGTTCATCACCATTCCGACCGCGCGCGACGCACGGGCGTTGCCGGCCCGGGCGGCGAGCTCCGCGTAGGTCTCGGTGTGGCCGTAGGGAACCTTCGCGAGCTCACCGAGGACACGGAGCGTGAAGTCGGTGAGGCCGCGGAGATCGAGCTCGAGGTCGAAGCTCGTCCTTCGGCCGGCGAAGTAGTCGTCGAGCTCCCGGCGTGTTCGGTCGAGCGCCCGGGGCGCGCGAAGCACGCGGGGACCGGCAAGGCGCGTCAGCGTCTCCAGCTCGCGCTCGGGCTCGGGCTCGTACGAGATCCGCGCGAGGCCCTGGTCGGTTACGGCCGCGAGTAGAGGCCCGAGCTCGCTGTCGATGACGTCGTAGGCCGCGTCGAGCAGGCCGGCGCGGACGGCGGTCTCGCGGAAGCGGGTGTCGAGGTCGGTGGGTACCGTCATGTGATCCTCCTTCGCAAGCGGCGCACGCCGGAGGAGGCGGCCTGGCGGGCAGCCTCCTCGCTCGAGTCGAGCATTGCCGCGATCTGGTCGTAGTCGAGGTCGTAGCCGTAGCGCAGCACCACGGCAGCGCGCTCCTTAGGCGGCAGCGTGTCGGTGAGGAACGCCAGCTCCTCGTACGCGGGGCGGCCATCCGTGTGGGGCAGCTCGGGGAGCTCGTTGGTGGGCTCTCCCGCGCGACGGTGCGCGTCGATCGCGACCCGCGTCGCGATCGTCAGCACCCATGAACGCAGGTGCTCGTCGTGCCGGAGGCGGTCGTATGCCCGGAGCGCCCGCAGGAATGTCTCCTGGAACGCGTCGTCGGCACGCTCCCGGCCGAGACGGCGCCTCAGGAGCCGGAGCACCTCCCCGGCGTGCTCGGCGTAGAAGGTCTCGAACGGGGGAAACGACGCCATTCTCGCCATCATGGTGTGAAACGCGGGACGGCCGCCCGCCGTGAGATCGAGGCGAGGAGTGTTCGTACGGCGCCGCCATGTGCAGACTTGTGGGATGCGCGCCGCCGTCGTCGGGCACGTGGAGTGGATCCGCTTCGCACGCGTCGACCACGTCCCTGCGGCCGGAGAGATCGCGCACTCGTTCGACGAGTGGGAGCAGGCCGGGGGAGGCGGGGGCGTCGCTGCCGTGCAGCTCGCCCTCCTGGCCGACGAGTCGCATCTGTTCACCGCACTCGGCAACGACGAGCTCGGGCGCCGCACGCGCACCGAGCTCGAGTCGCGCGGAGTGGTCGTCCACGCCGTGGCGGACGAGCGTCCTCAGCGCTGGGCCTTCACCCAGGTCGACGACCGAGGCGAGCGAACCATCACGACGGTTGGCCAGAAGCTGCGCCCGCGCGGTCACGACGACGTGCTGCCGTGGCACGAGCTCGCGGAGATGGACGCCGTTTTCTTCGGCGCGGGCGACGTCGATGCGCTCGTCCACGCGCGCCGGGGGCGCGTCCTGACGGCGACCTCGCGCGAGCTGGAGGTCCTCCGCCGGGGAGGCGTGGAGCTGGATGCGCTGATCGGGAGCGGGGAAGACGACGCCGAGCGCTATCGCCCCGGGGAGCTCGACCCGCCGCCGAAGCTCGTCGTCACCACCTCCGGCGGCCTCGGCGGCTGGGCGCGGCCCGGCGGCCCCTATACGGCCGCGGAGCCGCCGGGCGAGGTGGTCGACACCTACGGCGCCGGCGACAGCTTCGCTGCGGGGCTCACCTACGCCCTCGCTGCTGGATTGGACGGCGGCGAGGCCGTCGCGTTCGCCGCCCGCTGCGGCGCTGGCGCGCTCGCCGGCCGTGGAGTCGCTCCGCGCCACGTTCCCGTAACCCGATAGCGCTCTCCGCCGACCGCCGCGCCGCCCGCCCGTGAGCCCGTGGTCCGTACGAGGCACGACATGGTGCGGAGGGGTTGCCAAGTGGGGAATGGTGGTTTAGAGTGGGGAATCGTGGGGATCATGACGACGATCGACCACACCCGCGGGCGATGTTCATCGGCACCTACGAGCACACGATCGACGAGAAGGGCCGGCTCACCCTGCCGCGCCGCTTCCGCGACGCGCTCGGGGCCGGCGTCGTCCTCACGCGCGGACTCGACCGAAACGTGGCGGTGTATCCGCGGGAGACATGGAGGGTGAGCGTCCAGGACCGCATCTCCGCGCTCGACCCGCTCTCGCGGCAGGCGAGGGACTTGCGCACCTTCTTCTTCTCGGGGGCGGCCGAGGCGGATCTCGACGCTCAGGGTCGAGTTCTCGTCCCGGCCGTCCTCACGCGCCACGCGGGCCTCGAACGCGAGGTCGTGGTCGCGGGGAACTACGACCACCTCCAGCTGTGGAGCCCGGACGCCTGGGAGCGTCACCTGCATGCCGTCGAAGGGAGCGCCGAACATGCTGCCGAACGTCTTGCCGCGCACGGAAGCTGATCACATCCCGGTTCTCGCGGACGAGGTGCGCGAGCTCCTCGCCGTGCGACCGGGTGAGACCGTCGTGGACGCGACCTTCGGCGCCGGCGGCCACGCGCGCTTGCTGGCGCAGGACCTCGAGGGCCGGGGGAAGCTCGTGGCGATCGACCGCGACCCCGGAGCGAAGACGTACTTCGACCGGTTCAAGGCCGGCGCGGGCGTCGACGTGCGATTCCTCCGCGGCGACTTTGCCGTCGTCCTCTCTCAGCTGGCGGTGAACGACGTCAAGGCCGACGCGGTCCTCCTCGACCTCGGGATCTCGTCGATGCAGGTCGACCGGCCCGAGCGCGGCTTCTCGTACGCGACCGACGCGCCGCTCGACATGCGCATGGACCCGTCGTCCGAGCAGACGGCGGCCGCAATCGTCAACACGTTGGACGAGAAGGAGCTCGTAACCGTCTTCCGCCGGTATGGAGAGGAGCGGTTCGCGGCGCCGATCGCCCGCGCGATCGTGCGACGCCGCGCCGAGCGTCCGTTCACGCGGACGGGCGACCTCGTCGACGTGATCAAGCTCGCGATCCCGACGCCTGCGCGCTTCGGCGAGGGCCACCCCGCGAAGCGCGTCTTCCAGGCGCTCCGCATCACCGTCAACGACGAGCTCGGCCAGCTCGAGGCGGCACTGCCCGCCGCGCTCGAGATGCTCCATCCCGGCGGGCGGCTCGCGGTGATCTCGTTCCATTCGCTCGAGGACCGGATCGTCAAGCGGTTCTTCGCCGAACAGGCGAAGGGCTGCACGTGCCCACCCGAGTTCCCCGTCTGCGTCTGTGGGAAGGAACCGACGCTGCGGCTCCTGACGCGGAAGCCGGTGCGACCGGCGACGCGCGAGACCGACGCAAACCCGCGGGCCGCTTCGGCCCGGCTGCGCGCGGCGGTGAAGGCCTGATGTCGACCATCGCGCAACCCGCACTGCGGCGAGTCCGCGTCGGCCGCGGCGCGTTCACGGGTGGGGTCTTCTGGATCGTCGTCGTCGGCGTCCTACTCGCGGGTGTCGTGGCGATCAACGTCCTCGTGCTGCGGCTCAACGTGCAGCTCGACGATCTGCGGCGCGACCGCGCGGAGCTGAAGGCGGAGATCGCCACGACGCGCGCCCAGCTGTCGAGCGCCTCCGCGAACGCGCGCATCGAGACCGAGGCGGCGGCGAAGCTCGGCCTCGTCAAGCACGACCCCAACCAGACGACGTTCCTCCGGCTCGAGCCGTGACGGACAGGCGCGCGAACTCCCGGATCCGGCTCCTCGTGCTGGTGTTCGTCGGCATGTTCGCGGTCGCGCTCGGCCGTGCCGCGTGGATCCAGGTCGTCGACGGCGCGGGATACGCGGCGATGGCCTCGAAGCAGCAGCGCCAGACGATCGAGATCCCCGCCGGGCGCGGGACGATCTACGACCGGACGGGCGAGCCACTCGCGATCGGCGAGCAGGCGACGACCGTCTACGCGGACCCGCGGAACGTCATCGCACCGAAGAAAGCCGCGGTGAAGGCCGCGCAGGCGCTCGACCTGAATCCCGACGACCTCTACCCGAGTCTCAAGGACCGCACGAAGCAGTTCGTCTACATCGTGCGAAAGGCCGACCCGGTGAAGGCGAAGGAGCTGCAGCGCCTCGGCGTCGCCGGCATCGGCTTCTACCCGGAGGAACTGCGCACCTACCCGCAAGGGCGTGTCGCATCGCAGCTGCTCGGGTTCGCCGGCACCGACAACCGCGGCCTCGACGGGCTCGAGCGCTCGCTCGACAAGAAGCTGACGGGCCGGTCGGGCTACGAGATCGTGGTGCGCGATCCCGCCGGTCAGGCGATCGACGTCGTGACCTCGCGGAAGGAGCGGCCCGGCAAGAACGTCGTCCTGACGATCGACCACCAACTCCAGGCAACGGCGGAGCAGCTGATCTCCTCGGCTGTCGCCCGGTGGAACGCGAAAGGCGCGACGGCGGTCGTCATGGATCCGAGGACCGGGGCGATCCTCGCCATGGCCAACGCTCCGACCTTCGACGCAAACCGGTTCACCTCCGCGCCACCGGACGAACGCCGCAACCGGGCCGTCACCGACCTCTACGAGCCCGGGTCGACCTTCAAGATCGTCACCATCGCGGGCGCGCTCGAGGACAACGTCGTGACGCCCGAATCGTCCTTCGTCCTGGCCCCGACGATCAAGGTCGCGGACCGGGTGATCCGCGAGGCGCACATCAGGGGAACCGAGCGGATGACGGTGCGCCAGATCCTCGCCGAGTCGTCGAACGTCGGCACGATCACGATCGCGAAGGACAAGCTCGGAGGGCCAGAGCTCGCACGCTGGATCTCCCGGTTCGGCTTCGGCCGGGCGACGGGCTCCGAGCTCCCCGGCGAGAGCGCAGGCATGGTGCTGCCGTACGACCGCTGGTCGGGATCGACGATCGGCACCGTGCCGATCGGACAGGGCATCGCCGTCACGCCGCTGCAGATGGTCGGTGCGTACGCCGCAATCGGCAACGGCGGCGTCATGCCGCCGGCTCACGTCGTCGCGAAGATCGGCGGCAAGAAGGTGAGGCACGGCAAGGGCCGACGAATCGTCTCGCAGCACACCGCCGACCGGATGACCGCGATGTTCCGTGACGTCGTCCTCGAGGGCACCGGCACCGAGGCGGCGATCCCGGGCTACACCGTGGCCGGCAAGACCGGAACGGCGAACAAGGCCGAGAACGGCCGCTACGTCTCCAAGTACGTCGCGTCCTTCGTCGGGCTCGTACCCGCGCGCAAGCCGCGGCTGGCGATCCTCGTGATGGTCGACGAGCCGCACGGGCAGATCTGGGGCGGCGTCGTCGCCGCACCGATCTTCCGCGACCTGGCGCGGTTCGCGCTCCAGTATCTCGAGGTGCCGCCGGACGCTCCCGAGTCGAAGCGCTCGTCGAGCCTCGTCGCAGCCGCGCTCCCCTAGCGCCCGGGGCCGGGAGCGGGCGTCCATACAATCCGGCGCGTGGAGCTCGACGCGCTCATCGGCGCGCTCGCGCCGGGTGACGTGATCGGGCGGCGATCCGTCGAGATCCTCGGCCTCGCCTACGACGCCCGCCGCGTGCGGGACGGCACGCTGTTCTTCTGCGTCCCCGGCGCCCGGGTCGACGGGCACGACCTTGCGGCAGAAGCGGTCGCCGCCGGTGCAGCGGCGCTCGTGGTGGAGCGTCCGGTCGACTCGGCCGTCCCGCAGCTCGTGGTCGAGTCCGCGCGTGCCTCGATGGCCGTTGCGGCGGACGTGTTCTTCGGGGCGCCGACCGAGCGGCTCGTCGTCGCGGGCGTCACCGGCACGAACGGCAAGACGACCACGAGCTACCTCCTGCGCGCGATCCTCGAGGCCGACGGCCGGCAGACAGGGCTGGTCGGCACCGTCGAGTGGGTGGTCGGCGGCGCGTCCCGGGCTGCGCCCCACACGACGCCCGAGGCGATCGACCTGCAACGGCTGTTCAGCGAGATGCTCGACGCCGGCGACGAGGCGGTCGCGCTCGAGGCGTCCTCGCACGGGTCGCACTACCGCCGCCTCGACCGCGTGCGCTTCGACGCCCTGGTCTTCACGAACCTCACGCAGGACCACCTCGACCTCCACGGCGACATGGAGGCGTACTTCCTGGCCAAGCGGCAGCTCTTCACCGGGATCGTGCCGCCGCCGGCCGCCGTCAACGTCGGCGACCCGTACGGACGACGGCTGGCGGAGGAGCTCGCAACGGCGCACCGGGCGCCGCTCGTGTCGTACGGTCTGCGCCCCGAGGCCGAGGTGCGGGCAGAGGGCGTGGAACTCGGTCCTCGTGGGTCGAGCTTCACGGCCGCCGGGATCGCAGTCGAGACTCCGCTGCTCGGCATCTTCAACGTCGAGAACGTCCTCGGCGCGGTCGCAGCGGCGCTCCTGCTCGACCTCGACGAGGAGGCGATCACCCAGGGTGTGAGCGCGGTGGCTGGCGTCCCCGGCCGATTCGAGGGCGTCGACGAGGGACAGGACTTTGCGGTCGTTGTCGACTACGCGCACACGCCCGGGGCGCTCGAGAACGTCCTGCAGGCCGCCCGCCCGCTCGGCGACGGCCGCCTGACAGTCGTGTTCGGCGCCGGCGGCGACCGCGACCGCGACAAGCGCGCCCGGATGGGCGAGGTGGCTCGAACGCTCGCCGACACCGTGGTCGTGACGAGCGACAACCCGCGCTCGGAGGACCCGCTCGCGATCGTCGAGGCGATCCTCCGGGGCGCCGGGACGGACGTCGAGGTCGACCCCGACCGGCGCTCGGCGATCGAGGGCGCGCTCACGGCGGCGGGCGCGGGCGACGTGGTCGTGATCGCAGGCAAGGGCCACGAGCAGGGGCAGGAGATCGCGGGCGTTGTGCACCCGTTCGACGACCGCGAGGTCGCGCGGGAGGTGCTGCGGCGGCGGAGGGACGGGGCGTGATCCCCCTCGGCTGGGACGAGGTCGAGGCGCTCGGGCTCGGCGAGCTGCGCGGCCGACCCGAGGACGGCGTCGTCAGCCGGGTGCACGACGACTCGCGCGACGCACGAGCCGGCGATCTCTTCGTCGCGCTCAACACCGGCGTTCGGTTCATCCCGGAGGCGCTGGAGCGCGGAGCGGCGACGCTCGTGCCCGACGATCAGGAGGCGGCGCTCGCGGCCCTCGCCGGGCTCGTCCGGGGCCGCTCGAACGCCGACGTCGTCGCGGTCGTCGGCTCCACCGGGAAGACGACGACCAAGGATGCGCTCGGCGCGCTCTGCGGCGCGGTGACGCCGACGGTCGCCGCGGCGGCGAGCAAGAACAACGAGTTGGGTCTGCCGCTCACCGTGCTTCGGCTCGAAGTGGAGACGCGCGTGCTCGTCACCGAGATGGGCATGCGCGGGCTCGGTCAGATCGCCGAGCTCTGCGCGATCGCCCAGCCGACGCTCGCGCTCGTCACCTCGATCGGCCCGGAGCACCTCGAGCTCGTCGGGTCGCTCGAGGACGTCGCGCGCGCGAACGCCGAGGCGGTCGAAGCCCTCCCCGCGGGCGGGATCGCGATCGTGCCGGCGGGCGAGCCTCTCCTCGAGCCGTACCTGCGGGACGACGTCGACGTCCGGCGCTTCGACCGCGGCGCGGTCGAGCGCGATGGCGAGCTGTGGCGGTTCGGCGTGGCGGGCGAGGAGCTTCGGCTCGAGCTGCCGTTCACGCAGCGGCACCTCGCGGAGAACGTCCTCGCAGCGCTGACCGCGTACCACGCCCTCGGTCTCCCGCTCGACCGGGCGCGCGAGGGAGCCGCGCGCATCCGGCTGTCGGCGTGGCGCGGCGAGATCCACGAGCTCCGGGGCGGCGGGCTCGTCGTCAACGACGCATACAACGCGAACCCCACCTCGATGCGGGCGGCGCTCGTCGACCTCTCCGAGCGCGCGGAAGGCAGGCGCTGCGTCGTCATCCTCGGCCGGATGGCGGAGTTGGGCGACGAGAGCGCGCGCTACCACGCCGAGATCGCGGAGCTGCTCCACGAGCTCGGGATCGAGCTCGTGGTCGCGGTCGGCGAGGACGCATCTGCCTACCTGACCGGGGCCGACGGCGTCTCCGTGGCCGACGCGGCGGCCTTCGACGAGATCGCGCCGCTGCTCTCGCCCGGCGACGCGATCCTCGTGAAGGGCTCGCGCGCAGTCGGTCTCGAAGGCATCCCCGCGCTGATCGAGAAACACTCCCGGGCATGGTGAGGGTCCTGATCGCAGGGCTCGTCGCGATGGTGATCGCCGTCGCGGTGGGCCCTCAGTTCATCGAGTGGCTGCGGCGGCAGTCGATCGGCCAGCAGATCCGCGAGGAGGGGCCGGCACGGCACATCGTCAAGCAGGGGACGCCGACGATGGGCGGCCTCCTGATCCTCGTCGCGGCGTTCGTGCCCGCGCTGATCGTGTCGCTCTACACGATCCCCGGCGTCACTATCCTCCTCGCCACGCTCGGCTGCGGCCTGATCGGCTTCGCCGACGACTTCCTCAAGGTGCGCAGGCGCCGGTCGCTCGGCCTCAACGGACGCTGGAAGATGCTCGGCCTCGTGGCGATCACGGCCGGCGTCGGCTGGGCGACCACCCAGATCGGCTACATGGACACCGAGATCTACTTTCCGCTCGTCGACGTCAACGTCGACCTGCACTGGCTCTACTTCCCGTTCCTGTTCCTCGTGATCGCGGGTACCTCGAACGGCGTGAACCTGACGGACGGGATCGACGGCCTCGCCGCCGGGACGTGCGCCATCTCGCTCATCACGCTCCTCGCGATCGCGGCGATCGACTGGATCAGGAGCGCCGACGTCGTGGCGAACCGCAGCCAGGAGTACCTCGACATCGCGATCGTCGCCGCGGCGCTGATCGGGGGCGTGATCGGGTTCCTCTGGTTCAACGCCTTCCCCGCGGAGGTGTTCATGGGCGACACCGGTTCGATGGCGCTCGGCGGGGCGATCGCGACGCTCGCGATCCTCACCGAGACCGAGGTGCTGCTCCTGTTCATCGGCGGCGTCTACGTGATCGAGGCGCTGTCGCTGATGATTCAGGTGGCGAGTTTCAAGCGCACCGGGAAACGCGTCTTCCTCATGGCGCCGATCCACCACCACTTCGAGCTGAAGGCGTGGTCGGAGACGAAGATCATGGTGCGCTTCTGGATCGTCGGCGCGATCCTCTGTGCGATCGGCTTCGTCCTCTACTACCGCTACTACCTCCGCTTTCAGCTCTGACAGCGTGGGGGAACCCCGTGGTTCCCGTACGTGCCCCCTCCTTCCGGGTCGTGCACCGAACACTCGACGTCGCGCCTCCCGGCCGGCGAAGCCGGCCTCCGGCGGCACATCCACGTTCACGTAGCAATCGGGAAGGCTGCCGGTGAAGTCGGTCTCGCTCTCGCAACGCGGGGTCGCGGCGCCGGTCGTGGTGGCCGTCCTCGTGATGGTCGTCTGGGGGGCGACGCCGATCCTCACCCGCCTCGCGCTCGAGGACATGGAGCCGCTCGTCGTCGCGACCCTCCGCACCGTGGTGGCCGGCCTGCTCGCCGTGCCGCTCGTCGCTCGGGCGAGATCCCCGCTGCCGCGGACGTCGACGGCCCGCCGCCTGCTGGCCGTCTCGGCGCTGGCGGGCTTCGTCGTGTTCCCGGTCGTCTACACGATCGGCCAGCAGCGCACGTCCGGCCTGCACGGCGTCATGATCCTCGCCGCGCTGCCGATCTTCACGGGCATCTACGCGAGCCTCGTCGCCCGCCGTCGCCCCGGGCGCGCGTGGGTCGCCGGAAGCGCGGTCGCGCTCGTCGGGGAAGTCGTGCTGATCGCGGGACGCGGTGGGGGGAGCGGCGAGGCGACCCTCGGCGGGGATCTGATCGTCCTTGCGGCCGCGCTCATCGTGTCCTCGGGGTACGTCGCCGGCGCGCTCCTCCCGCCGCGTGGCGTGCCGAGCGCCGCCGCGACGTTCTGGGGCGTTGTCCTCGGCGCGGTCGTCCTGGCGCCGCTCGCGACCGCGCTGCTCGCGACCGGCGGATGGCCCGAGGCAGGCCTCACGGCCTGGGGAGCGGTGCTCGTCCTCGCCGTCGTCACGTCGATCCTCGGGTACATCGGGTGGTACTGGGCGCTCGACCGCGGCGGCATCCAGCGCATCGCGACGCTGCAGTTCCTCCAGCCGCTCTCGGGCTTCGCCCTCGCCGCGGTGGTCCTGGGGGACCGCGTGACGCTGCCGATCGCGATCGGCAGCGCGCTCATCGTCACGGGGATCGTCGTCGCACGGCGTGCCTGACGCGCGGGCCGCCGAAGCGCTCCGCCCCTACGATTCCCGGTGTGACGCTTCCCGCCCGTGCTCTCGTCGTCGGGCTCGCGCGGTCGGGGCGCGCCGCCGTTCCCGCCCTGCGCCGGCAGGGCACCGAGGTCGTCGCTTACGACGCCGCCGCCACCGTCGAGGTCAACGGGCTCGACGCCGAGGTACGGCTCGGCGCGTGGGACGACGCGCTGCTCGACGGCGTCGGGCTCGTCGTCAAGAGCCCGGGCGTGCCCGCCGCCGCAGCACCAGTCACGGCCGCCCGGGGACGCGGGATCGAGGTGATCTCGGAGATCGAGCTCGGCGCCCGTCTGGTGCAGAACCCGCTGGTCGGGGTCACCGGCACGAACGGGAAGACGACGACCACGGCGCTGATCGGAGCGATCCTCGAGGCGGGCGAGGTCTCGGTCGAGGTCGCGGGCAACATCGGGCGGCCGCTCACCTCTCTGGTCGACGCCGTCGAGCCCGATGCCTGGATCGTGTGCGAACTCTCCTCGTTCCAGCTCGAGGACGTCTCGACCCTCCGGCCGCGCGTTGCAGTGCTGACGAACCTCGAGCCCGACCACCTCGACCGACACGGCGACCTCGCGGCTTACGAGCGCGCGAAGCTCCGCATCTTCGAACGCCAGGAGCCAGGCGACGTCGCGGTCCTGCCCCGCGGCTTCGGTGCGGTCCCGGGCGCGGCGAGCCGGATCGAGTTCGCGGCCGACGACCCGCTGCCGGCCGAGCCGCGGATCCGGGGCGCCCACAACCGCGAGAACGCCGCCGCCGCGACGGCCGCCGCGCGTGCGATCGGCGTGCCCGACGATGCGATCGCCGACGCGCTGTCATCGTTCCCCGGGGTCGAGCACCGCATCGAGGAGGTCGCGACCGTCGGCGGCGTCCTCTTCGTCAACGACTCGAAAGCGACGAACGCCGCCGCGGCGCTGCGGGCGCTCGCGTCCTTTCCCGGACGCCGCAAGCACGTGATCCTCGGGGGCCGCGGCAAGTCGGAGCCGTACGACGGGCTTGCGGCGGCCTTCGAGCCCGGCGACCGCGCCTACCTGATCGGGGAGGCGGCGGGCGACATCGCTACCGCGCTCGACCATGCCGGCGTCGTGTACACACGTCCCGGCACGCTGGGGCGGGCTTTGGCGGAGGCGGTGTCAGCCGTCTCCGCAGGCGACGTCGTCCTCCTCTCGCCCGCATGCGCCTCGTTCGACCAGTTCACGAGCTTCGAGCACCGTGGGGAGGAGTTCCGCCGCCTCGTGGAGAAGCTACCTGGGTGGGGACCAGGCGACGCGCGGACCGGGGCCAGCTCGAGCAGCGGCTGCTGATCCTCGTCACGCTCGGGCTCGTCGCGTTCGGGCTCGTGATGGTCTTCAGCGCCACTTCCGCCTCGGCGGCGCTCGGCGAGGGCGACCCGATGCGGTTCCTGGTCAAGCAGGGCCTCTACGCCGGCGCGGGGCTCGTTCTCCTCGCGGTCTTCACCCGCGTCGACTACCACGTGTTGCGCCCGCTCGCCCCGGTCCTCCTCGTCGTCGCGTTCGTCGCCTGCGTCGCGGTGCTCGCGGTCGCGCCCTCGATCAACGGAGCCCACCGCTGGTTCGTCTTCGGCCCGGTCAGCGTCCAGCCCGCCGAGCTCGCAAAGCTCGCCGTGCTGCTCTGGGCCTGCGCAGTGCTCTCACGGCGCCCGGCCCCCAGGACGCTCGCGGAGCTCGCGAAGCCGGTCGGGATCGTCGTCGTCCTCTTCGGCGGGCTCATCGTGATCGAGCCCGACCTCGGGACGACGATCTCGCTGTTCGTGATGATCGCCGGGATCCTGCTCGTGTCCGGCGTCCGGTTCCGCCTTTTCGCGCTGGCGGCGAGCCTCGCCCTCGGCGCCGGGCTGCTTGCGATCTGGATAGAGCCGTACCGGCGCGAGCGCGTCTTCAGCTTCCTCGACCCGTGGAAGGACGCGCAGGGCGCGGGGTTCCAGAACGTGCAGGCGATCATCGGCATGGGGTCCGGCGGCATCACCGGCGACGGGCTCGGCCAGGGGATCCAGAAGGTGAACTTCCTCCCCGAGGCCCACACGGACATGATCTTCGCGGTCGTGGGGGAGGAGCTCGGATTCATGGGCTCGTCGCTCGTGATCGCGGCGTTCGCCGTGTTCGCCTGGGCGGGCTTCCGCATCGCCCTGCAATGCCGTGACCCATTCGGCAAGCGGCTCGCGGCGGGGATCACGACGCTCGTCTGCGGCCAGGCGGCCGTCAACCTCGCGGCCGTGCTCGGCATGGCACCGCTCACCGGGATCCCGCTGCCGTTCGTCTCGTACGGCGGCTCCTCGTTGCTGGTGCTCCTCAGCGCCGTCGGGGTGCTCCTTAACATCGCAGTGAATGAGCGCGTCGTCGAAGCTCGCGTGCGTGATCGCGGCCGGGGGAACCGCCGGTCACGTCCGTCCCGCGCTCGCGGTCGGGGAAGCACTCCGCGAACGCGGGGTGACGGTGACGTTCGCCGGCACTCCCGACCGCGTCGAGTCGCGGCTGGTGCCTGAGGCGGGCTTCCCGCTCGACACGTTCCCCGTCTCGGGACTGCCGAGGAGGCCGAGCGCGGCCCAGCTGCGCGCCGCCTGGCGCGCGTCGGCGGCGCCCGCCCACTGCCTGCGGATCCTCGCCCGACGTCGCCCCGACGTCGTGCTCGGCGCGGGCGGGTACGTCGCCGGCCCGATGGTGCTCGCCGCACGCCTGCGCGGGATCCCCGCGGCGCTCACCGAGGCCGACGCGCACCTCGGGCTCGCGAACCGCCTCGCCGCTCCGTTCGCCCGCCGGTTGTTCCTCGCCTACGAGATCCCGGGGCGAGACGGCGCGACCGTGCGTGTCGTGGGACGCCCGATCCCGGTCGCACACCGAGGGTCGAGCAGGGAGGAGGGACGGCGTCGCTTCGGTCTCTCCGCGGAGGGCCACGTGGTCGCGGTCTTCGGTGCGCTCGCCGGTGCGCGGTCGCTGAACGAGATGGCAGTCGAGGCGTGGGGCGCCGAAGGCCCGGAGGTCCTCCACATCTGCGGCGAGCGGGACTTCGAGAGCCTGCGCGTACGCGTCGGCCGACCCGGCTACGTGCTCGTGCCGCAGACCGACCACTTCGGCGACGCGCTCGCGGCCGCCTCCCTCGCGGTCTCCCGCGCAGGCGGCACGGTGTGGGAGCTCGCGGCCGCGGGGACGCCCGCGATCCTCGTGCCGTACCCCCACGCGACCGCCGACCACCAGACCCTCAACGCCCGCCACTTCGAGCTTGGTGGCGGTGCGCTCGTCGTTCGCGACGCCGAGATCGACCGCGTGCCCGCGCTCGTCGCCGACCTGCTCGCCGACCCCACGCGCCTCGTGTCGATGCGAGACGCAATGCTCGCCCTTGCGCGGCCCGACGCAGCGGACGTCGTCGCCGACGAGCTCGTCTCCCTCGCGCGCGCCGGTCGGTGACCTCGTGGTGAATCACGAGCAGCCACTCGAGGGTCGCAGGCTGTACTTCGTCGGGATCGGAGGCTCGGGGATGTCCGCCTACGCGAACGTTGCGCGCGCCTGGGGCGCAGAGGTGCGGGGCTGGGACGCGCAGGAGACGATCTTCACCGGGACGCTCGAAGGCATCGACGTCGACCTCGGAGGCGAGCCGCGCCCGCCGGACGGGTACGAGACGATCGTGTCGACCGCGCACCGCGCGCGAATCGAGGGGACTTCTCGGGCGGCGTTCCTCGCGGAGCTCGTCGCTGCCCGGCCGTCGATCGTCGTCACGGGCGCACACGGCAAGACGACGACGACCGCGATGATCGCCTTCGCGCTGCGGGAGACGGGCAACGATCCGGCGTGGATCGTCGGCGGCGTCGTGCCGCAGCTCGGTGGCAACGCCGGGACCGGCTCCGGCTGGCTCGTCGTCGAGGGCGACGAGTCGGACCGGTCGGTCTTCGCCCTGCACCCCCGGCTCGCCGTGGTGACGAACGTCGAGCTCGATCACCACGCGGAGTACGGCTCGGTCGCAGAGCTCGGGGAAGAGATCGAGCGGTGGGCCGAGTCGGTGCCCGAGGTCGTCCGCGGCTGGGAGCTCGACCCGGTCGGCTTCGCACTCGCCGTGCCCGGTGAGCACAACCGCATGAACGCCGCGGCGGCACGGGAGGCGCTCGTCCGAGCGGGCATCGAGCCGTCGGCGGCCGAAGCAGCACTCGCACGGTTCGCGGGGACCGAGCGGCGCCTGCAGCTCGTCGGCGAGCGCTCCGGGGTGACCGTGATCGACGACTACGGGCACAACCCGACGGAGCTCCGAGCTGCACTGGAAACCGTCCGGGAGGGAACACGGGGGCGTCTCGTCGCAATCTACGTCCCGCACGTCGTGGAGCGGACGCGGCATCTGCACCGTGAGCTGGGCGAGGCGCTGGGGCTCGCAGACGTCGCAATCGTGACCGACTTCGTCGGGCGACGGGACGCGCCGCGCGAGGGCGTCACCGGACGGCTCGTTCTCGTGCACGTCCCCGACCCGACGCGCCGCGTGTGGGCGCCAACGCTCGACGACGCATCGTCGCTCGCGCTCGCGCTCCTCCGGCCGGGCGATGTCGTGGTGACGCTCGGCGTGGGGGAGCCCTGGCGGGTCGCCGGCGCGATCCTCGACGCCCTCCCCGACGGGACACAGCAGGGATAGTCACATCGTGGACATCGAAACCAGATATCCGTTGTCGAAGTCGACGACGATCGGAACCGGCGGGCCGGCGACCGCGTTCGCGCGTCCCCAGTCACTCGAGCAGCTCGAGGAGGCGCTCGCGTGGTCGGCCGAGCGGGGCCTCCCCGTCATGACGGTCGGGCTCGGCTCGAACCTGCTCGCGGCAGACGACGGAGTCGATGCCCTGGTGCTTCGCCTGGAGGGTGACCTCGCCGCCGTCGAGGTCGACGGCGAGCTGCTCCGTGCAGGCGGGGGCGCGACGAACGCGGTTTGCCTGCATCGCGCGCGCGCGGCGGGTCTCGGCGGGCTCGAGTTCGCCTGCGCGATTCCCGGCACAGCAGGGGGCGGCGTGCGGATGAACGGGGGCGCGTACGGCTCGGACTGGTCGGCGATCCTAGAGCGGGCGCTCGTGGTCTCGGCGCGGGGAAGCGGCTGGTTCACCCCGCGCGAGCTCGGCCTCTCCTACCGGCACTCCGACCTCCGGCCCGGCGACGTCGTGGCAAGGGTCGAGTACCGGCTCACGCCGCGGCCCGTGGCGGAGATCAAGGCCGAGGTCTCCGAGCTCGTCGCGCGGCGGAAGGCGACGCAGCCGACCAACAAGCGAACGTTCGGTTCCGTGTTCAAGAACCCGCCGGGCGAGCTCGGCGCCGGGCGCATGTTGGAGCTCTGCAGGCTCAAGGGGCACCGCATCGGAGGTGCCGTGATCTCGCCGCGACACGCCAACTTCATCGAGAACGCCGACGGCGCGACGAGCGCCGACTGCCTCGCGCTCATGGGCGAGGCGCGCCGTCGCGCCAGGGAGGAGTTCGGCGCCGAGCTCGAGCACGAGGTGGTGCTCTGGCGCCTCGCGTCACCGGGCGCCTGAGCCGCCAGGAAACCACCATCCCGCGGAGAACAGAGCGCGGTGGCCGAACGGGGACGAGCAGGGCGAGCGGAGCGTCCGCGTGCGCGCACGGCGAGCGTCGTCGTCCCGTTCCCGCGCACGGCACCGGGTGATCGCCTCGAGCTCGGCCCGCTCGTCCCGTCCGGCCGCTCCCTGCTCGTCGCGTTCGCCGTCCTCGGCGCGGTGCTGGTCGCGCTCGTCCTGGCGCGCGAGACGCCGCTCTTCGCGGTGCACGAGATCTCGGTCAGCGGTGCGTCACCCGGCGTCGAGAGCCAGGTCAGGAAGACCCTTCGCGATCGGACCGGGTCGAGCCTTTTCGGTTTGGACCTCGACGCGGCTCGCTCTGACATCGCCGCGTTGCCGACGGTGGCGTCGGTCTCCTTCGACCGCGCGTACCCGCACACGCTGCACGTCACCGTCGTTCCGGAGCGGCCGGTGGCCGTCGTCCGCCAGGGCGCCGAGTCCTTCCTCGTCTCCGAGCGCGGCCGCGTGATCGCACATGTCGAGAGGACCGCACAGCCCGCGCTCGCCCGGATCTGGGTCAAACGAGACGTGCGGCTCGAACCCGGCGCCCTCGTCGCGGACGACCTCGTGCCGGCGGTCGACGCCGTCGCCCCGCTCGCCGACGGCCGTTTCCCCAGCCGCGTGGTCTCGGTGACGACGGAGGACGGTCTGAAGCTCCGTCTGCGCTCGGGCCTGGAGCTCCGGCTCGGTGACAGGCACGACGTCGCCTTGAAGCTCGCGGTCGCTGCGAGGGTGCTCAGGGCGCTCCCGGCCGGCTCCGGCTATCTCGACGTGAGCGTGCCCGATCGCCCCGTCGCGGGCGTTGCGAGCCTCGACTCTCAGGTCGAGGTGGAGACTTCTGCCTCCAGTGGGGCTTGAGGGTTGCGTTGACAATGTCGACAAGGAGACCGTACCCTGGCTCCGAATCGGGGATTCCAGGCATTCCCTTAGCTCGATAAGAGCTTGACCCTCAGGCAGGTCGAGAGATGAGCACCCAGAACGGCAACTACCTCGCAGTCATCAAGGTCGTCGGCGTCGGCGGCGGCGGGACGAACGCCGTCAACCGCATGGTCGAGTCCGGCCTCACCGGGGTCGAGTTCATCGCGGTCAACACCGACGCGCAGGCACTGCTCGACACGGACGCCGACGTCAAGATCCACATCGGCTCGAAGGCGACCCGCGGACTCGGCGCCGGCGCGAACCCGGACGTCGGGCTCGCTGCCGCGCAGGAGAGCCGCGACGAGCTGAAGGAGGCGCTCAAGGGCGCCGACATGATCTTCGTCACCGCCGGCGAAGGCGGCGGCACCGGCACCGGCGCGGCGCCCGTCGTCGCCGAGCTGGGGCGCGAGCTCGAGGCGCTCACCGTCGGCGTCGTCACGAAGCCGTTCGCCTTCGAGGGCCGTCGCCGGGCCGACCAGGCGGACGTGGGCATCCAGAATCTCCGCGACCGCGTCGACACGCTGATCGTGATCGAGAACGACCGCCTCCTGCAGGTGGTCGAGAAGACGACGCCGATCCTCGAGTCGTTCCGGATGGCCGACGACATCCTCCGTCAGGGCGTGCAGGGGATCACCGACCTGATCACCGTGCCCGGCCTCGTCAACCTGGACTTCGCCGACGTCCGCACGATCATGCGCGACGCCGGCTCGGCGCTCATGGGCATCGGCATGGCGCGCGGCGAGGGCCGCGCGACGGCCGCGGCGAACGCGGCGGTCTCGTCGCCGCTCCTCGAGACGACCCTCGACGGCGCGACCGGAATCCTGCTCAACATCACCGGCCCCTCGGACGTGGGCCTCTTCGAGGTGAACGAGGCGGCCGAGGTGGTGACCGGCCACGCCGACCCGAACGCAAACGTCATCTTCGGCGCAGTGATCGACGAGTCGCTGGGCGAGGACGTCCGCGTGACGGTGATCGCCACCGGCTTCGGCACGGGACGTCCCCGGCGCAAGCGCGTCGAGCCGGCAGTGACGACGGGCACGTCGTCGGAGTCGCCGGCTCCCAGCTTCGACCCGCGCCCGCGCGGGGACGACACCGAGATCGACGTCCCGAGCTTCCTGCGCGACTAGAGCCTGCCGCTTGCCGGATGGGCGCCGGCGCAGCCCGCGCTATTGTCGCGCCCGTGAGCGCGACCCTGCGCAGGACGCCCCTCTACGAACGGCACGTCGCGGCGCGCGCGCGGATGGTGCCGTTCGCAGGCTGGGAGATGCCGGTTCAGTACGAGGGCGTGATCCCGGAGCATCTCGCCGTGCGCGGTGATGCCGGCGCGTTCGACGTCTCGCACATGGGCCAGCTCCACGTCGAGGGGCCTGCGACGGCGAGCTTCCTGCAGTCGATGCTCTCGAACGACGTCGACCGGCTGGCGGACGGCGAGGCGCAGTACACCCTGCTCACCAACGAGCAGGGCGGCATCGTCGACGACCTGATCGTGTATCGGATGGCGCACGGCCACTACCTGCTCGTCGTCAATGCAGGCAACAGAGAGAGCGCCTACACCTGGCTGAAGGAGCAAGAGGCCCGCGGCACGGAGGTGCGCGACGCCTCTGACGAATACGCGCTGATCGCCGTTCAAGGCCCGCGGTCGCTCGAGCGCCTCGGCCTTCCCGACGCGTCTGCGTTCACGCACGCGATGGGCGAGCTGGACGGGATCGAGGTGATGGTCTGCCGCACCGGCTACACGGGCGAGAAAGGGGTCGAGCTTCTCTGCGCGGCCGACGACGGGGCCGCGCTGTGGGACGCCGTGGCCGCCCGCGGTGTCGCGCCGTGCGGGCTCGGCGCGCGCGACACGCTGCGTCTCGAGGTCTGCTACCCGCTCCACGGGAACGACATCACCCCGGAGACCGACGCGATCTCGGCCGGCCTCGGCTGGACGTGCTCTCTCGACACGGACTTCACCGGCGCCGCCGTCCTGCGGCGCATCAAGGAGGTGGGGCCCGAGCGGCGCCTCGTCGCGTTCGTCATGCAGGAGAAGGCGATCCCCCGCCAGGGCATGGGCATCGAGGGCGGCGGTGAGGTCACCTCGGGCACCCAGTCGCCGTCACTCGACGTCGGCATAGGGATGGGGTACATCCCGAACCCGAGCGCCGCGGTCGACACCGAGCTCGTCGTCGACGTCCGTGGCAAGGCCCGGCGCGCCCGCGTCGTCAAGAAGCCGATCTACCGGAAGGAGCACTAGTGCCGCCGAACGAGAGCTACCCCGACGACCTCCGTTATCACCCGGAGCACGACTGGGCCCGGATCGAGGGCGACGAGGCCGTGCTCGGGATCACGTGGTACGCCCAGGACTCGCTGGGCGAGCTCGTCCTCTTCGACGGGCCCGAGGTCGGAGCGACGCTGACGAAGGACGAGCCGTACGCCGAGGTGGAGTCGGTGAAGGCAGTCTCGGACGTGGTCGCGCCGCTCTCGGGCGAGGTGCTCGCCGTGAATCAGAAGGCGGTCGACGAGCCGGAGACGGTGAACGCGGATCCCTACGGCGAGGGCTGGCTCGTGCGGATCAGGATCGCCAACGCGGGGGAGAGTGACTCCCTGATGGACGCCGGGGCGTACCGGGCGCATCTGGCCGAGCTCTGAGCGGAGGCGCATGAGCATCGCGGGCTACCTCTCCCTCACCGACGCCGACCGGGCTGCGATGCTCGAGGCGATCGGCGTCTCGTCGCTCGACGAGCTGTTCGAGCAGATCCCCGAGGGCGTGCGCTTCGATCGACCGCTCGAGGTGCCGGGGGCCCTGCCGGAGGCGGCGCTCGTCCGCCACCTCGAGGAGCTCGCGGCCCGGAACGCCGACACATCCCGCGAGCTGAGCTTTCTCGGCATGGGGATCTACGACCACTACGTCCCGGCGATCGTCGACGCCTTCCTCTCCCGCGGCGAGCTCCTCACTGCGTACACGCCGTATCAGCCCGAGATGAGCCAGGGCGTGCTCCAGGCGATCTTCGAGTACCAGACGGCGATCTGCGAGCTGACCGGGATGGACGTCTCGAACGCCTCCGGCTACGACGGCACGACGGTGGCAGCGGACGCATGCTTCATCGCCCGCGCGCACACCGGTCGGACGCGGGTCGTGCTGGCCGAGACGCTCAACCCGATGGTGCGCCAGGTCGTGAAGACCTACGCGCCCGGGTTCGGCATGGAGGTGACGGAGGTCCCGCACGACGGCGGCACGATCGACCCGGGCCGCTTCGCGGAGGCAGCGCGCGACGCGGCGATCGCGATCTTCCAGCAGCCGAACGCCTTCGGCTGCCTCGAGGCAGCGCCGGACCTCGCCGCCGCCGGGAACGAGGGCGGGGCGCTGTCGGTCGCGCACGTCGACCTTGCGTCGCTCGGCCTGCTCGAGGCGCCTGGAGCCTACGGCTGCGCGATGGCGATCGGCGAGGGGCAATCGATCGGCAACTACCAGTCCTACGGCGGCCCGCACTACGGCTTTCTCGCCTCGCGCAACGAGTTCATCAGGCGCATGCCCGGCCGCATCGTCGGCGAGACGACCGACCTCGCGGGGCAACGCGGCTTCGTCCTCACGCTGCAGACCCGGGAACAGCACATTCGCCGCGAGAAGGCGACGTCGAACATGACGACGAACCAGACGCTCCTCGCGCTCGCCGGCCTGATCACGCTCTGCTGGCTCGGGCCCGAGGGCATGCGCGAGCTCGGCGAGACCTGCACCGCGCTCGCCGCGTATGCGAAGGAGCGCGTTGCGCTGCCACTCGCATTCGATCGGCCGACGTTCAAGGAGGTCGCCTTCCGGACGCCGATCCCCGCGCGAGAGGTCGTGGCGCGCGCCCGCGAGCGCGGCATCCATCCCGGCTACCCGCTCGGGCGGGACTACCCCGGACTCGACGACGTCCTGCTGGTGGCGCTCACGGAGAGACGGACGCCGGCCGACGTCGACCGGCTGGCCGACGTGCTCGCCGAGGTGTGCTCGTGAGCGATGTGCAGCTCATCTACGAGAAGTCGCGGCCGGGCCGGCGCGCGGGGCGCGTCCCGTCGTACGGGCTGCCCGTTCCCGAGCTGCCGGCCGAGCTGAGGCGGGAGGCGCCGCCACGTCTGCCCGAGGTGCCCGAGAACGAGATCGTGCGCCACTTCACGCAGCTCGCCGACCGGAACTTCGGGATCGACACCGGCTTCTACCCGCTCGGCAGCTGCACGATGAAGCACAACCCGCGCGTCAACGAGCGGGTCGTCGGGCTGCCCGGCTTCCGCGACCTGCACCCGCTCCAGGAGGACGAGGGCGCGCAGGGCGCGCTCGCCCTGATGTGGGAGCTCGAGCAGATCCTCGCCGAGGTCGCGGGGCTGCCGGCGGTGACGCTCCAGCCCGCGGCCGGCTCGCAGGGCGAGCTGACGGGCCTGATGCTCATGCGGGCCGCGTTCGCCGACCGCGGCGAGCCCGGCCGGAACGTGATCATCACGGCCGACACGGCGCACGGAACGAACCCCGCCAGCGTCACGATGGCGGGCTTCGAGCTCGAGAAGGTCGCGACGACCGACCGGGGCAACCTCGACCTCGAGGATTTGCGCGCCAAGGTCGACGACCGCACCGCCGGTCTGATGCTGACGAACCCCTCGACGCTCGGGCTTGTTCGACGAAGGCATCGAGGCGGTCGCCGAGATCTTCCATTCGCGGGGCGCGCTCCTCTACTACGACGGCGCGAACCTGAACGCGGTCGTCGGCCGCTCGCGCGCGGGCGACATGGGTTTCGACATCGTCCACTACAACCTGCACAAGACCTTCTCCCAACCGCACGGCGGTGGCGGGCCGGGCGGGGGGCCGCTGGCGGTGCGCGCCGAGATCGAGCCGTTCCTGCCCGCGCCAACGCTCGTGCGTGACGGCGACGTCTTCCGCCTCGACCACGACCGGCCGAAGTCGATCGGGCGCGTGCGTGGGTTCGCCGGGCCGTTCGGCGTCTTCGTTCGCTCCTACGCCTTCATGCGCGCGTACGGCCCCGCGCTCCGGGACATGTCCGAGGCGGCCGTTCTGAACGCGAACTACCTGCTCGCCAGGCTGCGCGACGTCTACGACCTGCCGTACGACCGGCACTGCATGCACGAGTTCGTCCTCTCGGCGCGGACACTGAAGCGCGAGCACGGCGTCACGGCCCTCGACGTGGCCAAGCGGCTCATGGATCACGGGATCCACCCGCCCACGATCTACTTCCCGCTCGTCGTGCCCGAGGCGCTGATGATCGAGCCGACGGAGACCGAGACCAAGGAGCGCCTCGACGAGTTCGTGGACGCGATGCGCTCGATCGCCGACGAGGCCGCGAACGCCCCGGAGGTGCTGAAGAGCGCGCCGCTCACGCGGCCCGTGCGCCGGCTCGACGAGGTGAAGGCCGCCAAGCACCCGGTCGTGCGCCACGCGTTCGAGGCGGAGGCCGCGGAGGCTAGGATCGAGACCGGATGACGACGACCACGGTCACTCACGAGCTCGTCGAGCTCGCCCATGATCTCGCGCAGGCGGTCTGCGACCACGACGTCGCGCGGCTGGAGGCGATGCTGGCGTCCGAGTTCACCCTCCAGGGCGCTGCCGGGCAGCTCGACCGCGAGGCGTTTCTCGAGGCCGCCGCCGGCCCGTACCAGATCGACGAGTTCAGCTATGAGCAGATCGACCCCGAGGTGTACGGCAATACCGCGGTGCTCGTATCGCGCTACAGCCAGGTGGCCCGGCTCGACGGCCGCGACCTGAGCCACCGCATGCACGTCACGGACATCTGGACGCGCCGCGAGGCACGCTGGCAGATCGTCCGCCGGCACGCGACGATCGCGGACTGATGACCGCGTACGCGACGCCGGGCGAGCTCGAGGCCGGCCTCGACCGCGATCCGCGCCGCGCCGCGAGACCTCGGCGCTCTCGAGCTGATCGTCCGTCGCCCGGCTGTCGGCGAGCGCGAGGTCGTCGAGGAGGCGCAGCTCGACGTCGAGCGCGGCCTGGTCGGCGACAACTGGTCGTCGCGCGGGCGGTCGGGCGGACGTCCGGCGAGCACCGATGCGCAGGTCACGGTCATGAGCTCGCGGGCGGTCGCCCTCGCGGCGCGGGAGCGGGATCGCTGGCCGCTCGCTGGGGACCAGCTCTACGTCGATCTCGACCTGTCGGCGGAGAACGTGCCGCCGGAGACCCGCCTCCAGGTCGGGGCCGTCGTGATCGAGGTGACCGGTGAGCCGCACACCGGCTGCAAGAAGTTCAGCGCCCGGTTCGGGCTCGAGACGCTCGTGTTCTTCAACTCGCCCGAGGGGCGGGCGCTCAACCTGCGCGGGATCAACACCCGCGTCGTCGAGGGCGGCGTCGTTCGTACCGGCGACACCGTCCGGAGACTCTGAGGCACGTCGGCGGGCCGGACATCCGGCCCGCCGACCACACCTGGCTAGCTCGCGGTCAGGTTGCCGACCTTGATCGCGACGATCCTGATCTGCGCCACCGACTGTACGCCGCCGGTCGAGCAGCGGAAGTCGACCGCTCCCGCAGCGGCGAACTCGTGGGTGAGCAGGTTCGCGAGCGTGAACACCGTGCCGCTGCCGAGCGTGTCGTCCTGATCCGTGCCGGCGACGAGCCGGCACTGGGCGGTCGCTGCAGCGGCGCCGGAGACGTACGCCTTGGAGCTGATGACGTACTTGCCGGCCTGGGGGATCGTGAGGCTCACGATCGTGGTACCGATCTCGGGGATCGCGATTGGGCCCGCGAAGAACCGTGCATAAGCATCGCTCGGCCCTGCGGCACCGGCGGCGCCGGCCGGGCCCGCGGGGCCTGCCGGCCCTGCAGGACCTGCGGGGCCTGCGGGGCCCGCGGACCCCGCGGGAAGCTGGCCGCGCTTGAAGTCGGCCCGCAGGAGCGTGCCGTTCTTGACCTTGGTGGTCGTGACGGCGTTGTTCTTCAGCTGTGGCGTGCCGACGCTCCCGGGCGCGAGCGCGACCGAGGCGGCGACTGCGGTGCCGGAGAGGGTGATCGCGAGCGCGAGGCACGCAAGAACGAGCCCCGCCGAGGGGCGGCGAATGCGGTGCATGGACGAATACCTCCCTGGTTGGTGGCAGCTCGGACTTCGGCGTCCGGGGCGCGGTTCATCCCGCCAGCGTGGCACGCCTCCGCTGCCTCGTGGGCGCGCGAGTTGCCCGTTGCGCTCGCGGACGGGGTGCGTTAGCGTGCCGGGCGGCGCCGATCCCGGCGCCGAAACATAGGGGGAAGAAGGATGCACAAGGCCAAGCGCCTGTTCGCCGTCGCGGCGTGCTCGCTGACCGTCGCCGCTCTCGGTGCCGGCTCCGCGTTCGCCGGCGAGATCACGGGCAACGGCAAGTGGATCGCCGGCTCGGAGGCCGCGCCGTTGAACGGCAAGTCCGACTGCGCTTACTCGGGGCGCAACGACAACTCCGTGCTCGGAAACCCGCTGCCCGATGCGGACGGGTTCACTCGCACGCAGTCGTGGGGACAACTTCCGAAAGAGGCTCGGGAGTTCCTGACCTCCATCGGCTCGAACCCCGGGATCGCCTGCAACCCGAGCAAGAGCTAGGACTGACCGACAGTCAGGGGACCGACCTCGCGGTCGGGCCCCTGACTGCCACACGTCGCACGCACGCCCGTCGGCGCGACGCGGCTAGACGCGGACACGTGTTCGGGGCGCCGTGGCAAGCTGCCCACAGGCCGCCGCGATGTCGCGCCCGCGGGTGAGCCGAACGGTGGCGGGGACCCGCGCGGCGTCGAGCGCCGCCTTGAACGTCGCGATCGCGGCCCGGGACGAGCCGTCGTACATCCCGGTGGGGTTGTAGGGGATGAGGTTCACCTTGAAGGCGTCGCGGCCGAGCAACGCCGCGAGCGCCCGCGCCTGGGCGGGGGAGTCGTTCACACCGGCGAGCATCACGTACTCGACGAAGACGCGCCGCTTTGTGCGCTCCCAGTGACGTCGGCAGAGGGCGAGCACGTCGGGCAGCGGGTAGCGGTCGTTGACCGGCATCAGCTCGCTGCGGAGCGCCGGGTTGGCTGCGTGGAGCGAGAGCGCGAGCCGGATCGGCTCCGAGACCTCCTCGACGAAGCGCTCCAGACCGGGGAGCCACCCGACCGTCGAGATCGTCGTCCGCCTGTGTGTGATGCCGACGTCGGGAAGCCGGCGGGCGGCCTCGAGCACCGCGTCGACGTTCATGAACGGCTCGCCCATCCCCATGAACACGAGGTGGCTGACGGGATCGGCGCGCCGGAAGTGGAGCACCTGGTCGAGGATCTCGGAGGCGGTCAGGTTGCGACCGTAGGCCATGCGCCCCGTCGCGCAGAACCTGCACGTGAGCGGGCATCCCGACTGGGACGAGACGCAGACCGAGCGCCGTCCGTCGCGAAAGCGCATCAGGACGGCCTCGACGGGATGGCCGTCGTGCGTGCGGAACAGGGTCTTCACCGTGCCGTCGCTCGACCGCTGCTCCGTCTCCGCGTCGAGGGTCGAGAACGGCACGTCCACCTGGAGCGACGCGCGTAGCGCGAGCGGCAGGTTCGTCATCGCGTCGTAGCCGGGCGCGCCGCCCGCGGCCCACGCCCAGATCTGGCGCGCCCGGTAGGGCGGCTCGCCGAGCCCGGTCAGCCGCTCTTCGAGGCGTTTGAGATCCACCGGAGAAAGGTAGCCCCACCTTGACGCATCAAGACCCCTGGTCCAACCCCACAAGGAGGTCCCGATGTTCGCCCGTGTCACGACGTACGAGCTCGACGAGGGACGCGCCTCGGAGGCGATCGGCGCGTTCGAGCCGGCGATCGACCGGGTCCGTGAGCTGGACGGATTCGTCGACGCGCTCTTCCTCGTCGAGCGGGACGGCCGGCACGCCGTCACGATGACCCTCTGGGAGTCCCTCGACGCGCTGGAGCGGAGCCGCGTGACGGCGTCCAGCGCTCGCAACGACTCCGCACGCGCAGTGGACGCCGAGGTGACGAGCACGTACGAGCTCGAGGTGGGCATCAGGGCAACCGCGCACGGCGAGGCGCTGCTCCAGGCCAGGGGCTTCGAGTCGTAGGGCTGGGCCTTCCGCCTGCCGGATAGGGTGGCGGCCGTGATCGACCTCCGCTCGGACACCGCCACCCGGCCGACCGAGGGCATGCGGGCCGCGATCGCGGCCGCCGTCGTCGGGGACGAGCAGCGCCGGGAGGACCCGACGGTCAACGAGCTGCAGGAGCGGACGGCCCGGCTGCTCGGGCACGAGGCGGCACTCTTCCTGCCGACGGCCACGCTTGCCAACCAGATCGCGCTGAAACTCCATTCGCGTCCCGGGGACGTGCTCGTGGCCGAGCGGCACGCGCACGTCGTGATCTACGAGTACGGCGGGCCCGCGGCGCACGCCGGCCTGATGATCGAGGCGATCGCGGGACGCCACGGCCGCTTCGGTGTCGAGGAGCTGGCGGCCGCCGTCGAGCCGAGCACGAAGTCGGCCGACCAGCGGGCGGCCGTGCTCGCGCTCGAGAACACGCACAACTCGTCGGGTGGGCGCTGCTGGCCTCTCGCGGAGATCGAGGCTGTCACGACGGCGGCCCGCGAGCACGGCCTCCGCACGCACCTGGACGGCGCCCGGGTGCTCAACGCCGCCGTGGGCACCGGCGTCCCGGCGGCGTCGATCGGGCGGCACTTCGACACGGTCACGCTCTGTCTGTCCAAGGGCCTCGGCTGTCCGCTCGGAGCGCTCCTCGCCGGATCGGCGGACACGATCGAGCGCGCGTGGCGCGAGAAGCACCTGTTCGGCGGCGCCATGCGGCAGGCGGGGATCGTCGCGGCGGCCGGGGTCTACGCCCTCGACCACCATGCCGAGCGCCTCGCGGACGACCACACACGCGCGCTGCGGCTCGCTGAGGGCTGGCAGGCGGCGGGGCTCCCTGTGGATCTCGAGCAGGTCGAGACGAACTTCGTCCAGGTCGACGTCGGTGCTCTCGGGCTCGGCCGCGACGAGGCCCTCGCGCGCCTCCGGGGCGCCGGAGTGGGGCTCTCGTCCACGATCCACCCGACCGTGATCCGCGCTGTGACGCACCTCGACGTCGACGACGACGGGATCGACCGTGCGATCGCACTCGCGCCGGAGGCTCTCGGAGCCCGTGTCGCCGCCTGACCGGCTCGCCGAGCGGCTCGACGCGATCGCCGCCGGCGCCCAGGCCGAGCAGCGCATGCCCTCGCTCGCCGCCGCGGCCTTCCGCGACGGTGAGGTCCTCTGGCGCACCGCGCTGGGCTCGGCGGACGTTGCGCGCTCCGAGCCGGCCACGCCCGACCACGCCTACCGGATCGGGTCGATCACGAAGACGTTCACAGCGATCGCGATCCTCCAGCTGCGTGACGCGATGGTGGTCGACCTCGACGACCCGCTGCGGACACACGTCCCGGAGATCCCGGCCGGGCCGACGGTGCGAGACGCGCTGTCTCACCTGAGCGGCTTCCAGCGCGAGCCGCCCGGCGACATCTGGGAGACGCTCGTGCTGCCCTCGCGGGAGGAGCTGCTTGCAGGGCTCGAGGACGCCGAGCGCGTCCTGCGGCCCGGGGCGTCCTGGCACTACTCGAACCTCGCGTTCGGGCTGCTCGGCGAGATCGTCGCCCGGCGAAGCGACGGGGACTACGAGTCCGCCCTCCGTTCCCGGTTGCTGGAGCCCCTCGGACTCGATCGCACGGGATTCGATCCGCCCGGGCCCCGCGCGACCGGCTACTTCGTCGACCCGTGGTCGGACCGGGTCACCGTCGAGGCGGAGCTCTCGGCCCGCGGGCCGACCGCGGCGATGGGGTGGCTCTGGTCGACCGTCGACGACCTCGCCCGCTGGGCCGACTTCCTGGCGACGGGGCGCGACGGCATCCTCGCTGCCGAGACGCTCGACGAGATGGCGCGGGTGCAGACGATGGTCGACCAGGCGGAGTGGTCGCTCGGGTGGGGGCTCGGCGTCGTGCTCTACCGTCGAGGCGAGCGCGTGTACGTCGGCCACGGCGGCGCGATGCCGGGCTTCCTCGCAGCCGTCTGCATCCACCGTCCCGAGCGCACGGGTGCCGCGGTGCTGTGCAACACGGGCGCCGGCGCGCGGCCCCGAGGAGCTCGCACTCGACTTCGCCGAGGCGGTCCTCTCGGGGATCGAGCGGAGGCCGCGGGCGTGGCGGCCCGACGACGGCGCTCCTGCGGACGTCGAGCCGCTACTCGGCCGGTGGTGGTCGGAGGGGAACGAGCTCGTGCTCACGTGGAGCGACGAACGCTTGCGGCTCGAGCTCGTCGACGGCCCGTCCGGCCGCAGCGTGTCCTGGCTCACGCGCGAGGGCGACGACCGGTGGCGGATCGTCGAGGGCCGTGAGCTCGGTGAGCTTCTGCGCGTCGCGAGGGACGACGACGGCGGCCCGGTGAAGCTCTACGTCGCGACGTACCCGCTGACGAGGGCACCGGCGGCGCTCGCGCGCGACGCTTCCGGGTGATCGTCGCGGTCGCCGGCGGCGTAGAACGCCACGACGATCACGGCGTAGGCGACGAGCAGCACCGCGCCCCGCGCCTTCGAGGCGTGTCCGCCCCAGAGCGTGATCACCGCGACGGCGAGGCCGCCGGCAAGCGCCGCGATCTCCACCTCACGGAAACCGAGCGCCAAAGGCTCGATGAACCACGAGAGCAGCGCGACGACGGGAATCAGGAAGACCGCGACCTGGGCCGCCGAGGCCAGCGCGATCTCCGCGGCGAGCTTGACCTTCCCTCGCCGGGCGACGATGACGGCACCGCCGTGCTCGGCCGCGTTGCCGACGATTGCGACGATGACGGCCGCGACGAAGAAGTCCGTGAGACCGACCTTCTCGGCGAACACCTCGAGCGAGCCCACGAGGATCTCCGCGACGAGCGCCGTCACGACGGTGGCCGCGCCGAGAACCACGAGCGCCTTTCTGAAGGTCCACGCTTCGACCTCCTCGTCGCTCGCGACGTGCATCTCTCTGTGCCGGCGCAGCGAGTAGAGGGTCACGACGACGTAGACGACGAGCAGCGCGATCGAGACCGGGACGGAGAGCTGCACGATCAGGTGGCGGTCGGGATCGCCGTCCCAGGACGGCACGGACGGGATGAGGAAGAGGAGCACGGCGACCGCGATCGCGCCGAAGGAGAGGAAGCTCGACTTGCGGTCGAGCTCGTCGCGCGGCCCTGCGACGAGCGAGAAGCCGAGCACGAGCAGGAGGTTCCCGACGACCGAGCCGGTGAGCGAGCCACGCACGACCTCGGTCAGGCCCTCGTACACCGCGATCAGCGCGATGATGAGCTCGGGCGCGTTGCCGAACGTGGCATTGAGGAAGCCGCCGATGCCGGGGCCGGTGTGCTCGGCGGCGTGCTCGGTCGCCTCGCCGATCAGCCATGCGAGCGGGATCAGCGAGACAGCGGCCAGGACGAATTCGGCCGTCTCGTCAGGGTGCACGGCGTAGTGGAGGACGATCGTGAGCGGCCCGAGCAGGAGGCCGGCGAACAGGGCGCGGCGAATCACGGTTGGCGAACCCTAGTCAGTCGCGGACGACGCCACGTATGCCTCGACGCGTCCTTCTCGACTCGTCCGAATCCCCGTCGGGCCGATCGCCTACCCGTTTCGGCCCCGAACGTCAAGTCTTGCGCCGGTGGGCGGGACCTTGCCACCATCCGGGCATGAGCGACATCGCTCCCGCCACCGAGGCGCCTGCGGAGATCCCGCTTCGGCCCCAGGACGAGCTGGAATGCCGTCGCTGTGAGGTGCACTGCGACCGGGTCGTCTATCCGGGTGCGTGCATCGCACGCGGCTGCCCGTTCGTCTACGCGTACGAGGCCTGGGGCCACACGTACATGGGGTGCCTGCAGAAAGTGTTCGGCGTCGAGATCGACGTCGACCTGCTGGGCGAGCTGGAGGGCCGGCGCGAGGGATTCGGTGCGGTGAAGGCGCAGCGGGCGCCGCTCCCGATGTGCCACTCGGACATCTCGTCCTGCTACGTGCACCGCATCGACGAGCTCGGGTGCCGGAACCCGGAGTTCTTCGAGCTGCCGCTCGAGCGGCCCAGCTTCCGCATCTTCGCGACGGTCGACTGAGCGCCGGCCAGGCGTCGCTCAGTCCGCGGCGAGGCCCTTCCTGTGGAGCCGCCGGAGCAGGCGCAGCTCGCCGGCGTACGAGCCGTCCGGCCCGGGCGTCTCGAGAATCGCGGGCAGCCCCTGGAAGGCCGGGTGGCCGAGGAACGTCGCCATGCCCTTCCCGATCGTGCCCTTCCCGAGGGTCGTGTGGCGGTCGCGGTTCGAGCCGAGGCCGACCTCGGCGTCGTTGACGTGCAGGCAGCGGAGCCGGTCGAGCCCGATGCGCTCGTCGAGGTCGTCGACCGCGGCGTCGAGGGCGGCGCGGTCGGTCACGTCGATGCCCGACACCCACCAGTGGCACGAATCGAGGCAGATGCCGAGGCGGGGGTGCGCGTCGAGCCGGTCGACGATCGTCGCGAGCTCGTCCACCGAGCGGCCGATCGTGCCTCCGGCGCCGGCGGAGTTCTCCAGCACCAGCCAGAGCCGGTCGTGCGTCAGCTCCAGTAGCTCGCGCAAGGCGGGCACGACGAGGGCGAGGGCCTCCTCCAGCCCCGCGCCGAGGTGGGAGCCGACGTGGAAGACCACGCCGTCGGCGTCGATCGCCGCGGCGGTCTCGAGCGAGGCGCGCATCGCCGCAACCGACTTCGCGTGCATCTCCGAGTCGGGGCTCGCGAGGTTCACGAGGTACAGCGCGTGGCAGATCACCGCTTCGATTCCCGCCTCCTGCCGTCGCGCCCGGAATCGCTCGGTCTCCTCCTCGGCATGTGACGTCGGCTTCCACATGCGGGGGCTCTGCGTGAAGATCTGCACGGCCTGGCACCGGAGCTCCGCCGCACGGTCGATCGCCTTGGAGATTCCGCCGGCTGACGAGACGTGGGCGCCGTAGAGCACGTCCGCACGCTACCCCTGCGTCGTCCCGGCCGGACAGGCGTCGGAGGTGCACGACTACCCTCACCGGGTGTCGATGCCGGTGAGCGAGCGCCTCGGCGCTCTGCGCGAGCGCGACTTCCGCCTGCTCTTCACCGGGACGATGATCACGACGGTCGGGGACCGTCTGGCCGGCATCGCGCTCGCGTTCGCGGTGCTCGACATCGCGTCCGCGACCGCGCTCGGCATCGTCTTCGCGGTGCGCCAGGGCGTCCAGGCGCTCGTCGTGGTCGCCGGCGGCGTGCTCTCCGACCGCCTGCCGCGCAACCTCGTCCTCGTCGGCGCATCGCTCGTCCAGGGAGCGGCCCAGGCGGCGACCGCGGCATGCGTGCTCGCCGGTGTCGGCGGCGTGTCGGCGATCGTCGCCCTCCAGGCGGTGTACGGCATCGGGCTCGGGCTCGTGATCCCCGCCGAGGTCGGCCTCGTGCCCCAGACGGTGAGCGCCGACCGGCTGCAGCAGGCGAATGCGCTCCAGGGCCTCACGCGGAACATCGTGGGCGTGCTCGGCCCCGCCGTCGGCGGCGCGATCGTCGTCGCCGGCAGCCCCGGCGTCGCGCTCGCCATCGACGCGGTCAGCTTCCTCGTGTGCGCCGAGCTCTTGCGTCGCATCCGGGTCACCGCGCGAGACCTGACGCGGGCTCCCGGGTTCGTCGCGGAGCTCCGCGAGGGCTGGCAGGAGTTCACGTCGCGGACGTGGCTCTGGGCGTCGGTCGCGATGTTCGGCATCGGCAACCTGGCGTTCGCGGGATGGATCGTCCTCGGTCCGGCGATCGCCGACGAGCGCCTCGGCGGCGCGGGGCCCTGGGCGACGATCCTGACGGCCGGCGGCGTCGGCGCCGTGCTGGGGGGCGTGCTCGCGATGAAGATCCGGCCGCAGCGGCCGCTCGTCGCGTGCGTGCTCGCGGCGGGGCTGATCTCGCTGCAGACCCTGTCGCTCGCCCTCGGCGCGCCGACGTGGGTCATCGCCGCGGCCGCGTTCGCGGGCGGGCTCGGCATCGCGGTGCACCTGACGCTCTGGTTCACCGTCTTCCAGCGGGAGGTCCCCGAGCGGGCACAGAGCCGGGTCGCCTCGTACGACACGCTCGGCTCGTTCGTCCTGATGCCCCTCGGCATGGCGGCCGTGGGGCCGGTCGCGGACGCAATCGGACTCACCGAAACCCTTTGGATCTGCCTCGCTGTGATGTGGGCCTCCTGGGCGGCCATCCTGCTCCTGCCGTCGGTGTGGGCGATCCGGACCGCGGAGCCCGTGCCTTTCGCCGGTACGGCCTGACTACGATCCGCGGCCATGACCGTTCGCGTGCGCATGGCTCCGTCCCCGACGGGACTGCTCCACATCGGCGGAGTACACACGTTCCTCTTCAACTGGCTGTTCGCGCGTGGCCGTGGGGGTGCCTGCCTGCTGCGGATCGAGAACACCGACACGAGCCGGGAGGTCGACGAAGCGACGGAGCAGATCCAGGGCTCGCTCGCCTGGCTCGGCATCGACTGGGACGGCCAAGTCACGTTCCAGCTGGACGCGATGGACCGGTGCCGCGAGCTCGCGGCGCGCCTCGTCGAGGAAGGAACGGCCTACGAGGACGAGGGCGCCATCCGGTTTCGGATGCCCGACGACGGCGTCACAGGCTGGGACGACGCTGTTCGTGGACGCATCGAGTTCCCGAACGATCAGCTCGAGGACGTCGTCATCGTCCGCTCGGACGGACGGCCGACGTACAACTTCGCTTCGCCGGTCGAGGACATGGACGACGCGATCACCCACGTGATCCGCGGCGACGACCACATCTCGAACACGCCGAAGCAGATCCAGATCCTCCGCGCTCTCGGCCACGAGCCGCCCGTGTACGCGCACGTCGCCAACATCCTCGGCACCGACGGCAAGAAGCTCTCCAAGCGTCACGGCGCGGTCTCGGTGGACGAGTTCCGCACCGCGGGGTATCTCCCCGACGCGCTCGTGAACTTCCTCGCACTGATCGGCTGGGCCCCCGACGGCGAGACCACGACCATGGCCCGCGACGAGATCGTCGCGCGCTTCACGCTCGAGGCGGTGAGCGCCAGCCCGGGAACGTTCGACTATGCGAAGCTCGACTGGATGAATGGGGTCTACCTCCGCGCGCTCACGGCGGACGCCTACGCCGACGAGGTCGTGGCGTTCCTCGACGAGCGGGGGCTCGACTGGCCGAAGGACCGGGTCCGGGCGATGGCGCCGCTCGTCCAGGAAAAGGTCGGACGGCTCGGGGAGATCCCGGACTTCACCCGCTTCCTGTTCGAGGACGTCGAGCCGGAGACCGCGCTCCTCGACCGACGCGTCCTCGAGGCCGCAGAAGGCAGCTCGCCGCCGTCGACGAGTGGAGGGCTTCCGAGCATCGAGGCCGCCCTCAAAGCCCTCTGCGAGGAGTTCGGCGAGAAGCCGCGCACGGTCTACGGACCGATCCGCGTCGCCGTCACCGGTTCGCGGGTGTCACCGGGCCTCTACGAGTCGCTCGAGCTGCTCGGACCGGAGACGTCTCTCGCACGCCTGCGGCGCGGCGCGGAGCTCGCCGCGTGACCGCGGTCGACGCCCGCACCTTCGAGCAGCGGCTCGATCTGTACCTCCAGGAGCGCTCCGAGGAGGCGCGTGCCGTCAGGGTCGGCGAGAAGGAGACGTCGGAGCAGGCGGCGATCGTCGCGCGGTACGCCGACCTCTTCACCCGCGAGCAGCTCGGTGTGCTCGCCGAGGCGGAGGCGGCGACCGGAGGAGTCCAGCGGGAGTCGATCGCGCGGCTGCGGCTCACCTGCCAGGAGGGGATCGTCGACCGCGAGCTCGCAGAGCGCGAGGACGCGCTCGAGAACGCGCTGCTCGCCGCGCGAGTCTCGTGGAACGGCGAGGAGCTGCCGCTTCGGTCGGCCCAGGCGCGGCTCGCCGTCGAGCCGGGCTACGCCGACCGCGGTGCGCTCGGCGCCGCAGTGCTGGACGTCGTCGTCGTCGTTCAACGACGAGCGGCGAGACCTCCTCGGCGAGCGCAACGCCCTCGAGTCCGACGTGACGGGGATCGCGCAGCCGATCGCGCGCAACGAGGCGGAGAAGGCGGTCTCGCTGCGTCCGATCCTCGACGCCGTCGACCGCGCGCGCGTCGAGAGCACGCCGGCGTTCACGCCGCAGCGCCAGCGCTGGCTCGACCGGCTGCTCGGGCCAGACCGGGAGCACGACGCCCGCGCATCGCGCACATGGCCTGGATCCGGCGGCTGTCGCCCCTGGAGTCGACGTACACGAAGGAGCGGAGCGTCGCGGTCTGCGTCGAGACGCTGCGCGCGCTCGGCTTCGACCTCGCAGTCGGAGAAGGGGATCCGGCCCGATCTCGAGGACCGCCCCCAGAAGTCGCCGCGCGCCTGCGTGATCGCCGTCCGACCCGCCGCGCGTCGTCCACCTCATCACCCGTGCGCAGGGTGGCCTGCACGACTACGAGGCATTCCTCCACGAGGCCGGCCACGCGCTCCACTACGCCGGCTGCGAGCCGTCGCTGCCGCTCTCGTTCCGGAGGCTGTCGCGCGATCACTCCCTCACCGAGATCTACTCGTTCCTGCTCGACTCGATCACGTGCGAGCCCGGATGGCATGCGGAGCACTTCGGGCTGGACGACGCGGCGGCCCTGCAGAACGCGGACGGCGCGCGCTTCTCGAACACCCTGCTCTTCCGCCGCTACTCGGCGAAGCTCGGCTACGAGCTCGACTTCTGGGGCCGCTTCCCGTCGGACGGCGGGACGCCGGACGGCTACGAGGAGCGGCTGACCGCCGCGACGGGGATCCGCTACCCGGCGGCGAACCACCTCGCCGACATGGACGCCGGCTTCTACTCGGCCGACTACCTCCGCGCGTGGATCCGCGCCGCGCAGGTACGCGCCCACCTGCGCCGCGAGGTGGGCGAGGACTGGTGGCGGCAGGCCGGAGACCGGCGCCCTCCTGCGCGACCTCTTCCGCGAGGGCACGCGGCCGACGACCGAGGAGGTCGCGGAGCGGATCGGCTTCGATCCGCTCGACACTGCGCCGCTCGTTGCCGAGATGAGCGCCGCCGCCTGACGCCCGCCAACCGGACGGCCGCGGCGCTCGTCTCATCGGTGGGGTCCGGGTCTCGGAGGCGGACAGGCGCGCAGCGCCTCTTGCCTCCGTCGTCCCGACTCGCTATAAGACACCTGAATCGGGTCTCAGGTTGAGGGCCCGGACACGTCCAACGGAGGGCACATGAAGCGGTGGCACATGCTTGCGGCGCTCGTCACGGGCATCGCGGTTCTCGCAGGGATCGGGGCGACGGCGCGGGTCGCGGACGCGGCGCCGAGCGCGAACGCGCCGATCAAGGTCGGCATCGTCTACTCGCGCACGGGCGCGTTCGCAGCCTACGGCGCGGAATACCTCTCCGGTCTGCGCCTCGGGCTGGACTACGCAACCGGTGGCAAGGGAACGGTCAACGGCCGCAAGATCGAGTTCACGCTCGTCGACGACGGGACCGACGCGGCCAAGGCCGTGTCCGGGGCAAAGGATCTGATCGGGCAGGGGTACAAGATCCTCGCCGGAAGCGTGCTCGTCGGGCGCAGCCCTCGCGGTCGCTCCGCTCGCCGACCAGAACAAGGTCCTCTTCATCTCGGGCCCGGCGGCAACCGACGCCGTCACCGGGATCAACAAGTACACGTTCCGCTCGGGCCGCCAGACGTACCAGGACGTCAAGGCCTCGACCGCGTACCTGAAGGGCGCGGTCGGCAAGAACGTCGTCGTCTTCGCCCAGGACATCGCGTTCGGGCAGGGGAACGTCGCCGTCGTTCGCGACATCTTCGGCAATCTCTCCGGGCAGAAGGTGGACAGCGTGCTCGTGCCGGCCTCGGCGCAGGACTTCACGCCCTACGCGCAGCGGCTCAAGCAGAAGAACCCCGACCTCGTCTTCGTGGCATGGGCAGGGGCGACGGCTGCGGCGATGTGGAACGCGCTCGACCAGCAGGGCGTCTTCGACACGGTCGACACCGTGGTCACGGGCCTCTCCGAGCGGGCGACGTGGCCGTCGTTCGGCCCGGCGCTCGGGAAGATCAAGTTCCTCAACCACTACAACGCGGTCGCGCCGAAGAACGCCGTGAACGACTGGCTCCTGAAGAAGATGGCGCAGCGCCGCCAGGCGCCGGACCTCTTCACTCCGGACGGCTTCGTTGCGGCGCAGATGATCGTCCGCGCGGTCTCGAAGGGGTCGACGACCGACGTCTCGAAGATGATCTCTGCTCTCGAGGGCTGGAGCTTCACGGGCCCGAAGGGCCAGATGGAGATCCGCGCCTCCGACCACGCCATGCTGCAGCCGATGTTCCTCGTTCAGCTCAAGCGGAGCGGAGACAAGTTCACGGCCAATACGCTCGTCCGCCTGCGGGCGAAGAACACGGCGCCGCCGGAGAAGAAGTAGACGCCGGACAACGGCGATCGTCAGAGCAGGCGGCGGTGGCGGAAGCGACCCCGATTCTCGCTACTCACGGCCTCGGGCTCGACATCGGCGGCGCTCATATCGTCGCCGATGTCTCGCTCGAGGTCCTTGGGGGCGAGCTCGTCGGGATCATCGGCCCGAACGGGGCAGGGAAGACGACGCTCTTCAACCTGCTCTCGGGCGTCATGCGACCGACGGCCGGGCGGATCGAGTTCGACGGTCGGGACGTTACGCACCAGCCGCCGTTCGCACGCACCCGCGCCGGGCTCGGACGCACGTTCCAGACCTCGAGCATCTTCCCGTTCCTGTCGGTGAGGGAGAACGTTCGGCTCGCCGCCGAGGCGGCCCTCGGCGGCACGCTCCGGCTCTGGCGGCGTGCTGCCCGCTTCAAGCCTGCGCTCGAGCGGGCAGACTGGGCGATCGAACGCGTCGGGCTGACGGAGCGGGCGTCCTGGTCGGCCGGAGCGCTCGCCCACGGCGACAAGCGCAAGCTCGAGCTGGCGATGGTGCTGGCGGGAGACTCCCGCGTCATCCTCCTCGACGAGCCGATGGCCGGGGTGTCCCACGAGGACGTCGACGGCCTGGTCGACCTCATCCGCTCGGTGCACGAGGAGGAGGGCAAGACGGTCCTTCTCGTCGAGCACCGGATGGAGGTCGTGCTCGGGCTTGCTCAGCGGATCGCCGTGATGCATCACGGCGCCCTGCTCGCGTTCGACGAGCCGGCGGCCGTGATGGCGAACGAGACCGTCCAGACGGCGTATCTCGGGGAGCCGCTTTGAGCAGCGCCCCTGCCCTCGAGGTCGCGGATCTCCACGTCTATCTCGGTGAATCGCATGTGCTGCAGGGGGTCTCGTTCGCGGTCGAGAAGGGCGGGGTGACCGCACTCCTTGGCCGGAACGGGGTCGGCAAGACGACGACGCTGCGGGCGCTCATGGGGCTCGTGCCACGTTCGCGAGGGACGGTCGAGATCGACGGCGAGAACGCAACCCGTCTGCCCACGCACGCGATCGTGCGGCGAGGCGTCGGATACGTCCCGGAGGATCGGGACGTGTTCGCCGGCCTGACCGTCGAAGAGAACCTTCGGCTCGCCGTGCGCGGCGGCGACGGACGCTATGACCTCGTGTACGAGCTCTTCCCCGAGCTCGGGCAACGCGGGGACCAGCGTGCGGGCACGCTCTCCGGCGGCCAGCAGCAGATGGTCGCGATCGCGCGGGCGCTCCTGAACGACAACGCGCTGCTCCTGATCGACGAGCCGACGAAGGGTCTCGCTCCCGCGCTCGTGACGGACGTCGCCGTCGCGCTCGAGCGGGCTGCCGAGCTGTCCACGATCCTGCTCGTGGAGCAGAATCTCGGCGTCGCCAACCGCCTTGCCGAGCACGTCGTCGTCCTCGACGGCGGCCGCGTCGTTCACGAAGGCGCTGCCGGAGAGCTATTCGCGAGCCCACAGCGGGTTCAGCAGCTCCTCGGCGTGCATGGAGCAGGGCATTGAGCACCTTCGTCCTGCTCACCATCACGGGGCTCGGGCTCGGCGCGATGTACTTCCTCGTCGCCTCCGGGCTGTCGCTCATCTACGGGCTGATGGGCGTCCTCAACTTCGCGCACGGCGCGTTCATCACCTTCGGCGCCTATGCGGCGTGGTGGCTGACGACGCAGATCTCCACGTCGTTCGAGGCTGAGCTCATTGCGGCCACGGCGTTCGGTCTCGCGGTCGGCGCGGCGCTCGGGGCCCTCGTCGAATTCGTCTTCATCCGTCCGCTCTACCGCCGTCCGATCGAGCAGGTGCTCGTCACTGTCGGGCTCGCGCTCTCGCTGGGGGCGCTCGTCTTCGGGATCTGGGGCGCCGATCCGCAGATCTTCCCCGTGCCCGACTGGATGTTCGACACGACCACCATCCTCGGCGCGAACATCCCCAACGACCGCTTCGTCGAGATCGCCGTGGCGGTCATCGTTCTCGTCGGCCTCGTCTCGTTCCTCCGCTTCACGCGCGCGGGACTGATCATCCGGGCCGGAGTCGAGAACCGCTCGATGGTCACGGCGCTCGGGATCGACGTCCGGAAGACGTTCACGTTCGTCTTCGCGCTCGGCGGGCGCGCTCGCCGCCCTCGCGGGCGTTCTGTCGGGGATCTACTTCGGCACCGTCGATCCGGGGAGAGGGACATCGCTCCTCATCTTCGCCTTCATCGTCGTCGTCATCGGCGGGTTCGGGTCGATCGGGGGCTCGGCGGTCGCGGCGGTCGTGGTCGGGCTGGTCCAGCAGTACGCGAACTACTACGTCGCCGACTGGCTCGACTGGAGCGGGGCAGGCGATGTCTCGGTGATGCTGCTCCTCGCCACTGTCCTGCTGCTCAGGCCCGAGGGCCTCGCGCCGAAGGTGGCGCACTGATGAGGCGAGGTAGCGTCGTCCTGCGGTACGTGGTTCCGGCCGCCGTGCTCGCGCTACTCGTCGTCGTGCCGTTCCTCTCGTTCGGGCTACCGCGTGTGCTTCCGGGCGCCTTCGACTCGCCCGGCACGCTCCAGCTGCTCGCGCTCTGTCTCGTCTTCGCCGGCGTCGCGCTGTCGTACGACCTCCTTTTCGGCTTCACCGGGCTTCTCTCGTTCGGGCACGCCCTGTACTTCGCGCTCGGCGTCTACGTGCCCGCGATCGCACTCACGGAGTGGGAGTGGGGCCTTCCCGCGACGCTCGCGCTGCTCGCGGTAGTCGCGGTCGCCGTGCCGCTCGTGTTGGGCGCAGTGAGCCTGCGGGTAGCGGGGATCGCCTTCGCGATGGTCACGCTGGCCTTTGCCCAGGCGGGCACCGTGATCGTCCAGACGAATCCCGCCGGCCTGACCGGCGGCGAAGAAGGGATCGTCCTCGACGTCGACGCTCTCCCCGACTTCTTCGTCGGCGTACTCAACACGAAGTACCTCTACTGGCTTGCCCTCGTCTACGTGGTGGCAGTGTTCCTCATCGCGCGGGCCGCAATCGGGTCATCGGCCGGGCACGTCTGGCGCGCCATCCGCGACAACGAGCGCCGGGTGGAGGTGATCGGGCTGCGCCCGTACCCGTACAAGCTCCTCGTCTTCGTCCTGGCCGCCTTCCTCGCCGCCTGGGGCGGCTTCATGTGGCTGCTCCTGATCGGAGTGACGCCCGAGGTGACGAGCGCGACCTTCACGCTCACGCTGCTCGTGATGGTCGTGCTCGGCGGCGCCGGCACGCGGTTCGGAGCGCTGATCGGCGGTTTCCTGTACACGCTGCTCGACTACCGGCTGCGGAGCCTTGCCGGCGAAGAGAGGATCCAGGACCTTCCCGACGTGCTCAGGATCCCGCTCTCGGAGCCGCTGTTCCTCCTCGGGGCGCTCTTCGTCGCGGTTGTCTTCTTCGTCCCCGGGGGACTCGCCAGTCTTCCGAGCCGCATTCGCTCGCTCGCCGCTCGTCGGCGGGCGGCCCGCGCGGACAAGGTTGCCGCGTGAGCCCGCGGATCGCCTGGGAGCGGAAGGGCGCGGGGGAGCCGCTGCTCCTGATCCACGGGCTCGGCTACGCGCGGTGGGGCTGGGAGCCCGTCCTGCCGGGCCTCGCGGAGCGGTTGCGACGTGATCCTCGTTCGACAACCGTGGGATCGGCGAGAGCGACGTGCCCCCCGGGCCCTACACCGTCGCCGAGCATGGCCGCCGACGCTGTGCGCGTCCTCGACGAGGCGGGCGTCGAACGGGCGCACGTCGTCGGGACGAGCCTCGGCGGGATGGTCGCGCAAGAGCTCGCGCTCGCCTTCCCGGAGCGCGTCGACCGGCTCGTCCTCGCCTGCACGACGCCCGGCGGGCCGAGGTCGCATCCGATGCCGGCCGTGACGGTCGCGCTGATGGCGGAGGCGGCGACGCTCGAGCCCGCGGTCGCGCTGCGCCGCTTCGTCGAGAACGCACTCGCGCCGGCGACCGTTGCCGCAGCGGCCAGAGCTCGTCGACCGGATCATGGCGCACCGGCTCGCGACGCGCGCAGAGCGCCGCAGCGTGGGCCGCGCAGGCGACCGCCGGCGCGACGTTCGACGCGTACGACCGGCTCGGCGCCCTCCGTGCGCCGACGCTCGTCCAGCACGGCGGCGAGGACGTCGTCGTCGATCCGCAAAACGCCGAGCTGCTCGTCGAGCTGCTTCCACATGCCCGCCTCGAGCCGTTTCCCGGCACTGGGCACCTCTTCTTCTGGGAGGAGCCCGAGCGCTTCGTCTCGTCGGTCGGCGTCTTTCCTGGACGGGAGATCATGAGCGATCGCGACGCTGACGATCGGGCGCTGGCTCGCCGACCGGGCGCGGGCGACGCCCGAGCGCGTCGCGATCCGGTTCCTCGACGCGGAGCTGACCTACGCCGAGCTCGACCGGCGGGCGAACCGACTCGCCGCCGGGCTCGCGGAGCGGGGCCTCGCGCGTGGCGACCGGCTCGCGACCCTGACGAGCACGTCGCCCGACCACGTCGCGACCATCTTCGCCTGCGCTCGCCTCGGGGTCGCCCTGCAGCCGATCTCGTGGCGGCTCGCGGCGGCCGAGATCGCGTACCAGCTCGGGGACGCGGAGCCGTCCCTTCTGCTCGTCTCCGGCGAGCACGAGGAGCTGGCCCGAGCGGCCGGCGCGAGGATCGAGATCGCGCGGATCGGCGACCCGACGCTCGAGGCGGACACCGAGGTCGAGGACGTCGCGCGCGACGACGATCCGCTCCTCCTCGTCTACACGTCCGGCACGACGGGCAAGCCGAAGGGGGCGTTGCTCACGCACGCGAACTGCTTCTGGACGAACGTCTCCTTCGACCGCACGACGAGCTTGCGCGACGACGACGTCGTCCTCCAGGTGTTGCCGCAGTTCCACGTCGGTGGCTGGAACGTGCAGCCGCTCCTCGCCTGGTGGAAGGGCGCGACGGTCGTGCTCGAGCCGGCGTTCGACGCCGCGCGAGCGCTCCGAGCTGATCGCCGACGCAGCGCGTCACGACCATGATGGGCGTTCCCGCGACGTACCTCTTCCTCGCGCAGGAGCCCGGCTTCGCCGACGCCGACCTCTCGAGCCTGCGTCTGGCGGTCGTCGGCGGCGCGCCGATGCCCGAGGCGCTGCTCGAGACGTGGGTCGAGCGCGGGATCGAGATCGTCCAGGGCTACGGCCTCACCGAGGCGGCGCCGAACGTCCTCTGCCTGCCGCCCGAGGACGCGCAGGCGGAAGCTGGGCTTCGCCGGGAAGCCGTATCCGCACGTCGACGTCGCGCTCCGCGACCCGGACGGCGGCGCGCTCGTCGAAGGCCCCGGCGCGGGCGAGCTGGTCGTCCGCGGGCCGAACGTCTTCGCTGGCTACTGGCGCAACCCGGAAGCGACGGCCGCGGCGTTCGCCGAGGGATGGCTCTTGACGGGCGACGTCGCGGAGCGAGACGCGGAGGGCTTCTACCGCATCGCCGGACGGATCAAGGACATGGTCATCTCGGGCGGCGAGAACGTCTATCCGGCCGAGATCGAGGACGTCCTCCACGGCCATACGGCGGTGCTCGAGGCGGCGGTCGTCGGCGTGCCGGACGAGCGGTGGGGCGAGGCCTGCGCGGCATTCGTCGTGCTTCGCCCTGGCGCATCTGCGAGCGAGAGCGAGCTGCGCTCGCTCTGCCGCGCCCGACTTGCGCGATTCAAGGTGCCGAAGACGTTCGCCTTCGTCGACGCGCTGCCGCGGTCGTCGATGGGGAAGGTGCTGAAGGACGAGCTGCGCGCAGGCACGACGGGAGCGGCCCTGTGAGCGACATGGTGACGAGCGCCGGCGGCCGGCCGCTCTCGAAGCGCGGCGCGCGCACGCGCCGCCGCCTGCTCGAGGCGGCCGAGGCCGTCTTCGCGGAGCTCGGCTACCACGAGGCGTCGATCGTGAAGATCACGGAGGCGGCCGGCGTCGGGCAGGGCACCTTCTACCTCTACTTCGCGAGCAAGAAGGACGTCTTCGACGAGCTCGTCGTCGACCTCAACCACCGCGTCCGCCAGGCGATGACCGAGGCAGCCTCGCAGGGGAAGACGCGCGCCGAGATGGAGCGCCTCGGGTTTGCCGGGTACTTCCGCTTCGTCGCCGAGCATCCGGCGCTCTACCGGATCATCCGCCAGGCCGAGTTCGTCTCGCCGGAGTCGCTGCAGCTCCACTACGAGCGGCTCACGAGCGGCTACGTCGCGGGTCTCCGCCAGGCGATGGAGGCCGGGGAGATCGCCGAGGGCGACCCCGAGCTGCTCGCGTGGGCGCTCATGGGGATCGGCGAGCTCGTCGGAATGCGCTGGATCCTGTGGGCCGGCCGAAACGAGCTTCCCCCGGACGTCCAGGGCGAGCTCGACCGGATCGTCGACACGCACCCTCGGCTCCCGGAACGGGAGCACATGAGCCGGGTCGGGCTCAGCGCGACAGCCCACTATCTCCCGGAACGCTGGATGACGGCGGAGGAGGTCGGTGCGGCCAGCGGGGTTCCCGAGCACGTGATCGTGGAGAAATTCGGGCTCCGAGGAAAGCACATCGCCGCGGACGACGAGCATGTGAGCGACCTCGCCGTCGCGGCCGGGCTACGGCTTCTCGAGGAGCAGGGAACCGACCCGCGCACGATCGGGGCCCTTGTCTACTACGGGTCGACGTGGAAGGACTACCCGGTCTGGCAGGCGGCGCCGTGGATCGCGCACCGCCTCGGCTGCTCGAACGCCTACGCGATCGAGTACGACAACGTGTCGATGGGGACGCCAGTCGCGCTGCGCTTCGCGCGCGCGCTCCTGACGGCCGAGCCCGAGCTCCGGAACGTCCTGCTCGTCGCGGCCTCTCGCGAGTCGTACCTGCTCGACTACACGAACGAGCGCTCGAGGTTCATGTTCAACTTCGGCGACGGCGCGGTGGCAGGGCTTCTCGAGGCCGACGCCGACCGTAACCTCGTGCTCGGCTGCCACGCGATCACCGACGGGTCGTTCTCGCTGCAGGTGAAGGTGCCCGCCGGAGGGAGCGTCGAGCCGGCGTCGCACACGACGGTCGACGGGCGCCGCCACTACCTCGACGTCGCAGACCCGGCGCAGATGAAGGGAGGCCTCGACGAGGTCTCCCTGCCCAACTTCGTCGCCGCGGCCAAGGGCGCGCTCGCACGGAGCGGAGCAACGCTCGCGGACGTCTCGTACCTCTGCGGGATCCACATGAAGCGCTCGATGCACGAGGCGATCGTGGGCGCACTGGGGCTCTCCGTCGAGCGCGCCGCCTACCCCGACGACACCGGCCACATGAGCGGCGTCGACCCGTTGCTCGCGCTCGACCGGGCCGTGCGGGCAGGCGAGGTCGGCGACGGCGACCTGGTCCTGCTCCTCGCCGCCGGTACCGGCTACACGTGGGCGGCGAGCACCGTACGCTTGGGGCCGCGATGAGCGAGCTCAGAGAGCTGATCGGCAAGGAGCTCGGCCCGACCGAGTGGTTCGAGGTCGACCAGGCGCGGATCGACGAATTCGCGCGGGCGACCGACGACCCCCAGTGGATCCACACCGACCCGGTGCGTGCGGCCGAGGGCCCGTTCGGGACGACGATCGCCCACGGCTTCCTCACGCTCTCTCTCTGCGTCCCGCTGATGACCTCCGTGCTCGGTCTCACCGGCTATCGGATGGGCGTCAACTACGGCGTCAACAAGGTGCGGTTTCCGGCTCCCGTCCCGTCAGGCTCGCGCGTTCGCGCCCGCTTCGCGGTCCAGTCGGTCGAGGACGTGCCCGGCGGCGACCAGGGCGTCGTGCTGGCGACGGTCGAGCGCGAAGGCGGGGACAAGCCCGTGTGCGTCGCCGAGCTCGTGCTGAGGATGATCCGGTGAGGCGGTTCGAGGGCCAAACCGCGCTCGTCACGGGCGGCGCGAAGGGCATCGGTGCGGCGACTGCCGCGCGGCTCGCCGACGAGGGCGCGCAGGTCGTCGTCGCGGACTTCGACGAGGCCGCTGCGACGGAGACTGCCGAGCGGATCGGCGGCCGTGCGGTGCGCTGCGACGTCACGTCGCGCGCGGACGTCGAGGCGGCGGTCGCCGCCGCGGCGGAGAGCGGTCGCCTGGACGTGCTGGTCACCTGTGCCGGAATCATCCGCGACAACCTCGTCCACAAGATGACCGACGACGACTGGGAGGCCGTCATCGCGACCCACCTCCGGGGCACGTTCCTCGCGGCGCAGGCCGCCCAGGCCGTGATGACGCAGCAGGGCAACGGCTCGATGGTGCTCGTCTCCTCGGTGTCTGCGCTGGGGAACCGGGGCCAGGCGAACTACTCGGCCGCCAAGGCCGGCATCCAGGGCATGACCAAGACGCTCGCGATCGAGCTCGGCCGCTTCGGCGTGCGCGCCAACTGCGTCGCGCCGGGATTCATCGTGACGGCGATGACCCAGCAGACCGCCGAGCGGATCGGCATGTCGTTCGAGGACTTCCAGACGACGGCGGCGGAACAGATCCCGCTCCGCCGGGTCGGGCAGCCCGAGGACGTCGCCGGCGTGATCGCGTTTCTCTGCTCGGACGACGCGGCGTACGTCACCGGCCAGGTGATCTACGTCAGCGGCGGTCCGTAGCGTGTGAGCCGGGTCGCGCTCGTCACCGGGGCGGCCAGCGGCATCGGTCGCGCGATCGCCGAGCGCCTCGTCGCCGACGACTGGCGCGTGCTCTCGGTCGACGTCGAGCCGGCCTTCGACGGGCCGGGCGAGCCCTTCGCGGCCGACCTGACGACACGCGACGGCAACCGCGCAGCCGTCGACGCCGCGCTCGAGCGGTTCGGCGGGCTCGACGCGGTGATCCCGAACGCAGGCTTCCAGCACGTCGCGCCGGTGGAGGAGTTCGACGAGGACCGCTGGGACGCGCTCGTCGCCCTGCTTCTCACGAGCCCGTTCCTGCTCGCGCGGTATGCGTGGCGGGCGCTCCACGAGTCGGGCGAGGGGCGGATCGTCGTCGTGGCGTCCGTGCATGGGCTCGTCGCATCGCCCTTCAAGGCTGGCTACGTGTCCGCGAAGCACGGCGTCCTTGGTCTCGTGAAGACGCTCGCGCTCGAGGGAGCGCCGGTCGGGATCCGCGCCAGCGCGGTCTGTCCCGGCTACGTGCGGACGCCGCTCGTCGAGCAGCAGGTCGCCGACCAGGCACGCGCGCACGGCCTCCCCGAGGAGAGAGTGCTCGAGGACGTGCTGCTGGCGCCGCAGGCCCTCAAGCGGCTGCTCGAGCCGTCCGAGGTCGCCGACGCCGTTGCATATCTTCTCGGGCCCGGTGGGGCGCTCTTCACGGGCGCGCCGCTCGTGATGGACGGCGGCTGGACCGCTCGGTGACAGTCCTCAGTCCTGGCAAAGGTCGGTTGTCCGCGCGCACGTGAGTCACGTCACGTCGTCCGTGCGGATGCGCACCGAGTCGTCGTGGGAGCCGGCCTCGAAGACGAGCCACTCGCGCCGTGCGAGACGGCGGTCGACGATCACGGGATCGGTGTGCGATCCCCCGAGCGTCGGCACCGCCCCCAGCGCGAACTCCGGATAGACCCGCGCATTTCCTCCTCGGTCGCGAGCTGCACGTCGTCCTTCGACGCGCCGAGGGCCTCGCGCAGCTTCCATGTCGAGTCGCTCGGACGCCGGGACGAGCGCCCGGAGATGTCCCTCCGGCGTCCGCGCGATCAGCGTCTTCGCGACGTCGGCCGGAGCCAGCCCGAGCGCGCCCGCCTCCCCCACTGAGCCGGTCTGCGGGTATCTACGCAGCCGGCCGGGAGGCCGACAAGAGCCGGCCCCACCCTCCGTGCCGTCGGTCGAGGCAGGACCGGCACCACGAAGCGTGACCGGCCGCAGGGGTTCGTGCAACTCGACCAGGACACGATGTTTCATGGTCGATGTTTGAGCTGCGTGATGAGGGGGGTACTGACAGCGCTGGCAGGCGAGCGCCCATATCCCTCCTGTGGCAGCGCCCCCGGCCACATCGGCCGCCGAGCGGGATTCAGCCGCCCCCCGCCGGAATCCCGCTCGGCGAGCCCCCGAGGAGCAGCTGCTCGTTTGCGCAGACCGACGCAATCTTTCAAGATACGAGGAGGGCGCGGGCCGGCGCACCACCGAACATCGGTTCTCGGCAGGCTCCCCCCGGCTTGCCGTGACCTGTGCGTGCCCGCGCCCGTCCTGTGGGCGTGCGCGGCCTTCACATCCGGCGCCGTATCCGGATCCAACTAGCATCGTGGCGTGCCCGAGTTCCCACAGACGCACGCCGACTTGCTCGAGGCGCCGTTCGCGACGCTCGGCACCATCGACTCGGAGGGACGTCCGCAGCTCACGGAGGTCTGGTTCCTCCACAACGAGGGCGAGCTGAGGCTGTGGCTCAACGGCGCGCGTGCGAAGACGCGCAACCTTCGCGCGCGCCCGATGTGCAGCCTGCTCATCCTGGATCTGGAGAACCCCCGTCGATACCTCGAGGTGCGAGGGCAGGCGCATCTCACGCCCGACCCGGAATACGCGTTCGCCGCCAAGCTCGGCGCGAAGTACGGCCTGGATCTCAGCGGGATCGATCCGCCGGGGCAGGCGCGCGTGATCGTGACGATCGAGCCCGAGAGGATCTACGCCGTCGACATGAGCCGCTGAGCTGCGCCTCCGCGGTCTGGCGAAAAGGCGTGACCGCGAGGCACCGTGGCAGCCGATTGCCACTCGGAGAGCCTCCCATACGGGGCCGCCTCGAGGGGTCAACTCACCCCCGCCCCTGCCGCGCCCGATCGAGCAGCGCAGCGGAAAGTCGCCGCCCTAAGCGACCCGCGTCAGGAGCGGCAATGTGCAGGCGAACGACCAGCGGTCGCTCGAGCACTACGCCGGCGGCAACGTCACCGCGAACCGCTGACTCGTTGCCCTCCACCACAGCAAGAGCGAATTGACCCGATCGTGTCAGTTACGGCCCCGACGACCGCATCTACCGTGGCGACGCGAGTCCGGCCGCCGGAGTACCCCGCGGCAAGCAAGGTGTGGAGCCGCCTTGTGGGGGGGAAAGGCGGCACCCCCGGCAGGCGGGGGCCTGCGCGGGCTCGCGATTCACTGCGCGAGAGACTCGGAATCCCTCCTTCGACGGGTCTCTCGCGCAGCCCTGTACCCGCACCGTCCTTTTGGCAGGCAACACGAGATGACCCCGCAGTGGATTGGCTCGACCCGCCTCCGGGCACTTGTGTTGCAAGCGTTACAAAAGCTGTGTCGTAGAGGACGACGACGGCGCAGGGGCCGCCTCATACGCTCGCCACATGCTCGAACGGTGGAGAAGGAGGCGGCGCATGTACGACATCAGCAGGACACGGATGCTCATGGCGACGGCGGCGTTCGCCGCGGCGGCGGTGTTTGCCGGCTCGGCGAACGCGAGGATCCCGAACGACGACGACTCGGTCATCAGGGCGGAGCCCACGGGGGCCGTTGCGGCGACAGGGAACCAGCAGATCGTGATGTCGTCCAGACTCAGAGGCCTCCTGCGGGCGGCACAGACTCGCGATCGCGAGTCTGGCGCGCTCGGCGGGCAGCCTACGGAGGCGAAGGCCGGTGTCTCGGGGGCGATTCCGGACCTCAGCCCCGGAATCGCCGTCGACGACCGTGTCGGCGTCGGTTTTCCCTAGCACTGTTCGCCGCAGAAACCGAGGCGGGGCGGTTGCAGAGCGACCGCCCCGTTTCGTTTGTCCGCTCACCGACCCGCTCTGCGGAGGGCCGGGCCGGGCGGCTGGCTGAACGCCGACCGAGCATTCGCGGCTCCTCTGTCCCGAACAGGGACCGGAATCGTCTTTTCCCTGCAAAGGAAGCCGAAACCCCCCACGGAGCAGGGTCTGCGGCACTTCGGGGAGTTGGATCTGAATGTTGTCTTCGACATCGATCGGCCGGGCAGGTTCCCCGCGACGACGGTGGGCGAGGCTCGCAGGCCGCGCGTGAGGACTGGAGCGTTCACGGTCCGCTTCCGGCCCGGGGATGCTTTCCGCTACGCCGGAAGCTGTCCTGTACCCAGACGTGGTGGAGGTGCGGAACGCTTAGTCGGAGTAGTCGTTGTAGAAGCCGCGGCCGCTCTTGATGCCAAGCTTGCTCTCGTCGATGTACTGGTGCAGCAGTTCGCGGGGCTACTCGGGCACCCCGTCACGCGGAACGGCACGAGCCCGTAGTGCGGGAGCTTCTCCATTAGCGCTTCGATCAGCGACTCGTCGGTCTGTCCGGAGGACATCAGCTCGACCGAGTTCAGCTCCGGCGGCTGCTGGTAGTGCGTGTTCAGGACTCGCTCCGGGTGGCTTTACGTCGTTTAGCGCCGACGAGTTGCTCGCGAGGATCGCGTCTTCGTCGGCAAGGTCGTCGATCTGGCCGAAGACTTGTCGCTTCAGGTCGAGCCGCTCTGGGATTGCCTCGATCACCATCCAGGCGCCGCGGACGGCCTCGCCGAGGTCGTCGAACGTTTCAACTCTGCCAGTGCGGGCTTCGGCCAACTTCCGCCTTGAGAGGCGCTGCGGTGGGCGTGGCTTCCGGAGTCGGGTTTGCTGCGTGCGCCGAGTTCGTCTTCGCGCCGCAGTCCCCCTCGGTAGCTCGCGACTCTCGCGGGTCGGGCCTCGGTGAACTTCCGTGCTCGCGCCGCCGAAGAAGGGAACCCGTCTACCGTGGGGCGATTCTGGGGCAATGCCGGGACAAAACACGCCAATTGACCCCTCCGTGACCCCGGGCGGGGGCTGCCTGAACGCTCCTTGAAGAGCCCTGCGATAAGGTCGCCTCCACCCCACAGGAGGGAAAGCGATGAGCATCCTTGTCCGCTTCACGGGAGCGCCGGGTATGACCGCCGAGAAGTACGACGCCACGCAGCCGCTTATCGAGGAGGCAGCGGGCGAGTGGCCGCCGGACGGGCTCGAGTACCACGTCGCGTTCAGCACCGGTGGCGATTTCCGGGTCAGTGAGATCTGGGACTCGAAGGAGCAGTTCGAGGCATTCGGTGCGGTCCTCATGCCGATCCTCGTCGCGAACGGTGTCGAACTCGCTGGCCCACCTGAGGTGCTGGAGGTCCACAACATCCTCAAGCGGTAAGGGTCTCTCAACGCTCGCCGGCGGATGTGCACGGGGGTGTGCAGCATCCGTGTTTGAGCGGGGTCGGCCGGTCACGCTCGTACACGCGCTGCAGGCGGCGCAATCCCCCGTCGCCTCGAGCACGACGAGCGGGAGCCGGTACTTCTCGGGGAGCCGGCGGTGCATCGCGAGCACGTGCTCGGCCGGCGGCACGACGACGTGCTTTCGCTCGCGGCGCGGCAACTTTACGAGCGGCGATCGGACGGGGTTCGGCTCGATCGCCTCGTGGTCGACGATCATCGCGAGCACCGAGAGCGTCTTTCGGATCGACTCGCGCTCGAGCTCGGCGTCGACGAGCTCCTCGACAAGCTCGTTCACGCGCGCCGGCGTGAGCTCGACGAGCTCGAGCGTGCCCACACGCGGCCGCAGCCGTCCGAGCGCGACGTCATACGTCTTGCGCGTTCCCTCGCGCACATCACGGCGCGACGCGAGCCAACGGTCGGCGGCACGGTCGACGGTGCGCTGCTCGGCTGTAGCCTCGAGCGCGCGCATGTCGGGCACGCGCAGCGCGGCGAGCTCGGCCGTCGCCCACGCCCTACGCGCGAGCGCGTCGCGCCTCGTCTTGAACGAGCCGGCATAGCGAACGCTCGTCTGCCGGCCGCCGAGCCGGTACTCGACCCGGTAACGGATCGAGCCCGAGGCGAGCTCGACGCGGCGAACCCAGGAACTAGCCACGTCGGTGTGTGCGTTGCGGTGCGCGAGTGTGCGGGAATATCCCTTGAGACTTCCCTGCCAAACGAATGCCCTTACCGAGCGGCTGACGAGGCTAGTCGACCTCCGCGGCGCAGCAGGACGATCGAAGTCACTATGAGCCAGATCGGAAGACCGATGAACCAGAGGACGACAGCGAATCCGAACGGCCCTCCTGCTCGGTGCACTTGATCGAAGTCACGGCTCATCGCTGCCCCGGCCGCGAGCACACACCCAAGACCGACGACGACTCCGAGCCAGGAGACGATTCGTCCAAAGTGGATGCGCCACGCGAGCAGCAGGACGAAGCCGACCGCAGGAAGCTCGAAAAGAAGCGCGGCCGTATGAAGATCGCCGAACGCGGCGAAGACGCCAGCGCCGAGATCGCGGTCAGCCGCCTCCACTGCTGTGATCAACGCAGCCGCTGACACCGCGTCGATCGCAGCGACGAGACCTCCTGCCACTGCCGTGAGCGCGGCTCCGCGCGTGTCCCCTCGCCGCAGGAGCATGAGGGGCGAGACAGGTCGCGAACCCGGAGAACGCGATGCTCGCCGCGAACCCGAGGAGCGCCGAAGCGCGCATAGCCGTGCCTTCTGACACCGCCCTGGCCATTTCATCGGCCGGCTGCAGCGTTGCATCCGGGCCATTGGTGGTGAACGCGATGAGACCGACGAACAGGCCGACGTAGGCCAGCGCAAAGAGCGCGGCTAGGCGTTCGATAGGAAGCGACATGATGGCGACCATACAGAGGCGTCCTTTCCGGGATCTAGCGCCCCAGGATGGAGAACCATCGCGTGCGCGAGTGTGCGGGAATGTCTCTTGAGCGTGACGCTCCCCATTGACACGCCCCACTCCGCGTATCAGGGTCATCGCGACATGAATAGGCGACTCACGCGCCTGACCGGGGTCGCCTTCGTTGTGACGATCCTCGTCTCGGAGGCGCTCAAAGGTAATAGCCCGTCACCGACGGGGCCTATGAGCGAGATCGTGTCTTTCTTCGCCGATCACCGATCGACGATCCTTGCCGGTGCGTACGTTCAGATGCTCGCGCTCTTCTTGCTCGCGCTCCTCTTCGCGACACTCTCCGAAGACGTCATGCCGGGGAGCACCATCGCCGGAAGGCTCGCGCGTCTGGGGCTCGTACTGACGCTGACGGCGTACACGACGTATGTGGTCCTCACGGCCGCTCTGGCCTTCGGGGCTGTCACGGACGCAACACCCGAGACCGCGAAGTCGCTCTGGGAGATCAGGTTCGTCTCGGAAACCTTCGTGAACTTCCCCGTGGCGCTGCTGATCGGGTCGGTTGCGCTCGCTGTGCGACCGGGGCTGACGCGGCCTTGGTACCGGTGGGGATCGCTGGCAACTGCTGCGCTGTTTCTCGTCGGCGGAGCCGCTCTTGCGCGAAACGGATTCTTCGCGCCCGATGGAGGCTACGGGATCATCCTCTTCTGGCTCCTGCCGATCTGGGTGGTCGTGACGGCATTTGTTGCAACCCCACCTCTCGTAACTCCCTCGCCAGCCAACGCGACCGGCTGACCTAAACGACCGGCGCATCGATCGTGTCGGACGTCAGCCGGGCTAGAGACACAACGGGCGAATGCGCGAGCGTACTGTCGCTTGAAGGGCAGTCCGGTGGCTGCTCAACCGTCCACGTCGAGCGGTACCAGCACCGGTACCAGCACGCCGTGCGCTCGAGTGACGTTTCCGACACGGACGACCCGCATGGTTGAGCCAAATTGCCTCTACCAAGCAGGCCCGAAAGGCCCATACGGGATGCGAACATCCCTGCTAATCGCGGTTTCTTCGCTCCTGAGGGATCACCGGGGGATCACCACCCGGTCACGCGCGAGCAGTTTCTCGCACGTCGATCTCGCGTCGGTCGAGCACGACGTGTGCGTAGGTGCGCAGGTGCTCGACGGGTGAATGGCCGAGCCACGCGGCCGCCTGAACAGCCGGAACGCCGGCCAGGTGCCACAGGCTCGCGCGACGATGACGCACGTCATGCGGTGAGAAGAGCGGGGTTCCGGTCGCGCGGCAGGCGCGCGCGATCGCGGTGCGCAGCCGTGCGTCGGTGAGGTCGCCGAACACGGTCGCCTCGAGGTCGCGGTCTTCGCGCGGCACGAGCTCGCAGACGGCCTGGAACACGCGCTCGGGCACGGGACCCAGCCGGGCGGTGCGAGTCTTCGCGGTGGCCGCGGTGACGCGCCAGCGGCCTTCCTGCTCGTCGAGATCGCCCCACGTAAGCGACGTCAGTTCCGACACCCGTTGGCCGGTCGCGTCGAGCACGATCAGCGGCAGCCGGTACGTCTTCCGGATAGCGGCGAGCACGGCTTCGATGTGGTCGGCGGTCGGCGGCTGCACCGCCTCGTGCTTTCGCTCCGGGAGCCGGACGCCTGCGGTCGGGTCGGGTGACGACTTCCGCGAAGTCGAGCACCTGCGACAGCGTCGAGATCGTCTTGCGGATCGACTCGCGCGCGAGCCCGCTGCTCGTGCAAGGTGGTGACGAGATCGGCGACGTCGGCCTTGCGGATCTCGCCGAGGGTGCGGTCGCCGAGAGTGGGGAGGACCCGGCCGAGGTTGACGGTGTGCGTCGCCCGTGTTCCTTCGGACACGTCGATGCGGGAACGTCGCCACCGCTCCGCGACCTCGCGAGAGCGTCACCGGGCCAACAGGCTCACGGAGCGCCCCGAGATCGGGGACGCGACGGGCGGCGAGTTCTCCGTCGATCCACTTCTTCCGCTCCAACGCCTGAGCCTTCGTCGGGAAGCTCCCCCCGTAGTGATGGGGCGAGCCTGCGCCAGCCATTCGATAGACGACGCGGAAGCGGGGTCGGCCCTTGTCGCGGCCGTCCGGCCTCGTCGGGTCTAGCGACGATCCAGCTACTCGCCATCGCGCCTCCACGAGACGGCCGGGAGGCGGACACGGTGATAGCAGACACCGGTCCGAACCCCCCCGGCCGAGTCGCATCGTACGAACTGGAATGGAGCGTGCTGCTATTCACGCTTACCTGGACAGTACGTCGTCCGGCGGATGCGTGCAATGCAGGTTCCGGCCTCACGGCGAGACCCGATCGTCTCTGCTACGAGCATCGATCGCGGAACGCAGGAATTCCCGGACTGTGATCATCGGCCTTGCGAACCCGGGCAGCGACTGGACTCCGGCGCCTTCTCGCACCACGTGTTTGAAGATCACGTCGATCGCGCGTCGCGGATAGCCCAGGGCAGCCAGGTCAGTCCTCGTGAGCACCGCGTCCGGCTTCTGGAGTCGGCCGACAAGGTCGGTAGGCGCGCTCATGCTGGATGCGACTCCTCATCATCTCCACCGTGCAGCCCGAATGTGCCTCCCGCTGGCGGAGCGGTCCCGGCTCGGCGATCGAGCTCGCGCCGTGCGGCATCGAGAGCCTCGCTCGGCGCCACGCCATCTACGACGAGTCGTTCCGCCCGGAGGAGACCGCTGCGTCATCGAAGACGCTCTGGTCAAGCGGCTGGCCGCCCAGCTCCGCGACGGCGAGTACGACGGCCTGTTCCGGCGTGATCCCGGACACCAGGTGCCGTCGGGCAGCGGCGCGCAATTCGATTGCGCTCGCTGTCATCGCTGCTCGGTCTCCAATTGGACGAGTCGGTCGATGATCTCTTCGTCACCTTGTCCATGGGCGCCCCCTGTGTGTCTCTGCTTCCCCCCTTAGTGCAAGGGTTTGTGTTTCACCTGACTGGACCTGACCTGACCTGACTTGACTGCTGGACGCCAGGTCTGCGTCAGGTTCAACTTGTTGTTCAACGTCAGGTTCAACCACGGCGTCCGCGGTGGTGTTTCGTGCGCGTGAAGCTGCCGACGCCTGACCACCCTTTCGGCCCCGCTCCGACAGGGTGCGACCCTCGGCAGCGGTCAGACTCCATTTCAGGTACTCCGGAATCCAATAGCCGTCGCCCGGCATGTGCACCTCAGCGACATCGTCTTTGCCGGGACGATCCCGGACGATGCGGTATTCGCCAGTTACCACCGGATCGACGAGGCCGGTCGCGAGGAGCGCATCTAACTCCTTCTTCGAGGCGATGGCCTTGGTCATGGCCGTCGGAATGAAGCCGTCGGTCCGGTTGGCCTGACCAGGCCATCATTGAGCGAGTGCGCCCACGCTGCGTTCCCCGCCGTCACGATGGCGTAGTCCGTGGTGAACGTTTCCGGGAGGCGTGCGTATCCCACGGTCACACCATCCGGTCTGGGGCGCCCGACAGCAGTCGGTTCAGCGCCGCCGTCGGCACCACGATTCGTCGGCCGAAACGGATCGATGGGACCGTACCGTTGCGACGGCCCGGTAGGCGGACTGCGGCCGATCCGGAGTACCGCGGCGGCCTCGTCGACTGTCAGTGTCGCTTTCGGGGGGGTGTCATCGCTTGCGTTTGGCTGCGGTTTGGTGTTGCCGTGTCTTGCCATGACGCCTAAAGTACGAGCGTCAGTGAGAGATAGAAACCCTTCTTTACGTATTACTGTGTGGCCAGGGGGTCCACTCCAGCTACTCGGCCTATCCGTCGCGCGGTCCATTCGCTGGGGCGCCGACACGCGCGTGCTTCTTCCCGACCTGACGTCGTGGCCAGGGCCTGCCGAGGTGGAGGGGGAGATGTATCTCGACCTGTGCGCGCGCGACCTGGATGACCCGAGTTCGATTCTGGATTTCGCTAACCGGTACTCGGCGCTCGGGGTGTAGACGCGGAGTCGCAGTCATGGCCGTTTCTTGAGACGTCCCATCCCGACATGGACGAGCATCTAGAGCTTCAGCGCGAACATCTTCGCCGGGTGCGCGACCAGTTCGTCCAGCGCGCGATCGACGAGGAAATCGAGCGCTTGGCGGCCGAAGGCGGGGAGCTACACGAGCTATGGCACGTGGGCCTTAAGGACGCGACCGAAGACGACGCATTCGAGACCAACACCACCAGTTTCGGATGGCAGCCGAGTTAATCCGTGATGCCGTCACCGCGTGGCGCGCCATGCTCGAAGACCGCAAGATCGGCGACTGCGAGTTCGTAGCGCCTGCCGTCCGCGCCTTGTTCGAACCGAGGATGCGGCTGCAAGGCTCGGTCGAGCTTGGCGATCGAGGAATACCTGACCTGGTTCTTCGATGCAGCGCTCCAGCAGTTCCACCCGTCCCTGCGTTTCACAGAGCCTCCGAATGATGGCCCGGATCGTGCCGAACTTGTGGTACCCACCCCGGATCTGGCGTTCCGCGCTCGGCCGTACTCCCTCTGCGCGCTCCAGCTGCACAACCACATCGCGACGCAAGCGGAGTACAAGCTCTGCGCTAACGAGACATGCAACCGGCTATTTGTCGAGAGGAGGGCTATTTACGCCGCAAGCACCGCCGTGATTCGAAGTACCACAACGACCGCGTGCGCCAACCGGCAGATGCAGCGTCGGTGGCGCCGGAAGCAAGCCGCAAACAAGCGGCGTTGAGCTGCAAGACCTCGCGCAGAACCATCTACCGCCCGCGAGGCTAGCCGGACGCACAACCCATGGCGGTCTCACGCTGGCAGGAGATTCAAGCTAGGCGATCCCGGCATAACTGGAGCCAGGAACTGCCGCACGCGCTCCACTTCGACTTCGGTGAGACCGGCTGCAGGCCTCGAAAACGGCTACGTCGATAGCTTCGTCAAGCTGAGTGCTTCGGTCCTGAAAGACCAACAGGCTGGCGCGGCACGTTTGAACTGCTTGCATGATCGATGCCTCGACGGTGGCCGTGATTTCGACCCCCTAGCTGTCCTGCCGTTTGCCTCAGAAGTGTCCAGAACCGTTCGAGGCTCTGCGCTTCGCCATCCTCTACAGCCGCGAGGATCCGCTCTTGTCGAGGCATGACCCAGGACGGTTTCTTCGTTGCGGCGAGCGGTGACACCCAGTGCGAGCATCAGCGAGTCGATCGGTCTGATCCGTTCTTGATACGCCTTTCCTCGGTTTCCCGCCTATCGCCGGCAAGGGATCTCAGCGTTTCGGCCTGCGCGAGTTGATCCTCAGCGCCGTCGAGGAGACCTCTCGGAAGTGGCAGCACGCGCAGCTGCGGTGCCTGAACCTGCAAATAGCCCCCACCCATCCTGAGCGCACCAAAGAACCCTTCATACACCCATCAACGTGTGCCTGTGAAGAGCGCTCCGCAGACATCGACTACGTCCGGTGAGGCTAGAACGAAATTGACGTTCAACGCTGCGAACTCGCGCGCCCCCGTCGACGGCTGCCGTCAGTTCGCGGCACAGTTTCGAAAATACGAGTTTGGGCGCGCCGTACTGTCGGCGACGCCTTGGTGACGTGGGCGGTGGTTCGTATCAGCACGGGCCGTAGATATGCGACCCCGGAGTCGCGAAGCCGCTCGAGGCCCAGGGTAGCTGCATACGGTTCGATCGTCCCTGTGTTCATCACCTTCCAGCCAGGGGGCGAAGTGCAGTTCGAGCAGCTGATCTCCTAACGTGTCGGCTTCGGCGGCGGTTGTAGATGCGGCAATCTCTAGTTGCTCGTGGTCGCTCGCCGGAATGGAACGGTCGCTAATGCTTAGAAGAAGGTCAGCATCACCTCTTAGCAGAAACGCCCAGATATTCTCGGTCAGCGGGTGAGATACTCGGCGGGATGAGTGCCCGAAGCACCTTCAACGATCCGTTCGACTCCAGAATGCGAACTTCAACCGATAGTTCATCTTGCCTGATATCAGAGACAAATGATGAGATAACCGGATATACGCGGGGATCGTCGAAGCACGGGCACACGACTAGCATCCATTACGTGCGTCAGCCGGTGGTTTTCTACAGGTACTTGCGCAACGCGCGGGCATAAGGCGCAGACAGATATTTATTTGGTGTAATCAAGCACGCGAAACCGCCGCGGTGACAGAGCCGAAGTGCAAGTTCGACGAACAGCACGTAGAGGTCGTAGGCGCCAACGGCGGAGCTGAAGGACCTTCCAGAAGGGCTTCTCGTAGGACGAAAGTACGTCATTCAATTCATTTGCATTGACGTACGGCGGATTGGTGACGATGACATCGAAGCCAGAATGGTGCTCGTCACCAGTGAACACCTCCGGAAATTCTAACTCCCAATGGAAGAATTGGAACCTTGTACGTGTTTCGTGAACAGCAGCCAACTCATCCCTCATTAGGCGTGAGACCCGGTTAGCACTCGGCAGCGCCTGCAAAGGCGGCCGTACAGGTCTGGGCTAATCGTCTCCCCGAATCTGGCAGCGATCCACATATCGCGACATGTCGGAATGGCTGCATTAGGGTTCGCGCCTCTTGAAGGAGAGCTTCCTTAGCCTGAACATCCTCGACCGTCTCCGACACCTGAGCCGTGATCCGGTTCGACTCATCGCGAACCTGCGGCAAGACTTCGTTGAGGCTCTCCTCGAAGATCTCTGCTTGACCGCTGGCTGGCGCAGTCATCAACGATCCCAACGCCTCGATGTTTGTGCCGAGGAGTGAGTTGCCGTGTACCAAGTGGTTGTCAAGAAAGGACAAGGGTCGGTCTAGTGAGACCGTCGCGAGCCAGAGCGAGAGCTTCGCGAGTTCCACTGCGAGCGGATTCTGGTCCACGCCGTAGACACACCGCTCGACGACCTTGCGTCTCCAGACCTGAAGGTCGGTCGGAGAGCCACCGTAGAGATCGTCGACATCGAGCCTGGTGAGTGCGCGAGCCAAGTCGTAACTGATGGACGGAAGTGACCTGACCCCATCGCCGGATCGCACACCTTCAGATTCAGGACTGTTTCGACGACCTGGCCGAGGTGGTCGCCCTGACTCGATCATGGGTTCCGGAGCGAACACCGACGCTCTCGTCGACCATGTACGCAACCACGTGCTGCGGCGTGTGGTACAGAACCTGTTCGAGCGGCGCTCGCCCTTCCCTGTCGCGAGGAAGGCTCTTCCTGCCGCGACTCGTGCTCGTGGCATGGCGTTGGACGGTGCATCGGCCGCTGGTAGCCATCTCTCTGACTCGCCATCTGCGACAGCCACAGTGTCAACTTCTGCGTAGCGCGCGTGATCCAGCAACCCCTCGTAGATGTCCCCTAGGTGACGCACATCCAGCGATCGGTAGTCGACGAACACGAGTGATGCCCCATCCTGAGACGGAACGCGGCAAAGAAGTCAGTCCTAGGGCCAGATGCAAGTCTCCGACCTGCTTGTCCATGAGGAACGGATGCCGCCGAATACTAAAGAGGCCGCCGGTCTGTTCAACTGCTCTCCGCAGGTCTTCTGATCCACGATCAACCAATCGAAACAGATTTGTGAGTCGGCCGTAGTAGGTCCAGAGGACGGCAGGAGTGCCATTGCGACATCCAGTCGGCTAGCGAGGTCCTCCTTGAGAGATGTCAAGCTGTAGGTCGTTAGGTAGGCCTGGTTTCCGAGGGGCAACAGTCCACGGCTCTCCGCATAGAGGACAAAGAGCAGTCGATAGAGCAAGATTAAGCTGGCCTCAAACGTCTCCTGGAGGATGGCAGGTCTTGGATCGAGATCATTCGAGGTGTTGACGAGAAAACCGTTGACAAACTCTTCCACCGCATCGTAGACCCGCTCCTTGATGCGAGCCGTCAGGCGTTCAGCAAAATTCGTACTGCCTTCGGCAAATCTGTCAACGACAGAAGATGGCTGGTCGATCATCGTTGTTGCCGCAGGAAGTAGCGGATATTATTGAAGTCAACAGGTTGAGCGTTTCCAGGAGGTCGATGAGATCGATTTCGTAATAGGTATCGAGCCGATAGCTCGTTTTTCTCGCGAGTAGAGTCGCCACTTGCGCCCATTATAATGCCATCGTATCTGTGGCGGGGGTGGTTCTGCGTCGATCTGTGCGTTCGGGTTCCTGCGATCATAACGATCCAGGCCTGGCGTTCCTCGGTCCAGCGGCCGGTCCATACCTTTGCGTCCGCGACGGCTAGCGCCTGCTGGAAGTAGCTTCAGGATACGGCGTAGGTTTGGCTAGTCGCTCGCTCCTCATCATTTTCAAAGAGCGCGTAGTCTGGCCAACGCGTACCTTCGGACGTCGCGACGGGCGGAAAGACTTGGAAGCTGTACCCGAGTGCGGTCAGTACAGGACGCACCCAATGCTCCTCCGTCTGACCTCGTGAGCACTCGCAGGTCGGCCGAGCAGCAGCGTACGTCTCTCGGAGGTCGGTCTGAATCGCTGCGAGTGCGTCCAGGGACAGCGCGAACCAAGCATCTGTCTGGGGAACGACCTCTTCGAGGTAGTAGTCGGAGAAGAGGCGACGATTGTCGAAGGGCGGCGGCATCTGCGAGCGACGACACTAGTTGCCCCAGAAGACGGTGAGGGCGCGTCGTCGACGAGGCTATCGCCAGCCCAGGCGCCCTGCTAGCCGACGTGCCCCCGACCCGCGAGCCGGGGTCGAATTGTCAAGGATCCGCCTGGGAGTCCCGGCGTTCGGCCGCTAGTGGTTACTCGCTGCGCCTCCGGCGCTCCGGAACCCGCCGCGCGATGTCGGCGGGAACAGCAACCGCCGTAGGTAGACGTCACGGAGTCCGAGTCGCGCTTCACGATCCCGTCACGGTTTCGGCATCCGGCGCCAGCCTGCGCCGCCCTGCGCCGATCGGCACCTGGCGGGCGCTTCATCTCCAGTGCGATCCGTCGATAGCTCATCCCTTCGCTGCGCATATTCCGAATGAGCGCAACGACAGGAGCGGGCACCGGACGGAACGACGGATTCCCGATGGGCGCCCACGACGTGACCCGTTCGCTCTCACGACACGGAACCCGGCCTTCGTCCTCGCGGAGATTAGGTCCGCTTCGAACGCAGCGAACGCGGCCAAGATTGTCGCGAGCATGCGCCCTTCCGGCGTGTCGAGCGAGAACATCGCCTGCTCCGAGAAGAGCACGGTCCCACTGGCGCGCTGAACCTCCTCCACGATCTCGGTGGAAGTCGAGCGACGAGCGTGCGAGCCGATCGACGCGCGTCGCGACGATCGCGCTGGCGCCCTCGCTCCAGCACGCGTCGAGCGCACGTGCAAGCCCCGGGCGCTTCCGCGTGCTCCGCCCGCTCGCGCCGTCGTCCTCCTCGATCGCGCAACAGCTCGAAGCCGCGGCGCTCGCAGAACTCCTCGACGGCTCGACGTTCTGCACCGTCAGGCCGTGCCCGCCCTCGGCCTTCGACAAGCGCACGTATCCGATCGCCCGCACGCCTGCCGCCGGAGACGTTCGATGTGGTGCCGTCGACAGTCCTCCGCAGACGAAAAGCACGACGACGCGTCGTAGTCACGCTCCGTCTCCCCGTCGTCACTACGCGGACGACCGTCACGCCGTAGATCACGGTGCCCGGCTCGATCCCGTAGCCGGACGCAAGCTCGAACGCCGCGTCGCGGCGGCGAGCTTGCCGACCCTCACACCTGCGGCGTCAGCAGCTCCCCGAGCTGCCGTACTCACGTCGGAGAATCTCGCGCGCGGAGAGGGCGATAGCCTGGCTCTGCATCAGGACTTACCTCCTGGTGCCACGCCCCGGGGTGGGTGCACCGTCGCCGGCCGGCTTCTATTACGGCTCGCCTTTTACCGTGACCAACCGTCCGATAGACCACATCGAGACAGTCATTTCCGAGCCTGTCAAGCAGTAGACAGCAAAAAAGACACCGCCTCGATCTAGGCGCACCAGACGGCTCTCCTAGCGGCACTGCCCACCGACGACGAGGGTACGGGAAACGCGCAATCCCGTACATTTTCCCGCCGTAATTGAATGTGTCAATTGAGGTACTCTTGCTCGTTTCGGTTGGTAGAGTTCGGACCGTCTTGTGCCGCATACTCGTGACGGTGGCGATATGCGATCACGACCGGCGGTGAGGCGCAGCGGCGTGAGGCGGCGATGCGTCATGGGGCGCAATCGACGGCCATCTAGCCCCCTTGGTCGTTTCGATGAAAAAGAGCTTGCTCGCGCGTATGGGGGTCAGGCAGCGCGACCTGACTTGGGCGGGCGGGAGTTGCTTGACATCTATTGCTGTTCGCGGGCGAAGGTGACCGCGATCGATCGTTGGCTTGAGACGAACCCGATGATCGACGCTGAGGGGAACGTCGGCGGCGCGATGAAGCTGTATGTCGCGGCCCTGAACACGTCGGTGCGGACGTTGGAGGCGCTGCGCCAGGTGATTGCGGCGCAGGCCCGCGAGGACAGCCGCTTCGACTGGCGCTTGCAGGCGCTCGCCGCTGAGGGCGCCGGTGCGTGCGGAGAACGGCTCCGGTGAGTGAGGCGCTCGACCTGATGCACGGCCTCGTTCTGGAGGACGACCGACGGTGGGGCACGGCGGCAACTGACTTTCAGCGCGCCGACGCGGAAGCGGTGCTCGCGGGCAAACAGCCAAACCACTTCCTGACTCGCCCTAGGGGCGACGGCGGGACAGACCAGTCTTGGGGGCATGAACATCACCGTGGGGCTTGCCCAGCACGGCCCGTGCCCGCATGTATGCGCTCGCGGCGGACG
>CAVPVN010000002.1:0-245288 GCA_963709265.1 uncultured Actinomycetes bacterium | reverse complement strand
ACAACCCGAAGGGCCGTTTACGGGCCGAGGAGATCGCCGAGCGGCTCCGCGTCCATCTCGGACGCGAGCGCGTCCCCGATCGGGAGGCCGGGCGTGCTCTCGGTGTGGAATCCGAACACGTTCAGGTACGCGGCGACGACCGGCACCGTCGCGATCCGCTGGGAGGGCGCGCCGACACCGACCGTCTGGACCGTCCCGCACCCGCGATCGACCCGGCCGACGCCTGCCGCGAGGACTCGCACGACGCCACCTCCACGTCTTCGGGCCGACGACATCCGACGGGTTCGCCCGCTGGGCCGGGATCTCGCGGCGCGCGGCGGCGGACGTTTTCGCCTCGCTCGAACGATCGCTGCTCCCGTACCAGTCGCCCTTCGGCGACGAGTCCTGCTGGCAGGCGACGAGCCGGCCATGCGCGCCCCTGGAGCACCGCCGCACCCGGCGCGCCTGCTGCCGAGCGGCGATGCCTACTTCCTGTACGGGGCCGAGCGCGTGCTCCTCGTGCCGCGGGCGGATCAACGCCAACGGCTCTGGACGTCCCGGGTGTGGCCCGGCGCGCTCCTCGTCGACGGCGAGATCCGCGGGACCTGGAGACGCGCGCGGCACACCGTGCGGATCGACTCCTGGGCGCGCCACTCGCGAGGGGCGCGCAACGCGATCGAGGCCGAGGCCGGCGCGTTGCCCCTTCCGGGTGTCGACAGGGAGATCGACGTGGTCTGGACGACGTGAGTCGGCGAGTCGGATTCGAGGCGGTTGGCCCGCCGTTCGGCTCCTACCTGGGTCGGAGGCGCCTCGCGCCGGGAGTGAAGATCGTTCAGCGCGTGAGCCGGGGCGGATACGTCGCTCGCGAATACTGGTTCGAGCTGCTCGTCGCGCTCATGGCGATCGCGGGCATGCTCAGCGTAGTCGGGCGGGACTCGCCGGGCGCTCCCACCACGAGCCTGTGGTTCGCCGTACCGGCGGTGGCCGTGCTCGTAGCACCGCTCTTTGCGCGTCGGCGCTTTCCCTTCGCCGCCCCGGCTGCCTACTTGCTCATCGCCGCGGCGCTCACGTTCGTCGATGGGGTGCTGCTTCCGTTCATCGGCAGCCTCGGCGTCGTCGGGCTGGCAAGCGCGTTCATGCTCGGCAACCTGCGGAGACCGCTGCAGGCAGGCGTCGGCCTCGTCATCGTCCTCGTCGGGATCGTCATCGTGGTCGCCAACATCCCGGGCTCTCAGACGACCAGCGACCTCGTCTTCATCCCCCTCCGGTTCGTGGTCGCCTGGGTCGCAGGCTACGCACTGCGTGAGCGTTCCGAGCAGGCCGAGGCGGCCGAGGAACGCGCGGCCCAGGCCGAGCGCTCCGGGAGGCGGCCGAGCGCGAGCGGGAGGCCGCCGCCCGGGTAGCTGTGGCAGAGGAACGCGCGCGGATCGCGCGCGAGGGCCTTGCCCGCCGACATCGTCGCCCACGCCATCAGCGTGATGGTGCTCCAGGTCGGCGCGATCCGGCACAGGCTCTCCAACGGCATGGCGGAGGACCGCGATGCGCTACGGGGCGTCGAGATGGCCGGCCGGAAGGCACTGGCCGAGATGCGCAGCCTTCTCGCCGTCATGCGCCGCGACGGCGACGCCGCCCGACCTCGGTCCGCAACCCGGTCTGGACGGCCTCGACTCGTTGCTGGGCGAGATCGGCCGAGCCGGACTGCCCGTGGAGCTGCATGTCGAGGGCGAGCCGTTCCCGCTCCCTCGCGGGATCGACCTCTCCGCCTACCGCATCGTCCAGGAGGGCCTCACGAACGCGCTCAAGCACGCGCGCGCCAGCGACGCGGACGTGACCGTCCGCTATCTGCCCGACCAGCTCGAGATCGAGGTTCGGGACAACGGTGAGGGCAGCTCGACGAGCGATGGCCTCGGGCACGGTCTCGTCGGCGTGCGCGAGCGCGTCAAGATCTACGGTGGCGAGATGACAGCGGGCGGCGTTGCCGAGGGGGGATTCGTACTCAATACGCGCCTTCCAGTCGTCGACTACGAGGGCTGACCCCCTGCGCCTCGCGCTCGCCGGCGGCGGCGCGCGGGGCCGGCGCACTTGACCGCTGGAGGCAGGAGCCACCATCGTGAACACCACGGCGCGCATCGATCAACCGGCCGGTCGCGGCCTCCGGGCGCGGGTCGGCAACGTGCTGTGGAGCGAAGTCGGGCTTGCCCGCATCGCCATCGGCCTCGTCGCCCTGCACGTCGTCGACGACCGCTTCGTGCAGCCGAACCCCGGGACGTCCGCGAGCGACCACCTCGTCGGCGAGCGTGCCGCGGCTCTGCTCGTCGCCGGAGGCGTCTTCTACGGACGCGTCCGGGCCGGGCTGCGCGCAACGATCGCGCTCGCCGCCGGCTTCTTCGGCGTGCTGGCCGGCATCGAGGCGGCGTACTACGCGAAGGAGGCCGGCCCCTCGGGTGACGACTACACCGGCCTGCTGTCGCTGCTCGCCGGCCTGCTGCTCCTCGGGTTCGGCGCGGTCACGCTCTGGCGGTCGAGTAGGACCAACGATCCTCTCTGGTGGCGCTACGGCCGGCGCGCGCTAATACCTCGCCGGCGTCGTCGTCGTCGCGCAGGTGGTCATGCTCCCGACGGCGCTCTCGTACGTGATCACCCACGTCGCCCGCGCGCACGTCCCGGAGGCGAACCTCGGCGCACCCTACGAGCAGGTGGAGGCTGCACGACGAGCGATGGGTTGCGGCTACGGGGCTGGTACATCCCGTCGAGAAACGGCGCCGCCGTGATCTCGTTTCCCGGCCGGGCCTGGGCAGCTCGCCGACCCGCGCGAAGATGCTCGCCCGCCATGGCTACGGCGTGCTGCTCTTCGACCGCCGCGGTGAGGGCGAGAGCGAGGGCGACCCGAACCTGTTTGGCTGGCAGGGAGAGCGCGACGTCCACGCGGCCGTCGCCTTCCTGCAGCGACGGTACGAGGTCGACCCCGAGCGGATCGGCGGCATCGGCCTCTCGGTCGGCGGCGAGATGATGATCGAGGCCGCGGCCGAGTCCCCGGCGCTCCGGGCGATCGTGTCCGAGGGCGGCAGTGGGCGGTCGGTGCGCGACATCGTCGCGAACCCGGACACGTCGTGGCAGGAAGTGATCGGCAACGGCGTCGCGACCGCGGCGACCGCGCTCTTCACGGACGATCTGCCGCCTGCAGACCTCCTGAGCCTCGTGCCGAAGATCTCGGGCGCAACCTTCTTCGTCTACGGCGAGAGGGTTCACCGGCGAGCGTCCCGCCAACGAGGCGTTCTACGCCGCCGCCCGCGGCCCGAAGGAGCTGTGGGAAGTACCGCAGTACGGCCACATGAAGGGCATCGAGGCGCAGCCCGCGGATTACGAGCGCCGGGTCGTCGGCTTCTTCGACCGCACGCTGCTCTCCGATCGCTCATAAGGCACGGACGCCGGGAGCGCGCCGATAGCACCCCCAAAGTCAGCCGAGCCGGTCGAGGCGCTCGACCTGGAGGGTGTCAGCCGGAAGCCGAAGATCGCGGCGTTCTCGGCGATGCGCTCGGGGTTCGTCGACTTCGGGATCGCGACGATCCGGTGCTCGACGTGCCAGCGGAGCACCGCCTGAGCGGGCGTCACGCGGTGCGCTTCCGCGATCTCCACGAGTCGGGGGTCGCGGAGGTTCGTGTGTCTGAGCGGGCTGTACCCCTCGAGCTGCACGCCGCGGCGACGATGCCCCTCGAGCACGTCCCGGTCGAAGAGGCCGGGCTCCACTCGACCTGGTCCACAGCGGGGAGGCGGCCCGTCGCCCGCTCGAAGCTCGTCGATCTGCGCGAGGGCGTAGTTGCTCACGCCCAGCATGCACCGCGAGCCCGTCGGCCTGCAGCTCGAGCAGCTGTTCCCACACGTCAGGCCGCGCGCGCCCGCCGGGCGGCCAGTGGATCAACCACAGGTCGACTAGTTGAAGCCCAAGCGCGGCGAGGCTCTCTTCCAGTGTCGCCCGCTCCCGTCCCGCGTTGCCCTGCGGCAGCTTTGTCGTCACGAAGACCTCCGCCCGTGGGACGCCACTCTCCGCGACGCCACCGCCCACCTCGCGCTCGTTGCCCGTACATCGTCGCCGTGCGCGCGTCGACGAGCCGGTACCCGACCGCGAGCGCATGGCGAACTGCGTCCGCGACGCTCGGCCCCGCGCCTGCCATGTGCCGAGGCCGAGCAGCGGCATCGTCGCGCCCGAGGCCCTCCACGTTCCGGTCCGTCGGTCACGGCTCCATTCTCGACCGACCCGTTGGCTACGAGGGCGGTCAGATTCCCGTCGCACGGGGCAAGCGCGTCGAGCACGCGCTTCGACCAGCGATCGGAGTGCGTCGATCCGGAGGGCGACCGCGAGGCCGGTCGTCGGGTCGGTCGTGAACGCGACGACGACATTCGCCCCTTGGCGTCGATCAGCGGGCCGCCGTCGTGCCGAGGGGCGACGACAGGCGCAGCACGTGTCCGCGAACGCCGACGGCGCCCCGGCGCCGGGTCGACGACGACGCCCCCAGGATCCCGTGGCGTCGCCGACAGCGGTGACCCGACCACGGCGACCGAGGCGCCAGCGCCGTGGTCACGCGCAAGTGGCAGATTTTTCGGGGCAGCCGGCCGCGCTCGACCCGGGCTATGCCCGCTCGGCCGAGGCGGTAGACGTGCCCTGCGGCCGATCGCCTTCGCCGACGCTTCCGCGAAGCGACCTTGAGCGTGCCGGCAGCCGGGTAGCGTCCGCCTGTGCGAACAGCATGATCCTCGAGCCGAGCGCGAAGCCGGATCCGCTCGGGGGGCCGTCGCGGCCCGGGCTCTTGATGCGCAGCAGGCCGCGGCGGCGCACCGTGCTGCCTCGCGCGGGCGAGGAACACGGTCCACACGCCGGTGCGGGCGGGCCTCGCGGACGCCGGGATCGGCCTCAACCAGTGCCGGCGGCGGCCAGGTGGATCCCCGACCGCTTGCCGCGTCGTCGACGACGACGACCCCACAGCCCGAAACGAGAGCCAGCGCGGCGAGGCCGATCGCCACGAGGCCGAGGAAGGCCCAGCCGGGACCGACGATCAACTGGATCGCCCCAGCAGGTAGGCGTCGAAGCTCAAGCTGACGCGCTTGCAGCCCTCCTGGCGTGCGGCGACCGTGCGCTTGCCCCGAGCCGGCGCACTGCTCTTGACACAGGCGCTGAGCTTCGAGCCGATGCTCTCGAGCGTCGCGAGCCGCGCGCGCAGCCTGCGCCGTTCGCTCGCGATCCGGGCGTTTTCCGCCGCGAGCTCGCGCTGACGTCGCGCCAGCGCGCCGGCGCTGACCTTCGAGCGCCGCAACGCCGTCCCGTTCGACCTGAGGCCTCGCTCATGAGCCGGTTGGCCTGCACCGTGCGTTGGTTGAGCGCACGGCTCCGCTCGGCGATCACCACGCGCAGGCCGGTGACGGATTCCTCGGCGACGACCGCCCGCCGATGCCAGTCCTCGGCGCGACCCTTGTTCGACATCGTGGCCGGCACGAACGGCGCCGCGATGACGACGACCGCGACCGCGACGAGGGCAACCTTCACCTTCCAGCCGTGCAGTTCCAGTTCCATTCGCACTCCTGCCGTCGATCCGAGGGGAGACACATGGAGGGACGCTCTCCCTGTATCGGGTGACGGACGCCGGTCGACTCACTCGGATGAGGGAAGCGAGCGTCCGAGGGGCTCGCTCCCGATCGGGTGCAGCAGCGGGAAGGCGTCGGAACCGGCGATGATCCCGGCGACGAAAGGAGACCGGTGGAGAACGCGTTCGGGCTCGAAATCCCGCAGACACTCGAGGAGGCCTGCGACCCGCGGAGGCTCGCACTTCTCGTCTACGACATGCAGGTCGGCATCCTCGGCCAGCTTCCCGGCGGCACAGAGATTGCGGGGCGGGTGGTCGAGACGCTCGACGTGGCCCGCGGAGCCGGCGTGCGCGTCTTCTTCCTCCGCCATCTCTCGCTCCCGGTCGAGCTTGCCGGTGTATTCCAGTTGCGGCAGGCGATGGCGTGGCAGAAGGTCGCGCGCGCAACGGACATCCGGCCGTGGTTCCTGCGTGGGAGCCCCGGCTTCGAGCTCCTGCCCGAGCTCGCCCCTCGCCCGAGCGAGGTGATCTTCGACAAGATCACGTTCTCGGCCTTCGAGGGGACGCCGCTCGACATCGCCCTCCGCGATTGCGGCGTCAACGCCTTCGCGATCTGCGGAGTCGCGACGGAGATCGGCATCGAGCCCACCGTCCGGCACGGCGCCGACCTCGGCTACATCCCGATCGTGGTCACCGACGCATGCGGTGCGGGCGACGAGGACGCGGGACGGAGGGCGATCGCGAGCATCGAGTTCATGGGCGACGCCTTCCTCACCGAGCTGCCGACCTTCCGGCGCATCCTCGCTCGCGCCGGCTGACCGTGACGATCGCTGCTGTCCGCTCGGCTCGACGACCTACGAGGCGCGCTTGCGAGCCCGGCTGGGCGCGACGCGTGGCGGCTCGTCCGGCTGCTTCGGGTAGACCGGCGGCCAGGGAGCATCCATGAGCCCGGCCGCGCGGTCCCGCTCGTTGAGCTCGAGCAGCGGCTCCAGCGACTGGGGCTGCCCGTCGATCCCATTCCACGGATCACCCGCCGCCAGCCGGGCAGGCACGCTCGCGATCGTCAGGTCGTCCGGGTGCAGCGTCTCGATCTCGTCCCAGTGGAGCGGCGCCGAGACCTGTGCGCCCGGGCGGGCGCGCACCGACCACGCGCCGAAGACGGTCTTGTGCGGCGCGTTCTGGTTGTAGTCGACGAAGACGCGGCGTCCGCGCTCCTCCTTCCACCACGCCGCGGTGATCAGATCCGGCCGGCGCCGCTCCAGCTCGCGGGCGGCGGCCACCGCCGCCGACCGCACCTGGAAGGCGTCCCAGCGCGGCTCGAGCCGGACGTAGACGTGAAGCCCGCGATTCCCGGTCGTCTTCGGGTAGCCGACCATTTCGAGCTCGTCGAGCAGGTGACGCAGCTCGGCCGCGGCCGCCCGTACCTCGTCGAACTCGACGCCAGGCTGCGGATCGAGGTCGAGGCGAAGCTCGTCGACGACCTCGGGGTGGTCGTGGAGGTACGGCCAGACGTGGAAGCCGAGGCAGGCCAGATTGACGGCCCACAGGACGTGCGCCATGTCGGCGAGGACGAGCGCACGGGAGGTCGTCCCGTTCGGCGTCGAGACGATCGTCGTCTGGAGCCACTCCGGCGCAGACTCCGGGACGCGTTTCTGGAAGAAGGAGCTCCCCTCGGCGCCGTGGGGGAAGCGCTGCATGAGCGTCGGCCGCCCGCCGGTGACGCGCATGAGCGGCTCGGCGACCGCGAGGTAGTACCGCACCAGGTCGAGCTTCGTCTCCCCCCGCTCCGAGAAGAAGACCTTGTCGGGGCTGCTCACCGTGATGCGCCGCTCCGCAACGTCGAGCACGTGCTCCTCAGTCATCGGACAACGGTATCCACATGCCGAGCATCCCAGCAATTAGTCTGATCGCGTTCACGATGGTCCAGGCGCCCGGCCAGCCCGGCGAGCAGTTCGAGCAACAGTGCGAGTCGTTGCTCCGTGAGCTGGACAACCCCGAGGAGCGCTTCGCGCTCTCGGTGTACACCACGACCGAGCCCTGGAGGTGAGCGACGTGGAGCCCCTAGACGGTGAGCCCGGCCGGGAGGTCGAAGCGCCCGTCTCGCGCCTTGCTCGAACGCAGAACCTGGCGGCTCGGGTGCGCGCAGACGCGGAGCACCTCGCCGGGCGGGCGCAGGACGAACGAGAGAAGCACGAGTCGATCGATGCGGTGTTCGAAATGGCCGAGCGCGACGGGGACGTCGGCGGCGGGATCATCGCCGGCGCGCTCGCCTATCGGCTGTTCATCTGGCTGCTGCCGCTCGCCCTCGTCGCGGTGGCCGGCCTCGGGATCGCCGCGGACGCCTCATCGGAGTCGCCCGAGCAGGCGGCGGAGTCGCTCGGGCTCGAGGGGCTGATCACGAACTCGATCGCGCATGCGGCGGACAGCCCGAACCGGTGGTACGCGCTGCTCGTCGGGATTCCCGTTCTGGTCTGGGCGACAAGGAGCCTGCTGCGCGTCCTGATCGTCGCGCACCGGCTCATCTGGACGGACGTTCGCGCTGCGGCGCCGAAGCCGAAGCTCGTGCCGACACTCAGGCTGCTCGTACTGCTCCTCTGCCTCGGCGCGGTCTCCGCCGTGGCGAGCGCCGTGCGTGCGTGGTCGACGGCCCCCGGCGTGCTCGCAACGCTGCTCGCGCTCGCGCCGTACGCCGCTCTCTGGGTGCTCGTTTCCGTTCGCCTGCCCCACCGCGACGCGCCCTGGACCGCGCTGATTCCGGGCGCGCTCGTGGTCGCCCTCGGCATGGAGCTGTTCAACGCCGTTACCGCCTACGTCATCACGCCGTGGGCGCTCGCGAAGCAGGGGACGTACGGGGCGCTGGGCGTAGCGGCCGCTCTGCTCGTCGGCCTGTTCCTGGTCAGCCGGCTCGTCGTGGCGTCCGCCGTGGTCAACGCGACGTTGTGGGAGCGCCGCTCCCGGCCCGCCTGAACGCGGGCGCGCAAGTCGCGGGACCTTGCGCGTCAGCCACACGGTGTGCGAAGCAGTCGAGGCGACCACGTCAGGCCGCCGGACGCTAGCGCGACCTGCTGACCAGCGCGTTCCGCTCGTCGCCGCCGCGGATGGTGCGCTCGTCGACGAGGCCGATGCCGCGGACGTAGAGCTTGTGGTCGACCACGCCCGGTTCCAGCGGCGTCCACTCCTTCGTCAGCATGGCGCTGTCGGAGGACACGGCCGGCACCCGTGCGCGTGCCCGGAGGCTCAGTACCTGGAAGTGATCCTCCGCGTGGCCCTTCAGGTACTCCTGCCGGAACCGCTGGCCCACGCGGGGCCGCGCCGGCATGAAGACACCGGCCCGTGCACCCGCGACGCCCGCCAGCCACGAGCCCTCGCGGCTCGTCACCTTGCCCGCGCGATCGAGCTCGGCCGTGTCCTCGCCGAAGTACCAGACAGTGCCGTCGCGGTCCTGGGCGTACCAGTCGGTCGTGCGCTCCGAGAGCCTGCCCGACGTGTACAGGCGGTCGCCGACACCGGTGCAGCGGACACCCTCGATGACCCGCGTCCGGCTCGTCACGCGGACGACGTCACGGCTCGGCTCGCCGTCCTTCACGCCGCGATACACGAACGTCGTCCCGGGCCGGAGCGGGAACCAGGGGTTGTCGACCGTCCGGACGAACCGGCTCGGGTCGGGCGCACCTCGGACGGACGCCGTCGCCCCGCCCCGCGGCGGTGAGCAACGCGACCCCCACCATCGCCGCGAGACCGATCGGAGCGCGCATGGAAGTCCTTCCGTCGCTCCCCCACGTGATAGCACGCCCGTTCGGTCGCTGACGCTAGGCCGCCGCGAGCTGCGCGGCGACCTCGCCCAGGAGCGCGAACCATGTCGACGTCCTCGTGGACGAGGTGCTGGAGCATCGCGCGCTCGACGCCGGCCGCCTCGTACTCGCGCAGGTGCGCGGCCACCTGGTCGACGGTGCCGCAGATCGGCGGCTCGCTCGCGCCGCGCGTGACGTCGCGCCACGCTGCAACCCGTTCCCGAACCTCCACGTCGTCACGGCCGACGACGCCGCCGGTCATCATCGAGAACCTGAGTGGCGAACGGCCCGCGGCCCGCGCCGCCTCGGCCACGACTCGCGCCCGCACGCGCGCCTCGTCGACCGAGGGGAAGGTCGTGTTGTACTCGTCCGCGTGGCGGACCGCGGCGTCGACGGTCCGGGGCTTCGCGCTGCCGCCGACGATGATCGGCGGCCGCGGCCGCTGGACGGGGCGCGGCCGGACGTCCCCGGCCTGGGTCCACTGACGCGTGATCTCGGCGAGTTGCCCGTCGAGCTCGTCGAGGCGGTCACGCTGCGTACCGAACGGGAAGCCGTAGCTCGTGTGCTCCGCCTCGTACCAGCCTGCCCCGATCCCGAGCTCGACCCGCCCGCCGGAGACGTGGTCGACGGTGACGACGTTCTTCGCCAGCACCGAGGCGTGGCGGAACGTGACCGGCGAGACCATCGTCCCGAGCCGAATCCGCTCGGTGCATGCCGCGAGCGCCGCGAGGGTCGCCCAGGCGTCCAGCGAGCCGGCGGGCTCCCCGCGGACGATCGAGCGGTAGTGATCCGACCGGAACAGTCCTCCGAGCCCTGCGTCCTCGGCCGCCCGTGCCAGCGCCAACCACTGCTCCCAGGTCACGCCCTCCTGGCCCTCGATCATCAGGCAGACGTCCATGCGGGGACTCTACGACCCGCCGGCACCGGCCCCGCGCGGGCGGTCAGCCGCTCGGCTGCTTCTTGCGCCAGCTCGTGAGGTCGAACTGCTTGTTGAGCGCCTTCAGGACGACGCGGGCGATGATGTCGCCACCCTCGCGCTCGAAGTGGACGCCGTCGTCGGCGCGCACCCTGCGGAGCTGGCCCGATCCATCCGCGAGGTACTGGGCGTAGCCGCCGTCGTCCCCGGCGAACATCGTGTACGTGTCGACGTAAGTCGCCCGGCCCTCGCGCTTGCGGGCCTCCTTCTCGACGACGGCGTTGACGACGTCGAAGCGCTGTGTCTGCGCGGCCGAGCGCGTCTGCGGGAGGCCGATCCAGACGACGAAGGCTCCTGCCCGGTTGATCGCGTCCATCAGGCCGCCGACCCGCCGCGCGTACTCCCGGCGCCACGACCAGCTGCCGAAGTCGCCGATCGAGGTGCCGTCCGGCAGCCCCGTCATGTATGCCTTGTCGTCGTTCCCGCCGAAGCCGAGCACAACCGCGCGCGGGCGAAGCTCCTTCACTCGGGACCGGATCTCGTCGAACCAGTTGAAAACGTCCGGGCGCGTGAGCCCCGTCGCGATCCGTCCATCGACGGTCCCAACCGGCTCCATCGCCGGGCTCGTGCCGGCCGCGCGTACGATCGCGTAGCCGGGCGTGATCACGAGGGAGTCGCCGGCGACCCAGATCCGCAGCTTGCGCTTGGGCGAGAAGGCGAGCTTTCTCGGCTTCGAGGGCGTCGACACCGGCGGCGTCGTCGGGGTCGGAGTGCGGCTCGGCTTGCCCGCAGGCGCGGGGGCGGGAAGGCCGATGTCCGTGTGGATCTCGTCTGCGCCCGACCGGCCGACGAGCGCCTGGACGCCCTTGCGCGGGCGGTCGAGGAGCAGCGCGTGGCTCACGCCTGCGAGTGGCCCGGTGAGCGCGAGGGCGACGTCTCGCTGCCGGCCGTCGGGCTTGTTGTAGGCCGACTTGTGGATGCCCGGCGCATTGAGCAGCAGCCCGATCACGAGCGCGAGCACGCACACGACGAGTGCGTGCCCCGCGCTCCACTGCCGCCGCCGTGGGCCCTCGTCGCGCGGGGCGCGCGGCCTCTCACGTGGCGCAGCCGGGCGCTCGGCGGGGGCGGCCGTGGCCCGTTCGAGCGTGCGGGTCTCGTCCTCGGGCAGCGGCGGGAGCGGTGGCAGCGGGCGTTCGGCCATCAGAACTGGAAGTAGATGAAGGGTGCCACGCCCTCCGGGCCGAGGACGCTCGTCACCATCAGCGCCAGCGCGAGGACCGTCGCCTGCCCGAGGACCGGCAGGCGCGAGAAGCGGGCCATGACGAGCCGTGGGATCCGCGCGGGCAGGTACTGCGAGCCGATCCCGACGAGGATCGCGAGCAGGACGCCGGTCGTCACGAGCGGCGACGGGCCGCCCCAGTTCGTGAACAGCCCCTCGATCATGTCCCACGCGGCCCCGAACGAGTCCGACCGGAAGAAGATCCAGGCGAAGCAGACGAAGTGGAAGGTGACGATCCGGGCCCGCCACACGTGCCAACCCCGCGCGGGGCGCGCCGCGGCGGCCGGGTCGCGTCGCTCGCGGCGCCACCGCTCCCAGGCGAGCGCGCTCCCGTGGAGGCCGCCCCAGACCACGAACGTCCACGCCGCCCCGTGCCAGAGCCCGCCGATCAGCATCGTCAGCATCAGGTTCCGGTAGGTCGCCAGCGAGCTGCCGCGGTTGCCGCCGAGCGGGATATAGACGTAGTCGCGCAGCCAGCGCGAGAGGGTCATGTGCCACCGCCGCCAGAAGTCCTGTACCGACACGGCGGCGTAGGGGGAGTCGAAGTTCTGCGGGAACTGGAAGCCGAGCAGCAAGGCGATCCCGATCGCGATGTCCGTGTAGCCGGAGAAGTCCGCGTAGATCTGGACGGCGTACGCATAGACCGCGATCAGGATCTCGAGGGACGAGTGCTGCCCCGGTGCCGCAAACACCTGGTCGACGATCGACGAGGCGAGGTAGTTCGCGATCACCACCTTCTTGAACAGGCCCGTGGCGATCAGGTAGAAGGCGCGGCTCGTGTCGACCCGGCGCGGGTCGCGCGCGCTCTCGATCTGCGGGATCAGCTCGGACGGCCGGACGATCGGGCCGGCGACGAGGTGGGGGAAGAACGAGAGATAGACCGCGAACTTCTCGAGCGTCGTCGGCTCGAAGTCACCACGGTAGGCGTCGACGACGTAGCTGATCGCCATGAACGTGAAGAACGAGATGCCGACCGGGAGGACAACCGACTTCAGCGAGAGCGGCAGGTCGAGGCCGACGATCGCGGCCATGTTGTCACTCGAGGAGACGAAGAAGTCGTAGTACTTGAAGTAGCCGAGCACGCCGAGGTTCCCGGCGAGCGCGAGGACGAGAAGCGCCTTCCGTTGCGACTGCACACGCGAGCGCCAGATGCGCACCGCGAGCACCTGGTTCCAGAGCGTGCAGCCCGCGAGCAGGAAGACGAAGCGCCAGTCCCACCAGCTGTAGAAGACGTAGCTCGCGGCGATGATGAACGGCCGCCAGCGGTGCGGCCACGGCATCGTCAGCCACGAGAGCGGCAGGACGACCAGGAAGAAGATGGCGAAAGTGGCGGTCGGAAAGAGCACGCGCCGCGGAAGCCTAGGTTCGAATCACCGAGCGCCGACGCAGCGTCTCAGACGGCGGGCCGCTGCTCGATCGTCGACTCTGGGTCGTCCAGCCGAGGCGGCAGGCGGGTGACTTCGGTGACGTTGTCGCCGCCCGAGGTATCGAGGAGAGTCTGCTCGACCGGCGGGGTGAACCACGCCGGATCGGCGCCCGGCGGAACCGCGGGGATGGGCGCGTAAACGGGGAGCTCCTGTCGCTGGTCGGCCCGGGATGCCGCCCACTCGATGAGCGCGACGAGCACCCAGGCGCCGATCATCACGCCGGCGATCGCGATCGCGTCCAGGTCGGCGATCGCCGCCGCGGCGGCTGCGGCGCCGAGGAACAATGCCTCGAGCAGCAACCGCGGAACCTGCGGCCGCCGCCGGACGGGGCTGTCGAGCGCCGAGACCCACGCGTAGCTGCCCGGTGCCGGCGCATCCGCGCCCGTCGGTGGGAGAGTCGTGCCGTGACCCAGCTTCCGCAGCTCGTCGTGGAGCGACGCGACCTGCTCCTCGAGGCGCGCGAGGGTCTCCGCCACGTCTGGGGTGGGTGGCTGCTCGCTCACGCCGGCGGTTCCTGCAGCGCCTCCATCGCCTCGAGCGCCTCCTGGGCCTTCGCGTGGACGCGCGCGCGCCGCTCGTCGAGCGTCTCCGCCGGCGCGGCGGGCTCGTCCCGGTGGACGGCCGTCGACGGGCCGGGCGAGACGCCGGCCGGCGCCGCTTCGGAGCGCGACTCGTCGAGCTTGCGCCGCAGCTCGTCGGCGGGGTCGACCGCGGGGGCGGGAGCGCGGCCGACGCGTGCCTGCCGCTGGGCGAGCAGCCGCGCGAGCGCGGCGATGCCGACGAGCCCTGCCGTCCAGCCGAAGAGCCTCCGCACCCGGGCATCGTAGTCCCTGGCGACGGCGGCCCTCGGCGGGCCACCCGTCTCCGGCGGCGAGGGGGTCGCCGAACGGCCGTGCGACGCGCTCGCTGCTACCCTTCCGCCGCTTCCTGCCACGCCGCGCGACGCCGCTCCCGAGCGCCGCACACCTCCGGCGGGGCCGACTCAGACCGAAGGAAGGAGAACGGGAACGCGTGACCGAGTACGAGATTCTGCTGTTGCTGGACCCGGAGCTGGACGAGGAGAAGCAGTCCGACGTCGTGGGTCGGCTTCGAGCCCTGATCGAGAAGGGCGGCGGCACGTTCGAGCGCCACGACGCGTGGGGCCGGCGCAAGCTCGCCTACCCGATCGACAAGAAGGAGGAGGGCGTCTACCACCTCCTGAGCTTCACCTCGAGCCCGGAGACGCTCGACGAGCTGTCCCGCGTGCTCAAGATCGACGACGACGTGATGCGTCACCTGGCGACACGTCGCCCCGAGGGGGGTCCGTCCGAGGCAATAGCGGTGGGTGCCGCGATCGGTGACGATGCCGTGACCGGGCCCGCGGACACCCTGGAGGAGGAGTAACCATGGCTTCCATCAACCGCGTCGTGCTCGTCGGCAATCTGACGAAGGACCCCGAGCTGCGCCACACGCCGTCCGGCACGGCCGTGTGCAACCTGCGGCTAGCCGTCAACACGAGGCGCAAGGACGAGACCGGTCAGTGGGTCGACAAGCCGAACTACTTCGACATCACCGTCTGGGGCAACCAGGGCGAGCGCTGCGCGCAGTACCTCGCCAAGGGGCGCCCCGTCGGCGTCGACGGGCGCCTCGAGTGGCGCGAGTGGGAGACGCCGGAGGGGAACAAGCGCCAGGCGGTCGAGGTCGTCGCCGACTCCGTCCAGTTCCTCGGCGGCCGCGGCGACGGTGAGGGCTCCGGCGCGGGCGGCGGCTACATCCCTGCCGACACGACCGCGACGCCCGCCGGGGACTTCCCCGCATCCCCGACCGACGACGACATCCCGTTCTAGGAGGCCCGCATGGCTGCGAAGACCCAACCTCGCAAGCGGCCGGGCCCCGGGGCGACCGGGGGCCGGCGGAAGAGCTGCCACTTCTGCAAGGACAAGGTCGCAGAGGTGGACTACAAGAACGTCAACCAGCTGCGCCGCTACATCTCCGAGAGAGGCAAGATCCGCAACCGCCGCATCAGCGGTGCGTGCCGCCGGCACCAGCGCCAGGTCGCGGCAGCGGTCAAGCGGGCCCGCGAGATGGCCCTCCTCCCCTACGTCCAGGGATCGTGATGGAGGTCATCCTCACGAGCGACGTCGAGAAGCTCGGCCTCAAGGGCGAGGTCGTCGACGTCAAGCGCGGCTACGCCCGCAACTACCTGCTCCCCCGGCGGCTGGCCGAGGTGGCCACGCCCGGACGCATCGCCGAGATCAGGCGGATCGACGAGGAGCGGGCGCGTCACGAGGCGCGCTCGGCCGACCAGGCCGCCGAGATCGCGGCGACGCTCCAGAAGACCGTGCTGCGGTTCGAGGTCAAGTCCGGCCCGACGGGGGCGCTGTTCGGCTCGGTGACGCCGACCGACGTCGCCGAGGAGCTCTGGCGGACGCGCAAGATCCGGGTCGACCGGCGCAAGATCGACCTCGACGTGATCAAGCGGATCGGGCGCTACACGATCCCGGTGCACGTCTTCGAGGGCGTCACCGCCGAGGTGAAGACCCTCGTCGTGCCGGAGGGTGGCGAGTTGCCGCCGGAGGAGGAGCTGCAGGCGCTCGAGGCCGCGGAGCAGGCCGAGGCGGAGGCCGCCGCCGAGGCGCACGAGGAGGCGCTGCGCGCGACCGAGGAGGCCCTCGTCGAGGACGATCCCGCCGCCGAGCCCCAGCCGGACGGCGAGCCGGACGACGCCGAGGCGGACTGACGCGAGGGCCCCCTGCGGGGGCCCTCTGCCGTCCACAGGCCTTTCCACACAGCCCACAGCCGCGACCCGCCGGCTGTGGACGACGCGACGAATCGTCCGCTCCTAGCGGCATTGCAGCCTGGGCCATCTGTGCGTTCGCGGTGGAGAACACCTCCGGTGCTGGGGATATGATGGGAACATGTGTTCCGTTATCCCTGCTCCTGCGTCGGTCACTCACCACGGTGGGCCGTTTTGGACGTGACCGCCCGCGACAGGTTTGATCCGGCCCCGTGAGCGCGACCCACGCACCACCGCTGGGCGACGTGCCACCCCAGAACCTCGAGGCCGAGGAGGCGGTTCTCGGCGCGATGCTCCTCTCCGAGACCGCGATCGGCGCGGTCACCGAGATCGTCGACGCCTCCGATTTCTACCGCGGCTCGCACGGCGCGATCTACCGCACCTGCCTCGCGCTGTGGGCCAAGGGCGAGCCCGTGGACGCGATCACGCTCGCGAACGAGCTCGAGGAGCGGGGCGAGCTCGAGCAGATCGGCGGCACCGCCCGCGTCGCCGAGCTCGCGGCGCTGGTCTCCGCCACTGCGAACGTCGAGCACTACGCCCGCATCGTCAAGGAGACAGCCACTCTGCGAGGGCTCATTCGCGCCGGCCAGGAGATCGCCCGGCTCGGCCGCGAGCGCGTCGGCGAGACGAGCGAGCTCGTCGACCAGGCGGAGCAGATCGTCTTCGACCTCTCCCAGGAGCGGGTCCGGGGCGATCTCGCCCACATCGGGCCGCTCCTCACCGAGAGCTTCGAGCGGATCACGAAGCTCTACGAGGCAGGGGCGGACGTCACCGGCATCCCGTGCGGCTTCCGCGAGCTCGACCGGCTCACGTCGGGCTTCCAGCCGGGCAACCTCGTGATCCTCGCGGCGCGCCCCTCGATGGGAAAGTCAGCCCTCGGGCTCTGCATCGCTGCCAACCTCGGTGTCCGCAGCCAGATTCCGGTCGCGCTCTTCACGCTCGAGATGTCGAAGGCCGAGGTGACGCAGCGGCTCATGTGCAGTGAGGCGAAGGTCGAGTCCGAGCGCGTTCGGTCCGGGAAGCTCACGCAGGAGGACTGGCCGCGTCTCACCGCCGCGTGCGACAAGCTGATGAAGGCGCCGATCTTCGTCGACGACACGGGCTCGATCACGATGATGGAGCTCCGTTCGAAGGCGCGGCGGCTGAAGGCGCGCGAGCGGGATCTGGGGCTGATCATCGTCGACTACCTCCAGCTGATGACCTCGGGCGGGACGGCCGAGAACAGGGTCCAGGAGGTCTCGCAGATCTCTCGGAACCTGAAGGTCCTCGCCCGCGACCTCGATGTGCCGATCCTGGCGCTCTCACAGCTCTCGCGCGCCGTCGAGCAGCGCCACGACAAGCGTCCGATCCTCTCCGACCTTCGCGAGTCGGGCTCGATCGAGCAGGACGCCGACCTGGTGTTCTTCGTCTACCGCGACGAGTACTACAACGGCGAGGAGTCCGATCAGCAGGGGCTCGCCGAGCTGATCCTCGCAAAGCACCGAAACGGCCCCACCGACTCGGTCAAGTTGAGCTTCCTGCGCCGGTACGCGAAGTTCGCCGACCTGGCCGGGGCTGCCGCCTGAGCGCGTCGCGGCCCGCGCGGCGCCGCGGACGGGATCGGGTTGCGGCATAGACTCGCGCGCATGGGCGCCTGCGCGGCGTGCGGCCGGAACAATCCCGATGTGGGGTACGCGCTCCGTGCCCACCGCCACAACCGGCGCGAGTGGGGGCGTGAGTCGTCCAGGCGCTTCACCGTCGCCGAGCTGCGCAGCGCCGGGGAGGTGGAGGGGTGTTGGCTCGCGACGTCCGGCTGACGAGCGCCGACCGGGTGCTCTTCCCCGACGTGGGAGTGACCAAGGGCGACCTGTTCGAGTACTACGGGACGATCGCGCCGACGATCCTCCCCCACCTCCGGGGCCGGCCGTTCACCATGAAGCGCATGCCCATGGGCGTGGGCACCGAGTCGTACTTCCAGAAACAGGCGCCGAAGGGGATGCCCTCCTGGATCCCGACCCGCCCGTTTCGCACCGTCCGCCGGACCGGCGAGTCGCGGATGGTCGACTTCCCGCTCGTCGGCACGCGCGAGGCGCTGCAGTGGATGGTGCAGATGAACTGCATCGACATGAACGCGTGGTATTCCCGCGTCGACAGGCCCGACCGTCCCGACTACGTCGTCTTCGACCTCGACCCGCCCGACGGCGAGTTCGCGCTCTGCATCCGCGCCGCGCACCTGCTGCACGAGCTGCTCGAGTCGCTCGACCTGCGCTCGTACGTGAAGACGAGCGGCGCCGACGGCGTCCACGTGCTCGTCCCGATCGCGCGCCGCTACGGCTTCGACGACACGTACGCCTTCGCCGAAGCCGTCTCGCGGCGGCTGGAGGCGGACCACCCCGGAGTCGTGACGACCGAGTGGCTGAAGCGCAAGCGCGAGGGCGTTCTCCTCGATCACCGCCAGAACGGCCACGGCAAGACTCTCGCCTCCGTCTACTCGGTGAGGCCGAAGCCGGCCGCTCCGGTGTCCACGCCGATCCGCTGGGACGAGCTGACCGAGGACGTCGTCCCCGAGCGGTTCACGATGGCCGTCGCCCTCGAGCGCGTCGCAGAGCACGGCGACCTGTTCGCGCCGACGCTCGACGGCGGGCAGTCGCTCGGCGCGGCGCTGAAGCGGCTCGGGTAGGCGGGCGCGACGGTAGTCCGGCCTCCTCGAGCGCGCGGTCGCCGCCTACGACCCGCGCTCCTGGGCATCGCAGTGCAGCGGTCCCCAGCTCTCAGTCCGCCGCTGCTTCGGGCGACGCGAAGGCCGACTCGATCAGCTCGACCGCGCATTCGGTGAGCCGCCGGGCATCGAGTACATGGCCCGTTCCTGCGCCGAGCGGCCCGCCGCGGCCCGCGCCGCGCTCAAGGGCCGCGCACACGAAGAACTCGACGTAGTCGTCGCCGCCGCTGAGTCGCTCGTAGGGCAGCGCCCCGCTGCTCGTGTCGATGTCGTGCAGGGTGCGCCACTCACGCCGGCCGTCGACGAGCACCGGGCACTGCCAGGCGACGCGCCGCTTGCCGTTCACGTGCGCGATCGCCTCCGCGTGGTGGACGAGCGTGACCGTGTCGAGCGGCGCGCCGAGAAGCACGACCTGGCCGTCGCGCTCGACGACCCGCGCGTAGGGCGTGCCGGTCCCGTACCCGTCGTCCAGCGGATGGGGAAGCGCGACCGCTTCGGCCTCGCGACCGACGGCGGCGACCCCGGCCTCGGGGTGCCCCGAGTGGACCGCGCCGGGCCAGGTGCGGAGCGCCTCGGCCACGCGGCCGTGGTCGCGTCGTGCGCGGGCGACAACCGGGTCGTAGACGGGCTGCTCCGCGAGCACGATCTCGCGGTCGGCGGCGTCGAGCGCGGCGAGGTCGTCGGGCGGCGCGTCCTCCCAACCGACATAGGCCACGAGCGTGCCCCCCGAGCCGACCGCGTCCAGGAGCGCCCGGACGACCGTCTCCGCACCGCCGACCACCGTGCCGAGCGCGGACATTCGGCAGTGGACGAGCGCGACCGCGCCGGGACGGAGGCCGAGCGATATGAGCTCGCGGGCGAGCCGTGTGCGGCCGACGAGCACGATGCGAGGCTAGATGATCTATTCCGAATCGCTCGCACCTGCGGATGGGGGCCTGCGCACAGCGCATCGCGGGCGTCTCGCTCTGCATCCAGGCGGCCCAGCCTGCACGCCGAGCGAGCCGACCACGCTGCTTGGCGCATTCCCTCCCCGCAGGCACGCCAAATCCGGAGTCGATCATCTCGCCCGTCCGAAGGCCGGGGCGCGTGCGAGAATGGAGCACGTGCCCGCGACCGTGATCGTCGGGGCTCAGTGGGGCGACGAGGGGAAGGGGAAGATCGTCGACCTGCTCGCCCAGGAGTCCGACCTCGTCTGCCGCTACCAGGGCGGCCCGAATGCCGGGCACACGATCGTCGTCGACGGCGAGACATACAAGATCCGCGCGATCCCGTCGGGCATCGTCGGGGGCGTCGCGAGCGCGATCGGCGCGGGGTGCGTCGTCGACCCGGCGGTGCTGATCGAGGAGCTCGACAACCTCGAGGCGCGCGGTCACCGCACCGACGGGCTCGTCTTCGTATCGGGCAACGCGCATCTCATCATGCCGTGGCACGTTGCGCTCGACGGCGCGCGCGAGCGCCGGCTCGGCAACCTGCAGATCGGCACGACCCGCCGCGGGATCGGCCCCGCGTACGCCGACAAGGCGACGCGGATCGGGATCCGTGTGCAGGACCTCCTCGACCCGAAGATACTCCGCGAGAAGGTCGAACTCGCCGCGGGCGAGAAGAACGTCTGGCTCGAGCGCGTCTACGGGATCGAGCCGTTCGACGTCGAGGACGTCGTCGCACAGACGCTCACCCATGCGGAGCGACTCGCCCCGTACGTCGAGGACACGTCGTTGCTCGTCGACCGGGCCTTGCGGGAGGGCCGCGACGTCCTCTTCGAGGGGGCGCAGGGGACGCTGCTCGACCTCGACCACGGCACATATCCCTTCGTCACGTCGTCGAGCCCGATCGCCGCCGGCGCAGCGGTGAGCTTCGGCATCGGGCCGCAGCGGATCGACGAGGTGGTCGGTGTCTCCAAGGCGTATGTGACGCGGGTGGGCGAGGGGCCGTTCCCGAGCGAGATCACGGGGCCGGCCCAGGAACGGGTACGGGAGCTCGGAGGCGAGTTCGGCACGGTCACCGGTCGCGAGCGTCGCTGTGGCTGGCTCGACCTCGTCGCTTTGCGCTTCGCGGTCCGCGTCAACGGCATCACGTCGCTGGCGCTCACGAAGCTCGACGTCCTCTCGGACTTCGACGAGATCCCGGTCTGCGTCAGGTATCGGCTCACCGACGGGGCCGAGACCGAGGACTTCCCGGCTCACCAGTCGGACTTCCACCATTGCGAGCCGGTCTTCGAGACGCTCCCCGGATGGCGCGAGGAGCTGGTCGGGCCGACGCTCCCGGTCGCCGCTGCGGAGTACGTCGCATTCGTCTCGGAGGCGCTCGACGTGCCGGTCACGCTCGTCGGCACCGGCGCGTCGCGCGATGCGGTGCTCGCACTCCAGCCCTGACCGCCACGAGCCGGGTCGGCAGACCGCCCTCGTAGACTCGCCGGATGCGCGTCCTCGTCGTCGGCTCAGGGGGTCGCGAGCATGCGCTCGCGTGGCGGCTCTCGTCGTCGCCGACCCTCACCGAGCTGCACGCCGCGCCGGGGAACCCGGGGATCACGGCGCTCGCGACGTGCCACCCGGTCGCCGCCGAGGACGGGGACGGCCTGCTCGAGCTCGCGCGGTCGCTGGGCGCCGACCTCGTCGTCCTCGGCCCCGAGGCACCGCTGGTAGCGGGTGTCGCCGACACCCTCCGTCACGCAGGGACTCCCGTCTTCGGGCCTTCGGCTGCGGCCGCGCGGATCGAGGGCTCGAAGCGTTTCGCGAAGGAGGTGATGGCAGCCGCCGGGGTGCCGACCGCGCGGCTCCTCGACACGCCCCGGGCGCCGTGTGTCCTGAAGGCGGATGGTCTGGCGGCCGGCAAGGGCGTCGTCGTCTGTCGTACGGAGGCGGACCTGGCCGACGCGCTCGCCGCCGGAGGGGTGACCGACGGAGAGACGCTCGTGGAGGAGCTGCTCGAAGGCCCGGAGCTCTCGCTCCTCGCCCTCTGTGCCGGAACGGACGCCCTCGCACTTGCGCCCGCGCGCGACTACAAGCGGGCGTTCGACGGTGACAAGGGCCCGAACACCGGCGGCATGGGCTCCTTCGCACCGGCCGCCGGACTCGACGCCACGGCGGTCGAGGAGCTCGTCGACGTGTGCATCCGACCCGTCCTCGCCGAGTTGGCGCGCCGCGGGACGCCGTTCGTCGGGACGCTCTTCGCCGGGCTCATGCTGACGTCCGACGGGCCGCGAGTGCTCGAGTACAACTGTCGCTTCGGCGATCCCGAGACACAGTCCGTCGTGCCGCTGGTTGAGGGCGACCTACTCGAGGCCCTCGCGGCCGCGGCGACGGGGTCGCTCGCGGGGATGTCGCTCGACCGGCGGGACGGTGCAGCGGTGACCGTGGTCGTCGCCGCGGGCGGCTACCCCGGCTCGGCCGACCGGGGAACGCCGATCGAGGGGATCGACCGGGCCGTGGCGGCGGGGGCGCTCGTCTTCCAGGCAGGCACGGCGCTCCGCGACGGAGCGCTCGTCACGAGCGGCGGCCGGCTGCTCGGCGTCACGGCGACCGGGCCGACGGTGGAGGCCGCCCGAGCGCACGCCTATGCGGCAACCGACCTCATCCGCATCGACGGCTCCCGCAGGCGCGACGACATCGCGCTTGCGGCGGGGTCGGGTGCAGAGGCATAGGTCGCCAGATCCCGGTGTCGAGTTCGCAGAGAGCGGCTCTTCGCTGGGGCACCCCATCCCACCACCCACTTTCAATTCTATCGTCTAATCGGACAACAAAGCGCACGACTTCGTGCGAGGTCCGTGCCAACTTCGTCACCGTGTCCAGCCCCAGCGCGCCAGCGCTTCATCGGGGGCCGCCCGGGGCCGCATCTAGGATGACGGCGTGATCGCGCGTTACTCCCGCCCCGCCATGACGCGGATCTGGTCGGGAGAGGCGACGCTCGAGCGATGGCTGGCAGTCGAGCTCGCGGCCCTCGAAGGCTGGCGCCGCGTCGGCGTCGTGCCGGCCGACGCCGTCGACCGCATTCGAGCGCTCGCGGTTCCACCGGACCCCGCGCGCGTGGCCGAGATCGAGCGCACGACGAATCATGACGTGGCCGCGTTCGTCGACGCCGCTGCCGAGCGGCTCGGCGATGACGGCCGTTGGTTCCACTTCGGGCTCACCTCGTCCGACGTGGTCGACACGGCGCTGTCGCTCGCAGTCCAGGACGCCGGTGCGCTGGTGCTCGACGGGCTGGAGCGGGCCTTCAGCGCGGTCGTCGCTCGGGCCGAGGAGCACCGGGAGACGCTCTGCATGGGACGAACGCACGGCGTGCACGCGGAACCGACGACCTTCGGGCTCAAGCTGGCCGGCTGGGCATTCACGCTCGAGCGTGAACGGGGGCGGCTCGAGCGGGCGCTCGAGGGGCTTCGCGTCGGCAAGCTCTCTGGCGCCGTGGGGCAGTACGCGGCGATCGACCCCGAGGTCGAGCGCATCGCGTGCGAGCAGCTCGGGCTCGAGCCGGCTTCGAGCTCGACCCAGATCCTCCAACGCGACCGACATGCCGACCTGCTCGCCGCGCTTGCACTGCTCGGGTCGTCGCTCGAGCGATTCGCGACGGAGATCCGCCATCTCGCCCGCACCGAGGTCCGCGAGGTCGAGGAGCCGTTCGGCCGCGGCCAGAAAGGGTCGTCGGCGATGCCGCACAAGCGGAACCCGATCGTCGCGGAGCGCATTTGCGGGCTTGCACGGGTCGTTCGGGCAAACGCGCTCGTGGGCTTCGAGAACGTCGCCCTGTGGCACGAGCGCGACATCTCCCACTCGTCCGCCGAGCGCGTCGTGCTGCCGGACTCGTTCCTGGCGATCGACTACGTTCTCGACCGGTTCGCATGGCTGCTCGAGGGCCTCGTCGTGAGGCCCGAGCGGATGCGGGCGAACCTCGACGCGAGCCACGGGGTGTTCTTCAGCCAGCGCCTGCTTCTGGCGCTCGTCGAGAGCGGGCTCATGCGCGACACGGCCTATCGGATCGTCCAGAGGCACGCGACGAGAGCGTGGGACGAGGAGCTCGACTTCCGCGAGCTCGCTCTGGCGGACGGGGAGATCTCGGATCGCGTCGACCTCGAGCACGTGTTCTCGCTCGAGGCCTACACGGCGCACGTCGATACCGTGTTCGACCGCCTGCGGACGCTCGTAGCGGCGCGGGAGGCGCCGGTCCGTGCCTGACGCGGTGCACGTCGGGACCGGCAAGGTCCGCGAGCTCTACGCGCTCGTCGACGACAGGCTGCTGCTCGTCGCGACCGATCGCATCTCGACGTTCGACGTCGTGCTCCCGACGGAGATCCCCGACAAGGGGCGAGTGCTGACGGGCCTGTCGGCGTTCTGGTTCGAGCGTACGCGGCACATCGTCGGCAACCATCTCCTCGCCCTGCGCGACGACGGCCGCTCGCTCGAGTGCAGGCGGCTCGAAATGCTCCCCGCGGAAATTGTCGTCCGCGGCTACCTCGCCGGCTCCGGGTGGACGGACTACCGCGAGAGCGGAGAGATCTCAGGGCATCGGTTGCCCGACGGGCTGCCCGAGTCGGGGAGGCTGCCGGAGCCGATCGTGACGCCGGCGACCAAGGCGACGGAGGGCCACGACCTGACGATCACCGAGGACGAGGCGGCGGCGCTCTGCGGGGAGAAGGAGTACGCGCGGGCACGAGAGGCTGCGATTGCGCTCTATCGCTTCGCCGCCGAGCACGCGGAGACGCGGGGGATCCTGCTCGCGGACACGAAGTTCGAGTTCGGGGTCGACGCGCACGGCGCCGTGACGCTTGCCGACGAGGCGCTGACGCCGGATTCCTCGCGCTTCTGGCCCGCCGACGGATACATGCCCGGCACACCGCAGCCCTCGTTCGACAAGCAGTACGTCCGCGACTGGTGCCTGGCCACCGGCTGGGACCGGACCGCACCGGGTCCGGCCCTCCCACCCGAGGTCGTCACAGGCACCAGGGAGCGCTACGTGGAGGCGTTCGAGCGGCTCACCGAGATCCCCTTCGAGCGCTATCTCGTAGATCCGGCGGTCGTGCGGTGCGGCTGACCGTGCTGATCCGGCCGAAGGCCGGGATCCTCGACCCCGAGGGCGACGCGGTCCAGGCGTCGCTCGCGACGCTCGGCTTCGCCGTCACGAGCGCGCGGGTCGGGCGGCTGGTCGACCTCGACGTCGAGGCTGCCGACCTCGATGCCGCCCGGAGCGAGGTGCTGCGCATGTGCGCGGAGCTGCTCGCGAACCCTCTGATCGAGAGCTTCGAGATCGTCGAAGGCGAGGCGTGACCGAAGCACGGCCACGGATCGCCGTCGTCACGTTCCCCGGATCGAACGACGACGGCGACGCTCGCCTCGCGCTCGACGCCCTCGGCGCGGAACCCGTCGCCGTCTGGCACACGGCCACCGAGCTCCCGGAGCGGGTCGCAGGCATCGTCCTCCCCGGCGGGTTCTCCTACGGCGACTACCTTCGCTGCGGCGCCCTCGCCCGCGTGGCCCCGGTGATGGACGCGGTTCGCGCGTTCGCCGCGAACGGCGGGCCGGTGCTCGGGATCTGCAACGGCTTCCAGATCCTGTGCGAGGCCGGGCTGCTGCCGGGTGTGCTCCGCCCGAACCGGCAGCTCGAGTTCCTGTGCGCGGACGTGACCGTCGTCGTCGAGTCGACCGCAACGCCGTTCACCGCGTCGTGCGCTCGGGGAGACGAGCTCGTCATCCCGGTCAAGCACGGCGAGGGCAACTGGGTTGCCGACGACGACCTGTACGCGGACGTGCTCGCGCGCGGCCAGGTCGTGCTCCGATACACGGAGGACGTGAACGGCTCGCGCGGCCGAGTGGCGGGGATCGCCAACACGGCGGGCAACGTGCTCGGCTTGATGCCGCACCCGGAGCACGCAGTCGATCCGCTGCTAGGGCCGACCGGAGGTGTTCCGTTGCTCGCCGGTCTGATCGCCGCGGCACGCGACCGCGTGCCAGTCGACGCCTTCGCCCGCGGATAGCCGGCGGCGGCAACCCCGCCGCATGACTTACGTCGAGGGTCAGCCGCTCATCCCGGCTTCGTCGAGCGCACGGCGAAGGTTCGGCGACCGCTCGAGCGCGACCCGAAGCTTCGCGAGATCCCGCTCGCGGAGCGTCACCGGGCCGCGCCGCGCGCTCCCGCTCGTCGCGTACGAGAAGCGCACCAGCCGGTCGCCGTCGCTGGATTCCAGGAGCTCCACCCGGGTCGTGAACCGTTTCTCGCCTGCCCGCTGGGCGACCGACACCTCTTCCACCGTCGTCGCCCGTCCCCAGGGTGTGGTGACCGTCGCCATAGTCGACAACGTAGCCACGAAGGTGTGACGCGTCTGTGCCGAGATCGTGCCGGCTCTGCGACGATGCGAACGTGCTCGAGCTCTGGCAGGCGGAGTGGTGCCCCCATTCCCACCGGGTCAGGCTGCGCCGCACCGTGCTCGAGATCGACTGGGTCGAGCACGAGGGAGCGTGAGGCCCCGGGTGCACGACGTCGTCGTCGTCGGGGCTGGATCCGCGGGCTGCGTGCTCGCCGCCAGGCTGACCGAGGACGCCTCGACGAGCGTCCTGCTGTTGGAGGCAGGCCCAGGGGACCGCAAGCTGCACGTCCGCGTCCCCGCGGCGTTCTCGAAGCTCTTCGACTCGCCGCTCGACTGGGGGTACCGGACGACCCCGCAGGTGGCCCTCGACGATCGCCGGCTCGTCTTCCCCCGGGGCAAGGTGCTCGGCGGCTCGTCGTCGATCAACGCGATGATGGCGATCCGCGGCCATCGCGCCGACCACGATGCCTGGCCGCCGGAATGGGGCTGGGACGACGTCGCCTCGGCGTACGCCCGCAGCGACGCGCACTTCCCTCGCGCGAGCCAGCGAAGCCCGAGCTCGCTCACGCTCGACTTCGTCGAGGCCGCAGTCGCGACCGGGATCCCTCGCGTCCGCGACCTCAACGCCGCGGACAACGCGGGTGTCGGCCTGACGCCGGTCTCGATCCGGCGGGGCCGCCGTCACAGCGTGGTCGACGGGTACCTGCGCGCGGCGATGCGCCGCCCGAACCTGACGGTCGTCACCGGAGCTCGCGCGACCCGTCTTCTCGTCGAGGCCGGCCGGGCACGCGGCGTCGCGTTCCTGCTCGGCGAGGCCGCGGACGAGGAGGAAGCGCACGCGGGCCGCGAGGTCGTCCTCGCTGCCGGCGCAATCGACACGCCGAGGCTGCTGCTCCTGTCCGGCATCGGACCGCCCGAGGAGCTCGAGCGCCACGGGATCGCGATCGCCGTCGCTGCGCGGGGCGTCGGCCGGAATCTCCGTGACCACCTCGCAAACGGAGTTCTTGCGACCGTCGACGCGGAGACGCTCTTCTCCGCCGAGCGGCCGCGCCACCTGCTCGCGTGGCTCGCCCTCGGGCGAGGGCCGCTCACGTCGAACGTCGCCGAGGCCGCCGCGTTCGTCCGCATCGACCCCTCCGCACCGGCGCCGGAACTCGAGCTGATCTTCGCGCCGGTGCTGTTCGAGGAGGAGGGAACGGCGCCCCCCTCGCAGGACGGCGTCACCGTCGCAGCCGTCCTGCTCCAGCCGCGCAGCGTCGGCGAGCTGCGGCTGGCCTCCGCGGATCCCCTCGCGGCGCCCGAGATCGACCCGCGCTACCTCACCGACCCCGGCGGGCACGACGCAGGAACTCTCGTCGAAGGAATTCGTCTTGCTCGCGGGGTCCTCGCGCAGGAGCCGCTTGCCCGACACGTGACCGGGGAGCTGCTTCCGGGTGTCGACGCGACCGACGCCGACGCGCTCCACGCTCATCTGCGTGCGCGCTCCCAGACGCTGTACCACCCGGTCGGGACGTGCCGGATGGGGCTAGACGAGGACGCGGTCGTCACCCCGGACCTTCGGGTGCGCGGCGTCGACGGGCTGCGGATCGTCGACGCCTCCGTGATGCCCGCCCTGCCCCGCGGCCACACGAACTGGCCGACCGTGATGGTCGCCGAGCGCGCGGCGGAGCTGATGCACGCCCAGTGACGGCCGACCGCCCGGTTCTCTGTTGCCCCGACAAGTTCCGCGGCACCCTGACCGCCCGCGAGGCGGCCGGCGCGCTCGCGGCGGGAGTCGAGCGGGCAGGTCGCCGAGCCGACCGCCTACCCCTGGCGGACGGCGGCGAAGGCACGCTCGACGTCCTCTGCCCCGACGGGCGGAGCCGCCGCACGGCACGGGTCACGGGGCCGCTCGGCGACCCGGTCGACGCCGAGTGGGGAGTCCGCCGCGACACCGCGGTGGTCGAGATGGCGCGTGCGAGCGGCCTCGCGCTCGTAGACGGAGCGAACGACCCGCTCCGGGCGACGACCCACGGCACCGGCGAGTTGATCGCGGCGGCGCTCGACGAGGGCCTCCGGCGCGTGATCGTCGCAGTCGGCGGCTCCGCGACCGTCGACGGAGGTCTCGGTGCGCTCGAAGCGCTCGGCTTCGAGCTCCGGGGCGCGGAGGTCGTCGTCGCGTGCGACGTGTCGACGACCTTCGTCGACGCCGCCCGCGTCTTCGGGCCGCAGAAGGGCGCGGACGCCGCGACCGTCCGTGAGCTCGAGCAGCGGCTGGAACGCCTCGCCGAGCGCTATCGCGCCACCCACGGTGTCGACGTCGGTGCCATCCCCGGCTCCGGCTCGGCCGGCGGACTCGCCGGGGGACTGGCCGCCGTCGGGGCGAGGCTCGTCCCGGGCGCCGCCCTCGTCGCCGATGCCGTCGGGCTCCGCGAGGCGCTCGACTCGTCGTCCCTGGCGCTCACGGGGGAGGGGCACCTGGACGCCACCTCGCTCGCCGGGAAGGTCGTCGGGCACGTCCTCGACGGGGCGCGGGCGGTCGGGACTGCGGCTGCGGTCGTCGCCGGCGACGCGGACTCCGGGACGCTCGGCGACGACGTGCCGTGCCTGACCCTCGTCGAGCTCGCGGGCTCACCCGAGGCGGCGCGACGCGACGCAGCCGCACTCGTCGCGTCGGCCGCTGCATTGCTCGCGGCGCGGCTGTAGCGCCGCCCGGTCGAAGACGCCGGTCTGCTCCCAACCCCCGGTGCGGGCAACCGCACCGCTCGCCGCGCATGCCGCAGCGAGTCTCCGTGGACGACAGCGAACCCACAGGAGAACCCCACATGGCGCAGCTCATCGACACCGGCAATCCGACCCGCACCGCATCCTCCCCGGACATCCTCCTCTTCCCCGGAGACGCGGGTTGGGACGACGCCAGGCGGGCGTGGAACCTCGCCGTCGACCAGCGCCCCGCGGCCGTCGCCTTGCCCGAGACGGTGGACGACGTCGTCGCCGTCGTCGAGCACGCCCGGCTCGTCGGCCTGAAGGTCGCGGTCCAGGGCACCGGGCACGGGGCGGGCGCGCGGCTAGACGGCACGCTGCTCGTCAACACGTCGCGGATGACCGGCGTCGAGATCGACCCCGTTGCGCGCGTCGCCCGTGTCGCGGCCGGGACGGTCTGGGCGGACGTCGTCGACGCGGCCGTCGAGTACGGCCTGACCGCGCTCCACGGCTCGGCGCCGGACGTCGGTGTCGTCGGCTATTCGCTGGGCGGCGGTGTCGGCTGGCTCGGTCGCAAGTACGGGCTTTCGTCGTCGAGCGTGCTCTCCGCCGAGGTCGTGACCGCGGGCGGGGACGTCGTCCGCGCCGACCACGAGACGAACGCCGACCTCTTCTGGGCCCTGCGCGGCGGCGGAGGCAGCTTCGGCGTCGTCACCGAGGTCGAGATCGCCCTCTACCCGGTGTCGGAGCTCTACGCCGGCTGGCTCATCTGGCCGGCCGCGCGTGCCGAGGAGGTGCTCGGCGCCTGGGCCGAGTGGACGCGCGACGCTCCCGAGGAGGTCACCTCGGTCGGGCGCCTGCTGCAGATCCCGCCCATCCCGGAGATGCCCGAGCCGCTGCGCGGCCGCCAGCTGGTCGTGGTCGAGGCCGCGTACCTCGGCGACGAGAGCCGCGGCCGCGAGTTGCTCGCCCCGCTGAGGGCGCTCGGGCCCGAGATCGACACCTTCGCGACGGTGCCGGCACGCGCCCTGACCGAGCTCCACCGCGACCCGCCCGGCCCCGTCCCCGGCCGCGGCGAGGGGTGGATGCTCGACGGGCTCGACGCGGACGCCGCCCGCGAGCTCGTGTCGGCCGCGGCCATGGACGGCACCTCGCCGCTTCTCTCGGTCGAGGTGCGCCACCTCGAGGGCGCGCTCGGGCGGCCGCACCCGAACGGCGGCGCCCTGTCGCATCTCGAGGCGGCGTATGTCATGTACGCGGTCGGCGTCGCGGCGGCCCCGGAGGCCGTGTCGGCGATCGACGATCGTCTCGACGCCGTCCGCTCGTCGCTGGCGCCGTGGCTCTCGCGCAGCGCCTACTTCAACTTCGCCGAGCGGGACGTCCACCCGAGCGCGTTCTACCCGGCGGGCGTGTACGAGCGGCTCGCCCGCATCCGGGCGGAGATGGATCCCGAGGGCGTGTTCCGCGCGAAGCACGCGATCGACTGACCAGACCCTCGTGGGGTGGGGAGCCGCGGCTCCCCACCTGTCACTCGTCCTCCTCGGCGAGGAGGCGATACAGCGCGCGTCGCGCGTCGCGGAGCACGGACTGCGCGGCCTCGATCTGCGCCGTCGTGCCCGCGTGCGCGACCTGGCGGGTCGCGGCGAGCACCTGGAAGCCGAGATCGCGGAGCGCGACGAGCGCGTCCTCGCTCTCGTCGGCGACCGCGTTCCAGGGCGCCTCCGTCGCGGCGGCCCGCTCGCGGCCCGCGTCCGTCAGCTCGTACACGCGTTTGCCGGAGTCGGAGGCCGTCTCGCGGACGAGCTCCTCGTCCTCGAGCTGCTGCAGCGTGGGGTAGACCGAGCCGGGGCTCGGCCTCCAGACGCCGCCCGTCCGCTCGGCGAGCTCCTGGATGATCTGGTAGCCGTGCATCGGCTCCTCTGCGAGGAGGACGAGGACCGCGGCGCGGATGTCGCCGCGGCCGGCGCGGCGGCCGAAGGCATAGCTCGGCCCGAAGCCGCGGTGGTGGCGACGGCGGTGGCGCCCGGTCATGAACCGGATCCGATCCTCCCGGTGGCACCGGTGCGGTGCGATGGCGAATGCCGACATGGGCACTCCTTTCGTTGATGTATCGCGATATATCGTAACACATCACGAACTGCGACGTTCCGGCAGAACCCCTCGTGGATCAGGAGGCGCGTGCCGGAAGGCCGACCGAGTGCTCGGTCTCGACGGCCGCGATGTCGGGGAGCCCTGACGCCGCGCAGGGGCTCTCGACCCCCGCCCTGGCGCCGACGATGCGGTCCGGCGACCCGCCGATCGCGCGGACGCGCGCGAGCAGCGGCAGCGCGCACCCGGTGACGATCCCTCCCACGACGAACGCTGCGCCGACCGAGCGGCTCTCGCCAAGGGCTCCGAGCCCGATCTGGCCGCCGATCCCGCCGGTGTTCGAGATCATCGAGTCGAACGAGACGACGGTCGCCCGCTGCTCGCTCGGCACCACCTGGTGCAGGTACGCCTGGCGCACGGGGCTCGTGACGCCGGTGGCCGCCGTGATCAGGAGGAGCGCCGCGAGCGCCGCCCAGAACGAGGAGACGAGGCCGAGCACGATCGCGGCGCACGTCTCGACGGCAGCGGCGCCGAGCAGGAGCGTCGTGCGGCGGCCGCAACGGCGGGAGAGCACGTCGACGAGCTGGTTCCCCGCGATCGTCGAGAGCGCGATGCCGGCCGTCACGAGGCCGGCGATCCACACGGCGTCGCTCGAGAGCAGGTCGAGCAGGTACGGCTGCGAGGCGTAGAACGCCCACATCAAGAACCCGAGCTGGAAGAACGACGCGAGCATCAGCAGCCGGAGCGGGCGCTGGGCCCAGCCGTACGCGACGCCCTCGCGGGCGTTGCGGGCGACCTCGGCGGGCAGCTCGGCGACCGTGACGCGGCGTGGCGTGAAGCCGATGTCGTGCATAACGGCATAGGCGATCGCGAACACGGCGACGAGCAGCCCGGACCGTACGAGGTAGGGAAGCGAGAGGTCGATCTGGCCGAGGAGGCCGCCGCCGACCGTCCCCACGAGCATCGCCGCGCCCGTGATCTGCTGGCCGCGGGCGAAGACGGCGTCGAGCGCGCCCGAGTGCCCGGCGACTGAGAGGGCGTCGACGAGCCACGCCTCCATCGCCCCGGAATAGAACGTGAAGCCGAGGCCCATCAGGACGGACACGACGGCGAAGGCGACGACGCCCGCGTCCACCTCGGCAAGGGCGACGTAGAGCAGCGTCGTGATCGCGAGCACGGTGACGGACAGCAGGAACGACACCCGTCGGCCGAGCGTGTCGGCGACGACCCCCGTCGGCACCTCGAACAGCACCATCCCGGCCGAGAACGCGGCGTTGGCGAGGAACACCTCGAAGAACGAGAGCCCGGCGCCGAGCAGGAACAGCGTGTTCACGCCCCAGATGAGCGCCGCCGACAGCGTGTACAGCCCGGCGAGCGTGTAGTAGCCGTTCAGGATCCGCCGGGTCGACGGCACCTGTGGGGCGGCGGCCTCGCTCACCTCGTGAGCCTACGTTCCGGCCCGCGCGTAGAGTCGCCGTCGTGGACGCCTATCGCACGCCCGACGAGCGCTTCGAGGAGCTTGTCGGCTGGCCGTACGCGCCGAGGTACCTCGAGCAGGACGGCCTGCGCATGCACTACGTCGAGGAGGGGTCGGGAGACCCGGTGCTGCTCCTGCACGGCGAGCCGACGTGGGGGTTCCTCTACCGGCGCATGATCCCGGCGCTCTCGGCGGTGGGCCGGGTGATCGCTCCGGACCTGTTCGGCTTCGGCCGCTCCGACAAGCCGCTCGCCCAGGCGAACTACACGTACGACGGCCACTACCGCTCGGTGGAGCGGCTCGCGCTCGAGCTCGACCTCACCCGGGTCACGCTCGTCGTGCACGACTGGGGCGGGCCGACCGGGCTCCGGCTGGCTGTCTCGCACCCTGACCGCGTCGAGCGGCTCGTGATCCTCAACACCGGCGTCGGCGTCGGCGCGCCGTCCGAGCAGTGGCTCCGCTTCCGCGAGCTCGTCCGCGCGGTCGGGCCGGACTTCACGGCGAGCCGGCTCGTCCAGGTCGCCTGCGTGTCCGCGCTCGACGACGACGCGGTCCGCGGCTACGACGCGCCGTTCCCCGTCGCCGAGGCGAAGGCCGGTCCACTCGCGTTCCCCGAGCTCGTCCCGACGGAGCACGACCATCCGTCCGCTGCTGCGATGCTCGATGTGCGGGACGCCCTGTCGCGCTTCGAGAAGCCGGCGCTCGTCCTGTTCTCCGACTCGGACCGCGTCTTCTCGCCGGCGCACGCGGAGCTGATGGCTGCGCACATCCCGGGCGCGCTACCCGCCGAGATCGTCGCGGACGCCGGGCACTTCCTCCAGGAGGACAAGGGCGAGGAGATCGCCGAGCGGATCGTCCGCTTCCTGGCGTCGTAACGGTCTACTCGATCGTCGGGTAGAACGTCGCCTCGCCGCGCTCCGGCGGGGCGCCGTAGACGAACAGGCGCAGCTCGTCGCCGTGGTGGTTCGAGAGCTGGAGCACGGTGCCCGGCTGCACGATCAGGACGCTGCCGCGCTCGAGCTCGTCGCGCTCGGGCTCGTCGCCCTCGCCCATGTGGATCGTGAGCGTCCCGTCGAGGACGACGAAGACCTCCTCCTGGACGGGGTCGCTGTGGCGGCGGCCGGTCGCGCCGGGCGGGTAGCGGTAGAGGTTCGCCCGCGACCGCGTCATCGCCTCGGAGAGCTCGGACACGAGTCGCGGGTCGCCCTCGCGGCGCGGGTGCCACTCGAGCCCGCCGGCATGGAAGACCGTGTACGGCATGCGCCGATTCTCTCAGGTTCGGCGCCGCGGAGCGGCCGCTCTCGAACGCCGCTTGCGCGGCGGCGCCGGCGCGGCCGAGGCCCGCGCCAGGACCTCGGCGTAGAGCTCCGCGATCTCCCCCGGCTCGAGCGCGAGGGTGACCTCGCCGACCATCACCTCGTGTCGCTGCCAGCTCGGCGAGGTCGTCGAGCCGGGATCGGCGAACAGGAACACCTTGCGCTCCTCCGCGATCTGCAGCGCCGCGTCCGCGAGCCGCTCGCGGTCGCCCCGGAGCAGGACGTGGAAGAGCGGGGTCTGCGGCGGGTCGGGGACGATCTCGAGACCGTCGACCTCCGCGAGCGCCGCCGCGAGCGCCCGGGCATGCGCGGCGTGGACGGGCATCCGCTCGAGCCGCTCGTCGAGCGCGATCTCGGCCGCCACGACGAATGGGAGCAGCGTGACGAGGTTCCCGCCGTGCCGCCGCTGCCAGACGCGCGCCTCGGCGATCAGTGCGGCGTCGCCGGCGAGGGCCGCGCCCGCCATCCCGCCGAGCCCCTTGTAGAAGGAGACGTAGACCGAGTCGAACAGCGCCGCTATCTCGGCATGCGGGCGGTCGTAGAAGGGCTGCGCCTCCCAGAGCCGGGCCCCGTCCATGTGGAGCGCGATCTCCCGCTCGCGCGCCCAGTCGACCTGGGCGCCGAGGTCGTCCCAGGACGGCAGCAGGCCGCCGATCTCGCGCTGTGGCAGCTCGAGGAGGAGCGCCGCCACCGGCTCTCGGAGCGCGTCGAGATCGTCGACGGTGATCAGGCGGTTCGGGTCGCCGACGAGCTTCCCGTGGAGCCCGTGCAGCCGCTCGTACCCCTTTTCCTCGTGGAGCTCGAGGTGGCACGTCGGATGGAAGGCGACCGTCCTGATGCCACGGCGGTCGCTCCAGATCCGCAGGGCGATCGGCTGCGCCATCGTGCCGCTCGGCATGAACACGGCGGCCTCCTGGCCGAGCAGCTCGGCGACGCGCCGCTCGAGGCGCTCGATTCGCTCTCCGGACCCGTAGCGGTCGAACCGCTCGTCGTCACGCGTGGCCTCGGCGAGCTCCAGCAGGCGGTCCCGGGGCCCGGGACCGCCGTGCCAGGCGTTGAGGAAGCGCTCGGCTCCCTTGATCGCTGCGCGAGCTCGTTCCTCGTCGGGCACGCGCCGAGCTTCTCACGAATGCCCGAACGTGACGTCCGGGAGCAGCCGGTCGAGCCACCGCGGGAGCGCCCACGCGTGGCGTCCCATCACGCGCAAGAGCACCGGCATCAGGACGAGCCGGATCAGCATCGCGTCCAGGAGGACGGCGACGCCGAGGATGACGCCCATCTCCTTCGGCGGGATCGGTCCCGACAGCGCGAACGTCAGGAAGACAGCGACCATCACCGCCGCGGCGGCGAAGATCGTGCGCCCGGAGTGCGCGACGCCGCCGACCATCGCCTCCCGTGCGTCGTGCGAGCGGTCCCAGTGCTCCTTTGCCGACGAGAGCAGGAACACGGTGTAGTCCATCGAGATCGCGAAGATCATCGCGAAGAAGAACACCGGCCCCCACGCGTTCAGGAAGCCCTGGGACTCGAAGCCGAGAAGCCCCTGCAGGTTGCCGTCCTGGAAGATCAGGACGCCGACGCCGAACGCGGCGGCGGTCGCGAGCAGGTTCGTGACGACGCCCGCGAGCGCGATCAGCGGCGCCTGCAGCGCGACGAGGAGGAGTAGGAAGCCGAGCCCGAGGACGACGAGAAAGACCGGCACCGTCTTCGCCGCGAGCGCCGCCTCGAGGTCGTGGTTCTCCGCCGCGGCGCCGCCGAGCAGGGCGCCCGGGGGCAGCGCGGCGCGGAGCCGATCGATCGTGTCACCGACCGCCGGGTCGGAGGGATCGTCGGCCGGCACGGCGAGGACGAGCGCCCGGTCGCCCGAGCGCTGCGCCGGCGTCACGGCGACGATGCCCGGATCCGCCTGGAGCACGTTCGCGACACCCGCCGCCTCGGCGGCGGGGGCGACGACCTGCAGCGTCCCGGGCGCGCCGGGGCCGAACGCTGCCTGTACCTGCCCGTAGCCCACGCGCGAGCCGTCGCTCTTCGGAACGACCTTGATCGACGGCATGCCGGTGTCGAGCCGCAGCACGGGCGCCGCGAGGAGCAGGAGGATCGCCAGGGCCGGAATGCCGTAGAGCGCGGGGCGGCGCCAGAGCCGCTCTCCCCACCGCGCGAAGCGCGGCGAGCGGTGCTCGCCTGCGTGGACCCACGGCAGCGCCAGCCTGTCGACGCGGTCGCCGAGCCACGCGAGCACCGCGGGCAGCAGCGTCAGCGTCGCGAGGAGGATGAAGGCGACCGACAGCATGATCCCGAGCGCCATCGAGCGGAATGCCGGGCTCGGGACGAGCATCACCGCCGACAACGAGATCAGCACCGTGGCGCCCGAGAACAGCACGGCCTTGCCGGCCGTGTCCATCGTGGCCGCGACCGCGTCCCGCGTCGTGACGTGCGAGCCGAAGTGAGTACCGCGGAACCGGGCGACGATGAACAGCGCGTAGTCGATGCCGAGCGCGAGCGCGAACATGAGCGCGAAGTTCATCGACCAGATCGAGACATCGAACAGGTGCGTGATCAGGAAGAGGCTCCCGGCCGACGCCATCAGCCCGAGGATCGTGAGGAGGAGCGGCAGTCCGGCCGCCACGAGCGATCCGAACGCGAGCAGCAGGATCGCGAGCGTGACGGGCCAGGAGAGGATCTCCGACTTCATCATCGCGCTCTTGTTCGCCTCGTTGAAGTCCGACCACATGCCCGGTGCGCCGGTGAGGCCGACGGTCGTCGAGCCGCTCGAGAGGTCGGCGAGCTTCCCCTTGAGATCGTCCGCGGCGCGCACCATCTCGGTGGGGCTCGCTGCCGCGCCGCCGCTCAGCAGCACGGTGTGGCCGTCCGTCGAGACCTGGGGCGGCGCGACCGTCGAGACGCGGGGGTCGGACTCGAGGATGCGGGTCGCCTCGGCGACGGTCTGGTCGAGGCTCCCGGAGCCGTGCACGGCGACCATGAGGGCGTAGCCGCCCTGGCCGGCGAACGAGGCGTCGATCGCGTGGCGCGCAGCGACGGACTCCGAGCCCGTCGCCTCCCAGCCGGCGCCCGAGAGCGCGTGCTCGGCCTTCGGCGCGAGCGCGCCGAGGCCGACGGCGACGATCGCCCAGGCGACCACGACGAGCCGGACGTGGCCGGCCGTCCAGCGGCCGAGACGTCCGATCGGGCCGACCGCGGTCATCGCGTCACCTCGCGCGTGAAGCACGGGGTACGGCCGAGGACGATCGACGACGTGCCGGCGAGCCCGAAAAGGACGCGTGTGAGAGAGGGGCGCGAGCAGCTCATCGCAGCGACCCTCCGACGAGTTCCGCGAGCTCCGAGAACTGGCGCTGCAGGCCACCGCAGACCTGCTCGCAGAGACCGAGGACGCTCTCGTCCGCGATCGCATAGATCGTGTGCGTCCCCTGCTTGCGGCGGCCGAGGATCCCGGCCCCGTGGAGGACGCCGAGGTGCTTGGAGACGTTCTGCTGCGACGTGCCGAGACTCTCGGTCAGCTCGGCGACCGTGGCCTCGCCGTCGCGCAGCCGGTCGAGGATCTTGATCCGCATCGGCTCGCCGATCACGCGAAAGCGCCGCGCGATCAGCTCGACGATCGGCTCGGGAAGTGGGTGGGGCAGAGGCATCGAAAGAGGACTCCTGGGAATGAGTAACGCCGACACGCGAAAAACTACTTTACAACTATGTAGTTGTCAAATTGACAAGCACACGCCCCTCTTTCGGCGGACGCGGACGGACGTCGCGTCGCGACGGTGTGGTCGACCGGTCGACGGAGAGCTGGCTCCGTCAGTAGTCGGAGCGTTCGATCAGCTCGATGCGGTAGCCGTCGGGGTCGCGGACGAAGCAGAGCAGCGAGCCGCCCTCGCGCACCGAGTACGGCGGCCGCTCGGGCTCGATGCCCTTCTCGGCGAGCGCGGCGAGGGTGTCGTCCATCGACTCGATCGTCAGCGCGATGTGGCCGTACGCGGTGCCGAGCTCGTAGGAGTCGACGCCGAAGTTGTAGGTCAGCTCGAGCTCCGGCTGCGGCTTCCCGGGGACGCCGAGGAAGTAGTTCACGGCCTCGTCGCGGATCGGCAGCTCACGGCGCTTCTCGAGCCCGAGCGCCTCGTAGAACGCGATCGACCGCTCGGGGTCGGTGATGCGGTAGCAGGTGTGGATGAGCTCCATGGCGCGAGCCTACCGCCGTGGCCCGTCCGGAGGAGGCAGCTGTACGGAAACCCGTACCCGGCGGGCCGCGGGGGCGCTGCTACGGTCGAGCGCAGATGACCGCCGGACGCGTGAATCCGTGGCTCGTGCTCGTCCTCGTCTGCCTCGCGCAGTTCATGGTCGTGCTCGACGCGACGATCGTGAACGTCGCGTTGCCGTCGATCCAGGCCGACCTCGGGATCTCCGAGTCGAGCCTGCAGTGGATCGTCAACGCGTACGCGCTCCTGTTCGGCGGCTTCCTGCTGCTCGGTGGCCGCGCCGGCGACCTGATCGGCCGCAAGCGCGTGTTCCTCGCGGGTCTCGTCCTCTTCACGTCCGCGTCGCTCCTCTGCGCGCTCGCGACCGGCGAGACGATGCTGATCCTCGCGCGCGGGCTGCAGGGCCTGGGCGCCGCGCTCGTCTCGCCCGCCGCGCTCTCGATCGTGACGACGACGTTCAAGGAGGGTGCGGAGCGGACGAAGGCCCTCGGCGTCTGGGCGGCGATCGCGGTCGGTGGCGGCGCGGTCGGCCTCGTGCTGGGCGGCTTGCTCGTCGAGGTGCTGTCCTGGCCGTGGATCTTCTTCGTCAACGTGCCGGTGGGGATCGTCGCCTTCGTCCTGTCCATGCGCCTCGTGCCGGAGTCGAAGGACGAGCACGCCCACAAGAGCTTCGACCTGGCGGGCGCCGCGACGGTGACCGGCGGCCTGATCGCCCTCGTCTACGGGATCGTCCGCTCCTCCGAGTCCGGCTGGGGATCGGCGGAGGTGCTCGGGTTCATCGCGCTCTCCGCGGTGCTGCTCGTCGCGTTCGTGCTGATCGAGCGCCGCTCCGCCGAACCGCTCGTCCGCCTCTCGATCTTCTCGGTGAAGACCGTACGCGCCGCGAACGTCGCGATGTTCATCGTCGCTGCCGGGCTGTTCTCGATGTTCTTCTTCAACACGCTGTACGTCCAGAAGGTGCTCGGGTTCTCGCCGCTCGAGGCGGGGTTGGCGTTCGTGCCGTTCACGGCCGGCGTGATCGTCGGTGCCGGTCTCTCGCAGAAGCTCGTGCCGGCGCTCGGCGCCCGCGAGGTGCCGCTGATCGGGCTCGGCCTCGGCGCGCTCGGTCTGCTGACGTTCCTTCGCCTGACGCCGGACGGCTCGTACGTGTCGGACCTGCTTCCCGGGATCCTGCTGACCTCGATCGGCATGGGGCTCGTCTTCGTCCCCATCACGCTGATCGCGACGAGCGGCATTCCCGCCGACGACGCCGGGCTCGCGTCGGGGCTGTTCAACACGGCCCAGCAGATCGGCGGCGCGCTCGGGCTCGCCCTGCTCTCGACCTTCGCCACGAGCCGGACCACCGACGAGCTCTCCTCCCTCGGCCACGCGCCGACGCCGGCCGAACAGGCCGACGCGCTCGTGTCCGGCTTTCATGTCGCCTGGGCGCTCTCGGCCTCGTTCCTCGTCGTCGCCGGGGTCCTGCTGGCGGTGCTCCTACGGCGCCGCGACGTCGTCGCCGTCGCCGCAGGGCGAAGCCGCGCCGGTCGCCGTCTAACGGCCTCGAAGCCTGCCCCCACCGTCGCGCCGGGTCCGTCAACCCGCGCGGGTCGCGTTCGGTCGGATAATGGGCTGCGTCGCCGACCAGCGAAGCATGGAGCCAAGTGACGCACTCGAGCGCGGCCGAGCGTCCTACGCCGCCAGGACGTGGGGCGACGCGTACGACGGACTCGCACTGGCGGACCGTGAGACGGTGCTGGAGCCGCTCGACCTCGAGCTCCTGGCCACCGCCGCGTACATGCTCGGCCGCGACGACGAGTGGATGGCCGTGCTCGAGCGAGCGCACCGGCGGTACGCGGACGCCGGCAACCGACGCCGCGCCGCGCACTGCGCGGGCTGGATCGGCGTCAACCACTTACTGCGAGGCGAGATGGGGCCGGCCACGGGCTGGCTCGGGCGGGCACAGCGCCTGCTCGAGAACGAGGGGGACTGCGTCGAGCGCGGCTATGCCCTGATCCCGGACGTGTTTCGGCATGCCGCGACGGGGGACTGGCAAGCGGCGGCCGCGTCCGCGGGCGAGGCCGCGGCGATCGGACGGCGCTTCGGCGACCCGGATCTCTTCGCCCTCGCGACTCATGCACAGGGCCAGATGCTGACGACGGGCGGCCGGGTCGCCGAGGGCCTGGCGCTCCTCGACGAGGCGATGGTGGCGCTGACGACGAGCGAGCTCTCGCCGATCGTCTCCGGTCTCGTCTACTGCGGCGTGATCCTCGCGTGCCAGGAGGTGTACGAGGTCCGCCGCGCCCGGGAGTGGACCACGGCTCTCAGCCGGTGGTGCGAGGGCCAGTCGGACCTCGTCGCGTTCACCGGACGGTGCCTCGTCCACCGAGCCGAGATCCTGCAGCTCGCCGGCGACTGGAACGACGCGTTGCTCGAGGCGAGGCGCGCCGGCGAGCGGCTCGCCGCCGGCTTCAACCAGGCTGCCGCAGCCGACGCCCTCTACCGGCAGGCGGAGCTCCATCGACTCCGCGGTGAGCTCACCGCGGCCGAGCGCACCTACCGGGAGGCGAGTCGTTTCGGGTTCGAGCCGCAACCGGGCCTCGCGCTGCTGCGCCTCTTCCAGGGGCGCGGCGAGGCGGCAGCGGCGACGATCCACCGCGTGCTCGGCGAGACGACGGTGCCGCACCGACGCGCCGGCCAGCTCGCGGCGGCCGTCGACATCCTCCTGGCGGTCGAGGACGTCGATGCCGCGGCCCGCGCCTGCGCCGAGCTCGAGGGGCTGGCCGCCGAGATCGGCAGCGAGCTCATCCGGGGAACCGCGTCTCACGCGCGGGGCGCAGTCGAGCTCGCAGAGGGCGAGCCGGCCCGCGCTCTCGTGTCACTCCGGCGGGCGCTCGAGATCTGGCAGGAGCTCGGTGCGCCGTACGAGGAGGCGCGGTCGCGCGAGCTCGTCGGCCGCGCCTGCCGAGCGCTGGGCGACGACGACTCGGCCGACCTCGAGCTCGCCGCCGCCCGGAGCGCCTTCGAGGGGCTGGGTGCCGCGTACGATCTCGGGCGACTCGACCGTTCGGGCGGTGGCGCGCGGCGGCTCTCCACGGCGCACGGGCTGAGCCGGCGGGAGCTCGAGGTGCTGCGGCTCGTGGCCGCCGGCAAGACGAACAAGGCGATCGCCGAGGAGCTCGTCCTGAGCGCACGCACGGTCGACCGGCACGTGAGCAACATCTTCGCGAAGCTCCACGTCTCCTCCCGGGCCGGCGCGACGGCCTACGCCTATGAGAACGACCTCGTCTGACCTCGCATGGGTGGATTCACCCACGGCGACAACAGCGCGAGGTTGGGTGCTTCGACCGAAGGCACGTCGACGGCACCGCCCTAGCCTCCGCTCCGACACCGCGATTCCAGCAGGAGGCGACCATGGCGAAGGTTTCGAAGGAGACGGCGACCGGGAGAATCTCGCTCGACGGTCTCGACGTGTGGCAGGAGCACTTCGAGGGGGGCTACTCGGTCTGCTTCGAGTCCCACACGGCGGACGCAGACCTGGCCCCGCTGTTCCGCGGGCTCCCGGAGGACCGCTGCCAGGTCCCGCGGCTCGGCTACGTCGTGGCCGGCTCGATGACGTTCCGCTTTGCCGATCGCGAGGAGACCTACCGCGCGGGCGACGCGTACTACGTCCCGCCCGGGCACACGCCGGTCCACCACGCTGGGGCCGAGATCGTGGAGTTCAGCCCCACCGACGGGCTCATGAAGACGCTGTCCGTCGTCATGGACAACCTGAACGCATTGGGCTCGGCCCCGGCCGAGGCGGCGCGGTGACCTCCCGGGAGGCAACGTCCGGCGCAAGCGAGCTCGACTGGAGGATCGAGGCGGCGCACGGAGCCGTGCTCGAGCGGCTCGCGCCGGGAACGAGCTCGCGGCGCCTGCGGTGGTCGCAGGGCGAGACCCGGGTGCTCGCGCTCGGGGACGGGCCGCCGCTCGTGCTCGTCCACGGCGCCTTCGACAACGCCGCTCTCTGGGCGCCGATCCTGGCATCGCTCGCCGAGCACCATCGCGTCCTCGCCGTCGACCTGCCCGGCCACGGCCTCGCGGACCCGTTCGACTACGAGGCGGCGGATCTCGCCACGCTCTCGGCCACGTTCCTCGGCGACGTTCTGGACGGGCTCGGGCTCGACCGCGTCGACCTCGTCGGCTGCTCGCTCGGGGGGTTCGTGACGACCGTCTTCGCGCTCGGCGCGCCGCAGCGGGTCGGGCGGCTCGTACTGGTCGGCGCGCCGCTCGGCGTGACTCGCGACCTCCCGACGCCGCTCCGGGTGCTCGGGCTGTTCGTCAAGCTGCCCCTCATCGGGCGGACGCTGGGACGGCTCGCGCTGTCGCGGCCGAGCCGGGAGAAGATGCGCACGCTGATGGGGCAGATCGCGGTCGCGCACCCGGAGAGGCTCGACGACGAGATGCTCGATGCGGACGTTCTCTGCGAGCTCCGGAATCGCGACGCCCACCTCGGCGTGGTTCGGTCGCTCGGGACCTACCGCGGGATGCGACTCCGTCGGGAGCTCTGCCTCGGGGAGCGCTGGCAGGAGCTCGGGGTGCCGACGGTGTTCCTCCGGGGGGAGCGCGACGTGTTCGTCTCCGCGCCGGTCGCGGAGGCGTGGGCGGCGATCGTCGAGCGAAATCCGTCGATCCGCATCGTCCCCGTGCCCGACGCGGGACATCTCGTCTGGCTCGACGCGCCGGACGAGGTCGTCCGCGGCATCGAGCGCGCCCTTGCGGAGGGCGCCGCCGTGCCGGCGTGATCGCGGTCAGCGCCCGGGGCTCAGATCCCGCGGTCGGCCCATTTCACCCAGGCGGCGAGTGCGAAAGGGAGGCTGCCGAGCAGCGCGACGATCCCGAGCACCACGTGCCCGGTCGAAAAGAAGACGATGCCGAGGACGATCGCCGCGACGAACACGCCCAGTGCAACGAGGAACGCCATGTGCCTCTCCTTCGACGGTGTGGGTGCGGGGAGCCTACTCTCCGCATCTGGGACGATGAACCCATGCGGCTCCCGCCCTTCCGCATCGAGCACTGGTACGAGCGGTACGAGTTCACGACCGAGCTCATGCTCTCTTCGAGCGACTGCGAAACGGTGACGGTCGGCGATCTCCTCGAGCTCGAGCCCGACGCGCGCGAGCGGCTCCACGCGCTGCGCCTCGGCTACACCGAGGTGCCCGGCTCGGAGGAGCTGCGTGCGGCGATCGCGGGGCTTTACGACGGAACGGGCTCCGACGCGGTCGTCGCGCTCGCCGCGGCCGAGGAGGGGATCTTCGCGGTCGAGACGGCGCTGCTCGGGCCCGGCGACCACGCGGTCGTCGAGACGCCGTGTTACGAGTCGGCGCTCGCAGTCGCGCGGTCGACCGGCGCGGAGGTCTCCGTCTGGCGGCGGCGGTATGCGGACGGCTGGAGGTACGACCTGGACGAGCTCGAGCGGCTGCTTCGGCCGGACACACGGCTGGTCTACGTCAACACGCCGCACAACCCGACGGGGAGGTCGATGTCGCGCGAGGTGCTCGATCGGGTCGTCGAGCTGTGCGCCGAGCGGGGCGCAGCGCTCTTCTGCGACGAGGTCTACCGCGAGCTGGAGCACGATCCCGCTGCACGGCTCCCCGCGGCGTGCGACCTGTACGAGCGGGCCGTCTCGCTCGGGAGCGTCTCGAAGACCTACGGCCTGCCCGGCCTCCGCACCGGATGGATCGCGTGCCGAGACCCCGCGCTGCGCGAGGCGGTCGTCGCCGCGAAGTTCTACACGACGATCTGCTCCAGCGCGCCGAGCGAGCTCCTGGCAGCGGTCGCACTGAGAAACCGGGCCGGGATCGTCGAGCGGAACCGCACGCTCGTCCTCCGGAACCTCGCGCTCGCGGACGCCTTCGTCGAGCGCCATTCGAACGTCGTCGCCTGGGTGAGGCCGGACGCGTCGCCGATCGGGTTCCCCCGACTCTCGGTCGGTGGCACGCAGGCGTTCTGCGAGCGGCTCGCCGTCGAAGCGGGTGTCCTGCTCCTCCCCGGTGAGGTCTACGACGAGCCGGGTCACGTGCGGTTCGGGCTCGGGCGCCTCGGCGCGGCGGAGGCGTTCGAGCGCCTGAGCGCCTTCCTCGCCGCGGGATGACCCCCGCTATTCCCCGCGAAGGTCCTCCTCGAGGAGCCCGAACAGAACCCCGTCGACCCACTCGTCGTTACGCCAATAAGCCTTGCGGCGGACGCCCTCGCGGGTCCACCCGGAGCGCTCGGCGTGGCCAAGCGCACGCTCGTTGAAGCCGTAGACCTCCATCTGCAGACGGTGGAACCCGAGCGCGAAGAGGTGCGCGTGGAGGGCGCGGGCAGCGTCCACCGACACCCCCGTGCCGCGGTGCTCCGGGTCGATCACGAAGCCTCCGACCGACGCGATCCCCGAGCGCCGGTTCACCCGCTCCCACGTCGCGGTGCCGATCGGCCCTCCGTCCACCTCGAGCACGACGACCCCGTACCCCTCGGGATCCCCGTCGGCGCGCGCGATCTCGGCGGCGACTGCCTCGTCGCTCGACGGCCGGATCGCCGCGAGGAAGGGGGCGACGTCGTCGCGTCGGAACAGGGCCACGAGGTACGGCACGTCCGCCTGCGTGGCGGCGCGAACGGCGACCGAGGCGGTCATCCCGGGCTCGCCTCGACGCGATCCGCGCGGGCCGAGCGCCGCAGGCGCGAGCCGGACCCGAGCGCGACCCCGCCGAGGATCAGCGCCAGCCCGGCGAGCACCGAGACGGTGATCGACTCGTCGAGCAGCACGGCGCCGTAGACGAGGGCGAACGCGGGCATCAGGTACGTCACGAGGCTCATGCGCCGGCCGCCGTACAGCCGGATCGTCCGGTACAGGACGAGCTGCGCGAGCGCGGTCCCGAGGAGCGCGAGCGCGAGCAGCGAGAGGATCGCGTCCGTGTCGGGCATCGCGGTCGGCCGCTGGAGCACGGCGAACGGGAGCAGGGAGAGGGCCGCGGCGATCATCGCGCCCGTCGCGAGCACGGGGCCCGGCGTGCTGCCGACGCTCCGCTGCCCGATCACGGCTCCGCTCGCGTAGGCGAGTGACGAGAGCACCACCGCGAGCGTCCCCGCCACGGCCCACCAGCCTCCCGCCGGGCCGCCGCCCGCGAGCACCGTGACGCCGACGAGACCGAGGCCGAACCCCGTCAGCTGTACGCGCGAGAGCGGCTCGTGGGGAAGGAAGCGGAGGCCGAGGAGGACGGTGAAGAGCGGCACCGTCGACTGCGCCACCGCCGCGATCCCGGAGTCGACGTGCTTCTCGCCCCAGGCGACGAGCCAGAACGGCAGCGCGTTCGCGACGACGCCGAGCACCACCCAGCGGTGCCACGAGGCGCGCAGCTCCGCGACGGCGCGCCGGGCGCCCATCGTCCGGGCGAGGAAGCCGAACAGCACGAGTGCCGCGATTGCGGCGCGGGCGCCCATCAGCGGCGACGGCTCGAGGCCTCCCTCGACCGCGACCTTGATGAAGAGGTACGACGCGCCCCAGACTGCCGCGAGGACGAGGATCAGCGTCCAGTACCGGTTCACATGGCCACGCTACCCACGGCGGATCCTCCCGCCGGTCGCGAGCGTCGTGCCGCCGAGGATCAGCGCGAGGCCCGCGAGCGCGGACGCCGTGACGGGCTCGTCGAGGATCAGCGAGCCGTAGACGAGCGCGAACGCCGGCACGAGGTACGTCACGAGGATCGCGCGCGACGCGCCGGCGCGCACGATCAGCGCGAAGTAGAGGAGATAGGCGACGCCCGTCCCGAGCACTCCCAGCACGAGGACTGCCCCGACGACCTTCGCCGAGGGCGTCTCGGCGGGCCACTGCAGGAGGGCTGCCGGGAGCGTGAGGAGTGCGCCGACGCTGAGCTGCCCGATCGACACGTCGAGCGGCGAGAAGGAGCGGATCGCGCGACCCGCGTAGAGCACCGAGACCGCGTAGCAGAGCGCGGTGCCGACGACCGCAACCGCGCCGAGCAGCTCGCCGCCCTCCTGCACCCCGACGAGGAGCGCGACGCCGACGAAGCCGAGCCCGACGCCGACGAGCCGCAGTCCGGTGACGCGCTGCGAGGGGTCGATGCGGATCGCGAGGAGCACCGTGAAGATCGGCGCGGCCGCCTGGATGACCGCTGCGAGACCGGAGTCGATTCGCGTCTCGGCGAAGCTGAGCAGCCAGTACGGCAGCGCGTTGTTCAGCGCGCCGAGCACGGCGATCGGCACGAGCATCGCCCTGAGCCCCGAGACCCCACCCCGTGCGATGACGACGGGAACAAGCACCAGAGCGCCGACGACGAGCCGTCCGCACACCACGACGGCCGGCTCGAGCTCCTCGACGCCCACCTTGATGAAGAGGAACGACGACCCCCAGATCGCCGACAGCGCGACGAGGAGGCCGAGGTCGCGCCGAGACATGTCAGGACGCTACAGCCGGCGTCGCGCCGCCCCGCCACAGGCCGCTGTGCCCGCCGAGCCCGGGGCTAGACTGGCCGCCTGAGCCCGGTCGCGGAACAGCCGCTCCATCGACAGCTCGGCCTCACGGACGGGGAGCTCGCCCACATCGTCTCGCTGATGGGGCGCGAGCCGAACCACTTCGAGCTCGCCGTCTTCTCGCTCCTCTGGTCGGAGCACTGCGGCTACAAGCACTCCGCGCTCCTGCTCCGCCGCCTGCCGAGCGAGGGGTCCGCGTGTGCTGCAGGGCCCCGGTGAGAACGCGGGCGTCGCTCGACCTGGGCGACGGCCTCGCCGTCGCGTTCAAGGTCGAGAGCCACAACCACCCCTCCGCGGTCGAGCCGTTCCAGGGGGCCGCGACCGGGGTCGGGGGCATCCTGCGCGACATCTCGGCGATGGGCGCGCGGCCGGTCGCGCTGCTCGACGGCCTGCGGTTCGGCGCGCCCGACGGCCACTTCTCGCGCGCCGTCGGCGGGATCGGGCACTACGGCAACTGCGTCGGCGTCCCGACCGTCGGCGGCGAGGTGGTGTTCGACGAGGCGTACGGATCGAACTGCCTCGTCAACGCGATGTGCGTGGGGCTGCTCCCCGCCGAGCGGCTCACCCGCGCGAAGGCGACGACGCCGGGGGCGCTCGTGGTCCTCTACGGCGCGACGACGGGCCGGGACGGGATCGGCGGCGCGTCGGTGCTCGCGAGCGCCGAGCTCGGGGAGGACGACCCCGACAAGCGCCCGTCGGTGCAGGTCGGCGATCCGTTCACCGGGAAGCGGCTGATCGAGGTCTCGGCCGAGCTCGTCGAGCGCGGTCTCGTGCTCTCGCTCCAGGACTGCGGCGCGGCCGGCCTCGCCTCGTCGCTCTCCGAGATGGCAGCCGACTACGGGATCGACGTCCACCTCGACCGCGTCCCTCAGCGCGAAGAGGGCATGGAGCCGTGGGAGGTGATGATCTCGGAGTCGCAGGAGCGGATGGTCGCCATCGTCACGTCCGAGCGGCTCGCGGACGTCGAGGCGGTGATCGACCGCTGGGAGCTCCACCGCGCCGTGATCGGAGAGGTCACCGAGACGGGGCTCCTGCGCGCGCTCTGGGAGGGCGACGAGGTGGGCGTGATCGAGGCAGGGTTCCTGACGGAGCGATGCCCTCGGTACGCCGTCGAGCGCGAGCCGCGTATCCCGCCGCCGGACGCCCCGACCGCCGTTCCACCCGTGCGTGACGCGGTGCTCGACCTGCTCGCCTCGCCGGCGCTGTGCTCGCGGGTGTTCGTCACGCGCCGCTACGACCAGCTCGTGCTGTCGCGCACCGTCCGCCGGCCGGGTCTCGACGCCGCGGTGCTGCGGCTGCGTCCAGCCTGGCGGGGCCTCGCGGTGACCCTCGACGGCCAGGGGCGGGTCGGGTCGCTCGACCCGCGGGTTGGCGGGCAGCTGGCGATCCTCGAGGCGGCGCGCAACGTCGCCTGCGTCGGCGGCGAGCCGCTCGGCTTCACAGACTGCCTCAACTTCGGCAACCCGGAGAAGGCGGAGATCGGCTGGGAGCTCGGCGAGGCGATCGAGGGGATGGCGCTCGCGTGCGAGGCGCTCGGCGTCCCGGTCGTCTCCGGCAACGTCTCGCTCTACAACGACACGGACGGGCGCTCGATCCCCCCGACCCCGGTCGTCGGCTGTGTGGGGCTCGTGCCGGACGTGCGCCGCGTCCCGGGCGGCTGGAGCGAGGGCGACGCGATTCTTCTCGCGCGCTCGCGCTCGCCGCTCACGCTCGCAGGCTCGGAGGCGCAGGCGCGATGGGGCACGCTCGGCGGTATCCCCTCGCTCGACCTCGAGTCCGAGGCGGCGCTCGTCCGCCACGCGACGCGCGCCGCGCAGCACGCCTCGCTCGTCCACGACGTCGCGGAGGGCGGGCTCGCGATCGCGCTCGCCGAGGCGGCCCTCTGGAGCGGCCGTGGGGCGGAGCTCGAGCTCGACGAGGACCCGCTGACGCTGTTCGGGGAGGTCGGCGGCCAGGTGATCGTCGCCGTCCCGCCGGAACAGGTCGAGCCCGATCCGACCGGCGGCGACGTCGAGGTGCGCCGGATTGGCACGGCCGGCGGACCGAGCCTCCTCGGGATCCCGCTCGCCGAGCTCCGGCTCGCCCACGGGGGCGACGCCTGATGTGCGGCGTCTTCGGAGTCCACTCCGCCGACCGCGACGTCGCGCGGCTCACGTACTTCGGCCTCTTCGCCCTGCAGCACCGCGGCCAGGAGTCGGCAGGCATCGCCGTCCATGAGGGCGGGCGGGTGACCGCGGTCCGCGACATGGGGCTCGTCCCGCAGGTCTTCGACGAGGAGAAGCTCTCAGCGCTCCCGGGCGAGGTCGCGATCGGTCACACGCGCTACTCGACGACGGGCGGTGCGCACTGGTCGAACGCGCAGCCGCTCGTGCACCACGGGGCGGCGCGCACGATCGCGCTCGCGCACAACGGAAATCTCGTGAATCCAGGGACGCTGCGCGACGAGCTGGTCGAGGCGGGGGTGCGGATCGCGTCCACCTCCGACACAGAGGTGATCGCGGGGCTGCTCGGCCGTGACCCGGCGCCGCTGCCCGACGCCGTCGCGGCCACGATGGCGCGGCTCGAGGGCGCGTACTCGATCGTCGCGATCGCCGACGGCACCCTCGTCGCGTTCCGCGACCCGCTCGGGATCCGCCCGCTCACGCTCGGCCGGATCGGCGAGGACTGGGTGGTCGCGTCCGAGACCTGCGCGCTCGATCTCGTCGGCGCCGACGTGGTGCGGGACGTGCTCCCGGGTGAGGTGGTCTGGGTCGACGAGGACGGCTGCCACTCGGCGCAGGCGGTGCCGCGCGGCCGGGGCGCGGCGTGCATCTTCGAGCACGTCTACTTCGCCCGGCCGGATTCGTCGCTCGGCGGGACCGGCGTGCACGCGGCGCGCGTGCGGATGGGCGAGCGGCTCGCGGAGGAGGCGCCGGTGGAGGCCGACCTCGTGATGCCGATCCCCGACTCCGGGACGCCGGCCGCGATCGGCTTCGCGAAGCGCTCGGGGATGCCGTTCGAGGAGGGCCTGATCAAGAACCGCTACGTGGGCCGGACGTTCATCCAGCCCGACCAGGAGCTGCGCCGCCAGGGGATCAGGCTCAAGTTCAACCCGCTCGAGGAGATCGCCGGGCGCCGGCTCGTGATCGTCGACGACTCGATCGTGCGCGGCAACACGATGCGCGCGCTCGTCCAGATGCTCGACGACGCCGGCGCGGCCGAGGTGCACGTACGGATCTCGTCGCCGCCCGTCGTCTCACCGTGCTTCTACGGCATCGACATGGCCGACGAGGCCGAGCTCGCAGCCGCGCACCGCTCGGTCGAGGAGATGCGCGAGCACGTCGGCGCGACGAGCCTCCACTACCTCTCCCTCGACGGGATGCAGTGGGCGACGCGCATCCCGGAGGAGGAGGTCTGCCGGGCCTGCTTCACCCGGAGCTACCCGACGCGCGTCCCGGGAGAGGGCCTGGCCGCGAAGCACCGCTTCGAGCGCGCCGCGGCGCCGGGCTGACGCGACGGGCTACTCGAAGGCCACGCAGAGCCTTTCGATCTCGCCGCCGCGGACGACGAGGCGCATCTCCCCCGAGCGGGCACCGGCGTCCGACGACCACGAGAACGGCTCGACGACCGTGCCGTCGTCCTCGACGCGCACGGCGAGCACCGTCATCGTGTCCGTCGGCGGCTGCTCCGCGTAGGCGGCCGCGATCGCGTCCCGCCCGTGGAACGGCCCGACGGGCACGGCTGCGAACTCGAGCGTTGCGTCGTCGGCGAAGAGCGCGACGAGTGGCTCGAAGTCACCGCTCCGGACGGCGGCGTTGAATGTCTCGACGTGCCGCGCGAGGAGCGCGGAGAGCGCCTCACCCATCGGGGGCACGGTATCCAGAGACGCTCCTCCGGGCGGTCGACTACGCTCGCGTCGTGCCGTCAGAGAACCAGACGTACGCGTCCGCGGGAGTGTCGCTCGCGACGGCGGAGGCCGTCGTCGGCCGCCTGCGCGCGGCCGTCGACTCCACCAGGACGCCAGGCGTCGAGGGCGATTTCGGTGCGTTCGCCGGGCTCTTCGCGATCGACGAGCACCGGCTGCTGGCCGCGTCGACGGACTCCGTCGGCTCCAAGCTCGTGCTGGCGCGCCGGGCCGGAAAGCTCCGCTGGTGCGGGGCCGACCTTGCCGCGCACGGGATCAACGACGTCCTCACGACGGGCGCCGAGCCGCTCTTCTTCCTCGACTACGTCGCCGCGAACGTCATCGACCCGGATCAGGTCGCGGAGCTCGTGGAAGGCGCCGCCGACGTCTGCCGCGCCGCCGGCTGCGCGATCCTCGGCGGCGAGACGGCGGAGCTTCCCGGGATCTACCGCGACGAGGAGATCGACTTCTGCGGGACCGTCGTCGGCGTCGTCGCCCGCGCCGAGCTCGTCGACGGGTCGCGGGCAGAGCCCGGCGACGTCGTCCTCGGGCTGCCCTCCGCGGGCATCCACGCGAACGGCTTCTCGCTCGTCCGCCGCATCGTCGGGGACGACCAGTTCGATGCCGACCTGCTGCTCCCGCCGACGCGTTGCTACCTCGACGACGTTCGCACGCTCCGGGCGCGCGCCGACGTCCGCGCGCTCGCGCACGTCACCGGCGGGGGGATCGCCGGCAATCTCGCGCGCGTCCTCCCGGACGGCGTCGGCGCGGTCGTCGAGCCGTCCTCCTGGGAGCGCCCCCCGGTCTTCGCGTGGCTCGCCGACCAGGGCGTCGGGGAGGACGAGCTGCGCCGCGTGTTCAACCTGGGCGTCGGGTACTGCGCGGTCGTCCAGCCGGGCGACGTGGGACCCGGCGACCTCGTGATCGGGCGCCTCGAGGCCGGCGTGGACGGCGTGGAGTGGAGCGACGCATGATCGGCGTGCTCGTCAGCGGCGAGGGCACGAACCTCCAGGCGCTCATCGACGCCGGGCTGCCGATCGTCGCGGTCGCGTCGAACCGGCCCGGCGTCCCGGCGCTCGCACGCGCCGAGGCAGCGGGCATCCCGACCGCGGTCTTCGATGCCGATGCCTTCGCGAGCCGGGACGACCGTGACGAGGCGCTCGCGCGCTGGCTCGGGGAGCGTGGCGTCGACCTCGCCGTGCTCGCGGGCTACATGCACCTGCTGCGCCCGCGCTTCTTCGAGGTCTTCGGACGAAAGGTCGTCAACACGCACTCCGCGCCGCTCCCCGCCTTCCCCGGCGCCCACCCGATCGAGGACGTCCTCGCCGCGGGTGTGCCCGAGACCGCCGCCACCGTGCACTGGGTCGACGAGGGCGTCGACACGGGGCCCGTGATCCGCGTCGCGCCCGTCCCGGTCGAGCCGGGCGACACGCCCGCGACGCTGCGGGCGCGCGTCCAGGCGGCCGAGCATCGGCTGCTCCCGGAGGTCGTCAGGGAGCTGATCGCGGCGTGAGCATCCGGCGGGCGCTCATCTCCGTGTACGACAAGGCCGGCGTGGCTGCCTTCGCGCGGGACCTGACGGCGCTCGGTGTCGAGGTGCTCGCGTCGAGCGGCACGGCGAAGGTCCTTGTCGACGAGCGCGTCCCCGTGACGCCGCTCGAGGAGCTGACCGGCTTCGGCGACCTGCTCGGCCACCGCGTCGTGACGCTGCATCCGGCCGTGCACGGCGGGATCCTGGCCCGCCGCGACGTCCCGGAGGACCTCGCACAGCTCGAGGTGCACGGCATCGCGCCGATCGACCTCGTCTGCGTCAACCTCTACCCCTTCGAGCGAACGGTCGGCCGCCTGGACGTCGCGCTGGAGGACGCCATCGAGCAGATCGACATCGGTGGCCCCGCGCTGCTCCGGGCCGCGGCGAAGAACCATGCCGACGTGGTGCCGATCTGTCGGCCCGAGGACTACGAGCCGGTCATCGAGGAGTTCCGCCTGCGGGCCGAGATCTCACCCGAGACCAGGCGCGCGCTCGCCGCCCGCGCGTTCCAGCGCACCGCGGCCTACGACGCCGCCGTCGCGGGCTGGCTCGTGCGCGACGACGCCTTCCCGGAGACGTACGTCCCGGTGTTCGAGCGCTACATGGACCTCGCCTACGGCGAGAACCCGCACCAGCGGGCCGCCTACTACACCCAGAAGGGTGCTCGGACGCACCTCCTCGCACGGGTCGAGCAGCTTCAGGGCCGTCCACTCTCCTTCAACAACCTCGGCGACCTCTCGGCGGCACGGCTCCTGCTGCTCGAGCTCGACGGGCCCGCGGCCGTGATCGTGAAGCACGGGAACCCGTGCGGCGCAGCGGTCGGCGAGACGATCGACGAGGCCTACGAGAAGGCGCTCGCGGGAGACCCCGTATCCGCCTACGGCGGCGTCGTCGTGCTCAACCGGCCGGTCGGCCCGGCGCTCGGCAAGGCGATCGCAGGGCAGTTCGTCGAAGTGGTGTTCGCTCCCGGCTACGACGCCGCCGCGCTCCACGAGCTGTCGGCGCGCGACAAGGCCCGCGTGCTCGTGGACGGGGAGCGGCGCGCCTTCGTGACGACCGAGCGCGACCTCCGCCGCGTCCTCGGCGGGCTCCTCGTCCAGGACCGCGACGCCGACGGCGACCCGCTAGACGCGATGGACGTTGCCTGCGGCGACCCGGACACCGCGACGTGGGACGAGCTCCTCTTTGCCTGGACGATCGCGAAGCACGTCACGTCGAACGCGATCGTCCTGAGCCGCGGCGGACAGACGCTCGGCATCGGGGCGGGGCAGATGAGCCGTGTCGACGCCGTGCGGCTCGCCGTCGAGAAGGCACAGCAGCTCGGTCACTCGCTCGAGGGAGCGGCGCTCGCGTCGGACGCCTTCTTCCCGTTCGGGGACGGCCCCCGGCTCGCGCTCGAGGCCGGTGTCACGGCGATCATCCAGCCGGGCGGCTCGAAGCGAGACCCCGAGGTGCTCGCAGCCGTGCGCGACGCCGGCGCCACGATGGTCTTAACGGGCCGCCGCCACTTCCGGCACTGATGCTCGTTCGCGAGCGGGGTTCCGCAGGAGCGGAATCCCGCCGCTCGGATCCCCCGACTGCGTCGGGGGGCACATCCCTGAAGGCGCCCGCTCCGCGGTCGCAGCAGCGGAGACGTCATCGGTCCGGACCCCGGTCTGGACCTCCGGCGAGGAGGACCTGGCCCGAAGGCGGCGACGGCCGGTGCTACCGTTCCGCGGTCGCCGACACCGACGGCAGGCCCTCCCGGGCCCCCTCTCGACGCCGTCCCGTGCGCCTCCCCTGCCGATGGCTCGCCGCCTCGTCATACCCGCGTTCCTCTGTGCGATCTGCGTGGCGCTCTCGGGCGCGACCGCCGCGCGGGCGGCAGACGGCGAGCCGGTGCTCGCCGGCGCCGTCGAGAGCCCCGCCCGCTTCGTCCCTCCGCAGCCGGAGCCGCCGACCGTCGCGGAGCGCGCGGTGACGCTCGCGCGCGCGCAGCTCGGCGTCCCGTACGTCTGGGGCGGCGCCTCGCCGGCCGGTTTCGACTGCTCCGGGCTCGTCTCCTGGGTGTACGGGCGGCTCGGGATCACTCTCCCGCACAACGCCGCCGCGCTCTACGGCGTCGGGCGGCCCGTCCCCGTTTCGGCCATGCGTCCAGGCGATCTCGTCTTCTTCAGCGGGCTCGGCCACGTCGGCCTGTATGTCGGCCACGGTCGGATGATCCACGCGCCGCAGTCGGGCCGGAACGTCGAGATCGAGCCGCTCGACGCGCGCTCCTACCCGCCCGTCGGCGCCCGCCGCATCACGCGGTTCTGAGCAAAGCCACTAGTCTGTCGCCCGGCATGGGGCGCACGTACCCGACCGTCATCGACCTCGTCGGCGGGACGCCGATCGTCAGGCTCGTCTCGTTCGGCAAGGAGACCGGCGCGACGCTCCTCGCAAAGCTCGAGTTCATGAACCCCGGCGGTTCGAACAAGGACCGGATCGGGCTCGCGATGATCGAGGCGGCGGAGCGCGACGGGCGCCTGCGGCCCGGCGGGACGATCGTCGAGCCGACGTCCGGCAACACCGGGGTCGGGCTGGCCATCGCCGCGGCCCACAAGGGCTACCGGTGCATCTTCGTGATGCCCGACAAGATGAGCCAGGAGAAGATCTCGACGCTGCGGGCCTACGGCGCGGAGGTCGTGATCACGCCGACGGCCGTCGAGCACGACTCGCCGGAGAGCTACTACTCGGTCTCCGACCGCCTGGCCGAGGAGATCCCGGGCGGCTTCAAGCCCGACCAGTACTCGAACCTGGCGAACCCGGAGGCGCATTACGCGACGACCGGACCCGAGCTGTGGGAGCAGACGGGCGGCGAGGTCGACGCCATCGTCGTCTCCGTCGGCACGGGCGGCTCGATCTCGGGGATCGGTAGGTATTTCAAGGAGCGCAAGCCGTCCGTCCTGATCGTCGGTGCCGATCCCGAGGGCTCGGTGTTCACCGCGGACGACGACCATCCGCTGCACCCGTACCTCGTCGAGGGGATCGGCAAGGACACGTGGCCCGAGACGATGGACCCGGCGGTCGTCGACGAGTGGGTGCGCGTGACCGACCGCGACTCGTTCTCGACCGCACGACGGCTCGCGCGGGAGGAGGGCCTCCTCGTGGGCGGCTCGTGCGGGTCAACGGCCTGGGCGGCGCTCGAGGTCGGGAAGAAGCTCGGCCCCGGCGCGACGATCCTGATGACCTTCCCGGACGGGGGCCGCTCGTACCTCTCGAAGTTCTACGACGACAACTGGATGATCCAGTACGGCTTCATGGAGCGGCGTGCGCCGGTCCCGAGCGTCGCCCAGCTGATCCGCGCGAAGGACGGCGACACCGGCGCCGTGCCGGAGCTGGTGGTCGTCGACGCTCACAAGAAGGTCGGCGCCGCGATCGACCTGATGCAGCGCTACGGCATCTCCCAGCTCCCGGTCGTCCGGCACGAGCCCGCGGAGGAGCTGACCGACATCGTCGGCTCGATCCAGGAGCGCAGCCTTCTCGATCGCGTGTTCCGCAACCCCGACGCCTTGAACGACGACGTCGCCGTGGCGATGCAGCCCCCGCTCGCGACGGTCGACGCGGGGGCTTCCGTCGACGAGGTGTTCGCCGAGCTGACCGGCTCGGGCGGTGCCGTCGTCGTCGGCCGCTCGGGCAAGCCGGTGGCGATCCTGACCCGCTCCGACCTGCTCGAGTTCCTCGCCGCGCAGCGGACGCAGGTCGAGGCGTAGGCCGGTTGTCTCGCTACGCGCTCGCCGGCAGCAGCGCCTCGGCCCGGCGAACGTACGCGGAGGCGCCCACGGACCGGTAGAACGCGAGCGCCGGACCGATCTGGGCAGTCTCGCCGCCGAGCTCCGCGGCCCGCAGGCGCGCGTACGCCTCGTCCGCCGCGTCACCCATTGCGCCGAGGACGTCGGCCGCGCGCACCCTCTCGCCTGCGGCATACGCATTGGCGGCGTCCTGCCACCTTGACGACGTGCGGAGCCGGTCGAGCAGCGCCACCGCGTCCGCCGGGCGGCCGAGGTCCTCGAGAGCGAAGGTCGCGTTCAGCGCCCACCGCCCGGGTTGGAACGGGCTGTCCTCCACGAGCGCCACGAGCTCGCGGACGCGCGCGTCCGCGTCGGCTGACGACCGGGCCCCCGCGAGCAGTCGTGCGTTGGAAGCGAGCGCCGGGTAGAGGACCTGCGGGTCCTTTGCGCTCCTCGCGAAGACGACCGCCCGTGCGGACTCCGCGACGGCACGGTCGGTGTCACCCCGAGCGGCAACGATCTCGCTCACGACCTCCCGGGCCACAGGCTCCATGTAGTGCGCCTCGTCGAGCGTCCCGAGGAACATCTCGGCGGCGCCGAGCGCCGCGTCCCAGCGGCCGGCGCAGAAATCGAGCAGCGACAGCTCGACGCTGCACCACCGCACGAAACCGACGCTGCCGAACCGGGTGGCCAGGTCGACGACCTCCCCGTAGAGCTCGTACCCGCGTTCCAGGTCGCCGAGGAGGTCGGACACGAGCGAGGCCTGGTTCCCCCGCGCCCGAATCGCCTCGGGCGAATTGATCGACGTGGCGATGGACGCCGACTGCTCGAGATCCGCGAAGCCGCCGACGTCGCCACTCGACACGCGTGCGGTGCCGATGTTGTTGAGCGTGTGGGCCTGGAGCTCCCGCAGGTCGAGCTCCTCGGCGAGCGCGAAGCCTTCACGGCCGACCTCGACGGCCTCCTCCGGGCGGCTCGCGAGCATGAGGAACCGCGAGGCCTCCGCGTAGACCTTCGCCTTCGAGGCCGATGCCGGCCCGTCGGCGACGAGCGTGCGGGCGCGACCGAGCCGCGCGAAGGTCGAGTCGTTGCGGCCCGCGAACCAGTCGCACTCTGCGAGGAGCACCTCCGCCTCCGCCGCGCGCTCGAGGTCTCCCTCGGCGACCATTCGCTCCAGGGCCCGCGGCACCAGCGGCTGTTCGCCGCCCTGACGGACACCGAGGTCGGCCCGCGCGTGGCGCAGGACGAGGGCGGGCCACCCGCGGTGTTCCTCCGGCGTGAGCTCGAGCGCGCGTGAGAAGAACTGCACCGCAGACGGCAACGCGCTCAGGGAGAGCGCTCGCTCGCCGGCATCCACGAACGCGTGTCGCGCGGGCTCCTCGAGGCCGGACGTGCGCTCGCCGGCCGCGCGCGTGAGATCGAGGGCGGTCCCGTAGTGGTACGCCAGGAGCTCCGAGCGGTCCTCGGCCCGGTCCCCCGCGAGCGACCCGATCCACTCGGCCGCGAGACGGTGCTTGTGAGCACGGCCGAGCCGCGGGATCTGTGAGTACGCCACGTCGCGCACCAGCAGATGCCGAAATGCGTACTCGGCGTCTCCAGCCATCGAGCCGCGCCGTTCCCGGCGAACGAACTCCTTGCGCTCGAGCGCGTGGAGTCGCTCCTCCACCGTCGGGGGCGGGAGACCGCCGAGCGAGCCGAGCGCACCCGACCAGAACACCTTGCCGATCACCGCTGCGTCCTGGAGCAGGAGCTTCTCCTCGGCGGGAAGGCCGTCGAGGCGGGCCGCGATGATCCCCTGCACCGTCTCCGGGAGCCGGTCCTCGGCGAAGCGGTCGTCGCGCAGCATGCGAACGTACTCCTCGGCGTAGAGCGGGTTGCCTCCCGCGCGCGCGAGGAGCTCGGACTGCACGTCGACGTCGATCACCGAGCGGTTGAGCAGCAGGCCGACCAGGCGTCCGGTGTGCGCGTCGGAGAGCGGGCGGAGCGATACCGTCGCGGCGTTCGCCTTCCCACCGCCCCAGCCGGGCCGACGCTCGAGCAGCTCGGGTCGCGCGGTCGCGACGAGAAGCAGCGGGACGCCGCTCGCCCACTCCGCCAGGTGGTCGACGAAATCCAAGAGGCCCTCGTCCCCCCAGTGGAGGTCCTCGAACACGAGCACCGCGGCGCGCTGCTCCGCGAGCGCCTCGAAGAACCGACGCCACGCCGCGAACGCCTCGCTCCGGCGGTCGTCCGCGTCGGAGGCGCCGCCGAGGCCGAGCAGCGGGCGAAGATGGCCGAGGATCCACTCCGCCTCTGCGGGATCCGGCAGCAGCATGCCGGCCGCTTCTGCGAGCTTGCCTTCGGCGACGTTCGATGAGTCGGTGTCGAGCACGCCCGCCTGGGCCTTCACCATCTCCCCGAGCGCCCAGTAGCTCACGCCGTCGCCGTAGGGCAAGCAGCGGCCCTGGCGCCACGTGATCAGGTCCGGCAGCGCCTCCACGACGGCGAACAGCTCGGTCACCAGCCGGCTCTTGCCGATGCCCGGCACGCCCACGAGCGTCACGAGCTGCGGCTCGCGTTCGCGTCTCACGCGGTCGAGCGCGCCGGACAACAGCGCGACCTCGTCGTCGCGGCCGACGAGCTCGACGAGCCCCTCGCGGTCGACGTCGACACCGAACCGCGCCGTGGCTTCGATCGCCTCCCATGCGGGCACCGGCTCCGACTTCCCCTTGGCGACGACGGCATCGACCGCGCGGTACCGAATCGCGTGCTCCGTCGCCCGGTAGGTGGTCTCGCCCACGAGGACGCCGTTCACCGGCGCGCCGGACTGGAGGCGCGCGGCCGTGTTGACCACGTCCCCGGCGACCATCGCCTCGCCGGCCGCGACCCGGGCTCCGCGGGAGACGAGCGCCTCGCCGGTGTGGACTGCGACGCGCACGTCGACGTCCGACTCGGCCATCGCGTCGCGGATCGCGAGCGCGGCGCGCACGGCACGCTCGGGGTCGTCTTCGTGGGCAACCGGCGCTCCGAACACCGCCATCACGGCGTCGCCGATGAACTTCTCGACCGTGCCGCCGTGGCGCTCGAGCTCGGCCCGCAGCCTCGTGTAGTAGGCGGACAGCGTGGTTCGGACATCCTCGGGATCGCTCCGCTCGGCCCGGGTCGTGGAGCCGACGAGGTCCGCGAAGAGGACCGTGACGACCTTTCGCTCCTCGAGACCGGCGGGCTCCGCGAGGGGCGCACCGCAGCCTGCGCAGAACGAGGCGTCGCGAGGGCTCTCGCGACCACACGTCGAGCAGACGACGACGCCGGGCTCCACGGGCAAAGCATTCCCGACCTGTGCCGAGACGGTCAACTTTGCCCGCTCGTTTCCCCGACCACGCGTCGCCGAACCGTCTACCGTTCCGGCCATGGGCCCGCTCGATCCGATCCGCCGCCTGTTCGGCAGAGCCGGCAAGGCGATGACCGACGCGGACTACGCTGCGCTCGACGCCGTGCACGACGTCGAGGACCGCCTCGATCAGGCGACGGGCGGGCGCTTCTACGACACGGTCGAGAAGGCCGACGAGGAGGCCGGCGAGCTGCTCGAGCGGCTCCATCTCGACGGCGAGGCCGACGCGGAGACACGCGACACCACTGGCCCGGGCGACAGCGCGTAGCCCTTCGGTTGCCCCCCGGCCCGGCGCCGCGTATGGTCCCGCCCATGGGATTCCTCGACAAGCTTCTCGGAAGGACGAAGGAGACCGCCGGCGACGCCGCCGACAAGGCGGAGCCGATGGTCGACAAGGCGCAGGATGCCGCGGGCGACGCGTGGGACAAGACGTCGGACGTCGCCGACGATGCGAAGGACAAGCTCGGCGGCGCGGAGGACGACGCCACCGAGGCGGCCGGCGAGGCGGCGGACGCCGCACGCGACACCGGCACCGGGCCCTCCGCAGCCTGACGGCGGACTAGCCGCGCCCTGCGCGACCGACGAACGAGGCCGCGTGGCCCCGTGCGTTCGCCTGCGCGAGCCCGGCCTCGTCGAGCGCGCCGATCCGGTGGACGAGCGCGAACTCGTCCCGCAGGTGCGTCCGCATCATCTCGGGGCCGTCCGTGGCGATCGTGAAGGGCACGTCGTGCTCGGCGAACCGCCGGAACGTCTCGCGCACGTCGTCCTCGTCGGCGAGCGCCTTCGTGAGGAGGTTGGACGTCGGGCAGATCTCGAGCGTGACGCCCGCGTCCCGGATCAGCTTCATCAATCCCGGGTCGCGCGCCGCGAGGATCCCGTGGCCGATGCGGTCGGGCCGCAGCGACTCGACGACCTCGCCGATCTCCTCGGCCCCGGTGGCGCCCTCCTCGCCGACGTGGATCGTGATGCCGAGCCCCGCCTGCCGCGCCGTCTCGACCATCGCCGACACTTGCGTGTAGTCGTAGCGCAGGCCACCTGGGCGCGGGCCGGCGATGTCGACGCCCACGACGCCCCGGCTCGACCAGCGCATGGCCTTGTCGACGATGACCTCGTTCTGCCGCCTGTCGAAGGTGCGGTCCATCATCAGGATCAGCCCTGCGCGCACCTGGGGATACTCGAGCCGAGCGACATCGAGCCCCCGCGTCGCAGCGAGGATGATGTGGTCGAGATCGCGCTCGCCGCCGCGGTTGCGCTTCATCGGGTTGAACCGCAGCTCGAGCGTCGTGATGCGCTGTGAGCGGTATGCCCCGCCGATCGCGGCGTGCACGGACCGCTCGACGGCGAGCGGCGACGACTGGATCAGCTCCGTCCAGTGGTAGATCGCGTCGAGCTCGTCGAGGTTCCGCACCCCGCGCGGATCGGAGACGGTGACGAGCGCGTCGAATGCCCAGTAGTCCTTCACCGGGAGCGCGATGCCCTGCTCGTGGGCGAGGCTCCACATGATGTCCGACGCGACCGACCCACCGAGATGCGTGTGGAGCTCGGCGAGCCCCTCGTCGGCGAGCAGCATGCGCGCGAGTCTAGGTCACTGCCATGGCGACGAGCGCGCGCAGCGGCTCGATCCAGGCCGGGTCGACCATGTGCGGTACGGCGGTCTCGAGCCGGACGACGTCCACGCCCGCAGCCGCGAGCGTGTCGGCCGCCTCCCGGCCGAAGCCGGCCCCGATCACCGGGTCGAGCGAGCCGTGCGCGACCGCGACCGGGACGCCCACGAGGCGAGCGGGGTCGAGCGGCCAGCCGTCGACCCGGGGCAGGAAGCCCGACATGGCGACGAGCCCTGCCGGCCTCGGGCGGCCAGGGCCAAGGCTCATCGCGTAACCCATCACCGCGCCCTGCGAGAAGCCTCCGAGAACGACCCTGTCCATCGGCACCGGCAGCCCGTCGAGGAATGCCGCGAGCTGTGGCGCCGTCGCGTGGAAGGTCTCCGGGTCGGGCGTCGGGATCCCGCCGAGCGCGTACCAGTGCCGTCCGCCGGGCGGGAGGTGAAGGGGCCCGCCGGGCGTGATACCGAGGAGCCGACGCTCCGGGTCGAGGAGGTCGAGGAGCGGGAAGAGGTCGTTTTCGTCCGCTCCGCGGCCGTGCAGCAGGACGAGCGCGCCCGCAGGCTCACCGGCGCTCTCGCGGCGCCGGGCGACGAGTTCCGGCGCCGACACGCCGGTCACGACGTCCAGGCGCCGCGCGGGTCGGGCAGCGGCGTGAGCACGCGCTCGACGCGGTCCCGCAGATGCTCGAACGCCGGCGGCAGGATGAGCGACTCCCCGAGGTGCGCCGGGTCCTCGTCGATCCCGAAGCCCGGCCCAAGCGTCGCGAGCTCGAACAGGACGCCGCTCGGCTCACGGAAGTAGACCGAGCGGAACCAGAACCGGTCGATCACCGGGGTCGGGCGCATCCCGGCCTCGGCGACGCGGCGCTGCCAGGCCTCGTGCTCCTCCATCGTCGACGCCCAGGCGACGTGGTGGACGGTGCCGGCACCGGGAACGCCGGCACCGGCAGGCGGAGGGTCGTAGCCGTAGAGGCCGCCGCGCGCGGCGCCGCGCACCTCCCAGTCGGCGCTCCCGGTCGGCGTGAAGCCGAGCACGTCCTCGAGCAGGCGACGGCTTCGCCCGGCGTCCACGCTGAACGCGCGGACTCCGTCGAAGCCCTGCAACGCCAGCTCGGCCGGGATCTCCGGGTGGCGCGCGACGAGCGGCGCGTCGGTGACCGGCGACACGGCCAGCTCGAGGCCGAGGCCCTCGGGATCCTCGAGGCGCAGCCGGCCCGGCTCTCGTGCGACTGCGACGCCCTCCGCGGCGAGGCGCTCGTCCCAGAAGGCGAGCGCGTCCTCGGAGCCGACGCGGAACGAGACGGTGTGCACCATCCCGGCCCCGGCTCGCCCGCGACGGGCGCCCGGGTACTCGAAGAACGTGATATCGGCCCCGGCGCTGCCCTCCTCGTCCGCATAGAAGAGGTGGTAGACCGTCGGATCGTCCTGGTTGACCGTCTTCTTGACGAGCCGGAGCCCGAGCACGCGGGTGTAGAAGTCGACGTTCCCGGGGGCGTCGCCGGTGATGCAGGTCACGTGGTGGATGCCCTCGAGGCGCATGGTCGTCGTGTCCGGGCGGCTCGTGCGGACGGCGCCCGTGCTCGATGGTGTCATGAACAGTCCTTTCGGAGACAGGCAGTGCGGTAAACTTGTAGCAACAAGGAAATAGTTGCATATGCAAGGATCTGTGGTCAAACGACTCTCCCCGCTCGAGCTCGGTGCCTGGGCCGGGTTCCTGCGCGCACATGCAGGGCTGGTTCGCGAGCTCGACCGGCAGCTCGACGCGGCGCACGGCCTGCCGCTCACGCAGTACGAGGTGCTGCTCTACCTCGAGGGGGCGCCCGAGCACCGGCTGCGCATGAGCGAGCTCGCGCGCTCGGTCCTCCTCAGCCAGAGCGGCGTCACGCGGCTGGTGGACCGGCTCCAGCAGCGAGGGCTCGTCGTCCGCGAGCCGTGCCCCGAGGACCGCCGCGTGCTCTACGCGCGCCTCACCCCCGACGGTGCCCGTGCGCTGGCCGAGGCGCGCCCGACGCACCTCGCCGGCGTGCGCGACCTCTTCCTGCGCCACTTCGACGACCACGAGCTGCGCGCCCTCGCAGATGCCTGGGACCGCCTCGTCGACCAGCCGCCGACCTGAAGCGATCGAGTCGGCGCACTTCCCTGTTGCGCCGGGCGGCTCGCTGGCGCGACCTGCCCGCGGACGAAACACCGTTCACCGACCGAAACCGGCGCGAGTTCGCGCGGTGCGCTCGACGGCGAGTAGGATCGACCGTTCGCAGCGACCCGCGCTCGAGGGAGGCTGGATGAGCGACAATTCGAATTGGCAGGTGGCGCGCCTCGACGAGATCGAGCGGCGCGACCGAGACATCCCCGTGCGTGAGCACTTCGGGATCCGCGCATTCGGTGTCAACGCCTACACGCCCGGCGAGGACGGCACGCTGATCAGCGACCATGCCGAGTCGGGGTCGGGTCAGGAGGAGCTGTACATCGTGCTCGACGGGACGGCGACCTTCGAGATCGACGGCGACACCGTCGACGCGCCCGCAGGAACATTCGTATTCGTCCGCCCGGAGTCGCAGCGGAAGGCGACCGGCGACGGAACCGTCCTCGCCCTCGGCGCCACCCCAGGCGAGGCGTACCAGGCGCTCGACTGGGGTGACGCGTGGCGATTCCATCGAGACTCGATGGCCGCCTACGGTGAGCAGCGCTATGCCGACGCAGTCGCAGCGGTTCGCGGGGGCCTCCAGCACATGCCGGACCACCCCGGCCTCCAGTACAACTACGCGTGCTTCGCCACCCTCGCGGGCGACACCGGCGACGAAACGTTCGCCCACCTGCGGCGGTCAGTGGAGCTGCACCCATCCTTCCGCGAGCAGGCGCGCAGGGACGACGATTTCGCTGCCGTACGCGACGACCCGCGGTTCGAGCAGGCTCTTCGCTAGCCGCGCAGAGCGGCGGGCTCCACCTGCTTCCCCGGGGCGCAAGCCGAAGGGCGGCTCAGCGCACTCGCGCCGATTCGGTCCGCACGCCCTGGGGCTCTGCGCGCGTGAGACGGGTTGCGCGGTGAAGGAGGGGCTCGTTGGGGAGAAGCATGGGTTCCCCCCACGTCGTTCGAATAGGCTCTCGGGGTGAAGATCGGCATCGTCGTGCCGTTCTCGTGGTCGTTCTGGGGGGCGGTCGTCGAGCATGCGGAGCTCCAGGCCGCGGCGCTGGAGGCGCGCGGGCACGAGGTGAGGCTCGTGATGGGCAACGATCCTCCGGGCCAGTTCACGCGTGCGCTCCACCCTCGCGTCGGGCGGCACGGGCACGCGCCCGCGAACGTGATCCCGGTCGGGCGGTCGGTGATCGTGCCGGCGAACGGCTCGCTGCCGAACATCGTTCTCAGCCCGCGGTCGTTCTTCCGCATCCGGCGCGTGCTCGAGCGCGAGCGGTTCGACGTGCTCCACCTCCACGAGCCGATGACGCCCGCAATCTGCGTGGCCGTCCTCGCGCTCGCGACCGAGCCGATCGTCGCGACGCACCACGCGTCGGGAGATCTCGGCTGGATGCGGCTCGGGATGCCGGGCTGGGGGTTCCTGATGGACCGCGTCGACCAGCGGATCGCCGTCTCCGAGCGTGCGCGAGACTCGGCCGACCGGTGGCTCGGCGGGCCGTGGGAGGTCGTGCCCAACGGTGTCCTGATCCCACCCGACGCCTCCCCCACCGGGCGCGACCACACCGTCGTCTTCGCCGGTCGGCACGAGCCGCGCAAGGGACTCCACGTGCTGCTGCGCGCCTGGCCCGAGCTGCACCGTCGCACCGGGGCGCGGCTCGTCGTCGCCGGCGCCGACCCCCTCGCCGTGCGCCTCCTCCTCACCCGCCTCGGAGTGCCCGACACCGGCATCGATGTGGTCGGCTTCCTCTCGCAGGACGCGCTCACCGACCTGCTGCGCTCGACCAAGGCGCTCCTCGCGCCGTCGCTCGGCGGCGAGAGCTTCGGCATGGTGCTGACGCGGGCGTTCGCTTGCGCGACCCCGGTCGTCGCGTCCGACATCGATGGCTACCGCGAGGTCGTCACGCCGGAGACGGCGCTCTCCGTCCGGCCCGGCGACGGCGACGCGCTCGTCGCGGCCGTCGAGAGCCTGCTCGTGGACGAGCCGCGGCGGGCGGCCATGGGAGCGGCGGCGCGGACGCGCGCCGAGGAGCACTTCGCGTGGCCGGACATCGCGCGGCGTCTCGAGGAGATCTACGCGCGCGTCGTCGTCCGGCCCGCGTCGGCGGCGGAGAGCGTCGCGGCGTGACCAGGCTCGCCGCGCTCGCGCGGAACCCGTGGGCGCGCGGGCTCTTCGTGCTGGCGACGCTCGTGCTCGCGATCCTCGCCATCTGGTGGCGCGGGCCCGACTGGAACACCGTCTACCACGCGTTCGACTTCGTCAGCTGGCGCTGGGTCGCGGTGGCGGGGCTCCTCAACCTGCTCTCCGTGCTCGCGCGCTCCTGGGCCTGGCGGCTGACGATCGACCAGGCCATGCCGCCGCCGCAGCCCACGTTCGGCCAGGTGTTCTCGGCGTTCGGCATCGGCCTGCTCGGCAACGCCGTGCTCCCCGCCCGCGCGGGCGAGCTCGCGCGCGTCGCCGTGCTCCGGCCCCACCTCCCCCACGGCAAGGGCACCAGCGCGACGCTCCTCGGGACGGTCTTCTCGCACCGGCTGTTCGACCTGTTCCCGATCGCGCTGCTCGTCGCCTACGTGATGGCGACCGCCAAGCTGCCTCACTGGGCGGTGACAGGCGTCGTGATCCTCGGCCTGGTCGGGCTCGGCCTCCTCGCCATCGGCGTGCTCACCGCCCGCCGCGCGCACGGCACGACGCCTCACGGCCAACGCACCGCGCGGCGGCTCCTCGCCATGGCGCGGCAGGGCCTGGCGGTGCTCCGCGCGCCGGGCGCGGCCCTCCTCGCGATCGTCTTCCAGACGATCGGGTGGACGCTCCAGCTCCTCGCGGTGTGGGCGGTGACCGCCGCGTTCGCGCTCGACGTCCCGTTGCCCGCCGCCGCGCTCGTCCTCGTGCTGATGAACATCGCCACGATCTTCCCGCTCTGGCCCGGGAACGTCGGGCTGCTGCAGGCGGCGGTCGCGCTGCCGCTCGTGCAGTACGGCGTCGCCTACGGGACGGGGTTCGCGTTCGGCCTCGTGCTCCAGGCGGTGGAGATGTCCGTCGGCGTCGGCGTCGGGCTGGTCATGCTCGCCCGCGAAGGCCTGTCGTTCGCGGCCCTCAAGCGAATGGAGGACGAGGAGGAGACATCGGCCGAGGACGTCCTCGACGAGCTCACCGACGAGGAGGAGGAAGCGGTCGAGACCGAGGACGCGGACCGGTACGTCACACCTGCGCGGTCCCGGCGCTGAGCGCGCCCAGCCGGGCCGCCACGACCGTGTCCGCAGCAGCCGCGCTCGGCGCGTGGCCGGTGACCGCGGCGACGAACGGCTCGCGCTCGAGCGCGACCAGCTCGACGTCCGTCACGGCCGACGCCGTCGCGGTTCGCGGAACGTCGCGGAGCAGCGCGATCTCGCCGAAGCCCTCGCCCGGGCCGAACGTGCGTCCCAGGATCGAGACCGTCCCCGCGCGGATCACGTAGAACCGATCGCCGATCTCCCCCTCCCTGACGATCGGCACTCCGGCACGAATGTATAGAGGCGACGCCTCGCGCGCGAGGCGCTCGAGCACGGCCTCGGGGAGCGCTGCGAGCAGCGGGACGCGGCGGAGCAGCTCGGTCGCCTCGGGCGCGGACGCCTCCCGATCGATCGAGCGAAGCCGGGGTCGGGTGAAGAGTGCGAGGGCGGGGAGTACCGCTCCCGTGGCGACGAGCGCCCACTCGGGCCCGACGAGCGCCACGAGGCCCGGAGCCACGAGCGCGCCGATCCCGAGCGTCGCGCGCAGGAGGCCCTGGAGCGCTCCGAGGGCGCGACCGAGCACCGCGTCCGGGACGACGCGCTGCATGATCGTCAGCGCGTTCACGTCGACGATCGAGTTACCGATGCCGATCACGCCGAGCGCGGCGACGGCGACGAAGGAGACCGGCACGCCTCCCACGAGAATGAGCGGGAGCCCGAACAACGCAAGCCCGAGAGCGAAGTCGCGCGCGAGACGGCCGTGTGCCGAGAGGATCAGGGCGACGAACCCACCGACGAGCCCACCGACTCCGACGGCGGCGTAGAGGAGGCCGACGCCGGCCTCGTCGAGGTCGAGCAGCTGGAACGCCGTGACGACGACCAGCACGTTGAGCGCTCCGGCGACGAGCGTCTGCGCCCCGTACAGGCCGACGAGTGTGCGCAGGTTCGGCTCCCGGACGATCGTCCTGATGCCGGCCATGACGCCGCTCGACTCGTCCCGCCCCCCCGCGTCTCGCGACGGGCGTTGGCGCGGAGCGTCGTGGCGCCGCAGCCCGAGGACGAGAACGGCGGACCAGAGGAACGTGGCGCCGTTCGCCGCGAACACCACCGCGGGGCTGCTCACGGCTAGCAGCAGGCCGCCGAGCGCCGGCCCGAGGAACGTGCCGACACTCTCGAGCGTGCTGGACGCGACGTTCGCCGCCGTCAGCTCGGCAGGCGAGGCGACAAGCGACGGCAGCAGCGCGGCCTGCGCGGGACGGAAGACCGTGCCGGTTGCGCTCGTGAGCGCGACGAGCCCGTAGACGACTGGCGCAGGCCCGTCCGTCGCGATGACGAGCGCGGCCGCGGCCATGAGCACGAATCGCACGACGTCCGCGACGACCATGACCGCGACGCGTGGGAAGCGGTCGACGAACGACGCCGAGAACGGCGCGATGAACGCACCGGGGAGCAGCCGGATCAGGCCGACGAGCCCGACCGCGGACGCGCCGCCCTGGTCGTAGGCATAGACGCCGAGCGCGACGAGATACGCCCAGTCGCCGAGGATCGACCCGACCCAGGCGAGCTGCAGCCGGCGCAGCGGGGGGCTCGCCAGCACCGCGCCGAGGGCGCGGAGCGAGGCGCGCGCGCGACTCTCGCTCTCGGTGGGCGACCCCTGCGTCCCGGACGGTCCTGCCACGGTCTTGCGCACCCCACCAGAAATGCGGGAAGATTTCAGCTCCCACGCGCGTCGGGTGGGTGAGTGGTCCACCAGGGCTCTGCGCCGAAAGGAGAGGCAACGATGTCGGACGAGCGCGAGAAGCAGGAGATCGAGGACGAGCCGGTAGCCGACGAGGTCGAGGACGCCGACTTCGAGGGGCACCAGCTGCAGGTCGAGGCGGCCGATCTCGGCGCCGCGGACGTCGGCTCGGCCGATGTCGGTGCCGCGGACGTGGGTGCCGCGGACGTCGGCCTCCGTCGACGTGGGCTGACCTCCGGGGTCGACCGGCCTTCCCGCGGGAGGCCGGCGGAACAGACGGCAACGAGCGGCGTCCTCCCGGGGCGCCGCTCTCGTGTGCGGCGCTGGCGATCGGGTCAGCGCGACGCGAGAACGCGCTCGAGCGCCTCGAACAGGCTGCGCCCGGCGTCGTCGTCCGCGTCGTCGACGAGCGCGGCGACGCGGGACACGAGCGCGGCGTTGCCGTCGTCGACGAGCGACTCCCGCGCCCGCCGTGCCCGGAGCAGCAGGCCGAGGCCGATCGCCGCCTGGCTGGAGAACCGCGACAGGAGCTCGAGCTCCGCGAGTCCGAACGGCCGCTGGGGGTCGCGGTCGAGCACCGAGAGAACGCCGAGGGCCCGCTCGTCGTCGAGCAGGGGCGAGGCGACGATGCTCGACGGCACGTACCCCGTGGCCTGTGCGCGGTCGCGCGAGAAGCGCGGGTCGGACTCGAGGTCGTCGACGACGAGCGGCTGGCGGGTCACGAGGGCGAATCCGGCGATTCCCGTGCTCGACGGAAAGCGCGCGCCGATGAGGTCGCCCTCGCCGCGGCCTGAGACCGCTTCGAAGACGAGCTCGTCGCTCTCCTCGTCCAGCATGAAGATCGACGCCGCCTCCGCGCCGAAGATCGACCGGGCGACGTCGACGATCGACTGGAGCAGCTCGCGGTAGGTCTTCTCGTCGCCACCGAGCATCCCGGCGGCGGCCCGTGCGTCCGGTCCCTCCGTCATGCGGCGCCCTCCGTGTTCGTCGCCGTCAGGTGGAGCACGCTCTTCAGCTGGTAGGGCGTCAGTTCCGGGTGCTTCGCGAGGACGAGCGCCGCGACTCCGGCGATGTGCGGTGCGGCGAAGCTGTTGCCGGTGCAGCGGAGCGTGCCGCCGCCCGGCCATGCGACCTCGATGTCGACGCCCCGTGCGAAGAGCTCTACCGGCGGCGTCGGGTTCGCGTACCACACGAGTGGATCGCGCTCCTCGTGGCTGCCGACGGAGATCACCGACGAGAACCGCCAGGGGTAGCTGTCCACGGGCAGGTTGTGGGCCGAGGCGACGAGGATCGTCCGGTTGAAGTAGGCAAGGTCCGCCAGCTCGTGGAGCTCCTCCGCGAACCGGCGCTTCGTCGTCGAGAGGCTCAGGCTGATCACGCGGTGACCTGCCTCGATCGCGTGTCGCAGGCCCGCGAGGATCAGGTCGGCGGCGCCGGTCGCGCCTGAGCCGAGAACCCGCACGCTGTGGAGCCTGCAGTCCGGCGCGATCGACCGGATGATCCCCGCGCAGGCGGTGCCGTGTCCGCACACGTCGCCGGAGTCGTCCTCGACGACCTCGACGCCGTCGTCCCTGTGAACGACCGCGTACGCGCTCTCGAGCGTCCCCACGAGGGGATGGCCCCGCTCGACGCCGCTGTCGACGACGCAGACGTCCACCGCCCCCGTCGACCCGCCGAACGCCCACTCGCGGGTCACTGTCGCCCGCCAGGCGGAGTCGGCCGTCACCGGCGGCGCGTCGCCAGGAGGCAGGCTCCATGCGGGGACCGGGCGTGCGCTCACGTGCTGGCGAGAGCGACCTCGCGCGCTGCCGTGGCTGCCCGGGCGGCGAGGTCGGCGCGGGTCGAGAGCTCGTCGTCCGGTTGCGTCATGAGGTTGACGTGCACGAGTCGGGCCGCGGCAACGCTCGCGGCCTCGGATAGCGTGGCGGCCGCCCACGCGTCACCTCGCACGGAGTCGGCGCCGTCCCGCGCCGCGAGGGCGGCGAGCGCCGCGACGTCCGCGGCCGTCTCGGCGATCGCGAGCGGGACCTCGGCCGCGCGCCGGAGCGCCCTCCCGAGCGCCGCGTCGCGATTGGGGGCGCGGAGCTGCTCGACCGCCGCGGCGTAGGCACGGTGGTCGTCGTCGGCGAGGATCAGTGAGCGGTCTCCGAGCGCTGCAGCCTGGGCTGCGATCCCCGGTGCCTCCTCCCAGTCCCGCGAGACGCGCGCGACGAGGCGAACGAGGCCCGACGCCATCGTCGTCGCGAGCGCCGCGGCCGACCCGCCGGCAGGGCCTGCGCCCGCCTCGGCGAGCGTGTCGTGCAGCCGGCCGGCCGGCACGCTCGCGAGCGTCCACCGGGTCGTCGGCAGGCTCACGGCACGATGGCGCGGCGCAGGTGGGCGACGACGACGGGGGTCGGCTCCACGCCCTCGGCGCGGAGCGTCGCCTCGAGGTCGGCGACGACGCGCTCGCGGAACCGCTCGTCCCGCTCGATCCGCTCGAGGATCGTGTCGAGCTCGCGGCGGATCGTCGGCAGCTCCTTCGCTGCCTCGATCCAGCCGGCGGGTGGCGCGGGAAGCTCGCGCATCAGCTCGGCGATGTGCTCCTCGGGGGTCACCGTCGTTCCTCCACCTTCTCACCCGACGCGGTGACTGGTGGTTTTCTTCCCGGCTCGAGCACGTCCCGGAGCCGCGTGAGGCATCGGGCGATGCGGCTCGCGATCGTCCCCGCGGGCAGCTCGAGCTCCGAGCCGATCGTGCGATAGCTCTCGTCTCGGCAGAAGAACCGGTCGAGGATCTCGCGGCAGTCCGGCGAGAGCCGATCGAGCGCAGCGTGCACCGTCATCGCCTCGTCGAGCTGCCCGAGCCCCTCGTCGGGCCCGTCCGGCACCTCGTCGACCAGGATCTCGCGCCCGGCCCGGCGCAGCGCGTCGACGGCGCAGTTCCGCGTCGTCTGCGCGATCCACGGACGCAGCGCGTCGCCGTCACGGAGCGTGTCGAGCCGCTCGAAGACCCGTGTGAAGACGTCCTGGAACGCGTCCTCGGCGTCGTGGAGCTCGAGACGGTAGACGCGGGAGACGATCGCATGGACGTAGTTCGCGTAGCGATCGACGAGCTCTTCCCAGGCCGCCTGGTCGCCGGCGCGGCAGCGAGCGACGAGCTCGGCATCCGACGCGGCGTCCACCGCGCCCGTCTACCGGTGCTCTGCGGCGCGGAGCCGCTCCGCGAGCAGCTCGAGCAGCTTCCACGTCACGCTCGGCCGGGACTCGGCGAAGCTCCGGAAGCTCCAGACCGGCAGCGCGAACGCCCGCAGCCGGGAGGTTGCCGTGACGGTGGCCGAGCGGGCGGACTTGTCGACGAGCGCGATCTCGCCGAACGAGGCGCCCGGCCCGAGGGTCCCGACGGTGTTCCCGCCGACCGTCACGTCTGCCGTGCCGCTGTCGACGACGAAGAAGTTGAGGCCTCCCTCGCCCTCGGTGGCGATCTCCTGGCCCTCCTCGAACTCGCGCTCGATGAAGTCGGTGCCGAGCTGCGCGACGGAGGCGTCGTCGAGGTCGGCAAAGATCGGGATCCCGCGGATCAGGTCGGCGCTCGGTTGTGCCATGGCGGCGACCTTACCCTGCCGGCGGGGCGCTGTCATCCCTGGCCGCGTCTCCGACGCGGAGCTCCTCGATCTCGAGCTCGGCACGGTCGAGCCGCTCGACGCAGGCGCGGTAGAGCTCCTCGCCCCGTTGCCAGAGGGCGAGTGCCTCGTCGAGCGGCACGTCGCCCCGCTCGAGCCGCACGACGAGCTCGTCGAGCTCGCGCTGGAGGTCCTCGAACGAGCGCGCCTCCGTCAGGGCCGAACCTCCTCGACCCGCGCGGCGAGGTCGCCGCGGGCGAGCTGGACGTCCACGCGACTCCCGGGGGCGACGGCCCCGGCATCGCGCACGACCGCGCCGCCGGCCCGGACGATCGCGTAGCCGCGCGCGAGGGTCGCGAGCGGAGAGAGCGTCTGCAGGCGGACGCCCGAGCGGTCGAGCGCGGCGCGGCGCCGCTCGAGCAGGAGGAGCGGAGCCGACGTGAGCCGCTCGCGGCTGCGGCTCAGGCGTCCGCGGTCGCGCTCGAGGACGCGCGCGGAACCGGCGCCGAGGCGCTGCCGCGCTCTGGCCAGCGCCGCGTGGAGCTCGTCGAGGTCCGGCACGACGAGGCGCGCCGCGGCGGTGGGCGTCGGTGCCCGCACGTCCGCGGCGAGGTCGCACAGCGGCTCGTCCTGCTCGTGGCCGACGGCCGACACGACCGGCACCCGACAGCCTGCGACGGCCCGGACGACCCGCTCGTCGCTGAACGGGAGAAGGTCCTCGAAGCTGCCGCCCCCGCGGGCCAGGATGACGACGTCGACACCCTCGCGCGCGCTCAATCGGCCGAGGGCGGCGACGATCGCGGCCGGTGCCGCGGGGCCCTGGACGCGCGTCTCGGCGACGACGAGCCGGACCGCCGGGTACCGCGTGGCGATCGCGGCTACCACGTCGCCGCGCGCCGCGGCGTCGACGCCGGTGAGCAGCCCGACGGCACGGGGGAAGCGCGGCAGCCGCCGCTTCCGCTCGGGTGCGAAGAGCCCCTCGGCCTCGAGCGCGCGATGCAGCCGCACGAGCGCGACCGCATGATCGCCCTCGCCGACCCGCTCGAGCGTTGCGATGCGGAAGCCGAGCTCGCCACGGGCCTCGTAGAGCTGGAGCCCGCCGTTGACCTGGACGCGCTCGCCCTCGGCGAGCGGCGGTGAGATCACGTCGAAGCGTCGCCGCAGCATCGTCGCCGGCAGGCACGCCCCGCTTCGCGCGTCCTTGAGCGTGACGAAGACGGTCCCCCACGCCGGGCTCCGCCGCAGCTCGCTGACCTCGCCCTCGACCCAGACGTCCCGCACCCGCCCGACGTATCCCGCGAGCCGCCGGTTGAACGCGGCGACCGTGTACACCCTGCGCTCGCCCGCGGCCCCGGCCTCCATGCGAGGAGCCTAGCCAGCCGGCCCATGAGCCTCGGCGCCAGGTCGCTATCGCTCGCAACGGCTCGAAACGACGCTCCGGAGCAGTTGCGGCCGCGGTAGCGGACGCCTTCAGGGGCCCCTTTCCTGCGACGGAAATCCGCTCGGCGGATTTCCGTCTTGCGGGTTAGAGCAGTATCTCCGCGGCGGTCACGGGGCTGCAGCCGTCACGGACGAGGCGGACGCACGCGTGGAGGTCGGCCTCGCTGGCTGCGAGCCGCTCGGCGAGCGGCAGCGGGAATCCGGCTTCGATCAAGACGTGCAGGCGCCAGCTCTCGACCTTGGACTGCTCGTCCTCGCGCCACACAGGTGTTGTCTCGGTCGCCTCGGCCATGAATGCACGGTTGTTTCGTGCTGCCTTTGACGATCCCTTCCGGGAGAAGTTGGTGAAGGAATTGTCAGCGCGTGTCGAGCCGCTGCGCGAGCTCGTCGCGGGCGAGGATCTCCACGGTCCGCTCGAGCTCGCGCTGGAGGCGTGTCGCCGCCTGCTCGCGCGCCTCGCGAAAGCGCTCGTCGAGGGCCTGCAGGGCGATTTGCGCGTGCCGTTCGACCTCCCGCTCGGTGACCCGCTCGAGCCGCTCGGTCTGGCGCCGCTCCCACTCGACCAGCACCACGTCGAGTCGGGCGCGGACGTCGGTCTCGGCGCGCTCGATCGAATCCGCCACCGCTGCCTCGCGGGCGCGGAGGCGCTCCGTGATCTCGTCGATCGCGCGCCGCCGCTCGAGCGTGTGCGCCTCGAGCTCGTCGAGCGCCTCCGTGACCGCCTGGCTCGCCACGCGCTCGAGCTCCTCCCGCAGGCGGACCACGGTCTTGCGCTGCTCGTCAGCCGTCGATCCGAGCTCGGCCGCCTCGGCCTCGAGCCGAGACTCGACCTCGCCGATCGACTGGCGGTACCGCTGCCCGAGCTGGTTGAGCTGAGCCTCGAGGTGGCGTTGCGCGCGGTCGAGGTCGTCGGAGAAGCCGCGCAGCCTCTCCTCGAGCCGACGCTCGGTGCGGGTGAACTCTTCGGCGAGCGCCTCGCTCGTCCGGCGTTCGCGCTCGGCGAACGCGACCCGCCGTTCCTCTGCCGCGCGCCGCTCCTCCGCGGCGAGGAGCGACGCGGTCTCCGCGCGCTCCCGCGCGAGCACGCGCCGGACCTCGTCGGTGTGCGCTGCGGTCTCCTCGGCGACCGCTTCCCGGACGGCGCTGCGGGCCTCGACGACGAGCTGGGACGTCGCGGTCGCGCTCGCGCGCGCGCTGCGGAGCGCCGCCCAGAGGAGCACAGCGAGCACGAGCGCTCCGAGTAGGAGTGCGGCGAGAATCCAGGCGGCCACGCCTGCAGGGTAGAGCGTCGTCAGGCGCGCAGCACGACGAGTGCCGCCGCGAGCACGACCGTCGCACCCGTGAGGAGGCGCAGTGCGCTCTCCAGCGGCGCGAGGTCGCGGACCGACGGCCCTTCTCTGCGGCGCAACCGCCGGGCGGGCGTCGAGAGCCTCCGCTGGGCGAGCGAGAGGAGCGTGGCCCAGAGCGCGGCCAGCAGCGCCTCGGCGCGCAGGGCCCCGGTTTGCGCCACGAACGCCGTCACGACGGGGAACGCGCCCCAGGCGAGCGCGAAGCCGAGGTCGGTGTGGGCGCGCCCGCCGAGCAGCTCGAGGTTGTAGACGGGGACGAGCGCGGCGCCGAGGGCGACGAGCGGCAGGATCCAGAGCGTCCGGTCGAGCGCGACGACGATCCCGATCGCGGCCGCCGCCGCAACGGACGCGAGGGCGAGCCCGACGAGGATTCCGGCAGGGATCGACGTGCCGAGCGGCCGGCCGTGGAGCTCGTCGAGCGCGTGTGCGCCGATCCCCATCGCGAGCGCGAAGGCGAGCACCGTGAGCGCGAGGACGGGCCAGTCGACGCTCGCGGCGAGGCAGCCGCCGACGACGGCGTACGACAGGTGCCACGCGGTGTAGGGGAGGTGGAGCAGCGTGACGTAGTCGCGCCAGCCGCCGGGGCGCAGGGCGTAGAAGGCGGGGCGCGACACGGGCGCGGCCGGCTCAGGGGCCATCGCGCCGCCCCCAGACGACGAGCCCGCCGCCGAGGCTGAGACGTCGTGCGCGCACGTCGTCGATCCCGGCCGCGCGCCAGAGCGCGAGCAGGGACCGCTCCGGGAACGCCGTGTGGAACGACCTGATCGACGGCCCGAGGAAGCGGCCCACCTCGTGCCAGCCCGGCGAGATGAGCCGGCCCGCGAGCGGCAGCCCGACGCCGACCCAGAGGTCCCACGCCGGCCGCCAGATCCCCCGCGGCAGGCCGAACTCGAGCATTGCGATCGTCCCTCCGGGCCGGACGACGCGCGCGAGCTCGACGATGGTCGCGGCGGGGTCGTCGACGTACCGCAGCAGGTACGTGAAGGTGAGGTGGTCGAACGACGCGTCGGCGAACGGGAGCTCGTCGGCGGTTCCCTCGACGAGCGCGACGCGGTCGCCGAAGCGCTCGCGCGCGCGGGCAAGCATCTCCGGGCTCTGGTCGAGCCCGGTGACACGGAATCCGCGCCCGAGCAGCGCCTCGGCGACGAGCCCCGTGCCGGTCGCGACGTCGAGGACATGACCGCCGTCGCGCGGGAGGCGGTCGACGAGGAACCGCCGCCAGCGGGGATCCTGGCCGAACGAGAGCGCCGTTCCCACCCGGTCGTACGTCGGGCCGAGCGGCGCGAACAGCGCACGGGCATGACGGCGTCGCTCGGACAGCATCCGCCCCTATCCTGGCACGGTGGCCCTCGCGGACGACCTCGAGCGCGTCGCGACGGCGGCCGCGGCCCACGCCGACGGTGCCCGCGTGAGCGGCGTCCTCCCGACCGAGGCGGCGGCCGGCCGCCGTGTCTACGTCTGCGCGTTCGAGACCGACGACGGCGGGCGCAGCTGGCTGGCGCTCGACGAGGACTCTGCCCCCGTCGGCGACCGGCGCGACGTCCGCGACGCGGTCTCGATCGCCGCGCTCTGCGAGGTCGCGGAGGAGGCGGCGTTCCCGGGCGACCTCGACGAGCTGCGGGCGCAGCTCGTCGCGCTGCGTATCACGGAGGCGCCCGAGGGCATCGACGAGGCGGAGGCGGCGGCGCGCGACCTGCAGCACGTGCTCGGCGCACCGCCGCAGCTCGCCACGACGCAGCGGCTCGACGCCATCGGGCAGGCCGCGCGGCGGCTCGAGGTCGCCCTCGACCCGACGGCGGCGTCGCCGTTCACCGCTGCCATGCGAGGCGCGGCCGAGGTCGCGGACGCGCTCTGGGCCGACGTCGAGCGCGCGTATCGGGGCGAGCTCCAGTAGCCTGACCGCATGGAGGGCGGAGGCTTCTTCCCGTTCGGCGGCGACCCGGAGGAGATCCTGCGCGGGCTGCGCGACTTCGCCGAGCAGCAGGCCGAGGGGGTCAAGGAGACGCAGCGGGAGCAGTTCGCGACGCTGACGCTCTCCACGGCCGTCGACCTGACGCAGGCGGCGCTCGCCCAGATGTCGCCGACGGGGACGAGCGACGAGCAGGCGCTCCAGCTCCGCGACGCGATGCGCGTGCTGTTCCCCGAGGCGGTGGCGCTGGTATCAGCGGCTCGCCAGGGCTTCATGCGCGAATAGGATCCGCGCCCGTGAGGCTGTTAGACCATGCCGTCGCGCGCCTGCTCCCGGCGGTGCCACGGGCGGTCGTGCGGAGGGTCGCGGCGCCGTACATCGCCGGGCCGACGCTGGAGGACGCCCGGCGCGTCGTCGGCGAGCTCAACGCGGCGGGCATGACCGCGACGGTGGACGTGCTCGGCGAGGAGGTCTCCCGCCCGGAATCCGCCGAGACGATCGCCGCCGCGTATCACGACGCGCTCGCCGCGATCTCCGCCGACGCGCTCGCCGCCAACGTCTCGGTCAAGTTGACCGCCCTCGGCCTCCACCTTGACCCGCAGCTCTGCCGCTCCCTGCTCATCGAGGTCCTCCGCGACGCAGCGGCGCGTGAGATCTTCGTCAGGATCGACATGGAGGACTCGAGCACGACGGACGCGACGCTCGAGCTCTACCGCTCGCTCCGGTCAGACGGCCACGAGGGCGTCGGGATCGTCCTGCAGGCGGCCCTCCGTCGCACGCTCTCCGACATCGAGGCGCTCTCCGACCTGCGGCCGAGGGTGCGCCTGTGCAAGGGGATCTACGTCGAGCCGTCCTCGATCGCCTTCCAGGAGCGGGAGGTGATCCGGAAGAGCTTCGTCGCGTGCCTCGACGCGCTCGTCGACGCCGGCTGCCGGGTCGCGGTCGCGACGCACGACGAGTCGCTCCTGGGTCAGACGCTCGACCGGATCCCGCGTCTCGAGAGGGCCGGGTACGAGCTCCAGATGCTGCTCGGGGTCCGCGTCGATCGGGGCCGCGAGCTCGCCGCCGCCGGGCATCCGCTTCGCATCTACGTGCCGTACGGGCAGCAGTGGTACGAGTACTCGTTGCGGCGCCTGCAGGAGAACCCGAGCGTCGCGGGGCACGTCGCGAAGGACATGCTCGGGCGCCTCGTCCCCGGGCGGTAGGCACAGACGCACACCTCGAGCCAGGCCGCGAGGCAGGCCGCGCGGATCCGACTCCGCGGAGATCAGGGCTCGGTGTGGACGACGACGTCCGCAACGCCAGGGAGGGCGGCGCGGACCCGCTCCGACACGACGGTGGCCTCGTCGTGCGCGTCGGAGAGCGTCGTGGTGCCGTCGAGTGCCAGCGTCAGCAGCACGACCAGCCCGTCGTCCGTCTCGAGCGTTCGCAGTTCGCGCGGCGGCCCGCCGGTGAGCTCGGCGACCGTCTCCTCGATCCGGGCGAGGCCCGCGGTCCACTCTCGCCCGGGCGCGCGCTCGGCGAGCGGCTCGAGGTGGGTCTGGACCGACCGTACCTCGGGCACGTCGCGCCGGATCGCCCCCTCGACCTGCTCGGCGATCGCGTGCGCCGCCGCGAGGTCGAGGTCGCCGGGCAGCTTCAGGTGGAGCGACACCTCGAGCCCCTCGCCGGTGTCGATCAGCGCGAGGTCGTGGAGCTCGCGGACCTGGGAGACGGTCATCGCCGCCGCACGCACCCGCTCGCGAAGCTCCGCCTCTCGCACGGCCGGCTCGACGTGGACGACGACGTCGCTTTCCGGCAGCGCGCGATGCACGGCCGCCTCCACGCGGTCGGCGGCATCATGCCCCTGGCCCACCGCGGCGCCCGGCGAGACGCCGATGACGACGTCCGCAAACGTGCGCCCGCCGGCCTGGCGCAGGCGAAGCCGCCGCACGACGACCGGCGGCTCGAGCCGGTCGATCGCCGCGCGGGCGGCGACCACGGCGTCCGCGGGAGCGCGGTCCATCAGCACGTCGACGTTGCGGCGGATCAGCCGCACGGCCGCGACGACGACGAGGAAGGCCACGAACAGCGCGGCGATCGAGTCGCCCTCGGGGAAGCCCGCCCGCGCCGCCAGCAGGCCGCCCATGACCGCCACGGTGCCGAGGAGGTCGGCGCCGAAGTGGACAGCGTTCGACAGCATCGCCGCGCTCGAGTAGCGCCGTGCGGTGCGGTACGAGACGAGCGCCCGCGAGACGTCGATCGCGATCACCACCGCTGCGACGGCGAACGCCCACCACGCGGGCTCGACATCGAGCTCGATCCAGCCCGCCAGGCGCGCGACGGCGAGGCCGGCGACGACGGCGGAGACGAGGATCAGGAACGCAGCCTCGGCGAGCGCCGCGAGATGCTCTGCCTTGCCGTGGCCGTAGAGGTGCCCCTCGTCGGCAGGCTTCACCGCGATGCCGACGGCGAAGAACGTGAGCAGCGCCGCCACCAGGTCGGTCCCGGAGTGGGCGGCCTCGGCGACGAAGGCGAGGCTGCCCGCCGCGAGCCCCGTCACGAGCTTGATCGCGATGAGCACGACGGCGGCGGCGACCGACGCCAGGGCGGTGCGGCGGAGCGGCGACACGAGCCGGAACGCTACTCGGAAGGGGGTGCAGTGACTCTCCGTCGCCGCGCGATCAGGATCCCCGCGGCGATCAGCGCGCCGCCCGCGAGCTCGAGCGCGTCGAGCGTCTCCGACAGCAGCACGACGGCGATCGCGGCAGCGAGGAACGGCTGGAGATTGGCCGCGAGCGTCGCGCGGGCCGGCCCGATGCGGTCGAGCGAGCGGAACCACAGCTCGTTCGTCAGGACGAGCGGGCCGAGCGTGGCGAACACGAGCAGCGCCCAGACCTCCCAGCCGAGGTCCCAGTCCTGGTCGGAGAGCTGCGGCAGCCCCGTGAGCGCGATCGGTACCCATGCGCTGCCGAGGACGACGGCGCTGATCCGCGTCGCCGAGTAGCGGCGCATCAGCGGTGTCACGAGGATCGAGTACCCGGCCCACGTCGCGGCCGTCAGGACCCCGAGGAGGACGCCGCCCAGGTCGCCCGAGAGGGCCCCACCGGAGCCCAGCGCGACGAGCGCGACGCCCGCGAACGAGCACAGCGCCCCGGCCCAGAAGCGCGACGGGAGCGACTCGGTGCCGAGCAGCAACCCGGCGAGGGCGGCGAAGATCGGTGTCGCGCCGAGGATCAGCCCGAGCACCGACGCCGACGACCGGTCGAGGGCGTAGACGAACCCGATCTGGTTCACATAGACGAACGCCGCCGCGGCAGCGACGATCCCGAGGTCGGCGCGGCGGATGCGGAGGGATCGCTCGAGCACGAGCGTGAGCGCGACGAAGACGAGAACCGCGAAGCCGTAGCGGACGGTCGCGTAGGCGAGCGGCAGGAAGCCGTGCGTCAGGATGTAGCGGCTGACCGTCAGGTTCAGCGACCAGAGCCCGATCGTCACGAGCAGCATCACCTCGACGGTCGAGGGGCGGCGCATGCGCGCGACGCTAGCTGCGGGCCGCCGTTAGGCTTCGCGCCCGATGGCCGAGCCGACCCGCGACGACATCGACGCCCTCGTCGGCCCCGCGACTCCGCACTTCGCCTACCAGATCCGCGCGCGCGTCCGCGAGGCGATCGCCGGGCTGCCCGACGACGATCCCGTGCGCCTCTACGGGGAAGAGAAGATCGAGCTGCTCGACCGCCTCGGGTTCGCGTCGACGAAGGCCGAGAACTCGGAGCCCGAGTCGCGGGACCGCATCGGCTGGGAGGAGATCCCCTCCTCCGCGACCGCGTCGCACCCGCTCCCCCGCGGCGAAAGGTGAGCCGGCCGGGACGCCGCGTCCTCGTCACCGGCGGGTCGCGGGGGATCGGCAGGGCGATCGCGCTCCGCCTCGCGCGCGACGGGGCGTCGACCGTCGCCATCGGATACTTCCGCGCGGACGCGGCCGCCGAGGAGACCGCCGACGAGCTCCGCGGTGTCGGCGCGGAACCGGTGCTCGTGCGCGGCAACGTCACCTCGTCCCGCGTCGAGGAGCAGGTCGCCGCCCTCGGGCCGCTCGACGTGCTCGTCCACAACGCAGCGACAGGGGTCATCCGCCCGGCGCTCGAGACCGAGGACAAGCACTGGGACTGGACACTGAACGCGAACGCGCGGGCGCTCCTCGGACTGACGCGCGTCGCCGCGCCGTCGATGCCGTCCGGGGCGTCGATCGTCGCGATCTCGAGCCTCGGGTCGGTTCGAGTGCTCGAGAACTACTCGCTCGTCGGGACGTCGAAGGCGGCGCTCGAAGCACTCGTCCGCTACCTCGCGGTCGAGCTCGCGCCGCGGGGAATCCGGGTCAACGCCGTCTCCGCCGGCGTCGTCGAGACCGGCGCGCTCGACCACTTCCCGAACCGGGAGGAGATGCTCGCCTCGGGCGCCGGGAACCCGGCCGGCCGGCTCGTCACGCCAGACGAGGTGGCCGGCGTCGTCTCGTTCCTCTGCTCGCCCGACGCCGAGATGATCCGCGGGCAGACGGTCGTGATCGACGGCGGCTGGTCGCTGCCCGCCGGCTGAGCCGTGTCGACGGGCAACGAGCTTCCGCTCGTCCTTGATTGGGACGGGACCGCAACCGAGCGCGACACGCTCCACATGGCGATCGAGCGCTTCGGAGACCTGCGGGTCTTCGTCGAGCTCGAGGAGGAGCTCGACCGGACACTGACGCTCGAGGAGGTGATCGCGACCGAGATGGCCACGATCACCGCGCCGTTCGACGAGGTGCTCGCGTGGCTGCTCGAGCACGTTCGCGTCCGTCGCGGCTTCCGGGAGCTTTTCGAGGCCCGCGACCCGCTGATCGTGTCGGCCGGCTTCCACGAGCTGATCGAGCCGATCCTCGAGCGCGAGGGGATCGCCGCGCGGGTGGCCGCGCACCACGTCACAGCCGATCCGGCCGGCTGGCGCGCCGAGTTCACCGTCCTACCCGTGCTGCTCCGTCTGCGGCGAGCGGTGCAAGCGCGGCGTCGTCGACGGGCTCGGGCCTTTCGCGCTTCGCGGGTGACGGTGTCTCCGACCGCTGCGTCTCGCTCGCCGCCGAGCGCCGCTTCGCGCGGGCGGGCCTTGCCCACTGGCTCGACGAGCAGGACGTCGTCTACGAGCCGTTCGGCGACCTGTGCGACGTGCTCGCGGCGCTCCGGGCCGGGTAGAGGTCTACGGGGTTCGGCCCGGCGGCGAGGTGGTGCCGCCGACCTTGAGCTGCGGGCGAAAGATGTACTTCGGCAACGTCTGCGCCGGGTCGTCGACGAGCGCCCGCAGGGCCTCGATCGCCGTCTCGGCGATCTCGCCGATCGGCTGCTCGACGGTCGTCAGCGCGGGTTGCGTCCACGAGGCGGCCTCGATGCCGTCGAATCCGACGATCGACAGCTCGTCGGGCACGCGCAGGCCGCGGGCCAGCGCCTCCTGCATCGCGCCGATCGCCATCAGGTCGTTCGAGCAGATCACGCCCGTCGGCCGGTCGCCGTTGGTCGAGTCGAGCATCGCGCGAAGCGCCCGCCGGCCGCCCTCGACCGTGAAGCGGTCGTGGAAGGCGACAGCGGGCGAGTCGACGCCGGCGGCGGCGAGCGCGTCCTCGCGGCCGCGCGCCTTCTCGCGCGTGGCGAGAGCGAAGGCGTCGCCTGCGACGAACCCGATCCTCCGGTGGCCGAGCTCGAGCAGGTGCTCGGTCGCGATCCGGCCCGACGCCCGCTCGTCGACGCCGACCGAGGTGACCGGCAACGAGTCGGAGCCGCCGTTGACGAACACGAGCCGCGCGCCCTGCTCGAGGAGCTTCACGTAGTGGAGGTGCTCCCCGCGCACGTCGGTGATCTCCGAGCAGATGAAGACCATGCCCTCGACACGGCGCTCGAGGAGCATGTGGACGTAGTCGACCTCGCGCATCGCGGAGCCGGCCGTGTTGCAGAGGATCGTCGCGAAGCCGGCAGCGGTCGCGCGCGTCTCCATCGCCTGGGCGAGCGCCGCGAACACCGGGTTGCCGAACTCCGGCACGAGCAGCCCGATCGCACCGCTCGGCTCGACACGGCCAGGGGGGACGTAGAGGAGGTCGCGGATCGCCCGCTCGACTCGGTCTCGCGTCGCCGGGCGGACGGCGGCGGAGCCGCTGACCACGCGCGAGGCGGTCGCGACGCTAACTCCGGCGCGGTCGGCGACGTCTCTTAGGGTGGCGCTCTTGAAGGGCGGAGCGCCGATTTTCACGTCCACGTAACTTCGTTCCATCCGTAGGTCTTCGAATCGTATCCCATGTCAAAGGCGGACAACTACATATCGAGTCGCAGTTGCTGCAGCGTACTCTTGACCCACCGGCCGTGAGCCGGGTACTCTGCCCACCGGTGTTTCATCACCATGAAACATGTTTCGCACGACGTCATGCCGCGTCGGCGAAGTCTCCAAGGAGGAGCACATGCTGAGCACCAAGACGGCGGCGCGCATGCTCGTCGCCCTGGTCGTCGCGTCGCTGGCAGCGATCGCGCTGACCGCCACGGCGTCGGGAGCCGACGCCACGACCATCCGGATCTGGACGGACAAGGACCGTCTCGCGGCCGTGACGAAGGTCGCGAACGCGTGGGCGGCGTCGAAGGGCGCAACCATCGAGGTCGTCCAGAAGGACTTCGGCCAGATCCGCGACAACCTCAAGACCGTCCAGGCGGAGACCGCCCCGGACGTCATCGTCGGAGCGCACGACTGGATCGGCGAACTGTCCGCCAACGGCTCGATCGTTCCGCTGTTCCCGTCGAACGCGACGAAGAAGCAGTTCCCGGGGTACGCGCTCGACGCGTTCTCGTACGGCACCGCGGTGAAGAAGCTCTACGGCGCCCCGGTGGCACTCGAGAACATCGCGCTCGTCACCAATACGAAGCTCGCCAAGGTGCCGAGGACGTGGGCGCAGCTTCAGACGTCCGCGCTCGCGACGAAGAAGAAGACGAAGGCCGCGGTCGGCATCTCCGTCCAGCAGGGCTCGGGCGGCGACGCGTACCACATGTACCCGCTCTTCGCGGGCCTCGGCGGCTACATCTTCGGCAAGAACTCCGCCGGCAACCTCGACCCGTCGAACATCGGCGTCGCGAACCCGAAGTTCCTCAAGAACGCCGCGCTGATCGACCAGTGGAACAAGCTCGGGCTGATCCGCTCGAGCGTCGACTCGTCGATCTCGCAGGACCTCTTCCTGAAGGGGAAGACGGCGTTCTGGTTCACGGGCCCCTGGAACCTCGACACGCTCAAGAAGTCGGGCCTCTCGTTCCAGATCTCGGGCTTCCCGCCGATCGTCGCGGGCACCAAGTCCGTCCCGTTCCTCGGCGTGCAGGGCTTCATGGTCACGAAGTTCGCGGCGACCCACAACGTCGAGAGCCTCGCCAAGGACCTCGTCTCCAACTACATGATGCAGTCGGGCCCGCAGCTCGAGCTCGCCCTCGCGAACACCCGCTATCCGGCGAACCTCAACGCCGGCAAGCAGGTCAAGGACGCGCAGCTCAGGGCCTTCGGCGCGGCGAGCGCCGGCGGCGTCCCGATGCCGAACATCCCGCAGATGAACTCCGTCTGGGGCGACCTCGGCGCGGCATGGGTCCGCTCCACCAAGGGCAGCGGGTCCGTCCCCGCCAAGCGCTCGTTCCTCGGCGCCTCGAGGAGCATCGCGCAGAAGATCGGCTAGCAGGTCGATGTGAGAGAGTGCGGGCGCCGTGAGGCGCCCGCACTCCTCTCCGCCCGACCGCACGCAGCTCGGGCCGTGAGCTCCGGTCAAGTGACAAAAACCCGTAGCGCCGTCGGGGTCACGGTCCCGAAGCCGTCGCTCCTCGCCCGCGCGCTGCCCGCCTTCTCGGGGACGGTCGGGCTCGTCATCAAGTTCGTCCTCCTCGCGATCTCGAACGCGATCGGGCTCTGGGGCGGCATCGGCTTCCTCACGAACGGGAACACGATCGCGGGCCTCTGCGTCCTCGCCGCGACGGTTGCGATCGACGTCCTCTACCTCGTCCCGAGCCTGGGCCACGTCCCCGTCAAGTTCCTGATCCCCGGCACCGTCTTCCTGATCGGCTTCCAGCTGATCCCGATCGTCTACAACGCCTCCGTCGCCTTCTCCAACTGGTCGACGGGTCACAACCTCACGAAAGAGGAGGCGATCCAGACGATCCAGGAGACCTCTCTCGCCCAGCCGCCGAACGGGGCCTTCTACACCATGACCCCGGCCCGCGAGGACGGCACGCTGGTGCTGCTGCTCGTCGACCAGGCGAGCGGGAAGACTTTCGTCGGCACCGAGGACGGGCTCGAGCCCCTGCCGCCGACGGACGCCACCGTCGAGAACGGGACGATCACCCAGGCCAAGGGCTACGACGTGCTGACGGGCTCGGAGCTCGCGGGCATCGACCAGGAGCTCGCGGGCCTCGTCGTACCCGCCGGCGGGAACTCCTTCGTGCGCGCCGAGGGGCTCTCGACGGCTCTCGAGCTGAAACCGACGCTGCGCTACGACCCGAAGGCGGACACGTTCACGAACATCGAGAGCGGCGCCGTCTTCTCGGACAACGGCAAGGGGTCGTATGCGACTGCGTCCGGGGAGGAGATCGAGCAGGGGTGGCGGACGAACATCGGCCTCGCGAACTTCAAGGAGGTGTTCACCAACCCGCTGATCCGCGACCCATTCATGTCGACGTTCGCGTGGACGTTCAGCTACGCCCTCCTGTCCGTCGTCCTCACGTTCTTCGCGGGGCTGTTCATCGCGATCGCCCTGAACCACCCGGGCCTGCGCTTCCAGCGCGTGCAGCGGTCGATTCTGATCCTGCCGTACGCGATCCCCGCCTTCCTCTCCCTGCTCGTCTGGCGCGGCCTGCTGAACGACGACTTCGGCGTCGTCAACAACATCCTGCCCGTCGACGTGCCGTGGCTGTTCGACCCGTGGTGGGCGCGCGTCTCGTGCCTGCTCGTCAACTTCTGGCTCGGGATTCCGTACATGTTCCTCATCTGCACCGGGGCGCTCCAGTCGATCCCCGGCGAGATGACGGAGGCCGCGCGCGTCGACGGCGCCTCGGGACTGCAGGTGTTCCGAAAGCTCACGCTGCCCCTGCTCTTCGCCGCGGTCGCGCCGCTCCTGATCGCCTCGTTCGCATTCAACTTCAACAACTTCAACGCGATCTACTTCCTCACGGAGGGCGGGCCGTACAGCGAGGAGCAGTCGGTCGCCGGGTCGACGGACATCCTGGTGAGCTACACCTACAAGGTCGCGTTCCAGACAGGGCGCGGCGGTGACTACGGGCTCGCGGCGTCGCTCTCGATCCTGATCTTCCTCCTCGTGGCGGCGATCTCCGCGATCTCCTTCACCCGCACCAAGTCCCTGGAGAACCTCGCGTGACGGCGGGGGCCGAGAGCACCCCGGCACCCGTGAGCGCTGCCGAGCGGGCCGTCGCGGCCGCGCTCGAGACCGCGGCGGGGGTCGCGGCGGAGGCGCCGAAGCCGGAGCGGCCGCCGTTCCGCGAGGTCTGGTGGCGCTACCTCGTCGGCCTGATCGCGATGGCGTTCGCCCTCTTCCCCGTCGTGTACGTGGTCTCGGCCGCATTCAACCCGGTGCCGTCCCTGAGCACGGCCTCCGTGATCCCCGAGGGGGTCACGCTCGACAACTTCCGCGCGATCCTGTCCGACCCGCAGGAGCCCTACCCGAACTGGTACCTCAACACGATGATCATCGCGACCGCGACCGCGGTCGTGACCGTCCTCCTGGGCGCGCTCGCCGCGTACTCGTTCTCGCGCTTCCGCTTCAAGGGCCGCCGGTTCGGGATGCTCTCGCTCCTCCTGATCCAGATGTTCCCGCAGTTCCTCGCGGTCGTCGCGATCTACCTGATCATGCTCAACCTCTCCGATGTCTTCCCCGGCATCGGGCTCAACACGCGAACCGGCCTGATGCTCGTCTACCTGGGCGGCGCGCTCGGTATCAATGCGTGGCTCCTCGTCGGATTCTTCAACTCGATACCCGTCGAGCTCGACGAGTCGGCCAGGGTCGACGGCGCGACCCCGGGGCAGATCTTCTGGGGCGTCATCCTCCCGCTCAGCGCGCCCGTGCTCGCCGTGATCGGGCTGCTCTCGTTCGTCTCGACGCTGAACGAGTACATCATCGCGTCCCAGCTCCTGCAGGCACCAAAGAACTACACGCTCTCCGTCGGGCTGTACGGCTTCATCTCCGATCAGTTCGGCCAGGAATGGGGGCCGTTCTGCGCCGGCGTCGTGCTCGCCGCCCTGCCTGTGGTGCTGATCTTCATCGTGCTCCAGCGCTGGATCGTCGGCGGGCTCACCCAGGGCGCGGTGAAGGGATGACCACCGCTCGCGCTCCGCTCGCCGCTCCCCACCACGACGGGTCGGAGCTCTACGTCCACGAGGTGCCGTCCGAGCTCGGGGGGACGACCACGGTGAGGCTCCGCGTGCCGCGTGCGTCGGCCGTCGACGCCGTTGCCGTGCGGTACGTCACGGACGGCGAGCCGCACGTCGCGATCGCCGAGGTGGACGAGGAGGACGATGGCGAGACCTGGTGGCGGGCCTCCTTCCCGGTGGACAACCCGGCGACGCCCTATCGCTGGCTGCTCTCGGGCGGGGTGATCGGCTACGGCTGGGTGACCGGCGACGGGCTGGTCGGCCACGACGTCCCCGACGCGGACGACTTCGTCTGCGCGGTCGGAGACGACGGCCCGGCCTGGCACGTCGAGGGCGTCGTCTACGAGGTCTTCCCCGACCGCTTCGCGCGCTCGGGCGTCGAGCGCAAGCCGCCCGAGTGGGCCGTGCACCGGGGCTGGGACGACGACCCGACCGGTTCGGGGCCGACGACGCCGCTCGAGTGGTTCGGCGGCGATCTCGGCGGGATCGAGGCGCACCTGGACCATCTCGAGCGATTGGGCGTGTCGATCCTCTACACGACGCCGTTCTTCCCTGCGCGCTCCAACCACCGCTACAACGCGACGTCCTTCGACGAGGTCGACCCGCTGCTCGGCGGCGACGAGGCGCTCGTCTCGCTCGTTCGCGCCGCACACGCACGCGGGATCCGCGTGATCGGCGACCTGACGATCAACCACATCGGGGACGACCACCCGTGGTTCACGAGCGCGCAGGGCGGCGAGGACTCGGTGGAGCGCCGCTTCTTCTGGTTCGACGACGGGCTCCGCCACGGGTACGAGGCGTGGGCCGGCGTGCGCACGCTGCCGAAGCTCGACCACCGCGATGCGCTGCTACGCGAGCGGCTCCTCGGGGACGCCGAGAGCGTCGTCCTGCGCTGGCTGCGGCCGCCGTTCGACCTCGACGGCTGGCGGCTCGACGTCGCGAACATGGCGGGGAGGCGCGGCGACGTGGACGTCGCGTCCGAGCTCGCGCGTGCGACGCGCTTCGCGGCGCTCGAGGCCCGGCCGGACGCCGTGCTCGTCGCGGAGCACTCGCACGACGCGCGGCGCGACCTCCAGGGCGACGGCTGGCACGGGACGATGGCGTACATGGGCTTCACGCGCCCCGCGTGGGAATGGCTTCGCGGCGACGTGCTGCCGCCCGAGCTCCAACTCCGCTTCCTCGGCCTCCCGGTCGAGGTGCCGCGCCTCGACGGCGAGGCCGTCACGGCGACGATGCGCCGCTTCCGGTCGGGCGTCCCGTGGCGCTCGGTGCTGCACAGCTGGGTCCTGCTCTCGAGCCACGACATCGCGCGGTTCAAGGTCGTCAGCGGCTCGCGGGAGCGGCACCTCGTCGGGGTCGGCCTGCAGATGACGACGCCCGGCGTGCCGATGGTCTTCGCGGGCGACGAGCTCGGGCTCGAGGGACGCTGGGGCGAGGACGCGCGCCGCCCGATGCCCTGGGACCGCCCCGAGGCATGGGACGCGGAGCTGCTCGCGGCCTACCGCACGCTGATCGGCCTGCGGCGCTCCTCCGCCGCGCTCACGCGTGGGGGTATCCGCTTCGCGCACGTCGGCCCGGACGCGATCGCCTACCTGCGCGAGACGCGCGGCGAGCGGCTCCTCTGCCTCGCGACCCGCGCGGCGACCGGCGACGTCCGTTTGCCGCTGGCCGCGCTCCGCACCGGCGCGCTCGAGCCCCTCTTCGGGGCGGAAGCCCGGATCGACGGTGAGACGGCCGTCCTGCCCGGCGACGGGCCTGCATTCCACGTCTGGAAGCTCGGATGAACGAGGAGATCCCCGATGGCTGAGGTGATGCTGAAGGAGGTCGACAAGGTCTATCCCAACGGCTTCCACGCCGTGAAGGACCTGTCGCTCGAGATCGAGGACGGCGAGTTCCTCGTGCTCGTCGGCCCGTCGGGCTGCGGCAAGACGACCGCGCTGCGGATGGTCGCCGGCCTCGAGACCATCACCGACGGCGAGGTCTCGATCGGCGGCCGCGTCGTCAACCAGATGACACCGAAGGACCGGGACATCGCCATGGTGTTCCAGAGCTACGCGCTCTATCCCCACCTGTCCGTGGCGGACAACATCGCCTTCGGGCTGCGGCTGCGCAAGACGCCGAAGCACGTCGTCGAGGAGCGCACGGCGTGGGCGGCCAGGATGCTCGACCTGACGCCGTACCTCGACAGGAAGCCGAAGCAGCTCTCGGGAGGGCAGCGGCAGCGGGTCGCCATGGGCCGAGCGATCGTGCGCGAGCCGAAGGTGTTCCTCATGGACGAGCCTCTCTCGAACCTCGACGCCAAGCTCCGCGTCCAGATGCGGGGCGAGATCTCGCGGCTCCAGCACGACCTCGGGACGACGACGATCTACGTCACGCACGACCAGGTCGAGGCGATGACGATGGGGCACCGCGTCGCCGTCATGTACCTCGGCGCGCTCCAGCAGATCGACGCGCCGCAGCGGCTCTACGACGAGCCCGGCAACCTGTTCGTCGCCGGCTTCATCGGCACGCCGCCGATGAACATCCTCGCCACGGACGTGCGGGTCGCCGAGGGACGGGTGACGGTCTCGCTCGCCGGACACCAGCTCGAGGTGCCGGACAGCGCGCTCGAGCGCTACCGCGGCCTCGTGAGCTACAACGGCCGCACCGTCGCGATGGGGATCCGGAGCGATGACCTCCATCCCGCGGAGGTCCACCCGGACCTCCCCTCGATCACGGCGCACCTCGAGGTGATCGAGGCGCTCGGCTCCGCAACGGTCGCGTTCTTCCGGGTCGACGCGCGCACGGTCGAGAGCGGCGCCGGGGCGACGGGAGACGCCGTCGAAGAGGTGGTCGAGGAGGAGGGGATCGCCGCCGCCCGGCCGAACCTCATCGCCTCGTTCCCTCCCCGCGTGGCGCTGCGGATCGGTGACGACGTCTCGGTCGCGGTCGACGTCGCGCACGCCCACTTCTTCGACGAGGACACGGGAGCCGCGCTCCGTTGAGGCGGAGGACGGGCGTCCGCCTGGGCGGAGCCCCGTCGTGGCTCGTCATGGGTGCCGCGCTCTGCGCGGCCGTCGCCGCGGGCACCGCGGTCGGTTCGCCGGCGCCCACGCCGGCGCCACCGTCGGGGGCCGCGCTGCAGGCGCTCGCAGCTCCTCCGACGCGGAGTGCGCTCGCGAGGCAGCGGGTCTACTTCGTGATGACCGACCGCTACGCGAACGGCGACCCCTCGAACGACCGGGGCGGACTGACGGGGTCCCGCTCCGTGACCGGCTTCGACCCCACGGGCGCGGGCTGGTTCCACGGCGGTGACTTCGCCGGCCTGCGAGGGACGTGCGCGGGAGATGCGGACGGGCTGGCGCGGATCAAGGCGCTCGGGTTCACGTCGATCTGGATCACGCCGCCGTTCGGCCAGAAGCCCGTACAGGGCGACAGCGCCGGCTACCACGGCTACTGGATCACCGACTTCACGGCCCCGGACCCGCACCTCGGGACGGCCGCGGAGTTCGGCGCGATGGTCGAGTGCGCGCACCGGCTCGGGCTGAAGGTGATCCTCGACGTCGTCGTCAACCACACCGCCGACGTCATCTCGCTCACCGGCGGCAGCGCCGGCTACCTCGGCCCGGAGCAGGTCCCCTACCGGACGTGCCGCGGCACGCCGTTCCGCCCGGCGCGCTACGTCGGGAAGCCGTTCCCGTGCCTGAGCGCCCGGTTCATGCCGCGGGTGCCCGTCCTCCTCGGCGCCGACCGGGCCGCGAAGAGGCCCGCCTGGCTGAACGACCCGACCCGCTACCACGACCGGGGCGACATCGACTTCAGCTCGTGCAACCAGACCTGCTTGGAGCAGGGCGACTTCTTCGGCCTCGACGACCTCTTCACCGAGCGGCGGGACGTCGTCCGCGGCCTCGCCGACGTCTACGCGACCTGGATCGAGCGCTACCGGATCGACGGGATCAGGATCGACACGGCCCGCCACGTGAACTCGGCCTTCTTCCGGCAGTGGCTGCCCCGCATCCACGCGGCAGCCCGGCGCGCCGGTGTCGCCGACTTCGCGGTCTTCGGCGAGGTGTTCGACGCCGACACCCTCGCCCTCTATCCGTTCGTCCGCGACCGCGGCCTCCCGACGCTCCTCGACTTCCCGCTCCAGGACCAGCTCGTCGGGTACGCGTCGCGAGAGCGCGGCTCGAAGGGGATCGCCTCGGTGCTCTCCGACGACGACTACTTCCAGCTCGGGAACGGCGCGGCCTACACGCCGCCGACGTTCCTCGGGAACCACGACATGGGCCGCGCCGGGCTCCTCCTGCGCCAGCGCTCGGGCGACGACGCGACGCTCCTGCGGCGCGACCTCCTCGCTCACACGCTCCTCTACATGCTCCGCGGTGCGCCGGTCGTGTACTACGGGGACGAGGTCGGGATGATGGGCTCCGGCGGAGACAAGCTCGCGCGGCAGGACATGTTCCCCACCGCGGTCGCGGAGTGGCGAACGGAGCCCCGCGTCGGCTCGCCGCCGATCGGCTCGGGCTCGTCGTTCGCCGTCCGCGACCATCCGGTCGCCGCGCGGGTCGTCGAGCTCGCCAGGCTCCGCGAGGCGCATCCCGCGCTCGCGACCGGGCCGAGCACGGTGAGGCTCGCCTCGGGGCCGCTCCTCGCGCTCAGCCGCTTCGACCTCTCGTCGCGGCACGAGTACCTCGCCGCGTTCAACGCGGGCACGCGCCGCGCGAGCCTGACGGTGCAGACCTCGACCCCGGGCAGCTCTTGGGCGACGCTCCTCGGCGCCTCACCGTCCGTTCGCAGTACGGCGGCCGGGAAGCTGACGCTCTCACTCGACCCTCTCTCGGCCGTGCTCGTCCGCGCCGACGCCGCGCTCCCACAGGCACGGCCCGTGCGCCCGCTGCTCGCCGTCCGGCCGGACGGGCTGACGAACCTCGTCCAGGCGCGAGCGACGGTCGCGACGACCGAGCCGGTGTCCGTCGCGTTCGCCGTGAAGCGGGGCAAGGGCGCGTGGGTGAGGATCGCCGCCGACGACTCCCCGCCCTACCGGGGCTTCCTCGAGCCGCAGCGCTACCGGCGAGGCGAGCGCGTCGCGGTGGTCGCGGTCGCGCGGTGGCCCGGCGGGACGACGACCCTGTCGCCCGTCGTCGCCGTCATGCCCCGTCCGCGCTGACGGCGCCCCGCGCATACGATCCCCGCCATGGCGGAGCCGCCGCCGACCGCTCGACCTGATCGCCGAGCAGGTCTTGCCCGACGGGCGCCCGGCCTGGGTGTTGCCGCTCGGCTGGAGCCACGCGCTGCGGCTCGCGGCGGTGCGCCCCGAGCTCCGGTTCCTCGAAAAGCTCCGCGGAGGGGAAGGTGCCGGCGACGGCCGAGGGGGTTGACCGCCGCCGGGCTCCTCCAAGCATAGATCGCGGCTGGCTGCTGGGGAAGACATCGCGCCGCGGTTAGCATCGGCTACATGATCGTTCGCGCCGCCGCCCCGGACGACGTCCCGGCCCTCGAGGGCCTCTGGCAGGCGTTCGAGGACGAGGTTCCGTCCCCGCCGCACGTCGACGTGGACGCGACGCGCGAGCTCGCGGAGCTGCGGGAGGCCGTCGATACGGGGCTCGTCTTCGTCGCGGAGGACGACGGCGTCACGTTCGGCTACGCGTTGGCGCGGCGCACCAGCCCGCGCCTCGGGCGGCTCACCGACCTCTATGTCGTGCCGGACGCGCGGCGTGGAGGCGTGGCCGCGGCACTCGTCCACGCGGTGGTCGAGGCGCTCGCTGCAGACGGCATCGAGCACCTCGACCTCGAGGTGCTCGCATCCAACGCTGGTGCCCGGGCCGTGTACCACCGCTGGGGCTTCGGTGAGGACGTCGTCGTGCTGGGGGCGCCGGTGGCAGCCCTCCGCGAGCGCCTCGCGCCGGGCCGGCACGCCGTGTCGTTCGCGTCGATCCACGTCCAGACCGACGCCGTCGGAGACGTCGAGCGGGCGGCGCGGGACTTCGCTCCCCGGATCGGCTCCAGCGGCTCGCACGTCGAGGGGCCAAGGAACGGCTGGGTGACGGTGTACGACCCCGTGATCGACGAAAACCCGACGGCGCTCGTCCGCTACGCGCGCGAGGTGTCGTCGCGGATGGGGACGGTCGTCGTGGCGCTCTCGCTCGAGGTGGACGAGGTGGTGCGGATGGTCGCGCTCGAGCGAGGCGGGATCGTGGACGAGTACCTCTCGGTGCCCGAGTTCTACGGACCCGTCGCGCCCGGCGACGTGATCGGCCTCGCTGCGAACCCGACCGTGCTCGCCCGCCTGACGGGCGCCGACCCACAGCGCGTCCGGGCTGCCGCGCCGACGGCCGCGGCATCGGTCGACCTGCCGCCGGCGCGCGAGACGCTCGCGGCGCTCGCCGCGGCGCTCGGCCTCGAGGGTGCGGGCCACGGCTACGCCGCAACCGACGGGTAGCCTCGGGACGTGCTCACGCTGTACGACGCCCCGCGCTGCCCGTACTGCGCCCGCGTCCGCATCGTGCTCGCCGAGAAGGCCGTGCCCTACGAGGCCGTCGTCATCGACCTCGCCGACCGTCCGCCCTGGCTGCTCGCGCACAACCCCCCCGACGGCCGCGTCCCCGTCCTCGAGGAGGACGGCTGGGTACTGCCGGAATCAGCCATCGTGGACGAGTACCTCGAGGAGCGTTATCCGGAACCGCCGCTTCTGCCGGTCGATCCCGGCGAGCGCGCCGCCGCCCGGCTCGTCGTCTTCCGCTTCGACGACCTCGGCAAGCCGTACTACGCGCTCCGCCGCGAGGAGACGGGCGCCGCCGAGCGGGTCGAGGATGCGCTCGGGCGAATCGACGCGCTGCTCCGCGCGGCTCCGTTCCTCACCGGCCGCGCGTTCGGCCTCGCCGACGCCTCGTACGTCCCGTGGCTCCTCCGCCTCCGCGACCTGATGGGTGTCTCGCTCGACCGCCACCCGGCGCTCGTGCAATGGCTCGAGACGTGCTGCGAGCGTCCCTCGGTGGCCGCCGAGGTGGAGACGGTCGCGTCGCTCGCAGCATGACCGACGTCACGACCGAGGAGCTCGCGCGGCGGCTCGGCGAGCCGGGGCTCGTGCTCCTCGACGTCCGCCGGCCGGAGGAGTTCACCGGCGTGATGGTCGCTCCGTGCGACCCGCGGCCCGGGCGGATCCCGGGCGCCCGGAGCCTCGACGTCGCGCGCCTCCTCGAAGCACTCGACGTCGACGCCGTGCGCAAGCTGGTCGGCGAGCCTGCGGGAGCCGAGCTGATCGCCTACTGCCACTCGGGGAGCCGCTCCGCCATGGCGGTTCAGGTGCTCGCCGTCGCGGGCTACGACGCCCGGAACTACGTCGGCTCGTGGCACGAGTGGTCACGGGACCCGGCGCTCCCGGCCGAGACAGGCCCGGCGGCTCAGGCGTAGCGGCGCGTTGCCGCGGGCTCGCGCAAGGCGAGGCGCTGCGCCTCGTCCAGGAACGCCGTCGACAGCGCGCGGCCGTGCTCGTTCCAGCCGCCGAGGAGTCGGTCGGTCTCGGCCCTGACCTCCTCGATGGGCTTCGGCAGCTCGGACGCGCCCTCGACGAACCACCGGTCGAGCATCCGACGGTCGACCTCGGCGTGGAACTGGATGCCCCACGCGCGCTCGCCGAGCCGGAACGCCTGGCGGACGGCCTCGCTCCTCGCCAGCTCGACCGCGCCCTCGGGCAGCTCGAAGGTGTAGTAGTGCCACTGGAAGGCGTCGACGCGCCGTGGCAGCGCCCCGAGCACGGGGTCCGCGGCGCCTTCGTCGTTCACCTGCACGGAGAACCAGCCGACCTCGGCCGACCCGGCCGGCCCGACCCAGGCGCCGGCCGCGCGCGCGAGGAGTTGCGCGCCGAGGCACACGCCGATCGTCGGCACCCCGTGCGCCAGCGCCCGCTCGATGAACGCCACCTCGCCCTGCAGCCACGGGTGCTCCGCGTCCTGGTCGGGGTGCATGGCGCCGCCGAAGACCATCACCGCGTCCCAGCGCGTGGGGTCGGCCGGTGCGGCGTCGCCCTCGGCGACGACCCAGCGGTCGAGGTGGTCGCCGCGCTGGACGACGACCCGCTCGAAGAGCCCGCCGCCGCCGGTGGCGGCCGGGTCGTGGACGACGGAGAGGACGCGCACCTGGCGACTGTAGCCGCCCATGCGCTCAGAACAGTGTCAGCTCGGTCGACGGCGGGTCGACCCCGCCAGCGGCAGGCACGCCGGCCTCGTCGAGCAGGCCGCGGAGGATCTGCGCGCTGCGCGGCGCGAAGTCGTCGCGGTTCAGCGTTGGGGAACCCATGGTTCCCCAACGGGCCCCCCTCCTTCTCGCGTGCTACCGGTCTGGCGCGGCTTGCCTCCCGGCCGGCAAAGCCGGCCTCCGGCCGGAGCCGACGCGCCGCCGCCGACGCCGGGTCCGCCGACTCCGTCAGCTCGGGAGCTCAGAACAGCGTCAGCTCGGTCGGCGGCGGCTCGATCCCGCCCGCGGCCGGCACGCCGGCCTCGTCGAGCAGGCCGCGGAGGATCTGCGCGCTACGGGGCGCGAAGTCGTCACGGTTGTTGTTGAACATCGCGTAGACCTCCTCCGACTCCTCCGCGAGCCGCGTCAGCGGCTCGACCCACTCGGTCAGCTCCTCGGCCGAATAGAGCCAGTCGAAGCGCTCCGCCGCGGTCTCGGCGCCGCGGATGTTCCAGGTCTGCGCGTTCCGGCCGTGGAAGCGGACGTACGCGAGCCGGTGCGTCGAGGCGGCGATCGTGGGGGAGACGTTCGACGCTCGCGTGCGAGGGCTGTCGAGCGAGACGAACGCGAGGCCGTTCGCCTCGAGGAACGAGAGCGTGTCCGCGCGCTCGTCCTCCTCGGTCCACGAGCGGTGCCGGAACTCGACGAGCGGCACCAGCGGGGCCAGGCGCTCCGGCGCCCGCGCGAGCTCCGCCTTCGCCTCGGGGGACTTCGTGAAGCGCGGGTGGTACTGGAGCAACACGCCGCGCAGCTTCCCGGACAGCTCGAGCGGCTCGAGCGCGGCCCGGAACTCGCGGAACGAGGCGTCGGTCGGCTCGCCGTCGTGCCACGTCATCGCCGCCGACGCCTTGACGTGGAACGTGAACCCGTCCGGCGTCCGGCGCGCCCAGCGCTCGGTCACGGCGGGGTCGGGGAGCGCGTAGTACGGCGAGTCGACCTCGACGACGTCGAACCGCTCCGCGTAGTACCGCAGCCGCTTCTCGGCGGTCGAGACGCCGCGCGGATACCAGGCTGCGAGCAACCCCTGGTCGGCCCAGGAGCAGGTCCCGATGCGCACGGTCGCGCCACGCCGGGGACCATAGGCGCAGAACGGGCGCCCTCGGGCGCCCGTTCCACGTCTTGCGAGGCGTCTTCCGGCTAGCGGACCCGGACGGTGCCCGACGTCGCGGTGAAGCCGCTCACCGTGGCGTTCACGCACGGGACGCCGAGCGAGCCGAACTGGCCGCACACGGCCGGAGCGTCGTGGCCGGCCACGACCGCGCGGGCCCGGAACACCGTGGCCTTCGACCTCTTCGGCACGGCGTAGGTGAACGCGCCGCTCGCCCCGGCGGAGACCGTCGCGAGCCGCTTTGTGCCTGCGAGGATCGTCACCTTGGTCGCGACGCCTCCACCCGCCTGCGTGACGCGCCCGGCGAGCCGCTTGACACCCTTCACCTTGCGGCCGGACAGCGTGATCCCGCCCGGCGCGATGGCGGCCGGGGAGGCGACGGTGGCGGCAGCGTTGACCGTGCCCACGCCCGGGTTCCACGGCGTCCAGAAGGCGACCCACGCACCCTGCGCGATGGGGCCGATGACGCCGTTCAGCGTCAGGTCGGCGCTCAGGAACTTCGCGCCGAACGTCGCGCCGATCGGGGCGGGAAGGTCGGGCGGCGGGAGGCAGAAGACGAGCTGCGCCGCGCCGAGCGCGGTCTGCGCGCCGCTCGTCGGGATGATGTAGGCGGGCAGGTTGATCGTCTGGCCGGCCGCCTGGAGCACGAGCATCAGCGTCGCCTGCGGTGTCACCGTCCCGATGCAGACGGTCTGCGAGGCCACCGGGACCGAGCCCGGAGGCGCGACGACGATGTCGCCGGCGAGCGGCAGCAGCGCGCCGCCGAGCGCCAGCGCGCTCACCTGCGCCTTCGCGGTGCCGACCTTCGTCCCAGGTCCCGCGGTCGTGGTGAGCGTGGTGCCCGTCGGGATGACGATCGCCGCGCGGGCCGTCGCGTCGTTGTCGACCGAGGCCGAGGCGACGATCCGCGTGACGTTGCCCGTGGCGTAGGACACCGAGAGCTTCGGCGACGTGTACGCGGCGGTCGCCACCGCCGCGAGCGCGAGCGCGGCGAGCGCCGACAGCGCGACGATCGCAGTGCGTGTCCGTTTTCTCATCGTGTCTCTCTCCCTCCTTCGTGATGGGCCGGTTGCCGGTCGTTCCTCAGCGAGCGGGGAACGGGCCGGACGTCCTGACCCACTGCCGGTTGTCGTAGCGGTACAGGTAGATGGTGTCGAGCGGGAACGCGTCCGTCGCCGACGTGCGCAGGCGGGTTCCCGGGAGCAGGAACGGGTTGGCGGTCGTGTCGAGACTCCGAGCGGCGCGGAGCAGGCCCGCGCGCGTGAGGTTCTTCCCCGCGCGTTTCAGGGTGTCGACCATCGTCCAGGCGACGGTCATCCCGTACCAGTTGTAGACGTCCGTCGGTTTCGCGCCCGGGGCGAAGCGCTTCAGGATCGACGTGTAGAGCGCGACCGCCGGGTCCTTCCGCCAGATCGGGTCGTTCGGGTTCTTGACGAACGCGATCGCGCGCGCGCCGAGCGTCAGGTCGGGCGCGTTCGCCCGCGCGATGGCCATGATCGTCGGCTCGATCGACACGGACGCCAGGTAGAGCTGCGGCTTCCAGGCGAGCTTCTTCGCCGCGACGATCGCCTGGATCATGAACTTCGGCGTCGCGAACAGCATCAGCGTGTCCGCGCCGGAGCCCTTCAGCTTCGCGACCTGCGAGACGACGTCCGTCGACGTCAGCTCGTACGGCTCGGAGGCGACGATCCTCGGCCCCTTCCCTGCGACCGCGCGCGAGAGGCCACGCGCCATGTCCTTGCCGAGCTCCGTGTTCTCGAACAGCACGGCGACCTTCGCCTTCGGCCGCGTGGTGACGACGTCGCGGCCGAGCACCGCGCCCTCGCCGCGGTAGCTCGGGAGGAAGCCGACCGTCCACGGGTAGCGCGCCGACGAGCCGCCGAGCGCCTGCGAGCCGTCGCCCGAGAAGAGCTGCGGCACCTTCTGCGCGTTCAGGTACTCGCGGATCGCGAGGTTGTTCGCCGTGCCGATCGCGTTGAAGATCGCGAAGACGCGGTCCTGCTCGACCAGCTTGCGGGTCAGCTGGACGGTCTGGGCGGGGTTGTAGGCGTCGTCGTAGTAGCGGTACTCGATCCTGCGGCCGTTGACGCCGCCCTTCGAGTTGACGTAGTCGAAGTACGCCTTCGCACCCGGTCCGACGGTGCCGAACGCCGCCGCCTCGCCCGAGAGCGGCACGGTGCCGCCGATCAGCACGGTCGTCGGGGTGACGCCCGGGTCGGCGGTCGTGGCGGCGCCGGCCGCGGCGACCGCAGCGAGCGCCGCGGCGACGACGGCGAGCGCCCGCCTCATCGGGAGACCGGCGTGGCCAGCTGGGGAAGCCGCAGCGAGCCGCCGCTGACCGCGAGCCTCGCCGTGGACGGGAAGGGGAGGTCGAGGTAGAGCAGGTTGCCGGGGCTCTGGGCGAGCGACGACGAGCCGACCGTGACCTGGAGCCGCGACCCCTTCGGCAGGAACGTCGCCTGGTTTCCCAGCACGATCCGGTAGGTGCGCTTCCCCGCCCTGGCCGGGACGCCGCCGCCGGCGACGACGATCTCCTTCCCCGCCGGCGTGCGTGCGCTCAGCACGGCGACGATGCGCGACCACCCGCCGGTTGCGTTGGCGCTCACCTGGACGACGGGCGAGCCGAACACCTCGGTCGCGCGGGCGAGCCTCGGGAGCATCCGCCGGTACTTCCCGGACTGGGCGAACGCGGCCTTCCCTGCCAGCGCCGTCCTCGTCGACGTGACCTTCGGCAGGGCCGCGAAGCGCACCGGCTGCCCCGTCCAGCTCTCGGGCGAGATCGCCACCGGCTTCGCCAGCGGCGCGGCGGTGTCGCCGCGGAGGTACCGGTCGAACCAGCGCGCGCCCTCGGCGAGCATCGCGGGCGTGTCCGCCGCGACGCCGGGGGACGGGGCGTGGCCGCTGAGCCCGAACCAGAGCTGCTTCGGCCCGGCGAGCGCGCGGTAGGCGCTCAGGGCGTGCTCCATCCCGAAGGCGAAGTCGCGGCGGCCCTGCATCATGAACACCGGGGTCTTGACGCCCTTGAGGGCCGGGAGCGACGAGCGCGCGGCCGCGAACGGCAGCACGCGCCCGAGGTTCCCGGAGTAGGCGGCGTCGCGGACGGCGAACACCTCCGGGTCGATGCGCTTCGGGTCGAGCGAGCCGAGGAAGCCGGCGATCACGCCCGTCTTCGCGAGGCCCTGCGGGAGGAGCGCGTCGCGGAGGTCGGTCCAGCTCATCCAGATCTCGAGCGCGGCCCACGGCACACCGGCCGCGAGCGAGTTCCACGCCGCGCCGCCGCCGTAGGAGACGCCCCAGCCGCCGATCCGCGTGTCGGAGACCTCGGGGCGGTTGCGGAGCCACGCGAACACCGCCTTCACGTCCGCGATCTCCTTGGGCCCGTCGATCCCGACCAGACCGCCCGACTCCCCGTGGCCGCGCGCGTCGAAGGCGAGGACGGCGTAGCGCTCGCCGATCCCCATCTGCTGCGCGGCCGCGAGGCCCGTGGCTCGGGTCTGGCCGAGGCCGTGCATGAAGATCACCGCGGGCCAGCCGCCCTGCGGGACGGCGCCGTCGGGGACGGTGAGCGTCGCCGCGAGCGATGTTCCGTCCGCCGAGGCGATCGTCACGTCCTGGCGGCTCGAGGCGAGCGCCGGCGCGGACGCGAGCAGCGCCGCGACGGTCGCGAGCAGGACGAGCAGAGCCCCTCTGGTGAAGCCCGACACGGCGGCGAAGGGTAGCCCACGGATATGAGCGACCTGGAAGGTCGCCGTATCATCCCCGCGATGGACGGCCGGCCGATCGGCGTGTTCGACTCGGGGGTGGGCGGCCTCACCGTCCTCCACGAGCTGCTCGTGACGCTGCCGCACGAGGACGCGATCTACCTCGGCGACAACGCGCGGCTCCCCTACGGGCCCCGCCCCCTCGACGAGGTGCGCGGTTTCGCACTCGAGATCGGCGCCCGGCTCGAGCGGGAGGGCGTAAAGCTCGTCGTCGTGGCGTGCAACTCGGCGACCGCGGCCGCGCTGCCCGACCTCCAGCGCGCGCTGCGCGTTCCCGTCGTCGGGGTGCTCCAGCCCGAGGCGCACGCCGCGGCCCTCGCCACGCGCAACCGGCGTGTAGGGCTCCTGGCCACCGAGGCGACGGTGGCGAGCCGCCGCTACGAGGAGCTCGTCCACGCGTACGACGCCGGCGTCGAGCTGATCGCCGTCCCGAGCCCGCGGCTCGTGCCGCTGATCGAGGGCCCCGACCCGTTCGGCGAGGAGACGACCGAGGCCGTGCGCGAGGTCGCCGCCCCTCTCAAGGCGGCCGGCGTCGACACGGTGATCCTGGGCTGCACGCACTACCCGATCGTGCGCCCGATCTTCCAGCGCGTTTTCGGCCGTTCCGTGACGCTCGTGTTCTCGGCCGACGAGACGGCGCGCGAGGTCGCGGAGACGCTCGACCGCAAGGGCATCGAGAACGACGAGCGCCGCGAGGGGGCGGTGCGGCTTCCTGACCACGGGCGACCCGGCCGCATTCGCCGAGCGGGGCAAGCGGTTCCTCCAGCTCCCGATCCGCGATGTCGAGCACGTCGACATGGGGCGGGCGGCCCCGGCGGCCGCCTGACGGCGCACGCCCGGGAGGCGCGAGCTATATCTCGCGCCGACAGCGAGCGAGACGAAGGGACGAGATGACACGCCACGACGGACGCAAGCCCGACGAGCTCCGCGAGCTCGACCTCCAGCCGGACTTCCTCGAGCAGCCGCACGGGTCGGTGCTCTACGCGCAGGGGCGCACCGTCGTGCTCTGCACCGCGACCGTCGACGAGGACATCCCGCGCTGGTTGCGCGGCAAGGGGCAGGGGTGGATGACCGCCGAGTACTCGCTGCTGCCGGCCTCGACCGGGGAACGCACCCAACGCGCCGTCTCGCGCGGCCGTCCCGACGGCAGGACGGTGGAGATCCAGCGGCTCATCGGCCGCGCCCTGCGCAGCGTCTGCGACTTCCGCGCCCTCGGCGAGCGGACGCTCTGGCTCGACTGCGACGTGCTCCAGGCCGACGGCGGCACACGCTGCGCGGCGATCACGGGTGCCTACGTCGCGGCGTATCGCGCGCTCGACCGGTTCGGGCTGACCAAGGCGCTGCCCTCGTCCGTCGCAGCCGTCTCCGTCGGCGTCGTGGACGGGGAGCCGGTGCTCGACCTCGACTACGTCGAGGACTCGTCGGCCGAGACGGACATGAACGTCGTCATGGCCGCCGACGGCCGCCTCGTCGAGGTGCAGGCGACCGCCGAGAAGGAGCCGTTCACGCGCGAGCTGCTCGACCGGCTGCTCGACCTGGCCGCGGGCGGCATCGCCGAGCTCGCGGCGGCGCAGCGTGCCGCGTGCGAGGCCGCGTCGCTGCTCGAGTGAGGCTCGTCCTCGCCTCGGGCAACCGCCACAAGCTCGACGAGCTCAGGCGGGCGCTGCCCGCGTTCGAGATCGACGGGCTCGATCGCGACGACCCGCCGGCCGAGGACGGGGCGACGTACGCGGACAACGCGCGGCTGAAGGCTCGGTGGGGCCGCGAGCACGCCCCGGCGGGCGCATGGGCGATCGGCGAGGACTCGGGCATCGAGGCGCGGGCGCTCGACGCCTCCCCGGGCGTGCGCACGGCGCGCTGGGCGGCCGGCGATCCGGTCGGGCGGATGCTGGCTGCCCTCGCGGGCGAGGAGGAGCGCCGCGCACGCTACGTCTGCCTCCTGGTCGCGATCGCGCCTGACGGCCGCGAGCTCGTCGCGGAGGGCACGCTCGAGGGCACGATCGCGCGCGCCGCCTCGGGCAGCGAGGGCTTCGGCTTCGACCCGGTGTTCGTGCCGGACGGTGAGACGCGAACGGTCGCCGAGCTCGGCGACGCCTGGAAGGAGACGCACTCGCACCGAGCCCGGGCGGCCGCGGTCCTCGGCGCGCGGCTATGCGACGCCGGAGGGTAGGTCGGCGACCGGGGCCTCGGGGCGCCTCGGCTCAACCGCCCGTCCCGTCACCCCGTAGGCGAGCACGTAGTTGAGCGCGGCCCCGAACACGATCACGTTCGCCATCACGTAGAGCCAGACGAGGAGCAGGAACGTCGTCCCGAGCGCCTGGAGCGCGACGATCTCCGACGTCAGGAACACGAAGAGCGGCAGCGCCTGGAGCGTCCCGACGAGGACGACCGCGCCGAGGATCGCGCCGGGGAGCACCTCCCGGCGCGTGAGCCGGGCGTTCGGCAGCCGGTAGTAGGCCGAGACGAGGAACGCGAACAGCGCCGCCCCCGAGCTCACCAGAGTCAGCGCAAGCGCGACCCACTGGTTCGAGACGACGTCCGTCGCGTAGCGGCGCAGCAGGTCGTAGCCGATTGTCCCGACCGTGAGGCCCGCGAAGAGGACGACGAGCGCCGCGCTCATGTAGACGCTCGCGAGGACCTTGCCGCGCAGGAAGGGCCGGTTCGGGCGCCCGTAGAGGATGTTGAACGCCGACTCCAGTGCCGAGAAGAGAGACACCGAGCTCCAGATCAGCGCGACGGCGCCCACGACCGAGAGCGTCGCCGCGTTCCGCTGCACCGCGTCGACGACGTTGACGATCGACTCGACCGACTGGTTGGGAAAGACGTCCTCGAGGTACGAGACGAGCGCGCTCGACGAGTCGGCCTGGTCGAGGAAGCCGAGCACAGAGAGCGCGAGGAAGATCAGCGGGACGAACGACGCCAGCGCGAAGTACGCGACCATCGCCGCGAGGTGGGTGCCGCGCTCGGAGAAGAAGCGGTCGAAGGTCGCGCCGATTGCCCGCACCGGGGGATGGTGCCCCAAGCGTCGTACGCGCAGGCGTCCTTTGCTAGCTTCGGGCGCCGGCATGGAAGCCTCCGCCGCCCTCTCCGAGCTCGTCGAGCTCTCGACCCAGGTCGTCGAGGTCGTGATCGCCGGACCGGATGGGGCGGTCGAGGCGGCCCGGACGGCCGGGGACGAGCGCGCACGCGCGCTCGCGGCGGCAGGGGAGGCGCTCCTCGCCGGGGCGGGGGCCGTGCGACAGGGCGAGGCGGTCGAGCGGGTGCACGTCGAGCTCGAGCGCGGTGCCGTGGTGGTCGTGCGCGAGGGCGGGCGGTCGATCACGGCGACGACGGTGCCGGAGCCCACGGCGGGCCTCGTCGTCTTCGACCTGCGCACCGCCCTGCGCCGCGTGGCGGGAGACGGGTCGTGAGGCTCGTCCTCCTCGCTGCCGCGGCCGTGGGCGCGTACCTCCTCCTGCGGCGGCGGCGCACGGACCCGAGGCGCGTCGTCGTCGGCTGGTCGGACGGCTCGGAGCTCGAGCTCCGGCCCGGCGCGCCCGAGCGCGAGCGGCTCGTCGAGATCGCGGGTGGTGTGCTGCGATGACGGCCGTCGTCGACGAGCTCGGCCACCGCCTCCTCGAGGTGGCGCTGCTCGAGGGGAACTTCACGCTCCGCTCCGGCAAGCGCTCGCGCTGGTACCTCGACAAGTACCGCTTCGAGACCGATCCCGGGATCCTGCGCGAGCTCGGCGAGCGCCTCGCCGCTGCCGTCAGGGACGTCGAGCCGGGGGCCGCGAGGCTCGCCGGGCCGGCGCTCGGAGCGGTCGCGCTGGCCGCGGCGGCGGCCATGGCGTCCGGGCTGCCGTTCATCATCGTGCGCGGTGAAGCCAAGGGATACGGCACCGGGAACCGCCTCGAAGGCCCGCACGAGCCCGGCGAGCTCGTGTGCCTCGTCGAGGACGTCGTCACGTCGGGCGGCGCCCTCTGCGAGGCGGTGGAGGCCGTTCGCGCGGCCGGGCTCGTCGTACGGCACGCCGTGTGTGTCGTCGACCGCGAGGAGGGCGGCACCGACGCCCTCGCCCGGCTCGGCGTGCGGCTCGCCTCGCTCTATCGGGCGAGCGAGCTGCTGGAAACGCGGGGGCAGCAGATGAACCCGCATGGTTGAGCCGAATCCGTTCGAGCTATAGGCTCGGGTGGGGTAAACAGGACCATCGACGCAGGGAGGACGAAACGTGACCAAGCAGGAGTTCGTGGATGCTGTCGCCGACAAGTCGGGCCTTTCGAAGCGCGACGCCAGCTCGGCGGTCGATGCGGCCCTCGGCGTGATCGAGAGCACCCTGCAAAACGGCGATGCCATCACGTTCACCGGCTTCGGCAAGTTCCACGTGACGCGGCGGGCCGCCCGCCAGGGCGTGAACCCCCGGACCGGCGAGAAGGTGCAGATCCAGGCCGCCAACGTCCCGAAGTTCTCGGCCGGCTCGCAGCTGAAGAAGGCTGTGAACTGAATTAGTCAGCGGGACGGAAATCCGCCGAGCGGATTTCCGTCCCGCAGCCCGCCTTTCGGCGGGCACATCCCTGAAGGCGTCGGCTTCGCCGCCGCAACTGCTCCGCAGTGTCTTCGCGAGCGTTGGCGAGCGATATGTGGATCGCTCGAGCCGCCTGGCCGCTTGCTTGTGATCGAACGTATGTTCGCTTACGATCGTTCGCATGCAACTGTCGTTCGATGCAGCCGACCGGCTCGTCGAGCTCGTCGAGGCCAGGCGGGGGCCCGTGCGGGCCGAGGAGGCGGCTCGGGTGCTCTTCGCGCTCGCGAGCGCGCCGGCGGCGCTCGCGCGGTCGCTCCTCGACGACGTCGTCACCGGCGACGCGCGCCTCGCCTGGCGCGGCGCCTCCGTCGGTCTCGCGGCGCCGCCGGGAGAGGGCGTCCCGCTCGAGCACGCGCACTTCGTCGTCGTCGACCTGGAGACGACGGGGCTGTCGCCCCGCACCTCGCGGATCTGCGAGATCGGCGCGCAGCGGGTCCGGGCGCTCGCGCTCGAGGACGCGTTCGAGACGCTCGTCGACCCACGCGTCCGGCTGCCTCCAGCGGTCACCTCGCTGACGGGAATCCGGCAGGAAGCGCTCCGCGGCGCGCCACGGGCCGAGCTCGCGATCCGGCAGCTGCTCGCCTTCACCGGCGATGCGGCCGTTGTCGCGCACAACGCGCGCTTCGACCTCGCCTTCCTCGACCGCGAGGTCGAGCTGCTCACCGGACGGCGCATCGCCTCGCCCGTCGTCGACACCGTCTGGCTCGCGCGGCGCCTCCTGGGGGAGCGCACGCGCCGTGTCGGGCTCGCCTCGCTGGCGCACTTCTTCGGCGTCCCGACGGAGCCGTGTCACCGTGCGTTGCCCGACGCCCGCGCGACGGCCGAGATCCTCGTCGTGCTCGTGGGGCTCGCCCAGGAACGCGGCGCACGCACGCTCGCGGACATCGTCGAGCTCGCTGCGCCGCGCGCTCGCCGGCTGCACGTCAAGCGCTCCCTCGTCGCCGACGCGCCGAGGCGGCCGGGGGTCTACGTCTTCCGCGGCGCCGGCGGGCTCGCCCTCTACGTCGGTCGCGCCCGCGACCTACGCACGAGACTGCGGTCGTACTTCGCTGGCGGTCGCCAGCGGCCCTCCGTCGAGGCGGCGCTGGCCGCGCTCGAGCGGGTCGAGTGGCGGGAGACGGGCTCCGAGCTCGAGGCGGCGCTCGAGGAGCTGCGGCTGCTGCGCGAGCTCCGTCCTCCCGCCAACGCGCGCGGCACGCGGCCCGACCGGCACGTCTACCTCCGCCGCCGGGGCGGCCGCTGGACGGTGACGGTGGAGCCCACCGCACTCGGCCCGCTCCCGGGCAGGCGGCTCGGTCGCGCCGCCGCGCGGGCGCTCGACGGCCACGAGTCGGACGACGTCGCGGCCGCGCTGCCCGGGCTGCGCGAGCGCCTGCGGCGGCTCGGCCGCGAGCTCCGCTTCGAGGACGCGGCCCGACTCCGCGACCGGCTCGCCGGGCTCGAGGAGGCGCTCGACGCACTGCGAGAGCTCGAGCGCCTCCGCGCCCTCTCGGCGTGCATCGTCGTCCCCGCCCGGCAGCCCGGGTTCGTCCGCGCCCATGCGATCGCCGGCGGCCGCGTCGCGGCCGTCCGCCTGGTGCCCCGTGGGCCGGGCGCAGCACACGAGGTCGCGGCGCTCGTCGCGGAGGCACGGCGCGTCGAGGTCTCGATCGCGCCCGAGGACGCCGACGAGTTGCGCCTCGTCGCCTCGTTCCTCCGCCGGCCGCCGCCCGAGCTGCGCGTCACGGCGCTCGATCCCTCCTCGATCTGCGCGACGGTCGACGGGATACCCTTGGCTGCGTGACGAGCGACGCTGCAGGCGCTCCCACGCCGTTCGCAGATCGTCTCGCCGACGCAGTGGAGCGCAAGCGCTCCCAGCTCGTCGTCGGCCTCGACCCCATCGTCGACCTGCTGCCGGTGGAGCTACGGGGGGAGGCCGCCGCGGGACGCGTGGCCGCGGCGGGCGCGGTGGAACGGTTCTGCAAGGGGATCGTCGACGCCGTCGCGCCGTACGTCGTCGCGATCAAGCCGCAGGCGGCGTTCTTCGAGGCGCTCGGCAGCGACGGCTGGCGCGCGCTGGAGCAGGTCTCGCGCTACGCGCGCGAGGCAGGGCTGCTCGTGATCGCCGACGCGAAGCGCTGCGACATCGGCTCGACGGCGCGTGCCTATGCGACGGCGTTCCTCGAGCCGCGCGACGACGGCCCGCCGCTCGCCGACGCGCTGACCGTCGGCCCGTACCTGGGGCGCGACTCGGTCGACCCGTTCCTCGCCGCCTGCCGCCGCGACGGCGCGGGCATCTTCCTCCTCGTCCGCACCTCGAACGCCGGCGCCGCCGAGTTGCAGGACGCCGTACTCGCCGACGGGCGGCCGGTCTGGCGCCACGTCGCCCAGCTGGTCGACCAATGGGGGGAAGACCTCGTGGGCGCGCGCGGGCTCTCGAGCGTCGGCGCGGTGGTCGGCGCCACGGTGCCCCGCATCGTGGGCGAGGCCCGCCGTGAGATGCCGCGGGCGATCCTCCTCCTCCCGGGCGTCGGCGCTCAGGGCGCGACGCCGGCCGACGTCGCCCGGGCGTTCACGAGCGGGCCGTCGAGCGCGATCGTCAACGCGTCGCGCTCGGTCATCTACGCGTACCGCGACGCTCCGCCGGAGGACTGGCGCGGGGCGGCCGCCGCGGAGGCCGCCCGTCTGCGGGCGGCGGTGTGGGGGGCGGCCGGGTGGTGACGGTGGCAGTACCCTTCGCCGCCGTGGCCAGGCTCATCGCCGTCGTCCTCGCCGCGCTGGCGCTCTGCGTCCCGGCCCACGCCGCCGCGCCCGCCGTCCAGGCGCGCGCCTACGTCGTCCAGAGCACGGTCGACGGCCACACGCTCGCGGCGCGCGAGTCGACCACGCCGCGCGCGATGGCGAGCATCACGAAGCTGATGACCGCGCTCGTCGCGCTACAGCACGTCTCACTCGACGACATCGTGACGGTGCCGGCCGTCGCGGCGTCCGTCGGCGAGTCGTCGATCGAGCTCCGGGCGGGCCAGCGGGTCCCCGCGCGCGACCTCCTGATCGGGACGCTCGTGCCGAGCGCCAACGACGCGGCCACGGCGCTCGCGGTCGTCGCGGCGGGCTCGGTGCCCCGGTTCGTCACGCTCATGAACCGCGAGGCGCGCCGTCTCGGGCTCGACGGGACCCACTATCGCAACCCGCACGGGCTCGACCAGCCGGGCCACGTCTCGACGGCGCGCGACATCGCCATGCTCCTGCGGGAGGCGCTTCGCAATCCCGTGATCCGGCGGTACGCCGGCACGCAGCGAGCCAGGTTGTCCGACGGCCGCGTCGTCGAGTCGACCGACAACCTGCTCGGCAGCGTGGGCGGTATCGTCGGCGGGAAGACCGGTCACACGGCGCTCGCAGGGTGGTCGCAGGCCGCATTCGCACGGGCGGGTGGCGTTGGGATCACGGCAGTCGTCCTCGGCTCTCCTAGCGAGGCGCAGCGCGATGCGGACCTCGCGGCGCTGCTTCGCTTCGGGCTGGCTAGCTACCGGATGTCGAAGGTCGTCGACCCGACCCGCACGTACGCGACGATCCCCGCCGGGTGGGGAAGGCCTCCCGTCCGTGCAGTCGCGCCGCGGGCGATCGTGCGTCCCGCCTCGGCCCACCGGCCGCTCGTCGAGCGGGTCGTGGTGCCCGCCGTCGCGAGGCTGCCCGTCGCGGCCGGACAGCGCCTCGGCACGCTCGTCGTGACCGACGGCTCACGCGTCGTCGCCCGGTCCCCGCTCGTCGCCGCGAGGTCGCAGGGTGAGCCCGGCGCCCCGGCAAAAGCCTGGTGGGTTGCCCGGCAGACTGTCCATCATCTCGGGGAGGCTCTGCCGTGATCGTCACCGTCACGCTCAACGCCGCCCTCGACCGCTCCCTCACCGTCCCGACCCTGCAGCTCGGCCAGCGTCACCGCGCGAGCGAGGTGCTGACGCTCGCGGGCGGAAAGGGGATCAACGTCGCACGGGCGCTCAAGCGCCTCGAGGTTCCCGTGGTCGCGACGGGCCTTGCGGGCGGGCGGACCGGAACGCGCATCGTCGAAGAGCTGACGGGCGAGGCGATCCTGAACGACTTCGTTCGCATCCGCGACGAGTCGCGCACCTCCACGCTCGTAGTGGACCCGACGTCGGGGAAGCAGACGGAGATCAACGAGTGGGGGCCGAAGGTCTCGGAGGCCGAGCTCGAGATCCTGCTGGACAAGCTGCGGTACCTCGCGCGCGGCGCCGACGCCATCGTGTTCGCCGGATCGCTGCCGCGCGGAGTCGGCGACGCGTTCTACGCCGACGCCGCCCGGGAGCTCGCACGGCGGAGCGTGCGGGTCGCGCTCGACTCGGAGGGCGAGCCGCTGCGCCTCGGCGTCGACGCGGAGCCGTGGCTCGTCGCGCCGAACCAGCACGAGGCCGAGCAGCTCGTCGGCCAGGAGCTGAACGACGAGGAGGACTTCCTCATGGCCCTCGACACGATCGCGGAGCTCGGAGCGCGGAACGTCCTGGTCACGGTGGAGAGCGGCTGCTTCGCGCTCGTGCGCGAAGACCGGCAGGTGCATCGCTACCGGGCCGTCGTGCCACACCTGGAGCCCGTGTCCGTTGTCGGGGCCGGCGACGCGCTCCTCGCCCAGTGGCTCACGTCGGTGCTCGACGGTGTTCCTGCGGCGGACGCCCTGCGCCTGGCGGTGGCGACCGGCACCGCATCGGTGCTCGACGTGGGGGCGGGGCGTTTCGATCCCGCCGCGGCGAAGCGGCTCGCGGCCGGCGTCGAGGTGCACGAGCTCCAGGCAGTTTCCTAGCCCGCGAGCGGGAATCCGCCGAGCGGATCCCCGCCGCTTGATCCCCGCCTGCGGCGGGGCAGATCCCTGAAGGCGTCCCCTTTGGGGCCGCAACTGCATGTTGGGTCGGGCGTCGCCGTAGTGACCCGCAGCCGCAAACCAAATGTCCGGTCGGTGTCCCGCGGCGCTGTTACGATCGGCTCACTTGGGTGACCTGCGGGACAAGTTCGCGAAGGAGGGCCTCACCTTCGACGACGTCCTGCTCGTCCCGGCCGAGTCGGCCGTGCTCCCCAACGACGTCGTCACCGCAAGCCGCCTGACGCGGACGATTGCACTCGAGATCCCGCTCGTCTCGGCGGCGATGGACACCGTCACGGAGGCGCGCATGGCCATCGCGCTCGCGCGGCTCGGCGGCATCGGCGTGCTCCACCGCAACCTCTCGATCACCGATCAGGTCGCGGAGGTCGACAAGGTCAAGCGCTCGGAAGCGGGAATGATCGTAGAGCCGGTGACGCTCTCGCCGGACGCGCTCGTCGGGGATGCGCTCGAGCTGATGCAGCGGTACCGCGTCTCCGGGATCCCGATCACGGACGACGACGACCGCCTGGTCGGCATCCTCACGAACCGCGACCTCCGCTTCGGCATCCCCTCGACGATCCGCGTCGCCGACGCGATGACGAAGGAGGGGCTCGTCACGGCTCCGGTCGGGACGACGCTTGAGGAGGCGCAGGCGATCCTCGGCCGCCACCGCATCGAGAAGCTCCCGATCGTCGACCTCGAGGGCCGGCTTAAGGGCCTGATCACCGTGAAGGACATCTCGAAGCGCGAGGCCTATCCCCTCGCGACGAAGGACGAGCGCGGCCGGCTGCGTGTCGCCGCCGCCGTCGGTGTCGGGACGGACGCCGTCGAGCGTGCCGCCGCCCTTGTCGACGCCGAGGTCGACGCGCTCGTCGTCGACACCGCGCACGGCCACTCGCTCGGGGTCGTCGAGATGGTGCGCCGTCTGAAGGACGCCCACGACGTCCAGCTGATCGCGGGCAACATCGCGACGGCTGACGCCGCGGAGGCGCTCATCGACGCAGGCGCCGACTGCCTGAAATCGGGGGTCGGGCCGGGATCGATCTGCACCACCCGGGTCGTCGCCGGCGTCGGTGTGCCTCAGGTCACCGCGGTCTCGGATGTGGCGGCGGTCGCCGCCGATCACGACGTGCCGGTGATCGCGGACGGCGGGATCACCTCGTCGGGGGACGTCGCCAAGGCGATCGGTGCGGGCGCGGACACCGTGATGCTCGGTTCGATGCTCGCGGGCACCGACGAGGCCCCGGGCGGCGTGATCGTCCTGCAGGGCGAGCGGTTCAAGGAGTACCGCGGCATGGGCTCGCTCGGCGCGATGAAGGCGCGCTCCTTCTCGAAGGACCGGTACTTCCAGGGCGACGTCGAGGATGTCGCGGAGTTGATCCCCGAGGGCATCGAGGGCCGCGTGCCCTACAAGGGGCCGCTCGGGCCGATCGCGCACCAGCTGGTCGGCGGGCTGCGCCAGGCGATGGGCTACTGCGGCGCGGCGACGGTCGAGGAGCTGAAGGAGGCGCGCTTCGTCCGCATCACCGGAGCGGGCCTCCGTGAGAGCCATCCGCACGACGTCACCATCACCAAGGAAGCGCCGAACTACCGCCGTGGGTGAGCCGGCCGAGGTCATCACGTTCCCGGGGGCGGAGCCGGCTCCCGAGGAGCGGCCGGTGCTCGTTCTCGACTTCGGCGGCCAGTACAGCCAGCTGATCGCGCGCCGAGTCCGCGAGGCGCGCGTCTACTCGGAGCTCGTGTCGCACCGGCTCGCCCCGGAGGAGATCGCGCGGCGCGACCCCGCGGCACTGATCCTCTCCGGCGGCCCCGCGTCGGTCTACGCGGAGGGCGCGCCGCTCGCCGACCCGGGGATCTTCGAGCTCGGCGTCCCGACGCTCGGGATCTGCTACGGCATGCAGCTGATGGCCCGCGAGCTCGGCGGGACGGTCGAGGCGAACGACGTCTCGGAGTACGGCAAGGCGGACGTCGAGCTGGACGGCTCCGCGGCGCTGTTCCACGACCTCGCGCCCGAGCAGGTCGTCTGGATGAGCCACCGCGACTCGGTCACCGCGGCCCCGACCGGGGCGCGCGTGACCGCCTCGTCGGAGACGACGCCCATCGCCGCGTTCGAGGACCCCGACCGCAGGCTGTACGGCGTCCAATTCCATCCCGAGGTCGTGCATACGCCGCAGGGCCAGCGGATCCTCGAGGCCTTCCTCTACGACGTCGCGGGTGCGCCGCCGGCGTGGACGCCGGCCGCCGTGATCGAGGAGCAGGTCGAGCGCATCCGCGCCCAGGTCGGCTCCGAGCGTGTGATCTGCGGGCTCTCGGGTGGCGTCGACTCAGCCGTCGCCGCGCTGCTCGTGCACAAGGCGGTGGGCGACCAGCTCACGTGCGTGTTCGTCGACCACGGCCTCCTGCGCGAGAACGAGGCCGAACAGGTCGTCGAGACGTTCGGCCACCACTTCCACGTCCCGCTCGTCCACGTCGATGCGCGCGAACGGTTCCTCACGCGGCTCGCCGGCGTGGCCGAGCCGGAGGAGAAGCGAGCCATCGTGGGCGAGGAGTTCATCCGTGTCTTCGAGGAGGAGGCGCTGCAGCTGTCACCAGCTGCAAGACCGGATTCCGATCACACAGCCCTCGGTGACGTCCGGTTCCTCGTTCAGGGGACGCTCTATTCCGACGTGATCGAGTCGGGCGGCGACGTCGGCGTCGCGGCGAAGATCAAGTCGCACCACAACGTCGGCGGCCTGCCCGCCGACATGAAGATGGAGCTCGTCGAGCCGCTGCGGTCGCTGTTCAAGGACGAGGTGCGCCGGGTCGGTGAGCAGCTCGGTCTGCCGGAGCGAATGGTCTGGCGGCACCCGTTCCCGGGTCCCGGGCTCGCGATTCGAATCATCGGCGACGTGACCGAGGAGCGGCTCGCGATCCTCCGCACCGCCGACGCGATCCTGCTCGAGGAGGTACGCCGCGCGGGCCTCTACGGCGAGCTCTGGCAGTGCTTCGCCGTCCTCCCGGCGGTGCGCTCCGTCGGCGTGCAGGGCGACGAGCGGACGTACGCGTACCCAGTGGTGATCCGCGCCGTCACCTCGGAGGATGCGATGACGGCCGACTGGGCGAGGCTGCCGTACGAGCTGCTCGACACGATCGCCAGTCGGATCGTCAACGAGGTCCCGGGCGTCAACCGGGTCGCCCTCGACCTCACCTCCAAGCCGCCCGCCACGATCGAGTGGGAGTGAGCGGGGCCGGCTGCGTCCGGCCCCGCAAGCCTCAGAAACCCGTCACCTCCGGCAGCGGGCCGGCGATCGGCGTCTCGAACACCGGCCCGGCCCCGTCGGGGTCGATTGTGACGGTGCCGCCCGAGACGAGGAACGCGGCGATCTGGGCCTGTGCCTGGAGCGCGGCGAGCGCCGTCGCGGGACTGCCGATCCCGGTGAGGAAGGTGTGCGGGTTCGTGTAGAGCGGCGTGCCTCCCGGCCCGGCGATGTCGTTGCGGAAGTACGTCGCACGCGCGGCGAGGTCGCCGGCACGGAGGATCGCGCTCGTCGTCGGGTTCGGCACGGTCCGGTCGCCCTTTGCGAACTGGACGATCACGGGATGCTCGACGTACGGCGCGAGCGCGGCCGGGTTCGCGGACTGCTGCGCCCACTCGCTCCGGTCGATCAGCTCCTGGATCGCCGACGCCCCAGGCACCGTGTCGATCACGATCGGCTGGCCGCGGAGTGGCATGTTCTCGACGAAGCTCGTCAGTGTCGGGTTCGGGACCGCGTTGTAGAGAGACGGCGTCCGCGTGAGCAGCGAGATCCCGACGAGCGGCCGGAAGCTCGGGGAGAGCCGTGCGATCTCGATGATCGGTCCGCCGGGGACGTTCGCGACTCCTGCGACCAGATGCGGCTCGAGGGCGACGAAATCGATCCCGTAGATGCCGCCGAACGACTGCCCGGCGTAGAAGATCCGCGAGGCGTCCAGGTCGGCCGTGCCGTTCGCGTCGACGTCGAAACCGACCTCGATCTCACGGACGAGCTGCATCAGGTCGATCACCGTCTGCCGGAGCCCGTCACGGCCGCTCACCAGCGTGTTCGGGGCGGCGGCGTTCACGCCCTCGGTTGAGTCGATCGTGCCGTTGCCGTCCTGATCCAGCCCCCGGCCGCCGTCGGGGATCACGGTTGTGCCGGCCGGCGTCTGGATCGTCAGGTTGCCGCCGGCGCCGCCGCCGTGGCCGACGACGTTGATCGCGATCGTGGCGATCCCCGAGTGCGCGAACGACGACGCGACCGTCCACGGCGCGCCTTGCTTCGAGTCCGTGAAGCCGTGGCCGAAGATCGCCACCGGCCAGCCGCCCGGCGGCTCGGCCCCGGCGGGGAGGAACAGCGTGTACGAGATCCCGTTCGACCCTTGCGGGCTCGGTGTGCCGGTCAACGTGCCGGTCGGCGGGATCACCTTTGCCGGGGTTTCGTAGTCGGGAGACTCGTACGTGCCGAACACGACGCGGCCGACGGAGCCGGGGAAGACGTCGAGCGCGGGCACCGGGGCGAAGCTCGGGCTCAGCGGGCCGCTTGTCGACACCTGCCGGTTCCAGACGATGCCGGTGATCTGCGCACGGGCGAACGACGCGGTTACGCGCGCCGGCGCCGGGGTCGACGCGCCAATGTGAGCGCGGATCTTCTCGAGGTCCGCAGTGATGCTCTGGGTCGTGAAGAGGCTGGCGGCGACGGCCTCCGTGAACGTCCCCGTGGCCTGCAGGGCGTCCCGCAGCGCCGTGCGATAGCGCTTCGCGTGCTCGTCCTTGGTTTGACCGAAGTTGAGGTCGCGCAGGAACGACGTCCGGTCGATAGGTGCGCCGTCGCCCGCGTGGAGGCCTTTCGTCGCGACGAGGAGATAGGTCTCGTGCTGCTCGAGGAGCTCCGCGGACTCCGCATGGAGCGTGTTCGCAGCAGGCTCCCAGACCGCCTGATCGATGCCGATCGGCGCGCAGGCGAGGCAGCCGAGGTCGTAGAGCCGGACGGTGTCGCTCGACACCGTCGACGGGTCGATCGGGCCGGTGAACGGGATCGAGAGACGCGGCTGCACGTTGAAGCCGTCGAGCCGGTTCAGCACTGCGAGGTCCGAGCAGTCGGACGGGTGCGTCGCGCAGTCGAGCGTGGGCAGGTCGACGCGAACGCCGCTGATCTGCGTCGAGTCGGGTGTCGTCAGCAGGTTCGTCGGGAACGGCGTCCGGGCCGCCACGTCGGCGGCGTGCCCGGGTGCGGGCGTCAGCAGCAGCGCGACTGCGGCAAGCAGGAGCGGGCGGCGAAGCGTCATCCGAAGCCCCGTTTCCTCGTGTGACGGTCGCGCCGGAGACTACTCCCGGGGTGCGGCGCTGTCGAGCGACCCGCGCCACACGGGCACCTGGATGACTCCTGTCTGTTCGATCTCGACAGAGACGGTGTCTCCCGGCGCGGGCGTGTCGCCGACCGAGACGGCGTGGAGCTCGATGCCGTCGGCAAGGCGGACACGAAGGCGGACGACCGGCCCGTCCCGGTCGGCGTCGAGCACCGTGGCCCCGCTGCCCGGCTTCACGCGGACGGCGTCCGGGCGCGTCACCGTGGCGCGGTCGCCGTTCCGTACCACGTTCCCCATCCCGAGGAAACGCGCGACCCAGTCGTCGGCCGGCCGGGCCCACATGTCCTCGGGCGTCGCGACCTGCGCGACCCGCCCGTCGCGGAGTACGGCCACGCGGTCCCCGAGGGCGAACGCCTCGCCGACGTCGTGCGTGACATGGACGACGGTGAGGGAGAGCCGCTCGAACAGGTCTCGAAGGTCGTCCTGCAGGCGCTGGCGGAGCGGGCCGTCGAGCGCGCCGAGCGGCTCGTCGAGCAGGAGCACGCCCGGCCGGGGCGCGAGCGCCCGCGCCAGCGCGACCCGCTGCGCCTCGCCGCCCGACAATGTCGTCACGTCCCGCCGCTCCGTTCCCGCGAGACCGACGAGCTCGAGCGCCTCGGCGACCCGCGCCTCCCGGTCGCCCTCCGCGAGGTGCGCCACCCGCGGGCCGAAGCCGACGTTGCCCGCCACGTCACGGTGCGGGAAGAGGGCCGCGTCCTGGAAGACGAGGCCGATGCCACGGCGGTGCGGGGGGACACCGGTGACGTCCGCGCCGTCGAGGACGACGCGCCCGGCCGAAGGCCGCTGCAAGCCGGCGGCGACGCGCAATGCGGTCGACTTGCCCGACCCGCTCGGGCCGAGCAGCGCGAGCCGCTCCCCCGCGCCGACCTCGAGCGACACCCGCTCGAGGATCGAGCGGCCGTCGATCACGACGCGGATCTCCTCCAGGGCGAGCCTCACGGGGGCCGCCTCCTGACGAGCGCGCGCTCGGAGACGAGGGCGGCGGCGGCGACGATCGCCATCAGCACCACGCAGAGCGCCATCGCCGCGCCGACGTTGCTCTCGCCCGGACGACCCAGGAAGCGGAAGATCGCGACCGGCACGGTCGGCCAGTCGGCGCGGACGACGAACACCGTCGCGCCGAACTCGCCGAGCGACACGGCGAACGCGAGCCCTGCGGCGACGGCGAGCGGCCGCGCGAGGAGCGGCAGCTCGATCTCGCGCCGCACCTGAGCGGGCGTCGCACCGAGAACCGCGGCCGCCTCGCGCAGCCTGACGTCAACCGCGCGCAACGCCGGCACGAGCGAGCGGACGACGAACGGCAGCGCGACGAGCGCCTGGGCGAGCGGCACGATCGCCGGCGAGGAGCGAAGGTCGAGCGGCGGGTCGTCGAACGCCAGCAGGAACCCGAAGCCGAGCATCGCCGCGGAGGCGCCGAGCGGCAGCATCAGCGCGACGTCGAGGCCCCGCCGCCCGCTCGCGACGGCGACCGCGGCGGGGATCCCGACCGCGAGCGCGATTGCAGTCGCGGCCGCGGCGAAGAGCAGCGAGTTGAGGATCGCGTGCCAGGGGGTCACGAGCAGCGCCGGCGTCTCGTGCGCGAGCGCGGTGAAGTGATCGAGGCCGTAGCCCGTCCCGACCTGGAGCGACCGCAGCACGAGAGCGAGCGGCGGGAGGGAGAGGAGCCCGACCGACCCGAGTACGACGACCGCCACGGCCACACGCTCCCAGCCCATCGGTCGCCGCGCGCCGGCTCCCCGGCGGCGACCGCCGCCGAGCCTCCGCTCGAGCCTCCCCGAGACGAGCACGGCGGCGGCGACCGCGCCCAGCTGGAGCAGGCCGAGCGCCGCCGCCGTGCGGAGGTCGAACAGACGCGCCGCCTGGTTGTAGATCTCGGTCTCGAGAGTCGCGTAGCGCGGCCCGCCGAGGATGAGGATCACCCCGAACGACGTGAAGCAGAAGAGGAAGACGATCGACGCGGCCGACGCGAGCGCGGGGGCGAGCAGAGGTACCGTCAGCCGGAGCTGACGGTCGGCGGGCGACGCCCCGAGCGTCGCGGCGGCGTCCCAGAGACGCTGATCGAGGCCCGCCCAGAAGGCGCCGACGACGCGCACCACGACGGCGACGTTGAAGAAGACGTGGGCCAGCAGGATCGCCGAGACCGAGCGCTCGACGCCGTCCGGGAGCAGGGCGACGAACGCGGTCGCGACGACCACCGTCGGGAGCACGAACGGCACGAGTACCAGCGCCTCGACCACCGAGCGCCCCGGGAACCGGAACCGCGACAGCGCCCAGGCGAGCGGCAGCCCGGCGGCCAGCGTGAGAACGGTCGAGACCGTCGCCTGCCAGAGCGTGAACCACGCGACCTCCCGGGTCGTCGAGTCGGTGAGCACGTCGAAGGGCAGGTCGAGCCGGCCGTCGACGACGAGGCTCCGCTGGAGAATGGCCCCGAGCGGCCACGCGAAGAAGACGGCGAGGAACGCGACCGGGACGAGAACCGCGGCGCCGCGACCGGCGGCGCTCAGCGCACGACGATCTCGGTCCACCGGGCGACCCAGCGGTCGCGGTTCGCGTCGACCTCGGCCGCCGGCAGTTGCAGCGGGTCGCGCGGAACGATCGCGTGCTTCACGAACGCGTCGGGCAGCGGCACGTCGGCCCGCACCGGGTAGACGAACATCGACCCGGGCACGTCGACCTGGAAGCGCTCGGAGAGCATGAAGTCGATCAACTCGTGCGCGCCGTCCTCGTTGTGTGCGCCGCGCAGGACGCCTGCGTACTCCACCTGGCGGTAGCAGCCCTCCTCGACCGCCGCCGTGGGGGCCGTACGGGGCGGCTTCGACGCGAAGATGACCTCCGCGGCGGGGCTCGATGCGTACGACACGACGATCGGCCGCTTGCCGGGGCTGCCGGAGGCGCCGGAGAACTGCTGCGTGTACGCCTCCTCCCAGCCGTCGACGACCCGCACGCCGTTCGCGCGGAGGGCGCGCCAGTAGGTCTCCCAGCCCGGGTCGCCGTACGTCGCGACGGTCGCGAGGAGGAACGCCAGCCCGGGAGACGACGTCGCCGGGTTCTCGACGACGAGCAGGTTCCGGTAGCGGTCGAGGATCAGGTCGCCGAGGGTCGTCGGTGGAGACACCTTGTGCGAGGTGAACCAGCCGCGGTCCACGTTGAGGCACACCTCGCCGTGGTCGATCGGCGTCACGTGCGGATCGGGATTCACGAAGTCGGGCTGCAGCGCCGAGAGCTCGGGCGAGCGGTACTCCTCGAGCAGGTCGCCGGCGAGCGCACGGGAGACGACGCTGTCGTCGATCCCGAAGACGACGTCGCCCTGCGGGTCGCCCGCAGTGAGGAGCGCACGGTTCAGCACCTCGTTCGCGTCGCCTCCTTGGAGGATCTTCAGCGTGAGGCCGCTCTCGCGCTCGAACGCCTGCTTGACCGGCTTGGACACAGCGAAGGAGTCGTGCGTGACCAGCACGACGTCCTTCGGCTCGCTCCCGCCGCCGCACCCGGTCGCGATGAGCGCCGCCGCGACCGCTGCGAGGGCGGCGGGGACGACGGCCCGCGATGCACCCCTGCGGTGATTCACGACGAGCCTCCCTCCGCGGCGGCGCCGGGGCGCACCGCCAGCAGGACGCCCTGGAGGACGGTCACCCGTGCCTCCGCGCCCGCGAAGACGTTGGAGACCCCGCGGCTCGACCCTGGCTCGAGCGTCTCGTCGGAGAGCGGGTATTCGAGCCCGTCCGTGGTGACGCCCACCGCCGGGCCGCCGAGTGCCAGGAGCGTCACGAGCTCGCCCGTCGCGCCGCGGAGCGTCCGCCCGCCGCGGATCACGTGCACGAGCGCGCTGCCGACGAGCGCGTCGAGCTCGAGTGCCGCGTAGCGCTCGGAGCCCAGGAGGAGGAGCGAGGCGAGCAGATGGTCGAGGCGCCCGCCGTCGCTCGCGACCACGAGCACGCGGGCCGCGCCGAGCTCGACGGCCTCGTCGAACGCCAGCTCGAGGTCGGTGGCGTCCTTGACGGCTGGGTGGCGCACCACGCGCACGCCGTCCGCCGCCGCCCGCTCGAGCGCATCCGGTGAGACCGAGTCGAGGTCGCCGACCACGACGTCCACGTCGAGCCCGAGCGCTGCGGCGCGATCGAGCCCCCCGTCCGCCGCGACGACGGCCCGGGCAGCAGGCACCTCGACTGCGGGCCCCTGGCCCGAGGCGACGACCACGACATCCGGTTCGATCACGCTTCCTCCGCTGGCATTACCCAGATCAGGTCCTGCGGGTCGGCGGCGCGCTAGCCGCCCTCTCAGCCCGGTTGCCCGAGCTCCCCGGTTTGCGCGTCGAATCCTAGACCAGCGACGTCACGTCACGCGAAATGCGCGCTCGCCGGTCGGCGCCAGCTCGTCGACCTCGACCGCATCGACCCGCGCCTGCGGCGGCCCGAGTCGAAGCCACGAGACGAGCACCGCGACGTCGTCGGCGGCTCCCTCGACCTCGGCTTCGACCGTCCCGTCCGGGTTGTTCCGCACCCAGCCTCCGACGCCGAGCTCGTCTGCGCGCCGCCTGGCGGACTCCCGGAACCAGACGCCCTGGACGCGGCCTCGCACTCTCACGCGGCGGCGCACGACGTCCATTCCGATCAGTATCGCCTCGTGCTCGCCGCGGCGGGCCGAGGGGACTCCGGCCGGGCTACGTCGCGTCGACGTCCTCGTCCTCCGCCGCGCCGCGCGACGCGGCCCTCGCGCGCGCCTCGAGGCTCGGGAGGAGGCCCGGTTGAACGACCGAGCCGTCCCACGCCGGTCCATCGCCGTTCGTCGTCTGCACGGCGTCCTCGTCGGCCTCCGACCCCTCGAGCCCGGCCTCGTCGGGCTCCAGCCAGTTCTCGATCCGGAGGCCTGGAACACGGTCGTATAGACGTGCGCTGGCGGTGACGAGCGTGAGGTCCTGCGACAGCGCGATCGCCGCGATCCTCAGGCTCGGCTCGTCGAGACGGACCCCGAAGCTGTCGAGCTGCGCCCGCAGCGATCCGTACACCTCGGCGGCCTCGTGGTCGAAGGGGAGCACCGTGCTCGCCGCCGCGATGAGTTCGCGTACGCGGCCGGTCACCTCTTCGTCCCCGTTCCTGGCCGCCGCGTACGCGACCTCCGCGACGGAGACTGCGGTCGTGCATTGCTCGTCGCCCGGCGTCCGCGCCAGCCGTCGCACGAGCTGCATCGGCGGCTCGCGGAGCAAGGCGGCGGCCAGAATGTCCGTGTCGAAGCAGTACACCGTTATCCGATCTCCGGCGGCTCGCGGTCGCGGGCGACCGAGCGCAGAAGGATCACCTCGGTGACCCGCTCGTACAGGCCGCGGCGCGATGCGACCGCGCCCGCGAACGCCGCCAGTCCCAGCGGCGGGTCGCGGTCGGGTTCAGCGGGAACCGGCACGATTGCGGCGACCGGCGAGCCGTAGCGTGTCACGACCAGCTGCTCGCCCTGGAGCACGCGCTCGAGGATCTCGGTCAGCCGCTCTCTCGCCTCGGTGAGTCCTATTTCCGGGCCCATCATGCCGGTCATGATGACAGCGACGGGGCACGTCGTGGGAGACCTGGATCGCCGTCCGTCGGCCCGTGTGCGCTGCTACACTCTCCCGCCGGCGGTCAGGAGACTGCCCTCTTTCCAAGCGATGACCACCTACACCGCCAAGCCGGGCGAGATCCAGCGCGACTGGTACGTCGTCGATGCCGAGGGGCAGATCCTGGGCCGGCTCGCCACGGAGATCGCCGACACGCTCCGCGGGAAGCGGAAGCCCCAGTACACCCCGCACGTCGACACGGGCGACTTCGTGATCGTCGTCAACGCGGGGAAGGTCCGCGTCACCGGCAAGAAGCTCGACGAGAAGATGGTGCGCTGGCACACCGGGTATCCGGGCGGCCTCAAGGAGCGCACGCTGCGGGAGCAGCTCGAGCGGCGCCCGACCGAGGTGATCCGCAAGGCGGTGAAGGGCATGCTTCCCAAGAACAGGCTCGCTGCCGCTCAGTTGCGCAAGCTCAAGGTCTACGCGGGCCCCGAGCATCCCCACGCGGCGCAGGAGCCGAAGACGATGGAGATTCGAGGGATCGATGGCTGAGATCGCCCAGTACCGCGGCACCGGCAAGCGCAAGACATCGGTCGCGCGCGTGATCCTCCGACCCGGCGACGGGACGACGTGGATCAACGGCCGGACGCTCGAGGAATACTTCCCGCGCGCGACCCACCGGACGCTCGCTCTCGCCCCGCTCAAGGTGGCCGACGCGGAAGGACGGTACGACCTCCGCGTCCGCGTCCACGGCGGCGGCATCAGCGGGCAGGCAGGCGCGGTCAGGCACGGCATCGCCCGTGCGCTCGTCGACGCCGACCCCGAGCTCCGCATCCCGCTCAAGCGCGAGGGATTTCTCACACGCGACGCACGACAGGTCGAGCGCAAGAAGGCCGGCCTGCACAAGGCGCGCAAGGCACCGCAGTTCAGTAAGCGGTAGGCGCGCCCCCTTGCGGGAAGTGCGACGAGGACGCACGCTACGACAGTGGAGGGTGGTGTCCGGGTGGCCGATCGTGGGGCCGTGACGACAGAGACGCGCGGGGGAGGTACCGCGACGCGCCGGTGGTTCGGCACCGACGGGGTTCGCGGTGTCGTCGACGTGGCGCTCACCGAGGAGCTGGTCGAGCAGATCGGCCGCGCGGCCACGCTCTGGTCGGGCCGCGGCCGTGTCCTCGTCGGCCGCGACACGCGTGAGTCCGGCCCGCGGCTCGAGGCGGCTGTCAGGCGCGGGATCGTCGACGCCGGCGGGACCGCCGTCCTGGCGGGCGTGCTGCCCACACCGGCGGTCGCGCTGCTCTCGCAGGATCTCGGTCTCGTCGTCTCCGCGTCGCACAACCCGCCCGAGTACAACGGCGTCAAGGTCTTCGACCGCGAGGGACACAAGCTGACGGACGCGGACGAGCTCGAGATCGAGGCACTCGTCGGGACGCCGGGCCCCGGCGGCGGCGCGATCGAGCACGCCGAGGACGTCGTGGAGAGCTACGTCGACCACGTGCTCGAGCACTTCGGCTCCGACCTGCACGGGCTACGGATCGCAGTGGACTGCGCCAACGGCGCCTACTCCACGATCGCGCCGGGTGTCTTCGAGACGCTCGGGGCCGAGGTGACGGCGCTCGCCGCCGCGCCGGACGGCGCCAACATCAATGTCGGCTGCGGCGCCACCGACCTCTCGATGCTCCAGGCGGCGGTCCGCGCGGGGGATTTCGACCTCGGCGTGGCGTTCGACGGTGACGGTGACCGGATGCTCGCAGTGGACGCGAAGGGCGACGTCGTCGACGGCGACGGGATCGTCGCGATCTGCGCGCTCGGCCTGGGGGTCGACCTCGTGGCCGTCACGAGCATGACGAACCTCGGCTTCCACCGGCTGATGGACGAGCACGGGATCCGCGTGGTGACGACCGACGTCGGCGACCGTTACGTGGTGGAGGCCCTCCGGCGCGAGGGTGGCGTTCTCGGCGGCGAGCAATCCGGGCACCTGATCGTCCTCGACGGGCACGTGACCGGCGACGGCCTCGCCGCCGCGCTGACGCTCTGCCGGGTGCTCGACGGGCGCCCGCTCGCCGGGGCCGCGTCGGCGATGAGGCGTTTCCCGCAGGTCAAGGAGAACGTGCGCGTCGCGCAGCTCGCGGTTCCCGAGGCCGTCACGCGGGAGGTCGAGCGCCTGAACGCCGAGCTCGGCCGCCGCGGGCGCGTGCTCGTGCGCCCGTCCGGCACGGAGCCCGTCATCCGGGTCCTCGCCGAGGCGGAGCGCGCAGAGGAGGCCGCGAGCCTCTGTGGTAGCATCGCGGATCTCGTCCGGCAGGAGGCCGGAGCCCGGTAAAAGCCCTGCAAAGCAGGGCGATCCGGCCGGACTTTGCGCGTCCGGGCGAAAGGAGGCCAGGATGTGCGGAATCATCGGATACGTCGGGCCTCGCGAGTGCAAGCCCTTACTGCTCCACGGCCTGGAGCGCCTCGAATACCGGGGCTACGACTCGGCCGGGATCGCCCTGCTCGAGGAGTCCGGCCTGACGTACACGCGGGCCGTCGGGAACCTCCAGAACCTCCGCGAGCGCGCTGGAAACGGCGCGTCACCCGCGACCACCGGCCTCGGCCACACTCGCTGGGCGACGCACGGCGGCGTCACGGAGGCGAACGCCCACCCGCTCGCCGCCGAGGAGCCCGAGAAACTCGCCGTCGTCCTCAACGGGATCGTCGAGAACTACCGCGAGCTGCGCGAGCGCCTCGCGTCGGAGGGCCACGTCTTCTCGTCGGAGACCGACGCGGAGACGGTGACCCACCTGATCGAGGAGCACTACGAGGGCGACCTGGTCGAGGCCGTCCGGCGCGCTTACAACGAGCTCGAGGGCCACTACGCGTTCGTCGCAATCCACCGCGACCACCCCGGCCTTCTCGTCGGGGCACGCCACCAGTGCCCGATGGTCGTCGGCCTCGCGGCCGGTGAGACGTACGTGGCCTCGAACGCCGCCGCCTTCCTGCGCGAGACGCGCGAGGTGCAGTTCCCGTCCGATGGCGAGATCATTGCGGTCACGGCCGAGGGGTCGAGCTTCTACTGCGCCGCGGACGCCTCGCAGGTCGAGCACGAGGTCGTCGAGCTGGACTGGGACGACGAGGGAGCCGAGAAGGCCGGCTTCGAGACGTTCATGCTGAAGGAGATCCACGAGCAGCCGGACGCCGTCGCGGAGACGATCGGCGACCGGCTCCGGAAGGGCCGGCTCGAGCTCGAGGGCCTCGGGATGACCGACGAGGAGCTCAAGCACCTGAGCCGGATCGTGATCCTCGCAGCAGGGACCGCCTACCACGCCGGCGTTGCGGCGCGCTACGCGATCGAGGAGTGGGGCCGCGTGCCGGTCGAGCACGACATCGCGTCCGAGTGGATCTACCGCAACCCGGTGCTCGACGCGGACACGCTCGTGATCGGCATCTCCCAGTCCGGCGAGACGCGCGACACGATCGAGGCGATGAAGCTCGCCCGGTCGATGGGCGCGCACACGGTCGCGGTCACCAACATGATGGGCTCGCAGATCACACGCGAGGTCGACTCCGTGCTCTACACGCGGTGCGGGATCGAGGTGGCGGTCGCCGCGTCGAAGACCTTCACCGCCCAGCTCTCGCTCCTCTTCCTCGTCGCCCTGAAGCTGGCGCAGGTGCGCGAGACGTTGCCGTCCGGAGAGCTCGAGTACATCGTCAACGCGCTCTACGGCCTGCCGGACAAGATCACCCAGTTCCTCGAGGGCGACCACCCGATCGACGAGATCGCGCGGAAGTTCCACGACAGGCCGTTCTTCCTCTACCTCGGGCGCAACATCGGTCTGCCAGTCGCCCTCGAGGGCGCGCTCAAGCTGAAGGAGATCTCCTACATCCCGACCGAGGCGTACTCGGCCGGCGAGATGAAGCACGGCCCGATCGCGCTGCTCGACGAGTCGACGCCCGTCGTCGTCGTCGCAACGCGCATGGATCGGGTCTACGACAAGCTCGTCTCGAACATCCAGGAGGTGCGCGCCCGCGGCGCGCACGTGATCGCGATCGCCTCCGACGGCAACGAGGACATCCAGCACCACGCCGACGACGTGATCTACGTCCCCAAGGCGCCGGCGTTCCTCTCGGCGATCCTCGCGGTGATCCCGCTGCAGCTCCTCGCGTACCGCATCGCCCGCCTGCGCGGCTTGAACGTCGACCAGCCGCGCAACCTGGCGAAGACCGTCACAGTGGAGTAGGGCGGCGGCGTGCCGGACGACGACCGGCTCGACCCGTTCGCCGACGGCGTGCTCCACCGCGAAGAGCTTCGTGGTGATCCGCCGCCGGAAGAGCCGTTCGGCCGTGCCGCGTGCGGGCTGGGGCTCGGAGACGACAGCGAGACGACGTGCCCGGCCTGCGGAGCCGGTCTGACGGCGCTGGGCGCCTTCGTGCGTCACGACGGCTGACGACTTCCCCACTCGTCGTCCACTCGTTCACGCCGATCCCTGCGTAGGATCGCGGGACCGTCCGTCAGCGACTCAAGGGGAGTGACATGTCGAGGATGAACGAGACACCGGCCCCACGGCGCCGCATTCGACCGGTGGCGCTCTCCGTGATCGCGTTGGTCGTGGCGCTCGTCGTGGTGCAGTCGGCGCTCGCAGCCGGGGCCGTGAGCCTCACGACACTCGGTGCCCCGTACATGGAGAACTTCGACACGCTCGCCACTTCGGGAACGACGAACAGCTCGCTTCCGAACGGCTGGTGGCTCGCCGAGTCGGGAACCAACGCCAACGGCCTGTACCAGGCCGGGACGGGCTCGGGCAACGCGGGGGACACCTACAGCTTCGGAGCGGCCTCCAGTCCCGAACGAGCCCTCGGGGGTCTTCAGAGCGGGAGCCTGAATCCGACGATCGGCGCGGCGTTCACCAATGACACGGGGAGTACCGTCACGACGCTCGCGATCTCGTACACGGGCGAGCAGTGGCGCCTCGGGACCCTGAACAGAGCCGACCGCATCGACTTCCAGTACAGCCTCGACGCGACGAGCCTGACGACCGGGACGTGGACGGACGTCGACGCGCTCGACTTCGCTGCGCCGACGACAGGCCCCACGGTCGGTGTCCTCGATGGGAACACGGCGGCCAATCGCACCGCGGTCTCCGGTCAGATCTCCGGGATCTCTGTCGCGTCAGGAGGGAGCTTCTGGATCCGGTGGATCAGCTTCGACGCTTCCGGCGCGGACGACGGGCTCGCAGTGGACGACTTCTCCCTGACGCCCTCGGTCGCCGAGGCCGCCCCGTCCGTGCTCAGCACGGCGCCGGCGAGCAATGCGACCGACGTCCCGGTCGATTCGAGCGTCTCCATCACCTTCAGCGAGCCGGTCAGCGTGTCGACCGCGACGTTCACGATCTCGTGCGCCACCAGCGGCGCCCACACGTTCACGCTCTCCGGCGCGCCCGCGTCGTACACGCTCGATCCGGACACCGACTTCGTCGTCGGCGAGACGTGCACGGTCACGGTCGACGACCAGGGCGTGAAGGACGTCGACACGAACGACCCGCCGGACACGATGGCCGTCGATCGCATCTTCTCGTTCACGACCACGCCGCTCCTCGCTCGGATCTACGAGGTGCAGGGCGCGTCGCATGTCTCGCCGCTCGTGGGGCGGACTATCACTGCCCCGGGCGTCATCACATCCGTCCGCCCGAACAGCTTCACGATGCAGGATGGGACCGGCGACGGCAACGTCGCCACGTCTGACGCGATCCTCGTGTTCGCCACCGGCATCGGCGGATCGGTCTCGGTCGGGCAGGCCGTCACGGTGAGCGGACGGGTGACGGAGTTCCGGCCCGGTGGCGCCGCGAGCGCCAATCTGTCCACGACCGAGATCACCTCGCCTGCGGTCACCCCGGGCGGGCCCGGCGTGGCCATTGCCCGGACCGTCATCGGCGTTGGAGGCCGCGTTCCGCCGTCGAGCGTGATAGACGACGACGCGACCGGCGACGTCGAGACGAGCGGCTCGTTCGACCCGGCGACCGACGGGATCGACTTCTACGAGAGCCTCGAGGCGATGTTGCTCCGCGTCGACGACCCCGTCGTCGTCGGCCCAACCAACGGCTTTGGCGAGGTCTGGGTGCTCGCAAACGACGGCGCGGGGGCCGGCATCAGGACCGCGCGGCAGGGCATCGTCATCGGACCGGCCGACTTCAACCCGGAGCGAATCCAGCTCGACGACGACATCGTCCTCGACTCGACGCCGGACGCGAACGTCGGCGACCACTTCACCGCCGACCCCGTCGGGGTGCTCGATTACAATTTCGGCAACTACGAGATCCTGCTGACGAGCGCGGTCGCGCGGGTCGACGGCGGGCTCGTGCGCGAGGCGGCCCGGACACAGCTTCCGAACGAGCTCGCGATCGCCAGCTTCAACGTCGAGAACCTGTCTCCGATCGATCCGCCGGCGAAGTTCGCGCGGTTGGCGGGCCTGATCGTCGACAACCTTCGCTCGCCGGACGTCGTTGCGGTGCAGGAGATTCAGGACAACAACGGGCCGACGGACTCGGGGGTCACCGACGCGACGCTGACGTTCGGGCAGCTGATCGCGGCGATCCAGTCCGCGGGCGGGCCGGCGTACCAGTTCCGGCAGATCGACCCCGTGGACGATCGGGACGGTGGGCAGCCGGGCGGCAACATCCGCGTCGGGCTTCTCTTCCGCACCGACCGGGGCCTTGCCTTCGTCGACCGCCCGGGCGCGACCTCGACGACCCCGAACGGGGTCACGGGGAAGAACAACAAGGTGCAGCTCGTCTACAGCCCGGGCCGGATCGACCCGCAGAACACGGCGTGGGTCGACAGTCGCAAGCCGCTCGCGGCCGAGCTCCGCTTCCGCGGCAAGACCCTGTTCCTGATCGTTAACCACTTCAACTCGAAGGGTGGCGACAGTCCCCTCTTCGGCCGCCTCCAGCCCACCGTGAGGCCCTCGGAGGTCCAGAGACACCGGCAGGCCCAGGTCGTCAACGACTTCGTCGACCAGATCCTCGGCGCGTACACGAACGCACGGATTGTCGTGCTCGGCGATCTCAACGACTTCGAGTTCTCGGCGACGTTGCAGATCCTCGAGGGCGGCGGGGCGCTCGTGAACCTGATGGACCGGCTCACGAAGTCCGAGCGCTACTCGTACGTCTTCGAGGGCAACTCCCAGGTCCTCGACCAGATGCTCGTGAGCGACAAGCTCGACAAGCCGGAGACCTCCTACGACGTCGTCCACGTGAACGCGGAGTTCGCCGACCAGGCGAGCGACCACGATCCGTCGGTCGCCCGCTTCGTCTTCGACGACGAGGGCGACTGACGCTCACCGATGCCCCGCGGACGGCGCTCGGGAGACCTCGAGCGTCGTCCGCCCGGCCAGACCCGTCAGGTCGCGACGCGTCACGCGTCAGCAGCCGTTAGAGCCCGCGGTCACTCGACGGCCTTCAGGATCCGGTCGAGCTCGCCGAGCCCTGCCTTGAGCTCCTCGGTCTGGCTGCGCAGCTGCGCGAGCGCGTCGTTCGCCTTCTGCAGCTCGGTCGTCGTCTCGCGCTGCATCGCGGCGAGCTCCTCGGCGAGGCGTCGGTATTGCTTGCCGCCCTCGTCGCCGATCGCACGTCTGCCGGTCGCGAAGACCTGCCAGACGCTGACGGCGCTGACGATCGTGAGGAAGGCGACGATCGAGATCACGATCGTGGCCGCGGGCCAGCCGATGGCGGCGAGGAACGTCATGGCGTCTCCTTCGTGTCGGGTGTGGGCGCCTCGTGTGAGAGCGTGCGGACGGCGTCGGCGACGAGCTCGGGCGTGAGACGGATCGAGAACGGCGTCACCTCGTAGAACTTCATCGCCTTGCCGTCGGCCGAGAGCTCGAGCCGGCCGGTGACGAGCCCCGCCGCCTCCAGGCGCTGGAGGTGCATGTGGACGAGCGGCCGGCCGAGGCCGATCTCGCGGGCGAGCCCGCTCACGTGGACGCTGCCGGACGCAAGCGTCCCGAGGATCCGGAGGCGGTGGGGGTTGGCGAGTGCGGCGAGGATCCGCCGGAGCTCGTCGCCGGTCAGATGTCGGCCACTCTCGTCAAGGCGGTCGATCATGTGTCAGGTAATTCTGACATATATCAGCTCGTTCTGCAATTTCGGGGCCGGATCTAGGCTCAGCGCATGGCGACGCCCCACGAGACGGCACGCGCAACGGTATGGCGGCTTCCGGGCGGAGCGCGGGAGGCCGACCGGCTGGCCGTGGAGGAGCCGCTCGAGATCCGCGTCAACGGGACGGCGGTCGCGGTGACGATGCGGACGCCCGGACACGACGAGGAGCTCGCGCTCGGCTTTTGCCTCACCGAAGGGCTCAGGCCCGCGTCTGCGCGGCCGCCCGACGACCTCGCGGCCAACGTCGTCGAGGTCGACGCGCCCGACGCCGACCTCGGCCGGATCCAGCGCTCGTTCTACACGTCGTCGTCATGCGGAGTGTGCGGCAAGGGCGCGCTCGAGGCGGTGGCGGTGGACGCACCCCGGGTCGAGAGCGACCTCACCGTGGCATTCGCGGTCGTGGCCGCGCTGCCGGAGGCGCTCGCAGCGGCGCAGGCGACGTTCGCGCTGACCGGCGGACTCCATGCAACAGGGCTCTTCACGCCGGACGGCGGGTTCCTCTGCGCCCGCGAGGACGTGGGCCGCCACAACGCCATGGACAAGGTGATCGGCTGGGCGCTGGGTGAGAGCCGCCTCCCACTGGCGCGATCGGTCCTCTGCGTCAGCGGGCGGCTGTCCTTCGAGCTCGTGCAGAAGGCGGCCGTCGCAGGCTGCCCGGTGCTGGTCGCGGTCGGCGCGCCGTCGTCGCTCGCGGTGGAGCTCGCCGCCGACCGGGGCGTGACCCTCTGCGGCTTCGTCCGCGACGGCTCGGTGACCGTCTACACCGAGCCCGACCGCATCATCGCGTGATTCGGCTCACCGGGGTCCTTCTCGTGGGCGGTGCCTCCTCGCGGTTCGGCTCGCCGAAGGCGCTGGCGCCGTTCCGCGGCGAGACGCTCGCGGAGCGTGGCCACCGGCTGCTCGCCGAGGCCTGCGACGAGGTGCTCGTCGTCGGCAAGGGCGGCGAGCTCGGCGAGCTGCCGTTCCCCCTGGTCGACGACGGGACCGAGGAGAGCGCGCCGGTCTTCGGGCTGATCGCAGGGCTGCGTCACGCGAGCAACGAGCACGTCGTCGCGCTGCCGGTCGACGTGCCGCTCATCACGCCTGCCGTGCTCCGCATGCTCGGCGAGGCCGGCGCCGTCCCGTCGGCGCGCGTGCCGCTGCCCGGCGGCTACCCGCGCTCGCTGCTGCCCGAACTGGAGCGCCGTGTGGCCTCCGGCCACCGGTCGCTGCGCGGTGTCAACACGACCGTGCTCGACGTGCCGGAGGCGATGCTCGTCGACGCGGACACTCCGGAGGAGCTCGCCGCGCTGGCCTCCGGCGCGATGCGCTGACGTCTGCGCGGCGCAGGCGGCCCCGGATAGATTGACCTGGTCAGCGTCCGAAGGAGCCGCATGCCTTCCATGCCCAAGGGTCGCCTCACCACGCCGCTCGTTCGAGATGGGGCCGAGCTTCGGCCCGCGTCCTGGGACGAGGCGCTCGATACCGTCGCCGCCGGGTTCGCGCGGGCACGCGACGCCGACGCGTCGACGTCGTTCGGGATCTTCTCGTGCTCGAAGGCGACGAACGAGATGAACTTCCTGGCGCAGAAGCTCGCGCGTCAGGTGATGGCGACCAACAACATCGACTCGTGTAACCGCACCTGACACGCGCCAAGCGTCGTCGGTCTGGCGACGGTGTTCGGAGCGGGCGGCGGCACCTCGTCGTACCGCGAGATCGAGGAGACGGACGTCGTCCTCCTGTGGGGCTCGAACGCCCGGGAGACGCACCCCATCTTCTTCCACCACCTTCTGAAAGGGGTGCGGCACGGTGCGCGGCTCTTCGCGATCGACCCGAGGCGGACGAGCTCCGCGCAGTGGGCCGATCGGTGGCTCGGGCTCGACGTCGGCTCCGACGTCGCGCTCTCGAACACGATGGCGCGCGAGATCATCCACGCCGGGCTCCATAACGAGCCGTTCGTCGAGCGGGCGACCGAGGGGTTCGAGGCGTACGCGGCCTCGGTGGAGCCGTTCACGCTCGAGGAGGGCGAGCGGCTCACGGGCGTGCCCGAAGAGGTGATCCGGGAGACGGCGCACGCCTACGCGCGCGCTGACCGGGCGATGATCTGCTGGACGCTCGGGATCACCGAGCACCACAACGCGGTCGACAACGTCCTCGCGCTGATCAACCTCGGCCTCCTGTGCGGCCACGTCGGCCGCTACGGCTCCGGCCTCAACCCGCTCCGCGGCCAGAACAACGTCCAGGGCGGCGGCGACATGGGCGCGATCCCCAACAAGCTGCCGGGCTTCCAGGACCTCGAGCGAGACGCCGAAGCGCGCGCCCGGTTCGAGGCCGCGTGGGGCACCCCGATCCGGGCCGAGTACGGCTGGCATCTGACGCAGATGTTCCACGCGATGGAACGCGGCGAGCTCAGGACGCTCTACGTGATCGGCGAGAACCCCGCGCAGTCGGAGGCGGACGTCAACCACGCCCGGGAGCTGCTCCGCGGGCTCGACCTCCTCGTCGTCCAGGACATCGTGATGACCAAGACGGCGGAGATGGCCGACGTCGTGCTCCCCGGGACGGCGTCGTGGTGCGAGGCCGAGGGGACGGTGACCAACAGCGAGCGGCGCGTGCAGCGCGTCCGCAAGGCGCTCGACCCGCCCGGCGAGGCGCGCGACGACACGTGGATCATCTCCGAGCTCGCGCGCAGGCTCGGGCACGACTGGGGCCATCCGACGGCCGAGGCGATCTGGGACGAGTGCCGGTCGCTCTCCCCGATGCACCGCGGCATGAGGTACGACCGGCTCGACGCACTGCGTGGGCTCCAGTGGCCGTGCCCGGACGAGGAGCATCCGGGATCGCTCTTCCTCCACGGCCGCCTGTGGTCCGATCCCGTCGAGGGGCCGCTCGCGCCGTTCAGCATCGTCGAGGCGAAGCCGCCGTTCGAGGCCCTCGACGCCGAGTACCCGATCCGCCTCACGACGGGGCGCCGCCTCGAGTCGTTCAATACGGGCGCGCAGTCGAACCGTTACCGCTCGCCGCTCCACCGCGGCGAGTCGCTCGACCTCTCGCCCGAGGACGCAGAGCGGCTCGGGATCTCGGAAGGCGAGGTCGTCCGCGTCTCCTCGCGACGCGGCTCGGTCGACGCGCCCGCGCGGATCGACTCGTCACTGCGGGCCGGGCTTGCGTTCATGACGTTCCACTTCCCCGACCAGGTCGACGTCAACCAGCTGACGATCGACGCGACCGACCCGAAGTCCGGCACGGCGGAGTTCAAGGCGGCCGCGATCCGTCTCGAGAAGATCGCCCACCCGGCGCGGGCGCGGGCCGCCGACACGCGGGAGACAGCCCGGGCCTGATGGACCTGAAGCTCGTTCCCCATGCCGAGCCGACGCCGGGCGAGCGAGCCGCGCTCGACGAGGTCCTCGGCGCCCCCTCCTCCGGGTGGGAGGGCGGTGCACGGCTCTCGGGGGCCGACGGGAACACGGCCGCAGGCGGCCACGCGGCCCGTGCGCGGCGGCACCTCCTGCTCCCTGCGCTCTGGGCGCTTCAGGATCGGATCGGCTGGATCAGCCCCGGCGGGCTGAACGAGATCTGCCGCCGGCTGACGATCCCGCCGGCGGACGCCTACGGCGTCGCGTCGTTCTACGCGCTCTTCGCGCTCGAGCCGCGCCCTGCGAGGGTCGTCCACCTCTGCGACGACGTCGCCTGCCGCTGCCACGGCGCGGAAGACCTCGTCGCGCAGGTCGAGGAGCGCTTCGGCCCCGAAGGCGACCTCTCGGACGACGGCTCCGCGACGTGGTACCGGAGCCCCTGCCTCGGCCAGTGCGACCGGGCGCCCGCCGCGCTGGTCTCGGTCGCCGCGGACGAGCCGTTCGAGCGCGCCCAGGCGCCGGTCACGGCAGACGCCGTGCTCGGGCTGGTCGCCGGCGGTGAGCCCGCCCCGGCACCGTCGTCGCCGCTTCCTCAGACGGGCGACGCGGCCTTGCGCCTCCTGCGCCGCGTCGGTGTCGCCGACCCGGCGAGCATCGACGACTACCGCGCTCACGGCGGCTACGCGGCGCTCCGGCGCGCGTTCGAGCTCGGCCCCGAGGGGGTGCTGCGCGAGGTGTCCGAGTCGAAGCTCGTCGGCCGCGGTGGCGCTGCCTTCCCAACGGGCGTCAAGTGGGAGGCGGTCGCGCGGCAGCCCGTCCGGCCCCACTACCTGATCTGCAACGCGGACGAGTCCGAGCCCGGCACCTTCAAGGACAGGGCGCTGCTCGAGGGCGACCCGTTCGCAGTGATCGAGGCGATGACGATCGCCGCCTACGCGACCGGGTGTGGTCTCGGCTACGTCTACCTCCGCGGCGAGTACCCGGAGGCGCGGCATGCGCTCGAGCATGCGCTCGCGCAGGCGCGCGACCGTGGGTTCCTCGGCGACGACGTGATGGGCGAGGGCTTCTCGTTCGACCTCGAGGTCCGCCGCGGCGCGGGTGCGTACATCTGCGGCGAGGAGACGGCGATCTTCGAGTCGATCGAGGGCAAGCGCGGCGAGCCGCGGAACAAGCCGCCGTTCCCCGTCGAGGTCGGCCTGTTCGGGAAGCCGACCGTCGTCAACAACGTCGAGACGCTCGTCAACGTCCTCGACGTCGTCCTCGAGTCCGGTCCCGTGTTCGCGGAGGTCGGCACCGAGGGCTCGACGGGGACGAAGCTCCTGTGCCTCTCCGGGCACGTCGCGCGCCCGGGGACCTACGAAGTTCCGTTCGGAGCGACCCTGCGCGAGATCCTCGACCTGGCGGGCGGGGTGCCGGCCGGACGGGCGCTGCAGGCCGTGCTGATGGGAGGGGCCGCCGGCGGCTTCCTCGGCCCTGACGACCTCGACGTCACGCTCACCTTCGAGGGCGTCCGCGAGGCCGGGACGACGCTCGGCTCCGGCGTCGTGCTCGTGCTGGACGAGACGATGGACCTGCCGCGGCTGCTGATGCGGATCGCAGGGTTCTTCCGCGATGAGTCGTGCGGCCAGTGCGTCCCGTGCCGCGTCGGCACGGTGCGCCAGGAGGAGGCGCTCGCGAGGCTGCTCGCCGGCGAGCCGCGCGGCGGCGTCGAGCGGGAGCTGGCGCTCATCACCGAGGTCGGCCAGTGCATGCGCGACGCATCGATCTGCGGGCTCGGCCAGACGGCCTCGAGCGCGGTCGAGTCCGCGATCCGCCGGCTCCACGTCTTCCAGGAGGGGGCCGCGTGAGCGAGCTTCTCGCACCGAGGCGCATGGTCGAGCTCGAGGTCGACGGGCAGCCCGTCCGCGTGTTCGAGGGCTCGACGCTCCTCGACGCGTGCCGGCAGCTCGGCATCGACACCCCGACCCTCTGCTACGGCGAGACGCTCGAGCCGGCCAATGTCTGCCGCGTCTGCGTCGTCGAGCTCGAGGGCTCGCGCGTGCTCGTCCCCGCGTGCTCGCGGAGGGCCGAGGCCGGGATGAAGGTGCAGACGGACTCAGAGCGGGTGCGGCTCTCGCGGCGGCTCGTGATGGAGCTCCTGGCCTCGTCGGTCGACCTCGCCGCTACTCCCGCGGCGCCCGGCTACCTGGAGCGGTACGGCGCCGAGCCGGAGCGCTTCGGCCCGCCCGCGCCGCCAGGCGCCGACCGCGATCGCGCCCGCGCAGGCCATCACGCCGTCCCCGACGGCCGGACGGCCGCAACCGTCGCGCAGCCGGTCAAGATCGACAACGAGCTGTACGTCCGCGACTACGCGAAGTGCATCCTCTGTTACAAGTGCGTCGACGCCTGCGGCGAGCAGCACCAGAACACGTTCGCGATCCACGTCGCCGGGCGCGGCTTCGACGCCCGGATCTCGACCGAGCTCGCGACGCCGCTCCCCGAGTCGGCCTGTGTGTACTGCGGCAACTGCATCGCGGTCTGCCCGACCGGTGCGCTCCAGTTCCGCTCCGAGCACGAGCTCCGCGAGGCGGGAGAGTGGCGCGAGGACGACCAGGTAGTCACCGAGACCACCTGCCCCTACTGCGGCGTCGGCTGCTCCCTCGAGCTCCATGTCCAGGACAACCGGATCGTCAAGGTGACGAGCCCCGCCGACCACGATGTCACGCTCGGCAACCTCTGCATCAAGGGACGCTTCGGCTTCGAGCACGTCCAGCAGCGGGACCCCTGAGCGCTCGCGGTGTGGCTTCAGCCGCGCCTCTGCATCTCCACGATCTCCCCGCTCGCGACGAGCACCTCGGTCCCGTCGCCGCGTCGGAGCGCGAGCCGCCCGTCCACCGCGATGTGCTCGACGATGCCCGCCTCGCCGCCGACGCGGACGGCACGCCCGCGCAGGGCATTCCGCGATTCGAGCTCGTCGAGCAGCGGCGCGAGCCCCACCCGGCGCCACGTGTCGTAGCGGTGCTCGAGCGTCTCGAGGAACGAGACGAGCAGCCCGGCGCGGTCCGTCTCGTGTCCCGTCGCCGTCAGGATGGACGCAGCGGGAAGTCGCGTGCCTACGGGCAGCTCCGCCTCGGTCTGCGAGACGTTGACGCCCACCCCGCAGACGACGTCCTCGCCGGAGGACTCGAGCAGGATCCCGGCGACCTTGCGACCGCCGAGCAGCACGTCGTTCGGCCACTTGATCGCCGCGAGGTCGCGCGCCTCCTCGATCGTCTCCGCGACGGCCAGACCCGCGACGAGGGAGAGCTGCTGCGCGTGGGCGCCGGCCGGAGGCCGCAGCAGCACGGAGAGGAGCAGGGCCCGACCCGCGGTGTCCTCCCACCGCCGTGCCACGCGGCCCCTGCCTGAAGTCTGATGCTCCGTGACCGCGACCGCTCCCTCAGGGAGTGCGCTGCCGCGGAGCACGTCCTGGGTCGAGCCGCAAGACGCCGACCAGAGGTACGGTCGCCCGAAGCGTCCCCGCAGGAGCGGCGCCACGGCGGCGGCGCTCAGGTCAGTGTGTCGCGCCACCCAGCCTTCCTAGTCCGCCGCCGAGGGAGGCGCTCGCCGCCGCTTGACCGTGGCGCGGCGGCGCTTGGTTTCGAGCCGGCGCTCGCGGGAGGCCGCCGTCGGCGTCGTCGGGACGCGCCGTCGCTCGACGCGTAGCGCCCCGGCCAGCTTTGCGACCATTCGCTCGACGGCGAGCTCCCGGTTCCTGGCCTGGCTCCGCTCGTCCTGCGCCACGGCTCGGAGGATCGGCCCCGCCTTCGCGACGACCCGCCGTTTCTGCCTTGCCGAGAGCGACGGCGACGCCTCGACATCGAACACCGCCTCGACGCGGGTCTCCGCCTTGTTCGCGTGCTGGCCGCCCGGCCCCGACGAGCGGGAGACGCGCAACTCGATCTCGTCCGGGTCGATCGAGACCGACCGCGTGACACGAATAGACTCCCGGCCCATGGCGTGCATTCTCCTGGACGTCGACGGAGTCCTGCACGTCTCCGGGGAGGCGATCCCGGGCGCCCAGGAGGCGGTCGCGGAGCTTCGCGCGGAGGGGCACGCGCTCCGCTTCGTCACGAACAACTCGACCCGACCGCGCGCCCAGCTCGCGCAGGAGCTTCGCGCGCTCGGCTTCGAGCTTGAGGACGGCGATCTGCAGACGCCCGCGGGAACGGCGGCACGCGAGCTCGCCGGCAAGCGCGTGTTCGCGATGGTGATGGCTGGCGTCGTGCCCGACCTCGACGGGCTCGACCTCGTCGGCGAGGGCGCCCACGCCGTGCTGCTCGGGGGCTGCGACGAGACGCTCGAGCCGAACCAGGTGTTCAGCTACATGAACCTGGCCCGCGCCTTCGGGGAGATCCAGATGGGAGCGGAGCTCTTCTGCCTCCACAAGAACCGCTGGTGGCAGACGAGCCGCGGGCCGCTGCTCGACGCGGGGGCCTTCGTTGCCGGACTGGAGTACGCCACCGGGGTCGAGGCGACCGTGCTCGGGAAGCCGAGCCCCGCGTACTTCGCCGCCGCGCTCGACGTCCTCGGCGCCGAGCCCGAGCTGACCTGGCTCGTCGGCGACGACCCGGAGGCGGACATCCGGGCGGCGCAGCTCTTCGGGATGCGCACGGCGCTCGTCCGCACGGGGAAGTTCCGCCCCGACACGCTGGAGGGCCTCGACGTGCGGCCAGACGTCGTGCTCAGCTCGATTGCCGACCTTCCCGGCTGGCTCGAGCGGACGGCGTAGGCCAGCGTGGCGGTGCGGATCGGGACGGACGTGATCGAGATCGACCGAATTCGCCGCGCGCTCGAGCGGCCGGGCTTTCGCGACCGCTGCTTCACGCCCGACGAGCAGGCCTACTGCGAGTCGCGGCGCAACCCCGCCGAGTCGTATGCGGCGCGGTTCTGCGGGAAGGAGGCGGTCGGCAAGGCGCTCGGCTGCGGCGTCCTCTTCACGTGGAAGGAGATCGAGATCGTCGGTCCCCCCAAGCCGGGAGTGACGCTCGCCGGGAAGACGCTGCGCTGGGCCGAGAAGGTCGGGATGCGGGAGATCGACGTCTCGCTCACGCACTCGCACACCATGGCCGCCGCGACGTGCGTCGCCGACCTCGAGTCGCCGCCCGCGCGGCGCCCGCGGCCGTGATGCACGAGCCGCTCTACACCGCGGACGAGATGCGGGCCGCGGAGGCTCGCTATCCCGGCTACCCCGGGACGGCGGACGAGCTGATGGAACAGGCGGGGCGGGCCGTGGCCGAGGAGGTGCTGCGGTCGTTTCCCGACGCACGTCGCATCGCGGTCGTGTGCGGAGGCGGCGCGAACGGCGGCGACGGGCGGATCGCGTCGCGGATCCTCGCCGACGCGGGGCGGGACGCGATCGAGACGGACGACCCGTCGGGCGCCGATCTCGTCGTCGACGCGCTGTTCGGCACGGGGTTCCACGGCGCGCCCCGGCCCGAGGCAGCGGCGTTGATCGAGAGGATCGCAGCATCCGGCAGCCCGGTCGTCGCAGTCGACCTGCCGTCGGGGGTCGATGCCTCGACCGGCGAGGTCGCGGGCGCGGCTGTCGACGCGGATCGGACGGTCACCTTCCACGGACGCAAGGTCGGGATCGTCGTGGCACCGGGCAGGTTCCGGGCCGGGCGCGTCGTCGTCGCGGACATCGGACTGGAGCCCGCGCTGACGGCGGCGGTCCGCGCGACGCCCGCGATCCTCGATCGTGTGCCGCGGCGCGGTCCTCGGGACACGAAGTTCAGCGCCGGCTCGCTCCTCGTCGTCGGCGGCGGCCCGGGGACGACGAGCGCGGCCGTCCTCGCCGCGCGGGGTGCGCTGCGGGCGGACGCCGGCTACGTCACGCTCGCCGTTCCCGCCGCGGCGCTGGCGGTCGCGGAGACTCTCGCGCTCGAGCCCGTGAAGCGAGGCTTCGAGTGGGCGAGCGCGCTGGACGGGCTGGAACCGGACGTCGCGCGGTCGTCCGCCATCGCCGCGGGACCCGGCCTCGGGCGCTCGGACGAGGCGCGCGCTCTCGTCCGGGGGTTGCTCGAGCGATCGTCGCTGCCCGTGGTCGTCGACGCGGACGGCCTCTTCGGCCTCGAGCCCGTTGCGCGCGAAGCGCCCACCGTGCTGACCCCGCACGCCGGCGAGCTCGCCCGCCTCCTCGACACGACATCCGAGTGGGTCTCGGCGCACCGGCTCGAGGCGGCGGCACGGGGCGCCCAGCGCTTCGGCGCGGTCGTCCTGCTCAAAGGGGCGGACACGATCGTGTGTGCGCCCGACGGGCGGGTGGTGGTGTGCGACTCCGGCCCACCGTCGCTCGCAACCGCAGGGACGGGCGACGTGCTCACGGGCGTCGTCGGGGCGTTCCTCGCGAAGGGGCTCGACGCGGTTGACGCTGCGGCGGCTGCGGCCGTCGCGCACGGCCTCGCCGCCGGTGCGCTCCCGCACCGGGCCGGTCTCGTCGCCTCCGACGTCGCCGAGGCGCTCCCGTCGATACTCGGCTGACCCTCGTGCCTCCGTCGGGCGGCCTCTCCCGCGAGAATGGGCTCGTGGCCCGCTCGCACGTCACCGTCGATCTCGGAGCGATCCGGGACAACGCGCAGGTGCTCCGAGAGCTCCTCGATCCGTCCGAGCTCTGGGCCGTCGTCAAGGCCGACGGCTACGGGCACGGCGCCGTGGACGCCGGGCGCGCCGCGCTCGAAGGGGGTGCGCGGGTGCTCTGCGTGGCCACCGTCGGCGAGGCGGTCCCGTTGCGGCACGCGCTTCCCGAGGCGCGGATCCTCGTACTCGGCCCGACGCCCGCGGACGAGGTGAGGATCGCTCGCGAGGCGCGGCTCGAACTCGTCGTCCTCGACGAGCGGCTTCCCGAGTCCGTTCCGCTGCATCTCAAGCTCGACACCGGCATGGGGCGCTGGGGGCTCGGCGAGCTCCCCGCACCGGGCCGGTCGGTCGTCGGCCTCATGACCCACCTCGCGACGGCCGACACGGACCGTTCGTTCGCCTTCGAGCAGCTCGAGCGTTTCCTCCGGGCAACCGAGCCGTACGCCGGGCGCTACGTCCGCCATGCCGCGAACAGTGCAGCGGCGCTGACCATGCCCGAGACGAGGCTCGACGCAGCCCGCTGTGGCATCGCGCTCTACGGCGTCGACCCGCTGGCGCGGGACGCAGGTAGGTTCGGGCTCCGTCCCGCCCTGCGCTGGGAGTCGGAGCTCGCACAGGTGCGGCGCCTCGCACCCGGCGAGTCGACGGGCTACGGCAGGCAGTTCGTGGCCGTCGACGAGGCGTGGATCGGGATCGTCCCGGTGGGATATGCGGACGGCTTCCGGCGCGACCTGACCGGAACGGAGGTCGTCGTCGGCGGGACCCGCGCGCCGGTCGTGGGCACGATCTCGATGGACGCGTTCGCCGTCCTCCTTCCGGCGCCGGCGGCCACCGGGGCGCCGGTCACGCTCGTGGGCGACGGCGTGACGCTCGAGGAGCACGCGGCCATCGCCGGGACGATCGGCTACGAGCTCGCATGCGGGATCCGCGTCTCTCCCGGGCGAGCCACGAGAGAGGTGATCGGATGACGGATCCCGTCGAGCGGCGTCGAGCGCTCCAGGCCGAGCGTCACGCCGACCTCGAGGCACGGGTGCGGCGGTTGCTGGCCCCGCTTGCAGGTGACGAGCGGGCGCTCGACGTCGGCTGCGGGACCGGCGCGCTGGCCTATGTGCTCGCACCGCTCGTCGGCGACGTGGTCGGCGTCGACGCGTCGGAGGACTACCTCGCCGCCGCGCGAGAGAGCGCTCCCGAGGGCTGCACGTTCGTGACAGGCGATGCGGAGGCGCTCCCCTTCCCGTACGGCGACTTCGACCTGGTCGGCTGCCTGCGGGTGCTCCACCACGTCGAGCGCCCGGAGCTCGTCGTGTCCGAGATCGCGCGCGTCACGAGTCCGGGTGGGCGGATCCTGCTCGCAGATCAGCTCGGCGACGTCGATCCGATGCGGAGCCTGGAGCTCGACCGCTTCGAGCGCGCGCGCGACCCGTCGCACACGCGCCTCCTGCCCGACGCGGACATCCGGGGGTACCTCGATGCGAACGATCTCGTCGTGACCGCGAACGAGATCGTCAGGGAGCGCCGCGACATGGAGACGTACCTCGATCTCGTCGGGCTCGAGGGCGAGGAGCGCGAGCGCATCTCCCGCATGGCGCCCGCCGTCCACGAGGTCGAGGTCGGCTGGTACGTCGCCCGCAAGGCCTGACAGGGAGCTGTCGGTCGGTTACCGGCTCCTCTCCGCCGGTTGGTCGTCTCCTCGACGACCGGCTGGGTGTCTGGCTGACACCCTAACAGGTAGTCTGACAGACGCATGATCGCGGACGTCAACCCGTTCGTCTACTCACGCCCGGTGGCGCCCGAGGATGTCGTCGACCGCGAGGAAGAGGTGCGCCAGCTCCTCCGCAACGTCGTCGGTGGCCACTACGTCCGACTGTACGCGCCCCGCAAGTACGGCAAGACGAGCCTGCTCAAGCGGGCGCTCCACGACGGCGAGCGAAGCGAAGGGCTCATTCCTGTGCTCGTCGACCTGTACCGCGTCTCCTCCGTCGCCGACGTGACGGTCAGGCTCGAGCGCGCGTACGCGCAGCACCTGAAGGGCGAGCTCCGGCGGCGTGTCGAGGCGTTCCTCCAGCGAACCGGGGTCGGGCTCTCGCTGGGGGCGTTCGGGATCAGCGCGCGGCTCCAGCTCGAGCCGACCCGCGACCCGCTGCCGGCGCTGCACGCGCTCCTCGACCTGCCGACGCGCCTCGAAGCGGCGGGCGGCTACCGCGCCCTCATCGCCTTCGACGAGTTCCAGGACATCGGTCGCATCGACGGCCTCGACGGCCTCCTGCGCAGCCACATCCAGCACCACGGCGACGTGGCGTCCTATGTCTTCGCCGGGTCGGAGCCGGCGCTCATGCGCCTGCTCTTCGAGACGAAGGACCGGCCGCTCTACGGCTCAGCCGTGCCGATGCGGCTGGGGCGTCTCGCCGACCCCGACATCGCCTCGTACGTCGCAGATCGCTTCGAGGCGAGCTCTCGGAGTGTGGGCGAGGCCCTCAACCCGATCCTCGACGCCGCGCGCGGGCACCCGCAGCGCGCGATGCTCCTCGCGCACCGACTGTGGGAGGAGGTGGCTTCCGGAGCGGCGGCGACGCTCGACCACTGGCAAGCCGCCCATGCCGCGGCGATGCGAGAGCTCGAGCCCGAGTTCGACGCTGCATGGCGCGGCCTCGACATGTCGGAGCGAAAGACGCTGCGCTCGCTATTGATCGGCGACGGCGCCCCGTACCGGTCGGTCGCGCTCGGGCGGCTCGAGCTGACGAAGGACGTCGTGCGGCGCGCGCTTCCGCGGCTCCTCGCAACGGCCGAGATCGAGGAGCGCGAGACGGGCGGCTACGAGATCGTCGACCCACTGTTCGCCGACTGGGTTGGGCGGCTCAACGACCCGACGGGAGACTGGGACGGCACCTTGGACGCGTCCGAGGCAGGCCTCTAGACCGAGCCGGCGCGGTAGTCGGACATGCCGGCGAAGCGGGAGACCAGCCCGGGGAAGAGCGCCTGCAGGACCGAGATGGGGCGGTACGGGAACCACGGGACGGTCACCTCGCGCCGCCCCTTCTCCACCGCCCCCACGACCGCCTCGGCGACCTGTTGCGGCTGGATCACGAAGCGGCCGAGAAGCCGGCTCTTGAGGACGCCTTTCTGCGGGAAGCCCTCTGTCTCGACGAACCCGGGTAGCACCGTATGGACGGCGATCCCGCTTCCGGCGAGCGCGGAGGCCAGAGAGCGGGAAAACGCCAGCTGCGCGTGCTTCGACGCCGCGTACGCGCCCGCAGGCGCGAACGCGGTCGTTCCGGCGACGGACACGAGGTTGACGACGTGCGCCTGCCCGCCTGCGGACGCGGCCCAGCGCAGGCCCGGCAGGAGCGCCCGCGTGCACCAGACGCCGCCGAGGTAGTTGACCTCGACGACGCGGCGCACGAGATCGGGGTCGACGGCGAGGAAGGTGCCGCGTGCCGGCATTCCGGCGTTGTTGACTAGCAGGTTCACGGCCGGGTGACGTTCGAGGATGCGCGCCGCCATGGCGTCGACCGCATCGCGGTCGGCGACGTCGCAGAGTTCGACCTCACCGCCGATCTCGTCCGCCAGAGCAAGGAGCCTTTCCTCACGGCGCGCAACGAGCACGCATCGCCAGCCCGCGCCTGCGAGAAGCCTCGCCGTCGCCTCGCCGATCCCGGAGGATGCGCCCGTCACGACGGCGACCCGCGCCACCCCGGCTGCCTCCTCGCTCGGCGTCGGCGGGGTGCTCATCTCGCGCACCCTAAGCGAACACCCGCAGCGTGTTCAGGTTGATCTCGACCGTGTCGCGGATGTCCGCCGCGTATCCACCCGCGAGCGTCACGCACACGGGGACACCGGCCGCTTCCAGCGCGTCCCGGACGAGGACGTCCCGCTCGCGCAGCCCGCGCTTCGTGAGCGAGAGGCGTCCGAGCCGGTCGCCCTCGAAGGGATCGGCTCCGGCCAGCACGAAGCAGAGCTCGGGCGTCGAGCGCCGGAGCGCCTCTGGCAGGGCGGCGGCGAGCTCGTCGAGGTAGCGCTCGTCGCCCGTGCGGTCCGGCAGGTCGACGTCGAGATCACCCGGGACGCGCTTGAACGGGTAGTTGCGCCACCCGTTGACGGACAGCGTGAACGCGTCGGCGTCGGCCGCGAGGAGGGCGTGGGTGCCGTCGCCCTGGTGGACGTCGACGTCGACCACGAGCACGCGCCTCACCCGCCCGCCGGAGCGCAGCTCGCGGATCGCGGTCACTACGTCGTTGAACACGCAGAATCCACGCCCGGCGTGCGCGAACGCGTGGTGCGTCCCGCCACCCAGGTTCGCCGCGACGCCGTCCTCCAGCGCGGCACCCGCCGCCATGACGGTCGCGCCCGTCGAACGGCGCGAGCGCTCGACGAGCTCGGGCGACCATGGGAGCCCGAGCGCCAGTTGCTGGCGCCGCTCGATCCTGCCCTCGCGGACGCGCGCGAGCCACTCGTCGCTGTGCGTGCGTCGGAGTTGATCCCAGCTCGCGGCCTCGGCGTCGAGGACACAGACGCCGTCGAGGCACTCCGCGGACTCGCGGACCAGCCGGTACTTGTCGAGCGGGAACCGGTGACCCTCGGGCAGCGGGTACGTATGGAGGTCGTGGGCGAAGGTGCGCACTCCCCAGGACGGTAACGCCAGGGCGGTTAGGATCGGCGCGATGCCAGGTCGATTCGAAGGCAAGCAGGCGCTCGTCCTCGGCGTCGCCAACCGGCGGTCGATCGCGTGGGCGATCGCCGAGCGCTTGGCCGCGGAAGGGGCGCAGCTTGCCTTCACCTACCAGGGCGAGCGCATCGAGAAGAACGTTCGCGACCTCGCGGCGACGGTCGACTCGAAGCTCGTCACGGCATGCGACGTCCGCTCCGACGAGGACCTCGACCGCGTCTTTGCCGAGACCGCCGAGGCGTTCGGCGGCGGCCTCGACGTGCTCGTCCACTCGGTCGCGTTCGCCGCGGCAGAGGACCTCGAGGGCCGCTTCACCGACACGCCGCGGGATCGCTTCTGGATGGCGGTCGACATCAGCGCGTACTCGCTCGTCGCCTGCGCGCGTCGCGCGGAGCCGCTGATGGAGGCGCGCGGCGGCGGCTCGATCGTGACGATGACCTACCTGGGCGGCGTCCGCGCGGTGCCGCACTACAACGTGATGGGCGTCGCGAAGGCGACGCTCGACGCGTCGATGCGCTACCTCGCCTGGGACCTCGGGCAGAAGCAGATCCGCGTCAACGCGATCTCGGCCGGGCCGGTGCGCACGCTCGCGGCGCGCTCGATCGCCGGTTTCACGACGATGGAGGAGCTCTTCGAGCAGCGCGCGCCGCTCCACCGCGCGATCGACTCGGCCGACTGCGGCGCGGCCGCGGCGTACCTCCTCTCGGAGGACGCGCGCAACGTCTCCGGCACGACGCTCTACGTCGACGCCGGGTACCACGCGATGGGGATGTAGGCGCTCTCGCCGAACCGGCTGCCTCGACGCTGTCTCTGATCGTCCGGCTAGCGATCCTCGTCGGACGATCTCCGACCGGGTCGCGCTCGTAGCCGGTCGAGCCGTGCCCGACCGGCGACCGCGAGCGCGGTCAGCACCGCCGCCCCGACAGGCACGAGCTGGAGGACGCCTTCTTCGATCGGCATCCCCATGATGTGTGCGATCACTGGAAGATCTCCGTGGTGCAGTCGCCGTTCTGGAGGCGCACCTCGTGTGCGCGTGCGGGACCGTCGGGGCGGCCCGAGAAGTCGACGAAGAAGTCGCGGTCGATCTCCATGCCGCCGTTCGGGTCGCAGTTGATCCGCAGAAGCCACGAGCGCAGCTCCGGATAGAACTGGTTGTCCCAGGTCGAGTAGAGCGAGTTGGTGACGTACAGGCGGCGGCCGTCGAACGAGAGCTGCACCATGTTCGGGCCGCCGTGGACCTCGCGCCCCGCATCGCTCGGTTTTCCGATCACGCCGCCGAGCCAGAGCTGACCGGTGAGCTTCGGGTTGGCCGGGTCGGAGACGTCGTACTGCCGGACGTCGCCGTGCAACCAGTTCGCGACGTAGAGGAAGCGGTCGTCCATCGAGAGCACGAGGTCGCTCATCACGCCCGGCACCGGAAACGGCCAGCCCTCGAGCGGGACGCTTTCCACTTCGACGATCGGGTCGGCGGCCCAGGTGCCGTTCGCCCGGTGGAAGCGCCACAGCACGCTGGAAAGTGCCGCTCCGACAAAGCCCTCCTCCGAGTCCGGTTCGTGAAGCCACCGCAGCTCGAACGGAAGGAGGCCCTTCTCACCGAGGTCGACGGTCTGTTCGCGGATGCGCGTCTCGAGATTCCAGAAGTGGATTCGCTGCCCGTAACGGCCGGCCTCGACGTCAGCGAGGTCGAAGCCCTTCTCGTAGGCGTTCGGTTCGCCGAACTCGGATGAGACGAGCACGTTCCTCCGCGGCTGGTACCAGAAGTCGTAGTTGAAGCAGGGCGTCTCGCCGCCGTTCTCCCAGCGTCCCTTCACCTCGAAGGTCTGCGCGTCGAGCACGGCGAAGCCGCCGGCGCCGTTCCCGTCGGCATCGCCGAGCATCGAGATGACGATGTTGTCGCCGGGCATGCAGTGGACGGTGTGCGGCCGCGTGTAGCCCGTCGCGCGGACCACCTCCTGCGGCTCGATCACCTTCTCGATGCGCGGCCTGCGCGGGTCGTCGGCGACGTTCACGATGTGGATGCGCGAGGAGCGGAAGCCGGGGACGATCAGGTGCGAGCGGTCGGGGCCGTGGCAGGCCGAGCTGCAGCGGTTCCAGCCGAAGTGGTGGAGCTCGTCGTCGACGTTGGGCATCGGCGTCTCGTGGACGATCCGTCCCTCCTCCGCGTCGACGACGGCGAGGAAATCGGGCTTCTCGACGCCGGTTCCGGTGTGCAGGCAGGCGAGGTAGAGAAACTCCTCGGGCGGCGCCTGCATCGCTTCGTGCGGCGACGCGTAGAACGAAGCGGGTTTCTCGTTCATGACGACCTCCTTTGGGCTAGGTTCGCTCCTCCAGCCGTCGCGAAGGGCCTGAACGGCGGCTCCTGTGCAGGCTCCACGCCGCTCAGACCGAGGACGGCTCGGGCAGCAGCCCCAGCTGCGTGAGTAGAGAGAGCTGGTCGTAGTAGATCTCTCCACCCACGACCCGGCCGTCGCCGTCGAAGTGCCACATCTCGCAGATCGGCAGCGTCCATTCCCTGCCGGTGGCCGGGAAGGGGCCGAGCGGGCCGTCGTTCGTACCCCGGCCCGTGAACCGCGCCACCACCATCTCGCCGGCTTCCGTGTACCGCGCATGGGTGACCTGGCAGTCCGAGGAGGCCTGGACCCATCCTTCGAGGAACTCGTCCTTGAACTCCTGGGGTGTGCTGAACGTGACGCCTCGGGCCCGGTCGATCCAGCTGATCCTCTCGGCGTACTCCTCTACCATCGCGTCGAAGTCGCGCCGGTTGAAGGCCTCGTGCCCTGCACGGTAGGTCTCGACGTTCCTGGATCTCATTGCTCCTCCCATCACCTCGCCTGGTGCGATCTGTCTCCCTGTCTTCATGAAGCGATAGTCGCGGCCCGTCGTTTCGCGAACCTTTCGCCGACCTTTCTAATCTGGTGGGATGGCGCCGACGGGTGAGACGCGGATCCAGCTCTGCGGCCGGTTTCTGACGAAGCTGGAGGGGCAACGGGTCGAGGGCTCCCTGCCGGGAACCTTGGGCCAACTGCTCGTTGCCTACCTCGTTCTCAACCGGCTCCGCCGGATCGACCGCGACGAGCTGCTGACCGCCGTCTACGGCGATGACGCGACGGCCAACCACCAAGCCCGGCTCAGCGTGCTGCTCTCGAAGCTGCGCCGCGTCGTCGGCGCCGAGCTGCTGACCGGACGGGCGCAGATCGAGCTCGTCCTGCCGGCGGACGCCTTCGTCGACGTCGAGGCCGCGCTCGAGGCGGTGCATCGGGCCGAGTCGCACGTCGCGAAGGGCGAGTGGGCGGCCGCCTGGGGTCCGTCCAGCCTCGCCTTCGACGTCACGAGCCGGCCCCTGCTCCCAGGCCACGACCGGCCGTGGCTAGAGGATTGGAGGCGACGGCTCGAGGACACCCGGCTGAGCGGGCTGGAGTGCCTGGCAGCGGCCAGCCTCGGCATCGGCGGGCCGGAGCTGCCTCAAGCCGCGCACTGTGCTCGTCAGCTCATCGAGCACTCTCCGTTCCGCGAGACGGGCCACCTGATCCTGATGGAGGCGCTCGCGCGAAGCGGGAACGTCGCAGAAGCGCTGCGTGCTTACGACCGGCTGCGCAACATGCTCCGAGAAGAGCTCGGCATCGCCCCGAGCCCAGCGGTGCGGGACGTCCACAGGCGCCTGCTCGGCAGTGCAGCCACGAGGGCGGGTTAGATCTCCTCGACTCGCGCGAGGATGTCCTCGCGCGAGACCTTCCCTACGAGGTCGGGATGGTCGGCCGCGAGGTGCGCTTGCGCCTTCGCCCAGAGCTCGTGGTCGTCCTTGCCCTCGAGGACTTTCCCACAGATGCAGCTGATCCGCTTGATTCCAGTTGTGCTCTGCACAGCTGCATCGTAGGCGCCGCGGACGGTTCGCGAGGCTCAAGCGAACGCGTTGACGGCCCGCGCCAGGACGAGCGCGAAGAGGGCGAGCGCGACCGTCGACTGGACGAGCATCGCGTACTTCGCGCGGAGCGTGAGCGGCATCACGTCCGTCGGGCTGAATGCGGTCGCGTTCGTGAAGCCCAGGTGCAGGTAGTCGAGGAAGACCGGGCGCCACCCTGCGGGAGCGAGCTCCGGGCTCATCTGCTGGGTGAACGCGAAGTCGACCGGCACCGGGTTCCGCGCGCGGCCGATCGGCCCGCCGCTGTCCATCAACCAGTAGAGCATCGCGAACGCGAGGTTGTTCCCGAGCCACACGAGGGCGCCAGACGCGAGGAGCTGGGTCGGGGACGTCGTGACGCCGGTGCCTTCGACCAGGTCGTAGACGAGGACCACGGTCGCCCACAGCGCCGCGCAGACGAGCACGACGACGAGGCCGACCGCGACGGGACGCGCCCAGGGGGCGCGTGCGGCGAGCCGGGCTGGGTTTCCCCTGAGCAGGGCGACCAGCAGCACGGCCTCGATCGCGGGGACGAGCCATGGCGCGCGCACCGCCGCCTCGTTCGGCAGCCAGATGCGAACGGCGACGTTCAGCGCCATGAAGCCGAGCAGCGCGAGGGTTGGAGGCCAGCGGGATTCGACGTCGACGGGGTCCGAGGGAGCCTCGGCGACCGGCGCGTCCGTCGCAGACTCGCTCACGCCCGCGATCGTCGCACACGCCGTGCCCGGCGAGTCGGGCCCGCGTCAGCCGGGCCGTAGCACCAGCATCAGCTGGTCGACGTAGCACCACGACCACTCCTCGCCCGGCTCGGCGGAGCGGATGAGGGGATGCCCGCTCTCGTGGAAGTGCGCCGTGGCGTGCCGGTTCGGCGAGTTGTCGCAGCAGCCGACCTTCCCGCACGCGAGACACATCCGCAGGTGCACCCAGCGGTCGCCGGTCTTCAGGCACTCCTCGCAGCCCTCGAGCGGCTCGGGCAGCTCGGTGACGGAGACGGTGTCGAGATGGGCGCAGGAGGCGGACGCCACCAGGGCGTTATAGCGTCCCGGCGGCGACGAGGGAGCTCGGGAGCCGCGGGAGACGGGTCGCGTTGCGTTGTGCGAACGGCGGCGGGTAGGGTCCGCCGATGTCCGGCCTCGCGCGTCGTCTCGCGGTCGCCAGAGGCGACGAGCCCGCCGACCTCGTCGTCCGCGGCGGGCGGGTGCTGTCGGTCTTCACGCGCGAATGGCTCGAGGTCGACGTCGCGATCGTCGACGGGATGATCGCGGGCCTCGGCGCCTATGAGGGCGAGGAGACGGTCGACGCGGACGGTCGGTTCGTCGTCCCGGGTCTCATCGACTCGCACATGCACCTCGAGTCCGTGAAGCTCATGGTCGACGAGTTCGCTCGTCTCGTGCTCCCCCTCGGCACCACCGCGGTCGTCGCGGATCCGCACGAGATCGCGAACGTGCTCGGCGCCGACGGTGTGCACTGGCTCCTCGACGTGTCCTCCGGCCTCCAGCTCGAGGTCTTCTTCATGGCCCCCTCGTGCGTGCCGGCCTCGGCCTTCGAGTCGCCGAGGCGGCCGCTCGGGCTCGGGGACCTCGAGGCGCTGATGCGCCGGCGGCGGATGATCGGGCTCGCCGAGATGATGAACTTTCCGGGCGTCATCGCAGGCGACGCGGACGTGCTCGCCAAGCTCGCGCTCGACGGGGCGGAGCACGTGGACGGCCACGCCCCGGGGGTGCTCGGCAAGGAGCTGCAGGCCTATGCGGCCGCCGGCATCCGATCCGATCACGAGGCGCTCACGGTCGAGGAGGGGCGGGAACGGCTGCGGGCCGGGATGTGGCTCCTCATCCGGGACGCGTCGATGGCGCGGAACCTCGAGGCGCTCCTCCCGCTCGCGAAGGAGTACGGCCCGGGTCGAATCGCCTTCTGCACGGACGACCGCGACCCGGAGGACATCGTCGACCGCGGCCACATGAACGGGATGGTGCGCGACGCCGTGGCGGCAGGCATCGATCCGGCCGACGCGCTGCTCATGGCGTCCTTCCACCCCGCGCAGTGGCACCGGCTGAGTCTTCACGGTGCCGTCGCGCCCGGGTACGTCGCCGACCTTCTCGTGCTCCCGGATCTCGAACGGTTCGTCCCCGACGCCGTGCTGAAGCGGGGCCGGCCGATCGAGGACGCGCCGCGTCGCGAGGTGCCGGAGTGGGTGCGCCACACGGTTCGCGTCCAGCCGGTCACCGCTCTCGACTTCGCGATTCCCTGGGACGGCGGCGCGGCGCGCGTGATCGGGCTGATCGCGGATCAGGTCGTGACGGAGCCGCTCGAGCGCGAGCCGCTCGTCGTCGACGGCCACGTCGTCTCCGATCCCGAGCGCGACCTCGTGAAGCTCGCCGTCGTGGAGCGGCACCTCGCGACGGGCCGGATCGGGCATGGACTGCTCTCGGGCTCGGGGCTCGAGCGCGGCGCGCTCGGCTCGACCGTGGCGCACGACGCGCACAACCTCGTCGTCGTCGGCGCGAACGACGACGACATGGCCTTCGCCGTGCAGCGGCTCGTCGAGGTCGGCGGCGGAATCGTCGTCGTCGACGATGGACAGGTCGTCGCCGAGTGCCCGCTTCCCGTCGCAGGGCTCCTCTCCGACCAGCCGCTCGACGTGGTCGTCGGGCAGAGCCGCGCCTGCAACGACGCCGCGCATGGGCTTGGCTGGAGGGGCTCGACGCCGTTCCTCACCCTTGCGTTCCTCGCGCTCTCCGTGATCCCGTCGCTGAAGCTCACCGACCGGGGTCTCGTCGACGTCGACCGCTTCGAGATCGTCCCGCTGCGCGCTTCCTGAGCCGGTCGACCACAGCCGGCAGCGCCTACTTTCGGGGCGATGGTCTACGACGCCGGGCGCTTCGACGCGCTCACCGACACGGCGTGGGACGACGAGCGCGTGAGAGACGGGATCCGCGCGATCGTGGCGGACGCCGACGCGGCATTCGACGAGACGCTCCTCTGGCCGGCGGACGACTGGGACGCCTGGCAGACCCCCACGCCCCTCAAGTCCCTCTACGTCGGCGCGGCCGGCGTGATCTGGGCGCTCGACGCGCTCGCGCGGCGGGGCGTGGCCGAGACGGACGTCGATCTCCCGCGCGCCGCCCGACGGACACTCGACCCCTGGCTCGCGGAGCCCGACCCGATGCGGGGCACGGAGCTGCCCCAGCCTGCGCGCGCCGGCTTCCTCACCGGCCAGGCCGGGATCCTCCGGCCGTGGCCGCTACTCGCTGTGGACCGGCGACGTTGGCGTCGCGGTCTTCGCCGCCGACTGCCTGCTCGCGCGTACGCGCTATCCCGTCCTCGAGACCTGGAAGTAGCGCGCGACGCGCGCTACCCGAGGCCCTTCTGCTTCGCAATCGCGCCGGCGAGCAGGTCGCCCGTCATGAACATGTGGGCGTATGCGTGCCGGTAGTCGTTCGCGGCCTTCGCGTAGTTGCCCGCGGCGTACGCGTCGAGCTGGTTCTTCAGCTCCAGGATGTGCCCAAGCAGGTCGTTGCGGACGGCGAGCTTCGGCAGGCCCGTCGCGCCGGCGAGGAAGTCACCGAACCGCACCGTGTACGTCTGCAGGTTCGCGACCGCGCGCTTCTGCGCGGCGGTGTCCTTCGTCGCGAGCGCCGCCGTATAGTCGACAAAGAACCTCACGTGGGCCCGCCACATGAAAGGGCCGTCGAGGAACGTCTTTCCGGCCTTCGCGCCGTAGATCGAGCCGATCGCCTGCGAGAGCTCGACGGAGTTGCGGTCGAGCGCCTTCGCCGCGGCCGGGAAGGCCTTCGAGCCGCGGACGCCGAGGTTGGTGGCGTTCATCGCGAGCACGGCGTGCTCGCCGAGCAACCGGTCGAGGGTGACGCGCAGATCCGACGCCGTCAGCTTCTTCGCGCTCGACATCGCGGTGTGATGCCCGGCGTGCGACATGGTGGAGCCGCCGGTGCCGGCGGTAGCGGCGATCACGCCGACGGTCAGCGCGGCGAGGGCCGCGGCGACGGCGGTGACGATGGTGGTGCGGCGCATGAGGACTCCTTCCGTTCGGGGTGCGCCGCTGATTCGCCGGTCCCCCACGACCGGTTCGGGCGTGGAAGGATGACGCCGTGGGCGAGTCGGCCGAGGAGCTCTACGCGCGGGCTCTCGGCGCCGCCGACGGCGAGCGGCCGGCTCCCGCTGCCGCCGCTCGACGAGTGGGAGACGTTTCCGTTCGAGGGCGACATCCGGCTGCGGCCGCTCCGGCCGCCGGCCGACGAGCCGCCACGCCTCGGTGAGGATCCGGCCGACTGCTGGCGATGCCTGCAGGGCGAGGCGGACGCGATCTGGAGCGACGAGCGCTGGCTCCTGACGCCGCTCGCGAAGCCGAGCGGGCTTCCCGTGATCGTCATCCTCCAGCCGCGGGAGCATTGCGACCTCGGCGACCTGCCCTCCCATCTCGCCGCCGAGCTCGGGCCGCTGATCGTCCGGGTCGAGCGCGCCGTCGACGCGGTGGGGCACATCGGGCGGGTTCACGTCGGTCGCTGGGGAGACGGCAGCGCCCACCTCCACTGGTGGTTCATCGCCAGGCCGGCCCGGATGCCGCAGCTTCGGACGAGCTTTGCCGCGATCTGGGACGACATCCTCCCGCCCCTTCCCGAGGACCTATGGCGCGCCAACCTCGCCGCCGTCGCGCGCGCGATGGCCGCGGGCGGCGGCCGGGCGCTCGTCTAGCGCCCGTACGTCGAGATCGGGCCGTCGCGGGCGAGGAGGCGCCAGCCGGCTGTTCGGAGCATGGCCTCGGCCCGCGCCGGGCAGTCGGCCGCGAAGAAGCCGCTCTGCCCGTAGAGGCCGCGGTGGACCGCAACGAACCGGATTCCCAGGTCGGCCGGGATCGTCCCGCGACCGCACGAGAGCCCGCGGAGCTCGCGTGCCAGGCCGACGGCGCGCGGCTTCGCCAGAGTCGAGTAGCCCTGCGGCCGCTCCCGCGGGCTCTGCCGTGCGTACGCGAGGTAGACGCTGCCGTAGTGCACGTCAGGACGGAAGACCGGGAGCTCGAGCAGCCGGCCGTCTCCACGGATCGCGGCATAGGCCGTGCTGTCAACGTTCGCCGCGACGGCGCCGAACACCGGGACTCGCAGGTCGACTGCCAGCGCGACGAGTACGCCGGCGGCGACCAGCGGCGCCACGATCTCCTGTCGCGCCCGCACGAGCGTTGTGAGCCGGTCGAGGCCGAAGGCGACCAGGGCGGCGAGCGCGAGGCACGCGATCGGCATGAATCGCTCCGGGACACGGGTGGCGTCGAGGCCCGGGAAGCGGCGCCAGAGCGTCTCGTAGCCGGGCAGGTTGCCGCCGAGAGCCAGCAGGCACGGCACGAGCGCGGCCAGCCCCAGTAGCACGGCAAGACCGGTCCGTCCCCGGATCGCGACAAGGCCGAGGAGTGCGAGGAGCGGCGTGAGCCAGCCGACGAACACGAGCTCCTCGACTCCGCTGCCCACGGCGCGCGTGACGAAGTCCGCGAGCTCGGCGGAGTAGCGGTCGACCTGGGCGAACGAGCGGCCGGTGCCGATCGAGCCGGCGACCGCCCATTGCTGGACGGCGAGCCCGGCGGCGACTGCGCCGGCCGCGCCGGCGCACGCCTTCCACCACTCGCTGCGCGGCGTCCGAGCCCAGGCGTAGCCGAGCGCCAGCGGGATCGCGCCGATCGCGAGGTGGAGCTGTCCCGAGAAGGGGATCGCCGCGAGCACCAGCGCCGCGGCCACGAAGCGCCGCCGCTCGAGCGCGAGGAGCAGCGCGGGCAGTAGGAACGAGGCGAGCCCGAGGAGGTGGCCGGTCGACTGGCCGACCCGGTACGGCATCAGGCAGAACACGGCGCCGCCGACGAGCGCGGCCGCGCGGCAGACACCGAGCGAGCGGAGCCACCAGCACGCGAGCCCGCCCGCCAGCACGAACGACAGCAGCACGACGAGGTCATAGGCCCAGACGTCGCCGAACGCGGCGGCGAGCGGCCAGTACGGCACGCCGAGCAGCCAGCCCTGGAGGTTCGGGGGCGCCTCGGCTTCGGGGCGGAACGAATACGGGTCGGAGAGCGGTGACGCACCGCGCTCGAGCTGGTGGCCGACGAGCCAGAACGCCCAGCCGAGCTGGAGATGGTCGCCAGCCGCCGCCTCGCCGTGCCCCGCTGCGGGGCGCGCCAGGTAGTGGCCGTCGACGTGGCGGAACGCGGGCCACGTCGCCCAGACGGCGCATGCGGCGTACAGGGCGATCGCAAGCACGACGAACGAGGCCCGCCTTCGCGATCGCGGCTCGGCGCGGGGTCGCACCGCGCGGAATCTACGGCGTCGGACGTGGGGCCGCTGACGCTCGGCAGCACCAGCCGTCGATCACCGGCTCGCCCCGAAACTGGGTGGCGATCCCGGAGAACGCCCGTATCGAGCGCGTGCCGTCGACACCGACGAACACCCACTGATCCGCCGTGCGCCACTCGACCGCGAGTCGGCGACCGTCGGGCGACGAGGTGATCTCGTCGAAGACGCCGGTGCCGGTGAACACCGGCCGTCCCGTCGCCAGGTCCGAGACGGTGCTCTCGCCACCGACCCTGCGGGCCACGAGCACGCGGTGGGTCGCGGACACGAACGTCGCGTCCACGATCCGGCGGTCGGTCGAGGCACGTCGCGCGACGAGGCGTCCGCGCGCGTCGAAGACGTGCAACGTCCCGTCGTTGACGACGAGTACGCGCCGTCCGTCGGTCGACCATTCGAGGTCTGTGTGGAGCCGCGGGTTCCCGTGGATCGTGGCGCGCCAGAGGACGCGTCCCGTGGCGGCGTCCTGCAGGCGCAGCTCGCTTCCCGAGGCGTATGCGAGCGCGAATCCCCGTCCCGGCCGCCAGGCGAGCGGCCCAGTCTCCGCGGGTGCGAGCAACCGGTCGCTCACGCCGTCGCCCGCGACGATTCGAATCCCGGACCGATCGACGTACGCGATCCTCGTGTCCGCCGGCGTGCCCGTCCAGACAGGCGACTGGACACCACGGCGGGCCAGTGTCCAGCGGACGCTGCCGTCCGGCTCGAGCGCTGCGAGCTCGTTGTCGCGCACCGCCACGAGGAACCGGCCGAACGGCGACCAGCTCGCGTCGTGGTATCCGGCCAGCAGGCGCTTCTTGCCGTTCGCGTCGACGACCCACGTGCCGTCGGCTGCATCGACGAGCAGCCGGCCTCCTCCGGGCACCGAGAAGAGCGCGGGCTGTGCCCGCTCGACACCGACGATCTCACGGACCCGGTCGACGACGGCCCGGCCGGGTGGGCTCGCGATCGCAACCGCGGCCGCGGCGACGAGCGCCGCCCCGAGAGCCACGAGCGGCGCGCGGCTTCGACCGGGTGCGGGCTCGCGCGCCGAGAACGCGGCCAGCACGACCTCGCGGGCGCGCCCACCCGCTGCCTCCGCATCCGGGATCACCACCCGTTCGAGCGCGTCTTTCATAGCCTTTCTCGCATTGCGTCGAGACCGCGCCGCAGGCGCGAGTTGACCGTCCCGCGCGGCAGGCCGAGCGCGCGCGAGATCTCACCCGGCGTGTAGCCGAGCAGGTGCCGCATCACGATCACCGCGCGCTGCTCCGGAGCGAGCCCGGCGAGCGCCGCCAGGGCCGTTCGATCGACCGGCTCCGGGTCGCCGGACGCGGCGATCGCCTCGGTCAGCTCGGTCTCGCGTCGCAGCGACCGTGCGCGAGCGGCGTCGATCGCGCGGTTCACGACGATCCTGTGGAGCCAGGGGCCGAACGGCCGGCGACGGTCGAAGCGGTCGAGATTGCGGATCGCGGCGAGGAACGCCTCCTGTGCGATGTCCTCGGCGAGCGCCGCGTCGTGGACGACGAGGTAGGCGGCCCGATGCGCGGCGGGCCAATGGGCGTCGAACAACGCCTCGAGGTCCGAGGCGGATCCGCGCTGGGCGCCCCGCACCCAGGCGCGCTCGTCGCGGCCGGCGGGCGCCACCGACGGACCATACGACCGTCCGACCGTGAGAGGTCCATGCCGGGATTACGGAGCGTCGCGCCCGAGAGGTCCGACGGAGCCTTTGGCCACGGGCGTGGCGTCAGCCTCGCCCGTCGTCCTCCACCGCAGGGACCTCGACCTCGCGCACGGCCGTAGACCGGACATGGACAGACGCCGGTTCCTCGCCGCCACACTGGCCGCACCTGCTGCCTTCGCAATCGATCCGGTCCGCGCGCTCGCGCTCGCCGCGGGCGGCGGGACCGTCGCGCTCGTCACCGCGGATCTCGAGTCGCACATCGTCGCGCTCGATGTCGCCACGGGCCGCGTCGTGAGACGCATCCGCACCCCGGATGCGCCGCGCAGCATCGAGAGCTCGCCCTTCGGTCAGGTCGTCGTGGCCCACACTCCCATCGGAGCGCTGTCGATCCTCGACGCCGCGACGCTGTCCGTCCGGGGCGTCGTCCGCGGGCTCGGCGAGCCGCGCTATACGGCGATGCATCCCGGCGAGGCCCTTGCCTACGTCACCGACTCGGCCCGGGCCGAGGTCGTCACGGTCGACCTCGAGCGGGCCCGAATCGTCCATCGCACGCGCGTGCCGGGGCCGGCGCGCCACGTCTCCGTCGGCGGCGGGACGACGCTCTGGACGTCGCTCGGCTCGGCCTCGGAGCGGATCGCCGTGCTCGACCTCGCCGAGCCCCGCAGGCCCCGGCTCGTCCGCCTGATCGAGCCGTCGTTCCCCTCGCACGACGTTGTCTTCGCGCCCGACGGCGAGCACGTCTGGGTGACGTCGGGCGCGAGCAACGCCCTCGCGATCCACCCGCTCGCCGGAGGAGCGCCGCGTGTCGTCGCAGCCGGCGCGCCGCCGCAGCACGTCGCCTTTGTCGGGAGGCAGGCGTTTGTCGCGAGCGGGAGGGACGGAACAGTGCAGCGACGCCGGCTCGACGGCAGGGTCGTCCGGGTGGCGCGGGTGCCGCACGGCTCGTACAACGTCACGTGTACCGCCGCGGGCGAGCCGTTCGCGCGCACGGTGGTCGTGACCCCGTCGCTGAACGAGGGAACGATCGCGGTGCTCGCGCCGGGCGGCGACGTCCGCTTCGTCCGCCGCGTGACACGCTCCGCCCACGACGCGTGCGTCGCGGTCGCCGGCTGAGGAACCGATGTGCGCCGGCAGGTGTATCACGTGATCGAAGACCGAGGAGGTCGTCTCATGAAGACACGTTTCGCCGCCGTCGCCGTCGCTGGCTTGGCGCTCGCCGCGGCGGCGACGGCAGCCGGCCCCGCCCCCGTCGTGCTCCAGGGCGAGCCGGGCATCGCCGTCGCGGGTGGCGCCCACGTCGTCGCGAACGTCCAGCGCAGGGCCGCGACGACGCAGGTCTCGCTCGTGCGCGACCGGGACGCGAAGGTGCTCTCGAAGCGGGAGCTCCCCGGCCGGCTCGGCGTGCCGACGATCACGTTCGAGGGGCTCGTCGAGGGAACCTCGGAGCAAGGGCGCAGGCTCGTGCTCGCCTCGTCGATCTACGACAACGCGCGGCGCACGACGTTCGTCGTGCTCGACACGCGGACGCTCGTTCCGCTCCGCACGATCCGCCTCCCGGGAGCGTTCGCGTTCGACGCGCTGTCGCCCGACGGTCGCAGGCTCTACGTCCTGCACTACCCGCAGGGCGTGAACGGCGGCATCCGGTACGTCGTCCGCTCGGTCAGCCTGCGTACGGGGAAGCTCGAGCCCGGGGCGATCGTCGACAGGACGGAGCCGAGCGAGCGCATGAACGGGATCGCGCTCGCGAGAGCCTGGAGCCGTGACGGAACGTGGGCGTACACGCTCTACAACGGAGGCACGTCGCATGCGTTCGTCCACGCGCTGAACACGCGTGCCCGGGTCGCGCGCTGCATCGACCTGCCGTGGTCGGGCGACGCCCAGAGCATCCTCGACGGTGCCCGGCTCGTCGTCGGCGCGAACGGGACCCTGAGGCTGACGAACTCCGGCGGGAGCATGCTCGCGCGGATCGACACGCGCACGTTCTCGGTGAAAGCCTGACGCAGGATGGCTAGCCGGCGGGCGCCACCACGTTCGCCGGCAGCGCCTCCGTCGCGTCGGCGATCGCCCGCACCACCTCGACGATGTCGCGGTTCGCGTTGAACACGCGCAGCTGGCGTTCCGCCGAGTTGCCGCGCTCGAGCAGCGCGGCGATCCCCTCGAGCTCGCGCTCCGAGCCGAGCTCGCGGGCGTGCGGCTCGAGCTCGCGCAGCGTGCGGCGGACGAGCTTCGCGAGCGGGATGCGGATGCGATGCCCGGTCGCGAGGTCCATCACCGGCGCGTCGAGCCCGTACCGCGCGGCCAGCCACTTGTTCTCGCTGGTCAGGATGCGGTGGTAGGTCGGAATCGGCTCTCCCGCGTCGTAGCGGTCGCTGAGCTGCTTGACGACGGCCTGGCAGTAGGCGGCGATCGCGACGGCGTCCTCGAGCCGCGTCACCGCGTCGCAGATCCGCACCTCGATCGTGCCCCACTTCGGGTGCGGCCGGATGTCCCACCAGATGTGCGTGTAGTCGGCGATACACCCGGTGCGCTCGAGCTGCCCGACGACGGCCGCGTAGTCGGCGTAGTCGCGAAAGCGCGGGGGCGGGCCGGATCGTGGGAACGCGGAGAACACGATCTGGCGGCTCGACGCGAGCCCGGTCGGCTCCCCGCGCCAGAAGGGTGAGCTCGCCGAGAGCGCGAGCAGCGGCGCGAGGTGGGGGAGGAGGCCGTTCACGACCTGGATCGCCTTGTCGGGGTCGTCGACGGCGACGTGGATGTGCATCCCGAAGATGAGCTCGCGCCGCGCGACGTACTGGAGCTGGTCGATGAGCGCGTGGTAGCGGTCCTTGGCGGTGATCCGCTGGCGCTCGAAGAGGCTGAACGGATGCGTCCCCGCCGATCCGACACGGAGGTCCTGGCCTCGCGCGACGTCGCGCACGTAGCCGCGGAGAGTCGCGAGCTCGCGCATCACGTCGCCTGCCGTGCGGCACACGGGCGTCGCGATCTCGAGGACGGACTGCATCAGCTCCGCGGTGAGCCGGTCGGCGAGCTCGTCCCCCTGGATCGCGTCGAGCACCATCTCGATGTGCTGGACGAGGTCGAAGCTCGTGGGATCGAGGAGCATGTACTCCTCCTCGACGCCGAGCGTGAAGGGCGCGCCTGCACCAAAACGATGGTCGAGGACGCTTGCTGCGAGCCCGTCCGTTCGACCCGTGATCGACTCGGGCACGACCTGCTTCACGGGACCATCGCCTCCGCCTCGATCTCGACCTTCCACGCCGGGTCGAGCAGCCGGGCGACGACGCACGTCGCCGCCGGCCGGACGTGTCGGAACGCCTCACCGTGGGCACGCGCGACGTCCTCCCAGTGCGCCGGGTCGGTGACGTAGATGTTCGTCCGGACGACGTGCTCGAGGCCCGACCCGGCCCGCCGGAGCGCCTCCCCGACGAGCTCCAGGCAGAGCCTCGCCTGCTCGTAGGCACCCTCGGGCGGGGCCGACCCGTCTGCCGGAATGGGCGCCGTGCCCGACACGTGGACCCGGTCGCCGACGACGACCGCGCGGGAGAACCCCGCGACGCCCTCGTAGGGGGAGTGGCTCGTGATCAGCCTGCGTCGCATGGGCGCGCCTAGTATCGCCCACTCGACGCGCAATCGGTCCGGCGCGCCCGCCGTCGCACCGCTCGCGCGCCGCGGCGGCGAAGGCGCCGCCCGCCGGCCCACGCGACGGCGCTACGCCGGGACGATGATCTGCTGCACGGCCCAGCCGTTGCCGTCCGGGTCGCTGAAGAAGACGAACCTCCCCCAGGGGAAGTCCTGGACATCGCTGACCGCGACGCCGCGCTCGGCGAGCGCGGCGCGCGCTGCTTCGATGTCCTCGACGACGACCTGCAGGCCCTTGACCGAGCCGGGTGCCATCTCCGTCAGCCCCCGTCCGATCGCTATCGAGCACGCCGAGCCCGGCGGCGTCAGCTGCACGAACCGGAGATCGTCTCCGACGACGTGGTCGTGGTCGGCGTTGAAGCCGGCTTGCACGTAGAACGCCTTCGCCCGGTCCACGTCCGAAACGGGCAACGCCACCAGCTCGAGCCGCATCGTGATATCGCTCATCGCTCTCTCCTTCCGATCGAGACAGTAAACTCTCTACGGGTAAGAATTTTAGTAACTAAGATAGTTTATGTCAAACGGATCACTCAAACAGCCCAGGATCGACGAACTGCTCCGCGAGTTCCGGACGAGCGGCAACCTCGACAGCGCGTTCGACGCGCTCGCCGCTCGCAGGCTGGGCGTGAACATGACGGATCTGCATTGCCTGAACATCCTCGAGAGCCGCAGCGGTCTGACTGCCGGTGACCTGGCGCTCGAGGCGGGCTTGACGAGCGGCGCGGTGACAGGCGTGATCGACCGACTCGAGCGTGCCGGTTACGTGCGGCGCGCCGCCGATCCCGGCGACCGGCGGAAGGTGAAGGTCGAGGTCACCTCCGACTTCTATGAGCTCGCCGACGAGGTCTGGTCGCCGCTCAAGCGGGACTGGGACGAGGTGCTCGCGCGTCGCTTCACCGCCCGCCAGCTCGACGACGTGATCACGTTCCTGCGTGCGACGAACGACCTTGCGCGCCGACACGTCGAGCGCCTGCGCGACTCGACCTGAGCGGCACGGCCGCGGACGGCGAGGTCCGCCGCGCCGCGCCCTCACTACGATCGCCGCGTGCAGGCGTTGCGCCAGATCGACACGTGGGACGTCCCGTTCGCGGCGGCCGGGGTGACCCGAGCGGACGCGACGGTCGCGACTCGCGGCGAGAGGGGCTGCGCCGTCCGGCTTGCGTCCCTCTCGAAGCCGGTCGCCGCCCTCGCGACGCTCGTCGCGGCCGAGGAGGGCGTCGTCGACCTCGACGAGGCGGCGGGACCCCCCGGCGCGACAGTCCGCCACCTGCTCGCGCACGCCTCCGGGCTGCCATTCGAGGGCGACTCGCCGATCGCGCGGCCCGGCCGGCGGCGCATCTACTCGAACGAGGGCTTCCGCGTCCTCGGCGACCACCTCGCAGGACGGGCGGAGATGCCCTTCCCCGACTACGTGCGCGCAGCTGTCGTCGAGCCGCTCGGGCTCTCGCTCGACCCGAGCGGGCACCCTGGGGCCGGGATGCACGGCTCGCTCGACGACGTCCTCGCACTCGGGAGGGAGCTGCTCGCGCCGCGCCTCGTCGCCAACGAGACGCACGAGGAGATGACGAGCGTGCAGTTTCCCGGCCTCGACGGTGTCCTGCCCGACTACGGCCGCTTCCGCCCGCTCGACTGGGGCCTCGGGGTCGAGCTCAAGGGCGAGAAGGCGGGGCACTGGTCCGGCGCCCTGACCTCATCCCGGACCTTCGGGCACTTCGGCGGGAGCGGCACCTTCCTCTGGGTCGACCCCGACCGCGGCGTCGCGTGCGGGGGCCTCACGACGCGGGGGTTCGGGGAGTGGGCGAAGGGGGCGTGGCCGCGGCTCTCCGACGCCGTCGTCCGCGAGCTTGGCTGAGGCGCTACTCGTCGTCGGCGAAGAGCGGGCGCAGCAGCTCGTCGAACGTCGCGCGGTCGCAGCTCGCGACCACCGACGGCAACATTGCCGTCACGGTCGCCGTGCGCGGGATGCCCATCGCGAGCGACACCTCGCCGAACGTCTCGCCCGGGCGCAGCACCGAGCGCGGGCCTCGTCCCTTCTGCGTCACGGTCGCCATGCCGGAGAGCAGGACGTAGAACCTGTCGCCGCCCTCGCCCTCGGAGACGATCGACCGGCCGGCCGGGACGTCCTCACGCGCCATCCGTGCCGCGAGCCGGGTGAGCGTCTCCCCTGGCAAGGACGAAAGCAGACCGACACGGGAGAGCTCGGTCACCGAGGCCGGAACGTGCCGCGGGCTCACGCGGATACGGTAGCCGGGCGATGGCGATCCTCCACGGCTGGCGGACCTGCCCACGGTGCGAGGGGCGCCTCGAGAACGACGGCGCCCGGGCGACCTGCCGCGGCACATGCGGCTCGGTGTACTACGCGAACTCCGCTCCGTGCGTGAGCGGGCTCGTCGAGGACCCGGCGGGCAGACTGCTGCTCGCACGGCGGGCGGTGGAGCCGTTCCTCGGCCTCTGGGACCCGCCCGGCGGGTTCCTGGAGGAGGGCGAGCACCCGGTCGCCGGGCTGCGGCGCGAGCTGCTCGAGGAGACCGGGCTCGAGGCCGAGATCGGGCCGTTCGTCGGCGCGTGGATGGACGTCTACGGAGACGCAGGCGAGGCCGCCGCGACGCTCAACCTCTACTGGGCCGCGACGATCGCCGACGGGGAGCCGCACGCCGCCGACGACGTCGCCGAGCTGCGCTGGTTCGAGCCGGAGGCGCTCCCCGCCGGCAACGAGCTCGCCTTCACGACCGTGAAGGACGCGCTCGCCGCCTGGCGGAGGCGCGCCGAGGGTCGCTAAACGGCGAGGCCGAGCGACCGCTCGATCGCGCCCTTCGGCTGGGCGCCGATCACGGACGCGGACGGCTCGCCGTCCTTGAACAGGATCATCGTCGGGATGGAGGCAACGCCGTAGCGCTGCTGGAGCTCGTGCTCCTGATCGATGTTGACCTTCACGAGCTTGAGCTCGGTCTCGCGCTCGGCCGCGATGCGGTCGAGCACCGGGGCGACGGCGTGGCACGGGCCACACCACTCTGCCCAGAAGTCGACGAGAACGGGCTTCTCGCTCTGGATGACCTCCTGGTCGAAGGTCTCGGTCGTCACGTTGAGTGCCATTGGTCCTTCCGTGTTCGATGTGCGCACGACTCTAGTCCGAGCCATGCAACTACCCGCTCTTTACAACGACGAACCCCCAAAACTCCTTCCCTAGAATCGGGCGCATGTTCGCACGCCTCCCGGACAAGCCTGATCACGACGCGCTCGAGCGCGAGATCCTGGCCCTCTGGGAGCGGGAGGAGACGTTCCGGCGGCTGCGCGAGCAGAACGCGGACGGCCCCCGGTTCAGCTTCGTCGACGGCCCGGTGACCGCGAACAGGATGGTGCTCGGGGTCCACACCGCCTGGGGGCGGACGTTGAAGGACGTCTTCCAGCGGTACAAGGCGCTCCGCGGGCACCACCAGCGCTATCAGAACGGCTTCGACTGCCAGGGCCTCTGGATCGAGGTCGGCGTCGAGCGCCAGCTCGGGCTCAACTCGAAGCGCGAGATCGAGGAATACGGCCTCGCGGAGTTCGCGAGGCGCTGCCGCGAGGTGGTCGTGCAGTCCTCCCGGGCGTTGACCGACGGCTCGATCCGGCTCGGCCAGTGGATGGACTGGGGGCAGGACTACTTCACGTTCAGCGACACGAACATCGAGTACATCTGGCGGTTCCTCAAGCTCATGCACGAGCGGGAGCGCGTCTACATGGGCCACCGCTCGACCGAATGGTGCCCGCGCTGCGGCACCTCGCTCTCACAGCACGAGCTGACCCAATCCGGTGTGTACCAGCAGCGGAGCGACCCGTCGCTCACCGTTCGACTCCCGCTGGTGGACCATCCCGGCCAGTCCCTCGTCATCTGGACGACGACACCGTGGACGCTGCCCGCAAACGTCGCCGCCGCGGTCCACCCGGATGCCGAGTACGGTCGCCGCGAGAACGGCGAGTGGGTGATGGTCGCGCGCTCCCCGGACGAGCGCTTCGCGGAGACCGTGTCGGGGTCGGCGCTCGTCGGGCTCCGCTACGTGGGCCCCTTCGACACGCTGCCTCCCGGGGCCGCCGTCGAGCATCGCGTGATTCCCTGGGACGAGGTCTCGGTCGAGGAGGGGACGGGGATCGTCCACATCGCTCCGGGCTGCGGCGCCGAGGACTTCGAGCTCTCGAGGGTCCACGACCTCCCGATCCTGACGCCGGTCGACGAGTCGGGCCGCTTCTACGACGAGTACGGCTGGCTCCACGGCCTCTCGACGGGGGACGCCGCCGACCAGATCGTCGGCGATCTCGCGGAGCGGGGGGTGCTCGTCCACGCCGGCCTCTACGAGCACCGCTACCCGCACTGCTGGCGCTGCGACACGCCGCTCATCTTCCGTATCTCCGACGACTGGTTCCTCGCCGTCGACGAGCTCCGGCAGCCCTTGCTCGACGCCAACGGGACGGTGGAATGGACGCCTGCGTACATGGGCAAGCGCATGGACGACTGGCTCCGCAACATGGGCGACTGGAACATCTCGCGCCGGCGCTATTACGGCCTGCCGCTGCCCTTCTACCCGTGTGGCTGTGGGCACCTCAACGTGATCGGCTCGAAGGCGGAGCTCGCGGAGCGCGCGACCGGCACGCTCGACGGGCTCGAGGAGCTTCGACGCCCGTGGGTCGACGGGGTCCGGATCCGCTGCGAGGCGTGCGGCGAGGAGGTGGGGCGGATCGCCGAGGTCGGTGACGTCTGGCTCGACGCGGGGATCGTCCCGTTCGCGACGCTCGGCTGGGAGAGCCCCGAGCGCGTGCCCGAGGGCTACGCGACCGGCGCGGCGAAGGGCCTGACGCGGGCAGACCTGCCCGATCACGCGTACTGGGAGGAATGGTTCCCCGCGGACTGGGTCTCCGAGATGCGCGAGCAGATCCGGCTCTGGTTCTACTCCCAGCTCTTCATGTCGGTCGCGCTGACCGGCAGGGCGCCGTTCCGCAAGGTGCTCGGCTACGAGAAGATGCTCGACGAGACCGGGCGCGAGATGCACAGCTCGTGGGGGAACACGATCGACGCGCCGGATGCCTTCGCGCGGATGGGCGCCGACGTGATGCGGTGGCAGTTCTGCGCGCAACCGCCCGACCGGAACCTCCTGTTCGGCTTCGGGCCGGCCCACGAGATCCAGCGGAAGCTGTTGACCTTCTGGCACAGCGCGACCTTCCTCGTCCAGTACGCGAACGTCGAGGGGTTCGCGCCGCGCCTCGAGGACCTCGCCGCCGGGCCGGACGCGTCGCTCCGCCCGCTCGACCGCTGGCTCGTCGCGCGCACCGGCACGCTCGTCCGCGATGCGACGGCGGCCTACGAGCGCTGGCTCACCGTCGACGTCATCCGCGCGTTCGAGAGCTTCGCCGAGGACGTCTCGAGGTGGTACATCCGTCGCTCCCGGCGGCGGTTCTGGGACGGCGACGAGGTCGGGCTGCGGACGCTCTGGCATGCGCTCGTCCAGAGCCTCCGCGTGATCGCGCCGGTGATGCCGTTCCTCGCCGAGCACCTCTGGCAGGTGCTCGTGCGCGACGTCTGCCCCGAGGCACCGACGTCGGTGCACCTCGCCGGGTGGCCGGTGGCCGCCGACGTCGACGACGAGCTGCTCGGTGAGATGGCGGACGTCCGCGAGGTCGTCGGGCTCGGCCACCAGGCGCGGCAGGCGGCCGGGATCAAGGTGCAACAGCCGTTGCGCCGGCTCGTCGTCGAGGGTGCACAGCTCGCGGCGGCGCACGGGGACGAGATCCGCGACGAGCTGCGGGTCAAGGACGTCGTGTTCGGCGCGGTCGACGCGGAGCTCCGCGTCAAGCCGAACCTGCCCGCGCTTGGCCCCAAGCTCGGCGCCGCGCTGGGCGAGGTCCGCGCAGCCCTCGCGGCCGGCGAGTTCGAGGAGCTCGGCGAGGGGCGTTTCCGGGCCGCCGGGCACGAGCTCGGCCCCGACGAGGTGCTCGTCGAACGCGCCGGACGGGAGGGCTGGGCCGTCGAGGCGGCTGACGGCGTCACGGTTGCGCTCGAGCTCGGGATCGACGACGAGCTCGACCTCGAGCGACGGGTCTACGAGCTGATCCGCCGGGTCAACACGATGCGCAAGGAGGCCGGCCTCGAGTTGACCGACCGCATCGCTCTCGTCGTGCCGTCCGCCGACGGTGACCTGCTCGAGCACTCCGAGTGGATCGCGCGCGAGACCCTCGCGCGGACCGTGTCCGAGTCGGCCGAGATCGACGATCCGACGATCGCCCGCGTGTGAGCGACGGCGATCGCCGTCCGGATGTCGTGGTCAGGCGCGCTGGGACTCAGCCAGCTGGAGCTCGCGCCTGAGCTCGACGGGGAGCCGGAAGGTGACGTCCTCGTCCACCATTCGATACGGCTCGATCTCCTCGATGCCGCGTTCGCGGAACCAGTCGCACACCCGAGCGACGAGCCGCTCCGGCGCCGACGCGCCGGAGGTGATGCCGACCGTCTCGATCCCCTCGAGCCAGGCCGCGTCGATCTCCGTCTCGTCGTCGATCAGGTGCGCCGGGACGTCTGCAGCGCGCGCGACGTCGACGAGCCGGTTCGAGTTCGACGAGTTGCGCGAGCCGATCACGAGCAGCAGGTCGATGTGGTCGAGCATGTCCTTCACCGCCCACTGGCGGTTGGACGTCGCGTAGCAGATGTCCTCTTTCTTCGGCCCGACGATGTCCGGGAACCGCCGCCGGAGCGTCCCGATGATCTCCGCGGTCTCGTCGACCGACAGCGTCGTCTGGGTCACGTAGGCGACGCGCGCGTCGGCCGGGAGGTCGAGCGCCTCCGCCTCCGCCACGTCCTGCACGAGGATCGTGGCGTCTGGTGCCTCGCCCATCGTGCCGACCACTTCCTCGTGGCCCTCGTGCCCGATCAGGAGCACCGTGTAGCCGGCGGCCGCGTAGCGCTTCGCCTGGACGTGCACCTTCGTCACGAGGGGACAGGTCGCGTCGATCACGTCGTGCCCGAGCGCGCGCGAGCTCTCGTGCACCGACGGAGCGACACCGTGCGCGGAGTAGACCACCGTGGCGCCGCGCGGGGCGTCCGTCTCCTCCTCGACGAAGATCGCCCCACGGGCCTCGAGGTCGCGGACGACGTGGATGTTGTGGACGATCTGCTTCCTCACGTAGACGGGCGCGCCGTAGTGCTCGAGCGCGCGCTCCACGGTCTCGACGGCGCGCTCCACCCCCGCGCAGTAGCCCCGCGGGGACGCGAGCAGGACGCGCTTCACGTTCACCACACCCGCAGCGTACTGCCGCCGTCAGCGCGAGGTCTGCGCGAGGACGACGCCGACGAGTACGACGGCTCCGCCGACGAGCTGGGCGGCGGAAAGCGTCTCGCCGAGCCACGCCCAGGCGACGAGGGCCGCGAGCAGGACCTCGATCATCGAGACGGTCGCGACGCGCGTCGCGGCCAGATGATGGAGCGCGCCCAGCGAGAGGGCGAAGGGGAGGATTGTCCCGAGCACGATCATCCACAGGCAGAGCGCCCAGGCGGGCGCGTCGGCCGACCCGAGCTCGAGCGGGACGCTCGCCGCGAGGGCGTCGAACGGGAAGCCCCACCACGGCTGGACGACCGCCCAGAGCAGCGCGGCCACGCCGAGCGAGAGGCACGTCAGCGAGAGCGCGTCGCGTCGCGCCGTCTGGTGCTCGCCGGCGAGGTAGTACGTCGCGAGCGCGCCCGCGGCGAGCAGCCCCGCGATCACGCCGACGGTGTCGAGCCGTACGTCCTCCCACACCTCGGCGACGAGCACGAGCCCCGCCAGCGCGAGCGCGAGCGCGGCCCACACACGGCGGCGCACGGGCTCGTGCCAGACGAGTCGCGCCCAGAGGGCGACGAGCACGGGCGCGGTGAACTCGAGCAGCAGGCCGATCCCGATCGGCAGCCGCTCGATCGCCACGAGGTAGAGCCATTGCACGAGGGCGAAGCCGACGATCCCGTAGAAGACGAGAAGGGCGACCTCCTCGCGCGCGATGCGAAGTCGTCGCGGCGCGGTGACGAGCAGCACGGCGGCAAGCCCGACGAACGCGCCCGTCGCACGGAGCTCGGTCAACCGCAAGCTCGTGATCTCGCTCCCCGTCAGGATCAGCTTCGACACCGTCCCGTTGACCGCGAACAGGGCCGACGCGGCCGTGACCATCGCGTACCCGAGCCGTGGATGCGGCGCGCCGGCAGGGCGCGCTCCGTGGAGCGTGATCTCGGTCACGGCGGCAGGCTAGTAGGCCGATGGGCGCCAGCCGTCCGCAACGCTTGACGATCATCGATCATCGATTACGCTCGCGCCGATGCGTGCAGCGCTCTTCGTCACCTGCCTCGTGGACACGCTTGCCCCAGCGGCGGGGCGGGCGACGGTGGAGCTTCTCGAGCGCCTCGGGGTGGAGGTGTCCTTCCCCCGTGCACAGACCTGCTGCGGTCAGCTCCACTACAACGCCGGCCACCCGGACGTGGCGGCGTCACTGGCCCGGCGCTTCGTGGACGTGTTCGCCGGCGAGGAGCTGATCGTCTCGCCGTCTGCCTCGTGCGTCGCACACGTTCGCGCCCACGTCCCCGAGCTGGCGCCCGATCCCGACGGCGTCGCGGCACGGACGCTCGAGCTCTCGGAGCTGCTCGTTGACCGCCTTCGCGTGACGGACGTGGGATCGGGGTTCGCCGGCTCGCTGACCTACCACCCGACGTGTCACTCGCTCCGAATGCTCCACGTCGGCAGCCGTCCCGAGACGCTGCTAAGCGCGGTGAAGGGGCTCGAGCTGAGGCCCCTCGGGGACGCGACGGAGTGCTGCGGCTTCGGGGGGACGTTCGCGATCCGGAACGGGCCGGTCTCGACGGCGATGCTCGACGCGAAGCTCCGACGCATCGAGGAGACGGGCGCCGAGGGTGTCTGCGCGTGCGACGCGTCGTGCCTCCTGCACCTGCGGGGCGGGATCGAGCGGCGCGGGAGCGCGCTGGGGGCGGTCCACCTCGCAGAGGTCCTGGCCGCGTGAGCGCCGCGGCAAGCCGGGAGGCGGCCCCCGTCGCCTTCGAGGCGGCAGCACCCGCTGCGCTCGCCGACGACCGGGTCCGCGCGAATGTCCTGCACGCGACGACCTCGATCCGCGCGAAGCGCGCCGCCGTCGTCGCCGAGGTCCCGGATTGGAGCGAGCTCCGGGCAGCCGGTGCAGCGATCCGGGCCGCAGCGCTCGAACGTCTCGACGAGCTGCTCGTAGCGCTCGAGTCCGCAGTCACCGGGGCGGGCGGCGAGGTGCACTGGGCGGCCGACGCCGCCGAGGCGAACGAGGTTGTGACGCGCCTCGTCGCGGCGACGGGCGCCCGCGAGGTCGTCAAGGTGAAGTCGCTCACGACGGACGAGATCGGGCTCAACGACGCGCTCGCCGCGGCGGGGATCACGCCCCTCGAGACCGACCTGGCCGAGTGGGTGGTGCAGCTCGCGGGCGAGCGGCCGTCGCACCTGCTCGTGCCGGCGCTCCACCGCAGCCGGTCCGAGATCGCCGAGCTCCTGCGCGAGAAGCTCGGCGACCCCGAGCTACCCGACGACCCGCCGGCGCTGACCGCCGCGGCGCGGAGATACCTGCGCGCCGCGTTCCTCCGTGCGTCGGTCGCGATCTCGGGCGCGAACTTCGCGGTCTCCGAGACGGGCACGGTGTGCGTGGTCGAGTCCGAGGGCAACGGGCGGATGTGCACGACGCTCCCCGAGACGCTGATCACGGTGATGGGGATCGAGAAGGTGATCCCGGAGTGGCGTGACCTGGCGGTCCTCCTTCAGCTGCTCCCGCGCTCGTCGACCGGGGAGCGGATGAACCCGTACACCTCGCTCTGGACCGGCGTGCGCCGCGGGGACGGGCCGTCCGCGTTCCACCTCGTGCTGCTGGACGCCGGGCGGAGCCGCTCGCTCGCCGACCCGGTGGGCAGGCCCGCGCTGCGGTGCATCCGCTGCTCCGCCTGCGTCAACGTCTGCCCGGTTTACCGGCAGACCGGCGGGCACGCGTACCCGACCGTCTACGCCGGCCCGATCGGGGCGATCCTGCAGCCCCAGCTGGACGGCGAGCGCGGCGTCTCCGCGTCGCTCCCCTATGCGTCGTCGCTCTGTGGCGCCTGCGCCGAGGTCTGCCCGGTGGGAATCGACATTCCAAGGATCCTCGTCCACGAGCGGGCGAAGGTCGTGGCGCTGGCCCGGCCCGGAGTCGAGGGGCGCGCCCTGCGGGCGCTCGGCCGGGCCTTTTCGAGCGCCGAGCGGTTCGAGCGCGCGCAGCGCCTCGCCCGCGTGCTCCAGCGTCCGGCGGTGAGGAACGGCCGCCTCCGCTGGCTCCCCGGTCCGCTCGCCGCCTGGGGCCGGTCGCGCACGCTCCCCGGCGTCGCGCCGCAGACGTTCCGCGAGTGGTGGGAGGTGCGTGATCGGCAGCCGTGAGATCGTGCTCGGCCGCATTCGCGCCGCGCTGGCGGACGCCCGTGTCCCGCCCGTCGTGCCGCGCGCGTACCGCGAGCACGGGTCGCGTGCCGGAGAGGACGTCGTCGCGCTCTTCGTCGAGCGCGTCGAGGAGACGGGCGCGACGGTTGTGCGCTCCGACGACGCCGGTCGTGCCGTCGGCGCCGTGCTCCGCGACCAGGGGGCGGCGCGCGTCGTCGCGGCGCCCGACCTACCCGCGGAGGCCAGGCCGGGCGGGGTCGAAGTGGTGGAGGACGAGGGCCTGACTCCTGCGGAGCTCGACGGCATCGACGGGGCGGTGACGACCTGCGCCACGGCGTGCGCCGAGACGGGCACGATTGCCTTCGACGGCGGCGACGGTCAGGGCCGTCGGGCGATCACCCTCGTGCCGGACCTCCACGTGTGCGTCGTGCGGGCGGTTCAAATCGTCGAGACGGTCCCCGAGCTCGTCGCTCGGCTGGCCCCGTCCGCCCGAGACGGCCGGCCCATCGTCCTGGTCTCCGGCCCGTCCGCGACGTCCGACATCGAGCTCGAGCGTGTCGAGGGCGTCCACGGCCCGCGGCGCCTCGTCGTCGTGCTGGTGGACTGATCGTGTGTGCGTGCGCCGTCCGTCGTGCCGTCTAAACTGGCAACATGGTCAAGCGATGCGGCAGTAGTACGATGGTCAGCAAGACGCACAGCAAACGGCAGATTCTCGAAGAGATCGCCAAGCGCGACCTCGTATGTGCTAACTGTCACGCCGTGCGGACGTTCCGTCGTCGGGGTGTAGCTCAGCCTGGTAGAGCGCCCGGTTTGGGGCCGGGAGGTTTCGTCGGTTCGAATCCGACCACCCCGATTGTGTGAAGTGGACAGGCCTCCTCGTGCCGCTACTCGCGGCATTGTTGGTCGCTGGCTCTGGCAACACTGAAATCAAGACGACGTTCTTCTCGGCCGCTCCGATCTCGAGGGGCCTCGCCGCGCGCATGACCGGGGTGTCATGGCGGCCCGGGTGCCCGGTACCGCTGCGTGACCTGCGCGTCGTCACGGCGTCGTACCGGGGATTCGACGGCCGCACGCGCACCGGGCGGATCGTCGTGCACCGGGACGTCGCCGCCGACGTCCTCACGGTCTTGCGGCGCCTCTACGCCGAGCGGTTCCCCATTCGCCGGATGGTCCCGATCGACGCGTACGGCGGCTCGGACTTCCGCTCGATCGAGGCGGACAACACGTCCGCGTTCAACTGCCGCTTCGTCGACGGCACGACGCGCTGGTCAGAGCATGCCTATGGCCGCGCGATCGACCTGAACCCGATCGAGAACCCGTACGTCACGTCCTCCGGGACGACCTCGCACCGGGCGAGCCGCCGGTACCTGCGCCGCGCGCCGTACCGCGCGGGGATGGCGGTCGAGGGCGGAACCGTCGCCAGCGCGTTCGAGGCGGTCGGCTGGTCGTGGGGCGGCCGCTGGTCGGGCGCGAGGGACTACCAGCACTTCTCCGCGAGCGGTCGGTGACCGGCGCGCTCGCGCTCCTCGCCGGGGCAGCGCTTCTGGCGACGGGGTCGCTGCGGCTGTCGTCACTGCTCGCGCCACGCTCGAGCGCCGCCTTCTTGCTCGGCGCGTACGTGATCGCCTGGACGCAGCTCGTCGTCGTGCTCTGGGCGCTGTCGTTGTTCGGCTGGGTCACCCGCGCCGGTCTGCTGATCGGCCTCGCCGTCGTCTGCACGGGGCTCGCTGTCGACACACGTGGACGGAGCGACGTCGTAGCCCGGCTTCGAGAGGCGGCCGCAGCCCTGCGGGAAGCGGTTGCGGACCGATTGTGCGTGGTCCTCGGCCTCGCAGTCGTGGCGGCACTCGGCTACGCGGTCTCCCTCGGACTCGCAACGCCGCAGAACGACTTCGACACGCTCGTCGACCACCTGTGGCGCGCCGGGCTCTGGATGCAGAACCATGGGGTCGGCTACCCGGAGTGCGCGTGCGCCCCGTACATCAACGCCTACCCGCCGCACGGCGAGATGGGTGTGCTCGCGACGATGGTGCTCGGAGGCGCCGATCGTTACGTCGCGCTCGTGCAGGCATCCGCGTATCTCGCGCTCGGCGTCGGTGTCGTCGGCGTGGCGCGGGGCCTCGGCCTCCGGCGTCGCGAGGCGTTGTTCAGCGCGCTGCTCGTCGCGACGCTTCCGGTGATCGCACTCCAGGCGTCCACGGCGCAGAACGACCTGCTGGTTGCCTCGTTCCTCCTCGCCGCGTCGGTGCTGTTGCTCGGGCGCGGGAGCGGCGCTTTGTGGCTCGCGGGCGCTGCGGCCGCCCTCGCCGTCGGGACGAAGCTGACGGCTGTGATCGGGATCCCCGTGCTGGTCGTCGTCGCCCTTCTCGCTACGCCTGGCTTCCGCCGCGGGCCGCGGCTCGTCGCGGTCGTCGTCGGCAGCGCGGCCGGCGCGTACTGGTACGTCGTCAACTGGCGCCACACGGGGAGCTGGGACGGTGGGTTCCCCGACGAGAATGCCGAGCCGGGCGTCGCGGCGGCGGTCGCCCGGGGTCTGCGGTCCGCGATCCAGCTTGTCGAGCTGCCCGGCGCGTTCGGGCAAGACCGCTGGCTCTTCGCGGTGACCGCCGCCGTGCTCTTCGTCTCCCTCACCGCGGTGGCGATCCGGCACCGCTCACATGGCCGGGCCCTGATCGTGGCCGGGGTCGCGGCGCTCGTCGCGTTGCTCCCCGTGCTGACACCCAACCTTCGCCGCTACCTCGACCAGGCCTACCTCGATCTCTGGCGGGCCGTTGGTCGCGACGACCTCGCCGTGTCACCGGGACGCGACATCACGCTCTCGGCCTCGAACGTGACGTGGTACGGGCCGCTCGGCGTGATGCTGCTCGCCGGCGGGATCGCCGTGGCAGTGATCGCGGCTCGCCGGGGCTGGATCCCGTGGCTCGGGGCGCTGCTTGCCCTGACCCCCGCCTACTGGATCGCGATGCTCTCGGCGCTCCTCTTCTACCAGGACGCTGCGGGGCGCTTCCTGATGGCTCCGGTGGCGCTCGCCGGAGCCACTTGGGGGATCGCGATCCGCTGGCGGCCGCTCGCATGGGGCCTCGTCGGGGTCGCGGTCACTGCGGTCATTCTCGCGGTGCTGAACGACTCGAAGCGCCCCTCGGGCGTCTCGCTCCTCGAGCGGCCGGCTCCCGCCAGCTACTGGAGGCAGCCGCGCCCTCAGGCGCAGGGGAGCGAGCTGCACGTCCCCGACCTGATCCGGTTCGTCGACGAGCGCGTCCCGGCCGACGCGCGCGTCGCCCTCGGCATCACCGCGAGCGACGCCGGCTACGTCTTCTTCGGCCCCGGTCTCGATCGCCGGCTCGACCTCATCTCTGCGCGTGTGACGGACGCCCCGCGCGCGACATGGGCATTCGTCAGCCCATCCTCGGGGACGGTTCGCTCCTCCGCGCCGTGCGCGCGCTGGACGCGCCTCGCGACCGAGCCCTCGGGGTGGACGGTCTACCACCGAGCGGCCGGACGGTGCTGACCATCACCGCTGGAGCAAAGCCAAGCGGGTGGAGGGAATCGAACCCTCGTAACTAGCTTGGAAGGCTAGGGCTCTACCATTGAGCTACACCCGCCGACGCGAGAAAGCCTAGCCCGCGACTCGCGTACGGTGCCCTCGTGAGCCCGTCCGACTGGTCGTGGAACGCGGAGGCCCTCGTCCCCGTCGCTCTCGCGGGCACGTACCTGGCAACGACGCGCGGCGAGCGGCATGCGCTCCGCGCCGCCTCGTTCATCTCCGGCTGTGCGCTCCTCGTCGTCGCGCTCGTCACCCCGCTCGACACAATCGCCCGCGAGTACCTCGTGTGGGCGCACCTCGTCCAGAACGTCGTCCTCGCCGAGTGGGCGCCGCTCCTCCTCGTGCTCGGGATCCCGCCGGGGCTCGCCGAGCGACTGACCGGTCCGCGAGTCTTCCGCCTCCTGACGACTCCCTTCGTCGCGCTACCGCTCTGGGTCGGGACGTACGCGCTGTGGCACGTCCCCGCGCTCTACGACACGGCGCTCCGTCACCCCACCAGCCTCCTGGCCCTCGAGCACGCGACGTACGTCGCCTCGGGCATCCTCTTCTGGTGGTGCGTGTGGCAGGAGGCGCCCCACCGCCTCTCCGCCGTCGCGCGCGCCGGCTACGTGTTCGCCGCGTTCGTCCTCTCGGCACCGCTCGGCCTCGTGCTCGCGCTCGTCCCGCGGCCGCTCTATGCCTTCTACGCGGATGCGCCGGAGCGCGTCTGGGGCATCGCGCGGCTCGAGGACCAGCAGCTCGGCGGGATGACGATGGCGGGCGAGCAGTCGCTCGTCTTCTTCGTCGTCTTCGCCCTGTGGTTCACCCGCTTCCTGGCCGAGCAGGAGCGACTCGAGGAAGTAGCCTGAGCGGGGTGAGCGTGGGTCGTGGCACGATCGCCCTCGCCGCTCTCGCGCTCGCGGCCGGGGCGGCGGCGGCGATGGCCGCACCTGCTCCTCCTGGATTCCGCTACGGGGTCGCTGCGGGCGAGATGACGCCGACGTCGGCGCGCCTGTGGACCCGTGCTCCGCTCGCGGGGAGCGTCCTCCTCACCGTCGCTCGCGCGGACAACTCCGAGCCCCGGGCGCGCACCTTCGCAGTCCGCGCCACCGCGTCGAACGACCTCACGGTGCAGCGCACCGTTGCCGGCCTGCGTCCCGGCACGGTGTACCGGTACCGCTTCTCCCAGCATGGCCGCGCGAGCCCGATCGGCTACGTCCGCACGGCACCCACAGCGGGCGAGCCGGCGACGGTGCGGTTCGCGATCTCGGGCGACGCGGACGCCACGCGGGACGCGAGCGGGAAGCTCGGTTTCAACGGCTTCGAGACCTACGCGGCGATGGCTCGCGCGCGGAACGACTTCAACGTCAATTTCGGCGACACGATCTATTCCGACTCGGGGGTCGGCGGAGCGGCCGTCGCGCGCACCGTCGTACAGAAGTGGGCGAAGTACCGCCTCGGGCTCTCGCTCGCTCCGCTCCGTCGCCTGAAGGCGTCGGCAGGCGTCTACAGCGGCTGGGACGACCACGAGTTCGTCAACGACTACTCCCGCGCCGAGCACGGCGACGCGATCTACCGCGCGGGCGTGCAGGCGTTCCTCGACTACACGCCCGCCTCCTACAGCCGCCGCACGGGCGACTACCGGAGCTTTCGCTGGGGCAAGAACCTCGAGCTGTTCATCCTCGACGGCCGCAGCTTCCGGAGCGCGAAGGTCACCGCAGCCTGCAACGGCGACATCGCCCCGACCGCGCCTCCGGCCGTGCGGCAAGCCTTCGCGCCACTCTCGCCGGCGCTCGCGAAGCCGGTGCCGCAGGCGTGCCTCGACGCGATCGCCTCACCGGAGCGCACCCTCCTCGGTGCCGCGCAGCTGACCGCCTTCACGAGGGCGATCCGCTCTTCGACCGCGACGTTCAAGGTCGTCGTCAACCCCGAGCCGTTGATGCAGCTCTACGCGCTGCCGTACGACCGCTGGGAGGGCTACGCGGCCGAGCGGGCGCGGGTGCTGGACGTCCTGCGGAAGGTGAAGAACGTCGTCGTCCTGACCACGGACACGCACGCGCACCTGATCGGGGAGATCAGGACGGACACCTTCGCGGCCGGCGGGCCGGTCGGCACCGGCATCTGGGAAGTGGTCACCGGCCCGGTCGCCACGAACACGTACGCGAAGGAGATCGACTCCTTCCTCGGCGCGCCGGGGTTCGGCGCGGTCGTGACCGGGGCGTTCTTCAAGCCGCCGCCGCCACGCGGCCTCGGGCTCCGGTGTGCCCAGACCGACCAGTACGGATACGCGCAGGTGACCGTGACGTCGACGACGCTGACCGTGCAGCCGCGAACCGCGTCGGGCGGCGTCGTGCGCGACGCGTCCGGTGCGCCGTGCACCGCGCTCGTCGTACGCGCGACGTGACGTCGGGTCGCGCGCTGAGCGGCACCGGGCATTACCGCGCGCTGCTCGGCCTCCCGCATGCACGGGCGATGCTCGGCTGGTCGCTGCTCGGCCGTCTCCCACTCGGCATGACACCGCTTGCGCTGCTCTTTCTCGTCCGCGGCGAGGGCAGGAGCTACGGGGCCGCGGGAGTCGTGGTGGCGCTCTACGCAGTGGCGGTCGGGGTCGGGGCGCCGATCGCCGGCCGGCAGGTCGACCGGTTCGGGCCGACGCCCGTGGTTCGGATCCGGGCGGCGGCGTATGCCGCGCTGATCGGCGTGGTCGTCCTGCTCGCGCTCGCGGACGCGGGCATCGCCCCCGTCGCCGCGGTCGCGGCGCTAGCGGGGCTCTCCCTGCCTCCGCTGTCCTCGACCGTCCGCATCGTGTGGCCGCGGATCGCGCCCGGCGAGCTGCGCTCCACCGCCTACGCGCTCGAGGCTTCGCTCCAAGAGGTGTTCTTCGTCGGCGGGCCGCTGCTCGCCGCGGCGCTGGCAGCCGTGAAGCCAGAGGCGGCCCTCGCCGGCGCAGGGGTCGCGAGCCTGGTCGGCGCGTCGGCAACTGCGCGGCTGCCGCCGGTGCGGGAGACTCCGCCCTCGCGACGCGGGGGCGCCGGTTTCCTGGGCGCGCTCGAGTCGCCGGGTGTTCGGACGGTCGTCCTCTACGCCGCGGCGGTCGGCGTCGGCTTCGGCTCGGTCGAGCTGGCGATGCCCGCGTTCGCCGAGGAGCACGGGGCGCGCGAGCTCGGCGGCCTCGCGCTCGCGTCGTTCTCCGCAGGAAGCCTCGCCGGCGGCCTGGTCGCAGGCATGCGGCCGCCCAAGAGCGTGCTCCGCCGCTTCCTGGCGGGTGCCTTCGTGCTCACGGTCGCGCTGCTCTCGCTCCAGCTCGCGGTCTCGATCCCGACGCTATGCCTGTTCGCTTTCGTCGCCGGACTCCCGATCGCCCCCACGATCGGCGCCCTGTACGCATTGATCGACCGCTCCGCACGCAGCGGGACTGCGGCCGAGGCGTTCGCCTGGTTCGGGACGGCCGTCTCGATCGGCATCGCGACCGGTTCCGCGACGGCGGGCGCGATCGTCGACGAACGCGGCGTGAGAGCCGCCTTCGCCGTCGGGGCGGCGGCCGCGCTCGTCGGTGCGCTCCTCGGATTGGCGCGTCGCGGCAGCTTCGGCACGCCCGCGGGACGTGCCGAGGGCGCCGGGGAACCGTCTACCCTGCTCACCGAGCGCCCGTAGCTCGGGCGTGGGGGAACCCATGGTTCGCCCACGAGCCCGCTCCTTCGGGTCGGGACGTTGCGAGTCCGAGCCTGGCCTCCCGGGCGAGTGAATCGCCCTTCGGTCGCGGAGGCACGCGTCTCCCCACCTGGCTGAGCCAGTATCTACCCTGCTCGTCGAGCGCCCGTAGCTCAGGGGACAGAGCGGCGGACTTCTAATCCGCGGGTCGCAGGTTCGAATCCTGCCGGGCGCGTCAGGATTCATGCGGGTTGGCGGGCTTCCCGCGCCCGCGCGGAGGGCAGGGGCCACAGACGGGGCAACAGGCGCTGGCCGAGCCGCCGACGGTGTCCCCGATCGAGGGGTCGAGAGGACGCTGGGATCGCCTTCGGGAACAGGCTGTGGGCCACATTGAGACGCGTACCACTACGGAGTAGATTCGGCCCGTGTCACGCGGCGTGCGTGCGGCAGTCGCCCTTGTGACCCTTACAGCGGTCATGCCGCTCGCGTCGTGCGGTGGTGGCGGCGGCAACAGTGTCCGTGCGACGTTGACCGACGACGGGTGCACCTATGAGGGCGACACGTCGCCCGCCGCGGGGAGGTTCACGATCGACGTCGAGAACAAGACGAAGTTCTTCGGCGCGTTCGTGTTGGCGCGGCTCTCCGACGGCAAGACGATCAACGATCTGCAGCCGTATCTTGAGAAGGCACGGCGGCAGTTCGCCGAGAGTGGAACGCTTCCTGCACCCCCGTTCCCGGGCTTCTACGAGCAGGTCGTCCGCTCGGGCGTCGAGGCCGGACAGAACGGCGACCTCCCGGCGGACCTGCCCGCAGGCACGTACGCCCTCATGTGCTTCGCGGACAACCTGCCGATGTGGGACGTCTACAGAGCCGCGCAACTCGACGTCACCGGCCCGTAGATCAGCGCGTCGCTCGCTCGAGCGGCCTGACCGCCCTTGTGAGCGACCTGATCCCCGCAGAGTCCGCGCTCTGGGCGTTCGGCCGTCTCGACCCCTACCACTTGACGCGCTTCAACGTGCAGGGGGCCCCGATCGAAGATCAAGAACCCGTCGGACTGGCGACGCGCGATGGAGGTCGAACTGATCCAACGCCGTCGCGTCGCCACCACGGCTGCGTAAGGGTTCTCACGGCGCGTCTCTGCGTCGGGGAATACGCGGACGCGGGCAATGGACACCCCCGAGGCTACTTCCCCATCCGGGCCGTCGTCCAGACGTACTCAGTCGATCACCAGTGGGATTCCGGAGGTGAGCATGTAGTACGCAGCGATCGCCGCGTTGAGGACGATCACCGTCTCTCCCAGTCGTCTCTCACCCAGCCTGCGGGCCTTGACGCCGAGCACGATCCCGACGAGCGAGGGGACGGTGAGCAGCGTTATAAGGAACACGGCTGCGAGCACGCCCCCCGCTCCGACCTCCGTCAACGTGTCGCCCTCGGTCGCACCGAGCGCGCTCACCAGTACGCCCCTGCTGAAGTGGGCCGCAAGGTCAAACGCGAGAAGCGCCGGAACCATCAGCAACGAGGCGATCGCCCACCTCCGTCCGGGACGCGCAACAGCGGCGAGGCGACTTCGATCCAGTGAAACGACGGGAAGACTCACGATGCCCCTTCTTTCGCTCCTCTACGCTGCCAGCAAGACGCGGCGAGCAAATCAGCGAAGACGCGGATCCAGGCGCCTGGAACTACCGGTCGCACGAACCGGGGTTGAGGCCGCCACGAGCGATCCGCGGGTCGGAGGTTCGAATCCTCCCGGGCGCGTCGAACTGCCTCTAGCCGTGGCGGAGACCCTCGGCGAAGCCGACGTTCGGTGCGTGGACGTTGAGTATGCGGAGTTCGGTGTCGCCCGCATTGCGGAAGCCGTGCCTGACCCGGGGCGGCGCGGCCACGAACGAACCGGCCTCGGCGCGGAAGGTGTCGTCGCCGACGAGAAATTCCGCGTCGCCCGCGAGGACGTAGAACGCGTCCACGAAGTCCGCGTGCACGTGCGGATCGACGCCCTCGAAGTCGGGCCCGAACCGAAGCTCGACCGCTTCGAACTGCGGAAGCTCGCAGAGGATGCGGTGATGGCGCTCGACGCGCTCGACGTGCTCGCCGCCCTCGGGCCCCAGCGCCACGACGCCGTCCACACGGCAAGTATGCAGGGACGGCGCCGTAGACTGGCGCCGGTGACTGCGAAGCGCCCGGTCGTAGGGATCGTCTCGCCAGGCGCGATGGGAAGCGCGCTCGGTGCGAGGCTCCGGGACGGGGGCTCTCGCGTCCTGGTCGCGCTCGACGGCCGGAGCGAGCGCTCCCGCCGGCTTGGGACAGACGCCGGCCTCGAGGACGCCGGCTCGCTCGCTGCCCTGCTAAGCGAAGCGGCGGTCGTCCTCTCGGTCGTGCCGCCGGGGTCGGCCCTCGAGGCCGCTGCGGCGATAGCGGCGAACGCGGGCTCGGCGAGGCCGCTCGTCGCCGACCTGAACGCGGTGGCGCCGGCGACCATCGAGCGGATCGCCGAGACGCTTCGGGATGTGGGGCTCGACCTGGTCGACGGCTCCATCTCGGGACCGCCTCCCCATGGCGAAGGCTCCACGCGCGTCTACCTCGCAGGCCCGCGCGCGGCCGAGGTCGCCGACCTGCCGTTCGCCGGCGTGGAGCGCGTCCTCGTCGGCGGCTCGATTGGTTCTGCGTCCGCGGTCAAGATGTGCACGGCGTCGGTCTACAAAGGCCGCGTCGCGCTGCTCGCCCAGGCGCTCCGCACCGCCCATGTGCACGGCGTCGTCGAGCACGTGCTCGACGACCTGGCCGAGACGGGCCTGGCCGATCCGGAGCGGACCGGCGCGACGCTCGGCCGTGCGTCCGCAAAGGCGTGGCGGTACGTCGCGGAGATGGAGGAGATCGCCGCGACCCAGGCGGGCGCCGGGCTGACGCCCGAGCTCTTCCGGGCGCTTGCGGAGGTCTACGCCGAGCTGGCCGACCGCGCCGTGGCCGACGCTCCCGAGGACGTCCGGGACGGAATCGCGCTCGAGACGGTCCTGGATCGCCTGTCAGCGCGGCAGGTGGAGCCCGAGGCGGCGAGGTAGGCCCGCGACGAACCGGGTGAGGGGATCGGGGCGCCGGCTCCCGTCCTCGGCACGGTCGGAGCGTACGAGCGCCTGGCGGATCACGGAGCCACCGGCCCAGCGAAGCGGCTCGGGCGGCATGAGCTTGCGGTCGGGATCGACAAGCGCGAGGCTCGTCAGCTCGTCGCGGCGGTCGAGCGCGAGACGCGCGAGGATCTCACCACCGACGTAGGACGGGCCGACGCCGTTCCCGGTGAAGCCGAAGCCGTGGTGGACTCGGCCGCGGCTCCCGAAGATCGGCAGGTGGGTGGGGGAGACGTCGATCGGCCCGCCCCAGGCATGGGTGATCCGCCGACCCTCGAGCTGCGGGAGGAAGCGGAGCAGGTCGTCGCGGGCCGTGCGTGCGGCGTCCGGGTCGACCTCGAGCCGTCCGCCCCGGCGGGCACCGAAGCCCATCCGGCCCCCGCCCCAGCCGAAGGCGATCCTCCCGTCGCGCGTGGTGCGGAGGTAGTGGAGAAGCGTGCGGCCGTCCGCGATCGGCTCCCCGCCTGTCCAGCCGAGCTCCTCAATCACGTCGGGAACCGGCTCCGTGACAACCATGTGGCTCGATGCGACGGCGTGGGCAAGGCGGAAGCCGCGAAACCCGACCGTCGCGCTGTTCACCGCCAGCACGGCCGCGCGCGCGTGCACGCGCACGCCGGAGGTCGTCGCGACCGCGTCGGGGGTCAGCCGGGAGACAGGCGCTCGCTCGAACAGGCGCACGCCCGCCTCGAGCACTCTTGCGCGCAGCCCGAGCGAGAGCCGCGCCGGGTGCACGGTTGCCGACGTGCGGAGGATCGCTCCGCCGAGGAAGCCCGCGTCGCAGCGGTCCCGCAGCTCGTTCGTTCCGATGGGGCGCACCTCGTCTGCCACGCCGAGCGCGGCGCAAGCCTCCATGACATCGTCGGCCGAGCCGAGCTGCCCCTCGGCGGTGGCGACGACGAGCGTCGGGGCAGCCCGGTACCAGGCGTCGACGCCCTCCCGCTCGCACCACTCGCCGATCCCGCGCACGCCGCGTTCGGACGCCCGCGCGACCTCGAGCGCCCGCGCGTCGCCCACTCGGTCGCGGAGGATCGGCAGGTCGTCCCACAGCGTCGAGACGAAGCCGCCGTTCCGTCCGCTCGGCCCGTGCCCGGCGAGCCCCGCCTCGAGGACGACGACGTCGCAGCCCGGCTCGAGCGCCTTCAGCTGCCACGCGGTCCACAGGCCGAGGTATCCGCCGCCGACGACCACCACGTCGGCGCCGGTGTCCTCCTCGAGCGGCGCCCTCGCCTCCACCGGCCCGGCCTCCTCGAGCCACCAGCCGTAGCGCGTGTGCCGCACCCCGTGCACGGGCCGAGCCTAACCGGCGGTATCCTGCGTCTCCTCGCGGTGGCGGTAGCTCAGCTGGTAGAGCCCCGGGTTGTGGTCCCGGTGGTCGCGGGTTCGAGTCCCGTCCGCCACCTGTCTGTCTCTGCCCTTCGCCGACTCAGATCGTCCGGACGAAGGACCCCCCGCCGATCGTGCGCGAAGCGCGCTCGCCCACTCGCTCGCGTAGGCCGCGATCGGAGGTCACGAGCCACCACGGTGAGACGAGCTGTGGTGCGAGCTCGACGATCGCGTCGTCGGCGTTGCGGGAGGCGACGAGATCGGGCGCATCCTCCGGCGACGGGCCGTCGAAGACGACCAGGAGCTGGTGATGCTCCCGGTCGGCCCACTCGCGCGCCCGCCGAACGAGCTCCTCGCGCGACAGGTTCGGCCACTGGGACCGGCGGGTGTTCTCCGCGTCGACGACGACGAGGGCCATGGCTCCAGTATTGCCTGGCGATACCCTCTGAGGCGGGCAAGGCCCCGTAGCTCAGCGGATAGAGCGGCAGGCTTCGAACCTGCGTGCGGAGGTTCGACTCCTCCCGGGGCCACTCACACCGCCGATCTCCCGAACCCCGTATGAACACGGGGCTTCTGAATCCTCGAAGGAGTGGACTCCGTCAAGGGTTCGCCGTGTACGAGCGGGCGCTCTTCCGGCTCACGGGGTCAGGCCGTCGCGGCGAAGAGCGCGACGGTGTCCACCACCTCGACCTCGACGTCCTCGAGCATGGATGCCAAGCCACGCTCCAGCCCGTTCTCGTCGTCGTCGGCGTTCGAGAAGATCCCCTTCCTGTTGTAAGCGTGCATCAGGCGGCGTCCGATTCTCCCCTGCGGGACGCTGCGGCCGAGGATCGTGCTGCCGAAGAAAACGCCGCCCGGCGCGAGGTACGGGCACACGTTCTTGGCGAGGGTCGCTGCCTTCGACTCGATCTGTCCGGGTAGGCAGTGGAGCAGGTAGTTGGCTGCGGCGGAGTCGAAACGAGCGTCCCCGAGCGGAGGCGGATCGAGCACGTTCGCCCGCACCGTCCGCGGCGCGTACCGCCGCAGACGCTGTGCCGCCATGGACAACGAGTTCTCGTTCAGGTCGAGCAGCGTGATTTCCGGTCGCTCGACGGGCCACCTGCAGCGATCGAGGAACCAGCCCGTCCCGACGCCGAGATCGACGTGACGCCGGCCAACATGCCGGTCGTACCGCTCGAGCATCGTTCCACTCGGGCAGCGCCAGGCGAACCGGTTCGAAAGCCCGAGGACCAGGACGTCGTACACGCGTAGGACGAGCGACGTGTAGATCTGCTGTCCGCGCTCGATGTCGGCAGCGCTTGGGGGCAGGCTCGGGTTCACTTCGTCCCAATGCCGATGTTCACTGCGTTCGTGAGGACGGCTCGGCCATTCCTCCCGGCACGCTCGCGGACCATGCCGTCGAGAACCTGGCGCAGTCGCTCTCGCCGACGCACGTCGAAATCCGCTAGCAGGACGCCGGGGATCGGGTTGCCATGCAGCAGCCAGTCCGACATCTCCTGCCCCGAGGTGAACGCCGGCCGCTCGGCTGTGCGCTCGATGCGGACGTCGTTCAGTCCCGCGTCGGTCAGTCGCCTGCGAAAGACGTCCGGATCGGACACCTGGAACTCGAGCGGCGGCGGATCGTCGGGGAGTCCCGGGAACTCGGGCGCGACGGCCTGTAGCGCGCCGACGAAGAGCTGGAGGAACTCGAGCTCGGCGGGAAACCCGTATGCGATCACGAGCACGCGGCCGCCGGACCTCGTCACCCGAACCATCTCGCGGAGCGCGCGCGGCTGGTCGGGCACGAGCATGACGCCGAACAGCGACCCGGTGACATCGAAGCTCGAGTCCGGAAGATCGAGGGCATGACACTCCATCACACGCCCCTCTGCGTGACGTAGGCCCTCCTGGCGCGAGCGAGCCTCGAAGCGCTCGATCATCGCCGGTGACCAGTCCGTGGCCAGCACCCGCGCCCCGAGCCGTGCCGCCGGCAGGCTGAGCCCGCCCGGACCCGCCGCAACGTCGAGGAAACTCTCGCCCGGCTCGAGCCCGACGAGGCGGAGCGCCTCGTTCGCGAGATCGACCTCCTGGGGAGCCACGTACCGGTCGTAGCCCTCGGCGATGACGTCCCAGGCCTCGCGCGGCGCGGTGTGCTCTCCCGTACCTGTTGCTTCGCTCCCGGTCGTGGTCATCGTCTCCTCCGTTGGCGTGGGTCGTCGCCCACGACGGTAGAGCGCGAGCGGCGCGCCGACCTCCGGCGAAACACCCAATTCGCAAGGCGGCGAGCTGGGCAGTTCTGCGTAGTGGGTGGTTGTGGCCGTACGCGGAAAGCCGGTGGATGGAGCCGCGGGGGTCCGTTCCGTCCGGACCAGGTCCTACGCTCCGCCGATGGCAGTCGGAATCGTCGTGTTCGGGCTCGTGTTCCTCGCCGGTCTCACGCTCGGGACGAGGACGAAGCACCCGCTCGCGATCGCCGGGATCGTCGCCGGCGCGTTCTGCGCGCTGATCGTGATCCAGGCGAACGCGCCGTTCGTCGCGTTCGCATCGTTCGCGCTGATCGCCCTTGCGGGCCTCGTCGTCGACTCGGTTCGCGAGACGGTGGGGCTCCTACTCGGCCGGTAGGAGCGTCGCATCGCGTGAGGGGCGAGGCTGATGCCTCGCCCCGATGCGGGCGAGAGGACTCGAACCTCCAAGGACCGAAGCCCACCGGGACCTAAACCCGGAGCGTCTACCAGTTCCGCCACGCCCGCGACCCGCCGAGCGTACCGCGGCTGCCCGACGGGCAGGAATGCGGCAGCTGCTTGAATCCGTACATGGCTCAGGTGGAGGAGCTCGGCGGGAACCGCGTCCGCCTCACGGTCGACGTCTCGCCGCACGAGCTCGAGCACGCCGTCGAGCATGCGGCCACCGACCTCGCAGGCTCGGTCAAGATCCCCGGCTTCCGCAAGGGCAAGGTGCCGCGCCAGGTGCTGCTCGCGAACGTCGGCAAGGACCGGCTCTGGGTGGAGGCCGTCGAGTCGCACATCGGCGGCTGGTTCTGGAACGCCGCCGCGCGCTCGCGTCTCCGCCCCGTCGCGACCCCCGAGTACGACTTCGAGCTGCCCGAGAGCGAGACCACGCCGTGGTCGTTCAGCGCCACCGTCGAGGTGCAGCCGACCCCCGCGATCGTCGACTGGACGACGCTCGAGGTCCCCCGCGCCGAGACGGTCGTGCCCGAGGAGCTCGTCCAGGCCGAGATCGAGGCGCTGCGCGGCTCGATCGCGGAGCTCGTCCCGGCCGACGACCGGCCGGCCGGCGAGGGGGACACCGTCGTGGTCGACCTCTCCGGGGCCGACGGCACAGGTCAGTCCGACACGGTCGTCGAGCTCGGCTCGGGACGGCTCGTGCCCGAGATCGAGAGCGCGCTGGTCGGCGCGAGCGTCGGCGACACGCGCACCGTCCGCTACGAGCTCGCCGACGGGGCCGAGACGACCGTCGACGTCACCGTCAAGCATGTCAACGAGAAGGTGCTGCCGGAGGCCGACGACGAGCTCGCGCGCTCCGCCAGCGAGTTCGACACGCTCGCCGACCTCCGCGCGGACATCGAGGGCCGCGTGCGCGCAGCCGTCGAGGAGCAGGTCGACGCCGCGTTCCGCGCGGCCGCGGTCGACGAGCTCGTCCGCGCCTCGAACGTGCAGGGCGCGGGACCGCTCGTCGAGTCGCGCGCACGAGAGCTCTTGAACGGCTTCGTCCGCTCGCTGGCGAACCGCGGGCTGACGCCCGAGGCCTACTTCCAGGCGACGGGTCAGACGCCCGAGCTCCTGACCGCCCAGGTCCGGGCCGAGGCGGCCCAGTCCGTCGCGCGCGAGCTCGCGCTCGAGGCGCTCGCCGAAAAGGCCGGCATCGTCGTCTCCGACGACGACGTGAAGGACCTGATCCGCGAGCAGGCGGCCGCATCGGGCGACGACCCGGACGAGGTGATCGCCGACATCTGGGCGCACGGCCACCAGGAGCCGCTGCGCGAGGATCTCACACTCCGCGCCGCCCTCGACCGCCTCGCGGCCGACGTGAAGCCGATCGCGCCCGAGACCCACGCCGCGCGCGAGGCGATCTGGACGCCCGACAAGGAGAAGCCCGCGGGCGAGACGAAATTGTGGACCCCCGGAAGCGAGGAGAGTCGATGAGCCCCCTGATCCCGATGGTGATCGAGCAGACGTCGCGCGGCGAGCGGTCGTTCGACATCTACTCGCGCCTGCTCAACGAACGGATCATCTTCCTCGGGACGCAGGTGGACGACCAGATCGCGAACCTCATCATCGCGCAGCTCCTCCACCTCGAGTCCGAGGACCCGGACAAGGACATCAACCTCTACATCAACTCGCCGGGCGGTTCCGTCTACTCGGGGCTCGCGATCTACGACACGATGCAGTTCATCAAGCCCGACGTCGCGACCACGTGCGTCGGGATCGCGATGAGCATGGGTGCGCTCCTCCTCGCCGGCGGCGCCGCAGGGAAGCGGACGGCGCTGCCGAACTCGAAGATCCTGATCCACCAGGTATGGGGCGGCTACCAGGGCCAGGCCTCGGACATCGAGATTCACGCGAGGGAGACGATCGCCCTCAAGCGCAAGCTCGAGGAGATCATGTCCCATCACACGAGCAAGGAGATCGACAAGGTGCGCACGGACATGGATCGCGACTACTTCATGACCGCCGAGGAGGCGACGGAGTACGGGATCATCGACCGGGTGATCACGCACCGCTGAGGCCGAGGACGCCCGAACGGGGCATCCGGGTAGCCGAACCCGCGCAATCGGAGTAAAAGAGGAGACCAGTGGCCCGAGCGAGCGAGGGAAACGAGCAGCTGCTCTGCAGCTTCTGCGGGAAGAGCCAGCGTCAGGTCAAGAAGCTGATCGCGGGCCCCGGCGTGTACATCTGCGACGAGTGCATCGATCTCTGCAACGAGATCATCGACGAGGAGCTCACCGCTCCGACGACGCTCGACCTCGACAACCTCCCGCGTCCTCGCGACATCTACTCGGTGCTGAACGACTACGTCGTCTCCCAGGAGGAGGCGAAGCGGATCCTCGCGGTGGCGGTGTACAACCACTACAAGCGCGTCCGCATGGGCCAGACCGACGAGCAGGACGTCGAGCTGCAGAAGTCGAACATCCTCCTCCTCGGCCCGACCGGGTGCGGCAAGACGCTGCTCGCGCAGACGCTCGCGCGCATCCTCAACGTTCCGTTCGCGATCGCCGACGCGACCGCGCTCACGGAGGCCGGCTACGTCGGCGAGGACGTCGAGAACATCCTCCTCAAGCTGATCCAGGCGGCGGACTTCGACATCAAGAAGGCCGAGACGGGGATCATCTACATCGACGAGGTCGACAAGATCGCGCGCAAGGCGGACAACCCGTCCATCACGCGCGACGTCTCGGGGGAGGGCGTCCAGCAGGCGCTCCTCAAGATCCTCGAGGGGACCGTCGCCTCGGTGCCGCCGCAGGGCGGGCGCAAGCACCCGCACCAGGAGTTCCTGACGATCGACACGACGAACGTGCTCTTCATCTGCGGCGGCGCGTTCGCGGGGCTCGACAAGATCATTGCCCGCCGCATCGGCAAGAACGCGGTCGGGTTCGGCGCCGAGGTGCGCTCGAAACACGCGGAGGAGTCGGCCGAGCTGCTCACCCAGGTGATGCCCGAGGATCTGATGAACTTCGGCCTCATCCCCGAGTTCATCGGCCGCCTGCCGGTCGTCTCGGCCGTGCACCAGCTCCGGCGCGACGACCTCGTCAGGATCCTCACCGAGCCGAAGAACGCGCTCGTCCGCCAGTACCAGCGGTTCTTCGGCTACGACACGATCGAGCTCGTCTTCACGGACGACGCGCTCTGGGAGATCGCCGACCGCGCGCTCGAGCGCGAGACCGGCGCCCGCGGGCTTCGCTCGATCATCGAGGGTGCCCTGCTCGACGTGATGTTCGAGCTGCCCTCGCGGCGCGACGTCTCGAAGTGCGTCATCACGCGCGAGACGATCTCGCGCGGGCTCAAGCCCACCCTCGTCACGCACGGCGTGCCCGACGAGGAGCTCGACGCGGTCGCCGACGGCACGGCCTGAGCCGTTCCGTGCCGGAGTCACGCTCGCGCACGTTCACGTGGTCCGACCCGGCCGACACGCTGGCGGCCCTGTCCACGCTACCGGGCCTCGAGGCACTCCAACGCATGCTCGCGGGCGGCGTGCCGTACCCGCCGATCGCGCACGTCCTGGGGATGCGGCTCGTCGAGGTCGAGGCTGGGCGCGTCGTGTGGGAGGCGGTCCCGGGCGAGGAGCACTACAACCCGATCGGCACCGTCCACGCCGGCTTTGCGGCGACGCTCCTGGACTCGGCGATGGGCACCGCCTTCGTGTCGACGGCGGGCGCAGGCACACGCTGGACGACGCTCGAGCTGAAGGCGAACTTCACGCGGGCGATCACCGCGGAGACCGGTCCCGTGCGGTGCACGGGCACCGTCGTCCACCCGGGCCGGACGGTCGTCACGACCGAGGCGCGGCTCGAGGACCGCGACGGCCGGCTCCTCGCCCACGCGACCAGCACGATCCTCGTTCTTCCGGACTGAGAGCCGCCGTACACTCCGTCGCCTGATGGAGCCGCTGTACCAGCCCGGGAGCGTCGAGCGCCGCTGGCAGGAGACGTGGGAGGCCGACGGCCTCTACGCCGCCGGCGCCGGCCGCCGCCGCGACGAGTCGTTCGTGATCTGCGTGCCCCCGCCGAACGTGACCGGCGAGCTGCACATGGGCCACGCGCTGAACGGCTCGATTCAGGACGTCCTGATCCGCTGGCACCGGATGCGCGGCTTCGACACGCTCTGGCAGGCCGGGTACGACCACGCCGGCATTTCGACGCAGAACGTGATCGAGAAGCAGCTGATCGCCGAGGGGACGTCGCGACAGGCGATCGGCCGCGATGCGTTCCTCGAGCGCACCTGGCGCTGGCTCGACGAGACCGGCCGTACGATCATGGGCCAGTACCGTCGCCTCGGCGCCTCGCTCGACTACTCCCGCGAGCGGTTCACGATGGACGAGGCGTACGTCGAGGCGGTGATGACGTTCTTCGTGCGGCTCTGGGACGCGGGCTGGATCTACCGCGCGAACCGGATCGTCAACTGGTGCCCGTACCACCAGACGGCGATCTCCGACCTCGAGGTCGAGCACGTCGAGATGGACGACACGCTGTCCTACGTCCGCTACCCGTTCGCCGACGGCGAGGGCGGCATCCCCGTCGCCACCGTGCGGCCGGCGACGATGCTCGCGGACGTCGCGGTCGCAGTCCATCCCGACGACCCGCGCTACCGGGAAGCGATCGGCCGCGAGGTCGTGGTGCCGGTCGTCGAGCGACGGGTTCCGGTCGTCGCCGACGAGCGCGTCGACCCCGAGTTCGGGACCGGTGCCGTCAAGGTGACGCCAGGCCACGACCCGACGGACTTCGAGATCGGCCGCGACCACGGGCTCGAGACCCTCACCGTGATCGGCGCGGACGGCCGGCTGATCGCTCCCGGATTCGAGAGTCTCGACCAGAAGGAGGCCGACGCCCGGGTGATCGCGTGGGCCGAAGAGCGCGGCCTGGTGGAGAAGCGCGAGCCGTACCGGCACTCGGTCGGCACATGCGAGCGATGCCATTCGCGCATCGAGCCGCTCGTCTCGCCGCAGTGGTGGTGTGGCATGGAGGGGCTCGCCACGCCCGCGCTCCAGGCGCTCCGCGAGCGGCGCGTCCGTTTCCACCCGGAGAGCCAGCACCGCTTCGCGATCGAGTCGCTCGAGCAAGCGCCGGACTGGTGCGTCTCGCGCCAGCTGTGGTGGGGACACCAGATCCCGATCTGGACGTGCCCCGACGGGCACCTGACCTGCGCCTGGCCACCGCCCGACGCGTGCGCCGAGTGCGGCTCCGGCGAGCTCGCGCGCGACCCCGACGTCCTCGACACCTGGTTCTCGTCGGCGCTCTGGCCGTTCGCGACGCTCGGCTGGCCGGCCGAGGCCCCCGAGCTCGAGCGCTACTACCCGGGCGACGTCAACTCTACGGCGCGCGAGATCATCCGCCTGTGGGAGAACCGGATGATCTTCTCGGGGCTCTTCCTCCTCGGCGAGATCCCATTCACCGACGTGATCATCCACTCGACGGTCCTCGCTGCGGATGGGCGCCGGATGTCGAAGAGTCTCGGCACGGGCGTCGACCCGATGGAGCCGGTCGAGGCACACGGCGCGGACGCGACGCGCTATGGCCTCCTCAAGATCTCCTCGACGCAGGACGTCCGCTACGCGGTCGGCGCGATCGAGGAGGGCCGCAAGCTCGCGAACAAGCTGTGGAACGTCGCCCGGCTGATCCTGCAGCAGGCAGAGGGCGTCACGCCCGCGGCGCGCCCAGGCGCGCTCGAGGAGCGGTGGATCCTCGCCCGACTCGACGCCGCCCGCGCCGCGGTCGAGGAGGCGTGGGATCGGTTCGACTTCGCGTCGGCGACGGGTGTCCTCTACCACCTCACGTTCGACGATTTCTGCGACTGGTACGCCGAGGCCGTCAAGCCGCGCCTGTACGACGGCGACGAGAACTGCCGTGCGACGGCGCTCGCGGCGCTCGAGACGATGCTGGCGCTCCTGCACCCGCTGATGCCGCACGTGACCGAGGAGATCTGGTCGCACCTTCCCGGCCGGACTGCGGCGCTGATCGTGTCGCCGTGGCCCGACCCCGACGAGACCCATGCCGACGTCCACGATGCGCTCGACCGCGTCAAGGAGGCGGCCCAGGTCTTCCGCCGCAGCGGGGTCGCGATCGAGCTCGGAAGCGACGAGGAGCGCCGGATCTTCGCCGCCGTCGTGCGGCCCGAGCGCCGCCGGGACACCGGCGACTTGGTGGCCGAGCGCACCCGCCTCGGCGAGGAGATCGCGCGGGCCGAGGGCATGCTCGCGAACGAGCGCTTCGTCGCGAACGCACCCCCGGACGTGGTCGAGAGCGAGCGAGCGAAGCTCGAGCGCTACCGGCGCGAGCTCGCGCTGCTCGGCTCCTAGGACGGCCGGCGTGTCCGCGCTCGCCTGGCTGGAGAGCCTCTCGCCGTGGCCGAAGGACGGTTTCGGGCTCGAGCGGATGCGGGTGTTCCTCGCCGAGCTCGGCGATCCGCAGGCGGGCCTCGAGGCGATCCACGTCGTCGGGACGAACGGGAAGTCGACGACCACGCGCATGATCGAGGAGCTCCTCCGCGACGCCGGCCTCCGCGTCGGCGCCTACCTGTCGCCGCACGTGCGCTCGTGGGCCGAGCGCGTGCGGGTCGACGGCGCCGAGGCCGACCTCGAGGCCGTGCTCTCAGCCGTTCGGCCTGTGGCCGAACCGCTGGCGGCAACTCAGTTCGAGGTGCTGACGGCGGCGGCGTTCGTGGCGTTCCGCGATGCGAACGCCGAGGCCGCCGTCGTCGAGGCCGGGCTCGGCGGTCGCCACGATGCGACGAACGTGCTCGACGCGACCCGCGTCGTCGTGCTGACGAACGTGGGGCTGGAGCACACGGACGTCCTCGGTTCGACGCGAGAGGCGATCGCGGCGGAGAAGCTCGCGGTCGTCCATCCAGGGTGCACCGCGGTCCTCGGCGAGCCGGAGTGGGAGCCGCTCGCGCGGGCGGCCGGCGCCGGCGCGGTGCTCGTTCGGACGGGTGGCTCGAACTCCCTCGCCCTCGCTGCGGCTGGCGCCTTCCTCGGACGCGAGGCCGACGCGGCCGTGCTCGACCGGGTCGTGCTCCCGGGCCGTCTCGAGCGGCGTGCCGGAGAGATCCGCGACGGCGCCCACAACGTCGAGGGCGTCGGGTGGCTCAGGGAGCATCTGCCTGCGGACGATTACACGATCATGGCGTCGATCCTCGGCGACAAGGACGTCGACGGGATGCTCGGGGGGCTGGCGGCGCTCGGCCGGCGGTTCGTCGCGTGCCGCTCCTCGAACGAGCGCGCCCTCCCGGCGGACGAGCTCGCGAGCAGGGCGCGGCCGTTCTTCCCCGTCGTCGAGTCGGAGGCCGATCCCCACGCCGCGCTCGCGCTCGCGCACCGGCTCGGCGAGCCGGTGCTCGTGACCGGCTCGCTGTACCTGCTCGCCGACCTCGAGGCGTCGTCATGAGGACGACCTTCCGGGAGCGGGTGACCGTCCTGATGTTCGCCGTCGCCGTGCTCCTCGGGATAGTGGGAACGGCGTTTGCGGTCGGGTATATCCTCGGCAAGCTCATCCTTTGATGATCGTCGCCGCAGACAGCTTCTTCGACTCGAGCACGTGGAGCGTGCTGCGAAACCTCGCGCTCTTCCTCCTGCTCGTGTTCTGGGCGGCGACGGTGTACTGGGTCTACAAGGACGCGCGCCGCCGGATCGAGGATCCGTGGCTGGTCGGGATGGCAACGCTCCTCGGCGCGATCCCGCCGTTCCTCGGCCCGCTGATCTACATGCTGTTCAGGCCGCCGGAGTACCTCGACGACGTCCGCGAGCGGGAGCTCGAGATGGCGGCGATCGAGGAGCAACTCGCCGAGCGGGACCTGCGCTGCCCGGTCTGCCGGGGTGCCGTCGACCCTTCGTACCTCGTCTGCCCCGTCTGCACGACACGCCTCAAGCAGGCCTGTGAGGAGTGCGGCTCGCCGCTCGAGCCGATCTGGCAGGTTTGCCCGTACTGCGCGACAGCCGTGCCGCCGGGGATCGTGACGGGTGAGGAGGTCCTGCAGCCGGTTCGGCTGCGCCGCTCGCGCCGCGCCGACTAGACTCGCCGCCGCATGGCGGTCGAGACGACACTGGCGCTCGTGAAGCCGGACGGCGTCCGGCGCGGCCTCTGCGGCGAGATCGTCACGCGCTTCGAGCGGCGCGGCTACGACCTGCGCGCGGCGCGGCTGCTGAAGGTCTCGAGGCCACTGGCCCGGGAGCACTACGCCGAGCACCGCGGCAAGCCGTTCTTCGGCGACCTCGTCGACTTCATCACGTCCGGCCCCGTGCTCGCGCTGGCCGTCCGCGGCGAGGGAGCGATCGCGGGGGTCCGCGGGCTCATGGGAGCGACGAACCCGGCCGATTCGGCCCCGGGGACGATCCGGGGCGACTTCGCGACGCTCCTCTCGGAGAACGTCGTGCACGGCTCCGACTCGCGGGCGAGTGCGAGGCGCGAGCTGGCGCTGTTCTTCCCCGACGGCCTGCTCTAGCGGGTGGGCGGTCTCTCGGAGGACGCGCTCCGGAACCGCGAGGACTGGACGAGGGCGAACGCCGAGCACACCGACGCCCACGCGAGCCAGGCGTGGTCGCGCGAGGAGATCACCTGGGGAGTGTTCGGCGTCCCGGAGGCCTCGATCGACACGCTCGGCGACGTGGACGGCCTGGACGTCGTCGAGCTCGGCTGCGGCACCGGATACGTCTCGGCGTGGCTCGCACGCCGGGGAGCCCGGCCGGTGGGTGTCGACGTCACCCCCGCGCAGCTCGCGACGGCACGCCGCTGCCAGGAGGAGTTCGGCCTCACGTTCCCGCTCGTCGAGGCGAGCGCCGAGGACGTGCCGCTCGTGTCGGAGAGCTTCGACCTCGCAGTCTCGGAGTACGGCGCAAGCATCTGGTGCGACCCGCATCGCTGGCTGCCGGAGGCCTATCGGCTGCTCCGTCCCGGCGGGCGGCTCTGGTTCCTCCGCAACTCGACGCTCTCGATCCTCTGCGCGCCCGACGAGGGGCCGCCGGGCGAGACGCTGCTGCGGCCGCAGAGGGGCATCGGGCGGCTCGAGTGGCCGGGCGAGATCGGGGTCGAGTGGCAGCTCCCGCACGGCGAGCTCTTCCGACTCCTCCGCAGCACGGGCTTCGACGTCGTCGATCTCGTCGAGCTCTACCCACCCGAGGACGCGACCGACCACGAGTACTACGACGCCTTCTCGGTCGACTGGGCGCGCCGCTGGCCGGCCGAGGAGATCTGGGTCGCGGCGAAGCCGCGGTGACGGCGCCGCTCGTCCTCGCGTCGACCTCGCCGCAGCGGAGCGCCATCCTGTCCCAGCTCGCGATCCCCTTCGAGGCCGTCGCGCCCGTGTACGAGGAGCACGATCCGCCGGACGCCGACCCGGTCGCGCTCGTGCGCGACCATGCGCGCGGCAAGGCGCGCTCCGTCCACGAGCCGGGGCGCGTGACGCTCGGGGTCGACACGACCGTGCATCTCGGCGCCCGCATCTACGCGAAGCCGGGCGACGCGGACGACGCACGGGCGATGCTCCGCGAGCTCGCCGGCCGCACCCATGCCGTCCTCTCCGGCCTCTGCCTGGTCGTCGGGGAGGAGCGGGAGCTCGTCGAGCACGCGGAGACCCTCGTCGTGTTCCGCGAGCTCGGCGACTCGACGATCGAGCGCTACGTCGGGAGCGGTGAATGGGAGGGACGTGCCGGCGGCTACGCGATCCAGGGTCTTGGCGGCCGCCTGGTCGAGCGCATCGACGGCGACTACCTGAATGTCGTCGGCCTCCCCGGGGCGCTCCTCCTGCGTCTCCTCGAGGAGAACGCTCCGGCGCTCGTCTCCTGAACGACTCGAAAACGGCTGCAAATCCCGTCGGAGCTACACTGCGCGGTCCCATGGGGATGTTCCGCTCTATGACCGGCTTCGGCGGCCGCGACATGGCCGTCGACCTCGGCACCGCCAACACCCTCGTCTACGTGCGCGGGCGGGGGATCGTCCTCTCCGAGCCGTCGGTCGTCGCGATCGACCAGCGGACGGGTGACGTCCACGCGGTCGGCGTCGAGGCGAAGCGGATGTTGGGGCGGACGCCGGGCTCGATCTCGGCGATCCGGCCGCTGAAGGACGGCGTGATCGCCGACTTCGACGTCACGGAGCAGATGCTCCGCCACTTCATCCAGAAGGTCCACCAGCACCGCTTCGCGCACCCGCGGGTCGTCGTCTGCGTCCCGTCGGGCGTCACGGGCGTCGAGAAGCGCGCCGTCGAGGAGGCGACGCTCTCGGCCGGGGCCCGGCAGGCCTACCTCATCGAGGAGCCGATGGCCGCCGCGATCGGCGCAGGGCTGCCCGTCGCCGAGCCGACCGGGAACATGATCGTCGACATCGGGGGCGGTACGACCGAGGTCGCCGTGATCTCGCTCGGCGGGATCGTCGTCTCGCAGTCGCTGCGCGTCGGCGGCGACGAGATGGACGAGGCGATCGTCAACCACATCAAGAAGGACTACAAGCTGCTCGTCGGCCAGCAGACGGCAGAGGAGATCAAGCTCGAGGTGGGGTCGGCGCACGCGATGCCGGAGGAGGTCCAGGCCGAGGTGCGCGGCCGCGACATGCTGACAGGGCTGCCGAAGACCGTGATCATCACGTCGGAGGAGATCCGGCGCGCGCTCGACGAGCCCGTCTCGCAGATCGTCGACGCGATCAAGTCGACGCTCGACAAGACGCCGCCGGAGCTCGCGGCCGACATCATGGACCGTGGCATCGTGCTCGCGGGCGGTGGTGCGCTGCTCCAGGGCCTCGACGAGCGGCTCCGGCACGAGACGCAGATGCCGGTGCACCTCGCCGAGAGCCCGCTTACGTGCGTGGCCGTCGGCTCGGGCCGCAGCCTCGAGGAGTTCGAGGCGATCCACCGCTCGAACCGCGCTCGCGCCCGCCGGAACGGGAACCGCAGGTACAGCTGAGGGGTCTGTCCCCGTGGGGACTGACTCGCAGAACGCTCGCGGGAGAAAGGCCGAGAGGGGCCAGTCCCCTGACGCGGCTACCATTGGCCGGTGCCCCGGAACCGCACCGCACGGACGGCGGTGCTGGGCGTGAGCGTCCGGCGCCCCGCGGCAGGCAAACCCTCGACACGAACCACCGCCGCCACTCGGCGCCGGCTCGTCGTGGGGGGCCTCGTCGTGCTCTCGCTGATCCTCGTGACGATCTCGTTCCGCGAGGACGGCGACGGCCCCGTCGCGAGCGCCCAGAACGCCGGCGCGGCGGTGTTGCGTCCCTTCCAGGTCGCCGCCGACCGCGTTGCCGAGCCGTTCCGCGACGCCTACCGGTGGGCCGACGGCCTGTTCGGCGCCCGCTCGGACGCGGCGCGCCTCGAGAAGGAGAACGAGACGCTGCGGCAGCAGGTCGTCGAGAGCCGCCTCGCCGAGCGCGAGAACGCGCGGCTCCGCCGGCTGCTCCACTACCTGAACGGCCCGCGCTTCCCCGAGGGCTACAGCGGCCTCGCCACGGCCGTCATCTCGCGGCCGGCGGGAGCGTTCGCGCAGTCGATCGTGGTCGCGGCCGGGCGGGACGACGGCGTGCGGGTCGACGACCCGGTCGTGACGCAGGACGGGCTCGTCGGCAGGGTCAGCCGGACGAGCTCTCGGACCGCGCAGGTCACCCTCCTGACCGACGATCAGAGCGCCGCGTCCGCGCTCGACGTCGAGACCGACGCCTTCGGCATCGTGCGCCCGGGCAACGGCCCTCGGGCGCCGCTCCGCCTCGACCGCGTGCCGAAGGAGGCGCGTGTCCGCTACGGGGACACCATCGTCACGTCGGGGTGGAGCTCCCCGCGGCTCTCGTCGCTCTATCCCAGGGGCATCCGCATCGGGCGCGTCACGAGCGTCGGGCGCACCGACACCGACCTGTACACGCAGGTCCAGGTGACGCCGTTCGCCGACCTCACCGCGCTCGAGGCCGTGCTCGTGCTGATCCCCCAGGACCGAGGCACGTCTTGAGCACGGGGTTCCGCATCGGGCTGCTCGTGCTCGTTGCCGCGGTGGTGCAGGTAACCGTGATCACCGGGACCCGCATCCTTGGCGCAGAGCCCGACCTCCTGCTCGTCACGATCGTCTGCGTCGCGCTCGTCGCCGGGTCGCTTCCCGGCGCGGTGGCGGGGTTCGCCGCCGGCCTCCTCGTGGACGTGATGACGCTGGGCACCCTCGGGACGACCTCGATCGTGCTCGTCCTCGCGGGGTACTGGGCGGGGCGTTACGGCGAGACGACGGGGCGCGGGCGTGCGTACGCGCCGCCGCTCGCGGCGTTCGCCATCTCCCTGCTCGCCGGGATCGGCGGCGTCGCGCTCCACTTCCTGATCGGCCAGCCCGTCTCAGCGCGCGAGGCGCTCGTCGTCGCAGTGCCGAGTGCGCTCTTCGCTGCGCTGCTCGCCCTCGGCGTGTACCGCCTGGGCCGCGCCTTCCTCGCCGTGCCCGACGCTCTCGAGGGCGCGCGACAGGTGGAGCTCGTATGAGCTCCCATGCGCCGTACGGCGAGCCGCGCGCGAAGTCGACGCGGTTCCTGCCGCCCGACCCCGGTATCGAGGCGCCGTACCGGCTCACGCCCGGGCTCGCGTTCCGGGTCGGGATCCTCGGGATCGTCGCCCTCGCGGTCTTCGCGGTGCTCTTCTTCCGGCTCTGGTCGCTCCAGGTCCTGTCCGGCGACACGTACCTGGCTGAGGCGCAGGGCAACCAGCTGCGCACGATCAGGATCGAGGCGCCGCGCGGGACGGTGCTCGACCGGCACGGCCGCGTCATCGTCGACAACGTCGCCGGCACCGCTGTCAAGCTGTGGGTGGGCGACCTGCCCACCAACCGCCGGTACGCCGTCATCAAGCGGTTGGCCGGCGTCCTGCGCGTCTCTCCGCTCGCGCTCGCGAAGGAGGTCGACGAGCGCGTCGCCGACCCGATCAACCCGATCACGGTGAAGACCGCGGTCGGCGAGGACCAGGTCGCCTACCTCTACGAGCACCAGTCCGAGTTCCCGGGCGTCCAGATCCAGCAGACCTACCTGCGGCACTACCCGTACCAGTCGCTCGCCGCGCAGGTGCTCGGGTACGTCGGCGAGGTCTCGCAGGGCGATCTCGACCGCCGTCCGAAGCTCTACAAGCCCGGCGACAAGGTCGGCAAGGCGGGCGTCGAGGCGAAGCTCGACGAGTTCCTCCGCGGCGATGCGGGCCAGGCCCAGATCCGCGTCGACTCGATGGGCCGGCCGCAGGGGCCGCTCGAGCCAAAGCGCGAGGCACGTCCCGGCAGCGCCGTCCGCCTGACCATCGACATCGGGCTCCAGCGAGCAGCTGAGCGGGCGCTGCGGATCGGGATCGAGACTGCACACGCGAACAAATCGTGGAACGCGGACGGCGGCGCGCTCGTCGCGCTCGACCCCGTCGACGGCGCCGTCCTGGCCATGGCCTCCACCCCGACGTACAAGCCGTCCGTCTACGTCGGCCGGGTCGATCCGAAGAAGATCCAACCGCTCCTGAACGACGAGGCGGCGCGCACGGCGAACTACCCGGGCATCAACCGCGTCACGAGCGGCGCCTACCCACCTGGCTCGACGTGGAAGCCCGTGACGGCGCTCGCGGCGATGCAGGAGCACCAGCTCGAGCCGTACCAGTCGCTGCAGTGCACCCCGAGCGCGACCTACGGTCTCGACAAGCAGGTCTTCCGGAACTGGGACCCGTACGTCAACCACGCGATGATGCTGCCGGAGGCGCTCGCGCGATCGTGCGACACCTACTTCTACCAGCTCGGGTACCAGTTCTATCTCGAGGGCGACAAGGGCCGATCGCGCATGCAGCAGTGGGCCCGGAAGTTCGGCTTCGGCGCTCCCACGGGGTTCGATCTCGGCGGCGAGCAGTCGGGGCTCGTCCCCACGCCGGCGTGGCGCAAGAAGACCTTCAAGAGCGACTGGGATCGTGCCTGGAACCCGGGGAACTCGATCCAGCTCGCGATCGGCCAGCAGGACGTCGCGGTGACGCCGCTCCAGATGGCGCGGTTCTACGCGATGATCGCGAACGGCGGCGACCTCGTCACGCCGTACGTCGTCTCCCAGGTCGAGACAGCCGCCCCCAACGGACAGTCGCCGGTCGTCCAGCGGCGGTTCACTCCCGACCCGCCCGCCGCCGTCGGCGTCGACCCTGCGGCGCTCCAGGTGATCCGCGACGGCCTCTACTCGGCGGCGCACAGCTCCTACGGGACGTCCTCCGGCGTGTTCGCGAGCTTCCCCGTCTCCATCGCGGGGAAGACCGGCACGGCGGAGAAGGTCGTCCCGATCCCCGGCTATCCCGCCGGGCATCTCGAGGACCAGTCGTGGTGGTGCGGCTACGGGCCGGCCCAGACGGACGTCGCGCGCATCGTCGTCTGCGCGGTGATCGAGAACGGCGGCCACGGCTCGACCGCCGCGGCGCCGGCCGCCCTCCGCGTGTTCGAGAAGTTCTTCGGCATCAAGGGCGGCTCCCAGACCCTGGTGAACACCGACTGATGATCGCCGACGCCGGACGCCAGCGCATCCCGCTCCGACGCGACACCGTCGACCTGGTCGCGCTCGTGCGCCGGCTCGATCTCGTGCTGCTCCTCGCCGCCGGCGCGCTCGTGGGCTACGGGCTGTGGGCCGTGTCGGGGATCACGCGGTTCGACATCCCGGGCGACCCGAACTACTTCGTCACGCGGCAGGCGATCGCCGCGGCAATCGGAGGCGCCGGCCTCGTGGTCGCCGCCGTGATCCCGCCCACGTTCTACTGCCGCCATTGGCGGTCGATCTACGTCGGTGCGATCGGTCTGATGGTGTTCGTGTTCGCGTTCGCGGAGGCGGTGCGCGGCTCGAAGCGGTGGATCGATATCGGGCCGATCCAGTTCCAGCCGTCCGAGTTCGGCAAGCTGCTCTTCGTCCTCGCGATCGCCGGCTTCCTCGTCGAGCGTGGGCGCGAGCTGGGTCGCCTGAGGACGGTCGCCGTCGCGATCGCCCTCGGGACCGTGCCGGTGCTGCTCGTCTTCGTGCAGCCGGACCTGGGAACAGCGCTCGTCTACGCGGCCGCCCTCTCCGCGGTTCTCTTCGTGGCCGGCGTCCGCTGGCTCCACCTCGCGTTGCTCGCCGGGCTCGCGGCGACGCTGGCACTCGGGGTGCTGTGGTTCCTCCCGGCCTCCGGAATCGAGGTGCTCAAGCCGTACCAGACCGCGCGGCTGACCGGGTTCGCGAACCCGGACGCCGACCCGAGCGGGCTCACGTACAACGTCAAGCAGTCGATCACCGCGGTCGGCTCGGGAGGCATCGACGGGCGCGGCGTGAGAGAGGCGAGCCAGACGCGCTTCGACTACCTCCCCGAGCACGCGACCGACTTCGTCTTCGCCTCGTTCTCCGAGCAGCGCGGGTTCTTCGGGACGGCGATCCTGCTGCTCCTCTACCTGCTCGTCGTGTGGCGGGGCCTCCGGGTGATCACCGTCGCGGGAGACCTCTACGGCGCGATCGTGGCGGGCGGCGTCGTGTTCGCCTTCCTGTTCCAGGTGTTCGTGAACGTCGGCATGACGATGGGGATCGCGCCGGTAACCGGCATCCCGCTCCCGTTCGTGACCGTGGGAGGCTCCTCCATGGTCGCGAACCTCGTCGCGATCGGGATCCTGCAGGGCATCCACGCGCGCGGCCGGACGGGCGATCTCCTGCGATGAGCCCGCTCGGGATCGGTCCGCGCGACGTGGTCTCACTTGCGCGGCAGGTGCGGGACGTCGCTCCCCGCGGGCCGGTGCTGGTGATGGGCGTGCTCGCGGAGCAGCTCGCGCGTGAGCTCGCAGCGGGCGGCGACCCGCAGCTCGTGCAGACGCGGGGCAACCCTGCGGACGCCGCGGCGCTCGTCTGCGTCGTCGCCGGGGCTGCCACGGCTGCCGACGAGGAGGCCCTGCGGACGGCCACGCGCGCGCTCGTCCCCGTCGTCGCGGTGCAGACCGGCCCCGCGCCCGTGCGGATCCCCTACGTCCTCGCGACGGACGTCGTCGAGTGCGAGCCGGGGAAGGGCTTCCCCGTCGCCGACATCGCGGACACGCTCGCGGCCGCCCTCGGCAGCAACGGTGCCGCCCTTGCCGGCGCGCTCCCGGTGCTCCGCGACGCCGTGGAACGGCGCCGGACCGTCGACGGCGCGCTCGCGGCCGGCGCTCTGGCCTTCGCCGCCGACCCGGCGCCCAGGCTGCCGGCGCTCGCACTCGCGCAGTCGCGCATGCTCTCCGAGCTCGACACAGCCGCGGGACGGCCGGCGCCACAGGAGGCGCGCGCGACTGCGGAGGCCGTCGCGCCGCCGCTGCTCGCCGCGCTCGCGACCGGGATCGTGGCGAGGACGGTCGTCCGCCGACTGCCGTTTCGCAACCGCGTGCTCGACAGCGTCGTGGCGGCGGCCACGACGTACGGGCTCGCAGCGGTCTTCAGGCTCGCCCGCCGACGCTAGCCCGGCCCCGGCTCCGTCCGGTCCGGGTCCTAGGATCGCTGACCATCACGGTCCCAGTGACGGGGAGGTCGGCGGTGCCGGACACGGAGCTCGCGGAGGAACTGCTGCAGATCGAGGAGGCCGACGCCTGGTTCGAGTACCTCGAGTCCACCCGGGGTCAAGGCGAGGGGCGCTACCTGGAGCTCGAGCCGTGGGCGTGGGCGCGCCTGACCCAGCGTCTCAGGGCGGTCCGCGCCCGCCGGGCGCGGCTCCGGCCGGCGGCCGCCTGAGACCGTCGCCGGAACAGGCGACAGAGTTTTCCGGCCGGGCCCCTGCTAGCCTTCGGGCAGGCCCCATGGCCACGGATTTCGATACCCCACGCTGCGCGAGGCGCTCCGTTCCGGCGGTCGTGCGCCCGCGCGCGCTGACACGAGGAGACACGAGGATTGCCCTGGTTCCGGTTTCGACGACGCAAGGACGACCAGGCGGCCGAAGCCGTCGAGGCAGTGGAGGAGGCGCCGGCTCCGGTTGAGGAGCAGGTAGCCGAGCAGGCAGACGACAGCGACACCGACGCCGCGGCGACCGACGAGTCGGCGGCGCGCAAGCGCAGGCGGCGCGGATCGAGGGGCGGCCGCGGCCGGCGCAAACCGGGCACCGCAGCCGAAGCTGCGGCGGCTGATACGGCAGCCGACGAGCCGGCCCCGAAGCAGAAGGCCGCCTCCGGGGAACGCGGCGACCGCAGTGGGCGTGGACGCTCCGGGCAGCGCTCGGGCAAGAGTGAGCGCCGCCGCCAGCCGGCACGCCGCGCACCGCTTCCGGAGGCGAAGCGCGAGCTCCTGATCTCGGTCGACGTGGGGGAGCAGCGTGTCGCGCTGCTCGAGGACGACCGCGTCGCCGAGGTCTACCTCGAGCGGCCCGAGCGACGATCGATCGCGGGGAACATCTACCTCGGCACGGTCGACAACGTGCTTCCGGGGATGGAGGCCGCATTCGTCGAGATCGGCCTCGAGAAGAACGGCTTCCTGTACGTCGACGAAATCGTCGTGCCCGAGCTCGAGGGCAAGCGGCACGGAAAGAAGATCACGGACCTGATCCAGCGCGGCCAGCAGATCCTCGTCCAGGCCGTCAAGGACCCGCTGAAGACGAAGGGCGCGCGCCTGACGACGGAGATCTCCCTGCCCGGCCGGTTCCTCGTCTACGTCCCGAACGGCGAGGGGCTCGGAGTCTCGCGCCGCCTCGAGGACTCCGAGCGGACGCGCCTCAAGGAGATCCTCAGGGGGATCGCCCCGCCGACGGGCGGCGTCATCGTCCGCACCGCGGCCGAGGGAGCCTCCGCCGAGGACATCGAGCGCGACCTCGTGTTCCTCCAGCGCCTCTGGAAGACGATCCAGGGGCGTGCGAAGCTCGCCACGGGCCACGAGCTCGTCTACCAGGAGGCCGAGCTGCCGCTGCGCATCGTCCGCGACCTGTTCGCGGGTGACTTCCTCGCTGCCCACGTCGACAACGAGCGGACGCACAAGCGCATCGTCGCGTACCTGAAGAAGACCTCGCCGGACATGATCGAGCGGGTGCACCGTACGAAGGACAAGGAGCCGCTGTTCGAGCGTTTCGGGGTCGAGAAGGAGATCGCTTCGACGCTCGACCGCAGGGTCGACCTGCCGTCCGGCGGCTACCTCGTCTTCGACTACGCCGAGGCGTTCACCGTCATCGACGTCAACACCGGCAGCTTCGTCGGCTCGCGCTCGAAGAGCTCGACGCAACGGCTCGAGGACACGATCGTCAAGAACAACCTGGAGGCGGTCAAGGAGGTCGTCCGTCAGCTCCGGCTGCGCGACATCGGCGGGATCGTCGTCATCGACTTCATCGACATGGCGAACCCGAAGAACCGGCAGGCGGTCGAGGAGGCCTTCCGCACCGAGCTCGAGCGCGACCGGACGAAGACGTACGTCGTCGAGATCTCGCCGCTCGGCCTGGTCGAGATGACGCGCCAGAAGGTCACCGAGGGCCCGCGCGAAGTGATGACCCGGAAGTGCCCCACCTGCGCGGGCGACGGGATCGTGGTCTCGGAGGCGACCGTCGCGCTCCAGGTCGAGCGCCGGCTCAAGGCCCTGGCCGTCGCCGGCTCGGGCTCGCGCGTTCAGGCATACCGGATCGCGGTGCACCCGAGGACGCTCGCGCTGCTGGCCGGCCCGGCCGGCGGTCGCCTCGCAGCGCTCGAGGACGCGACGCGACGGCGGTTCTTCCTCGTGCCTGCCGAGGGGCACGCCCACCTCGACCACTTCGAGGTCCTCGCCGAGGGCCGGCGCGACGACCTCGCGCCCGAGGCGCCCGTCGCCGAGGGAGCCGAGCTCGAGCTCAAGCTGGTCGAGCTCGCGCTTCATGAGGCGACCGCCGCCGTCGGCAAGGTCGAGGGCCTCGACGTCGTCGTCGCCGACGCGGCGAAGCTCGTCGGCAAGAAGGCGACTGTCACGGTCGGGCGCGTGCTCGAAGGACAGGCGTTTGCCGCGCTCGTCTCGGGCGAGCCCGCCGTTGCGCCGATCACGTTCGAGAGCGAGGCCGAGAAGCCGACGCGTGCGCCCGCCCGGCGGAAGAGCGACGAGCCGGCCACGCCCGAGGCCGAGGCTGCAGAGGAGCCGCAGGTCGAGGAGCCGCGGGCCCAGGAAGACGAGCAGCCGTTGGAGGGCGAGGCCGAAGGTGCTGCGGCCCAGGCGGACGAGGTCGACGGCGCGACGCCGAAGAAGCGCGCCCGCCGGGGCTCGCGCGGCGGTAAGCGCCGCAGAAAGCCCGCGACCGCAGCGGAGGGCAACGGCGCAGCTTCCCAGGCAGACGGCGACGCCGTCGCGGCGGAGCTCGAGGATGACGCCCAACGGGAGGCCGCGTCCGCACCGGCCGCGTCGAGCGACGTGCCCCCGCGTCCGAAGCCGAGGTCGCGCCCGCGGAAGCCGAGGATCCACGTCCCCGACACGGACACGGCGTCGACCGCCGTCGCCGAGGCGCCGGAGGTCGCGATCGCGGAGGTCGTCTCCGGCGAGCAAGAGCCAGCGGACGCGGCAGGCGACGAGAGCCCGGACGCCGGCCGCGAGCCGCCGGCCACCGGCGACGGCGCGCCGCGCAAGCGCACGCGGCGCGGGTCTCGCGGCGGCAAGAACCGGCGGAAGCGGGCCGCAGCGAACGGCGACGGCGCGCCCGTGCCCGGCGAGCCCGTGGGCGACGCCGCTACCCCTGCGACCGACGAGGCGCCGGTCGTCCCGGCCGCAGCCGAGGCGGGCGGCGGCGAGGAGGGGTACGTGCCCATGTCGGAGTGGATCGAGGACTTCGACCGGCGGCCGTGAGGCGGCTCCGGGCCTTCGATCTCCGCTACAATCCGGCGGCTCGCGGGCGCTGCCCGCGATTTCCTCGTCAGAGGCCCTGCGCATGAGCTACGCGATCATCTCCGTCGGCGGCAAGCAGTACCGCGTCCGCGAGGGCGAGCGGCTGCTCGTCGACCGCCTGGCGCTCGAGGACGGCGCCTCCTTCACGCCGACCGTGCTTCTCACGGGCGGCGACGGGGAGCCGGAGCTCGCGCCCGCCGGCGGCCTGGTCACGGCCACGGTCCTGTCGCAGGAGAAGGGCCCGAAGATCCGCATCGGCAAGTACAAGCAGCGCACCGGGTACAAACGCCACACGGGCTTCCGCGCGTCGCTCACGCGGATCCAGATCGAGTCGATCGGAACCGGGAAGGCGAAGGCAGAGCGCGCGCCCGCGAAGGCCGAAGCGCCCGCGAAGGCCGAGGCACCCGCGCGCGCCGAGGCTCCGGCCGGCCTGCCCGAGGGCTACGCCGACATGACGGTCGCCGACGTCAAGGCAGCGGTTGCGGGCTGGGATCCCGCCGCCCGCGTTGCCGCGCTCGAGTACGAGCGTGGGCACGCGAACCGCAAGGGTGCGATCGCCGCGCTCGAGTCCGCGATCTCGGAGGAGGACGCCTAATGGCACACAAGAAGGGGCTCGGCTCCTCGAAGAACGGTCGCGACTCCGAGAGCAAGCGCCTCGGCGTCAAGATCTTCGCCGGCCAGGAGGTCAGGGCCGGGATGATCATCGTGCGCCAGCGGGGCACGCGGTTCCGCCCCGGGCCGGGCGTCGGCATCGGGCGCGACGACACGCTGTTCGCCCTGCGCGAGGGCGTCGTGGAGTTCCACCGGAGCGGCGAGCGGCGCTCCGTCTCGGTCGCAGCTTCCCCCGAGACGGCCTAGCGCCCGTCCGGAGACGCGGGTCGTCCGCGGCCCGGAGGCCTCGTGTTCCACGATCGCGCTCGCATCATCGTCCGATCCGGACGGGGCGGCGACGGCGCGCTCGGCTTCCGTCGCGAGAAGTACGTGCCGAAGGGCGGTCCCGACGGCGGGGACGGCGGCCGCGGCGGCGACGTCGCGCTCGTCGCCGAGGCGTCGCTGCGCGACCTCTCGGCGCTCCGCGGCCGAAGGGTGTTCGGCGCGGCGCGCGGCGGCAACGGGGGTGGCTCGCGCAAGCACGGCGCGGACGGCGAGTCGATCGAGCTCGCGGTCCCGGTCGGGACGCAGGTGATCGGCGAGGACGGCGGCCTCGTCGCAGACCTCACGCACGCCGGCGCCCGGGTCGTCGTCGCGCGCGGCGGCTCCGGCGGGCGCGGGAACGCGCGCTTCGCAACGCCGACGAGGCAGACGCCGCGGTTCGCCGAGACCGGCCTGCCGGGCGCCGAGCACGCGCTCGAGTTGCGGCTCAAGCTCGTTGTCGACGCGGCCCTGGCCGGACTCCCGAACGCGGGCAAGTCGTCGCTCCTACGGCGCCTCTCGAACGCCACGCCCAAGGTGGCCGACTACCCCTTCACCACGCTCGAGCCCGTGCTCGGGACGGTCGAGGCGGCGGACGGCTCGCAGCTGACCGTCGCCGACGTCCCGGGCTTGATCGAGGGGGCGAGCGCCGGAGTCGGGCTCGGCCACGCCTTCCTCGCGCACCTCGAGCGGGCGCGACTCCTCCTCCACGTGATCGACGGGTCCGAGGGCGACGCCGACGCACGCTTCGCCACGATCGACCGCGAGCTCGGTCTCTACGGAGCGGGCCTCGACGAGCGGCAGCAACTGGTCGTGCTCAACAAGTCCGACCTGAGCCCGGAGCATGCTCCGTTCGCCGTCGAGGACGCCCGCATCGTCGGCATCCATCGCGTGTCGTGCGCGACCGGCGCGGGCATCGACGGGCTGAAGCAGGCGCTCTTCGCCCGCTGCCCCGCCGCGCCCGAGCCGATCGACGAGGAGACGGCGCTTCCCGAGTTCCTCGACTACCGCCCCCTGCCGGCATCCCGGCGCGGTTTCCGCGTCCTGCGTACCGACCGCGGGTTCCGCGTGGTCGGTGAGGCTCCGGAGGGCGACGAGCTCGAGGAGGCGCTCCGCGTCGCGGGTGTGCGCCCGGGCTCGGTCGTGGAGGTCGGCGACGAGGAGCTGGAGTGGCAACCGTGACCGTCGGCGTCTTCGGCGGCGCGTTCGACCCCCCGCACGTGGGACACGTCGAGCTCGCGCGGGTCGGGATCGAGCGCTTCGAGCTCGATCGGTTGCTCGCGCGCGTGATCGAGGATCCCGGCCACAAGGACGTGTCCACGTCTCCGGAGATCCGCCTCTTCCTCGCCGAGCTCGCATTTGGGCCACTCGACGAGGCCGAGGTCTCGCTCGACCCCTTCGCGCGCACCGTCGACTCGCTGGAAGCGCTCGCCCTCCCTGACGCGGTGTTCCTCGTCGGTGCCGACGAGTTCGCAGACTTCCCGTCGTGGAAGGACCCCGAGCGCGTGCTCGACCTTGCACGGCTGGCGGTCGCGACACGGCCGGGAGTTGATCGGAGCCGGCTCGACGCCGTCCTCGCCGGGCTCCAAACGCCAGACCGCGTGACGTTCTTCGAGGTCGAGCCGCTGGCCGTCTCCTCCTCCGACATTCGTGCCAGGGCCGCGGCGGGCCAGCCGATTGCGGGGCTCGTACCGGCCGCCGTCGAGGCGGAGATCGCGCGCCTCGAGCTGTACCGGCGCGTTGACCCCTCGGAGGGCGGGGGTATGCTTCGAGGCGAACGCACCGAAGGGACGACGCCCACCTGACCTCTCTCGAGCACGCACGCCGCATCGCCGCCCTCTGCGAGGAGAAGCTGGCGACGAACGTGGCGATCCTCGACATGCGGTCGGTGTGCGACTACACCGACTACTTCGTGATCGCGACGGGCAAGAACCCCCGTCAGACGAAGGCGATCCACGACGAGGTGCACGCGGCGCTGAAGCGCGACGCGAAGCTGACCCCGCGCTCGTCGAGCGGCCTGCCCGAGGCGAGCTGGATCGTCGACGACTACCTCGACGTCGTCCTGCACGTCTTCACGCCCGAGACGCGCGAGTACTACCGCCTCGAGGATCTGTGGGACGACGTCCCGAAGCTCGAGGCGGCTGCGACGGCCTGACGTTCTCCGATCGGGCGACATCCGCGCCGTTCTCTAGAATGAGAACATGGAGCTGTCGACCGATCAGAAAGGAGCAATCGCCGAGTCTGCGATCGTCCACGCGGCGGTCAAGCTCGGCCTCGGCGTCTTCCGACCGGTGTCGGACGGGGAGCGCATCGATCTCATCTTCGATCTGCGACCTGCGCTCCTCCGTGTGCAGTGCAAGACAGCCGTCCTTCGCGGTGAGGTCTTGGCCGTTCCCTTCTACTCGGCGCGGCGTGGACCGCAAGGGTTGCTCAAGCGGCCCTACACGAATCACGAAGTCGACGCCGTCGCCGCCTACTCCCCAGATCTCGAGCGCTGCTTCCTGCTGCGCCTGACCGAGTTCGGCGGGAGGATGTACGTTCAGTTACGGCTCGGGCGGTGCAAGAACAACCAGCGTGCGCGGATCAACTGGGCGGACGACTTCGACTTCACCGTTACACTGACCCCTTTGGGGCCGTAGCTCAGCTGGGAGAGCGCTGCGATGGCATCGCAGAGGTCAGGGGTTCGATCCCCCTCGGCTCCATGACTGGCGAGCAGCGCAAGTATGGACGCGTCCGCGGTCGTCGGATTGCGGTACGAGATCGTGGGGGCGGGCCGACGGCCCGCCCCCACGAGCACCAGCGCTACGCGCCGACGATGGTGATCGTGCGGAGAACCTCGGCCGTCGTGGCCGTGTTCGCCGTCACGGTGACGCGGTAGGTCTTCTTCTTCGCCACCGTGAGCTTCGTCACGCGCGGCCGCACGGTGCAGTCGATCCCGAGCGGGGCCGCACCCTGGCTGACCTGCACGAGCTTGGTCTTCAGGTAGCTGCGGATCGTGAAGCCGACCGTTGCGCCGGCCGGGTTGTTCGCGCAGTACTCGCGCAGGTAGACCGTGATCTTGGGATTCTTCGTGCCGCCTCTGACGGTCATCTTCCCGTCGACGGGGTCGAGCGGCGCGGCGGTTCGCGCGAACGCCGGCTGAGCCCGCTTGGGCGTGGCGTCCAGCCGGTAGATGCCGCTCTGCCACAGGCTCCCCTGCGAGTCCTGCATCACGAACCAGACGAACATCTGGATACGCGCGTCCTTCCGGGCCATCCCGAGCGCCTGCGGGATGTACACCGCCTGCTGCGCCTCCGTGACGCCCTTCGGCTCGCCCGGCTTTGTCTCGTTGCCGTACTCCGTAATCCAGATCGGGATGTTCTTGCGCCGGAACGCGGCGTCGAGATCCTTCTCGAACCGCGGCATGCTCTCGAGCGTCACGTTCGGGTAGCGGACGAGCTGCGTCGGCTTCTGGTTCACGGGGAACGGGTAGGGGTGATGGGCCCAGGCGTCGAACCTGACGCCCTTGAGCGCCGCAGCCACACCCTTCATGAACGTCGCGGGGGCGACCGTGTCGGTGACGCCCGGCTTCTTCTTGTCGCGGCCGTTCGAGGACGTCTCGCCGATCGCGACGAGCGAGCTGCGGTTCCCCGCCTTGATGCCGGCGATCCCGGCGCGGGCGAGCTTCGCGTAGTTCGCGGGGCTGACGATCTTGCCCCTTGCGTTGAACTGCGGGACGAGGAACGTCGCGAGGTTCGACTCGTTCCAGATCGTGTAGAAGCGCACGTACGGGTACCCGGCGTAGCGGCCGGAATACCGGGACGCCACGGCGCGTGCAAAGTCCTGGAAGTCGGCCAGGTTGCGCGGCATCGCCTGCGGTTTCTGCCCCCCGTTGGCCCAGGACGGCGTCCCCCACAGTGTGATGAGCACCTCGACGCCACGCTGCTGCGCGTTCCGGACGAACTCGTCGACGTCGCCGAACTGGTACGCCGGATCGAACGGGTCGGTCGCCTGCGCCGGCCGCTCGGGCGCGATCTTCGACCAGTCGACGATCGTCCGCAGGATGGACGCGTTGTTCGAACGCGCCCGGTCCATCGCCTCGAGTCGAGTGCCGTCCCATCGGAGCACGGGGTCGTCCTGGAAGCCGACCCACATGCGGTCGGCCCCCGCAGCGGCAGGGACGAGAACGACGGCGGAGAGACACGCGAAGGCGAGCAAGCGGACGATGAATCGCACGAGAACCTCCTTGAGCGGGTTCGGGGAAGCGGGCACGGTAGCCCCACCGCGTAAGGGTGGTGTGAAGGTGGCGCCTCCACGGTTTCGACGCCTTGCACCGCGGGCCTGCCTCGACGCAGGGCCCACGGTGGGTCGATCGCGTAGACTCGACGGGCATGGTCTGGGAGGTCGTCTTCATGCTCGTCCTGCTCAAAATCCCCCTCGTCTACCTCTGCATGGTCGTGTGGTGGGCGATCCGGGCGGAGCCGCGAGAGGAGCAGCCGACCGTCGGCGCCCGCGTTCCGGACACACCCGTGTCGCCGTCCGCGCCGCCCGGCCGCACGCGTGACCCGCGCAGCGGCGACCGCCGCGGCGCCGACCGTCGCGGCCCGCGCCCGCGCGGCCCGTCCCGCCCGCAGCCGTCGCGCACGCCGGTCCGTTCGTGACCTCCCTCGACGAGACCCGTTCCGAACGGTCGTCGGCCGCCGACACGATCGGCGGGCTGCTCGCGGTCGCCTCGATCGTTCTGTCGGGCATCGCGATGGGCTTCGGGCTGCTCCTCCAGCTCGACGCGCATCCTGCGCGGCTCGCGCCCGTCGCGATCGTGCTCGCCCTCGTCGCGGCGCGGATGAGCCCGCGCTTCCAGAGCCTCGCGCTCAAGGCCGCTCTGTTCGCCGCCGTCGCATGGGTGATCGGGATGACCGTCGCGGTCGTGACCGACGGCCCGTTGCTCTAGCCGCGCGGCCCAGGCGGCAGCGACGCCCGCTGCTACAACACACGACGATGGGCCCGACCGATCTGACCGGCCCGAACGCGGCCTACGTCGCCCAGCTCCTGGCCGACTACCTGGATGCGCCCGCGAGCGTGCCGCCGGAGTGGCGCGCCTATTTCGAGGCGGACGGGCAGGCCGGCGACGGCCTCGCGGACGGCTTTCCGGCAGCGGCCGTCGCGCCGCCACCGGCTCCGCCCGTCCCCGTCGCGCCGCCGCCGGCGGCTCCACCGGCGGCGCCGGGCGAAGCTCCTCCGGCTGCCGCTCCGGAGCCGCGTCCGGCAGAGGCGTCGGCCGACGCCGAGCTCCTCGCGGGTGTCGCGGCGGCCATGGCGCTCGTGAAGGCGTATCGGATGCACGGCCACCTCGCGGCGCGGCTCGACCCTCTGGGCTCCGAGCCGATGGGCGACCCGGCGCTCGACGAGACCCGTCTCGTCCCTCCACTGACGCCCGAGCTGCAGGCGCGGATCCCCGCGAACCTGCTCCGGCTGTCCGTGCCGGGCGAGACGTTGCTCGACGCGCTGCCGAAGCTCCGCGAGGTCTACACCGGCTCCAGCGCGTACGAGATCGAGCACATCTCCGACCATGCAGAGCGCGTGTGGCTGCGGAAGGCGATCGAGTCCGGACGGTTCCACGTCGCGCTCGAGCGCGAGGAGCGCGTGCGGCTGCTCCGGCGCCTCACGGAGGTCGAGGGCTTCGAGCAGTACCTCCGCCGGTCGTTCCTCGGGCAGAAGCAGTTCTCCCTCGAGGGGCTGGACGTGCTCATCCCGATGCTCGACGAGGCGATCGAGCTCGGAGCCGAGTCGGGCGCTCACGAGGTCGTCCTGGGGATGGCCCACCGCGGGCGCCTCAACGCGCTCGTCCACACGGTCGGCCGCTCCTACGAGTCGATCCTCAGGGAGTTCGAGGGCGAGCGCTCCTTCGACGCGCTCGTCGTCGATCCCGAGGGGGGCAGCGGGGACGTCAAGTACCACCTGCCGGCCTCCGGCACGCGGGTCACGGCCGCGGGCGAGATCGAGGTCACGATCGCGCCGAACCCGAGCCACCTCGAGGCGGTCGATCCGGTCGTCGAAGGCTGGACGCGTGCCGAGCAGACCGACCGTTCGAGCGGCGCCGGGCTGCACGACCCGACCGTCGCGCTCCCGATCCTGATCCACGGTGACGCGGCGTTTGCGGGGCAGGGCGTGGTCGCCGAGACGCTCAACCTGCAAAGCCTCGAGGGGTACGCCACGGGCGGAACGCTCCACGTGATCACGAACAACCAGGTCGCGTTCACGACCGATCCCGTCGAGAGCCGCTCCACGCGCTACTCGAGTGACCTCGCGAAGGGCTTCGACATCCCGATCGTCCACGTGAACGCCGACGACCCCGAGGCGGCGCTCGGCGCCGTCAGGCTCGCGGTCGCCTACCGCGGGGAGTTTGGCCACGACTTCGTCATCGACCTCGTGGGCTACCGCCGCTTCGGGCACAACGAACAGGACGAGGCCGCGTACACCCAGCCGCTCCAGGTCGAGCGGATCCACGAGCAGCCCACCGTGCGCGACGGGTACGCCTCCAGGCTCATCGAGCAGGGCGTGCTCACGACCGAGGAGTCGGAGGCGATCCTGGACGAGGTCGTCGGGACGCTCAGGGCGGCGCACGAACGGTTGCGAGCATCGATCGCAGAGCCTCCGGCTCCCCCTCCCGAGCCGCCCCAGCTGACCGGGACGGGCGACGTCGTGGAGACGGCCGTCCCCGCCGATCGGCTCCGAGCCCTGAACGAGGCGCTCCTGCACGTACCCGACGGGTTCGTCGTGAACCCGAAGCTCGCGCGGCAGCTCGAGCGGCGCCGCGAGACGATGGAGACCGGCGGCATCGACTGGGGGCAGGGGGAGGGGCTGGCGTTCGCGTCGCTGCTCGAGGACGGCATCCCGATTCGGCTCTCGGGGCAGGACACGGAGCGTGGGACGTTCTCGCACCGCCACCTCGTGCTCCACGACCCGGAGACGGGCGAGACCGCGACGCCGCTGCAGCAGCTCCCGGGCGCGAACGCGTCGTTCGAGGTCTACAACTCGCCGCTCTCGGAGTACGCGGCGCTCGGCTTCGAGTACGGCTACTCCGTCTCGGCTCCCGACGCGCTCGTGCTCTGGGAGGCGCAGTTCGGCGACTTCGTCAACGGGGCGCAGGTCGTGATCGACCAGTTCATGGTCGCCGGCCGGTCGAAGTGGAACCAGACCAGCCGTCTGACGCTGCTACTCCCACACGGCTACGAGGGGAACGGGCCCGAGCACTCGAGCGCGCGGCTCGAGCGGTTTCTCCAGCTCGGCGCACAGGACAACATCCGCGTGGCCAACTGCACGACCGCGGCGCAGTTCTTCCACCTCCTCCGGCGGCAGGCCCTCGACGCCGTCGCTCGGCCTCTCGTCGTGATGACGCCGAAGGGCCTGCTGCGCCTGAAACAGGCCTCGTCGAGCCTCGCGGAGCTCGCCGGTGGGACATTCCATCCCGTCCTCGACGACCCGCGGGTCGAGCCCGACACGGTCGAGCGCCTGGTCCTCTGCTCGGGGAAGCTCTACTACGACATCGTCGGCCACGATCTGCACGAGGAGGCGAGAGGAGTCGCCGTCGCGCGGCTCGAGCAGCTCTACCCGTTCCCGGTCGAGGCCGTGGAGTTGCTCCTGCGACGCTACCCGCGGCTCGAAGAGGTCGTGTGGGCCCAGGAGGAGCCTCAGAACATGGGCCCGTGGCGCTCGATCAGACATCGTCTCGAGCAGACGGTCCGCGCGAGCACGGCCCGGGGCCTGCACTACGTGGGGCGCACCTGGAAGGCGAGCCCGAGCGAGGGGTACCCGACCGCCCACCAGGTGGAACAGGACCGCATCGTGCGCGCGGCGTTCGGCGTCGGCGGCTGACCACGCGACCGCCCCGGGCGTCGGGCCCGGTCCGGGGCCGCGGCTACACTGCGGCGTGGCCCGCGACCGTTCCGACCGATCTTCCGGAGACCAAATGGCAGTCGAAACCAGCATTTCCGAGAACCCGTTCACCGTCGACAACGGGGCCGGCGACGACCCCTCGTCCCTCGCCCGCGCGATCCAGGAGCACCTCGACCTGAAGCAGCGGAACGCCGATCTCAACGGCGACATGCCGCTCGACCGATACTCGGTCGAGGATCCTTTCGAGAACCATCCTCTCTTCAAGTCCGAGGAGCAGGCCCGCCTCGAGGAGACGCTCGAGGGTGTCGAGGCTCCCGAGCCGTCGCCCGCACTTCCCTGGCCGGGGGAGGGCGAGTCCGTCGAGGGCGCCGCGCTCGACGACGGCCTGTGGAGCCGCTCGCGCGACTTCGACTGGGGCGAGTGACGATCGCGCTCCGCGGAGCGCCTCCTGCACCCGCGCCCGGCGTATAGGGTCGGCGTCGTGACCTCCGAGCAGCGTCTCGACCGGTTCTGCGACCTCGTCGTGCGGACCGGGGCGAACGTCCAGCCGGGGCAGGACGTGGTCCTCATGTACCTCGTCGAGCATGTGCCGATCGCGCGCGCGGTGGCGCGTGCGGCGCTCGCGGCGGGGGCGCGGCGCGTCCTCCCCTACGTGATCGATCTCCATCTCCGCAAGGCGGCGATCGAACTCGGGCCAGAGGACCAGCTCGGACGCAGCCCCGATTACCTTCTCGACTGGGTGCGCTCGTGGCACCAGACGCGACCCGCGATCATCCAGCTCTCAGGCGACCCCGAGCCCGAGCTGTTCTCAGGGCTCGACCCGGTCCTCGTCGCGAAGGCGGAGCCGTCCGACGTGCGGGAGCTCTACCTGCCGCTCGTCACGCGCCGGCTCGTCAACTGGGTGATCGTCCCCGCCCCGAACGAGGGCTGGGCGACGGCGGTGCTCGGCGAGCCGGACGTCGAGCGGCTCTGGGACGCGGTCGCGACGACGATGCGCCTGGACGAGGACGACCCGGTCGAGGCGTGGCGGCTCCACGCGGAGAACCTCCAACTGCGCGCGGATGCGCTCAACGGGCGTGGGTTCGACGCGGTGCGGTTCCGCGGGCCCGGCACGGACCTCGTCGTCGGGCTGCTCGAGGCCTCCCGGTGGGGCTGCGCGACGTTCACCACCGAGAGCGGAGTCACCCACATCCCGAACCTGCCGACGGAGGAGGTCTTCACGACCCCCGACCTGCGGCGCACCGAAGGAGTCGTCCGCTCGACCTACCCCCTGATCGTGCCCGGGATCGCAGCCCGCGTCGACGGCCTCGAGCTCACGTTCGAGGGCGGGCGGATCGTCGACGTGAAGGCCGACGGCGACGGAGCGGCCGTCATCCGAACGCAGCTCGAGCGTGATGCGCAGGCGCCGTTCCTCGGAGAGATCGCCCTCGTCGACGGCGCCTCGCGGGTGCGACGGACCGGGCTCGTCTTCCAGAGCACGCTCTTCGACGAGAACGCGAGCTGCCACCTGGCCTACGGGAGCGGGCTGCCCTTCGCGGTCGAGGGCGTCGAGGGGCTCGACGCAGAGGCTCTGCTCGCCCGTGGCGTCAACGTCTCGGGCGTGCACACGGACTTCATGGTCGGCGGCCCCGAGGTCGAGGTCGACGGCCTCGCCGGTGACGGCTCGGCGACGCCGATCATCCGCGACGACACCTGGCTGCTCTGATCAGCTCGCGAAGCGGGAATCCGCAGAAGCGGATTTCCCGCCGCTTGATCCCCGCCTGCGGCGGGGCACATCCCTGAAGGAGCCCGCTGTCGCGGTCGCAACTGCCTCTCGGTCCTACGGCGCCTTAGGCCACGCGGCGGGCGGCGGCGCCCTGGAGCGTCGTCGCGAGGCGGCGGAAGGGGCCGTCGGCCGCGATCAGCTCGTCGTACGTCCCGGACTGCGTGATCCGGCCCCGCTCCATGACGAGGATCTCGTCCGCCCGACGGACCGTCGTCAGCCGGTGCGCGATGATGATCGACGTCCTGCCCTTGAGCAGCGTGTCGAACGCCCGCTCGATCAGCACTTCCGTCGGCCGGTCGATGTTCGACGTCGCCTCGTCGAGGATGAGGATGCGGGGGTCGGCCACGAGGGCGCGGGCAATCGAGATCAGCTGGCGCTCGCCCGCCGAGAGGCCCGCGCCGCCCTCGCGGACGACGTGGTCGAGACCCTCCTCGAACCGGGCGGCGACCCGGTCGACGCCGATCGCGTGCGCCGCCGCGACGATCTCCTCGTCGGTGGCATCCGGGCGGCCGAACCGGATGTTGTCCGCGATCGTCCCGCTGAAGAGGAACGGGTCCTGCAGGACGACCCCGAGCTGGCGGCGGTAGGAGCGCAGTCGGACGTCCCGCAGGTCGGTGCCGTCGACCCGCACGGCGCCCCGGCCCGGGTCGTAGAAGCGCGCGACGAGCTTCGCGGTCGTCGACTTGCCGCCGCCCGACTCGCCGACCAGCGCGATGCAGCCGCCGGCGGGGATGTCGATGTCGAGCCCGTGGATGACCGGCTCGTCGCCGTACGCGAAGACGACGCCGTCGAGGTCGAGCCGTCCGTCGATCCTGCCGAGATCCCGTGCGCCCGGCCGGTCGACGATGTCGTGCTCGGCGTCGAGCACCGTCGAGATCTTCCCCATCGCAGCGGTGGCGGCCTGGACCTGCCCGTACAGCTCGGAAAGCTCCTGGAGCGGCTGGAACACGAGCGAGAGCATCCCGACCGCCGCGATCAGCGTGCCGATCTCGAGCGCGCCGCCCTCGATCATTCGGGCACCCGCGTACAGCACCGCCACCTGGGCGATCACGCCGAGCAGCTCGATCGCGGGGAAGAAGACCGATGACAGCTTCTGCGCGTAGGTGTTCGCGACGCGGTTCGCCTCGTTCAGCTCCTCGAACTCGCGCTGAAATGCCCGCTCGCGGTTGAACGCCTGGATCACCGCCATCCCGGCGACCGACTCGGCGAGCTGCGCCGTGACCGCGGCGATGCGCGTCCGCACGTCCGAGAACGCCGCGTGCGAGCGCCTCTGGAACCACCTCGTGACGAGGATGCCCGGCGGCAGCACGAGCAGCGCGACGAGCCCGAGACGCCAGTCGAGCAGGAACAGTCCGCCGATCGCCGCGACGAGCGTCAGCGTGTTGACGACGAGCGTCGTCAGGCCCTGGTTGAGCACATCGGACAGCGCGTCGACGTCGCTCGTCAGTCGGGCGATGATCCAGCCGGCCTTCTGCTCCGAGAAGTAGCGCAGGGAGAGCGAGGTGAGATGCTCGAACAGGTCGCGACGCAGCTCGAGCACCATGCGCTGTCCGATGCCGGCGAGCATCAGCCAGGTCGCCGTCCCGAGCAGCCAGGCGACGACGCCGACCGCCACGTAGCCGGCGACGTCGACGGCCAGCCGCTGCTCGTCACCCGCGCGGATGCCGTTGTCGATCGCGTCGCCGACGATGTGCCAGCCGACCACCGGTGCCGCCGACGACACGGCCGCCAGGGCGAGCACGACCGAAAGGCGGCGCCGCCGCCCCTCGGTGTAACGCCACAGGCGCGACAGTCCCGTCCGGCTCCTCACGCCGCGAGCGCCTCCTCGCCGAACAGCTCGGCGAACGCGCCGCCGGCCGCGATCAGCTGGTCGGGAAGGCCCTGCTCGACGATCCGGCCGTCGCGAAGCACGACCGCCCGGTCGGCGACGAGCACAGTCGAAAGCCGCTGGCCCGAGATGAGCACGGTGCGGCCGGCGAGCGCGGGCCGCAGGTGCTCGACCAGGTGCCGCTCGGTCTCGGTGTCGACGGCTGACATCGGGTCGTCGAGGACGATCACCCGCGCGCCCGCGATGAGCGCTCGGGCGAGAGCGACACGTTGGCGCTGGCCGCCGGAGAGGTTCACGCCGCGCTCACCGATGAGCGTGTCGTAGCCGTCGGGGAGGTCGTCCACGAAGTCCGCGACACCTGCCACCTCGCACGCGTCGAGGACGTCGCTCCAGTCGGCGTCGGGACGGGCGGCGAGCAGGTTGTCTCGCAGCGGGACGGAGAACAGCACGGCCTTCTGCGTGACGACGGCGACGGCGGCCCGGAGCTCCGCCACCGCGACGTCGCGAACGTCGACGCCGCCGACCAGGACCCGCCCGGCCGTGGGGTCGTAGAAGCGGGGCAGCAGCTGGAGCAGCGACGTCTTGCCCGCACCCGTAGCGCCGCAGACCGCGACGATCTCGCCGGGCGTGGCGTCGAGCTCGATGCCAGACAGCACCTCACTCCCGGTCGCGTACGAGAACCGGACATCCTCGAACCGGACCGGCAGCGGGCCCGAGGGAAGCGTGACCGGGTCGGCGCGCTCGGGCAGCGAGCCGATGCCGTCGAGCCACGCGAAGCTTCGGGAGGCGGCGGCCGTGGCGCGTTGCCCGAGATTGATGATCCAGCCGAGCGCCTCGAGCGGCCAGACGAGCTGCAGCAGCAGGGTGATGAAGAGGGTGAACTGTCCGATCGTCAGGTTGCCGGCGATCGCCTCGCGGCCGCCGACGAACAGGACCGCGGCGATGCCGATCGTGGGGAGGAAGATCAGCCCGGGGAGGTAGCGGGCCTCGACCGAGGCCTGTCGCATTGTCTCGTGACGCACCGCCTCCGCGCGGTCGCGGAAGCGGTCGCGCACGTCGTCCTCGCGGCCGAACGCCTGCACCATCTCGATGCCGACCACGGCCTCGTCCGATGCCTCGGTGAGGTTGCCCTTCCTTCGCTGCACCTCGCGCGAGATCGGGAACACGCGGTGGGCGAAGAAGTACGTCAGCACCGCGATGGGCGGCATCGCGACGGCCGCGGTCAGCGCAAGCTGCCAGTTTACGGCGGTGAGCACGATTGTCGCGCCGACGAGCATGAGGGTGCTCTGGATCGCCTGCACGACGCCCCACCCGATGAAATAGCGCACCGGGTAGATGTCGTTCGTCGCGCGCGAGATGACCTCGCCGGTTGCGTGGCGGTCGTAGAAGGCGCGCGGATAGCGCAGGTACGCGTCGTACAGCTTCGAGCGCAGACGCGCCTCGACGGTGACCCCGATCCGCGCCGTGGCATAGCGCCGAGTGAAGTTGACGGCGAACCTGACCGCTGCGATCGCGAGGATCGCCACGAGGTACGGCACGAGCAGCGAATGGTCGTTCCCGTCGATCGCGTCGTCGATCGTCCGCTGCACGAGGATCGGGATCGCGAGCGAGAGCACCGTGAAGACAACCGCGCACGAGAGACCGATCGCGACCAGCCGCCACTGGGCCCGCCAGAGCGGGTAGAGGTGCCGGATCGTCGGCCAGAGTGTGAGGTCGGCAGGGTCGACGTTCGTCATGGGTGCTCCCCACGCACCGGAAGGCAAGGCTTTCGCGTGGAACCCCGTGGGCACGGGGCGGAAAGGCGTCCGAGGGCGCGTGCGCCGCGCCCGGGCGCCGTCAAGCGTAGACGATGCCGGTTGCCGCGAACGTACGGTTTCCCACCCTTCATGCGGCCCGAAACGATCTCGCAGCACGCTCGACAGCACCTCGACGCAATTTCGCACTTGACAGACATCAAAATGATGTCATACTGGGGTCATGGAGCTGCACATCGATGCGATCAAGCGCGACCTCGCCGGCGTCGTCGCCGCCCTCGGCGACGAGGAGGCGGTCGAGCAATGGCGGCGGCTCGCAGAGGCGATCGAGCCCGCGCTCCGCCTGCGGCTGATCGACCTCCTCTCGGAGGTCGCGCTCTCGCTCAACTCCCAGCTCGACGACGGCCACGTCGAGGTCCGGCTCGCCGGTCGCGACCCGGAGCTCGTCTATGTGGGCGAGCCGGTGGCGCCCGACGAGCCGCCGGCCCCCGGCGACGACCTGAGTGCCCGCGTCACGTTGCGGCTCCCACAGGGGCTCAAGACGAGCCTCGAGGTCGCGGCGGCCCGTGAGGCCGTCTCCACGAACGCCTGGATCATCCGCGCGCTCGCCCGCGCGCTCGAGCCGCGCGCCGCGCGGCGATCGTCGAACCGGCTCCAGGGCTTCGCCCGGAGCTGACGGAAAGGAGCCCAGATGTTCTCGCTCGCGCTATTCGGCCCCTTCGACCCCGACCCCGTCGAGCGCCGCCGCCCACAGCGGCGGGGCGACGGCCGCGTCGACTCACGCCCTTCCGTCCCTCCGCGCTTCGGCGCCCGGTGACGCCGTGCCATCCTTCGAGACACCGGGTCGTGTCGCACTCGACATGTCCGTGCCGGCCGGCGCGGTGGCTGTCAGCACGTGGGACGAACCGCGGGTCGACGTCGACGTCACCCCTATGCGCGGCGACGACGCGTCGGCCCAGGCGGCCGCAGAGACACGGATCGAAGCCGTCGAGCGCGGCGGCCGGCACGAGGTCTCCGTCCGCGTCCCGAAGCGCGAGGGGCGGCTCGGCTTTCTCGGCCGCAGCCCCGAGCTCCTCGTGACCGTCCGCTGCCCGGAGGGGGCCGACCTCGAGCTGACGACGCAGAGCGCCGACCTCGACGTGAGAGGCCCCCTCGGCGACGTCGTCGGCCGATCTGCCTCGGGCGACGCGATGCTCGCCGACACCGGCGAGCTGAGCTTCACGACCGCGAGCGGCGACCTCACCGCGGGCGCCGTCGGCGGCACGCTGACGACGAAGTCCGCCTCCGGCGACGTCGCCGTGCGCGCGGTGGGGGGCGGGGTGACCGTCAACACCGTCTCGGGTGACGTCCGCATCGGGGAGACCACAGCGTCGGTGGGCGTGAACACCGTCTCGGGCGACGTCGAGCTCGAGTCCGTCGGCGGCGCGTGCCGTGTCAGCTGCGTCTCCGGCGACGTCCACGTCGCCACGCGCCCCGGCCTTGCCCTGTGGATCGACGCCCAGTCGGTCAGCGGGTCTGTCACGTCCGACCTCGACGTCGCCGACGCTCCGGCCGGCGGCGGCGGGCAGGTCGACCTCCGGATCCGCACGGTCTCCGGCGACGTTCGCATCACGCGCGCCGGCGCGCCGGTCGCCTGAGTCGGCGGCGACCGGCCCCGGCGCCTTCCGGGGCGCTTCCTAGACTCGCTCGTCGTGGCAGCACGCGAGCCGCCGAGCCGGCGGGTCGAGATCTCGATCTCGATCCGCACGATCGCGACGATCGTCGGCGTGATCGCCTTCGCGTGGGCGTTCGTGGCTGCGCGTCAGGCCGTGCTCTGGGTGTTCATCGCCCTGTTCCTGGCGATCGTCCTCCAGACGCCGGTCACCTGGCTCGAGGAGCGGGCGAAGATGAAGCGGGGCAACGCCGCGATGCTCGTCGTGCTCGGCCTCGTCGGGTTCCTCGGCCTGCTCGCCTACCTGTTCGTGAGCCCCTTCGTCGGCGCGGTGCGGAACCTGATCGAGGACCTCCCGTCGATCGTCGAGCACATCCGCCAGTCGGAGATCTTCCAGCAGATCGACCAGCGCACCGACATCGGTGAGAAGCTGCAGCAGCGGGCCGAGTCGCTGGCCTCCGACCTGCCCTCGAAGCTCGGCGACGCCTTCGAGGTGGGCGGGCGCATCTTCGGCTTCGGCCTCGGCGCGCTCACGATCACGTTCATGACGCTCTTCCTCGTGATCGACCTGCCCAACCTCTCGCGCTCCCTCCACACGATCCTCTATCCGCGCGAGTCCGCTCGCACTGCCGTGCTCGAGGAGCGGATCACGCGCACGATCGGCCGCTACGCCCTCGGCGCGGTCGTGATCGCGGTGATCGCGGGCACGGTCCAGGGCACCGCCGCGTGGATCATCGGTATCCCGTTCGCGCTCGCGCTCGGGATCCTTGCGGGCCTCCTCGGCCTCATCCCCCAGGTCGGCGCGACGCTCGCAGCCGTGATCCTCTCGCTCGTCGCCCTTACCCAGGGCGTGCCCCAGGCGCTGATCATGCTCGTCGTGTGCGTCGGCTACCAGCAGGTCGAGAACTACGTTCTCCAGCCGACGATCCAGGGCCGGGCCGCGGACATCTCCGGCTTCTTCGTGATCGCGAGCGTGATCCTCGGTGCCGCCCTGCTCGGCGTCGTCGGCGCACTGATCGCGGTGCCGCTCACGGCGTCCGCGCAGATCGTGATCCGCGAGCTCACCGCGGAGCGGCGCGCGGCCGTCGCGCTTGCGCACGCCGCCGTCCCGGACTCGCCTCCGCCCGACGACTAGATTCGCCGGCCGCTCAGCGGCACTCGTCGCAGGCGCCGCGGAGCACGACCTCGTGTTGCTCGAGCGTGTAGCCGAGCCGTCCCGCCGCCCGCTCCAGTGCGCGCTCGAGCGGCTCGTCGCTGAACGGCTCCACCTTGCCGCAGTCGTCGCAGACGAGGTGGTGGTGATGGTGGTGGTCCTCGGCCGCCGGCTCGAACCGGGCGATCCCGTCGCCGACGTCGACCCGCTGCACGAGCCGCAACTCGGCGAGCGTGTCGAGTGCCCGGTAGACGCTTGCAACGCCGACGGCGCCGCCGCCGGCCGCGATTCCGTCGTGGATCTCCTGCGCCGAGCGGCAGCAGTCCTGCCCCGCGAGGAACTCGACGACCGCGCGCCGCGCGCCGCCCCGGCGCAGGCCCGCCGTGCGGAGCCGGTCGAGCGCCTGCTCGGTCCAGGTTGCCATGCCAAGACGATAGCGATTCTCATCTGCTGCTACGCTCGCCCCGGTGCTTTCGAGAATCGTTCTCTTGTGCGTCGGCCTGGTGGCGGTTGTCGCAGCGAGTGGGTGCGGCGGCGATTCCGCCGGAGACACGGTGGTCGCGTCCTTCTATCCCCTGGCGTACGCGGCCGAGCAGGTCGCTGGGGAGGACGTCCGTGTCACGGACCTGACGCCGCCCGGCGCCGAGCCGCACGACCTCGAGCTGACAGCGCGGGACGTCGGGCGCGTGCAGGAGGCGGCGCTCGTCGTGTACGTCGGCCACGGGTTCCAGCCCGCGGTCGAGGCTGCGGTCGACGCGCGGAGCGGGCCGGCCCTCGATGTCCTCGACAACGCGCGCCCGCTGCGTGTCCGCGGCGGGCTCGACCCGCACGTCTGGCTCGACCCGATCCGCTACGCCGAGGTCTCGCGCGCGATCGCCCGGGCGCTCGGCGACCCCGCCGCCGCGGACCCCTTCGTCTCCAGGCTCCGCACGCTCGACGTCGAGTACCGCCGAGGGCTCGCCCGCTGTGCGAGGCGGACGCTCGTCACGAGCCACGCCGCGTTCGGCTACCTGGCCTCACGGTACGGGCTCCGGCAGGTCCCGCTCCTCGGTCTCGCACCGGAGACCGAGCCGACGCCGAAGGCGCTCGCGAGCCTCGTCCGCGCGGTGCGCGAGAGCGGCGCGACAACGGTGCTCACCGAGCGGCTCGCGCCGCCCGCCGTCGCAGACACCGTCGCCCGGGAGTCCGGTACGACGACAGCCGTCCTCGACCCGCTCGAGGGCCTCACCTCCTCCGAGCTGGACGCGGGTCGCACCTACTTCGACCTCATGCGCCAGAACCTCACGGTCCTCCGCAAGGCGCTCGGATGCGCGTAGACGGCTCGCCGGCGGCCGTCGAGCTCGCGGGCGTCTCGTTCGCCTACCGCGGCGGGCCGCCGGTGCTCGAGGACGTTACGCTGACCGTCGAGCCGGGCGAGTTCCTCGGTATCGCGGGGCCCAACGGCGGCGGCAAGACGACGCTGCTGCGGCTCGCGCTCGGGCTCGAGCGACCGTTGTCGGGCGTCGTACGCGTCTTCGGCGCGCCTCCCGGCGCGCGCGGCTCCCGCCCGCGAATCGGGTATGTGTCCCAGCGGGCACAGCTCGCCTCGGCGACCCCCGTCACCGTCCGCGAGGTCGTCGAGGCGGGGCGTCTGGCGGTGCGCGGTCCCTTCGGGCGGCTCCGTGCCACCGACCGTGCCGCCGTCGCGGCCGCGATCGAGCGTGTGGGGCTCGAAAACCGGGCGAGCTCGCCGCTCAGAACGCTGTCCGGCGGGATGCAGCAGCGGGCGTTCATCGCGCGGGCGCTTGCCTCGGAGCCCGCGTTGCTCGCGCTCGACGAGCCGACCACAGGCGTCGACGCGGCGTCGCAGGAGTCGCTCGCGGCGCTGCTCGCCGAGCTCAGGTCGGACCTCGGGGTGACGATCCTCTACGTCTCGCACGAGTTCGGAGCGGTCGAGCATGTCGTCTCGCGTCTCGTTCTCGTCCGAAGCCGGATCGTGTTCGACGGCGACCCGGCCGCGCTCCCCGCGCTCTGGCACGACCCTTCCCACACGCATCCCTGATGCTCGACCTCGAGTTCATGCGTCTCGCCTTCGGCGTCGGTCTCGTCGTCGGCGTCCTCGCGCCTGCCGTCGGGTTCTTCCTCGTCGAGCGCCGGCAATCGCTCGTCGGCGACGGGCTCGGCCACGTCGCCTTCGCCGGGGTCGCGGCCGGGTACCTGCTCGGCATTTCGCCCGTCCTCACCGCCCTCTGCTTCGCGGTGGTGGGGGCGCTGTCGATCGAATGGCTCCGCTCGCGCTTCGGCGCCGCCGGCGACCAGGCGCTGGCCCTGGTCTTCTACACGGGCATCGCGCTCGGCATCGTGCTCGTCTCGAGCGCGAACCGGCTCGACGTCGGCCTGTTCCAGTTCCTCTTCGGCTCGATCTTGACCGTGACGCGCACCGACCTTTGGGTCGTCCTCGCGCTCGGCGGTGTCTCGCTCGCGGCGATCGCAGTGCTCTATCGGGGTCTCGTCGGAGTCGTCCTCGACGAGGAGGGGAGCCGGGTCGCGGGCGTCCGTGTCGGGTCTCTCAACACGGCGGTCGCGGTGCTCGCTGCGCTGACCGTCGGGATCTCGATTCGCATTGTCGGGATCCTGCTGATCGCCGCGCTGATGGTGCTGCCGGTGATCGCGGCACAGCGGGTCGCATGGAGCCTTCGCTCGACGCTCGTCCTCTCGAGCCTGATCGGTCTCGGGGCCGTGCTCGCCGGCCTGACGATCGCCTACTACGCCGACCTCCCGCCCGGCGGGACGATCGTGCTCCTCGCCGCGGGCACTGCCGTGGCGGCGTCGCTCGCGGGCGCTCTGCCGCGGCGCGCCTGAAACGGCCGTACAGGAGCGGCGCCCGCCTACGTAGGCTTTCGCCGGTGAGCGACGCCGCGGCCCGCATCGTCTTCGACCACGTGACGAAGCGCTATCCCGGCCGGCCCGCGCCTGCCGTCGACGACCTCAGCCTGACGGTGCCGGCCGGTGAGATCTGCGTCCTCGTCGGCCCGTCGGGGGGTGGCAAGACGACGGCGATGAAGATGGTCAACCGGCTGATCGACATCACCGAGGGCGACATCCGGATCGGCGACGAGAGCGTGCGCGAGCGGGACGTCACGGCGCTTCGGCGCGGGATCGGCTACGTGATCCAGCAGACGGGGCTCTTCCCCCACATGACCGTGTCCGAGAACGTCGCCACCGTCCCTCGCCTGCTCGGGTGGCCGAAGGACCGGATCGATGCCCGCGTCGACGAGCTGCTCGATCTCGTCGACCTGCCTGGCGTCGACTACCGCGAGCGCTACGCAGCGCAGCTCTCGGGCGGCGAGCGGCAGAGGGTCGGCCTTGCGCGCGCTCTCGCAGCCGACCCTCCGGTGATGCTGATGGACGAGCCCTTCGGCGCCCTCGACCCGATCACCCGGACGCGCCTGCAGCACGAGCTCCTACGGATCCACGGCGAGGTGCGGAAGACGGTCATCTTCGTGACCCACGACATCGACGAGGCGATCCTGATGGGCGACCGCATCGCGATCCTGCGGCCCGGCGGCCGGCTCGCCCAGTACGACACGCCCGAGGCGATCCTGGCGCATCCGGCCGACGGGTTCGTCGCGGACTTCGTCGGTGCCGACCGCGGCCTGAAGCGCCTCTCGCTCACACGTCTCGACGAGCTCCCTCTCGAGCCGGTCGACGGCGCGGTCGGGCCGGCGCTCGCCGGGTCGACCACGCTGCGCGACGCGCTGTCGGCGATGCTCAGCGACGGAAGCAGGGTCGTCGTGGTGCTCGACGCCGAGGGTAGGCCGCGTGGCTCGCTCAGCCTCGACGCCCTCTCGGAGCGGCTCCGGGGATGAACGGGCTGGTCGCGCAGTCCGGCCCGGTGATCCCGGACTTCGGCCAGGCGAGCGACTGCGTGCAGGAGAACCGCCTCTTCTGCCCCGACTGGGTGCGCGACAACTGGGGTGAGGTGCTCCAGCCCGCGCTGCTCCAGCACGTCAAGCTCACGATCATCGCCGTCGTCGTGGGCTTCGTGATCGCCTTCGTCGCGGCGCTCTTCGCGAGACGCCGTGCGTGGTTCCACCGGCCGTTCGACCTGTTCGCAGCGCTCTGCTACACGATCCCGAGTCTCGCGCTGTTCCAGCTGCTCGTGCCGGTCACGGGGCTGACCGTGACGACGGTCGAGGTCGCGCTCGTCTCGTACACGCTGCTCATCATGTTCCGGAACATCCTCGTCGGGTTCCGAGCGGTTCCCGCCGACGTGCTCGAGGCCGCCCGCGGGATGGGCATGAGCAAGGGGCAGATCCTGCGGCGCGTCGAGCTCCCGCTCGCGCTACCGGCGATCATGGCCGGGATCCGGATCGCGACCGTCTCGACGATCGCGCTCGCGACCGTCGCCGCCTTCGTCATCCCGCAGGGGCTCGGGCGGCCGATCTTCCTGGCCCTGCGCCAGTTCTTCAACACCGAGCTGATCATCACGGCGGCACTGGCCGTCGGCCTCGCCCTCGTGGCCGACGCGCTCCTCGTGCTCGTCCAGCGGTCGCTGACGCCGTGGACGAGGGTGGGCCGAACGCCGTGATCGCCGACCTCTCGATCTTCGCGGACGCCCTCCGCTTCATCGAGGACAACCGGGGGCTGCTCTGGGACAAGACCGTCGAGCACCTGCGGCTGTCGGCGGCCGCCGTCGGCGTGGCCCTCGTCATCGCGCTGCCGATCGGGATCGCGCTCGGCCACCTGCGGCGGTTCTCGTTCGTCGCGATCAGCATCTCGAACATCGGCAGGGCGCTGCCGACGCTCGCGGTGATCGCGGTCTGCGTCGTCTTCCTGCCCGTGGGCTTCACCGTCGTCCTGATCGCCCTCGTGGTGCTCGCCGTCCCGCCGATCCTCACGAACGCGTACGTCGCCGTGAGCGAGATCGACCGCGAGACGATCGAGGCGGCCCGGGGAATGGGCATGACGGAGCGCCAGATCCTCCAGCGCGTCGAGCTGCCGCTGGCGACCCCGCTCCTCTTCTCGGGGATCCGCACCGCGGTCGTGTTCGTCGTGGCGTCCGCCACGATCGCCGCGATCGCCGGCGGTGGCGGTCTCGGGGACGTCATCGTCAACCAGGCGAGCTACGGGATCGAAGGCGTGATCGGGGCGTCGATCCTCGTCTCGGTGCTCGCCTTTGCCTGCGACGGGCTGGTGGCGCTCGTCCAGCGGCTCGTCACGCCCAAGCCGCTCCGCGGCCGTCACGTCGACGACGCGATGCTCGTGACGGAGCCCGGCGGCGAAGGACTCTCCCTGTAGGGTCCAGCACGGCCTGGGTCAACGACCGATCAGAGGGAGGATCATGATCCGCAAGCACACCCGGCGCGCCGCGAAGGCGGCGTTCGCGATCGCATTCGGGGTCGCGATCATCCTCGGCGGAGCGACTGCCGCCTCCGCCGGTGGCACGCAGTCCACGGCGACGCCGATCGTCATCGGCACGAAGAACTTCGGCGAGGCGTTCGTCCTCGGCCAGCTCTACAAGCAGGCACTGGAGGCGAAGGGCCTCGACGTCTCCTACAAGGAGAACATCGGCTCGACGGAGCTGATCCAGAAGGCACTCACGAGCGGGAAGATCACGATGTACCCCGAGTACATCGGAATCGCCTACACGGTCACCTTCAAGAAGAAGACCTTCCCGAAGTCGGCGCAGGCGACGTACGCGATCGTGAAGAGGCTCTACGCCGCGAAGGGGTACACGCTCGCGCGGATGACGCCGTTCCAGGACGTCGACGCCGTCGCAGTGCTCAGCTCCACCGCGAAGAAGTACGGCCTGAAGACGGTCGCCGACCTGAGCAAGGTGCCCGGCCTGACGCTGGCCGCGTTCCCCGAGTTCCGCACCCGCCAGACGGGCTTGCTCGGCATGAAGCGGGTCTACGGTGTGACCGACGTGAAGTTCACGCCGCTCGCGGGGATCAGCGCGTACAAGTTGCTCGACGACGGCAAGGTGCTCGCGGCCGGCGTGTTCTCGACGGATCCGCCCCTCGCGACGTCGAAGTACGTCGTCCTCAAGGACCCGAAGAACATCTTCGGGTTCCAGAACGTCGTTCCGATCGTGTCGCAGAAGCTCGTCTCGGAATACGGCCCGAAGCTGGTATCGACGCTGAACGCCGTCAGCTCCAAGCTGACGCTCAGGGCGATGCTCGCGATGAACACGGCCGTCTATGTTGACCAGAAGCCGGCCGCGCAGATCGCCGACGCGTTCCTCAAGGCGAACAAGCTCAAGTAGTCCGCTGTCCCGGGGCGGGGCCGCGATCGTGGCCCCGCCCCGAGACGCATGTACCGTCGTGTTGACGTGTATGCATGACGCGACGCACGACGATCGAGATCGACCAAGAGCTCTCGAACGGGCTCGTTCCGCCCTCGGAGCGACGACCATGCGGGCGACCGTCGAGCAGGCGCTTCGGCGCGCGGCCGACGAGGCCGGGCTCGAGGCGGAGCGCCTTGCGGACCCCAGCGCGACTTCCTGCGGCGCCTCCCGATCTCCTCGAGCGCGCACTGTTGCTGCAGCGGGACCTCGCTCACCACCACGGCATGTGGCATCGCACGGCGATCCCGGATCTCCTGATCGCGGAGACCGCGCTCCACCACGGGCTCGGGGTCGTGCACGTCGACCGCGACTTCGAGCGGATCGCCGAGGTTCGCCCGCTGGTCGTCCGCCGTCTTCGCGTCGACTGATCGGTCGTCGAAACGAGGCGTTGCCGCTACGCGACCAGCGCGACAGCGTCCGTGCCGGGCTCGTGGCAATCTCGGCAGCGCGCAGAACAGCGGGCCGCCCGAGATGCCCCTCCAGCGATGTAGCTCCAGCCGGCGGCCGACCAGCGCCACCGTCCCGGCATCCACCCCAACCACCCGCCGCTTGCCCCCCTTCCCCCGCTGCACTACCAGCGTGCCCGCCTCCGGGTCGAAGTCCTTCGCCTTCAGCGCCAGCGCCTCGCCGATCCGAAGCCCACACCTCCAGAGCACGGCGATCAGCGCCCGGTTGCATACCCCCCGTCGGCGCCCGCTGCGTTTCGACATGGCCGTGGGCGCCTCTGTGCGTTGTCCGCCTCGACTCCGCCGCCCCTCTCGTTGGCGCTTTCGCGGTTGTAAGGTGGCGCTGTGGCTGCCCCCTTTCGCGTGCTCGCGATTGACGGCGGCGGGATCCGAGGGATCATCCCTGCCACGGTGCTCGTCGACCTGGAGCGGCGGCTCGCGCCACGCTCCCTCGCGACTGTCTTCGATCTGATCGTCGGCACGTCGACCGGCGGGATCATCGCGCTGGGCCTGACGGCCCCCGACGGCGAGCACCCGCGAAATCCTGCGGAACGGCTGCTCGACTTCTACCTGTCCGACGGAGAGACGATCTTCCCAGGTGGGGGGCCGATCTCACTCCCGCGCTCGGCGTGGGTACGCGAGGGAACCCGGTACTCCGTTGCGGGACTCGAGGAGACGCTCGGTCGCTTTCTCGGTGATACCCCGTTGACAGCTGCGCTGACCGGCGTCGTCGTGACGAGCTACGACCTCGCGTACGGCGAGCCGGTGATGCTCTCCAGCAGTCCGGAGCTCGGCGACGTCAGCGACGTGACGATGGTCGTCGCGGCTCGCGCAACGTCCGCGGCGCCCATGTTCTTCAAGCCTCAGATCGTCAAGGACGGAGATCGAGAGCGGATGCTCGTCGACGGTGGCCTCTACGTGAACAGCCCGGCGGTTCTCGGCTACCTGCTCGGTCGGCAAGCCGCGGCTCGAGACGACCTCCCACTCGTACTCGTCTCGCTGGGCACCGGGGTACGACCGCCACGGACTCCGCTCCCGGTGGCGGAGAGGGCGCAGATGCGGGATGCGTCCGCCCTTGCCCGGACACTCCTCGAGGCGGTCGCCACCGGTGGCGGGCGCTTGGCCCACCTGCTCCTCGATCGAATCGCCGACGGCGAGCGCTTTCGCTACTGGCGCCTGCAGACCACGGTCGGTTCGTGCAGCTTCACGATGGACGACTCGAGTTCTGAGAACGTCGCCTGTCTGTACCAGTGTGCACGCGAGCTCGTCTCCGAGAACGATGAGGAGCTCTCCGCGGTCACCGACGCGCTCGGAACCTGAGAAACCTTGCTCGCGCGGCGAACGGCTTCCTCTGGGGCGGGCGGGCCGGTTGCTTCTCAGACCGCCGCTTTCCCGTGCGAGATCACGCGCGTGGCTCGGCTTGAAACTCACGCGCCGGGCAGACGACTCCTCGACGAGTCGGTTTTCGCCGACCGGCCGAACGCCGCAGCAACGAGGACGGCGGCGAGGACGACGTTCCAGACCGTCGTCAGCAGCTGCTGCCCGATCGAAATAGGCGCTTGCGGCCGCGGACGCGCGACGCGCGTCCGCCTCGAGCCCCACATTCTTTCCATCCGAGGTCTGGTCGTCGAGTTCGAGTTGGCCTGCCACGTCGATCTCATCGGATCCACTTGTCGTCCTCGCGGCGGCCGGCGCGAGCTGCGCCGGCCGCCCGAGTCGTTCTCCGTGGACGTCAGGCGTGCGCCACGGGCTTTGTGGTGGTCGGCCGCGGGAGGCGATGGCGGACATCGGCGGCGACATTGCGCAGCTCGAGCGCGAACCCGATCTGCATCACACCGGTCACGATCGTGAACGTGGCGATGAGTGCGACGATGGCGACGGCGCCCGCGTCGGGCTCGATGAACATCACGGCGCCGAACGCGCTCGGAGATGATCCCGTTGAGCGCCAGCAGCAGCTTCGCCGGCCATTCCAGTGGAGCTTGCATCGCGGTGCCCAGCATCAGGGCGCCGATCGCCAGGGCCCACGCCGCCACCACGTACAGAAGCGCCTGCGCGGAGATGTCGTTCCAGACGAGCAGCGCGATGCCGATCGCCGTTCCCGCGACCGCCTCGAGCGTCAGCCATCCGCGCTCGCCCGGCGGGAGCGGTGTCAGGAACGCTGCCAGACCGGACAGAACGCCTCTGACCAGCGCGTACACCGCGACGACGGCGACGATGGTCGTCAGACCGATGTCCGGCCACAGGACGAGCACGAAGCCGAACAGGACGGCCGCGACGCCGTTCGCTGCGATGATCTTCCAGACGCGGGCAAGCATGCGCTCGCCCTCGCTCGCTGCCTCGTCGATCGTGCTGCTGACCTTCGACTCGAAGGTCTCGGTCGGTGTCGACTCAGTCGTCATGTCTTCCTCCTCAGTGGAACTTCAGGGCCGCCTCGCGGACCTTCCGCTCGAGGTCGTCGAGCGCTTCCGTGACGCGGTCCTTCTGCTCTTGCCACGCGTCCTCCAAGGCCGCGCGGCAGCGCGGTCAGACGCTCGGCTGCCCGGTTTCGCGCCTGCCTGAGCTCGGCGATCTCGGCCTCGGCCTGCCCGCGAGCGTCCTGTGCCTTCGTCGCTGCGCGCGTCTGGAGCCGCTCGATCGCGGCATCCCAGTCGTGCAGCTCCGCCTCGACCGCGTCCGCGAACGACGTCGCGTCGTCGGCCATCTCCGAGGCCAGGCGGTTCTCGGCGATCGCGATGTCGATCTCGAGGTGCCGGAACTGTCTCGTCGACCGCCTCGGCCTTCTCGCGGACGGCTTCCCGGGCCGATGCTTCCTCCTCGCGCAGCCTGTCGAGCCTGTCCCGGAGACGCGCTCGCGTCTCGAGACGCGCCACTTTCGGCGCGTGCCTCTAGCTCGTCGATGTGCCGGCGGATCTCCGCCCATGTGTCGTCAATCGTCTTTGTCGCCACGCGTGCCTCCTGTCGTCGTCGGATGTACTCCACGACGTCAAGCCTGTCGCGGGCGGCTGCCAACGCCCTGCCACCGGCCACGCCGTCGCTGCCACTCTGCGGAGGTCGGGCGATGCGGCGCTACGGCGTCAGAGCGGTCTCGGCGTCCGTGGACATGGCGGCACTTTCTCCGGGCCGCCCGAGGTCGTCGAGACCCGCCCGGGCGGCCGTGCCCGGGTCTTCGGCGAGCGCGAGGAACAGGCTCTCGCGTGCTTCGTGCGGTCGCTGCCTGTCGGACCACTCGAGCGCGCTGCGGTAGAGCGCCTCGGCGCTGTCGGTGTCTCCCGCGGCGGCCAGCACGCGCCCCAGCCGGACGCGCGCATGCGCCGCGGCCCACGGCGACCGTGCCGCCTCCGCGGCGGCGAGCGCCCGGCGCTCGAGCTCTTCGGCCTTGCGGAGGTCTCCGCTCGCAAACGCGACCCAGCCGAGCCCGGCCAGCGCGAAGGCTGCGTGGTCGGCAAACCCTGCATGACCCGCGAGCGCGAACGCACGCTGATACGCCTCCGCTGCGGCGCTCTCGTCACTCCGCCGCTCGGCGACCCAGGCCTCGAGCAGCAGCGCGGGGACCTGAAACGCATCGAACCCGATGGCTCCCGCATGACGGTGCGCCTGCGCCGCCATGGCGGCGACTGTGGACACGTCTCCCGCGAGAGCGGCAACCTGCGCCCGCAGGAGGCTGGTCACCGCGATGCTCCAGTCGTCGCCGGTCGGCTGCAGACGAGCGTGCGCCTGCTCCGCCAGCACGGCGGCTCGCTCACCGTCACCGGACTCTGCGAGGGCGAGCGCGAGGGTTGCCTCGACGAGAGCGGCCTGCGGCGGTAGCGGCTCGGTCGCGACGAGCGCGCGTTCGCCGATCTCGATCGCCGTGTCCAGATCGAGCTCCTCCGTCGCGAAGAAGCACCGAAACGCCTCGAGCTCGAGTCGGAGCGGGGCCGGAACATCCTCGGACGCGGTGGCGAGTGCGAGCTCGACGAAGCGGCGGCCTTCGGAGACGCGCTCCGCGAGCGTGAAGTACCAGGCGAGCGTTCCCAACCGACCCGCGACGCCGGCGTCGGACGCTTCGTACGCGTACGTGAGAGCGGCCCACAGGTTGTCGCGCTCGAGCTCGAGTCGTCCGACCCACGCTCGCCACTCGGGTCCACGAAGGGCGCCGTGCGCGGCGTCCGCCAATCGTGGCGAAGTACTCCGCGTGCGCTTTCCGGGCAGCCATGAGGCCGCCGCCGTCGGCAAGGCGCTCGAGCGCATAGTCACGGACCGTGTCGAGCAGGTCGTAGCGCGCGTCGGCGCTCGGGAACGAGACGGTGACGATGGACTTGTCGACGAGCGTGCCGAGCAGCTCGACCACCGTCATCTCGTCGAGCCCGTCGCCGGCGCCTGCCTCGACGAGTGCAGGGAGAGGCGCACCGCCTCGGTGCACCGCGACATGGTGGAGCAGCGTCTTCTCGTCCGCGTGCAGGAGGTCGTAGCTCCACTCGACGAGCGTCGCGAGGGCGGCGCGCCCGGCGTCCGTCGCCGGCTGGTCGGGGAGCAGCTCCAGGCGCCGCCTGACGAGGGCGAGGATCTCCGCAAGGCCGAGCACGTTGACCCGCGCAGCGGCGAGCTCGATCGCGAGCGGAAGGCCGTCCACGAGACGGCTGATCTCGGCAGCGAGCCAGGCGTCCTCGTCCGTCAGCTCGAAGCCCGGGCGCGCCGCGCGCGCTCGCGCGGTGAAGAGCTCCACGGCCGGAACCTGGACGGCCTCGCTCGATTCGAGGTCAGGCACCGCAAGGGGCGACACTGCGAAGCGCACCTCACCCGGCACGTGGAGCACCTCGCGGCTCGTCGCGAGCACCCGCACGCCTGGGCAGCCCCGCAGCACCGCGTCCACGACGCGGGCCGTCTCCTCGATCACGTGCTCACAGGAGTCGAAGACGAGCATCGCGTCGGTCTCACGAAGGCGCGCGACGGTGCGCGCGAGCGGGTCGGCGCCCCGCACGTCGAGGGACTGGGCGGCGAGGCGGACGACGTCGGCACTACGTGCCGCGCGCGCGAGATCGACATGCCACGCCCCGTCACGGAGCTCGCTCTCGACCGATCGCACCGCCTCGAGGGCGAGCCGGCTCTTGCCGACGCCGGGCGGCCCGGTCAGCGTGACGAGGCGATGCGCCCGCAGAAGCTCGACCACCTGGGTGAGCTCCGCCTCGCGGCCGATGAACGAGGTCGAGAGCGCCGGCAGGTTGCCGCGCCGCACTGGTGCAACGGGGACGGGCGCGATCGCCGGGTCGTGAGCGAGGATCGCCTCCTGGAGGCGCCGCAGCTCCGGACCTGGTTCCAGCGCCAGCTCCTCCAGAAGCATCTGGCGGGCCTCCTGGAACACCTCGAGCGCGTCCGCCTGGCGTCCGCTGCGGTAGAGCGCGAGCATCAGCTGTCCCCAGAGGCGCTCGCGGAACGGGCTCTCCTCCAGCGCAGCGCGTATCGCCGGCACCAGGTTCGCCGTGCTCGCCGAGCGCGAGAGCGGCCTCGAAGCGCTCCTCCAACGCGTCGAGCCGGAGCGAGTCCAGCCGCCCGGCCTCGGCGGTCGCCCACGACGACTGAGGCAGACCCAGCAACGCAGGCCCGCGCCAGAGGTCGAGCGCGTCGGCGATCGTGTCCGCGGCGCCACGCGCATCGCCGGCGCGGAGCGCGCTGCGCGCAGCCGTGAGCAGCTCCTCGAACTCCATGGCGTCCGACGACCGCTCCTTCGAGCGCGTACCCGTCGGCGGCGAGCCGAATCGTGTCCGGCCCCAGCGCCCGGCGCAGCCGGGTCACATGGTGCTGCACGGCGTTTCGAGGCGCACTCGGAAGATCGCTGCCCCACAGCGCCTCGACCAGCGTGTCCGTGGAGACGACACGACCCGATCGCAAGGCCAGGCATGCCACGAGTGCCTGCCGCTTGGCGCCCGGCACGTCCACCGGCTTCCCGCCCACGACCACCTCGAACGGCCCCAGGAGCCGAACCTCGAGCTTTCCCATACGGCCTGCCCTCCGCTCTCGCGAGCAGTCTGGCACGCCGGGCTGCGCGGTGCGAGGCTGCGTTACGCGGCGCCCGTCAGTGCCGGCTCCGCTGTGGGCGTCCCCGCCTCTGGCGCGGTGAGGCCGGCCTCCGTTGCCGGCGGCAGCGACGAGCGACCGGCTGGCAGTTGCATGGCAGCGCGGGCACGCATCGTTACCGCCATGACGCGGGCAATCGTATTCGGACGGAGCTAGGACGGTGCTGCCGCTCTCCGACGGGCTGCCCGCACGCCGCTTCCCGGTGGTGAACGTCGCGCTCATCGCGGCGAACGTCGCCGTCTGGGTCTTCTACGAGCTCCCCGACCTGGGAGGTGCGGTCGCGCAGGCGTCCTTCTACCCCTGCGACGTGGAAAGCACGTGCGCGGCGCCCGTGCCGTGGGCGATCAGCTGGCTGACGGCGATGTTCATGCACGCAAGCTGGGGTCACCTCCTCGGCAACATGCTCTTCCTCGCGATCTTCGGGAAGAACGTCGAGGACGCGTTCGGCCACCTCCGCTATCTGGCCTTCTACGTGGCCGGCGGCTTCGCAGCGACGGCGTTGCAGACGGCGATGACCCTTGGCTTCGCCTCGGACGCCGACGCGCGCGTGCCGCTGCTCGGCGCGAGCGGCGCCATCTCGGCCGTGCTCGGGGCGTTCCTCGTCCTCTACCCCCATGCGCGGATCAAGACGCTCGTGCTCGTGTTCTTCGTGCGGATCCCGGCCTGGGCCTACCTCGGCGGCTGGTTCCTCTACCAGCTCCACGAAGCGCACGACGCGCTCTTCACGGCGTCGTCGGAAGGAAACGGGGTGGCGTTCTTCGCGCACGTCGGCGGGTTCGTGTTCGGTTGGGTCGTCGCGCGGGCGCTGCTCGATGCGGGGCGGATCCACCCCCAGTCCGTGCCCCGATCGTTCGTGCCGATCCTCCGCTGAGCGACGGCATGCTCGAAGCCGCGCTCTATGCCGTTGCTACCGGGGGAGCGCTCTTCGTCGGGGCGGCGCTCGGCTGCTTCCGGGCTCCGCCCAAGCGGCTCACCGCGGGGATGCTCGCCTTCGGGGCGGGCGCGATGGTCGTCTCCGTTGCGTTCGAGCTCTTCCAGCCGGCACACCGCGAAGCCGGCCTCCCTCGCGCGTCGGCTGCGCTGCTCGTCGGCGCCGCCACGTTCATCGCTGTCGATCTCCTGCTCCAGCGCCACGCCGGCGCGCAAGCCGGCGGTCTCGCCCTCGTCGCGGCGGCGACCCTCGACGGCATCCCGGAGAACCTCGCGCTCGGCGTCGGCCTCGCCGCGAGCGGCTCCTACGCGCTCCTCGCCTCGATCGTCGTCTCGAACCTGCCCGAGGGGTTCGGCGGCGCGGCCCGGATGCGCGCGGGCGGAGCATCCTCGGCACGCGTCCTCTCGGTGTGGGGCGTGACCGCCGCGGTCCTCGCCGTCGCTCTCGTCGCGGGGAGGCTCGCCGCGGACGTCGCATCCGAGCAGTCGCTCGGCATGCTGACCGCATTCGCGGCGGGCGCCGTGCTCGCGGCACTCGCCGACACGGTGATGCCAGAGGCGTACGCCGAGGGCGGGCCGCTCGTCGCCTTCGCTACGAGCGCCGGCTTCCTCCTCGCCTACGCCCTCACGACGCTCGACTGACGGCGGCGAAGCTGTCGCCGGCGAATCGGCCAGGAGCGGCGCGTGGCAGTGGCCGACGCGCAGCGCGGCAGCTGCATGGCAGCCGCCCCCGGGATGCTCCGAGCGATCCCTACAAGCAAGGAGATGAGATGAGCACCGCACTTGATGAGAGGAGCACAGCACTTGTCGAGGCAGAGACCGCAGTTGAACGGTGGAACGTCGATCGCACCCGGACGGCGGTCGAGTTCGAGGTCAAGCACCTGTGGGGCCTGCACACGGTTCGCGGCCGCTTCCGCAGCTTCGACGGCGCGTACATCGTCGGTTCGGGCGGCTCGGAGATCGAGCTGACGATCGACGCTGCGAGCATCGACACGGGCGTCGCCAAGCGCGACGAGCATCTCCGATCGCCTGACTTCTTCTTTGTCGCCCTGCATCCGCAGGTGCGGTTCAGGTCGACTCGGGTCACCGGACTGGGAAACGGAGACGTGCAGGTGAGGGGAGAGCTGGAGGCGGCCGGCGTGGTTGTTCCACTCGCATTCGACGCATCGGTGCGCGTGATCGACGGCGAGCTCGAGGTGGAGGCGACCACCACGATCGACCAGCGGCGCTTCGGGATGAGCGCGGGCCCGCTCCGGAACGTCCGGCCGCCGACGAAGCTGCACGTGAAGACGCGCCTCGTCCGCGTCGAGAGCCCCTTCTGATTCGCCGCGCAGGCCGTGGCGGCAGCGGCCGCCCGCCGCGTGGCAGGGGTTTGGCAGCGAGGCCTGTGAGTGTCTGGTCGACAAGGTTGTTCGAACGAAGGGAGGCCAAAATGGCTGACATCGAGAACGTGGTGGTCGTTCGGTTCACGGAGCCGAGCAAGGCGTACCAGGCGCTCAGCGTGCTCAAGGAGTGTGACGCTGACGGTCGCATCGGGCTCCGGTCCGCAGCGGTCGTGGAGCGCACGCCCACGGGCGAGCTGCGCACCGTGGAGGGCGCCGACAACGTCGGCCTCGTCGGGACGGCGAGCGGCTCGCTGATCGGGATGCTCATCGGCGTCCTGGGCGGCCCCGTCGGCGTCCTCGTCGGTTGGGGCTCGGGCGCGCTGATGGGCGGAGTCTTCGACATTGCTCGCGTCGAGAAGTCCGACGAGGCGCTCGCCGCTCTCGGGACGGCGATTCCGCCGGAATCGACCGCTGTGATCGCGGGCGTGGAAGAGCCGGCGGTCGAGGTGATCGACGGCGAGATGGCCAAGCTCGGCGGCGAGGTGACGCGCCGCCCGCTCGACGAAGTCATGAGCGAGCTCGAGTCGGCCGAGAGGGCCGCCGACGCCGCAGCGTTCGAGGCGCGTCGGACACTGGTCGAACAGCGCAAGGTCGAGGTGAAGACGGACTTCGACGAGCGCGTGGGCAAGCTGAAGGAGAAGCTGCACGTCTCCTGACCGCCGCGAGTGCCCGTCGCCGGACTCGTCCGGCGACGGGCAGCGGTGCGCCGGTCGACAGGAAGGCAGCACGTGTCATGCACACCGAACAGCAGGTGACCGCGCGTGAGGCCTCTTCGGAGGCCGGGCAGGCGCGTCGCACCGAACTCGAGGTCTCGGTGTCGATCCGGACGATCCTGCTGATCGCCGGCGTCGTCGCCGTCGCGTGGGCGCTGGCGTCGATCGCGAGCGTCCTTCTCGTCATCTTCGTCTCCCTCTTCAGCGTCGCCGTCCTCTCACCGGTCGTGAGCGCGATGGAGCGTCGGCTCCGCTGGAGTCGGAGGCTGTGCGCAGTGGTGCTCGTGCTGGCGACCGTGATCATCCTCGGGGTTGTCGTGCTGGTGGTGACACAGGCGGCCGTCGGCGCCGTGCGCGACTTCAGCGACGACCTGCCGCGGATCGTCGACGATGCCAGGCACAGCGATCTGGGCAGCTTCGTCAACAGCGGGGGCGACTCGCTCGACACGTTGGCGCAGCACACGAGCGAGATCACGAGCGGCGTGGCCAAGGTGTCGGGCGGCGTCGCCGACGTCGGCGTCTCGGCGTTCGGTGCGGTGACCCTCGTTCTCTCGGTGATGTTCCTGACGCTGTTCGGACTGATCGACGAACCGCGCCTGCGAGGCTGGGTCGGAGGTCTGCTCTACCGGGGCGACCGCGAGCGCTTCCTGCAGGTCGCCGATCGGATCGTCCAGACCACCTCGCGCTACATGCTCGGCAACCTGGCCATCTCCATGGTCTGCGGCACCGTCTACGGCGTCACCGCGGTGATCCTCGACGTCCCGTACCCGCTCGCGCTGGCGGTGATCGCGGGGATCCTCGACCTGATCCCCAGCATCGGGGCCACCATCGCCGGCATCATCGTCGCGCTCGCCGCGCTCTCGGTCAGCCCTACAGCGTTCGTCGTCTTCCTGATCGTGATGGTCGTCTACCAGCAGATCGAGAACTACATCCTGCAGCCGACGATCATCGGAAAGGCGGCCAGGATCTCCGGCTTCACCGTGCTCGCCAGCGTCCTGGCGTTCGGAGCGCTCTTCGGGCTCATCGGGGCGATCATCGGCGTGCCGATCGCAGCCGGGATCCAGATCGTCGTGGAGGAGCTCACTGCCGCCAGGAGAGCTCGCATCGCCGCAGCGGACGCCGCCGTGTAGCAGTCTTCGCCCGCCGAGCGGGGAAACCGCCGACCAACGGCGACCGGTCTGATCGCGACGACGTGACCGCAGTCAGCGGGTCTTGGCCAATGAATCGCATCGCCCTGGATCCTGGGGTTGTCCGAAGCCGGTACGTCTGCCGGTATCGTCGTCGCACGGCTCCAGCGCGGCTGCGAGCGCGACGGGCCTACGGTCAGCCCCCGCCGTGCTGACGATCGCGAGGGGGTGGGTACCCGATCGTCGCGTGCGCGCGCGTGAGCTCATGTCCGCTTGCCGGGCGGGATCGAACCGGGCGGGCCGGTGCTCTGCCGCACCACGAGCTTTGTGGGAAGGATCGCTCGTCGACGTTCCCGCGGCTGCATGCTGACGATGTCCTCGAGCAGCCACTCGGCGGCGAGGCGCCCCTTCTTCTCATGTGGCTGGGCGATCGTCGTGAGCGGTGGTTTGGTGAGCGCCGCCGCGGGGCCGTCGTCGAACCCGACGAGCGAGAGCTCGTCCGGGACTCCGATGCCGAGCTCGGCGGCGGCCTGGAGCGCGCCGGCCGCGAGAACGTCGCTCATCGCCAAGATGGCGGTCGGCGGAGCAGCGCTTCGGAGTAGGTCTAGTGTCGCCCTTCGCGCCGGCTCGGTCGCGTTTGGACGGCACGTGCGGACTGTGGCCTCGTCCCACATGGCGCCTAGGCCTTCCCTGTATCCGGCGAGCCGCTCAACGCTCATCTCGAGCACGAGCTCTCCTTTCCGATCGAGCGCGGTCACGAAGGCAAGCACCCCCACGCGGCGGTGGCCGAGCTGACGAACATGCTTGGCGGCCTGCCTCGCTGCCGCGCGATCGTCAATGCCGATGAACGCTGTCAGGGTCTCTCGCGGCTGATCGACCGTTACCACCGGGAGTCCGCGGGCAAGCGCCGCCTCGACGCGGGGGTCGTTGCTTGCGGCGGAGTAGATGATGAAGCCGTCGACGGCAGCGCCGCGCACCGTTTCAGCGGTCTGCTCGCGAAAGCGTGAGTCCGGAATCAGGAGCAGCCCCATATGGGCGTCCCCCATCCCTTCCGCGACACCGCCGAGAAACGCAGGCGCGGCCGGATCCGTGAACTGGTAACGAAGCCGCTCGCTGAAGATGAGGCCGAGCGCTCCTGCCCGGCCGGTGCGTAGGCGGCGGGCCGCAGGGTCAGGCCCTGTGTAGCCGAGCGCTTCGGCTGCGGCGAGCACGCGCGCACGAACCGCATCCGAGACGAGCTCCGGCCGGCTGAACGTCTGCGATGCGCTTCCCACGGAGACGCCGGCGCGATCCGCGACGTCCCGGAGCCGGACGCGTCGACGCCCCAGTGTCATCGGCGGAAGCGTACTCCAAATTACTGAATCGTTTCATGTACTCTACAAACAATCGGCTTCTGAATCGATTCAGAGGGAGGGAACTCATGCTCGAACTGCTCATCGGTATCGACGCGGCTCGCCGACGGACGGAGGACCTGCTCGCCTACGACGAACCGGCTCGTGGCAACATGCGGAAGTCGCGGAGAGATCCTTCGCAGCCTAGGATGACCGTGTCGATGCTCATGCACCGACTCTTGTCGGGCTCTGTGAAACGGTCGCGCGACACATCGAGCCGATGCCGCGACTCCTCGGAGAGTCCTGTTCGCTGAGTCTCCGTCACCAGCCCGACTCCGACGCGATTTCGACGCGCGGGGGTAAGAAGACCCCCAACCCCGCCGCGATCGTTCCCAGCCTGGGTGCGCGCCTCCGTCGTCGTTCCCAACGCACACGTTTTCTCTGCGTGCACGCGAGACCGGTACCCACCCCCCGGCGAGACGCTCACGGTGGGCCCTGGTCGCGCGCCCGTCGCGAATGCCTACGCCTCCTCTCGCGCGCACCGCGCGCACGTGAGGCCGAGCTCGCCGAGGCCAGGCTCTTCGATCGCGCCGGAACGGAATCCGAGGCGATGTCCGCCTCATCTGGAGAATGAGTGGCATGAAGCACGCGAAGCGCATCGGACAGGTCTGTGGGCGGTGCGGCGAAGAGATCAGGCTCGTCTGGTGGACGGGCGAAGCAAGGCGCAGGTCGCCAGGACGACGCCGCACCGCGAGTGCGGGTGCCTCCCCGGTACCAAAACGGGTACCGCGTAACCCCTCGACTCCTTCCAGGAACGACGAAAGGCCCTGTTTTGCAGGGCCTTTCCAGTAGCGGGGGCAGGATTTGAACCTGCGACCTCCGGGTTATGAGCCCGGCGAGCTACCTGACTGCTCCACCCCGCGTCGCGACCACTATCGTAGCACCCTGTGACCGGCTTCTGGATCGCGCTGGCCGTGCTCCTGGTCGGCGTCGTGGGCGGGATCGCGTATGCCGTGCTGCGCGGGATCGCGCTGTGGCGCCGGCTCAAGCGAACCGGGCGCGCGTTCTCCGTCGAGTCGGAGCGAATCGCCGAGGCCTCGGCCCAGATCGAGACGCACATGGATCGCGCGAATGCGGCCAACATCCGTCTCGGCGAGGCAGGCGCGCGCCTCGCGAGGTCGCGCGCCCGGCTCGACGTGCAGCTGCAGGCGATCCGCGAGGCGCGGTACACGATCCGCCGTCTGCTCTGGTTCCTGCCCGGCGCCTGACACCAAGGCCCTCGCGAAGATCCTGGGCGCGCCCGAGTAGGGTGGGAGCGTGCGCGTCGCCGCCGTCGACCTCGGCACGAACACGACTCGCCTGCTCGTCGCCGACTTCGTCGACGGCGACCTCGAGGAGGTCGTCCGTCGTGAGGAGATCACGCGGCTCGGCGAGTCGGTCGACCGGCGGCGGATCCTCCTGCCCACGGCCATCGCGCGGGTGCGGAACGTCCTCGTCGACTATCGCCGGGAAGCCGAGCGGCTGGGTGCCGAGCGGGTGCTCGCAGTCGGCACGAGCGCCGTGCGGGATGCAGACAACGGCGAGGCGTTCCTCGGGGAGGTCGAGTGGAGCTACGGCTTCACCACGAGACTCCTCGACGGCGGCGAGGAGGCCGAGATGATGCTGAGAGGCGTCGCGAGCGACCGCGCCGTCGCAGCGGGGTCGCTCGTCGTCGACATCGGCGGCGGCTCGACGGAGCTCGTCCTCACGGACGGCAACCGTCTCTCGTGGGCGAACAGCACCGATGCAGGGAGCGTCCGGCTCACCGAGCGGTTCCTGCACTCCGACCCTCCGACAGACGAGGAGCTCGCCGCCTGTGCCGAGCACGTCCGCTCGCTCTTGCCGCCGCTCCGCCCCACGAGTGCCGTCGGCGTCGCGGGGACGATCGTGACCGCGGCCACGATCTCGGTAGGCGCGGAGACGTCGGTGCACGGGCATCGACTCTCGGCGCATGCCGCCCGCTCGGCGCTCGAGCGCGTCGCCTCGCTCCCCCTCGCGGAACGCGAGCAGGTCGCGGGTCTGCATCCGGCGCGTGCGCCGGTCATCGTCGCGGGTCTCGTGGTCCTCTGCGTCGCGCTCGCCCACTACGGTCTGACGACGATCGAGGTGAGCGAGCGTGACCTGCTCCACGGCGCCGCGCTCGCGGCCTCGGAGCTGCCCGAGCCGGAGGAAGGCCCCGCGCCGCCCGGCGCGTACACCTGCTGCTGAGCGTCGCCTGCGCCGGGTCCTCTTCCCCGAAACGCAACGCCGCCGCGCAAATGACCCGTGTTGCCGGTGGGATACTGCTCCGGGGGTCTACACCGAGCGACCCGGGAGGTCTGTATGGCGATCTCGACGATCGACGGCGAGCTGCTCGAAGCGTTCGCCGGCTCTGTTTCCGGAAGCGTGTTGCTTCCGCACGACGACGGCTACGAGGAGGCACGTCTTATCCAGAACGGCCTGATCGACCGTCGGCCCGCCGTGATCGTGCGGTGCGCCGGCGCGACCGACATCGCCGGGGCTGTCAAGCTCGCACGATCGAGCGGACTCGAGATCTCGGTCCGCGGGGGCGGTCACAACGTCGCGGGACGTGCGGTCGCCGAGGGCGGCCTGATGATCGACCTCTCGGCGATGAGGGGGATCCACGTCGATCCCGCGGCGCGGACGGCACGAGCGCAGGGCGGCGTCCTCTGGGCCGAGCTCAACCGCGAGGCACATGCGCACGGGCTCGCCGTGACCGGTGGCGCGATCTCGTCCACGGGCATCGCGGGCTACACGCTCGGCGGTGGCCTCGGCTGGTTGATGGCGAAGCACGGCCTCGGCTGCGACAACCTGCTCGGCGTCGAGCTCGTCACGGCCGACGGAGAGATCCTGAACGTCGACGACGCGAGCCACCCCGACCTGATGTGGGCGCTCCGCGGAGGCGGCGGCAACTTCGGCGTCGCTGCCTCGCTCGTGTACCGCCTGCACCCCGTCTCGATGGTCATCGGCGGGCTGATCGCGCACCCGATCGATGCGGCCGGTGACATGCTGCGCTTCTACCGCGATGCGGTCGCGGGCTGCTCGGACGACCTCACGGTCTTCGCCGCCGTCGTCCACGCCCCCGACGGGTCGGGCATGAAGCTCGCGGCGATGGTCGTCTTCCACACCGGCGACCCCGACCAGGCAGAGGCCGACCTCGCGCCGTTCAAGAGCTGGGGCTCGCCGCTCATGGTCGAGGTCGGTCCGATGCCGTACCCGGTGATGAACACGCTGCTCGACGCGGCCTATCCCAAGGGGGCGCTCAACTACTGGCTCTCGAGCTTCACGACGGGCCTGCCCGATCCGCTGATCGACGCGATCATCGAGCGCTTCGCGTCTGTGCCCTCGCCGATGACGGCGATCCTGCTCGAGCACTTCCACGGCGCCGTCACGCGCGTCGGCCCGACGGACACGGCCGTTCCACACCGGGCCGAGGGCTGGAACCTGCTGCTTCCCTCGGAGTGGATGGACCCGGCGGACACCGAGGCCAACATCGCGTGGACGAAGGACACGTTCGCGGCGCTGTCCGAGCACTTCGGCGGCGGCCGCTGGCTCAACTACCTCGGCGACGACCAGGACGACGCGATCAGCGCCGCGTACGGCCCCAACTACGACCGGCTCGTCGAGGTGAAGCGCCGACATGACCCCGACAACGTGTTCCACCTGAACCACAACATCGTGCCGTAGGTCAACTCGCGCCTGCGAGATCTTCCAGCCGGCGGCGGACTCTCGCCGCCGCCGGCAGGTTGCCCTTCCGCTCGTGGAGACCGACCGCCTCCTCGAGCGCCGCCCGCGCCTCGCCCTGACGGCCCGCCAGTCGTACATCGCGCTGACGAGCTTCGTCGTCGGGCACGTGTGGCGCTACCGCCGCGACGGCTACACGTGGACAGCAGAATCGCCGCTACGATGCCGAGCGCCTCGCGTCCGAACCAGTCCACGATCGCGGGTGCACCGAAACCGGGAACGTCCGCCGCCCCACTCGGTAGGAACTACGGATCTTCGGCGCCCGCGGGGTCGGCGTCGGCAGGCTCCTCGTCCTCGGCGAGCCTTCGCTGGAGGACGGCGCGTGAAATCACCCCGACGAGGCGGCCGTCGTCCACCACGGGCACGCGCTCGGCGTCCTGCTCCTCGATGAAGCGAAATGCGTCGTCGAGCGGCGTGTCCGCGTCGATCGTGTAGTAGGGCGCCTCCGCCAGCTCGCCCACCCGCGTCGCAGACGGATCGCGTCCCTCTGCCACCACGCGGGCGACGAGGGTCTTGCGGGTGACGACGCCGACGAGCTCGCCGGAGGGCCCGACGACGTAGACGGCGCGCACCTCGGCGGGCGTCAGCACCTCGCCGGCGTCGCGGGCGGACGCGGTCGCCGGCAGCGATCGAGGATCCGCGATCATCGCGTCGCGGACGCGGGGCGCCGGGTCGGAGCTCACGGGTAGAGCCCGCGGGCCTCGAGCGCCGTCGCCACGTCGTGGATGCCGGCGACGAGCGCCGCCGTGCGCATCGGGATGGCCCGTTCGTGCGAGATCTCCCAGACACGGTCGAAGGCGTCGTTGAGCTTCTCGGCGAGCTTCGCGCGGATCTCGTCGCGGCCCCAGAACAGGCGCCCGAGGTCCTGGACCCACTCGAAGTACGACACGGTCACGCCGCCGGCGTTCGTGAGCACGTCGGGGAGGATCGGAATGCCGCGCTCGCGGAGGACCGCATCGGCCTCGAGCGACGTGGGGCCGTTCGCCCCCTCGGCGATCATCCGGCAGCGAAGGCGCGAGGCGTTGTCGCCGTGGATCTGGTCCTCGCGAGCCGCGAGCACGAGGATGTCGCACTCGAGCTCGAGCAGCTCCTCGTTGGAGACCCGCGTGCCCGTCTCCCACTCCTCGAGCGAGCCGTGCTCGCGGGCGTAGCCGCTCATCGTAGGGATGTCGAGCCCGGCGGGGTCGTGCACGCCGCCGGAGACGTCGGAGACGCCGATCACGGTTGCGCCCCGGTCGACGAGCTCCTGCGCCGCGATGCCGCCCACGTTGCCGAAGCCCTGCACGACGCAGCGCAGCTCGGACAGGCGCCATTCGAGGCGCTCGCAGGCGCGCGCGATCACCATCACGACGCCCGCGCCCGTCGCCTCGTGGCGGAACACGGAGCCGCCGATCGCGATCGGCTTGCCGGTCACGATCTCGGGCACTGCGTGGCCGCGCTGCATGGAGTAGGTGTCCATCATCCAGGCCATCGTCTGCTCGTTCGTCGCCATGTCCGGCGCGGGAATGTCCTCCTGCGGCCCGATGAACGGCAGGAGCTCGGACGTGAACCGCCGGGTGAGGCGCTCGAGCTCGAAGTGCGACATCTCGCGCGGGTTGCAGCGGACGCCGCCCTTCGCGCCGCCGTACGGCAGGCGCAGCAGCGCGCACTTCCACGTCATCCACACCGCCAGCGCCGCGCACTCGCCCAGCGAGACCTCCGGGTCGAAACGAATGCCGCCCTTCGTCGGGCCGAGCACGCTCGAGTGCTGCACCCGGTAGCCGGGGAAGACGACGCGCGAGCCGTCGTCGAGCTTGATCGGGCACGAGACCATGATCGACCGCTCCGGGTGGCGGAGCCGCTCCGCGATCCCCGGGTCGACGTTCGCGTGCGGGACGGCCTGGTCGAACTGCGCGATCGCCGTGCGGTAGAGCGGCGTGTCGAACTCGAGGTGGGCGAACGACGGGACGTGCTCTGTGCTCGCCATCGCGCGATGAGTGTATCGGGGACCGTCCACAGGGAATTGGCCGCGCTGGCGCCTAAGTTGGTGTGCCGGGGGAGGGACTCGAACCCCCATGTCCCGAAGGACAGCCGGTTTTAAGCCGGCCGCGTCTGACCAGTTTCGCCACCCCGGCGGTGCGAGAGCGACGTTAGCTGCGGCCGGGAAGCAGCGAGTCGGACGGGAACCGTTCCGGTCCCTTGAACTGATAGGCGGCGAGAAACTCGTCGAAGGCTTTCTCGTCGAAGGCTCGGCACTTTGCGAGCACGCCACTGCCGCGATTGCTCTCTGCCTCGTCGAGGCCCGGATCGAGCCAGGCGCCGAGCGCGACCTGCTTCCCGAGTCTCGGATAGGGCGCAAGGATCGTGCCCCTCGCGTGCTCCTCGTAGAACGCGCGCAGCTGCTGCACCGTCGCGGCGGGTACTCCGTCGCCGTAGAGAATGTAGGCGGCCCCGTGCTCGAGGTTGTGAAGGAGACGGCCGACCTGAGGCGGTTGGCTGTAGGCGCCGTAGATCACCGTCTGACCGTAGTGAGGCCCGCTAGTCGGCGGATCGGTGTTCCACTTCGGACTCCGAGCGTCCGGGTTGGGGAAGTCGGTGTGATCCGATACATTCGGCACCGCGGGCTTGACGGTGAGTGTGCAACCGGCCGCTTCGAGCGCCGCCCGGGCGTCACCGGTCCTGCCCCCGCCGCCGAGCGTGAACGCGAGCGCCACCGCTGCAATCGCGAGGACCGCGACCCCGCCGATGCCGAGCATCACCATCGCGCGACGGTCACCGCCCTGGGTGGACGGCGTGCGCTTCGAATGAGGCTTTCCGTGCGGGCGCGGCCTGGGCGGCATCGGCTGGGAAGAATAGCTGCGGCCTCCGTCGGCTCCGTCCGGTGTGCGAGCTACGTTGCTTGGTCCTCATGACCATCTTGGTCGCCATCGGTGCCCTCCTCGTCGGCTTCGGCGCGTGCTGGCTCTGGCTCCGGCCGGCACACGTCGAGCACCGTCGGGCCCTCGCCGAGCGTGACCGCCGGGAGCTCGCCCTCCGCGAGCAGATCGACGGCCGCGACGCCGACCTCCTGGCCGCTCGCGAGGAGCTCGGGGCGCTTCGGAGCGAGCTCGTCGAGGCGCGCGCCGGTGCAGCCGCGTCCGCCGCACGTCTCGAGACGCTCGAGGAGAAGCTCCCCGAGACCGTCCGCAGCATCTCGCAGGAGACGCTCGATGCGTCTCGCGAGGGGTTCCTGGCGCAGGCCGGCGAGCGCGTCGAGAAGACGCTGCTCCCCGTTCAGCAGCGGCTCGGCGACCTTCGCAAGCTCGTCGACGAAACCGAGGCACGCCGCCTGGAGGACGGTGGCCGGCTGACGGCTCAGCTCGAGCTGCTGTCCGCAGGCACCCGATCGCTCGCCGTGGCGCTCGGCAGCACGCAGACGCGCGGCCGCTGGGGCGAGATCCAGCTCGAACGGATCCTCGAGTTCGTCGGGATGGAGCAGGGCGTCGACTACTCGTGCCAGACGACCGGCCAGGGGGGTCGTCCCGACGTGGTCGTGCACCTTCCGGGAGGGAAGAACGTCGTGATCGACTCGAAGGCGCCGTTCGACGCATTCGAGCGCGCGGCCAACGCGGCGAGCGACGAGGAGCGCACGGCGGCGCTCGCGGAGTTCTCGCGCAAGGTGCGCCAGCACGTCCAGGAGCTCGGCCGGAAGGGCTACTGGGCGCACGTCACGCCGTCACCGGACTTCACGTTCATGTTCCTGCCCGGCGACGCCTACCTCGCGGCTGCCGAGGAGCAGGATGCGGAGCTCTTCGGCTACGCGTACGAACGCGGCGTGCTCATCACGACGCCGCGCACGATCGTCGTGATGCTGCGGACGATCCGGGTGGCGTGGCAGAACGAGAATGCGTCGGAGCACGCCGCGACCGTTCTGAAGGTCGCGTCGGAGCTGCACGACCGGCTCAGCACGATGGCAGACCACCTGGCGAAGGTCGGCCGCGGGCTCGACTCGGCCGTCAGCGCATACAACAAGGCGGTCGGCTCGTACGGATCACGCGTCCTCGTGTCGGCACGACGGCTCGAGGGGCTCGCGGCGACACGGTCGCCGCTCGACGACCTCGCTCCTCTCACGGAGCACGCCTCGTCGCAGCTCCAGCCCCTCCAGCTGGAGGTCGTTCCGAAGGACGCCGACGCCGCATGACGTGGAACACCCGACCCGCCCGTTTCGTTTCTAGAGTTAACAGGATCAACGAGACTGGGAGCAGTGCAGAGAGTGAGTGATA
>CAVPVN010000001.1:0-161583 GCA_963709265.1 uncultured Actinomycetes bacterium | reverse complement strand
TCGACGGTCGTAGCGGACGAGGAGCCGCTTGAGGTGGTGCAGCCAGGCGATGGTGCGCTCGACGACCCAGCGGACGCGGCCGAGCCCGGAGCCATGTTCGGTCGTGCGGCGGGCGATCAGGGGCTTGATGCCGCGCGCTCGGACGAGCCGTCGGTGCTTGTCGTGGTCGTAGCCGCGATCGGCGACGAGCGTGTCGGGTCGAAAGCGGGGCCTGCCGATCACACCGCGCACGGGCGGCACCTGGTCCATCAGCGGGATCAGCTGGGTGACGTCGTTGCGGTTGCCACCCGTCAGCGTCGAGGCGAGCGGGATCCCGCTCGCGTCTACGAGTAAGGACGACGCTTGGAGCCTGATCTGGCTCGATCAACCGGGCTCGGGCCCGTCGCGGAGCCCCTTTTTTCGCCTGCACGTGGCTGCCGTCGGCGACCGCCCGCGACCACTCGACCTCACCCGCGGCCCGCAGTTCCGGGCGAGCAGGCAGCGCGTGCAGCCGCTCCCACACACCCGCCCGCTGCCACTCATCCAGCCGCCGCTAGCAGGTCGAGCCCGAGCCGAAGCCGAGCTCGAGCGGCAGGTGCCGCCACGCGATACCCGGTGTGCAGCACGAACAAGATCCCTTGCAGCGCCTCGCCGGTCCGGCAGCCGCCTGCGGCCCGGAAAGCGCACCCGCCGCTGCGCCCGTCGGCAGCAGCGGCTCGATCCAGCTCCCACAGCGCGTCCGAGACGATCATGGCGCGCAGCAGCCATCGGCACCCCTCCGCAGCTTGACGACGGATGCCGACGGCCTTCGTCGCCAACGAGCGTGGTCCCCTTCATTCCGATTCGAGCTCTAAGTCCCACTGGTCGCCCTCCGTGGAACAAGGTTGTCTGAAAGCTGTTCAGCAGCCTCTTGCTCGCACGTCTGCTGACTCTCAAGTACTGTCTCCGGGCGCGGCTCTTTACGCCCGCTCGTCTGGGCGTTGCGGCAGCCGGGAAGGGGAATGTTCGGGCGGTTGGGCGCGGCCTCAGGTTCAGCGACGGACGCGGCGGGCGGCCCGGCTTGCGCTCGCATTCTCCACGTCCTTGGTCGCCCTGGTGACGGTCGTGCCCTCCGCGACTCCTGCACAGAGCGCGACGGGCCTCGTCGCCGCGTATGCGTTTAATGAGGGGTCGGGGACGTCGGCTGCGGATGCGTCGGGGAGTGGGCTGACGGGGACGTTGACGAATGGGGCGGCGTGGGCGACGGGCCGGAACGCGGGTGCGGTGTTGTTGGATGGGGGGCGACGATTTTGTCGAGCTGGGCAATCCGGCGCGGCCGCAGCTGACGGGGAGCATGACGGTCAGTGCGTGGGTTAATTCGGCGGCGTTCCCGTCGGATGATGCGGCGATCGTCTCCAAGCGTACTAGTGGCGAGATTGGTTATCAGCTTGATACGACGGTCGATCGGGGGCCGCGCACGGTTGGGTTCAAGCTGACGAACAGCGCGGGCGGCAGCATGTTCCGGTACGGGGCGACCACGCTGCAGGCCAACACCTGGTATCACGTCACGGGGGTCTACAACGCTGCGACGTCGACGCTACACGTCTATCTGAACGGGCAGCTGGACGACGGCACGCTGGTCGGCACGGTCACCGCGACGCAGCAGAACTCGTCTGCCAACGTCAACATCGGCCGCCGCCCGACGGGCAGCTTCAACTTCAACGGTCGCATCGACGACGTGCGCATCTACGGCGGCGCACTGACGCAGGCTGAGATCCAGGCGGACATGAACACCCCGGTCGGCGGAAGCGCCGGCGACCCGACGGCGCCGACGGCACCGGCGAGCCTGACTGCGACCGCGGCCGGTCCCACGCAGGTGAACCTCTCCTGGTCGGCGGCGACCGACAACGTCGCGGTCACCGGCTACCGCGTGGAGCGCTGCCAGGGTGCCGGGTGCACCACCTTCGCCGAGATCGCCGCCCCCAGCGGCACCGGCACCACGTACAACGACACGACCGTCGTCGCCAACAGCACCTACCGCTACCGCGTCCGCGCCACCGACGCCGCCCCCAACCTCGGCCCCTACAGCCCGATCGCGACCGCAACCACCCCGACGGCCGCGGACACGACGCCGCCGACGGCACCGGCGAGCCTGACTGCGACCGCGGCCTGTCCGACGCAGGTGAACCTCTCCTGGGTCGGCGGCGACCGACAACGTCGCGGTCACCGGCTACCGCGTGGAGCGCTGCCAGGGTGCCGGGTGCACCACCTTCGCCGAGATCGCCGCCCCCAGCGGCACCGGCACCACGTACAACGACACGACCGTCGTCGCCAACAGCACCTACCGCTACCGCGTCCGCGCCACCGACGCCGCCCCCAACCTCGGCCCCTACAGCCCGATCGCGACCGCAACCACCCCGACGGCCGCGGACACGACGCCGCCGACGGCACCGGCGAGCCTGACTGCGACCGCGGCCGGTCCACGCAGGTGAACCTCTCCTGGTCGGCGGCGACCGACAACGTCGCGGTCACCGGCTACCGCGTGGAGCGCTGCCAGGGTGCCGGGTGCACCACCTTCGCCGAGATCGCCGCCCCCAGCGGCACCGGCACCACGTACAACGACACGACCGTCGTCGCCAACAGCACCTACCGCTACCGCGTCCGCGCCACCGACGCCGCCCCCAACCTCGGCCCCTACCGGGGCCTGCAACTGCGACGACGCCGGCACAGACCCGCGGCGGGCCTTATCGCCGCGTATGCGTTTAATGAGGGGGCGGGGACGTCGGCTGCGGATGCGTCGGGAGGCGGGCTGACGGGGACGTTGACGAATGGGGCGGCGTGGGGGACTGGCCGGAACGCGGGCGCGGTGCAGTTGGACGGTGTGAACGACTTTGTCGAGCTGGGCAATCCGGCGCTGCTGCAGCTACGGGGAGCATGACGGTCAGTGCGTGGGTCAATTCGGCGGCGTTCCCCCGCGACGACGCGGCGATCATCTCCAAGCGTAACGAGCTCCAAGATCGGTTATCAGCTTGATACGACGGTCGATCGGGGGCCGCGCACGGTTGGGTTCAAACTGACGAACAGCGCGGGCAGCGACATGTTCCGGTACGGGGCGACCACGCTGCAGGCGAACACCTGGTATCACGTCACGGGGGTCTACAACGCTGCGACGTCCGAGCTGCATGTGTATCTGAACGGTCAGCTGGACGACGGCACGCTGGTCGGCACAGTCACAGTGGCGCAGCGGAACTCGTCTGCCAACGTCAACATCGGCCGCCGCCCGACGGGCAACCAGCTTGAGCTTCAACGGTCGCATCGACGACGTCCGCATCTACAACAGAGCACTGACACCCGCAGAGATCCAAACCGACATGAACACGCCGGTCGGCTGAGGTACCGGCGACCCGATAGCCCCGACGGTTGCGATCACGTCGCCGACGAGCAACGCGCAGGTGAGCGACATCTTGAACGTGACGGCAAATGCGAGTGACAACGTTGGTGTCGTCGGGGTGCAGTTCCTCGTGGATGGTGTGAATGCGGGGGTTGAGGATGCGGCTCCTCCGTATGCGCTGGCGTGGGATACGCGCACGGTCGCTAATGGTGCGCACACGTCTACGGCGCGTGCGCGTGATGCGGCGGGCAACTCGACGCTGTCTGCTGCGGTGCCGGTGAACGTGGCGAACGCGAGCTCGTTCCAGAACGAGGTCCTCGCGACCGGCCTGAGCCTCCCGACGAGCATGCTGTTCCTTCCCGATGGCCGCATGCTGGTTTCCGAGCTTCCCGGCACGATCAAGGTGCTGAGCCAGCCGTACACGAGCGTGAGCCCGACACCCTTCTTGCAGCTAACCAATGTCGGCAACGACGGCTACGCGGGGTTGCAGCAGGGCATCTTCTCGATCTCACTCGACCCGAACTTCGCGACCAATCACTACTACTACGTCTTCATACGATGAGAACGCCGAATCGCGACCGGCTCTCGCGGTTCACCGCCGACGCCACTTTCACCACAACGAACCTCAACACCGAGGTCGTCCTCTATCAGGACCCGCAGCCCCCGAGCAGCCCAGGCACCACGGTGGCGTCGATCGCGTTCGGCAACGACGGGAAGATCTGTACTTCACCGACGGGCGAACATTTCCAGGGGCACGCCCGTCCCAGGTATCTCAGGAAGCCCGCGCGGGAAGATTGCATCGCATCAACCCCGACGGCGTCGGTTCCGACCGACAACCCGTTCTACGACGGCGACCGGGCCCAACGTCGACTCGATCTGGGCGCTACGGCCTGCGCAATCCCGTACCGCGCCTACTACGACGCAGCCGAACGGGTCAGGCTCTACGTCGGCGATGTCGGCGGCAACGACACCCCGACGTCGCTACGAGGAGGTCGATCATCGGCGCGGCGTGGAGCCAACTACGGCTGGCCCAACAGTCGAGGGCCCCGCTGCGCCAGCCCCTGTACAGAGCCCGCTCTACACCGTACCCGCCACAACGGCCGCGACGCGGCAGTCATGGTCGAGCCGGCGGTCTTCGTCTGACCACGGCACGCAGCTTCCCGGGCCCGGCATGACCAGGGCAGCTCTGTTCTTCGCTTTCGCCACTGACCAGCAGTCAGAACTCCTGGATCAAGCGCCTCAGCGTTCGATCGCTGAGCGGCAGTCGTCGGCGGCGTCTTCAACTTCGAGCCGCCCGACGGCTCCGCCGTGCGGTCCCGTACGGCGACATCGTCTCCCTCACCGAGGGGCCCGGACGGCGCGCTGTACTACCTCGCATCCCGGCTACACCGACACCACCGGCACCTTCGGCGTCAGCATCGATCGCGTCCGGCTACCGTCTCGTGCGCGCCAACCAGGCGCCTGATCGCCGTCGCCTCGGCCGACTCCGACAGCGGTCCGGCGCCGCTCGCCGTCAGCTTCTCCAGCGCAGGGCTCGAATCCGATCCCGAGGGTCAGCCGCTCACGTACGCCGTGGGACCTTCGGCGACGGCGCGCACGTCGACAGCCGGCGAACCCGAGCCACACGTACAACGCGGCCGGGCACGAGTGCTCGGCGCGGCTCACGGTGCGCGACGGCGCGCACCCGACCTTCTTCGTGCCGCCGATCACCGATCCGAGCGGGCGGCCCGCCGACCGCGACCATCACTCGCGCCCGTTCGACGGCGCCTTGTTCCGCGCCGGAGACGTCATCACCGTTCGGCGGCGACGCGTCACCGACCCCGACCACGGCACCCTGCCGCAGCCATCGTGCCTTCACCTGGACCGTCGACTTCCTCCACGAAGGCCACGTCCACTCCGGCGCTCGCACAGACAGGCGTCAAGAGCGGCACGTTCACGATCCCGACAACCGGGCACGACTTCAGCGGCAACACCCGCTACCGCATCACGCTCACCGTCACCGACTCGACCGGGCTCACCGGCCACGACGCTCGGTGCAGATCGACCCGCAGAAGGTGCATCTCTCAACTTCGGCACCACCCCGGCCGGGCCTCACCGTTGTACCTCGACGGCGTCGCCAAGACGACGCCGTTCCGTGTACGACACGCTGGTCGGCTTCAGCCACACGGTCGAGGCGCGCAACGGCAGACCTCGGGCGGGACCGACGTACACGTTCGAGCTCGTGGTCGTGACGGCGGCGCGCAGACCCACACGATCGTCGTACCAGCGGCCGATCAAAGCTACGCCGCCACCTTCCAAGCGAGCGCGGCATCACCGGCGATCGCCGCCTGGGCGTTTAATGAGGGGTCGGGGACGTCGGCTGCGGATGCGTCGGGGAGTGGGCTGACGGGGACGTTGACGAATGGGGCGGCGTGGGCGACGGGCCGGAACGCGGGTGCGGTGTTGTTGGATGGGGTGAACGATTTTGTCGAGCTGGGCAATCCGGCGCTGCTGCAGCTGACGGGGAGCATGACGGTCAGTGCGTGGGTTAATTCGGCGGCGTTCCCCCGCGACGACGCGGCGATCGTCTCCAAGCGTACGAGCTCCAAGATCGGTTATCAGCTTGATACGACGGTCGATCGGGGGCCGCGCACGGTTGGGTTCAAGCTGACCAACAGCGCGGGCGGCAGCATGTTCCGGTACGGGGCGACCACGCTGCAGGCCAACACCTGGTATCACGTCACGGGGGTCTACAACGCTGCGACGTCGACGCTACACGTCTATCTGAACGGGCAGCTGGACGACGGCACGCTGGTCGGCACGGTCACCGCGGCGCAACAGAACTCGTCTGCCAACGTCAACATCGGCCGCCGCCCCGGCTCGAACAACTTCAACCTCACCGGTCGCATCGACGACGTCCGCATCTACAACAGAGCACTCACACCCGCAGAGATCCAAACCGACATGAACACCCCGGTCGCCGCAGGCGGGTGATCCGCAGCAAGCTCGACTCAGGTCAAATCTTGCGATCTTGACCGCGATCGAACCCGACCAGCTTCTTCTTGATCCCGTCCTGCTTGAAGTTCGCCGCTGGCTCCCCTTCGGGTTCCTAGTCCTGGTCTGGAACCCGGCAGGCGTCGCGGTGTGGCTTCTCAGCCCGAAAACCTGGCTTCGCTGTTGGGATGGTACTTCCCAAGGATCGCGCACATCGTCTCCAGATCCTCGGTCGAGTACATCGAGCAGTCCAGCAATGGCTGCGACCTGACATCCATCTCGACCGCCTGCACAGCCTTGCCGAAGCCACGGTCAGCGAGCCACTTGGCAGCCTCCAACCGGTCGGCCGTTCTCACGGATTCATCGTGCAGCACATCAAACATGTAGGCGACAATCAGTTCGCCACCGTCGCCGACCAACTCGTGGACCCGGCGTGCCAAACCCCGCGGCCTACCGCCAGCGTTACCCGACCGTCCCGGCAAGAACCCGCGACCAGTGACACCGCCAAGTCGCGTTGTTGTGGGTGGGTTCTCAACGAGGGTCATGCGTCCCCCACTGCTTCGATTGTTGATGCCGCGCTGTCAAGAAAAGACTCACGTGTGGTCACGCACCGACGATGCAGAGGGCGGGGTTAACGATGGGCAGCCTGTTTCAGGCCGATGAAGGGTCCTCGCGCTATCCCGCGCGTTTCCCGCGGTGGCTTGGAAAGGCGGATTGCAGGGCGCTCAGGTTATGGAAACCTGTAGTCGGGGTGCGCTCCGTCACCTGCTCGGCCCCATCGTGCGCGCGCTCGATGCCGCCAGCCACGTCTCCAATTCACGGAGCGAGACGAGTTTGAGCCTGCCGCGGCGTGTCCAGCGAAGCTCGCAGGCGACGTGCGTATCGAAGAAATCTCTTGACACGCCGAGCGCCGAGGCGGCCTCGTCCGGCCGCAACGCGAGTCTCTCCGTCGGGGCCCGGCCGTTCTCGCGCGAGCTGTTCACCCGACCCTCCACATCGCGAGTTCCGCGCGCGCCGTCCCAAGCGCATCAGCAATGCTCAGGCCCTCGTCGAGCAGCCGGCTTGCGCGTAGGAGCAGCGCCGCATCGTCGTATCGGTGCGGGTCGAGCGGCTCGCCCATCAGTCGCGAGTAGCCCACGACGACGGCCAGCTCCGCACCGAGCCCCGGCTCCAACGCTTCCCTCGCCGCAACGAGCAGCGCCTCGCGCGTAACCCGAGATGTCATGGCAAAGCCCTCGACGATCGTCGCCAGCGGGTCCGCTTCGGCCCGATGGTTCGCGGGCGTTCCGTACTTCGCCGCGATCCGTTCGACCTCGTCCTGGTCGGGCCAGTCGCCCGCCTCGCGCGGCGTATCCAACCCCGGCACCGAGGAGACAGAAATGGACGATGTGCCTGTGTTCGGTTTGGTTGGCGTTCCCTGGTTCCCGGTTCCCGCCTTATAGGCGGGGGAACCGGGGGAACCATGGAGGGAATTGGTTCCGGGAACCGCGGGGAACGGCTTGGGAACCAGGGAACCGCCGTCGTCGTGGCGGAACGGAAGGGCGGGAACCAAATGGGAACCGACGACGGTCAGGTTCCCAGCTTGAAGGAGGCATTCGACGGCGGTGACGAGTGTTGAGCGTCGGCCGAGTCCGGCGTTGTAGATGGCGGTGCGGCTCATCCCGCCGTGCTGTTCGAGGTGCCGCGAGACGCGTTCCATGTAGATCGTGGGACGCCACTCGCCGGTCGCCGTGAGCGCGGACGCCGGGGCCTTCCACTCCCACGTCAGGCCGTGGTTCTCCGGGGTCGGACTGAAGGTGCAATTCGAGCGCGACTGGGCGGCTCAGGTGTCCGCCGTGGTCCTTGTGGACGTGGACCTTGACGATGGCCAGATGCCGCCGCGGGAGAGTGGCCGTGCCCACGACCTCGAGGCCGAGGTGGCACGTCGACGCCGAACCGAGTTTGCGCTCCGAGCCGATCGTGAACTTCCCGCGCGCCCTCGGTCGCTCTTCGTGACGTGGTCGATGCACGACGCTGCCGATGCCGACGTCTGCCAGAGCGGAGCGCACCCAGTGCCCGCGCGAACCGCTCGACGTCCTGGCGCTTGTTGTCGTCGAGACCGGCTAGCGTCGAACGCGCCGGCGTGCTGGCGTCGATCACGACGAAGGTCCACGTTCGCCTCGGCCACGATCACCGTCGATGTCGGCGCGGGCCGGGTTCGGCCCGGGCAGGCTCGACGTAGTAGACGCCGTGCGCGCGCGATCATCGGTGAGCGTGAACCCGAGGTCGATGCAGGAGCCGCCTGCGTGCCGTACGGCCCCATCTCGAAGTCGACGCACCGCGACCGTGTTCCCGGCGCGAACGTGTTCGAGCGCGACGATCCAGGCGACGACCGTCTTGATCGACTCGGGGCGGCCCGCTGATCCCATGGCGCAGCCCGCTGTACACCAGTCCACCGATGTCGGGTGGCCGGGGAGGCTGGTAGTACTCCTCGGAGGCGAGGTTGAGCGGCTGCCAGTTCACGCGGCCGCCTCGTACGCCGCTGCGCGAAGCGCCTCTGCGCGGGTGAGCAGCTGCCGGGCGGTGCGCCAGTCGAGTACTTCGTCGATCGCTCGGCCGACATGTGGAGATGGCAGCGGCCCGTCGCATCGGGCGCACTGGGCGCGATGCCGGAAGTAGCCGTCGGCGAGCGCCCAGATGAGCACGTCGAGCTCGGCCTCGTCGGCCGAACTCCAACTACCCGTCATGGGGTCCCGATCACGTGACCGGGACCCCCGCGGCTCGCACCTGGATTGGGCACACGACGAGCGCTCGTAATGCCGATGTAGGTGTTCGCGCCAAACCGCATCCGCAGCCCCGACGCGGAGCGGTAGGAGGCGGTTTCCAGCGGGCCAGAGCGCCATATTTCGTAGTGTTCGGCTCGAGTGTCCGCGGCGCGAAATCGCGGGCGATATCCGCCGCGCTCCGTACCATCGGCCCATGCCAGGGTGGCACAACGTCGGCTGCCTCAGCAGCATGCTTGTTTACGAACTGGGCGACCGACCGGGCCGCCCCTCGGCACGCGCCTACCTTTGCGCTGGCCCGGACGGCTTACGAGTCGTTGGCACGGCAGGCACCTCAACACCGCGGGAACTCGCGCTCTTGGAAGAGATCGTCGATCTCGATATAGAGCAGCGATTCGCGGTCACGCGCTACGGCGGGGTGTCCATCAGCGAATCCATCAAGTGGTTCGGTATCCAGCCGACGACATCCGTCAAACACAGCCGGGGACGCAAGACCAAGTGGACGCCCGACCGACTCCTGCGGTTCGAGGAGCGACACGGCGAGACCGGCGATACGGAAGGGCTCGGTCCTCGGCAGACGCGCGAAGTGCTGAGGAGGGCCAGGGCGATCCGGGCGAAGCCCCCGAAGCCTGTCAGGTCATGGGAAGACGCCGAGCGGGACTGGTTCGAGCTGCGGCGCCGAACAGAACAGCTCGAACGCAACTGGCAGGGGCGCCCGCATGAGCCTCGTCGCAGCCTCCAGGTTGACGCCTTCCGCGACAGCCTTGCCGACCCTGGCGACGAGCGATGCGGCTACGCCTGGAAGGGACTCGTCTGCAACCTGCACGCTGGGCACGCTGGCCTGCACGCTCAGTTGGCTGCGAGCGTAGCTGCCTCAAGCTGACGACGCGTTGGTGGCGCCAGCCGAGGCGCGGCAGTCAGGTCTTCCGGCTCGCGTCCCATGTCCAGCCGGGAGGTCTTCGAGGCGAGCGATGCGGTCAGCCGACAGCTTCCCTGCCCTGAAGGCGCGCGCTGGTGCCCGACCTATCGCCCCAGCTCAAAGTCGCTTTCCCTGTAGCGCTTCGACGCGTCCGTGCGCCCGTTGATGGAAGCGAATTGCGACAGGGCGCGAATTCCCACCGCCTAACCGCGCCCCTTCCGCGCCTTCCTCACCCGCAATCCCTGTGTTCAAGCCGATCTTGCCGCGTGGGCACGGGTAACCGTGCCCCTATCCGTGCCCACCGAGCAGGCCGCAATCCCTGTGTTCAAACCAGATCCTGCCCGAGAGCCAGACAAGTCCCTTTGACACGGAAGGCTCGGGTAATCCGTCAACACGTCTCCGGCCGGCGGTGGAGGGGAGGGGCAGGACCTCTCCCCTCAGCCTTGGCGCTAGGGCTGGCCCGCGGCGCCCGCGGCGAGCTGGTTGAACGTGAGGTTCATGACCGACTCGGTGTACCGCCGTGTCTGCGGGCTCATCGAAGCCAGGATGGCCGCCGCGGTCGGCGAGCTCTGCGCGTTCGGGGAGCTGGTAGCCGGTACCGAGCCCGAGACCGGCCAGCTGCGCAGGTGTCATCCACATGATCGGATCGTCATGGCGCACGTTCTGCAGTGCCATCGTCGAGAGCACCCCGATCTGGGCTTCTGGTCGCGGTGACGGTCGCCGAGGCCTGCTGCGGTGCCATCGTCGAGAGCGCTTCGATCTGCTTGCGGGTCGTGGTGAAGGTCTTCGGGACACGCGGCGACGCGGAGATGCTGGTCGAGCGGACACCGCTCCCGACGCACCGGTGTCGAATGCGAATGCGGTCACGACCCAGGTGATGCAGGCTGCCAGAGCCGCGACGACTCCGATCAGCCCGAGCAGGTGGCCGCGCCTGATTTGGACAGTTGGTGGAATGGAGTGCGAATAACTCATCGGGGGTCTCCCTTCGGCTTCACGATCACTGCACGGACGATCCGGTCGAAGGACATGAGCAGGCAGCCGCGCTCGACACCGACCATCGCGAGCCACGTTCGTTGGCGGAGGTGGTCGGAGCGCGGTCATCGGGCGGCGGACGAGGACATCCGCGCCCGCACCGGCAGCGCTGGTTTCGGTGAGCAGGCCGCGCATTACTTGCGGGCGCTGACGCCGAGGCGTGCCGCGAGCCGTTCGTTCGGCTGGCACATGACCACGGAGCAGACGGCGGTCATCGACTCCAGGTAGCTTCGCTCACGCGCGGTCAACGGGGCGCGCGCGCTCGCTTGAGTGCCGATGCCGAGGCGTGCCGCGACGAGCCGTTCGTTCGGCTGGCACATGACGACGGAGCAGACGGCGGTCATCGCCGCGAGACGACCGGTTTCGTGCGTGCTGAGCGCGGGTGGGTTCGATCGGATCGGCGAGGAACGCGGCCGGCACAAAGACGCTCTGCTGAACCGTGCCGCCGACCGCATACGCGGTTAGCGCCCAGGTGATTGCCGCCGCGGCCGCGGCGACTCCCCCGATCAGGCCGAGCAGGTGGCCGCGCTGGATCTGGACGGTTGCAGGAATGGGGGCGGAAACGCTCATCGTGGTTCTCCCTTCGGTGGAGCCCAGGGCGGGATCACGCATTTCGGATCGCGGTATTGCGGGAAGAGCCTGGCTTTGTAGTCGTGGAGGGCCAGCGCGTAGGGGTAGAGGTCGTCGGCCTGAGCCGACGTCGCGCCGAGGAGCTGCACGGTGCCTCTGAAGTTGGCGAGTGCCTGGCACTCCACCTTCCCCTCGTCCCGCCGGGAGCGCCAATCGCGAAGGTGGAACGCCTCGTGCGTGAGCACGAGGGCGCCGAGCGCTTGCTGCCACGAGGGAAGGTCGGTCGTGCCCACAGCCAGCGCGCCCGCGCAGACGACTGGGCCGAGCAGGGTGTAGTTCTCGCGAACGTTGGTGTACGCCCAGGCGAAGGACGACGCCCAATCCGCATCCCACTCCGCCTGCGGCGGGCAGCGGACCTCTCCCACTCCCTGTGAGTACACGTGCGCGACCTCGTTCAGCCTGCCCGGAGCCTCGTACCCGCTTGCGCTTGGCACAAGGACGAGAGCCGCGAGGAACCACAGAAGAATCGGCCCGCCCCAGGGGTCGAAGCTGCGGAGGATGCGCACGCAGCGACGATCACGCCCCTGTGTGCGAGCCATGTGCTTCCCCTTCGAAGCTGGATTGAGGGTCATGGCGAGATGCTGGCTCGGGCGAGGTTCGTTGCGTTCGATCCGGCAAACGTCGTAACTTGACCTCGTGTCGTCGCTGACGACGAGACTCAGCCACCGTGACTACGACGGTGCGATCCGAGCTGGTCGCGGAGGCGGCGGCGGCACGACGGAGCGCAGCCGTTCGAGTTGCCGGGTGGTCGAGCGCCTGCTTCGGCTCGTTCCAGCCGATCACGCCGGCTACTTCGAGTTCACCGGCGGTGGACAGATCGATGGCGTCGGGCAACATCTTCTATCGTCGCACGACCCGTGGGGTGGGACCCACGAGATCGACTGGAACTCGGACGCCGCCAGAGCCACCACGGACACGTGGCCGCCTGTGGACTCCCGAGTACGCTGCATCGGACTTGCCGCTGAAGCTCAGCGACTTCCTCAACGCGCGCCGAGCTCCGGCGCAACCCGTTCTACAACGAGAGTCCTGCGCGCCTCGGGGGATCGAGTTTCAGATGAAGGTCTGGCTGCCGGCTCCGCCGGAGGTCGTCCGCGCGTTCTTCTTCGACCGCGCCTCTGGCCGCCGTGACCTCGACGAGCGCGACCGCGCAGTCCTCGCGCTGCTTCGCCCGCACCTTGCGTCCATCCGCGAACGTTGGGAGCGGCGCCACCGGCCGCCACTCCTCACGGCCCGCGAGATCCACGTGCTCGCACTTGTCGCCGAGGGTCTCACCAACGCCGAAGTCGCCGCCAGGCTTGTGATCGCGCGCTACCACCGTCCGCACGCACCTCGAGAACGTGTTCGACAAGCTCGGCGTCCACACGCGCACAGCCGCCGCTCGCCTGGCTCAACGACCTGCGAAGCGCACTCGTAGCCCACCAGGGTGTGCGCGAGGGTCTCTCGCCTGATTACCCGGCCCAAGCACGTCGGGGCTGAAAATCCCGGGTGGTCGGTCGGGGGTGGGGGTAATCCCGTCAAATGGTCATGGGGGCCTGGGGGCCGACGGGGTCTCGCCCCGCGCGTTGGACGAACGGGTTGGCGAGCACCAGTCGCCGTCGGCGCGGCCGCCTGAGACTGCGCGAACGGAGTCCCTGACGGCCCGGCCACTCGTCCCGGAGCCAGACCTGCTCGACCTTCGCCGCGTACTCGGGCGCGTTCTCCAGCACCCACCGGCACAGCCGCTCGAATCCTCGGCCGCGCACCCGCTCACCAGCGTCAAGGCCAGCGAGCAGCGCCGCGAGATCACTCACACGGACAACGTACGGCCCCAACACGCAGACCAACAGCCACCGGGGGGTCGGGCATGTCCCTCGGCTACCCGATCCCCATCCGTGGGAAAGTCGCGGGAAAGTCGATGCCCCGCCGGGCGGTTTCGAGCGGATGCGAGCGGACGACGGGTCCACGCGCCTCAGGGTACGGGCCGAAACCCGCATGAATGCTTCGCAATCCCTTTGACGGAGCGGCGCCGGAGTCGAACCGACCGAGCGTGGGGCTACCACACCGCACAGGTTTTGAAGACCTGCTGGGCCACCGGGCCCATGCCGCTCCGCGGCTGAGGCTACCGGCGCCGCCTCCCATAGGATCGGCGCGTGCCCCACCTGCGCCTGATCGAGCCCGAGGACGCCGACGGGCTGCTCGCCGAGGAGTACGCGGCCGCTGTCGAGCGCGCCGGGAAGGTCTTCAACATCGTCCGCTCGATGAGTCTCAACCCCGAGGTGCTGCGGCGGTCGATGGAGCTCTACAAGGCGATCATGTTCGGGCTTTCGAGTCTCAGCCGACAGGAGCGCGAGCTGCTCGCGACCGTCGTCTCCGCGGCAAACGAGTGCTACTACTGACGACGCTCGCATGCGGACGACCTCCGTGACGAGGGCGCACCAGACGAGCTGGCACGACACGCGGAGCACGACTATCGGCAGGCCGAGCTCGACCCGCGGACCCGCGCGCTCTGCGACTACGCGCGGAAGCTGACGCTCACCCCGACGGCTGTCGGGGCCGCGGACGCCGAGGGGCTCCGCGTGCACGGCTTCGACGACGCAGCGATCCACGACGCGATCCAGGTGATCGCGTACTTCAACTACATCAACCGGATCGCGGAGGGCGTGGGCACGGACGCGGAGCCCGAGTGGGCGCCGCGGCCGTGACCCCGTTTACGCGACCGCGGCCCTGACCTTCTCCACCGCCGCGGCCTCGGCCTGGTCGCCGCCGCCCGCGGCCTTGCCGGCCGACTCCGCGAGCTCGAGCACGAACGCGCGGTAGCTCTCGAGCTCGTCCGGTGCCTTCGCCCGGAGCGTCGCAACGGACGCCTGCAGGGCGCCGATCGTCTCGTTCTCGACCTCGTCCGGTGACGCCGTGACGCCGAAGCCCGCGGGGCGGCCCTCCGCGAGCTCGCGCACGAGCTGGCTCTCGTCCTTCCTAGCGCCGACGAGGTGCTTCGCGAGCGACGACGCCTCCTTGAACGAGTCGAGGAAACCTCGGTCGCTCACCGAGACGAGCAGCCCCGCCCCGGTCGCACCCTTTCGCAGCTGCTCCCACTCCTCCTCGGTGAAGTCCGACTTGCCAGCCATCAGCTCTCCTTTCACGCGACTCGTGGGATTGTCGCAGCCCGTTACGCGCCGGTTCGTGCGGTCCGTCGCAGGACGCGGCGGTCCCCGAGGCGCCGCGTGAGCCCGTCGACGTCCATGCGCTCGAGCAGGAGCTGCGCGTCTCGGCGGCCGACGCCGGCGAGGTCGCGGAACCGCGCCAGGGTGATCTCGCCCGCGGCCGCGCACTCGCGAACGACGACGTCGCGGGCAATCTCGAACGCGCCTGCGGCGACCGCGAACCCGTCGCCGAGCCGGACGAGCCTGCCCTCGGCCTCCAGGAACCGTGCGAGCCCGGCGTCGGGAACCTTCGTCGCGGCGAGCCCTGCGGCGGCGAGCTCCTGCTCGAGCGCGTGCGCCGCCTCCTCCCGCGCACCGAGCGTCGCCGCCGTCCCGGGCAGCACGACGGTCGGCCCGCGGCGCTCGACTGGCAGCAGGTCGAGCACGACCGCCGCCCACGGCTCGGACGGGAAGACCTCCGCTGCCGCAAGGCCGGGGTCGAGCGGTGAGGACACGGCGCGCGCGCGCAGCCGCTCCTCCACCGCTGCGCCGGTCTCCTCCAGCCAGGCGTCGGAGAACGCCCAGCCGTCGGCGACGCGCACCGCGTCGAGCCCCTCCTCCAGCTCGGCGCGGTCGAGTAGAGCGCGTGACGCAAGCTGCTCGACGCGCACGGGAGCGTGGACGAGGGCGCGCACGATCGACGCCGGGTCGCCCTCGCCGAGCAGCCGGTCGCGTTCCGCGTCGAGGCGACGGGGCGGCGCGGGGTCGAGCACGACGGCGCCTCCGACGGTGGTCTCCGCTCGGAGCACGATGCGGTCGCCCCGAGCCGCGACCACCGGTGCGGCGAGCCGGAGCTGCGCGTGTTCCTCTCCCACGCGGACCAGCCGCGCCGGGCTCCGGCTCGTGCCGTGGTGGACTGAGAGCCGCGCGCCGTCGGCGATCGGCTCGAGCTCCTCGAGGTCGACTTCGAGCCGGTACGAGAGCGGGAAGGCGCCCGGCGCGACGAGTGCGTCGCCGCGGCGCACGTCCTGGCGCTCGACGCCGGGCAGGTTGACGGCGACCCGCTGACCCGCCTCTGCTCTCGTCACCGCCCGGTCGTGAACCTGCACGGAGCGGACCCGCACATCGCGGCCCGCCGGCTCGAGCCGCAGCGGTCGCCTTCCTCGATCGCCCCCGACCAGAGCGTCCCCGTCACGACCGTCCCGATGCCCCGCAGCGTGAACACGCGGTCGACGTAGAGGCGAGCCGGGAAGTCGGCACGACGGGGCGTCGTCTCCGCCGCGACCGAGTCGAGGGCAGCTCGGAGCTCGTCGAGGCCCGAGCCGGTCACGGCGCTGACCGCGACGACCGGCGCGCCCGGAACGAGCTCGCGCGCCTCCTCGACGGCGAGCTCGACCGTCTCCGCGTCCACGGCATCGACCTTCGTCACCGCCACGACGCCGCGCTCGACACCGAGCACGCGCAGGACGGCGAGGTGCTCGTGGGTCTGGGCCCGCGCCCCCTCCGCGGCGTCGACGACCAGGAGGAACAGGTCGAGCCCCGTCGCGCCGGCGACCATCGTCCGCACGAGCCGCTCGTGGCCCGGGACGTCGACGAGCGACAGCGTCCGCCCCGACGGCAGCTCGAGCGGCGCGTAGCCGAGGTCGATCGAGATGCCGCGGGCGCGCTCCTCCGGCAGCCGGTCGGTGTCCTTTCCCGTCAGCGCGCGGACGAGCGTCGTCTTGCCGTGGTCGACGTGCCCGGCAGTGCCGACCGTCAGCGCCATCGTCAGACGGGGACGGAGGCCCGCCGTGCCCGCAGGACGGCGCGGGCGACCTCGTCGACCTCGTCGGCCGTGAGCGTCCGCGCGTCGAGAAGGAGCCGCCCGTCGCGGACGATCCCGACGACCGGCGGCGAGCCGTGACGGAGCGGCCCCGCGAGGCGCTCCTCGATCGCGCAAGCGGCGCTCGGAAGCTCGGCGAGCGGCAGCGCGCCGCCGCCCACGCGGGCGACGGTCTCCTCGACTTCGCCGCCGATCAGGCCGGCGAGGCGCTCCGCCCGCTCCCGCACCGCCTCGACGGGCTCGTCGAGCATCCGCAACACGGGGATCTCCCGGCGGGCGCGCTCGGGGTCGGCATAGAGCGCGAGCGTCTCCTCGAGCGCGACGAGCGTCAGCTTGTCGGCGCGGAGCGCTCGTTGGAGCGGATGGCGCCGGAGCCGCTCGACGAGGTCGGCGCGGCCGACGACGATCCCCGCCTGCGGGCCGCCGAGCAGCTTGTCGCCGGAGAAGCAGACGAGGTCGGCGCCCGCCGCCACGCTCGCGGAAGCGGTCGGCTCGTCGCCGACGTCGAGGAGCGAGCCCGAGCCGAGGTCGTCGACCAGCGGGAGCGAGGCGTCTCGCGCGACACGTGCCAGTTCGGCTGTCGAGACCGACGCCGTGAAGCCGACGATCCGGTAGTTGGACTGATGGACGCGCAGGATCGCCGCCGTCTCCGGGCCGATCGCGCGCTCGTAGTCGGCCGCCCGGGTGCGGTTCGTCGTCCCGATCTCGACCATGCGGGCGCCCGAGCGGGCCAGGACGTCCGGAATGCGGAAGCCGTCGCCGATCTCGACCAGCTCGCCCCGGGAGACGACGACCTCGCGGCCCTCCGCCACCGCCGCGAGGGCAAGGAGGACGGCTGCCGCGTTGTTGTTCACGACGAGGGCGCCCTCGGCGCCCGTCAGCCTCCGAAGGAGGCCGGCGACATGGTCCTGCCGGGAGCCGCGCGCACCCGAGCCGAGGTCGAGCTCGAGGTTGGTATACGACCCGCCGAGCTCCGCAACGCGGCGAACGGCAGACGGCGCGAGAGGCGCCCGACCGAGGTTCGTGTGCACGATGACGCCGGTCGCGTTGAGCACGCGTCGCAGCGACGGCGCCTGCAGGCGCTCGAGCTCCGCGCGCGCGGCAACGGCGACGTCGCCGGGGTCGGCGCCGGCCGCGATCGCCTCTCGCGCCCGATCGAGCGCCACGCGCGCAGCGGCGGTCGCGAGCGAGCGCGGCGCGGCCGCCAGAGCCTCGTCGGCCAGCAGCCGGTCGACCGACGGGAGGTCGCGAAGCTCCATGTTCTCTCAGTCTAGGTTCGGGACGACCTCGCGCAGCAATGCCACGAGGTCGGCCGAGGCCCGCTGCCCGACCTCGAGGACACGCTCGTGGTCGATCGGCTCGGGGCGCACCCCGGCGGCGGCGTTGGTCACGCACGAGAAGGCGAGGCAGCGGATCCCCATGTGCCGCGCGGCGAGCACCTCGGGCACCGTCGACATCCCGACGAGGTCGGCACCGAGCGCGCGCATCATCCTGATCTCGGCGGGCGTCTCGAACGCAGGGCCGAGCCACGCCGCATAGACGCCCTCGCCGAGCGAAAGCCCGAGCCGCCCGGCCGCCTCGTGGGCGAGCCTCCGGTACTCGGGGTCGTATGCGTCGGACATGTCCGGGAAGCGCGGCCCGAGCGTCTCGTCGTTCGGACCGACGAGCGGGGACGAGCCCTGGAGGTTCAGGTGGTCGGAGATCGTCACGAGCCGCCCCGGCTCGACCGAGGGGTCGATCGCGCCGCAGGCGTTCGTCAGCACGAGGCTCCGAATGCCGAGCCGTCCGAGCACGCGCACGCCGAAGACGACGGTGGACGGTGGATGCCCTTCGTAGAGATGGGCACGACCTTTCATCACCGCGACCGGGACGCCGCCGAACCGGCCGACGACCAGCGCGCCCGCATGGCCCACGGCGGTGGAGACGGGCCAGCCGGGGATCTCTGCGTACGAGACCTCCACCGAGTCCTCGACGGCGTCGGCGAACGCGCCGAGCCCGCTCCCGAGGATCACGCCGACGGCCGGCTCCAGCGTGGTGTGCGACCGGATCGCGGCGGCCGCCTCGTCGAGCCGCTCGATCAGATCGAGCCCTCGGCGCGCCGCGAGCCCATCGTCGCGACGATGCGCTGGACGACCTCCTCGGGGTCGTCCGTCACGTAGAGCAGGTCGAGGTCGTGCGCCGAGACGAGCCCGCCCGCGAGCATCTCGTCCCGGATCCAGTCGACCATCTCATCCCAGTAGTCGCGGCCGAAGAGCACCACGGGGAACGTGCCGATCTTGCCCGTCTGGATCAGGGTCAGCGACTCGTAGAGCTCGTCCATCGTCCCGAACCCGCCGGGGAAGATGACGAAGCCCTCCGCGGCCTTCACGAACATCACCTTGCGGACGTAGAAGTGCTTGAACGTGCGGGCGATGTCGCAGTACGGGTTCAGGCCCTGCTCGTGCGGGAGCAGGATGTTGAAGCCGACGGAGAGGCCGCCGCCCTCCTTCGCGCCGCGGTTCGCGGCTTCCATCACGCCGGGGCCACCGCCCGTCACGACCGCCAGGCCGGCGTCGGCGAGGAGCCGCGCCGTCTGCCGCGCGGCCGCGTAGGTGGCCGAGCCCTCGGCGACCCGCGCCGACCCGAAGACGGAGACGGCGGGCCGGTCGATCCGCTGGACCTCCTGGAACCCCGCCAGGAACTCGGAGGCGATCAGCGAGATGTCGCTCGCGAACGTCTCTTCGGTCCGCCGCAGGAGGCGGCGGTCGTGCTCGCTGTTCGTGCTCACAGCCGGTCTTGCGGGACGTGCGCCGCGACCATGCCTACGACGAGCGCCACGGCCGTCAGGACCGAGGCGACGGCCACCAGATTGGAGAGCCGCCGGGCGCGCCGCGGGTCGACGGCCCCACCGCCGGCCCGGAGCACGCGCCACGAGCGGAGCACATGGCCGCCGTCGAGGATCCCGATCGGCGCGAGGTTGATCAGGTTGAGCAGGAAGCCGGCGTAGGCGAGCGCGCGCAGCAGGTCGGAATCGACGGCCACCGCCGCCGCGAGACAGGCGCCGGCACCGATGCCGCCGGCGACGGGCCCGGCGAGCGAGACCCGGGCGTTGACCCACGGGTCGAAGCGCACGTTCCGCAGCGCGACGTACGCGCCGAGGAACGGGATGAACACCGGCAGCTGCGGGTCGAGCCCGAGCCGCCGCGCCTCGACGTAGTGCCCGAGCTCGTGGACGAGGATCAGCAGCACGACGCCGATCGCGAACGACCAGCCCCAGATGAGCGCGTAGCCGCCGACCGCGAGGAAGATCCCGAAGAACTTGAGGATGAAGGCGCCGAACTTGACGACGGCGCCGATCACCACGACGAGCGGCGCGAGCAGCCGGCCGAGGAGCGACCGCCGCGAGCGGTCGTGCTCGGTGGGGAGCGTCGCCGGCTCGGGAGCGGTGACGGGCTCGTAGTCGGTGTCGATAGCGGTTGCTCAGAAGACGCCCTCAGGATCCCTGCCCGATCCACTCCTCGCCGCCGACGTAGAGCTCCTTCTTCCAGAGGGGCACCGTCTGCTTGAGCGTGTCGATCGCCTCGCGGCACGCGTCGAAGGCCGCGGCCCGGTGCGGCGCCGAGACTGCGATGACGACGCTCGTCTCCCCGATCTCGACCGGGCCGACCCGATGATGGATGGCGACGTCGATCACGTCGTGACGCTCGCGCAGCTCCCCGGCGATGCGCTCCATCTCGGCCTCGGCCATCCCCTCGTACGCCTCGTACTCCAGGCGGATCACGCTCGCGACCGCGCGAGCGCGCCCGGGTCGTGCCCACGAACGTGGCGATCGCGCCGGCGTCGTCCGAGGCGACCTCGGCGGAGACCCGCTCGAGCGAGAGCGGCGCCTCCGAGAGCCGGAAGGCACCGCCGGAGACGGGAGGGATCAGAGCCACCTCGTCGCCGTCCGCGAGCGAGCGTGCCCGCGCTCGACGTAGGCGCGGTTGACCGCGTAGACGAGGCCTGTCGGCTCCTGTCCGAGCCCGAGCGCAGGCCAGACGTCGGCGACCGACGCGCCGTCCGCGAGGTCGAGCGCCCGCTCCCGCGCACCCGCCTGCTCGCGCAACGCTGCAAAGAGCTTCACGGCGACCCTCACGCGACGGAGGGTATCCGGCAGTTGGCGGCCCAGGCGGTGTCATGTTACATGTCTCCCATGGCGACCCTGATCCCGCGGGCCAACCTCAACGACCAGGTCTACGACACCCTCCGTCAGCGGATCCTCTCTCGCGATCCCGGCCCCGGGGCGAAGCTCAGCCTGCACGAGCTCGCCGCCGAGCTCGGCGTCTCGCGCAGCCCCGTGCACCACGCGCTCACCCGCCTCGTCTCGGAGGGCCTGCTGACCGTCAAGGCGCGCCGCGGGTACTTCGTCACGCCGGTGAGCGCCCACGCGCTCGTGGAGGGGTACGAGGTACGCCTCGCGCTGGAGCTCCACGCGGCCGACGTCGCGGTCGACACCGCATCGGACGAGCAGATCGTGGAGCTCAGGCGACGCCACGAGGCCACGGTCGAGGCGATCTCGCACGAGGAGTGGGACGCCGCCAACGCCGCCTTCCACGAGATGCAGGTCGACCTCGCCGGGAATCGGCTCCTCTCCCGCTTCTACCGCGAGCTGTCGGTGAACCTGATGATGCAGGTGATCCGCGGCGGCCGGGTCGAGCGCCACGAGCACCTCGTGACCGAGCACGACGCGATCGTGTCCGGCTTCGAGACGCGCGACAGGGAGGCGACGCGCGGGGCGATCACGCGGCACGTCGAGTCCGGCCGGCGCATCGCGCTCGATGCCGTCGAGCGGGCCGGCGGCGCGCTCTAGCCAGCTGAGGCTTCGCGCCCGAGGCCAAACCCTCGTGCGAGGGTTGACCTGACGCTCGAGATGGCCAACGGTGCGTGGAGCCGCCCCGGCGGGCCGCGCGGACCCGCCGGGGCGGACATAGGATCATCGGCATGGCGACCACGCCCGACCGCCGTCTGACCGAGTCGGGGATCGAGGTGAAGCCGATGTACGGTCCCGCAGACGGCGCCGGCCCGACGGATGCGCCCGGCGAGTTCCCGTTCACGCGCGGCCCGTATCCCGACATGTACCGCGGGCGCCCGTGGACGATCCGCCAGTACGCGGGCTTCGGGTCGGCGGAGGAGACGAACGCGCGCTTCCGCACGCTCCTCTCGCGCGGTCAGACCGGGCTGTCGGTGGCGTTCGACCTCCCGACACAGCTCGGCTACGACTCGGACGACCCGGTCGCGCAGGGCGAGGTCGGCCGTACGGGCGTCGCGATCGACTCGGTCGAGGACATGACGCGGCTGCTCGAGGGGATCCCGCTCGGCGAGGTGTCGACGTCGATGACGATCAACGCGCCCGCCGCGCTATTGCTCCTCTGCTACGAGCTCGTCGCCGCCGACCAGGGCGTGCCCGGCGAGGCACTCCGCGGCACCGTGCAGAACGACGTGCTGAAGGAGTATGTCGCTCGCGGCAACTACATCTTCCCGCCGCGCCCCTCGATGCGGCTCACGACCGACGTGTTCGCGTACTGCGCGGAGCGCATCCCGCACTGGAACACGATCTCGATCTCCGGGTATCACATCCGCGAGGCAGGCTCGACCGCGGCCCAGGAGCTCGCGTTCACCCTCGCGAACGGGATCGCGTACTGCGACGCGGCGGTCGCCACGGGCCTCTCCCCCGACGACTTCGGCACGCGGCTCTCGTTCTTCTTCAACGCCCACAACGACGTGCTCCAGGAGGTGGCGAAGTTCCGGGCAGCCCGGCGCCTGTGGGCGCGGATCATGCGCGACCGCTTCGGTGCGACGAGCCCGAGAGCCCAGGCGCTTCGCTTCCACGCGCAGACGGGGGGCTCGACGCTTACGGCGCAGCAGCCCGAGAACAACCTCGTCCGCGTCGCCGCCCAGGCGCTCTCGGCGATCTACGGCGGCGCCCAGTCGCTCCACACGAACGCCTTCGACGAGGCGCTCGCGCTGCCGACCGAGCGGGCCGCCACGCTCGCGCTGCGGACGCAGCAGGTGCTCATGCACGAGGCGGGGACGACCGACACCGCCGATCCGCTCGGCGGCTCGTGGTACGTCGAGTCGCTCACCGACGAGCTCGAGGCCCGGGCGCAGGAGCTGATCGGGCGGATCGACGATCTCGGCGGGGCCGTGGCCGCGATCGAGGCGGGGTGGGTGCAGGGGCAGATCGAGCAGTCGGCGTTCGCGCTGGCAGCGCGAGATCGAGAGCGGCGAGCGCGTGATCGTCGGCGTCAACCGCTTCAGCACCGACGAGCCCGAGCGCGTCGAGCTGCATCGGCTCGACCCCGAGATCGAGCGCGCGCAGCGCGCCCGCGTGGAGGCGCTCCGCGCGAGCCGCGACTCCGCGACGGTCGAGGCCGCGATCGCCGAGGTCCGTCGCGTAGCCGACACGGACGTGAACCTCCTCCCCGCCCTACGCGCCGCGCTCGCGGTGCGGGCGACGATCGGCGAGCTGTGCGGCGCGCTCCGAGAGCTCTGGGGCACCTACGACAGCCTTCGTGCGTGAAGGCGCGAGGCCCAAGAGCGATCCACCTACGATGCGCGTGATGGCGCGGAGGGTGCCGCTCTGGGTGGGGTTGGCCGCCGCGACGCTCGGCGCCGCCGTCGCGCTGCCTGCGCTCGGATCGGGAAGCGCGGCACCCGACTTCGCCCGCGACGTCGCGCCGATAGTCCGCGAGACGTGCCTCGGCTGCCACCGCGACGGCGGGATCGCGCCGTTCGCCTTCCGCACGGAGCGCGACCTCTCCAGCCGGGCGCCGCTGATCGTCGCGGCGCTCCAGGAGCGCCGCATGCCGCCGTGGCCGCCGTCGGCCCGGTCACCTCGATACGTCGGCCAGGCGCGGCGCACACTCGACGACCACGAGCGGGACACGCTGATCCGCTGGGCGCAGTCGCAGGCCGTCCGCCCGGGTGGCGCACGCCGCGGCACGCCGGTCGGCGCGCCCCCGGCGGCGCCGAGTGCGCTCCGCCCCGGTGAATCACGGCTCCAGCTCCGCATGCCGCGGTCGTACCTGCCGACGGGCTCGAACGGCTCGACCGACGACTACCGCTGCTTCCTCCTCGACCCGAAGCTCGCAAGCGACGCGTTCGTCACAGCGGCCCAGATCGTCCCCGGCGCCGGCTCGCTCGTCCACCACGTGATCCTGTACCGCATCTCCCGCACGGTCGTGCCGCAGGCCGCGGCGCTCGACCGCAAGAGCCCGGGTGCCGGCTGGACGTGCTTCGGCGGCCCCGGCGTGGGCGCCGGAACGAGGAGCGACCCGCGAGGCGTCCTGGACGACGCCGGGTGGATCGCAGCCTGGGCGCCCGGCACCGGGGCCGACCGATTCCGCGCCGGGAACGGGCGTCGCCCTGCCGGCCGGGAGCCGCGTCGTGATGCAGGTTCACTACAACCTCCTGAACGGGCGGCGCACCGATCGCTCGCGTGCGGTGCTGACGACGGTTCCCGCCAGGGAGCGGCTGACCCCTGTCGAGACGATGCTTCTCCCGGCGCCCGTCGAGCTCGCCTGCCGGCCGGGCGAGAGCGGGTCGCTGTGCGACCGGACGGCGGCCGTCTTCGACCAGGTCGACCGTTTCGGGGCCGACTCGGCGGTCGTCCCCACCGGGCTGCTTCTGATCTGCGGCCGGGACGCGGCGCATCCGGTCCCGAGCGCGGTGACGACCTGCGACCGCCCCGTTGCACGCCCCGTCACGATCCAGGCCGTCGGTGGCCACATGCACCTTCTCGGCCGTTCGATCGAGGTCTGGCTGAATCCCGGAACCTCACGCGCGAAGCTCCTGCTCGAGATCCCGCGCTGGAACTTCCACTGGCAGGCCGTGTACCAGCTCGAGCAGCCGGTCGTTGCCGGGCCGGGCGACGTCCTCCGGGTCACGTGCCGCCACGACGTGAGCCTGCGGCGCGGCCCGCCCCGCTACGTCCTGTGGGGCGAGGGCACGACGGACGAGATGTGCCTCGGCATCGTCCAGGTCACGCCCCGGTAGTCCGTGCGGATCCTGCTCGTCTCTCAGATGTACCCAGGACCCGATGCGCCAGAGCTCGGGACCTTCGTGGCCGACCTGGAGGGCGCGCTGCGCGAGCGAGGGCACGAGCTCGAGCGGGCCGTCGTGAACCAGCGCGGCGGCCACCGGCGTCACGCCGCGCTGGCGCGCGATGTCGTCGTGGCGGCGCGCCGCTTCCGCCCCGACGTGGCCTACGCGCACTTCCTCGTCCCGGCGGGCCTTCTCGCGGTGATCGCCGCCCGCGCGCCGACCGTCGTCACGGCCCACGGCCAGGACGTCGAGAACGCCGTCCGCTCACGCGTCGCCCGCGCGGCGACCCGGCTCACGATCCGCCGCGCGGCCGGCGTCATCGCCGTCTCCCGCTGGCTCGCGGCGCGGCTGGAGACCGTGGCGCCCGAGGCGCAAGGGCGAGTCGAGGTGGTCGACTGCGGCGTCGACCTCGACCGCTTCGTGCCCGGCAACGCCGAGGCCGCACGCGCAGAACTTGGCTGGCTGCCACGGGGGACGGCGTTCGTCTGCGCCGGCTCGCTGAGCGAGCGCAAGAACGTGCTCCGGCTCGCCTCGGCCTTCTCGCGCCGGGGCGAAGGGTCGCTCGCGTTCGTCGGCGATGGACCGCTCCGGGGCGCGCTCGAGGGGCGACGCGGCATCCACCTCGCCGGGGCAGTCCGCCACGAAGCGATGCCGCTGTGGCTCCAGGCCGCCGACGTCGTCTGCCAGCCGAGTCTCGCCGAGCCCTTCGGGCTCGTGACGCTCGAGGCGCTTGCGTGCGGCCGGCCGGTCGTCGCGACGAGCGTCGGCGGACCGCCGGAGTTCGTCCCGCCCGAGGCAGGCGTCCTGGTCGACCCCCTGGACGACGACGCCCTCGTGGCCGCGCTCGAGCGCGCCGCTGGGCTTCCCCGCCCCAATCCCGACGCGCGCAGCGCAGCCGAGCGCCACGACCTGCGCACCCAGGCCGAGAGGATCGAGGCGCTGCTCGAGCGGGGGGCCGGGACGCCCGCTGTCGCGGGCGCCCCGGCAGGGGAGGGCTAGCCCGAGGTGGAGGGCGTGTGGCCGCCGCGGCGGGCGGCGTCGATGTCGTCGCGGAAATTCGTGTCCCCCTCGACGACGACCTTGTGGATGATCCACCCGAGGATCGCCCCGACAGGCGGGAAGATCAGGTAGATCCAGATGTCGCCGAAGTCGGTACCGACGATCGCGGGGCCGAGGCTGCGTGCGGGGTTCACCGACGAGCCGCTGATCGGGATGATCGCGACGTGGATCGCGAGCAGCGTGAGCGGGATCGCGAGGAGCGCAGTCCCGCGCGACCGCTCGCTCTTCGTCGACTGCAGGATGACCGCGACGAACAGGGCGGTCATGACGACCTCGACGACGATCCCGGCCCAGTTGTCGGACGAGTGGGTCGTCGTCGCGGCGACCGCGTCGTCGTTGAAGGCGATGAGGACGACGAGCGACGCGACGATCGCCCCGGCGACCTGTGCGATCCAGTAGCCGAACATGTCGTTCATCGAGAGGCGGCGGTCGAGGAACAGCCCGAGCGAGACTGCGGGATTGAAGTGCCCGCCCGACACCTCGCCGAACGCGTAGAGCCCCACCAGCAGGGCGAGGCCGAAGCCGAGCGCGATCGAGACGATCCCGAGCGTGGCGCCGCCGGCGGAGGCGGACAGGATCGCGAACGAGCCGATCACGACGAGGGCGAAGGTGCCGAGCGCCTCCGCGAGATAGTTCTGGGTCTTCCCCATGGCTTGGGCTCCCTGTGTCGGAGGTCGGGGGACGCGCCAAGTCTGGCGAACGGATCGGCTGGAGCCGCTCCTCAGTCGCTCGCGGCGTCGAGGTCGGCGAGGCGCACCTCGACGAGCGGGCGGACCGCGTCCTCGAGCCCTGCCTCGCGCGCAACGGCGAGCGCCAGCTCGTAGCTCTCGCGCACCTTCTCGGGCGCGACGCCCTGCTTCAGCCGGTTGTCGCCCGTGACGAGCAGCCGCTGGATCCTTGCGCGGGCGTCGTCTCCGGCCGCCATCGGGAGAGACTAGCGCCGCTACCATGGCGGCCCCCGATGGTCTCCGTCTCCGCCGTCATCCAGGTGCTCCTCGGCGCCGCGCTCGTCACGCTCGTGCTCATGCACTCGGGACGCGACGCTGGCTTCGGCGGCATCGGTTTCACGCCGACCTCGCAGGGCGGCACGCACATCGTCGAGCGGAACCTGACACGGCTGACCGTCGCGGTCGCGATCCTCTTCGCGGTCAACACGGTCGTCCTGTACCGGCTGCTCGCGTAGCTTCGGGGCGTGGCGTCGGCCTCGCCTCTCGGTTCCGCCGCGGGACTGACGCTGGTTCGCGGACAGCTATCATCCCTGCTCCACGCGCTGGTGGCGGAATTGGTAGACGCGCCAGGTTGAGGGCCTGGTGGCCATTGCGGTCGTGGAGGTTCAAGTCCTCTCCAGCGCATGCAGCGAAACGGGCCCGAAGCGGCCCGTTTCGTCCTTTCGGAGCTGCGAGGCGGTTTGACGTCGTCCGGAGGACTCTCTACCCTGTTGACGAACATACGTTCGTCCGAATCACACAGGAGGCGACCCGTGCCGGCCGAGACCCCTCTCACCGCGCGTCAACAGGAGATCTGGCAATTCCTCGTCACCTACGTGGACGGGCACGGCTACCCGCCCACTGTGCGCGAGATCGGCGAGGAGGTCGGGCTCGCCTCGCCGTCGACGGTGCATGCGCACCTCGCGAACCTCGAGCGGGTGGGGCTGATCCGCCGCGACCCGACGAAGCCGCGCGCGATCGAACTCACCGGCCATCGACGCGTCCAGGCGGAGCCCGCGCGAGACGTGGAGCGCCTGCCGCTCCTCGGGCGTGTCGCCGCCGGCCTCCCCCTCCTCGCCGAGGAGAACGTCGAGGACGTCGTCGCGATCCCCGAGACGATCGGCCGCGGAGCGGACTTCCTCCTCACGATTCACGGCGATTCGATGATCGAGGCCGGCATCCTCGACGGCGACACGATCGTCGTCCAGCGTCGTGAGGACGCGCGGAACGGCGACGTCGTGGTCGCGCTCGTCGGCGACGACGAGTCGGCGGACGAGGCGACCGTCAAAACCTTCTATCGCGAGGCCGACGGCCGCATCCGCCTGCAGCCGGAGAACGCGGCGCTCGAGCCGATCTACGCCGACCACATCTCGATCCTCGGCAAGGTCGTGGGGGTGTTCCGGAGCCTGCGATGAGCGCGCCCGTGACAGCGATCGCGCGGACGCTCGACCAGGAGCTGCTCGCGCTCTCCCGCGGCGCCAGCCTCGAGTGCCTCTGCTGTGGCGAGTTCGTGATGCGGCTGCGCGGAGTGCTCGCCTGCCCGGAGTGCCGCGCGCTCCTGGCCGACGGCCGCGAGGTGCCCGAGGTGGTGCTCCCGAGGGTCGGCGCCGGAGCGGCCTAGAAGATCGAAGCCGGGCTCAGCCGCTCGCGAGAAGCGCCTCGATCGCCTGCTCGAGCTCGGCGGGCTTGAACCCGAACGGCCCTTCGCCTCCCTGGTAGACGATCCGTCCGTCCCGGCGGACGAGGTACAGCCGGTCCGGCCAGCCGCCGAAGGCGGAGGCGACCGCGTTGTCGAGCCCGTCGACGGCCATCGGCATCGCCATCTTCAGCCCGACCGCGCACGACGTCGCGACCGCGAGCCGTTCCTCGCTCGTGGTCGGCTCGAGCACCGCGACGCCCGAACGCCGGTTCTCCGGGAGCACCCAACCGTCCTCGGGGTGCGCCTCGCGGATGTAGACGGCGAGGAAGGAGACGCGGCCGCGAAACCGCTCCGCAAGGCTCTCGAGCGTCCCAACCTGGGCGCGAAACGGCGGTCAGGTGTACGAGCCGAACACCAGCGCGACAGGGTTCTCCCGCAGCAGCGCGCTCAGGTGGATCGTCCCGCCGCCGTCGGCGCGCGGCAGCTCGAAGTCGGGAGCGACGTCGCCTACCGCGACCTTCGGCCGCGTCAGGTCCCGGTACTCGGGGCTCGAGAGCACATCCTGCAGGGTCAGCGGTGAGTCCTTCGGAGCGAGACGGCGGCCGTGCCGGACCATCGACCAGAGCGCACCCGCCGTCGACCAGGGCCGGTCGACCGCGCTGCCCCTGCCGACCGTCTGCGCGTACCCCAGCATGTCCCTCGCGCTCGCCACCCTGCACCGAGCCTATGCGAACCAGGCCAGTTTCCGGCGCAGGCGGCCGAGCGCGCATTGGCGTGGCGCGACGAGCGCTGTACCGTTCGGAGTGCAGGCCGGATGGCCGCGGGCGGCTCCGGCCGTCCGAGGAAAGTCCGGACACCGAAGGGCAGGACGCTGGGGAAATCCCAGGCGGCGAAAGCCGACGGAAAGTGGAACAGAGAGGAGACCGCCGGTCGTACGACCGGTAAGGGTGAAACGGTGGGGTAAGAGCCCACCAGCGGCCGTGGTGACACGGCCGGCTCGCCAAACCCCGTCCGGTGCAAGGCGAAGCAGGTCCCGCCGACGCGGCCCGCCGAGGGACCGGGTACGCCGCTCGAGCCTCCGGGGAACCGGAGGCCTAGATGGATGGCCATCCGCGACAGAATCCGGCTTACAGGCCTGCTACCGAAAAGGCCCCGGAAACGGGGCTTTTTCCATGCACTCCGGGGCGACGGTCTCGCCGTTCATGTGAGAACATGTGTTCGTATGGACGAGGCGACGATCCTGCACGCGGACGTCGACTCGTTCTTCGCGTCGGTCGAGCAGCGTGACGACCCAGCGCTCCGCGGGCGGCCGGTCATCGTCGGGGCGGGCGTCGTGCTCGCAGCGAGCTACGAGGCCAAGGCGTACGGCGTCCGCACCGCGATGGGCGGCCGTCAGGCGCGCCGCCTGTGCCCCCAGGCGATCGTCGTCTCGCCCCGCATGTCGGCGTACTCCGACGCGAGCAAGGCGATGTTCCGCGTCTTCGAGGACGCGACGCCGCTCGTCGAGGGGCTGTCGATCGACGAGGCGTTCCTCGACGTCCGCGGCATGCGGCGGCTCGCCGGAACGCCGACCGAGATCGCCGTGCGGCTGCGGCGAGACGTTCGCGAGAAGGTCGGGCTACCGATCACGGTGGGCGTCGCCCGGACGAAGTTCCTCGCCAAGGTCGCGAGTGGCGTCGCCAAGCCCGACGGCCTCCTCGTCGTGCCGCCGGACGACGAACTCGGCTTCCTCCACCCGCTGCCGGTCGAGCGGCTCTGGGGCGTCGGGCCGGTGACGGCCGCGAAGCTCCGATCGCGCGGCTTCCTGACGGTCGGCCAGGTCGCCGGCCTCGCCGAGACGGCGCTCGTCTCGATGGTGGGACCCGCCGCCGGCAGACAGCTCCACGCCCTCGCCCACAACCGCGACCGGCGGCGCGTTCAGCCGGGCCGCCGCCGCGGCTCGATCGGATCGCAGCGCGCGCTCGGGCGCTCGCCGCGATCGCACGCCGAGATCGACGCCACTCTCGTCGCACTGGTAGATCGGGTCACCGGCCGTATGCGTCGCGCCGGGCGCACGGGCCGCACGGTCGTGCTGCGGCTGCGCTTCGACGACTTCACCCGGGCAACGCGCTCGCACACCCTGCCGCGCGCGACGGCCGAGACGCACGTGATCCTGACCACGGCGCGCGGGCTGCTCGCGGCAGAGATTCCGACGATCGAGCGCCGCGGGCTCACCCTGGTCGGCGTCGCCGTCGCGAACCTCGAGAGCGACCGCGGCGTCCAGCTCGTGCTCCCGTTCGCGACCGCGGGGGGCCTTGCGCTCGACACCGTCGTCGACGAGATCCGCACGCGGTTCGGGACGGGCGCGATCACGCGGGCCGTGTTGCTCGGGCGCGAGCGGAGCTTCGAGATGCCTCTACTCCCGGACTAGCGCCAGTCGTCGAGCACGAAGGCGTCCGGGCGGTTGAGCCCCTCGGCGTTCGGCCGGTGCATGGCGACGCCCTGACGGAAGGTCCGGTGGCCTCGCTCCGCGAGCACCCGCGCCGCGCCCTCGCGCGCGAGGCTGACGCCGACCTCGAGACGTGTCGCGCCACGGCCGGCGGCGAACTCATCGCAGGCATCCAGCAGGGCCGCGAGCAGCGCCGCGTCTCCCTGCCCGGGACGCACGGCCGCGAACTTCACGTAGCACGTGTCCTTGACCGCCTCAGATCCCTTCCCGGCGTGGCAGACGGCGAAGCCGGCGATCTCGTCTCCGTCGCGCACGAGCACGGTGTCGCCGACTCCCTGGCCGACGACGGCGTCGACCTCGCTCGTCAGGTCGAGACCGGAGTAGATCGCGTCGGCGATCGCACGGCACGCCTCGAGCGCCTCGGTTCGACACTCGTCCCCGAGCGCGGCGATCGTCTCCACGGGTGCGCCGGCGCCTGCAACCGGCTTCTCGGTGAGAGCCGTCAGGAACCGGGGCCAGAAGCCGTGCTTGCGATAGAGGTGCACGTGCTTCGTGCTCTCCGGGAAGGTGAAGAGCCCGGTCTGCGTCACGCCCCAGCCGTCGACCACCGGGAGGCACGCGTCCCAGAGGCGCGAGCCGATGCCTCGCTCCCAGACGTCGGGGCGGACCGTGAGCGGCCCGAAGACGGCGAAGCTCCCCCACCGGCTGACGAACGCCGACCCGACGAGCTCGCCGTCCAGCACGGCCTTGAAGGCCCCTCCGGGATCGGCCGTCCAGCGACTCCGGATCGGGTCGGCCCCGTCCGCGAAGCGGAGCGGATCGGCGAGGGCGAAGATCGTCCCGAACGCGAGCCTGAAGACGCGGTCGGCGTCGGTCAGATCGGCCCGGTCGAGCGGCGCGATCGCGATCTCTGCGTGGCCTGGCGGTGACGCGCTCAGACCCCGGACTCTCTCACGACGCGGAGCCGCAGGTCGGCTCAGACGGGCGCGGCGCCGCGTCCAGCCGACCGTATCGCCGGGGCCGTCACTGCTACATGCGCACCACGTGCGTGCCGGTCTCTCCCGCGAGCGCCCGCTCCACGTTGTCCGGGTCGGTGATGATCGCCTGTCCGCCGCCCCGCTCGAGGAAGCCGATCACGGCGTCGATCTTCGGCGCCATGCTGCCCTCGGCGAAGTGCACGCCCTCGGCCAGGTACTGCTTCGCCTCGCCGAGCGTCATCCGGTCGATGGGGCGCTCCCGCGGCGTGCCGAAGTCGAGCGACACGTGCTCGACCGCGGTCGTGATCAGCAGCAGCTCCGCGTCGACGCGGGTCGCGAGGAGCGAGCAGGCGAGATCCTTGTCGATCACCGCGGCCACCCCGACGAGGTTGCCCTCTCCGTCCGCGACCACCGGGATGCCGCCGCCGCCTGTCGCGATCACGACGAAGCCCTCCGTGATGAGCGACCGGATGGCGTCCTCCTCCACGATCCGCAGCGGCGCCGGCGAGGCCACGACCCTCCGCCAGCCCCGGCCCGCGTCCTCCACCACCGACCAGCCGTCCCGGTCACGCCTCCGCGACGCCTCCGGCTCGTCCATGAACGATCCGATCGGCTTGGACGGATGGGCGAAGGCGGGGTCCTCCGCCGCCACCTCCACCTGCGTCACCACCGCCACCGCATGCCGGTCGATGCCGAGCCGCTGGAAGTCGTTCTCGAGGTTCTGCGCCAGCGCGTAGCCGATCGCCCCCTGGCTGTCGGCGCCGCACACGTCGAGCGGCACCTCGTGCAGCTCGTGCGACGCCAGCTCGGACCGCCGCAGGATGAAGCCCACCTGCGGCCCGTTGCCGTGGCCGATCACGACGTTCCAGCCGTCCTGGATCATCGCGGCGATGTGCCAACAGGTCTCACCGGCCGCGATGTACTGGTCGCGGACCGTCTGGTGCTCCTTGTCCTTGATGAGCGAGTTGCCGCCGATCGCCACGACCGCGGTGCGCGGCTTCACGCGGGCACCTCCTCCTTCGTCGGGTAGCCGCCCATCGTCAGCGCCATCAGCGCCTTGCCGGTGTGCATCCGGTTCTCGGCCTCGTCGAACACGACCGACTGCGGTCCGTCGATCACCTCGTCGGTCACCTCCTTGCCACGGTCCGCCGGGAGGCAGTGCATGTAGAGCGCGTCGGGTGCGGCCAGCTTCATCCGGCGCGCGTCGCAGATCCAGTCGCCGTAGGCACCCGACTCGGCGAGTGCCTTGGACTCGTCCGTGAACGCGTCGAGCCTGCCCCAGGACTTCGGGTAGACGACGTCGGCCCCGCGGAAGGCCTCGTCCATGTCGTCCGTGTACGAGATGGTCGCGCCCGCCTCGGCGGCTGCCGCCTCGGCCCGCTCCATGACCTCCGGCATCAGCTCGAATCCAGGGGGGTGAGCAAGGACGACGTCCATCCCGAACCGCGGCAGCAACGTCGCAATGCCCTGCGGCACCGACAGCGGCCGGGCGTACGACGGCGCGTATGCCCACGACATCGCAACACGCAGCCCACGCAGGTTCTCGCCGCGCTTCTCGCGCAACGTCATGAGGTCGGCGAGGGTCTGCGTCGGGTGGTCGACGTCGCACTGGAGGTTGATCAGCGGGATGTCGGCCCAACGGGCGATCTCGCGCATCCACACGTTGCCGACGTACGGGGCGAGGTCGTGGCGGATCGCGAGCCCCTCGCCGTAGCGGGACAGGATGATGCCCATGTCCTTCGGGCTCTCGCCGTGGGCGACCTGCGTCTTGTCGGCGTCGAGGAAGATGGCGTGCCCGCCGAGCTGGGTCATGCCGGTCTCGAACGCGTTCCGTGTCCGAGTCGACTTGTCCAGGAAGAGCATGTAGAGCGTCTTGTCCGGGAGCAGTCGGTGGGGCCGTCCGCTCGCGCGCTCGGCCTTCAGCTCACCGGCGACCGCGAGCGCCTCCTCGATCTCGTCGACCGTCCAGTCGAGCGTCTCGATGAAGTCGCGCCCGACAAGCGTCGCACGGTCTACGGCTACCTGGTGCATGGTTACCTCGCTTTCGTCAGTTCCGGTTTCACGGCCGCCGTCGCGAACGCCTCGAGCATCGCCGGGACGTCGTCGCCGAGGGGGTAGAGCACGGGGCAGGTGCAGCCCGCCTCGACGTACTCCTGCACCTTGGCGCGGCACTCGTCGGCCGTGCCCGACGCGGTGATCAGCTGAACGACGTCGTCGGGTACGAGGCCCATCGCCCGCTCGATTTGCGCCTGGGTCGCGGGCCAGGTGAAGATGCTGCCGATCTCCTCGAGCAGGGCCGGATCGACGCCGCTCGCCTTGCCGATGTGGGGCTGCTGTCCGAGGTACTGCGTGACGAGCTCGCGCGCACGGTCGAGCGCCAGCGACCTGTCGTCGTCCAGCGAGCAGACGACGAGCTGCGGCCGGTCGACGTCGTCGAGCGAGCGACCGGCGCGAACGGCGCCGGCGGCCAGGTGCGCCATCGCGGTCCGGTTGTAGCCGGGCCCGACGAGGTAGTTGAGGAGAACACCGTCGGCGACCTCGCCGGCGAGCTCCATCATCCTCATCCCGGTCGTCGCGGCGATGTAGATCGGGACGTGCTTCGGCGAGCGGTCGCCGTGGACGATGTCGATCTCGATGTCGTCGACGTCGACGAACTCCCCGTGGAACGTGACCCGCTCCATCGCGAGCAGGCGGCGCGTCACCTCGACCGTCTCGCGCATCGCCTGGACGGGACGACGGCGCTGGATGCCGACCTTCGCGGCAAGCGGGTCCCACCACGCGCCGATCCCGAGCTTCACGCGCCCAGGCGCAAGGTCGTCGAGGGTCGAGAAGGTCGCGGCCAGGAGCCCGACGTTCCGCGTCCAGTTGTTCACGACACCAGAGCCGATCTCGATGCGCTCCGTCACCGCGGCGAACGCGGCCATCGGGACGGTCGCTTCGCGGACGAGCCGGCTCTCGGCCTGCCAGACGGCCTCGAAGCCGCACTGCTCGGCGAGCTGCACGTAGCGCATGCCCTCGCGGATCGGGTGCTTGTCCTGCAGGTAGAGCGCTACGCGGTCACCAGTGGCGACGGCCATCGCCGACCTCCTTTTGGCTCGAACGGGTGGGGGCCGATCTCCTCGAGCCGCTGCCAGAGCCGGTCGGCCTGCCTGCACGCGCCCTCGACGAGCTCCTGCTGGTCGACGCGCACGAGCCGCCGGTCGCGGACGACCCACTCGCCCGCCACCATGACGTCGCGGACCCAGCGGGAGGAGAGCCCGAAGATCCAGTGTCCGGCGAAGCTCGTCTCGCGGAGCGGCGCCGGGGCCGCATAGTCGAGGACGACGAGGTCGGCGGGAGCGCCCGTCTCGAGCGTTCCCAGCCTCGGTGCGTCGAAGGCCCGCCCGACGAAGCGCGCGCCTTCGGCGAGGCGCGTCAGCGCCCACTCGGGCCCTGCTGCCACGCCGTCGTCGTGGAGGCGGAAGAACGCCGTCCGGGACTCTTCGAACATGTCGGAGCCGATCCCGTCCGTCCCGAGCGCGACACGCGCGCCGAGGGCGTCGACCCGCGCCCGGCCGATGCCGTTGTTCATGTTGGAACGGGCGTTGTGGGCGATCGAGGCGCCGGCCGCGCGGACGAGCTCGATCTCGGGGTCGTCGAAGTGCACGCCGTGAGCCAGCAGGGTGCGGTCGTCGAGGGCGCCGCTCCGCTCGAGCCGCGCGGCCACGCGCGCCCCGTGCTGCGCTTCCGCGTCGGCCTCGTCGGCGAGGTCCTCCGCCGCGTGCACATGCAGGCCGACCCCGTGCGCCTTCGCGGCATCGACGCACGATGCGAGCGTCTCGTCGGAGAGCGTGAAGGACGCGTGTGCGCCGATCATCCCCCGCGTCAGGGGCAGGTCGTCGCGCTGCACGCGCTCCACGAAGCGGGCGTTCTCTGCGACCCCCGCGCGAGCGCGCTCCGGCCCGTCGCGGTCCGACGTCTCGTAGCAGAGCACCGAGCGGAGGCCGAGCGTCGCGAGCGCGTCCGCGATCACGTCGAGCGACCCGTCGATCGCGTTCGGTGAGGCGTGGTGGTCGACGAGCGTCGTCGTGCCGGAGAGCAGCGCTTCCATCCCGCCGACGAGCGCGGACGCACGCACGCTCTCCTCGTCGAGCGCGCGGTCGAGCCGCCACCACACGCGCTGGAGGATCTGGACGAAGCTCTCGGGAGGCTCGAGCGCGTAGGGCATGCCGCGGGCGAGCGCCGAGTAGAGGTGGGTGTGCGCGCAGACGTTCCCTGGGACGACGAGGCAGCCGGAGCAGTCGCGGCGCGCGCCGCCGGCCTCGGTGACGATGCGCCCGTCCCGTACGTGGACGTCGAACCGGTCGACGCGGACAGGGTCGAGCGAGGTGACGACGGTTGCGCCGGTGAGGATCACGCCCGCTCCTTCGCTCGCACGAGATGCGGTACCGCGGCGAGCGCCGCCGGCGAGTCCTTCATGGGCAGCCGCGTCCTGCGGATGCCGTCGAAAGCGTGCAGCGCGGCCGCGACTGCGGCAGCAGTTGGCACGAGCGCTGCTTCGCCGATGCCCTTGGCGCCGAACGGCCCTTCGGGCTGCGGCTCCTCGACGAGGACGCACTCGACCGGGGGCATTCCCGTGGGCGGGATGATGTGGAGCGACTTCAGCGTCTCGGTAAGGGGCACGCCTCCCTCCACGACGAACTCCTCGGAGAGCGCCTGTCCGAGGCCCATGTGGACCGCCCCTTCGATCTGGCCCTCCACGAGGGTCGGGTTGATCGCGCGCCCGACGTCGTGGGCGGCGATCACCTTCTCGAGGCGGCCTTCGTCGTCGAGGGTCACGACCTGCGTGGCCCAGGCGTACGCGAAGTGGGTGACCGGCGCCTCGGCGTCGTTCGCGGTGGTCCAGTCGACCACGAACTCGCCGCGGAACTCCTGCCCCGCGAGCGTCTCGAGCGGTTGCCCGTCGAGCGCCGCGTTCAGCTTGCGGGCCGCGTCGAGCACCGCGTTGCCTCCCAGCACCGTCGAGCGAGAAGCCGTCGTCTGGCCCGTGTCGAGCTCCCGCTCCGTGCTCACGAGCACGCGGATGCGCTCGGGAGGAAGGCCCAGCTTCTCGCACGCGATCTGTCGCAGTACCGTGTGCACGCCCTGGCCCATCTCCGTCCAGGAGTGGAAGAGCGTGACCGACCCGTCGCTCTCGGGCCGCAAGATCGCGTGCCCGAACTCGGGAACGCCGTTGCCGATGCCGGTGTTCTTGACGCCGCACGCGATGCCGGCGAACCGCGCTTCCCGGTACGAGTCACGCACCGCCAGGAGCGTCTTCTTGAGGCCGACCCCTGGCCCGAGCACCTGCCCGGTGCCGAAGGTGCCACCGACCTCCAGGGCGTTCCGCCAGCGGATCTCCCAGCCGTCGATCCCGACGCGCTCCGCGAGCGCGTCGAGCACGCCCTCGACGGCGAAGTTCGACTGGTTGACCCCGAAGCCGCGCATCGCCCCGGAGGGCGGATTGTTCGTGTAGACGGCCGTTGCCTCGACGTCCACGTTCGGCACCGCGTAGGCGCTGCAGGCGTGCCCGGCGGCACGCTCGAGCACCTTGTCGCCGACGCTGGCATAGGCCCCGGTGTCGCCGACGATGCGTGCGCGCAGCGCGACGAGGCGCCCCTCGGCGTCGCAGCCGAGGGTGTAGGTGAGCCACATCGGATGACGCTTCGAGTGGAAGCGCAGGCTCTCCCGACGGGTGAGCGTGAGGAGCACGGGCCGCCTGGTCGTCAGTGCGAGCAGAGCCGCGTGCGCCTGCACGTTCAGATCCTCTTTCGCGCCGAATGCGCCGCCCGCCGAGACCTGCGTCACCCGCACCTGTTCGTCGGACAGGCCGAGGAACGACGCGACCTGCCGCCGGTCCTCCCAGACTCCCTGGCCTTGGGAGTAGACCTGGAACCCTCCGTCGTCCTCCGGAACGACAAAGGCGGACTCGGGCTCGAGGAACGCGTGCTCGATGCACTGCGTGCGGTAGGTCTCCTCCACGACGTGTCGCGCACCCGCGAGCGCGGCGTCGACGTCTCCGCGCTGCACGCGCGAGACCGAGAGCACGTTGCCGCTCTCGTGGAGCCGCGGCGCGGCTGGGTCCATCGCCTCGAACGGGTCGGTCACGGGGTCGAGGACCTCGTACTCGACGTCGACGAGCTCTGCCGCCTCGCGCGCCGCGTGGCACGACTCGGCGGCGACGGCGGCGAGCACGTCGCCGACGTACGCCGTGGTTTCGCCCTCGGCGACGAGCTGTCGCCAGTCCTTGGTGAGGGCTCCCTGCGTGCGCTCTCCCGGGACGTCCGCGGCGGTCAGCACGGAGACGACGCCGGGATGGGCCTCGGCCCTCGACGTGTCGATGCGCAGGATGCGGGCGCGGGGATGGTCCGAGAAGCGAAGGGCGCCGTACAGCATCTCCGGGGCGACGAGGTCGCCCACGAACGGCTTGTCGCCGAGCGCGAGGTCGTCGCCCTCGTAGCGCGGCGCACGTGTGCCGACCCCGCCGGTGTGGTCCAGCTCCGGTAGCGGCTCACCGCAACGAGCGTGGGCGTTGAGCTCGATCGCATCGACGACCTTTGTGTAGCCCGTGCAGCGGCACAGATTGCCGAGGAGCGCACGGGAGATCTCGTCGCGCGACGGGTCGGGGTTCTTCGCCAAGAGCGCCTCGGCCTTCATCACGATCCCCGGCGAGCAGAAGCCGCACTGGGATGCGCCGGCCGCGACGAAGCTCTTCGCCCAGGCTTCCCGAACGTCTTCGCCCAGGCCCTCCTGCGTCACGACGCTCTTGCCCTCGACACGGGTCGCTTTCTGGGCGCAGGACACGACCGCCTTCCCGTCCACGAGCACCGTGCAGGCCCCACAGGAGCCCTCCGGGGCGCACCCGTCCTTGACCGAGCGCAGGCCGAGGTCGTCGCGGAGCAGTTCGAGAACGCTCTGCCCTTCGCGTGGCTCCGCGACGACTTGCTTCCCGTTGAGCGTGAGCTCCATGTCCTACTCCGTCGCTCCGAGCACGAGCGCCAGCAGGGACATGCGCATGACGACCCCGTTGAACGCCTCCTGCCAGTACCGCGCGTGACGCGTCGCGTCCACGTCGGCCGGCAGCTCGTCCATCCGCGGCAGGCTGTGCAGGACGATCGCCCTGTGCGGAGCCTTCTCCCTCAGTAGCTGCCGCGTCACGCGGTAGGCATCCGGAGTCTGTGCGAACTCGCCGCCACCCTCGTCGTCGCGAGACTTCGTGTAGTCCGGCTGAACGACCGGCTCCATGTAGACGACGTCGCACTCGGAGATGCAGTCCTCGACCGACTCGGCGACCTCGTAGTTCACGTTTCGATCGTCGAGCTCGAGCGTGAACTCGGGCAGGAGCGACATCTCGGGCGGCCCGACCACGTAGGCCTTCGCGTCGAACTGCGAGAGCGCGTAGAGGATCGAGTGCATCGTCCGCATGCGCATGTCGCCGACGAGCAGGAACGTGCGGCCGTCGATCGAGCCCATCTCCTTCTGCGTCGTGTACAGATCGGTCAGGACCTGGGTCGGATGCTCGCCCCAGCCGTCGCCGCAGTTGATGATCGGGATCGAGGCCCACTTGGCGGCCTCCGCGGGCGCGCCCTGCTCGAAGTGGCGCATCGCGATGACGTCGCCGTAGTACTCGAGCATGTGGACGGTGTCCTTGATCGACTCCCGGTAGAAGTCGCCCGCCCGCGTCATCTTCGCGTCGGAGAACCCGAGGACGTGACCACCGAGCCGATGCATCGCGGCCTCGGTGGCCAGGCGGGTGCGGGTGCTCGGCTGGTAGAAGGCCGTCAGCAGCGTCTTGCCCGCCAGCAGATCGGCGTTCTGCCGGGACTTGGCGATCGGCGCGAGCTCGTCGCAGATCTCGAAGATCCGCTGGAAGTCAGCGCGCTCGAAGTCCTTGAGCGACAGGATGTCGCGTCCCTGGAAGCTTCTCATCTCGTTCCCTCCTCTCGGTCGGAGCCGTTCGCACGACTCCGGTGAACAGGACTGCGATCCGCTCGTCCTCGGCGATCCGGCCCTCGGCGTGCAGCGCGAGGAGGCCGGCCAGGCCGGCGGATCCCGTGTGGTCGACGGCGATTCCCGTCGCCTCGCGGGCGAGCTCGTTGGCCGCGACGAGCGTCGTCTCGTCGGCGACGAGCGCGTCGCCGCCGGTCGCGAGCATCCCCTCGACGACCGCGAGCCAGTCGTAGGTCTCGTCGTCGAGGATCCCGTGCGCGACGCTCGCGGGCGCGTCCTCCCAGGGCCACATGAAGGCGGAGCGGTGGTGCGAGGCGAAGCGGACAGCCTGCGCATGGTCGCCCCTGGTCATCTCCTGGAAGGCCCGCCGCAGCGGCCACGCGGACATCGTCTGCACGGTGTCGATGCGGGGCATCGCGGCGGCAGCGCCGAGCGCGACTCCCTCGCGGAGGGCGTGGATGCACGCGCTCGCGAGCGCGCCCCCGCCCACCTGCACCACGAGGCGGTCGAGCGGCAGCCCGGACGACACGAGCTCCCAACCGAGCGTCTCGCCGCCCTCGACCGCGAGCCCGTTCAGGTTGCCCTGACAGGTGAAGGGGACGGCTCCGGCGTCGAGCGCACGGAGCAGCGCGCGGTAGGTCGGGTCTCCCGGCTCTCCGTCCCGCGGGCAGGTCTCGACGCGAGCGCCGAGCTCCTCGAGGCGCGCGAGCACGACGGGATCGGCGTCGACGGGAACGAAGACTCGTAGGACGCGGCCGGCCGCCGCAGCGAGCACGGCCGCAGCGAGCGCCGCGTTGCCGCAGCTCGCGACCGCCAGCTCCGGCCGCCGGGACGCATCTGCGAGCCCGATCCGCTCCGCGACCTCGAGCTGCAGCAGCACGCCGAAGAGGTGCCGCGCCTTGTGGGAGCCGGAGACGTTGCCGGTGTCGTCCTTCACCCAGACACCGCCCGACTCGGAGAGCCCGAGCGCGTCGCTGAGGCCCGTGCTGCGGGCGAAGGGAGTGACGACGAAGCCGTGCCCGTCCGCCGCGGCGACGGCCTCGTCGAGGGTCCCCACGAGGTCGCAGAAGGCCCGGTCGGAGAGGCCGCCCGCCCGGGCGAGATGGTAGGCGTGGAGCAGCTCGCGGTACCGGACGAACGGGTTCGGCTCGTCGTCGCCCTCCGGGAAGCGGACGGCATCGAGGTCGAGCTCGCGCCGCAACACGTGGTCGACGTCGTCGCCGCGCTCGGCGTTCGGGCAGCGGAACGGATACGCCTCCCGGGGATCGGGCGAGGCGCCGCACCCCGTGCACACGAGCCGGCTCGGCGGTGATGCTCACATCGACTCCAGGACGCCCGAGCGAGCGTTGAGCTCGTCGATCAGGTCGTCCCAGCCGGCGACCGCCTCGCGGAGGCCGGCCCAGAAGGCGGGGTCGCGGCGCGCCTCGAAGTCGTCCAGCGAGACGCCCTGCTGCTCGACCCAGGTGTAGTAGCCGAGGTTGAAGATGCGCTCGCGGTCGACCCGGCCGAGCTCGAGGAAGTGGTCGGTCGCGGTCCCGAGCAGGTGCTCGCCCACGACCTCCGCGGCCGCGAGGTCGTCGAACCCCTCGGGGAAGTACCGGGCGAGGGCAGTCTCGCGCTCGCTGTCGTACATCGCCGCGCCGTCCGTCGCGACCGTGACGACCACGTCCGAGGGGCCGAGCCCGTAGTACTTCGCCACCTTGATCGCGCCGAGCACGTTGCAGATGCTCGAGAGCCCGAGCGAGTCGAGCTCGGCGATCACCGTCTCCGGAACGCCGCGCCGGGCGAGGAGGCGCCGGCCGACCTCGGTGCCAAAGAGGACGCCGAGGCGGTCGGTCGCCCGGTCGGAGACCGCGAGGGCGACGTCCGTGTTGAGGACATTGTGGATCAGCGGGATGTGCTTGTCCCCGATCCCCTGGATGTTGTGCTCGCCGAAGCCGTTGTAGAGGAGCGTCGGGCACTCGAGCGCCTCGCATGCGACGACCAGCGACCCGAAGCGCTCCTTCAGGTGATCGCCGGCGGCGATCGTGCCCGCCGAGCCCGTCGCCGACACGAACGCGTGGAGCCGGAGCCCGTCGTCCCGCTCGCGCAGGGACTCGAACACCCGCTCCAGCGCCGCACCGGTCGCGAGGTAGTGGACGAGGTAGTTCCCGAACTCGGAGAACTGGTTGAGGATCACGTTCTCCGGGTCGGTTTCGAGCTCCTTGCAGCGGTCGTAGATCTCCTTGACGTTGCTCTCGGTGCCGGGCGTCCGCACGATGTCGCCGGGCTCCGCCACCCAGTGCGCGAGCCAGTCGAAGCGCTCGCGGCTCATCCCCTCGGGAAGCACCGCGACGCCACGGCAGCCGAGCAGCGTCGAGATCGCGACTCCGCCGCGGCAGTAGTTGCCCGTCGAGGGCCACACCGCTCGGTGACGGGTCGGGTCGAACTCGCCGCTCACGAGGCGGGGCGCGAGGCACCCGTAGGCGGCGAGCACCTTGTGGGCGCCGATCAGCGGGAAGCGGTCGCCGAGCGCCACCACGATCGTCGCGTCCACCCCGGTCAGCTCTCGCGGCAGCACGACGTGCTCCGGCACGTCGACGAAACCCACCCGGTCGGCGCCGTTGTGCCAGTGGACCCGGAACAGGTTGAGCGGGTGAGCGTCGTCGGGGCCGACACCGGCGAGCGACTCGTGGACCGAGGGTGGGACCAGAGAGGGGCTCGCGAGCTGGGCGAACGTGGGAAGCGCGATGTGGGCCTCGCGGAGCCGCTCGGCGGTTCGCGCGAGCGTGGGCTCGTCGACCACGTCGTACCGGACCGGTTCGCTGCGCATACCGCCTCCTGCTCGAGATTGCACCAACACTAGGAAGGGCCGTGCGCCGTGCCTTCGGGCCTTTCACGCACGCGCAGTCAGGGAATCCCCCCATCGCCGGGCGGGCACGCGCCGGCCCGTACCGGATTCACCCGGGTGGAACGGCACCTGGGCGCCGTTGTCGTCGCTCGGCGGCGTTACGGTCGCGGGCGTGAACCTCGTCTGGGGAGCGCTCGTCGTCGTCGTCGTCACCTCGGTCGCGGTTTCCGCGATGCTCTTCGTCCGACGCCGCGCCCCTGAAGGCAGCTACTTCTCGGACGGCGACCGCGCGTCGGGCGTGTTCGGCGTGCTCGCGACCGGCTTCTCCGTGCTCCTCGGGTTCATCATCTTCCTCGCGTTCGAGAGCTACGACCAGTCGCGCACCGGCTCCGAGACCGAGGCGCTCGTCGTCGTGCAGCAGGTGGAGAACGCCCAGCTCTTCCCGACGGCGGCAGGGAAGAAACTGACGGGTCAGTTGCTCTGCTATGCACGCTCGGTCGTACACCAGGAATGGCCGCGCATGCAGAACGGGACCGAGGGCGACTCCGTCAACCCCTGGGCGCTCGAGATGTTCGGGACCGTCCGCCAGGTGGAGCCGAACACCGCCAGCGAGCAGTCCGCCTACGACAAGTGGCTCGAGCAGACGTCGACACGCGAAGAGGCGCGCCGCGACCGCGTGCACGGCGCCGTCGGTGTGATCCCCTCGCCCCTGTGGGTAGCCCTCTTCTTCATCTCCGCGGTGATCTTCGCGTACATGCTGTTCTTCGCAGACAGCGGCGAGGGCGCGGTGACGCAGGGACTCCTCATGGGGGCCGTCACCTCCGTGATCGTGACGATGCTGCTCTTGCTGTCGTTCCTCGACAGCCCGTTCCACTCCGGCGTCGGTGGATTGAAACCGGTGGCGATGGAACGGACGATGAAAGTCATCGACTCGGTGCTCCCGTCGATCGCCCCGGATGTCGTGCCGCCGTGCGACGCCAAGGGGGCGCCTCTCTGAGCGGCGACGACGGCATCGACCGCGTCGCGCTCTTCGCGACGATCCTGCTCGCGGTCGCGACGGTCGCCACCGCCTGGAGCGGCTACCAGGCGAGCCGCTGGAGCGGCGAGGCGACGAAGGCGACCATGAGGGGGACCGCGGCGCGGCTCGAGTCGACGCGCGCCTCGAATCTCGCCAACGCCCAGGCACAGGTCGACGTCGCCGTCTTCACGCAGTGGGTCGACGCGTATGCACGAGGCGAGACCCGGCTCCGGGACTTCTACTTCAAGCGCTTCCGATCGGAGTTCAAGCCGGCGGTGGTCGCGTGGATCGCGACGAGGCCCCTCAGGAACCCGAATGCGCCGCTCACCCCGTTCGCGATGCCGCAGTACCGGTCGGCGGCGCGCGACGAAGCGGCGCGGCTCGAGACGCAGGCGGACGGCTGGGCTGCAACCGGGCGAACGAACATCCAGCGGTCGACCAACTACGTGCTCGGCGTCGTTCTCTTCGCGGCAGCGCTCTTCTTCGCCGGGATGAGCACCAAGCTTCCCTCCCACAGGCTCCGGGTCGCGATGCTCACCATGGGCGTCGTGCGTCTTCCTTGCGACCCTCGCCTGGGTCGTGTCGTCTCCGGTCAGCGTCGCGGTCTGATCGCTCGGAGCGCGGTGAGCGTTTCGCGGCACGCGAACGCGGGAACGGCCAGAGCGACCACGAACGGAGGAGCTCACATGACGACCGTTGCTGACGTGATGACGCCGGGGGTCGAGAGCACGACCTCGTCGGAGGCGCTGCGCGACGCGGCGCGCACCATGCGAAAGGGCGACTTCGGCTCGATGCCGGTCGTCGACGACGGGCGTCTCGTCGGGATGCTCACCGACCGCGACATCGTCGTGCGGGGTGTGGCGGAGGGCCTCGATCCGACGGCCGCCCGCGTCGGAGACGTCGCGTCCCGCGACCCGGTGACGGTCGCTCCGGACCAGAAGCTGGACGAGGCGATGGAGCTGATGGCCCACCACCGGGTGCGCCGGCTGCCCGTGGTCGCGGATGGCCGGCTGGTCGGTGTCCTCAGCCAGGCGGACATTGCGCTCGGAGCGAAAGAGTCGAAGACCGGCGCCGTCGTCGAGGAGATCTCGCAGCCGACCTCGGTGCCGCGCGAGACCGCCTGACGCGGATCGCTATCCGCTGTCGAAGCCGTCGATCGCCGCCTCGACGAGCCGAGGGAGCGTCGCGAGGTTGTAGCCGCCCTCGAGCACGACGCCGAGGCGCGGGCCGAGCTGCGCCGAGCGCCGCGCGAGCTCCGCGAAGCCGCTCTCGGTGACCTCCATGCCGGCGAGCGGATCGGCGACGTGGGCGTCGAACCCTGCCGAGACGAGGACGATGCCCGGGTCGAAGGCCCGCACCGTCGGCTCGACCAGGGTCGAGAACGCCTCGAGGTACTCGGCATCGCCAGAGCCCGCCGCGAGCGGTACGTTGAGCGTCGACTCGTCGCTCGTACCCGGCCCGCCGCTCCCCGGATAGAAGGGCCACTGGTGGAGCGAGACGACGAGGACCGAGTCGTCGCCGCGGAACATCGCATCGGTGCCGTTGCCGTGGTGGACGTCCCAGTCGACGATCGCCACGCGCTCGATTCCCAGGCTGTTCTGCGCATGACGCGCGGCGACGGCGACGTTGCCGAACAGGCAGAACCCCATTGCGTGACCCCGTAGGGCATGGTGGCCGGGGGGACGAACGAGCGCGAACCCTCCGACCTCGGCCGCCTCGATCGCGCAGCCGGCGGCGAGCCGCGCCGCCTCCCAGGACGTTGGCCCGCCCAACGTGTCGCCGTCGAGCCACGTCTCCTCGTCGAGCGACGCAATCGCCTCGACGTAGGCCGGGTCGTGCACGGACTCGATGCGCGCGCGGGCTGCCCGGCGTCCGTGTCGGGTGGCGCCGCCGAGCGACGCGAGGAGGATCTCGAGCCGCTCGGGGCGCTCGGGATGGTGGTGGTGGCCCGTCGGGTGCAGGTGGGCCATCGCGGGATGCGAGATCAGCTCGATGCGGCCTCCTCGAGCCGTCCGGCCAGCCGCCCGAGGCCGAGCGCCTCGGCTCCCGCCGCTCCGGCCCGCCAGTCCGGCTCCCGGTCGGGCAGCGCAGGCAGCGGCGCGGTGGGGTCGAGCGTCGCGACGTGACGGTACGTGCGCAGCGCGTCCGCCTCTGCCGAGAAACGTCCGGCGGCGAGCAGCGCGTCGAGGCTCCCGTTGGCGGTGAGCAGCGACGCGGCCGTCTTCGCCCCCACGCCCCGCGCGCCGGGGATCTTGTCCGAGGGGTCGCCGCGCAGAGCGATGAAGTCGGGCACCTGCTCCGGCTCGACGCCGTACCGCTCGCGTACCTCGGCCGGCCCGATGCGGGCGAGCTCGCTCACGCCGCGCACCGGCTGGAGGATCGTCACGTCGTCGGCGGCGAGCTGGAACGCGTCGCGGTCGGACGTCGCGACGAGCGCCGTGCCTCCCGCCGCACGCTCGGACGCGACGGCCGCCGCGAGAAAGTCGTCGGCCTCGTAGCCCGCCGCCTTGCCGCAGACGATGCCCGCCGCCTCCAGCAGACCCGGCGCGAGGTCGAGCTGCTCGAGGAGCTCGGGGTCGAACTCCCGCCCTGACTGGTACCCGGGGAGCAGCTCGTGGCGGTAGGTCGGCCCGGTGAGCGTGTCCCAGCCGACGACGACCGCGCGCGGCCGCTCGGCCTGCCACAGCCGCAGCACCATCGAGGTCAGCCCGGTGAGGAGGTTGGCGGGCCGGCCGTTCGACCGGCGGATCGAGCGGGGAAGCGCATGGAACGCGCGATGTGCGAACGAGTCGCCGTCGATCACGAGCAGGGGCCGGGCCGCATGGGGCGTGGCTTTCTTGCCCCGCGTCGGGGTCACGCGACCTCCTGCGACCCGCCCGCGACCTGCTCGAGCGCGCTGATCGCCTCGCGCAGCCGGTCGGTCGCAACCTGCGCCGCCTCGCCCGCGTCCATGCCGTCGAGGTCGGCAGTCTCGATGGGAGGCCCGTACGCGACACGCAGCGGGCCGAGACGCCCGAGGCGCTCCGTGCCCGCGATCCCCGCCGGCACGAGCGGCACACCGGCCGCAAGCGCGATGCGGGCGGCGCCGGTGTGCCAGCGGGCCTCGTGCCGCTTGCGCAGCCCCTTTGCGCGCCGCGTCCCCTCGGGGAACATGACGACTGCGTGGCCCTCGCGGCACAGGGCGACGGCGGTGTCGAGCGCCTGCTGGTCGCGGGCGCCACGGTCGACGGGAAAGCCGCCGCCCGCGCGCACGATCCAGCCGAGCGGGAGCCAGAAGAGCTCCTTCTTGGCCATGAACCGCAGGAACCGGCGGGGAAAGAGCGGGAGCCCGAGCGGCCAGGGATCGAAGTTCGACCAGTGGTTCGCGGCCAGGACGCAGCCGCCGTCCGGAACGTGCTCGCGGCCCGTCACACGCAGGCGGTAGACGAGGCGGACGACCGGCCAGCTCAGCGCCGCGACGAGGGAGTAGAGCCAGCTTGGCCTCGGTGGGCGCGCCATCCGCGCGCAGGATACGTCGGTCCCGTCGGGAAACGGCGCCGCACACGGTCGTTACCCTGTCCAGCCGATATGACAACCCGCCTCGTCATCGTCGAGTCGCCCGCCAAAGCGCGGACGATCGCCGGCTACCTCGGCGGCGACTTCGTCGTCGAGTCGAGCGTCGGGCACATCCGCGACCTCCCGAACCGGGCCTCGGACGTCCCGAAGGAGCAACGCGAGCGTTACGGCAAGCTCGGCGTGGACGTCGAGCACGAGTTCGAGCCGTTCTACGTTGTCGACGCCGACAAGAAGCGTGTGGTCGCGGACCTGCGGCAGAAGCTCCGCGACGCGGACGAGCTCCTGCTCGCGACGGACGAGGACCGCGAGGGCGAGGCGATCGCCTGGCACCTGCGCGAGGTGCTGAAGCCAAAGGTGCCGGTCCGACGGATGGTCTTCCACGAGATCACGAGGGACGCGATCGAGCGCGCGCTCGACGAGACGCGCGAGATCGACGAGCGCCTCGTCGACGCTCAGGAGACCCGCCGAATCCTCGACCGCCTGTACGGGTTCGAGGTCTCTCCCGTGCTGTGGAAGAAGGTCATGCCGCGGCTCTCGGCGGGGCGTGTGCAGTCGGTGGCCACCCGGCTCGTCGTCGAGCGCGAGCGGGAACGGATGCGATTCGTCGCCGCGAGCTACTGGGACGTCGTCGGGACGTTCGAGCCCGGCTCGTTCGAGGCGCGCCTCGTGGCCATCGATGGGACACGCATCGCGCAGGGTCGCGACTTCGGCGAGGACGGCGCCTCGGGCGGCGACGTCCTCGTGCTCGACGAGGAGCGAGCCAAGGCGCTCGTGGCGGGGCTCGAGGGACGGCTCTTCGACGTGCGGAAGGTCGACGAGAAGCCGTACACGCGCCGTCCGGCCGCGCCGTTCCGGACGTCGACGCTCCAGCAGGAGGCGAGCCGCAAGCTGCGGTTCTCGTCCCAGACGACGATGAGCCTCGCGCAGCGGCTGTACGAGAACGGCCACATCACGTACATGCGCACCGACTCGGTGACGCTCTCCGACGCCGCGCTGAAGGCCGCGCGCTCGCACGCGGCCCGGGAACACGGCCCGGACACCGTGCCAGCCGAGCCGCGTCGGTACGAGCGCGCCGTCGCGAACGCACAGGAGGCGCACGAGGCGATCCGCCCTGCAGGCGACGTGTTCCGCACGCCGGCCCAGCTCGCGCGTGGGCTGAGTCGCGACGAGCTGGCGCTCTACGACCTGATCTTCAAGCGGACGATCGCCTCGCAGATGAAGGACGCGGCCGGCCAGACCGTCTCCATCGAGCTCGGCGCTACCGCGGCCGACGACACCGACGCGACCTTCCGGGCGAGCGGCACGGTGATCACGTTCCCCGGCTTCATGCTGGCGTACGCATCCGGCAGCGACGAGCCGTCCGAGGACGACGAGGAGCGGCGCCTGCCGGCGGTCACGGTCGGGCAGGAGCTGTCCGCCTCGTCCCTCGAGCCGCAGGGGCACGAGACCAGCCCCCCGGCGCGTTACACGGAGGCGAGCCTCGTCAAGGCCCTCGAGGACCGCGGCATCGGCCGCCCGTCCACGTATGCCTCGATCATGGGGACGATCCTCGACCGCGGCTACGTCTACAAGAAGGGCACGGCGCTGGTGCCGACGTTCCTGGCGTTCGCGGTCACGCAGCTGCTCGAGAAGCACTTCGACCGCCTGGTGGACTACGACTTCACCGCGCGGCTCGAGGACGACCTCGACAAGATCGCGTCGGGCCACGAGGAGCGCGTGGCCTGGCTCAGGCGCTTCTACTTCGGCAACGGCGACCCGGGGCTCCACACCCTGGTCACGGATCATCTCGAAGGCATCGACGCGCGGGAGGTCAACTCCATCGCGATCCCGCGCTCCGACATCGTCGCCCGCGTCGGCCGCTACGGCCCGTACCTCGAGCGCGGCGAGGAGCGGGCGAGCGTGCCGGACGACCTCGCCCCCGACGAGCTGACGGCTGAGCGGGCCGAGGAGCTGCTCGCGACCCCGTTGGGTGCCGAGCGATCGCTCGGCACGCATTCCGAGACGGGACGCGAGGTCGTCGCCCGCGTCGGCCGCTACGGCCCCTACGTCACCGAGGTGCTGCCCGAGGGCGACGCGACGAAGCCCCGCACCGCCTCGCTCTTCGCGTCGATGAGCCCGGAGACGGTGACCCTCGAGGAGGCAGAGCGGCTGCTCACGCTGCCACGGACGCTCGAGGGCTCCGACGGCGAGGAGATCCTGGTGTCGAACGGCCGCTACGGGCCGTTCGTCAAACGGGGGACCGAGACCCGCTCGCTCGAGTCCGAGGGGCAGCTCCTGACGCTCACCGTGCCCGAGGCGGAGGCGATCCTGGCACAGCCGAAGCAGCGGCGCGGTCGCGGCGCACCCAAGCCGCCGCTCAAGGAGCTCGGGGCGGATCCCGGCAGCGGCAAGCCGCTCGTCGTCAAGGACGGCCGCTTCGGGCCCTACGTCACCGACGGGGAGACGAACGCGAGCCTGCGCCGGGGCGACGACGTCGAGGAACTGACGCTGGAACGGGCGCTCGAGCTTCTCGCGGAGCGCCGGGCAAAGGGTCCCGCAAAGCCGCGAGGGCGCAGCCGGTCGCGGGGCTAACGCGTCACGAACGCCTAACCTCCCGTGTCCGCGACGCGTCGTAGCATGTCAGAAGTACGGTTGACCGCATTGGTGAGAGTCGTGGAACCGGCTGAAATACGAGGTTCGGAACGGTCGTTGCGGGTTTGTGACACGGTTTGCCGTCTCGATCCCGTGGAAAGAACGGAGAAGCGCACGTAGAGTCAGGGGAGATTGTGCTCCGGAGGACGCGAAAGGACTGGCCGCAGGCTTGACGCAGAACCAGCTCATCGAACTGTTCGAAACCGACCAGCTGAAGTCGATCGTGGAGCGCTCCGAGGAGCGCGGGTGGGTCGACCCCGCGGAGCTCGAGGGCTTCGTCACCGAGCAGGAGCTCGCCGCCGAGGAGGTCGAGCAGATCACGCGCGAGCTCGAGGCGATGGGGCTCGAGATCGGCGCGCCCATCGTCGACACCGAGGAGGAGAAGGCGAAGGAGGCCGCGGAGGCCGCGGTGTGGGCGAGCGAGTCGCTCTCGGGCGCGGCCGACTCGCTGCAGCTGTTCCTCGCCGACGTCGGACGGCACAAGCTGCTGAACGCCGCGCAGGAGGTGCAGCTCGCGAAGCGCATCGAGCGTGGCGACCCGGTCGCCAAGCGCCACATGATCGAGTCGAACCTGCGGCTCGTCGTGTCGATCGCGAAGGGCTACCGCGGGCTCGGCGTGCCGTTCCTCGACCTGATCCAGGAGGGAACGCTGGGCCTGAACCGGGCGGTCGAGAAGTTCGACTGGCGCCGGGGCTTCAAGTTCTCGACGTACGCCACGTGGTGGATCCGCCAGTCGGTGCAGCGCGCCGTCGCGAACCACGCGCGCACGATCCGCGTCCCGGTGCACGTCGTCGAGCGCCAGCAGAAGCTCTCGCGCGCAGCGCGCCGGCTCGAGGTCGAGCTCGGTCGCGAGGCCACGAAGGAGGAGCTGGCGGAGGCTACCGGTCTGCCGATCCAGCACGTCGAGGAGGCCATGGGTGCCGCGCACGCGTCCGTCTCGCTCAATCAGTCCGTCGGCGCGGACGACGAGGGCGAGCTCGGCGACCTGTTCGCCGACCGCGAGGCACCCGACCCGTTCGACGAGGCCGAGGAGTCGCTCCGCCGGCAAGGCGTCCGGCGCGCGCTCGACGCGCTCCCCGAGCGGGAGCGGCGGATCCTCGAGCTGCGCTTCGGGTTCGAGGGCGAGCCCTGGACGCTCGAGGCGATCGGTCACGAGCTCGACCTGACCCGCGAGCGGGTACGCCAGCTCGAGGGGCAGGCGCTCAGCCGGCTCGCGGCGCTTCGCGAGCTCGCATCACTCGCCGCGTAGCCGCTCGTCGGCCTCAGCGAGCTCGAAGCGGCGGCGCTCGGCCTCGGCGAGCGCCTCGTCGTCGAAGAGGTGGCACTCGACGGTGGTCTGACCGGTGGTGAGTGGCCGCGGGGCGATCGGGTCGAACCACTCGATGTCGAGATGGTCGCCCTCGGCAGCGATCCGCTTCACGCCCGTCCAGAAGCGCTCCTCGGGCGCGTCGTGGCGTACCTCTTCGAGCAGCGCCGCCATCTCGGCCCCGCTTCGCCCGGAGCCGGCCTTCAGACGGACGCGCGATGTCGGGGAGTCGAGCGAGGCCAGATCGCCCATCAGCGCCTGCTCGGCCTCGTACCGCTCCTGCGCCTGGAACGCCCAGCGACGCTCGAGCAGGTCGCGGAGGTCGCGTGTCTCCCAGCCGCACACCTCGAACGCCGCTGCGCAGCGGGGGTGGAAGTGACAGCCGAGTGGCGGTCGCGCGGCGTCGGGCACCTCCCCGGGCGGGAGGTCGCGCGGCACTGTGCGGCGGGGGTCGGGGTCGGGAATCGCGCGCAGGAGCGCCTTCGTGTACGGGTGCCTCGGATCGGCGTAGATCGCCTCGGACGGGCCGATCTCCACGATCCGGCCGAGGTAGAGGATCGCGATGCGGTCGCAGAAGAACTTCGCCGTCGCGAGGTCGTGCGTGATGTAGAGGAAGGCGAGGTTGAGCTCGCGCTTGAGGTACATCATGAGCTCGAGGATCTTGGCGCGGACGCTCATGTCGAGCATCGAGACGGGCTCGTCGGCGACGAGCAGCGACGGGTTGAGGATGATCGCCCGGGCGATCACCACGCGCTGCTTCTGACCGCCGGAGAGGTCGGAGGGGTACTTGTCGAGGAACTGCTCGGGCGGGGCCAGGCCGACGGTCGAGAGCGCCTCCGCGACCCGCGAGCGGCGTTCCGCTCGGGACCCCACGCCGTGGATCTGGAGCGGGTGCTCGACGAGCTGCGCGATCGTCATGGCCGGGTTCAACGACGCGTGCGGGTCCTGGAAGACGATCTGCATGTCGCGCCGCAGCGCCCGCAACTCCCGTTCCGACATGGTGGTGATCTCGCGGCCGTTGAACTCGATGCTTCCCTCAGTGGCCGGCACGAGCCCGAGGATCGTGCGGCCGAGCGTCGTCTTGCCGCTCCCCGATTCGCCGACGAGGCCCAGGACCTCGCCTCGCCGCAATTCGATCGAGACGTCGTCGACCGCCTTGACGGAGCCGGCTTCGCGGCCGACGAGCCTCTGCGCGAAGCTGCCGCGAAGCGCGTAGTACGTCTTCAGCCCGCGGACCGAGACGAGCGGGCGATCGTTCGCCGCAACCTCAGGCCTCGTCTGCAACCGCGATCTCCTCGCGCTCGAGCGGCTCGGCGCCACCCTCGGGGATCCGCTCCTCCGGTCCGTGCAGCCAGCACAGCACCCGCCGCTCGCCGTCGATGCGCTGCTCGACCGGGTCCTGGTGAGCGCACACGACCATCGCGCTCGGGCAGCGCGGATGGAACCGGCACCCGGAGGGCGGCTCGATCAGGTTCGGGGGCGCCCCCGGGATGGAGTGGAGCTCCTCTGTCTCCAGGGAGATCGTGGATCGGAGGAGCTCGCGCGTGTACGGATGGGCGGGATCGCCGAAAACGTCCCTCGCGTTCCCCTCCTCCGCGATCTGACCCGCGTACATCACGGCGACGCGATCGCATGCCTCGGCGACGATGCCGAGGTTGTGGGTGATGAGGAGCAGCGCGGTGCCGTAGCTCTCCTGGAGGTCCGAGAGGATGCCGAGGATCTGCGCCTCGACGATCACGTCGAGCGATGTCGTCGGCTCGTCGGCGACGAGCAGCTTCGGCCGGAGCACGAGCGCGAGCGCGATCATGATCCGCTGCCGCATCCCGCCCGAGAACTCGTGCGGGTACTGGCGGAAGCGGGTCGGCGGGATCCCCATCCGCCCCAGCGTCTCGAGCGAGCGGGTGCGGACCTCCCGGTGAGAGAGACCCGGCTCGTGCTGCTCGAGCGTCTCGCGGAAGTGGTCCTCGATCCGCATGAGCGGGTTCAAGCGCGTCATCGGCTCCTGGAAGATGAGGCCGAGGTCGGGCCCCCGCAGCCGCCGCAGCTCCCTGCCACCCATCCCGACGAGGTTCCGCCCCCCGTAGAGCACCTCGCCGTCGGTGACGGCGCTCTCGGGGAGCAGTCCGAGGATGCCGCGTCCGAGCGTCGACTTGCCGCAGCCCGACTCGCCGACAAGCCCCAGCACCTCGCCCTCGCCGATGTCGAGCGAAACCCGATCGACCGCGCGCACGGTCCCCCGCGGCGTGCCGTAGTACACGCGCAGGTCGCGCACGGAGACGACGGGTGTCGGGCTCACAGGGGCTCCGTGTCGACCGGAACCGGCTCGAGGTCGACTCTCACGTGCGGGCGCTTCCGCAGGACCGGATTGACGGTCTCGTTGAGCCCCTCCCCGAGGAGCGTCAGGCCGGTCACGAGCAGCACGATCGCGAGCCCCGGGAAGAGACCCGTCCACCAGATGCCGGACGAGGCGTCGGAGACCGCCCGGTTGATGTCGTAACCCCACTCCGCACCCGCGGTGGGCTGGATGCCGTAGCCCAGGAAGCCAAGCGCCGCGAGGGTGAGGATCGCGTCGGCGGCGTTGAGCGTGGCGAGCGGCGGGACGTTCTGGACCACGTTGAAGAACACGTACTTCCGGATGACCGTGAACGGACGCGCGCCCAGTGCCCGCGCTGCCTCGACGAACGGCTCCTCCCGGATCGAGATCGTGTGGTTGCGGACGACCCGGAAGTAGAGAGGCACGTACACGACCGTGATCGCGATCGCTGCGCTCAGGATCCCCTGGCCGACCTTGTCGGCGAGGAGGAACGCGATCACGATCGCAAGCAGCAGGAAGGGGAACACGAACAGGGCGTCCATGATCAGTACGAGCACGCGGTCGAGCTTGCCGCCGAAGTAGCCCGACAGGAGCCCGAGCGGAACGCCGATCGCGATCGAGAAGAAGAGAGACACGATCACGACCTTGAGCTCCGTCTGGGTGCCCCAGATGATCCGCGACAGCACGTCCGTGGACTGGACGTTCGTGCCCATCCAGTGGTCGGACGACGGTGCGGCGAGCTGCGGGAAGCGCTTCCCGTCCGCCCGGAACGTGTCGAAGTCGTACGGCGCCAGCACCGGGGCGAGGAGCGCTGTGAGCACGAAGGCGAGCGTGATGCCGGCTCCGACCCAGAGCATCGCGCGACCCATCCCGCGGGCCTCCGTGACGGGGGCGAACGCCCGCCGTACTCCTCCGAGCCTTCGGGTGCGGGGAGCGTCGACCGTCTCGGAGCGCGTCGCCATCGTCAGTACCGGATCCTCGGGTCGATGTACGCGTTGACGAAGTCGATGATCAGGCTCGCCAGGACGACGACCAGGGCGAACACGACGATGATTCCCTGGACGGCGACGTAGTCGCGGTTCTGCAGGTACACGATCAGCGTCTTCCCGATGCCCGGCCAGTTGAAGGTCGTCTCGGTCAGGACGGCGCCGGACAGGAGCAGCGCCACCGTCAGGCCGACGATGGTGATCACCGGGACGAGGGCGTTACGGAATGCGTGGTGGTAGACGACCGAGCGCTCGTTGATGCCCCGCGCCCGGGCGGCCTCGATGTAGTCGTCCTTCATCGTCCTGATCACGTTCACGCGCACGAGCCGGATGAATGCGCCCGCGGTGACGAGCCCGAGCGTCACGGCCGGGAGCACGAGGTGCTTCGACACGTCCACGAACCCGTCCCAGTCGCCGTTGATCAGGGTGTCGATCGTGTAGATGTGCGTGTGGACCTCCAGCGTCGCCTCCGTGAGCGGGCTGGCGCGGTCCGAGGTCGGCAGCCAGCCGAGGTAGGAGCCGAAGAAGAGCTGCGCCATCAGCCCCAGGAAGAACACGGGTGTCGCGTAGATGAGGATCCCGAAGAGGCGGCTGCCTCCATCGATCCACGTGTCTCTGTAACGGCCGGCGAGGAGACCGAACGTGACGCCGACGACGATCGCGACGATCATCGCGTAGAACGTCAGCTCGAGCGTCGCGGAGCCGTTCTGGACGATGATGTCGCCCACCGACCTACGGTCGGTGATCGTCGTCCCGAAGTCACCGCGCGCGATGTCCAACAGGTAGTCCTTGTACTGCTCCCAGATGGGGCGGTCGAAGCCGAGCTCGTCCTTGATCTGGTTGACGACGGCCGGTGGGACGTGGCCGCCGAGAGAGGCGGTGATCGGATCGCCCGGCGCCACGCGCATGAGCAGGAAGACGAGCGTGAGCAGGATGAAGATCATCGGCAGCACGAGGGCGAGCCGCGTGAGCGCGTACCGCCTGAGCGAGGTCCCTCTGCTACCAGCCATGGACGCCCATTCGTGCCTCGTCGGCCCCGGCCCGGCGGCGCCGACCGCCTACCCTAGACCAACTGTTTCGGGTCGGCCGACGGAGGAAGGGATGCCGGGTGGGCATCCCTTCCTCCGCGCCTCGGCCTACGACTTGGACAGCTTCCAGAACCGCATGATGAAGGCGGCGTCGAGCGTGCTCGGAATCCCGCGCACGTTCTTCCGCGCCGCCGCGATCATGTTGCCCTGCCAGACGGGGACGATCGGCACGTCCCTCGCGGCGAGCTGCTGGATCTGCCGGATGACCGCGAGGCGACGGGGGTTCGTCTTCGCGGCCTGCTCGGCCTTCAGCAGCGCCGTCATCTTCGCGGTCGCATAGCCGTTCGAGGTGAAGTTGTCCTTCTGGTAGAAGGACAGGACGTAGTTCTCGGGGTCCGGGTAGTCCGGGAACCAGCCGAGCTGGAACCCGTTGTACTGCTTTCCGAGAGCGTCGCTGTACTGGGCCCACTCCGCGGACTTGAGCGTCACCTTGAAGACGCCGCCGCGCTCGAGGCCGCGCTTGATCTCCGCGTACTCGTCGGCCGACGCGTCACCGTAGTGCGTCGGCGTCCACCACAGCTCGATCGGCATCGGCATCGCGATGCCCGCCCTCTGGAGCTGCGCCTTCGCCTTGGCCACGCTCGGCGCACGGCCGTAGAGGGACGCGAAGGCATCGGTGTGGCCGGGCAGGCCGGCCGGGGGCATCGAGTAGAGCGGCTTGACCGTGTTGCGGTACACCCGCTGCGCGATCGACTGCCGGGGCATCAGGTAGGCCACCGCCTTGCGCACCGAGATGTTGTTGAACGGCGGCCGCTGGACGTTCATGACCAGGTAGCGAATCGCCGCTCCCTGCCCCTGGAAGACGTTGAGGTTCTTGTTCTCGGCGAGCGACACGAGCTCGGTCGGCGTGAACGTCTGGTACGCCATGTCGATCTCGCCGCGCTCGAGGCCGAGCTTCATCGTCGACGACTTCGAGTAGTAGCGAACGATGAGGCCGTCGTTCTTCGACTTCGGGCCCCAGTAGCTGTCGTTTCGCTCGAGAACGGCCTGCTGGCCGGGCGTGTACTTCGTCAGCTTGTACGGGCCCGTGCCGACCTGCGGCTGGTCGTTCGCCTGCAGCTTGTCGGCCGGATACGTGCTCGGCACGATCCCGCCCGCGCCCGACGCCAGGATCAGCGGCCAGGTCGACTGCGGCGTCTTGAGGTTGAAGGTGACCGCGTACTGGCCGTTCGTCTTGACGCTCTTCAGGTTCGAGAGCAGGGACGAGATGCCCGACGGGTCGTTGATCTTGATCACGCGGTCGAACGAGTTCTTCACGTCCGCCGAGTCGAAGCCGGAGCCGTCGTGGAACGTCACGCCGCGGCGCAGCGTGCAGCGCCAGGTCTTGACGGTGCCCACCGGAGCGCACCTCGTCGCGAGCGACGGCACGACCTTCGCCCCGTTCCTCGCGTCGTAGAGATGCTCGTAGATGTTGTAACCGAGCGTCGCCGAGCCGTAGTCATAGTTCCCGGCCGGATCGAGGTTCGTAACGGTGTCCGTCGTGCCCGCGACGACCGTGCCGCCGGCCGCGGCGCCGCCGGAGGCGGACTGTCCGACGCCGGCGCCGACGGCCGCTGTGACGAGCGCCACGAGGCCGCAGAGCGCACCGAGGCGCCATCGCCTACCAAATCGACTCATGAGTTCCTCTTTCTCCTTTCGCTGGAGGACGTGCCCGTGACCGGGCAGCCGCCCACCTACTGGGACGTCGAACTCGCCATCTTGTTCGGCGGACGAGTCGATCGTCGGCGAATCGAAGGGACGGCCTTCCAGACAACCCGGACAGCCTACGACCGGCGATCGCGCCGGGCAACCGGAAGCATGGCCCCGAACGGGTGTCCCTCGTTCGAGGGACGGCTGTTCCCCCTGTCTAAAGAGCGTCTGCGCGACGGCCGATACGCATTTCGTGGACGCCGCGGAGCGTAAAGAGATCCTGAACCGGTACCGCGACCACAGCCGCCGATTCGAGGCGGCTGCGGCACGCCGGAACTCGAAGCGGACGGGCGCCGTGATCCCGTTCACGCCTCCCCCTGCCCTCCGCGAGCTCGAGCAGGAACCCACCGCCCGCGAGATCGAGGTCCTCCAGCTCGTCGCCGACGGCCTCGTCAACCGAGAGATCGGGCAGCGCCTGTTCCTCTCGGAGGAGACCGTCAAGTCGCACGTCCGCCATCTGCTGGCGAAGCTTCAAGCGCGCAGCAGAGCCCACGCCGTAGCCGTTGGCTTCCGGCGTGGGCTCATTGCCTGAGTTTCAGCACCGTCGCTCCCTTGCCTCTGTCGAGCCGGGTGATCCCCCGTAGGAGGGATGCCCAGGTCGAAGACAGAAACGAGGATTCGACGGCTTACCAGTCCTTCACGCCGCTGATGAGATCCGCGCGAAGGAGGTTCCGACGAAGACCTCTTCGCATTTCGCGACTCCTAGATTGGGAACTGACGGCAGTGGCATCGTATACCCCGTTTGAGGGATAGAGCAAATGAGCGACGCCACCCAGCGAAACACGAGGGTTTACGTCCTCATCTTGTCCTGCGCGGCGGTCAGTTGTGCAATTGCTCTGGTCGCCGCGGGCTATGACCTGGGCGACGCCTGGACCGTTCTCGCACTTGCGATCGTTAACGCCGTCGCGGAGCGGAGCGGCGTATGGGTTACCCGCACAACACAGTTGTCGATTGCTCTCTTGCCAACTTTGTTCGCAGCGGTGTTGTTTGGCCCGTTGGCGGGTGCCGTGGTCAACGCGGCGTCGATGCTGGGTGATCCCGAGCTCTTCGCACCATCCGATCCCGAGCGGGCACCACGCCTTAAGTGGGCGACGTACACGAGCACAAGATTCATCACCGGTGCAGTCGCTGGTCTCGTGGCGACCGAGGTGCTCGCAGCCACCAACACCGGGTTCGGTGGCCTTCTCACCGCGACGCTGATCAGCGCGGTGGTTGCCGAAGTGCTCGACATGGCCTCCGCTGCCGGGACCTCACGCGTGAGAGGTCGGAGCATGAGCTCTGTCTTTCGAACTCTCGGCCCCATTCTCCTGACATCCGTGCCGGCGTATGCGCCGGTCGTCGCCATTCTGGCACTGGCATACGAGGAAGTATCACCTTGGACAACTCCGCTGTTCTTCATTCCTGCGCTCGCCGCGCAACGGCTGTTTGGCATGTATCAAAACCAACGCAATCTGACGGAGCGTCTCGAGGACGCGAATGTATCTTTCGCCGTCGCTCTGGTAACGGCGCTCGAAGCAAGCGACTCCTACACCGCCGGACACTCACGCGCGGTTGCGATCTATTCCCGTGACATCGCGCTCCGCATGGGCCTCAATCCAGATGATTGCGACCGGGCCTTCCTGTGCGGCCTCGTTCATGACATTGGGAAGGTGGGATTGCCGGCCAGCCTTCTGGGAAAAGCCGGCCCTCTGACCCTCGATGAACGACGGCAGATGCAGGAGCACTCCGTGATTGGAGAGAGGATCCTTCGCGAAATCTCGGCATACGAAGACATTGCACGGATCGTCCGCCACCATCACGAGCGAATCGACGGGGAGGGCTACCCAGACGGGATCCGTGCGCCGGAGATCCCGCTCCTGTCCAAGGTCATCGCTGTAGCCGATGCCTATAACGCCATGACGTCGAGTCGTCCATATCGAGATGCGATGCCACCACGCGTGGCCCGTCTGCGACTCGCGCAGGCTGTCGAAAACCAATTCGATACGACGGTGGTCGCCGCGTTTGAAGCAATCCTTGCGTCTGCTGACGACGACTATCGAATCGCCCAGCGTTCCGACTTCCGACCGGGTCAGCCGTCTGAGGCCGAGGAGGTCGCATCCCCGTCGGTAGCCGCCGTTGTCGCCTGACTCCGACGAGTCGCGGCGTTGAGGACAAGAGCTGTTCGCGAACGAATGCCGACCTTGTCGAAGACATGGTGCACATGCGCCTTTACTGTCCCGAGTGAAATAAAGAGCTGCGCAGCTATCTCCGCATTTGTGAATCCCTGGCAGACCAGCTCGTAGACCTCGCGCTCCCGCGCCGAGAGTGTTGAAGCAGGGTCTACAGCCTCAAGCATGTTGACACCCATCGATTCCGCCAGCTTGTTGTCCGACGCACGGGCGATGACGTATCCGGCGCGCTCCGCGGTCTCAGGATCGCGAAAGAGAGGCATCAATAGGTCCGGGCTTGCGCGGTAAGCCGTTACGACAAAGTCAACTGCGCCTGATTCAAACCCGATCGACACGAGCTGACGCAACGCAGACGTCAGGCCAACATCCCGCGTTTTAGACGCTGCAACCGCTTGAATACAGCAAACGAGCATTCGAGGCTCGATCGCACGTGTTGACGTTTCGCTCATGCGAGCGAGTTCAAGCGCCTCTCCCACCCGTCCCATGCAGGCGAGCGCGAGGCCTCTCGACGTCCAAACCTCCCCGCGCATGCTCGGTAGCGATTCACTCAGATCGGGTGGCTCGAGTGCGCACGCTTCAGAGACTCTTCCCTCATGGAGAAGGGCTCTTACTCGACCGGCGTACACCCCCTGCTGTGCGAATGCATCAGTACATTTGACAGCCTGGGCGAACGATTCCGCCAACGCATCGTGCGCTTCCGAGAATCGTCTCAGACCCGCGAGTGCGGCAGCCCTCATGAGTTCTCCGTACGAACGGGCGAATTCGACTCTGAACTCAGTAGCGTCGGCGATCATGCCGCCAGCGACGTCGAGGGCCGGTGCGTATTCAGCCGCGAGGTTCAGCGCGCAGGAAAAGGTCGAGCGAAACGAACACCGTACGAAGGGATCCGAGACAGACGGGAGCAACTCCGCGACGCGCTTGGCCTCTGGGAGACTGCGCACACGACCGAAACGAAGCCCGAGTGCCAACCTCTTGTCTGCGGTGCGAATTGATTCTGTCGCATCCAGTCCCTTGGCAGCCGAGACCTCTAGCTCGCTCAGGAGGTCGTGTGCGACCTCCAATTCGAGCGCCGCTGACGCTGTGAGTTGACCCCACTTCGCAAGTCGACGCTCGATGTCCGTAGCGCTGACACGCTCGGCGTGAGCGTAAAGCTCCAAGGCTTCGTGTTCGCGTGATCCGACGTGTGCCGCCTTGCCGCCCAAGAGGTACGTGTGGAACCTCACTTTCTGGCTACCGTGCGCACTTCGAAGAACGCGCTCTGCAATCGCTTGCGAAGTGAGATGGCGTCCCTGTCGCAGTGCAACTTCGCCCTGGGCGAGCAGTACGGCTGCACTCTCCCCAACACGGTCGATCGCACGATCTACCCAAGACTCGAGAGTCGAGAGACGAGCACCGTGAAGCAGGTCCTCCATTGAATCGACCAAGACACGATCCACGTCGTCTGAGTCACCCAGTTTCTCCGCCAGATCAAATGCTGCGTCTAGTTCCCGCCGTGCCTTGTAGTACTCAAAGGCCGTGGACGTCTCGATCGGCCCGGGAGACGTCCGCGCCTCGAAGAACGAGCGAACTAGCGGATGGAGCTCCAGGCGGTCTTCGCGCTCCTCGAGGATGCCGAGGCCGAGGGCCTCGTCACACACCTGGGCGGCGCGCTCGGAGCCGAGGATCGTCTCCGCGAGCTCGCGGTCGACGAGCGGCATGGCGGCGAGGATCGCGAGCCCCGATTGGACGGTGGGGTCGAGGCCGCGGTACAGCTCGTTGGCGAAGAATTCGTAGAGCGTCTCGGGCAGGTCGGCGTCGGTGTCCGGGGCGTCGGGCGCCATCCCGGCGAGGCCGACGACGGCCGGCCACCCGCCGGCGAGCGCGAGCAGGCCGGGGGTCAACTCGATGCGGGCGCCTTCGAGGACCGCCTCGATCTCCTCCGCTCCCATCGCGAGCGCCGTCTGCGGGATCTCGAGGACCCTTCCGTCGAGAATGCTGCGTGCCGTGACCCAGGAGGGCCGAACGCGGCTCGCGATCAGCACGCGTACGGCCGTCTGCTCGACGACGGTCTCGACGAAGGCTTCGGATGCTGCCGACGCGGCAAGGTGCTGGTAGTCGTCGATCGCGATCCACGCGCGCTCCGGCCAATCCTGGAGATCCTCGGCGAGCATCTCCGCGAGGAGGGTCGCCTCCCGCTCGGGATCCTCGGTGACCGTCAGGCGCTCGAGCATGCGCCATCCCGCACCGGCGACGCTGACCTGTGCCGCGGTCGAGAGACTGCGCGCGACCACGGCGACGTCCGCCGCCGAGCGCCTCGCGCGGAACCACCCGACCGAGCGTTCGTCACGCGGCGCCCATTGCTCGGCGAGCGTCGTCTTCCCGTATCCCGAGCCTCCGACGAGCATGCGCACCCGGGCGCTCGCGCGGTCGAGGGCATGGATCAATCGGGGGCGCTCGATGATCCGGCGCCGACGGATCCTCGGCTTCCGTGGCTCGTCTGCCATCCGGGATCGACGAGGTGAACCTACACCTCCTGCACCTTCCTGCGAGAAGATGGCGCCCGCGGCCGGCCTCGGCGGGCCGCGGGCGCTTGCCGTCAGCGGCTCCGCGGGGGCCGGAGCCTGACGAGGGCGGGGACGTAGGGGTCCTCACCGGTGAGCAGGCGGAACGCGGCGGGGATCTGTCGCCGTCGCGCGACGCCGAGCTTCATCCGCAGTGCGTCGCTGTGTGCCTTTGCCGTGCGTGAGGAGATCCCGAGGGACCGCCCCACCTCGTCGTTCGAGCACCCGGCCGCGATCAGCGCGACGACTTCGCGCTGGCGGTCGGTCAGCGGCGCTTCCGTGGCGGTGGTCGTCCTCGTCATGGCGGGGATTCTTCCGTCCCCCGTTCGAGGGATCCATTCGTCGGGGGGTGTAAACCGGGGTGTAACCGTCGCGGTTCCCCCGACCCCTGCGCTCGGGCGCGGGCACGATGCGACCGTGAAAGACCGCGTTCTCGCGATCGTCTCGTTCGCGGCGATCGACCGACGCGGCCTCGCTCCTCGACGAGTCGGGCTGGCCGCTCGCTGGGGCTCGGTGCCGCCGTCGTCCTGGTGCCACTCGGTCGAGCGCGGCTGCCGCGCGTCACGCCATCGCGCGATTGCGGGCGCTCGCGAGCCTCGCGCCGATCGTGGCGCTGATGATGTCCGGCGGCGGCGCCCTCGGCGTCGCCGCCGCGCGCGGGCTCGTGCTGGCGCGGCCCGTGCGGATCGTGAAAGGCGCCGGCGTCCTCGAGCGCCTCGGCGCGACGTCGACCGTGTTGCTCGACAAGACCGGCACCGTGACGAGCGGCGACCCCGAGATCGAGGCGATCGTGGAGCTGGGCGCGCTCCCGGCCGAGGAGACGCTCCGCCTCGCCGCGTCGCTCGACCAGCTCTCTGCGCACGTCCTCGCCGAGAGCCTGGTGCGTGGCACGGAGGACCGGGGGATCCGTCTCGCCACCCCGGTCGGCGTCAGCGAAGAGCCCGGTCGCGGCATCGCCGGCGTCGTCGACGGACGACGTGTCACCGTTGGGTCGAGCGGGTGGCTCGAGACGCACGGCTACGCCGCCGTAGGCGACCACGCGCGGGCGCTCGACGACCGCCACGGCGCGGGCGGGCGAAGATCCTCGTCGGGGTCGACGGGGTGCTCGAGGGCGTCATCGTGATGGCGGACCAGCTGCGCCCCGGGGCGGAGCTGATCGCGGCTCAGCTGCGCGAGGCGGGTGTCGAGCACGTCGCGCTCGTCAGCGGCGACCGGATCGAGGTCGCATGGGAAGTCGCGGCGTCGCTCGGGATCGACGAGGTGTACGCGGAGCAGGTCCAGAGGACAAGCTGCAGGTCGTTCGGGACGCCCGAGACCGGAGCTCGGGCACGGTCGTCATGGTCGGCGACGGGATCAACGACGCACCTGCGCTCGCGCTCGCGGACGTGGGAATCGCGATGGCGGGCAAGGGCGCGACAGTCTCCTCCGAGACCGCCGACGTCGTCGTGGTCGTCGAACAGGCGGACCGCATCCCGCTGTCGGTGAGCGTCGGGCGGCGCTCCCTGGGGATAGCACGCCAGACCGTCGTCTTCGGCCTCGGCGTCTCGGTCGGCGCGATGCTCGTGGCCGCCTTCGGCTACCTCCCTCCGGTCTGGGGTGCCTGCTCCAGGAGGGGATCGACGTGGCGGTGATCCTCAACGCGCTGCGCGCCCTCGGCGAGAACCAGATCCGGCGGCGGGCCGCGGTTTGCGCGCGGCGAACGTCGTGCCATCATGGGAGGTCGTGGAGCTCAAGCGTCCGAGGACGCCGCACTACGACGACCCCGTCGCCGTCGGCCGTCGATTGCACGAGGCCCGCGAGACCGCGGGGATCAGCCAGCGCGAGCTCGCGTTCCCGGGCTGCAGCGCCGCCTACATCTCGCGCATCGAGCGCGGAGAGCGGATCCCGTCGCTGCAGGTCATCCGGGAGCTGGCGCGCCGGATCGGCGTTACCGAGTCGAGCCTCGCCTATGGACGCGAGCGGATCGACGCCGGCGTGTCGGACGCGATGACCGCGGTCGAGGCAGCGGAAGCCGCCGGCGACCGGGACGAGCTCATCAAGGCGTACCGCGCGCTCGCCCGCGCGGCGACACACGCCGCCAAGGCCCGTCCCGCCGCCTGACGCCGCGTACGATCGCACGGTGCCGCGCGATGCCGACATCGTCGTGGTGGGCGCCGGCATCGTCGGGGTCGCAACCGCACGAGCGCTTGCGGGGTACGCGGGGACGGTGCTGCTGCTCGAGCAGTTCGAGCTCGGCCACACCCGTGGCTCGAGCCATGGCACGTCGCGGATCTTTCGGCTCAACTATCCCGACCCGCGATTCGTCCGCATGGCGATGGCGGCCGATGCGGAGTGGCGTCGGCTCGAGGCGGCGCGCGGTGAACGGCTGATCGAGCGCGTGGGATGCCTCGACCTGGGACCCGTCGCTCGCGAAACGGAACGGGCGTTGGCGGCATGCGGCGCGCGGCACGTGACACTGTCGGCCGACGAGGTCGGAGCTCGCTGGCCGCTGCGTCTGCGTTCGGGCGAGACAGCAGTCTTCCAGCCGGACGGCGGCGTCACCAGGGCCGACCGGGCCCACGCTGCGCTTCTCGCGGAGGCTGTCGCGGGCGGAGTCGAGGTGCGGCAGCACGCCCGCGTGCGGGCACTGGTCGCCGATCGCGGGCGGGTGCGGCTCACCACGGACGGTGACGAGCTCGCGGCGCGTGCCGTCGTGGTCACCGCGGGCGCCTGGTCGCCGGGGCTTCTCGCCACCGTCGGTATCGAGCTTCCCGTCGTGCCGACGCGGGAGACCGTCGTGTACCTCGACGTCAAGAGCTCCGGCGACGTGCCGCCGGTGATCGACTACGACGGAGTACCGGCTGCGGAAGAGGGTGGAATCGCGCGCGTGGGGCAGGCCGCGTATGCACTTGCGGCGCCGGGTGTCGGGCTCAAGGCCGGCCTCCACCACTCGGGGCCCGTGACCGACCCGGACGCCGAGCCCGAGCCCGACGATCGCGTCGCGTCGTGGGTCACGGGGTGGGCGACCCGGCGGTTCGAGGCCGTCGGCGAGCCCCTCGGCGCCGAGACCTGCCTGTACACGAATACCGCCGCCGAGGAGTTCGTGCTGGAGCGCCACGGCCGCGTGGTCGTCGGCTCGGCGTGCTCGGGCCACGGGTTCAAGTTCGCCCCGGTCGTCGGCCGGACGCTGGCCGCGCTCGTGCTCGAGGCGGCCGCCTGATTTCCGAACATCTCGCGTGCACGATGCGCGCGATGTCACGTCTCACGATGCTCCTCCCCGCGGTCGTGCTCGTGCTCGGAGCGCTCCTCGTGGCAGGCTGCGACGGCGGGGACGAACAGTCCGATTCGGCCGGCTCGACCTCGACGACCTCGACGGACGGGACGACCACGCCGGCACGGTCGTCCGTCGCCGTCTACTTCCTCCGCGACGGGAAGGTGAGCCCCGTGCGGCGAACGATCGCCGCGACGCCCGCCGTGGCACGGGCTGCGGTGGGGGCGCTCCTAGACGGGCCGACGGAGCGAGAGGCCACGGACGGTCTTGCGAGCGCGATCCCGGCGGGGACGCAGCTGCGCGACATCGCGGTCGCCGACGGTGTTGCGACCGTCGACCTTGACGGGAGCTTCGACGACGGCGGGGGCAGCGCGTCGATGCTCGGCCGCGTCGCGCAGATCGTGGCGACGCTCACCCGGTTTCCCACCGTCGAGCGGGTCGCGTTCCGGATCGACGGGGACCCCGTCGAGGCGATCGGCGGCGAGGGGGTCGCGGTCGATCCGCCGATCGGTCGCGCCGCGATCGAGGGCCAGACGCCTCAGATCGTCGTCGAGTCGCCCCTCCCCGGCGACAGCGTCACGAGCCCCATCCGACTTCGCGGAACGGCCAACGTCTTCGAGGCGACGGTCTCGATCGAGGTGCGCGATGCGAACGGCAAACTGCTCGAGCGAACCTTCACGACCGCGACCTCGGGCAACGGCACGCGCGGCACGTTCGACACCGAGCTGGCGCTCCCCGACGCGGAGGGCCACGTCACGGTCGTCGCGTACGAGTCGTCGGCAAAGGACGGCACGCCGCTCCACGTCGTCCGCGTGCCCCTCGTGCTCGTCCGCTGAGCCCGACGGTTGCCGCACCACGCCGGATGCGACGCAGGCAGACTGACGCCCGATGCCGCCGAAGCCACGCAAGCCGCCGCCCGCCAAGCGAACGGGCAGCAACCGCAACCTCCTGATCGCCGCGGGAGCCGCGGCTGCGGTCGTCATCGTCTTGGTCGTCGCGAGCCTCCTGCTCCGTGGCGGCGACTCCGGCAACGATGCCGCGTCGACCGTCGACACGGGCCAGGTCTCGACGCTTCTCGACGGGATCCCGCAGGACCGGGCCGTCCTCGGCTCGCCGCAGGCGAAGGTGACGATGATCCAGTTCGAGGATCTCCAGTGCCCGATCTGCCGGGACTACCAGCAGCAGGGCTTCCCCGGCGTCGTCGACGAGTACGTCAAGCCGGGCAAGGTGAAGCTCCGCTTCGTCGGGATGGACTTCCTCGGGCCGGACTCGACGACGGCGCTCTCGTACACCCTGGCGGCGGGTGAGCAGGGCAAGCTCTGGCAGTTCGCAGACGCGCTCTATGCGAACCAGGGAGCCGAGAACTCGGGCTGGGTCACCGACTCGCTGCTCGAGACGATCGCGGGCGACCTCGGGCTCGACTTCGCGAAGCTGAAGACCGACGCCACCGGCCCGGTCACACAACAACAGGCGCGCTCGATGGCGGCCGAGGCGACGCAGCGGCAGGTGCCTGGCACCCCGACGTTCTACGTGCAGGTCGGCGCCGGCGAGCCGTACCAGGTGAACCCCAGCTCCTTCGCGATCGAGGAGTTCCGCAAGATCTTCGACGACGCGCTCTCCAGCTGAGCGGCCCGTGAGCGACCGCGTGCTCCGAGCCGCCGTGGCGCTCGTGGCGTTGGCGGGTGTCGCCGTCGCCGGGTACCTGACATATGTCCACTACCAGCCGAACGCGCTCATCTGCACGAGCGGCGGCGGGTGCGAGACGGTCCAGGAGTCCTCCTACGCCGAGCTCGCGGGCATCCCGGTCGCGCTGCTCGGCCTCCTCGGCTTCGTCGCGGTGCTCGTGCTCGTCGCGTGGGACAGCGAGCTCGCCCGCACGCTCGCAGCCGCGATCGGGCTGACGGCGGTCGGCTTCGCCGTCTACCTCGTCCTCCTTCAGGCGTTCGTCATCGACGCCTGGTGCGTCTGGTGCCTCGTCAACGACCTCGTCATCGTCCCGCTCCTCGCGGTGACGACCGTCTGGCGGGCCTGGAACCTGCGCGGCGCGGCTCCGGCCTAGGTCATCGGCACCTGGCGGAGGATGCTCGACTCGATGCGGTCGAGGATCTCCGTCAGGCTGTCGCCCGTCGCCGTGATGCCGTGGTTCCGGAGGCCGATCACCGCGTGTGCCGGGTCAGGCTCGCGGTCGATGAGCTCGGACACCGACTCGGCGAGCTCCTGCGTCCCGCACGGGTAGTTGATGTCCGTCGCGGCGATCCCTTCCATCCACGCGTGGACGTGGAGGATCGCGCCGACATCCGGGTGCGCCTGGTAGATCATCCAGTGCTCGATCGCGTCGACCGACACGCGGCGCGGCTCGATCCCCGGAGGCACGCTGATCACCATCTTGGCGTTCGGCTCGTCGTAGCCCGTCACGAGGAGGATGTCCCTGCCCGCAACCTCGAGCTGGGACTTGTCGACGCCGCTCGCGCTCATCCAGAACCGCGTCGCGTCCTTCCGCGCCGAGAGGTTGCCGTAGGACAGTCCGCCGACCTGGTAGAGCCGCATCACGTGGCGCAGGTCGCGCTCCTCGAGATACTCGTGCACCGGGAACGGCGCGGGGAGTAGGTCGAGCTCCTGCATCCGCTTGCCGGCGGCGCCGATGTCGGCCGTGACCTCGTCCCCGTCCCAGAGCTCCGGCTCGAGGTCGGCGATGAACTCGTTGTCGATCACGAGCTTCGACTTCGCGAGCGGCGCGAGCCGCTCGAAGACCTCCCGCGCATCGTCGGAAATCTCATACGTGCCCCGTTCCATCGTCGTGAACCACACGCCGTGGCCCGGGACATGGAGCACGACCACATTGGCGAGGGTGCGCACGAGCATCGGGTAGCTCGTCTTCAGCACGTCGTCGGGCACGGCGTCGAGCTCGTAGAACGAGGCGGAGTACGTGCCGCGCGACTGGCGTCGGAACGCCTTCGGCTCCGCGGCGTCGAACATGTTGAGCACGAAGTCGGCGTCGGCGATGTCATCGACACGGACGAAGCCGTCATGCTCGAACTCGCGGCCGATGGACTCGACCCACGTTTTCAACTCCGGCGACGTGGCGGCTCCCCAGACGGCGTACTTCCGCATGCGCGGAGTGTATCGGCGCAACCCGCGGGCGCTGGATGCGGTCAGCGGCCCCCCCGATGTGTACAGGGTGAAGCCAGAGTGCCGAAATGCGCTGTCGTTCCGACTACCGGACGTAGAAATCCGCAAACTGACCGGTCTTGTAATGCCCCGGCAGATTGCAGATGAGGGAGTAGTGCCCTGGCTTGAGGGTCAGGTTCAGCGTCCTCGCCTGGCCCGGAGGCACCCCACCGATCTCGCCGACGTTGCCGCTCTCGTCCGCCTCGTTGCCCTTGAGCAGGTTCCCTGCGGGCTTCGCGGTCTTCAGGACGACGAACTCGTGCTTGACGGTGCCGATGTTCGTGACGACGAACCTCACCTTGCCCCTCGGCGCCCCCTGCGTCCCCGGGAAGACGCTGAACTCGTCCACTTGAACCGCCACGAGGGGCTTCGAGGTCACGGCGCCCCCGATCGTGACCAAGCCGGAAGCAACGACCACTGTCACGGCGGCAATCGCGAGTGCGAGCCTTCGCATTCGACCGACCCCCTTCTCGTTGGATGTTGAGCAGCCTGGTCCGTCGAGGCCAATGTGCCATCGGGGGTTTCACGTACTCCCCGGATCCCGCAGGATTCAGCGGAAGAGATCCCGGTCGCGCGGCATGACGAGGTCGACGGCGCTGCCGTCGCCGCGGACGTCGACGCCGCGGACGATCGCGGCAGGCACGCCGCGCGCCTTGCCCAGGACGAGCTCCGCCGCGCCGGCGATCTCGTCGGCGACGGCGATCTGCGTCGTCCTGAGCTCGCGGCCCCGAGCGTCGGTCGTGCCGCGGAGATCCAGGAGCGGAGCGAGCGCCGGCGACTCCGAGGGCGACGTCCGTCGTCCCCTGGCGCCAGGCTCGCCCGAACGAGTCGCTCACGATCACCCCGACCTCGACGGCGGCCAGCGCCTCGAGCCGCCCGCGGAGGCCTCGGGCCGAGGCATCCGGGTCGAGTGGCAGCAGGACGACGGTGCCGTCCTCCGGAGTGTTCGACGCGTCGACGCCCGCAGACGCGCACACGAAGCCGTGGCGCGTCTCCGCGATCACGAGCGGCGGCCGGGAGCGCACCACCTCGCTGCTCTCGCGGAGGATCACCTCGACCTGGCGCGGGTCGCCGTCGGGCCCCGCCAGCTCGAGTGGCTCGCGGCGAGGGCTCGATCTCGCCGAGGCGGACGATCCGCCCCTCGACCTTGGAGACGGCCTTCTGGGCAACGACGACGACGTCGCCGTCAGCGAGGCCGCCGGCCCGCTCGGCGGCGGCGTGGAGCAGGAGCGCCAGGTCGTCGCTCTCCTCGAGCTCGGGCAATCCGACGAGCGGGATCACGCTGACGACACCGTGCGGTGCCACCTCTCGACTGGACACGACCTCGGCCTCGCCGGCTCAGGGAATGCCGGAGAGGCGAACGCCGGCGTGCGCCTTGTAGCGCTTGTTGACGTTGACGATCACCGCGGTGAGGCCTTCGAGCGAGCGCGCGGACGGAAGCGGCCCGCAGTCGATCGCCCGGCCCGACGTGATCTTCTCGGCGAGCGCGAGCACGGCGGCCTTCGCGTCCGGGTCGTCGCCGCAGACGAGGACGTCCTCCTCTGGCGGCTCCTCGCGGCCGAGGTTCCGGGCGGCGAGCGAGTGCAACCCGGCGATCACGGGCCCGTCGACCACCTCCTGGACCCGTGCGGCGACGGAGGTCGCCTCCGGCGTCGGGAGCACGCCGCTCGCAGCGAACGTCAGCTCCGCCGCGACGGAGAGGACGGGCGTCGTGCCGATCGCGTCCCGCAGCTCGCGCGCCGTGTCGACGGCACCCTCGGCCTTCGTCGCGAGGACGACGAGGTCTGCCTGGCGACACGCGTCGGCGTTCACGGCGCCCGCCACTCCGGGTGCGTCGAGACCGTCGGCCGCCTCAGCTGCGCGGCCGGCGTCGCGCGATCCGATCACGACCTCGTAGCCTGCTGCCGCGAGCCGCTGGGCGAGCGCAAGGCCGAAGCTGCCCGTGCCGCCGACGATCGCGATCCTCACGCCGGTGCCTCGAGCACCGTCTCGGCGAGGCGGCGGGCTGCGTCGCGGTCGGTCATGAGCGTGTCGGCGACCACGAGCGGGACATCGGCCGTGGCCGGCGCGTCGGCCCGATCGATCACGAGCGCTTCGACGAGCCCGGCATAGCAGGCCGCGACGTGCCGGGGTGACGTCCCGCCGCCCATGCGGGTGAGCATACGGTCGAGCGGTCCCTTCACCGCGCGGCCACCGACCAGGGGGCTCACGGCGATCGACCGCACCTTCAGCGACTCGAAGCGTGTCGCGGATCTCCCCCACCGCGAGGATCGGGTGAATCGACGTGAAGGGGTTGCTCGGCGCGACAACCACCAGATCGGCGCGTTCCAGCGCCTCCACGACGCCGGGGGCCGGGCGCGCGACGCCCGCGCCGTTGTAGACCATCCCGTCGACCTCGTCCTCGTGCCGTCGCCCGACGAACCACTCCTGGAACGAGAACGTCCCGGCCGGAGTGACGACGGACGTCCGCACGGGGTCGTTCGTCGCGGGCAGGAGCCTCGTCGCGAGTCCGGCCCGCTCGACGAGGTGCGCGGTGACCGCCGAGAGCGCTTCCCCGCGTCGCAGCGCCTGTGTGCGGACGAGATGGAGCCCGAGGTCGAGGTCGCCGAGGAGGAACCATCCCTCGCCACCCCATTCCCCAGCCGACTCGAGCGCTCGCCACGTCTCCCCGGCCCGACCCCAGCCGCGCTCCTCGTCGTTCAGTCCGGCGAGCGCGTACAGAACGGAGTCGAGGTCGGGCGAGACATGGAGGCCGAGCACCTCGACGTCGTCGCCGACGTTGCCGATCACCGTCAGCTCGCCGGGGTCGAGGACGTCGTGCAGCCCACGCGCGAGCTTCGCGCCTCCCACGCCGCCGGAGAAGCAGACGACCCTCACCGTGTGATGGCGTCCAGCAGCTCCGCCGTCCGCGATCCAGCCCGCGCGCCGAGGCGCTCGAGGTCGAGCAACGTGTCGACGTCGTCGACGAGGCTCGAGAGCGTCAGCTCCTCGAAGTCGATCCCGAGCGCCGTCGCGTGCGCGCGGAACTGGCCGGCGCTGCCGGGGCCGTAGAGCGGCGCGAACACCGAGGGCTTCGGCAGGCCAAGCGCGTTCGTGGTCCCGTCCCGGGCTTCGACGATTCCGAGCTTGCCGAGGAGAGCGGGGACCGCCAGCGCGTTGAGATCCGAGGGCCGGATGCGCGGCAGGTCGGCGTTGACGACGAGGCAAAGCCCCTGCATGCCCTCGAGCCCCGTCGCGACGGCCGCGCTCTGCCCTTCGCCGGGATCGTCGACGACCTCCGCGCCGAGATCGGTTGCAACGAGCCGGCCGGCCGCGTCGCCGGTTACCACGCGCACGTCTCCGATCGAGACGGCGGCCTCGACGACGTCGCCGAGCATCGCGAGCGCCACCTCGCGGCGGAGTTCCTCCGGCAGCCGGCTCTTCCCGCCGGCACGAAACGGGATGACCGTGAGCACGAGACGAGCCTACGTGTGCAGGGTCGTTTCCGGGGCGCTCAGGCGGCGTGCGGTGTCGCGCCGCCGGATCCGGCGTCGGCGCCCGGCCCGGTGGTCGCCCACTCGTTGACCTCGAACCAGTGCGTTCCCTCCAGCGCGGCGACGACGTCGGGGTGGGTGTGGGCCGCGTTGACGACGTGGTGCTCGACGTCGCAGCAGATCTCGACCTCGTCGAGCGAGAGCGCGCTCGGGATCTTTCCGACCACCTCGAAGGGAAGCTGCGCCTCGCGGACCATCATGTGCTTGAACTGGAGATCGGGGGCGCGCTCCATCAGCGCGGGCCAGTCCGGGCAGGTCTTGTAGCTCATGGGGATGCGTCCTTCGCGCCGCGCCTCCAGGTTCCTTCGAGCCGCACCAGGCCTCGGCTCTCGTCGTCGGGGTAGACGAGGAGCGGCAGCGAGCGCGGCAGGCGGTCGAGCAACCGGCCGTCGTCGCTCACGAGTGCGAGCGTGACCTCGAAGCGGCCGAACTGGAGCGGCGGTGACGCGACGTCGAACCGCAGCGTCAGGTCGGAGCCCGAGCCGTCCCAGCCGTGCAGCTCCGTCGCTGCGACGTCCTCGGCGACGAGGAGGCCCGTGCCGTCGCGTATCTCGACGTGGAGCCGCGGCGCCGCTGCCGAGCCCGACAACGCGACCTCGAGGCCGAAGGGCTCTCCGGCGAGAAAGCGGTCGCGCGTCGAGTCGTCGGGGCCGACGAGTCGCGCCGCGGCGATCCGCGCCTCGCCCGAGCCGGACGGCCCGCTCCCGTTGACGGGCGGCCGTTCGCCGTCGTCGGCGAGCGCTCGCCGGTAGCGGGTGATGGCCTCGTGCACCGGCCCGTCATACGCAAGCCGCCCCCCGCGCAGGAGCACTGCGCGGTCGCACAGCCGCTCGACCGCCGAGGCGTCGTGGGAGACGAAAAGAATCGTGCCGCCCCGCTCCTTGAAGGCGGCGATCACGCCGAAGCACTTGCGCTGGAAGCTCTCGTCGCCGACGGCGAAGACCTCGTCGAGCAGCAGCACGTCCGCCTCGAGGAACGCGGCGATCGCGAAGCCGAGCCGCATCGTCATCCCGGACGAGTACGTCTTCACCGGGCGGTCGATGGCGTCCTCGAGCTCTGCGAACGCGACGATCTCCTCGAACCGCTCGCGGATCCGCGCGCGCGTGAGGCCCTGAAGCGCCCCGTTCAGCTCGACGTTCTCGCGGCCGGTGAAGTCAGGATGGAAGCCGGCGCCGAGCTCGAGCAACGATCCGACCCGGCCTTCGGTGGCGACGCTCCCGGCGGTCGGGCGGATGATGCCGGCGATCAGGCGGAGCAGCGTCGACTTCCCCGAGCCGTTCCGGCCGACGAGCCCGACCGCCTCGCCGGGCGCGATCGTGACCGAGACGTCGCGGAGCGCCCAGACCTCCTGCGCCTCCGCGCGTCCGCGCGCGATCAGGAGCTCTTTGAGCGTGTGCGTCTCGCGGGCGCGGACGACGAACCTCCGCGAGACGCCGTCGACCGAGATCTCGCCCGGATGCACGCCGCGCCCTACGCCGCGACCGCCGCGAGCTCGCGCCGGACGATCGTCGCAAGCGTCTCGACGAAGTCCGTGTCGGCGTTCGGCATCGCGATCCTCGCGAGCCGCAGGCCGAGCTCTCGCGCCCGCTCGACGGCCTCGACGTCGATGTCCCAGCGGATCTCGAGGTGGTCGGAGACGAATCCGACCGGGCAGACCAGCACGTCCTCCACGCCGTTTGCCCGCAGCGTCTCGAGGTGGTCGAGGATGTCCGGGCCGAGCCACGGCTCGCCCGTCGGCGACTCGCTCTGGAAGGCGAACGACCACTCGACGATCGCAGCGCGGTCGACGACGAGCCGCGACGTCTCGAGCAGGGCGTCCGCGTACGTGTCGCCCGACTCGAGGATCCGCGCGGGGAGCGAGTGCGCCGTGAAGACGACGTGTGCCGACCCTGAGCCGAGCGCCTCGCGGCAACGCCGCGCGAGGAGGTCCACGAATCCCGGGTCGGCACCCCATTCCCGTACGAAGCGGGTCTCCACTCGGCCGGCGACCGCCTGCTCGAAGAGCTCACGGTACTTCGCGATCGAGAGCGACGACCAGTGCGGCGCGAGCACGAGCCCGACGAGCGTCCCGTGGCCGCGCCCGAGCGCCTCCTCGACCGCCGCGCCGATCCGCGGGTCCCAGTGCCGCATGCCGGTGAGCACGGGCAAGCCGAGCGCTTCCTCCAGCGCGGCGCGCGTCTGCTCGGTGATCGCGTTGAGCGGCGACGGCCCGCCCGAGTCGTCGATCCCGAGCGCGCGGTAGCGGGCGACGAGGTCGTCGAGGTGCTCCGGGCGAATGGGGCGGCCCCCGCGGATGTCGGCGTAGTACTCGGGGACGTCCGAGAGCCGGTCCGGCGACCCGTACGCCATCAGGATCACCGCGGGGCCGGTCATGCCGCGACCGTCGCCTCGGTTCGCTCGTGGACGAGGTGGACGAGACGGGTGAGGACGTCCGGGTCGGTGTCGGGCAGGACGCCGTGGCCGAGATTGAAGACATGCCCCGGCCGGCCGGCCGCCCGGCCGAGCACGTCGCCCGCCTCGCGCTCGACGGCCTCCCACGGCGCGAGGAGCGTTGCGGGATCGAGGTTCCCTTGCACCGCGCGGTCGCCGACGAGCGCCCAGCCCTCGTCGAGCGGGAGGCGCCAGTCGAGACCGATCACGTCCCCGCCCGCCGCGGCGAGGTCCGGAAGCAGATGGGACGCGCCCGTGCCGAAATGGATCGTCGGCACGTCGACGGCGCCCAGGATGCGCTCGCTCCATGGCGCGACGCGCTCCCGGTACGTCCCGGTGGAGAGGGTCCCGACCCAGGAGTCGAACAGCTGGATCGCGTCCGCTCCGGCGCGCGCCTTGGCGGCGACATAGGCGGCGAACGTGTCCGCGAGCTTCTCGAGAAGCGCATCCCACGTCTCCGGCTCGGCGAGCATGAGCGCCTTGGTCCGCGGCAGCTCTCGGCTCGGCCGTCCCTCGACGAGGTAGCCGGCGACCGTGAACGGCCCGCCGCAGAAGCCGATCACCGCGCGGTCCGGCGACAGCTCCGCCCGGACGAGCCGTACGGCCTCGAGGACGTGGCCGAACGCCTCCTCGGGGTCAGGCACGCGGAGACGCGCGACCTCGCGGGCGCTCCTGATCGGGCGGTCGACCACCGGACCGACGCCCTCCACGAGCTCGACGTCGATCCCCATCCCGAGGACCGGCGTCATGATGTCCGCGAACATCACGGCCGCGTCGACGCCGTGCCGCCGTACGGGCTGGAGCGTCACCTCGGCGCACAGCTCCGGCGTGCCCGCCACCTCGAAGAACGAACGGCGCTCGCGGATCGCGCGGTACTCCGGGAGCGAGCGACCCGCCTGGCGCATGAACCATGCGGGCGTGCGCTCGACCGGCTCGCGCCGCGCGGCACGGACGAGGAGCGGATCGGACACCATGGGAGGAGCGTAGCCCTCGCGCTCCGTACACTCGCCCTCGTGGAGCCGCTCGCACCGGTCTGGCGGCAGGCGACGATCGCCCCGCAGCGTGCGGGCGCGACGACGACCGCGCACCTCGTCCTCGAGAACGGCGGTGCGGCGACGTGGCGCTCGCGTGGCGAGGACGGGCTGCAGGTCTCCTACCACTGGCTCGACACGCGCGGGAACGCCATCGTCTGGGATGGGGTCCGCACCCCGTTCCCTCGCGCCGTCGCCCCGGGCGAGCAGATCGCGGTCGACGTGCAGCTCGACGCGCCGCGGCCGCCCGGCCGTTACGTCCTCCGCTTCGACCTCGTGGAGGAGCACCGGTTCTGGCTCTCGGAGGTCGGCGTCGAGACGCACGACGTCGAGGTCGACGTCGCGCCGCTCATCGCGTCACGCCGGCTCGCGGTCGTCGTCCACGGAGGTCCCGACCCGCGCACGGAGGCCGCCCTCGCCGCGCAGGAGGAGGCCGTCGTCGGCGACGAGCCCTCGGCGACAGCCCACCTCGTCGCGGGAGCCGAGCCGGCTCCCGGGTGGTCGCGCCTCCTGCTCGACGCGCACGCCGAGGGCTGGGCCGCGGTCGGCCCGGCGCTCGTCCCGGAGGGTGGCCCGTTCGAGCGGCGGCGCGCCGCACGTGCGCTGCGGCGCTGGGCTCCAGGCGGCCGGAATCCCCGCTTCGACTCGGCGCTGCTCCTCCCCTCGCTCGTCGAGGGGCTCGAGCTCGGCGAGCACCGCGGTCTTCCAGCCTTCGACGGCGGAGGGCTCTTCGAGGGTCGGGCGACCGTCAGGCTTCCGACGCGATCCGGTCGTCGACCGACCTGAAGACGAGCGCGCCCAGCGCGAGCGCCACGACCGCGGCGACGCAGAGATACAAGGTGTTCGCCGCGGACGGGAGCTCACCGGCGTAGAGCGGCGCGCGGTAGGCCTCGATCGCCGGCGTGAGCGGGTTGCCCCAGCGCAGCAGGTCGATGAGCCACGGACGGGACTCCGCGCCGGGCAGGTCGTCCAACTGGTAGAGGATCGGGGTGAGGAAGAACAACGGGAGTAGCACCGCGGCGACGACGAACTCGACGTCGCGGAAGATCGCGTTGAGCGAGGCGAGCGCGAGCGCGACGCCGGCGACGAAGAAGACGATCACCACTCCGACGGGAACGGCGAGCCACGCGACGTCGCGGCCCTCCGGCCTGAACCAGAGCGAGAGCGCGAGGACGATCGCCGTCATCGCGGCGAACGCCACGACCTCGGTCGCCACGACCGAGAGCGGTACGAGCTGCCGCGGGAACCGCACCTTGCGGATGATCGGCGCGTTCTCGACGATGCTCCGGGAGCCGCTCTGTATCGACGTGGCGAAGAACACCCACGGCGGCAGGCCGCAGAGCAGGAACAGCCAGTAGTCGTCCGTCTCCGTCGGCTGCGCCTTCCAGAGCACCGCGAAGACGACGAGATACACGATCATCAGCGCCGCGGGCAGCGCAAGCGTCCAGGCGAGCCCGAGCACCGAGCCCTTGTACTTCGCGCGCAGGTCGCGCCGGAACAGACTGCCGAACAGCTCGCGGTGGCGGAGCAGGTCCGCGTAGACGCTCATCGCGCGCGATTGTAGGGCTGCGCGCGCCGGCGCACGCCGTGCCTCAGGAGTCGGCGCGCGGCCGTAGGAGGAAGCCGCGGTGGCCGATCGGATCCTCCGGGGCGCCCGCCGCCGAGAGCCAGGCGTCGAGCAGGAGCTCTCGCTCGAGCTCGAGCCCCGTCCGGGAGGCCGCGTGGAGCAGCTCGTCGCGGGAGACCACCCAGCCCAGGTACTCGGTCTCGTACCCGTACGCCCCGGCGCGTTGGAGGACGACGAACGACGGCGCGTCGAGCGCGATCGGCAGCCTCGTCACGAGGAGCCGGCCGGTCGCCGCGTGGCCGAGACGGCCGAGCAGCGTCCGCCAGTCCCTCTCGTACTGCAGCGAGCTGGAGGCAAGGACGAGGTCGTACGTCCGGTCGAGGCACGTGTCGTCGACGTGGAACGTGACCTCCGGATTGACGGCGGCGCCGGCGCGGGCGACGGATGGCACCTCGCGGCAGTGCCAGTCGAGCTCGACCTCCGGGACCACGGCACGCGCGAGGACCGCGTAGTGGCCGAGCCCGCCGCCCCAGTCGAGCACCGACAGCCGGTCGCGGCCATGAGCCGTGCGGGCGAGGACATAGGCGAACGAGACGAGCATGTTGTGCGCGGCGGCGTCGTCCCGCGCTAGCCGCTCGCCCGCGCGGGCCTCATGGTAGACGCCGAGCGGATCCGTCCCCTCGACCGCCGCCACCCACTCGGGCCACTTGGCGAGGTACGCCTCGGCGACAGTTCCTCCGTCCCAGCCCCGAACGGGCCGCTCCCAGCCCTCGGGCACGTACTCGAACTCTGGCAGCTCGGGTGTGGACGGAGTCGGTGGGTCGGGCGGCTCCGACTCCGGCCCGGGACGCAGGAGCCCGACGCGACGGAGCAGCCCCTTCACGGCGATCACGACGATCGGCGGGGTCAGCGCCTTCGCCCACCAGCGGGCGCCGCGCTGGTCAACCACGGCACGCCTCGCGAACGGCGTCCACGACGGCGAGCGCCTCGTCGTCGCGCAGCTCCGGGTAGAGCGGCAAGCTCAGGACCTCCCGGGCGAGCCGCTCGCTGCGCGCGAGGTGCCCGGGTCGCGCGAGCTCGCGGTAGGCGCCGTGCTCGTGGACCGCGCGGGGGTAGTGGACGAGCGTCCCCACGCCCCGTCGCTCGAGCTCGCGCGCGAGCTCGTCGCGCCGTCGCGAGCGGACGACGAACAGGTGGTACGCGTGGTGTGCTCCCGGCGCCTCCTCAGGGACGGCAACGAGCCCGGCGAGCCGCTCGCGGTACAGCTCAGCCAGCGCACGCCGACGCTCGGTCCAGCCATCCAACCGGCTCAGCTTGACGGACAGGACCGCGGCCTGCACCGGGTCGAGGCGGCTGTTGGAGCCGCGACGCACCGACTCGCCGTCGCGCCGCTCGCCGAAGCTGCGCAGCTCGCGCGCGGCGTCGGCCACGGCAGCGTCGTCCGTGACGATCGCGCCGGCGTCGCCGAGTGCGCCGAGGTTCTTGGTCGGGTAGAAGCTGAACGCCGCCGCCGCGCCGAGCGTTCCCGTTCGGCGCGCGCCGAGTGAGGCCCCGTGCGCCTGGGCGGCGTCCTCCACGACGACGAGGCCGTGATCCCTGGCGACCGACTCGATCGCGTCCATGTCCGCGCACTGCCCGTAGAGGTGGACCGGGACGACGGCCCTCGTGCGAGTAGTGATGGCGTCTCCCAGCTCGCCGGGGTCGAGCGTGAAGCGACGGCTCGTCGACGTCGACGAGCACCGGGGTCGCGCCCGCGGCCTCGATCGCCGGCCACAGTCGGCACGCACGTGTTCGCGGCCGTGATCACCTCGTCGCCGGCGCTGATGCCGAGCGCCCGCAGAGCGAGCTCGATCGCATCCGTGCCCGACGCGACGCCGACCGCCTCGCTCGCGCCGCAGAAGGCCGCGAGCTCCTGCTCGAAGGCCTCGACGCGCGGGCCGCCGACGAACCGCCCCTCGTCGAGGACGTTCGAGACTGCCTCCGTCAGGTCGTCTCGCAGCTCCGCGTGCTGGCGCCGCAGGTCGAGAAACGGGACGCTCATGCGTCCGCCCAGTACCGCTCGCCGTGACGGCGGTAGTAGTCGAGCGTCGCCGCCAACCCCTCCTCGAGGCCGACGACCGGCTCCCAGCCGAGCTCGTCGCGGAGCTTCCGGTCGTCCGCGTAGTAGTCGCCGATGTCGATCGTCTTGCGGTCCTCAGGAAACGGCACGAGCCGGTAGCGACCCGACCCCGCGAGTCGCACCACGAGCTTGGCGACCTCCTCGAGGCTGACGTGCGCGCCGTGGCCGCCGAGGTTGAACACCTCGCCGAGGGCGGCCGGCGACGTGGCGGCGAGGCAGAGCGCACGGACGACGTCGTCGACGTATGCGAAGTCGCGCCGCTGGCGACCGTCGCCGAACACGAGCAGCTCCTCGCCGGCGAGCGCCCGCCTGAGCCAGAGCCCGAGGAAGGTCTGCCGGGCGTCGCGCACCCGCATGCGCGCGCCGTACGTGTTCGTCAGCCGCAGCACCGTGACCGGGAGGCCGTACACGCGTCCGTAGAGGAGGTGGTACCACTCGCCCGCCGTCTTGTTGATGCCGTTGACGTCGACGGGGTCGATCGGGTGCGCCTCGTCGACGGGCAGGTACCGCGGCTTCCCGTAGATCTGACGCGTGCCCGCGAAGACGATCCGGAGGCCGGGGTTGTCCTGCCGGCACGCCTCGAGGAGCGAGAGCTGGGCGGTGCAGTTGATCTCGAGGTCGGTTCTCGGATCGCTCATCGAGTCGAGGTGGCTCGTCTGCCCGGCGAGGTTGAAAAGCACGTCCTGCTCCCGCAGGTGCGAGTGCAGCCTGTCGGTGTCGCGCACGTCGAGCACGTGCACCTCGACCTCGTCCACGATGCCGTCGACGTTCGCCCAGGTGCCCCCGTGCGTCGGCATCAAGGAGTCGACGATCGTGACCACCGCGCCGGCCTCGACGAGCGCCCGCGCGAGGTTCGAGCCGATGAAGCCGAGCCCACCGGTGATCAGCACGCGGCGTCCAGGAAAGGACGAGGCCACGTCCGGCTCAAGCGAAGTCACGCGCCTCCCGCTCCGAGCTTGTGGACGACCTCGGCCAGCATCCGACTGGAGCGTCTCCGCGCAGCGAGGGAGCACGACCGTGTCCAAACCGAGCATCCGCGCGGCGAGCAACGCGGCCCGCTGCTGGAGCGCCTCGCGCTCGCCGCGGTGGCCGCGCAGGGCACCGTCACCGATCACGAGGAGCGCGTCCGCCTTGCGCAACGCGTCCAGGAACGCAGCACCCCGCGGCGCCGCGAGCCGCGGCCTGGCGCCGACCCGCTGCAGCGCGGCGTCGCCCAGGAGCGCCGTCGCTCTCCCCAGGGCCCTGGCGGTGGCGCGCAGCGTGCCTCGTCCCGCATCCCGCTCGAGCACGTACGACCGGGAGTCAAGCCCGGCCGCGTAGCCGCTGAGCAGCGTCGTCCTCTCCGGCGACGATGTGAGCAGGAGCGGGCGGACGGACGGCGCCACCTCGGCGAGGAAGCCGGCCGCCTCTGCCGCCGCCTCCTCCTCCTCGCCGAGGATCGCCACGCACAGTGTGGGCAGCGCCTCGACCACGGCTGCCACCTCGCACCCGAACCAGCGGACGTGCTCGTGCAGGAGGTCGAGGACGAGCGTGTGGTGCCCCGCGCGCGGCGGTGCGAGAACCTCGGCCGGGACGATCAGCGACTCTCCGGGCGCGAGCGTGGCCGGGAGCGGCGTCCGCAGCGCCTCGGCGACGACCACGCTGCCCTCCGCGTCGAGCCAGCGTGAGGCGATCGCGACCGTCGGCCAGCCGACTCCCGCCTGCGGCCAGACATGAGTGCCGCCGTTCGTCACGCGCACCACGACACCCCGCTGCTCACCGACCGAGAACGCCTCAAGCCCGTCGAGGATCTCGAGGGCACCGGCGTAGAGGTCGTCGGTCGCGGGCGCACCGTGCCAGTGCGCGTCGACCTCCTCGCGGGTCGCGGTCCTGACCGGCTTCGACTGCGGCGCCGGGTCGGGCCACTGGTCGAGCGCGAGGATCCGCTCCACCGTCTCGCGATCGCTCTGGTCGATCGGCGCGACCTGCACATCCACGCGGTCCTCCGGGAGGAAGTACGCGTCGTTCATAGGCAAACCCGCGACCCGCCGCCCCGGGATCGCGCGCTCGTAGCGGCGTACCTTCGCACGCCGGCGCTCGACGGGGCTCAGCAGAAGATCGGTGTGGTAGAGGAACGCCTCGAGGTACCGGTGCGGCCCGATCGCCTGGATCGGCCAATGCGTGATGCCCGGGAACCACACGAGCCGCGCGTCGTTCTGCACCAGTCGCAGCTGGAAGTCCGGCACCCAGGGCGGTCCTAGAAGCGCGCTTCCCGCGTCGCGCCACAGCGTTCGGCGGGGGACGAAGCAGTGGGTGACAGAGCGGTCGGCGATCGCGTCCGGGACGGCAGCGAGCAAGCCTGCGGACGGGATCTCGTCATCGTCGAGCCAGAGGATCCAGTCCCGGGTGCAGAGCGAGTGGACCCAGCCGACTGGACGGTCCACAGGGTCGGCGTACGGATACTTGACGAGCACGTCCGCCACGCCTTCGAGCGGGTGGACGGCCTCATCGTCGACCGATGTGTCGACCCCGACGACGATCTCGTCAGCGATGTCGCGCAAGAGGTCGAGCTGGGCGGCCACCCGCGCGGTTGGGCCACGGGTGAGGCAGCAGACCGACAGGGTCGCGCGCCCCCCGGGGTTTCTGACGCCGCGCACGTCGGCGCAGAGCATAGGTACCGGAGGGTCGGCCCGCTACCCTTGGGCGCACCGTGGAAGCGGCCGTCACGATCGCCGCATTGCCTGTCGCGGCGCTCACCCTCTGGGCCCTCCTGCGCGCCCCCGCCGCACGCTCGCTGCTCGTCGCGCGCCCGACCGGCGAACGCTGGCACGACCGGGCGACCCCGACGTTCGGCGGCGTCGGGATCGCCTGTGGGCTCGCGGCCGGCGTCGCGCTCGGAGTGGCCGTGGGCGCGGTCGAGCCGTCATGGGAGCTGGCCGGGATCCTCGCTGGCTGCGGCGTCCTCTTCGCAGCCGGCCTCGTCGACGACGTCAGGCACCTGAGCCCCCTCGCAAAGCTCGTCGCGCAGTTCGCCGCGGCGGGCATCGCGATCGCGGCGGGCCTGCGCGTCGAGCTCGTCACGAACGACGTGCTCGGAGTCGCGATCGCGCTCTTCTGGCTGGTCGGCATCACGAACGCCTTCAACCTGCTCGACAACATGGACGGGCTGGCGGCGACGCTCGCCACCGTGGCGTGCGTCTACTTCGCCGTCGACGCCGCGACCGCGCACCCGAACGACATGGTGCTCGTGGTATCGCTGTCGCTCGCGTTCGCGTGCCTTGGGTTCCTCCCGTTCAACCTGCGTCCCGGCGACGGCGCGCGCGTCTTCATGGGGGACGGGGGCAGTCAGCTGCTCGGGTTCCTGCTCGCGGCGCTCGGGCTCGCGGCAAGCTGGACGACGGCCGGTACGACCGTCGCGACGATGCTCCTGCCGCTGCTCGTGCTTGCGATCCCGATCCTCGACACGACGCTCGTCACGGTGCGGCGCCTCGCCGAGCGGCGGCCCGTGACCCAGGGCGGCAAGGACCACAGCTCCCACCGGCTCGTCTACTACGGCCTTTCCGAGACGAAGGCCGTGGCGCTGCTCTCGCTGATCGCGGTGGCGCTCGGGGCGACCTCGGTCGCCTACAACGTGCTCGACCGCCCCGCGATCACGGCGCTCGGCGTGCTCGTGACGTTCGCCCTCCTCGTCCAGTTCGGGAGCTTCCTCTCGGAGCTGTCGGAGCAGGAGCGGCGCGGCAGACCGGGCGACACCCGAATCCGCCACGCCGTCGCGGTGCAGCCGCGGCGCCTCGCCGAGCTCGTCGTCGACTCGGTTCTCGTGAGCGGGACGTTCCTCTGTGCGTATCTCCTCTTCGTCGACGAGCGCGGCACGGAGCTCCAGCGCGGAACCTTCCTCGCAGCGCTCCCGATCGTGCTCGGGACGACCTATGTGATCTACGTGCTCTTCGGCGTGTACCGCCGCGCGTGGCGCTACGCGACCGGTCGCGACCTGCTCGCGATGGCGCTCGCTTCGGGCCTCGCGACCTTGGCGGCGTACGGCATCGTCCTCGCCACGCGCGACCTCGGCGACTTCCCGCGGGGGGTCTTCCCGGTGTACGGCCTTGCGGCGGCTCTGCTCGCAGCAGCGTCGCGCTGGTGCGTCCGATTCGTGCCCGAGGCGGGCGGAGGACCGGACGACGGCCGACGGCGGATTCTCGTAGTCGGCGCCGGGCAGGCGGGTCGAGGCGTGGCGCGCGACCTGCGCGGTGCCTCGGACGTTCGCGTCGTCGGCTTCCTGGACGACAACCCGCGGCTTCGCCGCCGCCGAGTGCAGGGCGTGCCCGTGCTCGGCTCGATCGGCGATGCGCCGGCCGTCCTCGAGTCGACGCACAGCGACGAGCTCGTCGTGACGATCCCCGACGCGGAGGCCGGCCGGCTCGACGCCGTGGTACGGGCCTGCGAGGCCGCCGGCGTCGCGCATCGCGTCGTCCGCGAGCGCACCCAGCCCGCTCCGGCCACGACACGGGCCCTCGCCGAGTGAGCCCCGAGGTGACCGCGGGGCCGCTCGCGCGGGCGAGCACGAGCTCCGACGCGCGCGCCCGCATCGAGGGCATCGTGCCGCTCGTCGGCGCCTACCTCCTGCTCGCGACGCTCTTCGCGTGGCAGGCGTGGCGGCGCGAGACCCCGACGATCTTCTCCGACGAACTCGAGACAACGCAGATATCGCGCGCGATCGCGGAGACCGGTCACGCCGCGCGGCGTGGCGAGTCGTACGGCTTCACGAGCCTCGTGCCGTGGCTGACGGCGCCGCTCTGGTGGCTTCACCCCGTTGCGACGGCGTACGAGGCGATCAAGACCGTGCAGGCGTTCGTCATGGCCGCCGCGATCTTCCCGGCCTACCTCCTCGCACGCCGGGTCGTCTCCCCCGGCTGGGCGTACTTCGCCGCCGTCGCGGCGATCGCCGGCCCCGCGCTGTCGTACTCGCCGATCCTCGTCGAGGAGCCGTGGGCCTACCCGGCGGCGACGCTCGCGCTCTGGCTCACGCTGCGCGCCGTCGACGCGCCGGGACGGTGGTCACTGGCGCTCGCGTTCGCGTCGTGCCTCCTGGCGGTGCTGATCCGCTCGCAGCTCGCGGCGCTGTTCGGCGCGCTCGCCTTCGGGCTCGTCGCACTCGGGTGGCGGACGGAGGCGATGCGGCGCTGGCGGGCGTCGTGGACGCGGTGGGACTGGGTCGGAGCGGTCGTCCTCGCGATCGGCGCGGTGATCGTGCTGGTCGCCTTCATGGGCCACCACTCGAACGAGTGGTCGACCGCGACGACCCTCTGGAAGGGCCGGATGGTCGAGTACGGGAGTTGGGCGGGCGGCGCCTTCGCGATCGGGATCGGCGTGCTGCCGGCGATCGCGCTCCTCGCGATGCTCGGGGTGCCGCGGGCGGAGCGCGACCGGCCGGGTGTGCGTGCGTTCGTCGTCGTCGCGGGTGGTGCCGTCGTGAGCTTCGGTTGGTATGCGGCGATCAAAGGCGCCTATCTCTCGACGACGTTCTCGAGCCTCGTCGTCGAGCGCAACCTCGTCTACCTCGCGCCGCTCGCGTTTGTCGCCACGGCATACCTGCTCGAGCGCGCGGCGGCCCCGGTCTGGGCGGTCGTCGTCGCGGGAGCCGTCGTGCTCGGGCTGATCCTCTGGGTCCCGGTCGACCGTGGACTCGACAACTTCCCGTACTACGAGGCGCACGGGCTCGCGATCCTGGCGCTAGCGAACCGCGAGTGGGCCTGGCCGCTCGGCCGGATCGAGACCGCGCTCGAGGTGCTGACGCTCGCCTCTGTCGCCCTCCTCTTGCTCGTCGGCACGCGAGTGCGGGCGAGCCTGTCGAGCGCGGCGGCCCCCGCAGCGGCGGCCGTCGCCGTCGGCCTGCTGGTCTGGAACGTGACGGCGGAGGTCTACGCCGCGATCGGCGAGCACGACTTCAGCTCCCTGGTCGAGCGGAACCTGCCGAAGCCGCACGACTGGGTCGACCGCGCCACCGGCGACGGCACGGTCACGATGCTCGGCCAGCGTATGAGCGACGATCCACTCGGTGTCCCATCGACCGAGTTCTGGAACCGGTCGATCGTCAAGGTCTGGAGCGTCGACGGCACCGGGCCCGGGCCCGGGCACACGCTCACGCCCGACCTCCAGGATGTGGACGGGACGCTCTGGCCGAACCCGGGCACCGACTTCGTGCTGACGAGCGGTGGCGTCGAGGTCGTCGGGCAGGAGGTCGGGCAGAACGCCGGCTCGGCACTCGTGCGGCTCGACGGCCACCCCATCAGGCTGCGCTCGAACCGGACCGGCATCGCCGGTGACGGGTGGATGGTCGGCGATGCCGGGAATCCTGCGGTTCCGGCCCGGGCGGCCTACAACCGCTTTGACGTCTCTGGCATCGGCACGGGGACAGCAGTCGTGACGCTCTCGCGCGAGACCTTCTGCCCCGCGGGGGTGCGCCTCCCTGGCACCGCCCGTGTGCGCATCGGCGAGCTCGGGCGGGGCCCGGACAAGCAGCCCGCGATCGTGCGCAAGACGGACTCGGACACGACGTACGTCCCCGCGTGCGGCGTCCGCACCGTGGCGCTCCCGACTCCCGACCGGCCCTGGCGCGTCGAGGTCGCGATGGACACGTTCGTCCCCGCGAAGATCGACCCGAAGGGCTCGGGTGGTGAGCGCCGCGCGCTCGGCGCCCGCGTCTCCTTCGACGTCCGGCGCTAGCGAAGCGCCGCGACCACGTAGGTGAAGCGCGCGCGGAGCGCGAGCCGTGCGAGCGGGCCGGATCGCTCGGCTGCCTTCGCGAGGCCGACCAGCGGGCCGAGGATACGCTGCGTCTGTGGGACGAAGAACGGCCGCAGCACGATCCGCTCGAAGCCGGCGGCGCGCAGGTCGGCGAGGACGTCCTCGACCCGGTACTGGCGTGGGTTGAGGTCGAACACGAGCTTCTTCTCCGTGAACGTCGCTACGCGCGCGAAGAACGCGGCCCGGTCTCGCGCGTAGTAGATCGCGCGGAAGACGGTCGTCGCGGCCACGGGCGACGGCGGAGAATAGTCGTTCAGGTCGCCCGCCTCGACGGTCGCGCGCTCTCCGAGGCGCCGGCGGGCCGCGTCGACCATCGCCGGCTCGGCGTCGACGCCTCGGTAGCAAAGACCGCGGTCGACGAGGAACGCGCCGAGGCCGCCGTCCCCGCAGGCGAGGTCGAGCACCTCGTCGCCGTGCGCGAGTGGGGTGCCGAGCCTCACGATCAGCTCCGCGCGATGCGCGAGATATGCAGCCGCGTCGGCGTACTCGGCGTCGGACCAGCCGGCCGCCTTGTGGGCGTACTGGTCGGCCTTGCTCACAACCGCGCGAGCGTCTCGGGATGGCGGCGCACGAAGCGGCCCATGCTGCGCGCGTGCCACAGCGTGTGACGGGACAGGAACCGCCGGTCGGTCACCTGGGCCCAGTCGTGGGTGACCTGTGCGGCCGGGACGTACCAGCGCTCCCATCCCGCCCGCATGGCGCGATAGCAGAGGTCGATGTCCTCGACGTAGTGCCGGTAGCCCTCGTCGAAGCCCCCGATCTCGTCCAACATCGCGCGGCTCATGAGGAGGAACGCGCCGAGCAGCCAGTCCGCCTCGACCGGCACGTCGACGTCCTCGTCGAGGTGGTAGTGCGCGCGCTGGCGCTCGAGCGGCGGGTAGACGCGGCGGAGCGGCGTCCGGCGCACCAGCGTGCCCCGCACGGTCGGGAAGTCTCGGCGTGTCGGCTGCCAGCTGCCGTCCGGCCAGACGGTCCTCGGACCTGCGATCCCGCAGCGCGTGCGGGTGACGGCGAAGTCGTCCAGCGCCGCGACCGCTCCAGGGTCCGGGAGCACGTCGGGGTTCGAGTAGAGCAACCAATCCCCCGTCGTGGCCGCCACGCCGAGATTTATGTTCGCGGCCAGGCGGAGTGGACGTGGGTTCTCGAGCACGCGCGTTCCCGTTGGGACAAGACGCGGGGCCGAGCCGGGCGTGTTCGCCACGACGACGAGCTCTTGTACCTGGGGCGCAAGGCGCGGCAGCAGCGACTCGAGCTCGCGTGCGTGCCCGTGCGACACGACCACCGCCGCGATGCTCATCGGCCGAGCGCCTCGAGGTATACGCGGACGGTCGCATGCGCCGTCGCCTCCCACGTGAACGCCGCGGCACGACGAAGCCCGGCGGCCGAGAGCCGGTCTCGCTCCGCGAGCGCGCGTCGGATCCCGTCCGCGAGCTCGCTCTCGAGGGCGACGACCGCCGCGTCGCCGGCCACCTCGAGCAGGGCGGGGTCCGGGACCGTCACGACGGGCGTGCCCGACGCCATCGCCTCGAGGATGGGAAGGCCGAACCCCTCGTGGCGCGACGACTGGACGAGGCACGCTGCGCTCCGGTAGAGGCCGGCGAGCCGCTCCGTCGGGACATAGCCCTCGAGTCGGGCCCCACCGGAGCGGAGCCGCTCGGCGACGCGGGCGTCCTTCGTCGGACCGACGACCACGAGCGCGAGCCCCGCCTCGCGTGCGGCCGCGAGCGCGGCGACCTGGTTCTTCCGCTCCTGGATCGCGCCGACCGAGAGCGCGAAGGGCCCGGGTTCCACCGGGTCATGTGCGGGGTCACCGGGGCCGAACGCAGGGTCGATCCCGTTCGGGGTAACGACGACCCGTGCGGGCGCGACATCGTAGTGCTCGGCGAGATCGCGCTTCGTGCGCTCCGAGACGGTGACGATGCGCGCCGCGGCGCGGGCGGCGCGGGGGACGACCCGGCGGAAGACGAGGCGGTCGCGCCACCCCATCAGGCCGCGCTCGAAGGAGAGGTCGTGGATCGTCACGACGGCCGGGCACGGGCATGCGAGCGGAACCGCGTACTGCGTGTGCACGAGCGCGGCCCCGAGCCGGCGCAGCGTGCGCGGGAGCGTCCACACCATCCGCAGCTCCTGCGAGCCCGTGGCGAGCTCCACGGCCTGGACGCCGTCCGGGACCAGCTCCGGGTGCCGGGCGACCGCCGCGAGCCGCAGGCCCGCGTCTGACGCCGGCCCGGGCAGCGTCCGGAGCAGGTTCCGGACGTACGTCTCGTCGCCCGTCCTCTGGCGGCCGAGGACGTCGGCGTCGACGACGACCAGCGTCACGCGAGCTCTCGCCAGAGGTCCTCGACGAGGTCCGCCGCGCGGCGCCAGGTAAACATGGAAGCCCGGGCGCGGCCGATCTCCGCGAGCGCGTCCCGCCGCCGCTCCGCCTCCTCGATGCCGGCGGCGACCGAGGCGGGGTAGCGCGGGTCGACCAGCACCGCCGCACCCGCCGCGATCTCCTCCGTCGCGCCCCCGCGGCTCGTGACGACCGGTGTCCCACATGCCATCGCCTCGAGCACGGGGAGGCCGAAGCCCTCGTAGAGCGAGGGGTATACGAGGCACCGCGCTCCCCGCATCAGTGCCGCAAGCTCCTCGTCACTCGGCTCGCCGACCCAGCCCTCGGCCGCCACGCCTCCCCAGCCTGCCGCGCCCGCGACGCGAAGCTCGACTCCGGCGAGACGCGCCGCCTCCACGGCCGCCGCGAGGTTCTTCCTCGGCTCGAGCGTCCCGACCGCGAGCACGTAGTCGCCCTCGGCCGTAGGCCCGTCGGTCGTGAACACCGGGTCGACGCCGTTGGGCACGACCCGAATGCGGTCCACCGGCACGTCGAGGAGCGACACGAGCTCGTCACGTGTGAACGCCGACACGGCGACGATGGCGTCCGCGGCCCGGACGCCGCTCCGCAAGGCGAGCGCGCCGGTCGTGCGGTGCCAACGCGGGAAGGCGGAGGCATGACGGAGGACCGCGAGGTCGTGCACCGTCACGACGAGCGGCGCGCGCGGGGAGACCGGAGCGCGGAACGTCGTGCAGTGCAGCACGTCGAGCCGGGCCGAGGCGCGTCCGAGCCGGAACGGGTACCAGAGCCCGTCCCGTCGGAGCGAGGCGAGCCGCCCGGTGCCGCCCGCCTCGAGCCCCACCAGCTCGACGCCGGGTCGTCCAGTGAGAGCCCCGAGTAGGCCGAGGATATGTCGTGCCGTCCCGGCCCGGGTCTGGAGGAGCGGCGTCGTGTCGATCCCGACCTTCACGCCGCGGCCCTCCGCACCGCCTCGCGCGGCTCGGGGTAGAAGAGGAGGGCGATCGCTTGGTCGGCGCCGAGCCAGCGCGCCTCGACGTGCTCGTCGTCGAGCGTCGGCTCCCAGCCCGCGGGGGCGTCGGCCACGAACGGCCAGACGAGGATCCGCTCGGTTCCTGCGGGGAACCGCTCGCGCACGGATTCCGGGTCGCCGGAGAGGTCGTAGTCGAGCGTCTCGCCGAGCGGGACGACACGGGCAACGAGGCCCGTCTCCTCCAGCAGCTCGCGCGCCGCCGCCGCAGCCGGCTCCTCGTCCCAGTCGACACCGCCCGCGACGAGATGCCAGTAGCCGAGCTTCTCCGGCGAGCGGAGGACGACGAGGTACTCGGGCCCGGACTCGACGGGCCGCCGGACGACCAGCACGACCTCCTCGGGTCGCCGGTTCCCGCTCACGCCGGACTCACGCGCTCTTCGAGTGCGGCGAGCATCGCCGCACCGGTCCGCTCCCACGAGAAGCGCGCAGCGTGGGCCAGGCCGAGTGGGACGAGCTCCTCGCGGCGGGCGACCGCATCCCGGATCCCGGCTGCGATCGCCCCGGCGTCAAGGGGATCGACGCGGACTGCTGCGTCGCCGCACGCCTCGTCGAGCGACGGATGGGACGACGCGACGACCGGCGTGCCGCAGGCCATGGCCTCGACGATCGGCATCCCGAACCCCTCGTAGAGCGACGGATAGGCGAGCACGGCGGCTCCACGGTAGAGCCTCGCGATCTCCGTGTCCGGCACATAGCCGAGGCGCCGGATCCGGGCGTCTGCGAGGTCGGGCCGATTGCCCCAGCCCTCGCCGCCGGCGAGGACGAGGTCGAGCTCGTCCGCCAGCAGACGCCACGCCTCGACCAGCCTGGCGAGGTTCTTCCGCGGCTCGATGGTGCCGAGTCCGAGGATCGTCGGGCCGCCGAGCTCCGTTCTCTCGCCCTCCGGTGCGAGGCCCGGCTGGAGACCGGGCGGCGCATGGACGATCCGCTCCGGCCCGATTCCGAGCGTCTCCGTCAGATCGGCCGCCGTGAACATCGAGTTCGCGAACACGACGTCGCAGGTCGCGGCCGCGTTGCGCGCCTTGTGGGCGTGCATCGAGATCGTCCTCGGAGTGCACCACTCGGGGTGGTGCAGCGGGACGAGGTCGTGGAAGACCGTCGCCCGCACGCCGCCCCGCTGGGCGGGATACATCCATTCGCTGAAGACGAACGCATCGACACGTCCCGCGAGCCGCTCGACGGTCGGGCGCCCGGCCCTGCTCCAGGCGGTGCGAAGCGCGTGCGAGGCCGGGAGCGGGATCAACCGCTCCGACACGGGGAGGCCCTCCAGAGCAGCCCGGATCGCCGCCGGGCCGCGCACGCTCGTCGGTGCGAACGCGACGAGCTCGTGGCGCCCGGCCGCGGCGGCGGCCATGCCCTCGAGCGAGCCACGGATGTAGTTGCCGATCCCCGTGCGGGGATGCGACAGTGGCGTCACGTCGACCACGATCCTCACTTCGGCTCCAGGTGGACGAAGGAGTCGAAGTGGGCCCCGAGCTCGCGGTCGTCGGTGTTCCCCGGGATCACCTCGGCCGGCACGAGGGTCGGCGTGACGGTGAACCGCACACGGCAGCGCCTGCCGACGGGCTCGAGGGGAACGCGGAGCGTGGCCGTTCCCTCGGGCGGAACGACGATCCGTGCCACCGGCTCGCCGCGCACTCTCGCCAGGACGCGCGTGAGCCGCCCGGCGAAGAGCGTGGGGTCGGAGTGGAGGCCGACGAGCAGGCGGCCGCCCGTGCACCGGAGGCGCGTCCAGGTCACCGTGCGGCCCGACCAGGTGTCGTTCGGATAGAGGCCGGTCACCCGGGTCAGCGACGCGAGCGGCCCCTTCAGCCGCCACAGCGTGGTGCCGAGGTCGTCGCGCGCCACGACCTCCCCGTCCGGCGTCACGGAACCGTCGAGCAAGGCGTAGGGCCGGTCGACGGTTCCCCCGTCCGTCGTGTGCACGATGCCGTCGGCGGCGACGCGGACCGGCGTCTCCCCGATGCCGCCCGGCGTCGGCGCGGACGTGAAGTAGACGTCGCCGACCGCACGGTTGAAGAACTCGTTCTGGTTGACGGTGAACCGGTCGGCGCGGCCGGTCCAGAGGACGGCGACGTCGTCCTGGCGCGCGACGCGGCCGTCGATCCAGCCGCGCGGGACCCCTCGGATGCCCTGGAAGAGCGCACCTTCGCCCGAGCGGAGCACGCCGTGCGGGCCTGACCACACGGGTCTCGAGAGGACGACGAAGACCGCGAGCAGGACAAGCGGCACGACGTACGCGACGCGGGCGGGGACGAGCGCGAACAGCGCGACGAGCACGAGCGCGGCGACGAGCACGGTGAGCCGGTACGAGCCTCCGACGAGGTGCGCGTTCGCCGACCAGAGCGGCAGCAACCCGAAGCTGTCCGATTTCGCCGGCTCTCCGATGAACCGCGTGTACGGGAACGCAACGACGAGGGCGACCGCGAGCGCCGAGCCGGCGACGAGCGGCACGAGCGGCCGCGGCGCCCCGAGCTCCACCCACGCGGCGAGCACGGCGACGAGGAGCGGCGCGAGGAAGAACAGGTAGCGGTCCTGGACGCGGTCGGACGCGAAGTGGGACGCGAACGCGCCGACGACGAGCGTCGACGTCGCCAGCATCGCGATCGTCGCGGCGAGGTGCTCCTGCACGGCCGCGGGCAGCTGCCTCGCGCGCGAGAGGAGGACGACGAGCGCAACGACGGGGACGACCGCCACGTAGAGGATCAGCTCCTCGACGTGCCAGAGCCAGAAGCGCAGCACCTGGCCGACGTCGTAGCCGGCCTCCCCGACGACGCTGTACGCACCGAGCAGGTCGGAGAGCGACCGCCCGCGCGCCAGCTGCGCCACGACGAGGAGCACACCGAGCACGACGATGCCGCCGAGCAGGGGCGCAAACCGCCGCAGCACACTCCTGTCGCGCCGGAGCAGTGCCAGCAGGAACGGGGCGAGCAGGACCGCGCCGACGAAGCCGATCGCCTGGGAGCGCGTCGCGACCGACGCGGCGAGCGCCGCGACGAGCGCCAGGATCCGGCCCGCAGACGGCCGCTCGAGGACGAGGACGAGTGTCCACCCGAAGAGCAGCGCGACCGGGTAGAAGAGGTTCTCGGTGACGACCGTCGCCGTGTAGGCCATCGAGGGTACGGCGACGGCGATCACCGCAGCGAGGAGCGACAGCCACCTCCCCGCCACTCGCCGCGTGATCAGCCAGGCGGGCACCGCGGCGAGCGACATCGCGACGGCGTTCGTCGCCTTCGCGGCCGCGTACGCCCGGGGCAGCCCGTCGACGAGCCCGTACGCGGGGGCGAGCAGCGCCGGGTACAGGATGCTGTAGCCGTTCGTCGCGACGCCGCGGACGGCGAACGTCCCCGTGTGCGCCAGGCTCCGCGCCAGCTCCGAGTAGATGAGCTCGTCGACGAAGACGAACGGGGCGGGCATCCCGCGCACCAACCAGACCCGGAAGGCGGCGGAACAGACGACGATCGCGGCGAGCCAGGCCCAGTCCGGCACGCGGGCGACGCGCGCCCGCACCGCGTCAGCCACCGAGGTCGACCTCGGAGAGGCGCCTCGCGATCTCCGCGGCCTCGGGGGTGCCCGGTGCGATGCCGACGCCGGCGGCGGCCTCGCCGACCTCGCGGAGCACGTCGTCCGCGACGGCCCGGCCGCCGGCGACGAGCTCGAACGCCGCTGCCTGGCGCTCCGCGACGCGCGCGAGGTCGTGCTCACCGGTCGCGAGCGCACGCGCCGCGGCGCCCATCGCCTCCCGCGCATCACGGCGCTCGACGAGCAGCTGCAGCGCGGCCGTGAGGTCGGCGACCTCCTCGTCGCCCACCGGCACCTTGAGCGCCACTCCCGCCGGGAGCTCGGCGAACCACCCCACGTCGGAGACCACGAGCGGCCTGCCGAGGGTGAGCGCGCGAATCGCCGTCCCTGAGGTCTCGCCCATGGTCGGCGAGCGGAGGTTGACATGGACGTCGCAGGCCCTCATCAGCGCCCAGAGCCGCCTCTCGTCGACGTAGCCCTCGCGCACGATTCCCTCGCCGTCGAGCCCGAGCCGCTGGAGCCGCCGCTCGAGGTCGAACCCCGGCGACGTCGCTCCGACGAGGAGCAGGCGCGCACCCGGGTGCTCACCGCGAACGCGCGCGAATGCCTCGAGGAGCTGTGGCACGCGCTTCGACTGGTTCACGTTCCCGAACGCGCCGATCAGCGGCTCGCCGGCGACCGGCGCCGCCTCGACGTCCGGATCGGGCCACGCGGGGTGCGGGACGCGCGCGATCGGCCCGTCGAAGCCGGCCCGGGTGGCGCAGTCCTCGACGTAGTGGGAGTGGACGATCAGGCCGGTCGCGAGGGAGAGCACGTCGCCCGCAAGAGGGAACTCCTGCGGCCGCGCCTCCCAGAGCGGCGGCAGCCGCTTGTCGAGCACACCGTGCGCGAGCAGCCGCCCGACGACGCCGTGCTCGCGCTCCATCGCGTCGAGATAGCCGTGCCCGTCCCGCCGTCCGATCGTCACGCCCGCGACGAGATGGTGGAGCACGAAGTCGTGCAGGACGACGGTGCCGGGCGTCCTTCGGAGTGCGTCGAGAATCCAGCCGTGCGCGTCGGGATTGTTGCCTATGTGGTAGACGGCAAGATCGACACCGCGCGGCGGCCGCTTCGCGCCGCGCTTCACGACCGTGACGTCGACGTGCTCGCGCAGCGCGGGCAGGAGGAGCGCCGAGTAGTCGGCGATCCCGGACGACTCCGGCGGCATCGGCGAGAAGTAGGCGACCCTCACGACAACAGCCTCGTGATCGCGCGGTCCCAGGTCACCTCGTCGGCGAGCCGCTTGCCGGCCCGGCCGAACGCCTCGGCGTCGTCTTCGTGGTCACGTAGCCAGACTGCGGCCTCGCCGATCGCGCCGGGCTCGGGGCTGACCACGATCCCCGTCCGGCGGTCGAGCACGACGTCGAGCGGGCCGCCGGCGTCCGTCGTCGTGATCACGGGCTTGCCGGAGAGGAATGCCTCGAACGGCCCCATGCCGAAGTCCTCGTCCACCGGCGCGTAGAACACGGACGAGCAGGTCGCATACAGCTCCGCGAGCTGTTCGGCGCTCACGCGCCCCTCGAAGTGGACGCGACCGTCGAGTCCCCGCGCGTGAGCCACCTCCTCGAGCCGGTCACGGTCCGGGCCGTCGGACGCGATCACGACGTCGAAGCCGTCACGAAGCGCGGCGGCCTCGAGGAGCAGGTCGATCCGCTTGGCCCGGTCGAGGCGGCTCGCCGAGAGAACGAAGCCCTCCGACGCGCCCGAGCGGTACGGCAATGCCTGCGGAGGGTGCGGGAGCACCTCCGCGACGAGGCCCGTGGAACGCTCGAGGCGGCCGGCGACGTTCGCCGAGGTCGCGAACAGGCGCTTCGCCTCGCTCAATGCCCTGCGATCGAGCTCCTGCACCTGCCGTCGCAGCGCCCGCTGCCCCGCCGAGGGGCCGAACTGTCCCAGCTCCGTGCCGTCGAGCTCGTAGGCCTGGCGGAACTGGTGGACGAGCCAGACCCGCTTCTCCCGATGGCGCACGACGTACGAGGGGAACTTCGTCGCGACGACGACGTCGATCTTGTGTCCGTCGGCCTCCTCGAGGTCGAGCATTCGCCACAGGAAGGCCTGCGTCAGGACGCGCGCGCCCGGGTACCACTTGAACGGCACCGAGACGAGGTCGGCGGCGTGGCCGCGGGAGCGAAGCTCGGCGACGAGCTCGTCGGTGAAGATCTCGGCGCCCCCGCGTGCGAAGGGCACCTGCGGGCGCAGAACAGCGATGCGCATTGGTTCCTAGCCGTTCTCCGCCTTGCGGAGAACGGCCAGCTCCGCTTCGAGTCTCGAGACCCGCCCTTCCAGGTCGTCGACGAGCCGCAACGCGGCGGCGTTGAACGACCGCTGGTCGTAGGCGAGCGGCTCGACGTACCACCGCATCAGCTTGCGGAGCACGGCCTTGACGGGGGTCCCGAGCCCGCCGCGAAAGCCGGGTCGCAGGCGCAGCGGGCGGTCGGCCGAGACGGGCCAGAGCCGCTCGGCCTCGGCCCGTGCGGCGTGCCGGTCGTCCTCTCCTGCCTCCCCCGCGGCACCGGGGTCGGCCCCGGAACGACGGATCTCCTCCCTGAGCGACGCGAACAGCGCGTCGACGTCGACCTCGTCGGCCGACGGAAACCCGGTGTCCGCCGCCACGTCCGGCACCGCCGAAGTGTAGTTCGCGAGCAGGATTCCGCGGGAGCGGAATCGTGCCGCTCGGGTTCCCCGCCTGCGGCGTGGCAGATGTCCACAGTTTCGATTCGGACGAGGGCGAGCGACTCCTCCGGATCGGTGAGTCCGACGATCTCCGACCGACTCTAGGATCCGCGGATGCGCGTGGCGCTTCCGATGCTGACGCTCGTGCCGGGGATCTCGGGCGGGAGCGAGACCTACGCCCGCGAGCTCTGCCGCGCCCTGGCGCGCGTCGGTGAGCACGAGTACGAGACCCTCGTGCCGACGCTCGCCCCGCATGCCGGCGGCGCCCTGGAGACCGTCGTCGCGACCGGGTATCGCGCCTCCACGACCACGATCGGACGGCTGCTCGCGATGGGACGTGCCTCGCTGCATCCCGGCCCGCTGCGCTCACACCTCCACGCCGCCGACGTCGTTCACTACCCACTGACGGTCCCGGTTCCGCGGGTCGAGGGACGTTGGATCCTGACGCTCCTCGACGTGCAGCATCTCGATCTGCCGGGGCTCTTCCCGCGCGGCGAGCGCCTGTTCCGCCGGTTCGCCTACGACCGCGCCGCACGACGGGCGGCCCGGGTGGTCGTGATCAGCGAGTGGGTCAGGCAGCGGGTCGTCGAGCGGCTCGGACTCGACCCCGACCGCGTCCACGCGATTCATCTCGGCGTCGACCACCGCCGGTTCACGCCCGCTCCGGATGTCGTCCGCGAGGACTTCCTCCTCTATCCGGCGCGGCCGTGGCCGCACAAGAACCACGCCCGCCTCGTCGAGGCGTTCGCCCTGGTGCGCGAGCGTCGACCTGGACTACGGCTTGTGCTCACCGGGGTGGGGCACGACCCCGCCCGGCTCCCACCCGGCGTCGAGGCCCTCGGTGGCGTCACCGCGGACGAGCTGGTCTCCCTCTATCGGCGAGCCGCGGCGCTCGTCTTCCCGAGCCTGTACGAGGGCTTCGGGCTACCGCCGGTCGAGGCGATGGCGTGCGGCTGCCCCGTCGCCGCCTCGAGCGCCGGCGCGCTGCCCGAGGTCGTGGGCGACGCGGCCGTCCTCTTCGATCCTCTCGATCCAGAGGCGATCGCCGCGGGGATCGACGAGGCGCTCGACCGGGCGAACCAGCTGGCCGGACTCGGCATCGCACGCGCGGCGCGGTTCACGTGGGACGCGACGGCGCGCGCCCACGATCGGGTCTACGAACTCGCCGCGTGAAGACGCTCGAGGTCGGCCTCGACCATCAGGCGGAGGAGCTCTTCGAAGCTCATCTCCGGCTCCCAGCCGAGCACGCGGCGGGCCTTCGAGGCATCGCCGACGAGGTCGTGGAGCTCGGCCGTGCCGCGGAAGAGCGACGGGTCGCTCCGCACGTGGTCGCGCCAGTCCAGCGAAACGGCGTCGAAGGCGCATGCCACGAGTTCCTCGACGGAGTGGGACATCCCCGTCGCGACGACGTAGTCGCCGGGCTCGTCGTGCTGGAGCATCAGCCACATCGCGCGGACGTAGTCCCCCGCGTAGCCCCAGTCGCGGCGGGCCGAGAGGTCGCCGAGCACAAGCTCCTGCTCGATCCCGAGCGAGATCGCCGCCGCGGCACGGGCGACCTTACGTGGCAGGAAGTCGGCCGGACGGAGCGGCGATTCGTGGTTGTAGAGGATCCCGCAGCACGTGAACATCCCGTAGCGGCGTCGGTAGCTCGAGGCGATGAAGTGCGCGTACGCCTTCGCGACCCCGTACGGGGTGAGCGGGCTCGGCGCCGTCTCCTCCGTCTGGGGCGTCTCGCGCGGCTCGCCGAAGATCTCGCTCGACGAGGCCTGGTAGAAGCGGATCGACGGATCGACCTCGCGAATCGCCTCGAGCATCGACGTCGCCCCGACCGCGGCGAACTCGGCGGTGAGGATCGGCTCGTCCCACGAGCGCGGGACGAACGACGGCGCGGCCAGGTTGTAGACCTCTGCAGGCCGTGTCGTGCGCAGCGCGGCGGCGAGCGACGCGCGGTCGAGCAGGTCGGCGGGCACGAACTCGATCCGGGAGCTCAGCTCGCCGAGATTCTCGGCATAGGCATCCGGATCCCGTCTTACGACTCCCGCGACGTGGTAGCCCTCTTCGAGGAGCAACGCCGAGAGCAGCACGCCATCCTGCCCTCCGACGCCCGTGACCAGCGCGCGGCGGCTCACGGCCCATCCGCCGGCCGGGTTGCGATCACCACCGCCTCCATCCCGTCCCCGTCCGTCTCGACGTCGAACCCGGCCGCACGGACGAGTTCGGAAAGGTCGCGCCCGAAGTCCGTGTGGACGAGCATGTCGGCGCGCCTCGTGACCAGGGCGAAGGGACCTCCGCCGCGCCCGTGGTGCTCGGCAGGCAGATCCGCGCGAGAGCGGCTCGTTGCGAGCGACGGGTCGACCGGGACCGTGAACACGTGCCGCCCCCCGGGCCGGAGCACCCTCAGCGTCTCCCGTAGCGCGAGATGCGGGTCGGGCACGTGCTCGAGCGTCTCGGAGGTGAGCACGAGATCGAAGCTCCCGTCCTCCCAGCTCAGCGACTGGATGTCTTCCTCCGGGTACTCGGCGTGCGTAAGGCCCGGCGCCTCGGCGAGAAACGGGTGCATGCGGCCGATGCTGTTGATCTCGGCGATCCGGAGGGCACGGAAGGCATCCTCTCCCACGAGCCCGACGAGCGTCGTCGCACGCTCGGCGTAGAGGTCGACGAGGACGCTCGCGATGCGCCGCACACGGAGGCTGCACCCGCACCGCTCGCAGAACAGGCTCTCCCGCGTCGCGAGCGCCTCGCCCCAGCGTCGCGCGAGTTCACGGGACAGCACCCAGCTCGAGTAGACCTGGCGACCCGCCTCGCCGCACACGGCGCACGTCCCTCGCCGGTCGCGCCTCCGGTCGCCGGGGCGGCGCAGGTGCAGCAGGAGCCAGAGCCCGGGATCCTCGCGGAGGCTCGCCCTCACGGCGTCTCCCTCGGGCCGAGGCGGGTGCGGCCGGCGTCGCGAAGCCCGTCCACGACGGCCCGGAGTCCGTGGAGGCGCGACCGCGAGCGAAGCGCCTGAACGGAGAAGGCCGCGGCCGCCTCGGCCCGCCGGCGCAAGTCGCCGAGCCGACCGAGCGGCGCAGCGCGCTCCGCCACGACGAGCCCGTTCCGAAGGGCGTAGTAGACCGAGTCGGCGGACGAGGCTCCGCCGGTCGACCCGGATACGCGGTGGCGAACGACACTGGCGGGAACGACCACGATCCGCAGGCCGGCGTTGTGGGCCCGCAGCGACCAGTCGACGTCCTCGGCGTAGGCGAAGAGCGCCTCGTCGAGGGGGCCGACCAACTCGAAGGCCGCCCGCGGAACCAGCATCGCCCCGCCGCAGGCACGATTGGTCTCGTACGGACCGACGCTCGCCGGGATCGGTGGGCCGCCGTACCCGGTGTGGCGGCCCTGATGCCCGCGCCGGGGGTCGTAGTCGGCGCCCGCGTACCAGATGTGCGAGCCGTCGGCATCGAGGATCTGCGAGCAGGCGGCACCGACTCCCGGCCGCGTGGCCTCGACCAGGGGCTCGAGGAACCCCGCGTCGACGGTGGCGTCGTTGTTGAGCAGGAGAACGAAGTCGACACCCTCGTCGAGCGCCGCCTCCACGCCGGCGTTGACGCCGCCCGCGAAGCCGCGGTTCTCGTGGAGCCGGAGCAGCGTCGCCTCCGGGAACTCGGCCGCGACGGCCTCGGGGCCTCCGTCCGTGGACGCGTTGTCGACGACGACGACGGAGAGCTCCGGGTACGTCGCCCCTCGCAGCGAGCGCAGGCAGGCGAGCGTGTCGTCGCGGCCGTTCCAGCCGAGGACGACGGCGGCCACGCGCGCGTTCAGGCGAGCTCCCGGAGGTAATGCCAGGCAGACGTCAGGCCCGACGGACGCACGAGCGCGAGCGCGCCCGCACCGATCACCAGCCCGGCCGCTGCGGCGCCGGCGGGCCCGAGGAGCGCCGCGGCGGGCACGAATCCGGCGAGCGCGCACCCGCCGACGAGGGCGATCGCGAGGCCCAGCCGCGCGAGCGTCGGGCGGGCGGCGTCGAGCAACGCGAGCATCCATGCGAACGCGACCCCCGTCGAGAAGGCCAGCGCCAGCGCGAGCCCCTCGAGGCCGGCGAGCGCCTGCCCCGCGAACGCGAGCGGCACGTGGACCGCCAGCACGCCGAGGCCGACGAGCGGAAGCCGGTCGCCTCGGCCCGCGACGAAGACGAGGGGAAAGGTGACCGATTGCGCGACCGAGGCGACCATCCACGGCGCGAGCGCGACGACGAGTCGGCCGATCTGCGCGCCGACGTGGTCATCGTACGCATCGCCCAGGACGAATCCGGTGACCTGCGCGCCGGCGACGGCGAAGATCCCCGCCGTGGCGGCGATCGCGAGGAGCGCGGGCCAGGACGACGCCTCGACGTGCCGTGCGATCCGGCCGGGATCGAGGCCGAGCCGCGTCAGCGGTACGGCGGTCACGAGGCCGAGCGACGACGCGCAGATGCCGACGACGCCGGCCCCGATGAGGTACGCGTAGCTGAAGCTCGTGACGGAGCCGACGCCTTCACGCGCGGCGATCGGGAGACAGACGAGGTAGATCCCCTGGAGAGCGAGCGGCAACGCGGAGCCGGCGCCGAGCTCGAGCAGCCGGCGGGGCGCGCTGCGGGGGTGCACCCGGGCGGCGCCAACCGGCATGCGCTCGCGCCGGGACCGGAGCAACAGCCATCCCGCGGAGAGCGATGTCGCGAGGAGGGCGTTCAGCGCCATGCCCCAAGCGACCGCGTCGGTCCCGTCCTCGCCGATCCGGGTCACGATCAGGGCGAGGCCGACGACGCTGCCGAGGACGTAGCCGAGCGCAGGCACGAGGTAGTCGTCGAGCGCGGCGAGCGAGCTCGCCAGCAGGCCGGCCGTGAACTGGCCGAGCCCGGCGACGATCATCCAGGGCAGCGCGGAGGTCGCCGCGTCGACCGCGGCGTCGGGCCCGAATCCGGTGAGGAGCTCGGCGATCGGCCTGGCTGCGACGATCCCGACGACGAGGAGCGGCACGGCGACCACCCCGACGGCGACCGCGTAGGACATGGTCTCCGACGACAACCGGCGCTCCGCGCGGGCGCGGGCGAGCGGCGGCAACACGGTGACCCGGATCGCCGTCGCGGCGAGAACGAGGACGATGAACACGGCGTACGCGGCGAAGAAGCCGTCGGTCTCGGCCGTGCTTCCGAGCTCCCTGGCGATGATCACGCCGACGACGGCCGCGAGGCCGGTCTGGACGGCGATCCCGAGCGCGGTGACGGCACCCGTCGCGAGGGATCCGAGTCCGGCGTGGGCGCTAGGCTTGCTCACCGACGCCGAAGCCTACGGCCCGCGCCACCCGACCCGATGAACAGCCACACGATCTGGACCGAGAGCGACCTCGACGACCTGCGGGCCGACTTCGGGGACGTCTACGGCGGTCGTACGGTGCTGGTCACGGGAGCGGACGGCTTCATGGGCTCGCACCTCACCGAGGCGCTCGTCACGCTCGGCGCCAACGTCCACGCGTTCGTGCGCGCGACGTCGAGCGGTGCGCTCAACAACATCGGGCACCTGCGGCGCGAGCTCAAGGTGCACTTCGCCGACCTCACCGATCGCACCTCGATCGACTACCTCGTGCGCGAGCTCTGCGACGCGCCCGACCGCCCGTACGTTTTCCACCTCGGCGCCCAGGCGCACGTCGGAGAGTCGTGGCACCGGCCGTACGAGACGGTGATGGCGAACACCGTCGGCACGCTCAACCTGCTCCAGTCGATCGTCGACTGGGGCCTCGAGCTGGAGAAGTTCGACACGGCCGGAACCTCGGAGGAGTACGGCAACGTCCGCGACGACGTCTCCGACCACCACACGTTCGACGACGCCGGCTCGCTGATCCTCCACGAGCGCTCGCCGATCAATCCGAAGTCGATCTACGCGACGGCGAAGGTCGCAGCCGACTTCCTCACGATGAACTACCACGACGCGTTCGGGCTCCCGGGCGTCGTGACCCGGATGTTCAACAACTACGGGCCGCGCCAGAACCCGCGCTACGTCACCGGCACGATCGTCACGCAGGCACTGACGCGTCCGGAGATCGAGCTCGGCGCGCTCGACCCCCTCAGGGACTTCTGCTTCTGCACGGACGGGGTCCGGGGCCACCTCATGGTCGCTGCCCATGGCCGCCCGGGCGACGTCTACGTCTACGGCCAGGGCGAGAATATCTCGATGGCCGACTGGGCCGACCTGATCGTGCGCACCGGTGTCGCGCACGGGTTCTGGCCCGACGATCGCCGCGTCGTGACCATCGAGGCGCGGAAGCGCCCCGGCTCGAGCGACGTGATGGCGCTCCGGGTCGGGCACGAGAAGCTCACCAGCGAGACCGGCTGGCAGCCGCGCGTCAGCTGGGAGGAAGGCATCCTGCGCACCATTCGGTGGTATGCCGAGAATCGGGACGGCTGGATCGGCCGGGTGGACTGGCTCCCGACTGGATCGCCGCAGCTCGCCACGGGGTGAGCCCCGCGTCAGGCCGGGCCTGGCTCGTCGCGGCGGCGGCCGCCTGTGTCGTCGGCATCGGCATCGTCGTCGCTGCGGCCGACACGTCTGCGCTTCCCGCCAGCTCGCCGATAGACGCGCCCGGTGGGTGGGGCGCTGCGCTGGTGGCCGGTGTCGCGCTCGGATTCACCGGCTACGTCGTGGGGATCGTGCTGCTCCGTCGCCAAGCCGCCTCGCTCGCCGCGGTGCTGGCGGTCGCCGCCGTGATCCAGGTCGCGCCGCTCGCCGGTCCGACGCTGCTCTCCACGGACGTCTGGACGTACTGGATGTACGGCCGGATCGGCGCCGAGCTCGGGGGCAACCCCTACGGCGATGCACCGAGCAGGTACCCGAACGACGTGGCGTACGGGGTGATGGGGAGCTCCTGGAAGAACACGCCTTCCCTGTACGGCCCGCTCTTCACTCTCGGCTCGGAGGCGCACGCGCGCGTGGCCGGCGGCGACCCCGACCGCGCGGCGTGGCTCTACCGGGCCGCGTCCGCCCTGGCCGTGCTCGGGACGGCGGCCCTCGCCGCCTCGATCGCGCGTCGCCGGGCCTTCGCGGCCGCATTCGTCGGATGGAACCCGCTGCTCGCACTGCACTTCGGCGGCGGGGGCCACAACGACGCGCTGATGATGCTGCTTGTCGTCGGCGCGCTTGCATGCGCCGTCCGCGGGTCGCCCAACCTCGCCGGGGTCGCCTGGGCCGCCGCGATCGGCGTGAAGTGGGTCGCGGCGGCCTTCCTGGTCATCTGGGCGCTCGACCGCGCGCGGCGGCGCGCGCCGCTCGGCCTTCCCGGCCTCGCGGCGGCCACGCTCGGGATCGTCCTGGCCGCGACGCTCAGGTACGGCACGACCTGGCTCGAGGCATTCGGCGGGCTGTCGAGCCAGGCCCGGCGCACGGGGTCGATCGGCCTCTCGAGTTGGCTCGGCGACCTCGGTCTGGGGCATCGGGCGACCCTCGCTGCGATCGCCGTCGCGTCACTTGTCGCGTTCGCCTGGCTCGCGCTCGAGGCATGGCGCCGACGGGCGCGGCTCGGAGTCACAGGCTCGGTCGTGGCACTCGGCCAGGGCTGGCTCAACCCGTGGTACGCGAGTTGGGGCGTCTCGCTCTCGGCGTCCGAGGAGGACCGCCTGGCGTGGGGGCTCGCGGTGGCGCTGACCGCCTTCCTGCTCCTCGACGTGGTCCCGCGCTAGCTTTCGCGCGTGCGCGTCCTCGTCACAGGCGGCGGCGGCTTCCTCGGCTCCCGACTCACGGAACAGCTCCGCGGGGAGGGTCACGACGTGTCGGTCGGGCGTCGCCGGGACTACGACCTAACGGAGATGGACGACACACGGCGGCTGTTCGACGACACCACGCCGGAGCTCGTCTTTCACCTCGCGGCCGAGGTCGGCGGCATCGGCGCGAACCGCGCGAATCCGGGACGCTACTGGTACGCGAACCTCATGATGGGCGCGCACGTCCTCGAGCAGGCGCGTATCCACTCGACCCCAAAGCTCGTGATCGCCGGGACGATCTGCGCATATCCGAAGTTCGCCTCGGTCCCGTTCCACGAGGAGGATCTCTGGAACGGCTATCCGGAGGAGACGAACGCACCGTACGGAGTCGCCAAGAAAGCGATCCTCGTCGGCGCGCAGTCCTACCGCGAACAGTACGGGACGAACTCGATCTTCCTGCTGCCCGTCAACCTCTACGGGCCGCGCGACAACTTCGACCTCGAGACGTCCCACGTCATCCCGGCGCTTATCCGGAAGATGGTCGAGGCTCAGGAGCGGGGCGACGACGAGATCGTGCTCTGGGGCGACGGGACGCCGACGCGCGAGTTCCTCCATGTCGACGACTGCGTGCGCGCGCTGGCCCTCGCCGCCGAGCGTTACGACGGCGGCGAGCCGGTCAACCTCGGCACCGGCGAGGAGATCGCGATCCGCGACCTCGCCGAGCTCGTGCGTGACGCGACGGGCTTCGCAGGGACGATCCGGTGGGACACCGTCGAAGCCGAATGGCCAGCCGCGACGCCGCCTCGACACGTCGCGCGCGGCCGAGCCTGTTCGGTTTCACGGCGGACGTGCCGCTGCGCGACGGCATCGCCCACACCGTCGAGTGGTACCGCTCGAACCTCTCCGGATGAGCACGGCGGCGCCCGTCAGGGACCGGCCGTCGGCTCTCGCTCCAGCCGTCCACGCGGCAGACACCGTCGCCCGCCACGTCATCGTTGTGCTGGCTGCGATCGTCGCGTTCCAGATCCTGGCGACGGTCGCGCTCTTCTTCTCCGTCAACCACAACGGCTGGCTGACGTATCAGGGCGGCGATCAGATCTGGCTTGCTACCTCGGCCTGGCTGCTCGGGAAGGGGATGATCGGCTTCGCACTCACGAGCCACGGCTGGCCGCTGCTGCTCGCCCCCCTGACGTGGATCACGGGCTCGAGTTCGGTGCAGCTCCTCCCGGTCACGACGATCCTCCAGGTCGGCGTACTCGGGCCTATCGCGACGCTCGCGGTCTACGACATCGGCGCCCGGCTCGCGGGGCGGCTAGCCGGGATCTGGTGCGCGGCCGCCTTCGTCGTAGCGCCCTTCGTCGCGATCCCCTTCTTCATCCAGCGCTACCACGACTCTTGGGTCGACCAGTTCCTTCCGCAGGCGCTCGGCCTGACGCAGCAGGCGGACTTCCCATCCGTTGTCGCGGTGCTCGTGTCCGTAGCGTTCACGGTACGTGCCTTCGAGGCGGGCGCGCGGCGCGAGGCGGTGCTCGCCGGCACCTTCGCCGGCGTCGCGCTCGTCCTTGAAGCCTTCGAACATGCTCTTCCTCGGCGGGCCGATCATCGCGCTGCTACTCGCACGCCGCATCGGTCACACGTTCCTGTTCGTCCGTCATGCTCGCTCCGGCGCTCGTCGCGCTCACGATCTGGAAGGCGAAGGGGCTCGGAGAGATTCCGCTCTTCGCGCAGGGCGAGGCCGTCCGAGGCTCGCCGCTGGGCTCGGCGACCCGGTGATGGTGTCGGCGACGAGCTGGTTCGACCGCACCGTCCACCTGAACTTCGACACCTGGAAGCAGAACATGTCGAACCTGCGCGAGTTCACCTGGAGCGGCCGGCTCGTCCAGTTCCTGCCGCTCGCCGGGGCGATCGCGGTCGCACGCAGGTCGATGCCCGCGGCCGGCCTCTTTCTCACGTGGCTGCTCGGGTACGTGGTCGTCAAGGGGGCCGCGTCGGTGGCCACGGTCGAGTCCGGGAGCTACTGGCGACTCATCATGCCTGCCCTCCCCGCCTTCGTCCTCCTGACCTGTTCCGTGCCGCTGCTCGTGCCGACGTTCCTGGACCGCATGGGTCCACGGCTCGCGCCGCTCCCCGGCCGTCGTCCCGGCCGCGGTGCACGACGGTTGCCGTCGTCGCGTTCCTCGCGGTGGTTCCCCTGGGCTCATCCTCGCCGCTTCAGCGGTCTCGCACTCCGTCGAGCTCCGAGTCCCACCGGTCTTCGGTCCGACGAGGTGATCGTGGACGAGATCGGAGTCCCGGTCGACGACGGCGTGGTCGACCTGCGGGTGCGCCGCACTACGGCGATGAATGTCCTGACGTGGAAGGACTCGACGAGTCGCGCGCGCACGTTCTACCGCGTCTACCGCGCGTCCGTCGCACGCGGGTTCCCCGACACCATCTGCCAGATCCGAGGCGGACGCCGCTGCGAGCTGCGGGCCGAGACGCTCGTGACGACCCGGGACCGCCACTACCTCGACGCGAATCCGCCCGCGGACGCCGTCTACCGCATCGGCGTCGCGGCGAACTGGCTCGACGAGACGGACCGCGGCGACGTGTTCGCGATCAGCCCGCCCGTCGCGCCGTAGCCCGGCTCTGCGCTCCCGCGAGGAGCGCGGGAACCGGAGGAGCGGGCGGCTCGAGCGCTCCGGCCCGGCCCTGCAGACGCCGCACGAGCTGTGCCGCGAGCATGAGCGCCACGGCGACGAGCAGCGCGTTCCGCAGGACGAGCAGCGCCACGGGGCCCGGGTGGAACGCGACCAACTCCTCGTAGTGGGACGGGTAGAGCAGCCGCGTGAGCACGCAGGCGCCGCCGAGCAGCGCCGCGATCCACGCCCACGAGCTCGTCTCCGCGACGAGGGCGAGCGGGATCAGCCACACGAGGAACTGGGGCGAGAGCCCTTCGACGTGACCACGACAAGGGCGACGAGAGTGGCGCACGAGAGGCGGAGGTCGAGCACGCGCTCGCGAAGACGCCACACTGCGACCCCGAACGCGGCGAGGAGCGCGAACCCGCCGAGCGAGACGACGAACGACGTCCACTGCGCCACGTGCCCGGTCAGCGTCTGCGAGCCGGACGTGAACTCGACGCCCGGGTCCGAGACCCCGAACCACCGCACGACGAGGACGAGGCTCGAGCCGACGCTCTCCAGTTGCAGGCCCCGCCCGAGCTGACGCGACAGACCGAAGGCGACGCCGCCCGGCGCGACCAGCACGAATCCGAGCGAGAGCGCGCCGAGCATTGCGGCGAGGGGCACGAAGAGGCGTCTCAGCGAGGCCCGCGACCGTTCGCTGGCGTGGGCGGCCAGCGCCGGCAAGACCGCGAGCGGATAGAGCTTCGCCGCGACCGCGGCGCCGACGAGCGCACCCGAGACCTGGACGCGGGCGGCCTCGAGCGCGACGAGGGCCCACGCCACGAGAGCGGCGGGCCAGAGGTCGTACCGGGCGACCACCACGGGGCCGAGGAGCAGGGGCAGCAGTGCGACGAGTGCGACGGTGACGACGAGGCGGGGCATCGGCGACTGCCGGAGGAGCAGAGCGGTCGCGAGGACGAGCATGGCGCCGCATAGCGCCTGGATCACGCGGAACAGAGGTGTCGTACGAGAAGGGGAGCACGAGCGGCGCGACGACGGCCGTGACGCTGCCCGGCGGGTACTCGACGGTGAAGTCGCGGTAGGGGACATGGCCGTCCCGGATCGCGTCGGCGAAACGGTCGAACGGCGCGACCCGGATCTCGTCCGGCGGATCCGGTACGAGTGCCGTGACGACGAAGAGGATCGCGCCGCCGACGCCGACCGGGAGGGCTCGACCGATCCTCTCAGTCGGGTTCACGCCGCGATTCAAGCGCGTCGATGCGCGTCCGCAGGAGCGCGACCTCCTGCGCGAGCAGGACGTTGTCGTCGGTCAGGCGCGAGAGCACAGTCGAGTAGTGCAGCAGGACGGCGATCACGAACATGATCGCGGCGGCGAAGAGGATCGCCGGCGGGTAGCCCGACACTCCAAGCCAGCCCGCGATCGTGTTGAGGCCGCCGCGCCACGCCGACAGGATCAGCAGCACGACGCCCGTCACGAGCCAGAGCAGGGCGTACCGCTCCTTGAGCCGCCGCCCGCGGATCAGCTCGAGCACGATCAGGATGAGGAGCACGGAGCCGATCGCCGCCGCGATCGAGATGCGAACCGGAGTCACCGTTCGACGCCCTCCGACGGCACGGCGTACCGCCGCCCCATCGCCACGAACAGCGCGAGCGTCACCTTGATCGCGTAGTAGAGGGAGCGCAGGAAGGTGATCGAGGAAGAGCCGTGCTCGCGCTCGCGCATGCGTACAGGCACCTCGACGAGGCGGAGGCGGTGCTTGAGCACCAGCACGGTCGCCTCCACCTCGGGGTAGTCGCTCGGATAGTCGCGGGCGAAGAGCGCGATCCCCTTGCGGTTGAGCGCCTGGAAGCCGGACGTCGTGTCCGTCACCCGCTGGCCCGCCAGCACCGACACGAGCCTGGCGAACCACGTGATCCCGACGCGCCTGCCGAGGGGCGGGCGGTACCCGTCCTCGCCTTCGCGGAACCGAGAGCCGGTGACGACGTCCGCCTCGCCACGCTCGATCGGGGCGAGCAGCTTCGGAAGCTCGGCGGGATCGTGCTGTCCGTCGCCGTCGAGCCGCACGGCCAGGTCGTAGTCGCGCTCGAGCGCCCAGCGGAACCCCGTCTGGACGGCCGCGCCGATGCCGAGGTTGAAGGGGAGGCGGACGACGGTCGCGCCGGCCGCGGCCGCGGCGGCGCCCGTCCCGTCCGACGACCCGTCGTCCACCACGACGACGTCGATCGACGGGTCGAACGCGGTGATCTCCGCCACGACCGGCCCGATCGCCGCCTCCTCCTCGAACGCCGGCACGACGGCGACGATCCGGGTCACGCCGTGACCGCCGCCTCGAGGCCGAGCAGGCGGAGCACCTGCCTCGCGCGGTGCGCGTACGTGTGCTCGTCGAGCACCCGCTCGCGCGCGCGGGAGCCCATCGCCGCCGCCTCGGCCGGATCGTCGAGCAGGGCGTGGTAGGCGTCGAGCGCGCCGTCGGCATCGTCCACGACCAGCACCTCGCGTTCGGGCTCGAACCAGCGCTCGAGGCCCGCGTGCGGGTTCGAGACGATCGCCGCTCCGGACGACGCCAGCTCGAACGGCCGGCAGGTCGAGGAGCCGTCGACGGTCGCATGCGCCCGCCGCGTGATGTTGAGGTTCACGCGCGACGCGGAGATCGCCCGCGCGAACGCGTTGAACGGCACGTCGCCGAGAAGGCGCGCGCCCCCGGTGTCGCCCTGGAAGTCGCGTCCGCCGAGCGCGAAATCGATCCGCGGGTCGCGACGCGAGGGCTCGCCGACGAGCGCGGCCATCCACTCGCGGCGGAACTTGTCGCCGTAGCCGTAGAAGAAGACGTCGTGCTCCTTCTCGACCGGGAGCGGACGGAAGAACTCGGGGTCGGCGGCCCAGAGCACGGGCTCGGCGCGCCGGGCGCCGAGCTCGAGCAGCCGGTCGATGCCCCCTTCGGAGTTCGACAGGACGAGGTCGTACTCGGACGGATCGGCACCGTGGTAGTAGTTGAAGCCCGTGTCCATGCCGCCGAACTCCGGCAGGCTCATCGGCACGTCGCCGTCGTAGAAGACGACCGGGATGCCGTGTCGCTCCCGCAGGTACGCGGGGATCCCGCGGAAGTGGGCCATCGGCACCGTGAACACCAGCACCGCGTCGGGCCGCTCTCGCGCGACGAGGCGATCGAGATGGCGGCGCCAGCGGGGCGTGACGACCTTCCAGATCGTCTCGCGCGTCAGCCTGTCGAGCGCGCCGTCGTTCGGGCTCTCCTCCGCTCGCCGCAGATAGCGGTCGCCCTTGAGCCGCGCAAGCCCGGAGCGGAAGGCGGCGTAGCCCTCCCCTTCGCGGTACGTCGGGTTGGGAGCGGTCCGCCACCAGGGCGACTCGATCGGCCGCCCGCGATACGGGGTGACGACGAGGTCGACACCGACCTCGTACAGCCCCTTCCAGAGCTGCCACCACGCGGGTGTGCAGCCGTAGCGAAAGTCGAGGTCGACCGCCGAGGCGACGGCGAGGATGCGGGGCTGGCGCACGAGCGCCCAGTGTAGGGACCTCCCCTGCCGGTCTTCCTGACCGGGCTCAGTACGCGCCGCGGCCGCCGAGCACGGCCGGGATCGTCCGCGCGATGATCGAGACATCCGACCAGATCGACCAGTTCTCGATGTAGGTGAAGTCGAGGCGGACGAGGTCGTCGAACTCGAGCCCGGAGCGGCCCGAGATCTGCCACAGGCCCGTCATCCCGGGGAGGACGAGCGACCGGGCGCGGTGCCAGTCCTGCAGCATGGCGTGGTCCCGGAGCGGCAGCGGCCGGGGGCCGACGAGGCTCATCTCTCCGCGCAGCACGTTGACGAGTTGCGGTAGCTCGTCGAGCGAGAGCCGCCGCAGCACTCGGCCGACGCGGGTGATGCGCGGGTCGTCGCGGATCTTGAAGAGCGCGCCCGACGCCTGGTTCTCGGCCTCGAGCTCGTCCTGCTGCTCGGCGGCCCCCGCGACCATGGTGCGGAACTTGAGCATTCCGAACTGCTGCTCGCGAACGCCGATGCGCGGCGAGACGTAGAGCATCGGGCCGCGCGAGTCGAGCTTGATCGCCGCCGCGATCAGCAGCCACAGCGGAATCCCGAGGACGAGCAGCAGCACGGAGACGACCAGGTCGAAGCCCCGCTTCGTCGCCCAGTCGACACCTGTCAGCATCGGGGGCCGCAGCTCGAACAGCGGGATGCCCTGTCCGGGGACGTACTCGCCCTCGTGGACGAGCAGCTCGGTCGTGGTCGGGGCGAGCTTCACCCTCACCCCGTGCCGGTGCGCCAGTTGGACGACGTCGAGCACGGTCTGCTCGTCGAAATGCGCCTCTGCGAGCACGACCTCGTCCGGCCGCTCGCGCTCGAGCAGCGTTCCGATCCGATCGAGCGAGCGACCGAGGCCGGTCGGCCCTGGTGCGACTGCCAGCGTCCCCACGACGTCGACGCCGATCCCGCCGCGTGACGCACGGAGCTGGCGCTCGAGGTCGGGCAGCGTGTCCTCGCCCCCGACGAGGAGGAGCCGCCGTCGGATCCCGGCCAGTCCCATCAGCTCGAGGGACACCGAGTCGTACGCTGCGCGCAGGAGCCCGATCGAAAGCGCGCTCGTCACAACGGCCGTCGGGATGAGCCCGGTGGTCGTGAAGTCGTAGTCCGTCCCGAATCCGAACGCGAGGATGATCAGCGCCACGAGTACGAGCGCGGCGAGGATCCGGCCCGAGCCTGCGCGGCGCTCGCGCGGCGCGTAGAGGCGCGCCTGGAAGAAGACGATCACCGTGATCGGCGCGAGAAACGGCAGCCATTCCGCAGGGCCCGTGTCCCAGAGGAGCGACCAGAAGACGGTGTCGCCGTAGACGAGCGAGCGCAGGACGAGGGCGCTGTACAGACCGAGCGCGAGCCCAGCGACGTCGGCGACGACGAGCGCGGCAACGCTCACCCCGCGACGCAGAAGGCTGACGACCGGCCCCCGGGAGAGCACGTACAGGCGCGAGCGCCTGATGTCCCCGGGCCCCTCGCCGGGCGTCCCGCCGGGCGGCGTCAGCGGTGGCTCGGGGCGGACCGGAGGCTTCGTGGGTGCCTCGCTCGGCACGACGGGATTCTACGCCCGGGGGTCGGCCGCCTCGCCGCGCGCGACGTCCTCCCACGCGACCACGCGACCGTGGTCGCGCACCGTCGCCGCGACGACGTCGAGATCCGCCGCGGGCCGGCGGAGCGCGAGGATGCGCAGCGCCGCCACGATGACGCCGCGACGCGCGCCGACGACGAGGTCGGTGTCGTGGAAATAGGCATGGACGCGCGCCGAAAGGCCCGGCAGCGCGACGGCCCGCGCGAGCGACCCCGCTCCATGCGTGGTCGGCAGGGCGGCGAGCTCAAGGCCGCCGACGTCGATCCGCGCCGGGGCGTCGAGCTCCACCCAGGCGGCACCGCCGGGGAGATACGGCGGGCGTGATGCCCGCGGCGTGCAGTCCGCGTAGCCCAGCTCCGCGCAGGCGAGCGCCACCGCGTGGTCGGTGTACCAGCCGCCGCCGCAGAAGAGCGTCGGCCGCACGCCGCGCGCGCGGAGCCACTCAGCCTCCTGCCGGACGCGTCCGCCGGGGTCACCGCCCGTCGGCCGGGCATGGGTGGGGCTCGTGAAGTGTGTGTGGTGACCGAGCGGAGCACGGTCGGCCGCCTCGCGTGCCCGCGCGAGCCAGCGCTCGTCGTCGGTCTCGCCGGCCTCGGCGTCGGGCGGCCGCATCACCGCCGCGATCGAGAGCCCGCCCGGCCGGCGCTCCTGCAGCTTCGAGAATGCGGCCCAGACTCGGTCGTCGAGCGGTCGTTCGACGTGGCAGGAGACCACTGCGTACCGTTCCGGAGTCGTGGGCGACACAGCGCAACGGATACCACGTCCCGCGATCGCCCTCGTCGTCGTCGTCGCCGCGCTCCCCCGGCTTCTCGCGCTCGCGATCGAGCGCGACCAGATCCTCGAGGCCTACGTCGAGAAGAGCGACACGTTCGCGCAGACCCTCGTCTCGAGCGGCACCTTCGGCTTCCTCCCCGGGGTTCCCTCCGCCTACACGCAGCCTCTCTACGCGTGGTTCCTGGCGGCGCTCTACTGGCCGCTCGAGCGCTCCTGGGCCGTCGTCGGGCTCGCGCAGATCCTCGTCGCGGTCGTGACTGCGCTGCTCGTGCTGCTGATCGGCCGCCGCCTCGGCTCCGTGTCGACCGGGGTCGTCGCGGCGCTCGTGACGACCCTCCATCCGTATCTCGTCTGGCACGACGTGCACGTGAATCGCGAGATCCTGGACGGGCTCCTTGCCGCCGCGATCGTGCTGCTCGCGCTCGTCTCCTTCGAGCGCCGCTCGCTCCCATTCGCACTTGCCACCGGCGCCGTCGCGGGCCTCGCGATCCTCTCGAACGCGCGGCTGCTCCTCCTGCCCCTCGTCCTCGCGCCCTACGTGGCGTGGCGCGTGCGCCCCGGCCGCCGTGCGCTGGTCGCCGCAACGCTCGTCGTCCTCGGGGCCGCGGCGGTGACCGCGCCGTGGGTGATCCGCAACCGCGTGGTGATCGGCTGCGCGACGATCACGACCGACACACGCGCGCTGTGGAAGGCGAACAACCCGGCGACGTACGACGTGCTCGCACGCGGCGGCTGGATCGACGACGTCCCTGACCTGCCCGGCGTGCCGCCGTGGCCGGAGAAGGCGGCGGGGATCTCGTTCGCGGCCGCGAAGGCCGTCGACGAATGCGCCCAGGCGTCGTTCTACCGCGACGAGGTCGTCGACTTCTGGCGCGACGAGCCGGGCGAGAAAGGACGTCTCGCGCGTACAGGCGGTCGGGATGCTGTGGTCGCCATTCCTCAGCGTCGCAGCCGACGACCCCGGCCAGCAGGGTGTCTCCGACTTCGCGCAGCGCACGATCGAGCCGGCCTTCGTGATGCTGCTGTACGCGTTCGCGCTCTGGGGCGCCTTCCTCGCGCCGCGGCGCTTCGTCGCGCTCGCCGCGCTGCTCCTCGGCTTCAACACGCTGATGGCGATGGTCTTTGCCGGCACCGTGCGCTATCGCGCACCCTGGGACTTCGTGCTCGCGCTGCTCGCCGCATTCGCCGTCGAGCGCGCGTGGGAGCTCGTGCGGAAGCGCCGCTCGCCGGCGGCAGCGAGCGCCGCCCCGTAGATCGCCTCGATCCGGTCGGTGCAGCGCTCCTGCGAGAACTCCGCGAGCGCGCGCGTGCGACCGGCGGCGCCCATGTCCGCGGCACGTGCCGGGTCCCCGGCCAGCTCGACGATCGCCGCCGCGAAGGCCTCCGGGTCACCCGGGGGCACGAGCAGCCCGGTGCGGCCGTCAGCGACGATCTCCGGCAGGCCCCCGACGTCACTCGCGACGACAGGGCGCCCACGCTCCATCGCCTCGAGGACGACCATGCCGAAGCCCTCGCCGAAGGACGGCACGACGACGACCTCGGCCCGCTCGAAGACCGGCCCGGGCGGCGCGACCCGCCCGAGGAACGAAACGCGCTCTCCGAGTCCGAGCCGCGAGACGGTCGCGCGGAGCTCGGGCTCGAGCGGTCCGTCGCCCGCGATCTCGAGCGTTACCTCGGGCAGCTGCTGCCGCACGCGGGCAAGTGCTCTCAGCAGGACGTCGTGGCCCTTGATCGGGATGAAACGGCCGACCACGGCGAGCCGCGGTGCACCCGGCAGCGGCGGAGGCGGCGGCCCGGCCTCGATCCCGTAGTGCACGACCTCGAAGCTCCGCGGGTCGAACCCCTCGCTCGCCCCGAGATAGCTCGCGAGACCCGCCGAGATCGCGATATGCACGTCCGCCAGCCTGCCGACGGCACGGTCGGCGGCGGCGAATGCCCTTCCGCTGCGGAACGGGTTGAAGCCGTGCTTCGTCGACACGAGCACCGGCACCCGCGCGAGCCGGCCGGCGGCGAGCCCGTGGAAGTCGGCATGGACGAGGTGCGTGTGCAGGATCTCCGGCCGCACGCGGCGCACGATCCGGACGAGCCGTGCGAATGCGCGTGGGTCGCCGGCCCACGACAGGTCGAGCCGCTCCACGTCGACGCCGTTCGCCTCGAGCCGCTCGGCGAGCTCGGCGGCGGCGGGCTCGCCCTCGTGCAGCATCACGAACCGCACGTCGAACCCGCGCTCCCGGAGCGCCGGGAGGAGGAGCAGGAGGTGGTTCTCCGAGCCCGAGATCCCCGCGACCTTTGCGACGTGCAGGACGCGGGCGCTCATCGGGCGAGAGCGACGACGCGGTCGGCCCAGACGTCGACCGAGTGCTCGCGGAGCACGATCTCGCGCAGCGACCTGCCGGCCGCGTTCCGGTCGATCTCGCCGAGCCTGCGGATTGCCTCCGCGAGCCCGTCGACATCCCCGTGCGAGAAGCGCAGCTCGTCGGGCAGGAGAGTGTCGAACGCAGGGTTCGAGGCGATCACGGGCAGGCAGGTCGCCGCGGCTTCGTAGACGACTTTGTCGGTGGCGCCCTCGCGCATGTCGTTGACGAGCGCGTCGACCTCCGCGTAGAGGCCGGCAACGGTGTGGTGCGGCGTCGGGCCGCGAACGTCCACCCGGTCGAGCAGTCCGAGCTCGATCACGAGCCGCTCGAGCCCGATCCGGTAGAGCCGCTCGTCCTCCGTCACGGAGGGCCCGACGAGGAGCAGCGAGACCTCGGGGACCCGCTCGACGGCCCGCACGATGGTCTCGAGCCCCTTCGCGGGCGACGTGCGTCCGAGCGCGAGCAGCGTCAGCGGCTCCCGCTCGGGCCGGGTGAGGCACTGAAGCCCCGAAACGTCGATCCCGTGGCCGATCGCGACGAGCTTCCGCGACCGCAGCGGGAAGGTGCGGGCGTCGACGGAGAGGACGCACGTCGACAGCCGTTCGGCGATCGCGAGCAGCCGGCTGCGCCGCCAGTGCGTGAACCAGAGCAGCACCTTCACGCCGGTGGGTCGCGCGAGCGGCGCCGCGAGCACCGCGTAGATCGGGCACATGTGCGCGAGGACGGCGGCGGGCCGCGGCCGCCGCGCGAGCTCGCGGGCGAGAGCGGTCTCGAATCGCAGCCCCCGCCCCGCGCGCCGGCTCGCGCTGAAGAGGCGCACGCGGCAGTTGTCCTGCAGTACTCCCTCCATCGCGCTGTCGGCGAGGACGACGAGCTCATCGACACGGGCCGCGAGAGCGCGCAGCTTGACCACGGTCGCGCCGAGCACCGGGCTCGCCGGGTCGACCTGCTGCGTGACGACGACGAGCCTCATGAACGGCGAGCCTCCACGGCCCGCTGGACGAGCTCGACGACGCGCTCGGCGTACTCGTCCGGGGTGTAGGTCCAGGTTTCCGCGCGCGCGCGTCCCTCGGCGCCCAGACGCGCGGCGAGCGCACGGTCGCCGAGGATGCTGACCAGCGCCTCCGCGATCTCGGCCGGGTTGTCGGGGTCGACGAGCAGGCCGGTGTCCCCCGCCCAGACGACGTCGGGGATGCCGCCGGCCCTGGCGCCCACGACGGCCCGGCCGCGACAGAGGGCCTCGAGCACGACGCGCGGCGTCCCCTCGGAGCGCGAGGCGAGGAGGAGGAGCCATGTGTCATCGAAGGCCTTCACGACCTCGGGGGTCTCGAGGCGCTGCTCCCACGTGACCGCGCTCGGCAGGTCGCGGAGGAGCCCTTCGGCCACGTCACGGTGGCGCCCGTCGCCGACGATCCTGAGGAGGGCGCCCGGCACCCGCGGCGACGCGAGCCGCCATGCATCGGCGATCGCGTGGACGTTCTTGTACCGCTCGAGGACCCCGATGAAGAGCGCAGTCGGGCGATCGGGCAGTGGGGCGACCGCGGGCTCCGAAAACGCCGTCAGCTCCGTGTAGGTCGTGAACACCCCGGCCGGCTCGACGCCCGCGTCGCGGACGAGCCCCGTCGTGAACGGTGAGAGCGTCCGCACCGCGTCCGCGTGCCGGATGGCGACCAGCGCTGCGCGGTCCGCGAGGGGCGCGACGACCGCCCGCGCACGCGAGCCGTAGAGCCGCGACCAGGTGCGCCAGTCGCCGTGGATCTCGACGACGACGGCTGCCTCGCTGCGCGCGAGGCTGCGCCCCGCGAACGCCGCGAGGGCCTCGTACGGGCTCTGGGCGAGGATCGCATCCGCCGGCACCCGACGAAGCTCGCGCGCGATCCGGAGAGGCAGCAAGCCGTAGAAGAGCGGCCCGTCGAGCGCCGCAACGGATGTCCCGCTCTGCAGCGCGAAGGTCGCGTCCCGGGCGGGGGCGCCGCGTGGCGCCGCCCCGAGCACGCGCAGGTCGAGGCGCTCGCGCAGCGCGTCGAACTTCCGCCCGAGCGAGCCGTTCAACGGGAGCCGATACCTCGTCCGCCCCACCATGAGGACGCGGGGCTTCATTCGTCGTCTCCGCCGTCGGACACGATCGCCTCCACGATCCGGCGGAGGATACGCGGCTCCGAAAGCCCCTCGACCGACGGCGCCGCAGCGGCGGTGAGCGACGCGCGGAGCGCGGGATCGCGTACAACGCGCTCCACCGCGCGCGCGATCGCACCGACGTCGTGGGCCGGGACGAGCAGGCCGTTCTCCCCGTCGACGACCACCTCGGGGATCCCGCCGACGGCGGTGGCGATCACGGGGGTCCCAACGGCGAGCGCCTCGAGCACCGTGTGCGGCAGGTTCTCCCACGCCGACGTAACGAGCACCGCGTCCGCCGCGCGGAAGAGGGTGAGCACGTCGTTGCGCGTGCCGGCGCCGAGAAACCGCACGCGATGCGAGACCTCGAGGCTCGCGGCGCTCCGCTCGATCGCCGGGCGCTCGGGCCCGTCGCCGAGGACGAGCAGCTCCACGTCGGGGACGCGGGCGATCGCCCGCAACGCGTCGCCGAGCGCCTTCTGCGCGGTCAGGCGTCCCGCCGTCGCGATCGCCGGGCCGCGGATCCCGAGCCCAGTGCGGGCCTCGTCGCGCGACGGGAGCGGCGGCAGATCGGGCGCGGGGTTCGGGACGACCGTTACCCGATCCGGTGCAAGGCCCCAGCCGATCGCGATCTCCCGCAGATAGGAGCTCGGCACGACGACGCGGCGCGCGCGCCGGAGCGCGGCCGTCCGGCTCGCGCGCAGGATCCGACGACGAGGCCCGCCGCGCGCCTCCTGGAACTCCTCGAGCGTGCCGTCGAAGCGGCCCGCACGCCGGTCGCGCTCGAACGCCTCGTCGGCGACCAGCTTGACGACGAGCGGCCGCCGCGCCAGCGTCGCGCCGAGCGCCGCCCGTCGCACCATCGTCGTCGCGTAGACGCGGTCGGCGTGGCGGGCGGCGGCACGGACCTTCCCGACCACTGAGAGGTGGCGAAGCGGGGCGGGACGGGAGCGCGCGACCCAGCGCACCGGATACGTCCGCGGCACGGGCGCTGAGTCCGCGGTCGTCACGACCTCGACCTCGTGACCCGCCTCGAGGAGCGCCGCGGCGAGAGCGGGAGCGTGGCTGGCCGGCCCGCCGACGTCGGGCGGCCAGATGCCCGAGACGAGGACGACTCTCATGAGCCGGCCGCGCTCGGGGCGCCGACGGGACGGGCGGTGCGCAGCTCGGCCCGCAGCCGAACGAGCACGACGGCCCACGTCGCCGCGAACGCAAGCGTCGACACGAGCACCGCGACGGCCGCGCCGGTCACGTCCCAGCGCGCGCCGAGGACGAGGACGAGCGGCAGCAGCACGGCGGCCTCGATGCCGTGCGTGAGGATCCGGAGGTGCGGTCGGCCGATCGTCACGGGGAGCGACTTCGACCAGCCGAGCACGAGCAGGATCGCCGCGGCGACGAGCACGATCCGCGCCGCGTCGACCGCCGGGAGGTACTCGCTGCCGAAGACGACGCGGACGAGCCACGGCATCGCGACGAGGAAGACCGGGACGGCGACGGCCGCGACTCCTGCCGCGCCGAGCGTGTAGCGGCGCAGCCCCTGCATGACGTTCTCCGCGCGCCCGTGCTCCCAGTCGCGCGTCTGCTCGGTCAGGAGCACGAGGCGGACCGGAGCGCTCGCGGCCGAGAACCCGCTCTGGGGTGCCTGCGCGACGCGGTAGTAGCCGACCTGAGTCGCGCCCGCGACGACGCCGAGGAGGACCGGCGTCAGGGCTGCGCGCAACGAGATCACTCCGGTCGCGACACTCGACTGGACGACGAACGAGACGATCTCGCGGCGGTCGCGGCCGAGCGGCTCGTGCGCGGCCCGCGGAAAACGGCGCAGCGCGATCGTCCCCGCCGTCCCGACGAGCGCGGTCGCGAGCAGCTGGCCGAGGGCGAGCGCGCCGAGGGCGGCGGTCACGCCGATCGAGGCGCCGACCAAGATCGCGACCAGCCTGATCGCCATGGTCACGGAGAGCAGGGCGCCGCGCAGGTCGTAGCGCCCGCGCAGCAGGAGCGCGCTCGCGGAGACGTTCTCGGGCGAGGCGAGCAGGGGAATCGCCGCGGCTGCGGCCATCGGCTGGGCGAGGCCGTCGGTCCCGAAGAGCGTGTCCGCGAAGGGCGCGAGCGCAAGGATCACGAGCGTCGCGAGCGCGCCGCCCGCGAGCTTCAGCTCGAGCGCGCGACGAAACAGGCGGTGGAGCTTTCCCCACTGCTTGCCCGCCACGTAGCGGAAGCCGAACTTCGTCAGGCTCTCCTCGACCGTGAGGTCGAGCAGTGTCTGCGCGAGGCCGACGACCGCCATCACCGTCGCAAAGCGCCCGAAGTCGTGGAGGCCGAGGATCCGCGCCGCCGCGATCGTGCCGAGGATGCCGAGGGCGACCGAGAGGTAGAGCCCGGCTGCGGTCGCAAAACGGCGCCGGAGAACGCTCGGTGCCATGAGACGGCTCAGTGTAGGGGCGGGGCCGTTCGGCGAGCGCCCGGGGTACAGTCCGCCGCGTGACGGCCGAGCCGCTGCCCCGGGCGCACTCGTTCGGCGAGCTGGCGCGGTCGTTCGCCCCGAACGCCTGCCGCGAGGCGTTCGTGCTGGCCGGGGCGGTTCCGTTCCTCTTCCTGCACGCGACGTACCAGCTCACGGTGTCGCTCGGCCTCGGCGACTCGTCCGTGGACGTCACGCTCGCCGACGCTGCGGTCGCGTGCGTGCTCGCGGCCGCCGTCCTCCGGGCGCGACGCGAGGGCTGGCAGACGCTCGCGCGGGCGCGCGTTGTCCTGGCGCTGGCGGCGGCATTCGTCCTCTGCGGAGCCGTCTCGCTTGCGACGCCCGCCCTCCTCGGCGAGGACTACGACCTGACAACGCACGCGATCAGCCTCGCGAAGTTCGCGTGGTACGCGACCCTGCTGCCCGCGACCGTGCTGCTCGTGCGCTCGGCGCTGGACGCCGTGCCGCTCCTGCGTGCGGTGACGGCCTGGAGCGTTGCCGCGACCTGCTGGGGGCTGCTGCAGTTTCTCGGCGTCGTCTCGGAGTTCGAGGGGAAGCGGCCGGGCCAGCGCGAGCCGTCGTTCGTCGGGATCCACGACCTCGCCGCGCTCTCGGGTGCCGCGCTCGTCGTCGGCGCGGCCGGGATCGCGCTCGGCGATGGGCGGCCCGTGGGCCGGCGCTGGTCGCAGGTCGCGCTCGCGGCAGGCGGGCTCGGCGTCGTCCTCTCGGGCGCGATGACCGCGGTGCTCGGCCTGTGGCTTGCGCTGGCAGCGGTGCTGCTCGGCACGCGGGCGGTGGGCTCGCTGCGGCCCCGGGCCGCGCTCGCCCTGGTCGGGATCGTGTTGCTCGTCACCGCCGGGACGACGGTCATGCGCGCGAGCACGATCGAGCGGTTCGCTGAGTTCATCGGCATCCGCGACCGGGTGGCCGACACCGGCGTGGAGAGCTACGCGCACCGGACGCTGCTCGCCTACATCGGCGGGCGCATCTGGCTCGACCGGCCGGTCACGGGCGTCGGTTGGCAGGCCTCGAGCGAGGAGTGGGCCTACGGGCCGTTCCTCGCCGACGCGCGGGAGCGGTTCCCGAGCGAGCCCGACCAGGCCTTCCCGTCGCCGGAGCACCCGTGGGGCGTCCAGATGCTCTACCTCCAGGTCGCCGCCGACCTGGGAATCGCCGGGATCGCGTTCCTACTCGGGCTTGCCGCCGCGGGCGTGACCGCCGGGATCCGGGGACTCCGCTCGTCCCCGGCGCTCGTCGGGCTCGGCTGGCTCTGCGTCGTCGCCGGCGTCTGGACCGGGATCGGCCTCGTTGCCGGGCTCCCGCTCGGCGCTCTCACGTGGATCGCCTTCGGGCTGGTGACCGTGCGTGATGAGGAGCTCGTGTCACGGTGACACGAGCTCCTGACGAGCGCCTGGACCCGCCGCTCTCGATGCCGACGTACGCGGTGCGGGCGCCGCTCGTCGGCTGGCTCGCCGCCGAGGCAGCCCGCGCCGCCACCGACCTCGGCCCCTACCGATTGCTCGACGTCGGCTGCGGAGAGATGCCGTACCTCCCGCTCTTCGAGCCCCACGCGCGTGAGGTGGTCGGGATGGACACCTGGGACAACCCGCGCGCGGCGCTGCGTGGCCCGATCGAGGCGATCCCCGCGCCGGACGCCTCGTTCGACGTCGTCCTCTGCGCGCAGGTGCTCGAGCACGTCGACGACCCTGCGCAGGGAGTCCGGGAGCTCGCCCGCGTCACGCGTCCGGGCGGACGTGTGCTCCTCTCGACGCACGGCACGTTCGTCTACCACCCGAACCCCGTCGACCTCTGGCGCTGGACCGGCGCGGGCCTCGCCAGAGTGTTCTCGGAGAACGGCGAATGGGGTTCGGTTACGGTGTCCGCCGGCTCCGGTACGGCTTCGTCCCTCGCGATGCTGAACGCGATCTATCTCGAGCACGTCCTGCGGCGCACGCCGCTGCGCCCGCTGCGCGGGGCGCTCGTCTCGGCGCTCAACCGCGGCGCGCGGGCGCTCGACCGGCGTGTGGCGCTCCTGCGCGACGAGCGGCCGGGCACGATCGCGGCCAACTACCACGTCGTCGCCGACCGGGCCGCATGACCCGTGTCCTCGTCACGGGAGGTGCCGGCTTCATCGGCTCGAACCTCGTGGAGGCGCTGCTCGTGCGCGGCGACGACGTCCGCGTGCTGGACAACTTCTCCACCGGCAGCCGCGCGAACCTCGCGGCGCTCGGACGGGAGGTCGAGGTGGTCGAAGGCGATCTCCGTTCCTACGAGCGCGTTCACACGGCGGTGCGCGGCGTCGAGGTCGTCTTCCACCAGGGCGCGCTCGGCTCGGTGCCGCGCTCCGTCCAGGACCCGCTAACGTCGACGGCGGTCAACGTCGAGGGCACGCTGAACGTCCTCCTCGCGGCGCGCGACGAGGGGATCCGGCGGGTCGTCGCCGCGTCGTCGTCCTCCGTCTACGGCGACGGCGGCACGTTCCCGCGCGTCGAGACGCAGGCGCCGAATCCGCTGTCCCCATACGCCGTCGCGAAGCTCGCCGCAGAGCGGTTCTGCGTCAGCTTCACGCGGGTCTACGGGATCGAGACCGTGGCGCTGCGGTACTTCAACGTCTTCGGGCGCCGACAGGACCCGACCTCGCAGTACGCCGCGGTCGTGCCTCGCTTCATCCGGGCGATCGCCGACGGACGACCGGTCACGGTGCACGGCGACGGGGACCAGTCGCGCGACTTCACCCACGTCGAGAACGTGGTCGAGGCGAACCTGCTGGCGGCGGACGCGCCCGCCGCCGTGGGGCGCGTCCTCAACGTCGCGACGGGCGGCTCCGAGACCGTCAACCACCTCGCCGAGACGATCGGCAGGATCCTCGACCGTCCGGTCGAGACGACCTTCGGCCCCGCGCAGCCGGGTGACGTGCGCGAGTCGTGGGCCGACGTGAGCGCGGCGCGCGAGGCGATCGGATACGAGCCGAGGGTCGAGTTCGAGGAAGGGCTGCGGCGGACGATCGACGCCGTGCTCGGGACGAAAGGAGCGACATGACACACGGTTTCGGGACGATCGAGGAGCTCGGCGAGGGCTACGGCTTCCGGAAGGTGCGCCAGGCGCTCGGCGTCGAGGCGTTCGGCGTCAACGTGATCGTGATGCCGCCCGCCTACCCCGGCTTCCACCACTACCACGACGAGCAGGACGAGCTCTACTTCGTCCATTCGGGAACGGCGAAGGTGGAGGTCGGCGGCGAGGAGCGGTTGCTCGGTCCGGGCGGGATGGTGCACGTCTCGTCGACGACGCCGCGCCGCGTCTCGAACGGTGGCACGGAGGACCTAGTGATGCTCGTCGTCGGCGCCAGGGGCGGCTACGTCGGCCGCGACGGCCACATGGTCGACGAGGCTGACGTCGAGCGGCGCGCGAGCTTCGGCTCCGGCCGCCCCTAGGACCGGGTCAGAGCGCCGCCTCGGGTGGCTCCTCGGCGGGAGCACCGCGGAGCGCCGCGCCGGCGAGCGCGAAGACGACGACCGAGAGCCAGTGGATCCCGATGACGTCGGTCTGCAGGCCGAGCACAGCGACGGCCGCGACCGACGCGGCGAGCCACGGCGACCGTCCGCGGAGCGCAAGGCACAGCGCCACGAGCCAGCCAGCGAAGGCCGCGAGGCCGAGCAGCCCCGCGTCGACACCGAGCTCCGTGTAGGTCGACTCGCCGGCCCTGGGGGTCACGCCCGTCCGCGAGGCGGAGACGCCGGCATTACCGAGCCCGTAGCCCCACGGATGGCGCGCGACGGTGCGGATCCCGTCGCGGAGCGCGGTCAGGTGGCTCGAGGTCGAGCTCTCGCCGGTCGCGAACGGGTCGTCGCTCTTTACGCCCCCCGTGGCCGCGTTCTCCCTGAGGCACGCCAGCTCCGCCGGGGTGTACGTGGTCGTCGGGCCGATCGTCGGGAAGACGGCGACGAATGCGATGGAGACGACCACCGACGCGGCCGCGAGCAGCGCCGGAATCGAGGAGCGCCGCAGGAGGGCGAGCACGAGCAGCCCCGCCGGGAGCGCGACGAAGCCGGCCCGAGTGTGCGTCCACAGCAACCCGGCGTAGACGACCGTCCCCGCGGCGACCGTCCAGGCGCGCGGCCGCGCCGCGACAAGCAGGAGCAGGACGATCACGAGCGCGTACGCGGTCGCGAGCGGACTGAGGAAGGTGGACACGAGCCGGCGCGCGGGGCTCTCCTCGTCGGTGTTCAGGATCCAGTTCTCCGGCAGCCCCGAGAGGCACCGGTAGGCGAGGCCGAGCTGTTGCGAGAACCAGTCCGGGACTCCCGAGTCGCGCCACCACTGGAACGGCACGAGGTAGACGTCGATGAGGCCCCACGCAGCGAGACCGACGCCGACGGCGACGAGAGTCACCACGATGCGCCGCCACCAGGCCCGGTCGAGCACGACGAGCCGACCCAGGATGTACGCGCCGAGAGGGAGCAGGTGGTGACGGAGCGCGTAGAGCTCGCCGCGCGAGGTCGCCGCTCCGCCGAGCCACGACTGCGGCAGCAGCCAGTAGGCGACGACGATCGCGCCGTACGCGAGCGCGAGCCGGTCGGCCAACTGCAGGCGCGGGAGCGCGCCCGCGGCGAGCAGCGCCGCCGCCACCGCGACGAGCAGCAGCGCGTCCTTCCAGGCCGCGACGACGTCGAGCGCGGTGTCACGGACCCCCGCCTGCCAGAGAAGCGCCATCACGAGGTTGTGGAGCGCGAGCCCGACGAGGAGAACGAGCAGCGCGACGCGAGGGAGCCGCTGCGTCACGTCGCTGCGACGAGCGTCATGCCGAGGTTGTGGATCTCGACCTCGCCCGGGAACAGGCGGCGCAAGTCGGCCGGGCCGAGAAGCTGGTTCTCCGTGGCCCACGACTTCCCCGCCAGCTCGTACGCGCGCACCGTGAGCGGCCGCGGTAACCAGTGCACGAACGGCAGCCTGGTGTGGACCTCGATCGGAAACCAGCGGTTCGGCGTCGTCAGGAAGACCCGTCGCCCGACGCGGAGCGCCTCGCGGACGAACTCCTCCTGCCGCTCGCGCCCGCCGACGTGCTCGATGACGGCGTTCGAATGGACGACGTCGAAGGCTCCGTCCTCGAAGGGCAGTGCGCAGGCGTCGCCCCGGACGTACGCGATCCGGGGGTACCGCTCGCGGAAGCTGACGCCGTCGTGGAGTCCGAGCGCCGTCAGCCGTTCGGGCCAGGGATACCGCTCCTCGAGGAAGTTGTGCGTCGTGCAGCCGCTCTCGCCCCCCGCCTCGCCGTGCGAGACCTCGTCGACGCCGACGTCGAGCACCGTCGTCGACGGGTCGGGGCTCATCAGCTCCAGGAAGAGAGCGAGCTTTCGCCTGCGCGAGCGGAGCGAGATCGCGTCGGCGAGCCGCACGACCGGAATCTAGGGGTGGATGACGACAGGCGTGCCGAGCGGCAGCCGGGCGAGCTCGCGCAGGGTCTGCTCGGTCGCGTGCAGGCACCCGGCGCTCGTCGGCGCGCCGATGGACTCCGACGTCGACGCGCGGCCGTGGATCGCGAGCCGGTCGCCGCCGTCCCAGCCCGCGGGCAGGCGCGGCTGCTTTCCGGACAACACGATGACGCAGCACCCGAGGCCCCAACGCCTGCCGGAGATCTCGTCGGAGACGTGGAAGCGGCCGCTCGGGGTCGGGCTGTCCCCCGCGCCGATCGAGACGCGGCGACGGAAGACGACCCGGCCGTCCTCCCGGAGCGTGAGTAGCCGTTGCGAGAGGTCGGCTTCGAGCGAGTACCGCACCCTTCGGAGGCGGACGGCCGCCGTCCGGGGCACCCAGCCGAGGACGCCGTTCCCGAGCACGTCGCTCTCGACCGCGAACCAGTTGCCGCGCCGCTCGACGACCCGGAGCCTCCGGATGGAGCCGAACGACGTCTTCCACCCTGCGACCGCAAGTGCCCGGCTGGCCGGCGCGCGCCGGATCGCGACCTTGGCGCCGCGGTCGATGACGAGCGTCAGGCCCCGCTGCTCGAGCGCCGGTCGCGCCGCGGACGCCGCGGGCCGTGCGGGGCCCGCCGCCGCCGCAGCGATGAGGGCCGCCGCGATCAACGCGACGACGATGCGGTGGGCGCGAACGGTGTCCGACACCGGGGCGGCCAGCCTACCCGCCGAGTAGTGTCGGCGCCGGTGGTCGAGGACGTCGTCACACCGGTCGGGCCGTACCGCCTGCGCCTCATGACGAGGGGCGCATCCTGGCGTGGAGCGCTCCCGGGGCAACGGGCCGCGACCGCCTGGCAGCGGCCCGACGGCCGCGTCGTCGTGCGCGCGCCGGACGAGCCTTCGCTCGCGACGGCGCGCTTCATGCTCGCGCTCGACGACGACACGAGCGAGTTCCACGAGCGCTTCCGCCGGGATCCCCTCGTGGGCCCGTCCGCGCGCGCGCTCGTCGGCTACCGGCCGCGTCGCGTCGCGACCGTGACGCACGCGGTCGTGCGGGCGCTCTGTGGGCAGCTGATCGAGGCGCGCCGGGCACGGGCGATCGAGCGGGCGATCGGCTATGCATGCGACGACGACGTCGTCACGCAGGAGTCGCTGCGCCGCCTCCCGCCGGTGGCGCTGCGCCGCCTCGGCCTCGCGCAGCACCGGGCAACCGTCCTCGCGCGCCTCGCGGCCACGATCGACCTCGAACGGCTTCGCGACGTCGCCGGCGAGGCGGCGCTCGCCCGGCTCGCCCGCGAGCGCGGCATCGGCCCGTGGTCGGTCGGCGTGATCGCGCTCGAGGGCCTCGGCCGCTTCGATCGCGGGCTCGTCGGCGACCTGTCGCTCGTCAAGCTGTACGCGGCGCTGACGGGCCGCTGGGTCGAGGGCGCCGAGACCGCGGAGCTCCTGGCGCCCTACGAGGAGTGGCAGGGGCTGGCCGGGGAGATCCTGCTGCTGGGCTGGGCCCGCGGGCTCGTCCCTGGCGCGTCGGCCGATCTGGCGCGCATCGCCCGGCGGCGGGCGCGTCGGGCTGCATAGAGTCTCGTATGGCAGTCGTCGAGCGTCGCATCGCAGTGCTCGGCGCCGGCCGGATCGGCGAGGCGCTGATCATCGGCCTCCTCTCGTCCGGCTGGCGTAGCAAGGACGAGATCGTCGCGTCCAGCCGTCGGGCCGAGCGGGTCGCCGAGCTCGCGGAGCGTCACGGCATCCATGCGACCGTCGACAACGTCGCAGCCGCGGCACGCGCGGCGCTCGTCGTCGTCTCGGTCAAGCCCCAGGACATCGAGGCCCTGCTCGGGGAGATCGGACCCGCGATCACGACCGAGCAGACGGTGCTCTCCGTCGCCGCCGCGATGCCGACGGCGACGATCGAGCGACATCTGGCGGACGGGGTCCCGGTCGTCCGGGCGATGCCGAACACCCCGTCGACCGTCCACGAGGGGATCGCCGGGCTGTGCGCCGGGGCACACGCCGACGACGCCCACGTGACGCTGGCGGAGGAGGCGCTGGCCCACCTCGGCTCCGTCGTGAGGGTGCCGGAGCGCTTGATGGACGCGGTGACGGCCGTCTCCGGCTCCGGCCCCGCGTACTTCGCGCTCCTGGCAGAGGCGATGATCGAGGCCGGGCTGTTGCTCGGGCTCTCGCGCGAGGTGTCGACCCAGCTCGTCGTCCAGACCATGCTCGGCACGGCGAAGCAGCTTCGCGACGAGCGCATGCATCCCGTCGAGTTGCGCGAGATGGTCACATCCCCGGGAGGGACGACGATCGCGGCGATCCGCGAGCTCGAGTCGGCGGGCGTCCGGGCAGCATTCCTCAACGCGATCGAGGCGGCGATGACCCGCGGGCGGGAGCTCGCAGCGGGCGCCGACTAACCGGGCAGGAGCGGCGACTCGATCCGCGGCGTCTCGAGGCCGCGCTCGCGCGCGAGCGCGTCGAGCACGAGGACGGTGTCGGCGACGCGGACGTCCTCGAGGAACATGTCCCGCTCCTCGAACGAGCGCAGCACGTCGCGACGGGCGGCTTCGTACGCCTCCGCATCGGGGCCGGCGACCGCGGCGAGCGCGTGCGCCACCGCGACCGGCTCGAGCCCCTCGTCCGCGATCCGCGCGGCGACCGGAGCAGCCTCCGCGTCCCGCCCGAGCGCGATGAGCGCGAGCGCGGCGCAGTAACCGCCGATCGGGCCGGCGGCGTCAGCCGCGCCGGCTTCGAGCACAGCGGATGCATCGCCCCGGGCGCCGTCGACGTCGCCGGCGAGCAGCCGGCAGCGGATCATCGCGATCGGCCGCCCCCAACTCCCGGGCGGCGCAGCCCGCCAGCTCGTCGCGTACTCGTCCGCGGCGCGCCGTAGCCACGTCTGCGCGTCCTCCTCGCGGCCGAGCATCGCGCAGGCGAGCCCGGCGGCCCACGAGGCGCCGGCGATGCCCGCCAGCCGGAAGTCCTCCCGCTCGCCCTGGGCCGTCGGCGTCGCGGCACGGCGCTCGTGCTCGGCACTCGCCCAGGAGCGCTTCGCCTCCCAGTCCACCGTCGGAGTATCCCGGACCGCCGCTGATTGAACCGTCAGTCAAACCACGTTGTATCCTCCGCGGCATGGCGCGCGAGCTGCGAGAGGTCGTCTACGTCGATGGCGTGCGGACGGCGTTCGGCCGGGCCGGCGAGGGCGGGCTCTTCTGGAAGACGCGCGCCGACGACATGGCCGTCAAGGCGGTGCGGGAGCTCCTGCGCCGCAACCCGCAGGCCCCGCCCGAGCGGGTCGGCGACGTCGTCATGGCGGCCACCGCCCAGGTGGGCGACCAGGGCCTGACGCTCGGACGGGATGTCGCACTGCTCGCAGGCCTGCCTCACACGGTTCCCGGCTTCGCGGTCGACCGGATGTGCGCCGGCGCACTCACTGCGGTGACCGCGGCCGCGGGTGAGATCGCGATGGGTGCCTGCGACCTCGCGATCGCCGGAGGCGTCGAGCACATGGGCCACCACCCGATGGGGGAGGACGTCGACTTCAACCCGCGCTTCGTCGCCGAGCGGCTGATCGACCAGAGCGCCGCCGTGATGGGCCAGACCGCAGAGAACCTCCACGACGCCTTCCCGCAGCTGACGCGCGAAGACGCCGACCGCTACGCGGCCGAGTCCCAGCGCCGCGCCTCCGCGGCGTGGGACGACCCGGAAGGGGTCTATGCCCGCACCGTCGTCCCGATGAGCGTCTTCACCGACGAGGGCTGGAAGGTCGCGGCGCGCGACGAGTTCCTCCGACCCGAGACGACCCTCGAGACCCTCTCGACGCTGCGCACGCCGTTCCGGGCCGGCGGCCGCGTTACCGCAGGAAATTCGGCGGGGCTGACCGACGGCGCCACCGCGGCGTTGCTCGCCTCCGAGGAGACCGCGGCGGAGCTCGGCCTCGAGCCGCGCATGCGCCTCGTCGGGTTCGCGTACGCGGGCGTCGAGCCGCACCTCATGGGACTCGGCCCGGTCCCCGCGACCGAGACGCTGCTCGCCCGCACCGGAGTCACGCTCGACGAGATCGGCCTGTTCGAGCTGAACGAGCCTTTCGCCGTACAGGTGCTGACGTGGTGCGACGGTGTCGGCGTCGCACCCGACGACCCGCGGCTCAACCCCTACGGCGGCGCGATCGCGTGCGGCCATCCCCTCGCCGCGACAGGAGTCCGTCTCATCGCCCAGCTCGCCTACGGGTTCGAGCGCCGGCCCGAGGTCCGCTACGGGCTGACCGCGCTCTGCATCGGCCTCGGCATGGGCGCCGCGCTCCTCTGGGAGAACGCGCGCCATGGCTGAGGCAGTCACACAGTTCCACCTGCAACGGCTGGACACCCGCGTGGGACCGGTCGCGCTCGTCACGATCGACAACGGCGCGGACTGGCGCAAGCCGTCGAGCTTCGGCCCGGAGGCGCTCCAGTCGCTCGCCGACGTCCTCGGCCGGCTGCGGACGCGGGACTGGCGCGGCCTCGTGCTCACCGGCAAGCCGCTCGTCTTCGCCGCAGGCGCGGACCTGACGCAGTTCCCCGGCATCACGCCAGAGCGCGCGCGCCAGGGCGGCCAGGCCGGCCACGAGCTGTTCGGACGCCTCCGCGAGCTGCCCTTCCCGACGCTCGCCGCGGTGAACGGCGCCGCGCTCGGCGGGGGCCTCGAGATCGCGCTCCACTGCGACGTTCGCACGCTCGCGTCGAACGTTCGCCACCTCGGGTTCCCCGAGGTCTTTCTCGGCCTCTTCCCCGCGTGGGGTGGGACGCAGCTCACGCCGCGGCTCGTCGGCGCCGCGGCCGCCGTGAAGCTGATCGTCGACAACCCGCTCGCGCAGAACCGGATGCTCCGCGCGCCCGAGGCGCTCGAGCTCGGTCTCGTCGACCACGTGCTCGAGCCGGTCGAGTTCCTCGACGAGTCGATCGAGCTCCTGCTGCGCCGCATCGAGGCCGGCGAAGGTAAGCGTGTCCTCGACGCCGACCTCTCCGACGCCGCCGAGGTCGTCCGCAAGGCGCGTGCCCGGGTCGACGACACGCTGCACGGGCAGGCTCCGGCGCCGTACCGCGCGCTCGACCTGATCGAGGGGGCCGCGACGTGGAGCCTCGACGAGGGCTACGCCGCCGAGGAGGACGCGCTCGCCGAACTTCTTCCCGGCCGGGAGGCGCAGGCGTCGATCTACGCCTTCGACGTGGTGGAGCGGAGGATCAAGCGTCCCGCCGGCGTGCCCGACGCGACGCCCCGAAGGGTTCAGCGCGTCGGCATCGTGGGCGCGGGCCTGATGGCGACACAGCTCGCGACGCTCTTCCTGCGACGGCTCGAGGTTCCGGTCGTCCTCACGGACGTCGACGCCGGGCGGGCGGAGACGGCGGTCGAGGCGATTCGCGGCGAGCTCGCCGGGCTCGTCGCCAAGGGTCGCCTCGCGGAGGGGAAGGCGCGCTTCCTCGGCTCGATCGCGACCGCGGGGAACGGGATGGACGCGTACGCGGGGTGCGACCTGGTGCTCGAGGCGGTGTTCGAGGAGCTCGGGGTCAAGCGGGAAGTCTTCGACGCGCTCGAGCGAGTCGTCTCGCCCGAGTGCCTGCTCGTGACCAACACCTCCGCGCTGTCCGTCGCCGCGATGGCGGAGGGCCTCGAGCATCCCGAGCGCGTGGTCGGGCTCCACTTCTTCAACCCCGTGGCGGTGCTGCCACTCGTCGAGGTCGTCTCGACGCCTGCGACCGACGACGTGACGCTCGCGACCGCGTGGGAGGTGACCGGGAAGCTCGGGAAGCGCGGCGTGCTCGTGAAGGACGCGCCGGCGTTCGTCGTCAATCGACTCCTGACCCGCCAGTCGACGGTGCTGATGCAGGCGCTCGAGAGCGGCTCGACGTTCGAGGAGACGGACGAGGCGGCCCTGCGGCTCGGGATCCCGATGCCGCCGTCGGCGCTGCTCGCGATGGTCGGGCCGAAGGTCGCGAACCACGTCCTCACAACGCTCCACGAGGCATTCCCCGACCGGTTCCCCCTCTCGCCGACGCTGCAGGCGCTCGCCGACGGCGAGTTTCCCGCGCTCGAGGCGACGGAGGATCGCCCGAGCGTCGAGGAGATCCACGAGCGGATTCTCGAGGCGCTCGCAGACGAGGCGCGCCGGATCCTCGACGAGGGCGTGGTCGCGTCGGCGGCCGAGATCGACGCCTGCCTGATCCTCGGCGCCGGGTACCCGTTCTTCCGAGGCGGCATCACGAGACACCTCGACCAGGCGGGGGTCTCGCGGCGTGTCAGCGGGCGACCGCTCGGCGACGCCTGAGACCCTCGTCTCCGGCCGCGAGTTCCGCTAGTCTGCGGGGTGCAGCGACGCTGGCGCGGGAACGACGCCCGAGTGAGCTGCCTTCCTCGAACGGTTGCGTAGGGCAGGGCGGCGCGTTTCGAGGCTGCTGCGCACATGCAGGAATCCACAACCACTGAGAACACGACGGCCGGGCCGCTCCCGGACCTCGAACGCGCCGCGCATCGCGCCGAGCGCTGGTTCGGCGAGCCGTTCCTGCACCCGGGTGAGGACGCGGAGGTCGCGCTCGCGCCTGGCACGGCACGGCGCCTCGCGCTCGGCGACGCGATCGAGGAGATCGACGCGGGCAACCGCACGCCGTCGCCTGGCTGGAAGGTTCGCTACGGCCTGATGCTCGGCCTCGAGCGGGTGCTCGCGGCCGAGAGTCCGTCGACCGCCGCCGGCACCACCCTCCGCCGGCATCAGATCGACGCGCTCGCCGGGATGCTCACCGAGCTGATCGCCGCGACCCAGCGAAGCGCCGAGGAGAACGGCAACGGCTCGGCCAACGGCAGCGTCGCGGAGCTCGTCGAGGAAGGCGAGCTCGAGGACGAGGAGGATGCCGAGCTCGTCGAGGAGGAGCTCGAAGAGCCGGCCGTCTCCGGCGAGGATCCGGGGGCGTCCCGCCGCTATCGCTTCCGCCACCCGACCGCGTCCGGGAAGACCATCGCAGCAGCGGGGTTCGTCGAGGCGGCCCGCCATCTCGGGGTGCTGATCCTCACCCATCGCCGCCTTCTCATCGACCAGTTCCGCCGCGATCTGACGACCGAAGGCTACGGCGAGCGCCTCACGGACGCGATCGAGCGCGGCAAGGAGCCTCTCCGGGCCGACCCGATCACGATCCAGACATACGCCTGGTTCGCCCGGCACGGCGACGAGCTCTCGCGCAGCGCGTACCAGCTCGTGATCTGCGACGAGGCGCACACCGCGCTCGGCGAGAAGACCTCGACCGCGATCCGGCGCTTCTCGGAGCCGCTCTACATCGGCATGACGGCGACGGAGCAGCTGATCGCGAAGCAGGTCTCCGACGTCTTCCCGGCCTCGGTCGACGACCTTCCGCTCACCGACGCCGCGCGCCGCGGCCTCATCGCGCCGCTCCGCTCCCTGCGCGTGCCGCCGGTCGCCGCGATCAACTCGGTGCCGATCGTCGGTGGCGACTTCGAGGAGCGCGCGCTGGCCGCAGCCCTCGACCACGTCGCGCTCAACCAGGCGGCGGCGAGCCTCTACCGCGACCGCTTCGGCTCGACGCCGGGAATCGTCTACGCGGCCGGTGTCGACCACGCCTACAACCTCGCCCAGGAGTTCCGGGCAGCGGGCCTCAAGACGATGGCCGTCTCCGGCCGGACGCCGCCGCGAGAGCTGGCCGAGACGCTCGCCGCCTACGAGCGCGGCGAGATCAACGTCCTGATCAACGCGCAGCTGCTCGCGGAGGGGTGGAACTCCCCGCGTGCGACCGTCTGCATGCATCTCGCGCCGACCGCGTCGAAGCGCGTCTACCAGCAGCGGATCGGCCGGATCATGCGCACGCACGCGCGCAAGGAGGCCGGGGTCGTCGTCGACTTCGTCCCGAAGGGGGCGACGCACTCCGAACGGGTCGTGTCGCTCCACTCGCTGCTGGACTCCGACTTCTACCGGGAGGGCGCCCGCGTCACTCCGGCGCCGCGTCGCCGCTCCGCCCGCCGTGCGCGCCGCCGCCTCTCGCCGGCGCCGTGGCTCGTGCCCGTGACGCAGGACGTCGCGCGCCGGCTCGCCGTGATCCAGCGCGAGTGGCAGCGCGTCGACCCGCGGTTCCTCGATGACGACGAGCAGCGGTTCTGGGCGACGATCGCCGGGCGCCAGATCCGCTTCGACCAGCGCGCGGAGTTCGCGCGGAAGTTCGCGGAGGGACGGGCCGACAAGGGCGCGCTCGAGACCTTCCTCTCCGTGTGCGCCGCCGAGAACCCGAACCGCCGGCTGCGCATGACCGCCCTCGCAGACCGGGTCGCGACCCCGGTCGAGCGGGCCGATTTCGACGACCTCGTCACCCTCGTCACGCAGGCGCCGCCGTGGGAGAAGGACCGCGCGGCCGGCGTTCGCATCCTCCTCCGGGCGGTGGGCGACGGGAAGGCCGACGCGCCCGACCAGATCCTCGGGCGCTGGACCTGGCGCCTCGCACGCTCCGTCCGCAAGACGCTCGACCGCAAGGCGAGCCAGGAGTTCCCCGAGGCCAAGCGGCTGCTGGGCGCCGTCGCCAACTCCCGCGGGCACCGCCACGAGGACAACGTCGGCCAGCTCGAGCGGATCGCGGCCGCGCTACCGCTTCCCGTCGGTGCGGCGCTGCTCGCCTCGGCGGAGGGCTACACGCCGCGGGCGAACGGCGTCCTCGACCGTGCGCGCGAGGAGCTCGGCCCGATCCAGGAGATCGCGACCGCGCTCGCGGAGTGCCTGCCGGCCCCAAAGGCGCCCGCCCGCAAATCGCGCCGCCGCCGGCGCAAGCGTCGGCCCGCCGAGGCAGCTGCGCCGGCTGCCGACAACGCCGCGGCGACCAAGCCCGGGGACGGCGGGGAGAGCGCACCCGCGACGGAGCCCGCGGCACAGGAACTTCCCGAAGCGCCGGCCGAGCCCGAGCGGGCCGCGTAGCCAGCTAGTTCTGCTCGTCGGGCGGATCGTCCTTCGGCCCGTGCTCGCGCTCTCGGAGAAAGCGCGTCAGCTCGGCCGCGAGCGATTCGCCGCTCGGGAGCTCGCCGCCCTCGGCGAACGACTCGATCGTGTCCGCGCGCTGCTCGAGCTCCTCGACGTAGGCCTGCGTGTCGGGATCCGATGCGACCGCCTCGCTCACCTGCGTCGCGTACTCGGTCTCGGCCTCGTCGAGCTCGGTCATGTCGATCGGCGCGCCGAGCAGGTCGGAGAGCCTGGCGCACAGCGCCTTCGCGGCCCGCGGGCTGGGGGCCAGCGACACGTAGTGCGGAACCGCCGACCAGAGGCTCACTGACCGCAGCCCGGCGGCGCGGCAGGCGTCGTGGAGAACGCCGACGATCCCGGTCGGGCCCTCGTACCGTGACAGCTGGAGACCGAGCTCCTCGACGAGCTGCGGGTCCGTGGCCGCGCCCGTCACCGGCGCGGGCCGGGTGTGGGGTACGTCTGCGAGGAGCGCGCCCAGCGTGACGACGAGCTCGACGCCGAGATCGCGCGCGAGGCCGATCACGAGCTCCGTGAATGCGCGCCAGCGGTAGTTCGGCTCGACGCCCAGCAAGATCACGGCGTCGCGATCGGCTCCGGGGATCGGCGCGTGGTAGAGGGCGTTCTCCGGCCATTCGATCCTGCGCGTGAGCCCCTCGTCGAGCGCCACCGTCGGTCGGACCGCCTGGAAGTCGACAAACGCCTCCGGATCGATGTCGGCGAAGCGCGTCGCGTCCCACTGCTGAACGAGATAGCCGGCTGCGACGGTCGCCGCCTGGCCACCGTCGTTCCAGCCGCGGAACGCCGTGATCATGACCGGCCGCCGAAGCGCGGGCAGCTCGCTCATGCGAAGGTCCTCGGAGGCCATCGCGACAGGGTAACTGCGGTCAGCGAGACCGCAGCGGCTCGCCGAGTGCCTCCACCCGCTCGGTCGACCGCGCGACGAGGGCGAGCGGCGGCCGCCAGAGCGTGTACGCGACACCCACGGTGAGCGCCCAGATCGTCGCAGCGAGGGTCACGTGCACGAGCACGAGCCCCCACGGCAGCGCGTTCCGGTACTGGATCTCGCCGACGAGCATCTGGACGAGCAGCACGCTGAGGAGGATCAGCGCGAGCCACACGACGCCCGGCGCGGTCCGTCGCGCGCGGAGGAGCTGCCAGCCGACGAGGAGGAGGCCGATCCCGAACACCGCCGTGGCGCGCACGTGGACGTAGACGGTGTCGCGGATCCCGAGCCCGAGGCGGTGCACGTCCTGGTCGGCGCCCGGGTGCGGTCCCGACGCCGTTGCGACCGCTCCCGTGACGACCATCACGGCGCAGGCGGCGACGCCGACGACGGCGACGATGCGAAGCCAGCCGGGGGCGACCGGCGCCGCGAGGCCGGTCGCGTTGCTCCAGGCCTCGAAGAGGACCACGACCGACAGGGCGACGACCACGAGCGCGAGCAGGAAGTGGGACATCACCGCGAGCGGGTGGAGATCGAGGATGACCGTCAGGCCGCCGAGCGGGATCTGGGCAACCGTCCCGAGAAACGCGGCAAGCGCGACGTGTGCGGCCCAGGCGGGAAGTCCCGGAACCCGTCGCGCGGCGTGCCAGGTGGCGAGCGAGGCGAGGATCCCGCAGACGGCGATCACCCGGTTGCCGAACTCGACCATCGGGTGGAAGTCCATCGCGGGGAACGGCGTCGACCCGCAGCGCGGCCAGTTGTCGCAGCCGAGCCCCGAGCCCGTGAGCCGGACGAAGGCGCCCGAGGTCACGACGAGGCCGAGGACCGCAACGGTCCCGACCGCGAGCTGCAGGAAGCGGCGCGCCGAGACGGGCTCGCGAAGACGCTCGCGCGCGCTCATTCGAGGCTCACCCCGCTTCCCGCCTCCACGCGGCCGACGACGTAGAGGGGCAGCCCGGCTGCGGCGAAGGTGGCCTCGAGCACGACCCGCTTGTCGCGGGGAAGCGTGACCAGCAGTCCCCCGGCCGTCTGGGGGTCGTAGGCGAGCGCCTCGAGCGCTGCGGACGCCGTGCTCCGGACGTGGTCGTCCGCGAACTCGCGGTTCCTGCGGTCGCCGCCCGTCCGCACGCCCGCCTCGGCGAGCTCGAACGCGCCCGGCAGCGCCGGCAGCTGCTCGGCGTCGAGCGAGATGTGCACCTCGGAGCGCTCCGCCGTCTCGTGCGCATGCCCGAGGAGCCCGAATCCGGTCACGTCCGTCACGGCGTTGGGGGAGAACGACCGGAGCGTGTCCGCCGCGTCGCGGTTCAGCTCCGTCATCGCCGCGACGGCCGCCTCGAGCGCGCCCTCCGGCGCGCGGCCGTCACGCACCGCCTGCAGGACGAGGCCCGTCCCGAGCGGCTTGGTCAACGCCACGACGTCGCCCGGCTGCGCGCCGCTCTTCCGCCACACCCCGTCCGGATGCACGGTGCCGACGACGGCGAGCCCGTACTTCGGCTCCTCGTCGCGGATCGTATGACCGCCGGCGAGGATCGCGCCGGCCTCCCGCGTCGCCTCCCCGGCCCCGGCGAGGATCTCGCCGAGGATGCTGGTCGGCAGCTCCTCGGGGAAGGCCGTCACGGACAGCGCGAGCAGCGGCCGGCCGCCCATCGCGAAGACGTCGTTGAGCGCGTTCGTCGCCGCGATTCGTCCGAACGTGCGTGGATCGTCGACGACGGGAGGAAAGAAATCGACCGTGAAGACGATCGCCGTCCGATCGTCTAGGCGGTAGACCGCCGCGTCGTCGGCCGGATCGAGCCCCACGAGGAGATCCGTGTCGTCCGCCGGGACGATGCCCGCGAGCAGCTCCTCGAGCCGCGCGGCCGAGTACTTCGCCGCGCACCCGCCGGCCTTCGCGAGGCTCGTCAGCGTCGGCTGGCTCATCGCCTCGAGTGTAGAGACGCCTCGCCCGGGCCCGACCAGCGAACACCGGAAGGAGATGCCCCCACCGCCGCGAACTGCTGGCCAGACGGAGTGGATCTCCCCCTTCCCTCCCTCGTGCTCCGCGGAGGCCGCCGGACGTCGGGCGGCCTCCGTCTGTGAGAGGATCGCCGCGTGCGGAGCGCCCTCGTCACCGGCGGCTCGTCCGGGATCGGGCTCGCGATCGCCCGCATGCTGCGCGAGGAGGGATACGCACTCACGCTGGCCGCGCGAAACGTGGAGCGGCTCGCCGCGGCGGCGCAGGAGCTCGACGCGATGACGTTCGCGGTCGACGTCCGCGACGAGGAGGAGTGCGGCCGTCTCGTCGCGGCGCACCTCGAAGCCCATTCGGGCCTCGACGCGCTCGTCAACTCGGCGGGGGTCGGCATCGCCGGGAGGATCGGCGACACGTCGACGAAGCACTTCGACCTGCAGCAGTCCGTCAACCTGCGCGGCGCCTTCCTCGTCACGCGCGAGGCGCTCCCGGCACTCCGGGAATCGCGCGGCTACGTCGTCAACCTCGCCTCGATCGCCGGGACGATCCCGACACCGGGACTCGCGACGTACGGGGCTGCGAAGGCGGCGCTGATCGCCCTCACCCGCTCCCTGGTGCGGGAGGAACGGGACACGGGCGTCCGCGCGACTGCGCTGTGCCCCGCGTTCGTCGACACGCCGATGACGACGTGGACCGGCATCGACGGAGCGGAGATGATCCAACCGGAGGACTGCGCCGAGGTCGTCCGCTCGCTGCTCCGGCTCAGCCCCGCGGCGCGCGTCCCGGTAGTCGTGATCGAGCGCGCGGGCGACGACGACGTCTAGTGGCGCCGCTCAGCCGTCGTCGCTGCGGGGGGGCGCGAGCGCATCGAGCGAGCCCTCGCCGCCCGTGAGGCCGAGCCGGCCGTACAGCGAGAGCTTGCCGCGCGAGTCCTCGATGTCCAGCAGGCGCATGGTGAGCTGCCCGATCCGGTCGAGCGGGCCGAACGCCGCATCCTCGACCCGCTCCATCGAGAGCCGCGCGGGGTGGTACGTCGCGTTCTCGGAGACGGTGTCGAGGATCGTGTAGTCGTCTCCCCGGCGGAGCTCGACCGTCACCTCGCCGGTCACGGCGCTCCCGATCCAGCCGGACAGGCCCTGCCGCAGCATCAGCGCCTGCGGATCGAACCACCGCCCCTCGTAGAGCAGGCGCCCGAGCCGCCGGCCGCCGCTGCGGTACTCGTCGATCGTCGCTTCGTTGTGGATCGCGTTGACGAGCCGCTCGTAGGCCAGCCAGAGGAGCGCCATGCCGGGCGCCTCGTAGATGCCTCGGCTCTTCGCCTCGATGATCCGGTTCTCGATCTGGTCCGACGTGCCGAGCCCGTGACGACCGCCGATCGCGTTGGCCTCGAGCACGAGCTCGACGCGGTCGTCGTACCGGTGCCCGTTCAGCAAGACCGGCCAGCCCTCCTCGAACCGCACGGTCACCAGCTCGGGCGCGATCTCGACGGCGGGATCCCAGTGGGCGACCCCCATGATGGGGCTGACGATCGACATCGGCCGCTCGAGCAGCTCGAGCTCCTTCGCCTCGTGCGTCGCGCCCCAGATGTTCGCGTCCGTCGAGTACGCGTGCTCGACGCCCGCGCGGTACGGGAGGCCGCGCTCGAGGAGCCACTCGCTCATCTCCCTGCGGCCGCCGAGCTCCTCGACGAACACCGGGTCGAGCCACGGCTTGTAGATCCGGAGCGCAGGGTTGGCGAGGAGCCCGTAGCGGAAGAACCGTTCGATGTCGTTGCCCTTGTACGTCGAGCCGTCGCCCCAGATGTCCACGCCGTGCTCGTGCATCTCGTGGACGAGCATCGTCCCGGTCACGGCTCGGCCGAGGGGGGTCGTGTTGAAGTAGGTCTTGCCGCCCGAGGAGACGTGGAAGGCACCGCAGCGGAGGGCGACGAGACCCTCGTGCACGAGGTGTGGGCGGCAGTCGACGAGCAGGGCCTCTTCCGCACCGACGTCTCCCGCGCGAGCGGGAATGCCGGCGACGTCGTGCTCGTCGTACTGGCCGAGATTGGCGGTGAAGGCGTACGGGATCGCCCCTTTCTCGCGGATCCAGGCAACCGCCACCGTCGTGTCGAGGCCGCCCGAGAACGCGATCCCGACGCGTTCGCCGACCGGAAGCGACGTGAGGACGTGCGCCATCGGGCGGGGGTCAGCGGACCTTCGCGACGGCCCGCGCCAGCTCACCCTGGGAGAAGGCGCCCTCGAGCCTGGCGCGGATGACACCCTTGCGATCGACCACGAACGTGAACGGCTCGGTGGGAAGCCGCCACTCGGTCACCCACTGGTTGACGCCCTTGGCGGGATCGTTGTCCTTGTAGATCTCGACGTGGATGAAGCGCACCCCGCCGGAGGCCGGCTGCTTCCGCACGGCCGAGACGACGTCCACCACCGGCCCGCACGTCCGCGACTGGCAGTACTGGGGCGTCGCGAACGACACGACGAACGGCTCGTGCGCGTGGAGCGCCTGCGCCACGGACGTCGTGTAGAGCGCACGGTCCGGCCGTCGCGAGGTGGTCAGCGCGGACAGGTCGCCGCCCGTGCTCTCGAGCGTCGGTGTCTTCGAGTCGATCGCCCGGTCACCGACTCCGGGGGCCGCGCTCTGCTTGCGCACCACCATGTTCCCGAGTGCCTGGATCTTGCTCCCCCCGACCGGCTCCGCGAGGTACCAGTACGTTCCCGCCGTCGGCGCCGTGACCGTCGCCACGTAGATCCCGTTCGCGCCCGCCGACTCGCCACCCGGGACGCCGATCGGCTCGAGCCGCGCCGTCGTCTCCGCGAAGGGCGCCTGCTTGAGGCCGTGGGCGAGCCACACGCGGGCTGTGGGCCGCTCGATCAGCTTCGACTGCTTGTCGACGACGAGGAACGAGATCCGATTCACGCCGACGGCGTTGTCCGACGTCCCCGGCACGGCGGCAACGTCCTCGCCGGGTGCCCGCCACAGCTCCTCGATGGTCCGTTTCGACTCGGATGCGGTCGTCGCCGCGCTCGTGTCTCCTCGAGCCGCGCCGTCCGAGCCCCCGCCGCAGGAAGCGGCGAGGAGCCCGGTACCGAGCGCAACGGCGATGACAGCGGCGAGCGGGCGGCGCACGCCGCCCAATCTAGCCGTAGCCCGGCCGGAGTCAGTCGCCGTCCGAGAAGGTGCGGTTCGGCCTGAACTGACCGAGCCAGGCGGCGATCAGCGCCAAGTTGACGAGCGCCAAGATCAAGCGTGCTCTGCTCACCTCGATCCCTCCTTTCTCAGAAGCGGACGACCCGAAGCGCTTCGGCAGCGTTCCGGTACAAGCGCGCTGCCTCGCGTGCGTCTCCCCGACGCTCCGCAAGGTCACCCAGCGCGACCCACGCCCCCGTCCGGTGCGCGATGGACGCCATCTGCTCGAAAGCGGCGTCCGCGGCCCGGAAGCACTCCTCCGCCTCGTCGAGGCGGCCCCGCTCCAGCAACGAGCGGCCCAGCACCAGGTTGGACTGGCCGATCTCGTCGAGGAAGTCCTCGCGCCCCTCGAGGAGCGCAAGCGCCTTGCGCGCGTGCTCGTCGGCCGCCTCGTGCTCACCGAGGTGCTCGTGGACGGCGGCCAGGCTCCCCAGGGCCTGCGCGGCGTCCGGCTGCGAGCCGGCCTCGACGGCGAGTGAGAACGACGTCGTGAGATGCTCGATCGCCTGCTCTGGATGACCGAGCAGGAGCTGCAGGCCGCCGAGGTTGAGCATCAGGCGGCCGGTGTTGCGCGCATCGTTGAGCTCGGCGTAGATCTCCTTGGCCTGTATGGCGTACTGGCGGGCGAGGACCCAGTGGCCCGTTTTCTCCGCGACCCACGAGGCCTGGAAGTAGGCGCCGGCCACCACCCGCGGGTCGTCGACGGCGAGCGCGAGCTCGAGCGCGCGCTCGGCGTCCTCCCGCGCAGCCTCGTAGTCCGCCTGGCGCCGCCTGCAGCGCGAGCGCCACGCGAGGATCCGCGCCCGCAGCACGTCGCACGGAAAACCAGACCGCTCCGCCAGCTCGAGCGCCTCGTCGAGCAGCCCGATCGCCGACGGGATGCTCGAGATCCGGTACCGGCAGCAACCGAGCCGGAAGAGCACGTCCGCGCGATCGATGTCCGAAAACTCGGGGAGCTCCGTCAGCTCGCGCGCCTGCTGCAGGACGGCGATCGCGTCGTTGGGCGTGCCGAGCTCCTGGAGCGCCCAGCCCTCGCCGGCGAGCGCCCTGAGCTCGAGCTCCGCGGACCCGAGCGCGCCGATCTCCTTGCGCGCCTCGCGGAACGCATCAGCTGCTTCCTGATCACGGTGCGCCTCCGAGAGCGCCTCGGCACGCGCGAGCTTCGTCTCGACACGGCTGCGCGCGTCGGCGGAAACTCCGTGCCGGAGGTACTGCTCGTCGACGCCCAGGCGGTCTGCGAGCCACGCGACCGTCTCGGCGGTCGGCCGGGTCTTGCCCCGCTCGATCTGGCTCACGTACTCCTTCGAGAACCGCTCCCCGGCGAGCTCGGTCTGCGTCAGGCCAGCCGCGACGCGGAGCGCGCGCACGCGCTCGCCGACGCTCCGGGCTCCGGCACGGGTCGCAGAACGGAGAGTGGCGGCCGCATCGCGCATTCCGCTGTCACTGAAGCCGCCACTCTCGCGGCCGCCCTCCCCCGATGGGGTGAATCGAGATCGTAGAGCCCGTGGACATGGGTGAAGTGAACCATAGCGCGGATCACTTGACCGAGCTACTTGACTTTTCTGGCCATGGCCCCTACAGTCAGGCCACCACGCACCTTCCAGACGCCAGGAAGGTGCTCGGGGCGCAACCAGCGGGAATGGCGCGAACACCGGAGAACAGCGTGACTGGGCCGCAGAGTCACGAGCTCCGTTCGAGCCTCCCTCCAAGGGTCGCCTCCTTCTGAAACGCCCCCGGAAGCCGCAGCCGGGGGCGTTTCTCTTTGGGCCAACGGCGCATCCTCCATCCACGCCGCAAGCCCAGTGATCATGCGGTTCACGGCCTCCTCCCTATCCCCGGGTACGCGTCAATAGACGTCAGGGAACGTCCCGTTGAGGCCCCAGAGAGGCCCGCGAGAGGCCCGCGGCAGGCTTTCACCCGCGTACCCCAGGACGCCTGCTCGTGAGTACTCGACTTGCCCGGTGAAATGGGTCGGTGTTCGCCGGTTGAACCCGGCACGCTCCGAGATCGGAACCCCGCCATATGGCGGGGTTCCGATCTCTCGGCCGCAATGCGCTTCTAGCGCCTGGAGTGGATCACCAGGGGCTGTCGAAGTGGTGGCAGATGTAGTAGTCCCAGCCGAACCGCGGGCCGAGATAGCTGTACTCGTAGAGCGGCGGACTGCTTGTCTCGCCGGGCGGGCCGCCCGTCGGCGAGCCGCGCGACGGGCGGTCCTGCCAGAGTTCTTCGAGCAGCGCCCGCCGGTCGGCCCACGGGTTGCAGGACACGTCGTGGCCGTTGACCCGGAGCAGGTCGAAGGCGATGAAGGTGACAGGGATCGTCCGGTTTCCGTGCAGCACCCGTTCGCAGACGAGTGGCCAGTGTGGCGCGCCGGCCTCGTTGAACGCGACGAGTTCGCCGTCGAGCAGGAGCCCTGCCGATAGCTCGCGCAACTCGGGCAGTGGGTTGTCATGTTCCAGCCGCGGCGGCTACGAACCCGGAGGTCGCCTTCGGTGGAGACGATTGCGCGGAAGCCGTCGTATTTCAGCTCGAACGCCCAGCTCTCGCCGCTCGGGATCGGTCCAGGGCGAAGGAGCATGGGCCGCAGATCCACGCGTCGCACCGTAGCCCACCATGCGGCGATGCGTGTTTGTGGGCTTGATGCGCTCTAACGGCCGCGCGGCCCGCCGAGCAGAGGGAGACCCTGGCACCAGCAGGGCCCGCGCGGCAGGCGGTCCGCTGTCTCTCGTCCGGGCAAGGGGCAAGAGCGGCGGCGGATCGCCCTACTCAGCGTTCCACGCGCTGCAAATCCGAAAACGTTCCACGCGCTGCAAATCCGAAAACCGCCACCCAGCGGCTCGAAGGTCCAACACATGTTTGGGCGAGCTGCTCAGCGGCAATGGTGCGGTCTGGGAGCGCCTCAGACGGTGCTGGCTTGATCGGCGCTCCCGTCTGGCGGCGGGGCCGAGCGGGCTAAGGGGCGAGCCCGGTTCGGCCCGTGCCTCGCGACGAAGCGCGAGGCCTGGTCGCATTAGGTAAGTCGTCAGCAAGAGGCTTGGTGTGAAACCCAGAGACGACGAAACCGGCCACCGAAGCAGCCAGTCTCTCGCAGTATTCGAGTCCGAACTACGGGTCAGCGAGTTCGGCGCAGAGATCTTCCTGCGTCCCGACTTGCGTACGCGAGGTCAGATCCCCGTTGGCGTCGAGGTCAATGACGATTCGCCCGTAAAAAATGGTGCCGAACAGCGATGAGATGACCGAGCCATTGGAGGTAATGGACATCGAGCCGTCGCTGTGTTGCACGACGGAGAAGGCGCCAGAACTGTGGATCGCGATCGTCTTTCGCGTGTCGAGATTGGTGGCGGTCCCGACGAATGGCCCAGCCCCGAAGATCTCGCCGTCGCTGAAAACGAAGAAGTTCAAGACATCGGGCGCTGTGGGCTGGATGAGGACAGGGAAGCTGCAAGTCGAGTCAAGCGTGAACGAGCCTTGCACCTGCCGCTCCATGAACGGCTTGGTAGCGCCAGCCGTCCCCGCGAGAGCGAGCACACCGAGTAACAGGGCCGCGGTGACCCCAGATAGACGTTTCATCTCGAAGCTCCTTCCCCTGACGATCGAGACAACCCCGAGGAGGCGCTTGCACCACGAGCGACCAACCTGCCGCAGCCTCGCCGCTCAACGCCACGTTCAACGTATGAATGCTCCGCCTCTCCCGCAGAGAAATCAAGCGCTGTTGAGTTTCACATCACGCCTCTGCCAGCCCTCCGGGCTACGCCGCTGACCTAAGTGCCTAGATCGTCCAGACACGCCTCGACGGTTCCCGAGTGCAGCTGGCCGCCGGGCGCATCCACGATGACCCCCGGTGGGAATCCGAGGTCCTTTGCGATCTGGTGGAACTCCCGGGTCAGATCGGCAACAAGCCCCGGCGCCCCTGCGGCTGACGAGACAAGGATCCCATTGCAGGAAGCATGCTCGTCCGCCGCCGAGGTGCTGGCGGCACCAAAGCTCAGAGCACCAACAATGACGCCTGTTGAGAGAAGCACCCTCCGCATTTGGCCCTCCCCTACGGCATCTAGTGGTCGATGGCCCCGCTGAAGGTGCCGGAGCTAACGCCCGTCGTCTGATCCACGGTGCTTTCCAGCGTGAACGTGCCGGTTGCGTCAGCGAACCGTCCCGTCCCGCCGGTGATGGTGTAGACCTCGACAATCGAGAGCGTGGTGGGACCCGTCCGGGTTGCCTGTCCGTCATCGCTCGCGGACAAGGTGTCGCCGTTCGCCGCAGTGAACGTCGCGACCCGATCCCATGCATCGTCAGAACGTTGATCTGCGCCGTCACGTGCTCCGTGTACTTGCCGAGATACGTGGCGGTGCCCGTGCCCTGCCGATCGATCGTACGTATCGGGAAAACGGTCACGCCTGTCTCAACGGCGCTAACGGTTCCCTTGAATGGAGTCTCAGCCGCCACGGCGCCGACTGCGACGATCGCCATCCATACCGTGAAAGCAGCAACCAACCCGACGAACAGCGGGTGACGGATCTTCATTCCGTTCCCCCCTTGGAAGCGGTCGGCCGCCGATGACCGACAGACCATCCATCAGGATAATCGGTCGTGACATAACAAACAAGCAGGTCCACTGCATCCACGCTTCGAGTCTCAGGCCGGAACCCTCCCGAGTTTCACAGCAATTCTCTCGGTGCTCGTTGGCTCGCTCAGCTTCCGTGCCCGTTCACCGAGCCGGATGCGAAGCTCTCCGACCGATGCTCAACCTCGACCCACTTGTTGCGGGCGAGCACGCGCAACGCCTCCCGGACACGGAAATGGCCGGACTTGTCAGTCTCAATGGGCGACCCTGCGATCTTGCCGCGCATCCGCAGGTCCGCGCCGATGCCGCCGGAGACTACAAGCGTCCGGTGGTCGCCCTCCCCCTCGAAATGTGCGTCCGCGAAACAGCTGTGGGTCGTCATTCTGGAAGCAGGCGAGCACCCCGACGAGCACGCCAAGATCCATCACGGTCCACGCGCCGTCGCGTGCCTCGTCACCGACGAGCCAACGGAAGACCGTGTCGTAGTATCGCGAGGTCTACTCAGCTAGGGGAGGAGATAACCATGCCTGAGTCACGCGCTTTGGCACGCGGATTGCGGTCACGCGGCGTGCTCGGCTCCACAGTCTTGGTGGTGGTTTCCGTCGCGGCCTTGGTAGCAACAGCCTCGGCCTTCGGCGGGAACGTGAGTGGCGGCAGCCCGCCTGACACGACGCCTCAGAACCACCAGAACGAGCCCGCGGTGGCGATGGATGCCAACCGCCCGAACGTGCTCGTCGCAGGCTGGAACGACTTTGTCGATTGGGCTCCGTGTCCGGAGGCGGACGCGACGGATTTCGGAACCTGCGCGGACCCGGCAGACGACGGCGTCGGCTTGTCGGCCGTCTCGTTCTCGTTCGACAGCGGAAGGAGCTGGATCCGCCCCAGCTACACCGGCTGGACGGCCGGCGACTGCGATCCCACGACGACCTGCACGCCCCACGAGGGGACGATCCACACGCTGCCTTGGTACTACGAGAACAGGCTCGTGTCGTCGGGCGACCCGGCAGTCGCGGTCGGGCCGATTGCCGTCAACGGCACGTTCTCCTGGGCCAATGGCTCGCGCGTTTACTACGCGAACCTGATGGGTCCGTGGCCGGCCGGATTCACATTCCCGAACCCGGAGTTTCACGGCTACCTCGGCGTCGGGGTCTCGCGTCTCGACAACCCGACGCCGGCGAACGTCCTCAACAAGGCGAGTTGGAAGCCTCCGGTGCTCGTGAACGCGTCGGCCGGGCAGACGGCCTTTGAGGACAAGGAGCAGATCTGGGCCGACAACGCATCCGCGAGCCCTTACTTCGGCCGCGTTTACCTATGCAACCCCGAGTTCCGTAGCAACGGTCGCCATCCAGGGCTCGGCGGGAACTTCCCCGCCCCGCTGACGTTCTCCTACTCGCCTGACGGCGGCGACACGTGGACGACGAAGCAGATAACGCCCGCGGGTACGACGGGGAAGGGTCCAACGCTCTGGGGGCTGAGCGGTTGCACGGTCCGCACCGACAGCCACGGCGTCGTCTACGTCTTCGCCGAGATGTTCGAGAACCCCACGCTCGTCGGGCTGCCCACGCACGGGTTCCACGTCATGTTCAAGTCAACTGACGGTGGCCAGCATTTCTCGAAGATGCAGATCGTCAGGCAGGTGACGGATCCGTGCTTCTTCACGGATCCCGTATACGGCAGATGCGTTCTCGACGGGTATGCCGGCGCCCGCACGGATCTCTCCGCCGCGCCGAGCGTGGACATTGCGAACGGAGCTCCCAGCGGAGTCGGAGCGACGAACGAGATCGTCGATGCCTGGTCTGACAGCAACGATGACGTCAACGCGCTGACCACCGAGCTTTCGTGGTCGACGGACGGCGGTACAACCTGGAGCGACCCGGCTACCGTCTCGCTTGCCGGCGATCGCCCGCTCTATTCGGCACCAGCGATCTCGCCGACGGGAGATCGGATGTATGTCATCTACGAGGCCGACACAGCGCCATGGCGCGGGAGTGACATGACCTCGCCGCGTCCGTATCACGGCGTCTTCTTGACCGCCCCAGTCGGCGTCACGGGCGCTCCGGGTGCATGGACGCCGATCTACAACGGCTCAACCGACACGTCCGCAGGTCACAACGATCTCCGCGGCACGTATCCCGGTCACGACATCTATCAGGAACGAGTCGGTGATTACGTGTATGCGGCGGCGTCTCGGACGTACGGTGTCGGCGTCTGGACAGACGCACAGAACGCGAGCGTCTGCAATCCCGTGCAGGACTACCGGGCGGCATCGCTCGCAGCAGGGGAACTCGCGCTGCCGGCGCCGTGGCCCCTCGCGGACTGCCCCGGCACGTTCGGCAACACTGACATCTGGTCAGCAACGACCGGATAGGAAGTCTCAGTAGGCAGAGGAGGCGGGTCACCGCCTCCTCTGCCCGCGGCACGCGTGCTGCCGAACCCGCCGCCGCTTGAAACGGGCTCCAGTTCGTGCATCTCTTCGCCGAGCGAGGATCTCTACGAGCGGCAACTATGCATGCGGGGGATTGGCGGCGGCCGGTTCGAGACTTACAGTGTGGTCCGTCTCGACTACGAGGCAACAATCGTCCGGCCCGAGGGGGTTCGCATGAAACGGATGTTGCTGGTGTTTGCCTTGATCGGGACGATGCTCGTTCCGGCGGCGCTGGCGGCCGACCCTGTCCCGGCGGATTACAAGAACGCCGCGAAATACTGTCAGGCGCTCCGCACGGCCAAGGGCGTCGAGGCGTTCAGGACACAGTGGGGCACCGCGGCGCACCCGAACAAGATGAACGCGTTCGGGAAGTGCGTGTCGGCGACCAACAAGGCCAAGGCGAAGGCCGCCAAGGAAGACGACGACGAGAAGGCCGAGGACGCGGACGGGTCGAAGGCAACGGCTGCCTGCAACAAGCAGCAGTCCGACAACGCGACGAAGTTCGCGCAGGACTACAAGAACTTCGGCCAGTGCGTGAAGACCGAGAACGCCAAGAGCTAGGAGTAACCTCCGAGCACACGACGAGGCCGAAAGGGCGCTCCTCCGGGGCGCCCTTTCTCGTGCGCGGGTGTTTGCACCCCGCTTCGATTTCGACAACAAACCCTCCGGTTCAGGAGCGTGAGACCGGGTTCGGCCAGGCCGGTAGCGCAGTTTCAAGCCGTTTGAGGGCACTCAGTCCGCTCAGTTGAGTCCGCGCAGCGAAACCAGCGCACGGAAAAACCCGCAATAGGGAGAGTCCAATCCCTGATGTGCGTAACACTCACATGCCCTGATGATCAGCGTCATGAGGCTCTGGGGATTCTGTGTCATGGTCGTAGCGTGACCTCTCGTTCCACGCAGGAGGCAGTCGGAGCCTGGTGAGTTGAACACCTCAGGGGAGGCAGACTGATGGAGACCATGCGGCGGTTTTCGCGGCGGACGTTTGTGGCCTGGGTCGGGGGCGCCGGTGCGGGCTTCTATCTGTTTGGGCGGCTTCCGGGGGTGAGCGCGCCGGTTGCGCTGGCCCAGATCCCGGGCGGCACGCTCGATCCGAACGATGTGACCGAAGTTCGTCACGCCGCTGCTGATCCCGCCGGTGATGCCGCGGGCCGACACGATCACGCAGCCGGGCGGCAAGCACATCGACTACTACGAGATCTCGATGCGGCAGTTCGCGCAGCAGATCCTCCCGGCCGGGCTGCCCGCCACGACGGTGTGGGGCTACGGCGCGAACGCGGCGCAGAGCAACCGGGGACTGCTCATCCACAACGCCCCGTCGCTCACGATCGAGGCGATGTGGAACAGGCCGGTGCGGGTCAAGTGGATCAACGAGCTGGTCGACGGCGACGGGCACTTCCTGCCGCACCTGCTGCCGGTCGACCCGACGCTGCACTGGGCGAACCCGCCCGGCGGCACCGCCGGACGGGACAGCGGCCGACGTTCACCGAGACGCCCGGGCCGTTACACGGGCCCGGTGCCGATCGTCACGCACGTGCACGGCGCGGTCGGTGTGGGCGACGACAGCGACGGCTACGCCGAGGCGTGGTACCTGCCTGCCGCGAACAACATCCCGGCCGGCTTCGCGACGCGAGGGCACCTGGTACGACTTCTTCGCCGGCAAGGCCGCTGCGCTACGGCGTCGACGTGGGGGCCCGGGTTCGCCACGTTCCAGTACCCGAACGAGAACCGGGCCGCGACGATCTGGTACCACGACCACACGCTGGGCATGACGCGGCTCAACGTCTACGCCGGCCCGGCCGGGTTCTACCTCATCCGCGGCGGACCGGCCGGCGACGAGGCGGTGCTCGACAGCCGAACCGGCCGACCGGCCGTGCTTCCCGGGCCCGGCGCCGCGGGAGGACGACAAGTTCCCGCCCAACAAGCCCTACCGGGAGATCCCGATCGCGATCCAGGACCGCTCGTTCAACGCCGACGGCTCGCTGTTCTATCCGGACACCCGCGCGTTCTTCGACGGGATCGCCGGACCCTACATCCCCGACACCGACATCTCGCCGATCTGGAATCCCGAGTTCTTCGGCAACACGATCATGGTCAACGGCAACACCTGGCCGTTCCTCGACGGTCGAGCAGCGCCGCTACCGGTTCCGCTTCCTCAACGGCTGCCAGTCGCGCTTCCTGATCCTCGACTTCAGCGCAATCCCGGGCGTCGAGGTGTGGCAGATCGGCAACGAGGGCGGGTTCCTCGCCGCCCCGGTCAACCTCACCGCCGACAACGGCAACCGCCTGCTCATGGGCCTGGCCGAGCGGGCCGACATGATCGTCGACTTCACCAACGTGCCCGTCGGGAACCACGTCCTCGCGCAACGTCGGGCCCGACGAGCCCTTCGGCGGCGGCGAGCCGCCGGACGACTTCGACGTCGCCGACCCCGACACCACCGGCCAGATCATGCAGTTCCGCGTCGTGCCCGCCGCTCGGCGTCGACGACTCGACGCCGCCGCAGTTCCTCCAGCTGCCGGCCGATCACGCCGCTGCCGGCGGCGACCGTCACCCGGCCGCTGGCGCTGCTCGAGGAGATGTCCGCGTTCTTCGAGGACGCGCCGGCCGAGGCGCTGCTCGGCACCGTCGCCGGCGACCCGAACGTCGCCCCGGGTCTGGACCAAGCGCATGTGGATGGACCCGGTGACCGAGAACCCCGCCGTCGGCGCGACCGAGGTCTGGGAGCTCTACAACGCCACCGCCGACGCCCACCCGATGCACATCCACGAGATCGCCTTCGAGGTCGTCAACCGCCAGGACATCGTCGTCGACGAGGAGCGCGAGACCGTCCAGGTCGACCCGGATCAGACACCGCGCCCCGCCGGAGCCGTGGGAGACCGGCTTCAAGGACACCGTCATCGCCTACCCCGGCCAGGTCACCCGCGTCCGAGCCCGGTTCAACACGCCCGGCCAGTTCGTCTGGCACTGCCACATCGTCGAGCACGAAGACAACGAGATGATGCGGCCCTACCGCATCGGACCCCTACAACCCGGCCAGCCCGAGTAACCGTCGAGTATCTCGGCCGCGGCCCGGCGATCCAGCGACTCAATCGGGCGGCCAATGCGTGGCGCTTGGAGGTGTGCGCAGGGGTTCGCACCGGCCGGGGTGAACGCCGGGATGCGCCCCGGGGCTGGATTCGCTGCGGCTTTCCCCCTCCGCGGCACGCTCCGGGGCGCACCCCGTACTTCGCCAACCGCGGCGGTTTGGATGAGCGACCGCGCGCTACATGTCTTCGCGCTGCCGCAGAAAGCGAGACGGCTCAGCTCATGCTCGCGGCGACTGCCGCGGAGACACGAAGCAGAGCGGCGCAGTAGGCGGGTTCGGTTGCAGTTCTGCCCGTGCGGTCAACTGGGCGAACCTACGCGCGCGCACGAGGAAGGCAAGCGGCCCTCCCGGACGTCCTGAGTCCGCGTGCGAACCTAGACCCGTTCGTCGGGAGCGGCGGTGGGCTGACCCACCAGGTGCACCGCGATTGGAGGCCGCGATTGCGCGGCAGCTGCAAGCCGACGAATTGAGGAGCCTGTCCAACCGACTGGCTCATCAAGGCTCATGCGATCAGACGCCCCGGGAGCAACCGTGGCTCCCGGGCGTCCCACCATCAGTCGCTAGGCGCGAAGAGTACGGCTGCTGTGGCTGCGATCCACTACGAGGCGATAGATCACGAGGAGAACGATCGCCCCGACAATCGCCGTAAGCCACGTGGAGACGTCGAAGAACTCGTCAAGCGGATGAGCGTCGAACAAGGCGGCGGCGATGAAGCCGCCGAGCAGCGCACCGACGATTCCGATGATCGCAGTGACGATGATCCCGCCGAGGTCGTCACCCGGCATGATCGCCTTCGCGATCACTCCGGCGATCAGACCCAAAACGATGAACGCGATGATTCCCATGCCGTTCCTTTCGTCGAGATTGCGCGACGATTGTTCCCACCGCGGGGTGAGGTGAAACTCGCTCTCTCGGTGTCAAATAGGTTCGTCATTTAGCGGATGCCCGTAGACATTTCCGGACGCGTCAACCTTGTCTATGCGACGCCCTCCCGCGTGGACGGTCACGAGCTGACAACGAGTCCGTGGCGCGCCGCTCGAATGACGGGCGGGTGCGAGAATACGGTCGTGAACGCCGCTCAGCCGAGTCTGATGGTCGTGGACGGGAACGAGCGGGAACTGGCACGGACGGTCGCGGAGCTTCATCGGCGCTATGGCACCGACTACCGGATCGTGTCCGAGCGATCGGCCATGGTCGCGCTCGCACGCCTCGAAGCGACGCGGGCCGCGAACGAGGCGGTCGCCGTCGTGCTGGCGGATCAGTGGCTTCCCGACCTGACCGGGGAGGAGTTCCTTGCGCGGGTGCGCGATCTGCATCCGCACGCGAAGCGCGCGCTGCTCGTCCCGTGGGGTGCCTGGGCCGACCCTCCTACCGCCGCGGCGATCCACCGGTCTATCGCACTCGGTCACACGGACTACTACGTTCTCAAGCCGTGGCGACTGCCTGACGAGCTCTTTCACCGCACGATCGCGGAGTTCATCCACGAGTGGTCCCGGGTTGCGGTGCCGGGCCCGAGCCCGATTGCGCTTGTGGCGGAGCGCTGGTCGCCTCGTGCACACGAGCTTCAGAGCCTCCTCATCAGGAACGGTGTTCCGCATGTCGCCCACGAGAGCAACTCCGACGACGGACGCCGGTTGCTCGAGGGGGTGGGCCTCTCCGAGTCCGAGCTGCCTGTGGTCGTTTCGAGCGACGGACTGGTGCTTGTCGATCCCTCGAATGCCGAGCTCGCGGCGTCGTACGGAATGAGCACGGAGCTCGAAGCAGATGCCGACTTCGACCTCGCCGTCGTGGGCGCTGGCCCGGCCGGCTTGGCGGCTGCGGTCTATGCGTCGTCCGAAGGACTGAGAACGCTCGTCGTCGAACGGGAGTCGATCGGCGGGCAGGCCGGCTCGAGCTCTCTCATCCGGAATTTTCTCGGCTTCCCGCGCGGCGTCGGTGGCGCCGAGCTCGCTCAGCGCGCCTTCCAGCAAGCCTGGGTATTCGGCACGCGCTTTCTCCTGATGCGTGAGGTCGTGGATCTCGGGCAGGACGGGCACCGGTTCGTCCTCTCGCTCTCGAGCGGGCGTCAAGCGAGGGCCCGCACCGTGATACTCGCCACCGGCGCGGCGTACCGCCGGCTGGGTATCCCGTCCCTCGACACTTTCATCGGCACGGGAGTGTTCTACGGCGCTTCGGTCGCTGAGGGAAAGGCGTTGGCCGGTGAGGACGTGTACGTCGTCGGCGGCGGCAACTCGGCCGGGCAGGCGGCAATGCATCTCTCCCGGCATGCACGCCGCGTGACCCTGCTCGTCCGCGGCTCCTCGCTGGAGAGCAGCATGTCCAGCTATCTGATCGAGACGCTTGTCGCTGCGACGAACATCGATGTGCGTGTGCACACCGATGTGACTGGCGGTGAGGGTCGAGGCCGGCTCGAGCGCGTCGCCCTGCGCGATATTCCTTCGGGCGCCGAGTCGACCGTACCGGCCGCAGCGCTCTTCGTACTCATCGGAGCGCACCCCCACACCGACTGGCTTCCCGCCGATATCGATCGCGACGAGCGCGGCTACGTCCTGACCGGTAGCGACCTCGCCGAATCGACGGTCTCTCCGCTTGAGACGAGCCTTCCGGGCGTGTTCGCAGTGGGCGATGTGCGTCACGATTCGATCAAACGAGTCGCATCAGCCGTCGGCGAGGGCTCGATCGCCGTCCAGCACGTCCATCGGCATCTCGCTCGCAGCGAGCGCGACACGGCGCGGCGGTAACCCAGACGCGGCGCTTGAGACTCGCCTTTCAAGTCCTCGGGCGATCACCCTCCTGACCTCAGCGTCGTCGCGGCAGAAACTTCGGCGGCGGCAACTCACGCCCGCTGCTCAAGCGCAGGACTTCGAGCGTCGTGATCGAGCCTCAGAGCTTGATCTCGTGTGTGTGCCATGCTCGCCATTTCCTGCGCGAGCCCGCATGCTGCAGCCGGCCGGGGGAGGATGCATGTGATCGCGGGCAGCGCCGGCCAACCGAATCCGCCGAGAGCGGTTGACCGCACCAACCACTCGTGCTGGCCGAACCATTCTTGCGCCCGGAGCGTTTTAGGTTCCGGCGGTGACAACCGCCGAGCTCTATCTTTCGCCGCCGAGCGTCGCCCTGAGCCACACGCGGGGCCGCCGCCGCACCGCCTTCGCCGTCGCGATGTGGATAGTGGCCGCGGCGCTGCCGCTTGTCGGCCTCGTCTCGCTTCTGCTGCGTGACCAGCTCGATCTGGATTGGCATAACCACGCAGTCCATTTCGCCCTCTTCCTGACGGTCGGCGCCGGAGTCTTCGTTCTCGCGTACGCAGCCGGCGAGGCGGCAAACCGTCGGGGCGACGCGCGTGTACTGCTGATCTCGCTCGCCTTTCTGGCCACGGGCGGCTTCCTCGGCTTGCACGCGGTCGGGACGGCGGGGATCCTCTTCGCGCATGAATATGCGGGGTTCAAGGTCGCGAATCCCATCGGCCTTCTATTCGCCGCAGTGTTCGCCCTCGCGTCCGGCTTTGTCGATCTCCGCCTCTCTTTCGCGCCGCTCGTGGTGCGACACCGTGCAGCGCTGCGCCGTGCCGTGTTGGCGGCCCTGGTGGTGTGGTTCGTATGGACGGTCGTCGAGCTGCCGCCGCTCGACAAGCCCGGCAACGAGGGCGGCTCACACAGCGTGCTTGCCGTGCTGGCCGGCCTCGGCGCCCTCGTATACGCCGTCGCCGCCGCTCGCTACTGGTACGTCTATCGCGGGCGGATCGCGTTACTGCCGGCCAGCGTGATCGCCTGCTTCGTCCTGCTCGCCGAGGCGATGATCGGCGTGGCGTTGACCGGCGAACGTGCCTGGCACGCGAGTTGGTGGGAGTGGCACGCTCTCATCGTCACCGCCTACGCCGTCGTCAGCTATGCCGCGCACCGTCAGTGGCAGGACGAGCGCTTCCGAGGGCTGTACCTGCCGACCACGCGCGAGCGCGTCCTGTCGGTGAGCGTCCTCTTCAGCGACCTCGCTGGCTTTACCGCCTTTGCCGAGCGCGCGAACCCCAAGGATGTCGCGGATGTGCTCGACACGTACTACGCCAAAGCGGCGCCGCTGATCACGCGTGAGTTCGGCGGTGACGTGGAGAAGTTCATAGGCGACGGGATGATGGCCACCTTCAACACTCGCGGCGACAAACCCGACCACGCGGTGCGCGCCGCCGGCGCGGCGCTGGCTCTCCAGCGCGAGTTGACCGCGGTCGCCGACGCCAACCCTGGTTGGCCTCGGCTGCGCGTTGGCGTCAACAGCGGTGAAGCAGTGGTGCGCGAGATGGGCGGCGACGGGTTCGTCGCTTACGTGGTCGTCGGCGACACCGTGAACACGGCCTCGCGGCTCGAAAGCGAGGCGCCAGAGGGCGGGGTGCTGATCGGGGTTGAGACCCGGCGGGCGCTACCCGACGGCAGCCTCGTCGAGGCGGTGCCGCCACTGCGGGTCAAGGGCAAGCAGGACGTGGTTGAGGCGTACCTCCTGAGCGCGCTGCCAGATTCGGCATGAGCCGCGGCGAGATCGTCGCAGTAAGGGTCTGCGTCGCGTCGGACTCTGCGTGCGTTCGGTCAGCGTAGGAGACATCCCGCACACTCGGGTACGAATGGAGGAGGCAGCGGCGTTGGCCGAGTGTCGAGATACGGCGTACTAGTTCTCTTGGCCGGCGCCGCGGTTGCGCGTCGACGGGCTCGGCCGCGAGCCGGCCACGCCCTCGATGCGTGGGGGACGATCGCCTTCGACAGCTGACACCGCAGGGCACGACAGACGTGCTCCCGCAACAACGTCGCCCGAAGCTCCAGCAGCTCCTCGAGGCCGTCCTCGAGCACACGAAGGATCGCCTCCCCGGTTGCGAATGTCGAGCGAGACGATCCGAGCTTCGCGGCCCTAGGCGGTTTCGAGCCGTTCAGCGGTGGCGACGAGTTCGGCTTCGCGGAGGCTGGCGGCGAGCTGGACGGCTTTGTCGGCGACCGGGATCCCTGCGAGCCACACGACGGCGACCGTACACATGTCCGTAGCCTCGCGGCGGCTCACGAACAACGACTTCCCCGAAGGTGCCTGGCCACGGGTCGTTCCGGGGCTCCGTCTTCTCTGGACACGAAGCCGGATTCTTGAAACGACCCCCGCTGACCGCACCAGTTAGACGCCCCAGTATGTGAAATTGACGCCGACGTCGAAGCGATCGTCGGCCACGCCCGTGTCAGCGATCCCGTTGAACCCAGAAGAAGGCCGCCCGCTGGATTGGCCGGTGACGCCCCCGGTCTCCTCGCCCTTGCCGCCCTTGCCCCGCCAACTCGGCGCCTGTGCGCCGACGACGCCGACGATGGACACCCGCCCTTCGGTGCCCGAGCCGTTCTCGTCGGGAATCCTTGCGTTCACCCCGCCGGCAAGCACCGCAGCAACCGCGGCGAATACCGCCGTCGTCAGCAGCATCCGTGTCTTGGCGATGTCGTACATGCCCCGCCTCCTTCTCGATGGCTCGACCATGTGGCGAGCCTAGGAAGCGGCCTCTCCGCCGTCGTCATCGTCTGCAGCACACGGTGTGTATCGCTGACGACACAGTCGGATAGGAGACGCAGTCCGGACGCAACCCTGCTGCGTGGCTTCCTGACTAGCGGGGCCGGGTAGCTAGCTGAACGCCGTCGGTAACGCACTCCCTCCAAAACGGCACCCGGCCACGGAACAGTGTCGTAACGGGTACCTGGGGCGATACCGGCTGGAAGGAATCACCGTAGCTGGAGGAACGACATGACCCACGACCTCCTGGACGCTGGAACCCGTGACGTGCGGCTTCCGGCGTTACTGCCCTTCGCGCAGGCGCCTGATTTCCCTCAGTAGTACGCCTTGCAGCTCCTCGAGGCCGGCGGGCGGGTCGTCCAGCACTGCGAGGATGTTCTTGCGATCCTGCGTGTCAAGTGCGGCGGTCGACCTTCCGCTGATCGCCGCTTTCAGAAGCGCCTGGGCAGTGTGTTGCGCACCGTCGCGTTGCAGCCGCTGCGCGAGCTCAACGACGAGGTCGTCGGTCAGGGAAACCCCAGCAAGCCACACACCCTAGACCGTAGCCGCCGGAACGAGCATCGTCCCGACCAGCGCGCACCAGCAACATTCGTTTCATGTCGAACCCCCTCGGTTCGGACGAATTGGTGCGCAGAGCTACTACCTGGCGGCCAGGCCGCGGCGACTCGGTTCGCACAGGTGCTCCGCGTGTTGAGTCAGTAGATGCAGAGCCTCACGAAGGGGCGTGCTCGCTGAGGGCGCAGCGACCGCCTTAGGTTCCCCGACGGAAGGACATTGGGGAGAAGAAGGGCCGGCTTGGCCGGCCCTTCTTCTTGGTCGCGAGTGCTTTCGGGTTATCCGGTGAGGAATCCGAAGATGTTCTGATCGAGGCCGCCCGCGTTGGGGCACCCGTCCGCGCTGAACGTCGTGCCAGTGGCGGTGCGGCATTGGAGGACGTCGAATCCGTCCATGCCGTCGATCGGATATCTCGGATCGGTCCCAGGCTTGGTCTCGATCGGGTCGCGTTGGTCCGTCCAGTCCATGAGGACCGTATTCCCGACCGCTGCGATCGAGTTGTAGTCACCGAAGAACGGGATGTCGCGGTTCCCGAACTGCTCGTACTGCGGCATCTGCGCCCTAGTGGACACAGCCTGCGCTGAGAAGCTGGCGCCGAGGTTCGTCGAGACGGCGTAGAACGTCTCGACCCCTATACCGACTCCCGCCGAGACGCTTCCGGGGGGATTCGTCGGGACCCACTGGTTCGAGATCGGCACCGTGCGGAAGTCGCCGCCACTCGGCGTGGTGGGCGGCCCCGTTGCGGTGTCGTTCCGGCTGTCCTGCCAGACGAGGTGCAGACGGCCGGCGTTTGCGTCGATGTCCGGGAAGAACTGGTGCCCCTTCGCCTGACCGGGCGTGACCCGTGTGGGGGTCGACCAGCTCGTGCCATCCAGGGTGCGGATGAAGTACAGCTGTCCCTGGCTACCGATCCCGGGCTCGACCGTCCCGTAGGTCGTGCCGGTCGAAGTCTGGCTTCCGGGGACGGTGGCGTTGTAGACGATGTATGCCGCCTGCGGATGCGCGGTATCGGTCGGGTCTGCGCTGATTCGTGTCTGGCTGTCCTCACGGAAGAACACGTAGCCGGACTCGCAGACGAATGGGCCGTCGCCACAGTCGCGGGTCGGGGTCTGCTCGGCCTGGGCTCCTCCTTCGCGTTCGGCGCACTCGATCCCGTCCCCCTGCTCGCAAGCTTCTTCCATTGCCTGCTCGCGGACTTCCTCCGGCACGCCCGCTTCGTCGCCGACGTCCCAGGGGATGAACTCCGTGATGACCTGTGGCTTGGTGAACGTCGCGCCGCCGTCGGTGGACTTGGCGAGGACGACCCCGTTCACCTGCGTGGAGCCGCGCCCCTCGAAGGAGCGCCACGTCACGTACACCGTGCCGACGCTCGTCACGCCGATGTCGCAGAACTGACTGTCATGGACACCCTCGGAGATCTTCTGCGGCTGGGAGTACGTCTGCCCACCGTCGGTCGAGCGTGAGAAGAAGACGCCGTTGTTGCCGGCGTTCCCGACGAACTGCGCCCAACACACGTACACGTTCCCCCACGGCCGGCTCGCGTTGCCCGCGTACGGGCTGTTCACGCCGCGGTCGACCTCAAGCTGGATCTTGTCCTCGAACTTTCCCGAAAGCGCCGGGGCTCCGCGGGCGACGAGGGCCGTGAACCTGTAATCCGGCGTGGTGGCTGGGACGGCCCAGTCGTACCGGGCCGCGAAGATCGAGCCGTTCTGCGGACGCACCCGGTTGAAACCGATCACTCCATAGAAGACATGACCCCAGCGGTCGAAGGCCTGTACCGGGTCGCCAGAGCTCACGACCAAGCAGTGCTGCGGGGTGATCGAGCAGTTGGACCCCTCCGCCGACGTGTCGGTCGGATAGCCGGGCAGCAGACTGTTCGTCCAAGCCCCGCCGCCGTTGGCGGAGTAGTAGAACCCACCCCACGCGTCCGTCGTCGTAGGCGTCGTGCAGTAATCGTTCGACCCCGCCGTCATGTGCTGCGGCGTCACAGGGTCGATCGCCGCGGCCGGCTCGTTCTGCTGCCGCTCTCCAGCTCCCTCATCGGCTGCCGGCGTCGGCGTCGGCGCATCGAGCGCCGGGTCCGTGAAATCGCTACTGCAACTCGCGATCGTGATATCCGAGAGTCCGTCGTGCCGCACGTAACCAGCGGGCTGGTCCGTGATCTTTATCTCGGCGGCGGACGCGACTCCCACGCTCGCAAGCGCAACAAGTGACGCACAAAGCGCCACACGAAGAGATCGCATGACTCTCCCCTCTGTCGGATTGCCAACAAGGCACTACCCGGCATGCCATCGTTACACACGCCGCCACGAACAACGCCCCCCTAATAGGGATGCCCTAAAGAGTGAAGCACGGGTGATCCGTGCTATCCGCGCCCAAGAGGGACTTGCCGACCGTGAGCCTGATCTAAGGATCGTGACGTGCCCACGTCTCGCGGGAACGCCTCCCCTTGCTGGTCACTCGACGACGCTCCGAGCGATAGTGGGGGGCTCGCGGCCAGCGAGGAGCCACCCGGAAGCGATCGCGGCCAGCGGCACCCCGACGACTGCGACGGCGAGGTAGGAGAGCGGCACGCTGCTGAGGTGGCCGAGGTCGTCGTGGTAGATGGCCAGGAGGACGACGTACGCGCCCACGACGCCGAGGAGCGCGCCCAGGAGAGCGAGTGCTCCGGCGGTGGTGGCCGTCAGGGTGCGTCGGACACCCGAGTTGGCTCCGGTCGCGGTCAGGGTGCGGAGGTCGCCTGCGCTCTCGCTGCGGATCAACCCGACCGTCAGGGCGAGGATCGCGAGCGCGAGTACGGCGCCCGCGGCCGTTGCGATGTCCTTGGCCGTGGCCATGGACGACCCCTCGCCCTGGACCTCGATCGTGAGACCGGCATCCGCCGCAATGTCGCGGGCGTCTGCGATCTGCTCGTTCGTCAGGGGCCGGCTCGACTCGACGAGCCAGCCCGCGGTGGTCTGCTTCCAGCCGTGGCGACGAAGGCCAGCGAGTGTGACGAGGTTCGGCGGCGCGCTGGTGGAGCCGAAGAGGTGCTCTCCGGTCTCGATCCTCTGGATGTTCGTGACGGCGATCTCCTCGTGGCTCGTGAAGCTCGGGATGACGAGCTCCTCGGCCGCGACGCTCTGGTCGGCGAGGAAGTCGGTGCTCGGGTCCACCGCGGCGGGGTCGATTCCGAGGTACTTGAGCACTGCGGGTGTGGCGACGAGAAGCTGCGATTGGGCGCGGTACTCCTTGCGGCCGGCGGGGCCTTCGAATCGTCTTGCGAGCTCGATTGTGGGAATCACTCTGGTATCGCCGACGACGAAGGGGCGTAGGCCGGGTTGCACGGCCTTGCGGAGCGGGATCACCGTGGTGCGGTCGAGTTGGTGGGCTAGCTGTCGGACGCTCGCCGCCAGACGTCCGAGCTGTGCGGGCGCGTCGACGGGGACGAACTGGCGCGCATCCGGGGGGCCGAGATACACGCGGATCTGTCGGTCGGAAAGCGTCGGCGGCTCGGCAGCCGCCTTCGCCTCCTCGGCGGAGGCGGTGACGACCACGGCCGTCGCGATCCCGAGGGCGAGCGTGACCGCGGCGAGCGCCGCTCCGGAGCGGGCCTGATACCGGGCCAGGTCTCGGAGCGCGAGTCGAGGCGCGATCGAGACTCGCGCGGCTAGTGCGGAGCAGGTGCGAATCGCGAGCGGGCCGAGGAGGAGGCTGCCCACGATCGTCGTCAATAGTCCGGCGACGATGAGCGGTGGTCGGTCGCGGCCGGACAGTGCGAGACAGCCGATGCCGACCCCGATGAAGGCCGCGGCCGCGATCGCCGAGTGCCGTGCGGGCCTCGGCGTGGGCGGCCGCCCCGAGAGCGCGAGCATGACGGGAAGTCGGGAGACCGTTCGCCCGGGCCACCAGGCCGCTGCGGTTGCCCCCAGGACGGTGAGGAGGCCGGCCATCGTGATCAGTCCCCAGGGAAGGCTGAGACGGCCGATGCGATGGTCGACTGCGGACTCGAGTGTGGGTGCGAAGACGACCCAGAGCGCGAGACCGGCGACCGTCCCGACGACGGCGGCGATCGCCCCGACGACGGCACCGTTCGTCACCAGCACGAGGCGGAGGTGCCTCTGCGTCGCGCCTACGGCTGCGAGCATGCCGAGCTGCCGGAGCCGTCGCTGCGCGACGACTGCGAACCCTGCTGCCGCAACCAACGAGGCGAGCAGGAGGAAGACGGTGGCCACGGAGAAGATCGCCAGCGTCTCTCCCGCGCTGCTCACATCGCTTCCACGTTCGATGGAGCCCGCGAAGGCCGAGTTGGGGCCGTCGCCCTGGGAGGAGCGATAGAAGGATTCGCGCGATGCAGCGTTCGCCTCGGCGAGCACGCTGACCCCGTCCGGACGCGCGGACGAGGGCGAGATGAGCGCGAACTCGTCGCTCAGCTTGCTCGGGTTCTCGACGATGCCGACGACCGTCCGTCGCCGCCCGTCGAGCGCCAGGATGGATCCCATCCGCAATCGCAGAGACGCTGCGACCCCGTTCGTGACGGCCACCTGGTCGGGGCCGGTCGGATAGCTGCCTCGGCGGAGCGCGAGCAGGTCGTCACCGAAGGGGCCGTCGGGGACCTGTGACCGGTAATCCACCTTCTCGACGTCCCCGGGGACGCGCGCGGAGCGGTGGCCGATGACCTCGATCGATCCGAAGGATCTCCTGGCGGCGTCGAGCCCCGCCTGGAGCCTCTGCGGATCGGAACCGTCGAACGTCAGCACGAGGTTGGCCGAGCCGAAGTCGCCGTCGTCGGCGGGAACGGCGTTCGAGGCGATCGTGATGCTGCCGATGGCGCCGGTGACGGCCACGGTGAGAAGCGTCACCACCAAGAGCTGCTGCCGCCATTCGCGGCGGAACATGCGTCCCGCCCACCGCACGACCGCCCGGCGTGCGGCCATCCCGCCGTGTCTCGGTCCGCCGAGCGGTGACCCCTGGGCGAGCGTCGTCATCGGCGGTTACCTGCTGCGAGTAGCGATTCCGGGCCCGGAGGAGCGACGGTCTGGTCGACGACGTGGCCGTCGCGGAGGAAGACGACACGGTCCGCCCAGGAGGCGAGGTGCGCCTCGTGCGTTACGACCACACCGGCGACGCCCCGCTGCGTCGCGTCGCGGAGCAGGCGCATGACACCTTCCCCGTTCACGGAATCCAGCGCACCCGTCGGCTCGTCGGCGAGCAGCAACCCGCGCTCGCCGACGATCGCCCGTGCGATCGCGACGCGCTGACGCTCGCCGCCCGACAGCTCGTCGGGGAAACGATCGGCGCGTTCCGCCACGTCGAGCTGCTCAAGCGCGACCAGCGCTGACGTCCGTGCCGCTCTTGCGCGGACGCCGTCGAGCTCGAGCGGCAGCGTGACGTTCTCGAGCGCCGTCAACGCGGGGAGCAGGTTGAAGTCCTGGAACACGTAGCCGATCGACCGGCGCCGCAGCTTCGACCGATCCGAGCGAGAGACGGTCGCGAGATCGATGCCGTCGACGAGCACCTGGCCGCTGCTCGCTTCCTCGAGGCTGCCCGCGATCGTCAGGAGCGTGCTCTTGCCGGAGCCGCTCGGCCCCATGACTGCCACGAGCTCCTCGCGCTCGACCGACAGGTCGACGTCGTGGAGCGCGCGCACCTCGCTGGGCCCGGTGCCGTAGACCTTCGATACCCGGCGCAGCTCGAGTGCGCTTGTCATGGCAAGACCTCCATCCTGCGAATTGGTTCCAGGGGCAAGTCCACGACCTCGGTCGGCGTGGGCGACGGCAGCTGCTTGAGGCGGACGTCGGCGGCGTCGAGCCAACGGACGATCGCCTCCAGCCGGAAGAGCTCGGCATCGACGACGAGCGCCAGCGCCACGTCGTCCTCGCCGGCCGCGGCCTTGACCTGGGTATAGCGCTGCATCGTCTCGATGACGTGCCGGCGGTGGACCTGCAGGAGCTCGTGCATGTCGATCCCCCGGGACCTGCAGGGCGACAAGCACCTTGATCACGAGCTCGTCCCGCGGGGGCGGAACGAGGTCGGGCGGGTTGCGGAGCCACTCGGAAAGCTCGCGCTCACCGGCGGAGGTGCTCCGATACCGCTTCTGCGACCGCTCGCCCTCTCCGGTGGCCTCGACGAGCCCGTCCCGCTCGAGCCGCTGGAGCGTCGTGTAGACCTGCCCGACGTTCAGCGGCCAGACCTCCCCCGTCCGCGACTCGAACTCGTTCTGCAGCTGCAGCCCGTACTTCGCCCCCTCTCTCAGGAGGGCAAGGAGTGCATGGGGAACGCTCATGAACAGACCTCGATAATCACCATACTTAGTATATATACCAGGTATAGAGGTTCCAAGCAAGCATCGCCCGGAATGCCCGTGACGGTCGAGCGCTGTTGTTCGTCAGCGTCCGTACCGGGAGGCCAAGCGTCGAAGACGAGCTCGCACAGCTCATCCTTGTCGATGGCAGCCAGGCGAACGACCAGCCACTGGACGCGCATGTCGGACGGATTAGCCGAAGAAACCTGTCCGGGTAGGTCTCGAGCGCAGCTTCGCGCCCCTCCTTCGGGAAGGCGATGCCCATCAGCGTCGCGTCAGATCCTCACGGCCACCTGGCAAGGAGGCTAGGTGACGCGGCGGTGTCAGATTCGTGTCCGTCGAGCGCGAGATACCGCAAGGCCGAAGCCGTCGATGTGCTCGACCCACTCCGAGCGCCAGGTCGTGACACCGGGCTGTGACGAGGGGGTACCCCCTCCACCTACCCCTCCCTGTTCAAGCTTGGTCATGGGGCGCGCC